>NZ_CP040174.1:0-2400000 GCF_007858535.1 Arthrobacter sp. UKPF54-2
CCACGGTGCCCGGCATCGGCGAGCGCACCGCCGGGTCCGCGGCGCCTTCCTCGCGTTCGACGGCGGCCAGCACCCGGGCGAGCCGGGTCTCGCGGGTGAGCACCTCGAGCCGGCAGGACCAGCCCTCGTTGCCGACGAAGACGTCCGATGGCATCGGGTTGTCCGGGCCCGGGGGCACGGGTCCGCGGTGGAACGGCACGAGTGCGTAGACGCGGGATTCGTCGCCCAGCGTCAGCTCGGCGCGGCCACGTCCGGGCGAACGAAATGACGCCGGACGGCGCGGGCTGCCGTTGATGGCCACCGCCGCAGTCCCCTGTGCCAGTGATCCAAGCACTTCAACCGTGGTGATACCGCCGTCGGGGGTTCCCAGGCTGATCCGGAGCGGAGCAGGCGCTCCGACCCTCCACCCGTTACCGGCATGCCAAGGGCCCGCCCCGGCGTCCTGCGTTTCATGCTCGCGCATCGCGGCGGCGAAGACGGCAGCAGCAGCCAGCTCGAGGTCGCCCGCCTTTCGGAACGTGAACTCGGGCATCTTGCGCTCGATCAACCCGGTATCGAGCCGTCCGGCGCGGACGTCGGCGTCGTTGATCAGGAGCCGCAGGTACTCGACGTTGGTGTCGATGCCCAGCGCCGTGTACCCGGCGAGCGCCCGGTCCAGGGTGTCCAGGGCCTTGGCCCGGTCTTCGCCCCACGCGATGACCTTGGAGATCATCGGGTCGTAGCTGCTGGAGATTTGAAGGCCTTCCAGCAGGGCCGAGTCGACACGGACCTTGCCGTCCGCTGTGTCCGGCAGTTCGTCCAGCAGCAGCACCGTCCCGGTGGAGGGCAGGAAGTTCTTCTCCGGCACCTCGGCGTAGACACGGGCCTCCACGGAGTGGCCGGTCAGCACAACGTCGTCCTGGCGGAGGGTGAGTTCCTCGCCCGCGGCGATGCGGACCTGCCATTCGACCAGGTCGACGCCGGTGACCATTTCGGTGACGGGGTGCTCGACCTGCAGCCGGGTGTTCATCTCCATAAAAAAGAATTCGTCCGGGGCGTTGTCCGAGACCAGGAACTCCACCGTGCCGGCGCCGGAGTAGTTTACGCTGCGCGCGGCGTTGCAGGCAGCCTCGCCGAGCCGGGCCCGGATCTCCGCCCCGTCGGGCAGGGATTCCAGCAGCGGGGACGGCGCTTCCTCGATGACCTTCTGGTGGCGGCGCTGCAGCGAGCACTCGCGCTCCCCCAGATGGATGACGTTGCCGTGGTTGTCCGCGAGGACCTGCACCTCAATGTGCCGCGGGGTGGTGACCAGCCGTTCCAGGAACAGGGTGTCGTCGCCGAAGGCACTCGCGGCGACCCGGCGGGCGGTGGCCAGGGTGGCCTCCAGGTCCTCGGCGCGTTCGACAATGTGCATGCCCTTCCCGCCGCCGCCGGCGGAGGGCTTGATCAGCAACGGGAAGCCGACGCCGGCCGCGGCCTCGATCAGCTGCGCGTCACTCATGCCCGGTTCGGCGATGCCCGGGACCACCGGGACGCCGTAGCCGGTGACGTGGTTCTTGGAGCGGATCTTGTCGCCCATAACGTTCAGGGATTCGACGCCGGGGCCGATGAACGTGATCCCGGCCTGCTCCAGGGCGCGGGCGAAGTCGACGTTCTCGCTGAGGAAGCCGTAGCCAGGGTGAACGGCTTCGGCACCGGTGTCGCGGCAAGCCTGGATGATGGCCTCGATCTTGAGGTAGCTCTCGGTAGCCGCCGCGGGGCCGATCCGGACGGCGACGTCGGCCTCCCGCACGTGGCGGGCGCCGGCGTCGGCGTCGGAATAGACGGCCACCGAACGGATGCCCAGGGCACGTAGGGTCCGGATCACGCGGCAGGCGATCTCGCCGCGGTTGGCGACCAGGACGGTGCCGAAAAGCGGCTTGGCGGCCAGGGAATTAGCGGGGGTGGAAGTAACAGTCACAGCGGGGCTCACATCCGGAACAGGCCGAAGGAGGTCTCCGGCAGCGGGGTGCGGGAGACGACGTCGAGCGCCAGTCCCAGAACGGTGCGGGTGTCCGCGGGGTCGATGATGCCGTCGTCCCAGAGCCGGGCCGTCGAGTAGTAGGGGCTGCCCTGGTCCTCGTATTGGGCCTTGATCGGGGCCTTGAAGGCTTCCTCGTCCGCGGCGGACCATTCCTCGCCGCGGGCCTCGTACTGGTCCCGCTTGACGGTGGCGAGCACGCTGGAGGCCTGGTTGCCGCCCATCACGGAGATCCGGGACGCCGGCCACATCCAGAGGAAGCGCGGAGAGTAGGCCCGCCCGCACATGGAGTAGTTGCCGGCGCCGAAGGACCCGCCGATCACCACTGTGAGTTTGGGGACCCGGGCGGTGGCGACGGCGGTGACCATCTTGGCGCCGTTCTTGGCGATGCCGCCCTGCTCGTAGTCCTTGCCGACCATAAAGCCGGAGAGGTTTTGCAGGAAGATCAGCGGGATGCCGCGCTGATCGCAGAGTTCGATGAAGTGCGCGCCCTTGAGCGACGACTCGCTGAACAGCACGCCGTTGTTCGCCACGATGCCCACCGGGTGTCCGTGCAGCTTCGCGAACCCCGTGACCAGGGTGGTGCCGTAGTTCTTCTTGAACTCGTGGAAGCGGCTGCCATCCACCAGCCGTGCGATCACCTCGCGCACGTCGTACTGCGCGTTGACGTCCGTGGGGACCGCGCCGTAGAGCTCATCCGGGTCCGCCTCGGGTTCGACGGCGGTGTCCACGTCCCAGACGGCCGCCGCCGGCTTCGGCAGGGTGGAGACGATGTCGCGAACAATTTGAAGAGCGTGCTCGTCGTTTTCGGCCAGGTGGTCGGTGACGCCGGAGATCTTCGAGTGCACGTCGCCGCCGCCGAGCTCCTCCGCCGTGACGATCTCGCCGATGGCCGCCTTTACCAGCGGCGGGCCGCCCAGGAAGATGGTGCCCTGGTTGCGGACGATCACGGTCTCGTCGCTCATCGCGGGCACGTACGCCCCGCCGGCGGTGCAGGATCCCATGACGGAGGCGATCTGCGGGATCTTGGCCGCGGACATCCTGGCTTGGTTGAAGAAGATCCGGCCGAAGTGCTCCTTGTCCGGGAAGACCTCGTCCTGCTTGGGCAGGAAGGCACCGCCGGAGTCCACGAGGTAGATGCAGGGCAGCCGGTTCTCCAGCGCGATTTCCTGTGCACGGAGGTGCTTCTTCACGGTCATCGGATAGTAGGTGCCGCCCTTGACGGTGGCGTCGTTGGAGATGACCAGGACCTGGCGGCCGTGGACCAGGCCGATCCCGGCAATCACACCCGCGCCCGGTGAATCGCCGTCGTACATCCCGTCGGCTGCCAGCGGTGCGATCTCAAGGAAGGGACTGCCGTCGTCCAGCAGCCGGTCGATGCGTTCGCGCGGCAGCAGTTTGCCGCGGGCGACGTGCCGTTCCCGGGATTTTTCCGGCCCGCCGAGTGCGGCTACGGCGAGGCGGTCCTTCAGCTCCCGGGCCAGGCCGAGCTGGGCCTCGCGGTTCGCGGCGTAGCCGGGGCTTCCGGCGTCCACCTGGCTGGCGATTGTCTCCATTGACTGCTTCCGTCCTCGGCCGTGGTGCCGGTGCCCGCACTGGGGGCGCCCGGCGATTTCGGTTAGTACCGCATAACTGAGATTTAGGTTAGTCTCTATTAACTGTGATGTCCAACACAGGACAGTTTCAATTGAGAACAGTCGAGAGGGACGCGCCGGTGACCGAGTCAGGCCAGACCACCCAGCGAAGCCAGGCCAAGGAGAACCGCCGCAAGGCGTTGCTCACCGCGGCCGCCGCCCTCTTTGCCGCCGACGGTTTTAACCGGGTGTCGCTGGAGGACCTTGGCGCCGCGGCCGGAGTCAGCGGGCCCGCCGTCTACCGCCACTTCGCCGGCAAGCAGGCCGTCCTCGGCGCGCTGCTGCTCAGCGTCAGCCAGGACCTGCTGGAGGGTGGCCGGAGCGTGGTGGAGGGGTCCGCCGGCCCCGCCGCGGCCCTCGCCGGCCTGGTTGAATTCCACGTCGACTTCGCGCTCAGCAACCCGGACGTCATCCGGGTCCAGGACCAGGACTTCAGCAGCCTCGACGACGACGACGAGGCAGAGGTCCGCACCCTGCAGCGCAACTACGTGGAGCTCTGGGTGGACGTCCTGGCCGGGGTCCATCCGGACACCGATCCCGCCGAGCTGCGGATGCGCGCCCACGCCACCTTCGGCCTGATCAACTCCACGCCGCACTCGGTTCGGAACCACGGCCGCCGGATGGCGCTCAAACGTGCCCGGCCGCTGCTCGAAAGCATGGCCTTGGCCGCCCTGATGGCACCGGCAACACCCCGCCCCCTCGGCTGAACCCGGCCGGGTGCACGTCCAACCCCTCCACGGCTCGAACGGGCCGCGCTCTGGCGGCACATTGGCGCGGACACGCCGACAACCAGCGCCCGGCCGCCGAAAGTTGCCCGCAAAGCGCCCCGGACGGCAGAAGGCCGGGCACCCACGACGTGGATGCCCGGCCTTTCGCTGGAAACTAGACCATCGCCAGGGCCATGCCCGGATCGGCCAGGATGGCGCCGAGGTCCTGCAGGAACCGGGAACCCTGTTCGCCGTCGACCAGGCGGTGGTCGAAGGACAGGCTCAGCGTCATGACCTGGCGCAGCGCCACCTCATCCTGGTACTCCCACGGCATCTTCCGCACCGCGCCGAGGGCCAGGATGGCTGCCTCGCCGGGGTTGAGGATGGGCGTGCCGGCGTCGATGCCGAAGACGCCGATGTTCGTGATGGAGATGGTTCCGCCGGAGAGGTCCGCCGGGGCGGTCTTGCCGGCCCGCGCGGTGTCGGTGAGCTCGGTCAGGGCCGTGGAAAGCTCCAGCAGGGACATCCGGTCCGCGTCCTTAATGTTCGGGACGGTCAGCCCACGCGGCGTTGCGGCCGCGATGCCGAGGTTGACGTAGTTGAACTGGACGATTTCCTGGTTGGCCTCGTCCCACCGGGCGTTGAGCGTCGGGTGGTTGCGCAGCGCGATGAGCACGGCCTTGGACACCAGGGTCAGCGGCGTCAGCTTGTAGCCCGCGAACGCCCGGCTGGCCTTGAGCCGGCCGAGCAGTTCCATGGTGGGCGTGACGTCCAGGGTCAGGAACTCCGTGACGTGCGGCGCGGTGAAGGCGCTGGACACCATGGCTGCGGCGGTGAACTTCCGCACGCCCTTGATCGGGGTCCGGGTTTCCCGCTCGCCCTGGCCGCGGGCGGGGGCGGCCGCCTGGCCGGCCAGTTCCTGGGGTGCCACCGGGAGGTCTCCCCCGCCGACGAAGTTGCGCACGTCATCGCGGGTGATGAGGCCGTGCTCCCCCGTGCCGGTGACGGCCGCGAGGTCGACGCCGAGGTCCTTGGCGAGCTTGCGCACCGGCGGCGTGGAGCGCGGACGCTCGGCGCCTCCGGCAGCGGCGGGTGCCGGTGCGGGTTCGACGGCCACGGGAGCGGCTTCAACCACCGGGGCAGCTGTCTCCACCGGAGCGGCCACGGGTGCTGCCGTGACGGCCGCAGCCGGGGCAGCCGCGGCGAAGCTGCGGGCGCGGCGGGCCGGCCGGCCGGAGCCCTCCAGCACGGCGCCGTAGCCCACCAGGTTCGGCTCCCGCTTGGCGGGGGCTTCCCCGGCGCCGGAGGCGCCGTCGTCGCCTTCCACCTCGAACGAGACGATCGGCTTGCCGACCTCCACCACGGTGCCGGGCTGCTCGTGCAGGGCCGTCACGACGCCGGCGAACGGCGAGGGCAGTTCGACGACGGCCTTGGCGGTTTCCACCTCGGCGATGATCTGGTTGAGCGTGACGGTATCCCCCACCCCGACCTTCCACGCGACGATTTCTGATTCCGTCAGGCCTTCGCCGAGGTCCGGAAGCCGGAATTCCTTGATCATGGTGGCGGTCATCCTTCCAGCCCGCTAAGGGAGTTGGGGCGGCCCAGGGCCCGGTCGACGCCGTCGAGGATCCTGTCCAGGCCCGGCAGGTGGTGCATTTCAAGCTTTGAGTACGGGTACGGCACGTCGAAGCCGGTCACCCGGACGGGTGCCGCTTCGAGGTGGTAGAAGCAGCGTTCGGTGATGCCGGCGGCCACTTCAGCGCCGAGGCCGCCGGTCTGGCTGGCCTCGTGCGTGATGACGAGGCGTCCGGTCTTGCGGACCGAGGCTTCCAGGGTTGCGAAGTCCAGCGGGGCGAGCGAGCGCAGGTCGATCACCTCGATCGAGACGCCCTCGTCGGCCGCGGCCAGGGCGGCGTCGCGGGCGGTCTTTACGAGCGGGCCGTAGGCGACGAGCGTGACGTCGGTGCCCTCGGTGACCACACGGGCCTTCTCCATGGACAGGGCGGCGGAGAGGTCGAGCGTCTCATCCACCTCGCCCTTGTCGTGGTAGCGGCGCTTCGGTTCGAAGTAGAGCACGGGATCGTCGGAGGCGATGGCCTGCTGGATCATGGTGTGGGCGTCCTGCGGGTTGGACACGCTGATCACGCGCAGGCCGGAGGTGTGGGTGAAGTAGGCCTCGGGCGATTCGGAGTGGTGTTCGGGTGAGCCGATGCCGCCGCCGAACGGGACGCGGATGGTGATGGGCATCTTCACGGCGCCCTGGGTGCGGTAGTGCATCTTGGCGACCTGGCTGACGATCTGGTCGAACGCCGGGTAGATGAAGCCGTCGAACTGGATCTCCACCACCGGCCGGTAGCCGCGGTAGGCCAGGCCGACGGCGGTGCCGAGGATGCCGGACTCGGCCAGCGGGGTGTCCACCACGCGGTGCTTGCCGAAGTCTTTTTGCAGGCCGTCGGTGACGCGGAAGACGCCGCCGAGGGTGCCGATGTCCTCGCCCATGAGGATCACCTTGGGATCGTTTTCGAGGGACTTGCGCAGGCCCGAATTAATGGCTCGGGCAAAGGTCATCTGCGTCATCAGCGTGCACCTTCTTCGGAAGCGGCTTCTGCGGGATCGCCGAAGGAAGCCAGGTAGCGGGTGTAGTGGTCCTGCTGGCGGTCCAGCGTGGAGTTGGGTGTGCTGTAGACGTGCTTGAAAATATCCAGCGGCTGCGGCTCGGCCATGTTGATGGTGCCGGCGCGCAGTTCCTTGGCCACGGCGTCCGC
The DNA here is from genome assembly GCF_007858535.1 of Arthrobacter sp. UKPF54-2. NCBI lineage: Bacteria > Bacillati > Actinomycetota > Actinomycetes > Micrococcales > Micrococcaceae > Arthrobacter > Arthrobacter sp. UKPF54-2. The sequence goes on from NZ_CP040174.1 coordinate 7,106, forward strand.
GTGCGCGGCGACGGCGGCCTCGAGCTCTCCGGTGAGCAGTCCCTTGCGCTCCAGCAGCGTCCTGAGCCGTTCGATCGGGTCCTTCGCGGCCCAGTCCTCAAGCTCGTTGGCGTCCCGGTACCGGGTGGGGTCGTCCGCCGTTGTGTGCGGGCCCATCCGGTACGTGACGGCCTCGATGAAGGTGGGTCCGCCGCCGCGGCGGGCGCGGTCGACGGCGATCCGGGTTGCGGCCATGACGGCCAGCACATCGTTGCCGTCCACCCGCATGCTCGGGATGCCGAAGCCGGAGGCGCGGTCCGCGATCTGGATGTGGGACTGCAGCATCACCGGTTCGGAGATGGCCCAGTGGTTGTTCTGGCAGATGAAGACCACGGGGGCCTGGAAGCTTGCCGCGAAGACCATGGCTTCGTTGACGTCGCCTTCGCTGGTGGCGCCGTCGCCGAAGTAGGCCACGGCCACGGAGTCGGCGCCGTCGTTCTGGATGCCCATGGCGTACCCCGTGGCGTGCAGCGACTGCGCGCCGATGATGATCTGCTGCGTTGCCACGTTGACGGTGTAGGGATCCCAGCCGGCCAGGGCGTTCCCGCGCCAGGCCTTGACGATGTCCGCCGGCTGCACTCCGCGGACGTAGGCGACGCCGTTGTCACGGTAGCTGGGGAAGACGAAGTCGTCGTCGCGGAGGGCCCGCGCCGAGCCGATTTGGGAGGCTTCCTGGCCCAGCAGCGGCGGCCAGAGAGCGAGTTCACCCTGGCGCTGCAGGGCGGTGGCCTCGGCGTCGATGCGGCGGATCGCCACCATGTCCTCGTAGAGCGAGGCAAGCTGCTCGTCACTGACATCCTGGACCCAGGAGTCGAACTCCGGATTGCTTACGCGCTCACCCCCCGGGGTGATGAGCTGGACGAGATCCCCGCCCGTCCGCCTGTTTGATTCTGCACTGTTCCCGGGGCCGCCGGCGGCAATGCCGCCCTTGCCCGCGTCGTCGGTAAACACAGTTTGTCCGCAACCTTCTGACGTCGTCTGACCCTGCCCGCGGGACTCGTGATCCCTGCGCGCGACGGCCACCCGGGCGCCGTTGCCCCGGATAATTGTGACCCTACTCACAACTGCCATTGGGTACAACCACCCCCGGAAAAATTGAGCATTCTGCCCTGCCCGGGCTGTTCCGACCGTGCTAATCTTGCGCATTATGCAACCCTTGGATGGCACCGACACCCGCCTGCTTTCGGCGATGGCCCGGGACCCCCGGCGGACCGTCGTGGCGCTGGCCCAGAAGCTGGGCCTGTCGCGGAACACGGTGCAGGCCCGGATGGCCCAGCTGGAGAAGAAACACGTTTTCCTCTCCTTTGAGCGGCGGATCAATCCGGCCTCGCTGGGCTACCCCTTGATGGCGTTCATCTCCGTGCACGTCCAGCAGCAGAAGCTGGGCCAGCTGGCCGTGGACCTGGCCGGCATCCCGGAGATCCTGGAGGGGTACGGCCTCACCGGTTCGGCCGACCTGCTGCTGCGGGTGGTGGCGCTCGACGCCGAGGACCTGTTCCGGATCAACGGCAAGATCCTCTCCTGCGACGGCGTGGACCGGACCGACACCGCCCTGGCCATGAGCGAGCTCATTCCGTTCCGGATCCAGCCGCTGCTGGAGCGCGGGCCGGCCGAGTCCTGAGCCACCGCCGGAACCGACCGGCATCCGGCACATCCGGAACCGCCCGGCACACCGGCATTACGCGAAGGAACCCCCGTGCGGCCGCACGGGGGTTCCTCGTTGCCAGCGCCGGCGGAACCGGCAGGGCGCTAGTGGTTCGTAGCCTTTTCGGCGCCCACCCCGGTCAGGGAGCGGACTTCCATCTCGGCCTGCTTGGTGGTGTCCTCGAGCTTCTTGTCCAGGACCGTGCCCAGCCAGCCGAGGAAGAACGCGAGCGGGATGGAGACGATGCCGGGGTTGCTCAACGGGAAGACCGCGAAGTTGGCCCCCTGGATCATCGAGGTCTTGGCACCCGAGACCACCGGGGAGAGCGCGATCAGGATGATGGCCGAGCCGAGGCCGCCGTACATGCTCCAGATGGCGCCCTGGGTGGTGAATCTCCGCCAGAACAGCGAGTAGATGATCGTCGGCAGGTTGGCCGACGCCGCCACGGCGAAGGCCAGTGCCACGAGGAAGGCGACGTTCTGGCCGTTGGCGAAGATGCCGCCGATGATGGCCAGGAGGCCGATCACGACGACGGTACGGCGGGCAACCTTGACCTCGGTATCGGCGTCGGCTTTACCCTTGGCGATGACGTTGGCGTAGATGTCGTGCGCGAAGGATGCCGCCGCCGTGATGGTGAGGCCGGCGACCACGGCCAGGATGGTCGCGAAGGCCACCGCCGAGATGAAGCCGAGCAGCAGCGGGCCGCCGAGGTGGAAGGCCAGCAGCGGGGCTGCCGAGTTGACCCCGCCCGGGGCGCCCTTGATGGTGTCGGCACCGACCAGCGCCGCTGCGCCGTAACCCAGGACCAGGGTGAACAGGTAGAACAGGCCGATCAGCCAGATGGACCACACCACGGACTTGCGGGCTTCCTTGGCGGTCGGAACCGTGTAGAAGCGCATCAGCACGTGCGGCAGGGCGGCGGTGCCGAGCACCAGCGCCAGGCCCAGGGACATGAAGTCCAGCTTGGACGTGTCCGACTTGCCGTACTGCAGGCCCGGGTTGAGGACGGCCGGGTTCTTGGCCGTTTCCGCGGCGCCGCCGAGCAGGTCGGAGAGGTTGAAGCCGTAGATCGCGAGGACCCAGAAGGTCATCACGGCCGCGCCGGCGATCAGCAGCATGGCCTTGATGATCTGGACCCAGGTGGTGCCCTTCATGCCGCCGATCAGGACGTACATGATCATCAGGGCGCCGACGACGATGATCACCAGCGCCTGCCCGCCCCAGTCGCTGATGCCCAGCAGCAGGGAGATCAGGCTGCCGGCGCCGGCCATCTGCGCCAGCAGGTAGAAGAAGCAGACCGCGAGGGTGGAGATGGCGGCGGCGATGCGCACCGGGCGCTGCTTGAGCCGGAAGGAGAGCACGTCGGCCATGGTGAACTTGCCGGTGTTGCGCAGCAGTTCGGCCACCAGTAGCAGCGCGACGAGCCAGGCGACGAGGAAGCCGATGGAGTACATAAAGCCGTCGTAGCCGTTGATGGCGATGGCTCCGGTGATGCCGAGGAAGGATGCGGCGGAGAGGTAGTCGCCGGCGATCGCGGTGCCGTTCTGCGAACCCGTGAACGAGCGGCCGGCGGCGTAGTAGTCGGCCGCGGTCTTGTTGTTGCGGCTGGCGCGGAACACGATCACCATGGTGACCGCGACGAACAGGGCGAAGATGCCCATGTTCAGCAGGGTGGTGTCTTTGAGGGCGGCGACGTTGACCGCGGGGACCATTAGTGTCATTTTGCCGTTCCGCTCACTGGGTTGCCGTGCTTGTCGAACTCGTGGCCTTCGATCTCCTGGCGGATCTCGGAGGCGATCGGGTCCAGTTTCCGGTTCGAGTAGCTGACGTACCAGCCGGTGATGGCGAACGTGGACACGAACTGCAGCAGGCCCAGGATCAGGCCGACGTTGATGTTGCCCCAGACCTTGGTGGACATAAAGCCCACCGCGTAGTCGGCCAGCAGGACGTAGGCGAAGTACCACAGCAGGAATGCGATGGCCATCGGGAAGACAAAGCTGCGGTGACGTTTGCGCAGTTCCTGGAACCGCTCCGTCGACTGGACTTCCTTGAAGTCCACGGACGCCGCTGCGTCCGTTTCTTGGGCGTCGTGACCCATCGTTCCTCCTCATTGAGACTGGCGAGCCACCGCCGGGTACCCCGGGCTCCGGAAAAGAGTCCTCCGGCGCTGTGTGACTGCAATCACTGTGCATCGTGACGCGCATTACATTCCAGCACCGCCGCGTTTCCCGTCGCTCAACGGTCGCGATGCTGCGCTCAACGGCGTCCGACGGCGTTCGACGGCGTCCGGCGGCCCGGGACCCGCTCAGCGCCGCGCTACGCTGGCAGCATGCCGGACTCTCCCCTTTTCACCGCGGCGGCGATCGCCGTGATCGCGCTGGCGATCGCCGTCGTCGTGGCCGTTGGACTCAAGGTCCTGCGCTCCTTCCGCGAGCTGGGCACCGACGCGGAACGCGCCACCTACAAAACCCTGCACGCCGCCTCCCGCGCCGGGCAGTACCTGCGCACGGGCCTGAACCCGGCGGGCGCCGCCAAGGCGAGCCGGCAGCTGCGCAGCCTGCTGGGCTGTGACGCGCTGGCCATCACCGACACCACGGGCGTGCTGGCCTGGGACGGTGCCGGCGAGGAGCTCAAGCCCGCCCTGATGGGGCTCGCCGCCAAGGTGCTCGAGGGCGGCCACACCGCGGTGATTCCGGCCGGCGAACTGCAGCTGCTCGCCGCCGGCCGGGCCGCCCCGCTGGCGGAAGGCGTGGAGCGTGCCGTGGTGATCGCCCCGATCAAGGCCGGCACCCGGGTGGTGGGGGTGGTGGCCGCCTTCGCCCCGGCGGCCGGTTCGGGCCTGGTCAGGGCCACCAGCGAGGTGGCCGACTGGGTGGCGACGCAGGTGGAGCTGGCCGAGCTGGACGCCTCCCGGACCCTGCTGATGGAGGCCGAGGTCCGGGCGCTCCGGGCCCAGATCAGCCCGCACTTCATCTACAACTCACTGAACGCGATCGCTTCCTTCATCAACACCGACCCGGTCCGTGCCCGCGAACTGGTGGTGGAGTTCGCCGACTTCACCCGCTACTCCTTCCGGCGGCACGGCGACTTCACCACCCTCGCCGAGGAACTGCGCTGCATCGACCGGTACCTGCTCCTGGAACGGGCACGCTTCGGCGAGCGGGTCCAGGTGAGCCTGCGGATCGCGCCGGAGGTGCTCAGCACCGTCATCCCGTTCCTGAGCCTGCAGCCGCTGGTGGAGAACGCGGTCCGGCACGGCCTGGAGGCCAAAGAGGGCCCGGGGCACATCACCATCACGGCCAACGATTCGGGCGCCTTCGCCGAGGTCACCATCGAGGACGACGGCGTCGGCATGGATCCGGAGAAACTGCGGGCAGTCCTGGCCGGGCACGGCGAGGGCGACCATGTGGGGCTGCGCAACGTGGACGCCCGGCTGCGGCAGGTCTACGGCGAGGACAACGGCCTGGTCATCGAGACGGCCCCGGGCGAAGGCACCCTGATCACCATGCGGGTGCCCAAGTCCCAGCCGCGGCACGACGCCTGAGCCCGTGCCCCGCGGCGGTACCCTAGGACCATGATTAACGTCCTCGTCGCCGATGACGAGCTGCCCGCCGTCGAGGAACTGGCCTTCCTGCTGGGCCGCGATGACCGGATCGGCACCATCCACCGCGCCTCCTCAGGCGCCGAGGCGCTGCGCGCCCTGGAGGCCGAGGACGTCGACGCCGTCTTCCTGGACATCCACATGCCGGCCCTCTCCGGGCTCGACATCGCCCGGGTCATTTCCCGCAGCACCCGGCCGCCCGCCGTCGTTTTTGTGACCGCCGACGAGGACTGCGCGCTGGAAGCGTTCGAACTCGCGGCCGTGGACTACCTGCTCAAGCCCGTCCGCGCCGAACGGCTGGCCCGGTCGATCGGGCGGATCAGCGAGCTGATCCGCGAAGGCGCCCCGCCGCCGGAGATGATCACCGTGGATCTCGGCGGCACCACTAAGATGATCCGGCGCGACGACGTCACCTACGTCCAGGCCCAGGGCGACTACGCCCGGCTGCACACCGCGGATGCCAGCTACCTGATCCGGGTGCCGCTGGCGGACCTCGAACAGCAGTGGGCCGACGCCGGTTTCCTGCGCATCCACCGGTCCTACCTGATCGCCCTGAACCACCTCAGCCACATGAAGCTCGCCGCGGCCCGTCCCAGCGTGACCGTGGCCGGGGCCGAACTGCCGATCAGCCGCCGGCACCTGCCCTCCGTCCGGGAGAAGCTCGAGGCGACCCGGATCCGGCCGCAGGCATGACCCGGGTCCGCGTCACCGCGCCGCGCAGTCATAACGCGGGCGGCCCGCAGGCCGGCAGCAGCGGCGCGGGCACTCTTTCCGCCGGCGCGGCCACCGGCCGCACGGCCCTCGAGACGCGCGAGGCCGCCGAGGAGTCCGACGCCGGGCAGGTGTTCGTCCGCTCGCTGATCCGTTCCCAGCTGCGGCTCGGCATTGTGGTGGCGGCGGGGTTCCTGCTGATCCTGCTCGCCTTCGCGCTGCTGCTTGGGCTGGTGCCGGGCCTGGCGGAGCTTCGAATCGCCGGGCTGCCCTTTGACTGGGTCCTGCTGGGCGCCGGCATCTACCCGGTGATCGGGCTCAGCGCCTGGTTGTACGTCCGCACGGCGGCGCGGAACGAGTCCCGCTACCGCGATCTCGCGGGCGACAAGTGAGGCGCGGGTGAACCCTGTCGTCGGCATCGCGGCCTTCGCGGCCGTGTCCCTGGCCACCGCCGTGATCGGCTTCTACGGCCTGCGGATCTCCCGCACCACCGGGGACTTCTACGTCGCGTCCCGCACGGTGCGGCCGTGGTGGAACGCCTCGGCAATCGGCGGCGAGTACCTCTCCGCGGCCAGCTTCCTCGGCGTCGCCGGGCTGATCCTGCTCTCCGGCACCGACGCGCTGTGGTTCCCGGTGGGCTACACCGCCGGCTACCTGATGCTCCTGCTGTTCGTGGCGGCGCCGCTGCGCCGCTCGGGCGCCTACACGATTCCCGACTTCACCGAGGCCCGGCTCGACTCCCGGGCGGTGCGGCGGGTGACCAGCTTGGTGGTGGTGGTCGTCGGCTGGCTCTACATCGTCCCTCAGCTGCACGGCGCCGCGCTGGCCATTCGGATCACTACGGGGCTGCCGGCCTGGGTGGGGCAGGTGGCGGTGGTCGCCGTCGTCTGCGTGACGGTGGTGTCCGGCGGGATGCGCTCGATCACCTTCGTGCAGGCGTTCCAGTACTGGCTGAAATTGACCGCGCTGGCGGTGCCGGTGCTGTTCATCCTGTTCGTGCTGGCCGGAACGGGCGCCCCCGCGGTGGCCGAGTCGAACGTGAACCCGACGGCGCTGGCGCCCGCGGGTCCGTACCAGAACATCTCGCTGCTGGTGGCCCTGCTGTTCGGGACGCTGGGGCTGCCGCACGTGCTGGTGCGCTTCTACACCAACCCGGACGGCCAGTCGGCGCGCCGGACCACTCTCATTGTGCTGGGCCTGCTGTCGGTTTTTTACTTGTTCCCGACGGCGTACGGGTTGATCGGACGGATGTTCGCCCCGGGACTCGCGCAGAGCGGGCAGGCCGATGCCCTGGTGCTGCTGCTGCCGGGCCGGCTGGTCGGCGGCCCCGCCGGGGACCTGCTCTCCGCGCTGGTGGTGGCCGGGGCGTTCGCCGCCTTCCTCTCGACCACCTCGGGCCTGGTGGTGTCGCTGGCGGGCGTGATCAGCCAGGACATCCTGGGCGGCAGTGTGCGCGGGTTCCGGTTGGCCGCCCTGCTCGCCGCGGTGGTGCCGCTGGGCATTGCCGCGATGACGGATTCCACGGCGCTGGCCGGGAGTGTGGGCCTGGTGTTTGCGTTCACCGCCTCCACCATCTGCCCGGTGCTGCTGCTGGGCATCTGGTGGCGGGGGCTGACCGATGCCGGGGCGATCGCCGGGATGCTGACCGGGGCGGCGTCCTGCGGCGGCGCCATGGTCGCCGGTGCAGTGCTGGGACCGGCCGGCACGCCGCCGTGGCTCGCGCAACCGGCCGCCTGGACGGTCCCGGCCGCCTTCGCGGTAATGGTGCTGGTCTCCCGGGCCACCCGGGGCCGCGTTCCGCGGACGATCACCCGGCTGATGACCCGGCTGCACACTCCGGAACGGCCGCTGGCGACCGAACGGTGAGGCGGCGCCTCAGTCGATGGCGGCCATGAGTTCGACGACGCGGTCCAGGAAGGCGTCGACCTGGCTCTCCTCGTAGCCTTCGCGCCCGACGGCGGGCCGGAACGTGGCGCGGCGGACGTTGTCCACGCTGAGCGGCTGGTCCTCCTCGAGGTAGCCGATCAGCTCGTGGCAGAGGTCGTCGACGTCGGTGGTGTTGTAGCTGCGCACCTTGCCCTTGGCGGGGCGCCGGAAGCGCTGGCCGTCGGGCCGGTGCAGGCGGCCGCGGAGCAGCCCGGCGAGCCGGCCGATGTCGCGCAGCCAGGCGTCCTCGCCGCGCTCACTGATCAGTTCGTCGCGTTCCCGGCGGGCCAGGGCGTCTTCCAGGCGGTCCAGGGCCGCGTCCACGCCGGGGGCCGCGTAGCCGCCCTTGACCGGGTCGAAGGAGACCGCACGGACGTCGGCGCTTTTGATCGCCCGGGACGCGGCGTGGGGCGTTTCAAACGACACCCGGGCGCGCTGCAGGAACTGGTCCACCTGCTTGGCGTTGTAGCCGTACTGGTTCCGCTGCACGCGGTCAAAGGAGGCAGGGATCTGCCGGTTGATGTCCACTGTAACTATGTTTCCTTCGAGGCCGTTCGGCGCTGGTTGCGCCGACGTCGGGCTGTGGTTGCTGTTCAACCGGCACCATTCTAGGCGCCGGGAGGGGGCGGGCGCTTGCTAGCCGCCGGCGGCGGCGGAGAAGATCATGAACGCCACCGGTGAGGCGAACACGATCGAGTCCAGGCGGTCCATCACTCCCCCGTGGCCGGGCAGGCTGTTGCCCATGTCCTTGATGCCGAGTTCGCGCTTGACCATGGATTCGGCCAGGTCGCCGGCCGTGGCCGCGGCCACCAGGCCCACGGCCAGGGCCGCGCCGAACCACCACGGCTCGCCGAGGACGAAGATGCTGGCCAGGACGCCGACGAGCACGGCGCCGGCGACCGAGCCGCCGAAGCCCTCCCAGGATTTCTTCGGACTGATCTTTGGGGCCATCGGGTGCTTGCCCAGCGAGGCGCCCACGAGGTAGCCGAAGGTGTCGTTGGAGACCACCAGCAGCAGCAGGGTGCCGATCTGCCAGGCCCCGACCGGCACCACCCCGCCGGGCCAGGGCCCGATCGGGGCGGATCCGCCGGCGGCGTGCAGCGGGAGCACGGCGAAGCTGATCAGGAACGGCACCCAGGCGAGGGTGAAGACGCCGGCGAAGATGCTGCGGGCGGAGCCGGCCGCGCCCTCCAGGGACCGCCAGAGAAGCACCGCGACGCTGCTCAGCAGCAGTGCAAAAAGCAGGGCCTCGGTGCCGCCGAAGTAGGCCGCCAGGGGCATCGCCACGGTGCCCGTCATCGCCGGGATGATGGGCAGCCGTGTGCCGGAAGCCTCAAGCGCGCGGAACACCTCCCAGACACCGAAGATGGCGAAGGTGGTGACGATCAGCACAAAGGCCAAGGGCAGGAACAGCAGGCCGCCGAGCACGGCGAAGAGCATGCCAAGGCCGACCGCCGTCGCCGCAGGAAGGTTCCTGCCGGCCTTCGGCGTCGGGTTCTTCCGCTCTCTCCCCCGCACCCGGACGCGCGGTCCGGGTGCCTGCTGTTGATCCCCCATCAGACCTCGAGCAGCTCGGCTTCCTTGCGTTTGAGCAGCTCGTCGATGCCGTCGACGTGGGCCTTGGTCAGCGCGTCGAGTTCCTTCTCGCCGCGGGTGCCTTCGTCCTCGCCGGCTTCGCCGTCCTTGACCAGCTTGTCCAGGGTTTCCTTGGCCTTGCGGCGGATGTTGCGGATGGACACCTTGGCGTCCTCGCCCTTGGACTTGACGATCTTGACGTACTCCTTGCGGCGCTCCTTGGTCAGCTCCGGGATGGTGATCCGGATGACGTTGCCGTCGTTGGAGGGGTTGGCGCCGACCTCGGAGTCGCTCAGCGCACGTTCGATGTCGCGCAGGGCGGTCTTGTCGAACGGCGTGATGAGGATGGTGCGGGCATCGGGGACGGCGAAGGAGGCCAGCTGCTGCAGCGGCGTCGGTGAGCCGTAGTAGTCCACCAGGACTTTGTTGTACAGGCCGGGCGTGGCGCGGCCGGTGCGGATCGAGGCGAAGTCTTCCTTGGCTACCTCAACCGCCTTGTCCATCTTGTCCCCGGCTTCGAGCAAGGTTTCTTCGATCACGTTCTCTCCTCAGAAATTAGTGCGCGCCCCAGTGCCCGGGGAGCTGAACTGTCCTAAAAACATCCTAGCCGCAGCTAGGGGGTGACGACGGTGCCCAGGTCCTCGCCGCGGATGGCCCGAGTGACGTTGCCTTCACCCTCCATGCCGAACACCACCATGGTCAGGTTGTTGTCCTTGCACATCGTCATCGCCGTCTGGTCCATGACCCGGATGTCGCGGCGCAGGGCCTCGTCGTAGCTGAGGCGGTGCAGCTTCTCCGCCGAGGGGTCCTTTTTCGGGTCCGCGGTGTAAACGCCGTCGACCCCGCTCTTGGCCATCAGGACGACGTCGGCGTGGACCTCCATGGCGCGCTGCGCCGCGACGGTGTCCGTGGAGAAGTACGGCAGCCCGGCGCCGGCGCCGAAGATCACTACGCGGCCCTTTTCCATGTGGCGGATGGCGCGGCGCGGGATGTAGGCCTCGGCCACCTGGCCCATGGTGATGGCGCTCTGCACGCGGGTTTCCACGCCGGCCTGTTCCAGGAAGTCCTGGAGGGCGAGGCAGTTCATCACGGTGCCTAGCATTCCCATGTAGTCCGCGCGGGAGCGGTCCATGCCGCTCTGGGACAGTTCGGCGCCGCGGAAGAAGTTCCCGCCGCCGACGACGATGGCGACCTCGACGTCCGGGACGGCCGCTGCGATCTGCTTGGCTACCCCGCGGACGGTATCCGGGTCAACGCCCAGTTTGCCGCCGCCGAAGACCTCGCCGGAAAGCTTCAAGAGTACGCGGCGCCGGGTCTTCTTTGGCTGGGCAGAATTGTTGACGGTATCCATGGTGCCTTCCCGTTGGTGAGCTCTGAAAAAGGGTATCGTGCCGTGGACCAAAGGCAGTATTCGGCCTGAGTGGCCCGCGTTTTGCGGGTGCATGCAAAAGGGGTGGCCACCGCAGTGACCACCCCCTCAGCGGAGCTTACTTAGGAACCGACGCGGAAACGCGTGAAGGCTTTAGCCTTGACGCCGGCCTCTTCGAGGACCTGTGCGACGGACTTCTTGGCGTCCTTGGCGAACGCCTGGTCAACGAGGACCTCGCCCTTGTAGAAGCCGGTCACGCGGCCTTCCACAATCTTGGTCATCGCTGCCTCGGGCTTGCCCTCGGCCTTGGCGGTTTCCTCGGCGATGCGGCGCTCGGACTCGACCAGCTCGGACGGAACGTCCTCGCGGGTCAGGTAGTTCGGGGCCATCGCGGCGATGTGCACGGCGACGTCGTGGGCGGCGGTGGAGGCGGCTTCGCCTTCGCCGTCAACGGCGAACAGCACGCCGACCTGGGCCGGGAGGTCCTTGGAGGTCTTGTGCAGGTACGCGTCGACCGTGGGGGCCTCGATGCGGGCAATGCGGCGGACGACGACCTTCTCGCCCAGCACTGCGCCTTCTTCGATGACAACCTCGGAGAGCGGCTTGCCGTCGACGTCGGTGGCCAGCAGGGTGTCGAGGTCGGCAGCGCCGGACTCAACAGCAACAGCCAGCACCTTGTCGGCGAGCTGGATGAACTTGTCAGCCTTGGCGACGAAGTCGGTCTCGCAGTTGACCTCGATCATCACGCCGACGCCGCCGTCGACCTTGGCAGCAACCAGGCCTTCTGCGGTGGAGCGGCCTTCGCGCTTGGTAGCGCCCTTGAGGCCCTTGATGCGGATGATTTCGATGGCCTTCTCGGCGTCACCGTTGGCTTCGTCAAGAGCCTTCTTGACATCCATCATGCCGGCGCCGGTGCGCTCGCGCAGAGCCTTGATATCAGCGGCAGTGTAGTTCGCCATGTGAACCCCTCTGTCTAGAAATTTGTGTGGTGTACGGACTGACAGGACGGCCGCCCACCCTGGGGGTGGGCCGCCATCCTGTCAGTACCCCTCGCGCCCCGGGCAACTGCCTGCGGCGCTTGGGGAGATCCAGATTTATTTGTCTGACTACTTGGCTTCGTCGGCGGCCGGAGCAGCTTCGGCGGCCGGAGCCTCTTCGGCGGCGGGAGCCTCGGCGGCTTCCGGAGCAGCCTCAGCGGCGGCCGGAGCGGCTGCCTCTTCGGCCTTGCTGCCTTCGAGGAGCTCGCGCTCCCACTCGGCCAGCGGCTCTTCCGGAGCTTCCGTGGTGCCGGTGGCGCGCTGGTTGCGGGCGATCAGGCCCTCAGCAACGGCGTCGGCGACAACGCGGGTCAGCAGGTTGACGGAGCGGATGGCGTCGTCGTTGCCCGGGATCGGGAAATCGACTTCGTCCGGATCGCAGTTGGTGTCCAGGATGGCAACCACCGGGATGTTCAGCTTCTTGGCCTCGTCAACGGCGAGGTGTTCCTTCTTGGTGTCGACAACCCAGAGGAGCGAAGGCGCCTTGGTCAGGTTGCGGATACCGCCGAGGTTGGTCTCCAGCTTGGTCAGCTCGCGGCGAAGGAGCAGCAGTTCCTTCTTGGTGTAAGCGGAACCGGCGACGTCGTCGAAGTCGATCTCTTCGAGTTCCTTCATGCGCTGGATGCGCTTGGAGACCGTCTGGAAGTTGGTCAGCATACCGCCGAGCCAACGCTGGTTGACGTACGGCTGGCCAACGCGGGTGGCCTGCTCGGCGATGGCTTCCTGTGCCTGCTTCTTGGTGCCGACGAAGAGGACGGTGCCGCCGTGTGCAACGGTGGCCTTCACGAACTCGTAGGCACGGTCGATGTAGGACAGCGACTGCTGCAGGTCAATGATGTAGATGCCGTTGCGCTCCGTGAAGATGAAACGCTTCATCTTCGGGTTCCAACGACGGGTCTGGTGTCCAAAGTGGACGCCGCTGTCAAGCAGCTGGCGCATAGTTACGACGGGCATGCCGACGCTCCTTCCGGCAGGTCATTCATGAGAGAGCCCACGGCTCTCTTACCCTGCCAATAGTTGACGGTTATTTAGCTTCACCCGGTCGGGTGTTGCTCCTGGTATCCACCGCACCCCTCATCCGGACCCGGGGGGCCGGACCGTAAGAGGCGCAGTCCTCCATACCCGGAAGCCGGGCTTCGGACAGGGAGGGCTGGATACGCGTAGTCAGCCACTGCTCCCGCACTCCTGAATGAGACGTGCTGCTTGTGTCCGCGTCAGCGGACTAGGCATGAGGGCACAGCAAACTGCTCCACCAAGTGTACTACAGCGGACCTGCACGGAAGGACGGTTTCCGGGCGGTCCCGGCACCTGAAATCCAGGGCGGAAATCCACATAGGCCCACCGGGATCTTCCCCGTCGAGGCTGGCCGGCCGAGGCTGGCGTTATGAGGGTTTCCATCGTCCCGGCAGCGCTGCTGCTTATGCTCGCGCCGGCGCAGGCTGCGCCGCCGGCTTCCCCGGCCGGCGGCTGGAGCTGGCCGCTCTCCCCCAAGCCCGCCCTGCTGCGCGCGTTCGACCCGCCGGAGCGGCCTTGGCTCAGCGGGCACCGCGGGGTGGACCTGCGGGCACCATACGACGGCGCCACCGTCTCCGCCCCGGCGGCCGGCACCGTCAGCTTTGTGGGCGTCGTGGTGGACCGCCCGGTGGTGACTATCGACCACGGCAACGGCCTGCGGAGCAGCTTCGAACCCGTGGACAGCACGCTCCGGCCCGGCGACGCCGTGGCCAAGGGGGCCGTGCTGGGACGGTCGCTGCCCGGGCACTGCGGCGCGGCACCCTGCGTGCACTGGGGTGTCCGTCGCGGCGAGGTGTACCTGAATCCGCTGGCCTTCGTGATGGACCTGCGGCCCTCCATCCTGCTTCCCCCCGTGCGCCCCGGGGCGGGGCCGGGCGGTTCGGGATGAAGGGCCGCGAGGCTGCTGCGGGAATCGGCCGGCGTGGACCGCCGGGCCGCCCCGTGTTTGGGCAGCGTCTGCAGAGACGCGTGCCGTTTAGACGATGGCTGAGATTCCGGTGATGGCCCGGCCGGTGACGAGGGTATTGATCTCGTGGGTGCCTTCGTAGGAGTAGATCGCCTCGGCGTCGGAGAAGACCTTGGCCATTTCGTAGTCCGTGACGATGCCGTTGCCGCCGAGGAGGCTGCGTCCGATGGCGACGCTTTCGCGCATACGTGCGGTGGTGAAGGCCTTGGCCAGGGCGGACTGCTCGTCCTTGGCCTCGCCGGCGTCCTCGAGCTGGGAGAGGCGGACCATCATGCCCATCGAGCTGACGGCGTTGCCGAGGATCTGGACGAGCTGGTGCTGGACCAGCTGGAAGGAGGCGATCGGGCGGCCGAACTGGCTGCGCTCGACGGCGTAGCGGCGGGCGACGTCGAACGCGGCGAGCTGCTGGCCCACCGCCTGCCAGGCGACGGCCAGGCGGGTAACTTTGAGGACCTTGTTGGTGTCGCGGAAGCTGTTGGCGTTGGCCAGCTTGAAGAAGTCCGGCACCACAACGTTTTCCAGGGTGATGTCGGCGTTCTGGACCGTGCGCAGCGAGATCTTGTTCTCGATCTTGGTGGCGCTGTAGCCTTCGGTCTTGGTGTCCACGAGGAAGCCCTTGACCTGGTTGTCGGCAAGGTCGCGGGCGTAGATGACCACCCAGTCGGAGAAGGTGGCGTTGCCGATCCAGCGCTTGGCGCCGTTAAGGATCCAGCTGTCGCCCTCACGCCGGGCCGTGGTGCGGGTGCCGCCGGCGACATCGGAGCCGCCGAGGGGTTCGGTCAGGCCGAAGGCGCCGATCTTCTTCAGCGAGTAGATGTCCGGCAGCCATGCCTCCTGCTGCTCCTGCGACGCGAGCGCCTCGATCGAGCCGGTGAAGAGCCCGTCGTGCACCCCCATGAAGGTGGCGATCGACGTGTCGGCGCGGGTCGCTTCGGCGTGCAGGATGCCGGCGAAGAGGTTGGAGTAGCCCTGGCGCTTGACCGGGCTGACCAGGTCGATTTCCGCCAGTTTGGGAATGAGTTCCATCGGGAACTCGGCGCGGTTCCAGCAGTCCACGGCGATCGGCTTGACCTCACGCGCCAGGAACTCGCGGACCTCCGCCAGCCGGTCCTGCTCCTTGCCGCTGAGCAGCTGCTCGAAGGCGAAGAAGTCGCCGTCGGCGTAGGGCAGGTTGTTGATGTCGATTGCAGCTTTGGACATGTTGTTCCTTCACTCGTGATCAGCGGCGATCAAAAGGGCGCGGGCAGCGCGCCGGTATGTTACTCACGAGTAACATACCGCAGCTTCCGGCCGGCTGGCAAGTGATCGGGCCCACGGCGGGGACGGTGCAAAAAAGGCCGCAGCCGGCGTGTGAACGCCTGCTGCGGCCCCTGGGCCACGGACGGTGCGGGACATGTCCGCAAGGGTGTAGGGCTACTCGGACTTGAACCGAGGACCTTAGGATTATGAGTCCCGCGCTCTAACCAGCTGAGCTATAGCCCCATGGGCCGGAGGGTCTGGCCCATTCGGGCCCGACGGTTCCGGGCAAAAACACTCTAGCAATAGTAGTCGCCCGTGCCCGCGGCATGTGCCGCGGGGCGCCTAGACGACGAGGTCGTCGTAGCTGGCGCCGCGGTAGATGTCCTCGAAGGTCTGCAGGGTGCGCTCGATGCTGTGGCTTTCCACCATGCTGCGGCTCGCCTTGCCCATGGCAGCACGCTCGTCCGCGGGCAGCGACAGCACACGTTCGATCTTGGCTGCCAGGTCGTCGCTGTCGTTCGGGGTGAACAGGAAGCCGTTCTCGCCGTCGCGCACCAGGTGGGGCAGGGCCATGGCGTCGGCCAGCACCACCGGGGTGGAGGCGGACATGGCTTCCAGGGTGACGAGCGACTGCAGTTCGGCGGTGCCGGGCATGCAGAACAGGTCAGCGCTCAGGTAGGCGCGGCGCAGTTCCTCGTCGCTGGCCAGGCCAAGGAATTTCACCCGGTCCTGCAGGCCGAGGCGTTCGACCTGGGCCTCGAGAGCCGGCCGGACCTCGCCGCCGCCGACGATCTTCAGGTGGACGTCCAGCGGGCGCGGAGTCTTGGATACGGCGTCGATGAGGACGTCGATGTGCTTCTCCTCGGCGAGGCGGCCGACAAACAGCACGGTGGGGCTGGTGTGCTGCACCGCTTCCTCGCCGGGCTGCAGTTCATAGGCGGCCGCGTCGATGCCGTTGGAGAGCGGCAGCACCTTGCGCAGGAAGGCGTGCTGGTGCATAGCCTTGGCGGCGAGCGGCGTCGGGGTGGTGACGACGTCGGCCTGTCCCATGACCTTGCCCATGTCGCGCCAGGAAACCCGGCCCACGATGTCCTTAAACCACTGCGGGAAGGGCAGGAACGGGTTCAGGTTCTCGGGCATAAAGTGGTTGGTCGCCACAATCCGGATGCCGCGCTTTACCGCCTCGTAGAGGACGTGTTCGCCGATCATGTAGTGGCTCTGGATGTGCACGACGTCGGGCTGGATCCGGTCGAACAGCAGGGCGATTTCCTTCTTGATCTCCCACGGGAAGGTGATCCGGAAGTATTCGTGGGTCGGCACCGAGTGTGAGCGGAGGCGGTGCACGGTGGCCTCGTCGCGGAATTCGCTGAAGCTTTTGCCCTTGCCGGGCCGGCAGGCGAGGACGTGGACGTTGTGGCCGCGCCCGGTCATGCCCTTGGCCAGGCGGTAGCCGAACTGCGCCGCACCGTTGACGTCCGGCGGGTAGGTGTCCGCGGCAATCAGGATGGTGAGCGGTTTGTCGTTCTTGGGCATGGTCACGGGGATAGCTCCTGGTGGTCACGGTGCGGTCAGCGGGTCCTGAGGTGGCCGGCTGGCCGGGGCGCAGGCGCCGGGCCTGCGCCTAAAGTCTGTGGCGCCGCCCTAGGACACCCGTCCCGCGGCCTTGCGCGCGTCCTTCTTGCGCTTGGTGACCTCGGGGTGGTGCCGGGAAAGGGCGATCACTCCCACGATAGCAAGGGATGCGGCCGCACCCATGGCAATCGCCGTGACGGCGTGGACGTCGGACCGTAGTTCGCCCAGGATCACAATGCCGATGGCGATGCCGATAATCGGGTCGATCACGGTTAGTCCTGCGATGACGAGGTCGGGCGGCCCGCCCGAGTAGGCACTCTGGACGAACCACGATCCCAGCCCGCCGGCGGCCGCCATCGCCACCAGCGTGTACCACTGCACATTGAGCAGGAACAGCCCGTTGGGATCGAGGAGGTGTTTGCCGATGATGCGGGTCAGCACTGCCACGAAGCCAAAGAGGACCCCGGCACCAAGGATGTAGACGAAGGCGCTCATCCGGTGCTTGAACATCAGCGCCAGGGTGCCGAAGAGGCCAACGGCCAGGGCCAGCAGCAGCACGATGGTCAGTTCGTCGGAGCCGCTGACGTGGTGGTTCTCCTGGGTGACGTTCACCGCGAGGATCACGAACAAGGCCGAGCCGGTGACGCAGGCGCTGATGGCCACGACCGTGGCCCGGTTCATGCTGAGCCCCTGGTCCTTCGCGTTGATGATGGTGGTGATGACCAGGGCGATCGCCCCGATCGGCTGCACCACCGTGAGGGGAGCCGAGACGAGGGCGACGGCGTTCATCGCCGTCCCGGTGCCGAGCAGCAGCAGGCCGAGAACCCAGCGGGGGTTCCGGAGCAGGCGCAGCAGCCCGTGCGAGCTGAGCGCCAGGCCGCCGGTGTCCGCTTTAACCGCGCTCCCTTGGCGCTGGGCGCCGAAGGCGAGGAAGAAGGCGCCCGCCACCGCCAGCAGGACGGCAAACCAGACCATCAGCGGTGGCCGCCGTCGTCGTCGGGGTTCTGCGTCCCGGGCTCCGCAACGGGAGCCGCAGCGGCGGCGATGCCGGCCTTGCGCTCCCGGCCCTTGCGGATGATGGCCCAGAAGTAGTTGTAGGCCGCGATCCAGTGCCCCACGAGGCCCAGTCCCAGGCAGATCCACGCAGCCACGAAGTAGGAGTCGGTCCCCGCGACTGGCAGCTTGGAGAGCACCAGCAGCGGCGTGCCGACCAGCAGCAGTGCGGTGCGGATCTTGCCGATCCGGCTGACGGGGAGGTCGGGGTGGCTGCGGAAGTAGAACAGCGAGATGGAGAGCAGCACCAGGTCCGGGACCAGCAGGGCGGTCAGGTACCACCATTCGACGACGCCGGCGATCACGAGCGTCACCGCGACCGCGATCAGGGACAGCCGGTCAGCGATGGGATCCATGATGCGGCCCAGATTGGACATCTGGTTGAAGCGGCGGGCGATGTAGCCGTCCACCCAGTCGGTGCTTCCCATCACGGCCAGCACGAGCGCGGCGGTGCCGTATTCCTGCTTGGCCAGGACCAGCCAGATAAAAAGCGGGACGCCCAGGAACCGCACCACGGTCAGCAGGTTGGGGACCGTGAAGACGACGTCGTGATGGATCTGGGACTGCCCGGGGCGTGCCCCGGCGCCGATGAACTTCATCAGTTCCCCCTTTCCACAGCCGGCAACGAGTGAGCGTCGGAGTTCAGGGTGTTGCCTAGCCCTTGAGCAGCCGGCGCAGGAGGAAGACAAAGGTGGCAGTTGACGCGGCCAGGGCGGCCAGCGGTTTCCAGCGCTTGCCGAGCTCGGCCGCGGCTTTGGAGCCGCCGGTTGCGGCGGAACCGCCGGCCGTCTTCGGCGCGGCCGCCGCGTCTGCGTGGTTGCGGAAGGCGGCGATCCGGTCGTCCACCAGGTCCTTGCCGTCCTCGAGCCGGTGCGCGGTGGCGGCGAGCAGGGCCTGGGCCTGGGTCTTGACGTCGAGTTCCTCGCCGAGTTCGTCGCGGACCCCGGTGAGGTGGCGGCGGCGTTGGTCGAGGCGGCGGCGCAGATCGGCCTCGGTGGGGGCGGGGCCGAGGTCGGGCTGCTCGGCGGCCTTCTTCGCTTCCTTCTCTGCCTTGGCCTTGGCGGCGGCCTCTTCCTTGGCGGCCTTGGCAGCCTTGGCCTGCGGGGACTTGGGGTCCAGGACGGCGGCGTCGAAGGAGGAGCCTTCCTTCGCGATGCCGAGATCGTACTTGAGGCCGCGGATCGTTTCTTCCGGCATCAGCGGCATGGCCTTCTTGAACCGGCCGTAGCCGATCAGGCCCACAATCAGCGCAATCACGAGGAAGGCGGCGCAGACCAGGAGGGCGGCGAGCCAGGCCGGCATGATGGTGGCCAGCCCCATGATGGCGGCCACGATGAGGCCGATGACCAGGAAGGCGACAAAGACCAGGGCGACGGCGAAGAAGGCGGCGGCGACGCCGAGCTGGATGCCCTTGCGCTTCAGCTCGACCTTGGCGAAGGCAATTTCATCGTTGAGCTGCCGGGGTGCGAGCTTGAAGATCAGTTTCAGGGTCTTGGGCAGCGCCGAAAGGCGCAGCCCTCCGTTTGTCCTGCCGGTGTGCCGTCCGCTCATCTGTGCCGCCTCACTGGTTCCATCTACGATTGCGCTGGATTGCCGGGCCTGCGCGGCCTCACGCATCCCCAAGTGTCAAAACTATCATTCAGGGTACGGACGGCGGCGCGGCGGGCCGCGCGGGCCTAGGATTGGCTCCTGTGCATACACCCAGCAATCCCGGGGACTCCCTCAGCCGCCGCCGCAAGCTCCTCTATATCCTGATGCTGGGCGCCCTGACGGCCCTTGGTCCGTTCACGGTGGACCTTTACCTGCCGGCGTTCCCGGCCCTGGAGGCGAGCCTGGGGGTGACCGAGGCCGCGGTGCAGCTGACGCTGACCGGCACGACGGTCGGCTTCGCCTTGGGCCAGCTGGTGGTGGGTCCACTCAGTGACAAGTTCGGGCGCCGCCTTCCGCTGATCCTGGCCACCGCCGTGCACATCGGGGCGTCCCTCGGCGCCGCCCTGTCCACGGACATCGCCACGCTGGGCCTGTTCCGGGTGCTGATGGGCATCGGCGCGGCCGGCGGCGGCGTGGTGGCGATGGCGATGGTGCGGGACCTGTTCAGCGGCTACGCGATGGTGCGGATGTTCTCGCGGATGGCGCTCGTCAACGGCCTGGCCCCGATCCTGGCACCGGTGATCGGGTCGCAGCTGCTGCTGCTGATGCCGTGGCCGGGGATCTTCTTTTTCCTTGCCGGCTACGGGAGCTGCGTGATCATCGCCGCCCTCTTCGTGGTGCGCGAGACCCTCCCCCGGGAAATGCGCGGCACCACCGGGCTGACGGCGCGCCAGCGCTACGGCGTCCTGTTCGCCGACCGGATCTTCGTGGGCCTGCTGCTGCTGGGCGGGATGAACTTCGGCGGCCTCTTCACGTACCTCTCGGCCTCGCCGTTCCTGTTCCAGGATGTCTACGGCTTCTCGCCGCAGCAGTACGGCCTGCTGTTCGGGGTCAACTCGCTGGGTATCGTGGCGGGCGTGCAGACCAGCTCCCGGCTGATCAAGCGCGTCCCGCCGCAGTGGATCCTGGCCTGCTCGACGGCGTGGATGTTCCTGATGGCCCTGCTGATTGTGGCGTTCGACCAGCTGGGCTTCGGGCTGTGGGGCGTGATGGTGCCGCTCTGGTTCTACATCCTGGGCGCCGGGTTCACCTTCCCGTGCGTTCAGGTGCTGGCCCTGGCCAAGCACGGGGCGCAGGCCGGGACCGCCGCCTCCCTGCTGGGTGCGGCGACGTTCCTGATGGCCGGCATCATCTCCCCCGTGGTCGGCTGGTTGGGCCTCGGCTCCGCAACGCCGATGGGCGCGGTCCAGGCCGGCTGCATCCTGCTGGCCGCCGCGGCCCTGTGGCTCATCGTCCGGCCCCGGACCGTGCCGTCCATCCACTGACCCCGGCAGGTTCCACCGCCGGGGCCGGACCCGCAACGGGCTAAGGCTTGCGGTGGATGGACTTGTAGCTCAGATAAGCGGTCAGGCCCTCGACTCCATACTCCGTGCCCAAGCC
Organism: Arthrobacter sp. UKPF54-2; assembly: GCF_007858535.1. NCBI lineage: Bacteria > Bacillati > Actinomycetota > Actinomycetes > Micrococcales > Micrococcaceae > Arthrobacter > Arthrobacter sp. UKPF54-2. Next base: position 27,884 of record NZ_CP040174.1, read on the forward strand.
GGAGTCGTGCCGGCCGCCGAAGGGCGCGGCGTGGTTGGAGGCAAAGAAGTTGATGCCCACCGAGCCGGTATCCATCCGGTCCGCGACGGCCAGCGCCGCCTCCGGATCCTGCCCGAACACCAGCCCGCCGAGGCCGAACTCCGTGTTGTTGGCCAGTTCAATGGCTTCCTCAACGCTGCCGCCGGCGTCGTCGTATTTCAGGATGCAGATCACCGGGCCGAAGATCTCCTCCCGGGAAATCCGCATCTGCGGGGTGACGTCGGCGAACACTGTGGGTTCCACGAAGTAGCCGCCCTCCAGTCCGCCGCCCAGGGCGGCCGCCCGGCCCCCGGTGGTGGCACGGGCGCCCTCGGCCAGCCCCGATTCAACGTATTCCAGCACAGTCCGGTACTGGGATTCCGTGGCGCAGGGCCCAAAGACCGTGTCCGGGTCCAGCGGGTCGCCCTGCTTGCCTGCCGCGATGGTCCGGGTGACCATGTCCACCACTTCCTCGTACCGGCTGGCGGGGGCCAGGATGCGGGTGGAGATGTAGCAGGTCTGGCCGGTGTTGCGCATGGAGGAGCGGATCAGGACTTTGGACATGGCGTCCAGGTCCGCGTCGGGCAGGACGATCGCGCTGGATTTCCCGCCAAGTTCCAAGGTGACGGGGCGCAGCAGTTCGCCGCAGGCAGCCGCGATCTTCCGGCCCACGGGGGTTGAGCCGGTGAACGCGACCTTGTCCACGCCCGGGTGCTTCACCAGCGCATCTCCCAGCCGGCCTGACCCGGTGACGAGGTTAACGACGCCGGCCGGAACGCCGGCGGCGGCCACCGCCTCGATGATCACCCGCAGCGACAGCGGCGTGGGCGACGCCGGTTTGATGACCACGGTGCAGCCGGCCAGCAGCGCGGGGGCGAGCTTGATGACCACGAGGTTGATCGGGAAGTTCCAGGGCGCGATCAGCGCGCACACGCCGATCGGTTCACGCCGGACCACGGATTCGCCGCCGCCCTTGGGGAAAGCCCGCACGTCCTCGCGCTCGAGGTAGTCGGCCAAAGTGGCGAAGTAGCGGAAAATGCCGGCGGCGTTGGCGGCAGCCCCGCCGGATTCGGCCACCGGCGAGCCGTTCTCGCGGGTGTTGGTCAGCGACAGTTCCCCGGCGCGTTTCTCGACTTCCTCGGCGATGCGCAGCAGATAGGCGGCCCGCTCGGACGGCGCCAGCCGCGGCCACGCGCCGACGTCGAAGGCCGCGCGGGCGGAGGCGACGGCGGCGTCGACGTCGTCGAGGGTTCCGTCCGGGACGGAGCCCCAGACTTCGCCGGTGGCGGGGTCGGTGACCGGGTTGCGGCCGGTTCCGCGCGCCGGGATCCAGGCGCCGTCGACGAAGATGTCGTCCACGTGCGTGTACGGCAGGCTCAGCGCGGCCCGCGCTGCGAGGGCGGCGGCGTCGTGTGTGGCGGCAGTCACCGGATCACCGCGGTCTTCAGCAGGGCAGTGGAACGGTTCAGGTCCGCCGCGGCCATGTCGTGGGCGGCCTGGGTGATGAGCTCGGGAACGATTTCCGTGGCCAGCCGGTCGGTGTACGTGGCCGGGTCCATCCCGAACCAGGAGGAAGCCAATGCGATCCCGGCCTGGTCGAAGCGCCACAGCCGGTCGGCGTCGCGCATCAACGCGTCTTCGAGGGAGTGCGCCTCCGGGCGGGTGTCGTGGCCGTCGATGATGGCGCAGATCCGCTCGATGAAGTCCGCGTCGTAGCCCAGGTCCGGCAGCACCCGGCGGGCGACGTCGCAGCCTTGCTTTTCGTGTTCGTAGCGGATGGCGGCCTTGCGCCAGTCCCCCGCGAAGCCCTCGGAGATGATCCGGGATTCGTCCACGTGGGCCCAGCCGGTGTCGTGCAGCAGGGTGGCGACCCGGACCAGTTCGGCGTCGGCGTCGGGGTAGGCGCGGCACAGCCGCTCGGCGAAGGCGAGCGAGATCGGCAGGTGGATGTCGTTGCCGCGGGTGCGGGTCTCGTGCACCACGGCCCGCCAGAGTCCGTCGAGTTCCGCGAGCGCCGCCGGGGTGGTGGCGATCGGGGCAGTGTCCACCGGTCCCGTCGCCGGGACGGGCCGGACCGGGTACGCGGCGGCGAAGCGCGCAGCCGCGGGATCAACAGTTGCGGAATCAGGGGCCTCGGGATGGTCGGATGCCGGGTTGGCAGGGCCGGCCTCGGCAACCGGGGTCTTGGGGGTGGTCATGGTGCTCCTTCGGGTGGGGCCGACTGACAGTTTGAGTGCAGTTAGCTGTCCGTGGTGATCGTCTTGAGGGGTGTGGCCGGGTCCCCGGCGGCGTCGGCCGGGATGTTCTGGCCCTTGGCCAGCGCGTTTTTGACCGCCATGAAGTCGAGCGGGGCGTTGACGCAGTCCGCGGCGATGACCTGGCCCTTGCGGTAGTAGAGGACGCTGAATTTCCCGCGGTCCTCGTCCCGCCGCAGGACGGTCTGGTCGTAGCCGTTGCAGAGACCGGCGATCTGGAGTTTGAGGTCGGCCTGGTTGGACCAGAACCACGGGATGCCGGCGTATTCCTCGCGCCGGCCGGTGAGCGAGTAGGCCGCCACCTTGGCGTGTTCGATCGCGTTGTTGACGCTTTCGAGTCGGATCCGCTCCCCCGGTTCCGAGCCGGGCACGGGGTTGGGCATGTTGGCGCAGTCGCCGATCGCCACCGTGGTGCCGTCCGAGGCCAGCGCGAAACGGTCCACGACGATTCCGTTGTCCACCGCGAGGCCGAGCTGTTCGGCCAGTTGGGTATTGGGGACGACGCCGATCCCGACCAGCACGATCTGTGCCGGCAGCACGGTGCCGTCCTGGAGTTCGACGCCGGCGACAGCAGCGCCGTCGTCGGAAGTGAAGCGTTTGGCGCTGGTGTTGAGCCGGATGTCCAGGCCCCGGCTCCGGTGGGCCTGGAGGAAGTACTCGGCTGTCTCCTCGCCGACGGCGCGGCCCACCAGCCGCGGGCCGAATTCCAGCACCGTGACGTTTTTCCCCATCTTCTGCAGGCTCGACGCGGCTTCGAGGCCGATGAACCCGCCGCCGATCACCACCACGTCCTGCGCGTCCCCCACCCGGGCCTTGAGGGCCAGGGCGTCGTCGGCGTTGCGGAGGTACAGCACCCCCTCGAGGTCCCCGCCGTCGATCTCCAGTTTCCTGGCGCGGGCGCCGACCGTGAGGGCTAGCCGTTTGAAGGGGAACTGCTTCCCGGACGCGGAGTGCGCCACTCCCGAACCGTCCGGGTCCTTGTCGATCCGGACGATGTATTCGCCCTTGACCAGCTCCACGTTGTGCTCGGCCCAGTATTCATTGGAGCGGAAAATCAGGGATTCGCTCTCCACCGCGCCCTGCAGGAACTCCTTGGACAGGGCCGGGCGCTGGTAGGGCCGGTGGTCCTCGTCCCCGAGCAGGGTGATGTGCTCATCGAAGCCGAGGGCCCGGAGGGACACCGCGAGCTGGACGCCGGACTGGCTGGCGCCAATGATCAGCAGGCCGGTGCGGGTGGGGCTCTCGGCGTGCGGTCCTGGGCCGGCGGACGTCTGCTCCGCCGCGGCAGCATGGGCGGCCATGGCTACACCTGCGTTTCCGGGGTGGTGACGAACAGTTCGAGCTCGTCCGTCAGGCGGAGCTGGCAGGAGAGCCGGGAGTTGTCCTCGCGGTCCACGGCGGTGCCGTAGAGCATCTCATCCTCCATGTCCTCCATCGGCGGGAGCTGCGGGAGGCAGTCCTCGCGGACGAACACGTGGCAGGTGGCGCAGGACAGCGAGCCGCCGCATTCGGCGACGATGCCGGGCACGCCGTTGCGGACCGCGGTCTCCATGACGGAGTCGCCGGCGTTGCCCTGAACGTCGCGGACAGCGCCTTCGGCGTCGGTGAAATGAACGGTTGGCATAGGAACTCCTTGGATAAATCGGTACGTAGGGCGGTGGCGGAGGCGGTCAGATGAACTGGCGGCCGCCGTCAACCACCATGGTCTGGCCCGTGTAGTAGGAACTGTCCGGCCCGGACAGGAAGAGCGCCGCACCCACGATGTCCTCCGGCTGGCTGGCCCGCTTGATCGCGCCGCGGTCCACACCGTAGTTCTCGGCGTCCTCCATCAGCCCGTAGCTGGCTTCGGTAAGGGTAAAGCCGGGGGCGATCGCGTTGACCGTGATCCCCCGCCGGCCCAGTTCCTTGGCCATCACCCGGGTCAGGGCCACCACGCCGCCCTTGGAGGCGACATAGTGCAGCCACTGTTCCGAGCCGCTGAAGATGGTGGCGCTGGAGAGGTTGATGACGCGACCGCCTTCGCGCAGATACGGGCTCGCGGCCCGGGTGACCAGCCAGGGGCCCTTAAGGTTCACGTTCATGACGAGGTCCCATTCGGCCGGGTCGATGTCTTCGAACGGGCTGCGGGTCACCCCTGCGTACACGGCGGCGTTGTTGACGACGACGTCGATGCTCCCGTTGCCGAACTCCGCGCAGCTCTTCGCCAGGGCCTCGGTGGAGTCGAGGCTGGTGACGTCCGCTTCGAAGGCGGCCGCTTCGGCACCGGCTTCGCGGACGAGCTTCGCTGTCTGCTCGGCGCCTTCGAGGTTGATGTCGGCAACCGCCACGCGGTAGCCGCGGCGGCCGAAGCCGAGCGCGAACGCCCGGCCCAGGCCGCCTGCGGCACCGGTGATCAGGACGGTACGGGCAGGCTGGCCCACGCCGTCCAACTGCGGATCAGACATGGCTGTGGCTGTGACTATGGGCGCCCGGTCCGGCCACCAGCAGTTCGGGTTCGTCGTCGAGGATCTGGACGGTGCCCTTGGTGCCGTCCACCCGCAGCCGCTGGCCGGTTTTGATCGTGGTGGACCCGGAACCGGTCCCGGTGACGGCCGGCAGCCCGTATTCGCGGCACACGATGGCCGCGTGGCTCATCATGCCGCCGATGTCGGTGACAGTGGCCTTGATCTTGCCGAAGATCGGTCCCCAGGACGGTGCCGTGACGGTGGCGACGAGGATCTCGCCCTGCTGGACCTCGGAGAGCTGATCCGCGTCGGTGACGACGCGTGCCAGGCCCTCGACGACGCCGGGTGAGGCTGCCATACCGCGCAGGCCGCCGCCCTCAACCTCTTCGCCCGCGCCCAGCCACTGCTGGACCTGCTCGGTGGTGATGCCCCAGAGCATCCGGGTGAAGGGTTCGGTGATGATCTCCGGCGGCGTGTTCAGCGCCGGCGCCGGCCGGGCGGTCTTGAGCGCGTCCACGATGCCGCGGCGGCGTTCGATCTCCGCCGGCCAGTAGTCCGGACCGATCGGTTTGGCGCCGACGCCCCACCCCGTCACGAGGTCGAACAGAGCGTCGCGGACCTCGTTGCGGCCCAGATAGAGCAGGTCGTCCGGTTCGGTCCAGAAACCCTCGGCCTGCATCATGCGGGACAGTTCACGGATCTTGCGCCAGAAGACGCCCATGGTCCAGTGCTCGATGTAGAAGTTGTGGTTTTCCACGTACGGGTAGGCGGTGGCGGCGAGCCCGCGCTTGGCGTCGAAGAGCGCCTGGTTTTCGCCTTCGAGCAGCTCGCGGTATTCCTCGATGATGCGGTCACGCTCAGCGATCAGGGCCTCGACCGGGCGCATGATCTCCTGGCCGTCATCCACGCGGCGGATGTAGTCCGCGATGTAGCCCAGCGGGATTTCCTGGTGTTCGTTCCAGTACTTGTCGTGGCCGTAGAAGCCGTTGCCGACCGTGAAGTTGAACCACGGGTCCTTGGCGGCCTCGTACTGGGCCGTCCAGCGGTCCCCGCCCGGGGCGGCGGCGATGGCAGCGAGGGTGGCGTCGACGTCGTCGGTGTTGGAAAAGTGCGGCTGCAGGCGCAGTTCGACGGCGAGCTTGGCGAGCTGCTTGAGCTCGTCGTCCGGGCGGAAGAGTTCCATGTCCACGCCCTGCACCATGGTGGCGATGGACTGGTCGGGGATGTTGGGAAACACCTGCTTGCAGAAGTTGAAGAAGTCCAGGTAGGCGATGTAGCCGAGGTTGAGGAACTCGAAGTGGTACTGCCAGTTCTGGTAGGCCAGCTGGATCAGCCGGTCGTAGCTGTCCAGCAGCTTCTCCGAGCCGTCCTTGCCCTTGCCGGAGAGGATGTCCTCCATCGGGACCATGTCCGGGAGCCGGGGAAAGGAGATGGTTTCCATTTCGTCGATGGTGCCCTTGACCTTGACGTGCCACTGCTTCAGGAGCTGTTCCCAGTTCTGGAAGTAGTGGCCCACGCGCTGTTCGAACAGAGAGACACGGGCGGCGATCTGGTCCTCCGGAACGGGAATGGGCGACATGTACAGGTAGCCGAGGTGCACACGGAATTCGATCCCGTTGGCGTTGGGGATCATCAGGTGCCGGGCGTTGTACTGGCCCAGGCACTTGACCGCGAACTCGCCGCCGATCGTCTCGAAGGGCTTGAACACGGTGGGCCAGTGCTGGCTGTCGCAGAACCAGAACTTGGCGTCTTCCTGCTCCTTGAGCTTGTCCTGGAAGACCAAATAGTACGGGTAGATCTTTTCCCAGCCCTCGGCTCCGGCGGGAACCGGCAGCTCGGAGGGCTTGGGGAAGGACTTCGGGGACATGGCGGTCCTTTCAATTCGGGCTCGGCGTTGAGCCAGGGTGATGGAGCGGGTCAAATCTTGCTGGATTAGCTGGCGGGGCTGAGTCCGCTGAAATAGCCTCCGCCGGCGACGGCAGAGGGCACGGTGGGCTTGGAGGAGTGCACGGTTTCGGGCCGGGACTGCAGCAGGAGCAGGTTCTCGCCGTCGGGCAGGTCGGCGTCGAGGGCCCATTCGATGTCCTGCGGGCACTTGTAGTGCTTCTCGGCGCGCTTGGCCATCTGGGCGACGGCGGTGAGCTCGGCGTCGCTGAGGCTGCGCCGGCCGCGGCGTTCGGCGTCGACCTCGCGTTCCACCAGGCGGCCGGCCGCGGTGTCCGGGACGAGCTCGGCGTGTTTGTCGCCGAGGTGGTCGGAGACGACTGCCAGCGTGACCTTGTCCAGCATGATGTTGTCGGGGGTGACCTGGCCGGAGACCACCATCTCGCCGACCCCGTAGGAGGAGTCGATCGTGATTTTGGAGCGGTCGCCGTTGGTGGGATCCATGGTGATCGCCACGCCGGAGACGCGGGCGTTGGCCATCTTTTGCACCACGACCGCCATCGACAGGCCTTCGTTGGGGATGCCGTTCTTGAGCCGGTAGATGATGGCCCGGGAGGTAAAGAGCGAGGCCCAGCACCGCCGGATGTGCTCGGTGACGGCCTTGACGCCGTCGAGCCAGAGGTAGGTATCCTGCTGGCCGGCGAAGGAGGCCTCCGGGAGGTCCTCGGCAGTGGCGCTGGACCGCACGGCCACGGGGACCGGTGCCCCGAAACGCGACATCAGGGATTCGTAGGCGGTGATGGTGAGCTCGCGCAGTGCCGGCGGAACCGGGCGGGAGCAAATGTCCTCGCGGATGGCGGCGGAGACCTTGTCCACCTGGGCCATGTCGTCGGGATCAAGGCCGGCGAGGAGCTGGTGGATGTGCTTGGTGATCCCGGCTTCCTCCATGAAGGTGTCGAACTGGGCCGTGGTGACCACAAAGCCCGGCGGGACCGGCATGCCGGCGGAGGTCATGGTCACCAGGGACGCGCCCTTGCCGCCGAGGTTTTCGAGCTTGGGTTCGATGCCGCCGTCGAAGAATTGGATGTATTCGTTGCTGTCCATAGTTATCAGGCCTTCCAGCTGACGGGGACGGTCTCGGGGACGCGGAAGGAGAGGTTTTCGCGGAAGGCGATGGCTTCCGGGTGCTCCAGCTGCAGTCCCGGGGCGAGCCGTGCCACTTCCTCCAGCGCGATTTTGGCCTGGAGCTTGGCGAGCATATTGCCCAGGCAGTAGTGGATGCCGAACCCGAAGGAGAGGTGCTCGCGGGCGTTGGGGCGGGTGATGTCGAAGTCCTCGCCGGCGTCGAACTTGGTTTCGTCGCGGTTGGCGGAGCCCATCAGGAGCAGCAGCTGGGACCCCTTTTCGATCGCTACGCCGCCGACTTCGGTGTCCTTGAGCGCTTTGCGGCGCCAACCGACAATGGAGCCCGCGTAGCGGAGGACCTCGTCGATGGCGGCGGGGATCTTTTTGGGGTCTTCCACGAGCTGGTTCCACTGCTCGGGACGGGCCAGGAGTTCGCGGAGGGCGTTGGAGATCAGCGTGGTGGTGGTCTCGTGGCCTGCAAAGAGCAGGCTGTAGAGGACCGACGCGATCTCGTGGTCCGAGATTTCTGCGCCGTCCTGCTGTGCCTTGACCAGGTCCGCGGTGAGGTTGTCGCCGCCTTCCTCGTGCGCCACCCGGACCAGGCGCAGGCATTCCTGCCAGTACTCGACCAGGTTGTGGGCGTGCGGAATCTGTTCCTCGTCGCTGAGGTCGCCCCAGGTCATCGCCGCGCGGGAGTCGCTCCAGCGCTTGAACGTGTCCACCTGGGACACGTCCGCGCCGATCAGTGTGAGGATGGTGATGGTCGGGACATCGTAGGCGAGGTCCTTGACCATGTCGCCGCGCTGTTCCGCCCGGGAAAGCATCGTCTCGAGCAGCCCGACGACGTTCTGCCGGATGAAAGGTTCCAGCGCCTTGTAGCGGCGGGGTGTGAAGGCTTTCTGGACCACGGCGCGGATCCGGGTGTGCTCCGGCGGGCGCCGGGCGGACAGGCCCGAGTAAGCGGTGAATCCGCCGTCCTCCATGATTTTCTTGGCCGCGGCACCGCGTTCCCGGACCGGGGCCTGGGCGTTCTCGCTGGAGAAGGTCTCCCAGTCCTCGAAGACGGCCTTGATGTCGTCATAGCGGGACACAACGTAGAGGCCCGTCCGCTCATCGAACATGACCGGCTGCTCGGCCCGGAGTTCGGCGTAGGCGCCGAAGGGATGCTTCATCTGGAACGGCTCGTAGCCGTGGTGACCGGCGGGGGCTTCCGCGCCGTGGCCGAACGGACAGCGTCCGGCCGTTTCAGTCGACGATGACATGAGGTCTCCTAGTGAATTGCTCCGACCGGCGCCGTCAGGTGCCGGGGCTTCTTGTCACCAGTGTGGTCCAGATCACCAGCCGTGCACAGGCGTTACTTCCGCTCAGCGGAAGTGATGTGGTGGCCGCGGGGACCGCCGTCGGCGTTCCCGGTGTTCGGGGCCGCCCGGTGGACCCCGATGAGGGTTTCCAGCGGGATCCGTGCGGTGGCCCGCTCGATTTGGCCGGATATTCCTCTCAGGACCGGAAGGTGCCTGGTCATGGTGGCAGCCTGGGACGTGGGCAGCACCAGGCCGATCGCGGCCCCGATCCTGCCCGTGTGGAAGACCGGGACGGCGATGGAACACGAGCCCAGTCGCACTTCCTCCAAGGTGGTGGCGTAGCCGGTCGCGCGGATCTGGTCCAGTTCCGCGGCGAGTTTCCTGGGGTCGATGTGGGTGTGGGCCGTGGGCCGCTCCAACTCCCGATGAAGGTACGCGTCGCGGACCCAATCCTCCTCGAAGGCCAGGATGACCTTGCCGACGGCGGTGGCGTGCATGGGTAGCCTGCCTCCGACGCGGGATGCCCGGGGGACCCGCTTGGAGCCGTAGACCCTGTCGATGTAGAGCACGTCATGGCCGGCCCGGACCGCCAGGTGCGCAGTCTCGCCGGTCAGCGAGAACAGGTCCTGGACAAACGGCCGGGCGGCGTCGCGCAGCTGCCGTCCGGTGTTTTGGGCAAGTTCCCACAGCCGGATGCCGAGCTGGTACCGTCCGTTGGGCTCGCGCGAGAGGAATCCCCAGTCCGTGAGTTCGTTGACCAGCCGGTGCGCGGTACTCAACGGGAGGCCGGATTTCTCCGCGATGTCCGTCAGGCTCAGTGCGCCGCGGGAGGTCTCAAATGCCTCCAGGATGGCCAACACCTTTGACGTGACGGTGCGTCCGGGGTCGCGGCTGCCGCCTGCCATGGTGACCTCCTCAGTTCCGTGGCGCCCCCAGGGCGTCCGGAATCGAGTCTAGACCGGCATGGACGCCTCAGCGGCTGCTCCCGGTACCTTCGAGGGCGGGCCCGTCCAGCAGGCGCTGCCGCTGCGGCCAGAGGGTCACCGATTCCAGGGCGGACAGGGCCCGCGCGATGGACCGGGCCTCGGCGGTGAACAGGTGGCCATGGACGCGCTGGCTGCAGAGCCGCAGCGCCTGCCCGCGGTCCAGGCCGAACCAGTCCATGACCGTGTCGATGCCGTGTGGGCTGAGCCGCCAGGTCTTGTCCGCATCCTTGACAATGGCGTCCTCGATGGAAAGGGCCTCACTGCGGGAGTCGTGTCCGTCGATGATGTCCAGGATGGCCGGGACCTTCCCGGGATCGTAGCCGCTCGCCGTGAGGATGCCGGCCGCCAGCCGGGCCCCCTCTTTCTCGTGCAGCAGCACCAGGTCCGGCCTCCCGCCGCCCGGGGCGATCGCCTGCAGGACGTCCCCCGGGGGAACCTGCGACCAGCCCACGTCATGGAGCATGATGGCCGGCAGCACGACGCCGGCGTCGGCCTCTGGGTGCGAGTCCAGCAAGGCCCGGGCAAGCCCGAACGCGTAGAGCGTGTGGGCGTCGTTGTCCCGCACCTGGAGAAAAGGGGCCGCGCGGTCCCAGATCGCGGACAGTTGGGGGTCCAGCGCGATCACTCCGTCCGGATCCGCCTGGACACTGTCGGCGACGTCCCGTCCGTAGTGGTTGGCGGCGGCCCTCATTTTCGTCATACCTCCAACAGTGGCCGATAACTGGGCCGGGGCAAGAACAATCTTCCACTCACCGGAACACAGCCGGAAACGCCGCGGGGAGTGCCCGGCCCGGGACCGCGCTGCCCTGTTCGCAGCAGACGGCGGGCGATAAAGTTGTTCTGTGCCTGACTGGCAGGACCCTCCTCCCCTACCGGCCACGTGGCAGCGGTGCGACGACGGCATTCTGCCCCTGTGGTGGGAGCGGCTGTGCTCCCAGACCAGCCCGCAGTCGGCGGCGCTCTTCGCGGCCGGGCTGTTCACCGAGGACCGGCGCCGGCCGATCGCCCAGTGGTACAACCCCGCCTACGACTCCGCGCTCCTGGTGGCCCCTGAGACCTCCGCCGAATGGCCCGTGCAGCGCTTTGGCATCTTCTACGCCCCTCCGCGCGGCGGTTTCACCCGGGTGCACTCCTCGGCGCACGAGTGGCACCCCCGGGAGCCCCGGCAGTCCCCCACGGAGGACGAGGCGTTCCGGGCGGCTGTAGCGGAGGCAGAGCGCTTCCTCCAGGTCGAGATGTTCTTCGTCTAGCACCTGTCATCCCGGGCAAGAAAAAGGGCCCCGCAGCCGGTGAATTACCGGCCGCGGGGCCCGTCCGCTCCTCCTGCTGGACTTGAACCAGCAACCCTTCGATTAACAGTCGAATGCTCTGCCAATTGAGCTAAGGAGGAATGAAGCAGGTATGACATTAGCAAAGGTTTTACCGCTAGGGAAATCGGGGACGGGGTCGGCCGGCTGCCCGCCCGAAGACCGGGCCCGATACCCCCACCGGGTATACAAAAAGTCCCCGTTCCGGTGGGCCGGAACGGGGACTGTGCGCTCCTCCTGCTGGACTTGAACCAGCAACCCTTCGATTAACAGTCGAATGCTCTGCCAATTGAGCTAAGGAGGAATGAAGCGGCTATAAGCCTAGCAAACACCGCGCCGGGAAGTGAAATTGACCGCCGTCGGCGCCCGGCCCGGGAGGCTCAGGAGTCCATCCGGAGCGAGCGCCGCTGCATCTCCAGTTCCATGAGTTCACGGTTGAGCCGCTGAAACTCCTCGGGGTCCGCCGCGGCGTCCAGACGCTGCAGCTGGCCCATCTTGTCCGCCTTGACGCGGGTGATCTGCAGTTCAAACAGCCGGGCCAGGATGTCGCGGCAGTAGCGCTGCACCGCTTCGGCGGTGCTTGCCGGCAGGGGGACGACCGCGAGCTCGGACACCAGCGGCCGGAGCGGCTCCGGGACTTCCTGCAGCAACTGCTCCACCCACCGCGCAGGGTCGCCGATGGACCCCAGCCCGGTGGCCCGGATGGCCTCGTGGATGGCCAGGTACGCCGGGGTGGAGAACCGGGCCTCGGCAAAACGCTGCCAGGTGGCCCCTTCGAGGATGGCCGGCTCCTGCAACACCACTTCGAGCGCCTGGCGTTCCATCGCAGCCACCGGGTCACGCGGGTCCGGCCGGTTGAACGCCGGCAGCGTGGCCGACGGCGGCAGGGGCGCCACACCAGGGGCGGACCCGTGGCCCGGTCCGGCAGGCCGGCCCGGATTCTGGGCGGGGTTCTGGGTGTAGCCTTGTGCAGCGCCTCCGGCCGGGCCCTGGGCGAGGCGTTTGGCTGCGGCGCCGACCGCACGGCTGACCTCCTCGACCGGCATCCCCAGCCAGCCGGCGAGCTCCCGGGCATAGGCCGGCCGGATGCCGGCGTCCCGGATTTGCGCGACCACGGGGGCCGATTCGCGCAGTGCCGCGATCCTGCCCTCCACCGTGTCCAGGTTGTGCCGCCGCAGGGTGGCGCGGATGGCGAATTCGAACAGCGGGCGGCGGGTTCCGATCAGATCCCGGACGGCTGAGTCGCCTTTGGCCTGGCGCAGCTCGCAGGGGTCGGCTCCGCCGGGTTCCACCGCGACGTAGGTTTGCGCCACGAAGCGCTGGTCCTCTTCGAAGGCGCGCAGGGCGGCCTTCTGACCCGCGGCGTCGCCGTCGAAGGTGAAGATCACCTCTCCCCCGCTGCCGTCGTCGGAGAGCAGCCGGCGGGCGATCTTGATGTGATCGGTGCCGAACGCTGTGCCGCAGGTGGCGACCGCCGTGGTCACGCCGGCCAGGTGGCAGGCCATCACGTCGGTGTAGCCCTCCACCACCACCAGCTGGCGTTCCTTGGCGATGTTCCGCTTGGCGAGGTCGATCCCGTAGAGGACCTGGGACTTCTTGTAGAGCGCGGTCTCCGGGGTGTTCAAGTATTTGGGGCCCTGGTCGTCCTCATAGAGTTTGCGGGCGCCGAAGCCGATGGTGTCCCCGGCGATGTCGCGGATGGGCCAGATCAGGCGTCCACGGAACCGGTCATAGATGCCCCGGCCGCCTTCGCTAAACATGCCGGTGAGTTTGAGCTCCGGGTCGGTGTACCCGCGGCCGCGGAGGTGTTTGAGCAGCGAGTCCCAGCCCTGCGGGGCATAGCCGACGCCGAACTGCTCTGCCGCGGCCCGGTCGAAACCGCGGCCGTAGAGGAAGTTCCGGCCTTCGGTGGCGCCCGGTGTGAGCAGCTGGGCGCGGAAGAACTCGTCGGCGATCTTGTGCGCGTCGAGCAGGCGCTGGCGGCGGCCGATTTCCTCGCGGTTGGGGCCGGAGCCACCGTCCTCAAACCGCAGTTCGTAGCCGATCCGGGCGGCGAGCTTCTCCACGGCCTCGTGGAAGGTGCTGTGGTCCAGTTTCTGGACGAAGGAGATAACGTCGCCGTCCTCGCCGCAGCCGAAGCAGTGGTAGCGGCCCACCTGGGGTCGCACCGTGAACGAGGGCGAGCGCTCATCATGGAAGGGGCACAGGCCCTTGAAGGATCCCAGCCCGGCGCCCTTAAGGGTCACGTAGCCGTCGACGACTTCCTTGATGTCGGTGCGCTGGCGCACTTCGTCGATATCTTCACGTTTGATCAGGCCGGCCACAGAGCCATCCTAGTACCCGGGTACGACGCCGGACGGCGGCCTATGGCGGCCATCACCGGCGCCGTCACCACAGCGACGGCAGGCTGCCGACGAGCCGTTCGTACATGGCCAGCGCGGAGCCGTCCGTCAGCGAGGCGACCTGGTCAATGACAACCCGCAGCCGGGCGGAATCGTCCGCCGCGGCGCGCCAGTCGGCGGCGAACATCGGCTCCAGGTGGCGGTCGCCGGAGGCGTTGAGCGCGGTCACCAGCGCGTGCAGGACCTCGCGCTGGCGTTCGTAGATCGGCTGCCGGTGTTCGGTGGTCATCACAAAAGTGGTGGCCAGGCCCTTCATCACGGCGATCTCCATCACGGTCTCGTCCGGGACGATGAGTTCGGCGTTGTAGCGGGTGAGGTTTTCCGGACCGTAGACGGCCCGGGTGGTCTCCAGCGCGCTCTGGCAGAACCGGCCGATCAGCTGGCTGGTCATGTCTTTCAGGGCGGCCATGGCCTTCCGGCTGCCGTCGGCCTCGCGCACCCAGACACTGGTGGCCTCCAGCCGTGCGAGGGCGGCGTCGATGGCGGCCGGGTCGTTGTGCGGCAGGTACCACTGCTTGGCGTAGCCCACCACCCGGGCGCGGTGGTCCGGGTTGTCCATCCAGCGCAGCTGGAAGTGCCCGGCAACGATCGCGTCCTCGACGTCGTGCACCGAGTAGGAGATGTCGTCCGCGAGGTCCATAACCTGCGCTTCGAGGCAGGAGCGGCGCTCGGGGGCGCCTTCCCGGATCCAGTCGAAAATGGGCAGGTCGTCCTGGTAGGCGCCGAACTTGCTGGTGCGCTGGCCGTGGATCACCGGGGCATTCTCCGCCGACCAGGGGTACTTCGCGGCGGCGTCGAGGCTGGCACGGGTCAGGTTGAGGCCGGCGGGTGTGCCGTCGGCGGCGAGGACCTTGGGCTCGAGCCGGGTCAGCAGGCGCAGGGTCTGGGCGTTGCCCTCAAAACCGCCGATCGCATGCGCGACCTCGTTCAGGGCCGACTCACCGTTGTGGCCGAACGGCGGGTGCCCCAGGTCGTGGCTGAGGCAGGCGGTATCCACCACATCGGGGTCGCAGCCCAGGGCACGGCCGAGCTCGCGGCCCACCTGGGCCACCTCGAGGCTGTGGGTCAGCCGGGTGCGGACGAAGTCGTCCGTGTCCGGGGCGACCACCTGGGTCTTGGCGCCGAGCCGGCGCAGTGCCGAGGAGTGCAGCACCCGGGCGCGGTCGCGTTCGAAGTCGGAGCGGTAGGTGCTTTTGGGCGGTTCCTCCACCCAGCGGGCGCAGTCCCGGTCCACGTAGCCGTCCAGCACGGGCGCCGTCGTCCTGGTTTCAGCCACCGGAGACGTCCAGTTCCGCGTGGCAGATCTCGCGCGACTGTTCGGCGTCCATGCTGCGGTCGAGCAGCCAGTCCTTGGGCAGGGCGGGCTTCTTGGGCGAGCCCGCACGGCCGCGGGGGCCCTCGGCGTCGACGCCCGGGTACGGCGAGTCGAGGTCCAGCTGGTCCAGGGTGGCGCGGAGCACCTCGAGGCTGGTGACCAAGGCCAGTTTGGTCCGCAGTTCACTTCCGACCACGTAGCCCTTGAAGTACCAGGCCATGTGCTTGCGGATCTCCCGGAGCGCCTTGCCCTCGTCGTTGCCGAAGGTTTCCACCATCAGCTCGGCATGGCGGTACACGCCCTCGGCCACCTGGCCCAGGCTTGGTTTGTGCCGGACGTCGCTGCCCTCGAAGGCGGCCATCAGGTCGCCGAACAGCCACGGCCGGCCCTGGCAGCCGCGGCCCACCACCACGCCGTCGACGCCGGTTTCGCGGACCATCCGGACCGCGTCCTCGGCCGACCAGATGTCCCCGTTGCCGAGCACCGGGATGTCCGGGAGGGCTTCGCGCAGCCGGGCGATGGCGGACCAGTCGGCCTGGCCGGAGTAGAACTGCGCGGCGGTGCGGCCGTGCAGGGCGACAGCGGCGACGCCGGAGTCGCGGGCGATCCGCCCGGCATCGAGGTAGGTGAGGTGGTCATCATCGATGCCCTTGCGCATCTTGACGGTCAGTGGAATGTTGCCCTTGGACGCTTCCTTGACCGCGGTCTGCACGATCGAGGTGAACAGGTCGGTCTTCCAGGGCAGCGCGGAACCGCCGCCGCGCCGGGTCACCTTGGGCACCGGGCAGCCGAAGTTGAGGTCGATATGGTCGGCGCGGTCCTCCTCGACCAGCATCCGGACCGCCTGGCCCACGGTCACCGGGTCCACACCGTAGAGCTGCACCGAGCGGACCTTCTCGTCCTCGTCGTGGGAGATGATCCGCAGGGATTCGGGGGTTCGTTCGACCAGGGCGCGGGAGGTGACCATCTCCGCGACGTACAGGCCGCCGCCGTATTCACGGCACAGCCTGCGGAAGGCGGAGTTGGTGATGCCCGCCATCGGGGCCAGGATCACGGGGGTGTCCACCGTGATGGGGCCCAGCTTCAGGGGCGGCAGTTCCAGCTTGGGGGCGGGAGGCGTTGCTACAACAGTCACCCGACCATTGTCTCAAAGCTGGGCAAATCGGCCCGGTCCCGCTCCGGCTATGTGGAAACCGCGCCGGTCCGGACGCGCTCTGGGGTCCGCTTAGCCGGGCACGGCCGCGCGGCGGCCGCGGCGGGTCTCCGGCGCCGGGTCGGCGTCCGGGGCGGCGTCGATGCGGGCGCCTGTGCCGTCATCGGACGGGCCGTGGTCCGGCCGGACTCCGGCAGGGCCACTGCTGCCAAGCCCGCGTTCGGCGGGGCGGACGACGTCGTCCGCCGTGGCCGCGGTCCCCCGGAGGCCGGTGGCCTTGACGACGAGGACGGCGATCAGGGTGGTGACCGGAATCGCGAGCACCAGCCCGATGGAGCCGACCAGGGTGCGGATAACTTCCTCGGAGAGTTCGGCGCTTGTGAGCGCATCGCCCAGCGGGCGTTCGTAGAGCATCACGATGATCAGGATGGGCAGCGCCGCGCCGGCGTAGGCGAACGCGATCGTGTAGACGGTGGAGGCGATGTGGTCCCGGCCGATCCGCATGGCCGAGGCGAACAGCTTCCGCGCGGACGTGCCGGGGGCGAGCTCCCAGAGTTCCCACACCGCGGAGGATTGGGTGATGGTGACGTCGTTGAGGACGCCGAGGCCGGAAATGATGAGCCCGCACAGGATGATCCCGGAGATGGAGATGTGGTCCGAGACGTTGGCGAGGGTGGCGGCGTCGTGGTTGCCGACGCCGGCCAGGTTCGCCGCATCGGTGGCCCAGGCCGCGAGCGCGGCGGTGATGCCCAGACCGAACATGGTGCCCAGCAGCGCCGTCGACGTCCGGGCAGTGAAGCCGTGCGCAAAGTACAGGACCCCGATCATGATCACCGTGGACCCTACCAGCGCCAGCAGCAGCGGCGGCTTGCCTTCCACCAGGCCCGGAAGCATAAAGGAAACGAGCACGGCGTAAGCGCCGGCCAGGCCGATGAGCGCGCGCAGCCCGCGCCAGCGGGCCACCGCGATCACGACGACGGCGTAGAGGACCGCGAGCAGGATGATCGGCAGGGTCCGGACGAAGTCGACGAAGACGTAGGCGGGTGTCCCCTGGGCGTCGGCGGCGCCAGGCGCCTTGGAGAGGTTCAGGTAGCGGATGTTGTCGCCGACCTTGACGCCGTGGGACTTGGCGACGTCGGGGTTGATCACCACCTTGACCGGGTTCCCGCCCTTGTCCGGTTCGGTGTAGGCGAAGGTGCACTGCGAGCCCTGCCCGGCGCCGGGATCCGGCTGGGCACCCGGCTGGGCACTCTGTTGCGCACCGGGCTGGGCACTCTGTTGCGCCGTGCCGTCCATGCAACTGCCGACGACGACGCGCTGGATCTTGCCGGTGTCGAAGGTGACGCCCGGGGCAGCCGCGTAGGGGCTGGAGAGTTTGATTCCGTCCTTGCTGCCCGAGGGCCACAGCAGCACCATCGCCGTGATGGTCAGCAGAGTCAGCGGGACCAGGACGGCGGCCAGGATCCAGTTGGCCTTCTTCCGTGCGGCGAGCGCCCGGGGCGTCACGTCGTGGTGCCCCGGGGTGGTGTGTGAATGTCCGGCGCCCATCAGCAGTTCAACCTCATGCCGAAGACTTTACGGTGTCCGGGCGTGCCCCACCCATCCGGCGGAGGCCCGGCAGCGAACGTCTCGTGGGGCTCCGGGGAAAGCAGCGCCGGCCTTCAACGCAGAACCGGCGGAATCTCTCCCGGGAACGCCGGCGGGCGACTTATTGTTGGTAATTGCAGGGACAAAACGATGTGGAGGACACCAGCCGTGGCCAGACGCAAGACTGACGATCGGGAGCACGGGGCGGCCGGAGCCGGCCCCGCGGCCAGGGCCGAGCTGAGCATCGCCGACGCCGCCGGGCAGACCCGCGGCGTCGCCCTGGTGCTGCACGGCGGACGCTCGGACAGCTTCGAGGCGGTCCAGGCCCGGCATCTGAGCCCGGCGAGAATGCTGCCCTTTGCCCAGTCGCTGCGGAACCAGGGCGGCCCGCACGGTCTGGCGGTCTGGACCCTCCGCAACCGCTACCGGGGCTGGAACGGGCCGGAAATGTCCCCGGTCCAGGATGCCCGCTGGGCGTTGTCGCAGATCAGCAACGAGCACCCGGGCGTCCCCGTCTACCTGCTGGGCCACTCGATGGGCGGCCTCACCGCGCTCTGCGTCGCGGACCACCCCCAGGTGGAGGCCGTCGTCGCGCTGGCCCCATGGCTGAACTCCTCCACCCCGGTGGAGCCGCTCGCCGGGCGCCGGGTTCTGATCGTGCACGGCAGCGCGGACCGCTGGACCAGCCCGAAGAACTCGCTGGCCTACGCCCGCCGTGCCGAAGGGGTCGCGGCCTCGGTGGACTACATCTCGCTGACCGGCGCCGGGCACTTTATGTTCCGCCGGGTCCGGCTCTGGAACTCCCTCGCCAACGGCTTTGTCCTGGACGCCTTCGCCAGCAGCGCCGGCGCCGACCTGCCCGGCACGGACACACTCCGCCAGCTCCTGCCGCCCGCCGCCACCCTTCCGGTGGTGCTGTGATGGCCGCCTTCCCGTTGGACGCTTTCCTCGCCAGCCTGCCCTGGGTGGCCCTGGCACTCCTGGTGCTGCTGGCCGTGACGTTCGCCATCGCCGTGCGCCAGAGCCGCCACTCGGTCATCGACACCGTGTGGGGCCTGGGCTTCGTGGTGGCGGCCGCGGTCTCGTGGGCGCTGTCGGCCGGTCACGGCGACGCCGGCCGGCGCCTGCTGCTGCTGGCTCTGGTGGCGGTCTGGGGCATCCGGCTGGCCGTCCACATCGGTATCCGGGCCCGCGGCGGCCACGAGGATCCGAGGTATGTGGACATGCTATCCTCGGCGCCGGGATCCCGCGACATCTATGCCCTGCGGCGCGTCTACCTGCCGCAGGGAATCGTGATGTTCTTCGTCTCGCTCACCATCCAGGTGGGCATGTTCAGCACCGGCACGCTCGGCTGGCTGGCGCTGCTCGGCGTGCTGCTGTGGATTGTCGGTTTCGTCTTCGAAACCGTCGGCGACTGGCAGCTGGCCCGTTTCAAAGCCGACCCGGCCAAACGCGGCACCGTCCTGAACACCGGGCTCTGGCGCTACACCCGGCACCCGAACTACTTTGGCGATGCCGCCGTCTGGGCCGGGCTGTTCCTGGTGGCGGCGGACTCCTGGCCGGGTGTGCTGACCATCCTCTCCCCCGCCCTGATGATCTGGACGCTGGCCGGCAAGACCGGCAAGCCGCTGACCGAGAAGGCCATGTCCGCCCGGCCCGGGTACAAGGAATACGTCGAATCCACCTCCGGCTTCATCCCCTGGCCGCCCCGCCGGCCCGCGGGCCGCTGAGATGCAGGGGTTGAGGTGAGCTGGCGGCCGGCGCCCAGCGACCGTTTTTACCGCGCCATCGTCCGGACGGGCCAGGCGCTGCGCTGGCTGTTCCGGATCCGCGTCATCGTCACCGGCGCCGAGCACCTCCCCGCCGCGGCCCCGGGCCACGCCGGCGACGGCCCCGACAACGCTGACCACGCCCGCCGCGGCGCTTCGCGGAGGCCCACCCCGGGGGCGGGCGCCGTCGTCGCGATCACCCATTTCGGCTACCTCGACTTCGCCTTCGCCGAGCTGCTGCTGTGGGGGCACAACCGCGCCCAGATGCGCTTTTTGATCACGCAGGCCGCGGCCGACCACTGGTTCGCCGGTCCGGCCGTGAGCGCCGCCGGACACGTTGTCGTCGGCTATGACACCGGGGCGCACGCCTACGACGCCGCGGTGCAGAAGCTCCGTGACGGCGAGTACATCGCGATCCTGCCGGAGGCCGGCGTGAGCCGCAGCTTCCAGGTCAGGGAGTGCCGGAGCGGCGCCGTGCGGATGGCGGCCGAGGCGGGCGTCCCGCTCATCCCGGTCTCGGTCTGGGGCGCGCACCGGATCATGACCCGGCACCACGGCTTCTCGCCGGTCCGCGCCTGGCGGGCGCCGGTGCGCGTGCACGTGGGCGAACCTTTCACCCCGGGCCCGGGCCTGGACGTCCCGGCGGCCACCGAGGCCCTGCGCCGGGCCCTGCAGGCCGGAATCGACGCCGGCATCGCGGACTTCCCCCTCACACCGGCGCCCGGCGCCTGGTGGATGCCGGCCGCACTCGGCGGCGGCGCGCCCACCGAGCAGGAACGGCAGCGGCTGGACGAAGCCGAAGGCCCGCGGCGCGCACGCGGCCGGCGCCGATAAGCCCCTTCACCGGCGGCGCCGCGGCTAAACTCCATCGGGTAGAAAGAAGCACTCAATGGAGAGGTTCCCCTCTGTGGCAAACACAGTCCTGACCAAAAGCGGCATCGGCGAGGAACGCGGCCTCGCCCGGGTAGCCCAACGGATGGCGGCGTGGACCGAGAAGTGGTTCCCGGACGCCTACATCTTCGCCCTCGCCGGCGTCATCATCATCGCCCTGGCCGCCCTGGCCATCGGCGCCTCGCCCCAGTCGATCGCCGATTCCTTCGGCAACGGCTTCTGGGACCTGACCGCCTTCACCCTGCAGATGGCCATGGTGGTGCTCACCGGCTACGTCGTGGCGACCTCGCCGCCGGTAGCCCGCCTGATCGGCCGGCTGGCACTCGTTCCCGCGACCGCCCGCACCGCCGTGAGCTTCGTGGCCCTGATGTCCATGTCCGTGTCGTTCCTGAACTGGGGCCTGAGCCTGATCTTCGGCGGCCTGCTGGCCCGGGCGATCGCCCGCCGCAAGGACCTCACCGTGGACTACCGCGCCCTCGGCGCGGCCGCGTTTATGGGCCTCGGCGCCGTCTGGGCGCTCGGCCTGTCCTCCTCCGCCGCGCAGCTGCAGGCGACGGCGGCGTCGCTGCCGCCGGCGCTGCTGAAGATCACCGGCATCCTGGACTTCGGCACCACGATCTTCACCTGGCAGTCGCTGCTGACCCTGGCCATCCTGATGCTGCTGACCACGGTGATCGCGCACTTCTCGGCACCGCAGGGCGGGGCGATCCGCACCGCGACGGACCTGGGCGTGGACCTCGACGACGAACCCACCGAGCCGGCACCGCGGTCCCGCCCGGGCGAGTGGCTCGAATACAGCATGATCCTGCCGATCCTCGCCGGGCTCCTGACCCTGGGCTGGCTGGTCTCGCAGTTCCTCACCAAGCCGTTCCTGACCGTGGTGAGCAGCCTCAACGGCTACCTGTTGGTGTTCCTCATCCTGGGCCTGGTTCTGCACGGCACCCCGCGGAACTTCCTGCAGGCCGTCACCAAGGCCGTCCCGGCGACCGCCGGCATCCTCGTGCAGTTCCCGCTGTACGCGGCGATGGCCGCCATCCTGACCAAGGCCACCGGCCACGGCGGGATGACCCTCTCGGCGCACCTGGCCGAGTTCTTCTCGGGTATCGGCAGCGGCGGCGGCTTCGCAGTCGTGATTGCGCTGTACACGGCCGTGCTGGGCCTGCTGGTTCCCTCCGGCGGCGGCAAGTGGCTCGTGGAGGCGCCGTACGTGATGCAGTCCGCCACCGACGTCCAGATGAACCTGGGCTGGACCGTGCAGATCTACAACATCGCCGAGGCGCTGCCCAACCTGATCAACCCGTTCTTTATGCTCCCGCTGCTGGCGGTGCTGAAGCTGCGGGCCCGCGACCTGGTGGGCTTCACGTTCCTGCAGTTCGTGTTCCATCTGCCGGTGGTGCTGCTGCTCGTCTGGCTGCTCGGCATGACGTTCGACTTCGTGCCGCCGGTGATGCCGCCGGGCAAGTAGCCGTTAAACCCGACTGACCCGCAGCTGTGGCTGCGGGTCAGTTGCGTTAAAGGGGTTCTAAGCGGGGTCGGAGACGACCAGGGTGTCCGCGCCAGCCTGCCGGGCCTTGCCGCTCTCGAGCAACGGTTCGACGACGGCGCGCAGCGCGGTCATCGAATCGTCCAGTTCCAGCATGACCGGGTACTGGTACGCGATCAGCGCCAGCAGGTCCCTCACCGCGGCCCGGGCGTCCTCGGCGGACAGTTCCGGGTCGTGGCCAAGGAACACATCCGACGGCTCCCCCGCCTTCGCGGCGTGGCCCTCTTCGGGGCCGCCCAGTTCCGGGCCGCCCCGGGCGTAGCTGACCGCAAACGCCTGGAGCCGGCCCTTCTTGCTCGCCGGCACACCCGCACCGAAGGCGCTGGCCTTGGGCGCGCGCAGCACAATGGCCCCGTGGGCGCCGCTGAGGTCGTCCAGGAACAGCCGCTGCACCGTGGCAATGCTGAGCTCCCCGGGGCTGTCCCAGTCGTGCACGGCGGTGTAGTACCGGCCCACCACGTCGCTGAGCTCCACCGAACCGGTGGCCAGGTCCTCCACCTGCTCCGATGCGGCGGCCTCGGAGCCGTCGCCGAAGACCGGCAGCTTCAGCGCGCCCGGTTCGACGACGACCAGGCGCGAACGCTGGATCGGCGCCAGGCCGGCCGCCTCGGCGAACGCGGCGCCGGGTGTGCCCGGCTCCACCTTGGTCCGGAGCCGGGACACTCCCGAGGGCGACTGCCCCGCTTCGTGCCGGAGCATGGCCAGCAGCGTGGAGCCGATGCCGGTCCGGCGGTGGTCGCGGGAAACTTCGACGTACACCCAGAGGCGCTCCGGATGCAGCGAGGCCTCATGGACCACCCCGGCAGCGACGGGGATGGCGACGCCGTCGACGACGTCCTCGGCCACGATGCAGCGGCGCCACGGGGCATTGCCGGAGGGGGCAAGGGTGGCACGGAACTGCCGTGCCTGGTCCGTCTCCGGCCCGCCCCACATTTCCAGCAGCGCGAGGTCGTCGCCGTCGCGCCATTCACGGTATGCGATCGCCATGATCAGGCGCCGATCAGCCGTGCGGCCAGGTAGCCCTCCACCTTGTCCAGGGCGACGCGTTCCTGGCTCATGGTGTCGCGTTCGCGGATGGTCACGGCCTGGTCCTCGAGCGTGTCGAAGTCCACCGTGATGCAGAACGGCGTGCCGATCTCGTCCTGGCGGCGGTAGCGGCGGCCGATCGCGCCGGCATCGTCGAACTCGATATTCCAGTTCTTGCGCAGCTGCGCGGCGAGGTCCTTGGCCTTCGGCGACAGGTCCTCGTTGCGGCTCAGCGGGAGCACGGCCGCCTTGACCGGGGCCAGGCGCGGGTCGAGCTTGAGCACGGTACGGACGTCCACGCCGCCCTTGGCGTTGGGGGCCTCGTCCTCGGTGTAGGCGTCGATCATAAACGCCATAAAGGAGCGGGTGAGGCCGGCCGCGGGCTCGATCACGTACGGGGTGTAGCGCTCGTTGGTGGCCTGGTTGAAGTAGCTCAGGTCCGCTCCGGAGGCCTTCGAGTGCGTGGAGAGGTCGAAGTCGGTGCGGTTGGCGATACCCTCGAGCTCGCCCCACTCGGAGCCGTGGAAGCCGAAACGGTATTCGATGTCCGTAGTGCCCTTGGAGTAGTGGCTGAGCTTCTCCAGCGGGTGCTCGAAGAAGCGCAGGTTCTCCTCACGGATGCCCAGGGACGTGTACCAGGCCATACGCTCCTTCATCCAGTACTGGTGCCACTGCTCGTCGGTGCCGGGCTCGACGAAGAACTCCATCTCCATCTGCTCGAACTCGCGGGTACGGAAGATGAAGTTGCCCGGCGTGATCTCGTTGCGGAAGGACTTGCCGATCTGGCCGATGCCAAACGGCGGCTTCTTCCGCGAGGTGGTGAGCACGTTGGAGAAGTTCACGAAGATGCCCTGGGCGGTTTCGGGGCGCAGGTAGTGCAGGCCCTCTTCGCTGGCGACGGGGCCCAGGTAGGTCTTGAGCAGGCCGGAGAATTCCTGCGGTTCGGTCCATTCGCCGCGGGTGCCGCAGTTGGCGCAGGCGATGTCCTTGAGGCCGTTCTCGGCGGGGCGGCCCTTCTTCTCCTCGTATTCTTCCTCGAGGTGGTCCGCGCGGTAGCGCTTGTGGCAGGAGAGGCACTCCACCAGCGGGTCCGAGAAGACCTCGACGTGGCCGGAAGCTTCCCAGACCTGGCGTGGCAGGATCACCGAGGAATCCAGGCCGACGACGTCCTCGCGGCCGCGGACCACGGACTGCCACCACTGGCGCTTGATGTTTTCCTTCAGCTCGGCACCGAGGGGACCGTAGTCCCAGGCAGAACGGGAGCCACCGTAGATTTCACCGGCCTGGAAGACGAAACCCCGTCGCTTGGCGAGGGAAATGATCTGGTCGAGTACGGATTTTGCTGCCATGGGAACTCCAGTTTCTGCAGGGCCGCTGGGTGCGGTCCGTGCTGTCAGCCCCGTGCCACCGGCTGGTTGCCGGGCGGGGTGTTGGGGACGGTGTAATGCAAACTCCTAGCCTACCCGGGCTACCGCCGCTTGAGGGTGCCGCGGGACCAGGGCAGGCTGGCCAGGACGATGGCGGCCAGGGTCAGCAGCGTGCCCAGCACGGTGGGCAGCGCGACGACGGTTCCCGGTGCGGGCAGCGCCAGGTCCAGGGCCAGGGATCCGAGCAGCTGCCCGGCGATCATGCCGAGCCCGGTGACCAGCACGCCCAGGCTGCGGACCAGGAAGGCGGCGACGGCAATGAATACGCAGCCCATCGGGCCCCCCAGGTAATACCACCATTCGGCCGGAAGCGCGTGGCCTGGTCCGGCTAGGGCCAGCTTGATCAGCCAGGCGAGCCAGAGCACGATGCTGCCGGCGACGAAGTTGACCAGGGTGGCCGTTATGGGGGTGCGGTAGTGCACCGTGGCCGTGCCGTTCATCGCCTGCTGGAAACTCATCAGGAATCCGGCGAGCACGGGCAGCAGCACCGGAACCAGCAGCTGCAGCGGGTCTGCGCCGGATGCCCCGCCTCCGCCGCCGCCGGAGGCAAAGCGCGGCGACACGGCCCACGCGACCGCGGCGACGGTCAGCACGCTGCCGAGGACCCGGATGCCGGTGATGGGCCGTTTGCCCGCCGGACCGATGCCCATCCGGTCCACCAGCAGCCCGCTGAGGGTCTGGCCGGTGACCGCGGCGACGGTGAAGAGGGCCACTCCGAGGAGCCCGACGGTGAACGACTGGGCGAAGACGAAGAGCGCCCCGATGCCGCCGGCCAGCACGTAGTAGCGCGGGAAGCGCCGTTCGCGCAGCGCCGGCAGGACCTGGGCCAGTCCGGCGCGGCCCTTGGGCAGCAGCAGCGAGATGGCGATCATCAGGACCAGGCCGGTGCTGAAGCTCACCACGGCAGCGGCCAGGCCGTCGGCCAGGACTGTGCCCAGGGCGCCGTTGATGCGGCCCTGGACGGGGACGAGGAGCCCGGCGGAAACGGCCAGGAGGAGTCCGACGGGCAGTGGGAGCCGCGGTGCGTGGGTCATTGGTGCCACCTTTGGTCAGGCATTATTGCTTGTATGAGCAACCCGGAAATCGAAGACATCCCCATCCGCGACGACATGATCCGGCTGGGCCAGTTGCTGAAGCTGGCCAACCTCGTCGAGGACGGGGTGGAGGCTGCTGAGCTGATTAAGAACGGGCTCGTGAAGGTCAACGGCGAGATCGATGACCGCCGCGGCCGCCAGCTCCACCACGGCGACACCGTCACCGTGAACGGCCAGACCGTGCGGATCAGCACGCCCGGCGGCGCCTGAGCCCAGCGGAGCCGGGCGGCGGCCGACGACGGCGGCGCCGTCGTCGGCTATTTGTTGAGCACCTCGTGGGTGAGGAACTCGCCGACGTGGCCGATCTCCTGCTGGTTGATGCCGTGCCACATGCCGGTGTAGAGCACCTTGGTGAGCTTGACGTGCTTGCGCACCCAGCCCATGGTGAACTCGATCTTGTCCGGCGTGATCACGGGGTCCTGCTGGTCCCGCCCCCAGAACATCGGCACGGTGCCGTCAAGTTCCGCGTCGCGGAAGCTCGGGTCGCCGGCGGCGTCGACGGCGAAGCCGGAGAGCCCGACGACGGCGGCGTAGCCGTCCGGCCGCTGCCGCAGCAGGGTGGTGGCCATGGCCATTCCCATCGAGAAGCCCAGCAGGGTGACCGAGGGGTGGTTGGCCCGGACCGAGTCGATCCAGTCCTGGACGTACGCCGCGGCATGCTTGACGGCGTCGAGCGAGTAGTCGATGGACGCCGTCAGCGGGAACCAGGTGAAGCCCGGCCCGGAGACCAGCGGGGCACGCAGCGAGGCCACCACAAACTCCTCCGGCAGCAGGTCCGCCAGGCTCAGCAGATCCTCTTCGTTGGCCCCGTAACCGTGCAGCAGCACCAGCAGGGGCTTGCCTGCGCGGGCCTCTTCGGGCCGGGACCAGAGGACAACGGGGTCGGGGAAGGCGGCGGGATACGGGGCGGCGTCAGTCATGGCTCCATTCTTGCAGTTACCAATCAGTAACAAGCTACGGTGGCGTAGCTTTGCGGGGAGAGTGCAGGATATGAAGGTGAGCGAAACAGAAGCCATGGAGAATTATCCGGACCGGACCGTCAACCACCCCTGGACCCGCTATGTGGCGATGGGCGACTCCTTCACGGAGGGGATCGGCGACCCGGAACCGGCCAGCCCGGGCGGCCACCGCGGCTGGGCGGACCGGGTGGCGGAGGAACTGAGCCGCGGCCACGACGACTTTGCCTACGCCAACCTCGCGGTCCGGGGCCGGTTGCTGCAGCAGATCGTTGACCAGCAGCTGGCGCACTGCCTGTCCCTGAAGCCTGACCTGGTGACCCTGTCCGCGGGCGGGAACGACCTGATCCGGCCCGGCGGCGACCCCGACGTCCTTGCCGAACGGCTGGACTCCGTGGTGCAGATCCTGACCCTGGGCGGCGCCACGGTGGTGCTCTTCAACGGCCCTGACACCGGCTCCACCGTGCTGGGCCGGATCCGCAGCAAGGTGGCGATCTACAACGAGAATCTGCGCACCGTGGCGGCCCGGCACGACGCCGTCATTGCCGACATGTGGTCCCTGCGCCAGCTCAACGACCCGCAGATGTGGGACGTGGACCGGCTGCATTTCTCGCCGCTGGGCCACCACACGATCGCGGCGATGGTACTGGATTCACTGAACGTGCAGCACACGCTGGAGCCCCTTGCGCCCAAGCCGCTGCCGCAGCGCAACTGGCGGGAGGCCCGTACCGGGGACCTCATCTGGGCCCGCGAGCATTTCGTCCCGTGGGTGGTCCGCCGGCTCCGGCACCGCTCTTCCGGCGACGGCATCACGGCCAAGCGCCCGCTGGCCGGTCCGGTGTTCGGCCCGGGCGTTCCGCTCGGCTCGGGTGAGGGCCCTCCCGGTTCGGGCGAGGGCCGGGCCGGCGCCGAGGACGCCCTGCGCTCCTGAGTGGCGCCGCCGGGCCGGGCACCCGGTGTGCGGTCGGCCCGGCACCCTGGGCACAGCGTGCGCGTTAAGCTGGAAAGACACCTTTTGGGAGGCGCGGTACCGTGAGCATTTTCTTTTGGATCATCATCTTGACCTTCGTGGTCCCGGCGGCCATTCGCATGTACCGCAAATCGGTCCGCGGACGCGGACAGGACCAGGCCTTCCCCGGCCAGCCTTTCGGCGGGTTCCCGGGCCAGTTTCCCGGCCAGCAGAACAACCAGCCGCGGGACGGTTTCACCCAGCGGGACTACTACGGCGGGTTCGGCCAGCTGGGCGCACCACAGCCGCCGGTAAACCAGCAGTACCCGGCAAACCAGCAGTACCCGGCAAACCAGCAGTACCCCGTCCCGTACGAGGACAGCCCGGAGTACTTGAACAACCCCCCGCAGGCGCCCCAGCAGTGGCAGCCGCAGCCCCCGGCGGGCCCCGCGACGCCGGACCTTCCGCCGGTTCCGCCCGTGCCGTCCGGCCCGCAGGGTTACCGCGCGCGCAAGCTCGCCGAGCTGGACCAGAAGTACAGCAACGGCGAGCTCGCGATGGAGGACTACATGGCCCAGCGCGCGGAGATCATGAAGGGCTAGTCCGGCTAGTCGACCTGGGGGAAGCCGAGGTCGATCACCGAGGTGGACGGGTCCGGCCAGCGGGTGGTGACCACCTTGCCGCGGGTGTAGAACCGGATGCTCTCCGGCCCGTACATGTGGGTGTCGCCGAATAGCGAGTTCTTCCAGCCGCCGAAGGAGAAGGTCCCCACCGGCACCGGGATCGGGACGTTGACGCCCACCATGCCGGCCTCGACGTCGAACTCGAACTGCCGGGCGGCGCCGCCGTCGCGGGTGAAGATCGCCACGCCGTTGCCGAACTCGTTGTCGTTGACGAGCTTGACGGCGTCGGCGTAGCTCTCGACGCGGACCACCGAGAGCACCGGGCCGAAGATCTCGTCGTCGTAGACCTTCATGCCCGGCTTGACGTGGTCGATCAGGCTGACGCCGATGAAGAAGCCGTTGGAGTCGAACTCCTGGTCCCGGCCGTCCACCACCACGGAGGCGCCCTCGTCCGCGGCGCCGGCCACGTAGGATGCGACCTTGTCGCGGTGTTCGGCGGTGATCAGCGGGCCCATCTGGGACGACGGGTCCGTGCCGGGGCCGATCTTGAGGGTGGCCATCCGGGTCTTGATTGCGTCCACGAGTTCGTCCGCGATGTTCCCGACGGCCACCAGGACGCTGACGGCCATGCAGCGCTCCCCCGCGGAGCCGTAGGCGGCGGAGACGGCGGCGTCGGCGGCCATGTTGAGGTCCGCGTCCGGGAGCACCACCATGTGGTTCTTGGCCCCGCCGAGGGCCTGGACCCGCTTGCCGTGGTCCGCGGCGCGCTTGTAGATGGACTGGGCAATCGGCGTGGAGCCCACAAAGCTGACGGCTTTGACGTCCGGGTGCTCGAGCAGCACGTCCACGGCTTCCTTGTCGCCGTGCACCACGTTCAGCACGCCGGCGGGCAGGCCGGCCTCGGCAAAGACCTGGGCGATGAAGATGGCCGAGGACGGGTCCTTCTCGCTCGGTTTGAGCAGCACCGTGTTGCCGCAGGCCAGGGCGCTGCCGATCATCCACAGCGGCACCATGGCCGGGAAGTTGAACGGCGTGATGCAGGCGACGACGCCGACCGGCTGGCGGACGGAGTGGACGTCGACGCCGCCGGCGACCTGCTCGGAGCGTTCGCCCTTGAGGGCGTGGGACAGCCCGGTGGCGAACTCGATGTTCTCCAGGCCCCGGGTGATCTCGCCCTCGGCGTCGGAGAGGACCTTGCCGTGTTCGCTGGTCAGCAGGGCCGCGAGTTCAGGCCGGCGCTGCATCAGTAGTTCGCGGACTTTGAAGAAGATGCCGGTGCGCTTGGCCAGGCTGGTGGCGCGCCAGCCGGGCAGCGCGGCGCGGGCGGCGGCGATGGCCTCTTCGACCCGGGCCGCGGAGGCGAGGGCCACTTCTTTTTCCTGCTCGCCGGTGGCGGGGTTGAAGACGGGGCCGTAGCGCTCGGCGTCGGAGACGAGGGCGCCGTTGATGAAGTGCGGGATGCGTTCCATGGGGTGGATCTCTTTCTACAAAGGTGCGGGGCTACTTGGCGGACTCGAACGAGCCGTCGACGAGCTGGACGATCGCGGAGCAGTCCTTGCCGGACTGGCCGCCGTCGATGAGCCGCTGGAAGAGCTGCTGGACGTGCTCGCCGATTTCGAGCGGGGTGCCGGTGTCCTTGGCGGCGCTGATGGCCAGGCCGATGTCCTTGTTGGCGAGCTCGGCGGTGAATGTCGGGGCGAAGTCGTTGTTGGAGGCCGCGGTGGGGACGACGCCGGCCACCGGGTACCAGGTGCGCAGGGCCCAGCTGTCGCCGGAGGACACCGAGGCGATGTCCCAGAAGACCTGCTTGTCCAGGCCGAGGCGGTCGGCGAGCACGGCGCCTTCGGCAGTGGAGGCGAGGTTGATAAAGAGCATCAGGTTGTTGCAGATCTTGGCGGCCTGGCCGGTGGTGGCGCCGCCGGTGGGGATGATGTTGGCGGCCATCGGGCGGATGTATTCGGTGGCGTCGGCGACGGCGCCGGCCTCGCCGCCGATCATAAAGGTCAGCGTGGCGGCCTTGGCGCCGCTCATGCCGCCGGAGACGGGGGCGTCGACGAAGCGGAAGCCGGCCGCCGCGGCGGCGTCGTGCAGGGCCTGGGCGGAGGCGATGTCGATCGTGGAGGAGTCCACCAGCAGGGTTGTGGTGTCCGCGTGGGCCAGGACGCCGTCCTCGCCGAGGTAGACGGCGCGGGCGTGCTCGCCTTTGGGCAGCATGGTGAAGACGACGTCGGCGCCCTCAACTGCCTCGGCAATGCTGCCGGCGGGCTTGACTCCCCCTGCCTCGGCTGCCGCCACGGCCTCGGGATTCAGGTCAAAGCCGCGGACCTCGTTTCCGGCCTTGGCCAGGTTCACTGACATGAACCCGCCCATGTTTCCCAGTCCGATCCAGGCGACAACTGCCATGGCATAAGCTCCTTTGCTCTGCATTGTGTCCGGCGCATTGGCCGGGTTCCGTGTCCAGCATCACACCCTGATACAGTGCAATCAAGGGGAAAAAGTGAAGATGGCATGTGCATCAATGCACATCGACGAAAGGCCAGCGGTGGACTTGAAACGGCTTCCCAGCCCGGACGACCTGCTGATCCTGCTGACGGTGGCACGGCTCGGCCGATTCAACGCCGTCGCGGAGACCCTCGGCACCACGCACACCACCATCTCGCGCCGGATCCTCGCCCTGGACAAACAGCTTGGCGGCCGGACGCTGGAGCGCAGCCCGCACGGCTGGGAGCTCACCGAGCTGGGGTCCCAGGCGGTGGCGGCCGCGGAGGCCATCGAGGGGACCCTGGGCGCACTGTCCGGCCGGATCGCCCGATCGGAGGACGTGCTCTCCGGCCTGGTCCGGATCAGCACGCCGGACGGCTTCGGCGCCGAATTCGTCGCCCCGGCTCTGGTCCGGCTTCAGCAGCAGCATCCCCTGCTGAACGTGGAGATGCTCAGTGCCACCCGCAAGGTCAGCCAGAACCGCTCCGGCGTGGACCTGGAGGTGGTGGTGGGCAACCTGGAGGTCAGCAACGCGCAGACCATCTTCCTGTCCAACTACTTCCTGCGGCTTTACGCCAGCCCGCAGTACTCGGAGGAGCACGGGCTGCCGGAAACGCTCGACGACGTCCGGCGGCACGGCTTTGTCTCCTACGTCGAGTCGGCGCTGCAGGTCGCGGAGCTGGGCCACCGCTCCACCCAGCTGCCGATGCCGCGCTCCAGCTTCCAGGCCACGAGTATCTTCGCCCAGCTCGAGGCCGTCCGCCGAGCTGCCGGGATCGGGCTGCTGCCGAACTTCCTCGTCGTCGGTAAACCCGGGTTCGTGCCGGTCCTGCCGGACGACTTCCAGCGGCAGCTGCCGATCTGGGCCGTGGCGAGGGCCGAATCACTGCGCTCCGCGCCGGTGCAGGCAGTGCTGGCAGCTGTCCGGGCCGAGATCGTCGAACGCCAGGACGTGCTGGCCGGCTGAGCCGGGGTGGCGGTCAAACGTCGAGCGTCCCCCGCCACTACGACAGCAGCCCCCGTCTCCGCAGGGCGGGGACGGGGGCTGCCGTGGTTAGCGACTCGTGAAGTTGCCCGCTACTTCTTGCCTGCGGCAAGGAGGTCGGCAGTGCCCTGGGCGTCGGCGGCGTCGACGTCGTGCAGGGAGATTCCGCGGGTTTCCTTCAGGAAGTAGACCGCCACCATGGTGACCACACAGGCACCGAGCAGGTAGATGGCCACCGGGACGGAGGACTTGTACTGGCCCAGGAGGGCGACGGCGATGATCGGGGCAAGCGAACCGGCCACGATCGAGGTCACCTGGTAGCCGAGCGAGACGCCGGAGTAACGCATCCGGGTCGGGAACATCTCGGCCATGATGGCCGGCTGTCCGGCGTACATCAGGGAGTGGAACAGCAAGCCGATGGTGATGGCCGCGAGGATGACGAGGTCATTCTTGGTGTCCATCATCGGGAAGGCGAAGAAGCCCCACGTGGCGCCCAGGACGGCGCCGGCCATGTAGACGGGCTTGCGGCCCAGGTTATCGGAGAGCTTGCCGACGAACGGGATGACGGCGAAGTGGATGAAGTGCGCCACGAGCAGCAGCAGCAGGATCCGGGAGGTGTCCGTCTGGACGATGACCTTGAGGTACGTGATGGAGAAGGTGACCACCAGGTAGTACAGGATGTTCTCCGCGAAGCGCAGGCCCATGGCGGTGAAGACGCCGCGGGGGTAGCGGCGGAAGACTTCGCCGACGCCGTAGCCCTTCTTCTCAACGGTGACTTCCTTCTGTGCCTCGAGGAAGATCGGGGCGTCCTGGACCTTGGTGCGGATGTAGTAGCCGACGAGCACGATCACGGCGGAGAGCCAGAAGGCGACGCGCCAGCCCCAGCCGAGGAAGTCGGCGGAGGACAGCGTGGCGGAGAGCGTGAACAGCACACCCGTTGCCAGCAGGTTGCCCAGCGGGACGGCGGACTGCGGCCACGCGGCCCAGAAGCCGCGGGACTTGCTGGGGCTGTGTTCTGCGACGAGGAGGACTGCGCCGCCCCATTCACCGCCCACGGCGAAACCCTGGGCGAAGCGCAGGAAGACCAGCAGGGCCGGAGCCCAGTAGCCGATCTGCTGGAAAGTCGGGAGGCAGCCCATCAGGAAGGTGGAGACACCGACCAGGATGATGCTCAGCTGGAGCAGCTGCTTGCGGCCGAACTTGTCACCGAAGTGGCCGAACACGATGCCGCCGATTGGGCGGGCCACGAAGCCGACAGCGTAGGTGAGGAAGGCTGCAATGATGCCGTCCAGTTCGGTGCCGGAGTTGGGGAAGAATGCCTTGCCGAAGACGAGGGTCGCCGCGGAGGCGTAGAGGAAGAACTCGTACCACTCGACAACCGTGCCGGCCATGGAGGCCGTTACTACCTTTTTGAGGCCGGACGTCTTGACGTCGGCCCCATCTGCGCGCCGTGCGGCGGCGTTTTCCGTGCTCATGCGAACTCCTTTGGTGTCGCCTTCGACACCCTGTGGACCATTAGGTTGACAACGCGTGTGTGAACTGGGACACACGGCGTCATTCTCCACGAGTATGGCCTCGCGCGGCCGGAGGCTCAACCACTAATCCCGCAGGGCGTGTCTGCAAAAATGCACACAGCCTTCCCCGGCTACGCGAAGAAGTTGCTCCGGAGCTGTTTGCTGAGCTGGCCGATTTCGGTCAGGAAGCCGTCGTGGCCGATCGGAGCCTCGATGATGTGCACCGGAACCTCCCCCGGCAGGGCGCCGGCAAGTTCATGGGACTGGGCCGGGAAGTACAGCCGGTCCGAGTCCACTGCCGCCACGAAAAACTCCGCCGTGGCGCGGGAAACGGCCTGTTCCAGGGTTCCGCGGCCGCGCGTGACGTCGTGGCTCATCAGCGCTTCGGTGATGGCGATATAGCTGTTGGCGTCGAAGCGGCGCACCAGCTTGTTGCCCTGGTGGTCCAGGTAGCTCTCCACCTGGTAGCGGCCCCGGCCCGCCAGCGACCCGGCCTCCAGCGGCGCCTCGGCAGCCTGGGCGTTCCGTCCGAAGCGGCCGTCCAGCTCGGCAGCGGAGCGGTACGTGATGTGGGCGATCCGGCGCGCCAGGGCCAGCCCGGCATCCGGCTCCGGGCCGCCGTAGTAGTCGCCGCCGTTGAAGTTGGGGTCCTGGCGGATGGCGAGGGTCTGGGCCTGCGCGAAGGCGATCTGCTCGGCGGTGCTGCTGGCGCCCACGGAAATGACGGCGCAGCGCCGGACCCGCGCCGGGTAGCTGACCGCCCATTCCAGGGCGCGGGCTCCGCCGAGGGAGCCGCCGAGCACGGCGTACCAGCTGCCGATCCCCAGGGCGTCGGCGAGCCGGGCCTCGGCGGCGGTGCTGTCGCGGAGGGTCACCAGCGGGAAGCGGGAGCCCCAAGGCCGGCCGTCCGGCCCCGGGGTCGAGGGCCCGGTGGAGCCGTAGCAGCCGCCGAGGATGTTGATGGAGACAACAAAGTACTTGTCCGTGTCCACCGGGGCGCCGGGACCGGCCAGCTGCTCCCACCAGCCCGGTTCCTCGCCGGCGCCCCGGGTGACGTGGGTGTCCCCGGTCAAGGCGTGTTCAATCAGGACCGCATTGGAGGCGTCCGCGTTGAGGGTGCCCCAGGTCTCGTAGGCGAGGGTGACCTCCGGCAAGGTGGCCCCGGATTCCAACATCAGGGAGCCGACCGACAGGTACTGCACGGTTCCGTCGGGGACCGCGGGCGTGTTTTCGGGTACTCCCGTGCGGGAGACGGCAATCGTCATGTGGGGACCTAACCTCGCGCTTGCCCGCCGTCAGCAGACCGGCAGGCCAGGTCTTCACCCGGGGCACCCCGCCGCGGAAGGAGGGTTGCCGGCCAGCAAGCCGGGGCTGTCACTGGCACTCATGACCTGCGTTGATTCTACGAAACCCGGGGGCGCAAGCGCGAAGATTATGACGTCCATGTGACAGTCGGATCCCTGCACACCGCAGTTTCCCCACCTTTGAGGGACGTGTACGGCGGGTGGCC
This sequence comes from Arthrobacter sp. UKPF54-2, assembly GCF_007858535.1. Taxonomy (NCBI): domain Bacteria; kingdom Bacillati; phylum Actinomycetota; class Actinomycetes; order Micrococcales; family Micrococcaceae; genus Arthrobacter; species Arthrobacter sp. UKPF54-2. The sequence continues at coordinate 62,429 of NZ_CP040174.1, forward strand.
GCAAAGTGCCGGCGAGTCCCGGCGTCGTGCCCGCAAAGGTGGGGAGATTCCGGGACGGCGGCGCTCAGGCGTCCTTGGCCGCCCGGAAGCCGGCGTCGAGGTCCGCGATGATGTCGTCAATGTGTTCGAGCCCCACCGACAGCCGCACCAGCCCCGGATTGACGCCGGCCACCGCCTGCTGTTCCGGCGAGAGCTGGCTGTGCGTGGTCGACGCCGGGTGGATCACCAGCGAGCGCACATCGCCGATATTCGCCACGTGGGAATGCAGTTCGAGGGCGTCGACGAAGCGTTTGCCGGCCTCCGCTCCCCCGGCGAGGTTGAAAGCGACGACGGCGCCGGTCCCCTTGGGCCCGTACTTGCGGCCGCGCTCGTACCAGGGGCTGGACGGCAGCCCCGCGTAGGCGACGGATTCGACGTCGTCCCTGGCTTCCAGCCATTCGGCCACCCGGGAGGCGTTGGCGACGTGCCGTTCCACCCGCAGGCTCAGGGTCTCGAGGCCCTGGGCGATGAGGAAGGCATTGAACGGGGACACGGCCGAGCCGAGGTCGCGCAGCAGCTGGACCCTTGCCTTGAGGATGTAGGACAGGTTCGCCCCGAGCGCCCCGTCCGCCCCGAGGTCCGGGGCGTAGACCAGGCCGTTGTAGGTGGGGTCCGGGGTGTTGAAGCCGGGGAAACGTTCCGGGTCCTTGCCGAAGTCGAAGTTGCCGGAGTCCACAATCACGCCGGCGATCGCAGTTCCGTGGCCGCCGAGGTACTTGGTGGCCGAGTGGACCACAATGTCGGCGCCCCACTCGATCGGCCGGATGAGGTACGGGGTGGAGAGGGTGTTGTCCACGATCAGCGGCACCCCGGCCTGATGGGCCACCTGCGCGATGCCCTCGATGTCCAGCACGTCCTGGCGGGGGTTGGAGACCACCTCGCCGAAGAACAGTTTGGTGTTCGGCTGCACGGCATCGCGCCACTGCGCCAGGTTGTCCGGGTCCTCCACGAACGTCACGGAGATGCCGAACTTCTTCAGCGTGTGGGCCAGCAGGTTGTAGGTGCCGCCGTACAGGCTGGGGCTGGCCACGACGTGGTCCCCGGCCTCGGCGATGTTGAGGATCGCGAAGGTCTCCGCAGCCTGGCCGGAGCTGAGCAGGAGCGCGCCGAGGCCGCCTTCGAGGCTCGCGACCCGCTGCTCCACAGCGTCCTGGGTGGGATTGCCGATCCGGGTGTAGATGGGGGCGAGTTCGGCGAGCGCGAACCGGTTGGCGGCGCTTTCGGCGCTGGGGAAGACGAACGACGTCGTCTGGTAGATCGGCAGCGACCGGGCGCCGGTGGCGGCGTCCGGCTCCTGGCCGGCGTGGATCTGACGGGTTTCAAAGGACCAGGCGTTTGACATTGAAGTGCTCCTGCGGGACTGGGCACGCACCGACCTGCCCCCGGAGGGCCGGACCGGCGCTGGCGCCGCGCTTGCCGTCCGGCGGGCGCCGGAGGGCCAGGTCTTCACCCGGGGCACCCCACCGCGTTAGGAGGGTTGCCGGCCAGCAAGCCGGGGCTCGATGCTGGCGCTCATGACCTGGCTTCAGTCTAGGAACCCGCCCCGGCCGCTGGATAGCTTTGTGACGAATATGAAAGCGGGCGGCCGGGGGCACCGAGTGTCCGCGGACCTCCCGCCGACGCCGCGGAACCGCCGGCATTCCGGGCGGATCGGGCGCCCACCCAGCGCACGAAAATGACATCCTACGATGGTTAGGCGACCCTAAGCTGAGAGCTCCATCACAAAGTGCCAAGATGAGGGCATGCGCATGGATCACGTCTCTTACGCCTGTGAACAAGATGGCCTCGCGGCCACCACCGAACGTATTGCGTCCGCCCTCGGCGTCGAAGCCGTCAAGGGCGGGGTACACCCCCGATTCGGGACCCGCAACATGATTATCCCGCTCGCCGGGCACAAGTACCTGGAGGTTGTGGAGGTCCTGGACCACCCCGCCTCGGACAAGGCGCCGTTTGGCCAGGCCGTGCGTGCCCGCTCGGCAGCCGGCGGCGGCTGGATGGGCTGGTGCGTCGAGGTGGACGACCTCGCCCCCTTCGAGGAACGCCTGGGCCGCTCCGCCGTCAACGGCAACCGCAAGTTTCCGGACGGCCGCGAACTCATCTGGAAGCAGATCGGCATCCTGGGCCTGATCGCCGACCCGCAGGTACCCTACATGCTCAAGTGGGAGGGCGATCCGGAACTGCACCCGTCCAACGCCTACGCGAGCAACGTCAAGATGTCCGCGCTCACCATCGCCGGCTCGGCCGAACGCGTCACCGAGTGGCTGGGCGAACCGGTGGAGAAGCCGCTGGAGGACGTGGACGTGAACTGGCTGGCTCCGCACGGAACGCCGGGGATCCTGTCCGTCACCTTTGAAACCGATTCCGGAGCCGTCACGATCTGACGTTTCCTGCCAACACTTCGGCCGCCAGCAGCGGGTGCCAATGATGCCACCCACCGCTGGCGGCCGAATTCTCTTAAGCCCCTGGGCGCCGTGGACGCCCCTCATGCGACCCCGGGGCGCGGCCGGGTTTTTGGCGGGCCGCTCGTCCTCAGGCCTTGAGCAGGTCCGGGTGGTGGGCCTCGACGACGTTGGGGTGGGCGCGGAGCCGGTAGCGCAGGGCGTTGTCCCCGTAGGTCTCCAGGATCGGGCTGTTCGTCGGGTCCACCGAGAGACCGCGGGCCTTGGCCTGGAACTCCGGGCTGACAGCGAGCCGGGGCATGGTCGCATCGAGGGCCGGGTTGTAGAAGAACGGCAGGGAGATCCGGTCGGTGCCGCGCAGCGGGGAGATCACCCGGTGCAGGGTCGCCTTGAGGTAGCCGTTGGTGGCCAGTTCGAGCATCTCGCCGATGTTGACCACAAACGTTCCGGGCACCTGGGGCGCGTCGATCCACTGGCCCTGGTATTCGACCTGGAGTCCGCCCTTGCCGGGCTCGACCAGGAGCAGGGTCAACACTCCGCCGTCGCGGTGGGATCCGACGCCCTGCTTGGGTTCGGGATCGGATTCGCCCGGGTAGCGCACGATCTTGAGCATCGGGAACGCCTGGGCGGCAAACGCGGCGTCGAAGGTGTCCTCGGGCGCCCCAAGGGAGAGGGCGAGCGCCCGCAGCAGGTCCAGGGAAATGGCGCTGAGCCGCTCGGTCCATTCGGTGACGATCCCGCGCATCTCGGGCAGGTTCTCCGGCCAGAGGTTCGGCCCCTCCAGCCTCCAGTAGTCGGCGACGCCGGGTCGGGGCTCGACGGCGTCGCGTTCGACGCCGATGTCGATCTGCTCGCGCCAGTCGATGGCGCCGTCGGTGATTTCGCCGCCGACGCGGGTGTAGCCGCGGAACTGGGGGCTGTGCACGTTCTCGATCGCCAGCTTCTGGTCCTCTGGCAGGTCGAAGAAGCGGCGGGAGATATCGAGCATTGCGTCGGTGAGTTCCTGCGGGATGCCGTGGCCGGCCAGGTAGATGAATCCGACGTCGTGCATGGCGTCGCGCAAGTCATCCCGGAACCGGGCGGCCTCGTCCGGGCTTGCGCTCAAGCGGGAGAAATCCAACACGGGGAGTGATTCGAGCGTCAACGTCTCATAGTCCTTTGCAGCGGGTTTGGCAAGCCGGAGCCTGTAACAACTCCAATGTTACGGACCGGGCCGCTGCGGAGAGAGTCTCGTGTCGAAATAAGTCATTCTGCTTGCGGCCCCCTGGAGGTCTCCGGCGGTGCCCGCGCGCTAGCCCAGGCCGATTGCCTCGCCGAACAGGCTGAAGCCGACGAAGGCCACGATGTCCAGCAGCGCATGCGCGATCACCAGGGGCATCACCCGGCGCGTCTTTGTATAGATGAGCGCGAAGATGACGCCCATGACGGCGTTGCCGATGAAGGGCCCGAAGCCCTGGTACAGGTGGTAGCTGCCGCGGAGCATGGAACTGGCGAAGATCGCCAGCGGCATGCCCCAGCCGAACTTGCCCAGCCGGTCCAGCAGGTAGCCCACCACAATCACTTCCTCCACGATCCCGTGCCGGATCGCGGACAGGATGAGGACCGGCACCGTCCACCAGTAGGAGTCCAGCGCGCTGGGGATGATCGCCGTCGTGATCCCCAGCGCGCGGCCGGCCGCGTAGAGGCCCAGCGAGGGGATCCCGATCAGCGCGGCCAGGCCCAGGCCCTGGAGCAGGTCCTTGCCGGGCCGGGCGAAGTTGAAGCCGAGTTTCCGGAACGCCGAGGCACCGGTGCCGCCTCTGAAAGTGCCCCCGGCCGGGTCGGCGGGCCGGTGTTCGGTGAGGAAGTAGATCACCAGCACCACGGGGACCAGGGCGAACAGGATGTCCAGCAGCTGGTAGGTGAGGTCGAAGTATTCGCGGCTGCTCTGCGAGCGGTTCAGCGTCGAGGTCCCCTGCGCCAGCGGCGCCCTGGTCATTTTGTCCAGCAGCTGCACCACCGAGTACACCGCCGACTGCCCGAGGGAAAGCCCCAGGACGATCCAGACTTCAAGCCGCAGCCGACGGCGGGAGGGAACCAACATGCCTATATCTTGCCTGCCGTTCCCGGATGTTGACTGCACGTGCCTATGCTTGGGCTGTGAGCGCGCCCGGGAGAATCTTCATGATCCGGCATGGCCAGTCCGCCGCCAATGCCGACACCTCCATCTACAACCGGGTGCCCGACTACCGCATCCCGCTGACCCCGCTCGGCGTCGAGCAGGCCACGGCCGCCGGCGAGCAGCTCCGGCGCCAGCTGGACGGCCAGCAGGTGTGCGTCTACGTCTCCCCCTACCTGCGCGCCTACCAGACCCTGGAGGCCCTGAAGCTGGGCCCGCTCACCGAGCGCGTGATCGAGGAGCCCCGGCTGCGTGAGCAGGACTGGGCAAACTTCCAGATCGCCGGCGACATCGAGGACCAGAAGGAGCTCCGCAACGCCTACGGGCACTTCTTCTATCGTTTCCGCGAGGGCGAGTCCGGCTCCGACGTCTACGACCGGATCTCCTCCTTTATGGAGACCCTGTACCGGCACTGGTCCAAGCCCAGCTACGCGCCCAACGCTTTGTTCGTGACCCACGGCCTGACCATGCGGCTGTTCTGCATGCGCTGGTTCCACTGGTCGGTGGAGTACTTCGAGTCGCTGAACAACCCGGACAACGCCGAGATCCGCACCCTGCTGCGCTCCGCGGAGGGCAAGTACGAACTGGACAAGCCGTTCAGCCAGTGGGAGGAGCGCCGGGTGGACGAGACCGTGCTCGACGCGCCGCCGATGTTCTTCTAGCCGGAGTTTCCTAGACCAAAGCCCTCCAGCCGACGGCGTCCTAGCCCGCCGGGGGCTCCTTGAGGGCGATCACCTGGTGGAACTTTCCGCTTGGCCCGCTCTCTTCCGGTGCCTCCTCCGCACGGACCAGCTCCACGTTCGCCAGGCCCTGGCCGGCCAGGAAACCGGCCAGCTTCGCCGCCACGTCCTGCCATACCGCGCCCGCCGAGGCGCCGGGCTCCGGCTGGAGCCGCACCCGCAGGGTCGCGGGCCCGGTCTGGACCAGCTGGCAGCGGTGCACTCCCGGCGCGTCGTCCACCGGGGCGGTGATGGCCAGTGGCAGCACACTCACCGTGGCGCCGCGTCCGTCCTCCAGGTGCAGGACGTCGTCGTGCCGGCCGGCCACCCGGATGGCGGGCAGCGGGTTGCCGCACTCGCAGGGTCCGCCCCGGGCAACCACGGAGTCGCCGAGGTCGTAGCGGATCAGCGGCTGGACCCGGTTGGCGAGGTTGGTGAGCAGCACCGTGTGGGACGGCTGCCCGGCGGGGGTGGGCCGGTAGTCCGCCTCGACCGGCTCGAGGATGACCCAGTCGCTGTTGACGTGCAGCCAGCCGCGGGGGCAGTCCAGGGCGATCGGGGTGAACTCGGAGGCGGCGTAGACGTTGTGCACGGCCCCGCCCAGCGCCGCGGCCAGGCGCTGCCGGTCGCCCAGGGATTCGCCGCTGGACTCCACGATCACGGGTCGGATGTGCAGCCTTCCCGCATCCTGCTCCCCGGCCAGCAGTTCGAGTGCGCTGGGGTAGCCCACCACAAGGGCCGGGTCGAAGGCGTTGAGCGCCTGCACCAGCTGAACCAGCGGCTGCTGCACGGAAAACAGCCGGTAGGCGCGGCGGCGGCCGCGGCTGCGGCGCCGTTCTGACTCGAGCCAGACCACCCCGGCGAAGTGGCCGCCGTCGCCCACCACGACGGCGGTGCGGATCCCGCGCCGCAGCATCGCCAGCAGCCGGCGGGCGTCCAGGGCCGACCCGACGATCCGGACGCCCTGGGCCCGGTAGCAGGCGACGGCGTCGGGGTCGTGCACGAACAGTCCGGGGTGGCCGGTGGTTCCGGAGCTGGTGCAGGCGAAGTAGCGGCCGCGGTAGCGGGTGCCGACCAGGGACGGATCGGCCACAAAGGCCTCGAGGTCCGCCCGGGTGACGGCAGGGTCGGTGACCCAGTCGTCGAAGCGAGCCATCAGCTGCGGCTTGGTGACCGGGGGCAGGTCCCGGAGCTGGATGTCCCCGGCCGGAAGGCCGCGGTAGAGCGCCCGGTAGAACGGGGAGGCGGTGCGGGCATGGGCCACAAGGGCTGCCAGCCGGGCGTCCCGGCGTCGGGCCAGCGCCCGTTCCCCGCCGTGTTGGGCGCGCACCAGATCGATCATGATGGCGAGTTCCCTGGCGAAGCCGGCCATGTGCGTTCCTCCCTGGTCTCCGGGGCGACCCGGTCAGCGGGCGCGGACCCCGGCCCGCCAGACGGCGTGGGTGAGCGGCATCCCGGGCCGGTACGCCAGGTGGGTGGCGGACGGGGCGTTGAGCAGGTGCAGGTCCGCCCGGTGCCCGACGGCGATCGAGCCGACCGCACGCTGGCCGTCGACGTCGTTCCCGGTGTCCCGGCCCAGCGCCAGCGCACCGCCGTAGGTCGCCGCCCGGACGGCCTCATGCACACTGAGCCGCATCTGCAGCACGGCCGTGGTGACGCAAAACGCCATCGAGCTCGTGTAGGAGGTGCCGGGGTTGCAGTTGGAGGCCAGGGCCAGCTGGACGCCGGCGTCGAGCAGTTCCCGGCCGGGTGCCAGCGGCTGCCGGGTGGACAGGTCGCAGGCCGGCAGGCAGGTCGCCACGGTACCCCGCTCGCCGGCGCCGGCCGCTGCCTCCCAGCCGGCCCAGCTGTCGGCGAGGGCGTGAACGTCCGCGCGGGAGAGATAGTTCACGTGGTCCACGCTCGCGGCCCCGAATTCGACCGCCAGCCGCACGCCGGGGCCTTCGCCGAGCTGGTTGCCGTGCACGCGCAGGCCAAGTCCGGCGTCCCGGCAGGCCTGGAGCACACGGCGGGACTGGTCCTCGGTGAAGGCGCCGCGTTCGCAGAAGACGTCAGCCCAGCGCGCGTACGGCCGGACCGCGGCGAGCATGGGGCCGCAAACCAGGTCCGTGTACTCCTCGGCGTCCATCCCGTCCGGGACCAGGTGCGCGCCGAGGTAGGTCACCTCGTCAGCAACGGTGGACGCGATCCGCGCGCTGCGGGCCTCGTTGTCGACGTCGAGGCCGTAGCCGGTTTTGGTCTCGAGGTAGGTGGTGCCCTGCGCGACGGCCTCGGCCACGCGGCCCAGCGCCAGCCGGGTGAGGTCGAAATCGCTGGTGCTCCGGGTGGCGCCGGTGGTGACGGCGATGCCGCCGGCGCTGTAGCTCTCCCCCGCCATCCGGGCCTCGAACTCCGCGGTCCGGTCGCCGGCAAAGATCAGGTGCGTGTGCGAATCGACCCAGCCGGGCAGGAGCGCGCGGTGCGCCGCGTCGACGGCGTCGTCGGCCGCGGGGGCCTCGGCGGCGGCACCGATCCAGGCGATGCGTTCGCCCTCGATCACAACCGCCGCGTCCTTGAGGACCCGGTGCTCGGTGTCCTGGGTCATCAGTTCAGCGATGTTGGTGATCAGGGTGCTCATGGTTCCATTCTTCAGCCCCGGATCGACATTCGCGTTGCGGCCAGCGCCGCGGCTGTCCGGGATGCCGGACTGTCGGCCGGGAACGGCGCGCCGGAGCCCTGCCCGGCGAGGATCTGTTCCGCGGCCAGTTCGGCGATGCCGGAGGAGGTCTGGAAGCCGTAGCCGCCCTGGCCGGCGAGCCAGAAGAACCCGGCGGCTTCGGCGTCGAACCCCACCACGGGGACGCCGTCGGCGGCTTCGGTCCGCAGCCCGGTCCAGGCCCGGCGGACGCTGCCGATCCCCATCGTGGTGACGGTGTTCAGGCGGGTGATCAGCGCCTCGACGTCGCCGGGGTAGGGCTGGGCGTCCTCGGGGCCGCTCGGCACGGTTTCGGACGGCGAAATGAGCACCTGTCTCCGCCCGTCCGGCCGGAAGTAGAAGCTGTCCGAGGCCACCATCGGGCACCCCTGCGGGAGGGGGTGTTCGACGTCGACAATCGCCGCGGTGCGCCGGTAGGGCTGGAGTCCGAGTTTCTCGACGCCGCTGAGCACGGCGAACTCGTCCGCCCAGGCGCCGGCGGCGTTGACCACAACGGCGGCCTCGAGGCCCTCCTGCCCGGCGCCGAGCTCCCAGCCGGTGCCGAGGCGCTGCGCCGAGTGCACCCGGGCGCCGGTGATGATGTCGACGCCGCCCTCGACGGCCCGCTCCCGGTGGTCCTCCAGCAGCAGGGAGGCGTTGCAGGCAAAGGACCCGGAATCCAGGCCGGCCGCCGTGAAGGAGTCCGGCTTGAGCGCGGGGCAGATCTCCAGGGCCTCGGCATGGCTGATCCGGTGCATAAAGCCGCTGGCCTGGTGCCGGACGGTCTCCTCGTCCCCGATCAGCATGAACCGGCGCGGCGAGAGCACGGGCTCGGGCCGGGTGCCCTCGTGGGTGCCGATGAGCTCCAGGGTGCGCATGGTCAGCTCCTGGACCACGGGCGGGCCGTAACTGGGGATCAGCTGCCGGGCCGAGCGCGCGGACGTGTGGTACCCCAGCGACTGCTCGGCTTCGACCAGGGCCACGGTGCATTTGCCGGCGAGGGCGGAGGCGAGGGACAGGCCGGCGATGCCGCCGCCGACGATCACAACATCGTATTTAGCTGACATGCCTCCATCCTTGCACCCGGCAGGAGGCCACGTCAGTACTTTTCGGCCCCTATGCGGCGGCTACCGCCTCGCGGCTGCGGACAAATGCCTGGACGCAGCGCTCGACGTCGTCCGTGCTGTGCGCGGCGGAGAGCTGGACGCGGATGCGGGCGGCGCCCTTGGGCACTACCGGGTAGCTGAACGCCGTGACGAAGACGCCGTGGGCCAGCATCGCGTCCGCAACCTTGGCCGCCATCACGGCGTCGCCGAACATCACCGGGACGATCGCGTGTTCGCCGTCGAGCAGCTCGAAGCCTTCCTCGCCCATCCGGCGGCGGAAGAGTTCGGCGTTGGCGAAGAGCTTGCCGCGCAGCTCGCCCGAGTTCTCCACCAGGTCCAGGGCCTTGAGCGTGGCGGCAACGATCGCCGGCGCCAGCGAGTTGGAGAACAGGTAGGGGCGCGCCTTCTGCCGAAGCATGGCGATGACCTCGCGCCGGCCCGAGACGTAGCCGCCGGAGGCGCCGCCGAGGGCCTTGCCGAAGGTGCCGGTGTAGATGTCCACCCGGTCCGAGACGCCGGCGTGTTCGGGGGTGCCCGCACCGGTGGCACCCATAAACCCGACCGCGTGGGAATCATCGACCATCACCAGGGCGTCGTACTTTTCGGCGAGGTCGCAGATCGCCTCGAGCGGGGCGAGGAAGCCGTCCATCGAGAAGACGCCGTCGGTGACGATGATCTTGCGGCGGGCCGGGTTCTGCTGGGTGGTGGCCTCGATCAGCCTGGCCTCGAGGTCGGCCATGTCCTGGTTGGCGTAGCGGAAGCGCTGGGCCTTGCAGAGGCGGATGCCGTCGATGATCGAGGCGTGATTCAGGGCGTCGGAGATGACGGCGTCCTCCGGGCCGAACAGGGACTCGAACACGCCGCCGTTGGCGTCGAAGCAGCTGGAGAACAGGATGGTGTCCTCGGTGCCGAGGAACTTGGACACCCGCTCCTCGAGGGCCAGGTGCAGGTCCTGGGTGCCGCAGATGAAGCGGACGCTGGCCATGCCGAAGCCGCGGTCGTCCATGGCGGCCTTGGCGGCGGCGATGATCTCCGGGTGGTCCGCGAGGCCCAGGTAGTTGTTGGCGCAGAAGTTCAGCACCTCGGCGCTGCCCTGGCCGAGCTGGCCCGCCTTGATGTGGCTGGCCTGCGGCGAGTCGATGTGCCGCTCGGTCTTGAAAAGGCCGGCGCTGCGGATCTCGTCGAGTTCGTGCTGCAGCTGGTCCTTGATGGCTGAATACATGGTGGTGCGCTCCTCAGCTGGGGTGAATTTGTGTACGGTACCGGAAATCGGGGCTTAGAAGCAGGTCCAGTCGAGCACGACCTTGCCGCCCACGCCGGCGCGGGCGATTTCGAAGCCCTTTTCCCAGTCCGAGGCGGGCAGGGTGTCCGTGACGACGGCGGAGATGTTGGCGTGCAGCACGGGGTTGGAGGAGAGCATGGCGCTCATGGCGTACCAGGTCTCGAACATCTCGCGGCCGTAGATGCCCTTCATGGTCAGCATGTGCGTGACCACCTTCCCCCAGTCGATGTCGATGGACTGGCTGGGCAGGCCCAGCATCGCGATCCGGCCGCCGTGGTTCATGTTGTCGATCATCTCAGGCAGGGCCGTGGGGTGGCCGGACATTTCCATCCCGATGTCGAAGCCCTCGCGCATGCCCAGTTCGCGCTGGGCGTCCTTGACGCGCATCTTGGAGACGTCGATGGCGAGGTCGACGCCGAGCTGCCGGGCGAGCTCAAGCCGCGGGGCGGAGACGTCCGTGATGGCGATCTTCCGGGCTCCGGCGTGGCGGGCGACGGCGATCGCCATCAGTCCGATGGGGCCGGCGCCGGTGATCAGCACGTCCTCGCCCACCAGCGGGAAGCTCAGGGCGGTGTGGACGGCGTTGCCGAACGGGTCGAAGATCGCGCCGAGCTCCGGGGTCACGGAGGGGTCGTGGTGGACCCAGACGTTGGTTTCCGGGATGACGACGTATTCGGCGAACGCGCCGTCGCGCTGGACGCCGACGCTGACGGTGTTGATGCACATCTGCTTGCGGCCGGCGCGGCAGTTGCGGCAGATCCCGCAGACAATGTGGCCCTCGCCGGAGACCCGGTCGCCGACCTTGACGTCCAGGACGTCCTCGCCGACCTCCACGACTTCGCCGTAGAACTCGTGGCCGGCGATCAGCGGGGCATTGATGATGCCCTGGGCCCAGGCGTCCCACGACTGGATGTGCAGGTCCGTGCCGCAGATGCCGGTGGTGACGACGCGGATCTTGACGTCCCCGGCCCCGGTTTCCGGCTCCGGGCGGTCGACGAGTTCGAATCCCGCGTGGGCGCCGGACTTGTAGAGAGCCTTCATGGGCCTGCCTAACTGTGCTGGCCGCTCCGGGACGGGAGCGGCGGTGTGGGACAACTCACCTCATTAGACCGGGCCGAAAGCATTAGCACAACCGAGTTTTTCTCAATCGACGATTTAGCGATTGCTTACCTCTAGGATGGGGGCATGGAAATCCACCAGCTTGAAATGCTCCGCGAACTCGGGGCCCTGGGCAGTGTCAAGGCCGTCGCCGAGACCCTGCTGGTCACCCCGTCCGCGGTGTCGCAGCAGCTGGCCGCCCTGCAGCGGTCCGTCGAGGTCCCGCTGACCCGGAAGGAGGGCCGCAACCTGGTCCTCACCGAGGCGGGCCAGGTGCTCGCCGACGCCGGGGCCGCCGTCGTCAGTGCCATGGCGGATGCGAGGACGGCGATCGGGGCGTACCACGGCTCGCCGGTGGCGCCGGTGACGTTGAGCGGGTTCCACAGCGCCGGCCAAGCGCTGTTCGCCCCGCTGGCGAGGCTGCTGGCCGAGCCCGGGCAGCCGCGGATCCAGCTCTCCGACGAGGACGTGGCGCAGCAGGATTTCCCGGCGTTGACGGCCCGGTATGACCTGGTCCTGGCGCACCGGATGGACCACAGCCCGCGGTGGCCGGTGGAACGGGTGGCGGTGATCCCGCTGGCGCATGAGCCGCTGGACGTGGCGCTGCCGGCCGGCCACCGGCTCGCCGGCCAGCGGGCGGTGAGCGCGGACGACGTCGTCGGCGAACCGTGGGTGACCAGCCACACCGGCTACTCCCCCGCGGACGTGCTCTCCGCCGTCGCCGCCGTCTCCAGCCGCGAGCTCAACATTGTGCACCGGATCAACGACTATTCGACCGTGGCGGCGCTGGTGGCGGCCGGTAGTGTGATCGGGCTGCTGCCCCGGCACACCGCGCGGCCGGTACTGAACCCGCAGATTGTGCTCAGGCCGCTGGAGGGGATCAGCACGCGGCGCCGGATCGACATCCTGGCCCGGCCGGAGAACCTTAAACGCAGATCGGTCATGATGGTCTGCGAGGCGCTGCAGACCATCATGACCGATTTGGTGGGTGGCTAGGGCTTAGCCTTCGACGCCGAGGCGCTCCAGGATCAGCTCCTTGACGCGGCCGGCGTCGGCCTGGCCGCGGGTGGCCTTCATCACGGCACCGACGATCGCGCCGATCGCCTGCAGCTTGCCGCCGCGGATCTTGTCCGCGACGCCGGGCTGCGCGGCGAGGGCCGCATCGATGGCTTCGAGCAGCGGGCCGTCGTCGGAGACAACGGCGAGGCCGCGCTTCTCGACGATTTCCGCCGGGGCGCCCTCGCCGGCGAGCACGCCGTCCAGGACCTCGGAGGCCATCTTGTTGTTGATCTTGCCGTCCTCGACCATCTGGTTCAGTTCCACGATGGTTTCGGGCTTGACGCCGAGCTGGCCGGGGTCGACGTCGGCGTTCTTGGCGCGGCCGACGATCTCGCCCATCCACCACTTGCGGGCCACCGTGGCGGTGGCGCCGGCGGCGATGGTTTCCTCGATTTCGTCCATCACGCCGGCGTTGACGACGTCGCGGAACTCCAGATCCGAGTAGCCCCAGTCGGCCTGCAGGCGCTTGCGGCGGGCGGCCGGCGGCTCGGGCAGCGTGGCCCGGAGCTCCTCGACCCACTCGCGGGAGGCAACCACGGGGACCAGGTCCGGTTCCGGGAAGTAGCGGTAGTCATCCGCGTCGGACTTGGGCCGGCCCGAGGTGGTGGAGCGGGTGTCCTCGTGCCAGTGCCGGGTCTCCTGGATTACCGGCGCACCGGAGTCCAGGACGGCGGCGTGGCGCTGGATTTCGTAGCGGACGGCGTGTTCGACGGCGCGCAGCGAGTTGACGTTCTTGGTCTCCGAGCGGATACCGAAGCGTTCGCGGCCGTGCGGGCGCAGCGAGACGTTGGCGTCGCAGCGGACGTTGCCGCGCTCCATCTTCGCGTCCGAGACGCCGAGGTTCTTGACGATCTCGCGGACCGCGGCCACGTAGGCCTTGGCCAGTTCGGGGGCGCGGCTGCCGGCGCCCTCGATCGGCTTGGTGACGATCTCGACCAGCGGCACGCCGGAGCGGTTGTAGTCCACGAGCGAGTAGTCCGCTCCCTGGATGCGGCCGGCGGCGCCGCCCATGTGGGTGAGCTTGCCGGCGTCCTCTTCCATGTGGGCGCGTTCGATCTCGACGCGGAACACGGTGCCGTCGGAGAGTTCGATGTCCAGGTAGCCGTCGTACGCGATCGGCTCGTCGTACTGCGAGGTCTGGAAGTTCTTCGGGGTGTCCGGGTAGAAGTAGTTCTTCCGGGCGAAGCGGCAGCTCTCGGCGATCTTGCAGTTCAGCGCCAGGCCGATCTTGATCGAGGACTCGATCGCGGTCTTGTTCACCACGGGCAGCACGCCGGGCATGCCGAGGTCCACCTCGTTGACGTTGGTGTTCGGCTCGTCGCCGAAGACGTTGGGCGCGGAGGAGAACATCTTGGTCTTGGTGTTGAGCTCCACGTGGACCTCGAAGCCCAGCACGGGGTCGTACTTCTCCATCGCCTCTTCGAAGCTGAGGGTTGCGTCAGTCATTAGTGAGAACCTCCGTGGCTCAAGGCTGCGTTGTTTAGGTCGGGGGCACGGTCCAGGAGCGGGCCGCCCCACTGCGCCTCGAGCAGCGACTCGAGCACGGCACCCACACGGTACAGCCGGGCGTCCTGGCGGGCCGGGGCCAGCAGCTGGACGCCCACGGGCAGGCCGTCCTCGTCGGCGAGGCCGCCGGGCAGGGACAGGCCGGGCACACCGGCCATGTTGGCCGGGATGGTGGCGACGTCGTTGAGGTACATCGCCAGCGGGTCGTTAAGCTTCTCGCCGAGCTTGAACGCCGTGGTCGGCGCCGTCGGGGAGATCAGCACGTCGGCCTGGGCGAACGCGGCGTCGAAGTCGCGCTGGATCAGGGTGCGGACCTTCTGGGCGGAGCCGTAGTAGGCGTCGTAGTAGCCGGCGCTCAGGGCGTAGGTGCCCAGGATGATGCGGCGCTTGACCTCGTCGCCGAAGCCGGCGGCGCGGGTGGCTCCCATCACGCGCTCGATCGTCAGCGGGCCCTCTTCGGGCAGGACCCGCAGGCCGAACCGGACGCCGTCGAACTTGGCGAGGTTGGAGGAAGCCTCCGAGGGCATGATCAGGTAGTACGCGCCGAGGGCGTACTTGAAGTTGGGGCAGGAGACCTCGACGATCTCGGCGCCGGCGCCCTTGAGCAGCTCGAGGGCCTCGTTGAAGCGGTTTTCGACGCCGGCCTGGTAGCCCTCGCCGTGGAGTTCCTTGATGATGCCGATCTTCATGCCCTCGACGTTGCCGGTCCGGGCCGCGGCCACGAGGTCCTCGAGCGGGTCCGGCAGCGAGGTGGAGTCGCGCGGGTCGTGGCCGCCGATGACCTGGTGCAGCAGGGCCGAGTCCAGCACGGTGCGGGAGACCGGGCCGATCTGGTCCAGCGAGGAGGCCATGGCGATGGCGCCGTAGCGGGAGACGCCGCCGTAGGTGGGCTTGACGCCGACGGTGCCGGTGACGGCGCCGGGCTGGCGGATGGACCCGCCGGTGTCCGTGCCGAGGGCCAGCGGGGCTTCGAAGGCCGCGACGGCGGCAGCCGAGCCGCCGCCGGAGCCGCCCGGGATGCGGTCCAGGTCCCAGGGGTTGCGGGTGGGGCCGAACGCGGAGTGCTCGGTGGAGGAGCCCATGGCGAACTCGTCCAGGTTGGTCTTGCCCAGGATCGGCATCTTGGCGGCGCGGAGGCGCTCCACCACGGTGGCGTCGTAGGGGCTGTGCCAGCCTTCGAGGATCTTGGAGCCGGCGGTGGTGGGCTGGCCGATCGTGACGATCAGGTCCTTGACGGCGATCGGGACGCCGGCGAGCACGTGCAGGTCCTCGGCGGCGGCGCCTCCCGCGGCGCGGATGGCGTCCACCTCGGCGGCGACGGCGAGGGCTTCCTCGGCGTTGACGTGCAGGAAGGCGTGGACCTGGCCGTCGACGGCGGCGATCCGGTCCAGGTGCGCCTGGACGACCTCGACGGCGGTGACCTCGCGGGCAGCGAGCTTCTCGGCGAGCGCGGCGGCGGAGAGGCGGAACAGTTCGGGGCGGGTTTCAGTCATGGTCTTAGTCCTCATCCAGGATTGCCGGGACCTTGAAACGGCCCTCATACGCGTCGGGGGCTCCGGAAAGCGCCTGCTCGGCCGTGAAGGTGTGGCCCACCACGTCCTCGCGGAACACGTTGGTCAGCGGGATCGGGTGCGACGTGGCCGGGACGTCATCACCGGCGGCTTCACTAACGGACTTAACCGACTCCACGATGACGGCGAGTTCGCCGGCCATCCTGTCCAGCTCTTCAGCACTCATCTCGATGTGCGCGAGACGCGCGAGATGCGCGACGTCGTCGCGGTTGATCGCAGCCATGGATCTCCCCTGCAAGGTACGGATTATTTTCCGTCCCAGTCTACGTGTCTACACGCCCTGCCGCCGTCCGGCGCCAGGCCGGCGGTGGTCGCCTTTCGGCGGCGGGCCGGACGATCCTCCGCGTGCTCGCTCGTTCCTCGCTTAGACGCACGCTTCCGGATGTCCGTCCCGTCGCCGATGTGCCGCCTTCACCTTCAGCGATCGCGGGCTCCCCCTCAGTGCACGAGGAGGCAGGGTGCGGAAAATCTTCCGCACCCTGCCTCCTCGTGCCTGTTGGTTTCTTAGCCGATGCCGATGGCTCCGGTGAGGACTCCTACGGCGAGCATAACCAGGGAGATGACGGCGGTGCGCCAGAGGACCTTCTTGTGGTGGTCGCCCAAGTCCACTTTGGCGAGGGAGACCAGGAGCAGGATGGCCGGGACCAGCGGGCTCTGCAGGTGGAACGGCTGGCCGGTGATCGAGGCGCGGGCCATGTCCGCGGCACTGACGCCGTAGTGACCGGCGGTTTCGCTCAGGACCGGCAGGACGCCGAAGTAGAAGGCGTCGTTGCTCATGAAGAACGTCATCGGGATGCTCAGCACGCCGGTGATAACGGCCATGAAGGGGCCCATGTCCGCCGGGATGATCTGGACCAGCCATTCCGACATCGCCTTGACCATGCCGGTGCCGTTGAGGACACCGGTCAGGACGGCAGCCGCCATCACCATGGAGACGACGGCGACGATCGACGGGGCGTGGGCGATCAGCTGGGCGCCCTGGTCCTTGACCTTCGGGAAGTTGACCAGCAGGGCGATCGCGGAGGCCACCATAAAGACGAACGGGAGCGGGATGATGTTGGCGACCAGCGTCACCATGACGGCAACCGTCAGGCCCAGGTTGAACCAGAACAGCTTGGGACGGAGAGTTGCGCGGTTCGGGTCCAGGGCGGTGTCCGCCATGGCGGTGTCGCGGTCGTCAACGAGGTCCTCGGTGCGTTCCAGGACCGCGACGGAGGACCCTCCGCCGGCCGGGGCTCCCCCGGCGGGGCCGTTGCCCTTGCGGCCGAAACCGAAGCGGCCGGTGCCGCCGGTGCCGCCGGTGCCGCCGGTGGGGGAACCGCCGTCGAACTCAACACCCTCGGCCCAGATTTCCGGGGCCACGGTGCGCAACCGGTTGCGTTCCTGCAGGCCCAGCAGCCAGGCGAAGACAAACACAACGACGAGGCCGGCGATCAGCGAGGGGATCATCGGGACGAAGACATCGTTGACGTCGAGCTTCAGCGCGGTGGCGGCGCGGGCGGTGGGGCCGCCCCAGGGCAGGATGTTCATGGTGCCGTTGGCCAGGCCCGCCACGCAGGTCAGGACCACGGGGCTCATCTTCAGCCGCAGGTAGACCGGCAGCATGGCGGCGGTGGTGAGGATGAAGGTGGTGGAGCCGTCGCCGTCGAGCGAGACCGCGGCGGCCAGGATCGCGGTGCCCAGCACCACCTTGGCGGGGTCGTTGCCGAGCTTGCGCAGGATGAACTTCACCAGCGGGTCAAAGAGTCCGACGTCGATCATCAGGCCGAAGTAGATGATGGCGAACATCAGCAGCGCGGCGGTGGAGGTCATCGACTTCATCGAGTCGAGCACCATGGGGCCGATGCCCAGGCCCGCGCCGGCGAAGAGTCCAAAGACGGTGGGGACGATGATGAGCGCCAGCACCGGCGTCAGCTTCTTCGTCATGATCAGCACCATGAAGACCGCAATCATGGCGAATCCAAGTAATACCAGCACGGCCGGCTCCTTCTTCTGTGTTCCGCACCACTCCGCTGTGATGCGCACTACAGACGTTAGGGTGGCGCGCGTCACGGGAGTGCCTTTGCCTCATTTGATTGGCATACTGCTTGTTGGACGCATTTTGCTCATTTAGCTCACCGGCCGCCGTTGCCGCCGGATCCCGAAGGAGGGCCGCCGTGGGAGCCCTCGCACGCCGCACCCCGCTGCGGTTCACCACTCAGACGCTGCTGCTGCAGCTCGGCGTGGTGGCGCTGGTGGTGCTGCTCAGCAGCGCCGTGCACGCCTGGCTCACCTACGAGCGCCTGGGCCGTGAGGCGGAGAACCAGGCGCTGACCCTGGCCCGGACCGTGGCCTCGGACCCGGCGGTGCGGGCCGAGGTGCAGCAGATCAGCGCCCAGCCCGGCACTCCCCCGCCCGCGCAGCTGCTCGCCGGACCGCTGATGGCCGCCGCCGAGGGCGCCCGGGCCCGCACCGGCGCCCTGTTTGTGGTGATCACCGACGAGACCGGCCTGCGGCTGGCCCACCCCGACGCCGACCGGCTGGGCGAGCGGGTCAGCACGGATCCCTCCGAGGCCCTCTCCGGCCGGGAGGTCACCACCCGCAACACCGGCACCCTGGGCCCCTCGGCCGGCGCCAAGGTCCCCGTGTTCGCACCGGCATCCTCCACCGTGGTGGGCGAGGTCAGCGTGGGCTACTCCACCGAATCCATCAGCCAAAGCCTGGCCCGGGATATTGTGCCGATCGCCCTGACCGCCGCCGGCGCGCTGCTGGCGGGCGTGCTGGTCTCCTTCCTGCTGCGGCACCGGCTCCGGCGGCTGACCCTGGGGCTGGAGCCGGAGGAAATAAGCACCCTGGTGCACGACCAGGTGGCCGTGCTGCAGGGCGTGGACGACGGCGTGATCGGCGTCGCCGCGGACGGCAGGATCAGCGTCTTCAACTCCGCGGCGCAGCGCCTGCTGGGCCGGCCGGACCTGACCGGAACACCCTGGGCCGACGCCGGAGTGCCGGCGCAGCTGCTCGCGCTTACAAAGGCCGACGCCGCCGAGGGGGACGCTGTGGAACTGGTCGCCGGCGGCCGGGTGCTGGTGGCCAGCGCGCGCAAGGCCCTGCACGGCCGGGAGGACCTGGGCTGGGTGGTGATGCTCCGGGACCGCACCGAGCTCCAGCAGCTCACCCGCCAGCTCGACGCCGTGGGCACCCTGTCCACCGCCCTGCGCGCCCAGCGCCACGAGTTCGCCAACCAGCTGCACACGATCGCGGGCTTTATGAGCATCGGCCAGCACCAGCAGGCGCGCGACTTCCTGGCCCGGCTGGCCGCGACGGGGCCGTTGAAGTTCCCGGTGGACCAGGCTGAGCTGCTGCAGGATCCCTACCTGCAGGCCTTCCTCGGCGCCAAGGGTGTGGAGGCCGACGAGCGCGGCGTGGCCCTGCGGCTGGGTCCCGAGACCCTGGTCCGCGGCGTCGTCGTCGAACCGCAGGAGGTGACCACGGTGCTGGGCAACCTGATCGACAACGCCGTGAACGCCGCCGTCGCCGGCTCCGCGTCGGAGCGCTGGGTGGAGGTTGAGGTGCTGGACGAACCAGGCGACGGCGGCGGGCCCGGCACGCTCCACATCCTGGTGGGCGACTCCGGCGACGGCCTGCCGCCCGGCGACGGGCCCGAGGACGAGGGCGTTTTCGCCGAGGGGTTCACCACCGCGAAACGTCCGGCCCGGGCCGGGGCGGGGCAGGGCCTGGGCCTGGCGCTGGCCCGGCAGCTCGCCCGGCGCCGCGGCGGCGACGTGCGGGTGCTGGAGCGGGGCACGCCCGGCGGCCCGGGCGCCGTCTTTATGGCAACCCTCCCCGGAACGACCGCCGGCGCCGGTGAAAAAGCAGCGGAAAACGCAAGTGAACCCAGGGCCGACGACCTGGCAGAAGGAGACAACGATGTCTGACGATTTCCGGGTCCTGATTGTGGACGACGACTTCCACGTCGCCAAGCTTCATGCGGCTTATGTGGACTCCGTGGCCGGCTTTATGGCGCTGGCACCCGCGGGTTCGGCGTCGCAGGCCCTCCAGTCCATCCACAGCCTCCGGCCGGACCTGGTGCTGTTGGATGTCTACCTGCCCGACGCCTCCGGGCTGGACCTGCTGGGCCAGCTGGACGTGGACACCGTGATCCTCAGCGCCGCCTCGGACGCGGCGTCCATCCGGGTGGCCTTCCGGCGCGGCGCCCTCGGCTACCTGCTCAAACCGTTCACGGCGGAGTCCCTCTCCCAGCAGTTGCGCTCCTACGCCCGCTACCGGCGCATCCTGGCCCAGGCCGGGAACCTCACCCAGGACACGGTGGAACGGGCCAAGCGTGCCCTGATCCCGGGCGACGTCGCGTCCTCCGCCCGGCCGCGGTCCGCGACCGAGGCGGCGGTGCTGGAATCCCTCGAGCCGGGCGAGCAGTACTCGGCGGCGGAAGTCGCCACCCGGGTGGGCGTCTCCCGGGCCACCGCGCAGCGGTACCTGTCCTCGCTCGCGGACGACGGCGCCGTTGACATCCAACTGCGCTACGGGACCACCGGCCGGCCCGAACACCGCTACGGCGTGCGGGCGGCAGCAGGCGCCTGAGCCCGGGCTGCTGCGCTCCGGGGGCACTTTGGCACGGACACGTCGTCAACTACGGCGCCGACGTCGAACATCGCGCCCAAAGTGCCCCGGACGGTTGCTGCACGGCACCAAGCGGCTTGGTGTTACAACGCCAGGCGGTAGACCAACAGTTTGATGTCGGTGTCCGGAACGAACCAGTCGCGCTCGGGGACGCGCTGGAAGCCGGTCTTCCGGTACAGGCCGTGGGCGCTCTCCCAGGTCATCCCGGTGGTCAAAGCCACGCCGGTGATGCCGGGCAGCGACCTGGCGTGTTCGATGATGGCCTGCACCATGGCCTTGCCGGCGCCGCTGCGCTGCACCGCCGGGTCCACCACTAGCATCCGGAATTCCAGCTCGTCGGGCCGGGCGATGTCCGCGTAGGGCCCCCCCGCGACGGCGAGGGTCACGGAGCCGACAACCTGGCCGGCGCGTTCGGCCACCCAGATGGTCGCGTTCTCGTGCCGCCGGGCAACCTGCTGGATTTGCTGCATGTAGGGGTGGTCCGCGTCCTCGAAGTGGCCGGCGGCCAGGTAGGCGTCCCGGGTGATGCGGGCGACGGCGTCGTAGTCGTCCGGGGTGGCGGGACGAATGAGGATCTGCGAATGCACCTGTCCATGGTACGGGCGCACGGGCGGGCCCGGATGCCAGCGGGCGGTTTCCGTGACCGAACTATCAGAGCGGAAACTTCCCGGAGAGCTCCAGCGGCCCCGCGCAGGTCCAGGCCGCGAGCCGCTCCTCGTCCGAGGGGCCGCCGTCGAGCACGCTGGTGAGCCGGGGACGCCGCACCCAGCAGCCGGCCTCCTCCGCGATCAGGGCGCCGGCGGCGAAGTCGTGTTCGTTCAGGCCCCGTTCGCCGTAGGCGTCGTGGGTGCCGTCGGCTACGAGGCAGAGATCCAGCGCGGCCGACCCCAGCCGGCGCACGTCCGCGAACCCGTCCATCAGGCCGGCCAGCCCGGACGCCTGCTCGGCCCGGACGGCGGGGTCGTAGCTGAAGCCCGTTGCCAGGATCTGCCCGGTCCGGCCGGGCACCGGGCCGTTGAGCGCCGTGCGCCGGCCGTCCTCCTCCACCCACGCGCCTCGGCCGCGGGAGGCGTAGTAGACCCGCCCCAGCGCCGGGGCGTGGACGACGCCGGCGAGCCAGGCGCCGTCGGGTCCGGCCACCGCCACCGAGGTGCCGTAGTAGACAATGTTGCGGATGAAGTTGGTGGTGCCGTCGAGCGGGTCGACCGACCAGCGGAAGCCGCTGGCGGTCTCAGGCAACACGGTGCCGCCCTCCTCGCCGGTGATCGTGTCCTCGGGCCGGGCGCCGGTGATGACCTCGCGGACGGCGGCCTCGGCTGCGAGGTCGAAGGCCGTCACCCAGTCCCCCGAATCGCCCTTGTTGCTGACGTCCAGGGCGCCGGCGCTCCGGCTGGACAGCACCGCGGCCCCGGCGGCGGCGGCCTCCCGGGCAAGCTCCAGGAAGGCGGAGGCCTCGGGGAATTCGGCCGGCCCGGAGGTCACTCGGCCGCCTCCTGGTGGTCCTCGCCGTCCTCGACGTCGGCGTCGTCTGCCGAACCGTCAGCACCGTCTGCCCCGGCGCCGCCGTCGAGGCCGGCCGGGCCGTGCGCGAGCAGCGCGCGGAAGCCGTCCTCATCCAGCACCGGCAGGCCCAGCTGCTCGGCTTTGTCCAGCTTGGTGCCGGCGTTTTCGCCGGCCACCACGTAGCTGGTGTTCTTGGAGACCGAGCCGGCGGCCTTGCCGCCGCGCACCAGGATCGCTTCCTTGGCCTCGTCCCGGCTGAACCCCTCGAGGCTGCCGGTGACCACCACGGTCAGGCCCTCCAGGGTGCGCGGGGTGGATTCGTCTCGCTCGTCCTCCATCCGGACACCGTCTGCCGCCCAGCTGTCCACGATCTCGCGGTGCCAGTCCTCGGCGAACCACTCCTTGAGCGCCACCGCGATCACCGGGCCCACACCGTCGACGCCGGCGAGCTCCTCCTCGGAGGCCTGCCGGATGGCATCCATGGTCCCGAACGCGGTGGCCAGGGCACGCGAGGCCCGCGGCCCCACGTGCCGGATGGAGAGCGCCACGAGCACGCGCCAGAGCGGCTGGGTTTTGGCCTTTTCGAGTTCGCTGAAGAGCTTCTCGGTGGTGGCCGTCGGCTTGGAGGGGACCTTGGCGGTGCCCTTGGTGTAGAAGTAGGGCACAAGTTCGAACTCACCGGTCGGCACGCCCTTGGAGCGCTTTTCGCGGCGGATCCGGACGCCAGCGAGGTCCTCGGGCGTGAGCCGGAACAGATTCGCCTCCGTGGTGAGCGGGGCGACGTCGGGCTCGGCGGGCTGGGTCAGGGCGATGGCAGCTTCCCAGCCGAGGGCCTCGATGTCGAACGCGCCGCGGCCGGCGAGGTGGAAGACGCGTTCGCGCAGCTGCGCCGGGCAGGAGCGGGCGTTGGGGCAGCGGATGTCGACGTCGCCCTCCTTGGCCGGGGCGAGCGGGGTGCCGCAGGCGGGGCACTCGGTGGGCATGACGAAGTCGCGCACCGGCGGGTCCTGGGCGTCGCGCAGCGCCAGCACGGGCCCGACGATTTCCGGGATGACGTCCCCTGCCTTGCGCAGCACCACAATGTCGCCGATTTTGACGCCCTTGGCCTTGACGACCTCCTGGTTGTGCAGGGTGGCCATTTCCACCGTGGAGCCGGCGACCTTGACCGGCACCATCACGCCGTACGGGGTGACCCGGCCGGTGCGGCCCACGTTGACGGCGATGTCCAGCAGCTTGGTGTTGACCTCTTCCGGCGGGTACTTGTAGGCCACGGCCCAGCGCGGCACCCGGGAGGTGTAGCCGAGGGCCCGCTGGGTGGCGAAGTCATCCACCTTGACCACAATGCCGTCGATTTCGTGGCTGAGGCTGTGCCGCTTGTCGCCGTAGCGGCGGATGAAGTCCAGCACCTCGGCCAGGCCGGGCAGCACCTCGAAGTAGGGGCTGGTGGGCAGGCCCCAGTCGGCGAGCTGGCGGTAGGTGTCCGACTGGCTGCCGGTCTCCAGCCCTTCGCGGGCGCCGATGCCGTGAACGTACATCTTCAGCGGCCGTTTGGCGGTCTCCGCCGGGTCCTTCTGCCGCAGCGAGCCCGCGGCGGCGTTGCGCGGGTTGGCCAGCGGCGCCTTGCCCTCCGCGATCAGCGCCTCGTTGAACTCCGCGAACGCCTTGGACGGGATAAAGACCTCGCCGCGGATCTCCATCTCGGCCGGGAAGTTGCCGCCCTTGAGCTGCTGCGGGATCTCCTTGATGGTCAGGACGTTGTGGGTGATGTCCTCGCCGGTGAAGCCGTCGCCGCGGGTGGCCGCCCGGATGAGCACGCCGTCGCGGTAGAGCAGGTTCACGGCCAGGCCGTCGATCTTGAGTTCGGTGAGCCACGACGGCGGGTTGCCGCCGTTGCCGAGCTTGGCGATGCCGGCCTCCGCCTTGGCGATCCAGGCCTCGAGCTCCTCGAGCGAGAACACGTCCTCGAGGCTGTACATCCGGGTCAGGTGTTCGACGGCGGCGAAGGCCGCGGAGACCTCCCCGCCCACCTCCTGGGTGGGGGAATCGTTGGCCACCAGCTCGGGGTGCATGGCCTCGATGGTCTCCAGCCGCCGGAAGAGCTCGTCGAACTCGGCGTCCGAGATGATCGGGGCGTCCTCCTGGTAGTACGCGAAGCGGTGCTTGCGGACCTGCTCGACCAGTTCCTCATACTCTTCGCGGACGGCCTCGGACGGGACCAGTTCCCCGTCGGGGCTGTGGGTGTCGGTTTCTGCTGCAGTCTTCCCTGTGCTCACAGACCTATCCTGCCTTAGATCACCGACGTTGTCCGGTCATCGGCGGGACTGTGCGGCAGCGCTGCCGGCGTCGGCCACTTTGCTTGCGTCCACCACGATGCAAGACACGTTGTCGCGGCCGCCACTGCGCAGGGCTGCCTGGATCAGCTGGTCCACGGCAGCCTGCGGGTCCGGCTCGGAGACCAGGATCCGGGCGATGTGCTCGTCGTCGAGCTCGCCGTTGAGCCCGTCCGAGCAGACCAAGATCCGGTCGCCCTCCTCGACGGGCAGCAGCCAGTAGTCGGCCTCCGTCTCGTCGCCGGTGCCAAGCGCCCGGGTGACCACGTGGCGGCGCGGATGCACAGCGGCCTCGGCCATGGTGATCTCGCCGGCGTCCACCAATTCCTGCACCTCGGAGTGGTCCACGCTGACCTGGCTGAGCTTGCCCTGGCTGAGGCGGTAGGTGCGCGAATCGCCGATGTTCATCACCAGCCAGTGCGGGATGCCCAGCTGCTCCACGACGACGACGCCGGAGAGGGTGGTGCCGGCACGGGATCCGGTTGCTTCCCGGATGTCGGCGTCGGCCTGCTGCAGGGCCTGCTGGACGACGGCCGCGGTGGCGTCCCGCTCCCCGGTGGCGAGCTGCGGAACCCCGGCGAGGGTGCGCACGCAAATGCCGCTGGCGATCTCGCCGGCTTCGTGGCCGCCCATGCCGTCGGCGACGGCGAAGACCGGGTCCGCGGCGATGAACGAATCCTCGTTCACCTCACGGCGCAGGCCGCGATCCGTGCCGTAACCGGAGTTGAGTCGGAGGCTGGGGGCACCGCTGGGCGCGGTTCCGGATGCGGCTGCAGAAGCCCCGGCGGTAGGAACGGGAGCCGGCTTGGATGTCATGCCTGTCCTAGGTAGAAGGGGCGGCGCGGAGGGCGTCCGCGCCGCAATGCGCTACCGGGATAGTACCGGGTCTGGCGCCCGCACGGCGCGTTGCGCGCCGAAGGAGCGCCATGGTTTGGACCCTCCTTAGTCCAGGACCAGGCCCTTTCCGCTGCCGCGCTGCAGCTCCACGGGGTGGATTTCGCCGAAGCCGCGCACGTTTTCAGCGTCCCGGGGCAGCAGCACAAAGCGTTCGTCGTGCTCCAGGGCGGCGGCTGTCATGGAGTCGACCAGGACGGTGCCCGGATCGGCCAGCGCGGTGAGCCGGGCGGCCAGGTTGACGGTGGGGCCGTAGATGTCGCCCAGCCGGGAGAGGATGCGGCCCCAGACCATCGCGACGCGGGCCTGCGGCAGGATCTCGTCCTCGTTGAACGCCTGGGCGAGGGCGAGTGAGATTTCGGCGCCGGCGGCCGGGGTTTCGGCAATGTAGAGGACTTCGTCGCCCACCGTCTTTACCAGGCGTCCGCCGCCGACGGAGATGATTTCGGCGCACTTGTTTTCGAAGCGCTGCACCAGCTGGGCGAGCGTCTTTTCGTTCATCCGGCGGGACAGGCTGGTGTAGGAGACCAGGTCCGCGAAGCCCACGGCGCGCGCCAGCGGCAGCGGGGCGTCGTCCTCGTCCCCTTCGCGGCCCTCTTCGCTGGAGGCCAGGCCTGCTTCGGCCCGGACGGCGAGGCGCTGCACGCCGGCGTTGAGCTGGCGGCGCCAGGAGTAGACCAGCATTTCCTCGAGCGCGTCCACCAGGGAGGGCAGCTCGCCGACCAGCTGCTTGCGGGCGACGGCGTCGGTGACGCCCTGCTGGTGGACCATGTCTTCGACGAGGGCCTCGATCTGCCAG
Source organism: Arthrobacter sp. UKPF54-2 (assembly GCF_007858535.1). Taxonomy (NCBI): domain Bacteria; kingdom Bacillati; phylum Actinomycetota; class Actinomycetes; order Micrococcales; family Micrococcaceae; genus Arthrobacter; species Arthrobacter sp. UKPF54-2. Next base: position 88,183 of record NZ_CP040174.1, read on the forward strand.
ACCACCATCCGGTCCGTCATCTGGCCGATCGCGCGGGTGACGGAGATGGCGGCTTCCTCGGTGAGCTTGCCGGTGCGGACCAGGTCCACCACCGTGCTCAGTGCGGCCTGGTCCCGTTCGGTGAACGCGACGTCCTCGTCGCCCAGGTTGGGGAAGCCGAGGGCGCGCCAGAGTTTCCGGGCGGACAGCAGCGAGAGTCCGGCGCCGGCGGCCACCTCGCGGCGGCGCAGCTTGCGTTCGCCGCCGAGCAGCCGCTGCTCCAGCGCCTTGGTGGCGAGGCGTTCGGCGGACATGGTGCCGGGCCCCGGGGCGGAGTCGGGGGCGGCAGCAGCGTCGGTGGCTTCGACGGAGGCCGCGTCTGTGGCTGCGCCGGAGGCGTCGCCGGCAGTTGCTTCGGCCGCGGAGTCCAGCACGGCAACTTCGAGGGCGGAGACATCCACCACGGCGTCCGGGACGTCCGACGGCTCGTGGGCCAGGAGTCCGGTGTCGGGGTGCGCGTTCTCAGCGTTCATCTCTTCCACCTTCCCTCATGTTCCCCCGCCAGTCGCCGGTGCCGTGCATCGTGTCGTCGGCCTCAATCAGTTCATCCTCCGGAATGTCGTCAATCGCGTCGAGGATGAAGTTCCGGAACGTCATGACCTCGGGGACGTCCGGGACCACCATGCGTGCGGGGTACCCGGTGTCCAAGGATATATTCCCGGAGCGCAATGACCGTTGGAGCAGCGTCTGTTCCACCAACACATTACGGACTGCGGCGAGCGGAACCTGCGCCTCGCGCCGTCGCAGCATGCCGTAACGGGCAATCAGGCGTCGGCTGGTCAGGATGTAGCGGCTGGCGTGCCAGGTCACCACTTTGGGCAGGCAGGACGCCACCAGGACCCACGCCGCCAGCGCGAGGCTGGCCCCGATCAGCCACGGCGTCCAGGCCGGCGTGGCCAGCGGCACCAGTTTGGCCGGGCCGCCCTTCACGATCCAGGCGCAGGCGAAGGCGGTGAGGGCGCAGACCAGGATAAACAGCAGGGCCGGACCTATCAGCGTCCGGGGCTGGGGGCGGGTAATGACAATCACTTGCTCGCCCGGGACAAGCTCTTTACGCATAGCCGCTTTCGCCGCCGGCCTCGCCGGGAGGGGTCCAGGGGCGCAGGTGCACGACGTCGCCGGCGGTCACCACGTGTTCGTGCCCGCCGGCGTCGACCACCAGCAGGGAACCGTAGTCGTCCAGCCGGGTGGCATGGCCGATGATCTCGTGGTCGCCGGGCAGCTGGGCCCGGACCTGCTTGCCGAGCGTGGTCAGCACGTGCTCCACCCGCTTGTGCAGCGAGGGTCCGCCGGCCATTCCGGCGGCCGGGTCGCCGTCGGCGTTGCAGAAACTGCGGTACAGCGTGGCGAAACGGGACAGGTAGCTCTTGAGCAGCGCGGTCCGGTCCACCGTCATGGGCTGTTCCAGCAGCACCGAGGTGGCGGTGGGCACCGGGAGCTCGGCCGCGATGAGGGTGACGTTGAGGCCCGTGCCGAGGACCACCGGGGGCACGGCGCCGTCGCCCATCGGGCCCAGCTGCGCGAGGATGCCGGCGATCTTCTTGCCGCGGACCAGCACATCGTTGGGCCACTTGAGCTCGGCGGGGATCCCTGCCGTCTCCAGCAGGGCCTCCCGCAGTGCCAGGGCGGCCAGCAGCGAGAGCCACGAGTAGCTCTGGGTAGGCAGCGGACGGCCCTCGGCATTGACCGGACGGAGCACGATCGAGACGGACACGGAGCTGCGGGCAGGGGCCTCCCAGTGCCGGTCGAGGCGGCCGCGGGCGGCGCTCTGGTACTCGGCGGCGAGCACGGTGAGGTCCGGATACGCCCGCGGATCCACGCTCACGCCGTGCAGCAGGTCCGCGTTGGTGGAGCCGGTGGACTCCACCACGCTCAGCTGCGCGATGCCGTGGGCCGAGAGGAACGCGGCGTCGCCGAGGGCGCCCTGGTCCAGCGGTGGACGGTCCGGTGTCTCCTGAGCGGCTTCCATGCTTGAATCCTACCGAGTTACGGCTCCCCCGGCTCCGGCGCAGGCGGAGGCGGCCGGAAACTCAGAGGAAAATGTCAGGGACCAGCCGGTCCTCGGGCGCACCCAGGCTGTACGGCGCGAAGTCGGTGACGCCGGCCGCGGCGAGGACCTGCTCGTCGGTGTAGAAGTTCCCGCTCCAGCTGCCCGATTCGGGGACCGCGTTGCTGGCGGTCAGCACCGCGTGGGCCGCGTCGGCCATGATCTGCGGGCCGCGCGCGCCGCGGACGATCTGCTCGCCGCCGGGCATGTTGCGGATGGCCGCCGTGTCGATCAGGGTGCAGGGCCAGAGCGAGTTCACGCTGATGCCGTCCACCTTGAGCTCCTCGGCCAGGCCCAGGGTGGTCAGGCTCATGCCGTACTTGGCCATGGTGTAGGCCAGGTGCATCCCGGCCCACTTGGGATCCAGGTTCAGCGGCGGCGAGAGCGTCAGGATCTGCCCGGCGTCGGACTCGCGCAGCGCGGGCAGGGCGAGTTTGCTGAGCAGGAAGGTGCCGCGGACGTTGATGTCCTGCATCAGGTCGTAGCGCTTCATGTCCAGGGCGTCGGTCTTGGAGAGGTCGATCGCCGAGGCGTTGTTGATCACGATGTCGATCCCGCCGAAGCGTTCCACCGCGGCGGCCACGGCGCCGGCGACGTCGGCGTCCCTGCGCACGTCGCCCACCAGCGGCAGCGCCTGCCCCCCGGCCGCCTCGATCTGCTCGGCGGCGGAGTACACGGTGCCCTCGAGCTTGGCGTGCGGCTGGCCGGTCTTGGCCAGCAGCACGATGTTGGCGCCGTCTTGAGCGGCCCGGACGGCGATGGCCAGGCCGATCCCGCGGCTGCCGCCGGACATCAGGATGGTGCGGCCCTGAAGGGAACCCGAGGCCTGGTACGGGCTCTGCTGGTGCGGGGACGTGCCCGAAGCGTCGTTGCTTGAAGTCATAGGGACACCTTAGCGGATGTTACTCGCCAGTAACATCCCCTCTTGCGGCGCGGCCGCGACGCTCCCGCCCACGTGCGGGCGGTGAGGGTCGGAGCGAAAATTGTAGGTTTTCTACAGCGGCGTGGGCGAATACCGTCACTAGACTTGCCAGCACGGCCATGTTTTTGTGTGGAATCCACTTAAGCGCCACACGGGCCGGCGTCATTGCGCGAAGAACAGCAGAGAACAACAGAGCCGGAGACACTTGATGAGCCACGATCTGACCACGACCGCGGGGAAGATTGCCGATTTCCGCGACCGCCAGGCCCGTGCCGAGCAGCCCTCCGGCCCGGAAGCGATCGAGAAGCAGCACGCCCGCGGCAAGAACACCGCCCGCGAGCGCATCGACCTGCTGCTCGACGCCGGTTCCTTCGTCGAGTTCGACGCCCTTGCCGTGCACCGCTCCACCGCGTTCGGCATGGAGAAGAAAAAGCCGCTCGGCGACGGCCTGGTCTCCGGTTACGGCACCGTGGACGGCCGGCCCGTCGCCGTCTACAGCCAGGACTTCTCCGTCTACGGCGGCTCGCTGAGCCAGGTCAACGGCGAGAAGATCGTCAAGGTCCAGGAGTTCGCACTGCGCAACGGCTGCCCCGTGGTGGGCATCCTCGACGGCGGCGGCGCCCGGATCCAGGAAGGCGTCGCCTCGCTGGCCATGTTCGCCGACATCTTCCGCAACAACGTGCACGCCTCCGGGGTGGTCCCGCAGATCTCGCTCATCATGGGCCCCTCCGCCGGCGGCGCGGCCTACTCCCCCGCCCTGACCGACTACGTGGTCATGGTGGACAAGACCTCGCACATGTTCATCACCGGCCCGGACGTGATTAAGACCGTCACCGGCGAGGACGTGGACATGGAAACCCTCGGCGGGGCGCGCCAGCACAACGCCAACACCGGCACCTCCACGTATCTCGCCGCCGACGAGGCCGACGCCGTCGAGTTCGTCCGCGAACTGCTGGACTTCCTGCCGTCCAACAACCTCGCCGAGGCCCCGGTACTGCAGCACTCCCAGGAGCTGGAGCTCGACGACGACGACCTCGCCCTGGATGTGCTGATCCCGGATTCGGCCAACCAGCCCTACGACATGCGCAAGGTGATCGAGCAGATCGTCGACGACGCGCACTTCCTGGAGATGCAGTCGCTCTACGCGCCGAACGTCATCATCGGCTACGGCCGCGTCGAGGGCCACACCGTGGGCATCGTGGCGAACCAGCCGATGCAGTTCGCCGGAACCCTGGACATCGCTGCCTCGGAGAAGGCCGCCCGCTTCGTCCGGCACTGCGACGCGTTCAATATCCCCATCATCACGCTGGTGGACGTCCCGGGCTTCCTGCCGGGCAAGGACCAGGAGTTCCAGGGCATCATCCGCCGCGGCGCCAAGCTGCTCTACGCCTACGCCGAGGCCACCGTGCCGAAGCTGACCGTCATCACCCGCAAGGCCTACGGCGGAGCGTACATCGTGATGGGCTCCAAGAAGCTGGGTGCGGACCTGAACCTCGCCTGGCCCACCGCGCAGATCGGCGTCATGGGTGCCCAGGGCGCCGTCAACATCCTGTACCGCCGCGAGCTGGCGGCCGTGGCGGAGGCCGGCGGCGACGTCGAGGCCAAGCGCGCCGAGGTCATCCGGCAGTACGAGGAGGAGTTGCTCAACCCGTACCAGGCCGCCCAGCTCGGCTACGTGGACGCGGTGATCGCCCCGTCCGAGACCCGGGTCCAGATCATCAAGGGCCTGCGTGCGCTGCGGGACAAGCGGGCCAGCCTGCCCGCCAAGAAGCACGGGAACATCCCGCTGTGACGCCGGAGAAGGGCCCTGTTGACTCGGAAGCCACTCAGCCTGCGGAGCAGCCGCTGCTCGCCGTCGTCAAGGGCAAGCCGACGGCGGAGGAACTCGCGGCGCTGACCGCCGTCGTCCTTTCGCTCGGCAGCAGCGAGCCGGCCGCGCCGGAAAAACCGGGCGCCCGGCACTGGATCCGGCGGCAGCAGCTGCAGCTGGCACCGAAGCCCGGCCCGGGTTCGTGGAAACGCAGCCGCGGCTAGAAAAAGTTCAGTAACCCTTTCATAACTGGCCCGGCCCGGCTAGTCTCGTTCGGGTGACTACCGAAACAACTGAGAACACCACGCCCGACAGCCCGGGGGCGCGCCCGCAGACCGCGATCGACGCCGTCGCCGACGCCTTCACGGACACCCTGATCCGGCTCAACCCGAGTTTCGCCACCGAACTCGGCCTGCCCGGCCACGAAACCGAGTACCCGGACTTCTCCCCCGCCGGGCACGAGGAGTTCGCCGCCGCCGCGCGCGAGGCCCTCGCCGCGCTGGAGGGGCTGGAGCCCGCGGACGACGTCGACGCCGTCACCCTGGACGCCATGCGCGAACGCCTGGGCCTGCAACTGGAGATCCACGAGTCCGGCTGGGACCTGGCCGAGCTGAACAACATCGCCTCCCCGTCCCAGGAGATCCGCGCGATCTTCGACCTGATGCCGACCGACACGGCCGCGCAGTGGGATCACATCGCGGGCCGGGCGGACAACGTCGCGGACGCCCTGGACGGCTACATCGTGTCCCTGCGGACCGCCAAGGAAGCCGGCCGGGTGGCCGCTGCCAGGCAGGTGCGGATCGTGATCGAGCAGGCCACCAAGCACACCGCGGAGGACGGCTTCTTCGCGAAGCTGGCCGCCGAGGCGAAGACCGCCGAGGGCCCGCTGCCCGAGGACGTGCAGTCCAAGCTCGACGCCGGCGCTGCCGCCGCCCGCGCCGCCTACGCCCGGCTGGCCGGGTTCCTGGAAGCCGAACTGCTGCCGGCCGCCCCGGAGAAGGACGCCGTGGGCCGCGAGCGCTACGCGCTGGCCTCCCGCTCCTTCCTCGGCGCCACCGTGGACCTTGAGGAGACCTACGCCTGGGGCGTGCAGGAACTCGACCGGCTCATCGCCGAGCAGGAGCGGGTGGCCAACCAGATCCGCCCCGGCGCCACGATCGAAGAAGCCAAAGAGATCCTGAACAACGACCCGTCCCGCCAGCTCAAGGGCACCGATGCCCTCCGGGCCTGGATGCAGGAGCTCTCCGACAAGGCCGTGGCCGACCTCGCCGGCGTGCACTTCGACATCCCGGACGCCATGAAGACCCTCGAATGCAAGATTGCCCCCACCCAGGAGGGCGGGATCTACTACACCGGGCCGTCGGATGACTTCAGCCGTCCGGGCCGGATGTGGTGGTCCGTGCCGCCGGGAGAGGACACCTTCACCACCTGGGCCGAGACCACCACGGTCTACCACGAGGGTGTGCCAGGCCACCACCTGCAGGTCGCCACCGCCACCTACCGCCGCGAACTGCTGAACAAGTGGCGGCGCAATGTCTGCTGGACCTCCGGCCACGGCGAGGGCTGGGCACTGTACGCCGAGAAGCTCATGCAGGAACTGGGCTACCTGAAGGATCCGGGGGACCACATGGGCATGCTCGACATGCAGCGCATGCGGGCCGCCCGGGTGGTCTTCGACATCGGCGTCCATCTGGAGCTGCAGGTGCCCGAGCGTTGGGGGTCGGGCACCTGGACTCCGGACACGGGGTACGAGTTCCTCAAGCAGAACCTTGCCATCAGCGAGGGCCAGCTGAAGTTCGAGTTCACCCGCTACCTCGGCTGGCCGGGGCAGGCGCCGTCGTACAAGGTGGGGCAGCGGCTCTGGGAGCAGATCCGCGCCGAGCTCGAATCCCGCCCGGGCTTCGACCTGAAGGCGTTCCACACCAAGGCGCTGAACATGGGGTCCGTGGGGTTGGACACGCTGAAGCGGGCGCTCCTGGGGTAGGCCGGGCCTGTTGCAGCGGCACGGCCGCCTTCCTCCTGCAGCGGCACGGCCGCCTTCCTCCGCGTGCTCGCTCGTTCCTCGCTTAGACGCACGCTTCCGGAAGACTGCCGCGCCACTGCCCGCTCCCCCCGGCCTGCAAGCGAGACAATCGCCACACCGCGGGCTGGAATAACTTCATAAACGGGCAGTCTTTCGGCGCATTTGCGGGGTTTCTGCAGGCGCTGGCCAATTCGGGGTGCGTAATATTTCTCAACGTTCGTTCGTCGTGTTATGTGCGGCGGTCCTAGCGTGTTCGGGTGACCACTCAGACAAGCACCCCCGCAACCGCAGGAAAGCCCGGTTTCCAGCTGCCCAAATGGGCCGGCTCTTTTGGCTTCCAGATCATCGCCGCGCTGATCGTCGGCCTGGGCCTTGGCCTGCTCGCCAAGTACACCGGCAGCACCAAGACCAACCCGAACGCCCTCGGCGCCACCCTGCAGACCATCGGCTCGAGCTACGTCTCGCTGCTGCAGACCGCCGTCGTTCCCCTCATCTTCACCGCCGTCGTCAGCTCCATCTCCAACCTGCGCGCCGTTTCCAACGCGGCCCGGCTGGCCTGGAACACCCTGCTCTGGTTCGCGATCACCTCGCTGATCGCAGTGCTGATCGGCATCGGCCTGGGCGTGCTGCTGCAGCCGGGCGCCGGCACCGGCATCACCCAGCAGGCCAAGTACGCCGGCAAGTCCGGTGACTGGTGGGCCTTCCTGGTCGGCCTGTTCCCCAAGAACTTCCTGGGCCTCGGGGCGAGCACCACCATCACCGACGGCGTGGCCACCACCGCCGTGAGCTTCAACGTGCTGCAGATCCTCGTGATCGCGATCGCCGTCGGCATCGCCGCGCTCAAGGTGGGCAAGGCCGCCGAGCCGTTCCTGAACCTCAACGCCTCCGCCCTGGCCGTAATCCAGAAGGTTCTCTGGTGGATCATCCGGATCGCCCCGCTGGGCACCGTGGGCCTGATCGGCAACGCCGTGGCCGTCTACGGCTGGGACACCATCGGATCCCTCGGCAAGTTCACATTCGCCATCTACGTGGGCCTGGCGCTCGTGCTGTTCGTGGTCTACCCGGTCCTGGTCCGCACCCACGGCCTGTCCATCAAGCAGTATTTCTCCGGCGTGTGGCCGGCCGTGCAGCTGGCCTTCGTCTCCCGCTCCTCGGTGGGCACCCTGCCGCTGACCCAGCGCGTGACCGAGCGCTCCCTGGGCGTGCCCCGCGCCTACGCCTCCTTCGCCGTGCCGCTGGGCGCCACCACCAAGATGGACGGCTGCGCCGCGATCTACCCGGCCATCTCCGCCATCTTCGTGGCCCAGTTCTTCGGCATCCAGCTGGACTTCAGCCAGTACCTGCTGATCGCCCTGGTCTCCGTGCTGGGCTCCGCCGCGACCGCCGGCACCACCGGCGCCGTCGTGATGCTGACCCTGACGCTTTCCACGCTGGGACTGCCGCTGGCCGGCGTCGGGCTCCTGCTGGCGATCGACCCGATCCTGGACATGGGCCGCACCGCGGTCAACGTGGCCGGCCAGGCCCTGGTTCCCACCATCGTGGCCAAGCGCCAGGGCATCCTCGACGAGGCGCTCTACAACGCCCCGCGCAACGGTGACCCGTTCGCCGACGACGCCGTTGACGCTTCGGCCGACGCTTCCCTTGACGCCGACGCCGACGCCCCGGCTCCCGCCGGGCGCGAACTGGCGGACGCGAAGGCCTAAGCAACTGGCCTAAGGGCCCAGGCACTCGCCCTGGCGCCAAAGAAAAGAGCAGTCCCCGGGAATGTCCCGGGGACTGCTCTTTTGCCTGTGCCAGGCGGGGCTAGTGGCCGCCGCCGCCAATAACGCCCTTCTCCACGGCCTTGGTGACCGCGTCGGCCTCGGCCTGGGTCAGCGTCCCATCGCTGACGGCCTTGTCCAGCCTGGTCTTCAGCGCCGCGGCGTGCTCCGCCTGCTCGGCGGTGCGCAGCTCCTCGAGGGCCGCGGTGACCTTGGCCTCGTCGATGCCGAGCGACGCGGCCAGGGACTTGGCCAGCTCCGCCTCCATGGCGGCGCGGTCGGGCTTAGTGCCTTCAGCCGGCGGGGTGGTGGGCTTGTGGGCGTCCCGGAAAGCCTTCAGGGCCTCGGTGACCTTGGCTTCGTCCACTCCGAGCTTGGTGGCCAGCTCGGAGGCCCTCGCGCCGCCGAAGCCGCCGCGTTCCCCGCCGTGGCCGTGGCCGCCGCGCATGCCCATGCCGTCACCCGGCGTGGTGCTGCCGTCCGCCGGCGCGCTGGAGCTGGCGCTGGGGGCGGGGGTCGGCGTCGTGGTGGCGGAAGCCATCCCGGCCAGTCCGAGGCCGGCGCCCAGGGCGAGGGCCGTGGCCGAAACGCCGAGCGTGATTCTCTTGGTACGTGACATGTGATGTCTCCTGGATCTGCCGTGCGGTGACGGCTCCGTTCTGATGTTGCTGCGCTGTCTCTTTCAAGACGTGCCTTCAGTCTGCTCCGGCGGGCTCGGCTGGAGCTGTTCGGAACCTTTCATCTTGCTGTGAAAGATTCCGAGTCGGCTTTTCCGTTGCCACCGCCGGCAATATGGCTAGGCTCAGGACATGCTGATCGTCACCTCGAACGACATCCCCGGCCACCGGATCGACGCCGTCTTCGGCGAGGTCATGGGACTGACCGTCCGCGCGCGGGACATCGGGGGCCAGGTGGTGGCGGGGCTGCGGTCGCTGGCCGGCGGCGAGCTCCGCGAACTGACCCAGGTCCTCTACGAGAGCCGGCAGGAGGTGATGGCGCGGATGGTCGCCGAGGCCGCGCAGCGCGGCGCCAACGCGATCATCGCGATGCGGTTTGACACGGCGCACATGGCCAACAACTGGACCGAAATCTGCGCCTACGGCACGGCAGTGTTCGCGATTCCCCTTGGCGAGGGCGAGGCCGGCGCCACCGGCCAGTCCGTGCAGCTCGTGTCGCAGCCCGGTGGCGGCGCCGGCTCCAGCCCCAGCCCCAGCTTGTAAAGTTGCCCGGAGTGCAAACATGCACATAGTGTAAGCACATGCCCTCACCTGAACTTTCCGGGCCCGACGTCGGCGCCGCTGCCGGGGCCGCCGGTCCGTCCCGGCGCGAGCTCAACAAGGCGGCCACGCGCCAGGCCATCACCGAGGCGGCCCTCGGCCTGCTCCGTGCCAACGGCCCGGGCAACTTCACGGTGGAGAACATCGCCGACGCCGCCGGCATCTCCAGGCGCACCTTCTTCAACTACTTCTCCAGCACCGAGGCCGTCATTGCCTCGGTAACCCACGGCTTCCTGGACACGGCGCTGCAGCAGTTCCGGCTCCGCCCGGCCAACGAGCCGATCCTGGAATCCGCCCGCGCCGCGCTGGTTGAACTCGCGGACCCCATGACGGTGGCGCCGCTGGCCGAGCTCTACAGCCTGGGCCAGTCCAACCCGCAACTGAACCGCTCCGAGCTCGAAGCCTGGGACCACTGCACCGACGAGATCATCGACGCCGCCCGGGTGCGCTTCGCACAGCGCACCGGCGCCGAGGTGGACGAACTGTACCTGCGCGCCCTCGCCGGCTCGGTGATCTCGTGCGGCAAAGCGGCCATGGACGTCTGGTTCGCCCGCTGTGGGGGCTCCCTTTCCCCCGAATCGCTCTCCACCCTGCGCCAACTCCTGATCGACTCCATGAGCCTGCTCGGCTCCGGATTCTCCTCCCCGGCAGCCGCTCACGCCGCCACTCCCACCGCCGCCCCTTCCCCAGATCGGTTCTGATATGGCACTCCTGCTGTACCGCCTCGGCAAGTTCTCCTACCGCCACCGCTGGCGCGTCATCTCGCTGTGGCTGGCCGTCATGGTCGCCGTCGGCGGCGCCGCGGCTGCCTTCCACGGCACCCTGTCCAACAACTTCCAGATCCCGGGCACCGAAACCCAGCAGATGGCGGACAAGCTCAAGAAGGAGCTCCCGGCGTCCTCGGGCGGCTCGGCGAGCATCGTCTTCGAGGCCAACGATGCGCGGTTCAGCCAGGCCGGGCAGGACGCCGTTTCCGCCGCCCTCGCCAAGCTCAAGGCCATCCCCGACGTGCAGGGCACCGTTGATCCGTTCGCGACCCAGGCGCAGCTGGACAAGGCCGCCTCGGACCTCGCCGCCGGCGAGCAGCAGGCGGCCGCGGGCAAGGCCCAGCTGGCCAAGGCTGCCGCCGAGCTCGCCGCTGGCAAGGCCCAGCTGGCAGCTGCCGAACAGCAGATGACGGCGGCCGGGCTGCCGGCGGCCGCGATCGAGGCCCAGCTCGGCCAGCAGAAAGCCGCCCTCGCCGAAGGCCAGGCCAAGCTCGACGCCGGCACCAAGGACCTTGAGGCCGGCGACGCCAAGCTGGCCCTCGGCAAGCGCCAGCTGGAGGCCTCGCGGGGCCTGCGCTTCGTCTCCGAGGACGGCAAGGCCGCCATCGCCCAGGTCCAGTTCAAGACCTCCATCAACGGCCTGAAGCCCGAGGTGCGGCAGGAAGTCCAAGACATCGTCAAGCAAGTCTCCGCCGCTAACGTGACCGCGCTGCCCAGCAAGGAGATCAGCGAGGACATCTCGGAGATCTTCGGCACCGCCGAGATCATCGGCATCGCCGTCGCGGCCCTGGTCCTGGTGGTCATGCTCGGCACCCTGATCGCGGCGGGCCTTCCCCTGCTGATGGCGCTCGTCGGCGTGGCCGTCGGCGTCGGCGGGACCTTCGCGCTCAGCAGCGCCGTGGACATGAGCTCCATCTCCCCCATGCTCGCCCTGATGCTCGGCCTCGCCGTCGGGATCGACTACTCCCTGTTCATCGTCAACCGGCACCGCGGCCAGCTGCTCGCGGGGATGGACCCCGAGGAGTCGGTGGCGCTGGCCACCGGCACCTCCGGCAACGCCGTGCTCTTCGCCGGACTCACGGTGATCATCGCCCTCGCCGCCCTCGTGGTGCCGGGCCTGCCGTTCCTGGCCGTGATGGGCCTCTCGGCCGCCGCCACGGTGGCCGTCGCCCTCGTCGTTGCCCTGACACTGACGCCCGCCATCCTGTCCCTGGTGGGCCGCAGGCTCGTGTCCAAGCGGGCCTGGGCCAAGGCCGAGCGGCACAATGCGGCGCCGGACCACGCGAAGGAGGACCTGGCCAAGGACGAATACCGCAGCAGCCACGGCTGGGGCGGCGTTGTCACCAAGCACCCGTGGCTGGCGCTGCTGGCCGGTGTGGCGCTGCTGGGTGTGGTGGCGCTGCCCGCCAGCCAGCTCAGGCTCGCCCTGCCGGACGCCAGCTCCGAGCCGGTGGCCTCGCAGGCCTTCCAGGCCTACGACGTCACCAAGCGCAGCTTCGGCGAGGGCATGACCGGGCCGATCATCGTGGTCGGCGACCTGCCCGCGGGACTGAGCGACGCCGAGGCCAAAGCCAAGCAGTTCGACGTCGCGGACATCCTGCGCGGCACCAACAACGTGGCCGCCGCCGTGCCGCTGGCCCTGAGCGAGGACCGCCGCACCGCCGTCTTCCAGGTCCTCCCGAAGGAGGGCCCGGCCAGCGCCAGCACGGTCAAGGTGGTGGCCGAGCTGCGCGCCGAGAAGGACCGGATCAAGGACTCCACCGGGGTCGGCATCGGCCTCACCGGCCAGACCGCGGGCAACGTGGACGTGTCCACCAAGCTCGGTGACGCGCTGCCGCCGTACCTGGCAATCGTCGTGGGGCTCTCGCTGATCCTGCTGCTGCTGGTGTTCCGCTCGATCGTGGTGCCGCTGCTGGCGACCGGCGGTTTCCTGCTCTCGCTTGCGGCCGCGTTCGGCGGCGTCGTCGCGGTCTACCAGTGGGGCTGGCTGGGGACCGTGTTCGGCGTCGAGAACCCGGGCGCGGTGCTGAGCTTCCTGCCCATCATCCTGATCGGTGTGCTGTTCGGCCTCGCCATGGACTACCAGGTATTCATCGCCTCCGGCATGCGCGAGTCCTACATGCACGGCGAAACCGCCAGGCATGCGGTGCGCTCCGGTTTCAGCCACGCCGCCGCCGTGGTCACCGCCGCCGCGATCATCATGGTCAGCGTGTTCTCCGGGTTTATCTTCTCGCACCTGAACATGGTCCGGCCGCTGGGCTTCGCCATGGCCTTCGGGGTGCTGGTGGACGCGTTTGTGGTCCGGATGACGATTGTCCCGGCCGTGATGTACCTCCTCGGCAGCAAGGCCTGGTGGCTGCCGCGCTGGCTGGACCGGATCCTGCCGGACGTCGACGTCGAGGGCGCCAAGCTGCGCCAGCCAGCGGTTTCGACGGCGGACGCCGCCGCCGAGCCCGAGGCTGAGCCGGAGCAGGTCGGCGCGCGCTGACCGCAACCGGCTGAACCGACCCGCCTACTCGGACCGCCCTACGCGGACCCGATGCCCCGACGGTTCCCCTCCAGCCGCCCGCTGATCTTTCCGGATCGGCGGGCGGCTTTGTGGTGCCGGCAGGGCTATCCGTGGTGGACGCCGCCACTCAGGCCGCGAGCATAGGGACCTGACGGGTTCGTTTGAGGCTCTTGGCGCGGTGCCGGATTTTTCGCCGGTGGTGGCCTGCGTCGGTGGCGGGCCCGGCCTCGCTGGGCAGGGGCGGGCCGGTAGTCGGGGTCCCGGTGATAGGGGTGCCCGGCAGCGGTGGTGCCATCGACCGGTAACTGTGACCGGCAGGGGTTGTGGTTTCGATTGTGTGCCGGGGACCGGGCCGCGGTCTGACGCTCCAGCCCGGAGCTTCTTTGGTGTGGTTGCAGGCTTCGCAGAGCCCCGCACCGTTGCTCTGGTCCGTGGCGCCGCCGCTGTGCCACGCGACAATGTGGTCGAAGTGGCGTATGGGCGCGTCGCAGTAGGGAGTGCGACACGTCTCGTCCCGAGCGGTCAGGAAGCGGCGAAGTCCAGGCGGGAAGAGGCGCGCACGGGAGTCCAGCGCAATGAGCTCCCCGGCGCCAGGGGCCGTGTAGAGCCGTCGGAGCCAGAGCCTGAACGCGTGGTCTGTGCCGCCGCCCGTGTCGGGTGCTGGGCCGGCGCCGGTCCTGCCGCCGGAACCGGCCAGCAACTGCCGCGCCCAGCCGGCCGGGACGACCCCGTAGCCAGGGAGGCGGGCCGCTTCGCCGTCGCCCTGGAAAAGGGTGCGGTCGGTCATCACGAGCTGGATCTCAATCCCGCTGATCCCGCCAGGCGTGCCGGTGGTACGTTCGACGAGGGCGTCGGCCATGAGCTGCCCGCGGGTTCTTGGGTCTCCGGCGTTGCGGGCCGAATCGGCGTGCCGGCTGAGGGCTGCGTAGACGGCCACGCCCGCGGCAACGGGAAGCAGGGCCGTCAAGTAGCACATGGTGTCGGGGGCCACGCGGAGACTAACGTGTCGCTCCGTGGCGGCGTGGCTGGCTCGCTGCGTGACCGTGCGCGGATCCCGGCGGTACGCCGCGGCCCGGGCGGCGGCGATGATGCGGCGGTCTCCGGCGCCGTCGAACGTCCCAGTGTCGGGCGCGAGTTCCTCGTCGACGGCGGCCCGCTCCTCCGCGGACAGACACGCGGTTTCCCTCACGAGCAAAGTGGCGCGCCATTCGTTGAGCTGCCCGGTCTCCAGCGCGGCGAGGGTGTGGGGCATTTCGGTGACAAGAGCCTTCGCCAAACCCAGGAGCCGTGAGCCTTTGGCCGGGGATTCCCGCCGCGCCAGGGCGATCTCCGCCCCGACCCCGGCCCCAATCTGGTCCGCAGGCAAGCCAATAGCGGCTTGTTCGCGCCGCCGCGCCAGGTCCAGCGCCACTGCCAGGCGCGCCTGCCGGGCCGCAATCGCCGACTTCCGGTCCTCGAGCGCCCGGAGCTCATCGACGATCGCCGCCGCGTCTCCCACCTCCGGGTCCGCACCGAATGATTCCTCGAAAAGCCTCGGATTGCCTTCCATGCACCAAGTCAATCGGAGGGGTACGACATTTTTAACGTCCCGCCCTGCCGTCGAGCCGAGACGCCCCGCAACGCACCCGGAAGCCCCCAACCCCACCAAACCCGCCACACTGTCACCCCGAGGAACTACGCTGGTTCCGTGACCCGCCTGATCCTCGCCTCCCAGTCCCCCGCCCGCACCAAGCTGCTCAGCAACGCCGGCATCGCCCACGAGGTCCTCGTCTCCGACGTCGATGAGGACGCCGTGCAGGCCCGCTACGGCGTGACCGACCCGCACGACACCGCCCTGCTGCTTGCCCGCGCCAAGGCCGAGGCCGTCGCCTCGCTGCCGGAGGCCGAGGGCGCCCTGGTGATCGGCTGCGACTCGGTCTTCGAGTTCGACGGCGAGGCCCACGGCAAGCCCTACACCGCCGAGGTCGCCAAGGAGCGGATGCTCCGGATGAGCGGCGGCATGGGCGTGCTGCACACCGGCCACTGGCTGGTCGACTGCCGGGACACCGACGCCGGCCCGAACAGCGACGGCGGCACCGGCGCGACGCTCGGCTCCGTGAACTCCGCGGAGGTGCACTTCCTGGAGATGAGCGAGGACGAAATCGACAGCTACATCGCCACCGGCGAACCGCTGCAGTGCGCCGGCTCCTTCACGATCGACGGCTACGGCGGGGCGTTCATCCGCAAGGTCGACGGCGACCCGCACACCGTCGTCGGGCTCTCCATCTCCACCCTGCGGGCCCTCCTGGGCCAGGCCAAGGTGGGCGTGACGGAGCTCTGGACCGGTGGCGCCGCCGACCCGGCGGACATTCGCGCCGAGTGAGCCATTTCGCACCCCCTTGTAGGAACCCCACAAAGGATCGGCCGTTTACGCGCGGGATCCGCAAGTAATCTCGGCGGAACCCACAAAACCGCGCTAGGCTCCCTGAAGGAAAGAAGGAGACGCCTTGTCAGCAAATTCGGAGCAGTCCGCAACGCCCGTGCCCGCCACCACCACGCCGGGCACCCGCCCCCTGAGCAAGGTGCTGATCGCCAACCGCGGCGAAATCGCGGTGCGCATCATCCGCGCGGCCCGCGATGAAGGCATCGCCTCCGTGGCCGTGTACGCGGATCCGGACCGCGACGCCCTGCACGTCAAGCTCGCCGATGAGGCCTACGCCCTGGGCGGCAAAACCGCCGCCGAGTCCTACCTCGTGATGGACAAGCTGATCGAGGTGGCCCAGCGCGCCGGCGCCGACGCCGTCCACCCCGGCTACGGCTTCCTCGCCGAAAACGCCGAGTTTGCCGCCAAGGTGATCGCCGCCGGGATCACCTGGATCGGGCCCTCCCCCGAGGCCATCTCCGCCCTCGGCGACAAGGTCCAGGCCCGCCACATCGCCGAGAAGGTCGGCGCCCCGCAGGTTCCCGGCACCGCAGACCCGGTCGAATCCGCCGAGGAAATCCTCGAATTCGTCGACAAGTTCGGCCTCCCGGTCGCCATCAAGGCAGCCTTCGGCGGCGGCGGACGCGGCATCAAGGTGGCCCGCAGCCGGGAGGAAATCCCCGAACTCTTCGAATCCGCCGTGCGCGAGGCCACCGCCGCCTTCGGCCGCGGCGAATGCTTCATCGAACGCTTCCTCGACGCCCCTCGCCACGTCGAGACCCAGTGCCTCGCCGACGCGCACGGCAACGTCGTCGTCGTCTCCACCCGCGACTGCTCGCTGCAGCGCCGCAACCAGAAGCTGGTCGAGGAAGCCCCGGCCCCGTTCCTCACCGAGGAACAGAACCGGCGGCTTTACGAATCGTCCAAAGCCATCCTGAAGGAGGCCGGCTACCTCGGCGCCGGCACCTGCGAGTTCCTCGTCGGCCAGGACGGCACCATCTCCTTCCTCGAGGTCAACACCCGCCTGCAGGTGGAGCACTGCGTCTCCGAGGAAGTCACCGGCATCGACCTGGTCCGCGAGCAGTTCCGGCTGGCCCGCGGCGAGGAGCTCGGCTACGGCGACCCGGAAGTCCGCGGCCACTCGATCGAATTCCGCATCACCGGTGAAGACCCGGGCCGGAACTTCATGCCCGCTCCCGGGACCATCACCGGCCTCAAGAACCCCACCGGCCCCGGCGTGCGGATCGACTCCGGCGTCGAACAGGGCGACGTGATCAGCGGCAACTTCGACTCGATGCTCTCCAAGCTGATCGTCACCGGCGCCACCCGCAGCCAGGCGCTGCAGCGCTCCCGCCGTGCCCTTGAAGAGATGGTGGTGGAGGGCATCCCCACCGTCATCCCCTTCGACCTCGCCGTGGTCACCAACCCCGACTTCGCCCCCGCCGAAGGCCCGTTCAAGGTCCACACGCGCTGGATCGAGACCTCCTTCGTCAACAACATCCCCGCCTGGACGCCGTCCGGCGCCGGGGCCGAGGCGCCCGACGCCGGCGACCGCCAGCGCGTCGTCGTCGAGGTCGGCGGCAAACGGCTCGAAGTAGTGCTGCCGACGTCGCTGGGCACCGTCTCCGGCGGTGGTGGCGCCAAGCCGGCGAAGACCAAGAAGCGCTCCCGCAGCGCCAGCGCGGCGGCTCCGGCCGGCGGCAACGCCCTGACCTCCCCCATGCAGGGCACCATCGTGAAGGTGGCCGTGGCCGAGGGCGAACGGGTGGCCGAGGGCGACCTTGTGGTGGTGCTCGAGGCCATGAAGATGGAACAGCCGCTCACCGCGCACCGCGCCGGCATCGTCATCGGTCTTTCCGCATCGGCCGGCGAGACCGTCTCCGCGGGCGCGGTCATCGCGATGATCGAGGACGGCGAGGCGGCCGAATAGCGGCAGCGGGCGGCGGGAGGCAGACTTAGTACGTGAAGCCCTTCCTGCTGCTCGCCTCCCGCGCCGAGGACGCCGCCGCCGACGACGAATATCTCGCCTACCTGCGCTACACCGGGCTGGTGGAGGCCCAGCTGCACCGGATCCGGATGGAGGCCGCGCCGCTGCCCCGGCTGGCGCTCAGCGACTACTCGGGCGTCATTGTGGGCGGAAGCCCCTTCACCTCGAGCGATCCCGCGGAGCACAAGAGCGAGGTCCAGCACCGGGTGGAGCGCGAGCTGTTTGCCCTGCTGGACAGGATCGTGGCCGAGGACTTCCCGTTCCTGGGCGCCTGTTACGGCGTCGGCACCCTCGGCCTGCACCAGGGCGCCGTGATCGACCGGACCTACGGCGAGGGGCTCGGCGGCGTCACCGTGAGGCAGACCAATGCCGGGAAGCTGGACCCGCTCCTGCGCGGGCTGCCGGAGCGGTTCACGGCGTTCGTGGGCCATAAGGAGGCGTGCACCGTGCTGCCGAGCGGGGCGGTGCTGCTGGCCAGCTCCGAGACCTGCCCCGTGCAGATGTTCCGGATCCGGACCAACCTCTATGCCACCCAGTTCCACCCCGAGCTCGACGTCGAGGGCCTGACCACCCGGATCGACATCTACCGCCATGCCGGCTACTTCCCGCCCGACTCGGCCGAGGAACTGATGGCCCAGGCCCGGCAGCATAATGTCACCGAACCGATGGCCATCCTGCGGAACTTCGTGGAGCGCTACGCGCGGTAACGCGACCCCATTCCACGACGCTCCCGCAGATCCGGCCGCCCCTTCCACGACGCTCCCGCAGATCCGGGAACGGCCTTGGGTGCGGGAGCGTTCACCCCACACCCACCAGACCTGCGGGGGCGTCGGAACATCACCGACCAGACGTGCGGGAGCGTCTGAACACGGAAATGCCCGGCGTGTTCACCGAACACACCGGGCATCTCAACCAGTAACCGGGCTGGAGCGTCAGGCGACGTTGTTCTCGTATTCCAGGTCGCGGGTTTCCTTGCTGACATACAGGGCGATCAGGGTCAGCACGGCCATCGAGGTGAGGTACACGCCCACCAGGATCGGGCTGCCCTTCGCCATTTCCCACAGCCAGACGGCGATGAACGGTGCCACCGCCGCGCCCAGGATGGACGAGACGTTGTAGCTGACGGCCGAGCCGGTGTACCGGACGTTGGTCGGGAACAGTTCGGGCAGGAGCGCGCCCATCGGACCGAAGGTCAGGCCCATCAGCGAGAAGCCGATGATCAGCAGGGCCATGGTGCCGATGAAGCCGCCGCTGAACAGCGGGACGAACAGCAGGCCGAAGACGAAGATGCCGGCCGTGACAGCCATCAGCATCTTGCGGCGGCCGTACTTTTCAGCCAGCGGGCCGGAGACCAGGGTGAAGATTCCGAAGAACACGACGCCGGCAATCAGCATCCAGAGGAAGTCGTTGCGGGTGTAGCCCAGGCCCGGAACGAATGCGGCGGCTGCCGCCTCGGTCATCGGCTTGCCGGCCTTCTCGGCGGCGGCCTTGGCGGCGTCCAGGCTGGAGGCGCGGGTGCCGTAGGTCAGCGTGAACGTGGTCATCAGGTAGAAGAGCACGTAGGTGGCGAGCATGATGAAGGTGCCCAGGATCAGCTGGCGCCAGCTGGTCTTGAAGACGCGGCCCAGGGGCAGCTTGGCGACCTCATTGGACTCGATGACCTTGGTGAAGGCCGGGGTTTCGATCAGCTTGAGGCGGACGTACAGGCCGATGATGACCATCACGGCGCTGAGCAGGAACGGCACACGCCAGCCCCAGTCGGCGAAGGCCTGCGGCGAGAGGGCGTAGCTGAAGACCAGGAAGATCACGTTGGCGATGATGAAGCCGATGGGTGCGCCCAACTGCGGGAAGGTGCCGTAGATGGCGCGCTTGTTGGCCGGGGCGTTCTCGGTGGCCAGCAGGGCCGCGCCGCTCCATTCGCCGCCGAGGGCCAGGCCCTGGGCGAAGCGCATAACGACCAGCAGGGCCGGGGCCCAGAACTCCCAGCCCGGGACCAAAGCGGTGGGGAGGCAGCCGATCAGGAAGGTCGCGATGCCCATGGTGAGCAGCGACGCCACGAGGGTGCCCTTGCGGCCGAACTTGTCACCGAAGTGGCCGAAGACGATCGAGCCGAGCGGGCGGGCGATGAATGCGACGCCGAAGACGGCGAAGGAGCTCAGCAGCTGGGTGGTCTCGTTCTGGCCCGGGAAGAAGAGCTTCGGGAAGACCAGGACGGCGGCCGTGGCGTAGACGTAGAAGTCGTAGAACTCAACGGTGGTGCCGATCAGGCTGGCGACGATCACGCGGCCGCGCGAGTTCACCTGCTTGGCAGAGCCCTGCTCCGCTGAAGTGGCGGTGGATGACATGTAGTGACGCTTTCATGAAGACCGGGCCGCCCTGCGGAGAGGCGTCCGGCTGAGGAATGGATATACGTCCGATAATAGTTCCCCGCGTCCAGCCAATGGACAAATGTTCCATTATTTGGACACCCCGTGTCGTCCGCAGTACGCGCTCCGCCACCGCGCACTGACATGATGGACGCGTGAGCATTGCAAAAACGATCCTGTTGTTCGTCCTGGCTGCTGCCGCTGAAATCGGCGGCGCGTGGCTCGTGTGGCAGGCGGTCCGCGAAGGCAAGCCATGGTGGTGGGCCGGGCTCGGGGTGATCGCCCTGGGCATCTACGGTTTTGCCGCCACGCTGCAGCCCGACGCCCACTTTGGCAGAATCCTTGCCGCCTACGGGGGCGTGTTCGTCGCGGGTTCCCTGGCCTGGGGCATGATCTTCGACGGCTTCCGTCCGGACCGGTGGGACATCGCCGGTTCGGCGATCTGCCTGCTGGGTGTGGCCGTGATTATGTTCGCGCCGCGCAGCGCCGGCTGACTCCTCATCGACGGCGAAGAGATATTCGGCCAGAAGAAACTCACCGAAGGCGCAACGTAGGCACGTGACCGGACAGGAACCCAAGAGTATGAAAATAGAAATCCTCCACATCGCGGACTGCCCCAACACTGCGCGGGCGCTCGAACGGGTCGAAGCCGCCCTTGCCGCCTTGGGGCGCGACGACGTCGCGGTCCATCTGCAACTGGTGGAGTCTGCCGCCGACACGGCCGGGAGGGGATTCGCCGGTTCGCCCACGATCACCGCGGACGGGGCCGACATCTTCCCCGGCGGGGCGCCCAGCAGTGATCTCGCCTGCCGCATCTACCCCGTACCGGGCGGACATGCGGGCGCACCAACCGTCGAGCAGATCATTGGTGCGCTGACGCACCGCGGCCTCACGCCGTCACAAAAGCGCCGATAGGCAAACGTCACAGCACGTTAACAAAGCGCGAGGGTCCCGGAAACGCGGCATCCCTAGTTTTGAGGGACATCCCCGAAGGAGGTCCCCGTGACTGAACGCATTGCCGACGCCATTACCGGCGTTTCCCCGAACCACGACGCCGGCTCCGCGCCCGCCGCAACCGCCCCCGGCCGCACCTCGCCCGCGGACCGCAACACCGCCGACCGCACCGCCGACCGCACCGCCGTCGGCGGCCCCGCACTGGAGTACCGCCCGGGCCGCTGGATCGCCAACTGGGACGCCGAGAACCAGACCCAGTGGGAATCCCTGGGCCGCGGCATCGCCCGGCGGAACCTGAACTGGTCCATCTTCGCGGAGTTCCTGGGCTTTGTGGTCTGGCAGCTCTGGTCGATTGTGGTGGTCCAGCTCCCCGCGGCCGGCTTCCGCTTCTCCACGAACGAAATCTTCTGGCTGATCTCGATGCCCAGCCTGGTCGGTGCGACGCTCCGGATCCCCTACACCTTTATGGTTCCCCGCTTCGGCGGACGGAACTGGACCATCGTCTCGGCCCTGCTGCTGCTGATCCCCTCGACCGGGCTTGCCCTGTGCGTCGGCAACCCCGGCACCCCGTTCGGCGTGATGCTGCTGGTGGCCGCCCTGGCCGGCTTCGGCGGCGGCAACTTCGCCAGCTCGATGGCCAACATCACCTTCTTCTACCCGGCCCGCGAAAAGGGCTGGGCGCTGGGACTGAACGCCGCCGGCGGGAACCTCGGCGCCGCCGTCGCCCAGCTCGCCGTCCCGATCGCCATCACGGTGCTGGCCGCGGGCGCCGTGAACCTGCCGGTGGCCGGGCTGATGTGGATCCCGTTGATCCTGCTGGCCGCGTTCGGCGCCTGGAAGTACATGGACAACCTCACCAGTGCCAAGGGCGACGTCGCCGGCTCGCTCGCCGCGGTCAAGGAACCGCACCTGTGGATCATGGCCCTGCTCTACATCGGCACCTTCGGCTCCTTCATCGGCTTCGCCGGCGTGTTCCCCAAGCTGATCAAGGACTACTTCCCGGCGTTCTCCTCGATCGGTGTCGGCACCGTGGCGCTGTCGCTGGCGTTCCTGGGCCCGCTGGTCGGATCGCTGGCCCGGCCCTTCGGCGGCCGGATGGCGGACCGGCTGGGCGGGGCGCGGATGACCGTGACGGCGTTCGCTGCGATGGCCGTGATCACCCTGACCATGGTCTTCACGCTGCCGCTGGCGAACTTCTGGCTCTTCCTCATCCTCTTCCTGGCGCTGTTCACGGCCAGCGGCTTCGGCAACGGGGCAACCTACCGGATGATCCCGGTGATCTTCGCCCTGCACAGCCGGGCGGCCCGGTCCGGGGCCAGCACCGTGGCCACCCAGCGGCTGGCGTCCTCCGCGCTGGGCCTGATTTCGGCGATCGGCGCTTACGGCGGCTTTGTCATCCCGCAGGTGCTCAACGCCTCCAACACCGCCAGCGGCTCCTACACCCCGGCCTTCTACGGCTTCGTCGCCGCCTACCTCCTGATGCTGGCCGTCTGCTGGGCCTGCTACCTGCGCCCCGCCACCCGTCACGGCAAAGGACACGTCTAAATGGCCGACGGCGCCGCCACCCACTGCCCCTACTGCGCGCTGCAGTGCGCCATGACACTGACCGCCCCGGCGGCGGATACCGATCCGCTAGA
Organism: Arthrobacter sp. UKPF54-2; assembly: GCF_007858535.1. Taxonomy (NCBI): domain Bacteria; kingdom Bacillati; phylum Actinomycetota; class Actinomycetes; order Micrococcales; family Micrococcaceae; genus Arthrobacter; species Arthrobacter sp. UKPF54-2. The sequence continues at coordinate 110,682 of NZ_CP040174.1, forward strand.
TGAGGCCCCGGTGGAGGTGGCCGGCCGCGACTTCCCCACCAACCGCGGCGGCCTGTGCCGCAAGGGCTGGACCTCGGCGTCGCTGCTGGAGCACCCCGGCCGCGTCACCGAGCCGCTGCTCAAAGGCGCCGACGGCGTGCACCGCCCGGTCGGCTGGGACGAGGCCCTGGACCGCATCGTCACAGCGGTGAACGCGGCCCGCGGCCGCTACGGGCCGGACGGCGTCGGGGTCTTCGGCGGCGGCGGGCTCACCAACGAGAAGGCGTACCAGCTGGGCAAGTTCGCCCGGCTGGCCCTGGGCACCTCGCGGATCGACTACAACGGCCGGTTCTGCATGTCTTCCGCCGCAGCCGCCGGGATGCGCGCCTTCGGCCTGGACCGCGGCCTGCCGTTCCCGCTGGCGGACCTCGACGCCGCCAGCACCATCCTGCTGCTCGGCTCCAACGTCGCCGAGACCATGCCGCCGTTCGTCCAGCACCTGCAGGGCGCGCGCGACGCCGGCGGGCTGATCGTCGTCGACCCCCGCCGCTCCGCCACCGCCGCGTTCACCGCCGACGGCGGCGGCCTGCACCTGCAGCCGCTGCCCGGCACCGACCTCGCGCTGCTGCTGGGCCTGGCGCACGTGGTCATCCACGAAGGACTCGCCGACGCCGGGTACATCGCCGACCGGACCACCGGCTACGAGGCTGTGGCCCGCAGCGTCGCCTCCTACTGGCCCGAGCGGGTGCAGTCCCTCACCGGGGTCCCGGCCGGGCTGATCCGGGACACCGCCCGCCGGCTCGCCGAGGGCCGGGCGCGCGGCGGCAGCTACGTCCTCACCGGCCGCGGCGTGGAACAGCACGTGGACGGGACGGACACCGCCACCGCCGCGATCAACCTCGCCCTGCTGCTGGGCCTGCCCGGCTCGGCACGCAGCGGCTACGGCACCCTCACCGGCCAGGGCAACGGCCAGGGCGGCCGCGAACACGGACAGAAAGCGGACCAGCTCCCCGGCTACCGCAAGATCACCGACCCCGCCGCTCGCGCCCACATGGCCGAAGTCTGGGGCGTCCCGGAGACCGCCATCCCCGGCCCCGGCGTCCCCGCCGTCGAACTGCTCACGTCCCTGGGACAGCCCGACGGCGTCCGCTGCCTCTTCGTGCACGGAGCCAACGTGGCGGTCTCCGCGCCCGACGCCAACGCAGTGATCGCCGGCCTGCGCAGCCTGGACTTCCTGGTGGTCTGCGACTTCTTCGTCTCCGAGACCGCGGCCGAGGCGGACCTGATCCTGCCGGTCACCCAATGGGCCGAGGAGGAAGGCACCCTGACCAACCTCGAGGGCCGGGTGCTGCGCCGGCGCCGGGCCATCGCGCCCCCGCCCGGGGTCCGCAGCGAACTGTGGATCATGACCCGGCTGGCCGAGCTGCTCGAGGCGCCGTCGACCTTCAGCGAGGACCCGGAGATCGTGTTCGAGGAGCTCCGGCTAGCCTCCGCCGGCGGACTGGCCGACTACTCCGGCATCGACTACGCCCTGCTGGACCGCGGCGAGGAAGCCTACTGGCCCTACCCGGCCGGCAGCACGGGCACCCCTCGGCTGTTCCTGGACTCATTTGCCCATCCGGACGGCCGGGCGGTCTTCACCCCGGTGGCTCCCCGCCGGCGTACGCTTGCCGCGGTTCCGGAAGCCGCGGGCACGCCGATGACCCTGATCACCGGGCGCCTGCTGGAGCACTACCAGTCCGGCGCCCAGACCCGCCGGGTGGCAGCCCTCGCCGCGGCCCGGCCCGAGGCCCGCCTGCAGCTGCACCCGGCGGCCGCCGCGGCGCAGGGCATCGCCGAGGGCGACGTCGTCGCTGTCACCAACGGCCGCGGCGAGGTCCTCTGCCGGGCCGAGCTCAGCGCGGGCATCCGGCCGGAGACCGTGTTCCTGCCGTTCCACTTCCCGGGGCTGGAGAGCGCCAACCGGCTCACCGAGGCGGCCACGGACCCGGTCTCCGGGATGCCCGAGTTCAAGACCAGCAAGGTGTGGGTGAGGCCGGCCGCGGCGGGCGCCCGCGCGGAGGTCCTGCAGATGGAAGGTGCCCCATGACGGAACGGATTGTAGTGGTGGGCTTCGGCCCGGTGGCGGCACGGCTGATCGATGAACTGATCCCGGCGGTGCGGGGCGGGCTGGTGCACCTGACCGTCGTCGGCGAGGAAACGGAGGCCGCGTACAACCGCGTGCTGGTGGCGGACCTCGGCGTCGGGCGGACCACGGCCGCCGCCTTGGCGCTGGCGGATGCGGCGGCACTGGTGGCCGACGGCGTCGACGTCCGGCTGGGGGTCCGGGTCCGAAGGGTGGACCGAGCCCGGCAGCGGGTCCTGCTGGCCGACGGCAGTTCCCCGGGCTACGACCGGCTGGTCTTCGCCACCGGGTCCCGGCCGGTGATCCCCAACCTCACCGGGCTGAACCCGGATCCGGCCGCCCCCGTGCTGCCCGCCGGGGTGACGGCGCTGCGGGACCTGGCGGATGCCGCGGCGCTGCAGGCGGCGGTGGCCGGCGGTAAGCGCGTGGTGGTCCTGGGCGGCGGCGTGCTGGGCCTGGAGACGGCGCTGGCCGCGGCCGAGGAGGGCGCCACCGTGACCGTGGTGCACAATGGCCCGCACCCGCTGGGCCGCAATATCGACCGCGGCGGCGGTGCCGTGCTCGCGGCCTCGCTGCGGAACTGCGGTGTACGGGTGGCTGGCAACGCCCGCTCGGTGGCCGTGGAGACCGGGGCCCACGGCGCCTTCTCCGCGCTGCTGCTGGAGGACGGTTCCGCGATCGACGGCGAGCTGCTGGTGCTCTCCTGCGGCGTGCGACCGCGAACGGAGCTGGCGGAGGGCTGCGGGCTGTCGACGGGGGCCGGGATACTGGTGGACCACCGCTTAAGGGCGCACCACGAGCCGCACATTTTCGCGATCGGTGACTGCGCCGAGGTCCGCTGCCCCGACCCGGATTGTCTGGCGTGCCGGAGTGCGCGGGGCCCGTCCGGGCTGGTGGGGCCGGGCTGGCGGCAGGCCGAGTGGCTGGCCGGGTACCTGACGTTGCTGGCGTCCGGTTCTGGTGCCGGGGCTGATGCCTTGCCGCCGCTGCCGGCTGAACAGCCGGGCGTGGTGGTACTCAAGGCCCGCGGCCTGACCATGGCCGTGGCCGGCGATGTGTCCGCCGAGCCATGGGATGAGGAGGCTTTGACCGCCGGTGCCGTGGGCGGGCGGGCGCGGCTGCAGGTAGCCCAGTGGTCCGACCCCGAGCACGGCCGCTACGTCAAGATGACCACCCGGGCCGGAGTGCTCGAGGGCCTGGTGGCCGTGGGCATGCCCCGCACCGCGGCCGAACTGGTGCAGCTCTTCGAACGCGGCGCCGAGCTGCCCGCGGACCGGTCGCTGCTGCTGCGCCTGGACGGCCCGGACCAGGCTCCTTCTACCGCGTCCGATCCCGAGCGGACCGTGTGCCGCTGCGCGGGGGTGAGCGGAACCGCCATTGCCGCCGCAGTGACCGGAGGGTGCGGGACGGTGGCCGAGGTGTCCGCGGAGACCCGCGCCGGCACCGGCTGCGGCGGCTGCCACGAAGACATCAAGGGGCTCATCGAGAAGCACTTCCAGGGCGCCGTGGCGTAGGTCTGGCCGGACAGCTGTCGTTCCCTCCGGAAATTGAGCCCCAGGTCTTCTGCGGCCGCAACGCGAGCGCAATGATTAAGTTACTGATCTCGGACGTGGAGTGGAGCGGAGAGGACCATGTTCAAGGCGCTGCTGTGCAAGCTGAATATTCAGCATGATTGGCATATCGAACATGCCGAGGACGGCGCTCTGGACAAGCGCTGCCGGCGTTGCGGCAAGGACGACGACAGCGGAGGCGGAGGGGGCGGGACTTTCGCTGCCTGGGCCGGACCGTCCGGGATGGGCTAAGGCCCTCATCCCCGTCAGCCTTTCTCCCCTTGGCCCGCCCACTCCCGCAAGCGTTCAATGGGCACAGGTTCTCACCGTCTCCAGGAGGCAGCCGTGTCCGTCCCCATGATCCTGGCGGTTGCCGCCGTCGTTGTGGTCGCCGTCGTGCTGGGAGTGGTCTTTGGCCGGCAGAAGGATGTGCGGCGGCGCGCCGCCGCACCCGTGAAGACGGGCGCGGTGCTGATGGCGGTCTTCACCGCTTTCGGCGGGGCATTCATCGGCGGTTACGCCATGGACGAGCCGGGCGGCACCGCGGGGTTGCTGATGATCCTCGCCTGAGCGGTGCCGATGCTGGTCCTCGCGGCCCTAGCCTGGTTCTGGCCAGCCGGGACCGCTCCCCTGCTGACGGCGCTGACCGCCGCATTCATCGCCATCTGTGTGTGGTTCGCCCTCGACCCGGCGATGGCGCGCGGCTTCCAGGACGACAACGGGCCGGTGCTCGCCGTCGGCGTCGTCGCCCTGGCGTTCCCGGCTGCGGTCCTCGGGCTGAAACGGACCCGGCCGGCCGGCTGGTTGCTGCTGGCCCTGGTGGCAGCCCGGATGGCCCTCGGGAGTTCGACGCCGGACACCGTCCGAGCGGCAGCGGCCTAAGCCTTTGCGGCAGGCAGCCCGGCCACGAAGTCCTCGGCGAAACGCCGGACGCCGTCCCACTCGGTGTAGACGTAATCACGGGACAGGTCCGTGTCCGGTGAGCCCTTGCTGCTGGTGATCCGCTTCATCATGTGCCGCTTGAGGAAGCCGTACTGGGTGTAGGGCAGCGCCCCGGCGAACAGGCCGACGTGCGCCGGTCGCCAGCCAGTCTCCTCCTCGAATTTCTCCACGTACCCTTCCGCGCTTTCCTCGTCCCCGTGGGCAGCGAGGCTGACCGAGAACAGCGCCGAGGGCAGCCGCTCCAACGCCGCCTTGTTCGCGCGGACAAAATCAGTAACGAACCCCTCGTGCTTGCCCATGTGGACCGAGGCTCCGACGATGACGCCGTCGCAGTCGTCCGGGAAGGAGTCACCGGAACTCTGCAGGTCCGCCGCTCGGGCCTCGTGGCCGTGCTCGCGGATCACGTAGGCGATGTACTCGGCGATCCGGGCGGTCTGGCCCTCGACGGTCCCGAAGGGAATGTAAATATTGGCCATGGTCCACCGTGCCCAGCACCCGCGGCCCGGGGCTAGGGCCGAATGTCACCGAGGGTCAATAGTGGGCGGGTCTTGACGGCGACGGCGGCACGACATGTGATGGACGGGGCCGCACCTTCGCTTTCGGGTCCGGCCCCGACGCCTCCGCACGCCACGGTCCCCACGATGAAAGGACAAAGATGTCCCTGCTCGACTCCGCCCTCTGGGAGGGCAAAATCTACCTCAACGGCTGGCGCACCGGCGGAGGCGGGACTGCTGACGCCGTCGAACCAGCCACCGGCGAGACCCTGGGCAGCTACGGCGTCGCCTCCGTGGCGGACGTCCGCGAAGCCGCCACCACCGCCGCGAAAGCCCAGAAGGAGTGGGCCGCCCGGAACCCCGAGGACCGGGCCGCCGTGCTGCGCCGGGCCGGCCAGCTCTGGGAGGAACACGGCGCGGAAATCCAGGACTGGATCGTCCGCGAATCCGGCGGCATCCCGCCGAAGGCCGGGCTGGAGACCCACATCGCCGCCAACGAATGCTACGACGCCTCCGCGCTGCCCTCGCTGCCGGCCGGGGACGTGCTCACCTCGAACGAAAACCGCTGGTCCTTCGCCCGGCGCCGGCCCGTGGGGGTGGTCTCCGTGATCGCGCCGTTCAACTTCCCGCTCATCCTCTCGATCCGCGCCGTCGCCCCGGCCCTGGCCCTCGGCAACGCCGTGCTGCTCAAGCCGGACCCCCGCACCGCGGTCTGCGGCGGCGTCACCGTGATGCGGATCTTCGAGGAGGCCGGACTCCCGCCGGGGCTGCTCTCGCTGCTGCCCGGCGGCGCGGACGTCGGCGCCGCCGTCGTCGAGGCCCCCGAAGTCCGCGTGATCGCCTTTACCGGCTCGACGGCGGCCGGCCGCAAGGTGGGCGAGGCGGCCGGGCGGCTGCTCAAGCGCGCCCACCTGGAACTCGGCGGCAACAACGCGCTGATTGTGCTGCCCGGCGCGGACCTGGCCAAGGCCGCCTCCGCGGCGGCGTTCGGATCGTTTATGCACCAGGGCCAGATCTGCATGGCGGCCGGACGGCACATTGTGCACGAGGACATCTACGAGGACTACGTGGCCGCGCTCGCCGAGAAGGCCGGGCACCTGCCGGTGGGAGACCCCAAGAGCGGCACCGTGGCCCTGGGCCCGGTGATCGACGAACGCCAACTGCAGCGGGTGGACGGCATTGTGCAGGACGCGGTGCAGGCCGGGGCGCGGCTGGCCGCCGGCGGGACCCATGACGGCCGGTTCTACCAGCCCACGGTGCTGGTGGACCTGGCCCAAGACAGCCCGGCGTGGAAGGACGAGATCTTCGGCCCGGTGGCACCGGTGATGAAGTTCTCCACCCTCGATGAGGCCGTGGCGCTGGCCAACGACAACGAATACGGCCTCTCCATCGGCATCCTGGGCGAGGTCGGCATGGCCATGACCATTGCGGACCGGCTGGACTCCGGCAAGGTCCACATCAACGAGCAGACGGTCTCCGACGAGGCGAACTCGCCCTTTGGCGGGGTGAAGAACTCCGGCAACGGCTCACGGATCGGCGGGCACCACGCCAATATGGAGTCCTTCACCGAGATCCAGTGGCTCACCATGCGCCCGGACATCGCGCCGTACCCGTTCTAGGCGAAGGTCGTACTTAGAGGCCTTCTGCTCCGCAACGCACGTCATGGGCCTGCTGAATTGCAACCGAGAAGTCATCAGCGGCGCTGGCCCTCTGGAAGCTGGGTGCGCCGATAGACGATACCGCGGTGTGGACGCAGAACAATCTGACGTGGCGACGAAGTGCCGGTCGCATCAACCATCCCCGGGGGCACGGTCACCCGCCGGCGACAGCGTCCGTCCTCATTGAAATTTACCGCCGCCCAGCCCCCGGTAAACTCCCGCGACCATACGTCTCCCTGTCCCGTCGCGGGATGCAGTGGTGCCCCCAGGTTCCAATCAAGCTCCGGGGTGTGCTGCGTCCGGCTGTAATCGTCGTGGGCAGTCGCGGAGTATGCTCCGGTGCCGGCGTTGAATATCCAGAACGCAGCCAGGCCGTAGCTGAAATTGGGGTGGCGATCGTCTCCATCGGTGGGGACCCGAAGAATGGTAAGTCCTGGGCCGCTAGCCTGGGTGAGTTGGGCTTCCACGGTTGCCGGGCCGAAGAGGTTGGTGGGGCCGTAGCCCAACCAGACCTCCTCGAAGCCGCCTCCGTAGGAGGCGTGGGATGCCCAACGACCCTTCTCACGCCGGGACTCGGCGATGTTGGGAACCAGGATCTTTCCGACCCGATTCAGCGCCTGGCCGGCAGCATGGACCAAGCTGTTCAGGCCGTCCCGGAGCCCTGAAAGGGATTCCACACCTGACAATGGCAGGTTCAAGCCGTAGTAGTCGTCGAACACGTCGTTGTCTCCCATGACGCCGTCGAAGGGAGAGTCCCGGAGTTCGGCAACGACGTTGGCAACCCACTGGGAGCGATAGTCTTCATCCCACACCGTCATCTGCCAGTGTCCCGGATAGCGCTCCCACTGGACGCGCTCCCCGTCCAGCCGTCGTGAGAACCACTGTGCACCGGCGGCTTCTGCCTCTAGATAGGAGACCCCTGACGAATAGATGGGTCCAGGCTCGTAATCGCGTGTCGAGGACAGACACTTGTAGCACAGCAAGGTCATGTCCGGCCGCCGCTGCTTCAGCTCCCGGGCGGCGTCCAGCTCCCATGGCTGCAAGATCGCGGCCCGGTAGTGTTCGGCGGCGAAATCGAGCTGCTCGGGGGTGATCGGATCGCCATAGCGGATCCAGGCTCCGACACCGCTCACAGGGCCACTTGCGAGCTGTACTCGACGTGGGAAGTCTCGTCCCCGGCCAGAACGGGAATGTTGCCCAGGGCACGATAGATCTCGTTGTAGGAAGTCATAACATCGTGCATCTGAAAGAACTCTTGCACGCGTGCGCGGGCGTTGACCGAGTACTCGCTGTAGGTCGCCATGTTGCCGACGACTGCCTCAATGCCCGCGGCCATCTGATGCACATCGCCCGGAGTTGTGAGTACCCCGCAAGGACCCACGGTGCGGCCGTCGGAGGTGTAGAGGTTCTCCGCAACGAGTTGGCCCATGCCTCCCACGTCAGATCCCACCGTGGGTATGCCAGCTGCCATGGCCTCGAGAACCACGATGGGCTGCCCCTCGTTATAGCTGGGGAGTACGAGAACGTCGAACTGATCCAGCATGTCGCGAACATTGACCGTGCCGTGGATAGTTACCTGATCGTGCAGGCCCAGACTCTCGATCTTGGACAGGCACGCTTCGTAGTAGGCGGGCACATGCCCCGTTGGGCCCAGCACATCCAAATGCAGGTTCGGGAAGCCGCGCTGACTCAGGAGGTGGATGCTGGACAGCAGGTCCATGAGCCCCTTGATGGGAACTATGCGCGCAATAAATACGAGCCGCCAAGTGTGCGCTGACGGAGCGCGCATGATTTCCGGCAACGCCGACTGGCGAGCGCGGTGCTTTTCCTCGAACTCCTCGATGACCATACCGTTTGGTACCACCACCGCCTTGTCGATATCAGTTCCCAGGCTTGCCGCCTCGGTAATCGCTGTGGGGTACAAGTACGTGATGAGCTTGGCGCTCGGGTAGCAGAAGTGGCCCATTTCCGTCCACCACGCCATCCATGCCCTCTGTTCGGGCGTCACGTCAAAAATTCGGTAGTCGTCCGACGTTATGGACAAAGCCATATTCCGATCCAGCAAAGTGTTGATCGTATCCCGGACGTAAAGGTTGTGCTCTGTGAGCAGGAAGGAAGACTCATGGTCCCTTGCAGCTGCTGCCCCCAGCAAGGATGCGTAGCCTGTGGTGTGGGCGTGGTAGACGTGGGCCCGCGGCATCGTTTCGCCAAGAATGGCGAAGGCCAGGGAGAAGAAATTACGCAGCGTCCAGAAGGAGTCTGCCAGGGAGAGATTGAGCTGCGGCATTCGCAGAGCCAGTGCTTCCATGAACTCGCGGGATCCCAGCAGCGCCCACAGCGGATAACGTCGCGTGCGTTCGTTAAGGCCCTCGCCAATGAGGTCCCACAGTGCCTGCGTTTCGCCGTCCTCCGCAAGGGCATATAGGGCGTCGAATAGGCGGTGGGAAAGCGCCGTCCGCTCCTCAGCGGTCATGGCAAGATCTTTGGCGGAAACCGCTAGAAAATTGTGTCGGTGCTCCTGCATATTGAGGTACACCGGCCGAACCCAAAGGACATTGCTTGGCATTCCGTACAGGTCCTCGTGTGGGGAGTCGGAGTCCCACGTGATGTGGATGATCCCGTAGGTGAGGTCCGGATTGTGGGTAACAATGTCGTGCACGACGGCCGACACGCCGCCTTTGAGGTAAGGGTAAGTGGACTCCATGACGATCGCCACGTCTACGTCCGGATACTCCCGACTACGGATTTCCTGGGCGGCCGGGGTCAGCGAGTCTTGAAGCTTTGCCCGCCGGGCTTTAGGGAGGTGAAAGCTGTACATGTTTGTTCCTTCGGAGCGCTGGGGTGTGCCTGTGCAAGGCAGACGGGGAATTAGGCGGGGTGGAGCCCAACCACGATGCTGAACTTATGAGCCGAGGGAGACGGTGCGTCCCGGATCACCAGGTGGTGGCGTGGCGCCAGAACAGGGTGTACTCCGGCTGAACCCAATGTCGTTTGTAGAGCAGCCATGCCACACCAACCAGAAGGAGATCGGCAACAACCAGCGCCGCGTAGGCGCCCGCTCCGTTGCCGTCCCCACCCGGAACTCCCAACACGTAGAACGCAGCCACGCACAGGACTAGATGCGCGCCCCCCAAGAACTGAGGGGAGACCTTTTCTCCGATGAAGTCGAGTTCGTAGCTCAGGAGGGTGAGCATCATGAACGCCCAGGAAGATGCGCCGGCGAAGACTGCCAGCAGCACCTGCGTCGGCAGCAGCCCGTTGACCACCAACGAAACTGCCAAAGTGAGAAGTACGCCAATGGTTCCCGTTGTCAGCACGGACCGGTCAACGACAAGGCTCAAGCGCTTCGACGCCGTGAGGAGGGTCGCCATCGGTCCCCCGGAAATAGTCCGGTGGAGTCCTGCCATCTCGCGGTCAACACGCGGTGCCAAGTTGATGAAGTAGAAGTTGTAAGCGACGACGGCCGGCAGCATTGCTGCAAACACCACGACCACTTGAAAGTCGCCCCCGGTAGCGAGGAAAAGCACCAACTTGTCGGCCCACAGGACCGAGCCCATCAGAAGTCCACGGAGGACATCGGCGCTGAACTCCCGGGCTCCAATACGATGCGCTACGCCGAGGTGGCGTAGTCCTGGGCCCATGGCCGCGAGCTGGGTGAGAGACCCAATCAGCGGCGGCAGCCACCAGAGCGTAGGCGCTAGAAAGAGGGCACCGGCGTACGCGCTCCAGGCGAGCGCCCAGGCGCCTCGGCGGTTAGCCACATTGGACATCACCAGGGACTGGACGAATAGGAGGTGCAATCCGCACAAGGAGGCAAAGATGGCCAACGCTGTGGGAGTCCATCCCGTTACTAGCCACAGCGGCAGCGCAAACACCACGACTAGCGGGAGCGACTGCACAAACATCATCGGCCAAAATTGGCAAAAACGTCGTGTGATAGCTTCCAGATCCCGTTCAGCCATGAGGTCTCCGATTACCCGGTAGGCCGGCAGACAGGCCGCTTGCGCGAGCCAGGGCACCGTGATGGACGAGGCCAACACCACGAGAGTCAATGGCACGCCCCCTACATCCACCGCCGCCATTGCAGGGCTCACCATTGGGTAGACCACGTTCAATAGGATGACCGGCGAAAGATACAGCAGGAGGGCTGCCCCAGTACGGGCGTCACCGTTTGTTTCCGTCGATTCTTCGGCGTTGTCAATGCCTGGGCGCATCATGACCAGTAGGGCGATCATGACCACACCTGCGCCGACCGCCAGCAGAACAATCGAGAACCCGGCTGGCATTACTCCATCGACAAATGGAACCAGCCCCGTGAGCACCATGCCCGCGATCATCGCCAGGGTCCGTGTCCGAGCGTAGGTGTCCCTCATCAGGGACGTGAGTGATTTCATTGCTTCCCCCTGCAACGCGTCACACACGTGCCCGGCATCAGACTGCCCACAACCGCGCATCACACGGTCACGGCACGTGAATGTGAAAAATAGCCCTGTCTCGTCAGTGCTTCATCACGCGACAGCCCGTGCAACGGTGCTGAGGTTCGCGCAGTCAGCCACTGATTTCGGGCCCGCCCATTCCTGAACCGAAGACTTGGCGGGTCGTTTGGGCCCACTCGAAAATCTACCTACGGCATGGAGCACGAACGCGAGTAGTTGTTACCTGATTTAGTGAGCCGAATTGTGGCCCCACTACGTACAGCCAGCCCCACAACTACTCAGATCCGGCGCCACGATTACTTGGCCGTCGGACGGCCCGGAACTCCGCTATGTCACGATGCTGCCGGTGTGGGTGCGAGCCAACCAGAGTTCGTCGCGGTTCTTGATCCGAGAGCGGGTGGAAAAATCCCCAATGAGCCGGGGCTACATGTGGACGTGAAGCCGCCGTGCCGCCTCGGAGATGGAGCCGCTCAGCGACGGGTACACGGTAAAGGTGCTGGCGACGTCGTCGACGTGCAGCTTCTGCGTGACCGCAAGGGAGATCGCGAAGATCAGCTCGGAGGCGTTCGGGCCCACCACAACGCCGCCGATCACCGTGCCGGAGCCCTTCCGGGCGAAGATCTTGATAAAACCGTCCTTGTGGTTGCGCATCTTGGCGCGGGCGTTGCTCTTCAGCGAGAGCTTGACGACGTCGCCCTGATACTTGCCGGAGTCGATCTCGGCCTCGGAGACGCCGACGTTGGCGATCTCGGGCGAGGTAAAGATGTTCGAGGCCACCTGGTGCAGCTTGAGCGGGGTGACGCTGTCGCCGAGGAAGTGCGCGATCGCGATGCGTCCCTGCATGGCCGCGACCGAGGCGAGGGCCAGCACGCCGGTGCAGTCGCCCGCGGCGTAGATGTTCGGCGCGGTGGTGCGCGAGACGCCGTCGACCTTGATATGGCCGCTCTCGGTCAGCGCGACGCCGGCCTCCTCGAGACCGATCCCGGCGGTGTTGGGGATGGAGCCGACGGCCACGAGGCAGTGGCTGCCGGTGACCTTGGAGCCGTCGCCAAGGGTGACCACAACGCCGTCGTCCGTGCGCTCCACGGTCTCGGCGCGGGCCCGGGAGAGCACCTTCACGCCGCGGCGTTCAAAAACGCCCTCAAGCACCTCGGCGGCGTCCGTGTCCGAGCCGGGCAGCACGCGGTCGCGGGAGGAAATCAGGGTGACCTTGGAGCCGAGGCCGTTGTAGGCGGAGGCGAATTCGGCGCCGGTGACGCCGGAACCCACCACGATCAGTTCCTCGGGAAGCTCGTCCATGTTGTAGATCTGCGCCCAGTTCAGGATGCGATCGCCGTCCGGGCGGGCGGTGGGCAGTTCGCGCGGGTGGGCGCCAACCGCGAGCAGGATGGCGTCGGCCTCGATCGTCTCGGTGCCCTCGGCGGTGAGGACCTCGATCGTGTGGTTGTCCAGCATCTTGCCGGAGCCGAGCAGGATGCGGACGCCCTGGCCCTCGAGGCCCTTCTGGATGTCGGCGGACTGCTGCCGGGCCAGGCCCAGCAGGCGGTCGTTGATGTGCTTGAGGTCCGCGCGCATCGTCGGGGTGCAGTCGCCGCCGTCGAGGTCGAACTTCACGCCCAGCTCGCCGGCCTCCCCCACGCGGGTCATCAGGTCCGCCGTCGCGATCAGGGTTTTGGACGGTACGACGTCGGTCAGCACCGCGGATCCGCCGAGTCCGGCGCGTTCAATGATGGTGACCTGCGCCCCCAGGGAGGCTGCGACCATGGCGGCTTCGTAGCCGCCGGGCCCTCCGCCCAGAATCGCGATACGGGGTGCACTGAAATCGGGATGCGTAGTCACAATCATCCATTGTCCATCATCCGGACCGGCGCCACCAATAAGGATGCTGGGCAGCGCGGGGCCGGCACGGTAGCTTGTACCAGTGAGTAATACAGAATTCCTGAACACGGACCCCTTCGACGCCGCCCGCGCCGCCGCCGACTACATTGCCGAAGAGACCGGCGTTGACAGCCACGACGTGGCACTGGTGCTCGGCTCGGGCTGGGGCGACGCCGCCGACCTGATCGGCGAGACCACCGCGACGCTCTCCGCGGACGAGGTCCCCGGCTTCTCCTCCCCCTCGGTGGTAGGCCACGTCGGCACCATCCGCTCCGTGCTGACCAAGGAGGGCAAGCGCGCCCTGGTCCTGGGCGCCCGCACCCACTACTACGAGGGCAAGGGCGTCCGCGCCGTCGTCCACGGCGTCCGCACCGCGGCCGCCGCCGGCTGCAAGACCCTGGTCCTGACCAACGGCTGCGGCGGACTCAACGAGGACTGGGCGCCGGGCACCCCGGTGCTGATCAGCGACCACATCAACCTCACCGCCACGTCACCGCTTGAGGGCGCCACCTTCGTAGACCTCACCGACCTCTACTCCTCGCGGATCCGCGGCCTGGCCCGCGAAGTGGACCCCAGCCTGGACGAGGGCGTCTACGCCCAGTTCACCGGCCCGCACTACGAGACCCCGGCCGAGGTGCAGTACGCCAAGCGGATCGGCGCGTCCCTGGTGGGCATGTCCACCGCTTTGGAAGCCATCGCCGGCCGCCACGCCGGCATGGAGGTCTTCGGCATCTCGCTGGTGACCAACCTCGCCGCCGGCATCAGCCCGGTGCCGCTGAGCCACGAGGAGGTCCTCGAGGCCGGCCAGTCCGCGGGACCGCGCATCTCCAAGCTGCTCGCGGAGATCATCGCCAAGCTCTGAGTTAGCCCGCGGCGCTCAGGTGCCGGACGGCCTTCTCCCGGTCCCCGGGGAACCGGCGCTCCATGGACTCGGCGATCCCGGCAATGGTCTGCCGCGCCAGCGCCTGCCGCCAGGCCAGTTCCGCCTGCCGCATGGTCTGGGAAATCAGGCAGGTCCGCACGAAGTTTTCCTGCCGGTCCGCCTCCGGGACGCTGCCCAGGATGCCTTCGCAGCGGAACGCCGGCTCCTGTCCCTCCAGAGCCAGCACCACATCGAGCACCGTGATGTTTTCCGGCCGGCGCGCCAGGTGGAAGCCGCCGCGCGGGCCGGAAACCGAGGTCAGGATGCCGGCCCGGACCAAGGCCTGGAGCTGCTTGTTCAGGTACGCCGCAGGGAGGCGGTAGAACGCCGCGAGCCGGGCACTGTTCACGGCCTCCCCCGGCGGCGTCCAGGACATGTTGACGCAGGAGTGCAGAGCCCACTCCACCCCGCGTCCCATTTTCATATTCAAGACGTTACGTGTCCGGAAAATTTGGTGTCAATGGCCCGCGGCTGCACCGGCTGCGGTCTTGAGCCGATCCTTCGGAAGTCCTGCGCCGGGCCTGAGTGTGACGGAACTGTAAGCCCGCACCGCGCTTGTCGGGGCGCGCGGGCCCGCATTTGCCGCTAGTTTGGTACCCATGACGTCTTCCGATGCCGCCGTGACCCAACTGTTGAGCGACGCCCGCACCTGGGCCGCCCAGGACCCGGACCCCGCAACCGCCGCCGCCCTGACCGAGCTGGTCCGCCTCGCGGAGGAGGGCGCTCCCGGAGCCCGGCACGAGCTGGCGGACAGCTTCAACGGCACCCTCCAGTTCGGCACCGCGGGACTGCGGGCAGCCCTCGGCGCAGGCCCCAACCGGATGAACCGCGTGGTGGTGCGCCGCGCCGCCGCCGGCCTCGCCGCCTTCCTGGTCAGCACCGTCGGAAAGGCATCGCCGGGAACCCGGCCACGCGCCGTCGTCGGCTATGACGCCCGCTACAACTCCGACATCTTCGCCGAAGAGACGGCCGCGATCTTCACCGCCGCCGGCATCGAGACGTTCCTGATGCCCGCCGCACTGCCCACCCCGCTGCTCGCCTACGCGGTGCGCGCCCTCGACTGCGACGGCGGCGTGATGGTCACCGCCAGCCACAACCCGCCGCAGGACAACGGCTACAAGGTCTACCTGGGCCGGCACGCCGTCGAGGACAGCGGCCGCGGCGCCCAGATCGTCGCACCCTACGACGCGCTGATCGCCGCGGAGATCGACGCGGTCGGCGCCCTGGACTCGATCGCGCTGGCACCGGAGGGATGGACGGTGCTGGATCCGTCCATCGCCGCCGACTATGAGGCCGCCGTTGCCGCCCTCGCCGCCGCGGACCGCTTCCCCGCCCGGGAGCTGCAGATTGTCTTGACCCCCATGCACGGCGTGGGCGGGGAAACGGCCGTGGCCGTGCTCAACGCCGCGGGCTTCGCCGACGTCACGCTGGTCGCCGAACAGGCCGAACCGGACCCGGACTTCCCCACCGTGAACTTCCCCAACCCGGAGGAACCCGGTGCCCTGGACCTCGCCCTGGAAACCGCGGCCCGGGTGGACGCGGACATTGTGATCGCCAACGACCCCGACGCCGACCGCGCCGCCGTCGCCGCCAAGGACCCGGACACCGGCGCCTGGCGGATGCTGCGCGGAGACGAGGTGGGCGCCCTGCTGGGGGCGCACGTCGTGGCGCGGCTGGCCGCCGGCGACGTCGCGGCGGAGGGCGTCTTCGCCAATTCGATCGTCTCCTCCCGGCTGCTGGCCCGCATTGCCGCCGCCGCCGGCTACGCCCACGAGGAAACCCTCACCGGGTTCAAGTGGATCGCCCGGGTGCCGGGCCTGCTCTACGGCTACGAGGAGGCGCTGGGATACTGCGTCGCACCCTCGCTGGTGCGGGACAAGGACGGAATTTCGGCCGCCGTGCTGATCGCCGAGCTCGCCGCGGCCGCGAAGGCCGAGGGCAAGACCATCTTCGACACCCTGGACGAGCTCTACCTGGTGCACGGGCTGCACGCCAGTGACCAGCTCAGCATCCGGGTGGCCGACCTGGGCCTGCTGGACGCCATGATGAACCGGCTGCGGGTCAGCCCGCCGGACTCCTTCGGCGGCTCCGCCGTCGAAACCGCGGCGGACCTGGCGGAGGGCAGCGAACAGCTCCCGCCCACCGACGGGCTGCTCTACCTAACCAAGGACGGCACCCGCGTGATCATCCGCCCCAGCGGCACCGAGCCGAAGCTCAAGTGCTACCTCGAAGTGATCCGCAGCGTGGGGTCCGCCGCCGAACTGCCGCAGGCGCGGCTCGAGGCCCGGGCGGCCCTTGACAGTGTCCTGGCCGACGTGCGCGAGGCGCTGGGGCTCTAGAGCTCCACCTCGACGAAGCCGTCCGCGACCCGGGCGGCGTAGGTGCCCAGGCGCAGTTCCGGGTTGCCCAGGCACTCCCCCGTGCCGAGGTCATAGACCTCCTTGTGCAGGGGCGAGGCCAGCGTGGGGCGGGTTCCGCGGGACCCCGTGATGCCGCGGGCCATCACGTGCGCGCCGGTGGCCGGATCGGCCTGTTCCACCGCGAACACGCCGGTGGCGGTGCGGAACAGCGCCACCTGGCGCCCCGCGATAAGCGCGGCCTCGCCCCAGCCCGGCTCCAGGTCCTCGACGGCGCAGACCCGGTGCCACGCGGGTCCGGCGCCTGCGGTGCGCTCCACAAAGCTGCGGGCTGCGCTCTCCAGTACGGCAGTCATGATGGCCCCTCTCAGAATTTTCGCGGCCACCGCTGCGGCCACACCCCCCACGCTAGGACCGCGGTGTTTCAACCGCGTGCGGCCAATGTGTCCGGCCGGTAAAAGAGACCTCACGCGGCCGGAAACGCAGCCGTGATGCAGAAGTTAAGATCACGAAACAAAAGGGAAACTGAAGCGAAACTGCCCGTCCCTAGGCTGAACGGACCAGCTCACCCCGGATGACTCCCCGGGCAGATCACCGCAGCTGGATCGAACCGTTGCAGCGCACCGCCTGCGGCCCAACGAAAGGCCACCCGTGACCGGACAGACCGCCAGCCCCGAAAACGCTAGTCCCACTGCCGCATCCGGGCAGAGCCCCCGCCGCGTCGTCGTCGCCGGCGGCGGACCCGCGGCGCACCGCTTCGCCGAGGCGATGCACGCCCGCGGCCTGGACGGCTGGCAGGTCACCGTCCTCACCGAGGAAGCCCACCTGCCCTACGACCGCGTCGCGCTCAGCAGGGCCCTCACCGACGCCGACGTCGACCTCACCCTCGGCACCGCCTCAATGTGGGACCACGACGCGCTCACCCTCAGGACCGGCGAGCGCGTCACGGGCCTCGACGCCGCCGGCAAAACCGTGCAGACCGCGGCCGGCACCGAATACCCCTACGACGAACTGGTGGTCGCTACCGGCTCGGACGCGGCCCGCCTGCCCATCCCCGGCGCCGAACTCACCCACGTCTACCGCACCCTGGAGGACGTTCGGGCCATCAACCAGGCGATCGCGGAGCTCACCGTGAAGCTGGGCCGCAAGGTCAACGCCGTCACGATCGGCGGCGGGCTGCTGGGCCTGGAATCCGCGGCAGGCACCGAACAGCTCGGCGCCACCCCGATCGTCATCAACGGCTCCCCCTGGCTGATGAACACCCAGCTGGACGAGGGCGCCGGGCAGGCCCTGGGTCGGCTGATCGAGGCCAAGGGCTTCACCGTCCACGGCGGCGTCTTCCCCGCCGAGGTCCTCGCCGACGCCGACGGCCAGGTCACCGGTGTGCTGATGGCCGACGGCCGGATCATCGACGCCGACCTCGTCATCGTCGCGATCGGCGTGAAGCCTCGCGACGAGCTGTTCCGCACGGCCAACGAGGCCGGCCCGGCCGGGGACCAGCTGTTCGACCTCGGCCCGCGCGGCGGCGTCGTCATCTCCGACGGCTGCGAAACGCAGGTCCCCGGCATCTGGGCCATCGGAGAGGTCGCCAACTTCGGCGGCATGTGCCTGGGCCTCGTGGCACCCGCCAACACGATGGCCGAAATCGTCGCGGACCGGCTGCACGGCGGCGCGGCGACCTTCCCGGGGTTCGACACCGCCACGAAGCTCAAGCTCTCCGGCGTCGACGTCGCCAGCTTCGGCGACGCCTTCGCCCGCACCGAACACGCCCTCGAAATCGTCTACGCCGACCCCGCCCGCGGCGTCTACCAGAAGATCGTCACCACGGACGACGCCAAGACCCTCCTCGGGGGCATCTTCGTCGGCGACGCGGCCCCCTACACGTCGCTGCGCCCCCTGCTGGGCCGCGAACTCCCGGCCGAGCCCGGCGCCTACCTCACCGCGGCCGGCGGCGGGGACGACGTACCGGACACCGAACTCCCGGACGACGCCATCCTGTGCTCCTGCAACAACGTCACGGCCGGATCCATCCGCGACGCCGTCAACGGCTGCGGCGCCTGCGACGGCGACGCGCCGGTCCGGGACCTCGGCGAGCTCAAGGGCTGCACCCGCGCCGGGACCAGCTGCGGATCCTGTGTCCCGATGCTCAAGAAGCTGCTCGAAACCGAGCTGACCAAGTCCGGCGTCGAGGTCTCCAAGGCGCTCTGCGAGCACATCGAGCTCTCCCGCCAGGAGCTCTTCGAGACCATCCGGGTGCTGGAACTGGACTCCTTCGAGCAGGTCATGGCCAGGTACGGCACCGGGGACGGCTGCGACATCTGCAAACCGACCATCGCCAACATCCTGGCCAGCCAGAACAGCGCCTATGTCCTGGACGCCGGCCGCGGCACCCTGCAGGACACCAACGACCGTGCCCTGGCCAACATGCAGAAGGACGGCAGCTACTCGGTGGTCCCGCGCATCGCCGGCGGCGAGATCACCCCCAAGAAGCTCGGTGTGATCGCCGCGGTCGCGGAAAAGTACGGTCTGTACACCAAAATCACCGGCGGGCAGCGGATCGACATGTTCGGCGCCCGGCTGGAGCAGCTGCCGGAGATCTGGAAGGAACTGGTGGACGCCGGCTTCGAATCCGGCCAGGCCTACGGCAAGAGCCTGCGGACCGTGAAGTCCTGCGTCGGCTCCACCTGGTGCCGCTTCGGCGTGCAGGACTCGGTGGCGATGGCCATCGCGCTGGAGCTCCGCTACCGGGGCCTGCGCAGCCCGCACAAGTTGAAGATGGGCGTCTCCGGCTGCGCCCGCGAATGCGCCGAGGCCCGGGGCAAGGACGTGGGCGTGATCGCCACCGCGGACGGCTGGAACCTCTACGTCGGCGGCAACGGCGGCGCCACCCCGGCCCACGCCCAGCTGCTGGCCAAGGACCTCGACGACGCCACCCTGGTCAAGTACATCGACCGCTACTTTATGTACTACATCCGCACCGCCGACCGGCTGCAACGCACCGCCCGCTGGCAGGAGGAGCTCGACGGCGGCATCAAGCACGTGGCGGACGTGGTGGTGCACGACACCCTCGGCATCGCCGCGGACCTCGAAGCGGCCATGGCCAAGCACGTGGACACCTACATCGACGAATGGGCCGACACCCTGAAGGACCCCGACCGGCTGCGCCGCTTCCGTTCCTTCGTCAACGCCCCGGACCAGCGGGACGACTCGATCACGCATCTCCCCGACGAACGCGGCCAGATGCGCCCCGCCACCGCGGAAGAAAAAGCCGCCGGCAGGCAACCCGTGCTCATCGGCGCCAGCATTCCGGTCCGGTCCAGCAACGAAAACGAGGTTTAACCATGCAGCTCACCCTTGACCTCACCGGCCGGGACGTCCTGGTCACCGGTGCGGACCCCGCCGCCCGCCAGGCCGTCCGCCGCTACCGGGCGGCCGGCGCCGTCGTCTCCCGGCTAAGTTCCCCGCAGGGCGGACCGCACGACGGACCGCTGCCGGAGCGGCCCTTCCTGGTCGCCGCCGTCGACGACGGCCAGCCCGGCTGGGACGCGCTGCTGGGGCGCTGCCGGGACACCGGCATCCCCGTGGCCGTGGAGCCCGCCGCCGGCCCGGCCGGCCACGTGACCCTGGTGGGCGGCGGCCCCGGCACCGCCGAGCTGCTCACCGTCGCCGCCGTGGCGGCCCTGCGGGACGCAGACGTCGTCTTCTACGACCGGCTCGCCCCGTACCAGGACCTGCCGTCCCTGACCTCTGCCGAGCTGGTGGACGTGGGCAAACAGCCCGGCCACCACAAGGTCAGCCAGTCCGGGATCGAGGAGCTGATGGTGGATGCCGCGCTGGCCGGCCACAACGTGGTCCGGCTCAAGGGCGGGGACCCGTACGTCTTTGGCCGCGGCGGGGAGGAGGTGGCCGCCTGCGTGAAAGCCGGCGTGCCCGTCCGCGTGATCTCCGGCGTCACCAGCGCCATTTCCGTCCCGGCCGCCGCGGGCATCCCGGTCACGCACCGGGACGTCAGCCACCTGTTCACCGTGGTCTCCGGCCACGCCCCGCTGACCGAGCAGGAACACACGCACCTGGCCGGCCTGGGCGGGACAATCGTGGTGCTGATGGGCATCGGCACGCTGCACCAGCTCGCCGCCGGCCTGCGCCGGGCCGGGATGCGCGCGGACATGCCGATGGCCGTGGTGGAACGCGGCTACCGGCCCGGCCAGCGGACCACCATCGCGGACCTCGGCACCATCACAAGCGCCGCCTCAGACTGCAGCAACCCGGCCGTGCTGGTGATCGGCGAGGTGGTCAGGGTGGCCGAGGTCAACCGGGGCTGCGCGGAAGCCGAGGCCGAGCTCAACCGCCTGGCCGCGTCCCTGATGGGGGCGTGAGCGACGTGAGCGCACTCCACGCCGCCGCCCCCGCCGCCGCGCCGGCGCCAACGGCCCCGGCCCCGGCCGCCGCCGAAGAGGCCGCAGCTGAGCTGCCGCTGGAGGGCTTCCGGATCGGGGTCACCTCACACCGCCGCTCGCAGGACCTGATCGAGGCCTTGGAACGGCGCGGCGCCGAGGTGCTGCATGCCCCGGCGCTGAAGATCGCCCCGGTCCAGGAGGACCTGCGGCTGATCGAGGACACCCGCGCCATCATCGAGGCCCGGCCGGAACTGTGCATCGCCACCACCGCCTACGGCATGCGCCGCTGGTGCGAGGCGGCGGACACCTTCGGCATCGGCGAACAGCTGCTGGAAACCCTCGGCGCCACCCGGATGTTCGTCCGCGGCCCCAAGGCCCGCGGCGCCGTGCGCGCCGCGGGCCTGGCCGACGTCGGGATCAGCAGCGACGAAACCACGGCCACCCTGGTGGACATGCTGCTCGCCGAGGGGGTGCGCGGCAAGACCGTCGCGGTGCAGCTGCACGGCTACACCGACGTCCGCCAGCTGGAGCGGCTGCGGATGTCCGGCGCGAACGTTATGACGGTCACGCCCTACCGGTGGGTCAAGCCGGACGGCGCGGACCGGCTGCCGAAGCTGATCGAGGCCGCGTGCGCCGGCAACCTGGATGTCCTGACGTTCACGTCCGCCCCCGCCGTGGACGCCCTGTGGAGCACCGCGCACGAGATGGGCCTCTACAAGCAGCTCGTGCAGAGCCTCAAGACCACGGTGGCCACCGCCGTCGTCGGGCCCATCACCGCCCAGCCGCTGCTCGACGCCGGGGTGCAGCCGCTGATCCCGGAACGGTTCCGAATGGGCGCCCTGATCAGGCTGGTCGTCGAACACCTGGCCCTGAACCACGTCCGCCGCCTGGACACCGCCTCGGGCGCGGTGGAGCTGCGCGGCCGGTCGCTGCGGATCGACGGCGAGGCGGTGGACCTGGCCCCGGCGCCGCTGCTGCTGCTGCGGGCGCTGCTGGGCGCCGGCGGGGCCGTGCTCTCCCGCGACGCGCTCTCGGACCTGCTGGAACTGCGCGGATCGGTCCACGCCCTGGACATGACCGTCAGCCGGCTCCGGTCTGCCCTGCCGGACGGGGCCCTGGTGGAAACGGTGGTGAAGCGCGGCTACCGGATCCGGGTGTGACCCACGGCATTACCAGCTGGTAACAACTGGCGAACGGGCCGGGAAAATACCGCAACACCACCGAAACCTGCCCGAAAAACCGGCCCCCTACGCTGGGGAACATCAAGAACACGGGCCACATCCACCGGCCCACCAGCGAAAGGGCCAGCACATGTCCGTCACGGAAGCCGCCGCCATCTCCACCGTCTCCGCCACCTCCCAGACCCGGCCGCGGATCGTGATTGCCGGCGCCGGCCCGGCGGCGCAGGCGCTGGTCCGCCAGCTCACCCGCACCCCGTTCGCCGGCGCCATCACGGTGCTCAGCAACCGCGACGACGCCCCGGAGGAACTCCTGGAGCTCGCCGCACTGCCCCAGGTCTCGGTCCGTTTCGGTCAGCCGGCCAGCTACATCGACGCCGCCGGCCGGCGGGTCACCACGGCGGACGGCCTTGAGTTCAGCTACGACCAGCTGGTGATCGCCACCGGCTCGGCGCCGGCCCTGGCCCCGATCGAGGGCGCGGGCCGGTGCCTGAGCTACTCCACGATCGACGACGCCACCCGGCTCGGCGACGCCGTCAAGGACGTCACCCGGGTCCTGGGCCGCCGGCCGCTGGGCATCCTGGTGGGTACCGGCACGGCCGCGGGCCAGGCCGAGGCCGTGCTGCGGGCCCGCGGGGTCCGGCCGGTCCGCACCACGCTGCGCCCGTCCGCCGTCGTCCCCACCCTCGCCGGGTCCACGCTGCCGGCCGCCGGCCTTGTCTTCGAGGACGGCGCCCGGATGAGCGGGGACCTGGTGGTCCTCGCCGAAGAGCGCGTCTCCCGCGACAGCCTGGCCCACACGGCCGGCCTGGCCACCGCCCCGCAGGGCGGGATTGTGGTGGGCACAGACTACCGCACCTCGGTGCCCGGGATCTGGGCAATCGGGGACGCCGCGGCGTACGACGGCGTCCGGCTCGGCCTGCTCGTGGCAGCCGGATCCGCCGCCGGGGTCTGCGCCTCCCACCTGCTCCGCGCCTCCCTGTCCGCGCCGCTCGCGAC
The DNA here is from genome assembly GCF_007858535.1 of Arthrobacter sp. UKPF54-2. NCBI lineage: Bacteria > Bacillati > Actinomycetota > Actinomycetes > Micrococcales > Micrococcaceae > Arthrobacter > Arthrobacter sp. UKPF54-2. Next base: position 133,597 of record NZ_CP040174.1, read on the forward strand.
GGCGGCGTAGGGCCCGCTGCCGCCGGTGGCGTTATGGCAAGATGGTTCACTGAGAAGCCACGACATACGCCGTGTCAGCAGGCCGGCCCGGCCACGAACCAGGCCCGCCAGGAAAGGGACCACCATGAGCAACGAAGCCACCACGGACGGCACGGCTGCCGGCACCGACAACACCGCCGGCCAGGCCGCGGGCAGCATCGCCTCGTACATCGACCACACCCTGCTCAAGCCGGAGGCCAGCGAGGCCGAGGTCCTGAAGGTCTGCGCCGAGGCGGCCGAGTACCACTTCAAGTCCGTTTGCGTGAACCCCATCTGGGTCAAGACCGTCAAGACCGCGCTTAGGGGTTCCGGTGTGCTGACCTGCTCCGTGATCGGGTTCCCGCTGGGCGCCACCCCGAGCGACGTCAAGGCGTTCGAGGCCCGCGGCGCGGTGCTGGACGGCGCGGACGAGATCGACATGGTGATCAACATCGCCGCCGCGCGCGCCAATGACAAGGGTGCCCTGGTGGACGACATCCGCGCGGTGGCGGACTCGGTCCACGCCGGCGGCGCCATCCTGAAGGTCATCATCGAGACCGCGCTGCTCGACGACGCCCAGAAGGTCCTCGCCTGCGAGGCCGCCGTCGAGGCCGGGGCAGACTTCGTGAAGACCTCCACCGGCTTCAACGGCGGCGGGGCCACCGTGGAGGACGTCGCCCTGATGCGCCGCACCGTGGGTCCCGGGCTCGGCGTCAAGGCCTCGGGCGGCGTGCGGTCCCTCGCCGACGCGCAGGCTATGATTGCTGCAGGTGCAACACGTATTGGCGCCAGCTCCGGCATCGCGATCGTCAAGGGTGAACAGGGTTCGTCCGCGTACTGACCGCATACCGTAACAGCCGCTGACGCCACAGTTTTTTGAGCCCCGCGGGGCCGAGGAGGAACGAATGTCCAGCAACACCACCAAGACCCCGCAGGGCGAGAGCAGCCTGGCATCCAGCGTCGTGCTGTTTGTCCTGATGATGGCCCTGTTCTTCGGCGCCCTGTACTCGCTGTCGTTCCTCAGCCTGGGCAACCCCTGGCCGATGGCCGCCTGCCTGGGCCTGTTCGCCCTGGCGTTCTGGATCCCGCAGACGCTGCTGGGCCGCTCGGATTCCGCCGGCGAGAACTAGACACTCCCGGCTGTTGCCCCGGTTCTTGCCGGGGCAACAGTTGTTTAAGCGGCCGAACGGCCCAGGCAGGCGTCATAGCCGCCCCGGACGGCCGAGGCTCAGGCGTCGCCGTCGACGTCGCCGCAGCCTGCGGCACTAACCCCCGACGGCGGCCAGCAGGCGGTTGACCAGCGCAGTGCCCAGCGCGAGGGCCGCCGGGAAATGCCCCTTGGCCAGGGCCAGGGCGGCGGACAACATGCCGACCATGGCGTAGGCGCTGACCGGGATCAGCACCAGCCATTCCCGCCGCGACCCGGCCCGGCCCAGCAGCGGGATCGAGAACGCGCCGTTGGCCTTCCACACGTCTTTGACCAGCGGCAGTTTGCGCAGGAACTTCGGCGGCTTGACCACCAGCGGCCAGAGCAGCGGCACTCCCCCGGTGGTGATCATGTCCCCGATAATGTGCACGATGACGCCGGCGAGCATGGACACCGGCAGCCAGGACCACTGGTGCGGCGCGAACCAGGTCACCAGCGACGCCATGGCCAGGGCGAATATCCAGTTGCTGATCCAGCCGTACTTGGGAAACAGCTTCAGCGCCTTCGCGGCGATGTTGATCAAGAACATGCACAGCAGCCCGGCGCCGACGGACAGCTGGCCCCAGCTGGTCTGCAGCTGGAGCTGCCCGGCGAACGCGGCGAGGAGCACAAAGAACGCCGCGCCGAGCACCGAGTGGGTGCCCTGGCGGTGGCCGCCGGAGGCGTTCTCGATCCCGACGGCGATCAGGTTGGAGAGCGGCGGCAGGGCGTGCGCCACCGTGGACGAGCGGTGGTCCCAGTCGCAGACCAGGGCCGTGCCCGCCGTCGCCATCCCGCCGATCAGGATCCCGGTGGCGTCCAGCGGGTACCAGCCCAGCGTGTACGGCCCGGTCGAGGCAATAGCCACCCACGCCGCGGCCCCGGACGCGGCGTGGTGTCCTCCCATCACGGGCTAGCCCACGGAGAGCGGGGCGTCGGAGAAGATCGCCTCGATCACCGTATTGGCCCAGGCCAGAATCTCGGCGTCCTGCAGGTCGCGGCCGCCGATCCTGGCCGTCTTGGGCTTGGGGATCAGCACCGCGTCCAGGGCCGGTTTGGCCTGCGAGCCGGGGTACATCCGGGCCAGCCGCATCAGTTTGGACTCCGGGAGCTGGGCGGGCGAGAACTTGATGAAGTTCCCCTGCAGCGCGACGTCGGTGAGGCCCGCCTCGCGGGCGCCCACCCGGAACCGGGCCACGGCTACCAGGTTTTTCGCCGGCAGCGGCAGCTCGCCGTAACGGTCCACAAGTTCGGCCTCGACCTCGTCGATCGCCTCGTTGCTGAGCGCGGCGGCCAGCTTCCGGTACGCCTCCAGGCGCAGCCGCTCGCCGGGCACGTAGTCGTGCGGCAGGTGCGCGTTGACCGGCAGCTCGATCTTCATCTCCGCAGCCTTCTCCTCGGCCTCGCCGCGGTAGTCCGCCACAGCCTCGCCCACCAGCCGGATGTACAGGTCAAAGCCGACGCCCTGGATGTGGCCCGACTGTTCCCCGCCGAGCAGGTTGCCGGCGCCGCGGATCTCCAGGTCCTTCATGGCCAGCTGCATGCCGGCGCCGAGCTCGTTGTGGGTGGCGACCGCCTTGAGCCGCTCCAGCGCCACCTCGCCGAGGGGTTTCTCCGAGGGGTACAGGAAGTAGGCATAGGCCCGTTCCCGGCCGCGGCCCACCCGCCCGCGCAGCTGGTGCAGCTGCGAGAGCCCGTACTTGTCCGCGCCGTCCACGATCAGGGTGTTGGCGTTGGAGATGTCCAGGCCGGTCTCGATGATGGTGGTGCAGACCAGCACGTCGAAGCGCTTCTCCCAGAAGTCCACGATGATCTGCTCCAGCCGGCCCTCGGACATCTTGCCGTGCGCAACCTCCACGCGGGCCTCCGGCACCAGTTCGCGGATCTTCGCCGCAGTCCGGTCAATCGTGGAGACCCGGTTGTGCACAAAGAAGACCTGGCCCTCGCGCATCAGCTCGCGCCGGATCGCGGCCGAGGTCTGCTTGTCCGTGTACGGGCCCACGTAGGTCAGCACCGGGTGGCGTTCCTCCGGCGGGGTGGCCAGCGTGGAGGTCTCCCGGATGCCGGTCAGCGACATCTCCAGGGTGCGCGGGATCGGGGTGGCGCTCATGGCCAGGACGTCCACGTTGGTGCGCATCTTCTTGAGCGCTTCCTTGTGTTCGACGCCGAAGCGCTGCTCCTCGTCCACGATCACCAGGCCGAGGTCCTTGAACGCGAAGTCCTTGGACAGCAGCCGGTGCGTGCCGATCACGACGTCCACGGCGCCGCTCTTGACGCCCTCGGCCGTCTCCTTGGCCTCCTTGGCGCCCTGGAAACGGGACAGCGGCTTGACCCGCAGCGGGAAGCCGGAGAAGCGTTCGGTGAAGGTCTCGTAGTGCTGCTGTGCCAGCAGGGTGGTGGGGACCAGCACGGCGACCTGCTTGCCGTCCTGGACCGCCTTGAACGCGGCACGGACCGCGATTTCGGTCTTGCCGTAGCCGACGTCGCCGGAGACCAGGCGGTCCATCGGGATCTCCCGCTCCATGTCCGCCTTCACCTCGTTGATGGTGGTCAGCTGGTCCGGGGTCTCCACATAGGGGAAGGCCTCCTCCAACTCGCGCTGCCACGGGGTGTCCGGGCCGAAGGCGTGGCCGCGGGAGGCCATCCGGGCCGAGTACAGCCGGATCAGTTCGCCGGCGATCTCCTTGACCGCCTTGCGGGCCTTGGACTTGGTGCTGGCCCAGTCCGAGCCGCCCATCTTGCTCAGCACGGGGGTGTCGCCGCCGACGTACCGGGTGACCTGGTCCAGCTGGTCGGTGGGCACAAAGAGCCGGTCGCCCGGGGCGCCGCGCTTGGACGGCGCGTATTCGAGCACCAGGTATTCGCGCACCCCGTCGCCCCCGCCGGCCACCTTGCGCTGGATCAGCTCGACGAACCGGCCGATGCCGTGCTGTTCGTGCACCACAAAGTCGCCGGCCAGCAGCTGCAGCGGGTCCACCGCGTTGCGCCGTTTGGACGGCATCCGGCGCATGTCCTTGGTGGACCCGGCGGACGTTCGGCCCAGCAGGTCCGCCTCGGTCAGCAGGGCCAGCTTCAGCGTGTCCAGGACAAAGCCGCGGCCGACGGCGGCGGTGGTCACCTCGATCAGGCCCGGCTGCGGCTCCGCGTCCAGGGTTTCCACCCGGGCGCAGGGGATGTCGTTGTCGTGGAAGAGCTCGGCGAGGCGTTGCGCCGGGCCGGGGCCCTCGGTGGCGACGACGATCCGCCACTGCTCCCGCACGTGCGAGCCGATGAAGTCCATCATCTCCGCCACGTCGCCCTGGTAGCCGCGCGGTTCGCGGGCGTGCAGGTTCAGCACGTCGATCTCGGGCAGCAGCTCTTCGTCGCTGGCGAGCGAGCTGATGGACCACCAGGACACGCCGTGCGCGAGCGCGGTGGAGCGGGTCTCGCCCAGCGAGCGGAAGCTCGCCGAATGCAGCGCCTCGGAGGCGGCGGCGCTAAGATCCAGCGGCGCGGCGCCGCCGTCGGACGCGGTGGACCAGGCCGCTTCGAGGAACTCCTCGTTGGTGGCGGCGAGGTCGTGGGCGCGGGTGCGGACCTTTTCGGGTTCGATGACGACGGAGATGGAGCCGGCCGGGAACTGGTCAAGGAACGGCACCATGGAATCGACCAGCACCGGGGCGAGGGACTCCATGCCTTCGACGGCGATGCCGCCGGCGATTTTCTCCAGCATGTCCGCCGCGGCCGGCAGCTGGGATTTCAGCGTGGCGGCCCGGGACATGACCGAGGGCGTGATCAGGATTTCGCGGCACGGCGGGGCGTGCAGTTCGGTGGGGTGGTGCACGCCGGGGGCCGTCAGCGAGCGCTGGTCGGCGACGGCGAACCAGCGCATCTGCTCGACCTCGTCGCCGAAGAACTCGACCCGGATCGGGTGGTCCTCGGTGGGCGGGAAGACATCCAGCATGCCGCCGCGGACGGCGAATTCGCCGCGCCGGGTGACCATGTCCACCCGGGCGTACGCGGCGCCGGCGAGGCTCTTTACGACGTCGCCGAACGGGGCGTCCTGGCCCACCGTGAGGGTCACCGGGACCAGCTCGCCCAGGCCTGCCACGATCGGCTGCACGACGGCGCGGACCGGGGCGACCACCACGCGCAGGGCACCGCCGGCGGTTTCCGGGTGGGCGAGGCGGCGCAGCACGGAGAGCCGGCGGCCCACGGTGTCCGAGCGGGGCGAGAGCCGTTCGTGCGGCAGGGTCTCCCAGCTGGGGAATTCGGTGACCGCCTCGGCCGGCAGGAAGGCACGCAGGGCGGCGGCCAGGTCCTCGGCCTCGCGGCCGGTGGCGGTGACGGCCAGCACCACCGGCGTGGCGCCGCCGTCGGATGCGCCGCCGGCGGCGAGCCCGTCGGCCATCTCCGCGAGCAGCGCGGCCCGCAGCCCGGCCGGGGCGCTGAGCTGGTAGTCCTCGCTGCGCACTGTGAACGGCCGGGACGCTTCGGCCTGCACGCGGGCGAACGTCTTGTCCTCGGCGAGGGCGCGCCGCAGGCCGGTGAGAGAAGGGCCGTTGAGGCTCATGGCTGGAACTCCTGAAGTGATCACGGGCATGCAGGCAACACGAATACCCGAAATTCGCAAGAATCCCGGGTGCTTCCAGCCTACCGCGACCCGGCGCCGGGGCGGCACCCGGGGATAAGCTGGAATGGTCCCAGTCCGGCGGGTTCGGCGCTCCGAATGGCTTGTATCCGCAACGAGAAGGAGCACCATGAACGGCACCCCCAAGGCTGCAAACCCGAAGACGGTGCTCGTGACCGGCGCCACCGGCTACATCGGCGGCCGGCTGGTCCCCCGGCTGCTCGAGGCCGGGCACCGGGTGAAGGTCCTGGTCCGCACCCCGGCGAAGATCGCCGGCGTCCCGTGGCTGGACGACGTCGACGTCGTCCAAAGCAGCCTCGACGACGGCGCGGCACTCCGGGAGGCGCTCGAAGGCGTCGACGTGCTCTACTACCTCGTCCACTCGATGGCGGGCGGCTCCGGGTTTGAAGCCAAGGAGAAGGCCATGGCGCAGACGGCGGCACAGGCTGCCGCCGGGGCCGGCGTCGGGCGGATTGTCTACCTCGGCGGGCTGCACCCCGCCGGCGCCGAGCTCTCCACCCACATGCGGTCCAGGGAGGCCGTGGGCAAGGTCTTCCTCGACAGCCCGGTCGATGCAGTGGTTTTCCAGGCGGGCGTGGTGATCGGCTCCGGCTCGGCGTCGTTCGAGATGATCCGGCACCTGTCCGAGACGCTGCCGCTGATGCCGGCCCCGAGCTGGGTGCGGAACAAGATCGAGGCGATCGCGGTGCGGGACGTGCTGCACTACCTCGTTGGGGCCGCGGCGCTGGAAGGCCCGATCAACCGCACCTTCGACATCGGCTCCCGGCAGGTGCTCAGCTACGCCGGCATGATGCAGGAGTACGCCGCGGAGGCCGGGCTGCCCCACCGGCTGGTGCTGGCGCTGCCCATCCCGGCCCCCAGGCTTGCCGGGATGTGGGTGGCGCTGACCACCCCGATCCCGCTGTCCATGTCGCTGCCGCTGGTGGAGTCGTTGCAGCACGACGCCGTGTCGCGGGAGCATGACATCGACGCCTTCATCCCGCTGCCCGAGGGCGGGCTCACCCCCTACCGGCGTGCGGTGGCCCTGGCCCTGGGAAAGGAACGCGACGGCCAGGTGGAGACCATCTGGGCCAACGCCGGAGCCGACGCCGATCCGCTCCCGAGCGACCCGGACTGGGCCGGCCACCGCGTCTACGTGGACGAGCGCAGCTACTCCAGCGCGGTGGACCCGAAGTACGTCTGGACGATCATCGAGGGCATCGGCGGCGGCAACGGCTGGTATTCGCTGCCGCTGGCCTGGAGCGTGCGCGGCTGGCTGGACAAGCTCACCGGCGGCGCGGGGCTGGCGCGCGGCCGGCGGCACCCGCACCTGCTGGCCGAAGGCGAGGTGGTGGACTGGTGGCGGGTGGAGCGGATTGACCGCGGCCGGCTGCTCCGCCTGCGCGCCGAAATGCGGGCGCCCGGCCGGGCCTGGCTGGAACTGTCGGTGGAGCCGGAGGGGGCCGGCAGCCGCTACCGGCAGCGGGCCATCTTCTTCCCGAAGGGGCTCAGCGGCAAGCTCTACTGGCTCGCCGTGCTGCCGTTCCACAGCCTGATTTTCCCCGCCATGTCGCGGAACATCGCCGCGGCGGCGCAGCACCTCGCAGAGACGGAGCCGGAGACGGAGCCGGGGACGGAGCCGGCGGCCGAATCGAAACCGGCCGGGCCCACCGCGTAGGATGTTGGGAGCCCGAAACGACCAGTCCCACCCCATGGAGGACCCCCAATGGCCCTGAGTGCATCCACCACCCTTCCGCACAGCGTTGAGAGCGTCACGGCGGTTTTCGTCAACGAGGACTTCCTGCGCCACACCAGCGAACTCGTAGGCGGAACCCTCGAATCGTTTGCCGTCGACGGCGATCCGGCCGGCGCTTTCACCACCACCACCGTCCGCACCATCCCGACCACCCGGATGCCGGACCTGGCCCGCAAGTTCGTCGGCGAGAGCCTCAAGGTGACGCAGCTGGAGAGCTGGGAGGCCCCGGCCGCCGACGGCTCCCGCCAGAGCAGCATCTCGCTGAAGGTCGCCGGCGCCCCGCTGGATGTCAATGCCGTGCAGCGCCTGGTCGCCGACGGCGGCAGCACCCGCATCGAGCTGGAGGGCACCGTGACCTCCTCGGTGCCGCTGCTGGGCGGCAAGATCGCCGACGCGGCCGAGCCGATGGTCGGCAAGGCCCTCAACATCCAGTCCACCCAGGCGCAGGCCTGGCTCGAAAGCCACTAGCCGGTGGAACTCCCCGCGTTCCTCGCCATTGTGCTGGTGGTGGCCGGCGTCTGGTCCCTGGCCGTCTGGCCGCAGTTCCTGCGCCGGGTTATGAAGGACCCGCGGGCGCGCGACGCCGGCGGCCAGGCCACCCGCTTCCTCACCGTCCACGTGGTGCTGGTCAGCATCTCGATGCTGCTCGGCGCGGCGACGGCCGCCATCGGGATCGCCGGCCTGCTGAACTGACCGGGGTCTCCCCCGCCCGGCTGGCCCGCAGTTGTTGACTTTCCCCGGAACGACAACAACTGCGGGCCAACTGGGTTAAAACGCGGGCGGTGCGGGGCTAGAATCAGGAAAACGCCCGCCGACTGCTGAAGGGGGATGCCTGTGCGGCCCCATCGCGTGGCCAGCTGGGGACTCACGGCCTACGTCGCGGTGCTGGCCGCGGTGGCCCTGTGGCCGCAGCCGGTGGACCGGCCTATCGGCGAACTCCTGCACCGGGCGCTTAGGGCTCTGCACCGCCGCGGGATTCCGGACTGGGTCGACTACCCCCTGGTGGAATCCGTCTCCAACGTGCTGCTGTTCGTGCCGCTCGGCGCCCTCGTGGCCTGGATCATCGGCCGCAGCTACTGGTGGGTGGGTGCTGCGGCCGGCCTGCTCACCTCCTGCGTCATCGAGCTCGCGCAGCTCCTTTTCCTCCCGGCCCGCGTCCCCACCCTCGCCGATGTCCTGGCCAACACCATCGGCGCGCTCCTGGGCGCCCTGCTCGTGCTGCCAATAATGCGCCGCCGCAGGCCTGTCCGAAACCGGGCGGCAGCACGTACTCTGTGAACACACCCTTGGCGGGAGGACCTTGGAATGCGGATCTCGGTTATCGGCTGCGGCTATCTTGGCGCGGTCCACGCGGCGTGCATGGCGAAACTGGGCCATGAGGTGGTCGGCATCGACGTCGACGCGGCCAAGGTGGAGCACCTCTCCCGGGGACGGGCCCCGTTCTACGAACCCGTGCTCGATGAGCTCCTGTCCGAACTCGAAGAATCCGGACGGCTCCGGTTCACCACCGAGATGTCCGCCGCCCACGGGGCGGAGGTCCACTTTATCTGCGTGGGAACCCCGCAAAAACGGGGCGAGAACGGCGCGGATCTGCGCTTCGTCGACGCGGCCGTGGAGGCCCTGGCCGGCTATGTGTCCCCCGGCGACGTGATCGCCGGAAAATCCACCGTTCCGGTGGGCACCGCCGCCCGGCTCGCCGAGCTGCTCGCGGAGACGGAGCCGGGCGCCACCCTGGTCTGGAATCCCGAATTCCTCCGGGAGGGCCACGCCGTCACGGACACCCTGAACCCCGACCGTTTCGTCTACGGCGTCCCGGACGGCCGCGAAGACCACCCCGCCGTCGCCGTCCTGGACCGGGTCTACGCGACGCCGCTGGCGGGCGGAACACGGCGGCTCATCACCGACTACGCCACGGCCGAGCTGGTCAAGGCAGCCGCGAACTCCTTCCTCGCCACCAAGATCTCGTTCATCAACGCGATGGCCGAGGTCTGCGAGGCCACCGGAGCGGACGTCACCCGGCTGGCCGACGCGATCGGCATGGACGAGAGGATCGGGCGGAAGTTCCTGAACGCCGGGATCGGCTTCGGCGGCGGCTGCCTGCCCAAGGACATCCGGGCGTTTATGGCCCGCGCCGGCGAGCTGGGGGCGGACCAGGCCCTGACGTTCCTGCGCGAGGTGGACGCGATCAACATGCGCCGCCGCACCCGCGTCGTCGAGCTCACCCGGGAACTGTGCGGCGGCTCGCTGATGGGGCAGCGGATCGCGGTGCTGGGCGCCGCTTTCAAACCCGAGAGCGACGACGTCCGGGACTCGCCCGCGCTGAGCGCCGCGGCCCAGCTGCAGCTCCAGGGCGCCGTGGTAACCGTGACCGACCCGCAGGCGCTGGCCAACGCCGCCAAGCGTTTCCCGGAACTGCCCCTGGAGCCGGACCTGGACGCGGCCCTGCACAAGGCCGACGCGGTGCTGCTGCTGACGGAGTGGCGGCAGTACCGCGAGCTGGACCCGCACGACACCCTGGCCCTGGTCTCGTCCCCGCGGATCCTGGACGGCCGGAACGTGCTGGATCCGGCCAAATGGCGTGCCGCCGGCTGGACCTACAAGGGCCTCGGCCGGCCCTAGTCCGCGGGGTCCTCGTTAGCGAGGTCCTCGTTAGCGGGGTCCTGGCTAGCGGGGTCCTGGTGTGACTCCGCCTGGCCCAGCGCGTCCTCGGCGGCCACCCAGGAGAGCATGGCGCACTTCACCCGGGCCGCGTACCGGGACACCCCTTCGAAGGCCGCTGCGTCGCCGAGGATCTCCGGATCGGCCGGCACCTTGCCGCGGGAGCGCAGCACCTCGCGGAAACTGTCGATCACCTGGTGCAGCTCTGCCGGGTCCAGGCCTTCGGCCAGGTCCGTCAGCACGGACGCGGACGCCATCGAGATGGAGCAGCCCTCGCCGTCCCAGCGCAGTTCGCTGACCTTGCCGCCGGCCACCGACACCCGCAGCGTGATCTCGTCGCCGCAGACGGGGTTGAGCTGGTGCGACTGGCCGCTGCTGGCGCCCTCCGGGACGCCGGCGTCGGCCAGGCCGCTGCCGTGGCGCGCCTTGGAATGCTCGAGGATGATCTGTTGGTACAGCTGGTCAAGACTCATGCAGGGCCGTCCTCAGGCTTGGAAGTATCCGCGGACACCGGCGACGGCGGCGAGGAACGCGTCGACGTCGTCGGTGGTGTTGTACAGGTAGGTGCTGGCCCGGGTGCTGGCCGTGAGGCCGAGGCGGCGGTGCAGCGGCTGGGCGCAGTGGTGGCCCACCCGGACGGCGATGCCGCGGCTGTCGAGGAACTGCCCGACGTCGTGGGCATGCACCCCGGCGACGTCGAACGCGGCGAGGCCGATCCGCTCCTGGCCGGCGGCCGGACCCAGCACGCGGATCCCGGGGATGGCCTCCAGCCCTTCGACCAGCCGTCGGCCCAGTTCGGCCTCCCATGCGTGGATCCTCTCGAGGCCGGTCTCGCTCAGGTAGTTGGCGGCGGCGGCCAGCGCCACGGCCTGCGAGATTTTTTGCGTGCCGGCCTCGAAGCGCTGCGGGCTGGGCAGGAACCCGGCGCGTTCCATGGTGACGGTGGTGATCATGGAGCCGCCGGTCAGGAACGGGGGCATGGCGTTGAGCAGTTCCGAGCGCCCGTAGAGACCGCCGATGCCGGTGGGGCCGAGCATTTTGTGCCCGGAGAAGACGGCGAAGTCCACGTCCAGGGCCTTGACGTCCAGGGCCAGGTGCGGGGCGGACTGGCAGGCGTCCAGCACCACCAGGGCGCCGGCGGCGCGGGCGAGGGAAACCAGCTCTGCCACGGGGTTGATGGTGCCGAGCACGTTGGAGGCGTGGGTGAAGGCCAGCACGCGGGTGCGGCCGCCGATCAGGCGGGCGGCGGCGTCGAGGTCCAGGGCCCCGGCGTCGTCGACCGGAATGAATTTCAGGGTGGCGCCGGTCCGTTCCGCCAGCTGCTGCCAGGGAATCAGGTTGGCGTGGTGCTCCATCTCGGTGACCACAATCTCGTCGCCGGCGGCGAGCGCGAAGCGGGCCGCCGCCGCCGGGGCGCCGGGCAGGGATGCGTTCAGGAACGAGTAGCTGAGCAGGTTCAATCCCTCGGTGGCGTTGGAAGTCCAGACCAGCTCGTCGGGGTCGGCGCCGATGAAGGCCGCAACGGTCTCCCGGGCGTCCTCGAAGGCTTCGGTGGCCTCCACCGCGAGGTGGTGCGCGCCGCGGTGAACGGCGGAGTTGCGCTGCTCATAGAACTCCTGTTCCGCCTCCAGCACGCTGAGCGGGTTCTGCGAGGTGGCGCCGGAATCCAGGTACACCAGCGGGTGCCCGTTGACGGACCGGCCCAGGATCGGGAAGTCGTTGCGGATCCTTCGGACCTCCTCGTTGCCCAGCGCCGTGGCTGAGCGGAGGAGATGGGCGGGTGTGGCAACCATGGGCGGAACTCCTGGATCGGCAGTCGCTGCGGAGCAACAGGGGCGCCCGGCCGGGCCCTGTCCTATTACGTCACGCAGATTAGACCTAATTATCCCACGTTCGCGCAACGCTCGGATCCAGCGGCGGCGCGCAGGTGCACGCGGCGGAACTCAACCGGGGGTCCGGCGTCGTAGTTCTTCAGCAGGGAGAACCAGCCGCCGCCGTAGCGGGCGTCGTCGGTGCTGAGGCTCCAGCGCGGGGTTCCGCCCTCCAGCCGGTGCACCGTGAGGCTGCGCGGCGCCACCGACACCACAAAGGCCAGCCACTCCCCCGGCGCCGGCGCCGGGCTGTTGCCGGCGGCCAGTTCGACGGCGGTTGCCGCGCCGGGGTCGCGCCGGGAGAGGGTGATCCGGCCGTCGGCGCCGACGTCGAGTTCGTAGCCGGGCGCGGCCGGGCCCGGGTCCCGCCGGTAGGACGCATCGGTGGGCTGCCCGAAGGCCAGCCCCGCTCCGCCGGATGCACCGGCCGGCGGCGGCCCGTCCGGCCAGCGCAGCTCGAACGCAAGCTCCCAGTCCGCGGCGTCCACCGCCCCGGCCATGGACCCGAGCAGGTAGCCGGCGTGTTCCCGGTTGGACAGGCGCAGCGCCCCGCCGGTGAAGGCGGGCTGCTCGTCCCACCCGCCGTCCGCTTTCCACGGCAGGTCGCCGGCGCCGCGCAGCCCCTCTGCGAAGAGATCCTCGGCGCGGGGCGACTCCTGGTGCAGTACGTGGCGGATGTTGGAGCAGATGAACCCCCGCACGCCGAGCTCCCGCAGCCGCAGGTGTTCGCTCCGGCGTCGTACCTCCCAGGCGATCACGGGTTTGCCGGAGTCCACAAGTTCCAGGATCCTGTCCTCGGGGGCAGTGTGGTGGATGCCGAGCAGGTCCACCAGCGGCGCCAGTGCGGCGAGCCGGGGATAGTCCGCCCGGGTGACGTAGCCCCAGGTGGTGTAGCCGTCCGCGGAGGCCTGGGCATGGCCGGCGGAGGACGCGGGCTGCTTCCAGACAATGTGTTGCCGCGCGTCCGGGTAGTTCTCCAGCAGGGCCAGGATCCGCTCCGCGTTGGTGCCCTGCTTGTCCTCGAGGAAGATCACGTGGCTGGCCGCGAAGGCATCCAGGACCTCGGTCAGCAGCGGGATCGGTTCCAGCGGGGTTGCCGGGCCGAGCCACGGCCGGGCGTCGTTGCGCAGCCGGGCCAGCGACGCCGCGGAGCTCGCGGCAATGGTCAGCCCGGCGCCGGTCAGCCGGGCCGTGGTGAGGTCGTGGTGGCAGACCAGGACACCGTCGGCCGTGGCGGAGACGGAGACTTCGATCGCTTTCAGGCCTGCGTCCGCTGACTGCCGGTAGGCGCGCATGGTGTGCTCTGGCCAGTTGTCGCCCGATCCGCGGTGCGCCACGAAGAAGTGCGGCGCCGAGAGCAGGGTCCCGATGGTGTGCGGTCCGGTGGTCCCGGGCCCGGCGACGGCGCCTTCGGCCACGAAGGCGGCCGCCGCCGTGGCGGCCGGAAGAATGCCGGTACCGGGCCGGGGGCTGCCCGCGGAACCGGGGCACGGGGCGCAGCCGGCCGCCCCGAGGACCGCGCCGGCCGCCAGGCCCAGGAACGCGCGCCGGCCGAGCCCGTCGGCAGTTTCCCCCGATCCGCCCATGGTCTCCCCCGGTGCGCGCCGGGCTCAGCCGGCCGAAGCCGTGCGCGCGGGCGCCGGGGCCCGGGGGGCCGCGGCCGCCAGGGCTGCCGCTGCCTCGTCGCGCCGGATCCGCTCGCGGCGTTCATCCCCGGCGATCACCACCATCGCCAGCACGGTCCAGACCAGGATCCCGGCCGCGGACCGCGTGGCGAGCGAGCTGTAGGTCTGCGGAATCACCAGGGCCATGACCCCGGCCAGCGCCAGGCCGGGGTAGCCCAGGCGGAACCCGCTGCGGGCCACCAGCACCAGCATGGAGCCGAAGTAGAGACCGGCCGCGACGATCCCGATGTCGACGCTGTACATCAGCAGCGGATTTTCCAGGCTGCTCTGCAGCCCGGCGTGGAAGGCCAGCCTGAAGCTGGTGCCGATTCCGCCGCCGCCGAGGAGGTAGTCGTTCCAGCGGGCCAGGAAATAGTCCAGGGCGACTTCGCGGGCCTGCGCGGAACCGGAGTCGTCGGCCAGGCGGGCCGTCACGCCGTCGATCAGCGGGGAGGAGACGATGGCGGCCCCGACACCGGCGATGCCCGCCAGCATCACCGCTTTCACCCAGACCCGTCCCTGGGCCAGCAGAATGGCGGCGACGGCCGAGACGGCGACGGCAATGATGCCGACCCTCGACTGGGTGATCAGGCTCCCGACCACCATCAGGACCAGCAGCGCCGCCTGCACGAGCTTGTTCCGGAGGCCGGCCACCAGCGGCGCGGCCACCGAAATCGCCAGCGACAGGGCGAGGGGCTGGTCCAGGGTACCCATCCAGCGTCCCGACTGCCGCTCGAACCAGTACTGGGTGCTGTAGCCGGAGCCGTAGAACAACACGTCCTTCGCCTGCCACTGCAGCACCGCGGCCACGCAGGCCAGCGCGACAAACAGCAGCAGCGTGCCGCGGAGGGTTCGAACGAGGCCGCTGCCGCGGGAGGCCTCGGAGAGCAGGAGCAGGAAGAACAGCACCGGGATCAGGATCTGGTCCACCAGGACCACCAGGCCGCCGGCGGTGCTGGTGCTGACGGAGGCGAGGAAGGCCGCGATGAGCACCACGGCGAGGACCAGGAACAGGAGGAAACGCCGGGCCAGCGCCTGGTGGACGCTCCACGGGTCATGCAGCATGCGGACCGCGAAGGCGCAGAGGACCAGCCACGTCGCCGGGTGGAAGCCCAGGGGTCCGGCATCCACGCCGGTCACGACCCCGGCGCCGACGGCGGGAACCAGGATCCAGAGCCCGATCACCAGGACAATCAGCACCCGGGCGTGGCGCCGGAGCACCAGCGCCGCGGCCAGGCACAGCCCGATCCAGAGTGCCAGCTGCATTCAGACCACCTGCCCCGCGTTCCTGTCCGTTGCGCCGCCCATTGAGTGCGACCCTAAGGCCGGCGGGACGCGCTCGCGACCGGTTTACCGGCTTGCGGGGAGGCCGGCAGGCCCGGGGCCGGCTGGCGGGCGTTGGCGGTCAACGGGAATTTGGCGCGGAGCCCGCGGCGGCCTTCCGCGAGGCGTCCCGGCAGGGCGTTCAGCACCACGCCGGCGACGGTGCCGTTGACCAGCTCCAGATTGCGCAGCGCCGCCCGGAGCGTGTCGCGGGTGACCGTCCGGTGCCGGACCACCAGCACCGTGCAGTCAGCGGCCGCGGCAATCACGGCGGCGTCGCTGTAGGGCTCCATGGCCGGCGCATCCAGGACCACCCGGGCGTAGCTGCCCCGCAGCTCCTGAAGCGCGGCCGGCAGCGCCCGGCTGCCGAGCAGTTCGGTGGGGTTCGGGGGCACGTCGCCCGCCGCGACGGCGTGAAGGCCTTCGACGGCGGTGTGCTGGATGACCTGGTCCAACGGCAGCCGGCCGGAGAGGACGTCGGTGAGCCCCGTGCCCGCGCCCAGGCCAAGGTCGGCGGCGAGCCGCGGCGAGCGCAATCCCGCCTCGACCAGCAGCACCCGCTCCCCCGCTTCGGCCCACGCCCGCGCCAGCATCAGCGCCACGCTGGTGCTGCCTTCACCGCTCCCGGCGGCGGTCACCGCGACGACGCCGCCGGTCCCCATGGCGGGGAAATGGTCAATGTTGGTGCGGAGCCGGCGCCCGGCCTCATCCAGCAGCGTCCCCCCGCTTTGGTCCAGGATCCGGGCCGGCGGCCGGACGGCGGTGCTGAGCGGGATGCGGGCCAGCACCGGCAGCCCGGATGCGTCCTCGACCTCCTGCGCCGTCCGCAGCGACTTATCGGAGAGCCGGCGGGCGACCGGGATCGCGATGCCCGCGGCGAGGCCCAGGAGCGCGCCGACGGCCAGGTTCAGCGGCACCTTGGGCGAAACAGGCGCCGGATCGTTGGTGGGTCCTGCCACGACGGTCAGGTTGGTCACGGCTCCGCCGGTATCGAGTTCCCCGGCCGCGCTGCCGAGGTTGTTGGCGATGGACCGGGCGATCGCGAAGGCCTTGGCCTGTTCAGGCTGGCTCACGATGACGGAGAGCGTCAGGGTGTCCCGGTCAGCGGACGCGCCGATGCTGTCGACGAGGTCCTTGCCGGAGATACCGGCGCCGCTGTCCCGGACCAGGCGGCCGAGGAAGCCTTCGCTCTTGACGAGGTTGGCGTAGGAGGTGATGCGGTTCCGCGAGAGTTCCTGGGCCTGCAAGGTTGATTGGCCCGCGGCCGACGGAGTGACGGCGAAGAACTTGATGGTGCTCTGGTACACCGGAGCCGTCCTGGCCGTGACGAGGGCTGCCGCCCCAAGACCCGCCAGCAGGCACACCAGCAGGATCCACCACCCCCGCGCGATCGCCCGGCCGTATTCTGCAAGCTCCAAGGGAACCCCCATGCGGTTCCCATGCCATGCCGCGCCGGCACGGTCCTTCACGGTCCCCTTGGTGCACCATTATTGACTGCAAAGGTGCCCGGCGGAAGCTTTTAACCGGCACCGGTTTGCTGCGCATTCGGGAGCCGCCGGCGGCGTGCTGCCTGGCGTAATCCGCGGCTGCACCGGAACCGGCCCGGAATCCTAGCCAAAGCCGGGCGCCGGCCGTAGTCTTTCCCTAAGCCTGGGCGGATTCCGTGGGTCTCAACGGCTCCTCGCCAGGACCGGGACCGCGCATGCGGCCGCCCGGCCCTGCCGATGAGCTTCCCGTCCGCCGGGGCACGGATCCGCGGGGGAACGATGGACGAGACCGGGCGCAGTTTCACAGTGCTGGTGGCGCATCCCAGTGCCGACCTCTACGGGTCCGACCGTGTCCTGCTGGAAACCATCGACGGCCTGAGCGGCGCCGGCGCCCGGGTCCTGGTGGCACTGCCGGAACCGGGGCCGCTGGTCCCCGAACTGGAACGCCGCGGCGCCGCCGTCGTCCTGTCGCCGACTCCGGTATTGCGCAAGAGCCTGCTCTCGGGCGCCGGGCTGCTCCGGCTGGCGGCCGAATCGGCCCGTGGCCTGCCCCGCAGCGTGGGCGTGATCCGCGGGGCCCGGCCCGACGTGATCCTCGCCAACACCATCACGGTGCCGCTGTGGACCCTCGCCGGCCGGCTCACCGGTGTCCCGGTGGTCACCCACGTCCACGAGGCGGAGGCGAAGGCGCCGCGCCTGCTGCGCGCCGCGCTAGCCGCGCCACTGCTGCTGTCCCGGGGCATCCTGACCAACAGCCAGTTCAGTGCCGACACGCTGGCCGCTTCCCTGCCGGCCCTGCGCGGGCGCTCCACGGTGGTCTACAACGGGGTGCCGGGCCCGGCGGAGCCCGTCCGGCCCCGGGAGAAGCTGCTCGGCGGGCTGCGGATCGCCTACGTGGGCCGGCTCTCACACCGCAAGGGCGTGGACGTCGCGGTCGAGGCGCTGCTGCAGCTGCGCCGCCGCGGCATCGACGCGGAGCTCTCGATCGTGGGAGCCGTCTTCCCCGGCTACGAGGACTATGAAGCCGCGCTGCGCGGCCAGGTCGCCGACGGCGGTGCCGCCGCGCACGTGAAGTTCCACGGGTTCCAGGCCAACGTCTTTCCGTTCCTGGCCGACGCCGACGTCGTGGTGGTGCCGTCCCGGCTGGAGGAGCCGTTCGGGAACACGGCCGTGGAAGCGCTGCTGGCCTCCCGGCCCGTTGTGGTCAGCAACACCTCCGGGCTGCGGGAGGCCGCGGGCGGCTACCGCTCGGCCCAGTTCGTGGAGCCCGGCGACGCCGCGGGCCTCGCCGCCGCGCTCGCGCGGGTGGCCGCCGCGTGGCCGGAGTTCGCCGCCAAGGCCCGGGCCGACTCCGCCGAGGCGGAATTCCGGCACAGCCCGGAGCGCTACGGAAAGGTGATGGCCGACCACCTTGCCCAGGCTGCCGGCGGCCGACAATGACAACCGACCTCGCCGGGAGAGCGGCCCGCAGCGTGCGCTGGAGCTTCGGCGCCGTGCTGGCCCGGCAGGGATTCCAGATCGGCTGCGCCGTGGTGCTGGCCCGGCTGCTGGGCCCTCAAAGCTACGGCACCATCGCTGCCGCGACCGTCTACATCAGCCTGGTCGCGCTGCTGCTCGACCAGGGCCTGTCCGCGGCGCTCATCCAGCGCCCGGACATCACCCGGCGGCTGGCCGGCGCCACCGCCACGCTGAACCTGCTGGTGGCCGCAGCCCTCGCGGCGGGGACCTGGTTCGCTGCCCCGGCGGTGGCGGGGTTCTTCGCGGTGGCCGAGCTGGACCCGATCCTGCGGGTGCTGGCGTTCGCCATCCCGGTCAAGGCGCTCGCGATCACGCCCCGGGCCATGCTGGCCCGGGACCTGCAGTTGCACCGGGTCGGCGCGGCGGACATCGCCGCGGCGGCCGCCGGCAGCGCGGCGGGCATCGGCGCCGCCCTCGCCGGGGCCGGGGCCTGGTCCATGGTCTACCAGGTGGCGGTCACCGACGTCGTCTGTGCCGCCATGCTGCTGGCCGCCAGCCGCGGTCCCGCACCGAACTTCGCGCTCCGCGCGGTGGGCCCGCTGCTGGGATTCAGCCTGAGCGTCTTCGCGACCGATTGCCTCGCCTACTTCTCCCGCAACCTGGACAACATCCTGGTGGGCCGGGTACTGGGCGTCACAGCCCTGTCGATCTACGGAATGGCCTACCGGATCCTGGTGGTTCCGGTCCAGCTGATCGGGCAGACCGTCAACCGGGTCATGTTTCCCGCCTTTGCCAGATCGGCACAGGAACCCGAGCGGGTGGCAGCGAGCCTCGTCGCCGCCACCCGCGTCCTGGCGATTCTGGCCGTTCCCCTGATGGTCTTCGTGTCCTGCGCCGCGCCGGAACTGGTGCACCTGGTGCTGGGACCGGAATGGATGCCGGCGGCGGCGCTGGTCAGTGTCCTGGCGATCGGCGGCGCGCGCGAGACGATCTTCTACATCACCCCCTCGCTGATGAAAGGGCTGGGCCGCGGGGCGCTGATCGTGCGCTACGAGATCCTCGCCGCCGTGGTGCAGGTCGGCGGCATCGTCATCGGCCTGCAATACGGGGTGTTCGGCGTCGCCGTCGGCTACACCGCGGCCGGCTTCCTGCTGACCCCCGTGCTGCTGCGGATCCAGACCCGGCTGACCGGGGTGAGCGCCCGGTCCCAGCTTGCCTCGATCCTGCCGGCGGTCCACGCCGCGCTGTGGGGGGCCGCCGGCTACGCCCTGTGGCAGCTCGGGGACGCGGGCAGGCTGTGGCATCTCTTGGGCGGTCTGGTGATCTTTTTCGCCCTCGCGGCGGGGGCGCTGTGGCTCTTCCACCGGCGGCTGCTGGCAGCCTTCCTGGCCCAGGCGCGCAGCCTCGCCGGGCGCGGCCGGAACCGAACGAACAGCGACGGCAGCCCCGGCGCCCGGACAGGCCGGCCCGCACCAATCGAGCCGGAAACCCCGGACATCCCTCACCCGGACATCCCTCATAAGGCAGGAGGCCTTCATGGCTAACGACGACCGCTCCGCCGGGGAGGTGGTGATCGCGGTCCTGACCTACCGCCGGCCCGGGGACATCAGCCTTGCGCTCCCCCGGCTCGCCGCGCAGGCCACGACCCTCGCCGCCGGTGACCGGCCGCCGGCCACCGTGCTGGTGATCGACAACGACCCGGCCGCCAGCGCCCAGGCGGCCGTGCAGGATATTGCCGGCACGCTGGGTCCCGGCCTGGTCCGCTATGCGCACGAACCGCGGCCCGGCATCGCCGCCGCACGGAACCGCGCCCTCGCCGACGCCGGAACCGCGGCGCTACTGGCCTTCATCGACGACGACGAAGTGCCCTCCGAACACTGGCTCGCCCAGCTGGTGGAGCTGCAGCAGCGGACCGGGGCGGCCGCCGTCGTGGGTCCGGTGATCAGCGAGTACGAACACGAGCCGGAACCCTGGATCCAGGCCGGGCGGTTCTTCCGCCGCCGCAGGCTCGCCACCGGCACGCCGCTGACCGTCGCGGCGACCAACAACCTGCTTCTGGACCTGGACCAGGTCCGGGCCCTGGGGCTGAGCTTCGACGAGCGGTTCGGCCTCAGCGGAGGCTCTGACACGCTCTTCACCCGCCAGCTCGTGCAGCGCGGCGGGTCCATGCTGTGGTGCGACGAGGCGGTGGTGGTGGACCGTGTCCCGGCGTCCCGGCTGACCCGCGGCTGGGTGCTGCGCCGGGCACTCCGGAGCGGGAACTCGGCGGCCCGGGTCAACCTCGAGCTCGCCGCCGCCGCGGCCCCGCGGCTGGCGGCGGCGCGGGCCTCGTCACTGGCCGCGGGTTCGCTCCGGCTGCTCGGCGGCGCCGCCCGCCTCGGCGCGGGGCTTCTGACTGGCTCGACGGCGCACCAGGCCATGGGCCTGCGCACCGCGGCACGCGGCCTCGGGATGGCCTCCGCGGCCTTCGGCTATGTCTACAGCGAGTACCGCCGGAAGTAGTCCTCCACCCCGCCGGGGCACCGCGGCCTTGGTAAGCGGCCCCGGACTCGGCTAGCGTGGAGGCAGGTCTCAGCCGCAGTGTCCCGCCCCGGCGGGGCCCATGACGAGACCCCGGAGGTAACCGAGCATGGCCCGTCCGACCCGCAGCACCGGCGCCGCGCTTGCCGCGGCGGTGCTGGCAGCGGCCCTGACGGCCGGGTGCGGCCAGCCCGCCGCGCCGCCCCCCGCCGCCCGGGACGCCGCCCCCGTCACACCGCCGCCGCCGGTGCCCGCCCCCGCAACTGCGCCTGAGAGGACTCCGGCTCCCGCCGCCGCTGACTCACCGCCACCGGCGCCTGCTCCGGCGCCGCGGTCGGAACTCGTGGCCGGCAGCTACCGCCCCTCGGAAACCACCACCGGGGTGCCCGCCGGAACCGTGGTGAAGCCGCTCAACCCCGGCGCGGCCGAGCTGGTAATTACGCAGGACGGCACGGTCCTTGACGGCCTCGAGATCTACGGCGACGTCAAGGTCCGCGCCAGGAACGTGACGATCAGGAACAGCCGGCTCCACGGCGGCCCGGGCATCCCGGCCTCGAACACGGGCATCATCGACGCCACCGGCGCCGGCGTCGTGAACCTCGTGATCGAGGACAACACGATCATCCCGGACCGTCCCTCCTACTACCGGGACGGCATCGTCGGCCACGACTACACCGCCCGGCGCAACCACATCCAGGGCACCAACGACGGCCTCGGCATCTTCAACCGCCCCGGCGGACCACCCGGCGCCAACGTCACGGCCGAGGCAAACTACATCCATTCGCTGACGTTCTGGTCCAACGACCCGGCCCACACCGACGGCACCCACAACGACGGCATCCAGGTGCAGGGCGGCGAGAACATCCGCATTGCCGGCAACACCATCGTGGCCAGCGCCAGTCCCGGCCGCGGCAGCGGCCCCAACCCCCGCGGCGGCCACGCCGGGATCGGCATCATGCTGCAGCAAAACGTCGCCCGGCTGGGCAATGTGGTGGTCGAGCGGAACTGGGTGGACGACGGGCAGACCTCCATCAACATCGACCACGGCAAGTTCGCGACCATCACGGTGACGGTCGCGGCCAACTATCTGGGCCGAAACCAGTTCGACTTCGGCAACGGCTCGAAGTACCCCGTCCGCGTCATCAACCGCGCCGCCAGTTCGGTCCCGGGCCTGGCGACGAACCGCTGGGCGGACAGCCTCAACCCCCTGGCCGAGGGGCCCGCCGGCGGGATCCGTTTCAACGGCTGAGGCGCCGGCGGCTGCCGGCCGCCTTACCGGGCCGTCAGGCTGACCGTGGTGGAGTATTTGGAGTTGCCGAACGGATCCGTCACCACCACCCGGTAGCTGTGCGTTGTCCCGGGGGCGACGGTGTCCCTGAACTCCATCATCGGCCGCTTCCAGAAGGTGGTGGACAGCGTCTGGGTGCTGATCAACCGCCCGTCCCGTGAGAGCCGGTAGCTCAGCGTGCCGTTGTCCCGGTCCCAGTTGGACTGCCACTTGACCGTGATGACCCCCGGCGACGGGGAGGTCAGCGCCGGGTTGGTTGACGCGGACGAGGAGCGGGCCCCCTCCTTGTTCGGGGCCGCGGAGCTGACCGCGAACCGGACCAGGCCCTGCTGGCCCTTGAAATTGACGTTTTTGAACTCCCCGCCCATCACCACGTAGCTGTTGTTGCCGGTCACGGACCAGGGCCCCTGGCTCTGGCCGGTGGCGGTCCCGGTGTCCAGGTCCGGGTACCAGACCAGCAGCGAGGGCGCCGGCTTGCCCGTGAAGCTCGGATACCCGTGGATGTCCTTCGTCAGCGTGCCGGTGGCCTCCCTGCTGTAGGCCAGTCCCCGGTGCCAGGTCCGCGGCGTCGTCTCCGGGAAGCCCAACAAATTGCCGCAATAGTGGGAGTGGCCGGCCTTGTACACCGCGGTGTTGCTGGCGAACACACTGTAGGAGTCGCCGTGGCAGTCGTCGATCCACTTGACCCCCAGGTCCGTCCAGTTCGCGGCGAAGGAGCCTTCCAGGGTGCCGGTGCCGTTCATCTTCGAGTCGATGAAGCCCGTCCCGTACCAGTTCGTCCCGTCGCTGGAGAGCGAGGTGATGCCGGAGCCGGCGCCCGCATTCCGGACGACGTCGTTGACCGGCGTCACGATGTTCGCCCCCGAGAGGGCGTCGACGGCACCGAGCCCGAAACCCGGCTTGTTGGTGCCGTTCAGGGTGGTGAACAGCCCTCCCGCAACCACCTTGCTGCCATCGGGCGCCAGCACCAGCGCGTTGACCCTGCCACCGGCAGCGATCGGTTTCCAGGGCAGCAGCGTCCCGTTGCTGGCGCGGACCGCGGCCAGCTTGGACCGGGAGGTGGACCCGACGGTGCTGAACAGGCCACCCAGGTAGACCGTCGCGGAGGTGGCTGCGATCGCCCGGACGGTCGAGGACATCCGCGGCGCCCACCCGGGGATCGTGGCGCCGGTCTGCGGGTTGAGGGCCACCACCTTGCTGGCAGGCTGGCCGTTGGCCTCGGTGAAGTCCCCGCCGACGTAGAGCCTGCTGCCGTCCGGCGAGGCAGCGACGGCCAGGGCCTGGGCGTTCAGCGAGGCCGTGAACCCGGTAAGCAGCTGCCCGGTGCTCAGGCTGTAAGCCAGGATGTTCTTGCGCTCGGTGGTCTGGGTTCCTGCGGCGGCCCCGGCCGGCCTGGCGGTGTCAAATTTGCCCACCGCATACACGGTGTCGCCGATGATGGTCTGCTGCCAGACGACGCCGTCAATCTGCACCGTGGGCAGAGCGTCCGCGGAGACGGTGACCGGGGTGGCCGGGTCCGCCGGATCAAGAGGCGCAGTGTCCGCGGAGGCGGGAAGGGCGCCCGCTAGGACGAGCGCGGCGGCCAGCGCCGCGCTCGATGCGGCGGCCAGGCTCCGCGGGCGCCGGCCGCCCGCACGGCGACGGCCGGTGGCGCGACGCGGCACTCCGTGGGGGCCCTGCCGCGGCAGGCCCCAATTCCTCCAGGAACAGTTCATGGCATTCCTCAGCTCAGTGGCCGGGGACGGCGGCTGCCGCCCCCGGCGCCGGACCCCGGCATCGAACGGCGTTCTGAGCAACGCCCAGCGTGCCGCTTCGCGAAGCGGCGTTGTACAAACGGGGCCGATGACGGCGGCTCCCCCGCCGCCGTCATCGGCCCCGGATCATCAGCTCCCTCCCGCTACGGCCTGGCCACGGACAACTCGTCGAACCTGACGGCCACCGGCGCGTTGGTGGCGGTACTCCAGAGGTAGCTCAGCAGGCCGATGCCGCCGGCCGCCTGCAGTGACGGCGTCGAATCCGTTGCCGTCAGCCCCCAGGTGGCCGGCTCGGCCGCCCCGTCCCGCCAGATCTTGGCCCGCACCGTGGTGGGGTTGGTTCCGGTGACCTGCACCCTAAGCCGGAGCTGGTCGTTCGCGGCCACCGTCAAGCCGGCCACCGCGGCGGACTGCAGCGTCGTCTCCGTGCCGCCGGACACCCGGGTCAGGAAGAGCGTCGCCGCCCCGGTCGCCGCGATCCGCAGCTTGGCCCGGTATTCGTCGTCGCCGACCTTACGCCCGACCGCACCGACGTAGGTGCCGCCGCCGGTGGCGATCTTGTCCTGCGAGACCTTCACCGAGAGGTCGGTCGCGGTGGCGGAGACACCGGCCAGGGTGGCCAGCCGGGCGATCCCGCCGGAGCGGGTGGTGATGATGCCCGCGCCGCCGGCCACCGTGTAATTGGCGGCCGTACCGGCCAACGTCCAGGCGCCGCCGGTGTCTGCGGATCCCCAGCTGCCCACGAGGTCACGCCCAAACGTGTCCGCCGCGAGCAGGCCCGCCGGGGGGTTCCCGCCGACGGTGACGGCCCGGGTGACGGTGCCGGTGGCACCGGCGTTGTCGGTAACCGTGAGCGTCACCTGGTAGGTCCCGGCGGCCGCGTAGCCGTGCGAGGCCGTGGCGCCGCTTCCGGTGGCGCCGTCGCCGAAGTTCCAGGCGTACCCGGCCACGGTCCCGTCGGTGTCGGTGGAGCCGCTGCCGTCGAAACTGGCCTGCAGGCCCGTGGCGGTGGAGCTGAAGGCCGCCGCCGGGGCCGCGTTGGGGGCGGGGGCCGCGCCGCCGGCGGTGATGTTCAGGTTGTCCAGCCGCAGGACCACCGGCAGGTTGGTGGAGGAACCGGAGACGTAGCCGCCGGCGCCGGCGGCGCCCGCGGCCTGCAGGGCGGCCGTCGCGTCGCTGACAGTCAGCTGCCAGGCGGCGGGCTCGGCCGCCGAAGCGCGCCAGACCTTGCCGCTGACCGCGGTCGGCGCGGTGCCGTCCAGCTTGAGCCGGATGATCACCGGGTCGTTGGCCGCCAAGGTCAGCCCGCCCACGGCCAACGGCCCGGCGATGGTCGTTTCGGCGCCGGCCACCACCTTGGTCAGGTAGAGCGAGACGGCGCCGTTGGCGGCCACCTTGATCTTGGCCCGGTACTCGTTGTTGTTGGCCCGCCGGCCCACCAGCGTGGCGAACATGCCGCCGCCGTTGGGGACCTTGTCGGCCGAGACGGTGATCCGGCCGTCGTAGGCTGCCGTCGCGACGCCGTTCAGGTACGCGTACCTGCTGGCTCCGGCGGTGCCGATCGTGGCCGCTCCCGCTCCGTTGGCAACGGAGAAGTTGCTGCCGCCGCCGGCCACGGTCCAGGCTCCGCCGACGTCCGCGGTGCCAAAGCCACCGGTGGCGGTCCGGCCGAATGCGTCGGCGGCCACCACGGTGTCGGCCGGCGGGGCCGTGACTGTGACGGTGCGGGTGAGCTGGCCGGTGGCGCCGTCGTCGTCCGTCACCGTGAGGGTCACCTGGTAGCTGCCCGCCGCGGCGTAGCTGTGCGATGCGGTGGTGCCGGTTCCGGTGCCGCCGTCCCCGAAGTCCCAGGCGTAGCCGCTGATGGTGCCGTCGGCATCCGCGGAGCCGGCGGCGTCGAAGGCGGCCGTCAGGTTGTTCACGGCCGAGGTGAAGGCGGCCGTCGGGGGCTTGTTGGGCGGCGGCGCGGTGACCGTGACGGTGTTCGTCACGCTCGCGGTGCTGCCGGAGTTGTCCGTCACCGTCAGCCGCACGTTGTAGCTGCCGGTGGCCGCGTAGCTGTGCTCCGCGGTTACCCCGGTTCCGCTGGAACCGTCGCCGAAGTCCCAGGCGTAGCCGGCGATGGGTCCGTTGGCGTCGGAGGAGGTGCTGGCGTCCACCGTTGCGGTCAGGCCGCTCACGACGGAGGTGAAGGCCGCCACCGGCGGGGACGGCGGCGCGTTCACGGTGCGGCCGGAGGCCACGTAGTGGGCCTGGATCCGGGCTAGCGGAAGCACCGTGGGGTAGAGCGCGACGTCGTCGATCTGCCCGCTGAGGAAGCTGCTGTAGGGCGGCTGGCCCTTGGGCACCGTGGGCCAGTTGGGCCAGCCGGTGAGGCTGTCGCCGCCGACCCGCCAGTACCCGTCGAACGGCCAGGCGGTGGTGGTGGCCGCCCGGTTCGCAACGGTGACCCCGTCGATGGTGAGCTTCATCCCGTCGGCGCCGAGCGAGGCGACAACATGGTGCCACTGGTTGTCGTTGAAGGTCGCCGTCGAGTTGATGGCGATGCGGGTGCCGGCACTGCCGCCGGGCCGGACGCCGAAGAAGATGCGCCCGGCGGGGTCCATGTACACGGTCCGGTCCAGGTCGGCCGAGAGGTCTGCCGGGCTGTTCCCGTAGCCGATGATCTGCCCGCCCGCGGTGGAGTCGGTGCGGATCCACGCCTCGGTGCTGAAGATGTTGGGCCGGGCGGCCAGGGTCGGGTTGCTCGCGACCGCGTCCGGGCTTCCGTTGAGGCTGATGGCGGTGTCCGCGTCGCTGTTCAGGGCGCCGGTGGCGCCGAAGCCGGCACCGGGCTGAAGTTGCAGGTCATCGTTGCCGGCCAGGTCCACGGCCGTGGAACCGGCGCCGTCTCCGAGCCGCCAGTAGTTTCCGGGCTTGTCTGCCAGGACCTGCTGGGCGTAGTTGCCCGGCGATGCCACGGAGCCCGGCACGGTAATGGTGGCGTTGTCGCTGCGGGCTTCGTTGCCGAAAGGATCCCGGACGAAGATGCGGTAGGTGTAGCTCTGGCCCGGCACCCGGGAGGTGTCCAGGTAGCTCATCCCGGGCCGCCGCCAGAAGGTGGATGCCTGGTTGATGGTCGCGATCACGGCGCCGTTGCGCCGGACCTCGTAGACCAGGTTCTCGTTGTCCTGGTCCCAGTTGGCCTGCCAGCGGACCCGGACGGTGCCGGCGGTCGGGCTGGACAGGGTGGGCGTCAGGTTCGCGCCGGTGACCCGGGGCCCGCGCTGGTTCGGGGCGATACTGCTTCGGGCGAAGCGGACCAGGCCCTGCTGTCCGTTGAGGTTGACGTTCTTGAACTCGCCGCCCATCGCCACGTAGTTGCCGTTGCCGGTCACGGACCAGGGCCCCTGATCCTGACCGGTGGCAGTGCCCGTGTCCAGGTCCGGGTACCAGGCCAGCAGCGACGGGGCCGGTTTGCCCGTGAGGCTCGGATACCCGTGCGCGTCATTCGTCAACGTCCCGGTGGCCTCCTTGCTATAAGCCAGCCCCCGGTGCCAAGCGCGGGGCGCCGTCTCCGGGAAGCCGGCCAGGTTCCCGCAGTAATGCGAGTGGCCGGCCTTGTATACCGCGGTGTCGTTTGCGAACATGCTGTAGGAGTCACCGTGGCAGTCGTCAATCCATTTCACCCCCAGGTCGGACCAGTTCGCGGCAAAGGAACCCTCCAAGGTTCCCTTTCCATTGTTACCGAAGTGGATATAGGCCGTCCCGTACCAGCTCGTCCCATCGCTGGACAGCGAGGTGACGCCGGCCGCGAGGCCGGCGTTGCGGACTACGTCGTTGGCAGGCGTCGGAATGCTGGCCCCCGTGAGGGCGTCGACGGCGCCGAGTCCGAAGCCGGGCCTGTCGCTGCCGTTCAGGGTAGTGAACATGCCGCCCACGACCAGCTTGCTCCCGTCGGGGGAGAGAACGAGCGCGTCGACCCGGCCGCCGGCGGCGATCGGCTTCCATGGCAGCAGCGTACCGTTGCTGGCCCGGACGGCGGCCAGCTTGGACCGCGAGGTGGACCCTACGGTGCTGAACAGGCCGCCTAGGTAGACCGTCCCGGAGGTGGCCACGATGGCCCGGACAGTCGACGACATCTGCGGGGCCCATCCGGAGATGGTGGCGCCGGTCTTCGGGTCCAAGGCCACAACCCTGCTGGCTGGCTGGCCGTTGGCCTCGGTGAATTCTCCGCCAACGTAGAGCCTGCCGCCGTCCGGCGAGGCGGCGACGGCGAGGGCCTGGTTGTTCAAAGATGCCGTGAACCCTGTGATCAGCTCGCCGGTGCTCAGGCTGTAGGCGAGGATGTTCGCGCGCGGGGTCGTCTGGGTGCCTGTGGGTGCGCCGGCGGGCCGTGCGGTAGCGAACTTCCCCACCGCATATACTGTGTCCCCGATGACGGTCTGCTGCCAGACGACACCGTCAATCTGCACGGTGGGAAGCGCGTCGGCGGAGACCGTGACCGGCGTGGACGGGCTGGCCGGATCGGCCGGCGCAGTGTCTGCGGATGACGGCGGGGCGCCCACCAGTACCAGTGAGAGCGCCAGCGCCGTGCCGAGCAACACCGCCAGCAGTCGTTGTAGTTGATTCCATACGGCGCCTCCCGGCGCCGGGTAGGGCGCAAACCCCGCAGCTTTCGTCTGAGCGCTCCCCAGCGTGGCGTTCCGGAACATGTGCTTCCCCTCTAGTCCATTCGGTGTCTGGCGGCGCTGCTGGTCAGCACAGCCACGTCTTCGGCCGTGAAGAGGCCTCGGATCCAGTGGTCGTTTCGGCTTTCGCCGACATTCGTTGTCATCAGTGCTTCGCCCTGGCTTCCCGGGATCATTGGGAAGTGCCGAGGCGCCGGGCGGACCTGACGGACCGGTATCCCGGCGCGCAGGGCCACCCACTTGAGCCAGATGTCGTCGGCGCCCGGGCAGGCGGCGGCGAAACCGGTGCCGTGCCCTCTCAGCGCCTGGAGCATCGCCGGAGGGTAGATGACCCCGGAGACGCCGACGGCGAAATTGGCCGTCCGGGCGGCGGTGTCCCGGGCCCGCGCCCAGGTGGCGTAGTCGGCTATCCCGTCCACGGAGGGGCCGATGATGCTGATCCAGTGCCCGCAGACGGCATCCGGGTGCCGGCGGTTGGCGTCGGCGAGCAGCGCCAGCCAGTTCCGCGGGTAGATGATGTCGTCGTCGGCGGTCACGAGCGGCACGGTGTGCCGTTCCACCGAGGCAACGTACGGGTAGTACTTGGTGTGGGGGCCGTAGTCCGGGCTGAACATGATTTCCACGCCCCGGCGTTCGAGCCGGCGCAGGGCGGCCGGAGCGTTCCTTAGCTGCTCGGGCGTCTGCAGCCACAGCAACAGCCGTTGCGGCCTGGTGCTGCCGCGCGCAATCGATTCGAGCGCGGCCGCCACGGACTTCAGCCTTGCCCCGTGCGTCGTCATGGAGACCACGACGGGCGCGGTGCCGGTGGCCGGGCGGCGGAGCAGCCGGTTGCGGAGCCGCAGGTACCCGAGGGCGGCGGCGGCCCGGAGCCGCTTCGCCGCTTTCCTTCCCCGCCGGGCCGTGGTCCGGACCAGCAGAAGCGATGGCAGGCTGTCCAGTTGTGTTGCCATGGCCTGGATCCTTTCCTGTGATTCAACGGTCAGTTCTGATGCGTCGGCCGGGTCGGCTCAGGCCGGGACCTTGCCCGCAAACGTCGCCACCGGCGTCTCGGCCTCAAGGTTGAGATGGATCTTGACGTTGTCGCGGGCATCCAGCGGCACCGCGAAGACGAACACGCCGACGCCGCTGGTCCCGGGCGCCACCAGGGACGGGAAGGCGGCCGTGTCCGGGCCGCTCAGGGCGCCGGCCGGTTCGTCGTCCCGGCCGAACGTCACGTCAACGACGGCGGAGTCCAGGGAGATGGTCCCCGCGGTGCTGTTGGTCACGGTGACCTTGAAACGCACGGCCGGGCCGGCGATTTCACCGATGCCCTTCGCCTCGCCCTGAACGGACTGGACGTCCGTGATGGACGCCGAGACGCCGCCCTTGACCGCTTTCTTGTCCTTCAGATCCACGGGGGCGGCGGTGGGCTGCGGTATTTCGGCGAGCTGCTGCTCGGACTTGCCCTGGCGGTCCACCGGGCTCGGATCGGGCCTGGCTTCGGCGGGCGCCGGGGCCGGCGCGGATCCGGCCTCGGTGGTGGCCGCCGGTGCCCCTGTCGCGGCGGCCTTGGCCGCTGCGGGGCCGGCCGGGCCCGCCGTCTCCGGTTTCGGGCCGGCGGGCCGGGCAACGGTGTCCTGGCCGGGCCGCTCCCCTGCCGCCCGGGCGACGGTGTCCTGGCCCGTGGCCCAGACGGTGCCGCCCAGGGCGAGCAGTGCGGAAATGCCGATCGAGGTGGCGAGCAGGCGCCGGCGCCGGCCGGCGCTGTGGGCTCCTGGCCCGTGGTGTGCGGTGTTCATTGCGGGACCCCAGTTCCAGTGGTGTTGCCGGTTGGTGCGGACGGTTCCGTGAGGCTGTGCCGGCCCGCCCGGCCGGGCGCCGGCGGGAAGGCGGAGATTTCTCGGAACCACTTGATGGATGCCAGCAGCAGGAAGCCTGCCGTTGCGGCGACGATCAGGGTGTAGAGGGCGAGGAAGAGCGGGACCACGCCGTAGAAGGCAAAGCAGAGGCAGAGGACCCCGTAGTCCATCGGGACCACCAGCACCGAGCGGAGCCAGGACCGGCGGCCGGGGGCGGCCATGGAGACCAGGCCCCGCTGGCGGCGCAACTGCTCGGTGAGGATCATGCTGAAGAACAGCACGGCCGAGATGACGGCGGCGGCTAGCGGAACCAGCAGCCAGCGCCGGTCCACGGTGCCGAAGCGGTACAGCCCGACGGCGAGCGCCAGCGGAAGGGCGGAGGTTTTCACCGCGTCCACCATGTGGTCCAGCCACTCCCCCGCAGCCGATCCGCTGCCCTGCATCCGTGCGACCTGTCCGTCGGCCGAGTCCAGGGCGTAGCCGACCACCAGCAGCAGGGCCACCCCGATCCCCAGGGCTCCGGACGGCGGGAACATCATCAACAGGGCGATCCCCGAAAAGGTGAAGACCGCGCTGACCGCCGTGACGGTGTTGGGCCCCAGCCCGGCATGCAGGGCCACCGCGGCCAGCAGCCGGCCCAGCCGGCGGTTGACGTAGCGGGAGTACGCCGGAGCCCCGCGGGCCGCCGTCTTCTGCGCCGCGGCGAGCCGCTTCACGGTGTCCCGGTAGCCGGTGCTGGCCGGGGCGGCCGCCCCGATGCCCGGATCGACGGCGGTCATTGTCCGGCCCCCAGGCTGCGACGCGGCGCCCGCCGCCGGTCCCCGGCGCCCGCTTCGGGACGCGTCCGGGCGGTCCGCGTCCGGCGGCCCAGGAGCGTCTCGCAGAGTTGTTCGTAACCGGCCGCGACGTCGCCCCAGTTGTACCGGCGGGCCAGCTGCTGCGCGTGCCGGCCGCGGTCCTCGGCGTCGGAACCGGGGGCCTCGGCCTCGTCCACCAGCCGGGCGACGTCGGCAGGGCCGGCGAAGTACCGGCCGGCGGTCTCGAGCACCTCGCGGTTGAACCCGACGTCGAACGCGTTGGTGGCCGTGCCGGACCCGAGGGCCCGCAGCAGCGAGGGGTTGGTGCCGCCGACGGAGTGCCCGTGCCAGTACACCAGCGCGTTTGCGTACAGCTGGTCCAGCAGCGTCTGGTCCCAGACGCCGCCGACAAAGCGGACCCTCTCGTCGCCGAGGGCGTGGACCTCGCGGGTGTACCGGTCCGAGTAGGGTGCGGAGCCGACGACGACGAGCGGCAGCCGGGCGGCGCTCCGGGCGAACCCTTCGACGATGAGGTGGACGTGGTTTTCGGGCTCGAAGCGGGCGACGACGAGGTGGTAGCCGCGCGGCGCCAGGCCCAGTTCCGGGAGCCTGTCCGAGCCGGCGTCTGCCTGGATCGGCGCCCCGTAGGCCAGGTACACCGTGTCGGCGTCGAACTTCTCCCGGTAGTAGTCCTGGATGCTGACCGCGTCGGCGATCAGCGCGTCGGACCACCGGACCGCGAGCCGTTCAACGAGCTGGTAGTAATTCCGGCCCGCCCTGCCCCACTTGGCGCGCTTCCATTCCAGCCCGTCGACGTGGGTGGCCACGGGGATGCCGGCGGCCTTGATCGCGGGCAGGTAGGGGGCGTTGGCCGCGTTGAAGACGATGGCGGCGTCCGGCCGGTGCCGGAGCAGGTGGGCGACGGACAGCCCAGTGTGGCTGAGGGTCTCCAGGGACCGTTTGCGCAGCGCCGGCAGGTGCACCAGGTCCATCCCGAGGTGCCGGTCCGGCCGGTCGCCGCCGCCCGTCTCACGGCAGTAGACGGTGACGCGGTGGCCGCGCTGCACGAGCCGCTGGCCGATTTCCTCGATGGCCGTCTCGAATCCGCCGTACCGGGCCGGGACACCGCGCGTTCCGACCATCGCGATGTGCAGCCCGCTCACAGCCGCACCCCGTGGAGCCGGTGCCCGGGTTCGGGGGAACGGTTGATCAGTTCGAGGGCGGTGCGCAGGGCGGAGCTGGACGTCTGCACGGTGTACGGGAAGAAGACAACGTCGACGCCGACCGCCCGGAACGCCGCTTCCAGCCTGTCGCCCTTGGGGGTGCCCTTCCAGTCGTCGCCCTTGAAAAAGACGTTGAACCGCAGTTCCTCCCAGACCTGGAGCTTGTCCGGGACGGTTTCGGCGTAGACCTTGTCCACGTAGCCGATGCTGGCGACAATCTCCATCCGCTCGGCCAGCGGGATCACGGGCAGCCGGCCCTTGGCCTGTTCCAGCATTTCGTCCGAGACGACCCCGGCGACCAGGAAGTCGCACTGGCTCCGGGCGTGCTTGAGGATGTTGAGATGCCCGATGTGGAACAAATCGAACGCCCCCGGCGCGTAACCGATTCTGAGACCCATTTCCTGCCCTTTCAATTCACCGCCGGCCCTCACCAGCGTTTAGTAAGCCCCCACCGGGTTCAGGATGACCTTGACGGTTCGCCAGAGGATCATGATGTCTCCGGTCAACGACCAGTTCTCCACGTAGTAGAGGTCCCAGCGGACACTCTCTTCCCAGCCAAGATTTGACCGGCCGTTCACCTGCCACAGCCCGGTGATGCCGGGTTTGATCAGCAGCCGGCGGGTCACGTCGCCCTCGTAGCCCTCCACCTCGCAGGGCAGCTGCGGACGCGGCCCCACCAGGCTCATGTCCCCCTTGAGCACGTTCCAGAACTGCGGCAGCTCATCGAGCGAATACTTCCGGAGCCAGCGTCCGCACTTGGTGACCCGCGGATCCTGCTTCATTTTGAACAGCAGGCCGGCCCCCTCGTTCAGCTCCCTGAGCAGCGCCAGGTCATCCTCCGCGGTCACCACCATGGAGCGGAACTTGATCATCTTGAACCGTTCGCCGTTGCGGCCGACCCGCTCCTGCTGGAAGAAGACCGGACCCTTGCTGTCACGGGCGATCACCCAGGCCAGGATGCACAGCAGGGGCGAGAGGAGCAGCAGCGCCGCGGCCGAGGCAACCACGTCGACGAGGCGTTTGAGCGTGTGTTTGCCGCCGCTGAACTCCGGCAGCTCCACGTGCATCAGCGGCAGGCCCTCGACGGGCCGCCAGTGGATCCGGGGACCGGCGACGTCGGTCAGGCTGGCGGCCAGGACCAGGCTGGCGTGCGTGCCCTCCAGAGCCCAGCCGAGCTGGCGGATCGCCCGGCTTCCGCCGTGCAGCTGTCCGGCGACGACGACGGCGTCGGCCCCGGTCTCCGTGACCTTCCCGGCCACCGAGTCGACATCGCAGAGCACGGGCACCCGGGTCGCGGAAATCTGCAGGTGGCTAGCGGTGTAGCCGGCCGGCAGGGCCGCCCCCACCACTTCGTAGGCGGCACCGGACACCTTGCCGAACTGGCGGATGACGTATTCGACGTCGGCGGGTTCGCCCACCACAATCACTTTGGAGAGGTAGTGGCCGAAGTTGCGCTGGCGGTTCAGCCAGGCCCGCCACCGCCACCGGCTCAGCAGGAGCAGCAGCGAACCGGCTGGGAGGGCGATCGCGAAGTGGCTGCGCACCACATCGATTCCCAGCAGCAGGACCACGATGGCGATGCCACCGAAGACCCCCACGGTGGCATCCATGACCCGCTTGTATTCCTCGGCCCCGACCCCGAGGACGGTCTCCTCCCGGGTGCGGTGCACTTCGAGGGCGACGATCCAGGCCAGGAGGATGGCGATGCTGAGCGAAACGTAGGTGCTGACTGCGGGGGTCCGGGCGAGCACGCCCTCGGCGTCGAGGCGGACCGCGTAGGCCACGGCAACCGCACTGGTCACGATGGTGATGTCGGTGAACCGCAGCCAGCGGCGGTAGCGCCGCGCCCAGGACATTCCCGAGTCCACGGGCCGGGCCGCTGCAGGTTGCCGCCCCGCGGTTGCGGGGTGATCAAACGCCCCGCCTGCGGGCCTTAGGACCCGGGCGGGGCGTCGATTCCAACGACTGCCTCTTTTTCTGTAGCCGGCGCGGTGTTCGTCTACCGCGCTCACGGCAATTCCACATCTCTCAGTGGTGCAGACCGTTTAAGGGAGCCGGCGGCGGCTGGGGGGAGAGCCTCGGTCTCAGAAGGCTCTGACGCCGCCGGCTCCGTCTTTGGGGTACGGCTGCCGGCTGGGGCACCGTACGGTTCCAATGAAGGAGTTCGGATATGGGAGGTGTCGACGCGGCCACCGTTGCTGGTGGCTCTGGCAATTGCGGCGCTGGAGCTCAGGCTTGTGGCCTTGCTCCTCCGCGGGCGCTGCCCGCAGTCGAATACCGCCCTGTAGTTACTCATTTTGAGACCTTTGTGAGTCGTTCCTGGGACTGACTTAAGTCAATCGCGGGGGCCTCATCTGCACACGAGTAGGGGTTACCCGACTTCTCTTGAGGTCGACTCCGGCGAACTACTTAGGCATACTCCCGGGGGGCGCCCGGGTCACGCAGTAGATACGCGGGATCCCCCGTGGCACCAGCGAAAAACCCTTGAATGGCGCACTCGCGCCCTGCCGGTGCCTGCCCCGCCGCGCTCACGGCAGCGGAAGATCGCGCTGGATGTCCATCAGCTCGCCGCGGCGGCTGACGCCGAGCTTGCCGAAGATGCGGTACAGGTGACCTTCGACGGTCCGCTGGGACAGGGTCAGGCGGGCGGCGATTTCGGCGTTCGTGGCCCCGCCGGCCACCAGCTTCAGGATCTCGGTTTCGCGGGCGGTGAGGTCGGCGTAGTGCTCGCCGCGGACGATGTTCATCTGCCCCGACATGCCGGCGGCGACCATGCGGTGGTGCACCTTGCGCTGGACCGCGGTGAGTTTCCATTTGTCCGGGTCATGTTCGAGCAGGTGCGCGGCCTGCTGGGCGGCTTCGAGCGCCAAGAGCAGGTAACCGGCGCTCAGGGCCTGGTCGCTGAGCGCCATCAGCCGGTTCGAGTCAGAGGCGGCGACGGCGAGCGCGTAGTCCCGCAGCAGGCCCGCCTCCGGGCCCTCCACGGCGCCGCTGCTGGCCGCCAGGGCCTCCGCGGCCCCGGTGTCCCCGCCGCGCAGCGCGAGCCGCCTGATGTCCGTTTCCACGGCCCGCAGCCCCTGCCGCTGTGCCTCGGCGGCGAGCCGGTCAAGTTCCCGGCGGCCGTCGCCGGGAACTTGACCGGAGGCGACCTCCGCGGCAGCGCAGTAGGCCTCCGCGAGGAGCCGGAGCGTCGCCGGCTCACGGTACCCGGTGCTGCGGAAAGCCAGCGTCTGCTCCGCCGCGTCACCGGGGTGCCCGGCCGCGGCGGCGGCGTAGGCTGCCACGGCGTGCGCGAAGGCAAGCAGTTCCCAGGGGTCGGCGATCCGGAGTTCTTCCACCCCCAGCAGCAGCTCGGCGTGGCTCTCCGGGATCCGGCCCTGACGCAGCCTGGAGTAGCCGCGCATCACGTGCAGCATGCCCCCGCTGTACAGCAGGCGGGGCGACAGGACGGCGGTGTAGTCGTCCAGGGCGGAGGCGAGTTCCTCCCATTCGCCGGCGCGGATCAGGTTCAGGCAGTGCCGGGCCAGTACGTCCTCATAAACCAGCGGCAGAGCCAGGCCGGTGCCCTGTACCCCGTGCCACGCTTCCCGGTCGATGCCGAGTCCCGCCAGCACCCGGCCCTGCGCGGTCAGCACCTCCGCCAGGCGGGACACCGCCGGGAGCCGGATTTCCGGGTTGCCCTCCGCAGCGGCGGCCAGCCCCTGCAGCCGCTCCTTCAGTTCGGCGGTGCGGCCGTCCCAACGCTCCAGCAGCAGGCCGGTGGCCAGGCCCACGGCCGGGCCACCCCAGCGCAGCTGATCGGGACCGCCGGTTTCCGCTTCACCGCTGCCGGCGTCGCGCGGAAGGTCAAGGGCAGCGGCGAGGGGCCCGAGCCGGGCGGCCAGGAGGGCGGCAAGATACGAGGCCCGGCCGTAGCGCACAGGCTGCGCGGCCTCGAGGTAGCCGGCCGACGCCTCGCGCCGGCCCAGGATGTAGTTGGCGTAGGCCAGTTGGATCCGGCCCTCCGGCAGGAAGCTGTCCTCCCGGATGGCGCCCGCGGCCCGCAGCGCCGTCGCGGCATCCAGGTCGATGTTCGCCGCCGTCGCCGCCCGGAGCAGCTCCGGGTCCGGGACGTCCGCGCCCGAGTCCAGAGACCAGCGCAGCTGGTTCAGGAAGGCGTCCGGGTGCACCGTGCCCGCCCACGGCAGCGCCAGCAGGCTGGCCCGGAGACTGGCGCTCCGGCCTGCGGGGACACGGCGGCGGATGATCTCGCCGATGAGCGGGCTGGCGGGCCTGACGATCCGGTCGCGGTCCCGCGAGACGGTGATGATCCCGGCCATCTCGAGCGCGTCGACGGCCCGGGGGCTGCTGAACCTGAGGATCTGGCCGAGCGAGAGCGGCCCGGCCAGGGCGACGATCGCTGCGGCCGTCTTTTCCTCCGGGGACATGGAGCGGACCTGGTGGTCCAGCAGGTCCGCGGCCGGAACGTCGCCCAGCTCGGGCGGAGCCAGGAGGAACCACGCGCCGCGGCGCTGGCCGATGGCTCCGGTGGCGCGGGCGTGCTCGATCAGGGACATCAGCATAAACGGGTTGCCCTCGGTCAGTTTGGCGAAGAGTTCGCTCACCCAGGGGGACACCTCGGCCCGCAGCACTTGTTCGCAGAGCTGATGCACCTCGGCGCGGCTGAGCGGCGCCAGGTCGAACTTCGCGATGATGCCGTCATCCCACAGGGCCAGGAACTCCTCGGGGATCAGCGGCCCGGGACGGCAGGTGGCGAGCAGCCGGGCCGCGCCGGTGGCTACCGCCTGCGCGATGAGCTGGACGGTCCCCCGGTCCAGGCTTTGAGCGTCGTCAACCACGAACAGCGCCAGCGTCGGCTCGGCCCTCAGGCTGGCGGTGACGGCGCCCAGCACGGCCGTGTAGGAGTCGAGGTCGTGGGCCGGGAGGCCCGCAAGGTAGGGGGTGAGGGCACCGAACGGGACGGCGGCGAGCGCCGGGGTGGCCGCGAGCCTGATCACCGTTCCGTGGGGGTGCAGTTCCGCCAGGACGGCCTTGACGACGGCGGTTTTGCCGGACCCGGAGCTGCCGACAATCAGAGCCCCGGCCCTGCCCTCGTCGCGGAGGCAGCGCACCACCTCTTTGACGACGCCGGACCGGCCGATCAGGGTCGCGGCATCAGTCAGGCTTTCCACTCAGGGCCACTCCCGCCGCCGTGGACCGCGTCCGGGGCCGCGGAGGGCCCCGCGCGGGTCAACCGATGCGGGCGCTGGCCGCCGGTCCCGAGATGACATCTTTGAGCTCCGATCGGCTGGCGACATGGAGTTTTGCGTACACCTGGTACAGGTGGCCCTCGACTGTGCGGACCGAGACGTGCATCTGTTCGGCGATCTTGCGGTTCGAGATTCCGGCGGCGGCCCGGACGGCGACTTCGCACTCCCGGGCGGTCAGGGTGGAGGTGGTCAGCGAGTGAAGGCCGTTTTTCGGGCTGCCGAACCGGTCGTCCAGGGACTGTTCGGTGCGTTGGGAGACACGGAGCGCAATCCGGTTTCCGGCTTCGTTGGCGCAGTAGACGGCGCGGCGGGCCACATCCCGGGCGAACACCGCGTTCCCCGAGGCGTCGGCGTCCCTGGCAACGGCCAGCAGCTGCTCGCTGGCGCAGTCCTTCACACCGTCGGCCAGCCGCAGGCAGAGCAGGGCGAACTGCCCGGTCACCCGGCCGGCGAGGCCGGCGAGCTTCTGGCACAGCTGCCGGTCCCCGAGCCTGGCCGCGGCGGACAGGAAGAGCAGCGCGGTGGCCGTGGCGCCGGCGTCGGCGTCGGCGTCCGAATCGGTGACGAGGCTGCGGATCGCCGCGGGCCGCTGGCCGAGTTCGGCCAGCGCGCACAGTTCGAAGTACCGGGTCATCCGGTCCACCAGCCAGGGGCTGGCCAGCTGGGGCTGTCCCGCCTCGGCGAGCAGCAGGCTGGCCCGTTCCTCGTCCCCGGCGAGTCCGGCGGCGTAGGCGCAGGCCGCCGTGGCCAGTCCGGACAGGGCATCGGGGTCCTGCATCCGCAACTGCCACATCCCGGCCTCGAGCCACGGGCCGGCGGCCTCCAGGTTGCCGGCGTGCAGGTCGATCACGCCTTGGACGATCTCGAACATCCCGCCGAGGCGCGTCTGCGGCTCGGCGGTGCCCGACGTGGCCGTGAGGAAGGCTGACGCCTCGCGGAACTTCGCCGAGAGCAACATCAGCAGCAGGAACCTCCCCCTGATCTCACGGACGGCCCGGTCGGACATCGGCACGGTGGAGGCCGCGGCTACGACCTGCTTGCCCAGGGCCATGGCCCCAAGGACGTTGCCGGTGACGGACATCGCCTCGCAGAAGATGCTGGCGGTCAGGAGCCCGGTTTCGGTTCCCAGCTCGGTGTCCATCCCGGCCTGCACGGCCAGGACGTCGGCGTAGCGGCCCTCGAAGGCTGCCAGTTTCACCTCGGCCAGCCGCAGCTGTTCCCGGGCCGGCTCCAGTCCCTCCGCCTCGTCCGCGGCGGGTCCGTAGAGACGGTCGCGGACCACGTCCAGCCTGGCCCGGGCACCGGCCGCGGTGGCGGCGCTGCGCAGGTCCAGGTCCACCCGCAGCAGCTGCAGGGCAACCCACTCGGCCAGCGGGCGCCCGGCGCCGCCGGAGCCGTCGGAGCTGTCAAGGTTATGGAGCAGTCGCCGCGCGGATTCGTCGTTGTTGACCCCCAGCTGGGCGTGCACGGAT
The DNA here is from genome assembly GCF_007858535.1 of Arthrobacter sp. UKPF54-2. NCBI lineage: Bacteria > Bacillati > Actinomycetota > Actinomycetes > Micrococcales > Micrococcaceae > Arthrobacter > Arthrobacter sp. UKPF54-2. The sequence continues at coordinate 172,438 of NZ_CP040174.1, forward strand.
TCGATGGCGACTCCGGCGAGCGCCTCGCCGCCGTCGATTTCGTGGATAAACCGCAGCGCCGAGGTTGGATCCGAGGCGTTGTTGGCCAGGTGGGCGGCGGCCAGGGCGGTGGCGGAGCTGATCTGTTCCCCGCAGTCCAGGGCCCACGCGACGTCGGCGGAGCCGGTGGGTTCGCCCGGGTCAGTATCGGCCAGCACCGCGGTCAGGCGGCGCCGGAGCTCGGCGCTGCGGCCCGGCGGGACGACGCTGGCGACGATCGCGGCGGTCACCGTGTTGGCGACGCTGACCATGGGCGGGTGGTCGTGGCTGACCTGGATCAGCGCCCGCTCCTGCAGGTTGTCCATGTCCTGCGGGTTGAAGATCCGCATGAGCGTCTGCAGCGGCACCGCGCCGGCGAGGGAGAGGAGTTCAAAAACATCGCGCTGGCCGGGGCTGAGCCGGTTCAGCCGCGCTTTGACGACATCGCGCACTTCCCCCGTCAGGGCGATGGAGCGGCCGCCCTGGACCCATGCGCCCTCCTGCCGCACGATCGTGCCGAGCTTGATCTGTTCCCGGGCCAGGGAATGCAGGAACAGGGCGTTTCCGCCGCTGGCACTCCAGAGCGCGCGGGCAGCCGTGTGGGAAAAGTGGCCGCCGTATTCCTGGTTCAGCGTGGCGGCCGTCTCGGCGAAATCGAACGGCTCCAGGTCCACGCGGCGGAGCAGGTCATCCTTCCAGAGCCCCATGATGTCGCCGCCCACATGGGGCAGGTCAACGCACGCGGCCAGCAGGGTCACGTGGCCACCGGCGCTGAGCTGGGCGACCATCATGCAGGACAAGTCATCCAGGTCGTGGGCGTTGTCCACGAACAGGACAATGGCGCGCCCCTGGGCTTTGGCGTGCAGGAGCTGGGTGAGACCGCGCAGCACCATCAGCGGGTGTTCCAGATGGGAGGCGTCGAGGTCGTTGAGCAGCACACTCAGTGCGCCGTACGGGAGTTTGGATGAAATGGAACTGCCCCGGACCTGGACAACCAGGTAGTCGTCGCCGAGTTGCTCAAGGGTGCGCTGGGCGATGAAGGATTTTCCGGCCCCGTGCTCCCCCACCAGGACGACGCCGCAGCCCGATCCTGAGGTCAGGGTTTCAAGGACGTCCGCCACGATGTGCTGGCGGGTAAAGGGTTTTTCCTGCCGCCCCTGCGGGGGGCGTTGCGCTGGTGGAATCGCGTCCGTTTTGCCGCTGCCCGCGGGCACGCCGGCTTCTTGCTGAAACATGGGAGAGACCTTCGCAATCAATGTTTAACCAGTGATAGGTCAACGCTAGGGACCGGCCGCGGCGAAGGCATCCGTAAGTAGTACTCGATTGCCAGGCGGGTACGGCGCGGGTGCCTACGCGGCTGTACTCGGATTCCGCCGGCCTCCCGGGACCGCGGACCAAGTAGTCACCGACGGACTTCGAGTGCTCCCGGCCGTAGTGCGCCGGGGCCGGGCAGGCAACACCTACTCCTCGGCCATCCGGCGGAGTTCCTCGCGCCCCTTGACGTTCAGCTTGGCGTAGCTGCGGTACAGGTGGCCCTCTACGGTGCGGACGGAGACCTGCAGATCGGCGGCGATCTGCCGGTCGCTCAGGCCCCGGACCGCCAGCGCCACGATGTCGCGTTCCCGGCGGGTCAAGAGCCCGAGGGTGTCGTCCTGGCCGGCGGGTTCATCCCCGGGAGCGCTGTCGGCACGATCACGGCACCGCTGCCGCTGGGCCGCGGCCATCCGCTCCCGCAGGCTGTCTCCGGCGGCATGGTAGGCAGTGGCGGCGTCACCGTACGCCAGCGCTGCGAAGCCCCACAGTTCGGCTTCCTCGCAGGTCTTGGCGGCGTCGAGCAGCTCGCCGGGGAGCCCGGTTCCGATCGCCGCGGCGTACCCGCAGATGGCCCCCGCCCGGCGTCCTTCCAGTTCTGGTTTGAGTTCGCGCAGCCGCACCGCGGCCTCCGTGTCGCCGAGGGCCAGCCGGAGGGTCAGCGAATCGAACTCCAGTCCCGCGGTGTTGCCGTCGCCGTCGGGGTTTCCGAGCCGTTGCAGTTCCTCCGCCGCGCGGCGGTAGCCGCCGAGCCGGGCCTTGCCGTACACCACGGCCATGGCGGCGAGGGCGCGCAGGTAGCGGGAGACGGGCGGGCGGGCGGATTCGTAGTCCGCCAGGAACCCGGCGGCCTTTTCCGTGAAGCCGGCGTCGGCGGCGGCGGCAAACGCCATCGCGGCGGTCAGCGAGAACAGCTGCTGGGGGTCGGCCAGCCGCAGGGCTTCGAGGGCTGCCCGCAGCGTGCGTTTGGCCTCGGCGGCCCGGCCCTGGTAGAGCAGCACGATCCCGGCGGCGGTGTGGACGCCGCCGCCGAAGGTGATCAGGCTGGGCCCGAACCCGGCCACGAAGCCCTCGAGCAGGCTGTCCGCGGCGTTCCAGTCCCCGCCGTGGATCGCCGCCGTGACGGCGCGGACCACCAGGAAATCGGAGAGGAAGTACAGTTCGTCGTGTTCGGTCCCGGCCGCCTGCAGGGCGGCGGCGGCCACCGTGTAGGCGCTCTCCGGCTTCCCCGCAACCAGCAGTTGTTCCGCTTCCAGCGCCAGCCCGAAGGCCCCCTCGAGGTTACTGGCCGGCGGCTGCCCCTCGTCCGGACCGGCCGCGCCGGCAGCGTCCGCGTCCCCGGCGAGGGCCAGGACCATCGCGCGGATGGTCCGCACCCGCTCCCGCGTCGCGGCGAGGATGCCCTCGGCGTCGGCGGGGTTGTCCGCGGCCAGCCGTTCGCCGGCGCGGAGCAGCGCCTCGGCGCGCTGCATGATGTCCGCCGGGGTGTGTCCGAGCGCGGAGAGGACCGCCGCCCACAGCAGCGAGCCCGTCAGCAGGCTGTCCACGGTGCGTCCCTTGGCGAAATCCACCTCCAGGATGTCCCGTGCCGCCGCGTGGTTGGAGGTGTTGTAATACGTCCGGGCGATCACCGCCCGGGCCGTGATCTGCAGTTCAGGGTCCTTGACCTGCGCGGCCGCCTTGCGGGCAAGTTCGTCTTCGAAGAGCCTGCCGGCCAGGATCGCGGCCCGGAGCAGCTGGCGGTCTTCGACCTCGACGCCGCATTCCATCGACCAGCTCACCTGCCGCAGGAGCCCCTCGGCCGAGGCGGGTTCCCGGTCCATCAGCCGCAGCAGGCTCTGGCGGAGCTGCAGGCTGCGTGCGGGGGAAACCAGGTTCCGCAGCGTGTCGCCGTAGACGGTGTGCCAGAGCCGCAGTTCGGGCTCAGACCCCTCGGAGATGCGGAGGAGTTCCTGTTCGACCAGCCCCGCGACGGTGGATTCGTCCACCATGGCCTCGATCAGGGCCTTGGACACCGGCTCGGCCAGCGCCACGAGGTTCAGTGCCTTGCGTTCGTCGGCGGGGCGCCGGAGCAGCTGGCGGCGGACGACGTCGGTGAGCCGTTCGCCGTGGCTGTTCAGCGGCCGGGCGAGCAGCCACACCCCGTTGCGCTGGAGCAGGGTGCCGTCGCTGATCGCGTCGTCCACCAGGCAGCTCAGCAGCAGCGGGTTGCCGCCGGAGGCCTCCCACAGAACCTCGGCGACATTGGGCAGGACCTGGCGCCCGAGCCGGTGCGCCAAGGCTTCGGTCGTTTGCTCCCGGGTGAGCGGGCGCAGGTCGTGGCGTTCGGCGATGCCCTCGAACCAGAGCTGCAGGAGTGGCTCGGGCAGGCCAGGGCGGGCCGCCGCGCCCACCAGCAGCTTGGCCCAGCCGGCGGCGGCGAGTTCCACCAGCACCCCCGCCGTTGCCTCGTCCAGGTCGTGGGCATCGTCGACAATCAGCAGCAGCGGCTTCTGCGTTGTCCGCCGTTGCCCTTCCAGGTAGCTCCAAAAGGTCCGGAGCACGGCCAGTTGGGAGGTGGCGTCCTCCACGGGCAGGTCCACGATGAACGGCGCGAGCACGCCGTAGGGCACGTGGCTCAGCGCCGGGCTGCCGTGCAGACGCACCGGGGTCACCTGGCCGCGGAGCTCCTCGGCCACGGCCTCCATCAGCTGCGATTTGCCGATTCCGTGGTCACCGAGCAGCAGCACGGCCCCGTGCGTGCCGCCCTGGAGTGCCTCCACCGCGGATGCGAGGTCTTCCGAGCGTCCGGCCAGGACACCCTGCCGGGCTTCGCCGGGAGCGGCTGCCGCTGCGGCTGCGGCTGTGCGGACCCTAGATGAGTCCAAGCAGATCACTCCGCGAGGACACTCCGAGCTTCGTGAATACCTGGTACAAGTGCCCCTCCACTGTCCGAACCGAGATGCCCACTTCCAGGGCGATGTCTTTGTTGGAAACCCCGTTGCCAGCGAGCGCCGCGATTTGCCGCTCCCGCTCGGTCAGCAGCGGACCCTTGTTGCGCGGAACGACCGGCAGGGCCGGGACCGAGTCGGACAAGGATTCCAGCATGCTGTGCGCTGCCGTGGCGCTGCCGGCCAGCCCTGCGGCCTTGGCAAAATCGAAGGCGAGGGCCGCGCACCTGGCCTGGACGGCGTCGAGCTCCAGGGCGGCGGCGAGCTCCGCCGCTTCGAGCATGGTCACGGCGTCCTTTTTGCGGCTGCCGACCGCCACCACCCGGGACAGCTCCGCCAGCGGGCCCTCCCGCAGCGCGGCGATCTCCTCCAGGAACTGGAAGTCCTTGACGGTGCCGTTGACGGTTGCGCCGAACATACTGATGCCGGCCAGGGTGTAGAGCCCGTTCCGGAAGTGCCGCTCGGCGGCGTGGACCAGCCGGTCCTTCGCGTCGGGGTCGCCCAGCCACCGGGAGGCCATGTCCATGCAGAACTCCGCCGAACTGCTGACGACAAAGCGCGCCGGGCCATCCGCGGACCGGGCACGCTCCAGGTAGACGGTGGCCTGCACGGAGTTCCCCATCTGTGCGTAGGCAAAGGCGGTGGCGGCGTAGGCCTGGCGCAGCGCGTGCAGGCTGGTCCTGACTTCCAGCTGGGCGATCGCGGCCAGCAGCGGGTCCAGTGCCAGGTAGCCGCGGCCGGCATACACGTAGGCGAGTCCGACGGCGAGGTCGGTGGCGGCGCTGCCGGAGTGCAGGCCGTGCCCGGCGCGGCCGCTCGCGTCCTTGAGCATGTCGATGCTCTGGCGCCACTGGCCGGAGAGCAGCAGGACATTAAAGGAACGCCAGGCGAAGTTCTCCCTGATCCGCGGGACGTTGGCCCATTCACCAAGCCGTCCGCCGATGTCCCGCATCAGCGCCCGGGCCTGCAGTTCCTTGCCCGTCAGGCACAGGGCCTCCATCAGGATGATCGAGGTGCGCAGCCGGTGCACCGGGTCGATGGCGTCAGTATCGGCACTCGATGCGGCGGCGAGCCGGTCCATCATCGGCTCGTAGTCGCCGATGAAGGACAGGTAGTTGAACTCGCTGAGGTCAAGGCACAGGCCGGCGCGGGCCAGCGCCGCGGCGTCGGCGTCGGCGTCGGGGTCACTGTCCGCCTTTTCGCGGCGGAACTCCTGCAGCCGCAGGCGGGCCTGCCGGATCAGCTCCGGGACCTTCCCGCTGCGGTCCTCCAGCCAGGCCATGCAGTCAGCCTTGGCCGCGATCAGCTCGGCAAAGGCCTCGGGGGCGAGGGCATTGATCTGCGCCTCGGTGACGTCGTCGAGGGCGGACATCGCCTGCAGCGGCAGGCCCAGCTGCAGGTACGCGGCGGCTTTCTGCAGCTGCCCCCCGGGCCATTCGCTGTCGCCCGGTGCGATGCTCCCGGCGCATTTGAGCGCGAATTTCGGGTCGAAGAGGCGGACGGCTGCCTGGGCGGCAGCCAGTGCGTGGGCAGGCGCCAGCTCGGCGTGGCAGTCGTGGGTCCACGCCGCGTAGGCGAGCAGGTCCTCCACGGTCAGTTCCCCGAGTTGGTGGACCTGGTGGCCGGGGACCTTGTCGCGCAGTTCGAGCCGCCGTTCCACGCTGAGCCAGTTCCGCACGATGTCGCCCAGGTACCGGTCACCGAGCGTCACGAAGTGCCGGTCGGTGCGGTCGACGACGATCTGCCCCGCCTCCTCCATGTCCGCGATCAGTCCCGGCCCGTACATTCTTGCCAGCCGCGACAGCGACATGCTGCGGGCGCAGGAGAGAACCTCGATGACCTCGCGCGCCTCGGGCGACTCCCGGGCGTAGCGCGCCCTGACGATGTCCTCCAGCGCGGTTTTGCCCTCCAGCACCACCTCGTCGAGAAGGGTCCAGACCGAACCGGAGAGCACGAGGTTGCCGCGTTCGATCTGCTCGGAGACAACGGCCTGCAGGAGGGTGGGGCTGCCGCCGACCAGCTCGTGCATCTGGGTGGCCAGGGCGGTCGACACCCGGTGCCCGAGTGCCGCCTGGAGCACCTCGCGGGTTTCGATCTCGGTCATGCCGGCGAGCCGGACCTCGGCGAGCTGCCCGGAGGTGATGAGCCAGTAGAAGTCCGGCGGAAGATCGGTGGCGCGCTGCGCGGTGGCGATCAGCCGGGCGGTGCCGGTCTGCAGCAGGTTCAGCAGCACCCCGGTGCTTTGCTCGTCGAGGGAGCCCGCATTGTCCACCAGGATCACGCACTTGCGTCCCGCCGCGTCGTTGCGGATCAGCGAGGTGATCCCGTGCAGGATCGCCGTCGGCGAGCCGAGCGAGCTCTGCGGGAGGCGGGCGAGGGTGAACGCGAGGCAGCCGTAGGGGGTGGCGGCGCCGGGGCCGGAGGTGCGCAGCTGCAGGCTGTAGACGTCGGGGCCGAAGCCGGCGAGGGCGCTGCGGCCGACGAGGGATTTCCCGACGCCGCGGTCCCCGGTGATGACCACGCCCATGCTCTCGGGCGCGGTGAGGGCAGACCGGACACGGTCGGCGTCTGCGCCGCGGGCCAGTCCTGACCACGCGTGTCTGTTCACCGGCCCCGCGGCGTGCTGATCTTCGGCGGGCGCCAATGTAATGGAAACATTCCCCCAGCCCAGCGAATCCCTCGACATCTAGTTTCCTTTGTACCGCTTTGCGGACGGCAAACCCGTCTCCGTCCGCCTAGAAGTAGCGTAACCCTATCCCCCGACAAGAGAGTAGACAGATCATAGCGGCACAGCGGACGCTTGGAAAGGAACCAGCGACGGCGCCTGCTACGTCGCCTTCGCGGGGTGGAACTTCTGCTGGGCGGCCTGCAGCCCGTCGCGGACCAACGCCTCGACGGCGTCGGCAGCGGTGTCAATCAGGAACGGCAGTTCCTTCTTCTCCGCCGTCGCGAAGTCCCGCAGCACAAAGTCGGCGGTGTCCATCCGGCCCGGCGGCCGGCCCACCCCGACGCGGACCCGCAGGTAGTCCTTGGTGGCCAGCGCCTTGGAGATGTCGCGGAGGCCGTTGTGGCCGCCTTCGCCGCCGCCGATCTTCAGTTTGACCGTATTAAAAGGAATGTCGATCTCGTCGTGGACGGCAATGACGTGGGCGGGGTCGACGTCATAGAACTTCGCCAGCGCGGAGACCGGGCCGCCGGAGACATTCATGTAACTCAGCGGCTTGGCCAGCACCACCCGCGGGCCGCCGATGCCCAGTCTGCCTTCGAGGACCTGGGCGCGGGACTTGTGCGACTTGAAACCGCCGCCGACCCGGGCCGAGAGTTCATCGAGCACCATCTGGCCGACGTTGTGCCGGTTGTGGGCGTACTCGGTGCCCGGATTGCCGAGGCCTACGATCAGCCAGGTGTCGGTCATGGGTCCATCCTTCTCATGGGCGGCGGGCAGGGGGTCGGGCAGGGCGGCGGGCGCGGAGACGACGGCGGCCGGGCCCCATCGGGACCCGGCCACCTGAGAATACGCCGGAATTACTCGGCTGCAGCCTCGGAGGACTCTTCGCCTTCCGCGGCTTCGGCGGCCGGGGCAGCCTCTTCCGTGGTCTCTTCTTCTTCGAGGGCGATTTCAACGGCCTCGGAGATGTTCACGACCAGGGCGTCGGCGTCGGCCAGCAGGACGGTGCCCTTCGGCAGCACGACGTCGGAGGCGTGGATGTGCTCGCCGGCGGCGCGGCCTTCGATGCTGACCTCGACGGCGGTCGGCAGGTGGGTTGCCTCGGCCTCGAGCGAGATGGTGGTCATCTCGAGGTTGTGCACGTTGCCCGGGGCGACATCGCCGGTGACGTGCACGGGGACGTCGACGGTGACCTTTTCGCCCTTGCGGACGGTCAGCAGGTCGAGGTGCTCAACGATCTGCTTGATCGGGTTGCGCTGGATGTCCTTGACCAGGGCCAGGTGCTCTTCACCGTTGATGTCCAGGGACAGCAGGGCGTTGGCGGTGCGGACGGCCAGGGTGGTGGCCTTGGCCGGCAGGGTGATGTGGATCGGCTCGGCGCCGTGGCCGTAGATGACAGCCGGGATCTGGTTGGCCATGCGGGCGCGGCGGGCAAAACCCTTGCCGAATTCGGTGCGTACTTCTGCTGCGAGCTTCTGCTCAGCCATGGAAATCTCCTCTGGGACGAACGGTGTTCAGCAAGGGCGGAGGTCTGTCAGCGACCTTCAACGCCGGGCGGCCGGGCCGCCCCTCAGAAGGGAGATTCAGACCCAGTCGATTACGGAGACCAGCAGTCCGGCTGTCACAGCCGGCGCTCTCCCTCGCCAAGGTATCGGATCGAGTTTAGCAGTGCCGGGCCCCGTCGCGAAAACGGGGCCCGGCCGGGCGGCTGCTACGCGTTGCCGTCGAAGAGGCTCGTCACGGAACCGTCGTCGAACACTTCACGGATCGCGCGGGCGATCAGCGGCGCGATGGAGAGCACGGTGAGCTGCGGGAAGTGCTTGCTCGCGGAGATCGGCAGCGTGTTGGTGACCACTACTTCGCGGGCGCCGGATTCGGCGAGGCGCTGCGACGCCGGGTCGGAGAACACCGCATGGGTGGCGGCGATGATGACGTCCTTGGCGCCGGCGTTCTTGAGCACCTGGACGGCGCCGGAGATGGTTCCGCCGGTGTCGATCATGTCGTCGATCAGCACGCAGGTGCGGCCTTCGATCTGGCCGACGACGGTCTTGGAGACCGCCTGGTTGGGGACCGTGAGGTCGCGGCTCTTGTGCACGAAGGCCAGCGGAGCGCCGCCGAGGCGCTCGGCCCACTGTTCGGCGACGCGGACGCGACCGGTGTCCGGGGAGACGACCGTGATGTTGTCCGAGCCCACCCGGGTGCGGATGTAGTCGGCGAGGAGCGGGATGGCCATCAGGTGGTCCACGGGGCCGTCGAAGAAGCCCTGGATCTGCGAGGTGTGCAGGTCAACGCTCATGATCCGGTCGGCGCCGGCCGTCTTGTACAGGTCGGCGACCAGACGCGCGGAGATCGGCTCGCGGCCGCGGCCTTTCTTGTCCTGGCGGGCGTAGGGGTAGAAGGGCGAGACCACGGTGATGCGCTTGGCGGAGGCCCGCTTGAGCGAATCGATCATGATCAGCTGCTCCATTAGCCAGTTGTTCAGCGGGGCCGGGTGCGCCTGGATGACGAAGGCGTCGGTGCCGCGGACGCTCTCCCCGGCGCGGACGTAGATCTCGCCGTTGGCGAAGTCGTAGGCGTCCAGCGGCAGCAGCTCGGTGCCCAGCTCCTTGGCGATTTCGCGCGCCAGCTCCGGGTGCGCCCGCCCGGCGGCAAGTACCAGCTTCTTCTCGCCGTGTGCCGTAATTTCGCTCATGATTGCTAGCCCTGTTCTGTCGATGCCGGAGGAGTGGAGGATGTCGGGGTGGCGCCGGCCGCCTCGGCCAGCGCCGCGGAAAGGGAGCCCGGGCGGTTCGCCACGACCCAGCCCTCGGAGTTCCGCTGCTTGGCCAGGGACACGGCCAGGGCCCCGGCGGGTACGTCGCTGCGGATCACGGCGCCCGCGCCGCTGTACGCGCCGTCGCCGACCCGGACGGGGGCGACGAACACGGTGTTGGAGCCGGTGCGGACGCCGGAACCGATCACGGTACGGTGCTTCTTCTCGCCGTCGTAGTTGGCCGTGATGTTCCCGCAGCCGATGTTGGTGTCCTCGCCGATCTCCGCGTCGCCGGCGTAGCCGAGGTGGGAGAGCTTGGAGCCGCGGCCGATCGTGACGTTCTTCGTCTCGTAGAACGCGCCGATCTTGCCGGTTTCGCCCAGGACGGTGCCGGGGCGCAGGTAGGTGAAGGGGCCGACGCTGGCGTTCGCGCCGATGCGCGAGCCCGAACCGTGGGTGCGGATCACCGTGGCGCCCTCCCCCACCTGGACGTCGGTCAGGGTGGTGTCGGGGCCGACGACGGCGTCGCGCGCCACCGTGGTGGCGCCGTGCAGCTGGGTGTTGGGCAGCAGGCGGACGTCCTCGTCGAGCGTGACGGTGGCGTCGATCCAGGTGGTGGCGGGGTCGACGACGGTGACGCCGGCGCGCATCCAGGCCTCGACCGTGCGGCGGTTGTGCTCGGCGCCGAGGGCGGAGAGCTGGACGCGGTCGTTGGCGCCTTCGACCTGCCAGCGGTCTTCGGTGACGACGGCGGCGACCCGGCCGCCCGCGGCGCGGGCCAGGGCGAGGACGTCGGTCAGGTACTTTTCGCCCTGGGCGTTGTCTGTGGTGACGTGGGCAAGGGCGTCCCGCAGCACGGCGGCGTCGAAGGCGTAGATGCCGGAGTTGATTTCGCGGATGCCGCGCTCCGCGTCGCTGGCGTCCTTGTGCTCGCGGATACCGGTCACGGTGCCGTCGTCGGCGCGGAGGATGCGGCCGTAGCCGGTGGCGTCGTCGAGGACGGCGGTGAGGACGGTGACGGCGTTGCCCTCCGCCTCGTGCGCGGCGACAAGTTCGGCGAGCAGCCCGCCGGTGAGCAGGGGCACGTCGCCGTAGGTCACGACGACGGTTCCGGCCAGCTGCGCCTGGGGGTGCTGCGCGTCGAGGGCCTCGAGGGCGGCTTCGACGGCGCGCCCGGTGCCGGGCACCTCATCCTGGTCGACGATCAGCGCCTTCGGGTCGAGCGCGGCGATGTGCGCGGCGACCTGGTCACGTTCGTGCCGGACCACCAGGGCGAGTTCGCGCGGCTGGAGCGAACGGGCGGCGTTCAGCGCGTGGCCGACGAGGGAGCGTCCGCCGATTTCGTGGAGGATCTTGGGGGTACGGGATTTCATCCGGGTACCGGCACCTGCAGCTAGGACAATGACGGCGGCGGGGCCGGTGTTCTCGGGGCTCACGTACGGGCTCTCCTTGCTCAGTGGCCTGACTCAGTGCCGCTGCTCGGTCGATCTCGGTTGGCCCGTGGACGACAGCCAGGTGGTCTACCTCGTTGCCGGCTCCGCGCGGCCGAGCCGGACCACATTCCGGCCGCGGCATCCTCTTCATCCTACTGGACACACGCCGGGCAGGTTCCTCCGGCCGCGGCCGCCCGCGGCAGTTCCGCCCATAGGACTCGAACCTATACTCCACGGCTCCAAAGGCCGGGGTGCTGCCATTACACCAGAGCGGACCGTGCCCGGGCGTCAAGCCTGTGGCACAAGAGACAATTCTGCCACGAAGGATGTTGCTCGTGCGACCCGGCGCCCCGGGGGCGGGCGGGCCCGTAGGGCATGATGGTGCTGTGAGCAACAGCGCAGGCGTGTCCGGAGGGGCGGACCACTTCACCGGCAGGCCGGTGCGGTCCCCCGGCCACATCCCCAGGGCCCGGATGACCGGCCCGCAGCGCCGCACCCAGCTGATTGGCGTCGGCCGCGGCCTCTTCGCCCTCCGCGGCCTGGACGGCACCACCATCGAGGAGATTGCCTCCGCCGCGGGTGTTTCGAAGCCGGTGATCTACGAGCACTTCGGCTCCAAGGAGGGCCTGTACACCCAGGTGGTGGAGTGCGAATTCCGGATCCTGCTCGGCTCGATCAACGATGCCCTGTCCGCGGAGGCCAAGCCGCGCGTCCTGGTCGAACGCGCCGCCCTGGCGCTGCTGGGCTACATCGAGGACCGCACCGACGGCTTCCGGATCCTGATGCGCGATGCGCCGCCGTCGCAGCCCGAGGGCGCGTTCTCCAGCCTGCTCTCGCAGGTGGCCGCCCGCGTCGAGTACATCCTGGCCGACGAGTTCGCCCGCCGCGGTTTCAGTGCGGCCGACGGCGCCATGTACGCCCAGATGCTGGTGGGGATGGTCGCGATGACCGGCCAGTGGTGGCAGGACAGCCGGACCCCCGACAAGCGCGAAGTGGCCGCGCACCTGGTGAACCTCGCCTGGAACGGCCTCACCGGCCTGAGCAAGGAACCTGAGCTCAAGACAGAGGACTGAGACTCATCTCCGTGGTCACCCTCGCAGCGCAGGGGCCCTTCGCCGCTATTGCCGACAGCCCCATTCCGAAACTGTTGGCGCTGTAGGGTGACGATCCATGCGCCGGAGGCGGTCCTTCCGAAAGGAGCGCATCGCAGCGCCTCGGGGTCCGGAGGTCGCCCAGCGACCGAAGGGCTCCGAGTTGCCGTGTCTAAGCGAGGTGGAAGGGCCGGCTGCGGCACCCAACCCAACCACGCGGAAGGGGCTATTCGCCGAGGACTTCGAGGGCCTCGAGCCATTCGAGTTCGAGGGCTTCGCGTTCTTCGGCCAGGGATTTCAGCTTTTTGTTCAGCTCCGCCATGGCGTCGAAGTCGTTGTCTGCGGTGCTCTTGACCATCTCGGCGTGGATCTTGTCCTCCTGCTGGGTCAGTTTGCCCAGCTGGCGGTCGATCCGGTTCTTGGCCTTGCGGGCGTCGCGCTTCTCGGCCTCGGAGGGGCCGGAGGCGGCCGGGGCGGAGCTGCCGCTTGCGGCCGTGACCGGGTTGCCGCCGCCGGTGATCGTGGAGCCGGCCAGCGCCGCCTCGCGCAGTTCCAGGTACTGGTCCACGCCGCGCGGCAGGGCGCGGATCTTGCCGTCGCCGAGCAGCGCCATCTGGTGGTCCGTGACGCGTTCGAGCAGGTAGCGGTCGTGGCTGACCACGACAAGGGTGCCGGGCCAGCCGTCGAGCACGTCTTCGACGGCGGCGAGGGTGTCCGTGTCGAGGTCGTTGGTGGGCTCGTCGAGCATCAGCACGTTGGGCTCCCCCACGAGCAGGCGCAGGAGCTGGAGCCGCCGCCGCTCGCCGCCGGAGAGGTCCCTGACCGGGGTCCACTGCTTCTCGTTGGTGAAGCCGAGCTGCTCCACGAGCTGGCCGGCGGTGAATTCCTTGCCGCCGACGTTGAAGGACCGTTTTTCGCGTTCGATCACTTCGATGACGCGCAGGTCCGAGACGTCGTCGAGCTCTTTGACCTCCTGGCTGAGGACCGCGGTGACCACCGTCTTGCCGCGCTTGACCTTCCCGGAGCTGGGCTGGATTTCGCCGTTGAGGAGCTTCAGCAGCGTGGTCTTGCCGGCGCCGTTGACGCCCACCAGGCCCAGCCGCTCACCGGGCGCGAGGCGCAGGGTGATGTTGTCGAAGAGCTTCTGCCCGGCGTCGCCGCCGAGGAAGTCGAGGGAGACGTTTTCGAGGTCCAGGACGTCCTTGCCGAGCCGGGCGGTGGCCATCTTGCTCAGCGCCGTCGAGTCGCGCGGCTCCGGGACGTCGGCGATCAGGGCGTTGGCGGCCTCGATCCGGAACTTGGGCTTGGCCGTGCGGGCCGGGGCCCCGCGGCGCAGCCAGGCGAGTTCCTTCTTGACCAGCTGCTGGCGCTTGCCTTCCATCACGGATGCGGCCCGGTCGCGCTCGGCGCGGGCCAGCACGTAGGCGGCGTAGCCGCCGTCGAACGGCTCCATGATGCCGTCGTGGATCTCCCAGGTCTTGTTGCAGACTTCATCGAGGAACCAGCGGTCGTGGGTGACCACAAGGAAGGCGCCCTGGTTGGGCCGCCAGCGGGTCTTCAGGTGCCGGGAGAGCCAGGCGACGCCTTCGACGTCGAGGTGGTTGGTGGGTTCGTCGAGCATGATGACGTCGTGGTCCTCGATCAGCAGCTTGGCCAGCGCCACGCGCCGCTTCTGCCCGCCGGAGAGCGCGTGGACGTTGGCGTGCCAGTCGACGTCGGAGACCAGGCCGCCCATGACCTCGCGGATCCGCGGGTTGCTGGCCCATTCGTAGTCGGCCTGGTCGCCGACGATCGCGGCGCCGACGGTGAGGTCGCCGTCGAGCACGTCGCTCTGGTCCAGGTAGCCGATGTTGACCTCGCTGCGCTTGGTCACCCGGCCGGAGTCCGGGGTGGAGCGCATGGCGAGCAGCCGCATGAGGGTGGACTTGCCGTCGCCGTTGCGGCCCACCATGCCGATCCGGTCGCCCTCTTCAAGGCCGAGGGTAATGCCATCGAGGACTGTACGGGTTGCGTACGAGACCGAGAGGTTCTCGCCGCCGAGCAGGTGTGCCACGGGGAACTGCTTTCCTAGATGAAATGGTCGAGCTGGGGGCGCTGATGGCCCGGGTGGTGCCGCCGCTGCGGCGAAAGCTATTAAAGGAGCGTATCGGAGATGATGCGGGCCCCGTGCACCGGTCCGTGGACCGCCTGGGCGTCCAGGCCGTGATGCCGCAGCTCCCCGGCGAGTGACTCGGCGGCCGCCGCGCCGTGGGCGAGCAGCGCCACGGTAGGACCGGACCCGGAGACGAGGCCGGCGATCGCACCGCAGGATTCACCGAGGCCCAGCACGTCGCGCAGCCCGGGGGCCAGCTCAATTGAGGCGCGCTGCAGGTCGTTGACGAGGACCCGGCTCAGCGCGTCGGCGTCGCCGCCGCGGAGGGCCGCGAGGACGCGCGGATCCACCGAAGTGGGCTCCTCGATCTCGACGCCCTCGGCGGCGCGCAGCCGGTCCAGGGTGCGGAACACCTCCGGGGTGGACAGGCCGAAGTCGGCGGTGACGAGGACCCAGTCCGTCTGCGCCTTGACCAGGGCGGGCGAGAGGTCATCCCCGACCCCGAGCCCGACGGCGGTGCCTCCGAGCAGTGCGAACGGCACGTCGGCGCCGAGTTCGGCAGCCAGGTGGGCCAGTTCGTCGCGCGAGAGCCCGCTGTTCCAGAGCGCGTCGCAGGCCAGCAGGGTGGCCGCGGCATCGGCCGATCCGCCACCCATGCCGCCGGCGACCGGCACGCGTTTGGTGATCTCCAGGTGGACGCCGGTGGAGTGCTCCGAGACGTCGGCCATGATGGCGGCCGCCTTGTGGGCGAGGTTGCGCTCGTCGAGCGGGATGTCGACGCCGTCGAGGTCCAGGGTGCTGGCCGGGCTGATACTGACAGTGATCCCGGGGGTGTCCGTGCTGGTGGCCGCGACTTCCTCGTAGAGCGAGACCGCCAGGTAAACGCTGGCCACCGAGTGGTAGCCGTCGGCGCGCAACGGCCCGACGTCCAGTGAGACGTTGACCTTGCCGGGTGCCTTGACCCGGACGGTCCTCGCGGAAAAGCGCCCTCTCACTGCGTTCATGGCTCCACGCTATGGCATGGCGACCCGTGGCTCCAAGCAGGGCCGGCAGCTCCGGCGGCGGGGACTGCGCTCAGGAGGCGGGCCGGGCGTGCGCCTCGGCGATCCGGGCAAAGGCGGCAATGTCGAGCACTTCGCCGCGGGCGGTGGGATCGACGCCGGCGGCCCGGAGGCAGCGTTCGGCTTCGGCGGCGCTGCCGGCCCAGCCGGCCAAGGCGGCCCGGAGGGTCTTGCGCCGCTGGGCGAAGGCCGCGTCGATGACGGCGAAAACTTCTTCGCGGGTGGCGGTGGTGGCTGGCGGTTCCCGGCGGGTGAAGGCGACGAGCCCGGAGTGGATTTTTGGCGCCGGCCAGAAGACGTTCATCCCGATCACACCGGCCTTGCGCATGCCGCTGTACCAGGCGGCCTTGACCGAGGGGACGCCGTAGGTCTTGGAGCCCGGGGGCGCAGCCAGACGGTCGGCAACTTCGTCCTGGACCATCACAAGGCCGTGCCGCAGGCTCGGGAAGTGCTGCAGCAGGTGCAGGACGACAGGGACGGCGACGTTGTAGGGCAGGTTGGCGACCAGCGCCGTCGGCTGCACCGGCAGTTCGGTGACCTTCATCGCGTCGGCGAGGACAAGATGGAAGTTGTCCCCGGCGTCGGGCCGCCACCGGCTGACCGTGGCGGGGAGCTTGCCCGCCAGCACCGGGTCGATCTCGACGGCGACGACGGCCTTCGCGGCGTCCAGCAGGCCCAGCGTCAGGGAGCCGAGGCCCGGCCCGACCTCGAGGACCGTTTCCTCCGCGCCGATGTCCGCCGCGGCGACGATGCGCCGGATGGTGTTGCCGTCGATCACGAAGTTCTGGCCCAGCGTTTTGGTGGGGCGGACGCCGATTTCCTCGGCCAGCCTGCGGATGTCGGAGGCGCCCAGGAGGGGTGCGGGGGCGCCGGGGGTCAGCTTCCCGGCGGGCTCGACGGCGGCGGAGGGGGTCGGTTCAGTCACCTAGGTATCCTATCCCGCGGCAGCTACGGCGAAGGCCGGTCCCGGGGGTCCGGGACCGGCCTTCGCCAGTTGACTGCTGTCCTGCGCTGCGCGGGTCAGGTGCCGCGGGGGTGCGCTAGCGGGACGCCGCCCAGCCGCAGCCCCAGGGCTGCAGGCCACGCTGGGCGTAGACGCGGTTGGCGATGTCGATCTGCTGGGCCTTGGTGGCCTGGCTGGCGTTGGGGGCGTACGCGCCGCCGCCGGAGCCCACCCAGGTGCGGATGTCGAACTGCAGGCCGCCGTAGTAGCCGTTGCCGCTGTTGATGGACCAGTTGCCGCCGGACTCGCACTGGGCGATCTTGTCCCACATGGCTTCGTTCATCATGGCCGGGGCCGCGGCGCCGGTATTGGCGGCGGCTTCAGCCTTGGGCTTCTCCTTCGTGCCGACCGTGACCTTCTCGGTCACCGGCTGGAGGGTGATGTTCTGGGAAACCAGGGTCCGGGAGGCTTCGCGGCCGTCCACCAGCACCAGCTTAAAGCTCTTGCTGATGCTTCCGGCGGCACCGGCCTGGGTAACCTTCTTCTCACCCTTGAGCATGGCCGCGTCTTCGGTGGTGAGGGTCTCGAACGGGATGGCCTCGGTGGCATCCGCGGTTTTGGTGGCGTCGACCCGGGACACCTTGACCACCATGTTGTTGACCACGGGGGCGTTGGCCGGCTGCGAGGTGCGGTCGCTGGCGCCGAGCTTGATGCCGGCGTCGGCGAGCAGGTTCCCGACGGTGGCGGAGGTGGTGGTGGTCTGGGTTGCCTTGCCGTCGGCGACGATGGTCACGGACTTCGGCGTCGAGATGCTGACGAAGGATCCGGAGACGGCGAGCTGCGCGTCCTTGGGGGCGGAAACTTCCGAGGCGCCGGCGACGCCGAGTTCGCTCACCAGGGACTCCACGGTGGGCGCGGTGGTGTTGATGGTCCGCTCGGCGCCGTCCACGCTGACCTTCACGGCCTTGGCGAGGTTGACGTTGATGACGGATCCGTCCTGCACATGGGACTCAGCCGAGGGCGAGACCTTGTCGGCGGACTGCAGTTCCACTTTGGCGCCCCGGACGACCTGGCCGACGGTGCCGCCGAAGGTCTGGACGGAGCTCACTTTGCCGTCGACGTTCAGGGTGACCGTCTTGTTGTTGCCAACGAAGGCGACCAGGCCCAGCACGAGTGCCACAAGCACCACCAGCTGCGCGCCGACCTTGACGAAACTGACCTTGCCGTCCGATGTGAAGAACTTGACCACGATTGCCCATATCTTTTGGACCATCCGGGCACGGGGATAAGCACCCACGCCTCCCCTGCGCAAACACCCCCAGGGCAGCTCCGGACAGGTCCGGATATTTGCGGAAAACGCGGGCACCGCCACACCCCCAAACGAGAGCGCACACGTGGATTGTTTACCGCGGTGCGCGCCCGGAGGGAGTGAAATTATCCGAAGGCCTTCCCCGACCCCGGCTAATAGTTGACCACTGTAACCGTAGCGTTATAAACCAACCAAGATTTTGTGCATACTCGGTATGTTGCCAGAGTGACGCCGGGGGATGGATTTAGTCCCAGGATCCGTACGCCTGCAGGGTGTTTTCGGCCAGCCGGGCACACAGCCCGGAGAGCTCCCGGCCTGTCAATTCGGCCATCGCCCGGACCGTATAGGGAACCATGTAGCTGGCGTTGGGCCTGCCCCGGTGCGGGTGCGGGGTGAGGAACGGGGCGTCCGTCTCCACCAGCAGCCGGCCGGGGTCCGCGATGGCCAGCGCCGCCCGCAGGTCCGCCGCGTTTTTGAACGTCACCGTCCCGGCGAAGGACATGTACCAGCCCTCGCTGTTGCAGGTGCGGGCCAGGTCCTCGCCGCCGGAGAAGCAGTGGAAAACCACCCGCTCCGGCGGCCCCTCTTCGCGAAGCACCTGCACGACGTCGTTATGGGCGTCGCGGTCATGGATCTGCAGCGCCAGGCCGAGCCGCTTGGCGATGTCAATGTGACGCCGGAACGAGTACCGCTGCTGCGCCAGCCCCTCCCCTTCGGTGCGGAAGAAATCCAGGCCGGTCTCGCCGATGGCCCTGATCCGCGGGTGGGCGGCGAGGGCCTCGATTTCGGCGAGGGCCTCCTCCAGCTCGCCGCGGGCGGCGTAGGCAGGGGCGTCGTTGGGGTGCAGCGCGACGGCACCGAGCAGCCGGGAGTCCTGCTCCACCGCCTGCACGGTGAACCGGGAGGATTCAAGGTCGCAGCCCACCTGGACGGCGCCCTGGACCCCCACGGCCTCCGCGGCATCGAGGGCGTCCTTGATACTGACGGCCGGACCCCCCTGGGAGTAGTCGGCGCCCGGGAAGTCCAGGTGCGTGTGGTTGTCCATCACCGGCACGGGCAGCGGCTCCGGCGCCGGCGGGTACCCTTTCCGGCCGGACGGGCCGGTTCCGGAAGGGCCGCCGTCGGCCGCGTCAGTGCCGGTCGCACGGAAGGGGGCGGGAGTCAGCGGATTGCACATTCTTCCAGCCTAGCCGCGGGGTGCGCGGAGATTTACCCGGAACTCTCTGTCTGCATCGTCAGTTGTGTTAGTACGCTGTTAGGAATACAGGCGTGCACGAGATGGGGTTCCCGGCAGACGTTGCCGCTCCGCCCGGGCCGCACCAGGGCTGAAAGGCTGCCGATGGACTACCACCGACGCACCTCCGTAGACGAAGCGCTGCCCGAACGGCAGGGCTTCCCGCACGAGCCGGCCGGGTCCGGGTCCGGGTCCGGAAGCGCGGGCGGCACCGGGGCCCCGAGCGCCAACGGCAACGGCAAGGGAAGCCGCCGGCAGCCGGCGCCGGCACTCCCGGCCGCCATGGAGGCCGAGGCCTTCCACGCCGCCAGCGAGCGCATCCTGCGCGCCATCAACACGGTCATCGACGGCAAGGCCGAGGCGGCCAAGCTGGCGCTGACCGTACTCCTTGGCCAGGGCCACCTGCTGCTCGAGGACGTGCCGGGCGTGGGCAAGACCCTGCTGGCAAAAACCCTGGCCCGCACCATTGACTGCTCGGTCAGCCGGATCCAGTTCACCCCTGACCTGCTGCCCTCCGACGTCACCGGCGTCTCCATCTACAACCAGGCGTCCCGGATGTTCGAATTCCGGCCGGGCGCGGTGTTCGCGAATATCGTGATCGGCGATGAGATCAACCGCGCCTCCGCCAAGACCCAGTCGGCCCTGCTGGAGTGCATGGAGGAACACCAGGTCACGGTGGACGGAAACTCCTACAAGCTGGACGAGCCCTTTATGGTGGTGGCCACCCAGAACCCGATCGAGATGGAAGGCACCTACCCGCTTCCGGAGGCGCAGCGCGACCGTTTTATGGCCCGCATTTCAATGGGCTACCCGGACAAGGACTCCGAGATGGAGATGCTGGAAACCCACCAGGCCACCTCCCCGCTCGCCCGGGTGACGGCCGTGGTGACCGCGGATGAGGTGGCGTCCATGATCGCCACCGTCCAGCAGGTGTACGTCTCCCAGTCGATCAAGGAGTACACGGTTGCCGTGGGCCGCGCCACGAGGGAGAGCTCCATGCTCCGGCTCGGCGCCAGCCCCCGGTCGATGCTGCAGCTGTTGCGCGCCGCGAAGGCCACCGCCGCGCTGGCGGGCCGGGATTTTGTGCTGCCGGACGACGTCGTGAGCGTCGCGGAAGCGGTGCTGGCGCACCGGATCATCCTGGACCGCAAGGCGGCCAGCACCGGCGAGACGCCGCAGAGCGTCATCCGGGCCATCCTCGCGAAGGTGCCCGTGGGACAGGAAGCGGCCCCGGCGCTGGCCCGGTCCGGGCACGGGAACGGACGTCCCCGCTCCGCCGCGCAGCCCGCCACGAACCCCACCACCCGCTAAGGGGCTGTCGCGGGCGTGGCGTTGCTGGACCGGTTTCCGAGGCACATCTTCAGCACGCGCGGCTGGGGCCTGCTCGGCACGGGAACCGTGTCCCTGCTGGCCGCCCAGGTGATGGGGCGCCGCGACCTGCTGGCGCTGGCCCTGCTGCTGCTGGTCCTGCCGCTGCTGTCCCTCGCCGGGACCCGGGTGCTCAAGCCCCGGTTCCAGGTCTACCGGGAGTTCAATCCCTCCCCGGTCGAAACCTCCGCCACCACCACGGTCCGCCTGGCGGTGGCCCGCACCGGCCCCGGGACCGGCCACGCCCTGATGGAGGAGCAGCTGCCGTCCCGGTTCGGACAGTCCCCGGTCTTCCGGTTCCCGGCGCGGACCGCCACCGCCGGGTCCAGCCGCTACGAATACCAGCTGCGGAGTGCGAAGCGCGGCCAGTTCCTGATCGGACCGGTGACGGCCGAGTTCAGCGACCCCTTCGGGCTTTCCGTCCACCGGCACGCGATCGACGCCGGCGACGTCCTGACCGTCACCCCGGCAGCGGTCGACCTGCCCGAAACCGGGCTGGCCGGCGCACGCGGCCACGACGGTGTCACCGCGACGCGGATCCGCGCCAACCCCAGCGACGACGACGTGATGACCCGTGAGTACCGGAACGGTGATCCGATGCGCCGTGTGCACTGGGCGGCGACCGCGCGCCACGGGTCCCTGATGGTCCGCCAGGAGGAATCCGTCACCACCCCCGAGGCCACCATCATCCTGGACCAGCGGTACCTGGCGTACTCCCACGGCGCCGGCTACATCTCCGGCGGTGCCGCGGCCGACGCGCACGAACTCGTCACCAACGATGCGTTCGAGTGGGCCGTGACCGCCGCCATGTCCATCAGCACCCACCTCGGCGAGCGCAACTATGCGCTGCGGTGCCTGGACCCGGCGGGCGAGCCGGCGTTCCTGCATTCGCCCTCGGCGCCCGAACCGGAAGCCGACGAGTACTCCGGCGCCGGCGGGCTGCAGTCCATTGCGGAGAGCCTGGCGGCGATCGGGCTCACCGGGCCGCGCCACCCGGGCGCCGACGCCGGACCGCAGCCGTTCGATGACCGGCTCATGGACAAGCTCTCGGCGCACCGGCTGCGCGGGCCCATCCTGGCGGTCCTGGGGCGGCTCTCGGCGGCCGAGGCGGCGGCCCTTGCCCCGGCGGCAGGGTTCGGCGCGAATGCCTTCGCCTTGGTCATCACCGACCGCGCGGCGGACGCCGGCCCGGTACTGGAGACCCTGCGCCGCGGCGGTTGGCGGGCCGTTGCCGTTACGGCGGCCACTCCGCTGGCGGCCGCCTGGTCGGCCTTCGACCAGGGTGGAACCCCGGGGCTTGCGGCGGCCGCCGATGTGCGCCGCGGGGCGGGAGGCCGGCGATGACCCTGACACCGCAGCGCACTCCGGCCGCCGGGAGCCCCGCGTCCGACGCCGGGCCGCGCCCCGGGCCCGCACCGGGGGGCGGCGGCGGGCCGAACCTGGCCGTCGTCGAACCGTGGGCGATGGGCCTCGCCGTCGCGGTGGCGGTGGCCGGGGCGGCGCTGGGACTGAACGGTGTGCTGCGCGGCTGGGCGTGGTTCCCGGCGGTGCTCACCACGGTCTTCACCGTTGCCATGACGCTGGCGGCGCTCCGGGCCCTCCGGCTGCGCGGCGTCCTGGTCGGAGCCGGCGGGTTCCTGGCCCTGGCCCTGGTCCTGACCTTCACCTTTTTCCGGCAGCACAGCATCGCCGGCATTATCCCTTCCGGCGACACCCTGGCCCAACTGCAGCGCTTTCTGCGGCGGGCCAGCGAGACCGTCCTGGCCGAGAGCACCCCGGTGGCACCCAACGCCGGCATTGTGATGCTGGTCTGCGGCGTCCTGGGCCTGCTGGTCATCCTGATCGACGCGCTCGCCCTGCCGCTCTCGTTGCCGGCGACCAGCGGGCTCGGAATCCTGGCCATTTTGGTGGTCCCCGCGATGGTCAAGCCGCAGAGTGTCGGTTGGCTGGGTTTCACCGGGGCGGCGGTCGGCTACCTGATGATCCTGGCCTGCAGCCACTGGTTCCATCCGGGGTCCGGGGCGCGCACGGATACGGCGCGCAACCCGGGACAGCTCCGGCGCGCCACCCTGACCGGGGCGATGGCGCTGGCCCTGACGCTGCTGCTGCAGCTGGTAGTCCCGGGATTTGACCAGGGAATCTTCCCGGAGGGCTCCCGGCTGAATCCCTGGGGCACCGCCAACGGCCTGAACCCCATGATCAGCCTGGGCAACAGCCTGCGCAGCCCCACCGGCACCGGCCGGATCACCTACGCCACGAACGCCGCCACCGCCCCCTACCTGCGCTCGGTCACCGTGGACAGCTTCGACGGCGATTCCTGGTCGCCGGATGACCGGGACGCCAGCCGCAGGGTGGGCACCGGAAGGATCGACCCGGGGGTCGACTCGACCGTCGAGGAGCAGGTCCGGGTGGTCACGGCCGTTAATGCAGGCCAGTTCACCAGCCCGTACCTGCCGGTCCCCTACGCGCCGGAGGCGGTCAACGGACTGACCGGCCGGTGGAGCTGGGACCCGGCCACGCTGAGCATCAAGGGTGTGGACCTGAACTCCCGCAACCAGCAGTACGTGGTGACGTCCGTGGCGCCGAAGCTGACGCCCGCCACCCTGGCGCAGTCCTCGGCCCCGGTGCGCGGCATTGCGGACACCTTCACCCGGGTTCCCGGCAACGTCCCGCAGATTGTTCGCCAGACCGCGGACAGGGTTACGGCCGGGAGCGGCACCAGCTACGCCAAGGCGATGGCGATCCAGAAGTATCTGCGGTCCGTGGAGTTCCGCTATTCGCTGCAGTCCCCCGTCCAGGGAGGCTACGACGGCAACGGGCTGTCCGTGCTGGCGGACTTCCTGGCCGCCAAGAGCGGCTACTGCATCCACTTCGCCTCGGCCATGGCCGTGATGGCACGGCTGGAGGGCATCCCGAGCCGGATCGCCGTCGGCTACGCGCCGGGCCGTGCCACCGGGGCGACGGTGTCGATCGCGGGCCAGGGGGCGCTGCCGGAGTACGAGGTTGATGCCCGCGACGCGCACGCTTGGCCGGAGCTGTACTTCCAGGGCGTCGGGTGGGTGGCGTTCGAGCCGACGCCCTCGCGCGGGGTGGTGCCCGCGTATGCCATCGAGCCGGCCGCGCCCAGCGGCGCCAGCACCAACGAGAACAATGACGGCCTGTTCCCCACGGGCGACCCCAAACCCACCGCCGCCCCGGCTCCGGCCCCGCTGCCGCTGCCCGGCCCAGGCGGTGAGGCCGGGTCCGGGAACCGGTTAGCCCCGCTGCTCTACGGTGCCGGCGGGCTGCTGCTGGCGATGCTGCTGCTCGCCAGCCCGGCACTGGCCCGCCGCGGCCTCCGGCAGCGCCGGCTCCGGATGGCAGGGGCGGCCGGCGGGAGCGCTGCCCCGGCCTGGGCGGAGCTGCAGGACCTGGCCACGGACTTCCGCGTCCCGCCGCGCGGGAGCGAGACGCCGCGGCATTTCGCCGCACGGTTGAGCGGATCCGCCGCGCTCGGCGGCATGGACGAAGCGGGCCGGCCGGACAGGCCGGGCGGGGCGGAGGAGTCGGGCGGCGCGGACGCGGGCGCGCGGGCCGCCGTGGCCGGACTGACCGACGACTTTGAACGTCAGCAGTACGGCCGCCCCGGCGCGGCGCCTGCGCCCGCCGACGCCGGCGCCGCGGACCGGATTGCCCGGGTCCGGGAGTCCCTCCGGGCAAACGCGTCGTGGTGGACGCGGCTGCGCGCCACCTGGCTCCCGCCCTCACTGCTGGCCCGCTGGCGGCGCCGGGCGTCGACGCCGCTGCGCGCGGTTTCGGGGCCGGCGCGGGGCGCCGGGCGGGCCGCCGCGGTGGCCTGGTCCAGGATCCGCGACGCCGCCCGCCGGCTCCGCCGCGGCTAGCCGGCGTAGGGGTCGGCGATCCCGATGTACTGGGTGTAGAGGTACTCCTCGATGCCTTCGAGGCCGCCCTCGCGGCCCAGTCCGGACTGCTTGACCCCGCCGAACGGTGCCGCCGCGTTGGACACCACACCGGCGTTCAGGCCCAGCATGCCGGTCTCGAGCCGCTCGCCCATCCGGATGCCCCGGTTCAGGTCCTTTGTGAAGACGTACGCCACCAGGCCGTACTCGGTGTTGTTCGCGAGCCGGACGGCCTCGTCCTCGGTGTCGAAGGTAATGATCGGGGCGACCGGGCCGAAGATCTCCTCGGACAGGATCCGGGTGCCCTCGGTGACGCCGGTGAGGATTGTGGGCTGGTAGAAGTAGCCGGGGCCCTCGACGGCGGCGCCGCCCAGCACGGCAACCGCGCCGGCCGAGACCGCGTCGGTGACCAGTTCGTGGACCTTGTCGCGGCTCTTCGCGTCGATCAGCGGGCCGACCTTGGACTCCGCCTCGGTGCCGCGGGCCGTGGTCATCTCCTTCATCTTCGCGGCGAACTTCTCCGCGAACTCACCGGCCACGGACTCGTGCACAATAAACCGGTTGGCCGCGGTGCAGGCCTCGCCCATGTTGCGCAGCTTCGCCAGCATCGCCCCGGCCACGGCGGCGTCGACGTCGGCGTCCTCGAACACCACGAACGGGGCGTTGCCGCCGAGCTCCATCGAGGTCCGCAGCACCGTCTCGGACGCGTCGGCGAGCAGCCGCCGGCCGACCTCGGTGGAACCGGTGAAGGAGAGCTTGCGCAGCCGGGCGTCCTTGATCAGCGGCCCGGTGGTGGCGCCGGCGGTGGAGGTGGGGATCACGTTCAGCACGCCGGCGGGCAGGCCCGCTTTGAGCATCACGGCGGCGAAAAGCTGCGAGGTCAGCGGGGTGAGGTTCGCTGACTTCAGCACCATGGTGCAGCCGGCCGCGACGGCGGGGGCGATCTTGCGGGTGGCCATGGCCAGCGGGAAGTTCCAGGGCGTGATCAGCAGGCAGGGGCCCACCGGCTTTTTGGTCACCAGCAAGCGGGACTTGCCGTCCGGGGACACCGAGTAGCGGCCGAAGGCACGGACGGCTTCCTCGGAGAACCAGCGCAGGAACTCCGCGCCGTAGGTGACCTCGCCGCGGGCCTCGGCCAGCGGCTTGCCCATCTCCAGGGTCATCAGCAGGGCGAAGTCATCGGCCCGTTCGGTGACGAGGTCGAAGGCGCGGCGCAGGATTTCCCCGCGCTCCCGCGGCGGGACCTTGGCCCAGGACTCCTGCGCGGCGGCGGCCGCGTCGAGGGCGGCGGCGCCGTCCTCGGGCCCGGCGTCCGCCAGGCTCAGCAGCACCTTGCCGGTGGCGGGGTCCTCGACGTCGAACGTCTTGCCGGACGCGGCCGGACGCCACTGTCCGTCAATGAGCAGGCCGGTGGGCACGGAGGCCAGCAGTGCGGCTTCGCGCTCCGCGGTAACAGTGGGCTGGGCAGTTACAGTCACAATGACTCCCTCGTCAGCAATGGGTTCGGAACTTTCTGAGCGGCCCGCGGCGGCTTGGCGCCGCAGGCCCGGACTACTGCCACGGTACTGCCCGATTCTCCGCAGTGTCTACGCGTCCGCGCACTAGCGCATGCCGGTTTCGCTGTGCAGCTGCACAAGGCCGGAGCCGGCCCCGCGGCGGAGCCGGCGCGTGCCCAGCCCGCGGGCCAGCGTAAGGGTTCAGCGTGCGGCGAGTACGGCCGCATAGAGTTCGCGTTTGCTGACCCGCGCGTCCTCGGCGACGGCGGCGACCGCCTCCTTCAGCCGGATGCCCTGGGCCATGAGCGCGGTGACAGCGGCGACGTGGTCTTCCGGTTTGCCCGGCTCCCGCTCGGGCGCGCCGGCCACCACCACGGCGATCTCGCCGCGGACCTCGTTGTTCTCCGCCCATTCGAGGAGTTCGTGCACGGTCCCGCGGATGACCTCTTCGTAGGTTTTGGTCAGTTCCCGGCAGACCGCCGCGCGCCGGCCGGGGCCGAAGCGTTCGTGCAGGGCCCGGAGCATGGGTTCGAGCCGGTGCGGCGCCTCGAAGAACACCATGGTGCGCCGTTCGGCGTCGAGGTCCGCGAGCCGGGAGGCCCGTTCCCCGGCCTTGCGCGGCAGGAAGCCTTCGAAGCAGAAGCGGTCCGTGGGCAGCCCGGAAAGGGCGAGCGCCGTCAGCACGGCCGAGGGCCCGGGAACGGCGGTGACGGTGAGCCCGGCGGCGACAGCGCCCTCCACCAGCCGGAAGCCGGGATCAGAGACCGCGGGCATACCAGCGTCGGTCACCATGACCAGGGTCTTCCCCGCGCGCACCTGGTCCAGGAGCTCGCCGGTCTTGGCCGCCTCATTGTGCTCGTGGTAGCTGACCACCCGGCCGGCCACGGTGATGCCGAGGCTCTGCACCAGCCGGTGCAGCCGCCGGGTGTCCTCCGCGGCCACGATGTCCGCCGTCTCCAGCAGGCCGATCAGCCGGGCCGAGGCATCCCCGACGTTGCCGATCGGGGTGGCGGCCAGCACGATCCGGCCCGGACCGGCGGGCACCCCCGCTGCCGGAACGGCGTCGTCGGGGGCAGGGATAGGGGAGGTGCTTTGCTCGGGGTCCACCCCACCAGCCTACTGCCGGCGGCCGCGCGGAACCGACGATCCCGGCGTCGAAAGGTAGCATGGGCAACGTGACGCAGACCCCCATGCGGCCTGCCGAGGCCGGTTCAGCCGCATCGGCGCCCGACGACGCCAGCCCGGACAGCACCCGCCCCGCCGGAACCCCCGGGCCCGCCGGGACCGGGCGCAACCTGGAGGGGCACCGCTGGATCAGCCGGCCGGCGGAGGCGTTCACGGCCGGGGCGCTCACGCAGCGGCTGATCGGCGACATCCGCAGCTGGCGCGACTTCCCGGCCTCGCTGCGGCTCTGGTTCTGGCTCATCCCCGCCCTGACCGCGCTGCTCGGCGGGGTCCTGCGCTTCGTCCGGCTGGACGCCCCGCACAACCTGGTCTTCGACGAAACCTACTACGTCAAGGACGGCTACTCGTTCCTGGTCAGCGGCTACGAGCGGGCCTGGCCGGACAAGGCCAACGACGCCTTCATCGCGGGCAACCCCGGGGTGCTGCTGGAGAGCCCGGAGTACGTGGTCCACCCGCCGGTGGGCAAGTGGATGATCGCCGCCGGGATGTGGCTGTTCGGGCCGGAGAGCTCCTTCGGCTGGCGTTTCGGCGCCGCCCTGACCGGCACGCTGTCCATCTTCCTGCTCGCGCTGATCGCGCAGAAGCTCTTCCGCTCACTCACCCTCGGCGCCGTGGCCGGCACACTGCTGGCGGTCGACGGCCACCACCTCGTGATGTCCCGCACCTCGCTGCTGGACATCTTCCTGATGTTCTGGGTCCTGGCCGCCTTCGGCGCGCTGCTGATGGACCGCGACGACGGCCGGCGCCGGCTCGCGGCGCGCCTCGCCTTACAGGCTTCCGCCTCCCCCGGCGGGGTGCCCTCCCGGCTGCAGCTCGCCGCCGGGCCGTGGCTGGGGATCCGCTGGTGGCGGCTTGCCGCGGGCGTCTGCCTGGGCCTGGCGGTCGGCACCAAATGGTCCGCGCTGTTCTTCCTGGCCGGCTTCGGGCTGCTGACGGTCCTCTGGGACCTGAGCGCGCGCCGGATCGCGGGCATCCACGGCTGGATCACCGGCGGCATCCTCAAGGACGGCATTTTCGCGTTCCTCAGCATCGTCCCGGTCGCGGCGCTGGTCTACACGGCCACCTGGACCGGCTGGTTCCGCTCCGCCAACGCCTACTTCCGGCACTGGGCCGAGACCAACCCCTCCGCGGAATGGGGCTGGCTGCCCGATTCGCTCCGCTCGCTGGCGCACTACCATCTGGAGGCGTACAAGTTCCACCAGGGCCTCACCGCAGACCACCCCTACGAGGCGAGCGCCTGGAGCTGGCTGGTGCTGGGCCGGCCGACGTCGTTCTTCTACGAGTCGCCCAAGCAGGGTACGGCCGGCTGTGAACTGCCGAACTGCACCTCGGCCATCCTCTCGGTCGGCAACCCGCTGATCTGGTGGAGCGCGGCCATCTGCCTCGGTGTGCTGCTGTTCTGGTGGGCGGGCCGGCGCGACTGGCGCGCCGGGGCCATCCTGGCTGCCGTGGGCGCCGGTTACCTGCCCTGGTTCCTGTACCCGGAACGCACCATGTTCTTCTTCTACGCGGTGTCCTTCGAACCGTTCCTGGTTCTGGCCCTCACCTACTGCCTGGGCCTGGTCCTGGGCCGGCGCACGGACCCGCTCTGGCGCCGCCGCTCCGGCCTGCTCCTGGTCGCGCTGTTCGTTGTGGCCGCCGTGCTGCTCTCGGCGTTCTTCTATCCGGTGTGGACGGCGGAGCTGATTTCCTACCAGGACTGGCGGTTCCGGATGTGGATGCCGTCCTGGATCTAGGGCAGGATTACTAACGGAGTCCGGGGCCGCCGGGCCTCGGACCGGAACGGGAGATGTGGGTTGTGAGAGAAGCTAGCACCGGGCTGCTTGTGGAGCTGGACCCGGACAGCAATGTGACGGACCTTTTGCTGGAGCAGCACGCCAAGGATCCGGTGCACGCGCTCTACTCCCGCAAAGGCCCCTCGGGCTGGGCCGACATCCCGGCCCAGCAGTTCCTGGACCAGGTCCGGGCCCTCGCCAAGGGCCTGATCGCGGGCGGCCTGGCCCCGGGCGAGACGGTCGCCGTGATGTCCGCCACCCGCTACGAGTGGACCGTGGTGGACTTCGCCATCTGGTTCGCAGGCGGCGTCACGGTCCCGGTCTACGAAACCTCCTCCGCCAGCCAGGTCGAATGGATCCTGCACGACTCCGGCGCCCGCCGCATCTTCGTCGAAAACCAGGAGAAGGCCACGCTGGTCCAGGGCGTCCTGGACGGCTCCGGCCTGCTCGGCGACCGGCTGCTCGGCGTCGTCCGGATGGACTACGACGGCGCCGCCCCGAACCTCGCCAGCCTCGCCGCCGCCGGCTCAGGGGTCAGCGACGCCGAACTCGAGCGGCACCGCTCCGCGGCCGGCCTCGCCGACGTCGCGTCCCTGGTTTACACCTCCGGCACCACCGGCCGGCCCAAGGGCTGCGAAATCACCCACGGCAACTTCGCCCTCGTGGCCAAGAACATCGTCCTGTTCCTGCCCGAAATCCTCCTCCAGCCAAACACCCGGACGCTGATGTTCCTGCCGCTGGCGCATGTCCTGGCCCGCGCCGTCCAGGTGATCTGCCTGACCGCCGGCACCACCCTGGGCCACACTTCCAACGCTAAGGAACTGCTGGAGGACCTGGGCACGTTCAAGCCGACCTTCCTGCTGGTGGTGCCCCGGATCTTCGAGAAGGTCTACGCCGGCGCCGCGCACAAAGCTGCGCTGGCCGGCAAGGACCGGCTCTTCGGCGCGGCCGCCGACGTCGCCGTCGAGTATTCCAAGGCCCTCGACGCCGCCGCCCGCGGGGCCGGCACCGGCCCGGGCTTGGTGCTCCGCGCCAAGCACGGCATCTTCGACCGGCTGCTGTACCCGAAGCTGCGGCAGGCGTTCGGCGGCCGCGTGGGCTACACGGTCTCCGGGGCGAGCCCGCTGAGCGCGAACGACGCGCACTTCTTCCGCGGCGCCGGCATCCCCGTGCTCGAAGGCTACGGGCTGACCGAAACGACGGCGCCCTGCACCGCCAACACCCCCACCCGCACCCGGGTGGGCACCGTGGGAATCCCGGTGCCGGGCACCACCATCCGGATCGCCGACGACGGAGAGATCCTGGTCAAGGGCATCGGCGTCTTTAAGGGCTACCACGCCAACGAGGCCGCCAACGCCGAGGCGTTCGTGGACGGGTTCTTCCGCACCGGGGACCTCGGCTCCCTGGACGCGGACGGCTTCCTGACCATCACGGGCCGTAAAAAGGACCTGCTGGTCACCGCCGGCGGCAAGAATGTGGCCCCCGGCCCGCTGGAGGAGAAGATCCGCGAACACCAGCTCGTGGCGCAGGCCGTGGTGGTCGGCGACGGGCGGCCGTTTGTCTCGGCGCTGGTCAACCTGGATCCGGAGGGTCTGGAGAACTGGTGCGCGGCGCAGCGGGTGCCCGTCATGGGTACCGCCGAGGCGGCTGCCAGCGCGCAGGTCCGGGCCGCCATCCAGGCCGCTATCGACGAGGCCAACACCCTGGTCTCCAAGGCGGAGTCGATCCGCAGCTTCGTGGTCCTGGACGCCGACTTCACGGTCGAGTCCGGTCACCTCACGCCGTCCCTGAAGCTCAAGCGCTCCGCCGTCGTGCGGGACTTCGAGGCGCAGATCAACGGGATTTACGGCTAGCGCCGCGGAGTTTCCCGCGGACGCAAAAGCGGCCGGCACCCGGGAGGGTGCCGGCCGCTTTTGGCGGTGCTGGTGCTGGTGCTAGGCGGAACCGTCGCGGCCGGCGGGTGCGCCGGCGCGGTCTGCCGCGGGGGCGTCGACCGGGTCGCGGCCCGTACCGGTGTCCCGGCCGGCGTCGCTGTCGGGGCTGGCCGGGTGTTCCGCCTTGGTGGTCCGGCGCTTGAAGCGGCGGCCCGTGAGCGCGGCGGGGTCCACGGCGCCTGTCTCGTCCTCCACGGATTCGGCCGCCGGGGCGGCGGTCCGGGGCGGCAGCCCGCGGCGTTTACGGGTCGGCCAGGTCAGGACCAGGGTAAGGAGCGCGGCGAGCAGGACCAGTGCGCCGATCACGATGCCGGCGTCAACCCAGAACTGGCCGGGGAACAGCCGGATCAGGGTGTCCTGCAGCGAGAACGTCCAGGTGCCGTTGGCGAAGAAGACGCGGTGGAACTCGGTGAAGAACTGCTCCCAGCCCAGCACCGCGAGCACGCCCAGGCCGATGATGATCACCAGGGTGGCGATTGACCCGGCAAACAGGCCGCGGCGGACACCGCCGCTGCTGCGGCGGCGCAGATAGAGGATGGCGACCAGGCTGAACAGCACCAGCAGGGCGCCCGCACCGAACGCGGAGAGGATAACAAGCTTGACGTCCGCCATGTGGCTGACTTCGCCGTCCTTGAACAGCTTGTCGCCGGCGCGGTTGACGAGTTCGCCCAGGTAGCGCGGGCCGGACCAGTTGCTCAGGTAATCCACCGCGTAGGAGCCGTAGGTCATCCGGTCGTCGGTGCTGAAGCCGTAGCCGTCGCCGGGGAAGCCCGGGCGGTTGTACTCCACCCAGAGGAACAGCGGGCTGGTCACGGCGCGCACCGCGAGGACCAGCAGGATCACCGGGAAGCAGACCGCGAGCAGGACCTGCATGACCCGGGGGGCCACCGGCTTGGCGTTGGCGGCCTGTTCGCGTTCGGCGTTGCGGCGCTCCACCTCTTCCCGCGGCGGCCGGACCTGCAGCGCCGAGGTGGGCAGCGACTCGTTGAAGCCCCCGTCCGCGGCCGGGCTCCCGGCGGGTGCGGCCGAGGCGGCGGTACCGGTGCCGGCGGCCGTTCCCGTGCTCTCGGCAGCGGCCCTCCGCTCGGCGCGGCGGCCCTGGCGTTCGCCGGCGGCGTGCGCCGCGGAAGGGTCCCCCGGCTCCGGCGTCGTGCCGGTCTGCCCGGCGTCCGGCGCCGTGTTGCCCCGCCCGGCGTCGGCGGTGCCGGCGGCGCTCGGGCCGGCGGCCGGCTTCATCCAGTCGAAGGCGGGCTCGTCGGCGTCCTCCGCGGGATCCAGGGGCGGATCCTGCCGCTTCGGAGGGGTGGGGCTCTGTTCAGTCACTGCAGCTTCGCTTCCGTAGGCTCTCACGCTGCCGGGCCAAGGGTCCGGCGGCGCCACATATCTGACTTCGAGCCTACCGTCAGGGCCTGAGCAGCGGCGAGGTGCCACCCCGGGGCCAGGCCGATTCAGGCGGCAATTTCGGTGTATCCGGCATCCGCACTGCCGAGGTCGCCGCTGGCTCCGGCCCGGTTTGCCCGTCCGCCGAACCCGAGCACATAGGCCCAGTAGGCCGCGAGCACCGCGGCGCCGATCGCGATTTTGGCCCACACCGGAAGGTCGCTGGGCGTCACAAAACCCTCCACCAGACCCGAGACCAGCAGCACCAGCACCAGGCCGAGGGCCACGGTGATGAGCGAGCGGCCCTCCAGCGCGAGCGCCTGCGAGCGGCGGCGCGGACCCGGCGCCACCACGGACCAGAAGATCCGCAGCCCGGCCGCGCAGGCCACGAACACGGCCGTCAGTTCCATCAGGCCGTGCGGGAGGATGTAGCTGAAGAACACGTCGGTTTTGCCGGTCGCGGCGAAGACGCCGGCCGCGACGCCGACGCCCTGGGCATTGGCGATCAGGATCATCGGGACCCAGAACCCCGTGACGCCCAGGGCCACGGCCTGCGCGGCGATCCAGGCGTTGTTGGTCCAGACCAGCCCGGCGAAGGATGCCGCGGGATTCTCGGAGTAGTAGTCCACAAAGTCGTGGTCCACGTAGCGGCGGACCGCGGCATCCGAGCCCAGGGCGCGGAGGGCCTCCGGCGAGTTGCCGATCCAGAGCGCGTACGCCGCGGCGATCAGGCAGAAGACGAGCCCGCAGCAGAGCGTCAGCCAGCGGATCCGGTACAGGGCGGCGGGCAGCGCGATGACGAAGAACCCGGCGAGGTCGGCCATAAAGTTCGACCGGGCTCCGGTGAACCGGGTGCGGGCCTGGGCGAGGGTCGCCGAGAGCGCTGCCGACAGCCCGCTCTCGGGCGCCACGGAGCGCAGCAGCGAGAGGTCGGCGGAGGCGCCCTGGTAGAGCCGCAGCAGCTCGTCCGCCTCGGCACCGCCGAGCCTGCGCTGGTGCGCCAGCGCATGCAGCCGTGCCCACTTGTCCCCGTTCACCAGGGAGAACGCCTCGATGTCCACGGCACCACCCTAAGCCCCGGGACCCCCATTAGGCCCGCCCGTTGACCCGGATGATTAGACTGTGCCTGACTGGCAGAGGAGCGGGGGCGGGTTGAGTTCCATCATCACAGGCGAGGCCGTTGTGCTCGAGCTGCGCCCGGCGTCGTTCGCCGCGCGGGCGCTGGGGCTGCTGCTGGATGTCCTGGTGCACGCCGCCGCGCTCTGGGGCCTCATCGCGCTGGTGGGCGCCGCCGCGCCGGATCTGGACCGCGCCGCCCTGGGCGCCCTGATCACCGTGGCCGTGGTGTTCTGCTTTGTGGTGCTGCCGGTCGCGGTGGAAACCCTCAGCCGCGGGCTGTCGCTCGGCAAGCTCGCCGCCGGGCTTCGGATCGTGCGCGACGACGGCGGTTCCATCCGCTTCCGGCACGCCCTGATCCGGGGGCTGATCGGGTTCCTCGAAATCTACGCCACCGTGGGCGGCCTGGCGGTCGCCGTCGCCCTCTTCAACGGCAAGTCGAAGCGGCTCGGCGACTTGGTGGCCGGCACCTACGCGCTGCGGCGACGGGTCCCGGCCGAGGCGCCCGTCCTGCACCACGTGCCGTTCCAGCTGCAGCCCTGGGCATCGCTCGCGGACATCGGCCGGATTCCGGACGCCGCGGCCCGCCGCGCCTCGCTGTTCCTGCGCCAGTGCGGGCGGATGGCCCCCGGCTCCAGGGTGGCGATGGCGCAGTCACTCGCCTCGGAATTGGCGGCGCACGTCGCTCCCCCGCCGCCGCCCGGGACTTCTCCGGAGGACTACCTCGCCGCAGTGCTGGGCGAGCGGAGCCGGCGCGAACTGGACCGGCTGCGGCTCAGCCGGGAACGCAGCGCGCGCCTTGGCGCACGGCTGGGCCGGCTGCCCCACGAACGCGGCCGCTGACCCTTCCACTGACCCGGCCGCGGCCGGAGTCCTCAGCGTTTGGCGTACTGCGCCCAGGGGATGTTCCAGTCGCCGAAGCCTTCCAGCGGTTCGACGGCGGGCGCGCCGGTGTTCAGGGTCTGCACCACATCACCGGTCTTCATGTTGTTGAAGAACCAGGCGGCGTCCGCCGGGAGCAGCCCCACGCAGCCGTGCGAGACATTGAATTTGCCCACCGCGCCCCACGCAGATTCGAGGGCCTGGTGGACATACACGCCGGAACTGGTGAGGCGGTTGGCGTACTCCACGGTCAGCGGCGGGTAATAGCCCTTGTCCCCCGGCTTGAGGCCGATGCTGCCGGCGTTGAACTTGGAACTGCGTTCCTGCTCCATGATCACCGCGTACCCGGTGGGTGAGAGCCAGTCCGCGTCGCCCAGCGTGACGGGCGCGGTCTTGACCAGCTGGCCGTCGAAGTAGACGTTCATGGTCTTGCTGAGGTC
Source organism: Arthrobacter sp. UKPF54-2 (assembly GCF_007858535.1). Classification (NCBI taxonomy): domain Bacteria; kingdom Bacillati; phylum Actinomycetota; class Actinomycetes; order Micrococcales; family Micrococcaceae; genus Arthrobacter; species Arthrobacter sp. UKPF54-2. Next base: position 206,755 of record NZ_CP040174.1, read on the forward strand.
ATCGACCACGGCGAGGCGCCGCTGGCCCACCGTGAAGGTGACCTTGGTGTCGGAGTTGCCGATCATCTTGTTGCCGAAGTCGACGCCGAAGAGCTTCAGGTCCACGGTGACCTGGGTGTTGGCCGCCCAGAACGCCTCCGGCCGGATCCGGACGCGGCGGTCCGAGTACCAGCGCAACGCCACGGCCTGGCCGGACGAGGCCGTGACGGTCACTGCCTTCTCCATCGCGGCCTTGTCCAGCACCGGCTCGCTGAAGACAATCTCGATGGGCTGGCCGGCGCCGACCGTGGTGCCGGCCAATGGATAGACCGCGGCGTCCGCCTCATTGGCCTTCGCGACGGTGGCGAAGGTCTGGCCTTTCTTCGTTTCGCGCCCGGCCTGGTCCACGATGGTGAAGCTGTACCGGTACGTGGTGTCGAAGTCCAGGGGCTGCTCTGCGGTCCAGGTCGAGCCGTCCGCGCTCGTGGTCCCAGGCACAGGCCCGCCGCCGGAGTCCGGCTCCAGCAGCACGTCCTTGACCACCCCGTTGACGGCCTTGACCGAGGGGAGGGAGGCGGGGTTGACGCCCCGGGCGCCGTCGGTGGGCGACACCCCGAGTTCGACCGGCTTCACCACCGGCGCCGCCAGGCCGGCGACGTTGCGCATCGGCGCGGCCGCCTCCGAGGGCAGGGCGCTGTCGGCCCAGACCGGGGCCGTGGCGGCGCCGATCCCGCCGGCGCCGACGGCGAGGCAGACCCCGGCGACGGCCAGCATCTTGCCGGTGCTTGGACGGGCGCTCCGTGCGGCGGCCCTTCCGCCGCGAGTGGTCCGGTCGCTCATTCCCTGGTCCATCGTGTTCTCCCCCAATAACAAATCTTCCGGCAGCCGGACGGCTCAGTTCGCGTACTGGGCCCAGGGGATGTTCCAGTCCCCGTAGCCGTCGTCGTTCGCCGCGTAGTCGCCGTCGGTGTTGACCACCTGGACGACGTCGCCGGCGGTCATGTTGTCGAAAACCCACTGGGCGCCGTCCGGGCCGAGCCCGATGCAGCCGTGCGAGAGGTTGGCCTTGCCGATGAACGGCAGGGCGGAGTCCGTGGCCTGGTGGATGAACTCCCCGCTGGGGGTCAGGCGGGTGGCGAAGTTGACGTCCAGTTCGCCGTAGTAGGCGGGGTCGCCGGGCTTCAGGCCGATCGAGGCGGCGCTCATGTGCTCCACCCGGTACTTCTCCATCAGGACCAGGTAGCCGCGCGCGGACGGGAACCGGGTGTCGCCCATGGTGGCGGGCCACTCGCCCACCTGCTTGTCGTTGATGAAGGCCTTGAACGTGTGGGCGGCGGCGTCCGCGACCGCGGTCTTCTTGTCCCCGATGTGGATGGTGACCTTTTTGTTAAAGTTGCCGATCTGACCCTTGCCGAGGTCGACGCCGAACAGCTTCATATCCATGGTGATGGTGCTGTTGGCGGCCCAGAAGTTTTCCGGGCGGTACCGGACCATGGTGTTGCTGAACCAGTGGAAGTCACCCGCCTGGCCGGCGCTGGAGCTGATCTTGATCGCCTTTTCGACGGCGTCCCGGTTCAGTACGGGCTCGCTGAAGGTGATCTGCAGCGGCTGCGCCACCCCCACCTTCATGCCGTCCAGCGGGTAGATCGCGGCGTCCGCCTCGTTCGCGGTCGAGACCGTGGTGAAGCTGTGCGTGGTGCTGGTGCTGCGCCCGGCGCCGTCCACGACCGAGTACGTGTAGGTGTAGCGGGTGTTGAATTTCAGCGGCCCGGCGGCGGTCCAGGCGGAGCCGTCGGCACTGAGCGTTCCGTCCACGGCGTCGCCGGACGCGCTCGTGAGTGCCGCCCGTTCGATCCGGCCGTTGTCCACCTTCAGGGTCACCGGGGCTGCGGGGTTGACCTGGGTGGCCGCGTCCGCGGGCGCGGCGGTCAGTTGGACCGGGGGCACCACCGGGAAGGCGAGTCCCTGCGTGGACCGCTCCGGGGAGGCCGCCTCGGACGCGAAGGACGGGTGGGCCAGCGGACCGGCCGCGGCGAAGACTCCGCCGGCGGCGGCCAGGGCGCACACCGCGGCCAGCGCAGCGGCTTTCCGGCCGGTGCTCCAGCTTTTGGGGGCGATCACGATACTCGGGTCCTTCCAGACGTTACCCTGAAAGCATAGGTGACTTTCGGCTGCGGGCCGCCGTCGCGCACACCACGATCCGGTCACAAAAAGAGGCCCCGGACGGTGACGTCCGGGGCCCCTGGCCGCACGATGGCGGGTGTGCCTAGTAGCGGTAGTGCTCCGGCTTGTAGGGGCCGGCGGCGTCGAGGTCCAGGTACTCGGCCTGTTCCTTGGTCAGCTCGGTGAGCTCCGCGCCGAGGGCGTCGAGGTGCAGCCGGGCCACCTTCTCGTCGAGGATCTTCGGCAGCACGTAGACCTGGTTTTCGTACTCGCGCTCACCCTCGGGCTGGCCCGCCTTGGTGAAGAGTTCGATCTGCGCGATGGTCTGGTTGGCGAAGGAGTTGCTCATCACGAAGGAGGGGTGGCCGGTGGCGTTGCCGAGGTTCAGCAGCCGGCCCTCGGAGAGCACAATGATGGACTTCTCCGCGTCCGTGCCCTGGTCGAAGACCCACTCATGCACCTGGGGCTTGATCTCGACCTTCTTGATGCCCGGAACCCGGGCCAGCCCGGCCATGTCGATCTCGTTGTCGAAGTGGCCGATGTTGCCCACGATCGCCTTGTCGCGCATCCCGGCCATGTGCTCGGCCATGATGACGTCCTTGTTGCCGGTGGCGGTGATGAAGATGTGGCCCTCGGCCAGGACATTCTCCAGTTTGGCCACCTGGTAGCCGTCCATGGCGGCCTGCAGCGCGCAGATCGGGTCGATTTCGGTGACGATCACCCGCGAGCCCTGGCCGCGGAAGGCCTCCGCGGCGCCCTTGCCGACGTCGCCGTAGCCGCAGACGACGGCAACCTTGCCGCCCATCAGCACGTCGGTGGCCCGGTTGATGCCATCCGGCAGCGAGTGGCGGATGCCGTACTTGTTGTCGAACTTGCTCTTGGTGACGGAGTCGTTGACGTTGATGGCCGGGAACAGCAGCTTGCCCTGCTCGGCGAGCTGGTAGAGGCGGTGCACGCCGGTGGTGGTCTCCTCGGTGACGCCAAGCAGGCGCGAGCCGATCCGGGTCCACTTCTGCGGGTCCTTCTCCAGCGAGGCGCGCAGGACGGACAGGAAGACGCGGCCTTCCTCGGATTCGTCGTCGGCCGCGGCCGGGACGGTGCCCAGGGCTTCGAACTCGGCGCCCTTGTGCACCAGCATGGTGGCGTCGCCGCCGTCGTCGAGGATCATGTTCGGGCCGAGGTCCGGGTTGCCGTCCGCGCCGGGCCAGGTCAGGATCTGCTCGGCCGTCCACCAGTATTCCTCGAGCGTCTCGCCCTTCCAGGCGAAGACGGGGACACCCTGCGGGTCCTCGACGGTTCCGTTGCCCACCACGACGGCGGCGGCGGCCTCGTCCTGGGTGGAGAAGATGTTGCAGGAGGCCCAGCGGACCTCGGCGCCGAGGGCGGTGAGGGTCTCGATCAGCACGGCCGTCTGGACGGTCATGTGCAGGGAGCCGGCGATCCGGGCACCCTTGAGCGGCTGGCTCGCGCCGAATTCCTCCCGCAGGGACATCAGGCCTGGCATCTCATGCTCGGCAAGGCGGATCTGGTGCCGGCCTGCCTCGGCCAGGGAGATGTCGGCAATTTTGTAATCGAAGGTCATGGGGATCCTTTGTGGTAGCCGGAATGGAGCTGAAGGGACTGCAGGTGGTTCGGCGCCGGAGCGCCCGCCGATGGGCCGTGGCGGCAATTACCGTGGTTTCTGACGTCACAGCGGCGGGGCCGGTGCGCGGCGGGCTGTCGCGCGGGCGGGCTACTGCGCGGCGTGGCGGCCGCCGTTGGGCTGGCCGCCGTCGTGCTGGTCGGAGCGGGCCGAAGTGGCGGCGGCGAGCAGTTCCGGCGGCAGCAACAGCGGGATCCCGTCCTCGACCGTGTACCGGAGCGTCTGCCCGTCCGCGCCCGGGCTCGCGGCGACGAGCTCCTCGCCTTCCTGCACCAGGGCCGAGCCCGTGACGGGGCAGCGCAGGACGGACAGCAGTTCGGGGCTGATCAGTGGCGTGGTAAGACCTGGCATGGTGAAGGCTCCCTGGGGGCGACGCAGCAGGCGCCGGTGGCGTACGGAAATTTCAGTTCCCAGCCTACCGCCAGTTCGCGGCTCAGGAGGGTTCGCGCAGGACGCGCAGGTGCCCGCGGCGGGTACCCTCGGCGGCGGCCGGGGCTTCGAGCGCCGGATGCGGGCTCCGCTGCCCGGGGGCGGGCTCCGCCGCTGCGGGTCGGGCCGCGGCGGCCTCGCGGACGGCGTGCGCCAGGGCCAGCAGGTCATCGGGTCCGGGGCCGGCGGGGGTGGCGGGCATCGCTAGCCGCAGGACTTCCCAGCCGCGCGGCACGGTCAGCGAGGAGGCGTGCTGCTCGCAGAGGTCATAGCAGTGGGGTTCGGCGTAGGTGGCCAGCGGGCCGAGGACGGCCGTGGAGTCGGCGTAGACGTACGTCAAAGTCGCCACCGCCGAATTGCGGCAGGCGGATCTTGAACACTGACGAATTGCACCCACGACATCACAGACTACTCCCCCCGGCCCCCGGCACCGCGCATTGAAACGCCCCGTGCGGCCCGCCGCCCACCGTCTCGCAGAAATCAGGCGCCGGGTTTAGAGTCAAGATATGCAGTCATCGCACCATGTTCCCGGCTTTACGGTCCGGTTGGCTGACCCCGCCGCCGGCGGCACCGCCACGGCCAAGGGCTTCCGGCAACGCCGCCGGAACCGGCATGGCCGAGGCCTCCGCGGCGAGTTGATGCTCCCCACCCTGCCCGGCTACCGGACCCGTTCGGACCGTTTCGATGACTTTGTCCTGGATTCGGCCCAGCGCCTGCATGACATCTGGGGCAAACCACTGGACGGTGTCCGCTTCGCCGTCGAGGAAATCCCGCCCGGCCTCGAACAGCTCGTGGCCGACGGCACGCCCGCGCCGATGGGCAGCTACGCCCCGGCGACGGCGGAGGACGGCCCCGTGATCACGCTGTACCGGAGGGTCGTGGAGCAGGCCTGCGGCAGCCGCGAAGAACTCCAGGACCTTGTGCACGACGTCGTGGTGGAGCGCACGGCGGAGATGCTCGGCGTCCCGCCGGAGTCGCTGGACCCGGTCTACCGCCGGCGGTACTAGCGCCACCGTCCCTAGGCCGTTAACCCGGCCGAACTCCGGCCGAACGTGCTAGTAGCCGAGGATGACGGGAACCTGCTCCTGCCCCGCCGCACCGGGCGCCACCGGAACGCTCGAAACGTCGGCCTTGTTGTCCTCTTCGAGCAGGACGGACCCGTAGGCCGCGCCGCCCGCCGCCGACACGAGGTAACCCACCAGCGGTGAGCCCTCAATATCGGCGGGGACCTTGACGGACGTGGTGGTTCCGCCGGCGATGTCGGCGGTGGCCGCGGCACGGACCTTGCCGTCCGCAGTGACCGGGGTGTAGGAGATGGTGGCGCGGCCTTCCGGCGCGCCGAACACCAGGAACCGGGCGCCGGTGGCGGGCACCGGGACCACGTGCTGGCTTCCGAGCCGGGCCGAGGCGGGAGCCCAGGCGAAGTCCGCGGCCTCCTCAGCCTTGAGCCCGCGGGTGACGCGGGCGGCGGCGGCAAAGGACACATCGGAACTGGCCGCGAGCGTGTAGTGGCCGGCCGGAACCCCCGCGAGCGAAACCTCGGTGACGGCGCCCGCCTTGGCGGTCACCACGCCGCCGCCGGGGAGCGGCTTCTGGCCGTCGCGGCCGAACAGTTTCACTTCCACCACGGCGTCCGCGGCGCCCGGGACGGTGATCTGCAGGGCCGGCTTGGCGTCGGCGAAGCCCGGTTTGTCGGCCAGCGCGGCCAGCGCTGCAGGGTCCTGCAGGTCAAGGCCCGCGATGGCCTGCCGGGTGGCGGGCGCCGTGCCGGGCGAGATGAAGTCCACGCCCCCGGCGGTCAGGCCGCGGAGCACACTCTGCGCGATGACGGCGGCGACCGGTCCGCCCGTGCTGCGCACCCGCACGCTGAGCTGCTCTTGCCCCGGGGCCAGGCCGGCGAGGATCACAGAGCGCGTGCTGCCCGGTGCCACCAGCAGCCCGCGGCTGCCGGACGCCTGGATGGGCCCCTTGGCGCCGTACAGATCCAGGCTGACGGTGGCCGGGGTGCCGGAGGCGTTGCTGAGGTTGAGCACCGCGGTCCGGCCGACGGCGGTGTTCGCCCCGACCAGCCAGAGGTCGTTGGCCGGACGCTGGCAGGCGGCGGCTGCGGTGCCGCGCAGGTCGCCGTCGGCGGCGGTGTAGCTCATCACGGCCCCGGCGGACGGCTGCTGGTTTCCCTGCGCATCGGCGCTGAGCACGCTGACGGCGTCCACGGGGTGCTGCGGCACCACACCGGCCCGCAGCGCTGGGGCGGCCGGCGCGGGGCTGGGCGCCGCGGACGCGGCAGCGGGCTTGGCCAGTTCCACCAGCGGGCTGCCGGTGAGCGCTGCGAGGCGGCTTCCGGGGAGGACGCCGGCGCTGGAGCTGAGCACCACGGCGTTGACCGCGCTCTTGGCGGTGGCCGATTCCGGGCTGAACTGGGGGTCGGTGCCTACGGGTGTGCCCTCCAGCAGCCGGGCCGGTCCCGGGCAGATGCCCACGCTGTTTCCAGCGGGCACCGCGGTCAGGGGCGCCTCGAGGGCCCTGCTTCCGGGGCCCTGCGGGGACAGTGCCGACGCCGCGACGAGGCCGCCGCCGGCCGCGGCCAGCAGCGCGGCGGCGAGGATGCCGCCCACGGCGCCCGAGAGGCCCTTCAGCCGGGCCAAGGCCGGAACCGGGGCGGCGGCCCGGCGCATGTCGCCGCCGCGTCCGTTCCTGTCCCGTTTGCCGTGCTCCGTCGCGGCCTGCTCCGCCGGGGTTTGCTGCGCCGGTTCGGCGGGTGTCTCCGGGGGCGTTTCGGGCCGGTTCCCGTTCACGTTCTTTATCTCGTCATGCATGCTGGTGTTCCTTACGCAGCGAGCCTTCGTCCCTGGAGAGCCCGGTGTTCGGGCGGCGGGCGGGCATCGGGATGGCGAGCAGGACGGTCAGTCCGATCACGAGGGCCTGGCCGATTCCGGTCCACAGCGCCCACGGGTTCTCGTAGCGGATGCTGAGCTTGCCGCCCTGGGCCGGCAGGGTGAACGCCTGGGCCCAGTCCGAGGTGGTGGCGGTCAGGCGCCGGCCGTCCACCCAGGCGCTCCAGCCAGGATCGGAACGTTCGGCGAGGACCACCAGGCGGCCTTGCGGCCCGGCGGGCACGGCCGCCTCCGCCGTGACAGCCTCCGACGGCAGCAGCCCGGCGGTTGCTCCGGCGCCGTCGACGATCCGGACGCGGTGCGCGACGTCGGCGGCGTTGATCACCGGCTGGTTCAGCGGGCTGATCCGCCACAGCCAGCCGGCGTCGGTCTGGCCCACGGCCACGAGGCCGGGGACGGCGTCCATCCGGCTGGCCGTCAGCTGCGCCGCGCTGTCGGCGGCCTCCAGCACCACGAACCCGACGCCGAGCTGCTCCAGCTGCGCGCGGGGGTCAACCCCCTGGCCGGCGACGATGGTGGCGACCACCCGGCGCAGCATCGCGGCCACGGCGTCGTCGTCGCGCACCGTTTCCTCCCCGGGGGCTCCGATGACGGTGCGGGCGGAGGCGACGGCCGAGAGGCCGTCCAGCCGGGTGCCGGCCCCGCGCATCAGCGCTGCGGCAAAAGCCCCGTTTTCCTTGGCGGTGATGACCAGGGTCCGGGCCTGTTCCGGGCCCTCGGCCCGGTCGATGGCCGTCGCCGGCAGCGTGCGGGTCTTGCCGGCCTGGACCAGCCGGCGGGTGCCCAGCTCCCCCGCGGCGGGGCCGGCCGTGCCGGTGGCGGCGGTTTCCACTCCAGGGTCCGGGGCGCCGGTGACTGACGCAGGCGCGGGTACGGCGGCCGGGACGGTCTGGAGCACGTTGTGCGCGGCCCACGCGGTGAGCCCGGCCAGCGGGCCGGCGAGCAGCAGCACCACAGCTGTGACGGCGGTGCCGCGGACCAGGATCTTGCGGTACAGGACGTTGCGGCCGGGCGCGAGGGCCGCCGTGGCGTCGGCGGCGTCGAGCAGGGCCTCGGCGCCGAGCAGTGCGGCTCCAAGCAAGGTGAAGGCGGCGGCGGAGACGGCCGGGCCGGTGAACGGGGTGACGAGGACCTCGGCGCTGGCGCCGGTCGCAACGTGACCGGCCAGCCAGCCCCCTGCCAGCATCAGCAGGCCGGCGGCCCAGAGGCAGCGGGCCAGCCGGGGCCGCCGGCCGGCTCCGTGCCGGCCGGGAAGGAAGAGGGCCGCCAGGGCCAGCAGCAGCACGGGCAGGCCGAGCAGCAGGGCCAGCAGCAGCGCCCACGGTACGGCCCCCGGTCCGAAGGCCGCCAGGCCGGCGAGGCCGGCGCCGGCGTCGAAGCGCAGCGGCTGGCCGAGCGCCTGCTGCCAGAGCGGAGCGGCGTCGAAGCCCAGCGGCAGGCCCGGATCGGCCAGCAGGGCGCGGGGCCGGTCCGGGACGGAGAGGGTGAAGGGAACGAACAGGGAGAGGCTGGGCAGCAGCGACCACCAGACGGTGCGGCCGCGCCGTCCCAGCAGCACACCGCAGAGTGCAACGCCGGCGACGGCGGGCAGCAGCAGCGACGGCGCTGCCGCGGTGACAACAGCCAGCGCCAGTCCGGCGGCGGCCGCGGCGGTCCAGGACGGGGTGCCGTTGATGCCGGGTTTGGCCGGAGGTTTCTCGGTGAAGCGCCGCTCCCCCGGACCCGGGACGGCAAAACGTCCGCGGCCGGGCACCGAGCCCGTGGCGCGCAGCAGCGCCAGGACCAGCAGCGGCATCATCACGTGTGCAACGAGCGCGCCGAGGCGGCCCTGGTTGAGGGCCACCTGCAGGGCCGGCGCGCCCGCCCACAGCAGCGCGGCCGCAAGCCGGAGCCGGCGTCGCTGCGTCAGGGCCCCGGCGGCAAACCAGGCACCCAGGGCGGACAGCGGCATCGCCAGGACCAGCAGCCACACCACGGCGCCGTTGGCGTTGCCGGCCGCCAGGACGCCGAGCAGCCAGAGCACGTAGCCAAAGGGGTCGCCGTGGCCCGGGAGCCCGGCCCCAAGCGCGATCCACCAGCCCGAGGCGTGGTCCCAGATCTCGCCCAGGCGGGCTGAGACCGGCATCAGCGCCCCGCCGGTGGCGGCGTCGGCGCGGAAGAGGTTCAGCAGGCCGATGAGGGAGGCCGCGGCGGTGACCAGCAGGGCCAGCAGCGCCCCGTTGCCCACCCAGGCGCGCCCGGTGGTGCTGAGCGCGGCGAAATCGTCGGCGGCGTCCCCGCTGGGCTGGTCCGCCAGCGGGTCATGCCCGGCGGTAGGTTCGGAATCGTCGGAGCCGATGGCCTCGATCAGGGAGCGCCGGTGGGCCCAGACCTCGCGGCGGGGCGTCTGCAGGCCCTTGATCACGGAGCGCCGGATGCGCCGGGTGCGGGCAGCGTTGCGGCGGCCGCGGAGCACGGCGGCGGGCCGGCCCAGCGCGCCGAGCGTGGCCAGCAGCTGGGAGAACCCGTGCCCGGGGTCCTTGACGGCGATGCTGAGGACAAGTTTGAAGAGGCTGCCCAGGAGGGCGCCGACGGCGTGCAGCGGAACCTTCCACGCCGGGGCGTGCTTGAGCCGCAGGTGGACCTGGGCCTTGCGGGCCGCCGTCGCGGTCCCGAGGGCGTGCGGCCGGTGCGCGACGTGGAACATCCGTGCGCTCGGGACCACCACCACGCGGTGGCCGGCGAGCCGGTTGCGCCAGCAGAAGTCGACGTCGTCACCGCTGCCGGGCAGGGCCGGGTCGAAGCCCCGGAGCTCCTCCCAGACGTCACGGCGGACCAGCATGCCGGCGGAGTTCACGGCGAAGGTGTCGCTGCGGCCGTCGTACTGGCCCTGGTCGAGTTCATCCGCCTCGATCAGGGTCAGGCGCTCGGCCCACCGGCTGGTGGAAAGCCCGACGTCGATCAGCCGGCGCCCGGCGTGCCAGTCGAGCTGCTTGCAGCCCGCCACGGTGACCGAGGGTGCGCGCTCGACGGCGTGCAGCAGTTCGGCGAGTGCCTCGGGGGCCGGTGCGGCGTCGTCGTGCAGCAGCCAGATCCATTCGGCGGCCGGGTCGCCGGAACCGCCGCGACGGGGCGCGAGGTCCTTGAGGGCGGCCTGCACCGCTCCGCCCATGCCTGTCCTGGTCTGCTCGAAAACGGTGACGTTGGACGTGCCGAGCGCCTGGCCCAGCAACGCCGCCGAATGGTCGCGGGATCCGGTGTCAACCCCGATGACTGAGTCCGCGGGCCGCGTTTGCGCCGCCAAAGCCGCCAGGGTCCTGGGGAGATAGTCACCGCCGTTGTGGGCTACCACAACGGCGGTGACGTGTACTTCCTGAAGAATTAGACTGCCCGCTTCCTAAGCCGGCGGCGTTCCCGCTCGGAGAGGCCGCCCCAGATACCGAAGCGCTCGTCGTTGGACAAGGCGTACTCCAGGCACTGCGAGCGGACGTTGCAGGCGCCGCACACCTTTTTGGCGTCGCGGGTGGAGCCGCCCTTTTCCGGGAAGAAGGCCTCCGGGTCGGTCTGTGCGCACAGCGCGTCTGTCTGCCATCCCAGTTCGCCTTCATCGTCGAAGTCCTGCCGGGGCGGCAACCCGATCCACACCGGCTGCACGGCGGTTCCGGAGTGCAGGGTCTGCAGCTCCATGGGAGGGTCAAGCGGGTCGTTGTGCTCCGGGCTGTCCGCCAGAAGCGCTTCGTGGGCTGCGAGGAAGGCCGTGGCCTGGTCCTGCAGGGAATCCTGGGTTTGTTCGTTGTACCGCTCCGCGGCGACCGGATCGGCCGGGTCGACATACCAGTCGCTCGGCACCCCGCGTGAACGGTATTTTGCCGTCGCCTGGCCGGCGACGACTTCATCTTCATGGATACGCTCTGCAAGCCCCATTGGCGTTCCCTCTCTGATTTTGCAGCCCCTGCCTGACCCTCGGACACTCGGTTGTGTGCCGGCTGTTGCGCAGTGGCTTTCGATACCTAATTACACGTGTGTAAGTATCCGGGAGTCAAGCCGCAGCGGAGATAATAATCAACTTTTGTCGGATTGCCGGGGCACGCCACGCCCGGGATTTTTCAGCCCTCTTTGTCGGCCCGGGCCCGGAATTGACAGCATACTGAGCAGTTTCAGGCGCGTTTCCGGCCATCGGGCCGGGAATTTCCTGCATTTTCGGCGGTTCCGCACCGTGGCCCTCCACCGCGCCGCGGCCCTTGCCCCCGCGCCGCCCGGGCCGCCCGTGACGGAGATCACGCCAGCGGCCGCCATGGCAAGATAAACGCATGAGCATCCCGGCAATCGACCTGATGACAGCCCTGCGTTCGGGCCAGTCCACCTCCCCCCGGCTGACCTGGTACGGCCCCGACGCCGAACGGGTGGAACTCTCCGGCCGGGTGCTGGACAACTGGGTCGCCAAGACCAGCAACCTCTTCCAGGACGAACTCGACGCCGAACCCGGGACGCGGCTCCGGCTGGACCTGCCGGCGCACTGGAAATCCGTGGTGCTCGCCCTGGCCGCCTGGCAGCTGGGCATGGAGGTGGTGTTCGACGCCGCCGACGCCGAGCTGGTCGCCACCGCGGCCCCCGGTCCCGCTGCCGCCGGCGGCAGCTTCGAAACGGTGATGGCGGTGGCGCTGCCTGCCCTGGCGATGCGGTGGCCGGGCAGCCTGCCCTCCGGCGTCGTCGACTATGCCGCCGAGATCCGCTCGCACGGCGACTTCTTTATGCCGCACGTGGACCCGGAACCGGAGCGCCCGGCCGTGCGTGACGCCGCCGGAACCGTGCACACCCACGGGGCACTGCTGGCCGGTTTCGCCGCGGCGGGCGACGCGGGCGCGGCGGGCGGCGCCCCGAAGGAGGGGCCCCGCCTGCTGGTCCGGGCGGACGACGGCCTCGAACCGGTCCTGGCCCAGGCCCTCGGCGCGTGGGCGGCCGACGGCTCCGTGGTGCTGGTCCACCCGGAGGTCGCGGTGACGGAGCGGCTGCTGGGCGACGAGCGCGTGAGCCGGAGCTGACCCGGCCGGCTTAGCGGCGTTCGGGGTTGGCGCCGGGAGCGTCGGGGTCCTGCGCCGGCCCGGGAACCTTGACCGGCGTGTGGCCGTGCGGGTGCCGTTCGATGATCTCGTGGTCGTGCGAGAACTCCGGCTCGTCGTCGAGTTCCTTGTTGAAGACGAGGAAGCGGTAGGCGAAGAAGCGCACGACGGTGGCAACGAGGATGCCGACCACACCGGCGAAGAACAGCATGTTCTTGTCCGTGATGCCCATGCCGTACTTGGCGAGGGCGGTAAGGCCGGTGGAGATGCCGATGCCGATGCCGTTAATCAGCACGAACATCGCGAACTCGCGCAGCACGTTTTCCTGCCGGCGGTGGCGGAACGTCCAGAAGCGGTTCGCGATCCAGGAGAAGATCGTCGCGACGGTCGCGCCGACGAAGCGGGCCTTGGCCTCGCTGTCGGACATGGCGCCGTGCATCAGGTAGTACGTCAGGCCGTTGTCGATGACGAAGGCGACACCGCCGACGGCGCCGAACTTCGCCACTTCGCGCCAGAAGAGCGATGCGAGCCCGCGCACACGATCTGCAAGTGTGTTAATCATGACCCTCCGTGGCCCTCGTGAAACAGTCAGCCATCCGGCCAACGGCCCATTTTAGCGCCGTTTCCCGGGTGCGCGCCCCCGCCCGGCGCTAATCCGCGGTCCGTGCCCCGGCAATCCCGGCCGAAAAAGGGGCGGATTCGGGCGCCCTGGCGCGCGGGGGCCGGTTCCGCGCAGGTTTTCGGTAGGCTGGGAGATGTGACTTTTCCTGTAATCGGTGTGGTTGGCGGCGGCCAGCTAGCCCGCATGATGGCCCCGGCCGCGACCGCACTCGGCTTCGAACTCCGTGTCCTGGCCGAGGGCGAGGACGTCTCCGCGGTCGCCGCCGTGGCCAAGGCCCCGGTCGGCGACTACACCGACCTCGACCACCTGCTGGAGTTTTCCCGCGGCCTGGACGTACTGACCTTCGACCACGAGCATGTCCCTACCGGGCACCTGCGCGCGCTGATCGAGGCCGGCGTCAACGTCCACCCGGGCCCCGACGCCCTGGTCAACGCGCAGGACAAACTGGTGATGCGTGCCGCGATCGACCGGCTGGAGCTGCCCAACCCGCGCTGGGCCGCCGTCGAGGACGTCGAGGCCCTGGTTGCCTTCGGCGAGGAGGCCGGCTGGCCGGTGGTGCTGAAGACGCCGCGCGGCGGCTACGACGGCAAGGGCGTGCGGATCGTGGCCTCCGCCGAGGACGCCGCGGCGTCCTCGGACTGGTTCGCGGCCATGTCCCCGCTCCTGGCCGAAGCCAAGGTTGAGTTCAGCCGTGAGCTCTCGGCCATGGTGGCCCGCACGCCCGACGGCGAATCCCGGGCCTGGCCTGTGGTGCACACCATCCAGGTCGACGGCGTCTGCGACGAGGTGATCGCCCCCGCCCTGGACATCCCGCTGGAGGTCGCCGCCGCCGCCGAGGACGCCGCGGTGCGGATCGCCAACGAACTCGGCGTCACCGGCGTGATGGCCGTGGAAATGTTCGAGACCCCCGGCGTCGGCGCCGGCTTCCTCATCAACGAACTCGCCATGCGCCCGCACAACACCGGCCACTGGACCCAGGACGGCTCGGTGACGAGCCAGTTCGAGCAGCACCTGCGGGCCATCCTGAACCTGCCGCTGGGCGCCACCGACCTGCTCGGTCCCGTGGTGGTCATGAAGAACTTCCTCGGCGGAGCCAACCAGAACCTGTTCTCCGCCTACCCCGCGGCCCTGGCCAGCGAACCGGCCGCCAAGGTCCACTGCTACGGCAAGGCCGTGCGCCCGGGCCGCAAGATCGGCCACGTCAACCTCGTCGGCGGCTCCGCGGCCGACGTCGATTCCGTCCGCCAACGGGCCGGCACCGTTGCCACCATCATCCGGGACGGGCGGGCCCAGGCCGGCACCGCCCCGGGAACCACCGAGGAGACCGCGTGAGCGCCAGCACCGAAGCCCAGGACTCCGGCCCCCGCGCCGCCCCCACCGGGCCCGCCCCGATCGTGGGGCTCGTGATGGGCTCCGACTCCGACTGGCCCGTGATGGAGGCCGCCGCGGAAGCGCTGGCCGAGTTCGGCATCCCGTTCGAGGCCGACGTCGTCTCGGCGCACCGGATGCCCACCGAAATGATCCGCTACGGGCAGAGCGCCCACGAACGCGGGCTGCGCGTGATCATCGCCGGTGCGGGCGGCGCCGCGCACCTGCCCGGCATGCTCGCCTCCGTGACGCCGCTGCCGGTGATCGGTGTGCCCGTGCCGCTGAAAACCCTCGACGGGATGGACTCACTGCTGTCCATCGTGCAGATGCCGGCCGGCGTGCCGGTCGCCACGGTCTCCATTGCCGGTGCCCGCAATGCCGGACTTCTGGCGGTGCGGATGCTGGCCTCGGGCACGGACGCCCTCGCCGAGCAGCTGCGCTCCGAACTCCTCGACTTCGCCCGGGAACTCAACGACGCCGCCACCGCCAAGGGCGCGAACCTGCGCAGCAAGGTGGCCGAGGTGTTCTCCGACGAAAACTGCGTTCCGCGGGGCGGCCGGTAAGGATCCAGGACATGAGCAAGAGTTTCGCCGCTGCACAGCAGACGAAGCAGCCGGCAACGGGCGCCCTCACCGACCCGGTCCGCTACCCGTCCGGGTCCGGCCCGCGCGTCCTTACCAAGCGCGCCTTCCTGCTGATCCTGCTGACCCTGCTGGTGCCCGGCAGCGCGCAGACCGTTGCCGGCAACCGCAGGCTGGGGCGGACCGCGCTCCGGGTGACGTTGACGGTCTGGACGCTGGTCCTCGTGGCGCTCATCCTGGCGCTGGTTTCCCGCCCCACCCTGATCAACCTGGTCGCCGACCCCGTCACCTCGCTGGCGCTGGTCATCGTGCTCACCGCCCTGGCCCTGGGCTGGGCGGTGCTGTTCATCAACACGCTGCGCCTGATCCGGCCCGCGCTGCTCGAAACCCGGGCGCGCGCCGCCGTCGTCGTCGCCCTGGTCCTGGCCATGCTGCTCAGCAGCGGCAGCCTGGGCTACGCGGCGTACCTGCTGAACGTCGGCCGGGACGCGATCGGCACGATCTTCGCCAGCGGCCCGGCCATGGAACCCTCCGAGGGCCGCTACAACTTCCTGATGATGGGCGGCGACGCCGGTTCGGACCGCACGGGACGCCGGCCGGACAGCCTCTCCGTGATCAGCGTGGACGCCAAGACCGGCAAATCCGCCATCATCTCGATCCCGCGCAACCTGCAGAACGCCCAGTTCAGCGAGGACTCGCCGATGCGGAAGATCTATCCGGACGGCTACGACTGCGGCAACGAGTGCCTCATCAACGCCATCAACACCGAGGTCACCAACGAACACAAGGATCTCTACCCCGGTGTGGAGGACCCCGGCGCGCAGGCCACCCTGGAGGCGGTCTCCGGCACGCTCGGCATCAAGGTCCAGGCCTACGTCCTGGTGGACATGGACGGCTTCGCCAAACTCATCGACGCCATGGGCGGCATCCGGATCAAGGCCGGCGGCTGGGTGCCGATCAGCGGCGAAACCATCGACGAGGCCAACGGCATCCACGGCATGCCGCTGGGCTGGATCCCCGCCGGAGACAACACCCTGGACGGCTACCACGCCCTTTGGTACGGCCGGTCCCGGGAATTCGTCGACGACTACGCCCGCATCGCACGCCAGCAGTGCGTCCAGCAGGCGATGCTCAAGCAGCTCGATCCGGCCACCCTGCTGACGAAGTTCGAGGACATCGTCAAGGCTGGCACCAAGGTGGTCGATTCCAACATCTCCGCCGGCCAGCTCGGCAGCTTCGTGGACCTCGCGATGAAGTCCAAGGGCCAGCCGGTGAGCCGGCTGACCATCGGCCCGCCCGACTTCGATGCCTCCTTCTCCACGGTTCCGGACTTCGAGAAGATCCACCAGGCCGTGGACAAGCTGCTGGCCCCGGCACCCGCCGCGGGGGCCGCCGACGATTCGCTCCGGGTGCCGCCCGTGGCGCCCGGGCCGCTCTCCGCCGCCGGCGGGGCACAGCCGGGCACCCAGCCCGCGCCGTCGCCGACGTCGTCGGATTTCACCCCCGTGACCACCACGCCCGAGGGCGAGCCGATCACCGAGGAAATGCTCAACGAGTTCAAGCGCAACGGCGATGAGCAGTCCATCCGCAACCTGGTAGCCACCAACGGCCAGTGCGCCCCACTCTAGGCCCGGGCGCCCGGCCACCCGTTACTCCAGCAGGCTCCAGCAGCCAGTCGCTCCCCGCGAGCAGATAAGGACCCCGTGTACGAACTTGAGAACGTCCTCCGGCCCTACGCCTGGGGATCCAGGACCGCGATCGCCGGCCTGCTCGGCCGACCGGCCAGCGGCGGCCCGGAAGCCGAGCTGTGGATCGGTGCCCACCCGGACTCGCCCTCCGTGGCGGCCGACGGCGGCGACCGGCTGGCGCTGGACGCGCTGATCGCCGGCGACCCGGAGCACCACCTCGGTGGCGAGAGCGTGGCCGAGTTCGGTCCGCGGCTGCCGTTCCTGCTCAAGGTCCTCGCCGCCGAGCGGCCGCTGTCCCTTCAGGTGCACCCGACGCTGGAGCAGGCACGGGAGGGGTTCGCCCGCGAGGAAGCCGCCGGCGTCGACCACGCCGCCGCGACCCGCAACTACAAGGACGCCTCCCACAAGCCGGAAATGATCTTCGCCCTGACGGACTTCGAGGCGCTGTGCGGTTTCCGGCCCGCGGCGGAGTCGCGCGCCGTCTTCCTGCACCTGGCCTCCTGCTTTGACCTGGCCGGACTGGACCTGCCGCCGCTGATCCCGCAACTGCTGGATGACCTCGCGCAGCCGGATGAACCGGCCGCCCTGCGGTCAGCCTTCGAGCGGCTGATCGCCGGCGGGGACGACGTCGCCGAGGCGACCGCCGCCGTCGTCGCCGCCCTCGTCTCCGGCGCGCCGCTGGGAGCCCACGCGGCGGAGCTGGACACCGCCGTGAACCTCAACGGTGAGTATCCCGGGGATCCCGGGGTGCTGATTTCGCTGCTGTTGAACCGGGTTTCGCTGGCGCCCGGGGAGGCCGTGTACCTGCCGGCCGGCAACGTCCACGCCTACCTCCACGGCCTCGGCATCGAGGTGATGGCCTCCTCGGACAACGTGCTCCGCGGCGGCCTGACGCCCAAATTCGTGGACGTGCCCGAGCTGCTGAAAACGGTTGCCTTCGAGGCCGTCGCCGTGCCGAGACTCTCCGCCGAGACCACGATGCTGGGCCAGGAACTCTACCGACCCCCGTTCCGGGAATTCGCGCTGCAGCGGGTGGAACTGCTCCCGGGCGCGGAGCCCGTCCCGCTGGCACAGTCCGGGGCAGCGGTGATCATCGTCGTCGCCGGCGCGGTCCTGCTGGACTCCCCCAGGGGCGATCTCCAGCTGGCGCACGGCGCGTCCGCATTCCTGCCGGCCGCCGAGGCACCCGTCAACGTGCACCCCGTCGCCGGCGCCACCGGGCCCGCCGTGGCCTTTGCCGTCACTACCGGAATGAAGGCCTGAGCCGTGGACTACTTCCTGCAGGGCCCCCACTGGGCCGAGGTACAGCGCGCCCTGGGCCGCACCGTCCACGAAGAGGCGGGCACGGGCTGGCGGTTCCTCGCCGTCGAGGAAAGCAACCCGGCCGGCAAGCTGCTCTACGTCCCCTACGGCCCGCTGGCCGATTCCTTGGAGGCCTTCGACGCCGCGCTTGCGTCCCTGACGGCACTGGCACGCCGGTGCGGGGCGGTGTTCGTCCGGGTTGAGCCGGTCGACGCGGGCTTCACCGCCGCCGACGCCGGCACCGTGCTGCGCAGCCGGGGCCTGCGTCCCGCACCGGCGAACCTGCAGCCGGAACTGAGCTGGATCGTGGACCTGGACCGCGACTTCAAAGACGTGCTGGCGGACATGAAGCCGGTGAACCGCAACCTGTACCGCAACATCCACAAGAAGGGTGTGACGTTCCGGTCCAGCCAGGACCCCGCAGAGATTTCCGTGCTGCTGAGGTTCCTGCACCTGACCGCGGCGCGCAACGGCTTCAAGCCGCAAAGTGACGAGTACCTGAGCCAGGTGGCACGGTCGCTGATGCCGGCCGGCGCGGCCACGCTCTTCATCGCGGAACTGGAGGGCGAGCCGATCGCCGCGGCCCTGGCGTACGACTCGGCGGACACCCGCACCTACGCCCACGCCGCGCTGGACGACACGCACCGCAAGCTCAGCGCCGGGATTCCGCTGCTGGTGACGCTGATGGCTGACGCCAAGGACAAGGGCCTGGCGCACGTGGACCTCTGGGGTGTGGCGCCGGCCGACGAGCCCGGCCACAAGTGGGCCGGCTTCACGGCGTTCAAGAAATCCTTCGGCGGCCGTGAAATCGCCTACCCGGGGACCTGGGACCTGCCGGTGAAGAAACTCCGCTACGGCGCCTACCAGCTCGCCCGGATGGGAGCCCAGACGGGGAAGAAGCTCCTCACCGGCCTGCGCGCCCGGCTCCGGAAGTAGCCGCCGGTTCCTAGGCTGCCGCTGCGGCCGCGCGCTTCTGGGCGTCGTAGGCGCTGGCCACCATCTCTTCGACGGTGTGGCGCATCTTCCAGTCCAGATCGCGCGCGGCCAGGGTACCGTCGGCAACGATCCGGTCAGGGTCTCCGGCCCGCCGGGGACCGATCTCGGGATCGAAGTCGATGCCCGTCACCTGGGCCATGGCCGTCATGATCTGCCGCACGGACAACCCGTCGCCGGAGCCGAGGTTGTAGACGCGTTCCAGCGCCTTGCCTGCAGCGAGGGCCTGCGCCGCGGCCACGTGGGAGGTCGCGAGGTCTGCAACGTGAACGTAGTCACGCACGCAGGTGCCGTCTTCGGTGTTGTAGTCCGTGCCGTTGATCCGGGGGGTCTTGCCCGAGGTCAGCGCGCGCAGCACGATCGGGAAAAGGTTGTGGGGGCTGGAGTCGTAGAGCTCGGGCGAGCCGGAACCCACCACGTTGAAGTAGCGCAGCGAAGTGTGCCGCAGGCCGCGTGCGACGCCCTGGTCACGGATAAGCCACTCCCCGATGAGCTTGCTCTCTCCGTAGGGGGATTCGGGCTGGGTCGGGGTCGCCTCGGTGACGACGTCCGCCCTGGGGGTGCCGTAGGTGGCGGCCGAGGAGGAGAAGACCATCTTGTCCACCCCGGCGCGCTCCATCGCCTTCAGCAACTCGGCGGTGCCCGTGACATTCTGCTCGTAGGTGAGCAACGGCTCCTGCACGGAAACGCCGGCGTACTTGAAGCCCGCGAGGTGGATTACGCCGGTCACGGCATGATCGAGCATCGTGCGGGCCACCAGGTCCGCGTCGAGGATGCTCCCGTGCACGAACGGCACGCCCTCCGGCACGAACTCCCGGTGCCCGCTCGAGAGTGAGTCCACCACCACCGGCGACATCGATGCCGCGCGCAACGCCGCGACCACGTGGGAACCGATATACCCTGCACCGCCAGTAACAAGCCAAGTCATGGCTCCACCCTATCCAATGCCAGCGAAGCAACGGAAAAGCGGCCGGCCGTGGCGCCGGACCGGAAAACGCAGGATCCCGGGGCGCAGGGCGCATCCCGGGATCCTGTCATGCCAGAAGGCTAGTGCTTGCGGGCGTAGCCCTCCCACTTGCTGGCCTGGTGCTCGCCGTCGACGAACCGGATGGTCCCGGACTTGGAGCGCATCACGATGGACTGGGTGAGGACCTTGTCCTTGGAGTAGCGCACCCCCTTGAGCAGGTCGCCATCGGTGATGCCGGTCGCGGCGAAGTAGCAGTTGTCGCTGGAGACTAGGTCGTTGGTGGAGAGGACCCGGTCCAGGTCGTGTCCGGCGTCGATCGCCTTCTGCTTCTCCTCGTCGCTGGTGGGCCAGAGCCGGCCCTGGATGACGCCGCCGAGGGACTTGATCGCGCAGGCCGCGACGATGCCTTCCGGGGTTCCGCCGATGCCCATCAGGGCGTCGACGCCGGTGCCGGCACGGGCCGCGGCGATGGCGCCGGCGACGTCGCCGTCCATGATGAACTTCGTCCGGGCGCCGGCCTCGCGGATCTCCTCGACCAGCGGGCGGTGCCGGTCGCGGTCCAGGATCATCACGTTGAGCTGGTTGACCTTGACGCCCTTGGCCTTGGCGATCAGGTGCAGGTTCTGCTTGACCGGCAGGCGCAGGTCCACCATGTCGGCGGCCTCCGGGCCGGTGACGAGCTTTTCCATGTAGAACACGGCGGAGGGGTCGAACATGGAGCCGCGCTCGGCGACGGCCAGGACGGCCAGGGCGTTGTTGATGCCCAGGGCGGTCAGCCGGGTTCCGTCGATCGGGTCGACGGCGACGTCGCACTCGGGGCCGGTGCCGTCGCCGACACGTTCGCCGTTGAACAGCATGGGGGCTTCGTCTTTTTCGCCTTCGCCGATGACCACGACGCCGTTGAAGTGGACGGTCTGCAGGAAGGAGCGCATGGCATCGACGGCGGCCCCGTCGGCCTTGTTCTTGTCGCCGAATCCGACCCAGTGGCCGCCGGCGATGGCCGCGGCTTCGGTGACGCGGACCAGTTCCAGGGCAAGGTTGCGGTCAGGCTCATCGATTCCGACGGCGAGCGACGGGGAAAGCGTGGAGTACTTCTGGGTCATGGACGCTGGTGACACGTGAACCTCTTCTTCGAGTGGCGATCGTTGAACCAGCGGCATCCGGTGTCCGGCTGCCGCGGGGATCCGTCTGTTACTGATCATAGTCGCGGCGGCCGCGATCGGTGCTGGAATGACGCCACCATGAACGGCCCCGCGCCAACGGGCGCCCTCCGGCCGAATGTGAGATCGGCTCGGAATGGGCGACTATAGAGGGGTGAATGAATTGCAGGACACCCCGCCCGAGGCCGCCGGATCACCGGCCGGCGGAGCATCCCCCGAAGCCGCGGGCACAGGACCCGAAGCCGCCGGAGCCCAGCCCGTGAAGCCCGTCATCCGGGCGGCTGCCGCCAAGCGGGCCAACGCCTCGGTGATCGGCATGATCATCGCCCTGGTCCTGAGCATCGGCGCTTTCCTGCCCGTGGTGCTGATGAACCCGTCCCCCAAGTCCGACGGCTACCGCCCCAACATCAACGTCAGCGCCATCGCTTCCAACGCGGCAGGTGTGGCGGGATTCACACCGGTGGCCCCGGATACCGGCAACGCATTCCGCTCGAATTACGCCCGCTGGGAGTCCGGCTCGGGCAGCGGCGTGGCCACCTGGGAGGTCGGCTACCTGACGCCCAAGGACTCCTTCATCGGCCTGGTCCAGACCCGGCAGTCCAATCCGACCTGGCTGCTGCAGCAGACCAAGAGCGCCCCGGTGACCGGGACGCGGAGCGCCGGCGGCCGCGACTGGCAGCTGCGCGACACCGGCAAGGGCGAGAAGTCCATGGTGCTCGACTACCGCGGGACCACAGTGGTCCTGACCGGGCCGGCATCCCTGGAAGAGTTCTCCGTGCTCGCCGCGGCCGTCGTGAAGTCGCTGGAAAGTAATCCGGCGGCAACAAGTTCCGCTCAGGCCACCCCGGCGCCGTAAAGTAAGCAGGGTGACTACTAAGCTGACTCCCGCCCTGGCCTGGCGCCGACTGCGCGAAGGCAACGAACGCTTCGTCGCCGGTGAATCCTCCCACCCCAACCAGGATGCCTCGCGGCGCTCCTCGCTGGTGGAGACCCAGAACCCCTTTGCCGTCATCTTCGGTTGCGCCGACTCCCGCCTCGCCGCCGAAATCATCTTCGACCTGGGCCTCGGCGACGCCTTCGTCGTCCGCACCGCCGGACAGGTGATCGATGACGCGGTGCTCGGTTCGCTCGAGTACAGCATCGGCGTCCTGGGCGTGCCGCTGATCGTGGTCCTGGGCCACGACAGCTGCGGCGCCGTCATCGCCACCAAGGACGCGGTGGAGACCGGCCAGATGCCGACCGGCTTCATCCGCAGTCTGGTCGAACGCATCACGCCGTCCGTGCTGACCTCGCTGCGCAACGAGCAGCCGGACGTCAATGACATGGTGGTCGAGAACGTCAAGCAGACCTCGCAACGCCTGGTGGACAGCTCCAAGGTGATTTCCGAGGCAGTCGAGAGCGGCCGCGCTGCAGTGATCGGGCTGGCCTACCGGCTCGCGGAGGGCCGCGCCGACTTGGTCTCCGGAATCGGCGAGCTCTAGAAGCTTCATTTCTGCGCCGGTTCACGGTTTTCGGTGGGACGCTTGGGCCGAATAAGCTAGCCCCATGACTTCCACAGCAGATTTGAACACCGAAGAGTTCCGCATTGAACACGACACGATGGGCGAAGTCCGCGTCCCTGTGAACGCGCTGTACCGTGCCCAGACGCAGCGTGCGGTCGAGAACTTCCCGATCTCCGGCAAGACCCTGGAGCGCGCCCACATCGAAGCCCTCGCCCGGGTCAAGAAGGCTGCCGCGCAGGCCAACGCCGAACTGGGGGTGCTCGACGGTGAGCTGGCCCAGGCAATCGCCGACGCCGCCGACGAGGTTGCCGCCGGCAAGTACGACGGCGACTTCCCGATCGACGTGTTCCAGACAGGGTCCGGAACCTCCTCGAACATGAACACCAACGAGGTCCTGGCCGAACTCGCCTCCCGCGCGCTCAAGGCCGCCGGCAGCGACAAGGTGGTCCACCCGAACGACCACGTCAACGCCTCGCAGTCCTCCAACGACGTGTTCCCGACGTCGGTCCACGTTGCCGCCACGTCCGCCCTGATCAACGACCTGATCCCGGCGCTGGGCTACCTCGCGGAATCGCTCGAGCGCAAGGCCGCCGAGTTCAAGGACGTCGTGAAGTCCGGCCGCACGCACCTGATGGACGCCACCCCGGTCACCCTTGGCCAGGAGTTCGGCGGCTACGCCGCGCAGGTCCGCTACGGCATCGAGCGCATCAACGCCTCCCTCCCCCGCGTCGCCGAGGTCCCGCTCGGCGGCACCGCCGTCGGCACCGGCATCAACACCCCGGCCGGCTTCCCGGAGCGCGTGATCGAGCTGCTCGCCGCGGACACCGGCCTGCCGCTGACCGAGGCCCGCGACCACTTCGAGGCCCAGGCCAACCGCGACGGCCTGATCGAGGCCTCCAGCCAGCTGCGCAACATCGCGATCTCCTTCATGAAGATCAACAACGACCTGCGCTGGATGGGCTCCGGCCCCAACACCGGCCTCGGCGAAATCGCGATCCCGGACCTGCAGCCGGGTTCCTCGATCATGCCCGGCAAGGTCAACCCCGTCATCTGCGAGGCGTCCATCATGGTCTGCGCCCAGGTCATCGGCAACGACACAGCCATCGCCTGGTCCGGCACCAACGGCGCCTTCGAGCTCAACGTTGGCATCCCCGTGATGGCCGCCAACCTGCTCGAATCCGTCCGCCTGCTGGCCAACACCAGCCGTGTGATGGCGGACAAGATGATCGACGGCATCACCGCCAACGTCGAGCGGGCCCGCTTCCTCGCCGAGGCCTCGCCGTCCATCGTGACGCCGCTGAACAAGTTCATCGGCTACGAGAACGCCGCCAAGATCGCCAAGAAGGCCGTCGCCGAGGGTCTGACCATCCGCGAGACCGTCGTGGCGATGGGCTTCCTCGAGCGCGGTGAGCTGACCGAAGAGCAGCTGGACACCGCCCTCGACGTGATGTCCATGACGCGGCCGCCGCACAAGGCCTAGGCCTTTGCGCCCGCTGCAGCGGGCACCGCGTCCGACGGCGGCGGGCACCTTTCCAGCGAAAGGCGCCGGCCGCCGTCGGGCTTTAACTACCGCCGGAGGCCCGGGCTTACTCCCGCGGCACCTCTCCCCCGGCGGCACGGCGCTCTTGGGCGGTGTAGGCGGAGTGGGCCGAGGCCTCCGCCAGACTGGCCCCGGCCATGCGCGCCTCCCGCAGCCGGCGGGTCTTGGCGGACTGGCCGGAGAAGGCGGCGTCCACGTTGCCAGCGGCATACGTCAGGGCGTCTTCGGCCCGGATGCCGAGTCCGTGCGCCGTCAGGACAGCGTCCTGGTTGGCTCCGAGGTAGGTGAACTGCCAGCCGTACTGGTGCTGCTGGCGCTCGACCAAGGCCTTGACCATGGCGCCGCTGGCTTCGCGCGAAGCGTTTTCGTGCCCGTCGGTCAGCACGGCCACGAGCACAGTGCCCGGACGCTCCGGTTCGGGCAGCGCCGCCAGTTCCGCGCCGGCCTCCCCGATCAGCCGGACCATGGCATCGTGCAGGGCGGTGCTGCCGCGGGGCTGGAGGACCAGCGGCGGGACGTCCTGGATGTCCACTGCGGCGTAGACCCGTTCGTAGACGTCATCGAACTGGGCCAGTGAGAGCTTGCACCGGCCTGCCACCGCCTGCTGTTCGCGGACGAAGGCCGCGAAGCCGCCCGCCGTCTCGTCGGCGATGGAGCTCATGGACCCGGAACGGTCCAGGAGAACGTACACGTGCGTCAGTGCCGAATCTGTCATGCTTCCCCATTTCCGGCCCGGAGGGGTACCCCGGGCCCACTGTCCCCAGCGGAGGGCTGGATAAGCATGAGGCTACGGCGGGGCTGCGACAGTATTGCCCGAACCCTCAGCTGCGGAAGTGCGCGGGGCCCTCGGGATCCCGGGCCCGCTCGATCGCCTCCAGGTGGCCCGGCATCAGTTCGGGAAACTCCTCGGGCCGGAACCAGCCCACGGCGAGGGATTCGTCGTCGTTGACGCGCGCCTCCCCCGAGACGTACCGGCAGCGGAAGACCAGGGTCAGGAAGTGGCAGACGTCCCCGTTGGGGTAGGTGGTGGGTCCGACGGCGTCCACCGAGACGAGCCGCTCGGCCACGGCCACCACCCCGGTTTCCTCCAGGACCTCCCGGAGCAGGCCCGGCGCCGGGTCCTCGCCCGGTTCCAGGATGCCGGTGATCAGCCCCCACCGGCCGTTGTCCGCCCGCTGGCCGAGCAGGACCCGGCCGGCGTCGTCGAAGACCACGGCCCGCACGCCCGGAATCCACAGCATCTCGTGGCTGATCTTCTCGCGCAGTTTCAGGATGAAGTCGGGAGTGGCCATGCCGCCAGCCTAGCCTGCGGGCAGCAGCATCGCGGCCGCGGTGCCCGCCAGCATAAAGGGACCGAACGGGATGTCCGATTTCAGGGTGCCGCGCCGGGTCAGGAGCAGGGCCACGCTCCAGAGTCCGCCGAACAGGAAGGCCGCGAACGTTCCGGCGAAGACGTGACCCCAGCCGAGGAAGCCGAGGTACAGGCCCAGCACCCCGGCGAGCTTGACGTCGCCGAAGCCCATCCCCGGCGGGTAGGCGGCGCGCAGCAGGAAGTAGAACAGCCAGAGGACCGCGGCGCCGGCCAGCACCCGGAGCCCGGGCACACCGAACAGCCCGGCGCCGCCGCCCGCCGCGGCACCGGCGAGCAGCAGCACGCCCGCGACCGCGTAGGAGGGAAAGATGATCCGGTTGGGCAGCAGGTGGTGCCGGATGTCGATGACGGTCAGCCGCGCAGCCATCACGGCAAAGTACGCGCACGCCAGCAGCACCAGCCAGAAGGCCAGCGGGGCGGCTCCCCCCAGGTCACCGAGACGATGGATCACCCTCGGATGCTACCGGTTTTTGCCGCGGCGGCGCCGCACGCGGCCCGGCGGCGTGTGACTGGCGGCCGGTCCGGCCCGGCGCTAGGCTTCCCGGATGACTGACCTCGCCCGCTACTGGCCGCCCTTCGGCCTCACCCTGGCCACGCCCCGCCTCACACTCCGGCCGATCCGGGACGAGGACATCCCGGCGGCGGTGCAGGCGGCATTGAGCGGCATCCACGAGCCCGGACACAGCCCGTTCAGTACTCCGTGGACCGAGTTCCCCGCCGAGGAGCTCGGGCCGAACATGGCCCAGTGGTACTGGCGCTGCCGCGGCACTATGTCGCCGCAGGATTGGACGCTGCTGCTGGGCATCTGGCACGACGGCGACTTCATCGGCTGCCAAGACGTCGGGGCCAAGGACTTCGCCACCCTGAAGACGGTCAGCACCGGCTCCTGGCTAATCCGGGGCGTGCAGGGCCGGGGACTGGGCAAGGAGATGCGCGCCGCCGTGGCCCTCTACGCGTTCGACTGGCTCGGCGCCGAAGTCGCCGAATCCTCCGCGGCGGCCTGGAACCAGCAATCCCTCGGCGTCTCCCGCTCCCTCGGCTACGAACTCAACGGAACCACCCGCGCCAACTGGGGCGGCCAGCTCCGCGACGTCCAAAAAGTCCGCCTCACCCCCGCCACCTTCAAACGCCCCGACTGGACGCTCGAAGTCCAAGGCCACGAACCCACCGCAAAGTACCTGGGGATCGGGTAGCACGGCAGGGCAACGGCGCCCCGCCGTCGCTTAGACACCTCCCGTCGCTGCGCTGCCGTCGGCGATGCGCTACTACGCGGGCCACCGCGTCCCCGTGAAGGTGACGAACGCACACGCCGCGCCGCGGGCCTTTCGTGTAGTCGCGCATCGCGGCACATCGGCCCCCAAAGGTCGCCCAGCGACCGTCGGGGGGCGATGGGACGAAGCGGCGTCCCGAGGGCCCCACGGCGAGCCTGCGAGCCTTGGGAAGGGATCGCCGCGCTAAGCGACGGCGAAAGGGCCGCGGCGGGCGAACCCAACCACGGCGAACCCAACCACGACCCCCAACGCAAAGGGCCGCAGCGGGGCGAACCCAACCACGGCCCCAAGCGGACGGCGAGGCCTAGATTTCCGCCCCCTCGAGCATGTCGGTCACCAGAGCCGCGATCGGCGAGCGCTCGGAGCGGGTGAGGGTGATGTGGCCGAAGAGCGGGTGGCCCTTGAGTGTCTCGACGACGGCGGCGACGCCGTCGTGCCGTCCGACCCGCAGGTTGTCGCGCTGGGCGACGTCGTGGGTCAGGACGATCTTGGAGTTCTGCCCGATCCGGCTCATGACCGTGAGCAGGACGTTCTTCTCGAGGGACTGGGCCTCGTCCACGATGACGAACGCGTCGTGGAGTGAGCGGCCACGGATGTGCGTGAGCGGCATGACCTCGAGCATGCCGCGGTCCATGACCTCCTCGACCACCTCCTGGCTGACCAGTGCGCCGAGGGTGTCGAAGACGGCCTGCGCCCACGGGGTCATTTTTTCCGACTCGGAGCCGGGCAGGTAGCCGAGTTCCTGGCCGCCGACGGCGTAGAGCGGCCGGAAGACGATCACCTTGCGGTGTTCCCGGCGCTCCAGGACGGCCTCGAGGCCGGCGCACAGGGCGAGGGCGGACTTGCCGGTGCCGGCGCGGCCGCCGAGGGACACGATCCCCACCGACGGGTCCATCAACAGGTCGATGGCCAGCCGCTGCTCGGCGGAGCGTCCGTGCAGGCCGAACACGTCCCGGTCGCCCTTGACCAGGCGGACCTGTTTGTCCGCCCCGACCCGGCCCAGGGCGGAGCCGCGGCCGGAGAGCAGGACCAGCCCGGTGTTGACCGGCAGCTCGGCCGCGGCCGGAATGAAGACCGGCTCGTGGCCGTAGAGGGTGGCGACCTCGTCTTCGGCGGCGTCGATTTCGGCGATGCCGGTCCAGCCCGAGTCCTTGACCAGCTCGTTGCGGTATTCGTCCGCGAGCAGGCCCATGGCGGAGGCCTTGACCCGCATCGGCAGGTCCTTGGATACCACGGTCACGTCGCGGCCCTCGTTGGCGAGGTTCTTGGCGACGGCCAGGATCCGGCTGTCGTTGTCGCCTCCGCGGAAACCGGCCGGCAGGACCTCAGCCGAGATGTGGTTCATCTCCACCATCAGGGTGCCGCCCTCGGTGCCCAGCGGGATGGGGCGGTCCAGGCCGCCGTGCTCCACCCGGAGGTCATCGAGGAGCCGCAGCGCCTTGCGGGCGAAATAGCCCAGCTCCGGGTCGTGCCGTTTGCCTTCCAGCTCGGTGATGACCACGATCGGCAGGATGACTTCATGCTCGGCGAACCGCAGCAGCGCGCGCGGGTCGGACAGCAGCACGGAGGTGTCGATCACGTAGCTTCGGGCGGATTCCCGTTCTGCCGTTCCTTCCCCGGAAACAGCAAGACCGGCCGCAACGTCGGGATTCGCTGCGCCGGTCGTGGAAGTTGCTCGCTTGGCGCGAGAGGTAGCCTTCTTGCCCTGGTCGGAAATGACGCCGGGCAATACTTCAGAAATAGCCACATCGACTCCAGCCCCGGGCCGCCGGCCCGGAATTGTTATTGGTGAGGCGGCTCGGCCGTGAGGCCGGACGCGGCCTCCCATACACCCGGTGCGAACTTCCGCTCCATGTACTGGCCTCCCCGATCAGCCGGCGGTTTGCCTGCTGATGGGATTAACGTACGTCCACGGCGCGTCGATTGCCGGACTATTTTTCGGCGATTCTTGCGGACATCAGGTGACGGGCGGGTGAACCGTTCAGGCGCCGAAGCGGCGCTGCCTGCCGGCGTAGTCCCGCAGGGCGCGCAGGAAGTCCACCTTGCGGAACGCGGGCCACAGGGCCTCGCAGAAATAGAACTCGCTGTAGGCGCTCTGCCACATCAGGAACCCGGAGAGCCGCTGCTCCCCGGAGGTGCGGATCACCAGGTCCGGGTCGGGCTGGCCGCGGGTGTAGAGGAAGCGGGAGATGTCGTCGACGCTGAGTTCGTCCGCCAGCTTGCCGATGTCGGCGCCGCGGGCGACGGCGTCGTGCAGCAGTTCGCGGACGGCGTCGACGATTTCCCGGCGTCCGCCGTAGCCGACGGCGACGTTGACGTGGATCTTCTCGTGCGCCGGGGTGCGGGCCGTGAGCTTGTTCAGCCGTTCGGCGAGGTAGTCGGGCAGGAGCTCCGGTGCACCCATGGCGTGCACCGAGATGTCGGCGTCCTCGTCGAGGCGGTCAAGGGTGTTGGCGATGATCCCCATCAGCAGGTCCAGCTCCTCGCCGGAGCGGTTCATGTTGTCGGTGGAGAGCATGTAGAGCGTGACCACCTTGACGCCGAGCTCCTGGCACCAGCCGAGGAATTCGTGGATCTTGTCCGCGCCGGCCTGGTGGCCCTGGCTCGTGGGGGCGTTGAACTGCCGGGCCCAGCGCCGGTTGCCGTCGACCATCACCCCGATGTGCCGCGGGATCCGCTCCGGGTCGAGGGAACGCTGGAGTTTGCGCTCGTAGAAGCCATACAGGAACCCGGGCAGTTCCATCCGGAGATTCACCTGGCTTCCTTGGGGTCTGACGGCAGTGCATTCCTAGGCTACCCGCCGGAGGGCCGGTGCCGCGCACGCCGCCGCCGTCATTTTCCGCCGCACCCCTTGTTACCGATGGGTAACTTACTGGACCGTAGGTTATTATGGCGGCATGGAGAGCACCAGTCCGGAGCCCGGATCCGAGCGGTCCGCGCAGAGCGCATCAGGCCCCTCGGCCCGCAGCAACAGCCCGGTCGACGACGCCGCCGTAAGGATCGCCGAACTGCTGATGATCAAGCCCAAGTGGCGGGGCTGGATCCACACCGTCACCGCGCCGCTGGCGCTTGCCGCCGGCCTGGCGCTGGTGCTGCTGGCCCCCACGGCGGATCTGAAGATCGCCTCGGCGGTCTATGCGTTCACCGGGGTGCTGCTCTTTGGTGTCAGTGCCGTCTACCACCGCGGGAACTGGTCCCCGGGTGTGAAGATCGTGCTGAAAAGGCTGGACCACACCAACATCATGCTGGTGATTGCGGGCAGCTACACCCCGCTGGCCTGGGCGCTCCTGGAGCGGCCCAAGGCCGTGCTGCTGCTCTGGGTGATCTGGTCCGGCGCCGTGCTGGGGGTGCTCTTCCGGCTGCTCTGGACCGATGCCCCGCGCTGGCTGTATGTGCCGATCTACATCGCCCTGGGCTGCGGCGCCCTGTTCTACCTGCCGGACTTCTTTGCCGCCAGCATCCCCGCCGCCGTGCTGATCTGCGTCGGCGGAGCGCTGTATATTGCCGGCGCCGTCTTCTACGCCCTGAAGAAACCGAACTTCAGCTACGAGCATTTCGGCTTCCACGAACTGTTCCACGCCTTCACGGTCTTTGCCTTCGCGGCACACTACATCGGCATCGCGATCGCCGTCCTGGGCTGAGGCCTCGTGCCGGTCCGGGAGGCACCGGCGCGGATTCTCCCCACGTTTGACGGCCCGACGCCGAGACCCGCCGGGACTCCGGCCCGACACGCCGTCCGCCGCCGTCGAACCCGGGGAAAATCCGGCGACGGAGTCGGCCCATAGTCCGGCCGTCCTGCGGCGATCAGTTCCGGGCCCAGGACGCCGTCACAGTCAAAAACCACCAGCTCAAACGGGTCCGGGGAGGCCGGGGAAGAAGTCATTCAGCCATGGTAGCCAGTTGTTCCCGGAGCTCCCCGGCGGAACGCGCCGGCAGCCGGCAGACCATGCCCCGGCACAGGAAGGCCTGCGGTGCCCCGTCCGGAGCGGCCTCCCGGCCCTCCAGCAGGGGCACTAGGGCGGCACCGGACTCCCCCGCCGGGTCCTGCAGCGCGATCACCAGTCCGGGGCTGGGCGAGTGCAACAGCACCCGGTGCAGCGCGGCCCGCTGCGGCGTGTCCGGCCCGACGACGGCGGCCTCCAGGGGGCCTGCCAGCGCGGCCTGCGCGGTGGCGAGCAGCCAGCCGGCCACCCGGGGCGCCCGCACGGCCAGCGGCGGCAGCAGCGACAGGATGTTCCCGGCCAGAGCACGGTGTTCGGCAGATCCTGAGAGCGCGGACGAGGTCAGCAGGGCCCCGGCAAACGCGGCCGCACCGCTGGGCGTGGCGTTGTCGAACGGGTCCATCCCGGCCGTGCCGCCCTGGGCGTTGCTGACCTGGGACGATTCGCCCGCCGCGTCGTGCAGCTCCCCGCCCGCGGTGAACCGGATACCGGCGGCGGCCACGATGTCTTCGGCGAGGGTGTACCAGCGGGTCCGGCCGGTGGCGGCGTAGAGCGCGAACAGGCCCTCGGCGCAGAAGGCGTAGTCCTCCAGCAGGCCGCCGATGCCGCGGGCCGTCCCGCCGTGGGAGACCCTGACCAGCCTGCCCGGTTCAGACCGGTGGCCGGGGGTCCAGTGCACCCGTTCAAGGTAGCCGGCGATCCGTCCGGCGGCATCCAGCAGCTCCGGCCGCTCCAGCACGGCCCCGGCCTCGGCCAGGGCGGCCACGGCCAGGCCGTTCCAGCCGGCCACCACCTTCTCGTCCCGGGCAGGCTGCGGCCGCACCGCACGGGCGCCGCGCAGCACCGGCCGCACCCGCTGCCACAGCTCCTCCTCCGCCCCGGACAGCGCCCGGCCGGGATGCAGCGGCGACCCGTCCGCTGACACCGTCCCCGCCGCGCGGACATTCATCAGCCCGGCGGCGGCGGCGCCGTCCGCCGGGCCCAGCAGTGCGGCCAGCTCCCCGGCAGTCCAGAGGTAGCTGGCGCCCTCGGCGTGCACCCCGTCCACCACGGTGTCCGCGTCGAGGGATGAGGCCAGCGCCGCGGGGCCCTCCGCCTCCGGTCCCCCGGCGCCGGACAGCCCCAGGGCGGCGAGCATCCAGTCCGCAGTGCTGCCGGCGACGGCGGCCGCCTCCCCGGCCGGGTACGCCTCGGTGCCGCCGAGCCGGATCCAGTGGACGTAGACCCGCAGCAACTGGGCATTGTCGTAGAGCATCTTTTCAAAGTGCGGCACCGACCAGTCTCGGGTCACCGAGTAACGGGCGAACCCGCCCTCGAGCCGGTCGAAGAGGGCCGAGCGCGCCATCGCAGCGAGCGTGCGCCCGGCCAAATCCCGGGCCGCCTCCGCCGTCCCGGACGGCACCGCGGCGTGGCGGATCAGGAATTCCAGGACCGCCGACGGCGGGAACTTGGGCGCGGCGCCGAAACCTCCGGCGGCGTCCTCGGCGCGGGCCAGGGAGCGGACCGCCTCGGAGAGCAGCTCCGGATCCAGGTCCGGCGCGGGCTCGTCGACACGCACGGCGGCGCCGGCCTGGGCGGCGGCGATGCCGCGTGCCAGCGCGTCGGCGTTCTGTTCGACGGCGCTGCGGCGCTCCAGCCAGGCCTCACGGACCGCCTCGAGCACCTGGCGGAAAGAGGGCCGGCCGGGCAGCGGCCGGGGCGGATAGTAGGTGCCGGCGTGGAAGGCCCGCCCGTCGGGGAGCAGGAAGACGGACATCGGCCAGCCGCCCTCGCCGCTGATGGCCTGCGTGGCGGCCATGTAGACGGCGTCGACGTCGGGGCGTTCTTCCCGGTCCACCTTTACGGGGACAAAGTTGGCGTTCAGGAAGTCGGCGGTGTCCCGGTCCTCGAAGGACTCGCGGGCCATGACGTGGCACCAGTGGCAGGCCGCGTAGCCGATCGAGAGGAAGACGGGCACGTCGCGGGCTGCGGCGAAGGCGAAGGCTTCATCGCCGAAGGGGCGCCAGTGCACCGGGTTGCCGGCGTGTTGGCGGAGGTAGGCAGAGGGTTCCCCGCCCAGGGCGTTGGCCGCCCCGGGCCGGTCAGCGGAGGAGCCGCGGTCAGCGGTTCCCGGGTCCGGCGTCACCGTTGGCCTCCGGGCGCGTGTCCGCGCCGCCACCGGTCCGGGCGTCGCGGCCGGTCCGGGCGTCGTCGCCGGGCAGCCCGGCATCGCTGCCGCTACCGGGCTGGGCGCCCTCGGGCTGGACGCCCCCGGGCCGGGCGGCGTCACGTTGTGCGGCTTCCTCCGCCGCGGCGCGTTCTTCCTCCACCTGCGCACGGTACCGGACCCGGCGGATCCGGCGCACCATGTCCACAATCAGCAGTGCCGTGAGCACCACGATGAAGGCCGTCAGCAGGAAACCCAGCAGGCCCGGGGTGACCTGGTCCTGGTCGAGCCCGGGGCGCAACGACGGCGACGGGGCGGGCGCCGGGGATGTCGCCAGGGCGATGAGCAAGGAATGCACGGTGGAAACCTTCTGTGGGGAACGTCTTTCGCGGAACTTCCCCGCCGCATTTCTACGCGGCATAGAAGTCCCTGCTGTCTATCTTAGCCCGGCGAAGAAGTCGGTTTCCGGCACGTCGGCGGGGACCCGGGACTGGATCAGCGAGTAGTCCTCCCACGGCCAGGTCTGCCGCTGCATCGCCGGTGACACGGCGAAGAAAAAGCCTTCCGGGTCGATCTGGGTCCGGTGCGCGCGCAGGGCGTCATCGCGGGCCTCGAAGTAGTCCCCGCACTGGATCTGCGTGGTGGTGGGGTGCGTGGGCGCCGGCGGGGTGTGGCCCTCCGCGTCGGCCTCCAGCCAGGCCGCGAGCCGTTCGGCATAAGGCGACTGCAGACCGGCCTCCTCCAGGGCGTAGTGCAGGGCCCGGAAGCGTTCCGGGCTGAAGGCGCGGTCGTAGTACAGCTTGGCCGGCGCCCAGGGCTCGCCCGTTCCGGGGTACCGGGCCGGGTCGCCGGCGGCTTCGAAGGCCTCGACGGCGACGCGGTGCGCCATGATGTGGTCCGGGTGGGGGTAACCGCCGTTCTCGTCGTAGCTGAGGATGACCTGCGGCTTGAACTCGCGGACCAGCCGGACCAGCGGCGCGGCCGCCCGCTCCAGCGGCAGGGTGGCGAAGGAACCGGCCGGCAGCGGCGGCAGCGGGTCGCCCTCGGGCAGGCCCGAGTCGACGAAGCCCAGCCAGCGCTGCCGGATCCCCAGGACCCGGGCCGCGTTGGCCATCTCCAGCCGGCGCGCGCCGGCCATGTCCCGTTTGGGGTGCGGGGCGCTCTCCATGGCCGGGTTCTGGATGTCGCCGCGGGAACCGTCGGTGCAGGTGGCCACCATGACGTCGACGCCGGAGGCCGCGTACATGGCCATCGTCGCGGCGCCCTTGCTGGACTCGTCGTCGGGGTGCGCGTGGACGGCTAGCAGCCGGAGCGGGGCCGGCTGGCTGGGGGACGCTGTCATCGTCGGACGGCTCCTCTTTCTTCTGCGGGTTCGGTGCCGGGGCGTGCGGCGGCTGCGGACTTTCCCCCACCCGATCCACACTAAACTGGACTGGTGACTTCCGAGGAGCAGCCTGCCGCGCCCGCGCCGGCACCTACCAGCCTAGCCAATCGTTACGGCGGCCAAAAGCGTGCCCTGGGCGGCAAGGCCAAGCGGAACCTCCTGATCGTTGCCCTTGCCGCCGGGATCGGTCTGATGGCCTGGATCTCGACGTCGGCTGCCACCGAGTCGGTCGGCTTCAAGGACATCGGCTACAGCACCCCCGACGCCACAGTGGCTGAGATCGATTTCCAGGTCACAAAGAATCCGGGCACGGCCGCCAAATGCGCCGTCAAGGCGCTGGACTCGAAGTTCGCCGTGGTCGGCTGGAAGGTCGTCGACGTTGGTCCCAACGCCGCCGACGCCGGCACCGACGGCGGCCGCACCACGGTGCACAGGGTCACGGTGCGCACCGAATCGCAGGCCGTGTCCGCCGTCGTGGACAACTGCTGGATCCCGGACGCCGCCAAATAGGTCCCCCGCCGTCGGGGCAGCGGCGCGTAACACGGTGTGAGCTGCACCGCAGTGGTTCTTGGGTTTATCCACAGCATTGACTACAATGGATCAATACCTCTGCCCCGCTGAGTTGGTTACTGAGATCCATAAGTGGCCACCGTGGCGGGGTCTTTGCTTGTTTGACCAGCATGTTTGACCATCAAAAGGAGAAGTCCGTGTCGACCACCAACAGCGCAACTGCAGCTTGGCTCACCCAGGAAGCTTTTGACCGCCTGAAGGCTGAGCTGGACCACCTCTCCGGCGCCGGCCGTGCAGACATCGTCCAGAAGATCGAAGCTGCCCGCCAGGAAGGCGACCTCAAGGAGAACGGCGGCTACCACGCGGCCAAGGAGGAGCAGGGCAAGATCGAGGCGCGCATCCGCCAGCTCACCGTGCTGCTCCGCGACGCGCACGTGGGCGAAGCGGCGGCCGACGACGGCATCGTCGAAGCGGGCATGATCGTGGTCGCGAAGATCGCCGGGGACGAAGAGACCTTCCTGCTCGGCTCCCGCGAAATCGCCGGCGACTCGGACCTGGACGTCTTCAGCGAGAAGTCCCCGCTGGGTTCGGCCATCGTCGGCCACAAGGAGGGCGACAAGCTCAGCTACACTGCCCCGAACGGCAAGGACATCACGGTGGAGATCATCTCCGCCAAGCCGTACGTCGGCTAGGCACACCAGCTCACGACGCCGGCCCTCCCCTCTGCGGGAGGGCCGGCGTCGGCGGTTAAGCGGTGCTCAGGCCGGCCGGCGCCGGCTCAGCAGCAGCGCCGCCACCACGCCGCCGGCGGCCCCGCCCAGGTGGGCCTGCCAGGAGACGTACCCCGCCACGGTGGGCAGCACCCCGAACAGGATCCCGCCGTAGGCCAGGAAGAGCACCACGGAGAGCAGGATCTGCCCCCAGTGCCGGTTGAAGAAGCCGCGCACCAGCAGGAACGCGAAGAGCCCGAAGACCAGCCCGGACGCGCCCACCGTGATGTTGAAGCCGCCGATCAGCCACACCGCCACGCCCGAGCCCAGCCAGCTGGAGGCCAGCGCCGTGGCGAAGACCCGCGCGCCGGAAAGGAACACCAGGAACCCGAAGATGATCAGGGGCAGGGTGTTGGAGAGCAGGTGCGCGAGGTTGGCGTGCAGCAGCGGAAACGTCAGGATGTCCAGCAGCCCGTCCGGGGTCCGCGGGCGCAGCCCGAAGGTGCGGTTGAGGGAGTGCAGCATCAGGGTGTTGAGGATCTCGATCGCGTAAAGCAGCAGCACAAACGAGCCCACCACCTGCAGGCCCCGGCGGGCCCGGAGTGCGGGCGTGTCGCCGCGCCGCTCCCCCTTGGACGCTTCGAGCACCGCGGCGCCCCTAGTGCACCACGATCGGCTGGAAACCCTCGGCCCGGAGCGCCCCGAGGACCTGCTCGCAGTGCTCGTGGCCCTTGGTTTCCAGGTTGACCGTGATGGAGACGTCGCCCATGCTGATCGAGCCGCCCACCCGGGTGTGATCCAGGCCGGTGACATTGGCGTCGTTCTCGGCGATAATCCGGGCAATGGTGGCGAGCGAGCCCGGCCGGTCATCGAGCATCATCCGCACCGTCATGTAGCGTCCGGCCGCGGAGAGGCCGCGCTGGATGACTTTGAGCATCAGCATCGGGTCGATGTTGCCGCCGGAGAGCACCACGGCGGTGGTCCCGGGGTTCTCGATCTTGCCCTCCATCAGGGCGGCCACGCCCACGGCGCCGGCCGGTTCGACCACCATCTTGGCCCGTTCCAGCAGGAAGATCAGCGCACGGGCCAGCGCGTCCTCGCTGACTGTGACGACGTCGTCGACGAGTTCGCGGATGATGCTGAACGGCAGCTGCCCGGGCCGGCCCACGGCGATGCCGTCGGCCATGGTGGAGACGCGTTTGAGCGGCACGAGCGCGTCCGCGGCAAGGGAGGGCGGGTAGGCGGCGGCGTTTTCGGCCTGGACGCCGATGATCCGGATGTCCCGGCCCAGTTCCTTGGCCCGGGCCTTGACGGCGACGGCGACGCCGGCCAGCAGCCCGCCGCCGCCGACGCCCATCAGGATGGTGTCCACGTGCGGGATCTGTTCGAGGATTTCCAGGCCGACGGTGCCCTGGCCGGCGACGACGTCGACGTCATCGAAGGGGTGGACGAACACGGCGCCCGTTTCGTCGGCGTAGCGTTTGGCCTCGGCCAGCGCCTCATCGACGTTGTGGCCGTGCAGCACCACCTCGGCCCCGTGGCTGCGCGTCGCCGCGAGTTTGGGCAGGGCGACGCCCAGCGGCATGTAGATCCGGGCCTTGATGCCGAGGGCCTTCGCGGCGACGGCGACGCCCTGGGCGTGGTTGCCGGCGGACGCCGCCACAACGCCGCGCTTCTTTTCCTCGGCGGAGAGCTTGGCCATCCGGACGTAGGCGCCGCGGACCTTGAAGGAGCCGGCCCGCTGCAGGTTCTCGCATTTGAAGTAGACCTCGCCGCCGGCCAGGCCGCCGAGGGCCCGGGAGGATTCCACCGGGGTCCGCGTAATAATCCCGTCGAGCAGCTTCTGCGCCTCCAGGACATCGTCCAGCGTGACGGGCAGGCTCTCGAGGGTATTCACGAACTAGTCTCCTTTGGGGGTTCCGGCGTCGGCGCCAGGGAGGCGGACCTCCCTGAAGCTCGGGTCCTCGCCGGCGCCGGCAAGTGCAGGGGATCCCTGCGGGCTCGCGGCGGCCAGCTCTTCATCATGTTCCCACGTTCTGCCCGCAATGTACCGAACGGCCGAGTTTGCTACGGCGAGGATCGGCACCGAGAACAGCGCGCCCGGGATCCCGGCCAGGTAGGAGCCGGCGGCCACGGACAGGATCACGGCCACCGGGTGCAGCGACACGGCCTTGCCCATCACGAGCGGTTGCAGGATGTGGCTTTCGAGCTGCTGGACCAGCAGCACGATGCCGAGCATCACCAGCGCGTTGACCAGGCCGTTGGCCACGAGGGCCAGCAGCACGGCGATGGCGCCGGTCACGAGCGCGCCGACCACCGGGATGAAGGAGCCGATGAAGACCAGCACGCCGAGCGGCAGGGCCAGCGGCACGCCGATGATCGCGGCGCCGACGCCGATCCCCACGGCGTCCACGAACGCGACGAACATCTGGATCCGGGCGTAGCTGACCATCGAGGTCCATCCGCGCCGGCCGGCGCCGTCGACGGCCCGGCGGGCCTTCCGCGGCATCAGGCGCACCAGGAAGCCCCAGATCCGTTCGCCTTCGAGCAGGAAGAAGATCAGGACGAAGAGGGCCAGCAGCAGCCCCGCGGCGAAGTGCCCCGCGGTGCTGCCGAAGGTGAGCGCCCCGCTGAGGATGCTGCTGCTGTTGTTCTGCAGCGCCGCGGTGCCTTCCTGGATGTAGGTGTCGATCTGCGCCGCCGTCAGGTGCAGCGGGCCCTCGGCAAGCCAGGCCTGGACCTGCTGCACGCCGGTGAGCGCCTGGCTCCAGAGTTCACCGAAGCCGGCGGTGAGCTGGCGGCCCACTAGGGCGAGGGCGCCGGCGATCAGCCCGATGAAGCCGAGCACGGTCAGGGCCACCGCGGCGCCGTTGGGCACCCGGCGCCGGCGGAGCCAGCGGGTGACGGGGCTGAGCAGCCCGGCCAGCAGCGCGGCGACCATCACCGGGATGATGAGGAAAGTGATCTTGCTGAGCAGCCAGATCAGTACCCCGGCCACAGCCAGGATGAGTCCGATCCGCCAGGCCCAGGATGCCGCGATCCGCACGCCGTAGGGGATGTCCTCGTCCAGCTGCCGGTCGCTCCGGGGCCGGGGTGCGGCTCCGGGCACGGCGCCGGCGGCCACCGGGCCGGTCCCCGCTGCGGCCGGGGCCGGGGCGGAGAGCCCGGGGGCGGCGTACCCGGGGAGCTCGGGATCGGGGAATTCGGAGTCGGTGCGGCGGGCGGCGTCCTCAGCTGGCGTCATAGCCCCATAATTCCCCAGTGCGGGGCGGAAGTGAAACGGGAGGGCAAACCCGGCTAGGCGCCAAGCGCGGCGGTGATTCCCCAGCTCATGGTGAAGGACTCCCCCGGCGGCAGCCAGTTCAGGCCGTCACCGCTGTTGAAGGCGTTGGCGGGGCCGGTCATCGGCTCCAGCGCCACGGCCCGGGTGCGGCCGGGGAACGTGTCGGTGATAAAGACGTGGACGTAGCGGCAGTGCGCATCCTGCCAGAGGCTCACGCTGCGGCCGTCGGGGGCGTGCAGCGTGCTGCGGGCCACGCCGCCGTCGAAGTCCAGGTCGGTGTAGGCGCAGTCCAGGGTGGCTCCGTCGACCTGCCGGCCGGCGCGGAGGTCGAATCCGCCGTCCACGGGCTCGGAGCTGCGCGGGATCAGGCGGTCGTCCGTCACCAGCCGGGTCCGGCCGCTGACGGTCACGGTGAGGTCCTCGGCCGGGACTTCGCCGAGGCGCAGGTAGGGGTGGGCGCCCAGCACAAACGGCGCCGGCGCCTGGGAGTCGTTGACCAGGGTCTGCCGGACGGTGAGCCCCAGGGATTCGTCCAGTTCGTAGCCCACCCGGTGCCGGAGCAGGAACGGGTAGCCGTGCTGCGGGAACACGGCCGCTTCCAGGGTCACCGAGAACTCGGACTCGTCCACAAGTTCGTAGGAGGCGTTCCGCAGCAGTCCGTGGCTGGCGTTGTTGCGGGACACCTCGGTGATGTCGAGCTGCTGTTTCTTCCCGTCGAGATACCAGAGGCCGTCCTCCACGCGGTTCGCCCACGGCGCCAGGGTGATCCCGGCGGCGCCCGGAGAAATCTCGTCGTCCCCGTAGCTCTCCGTCAGCTGGACGCCGTCCCGGCTGTACAGCCGCAGCCCGGCCGCCAGCTCGGTCACGACCGCCAGGGCGTCGCCGCGGCGCAGCTCATACTGCCGCCCGCTCGCGTAGCGCCGGGCGGAGGCGTCGGACGGGGATGCGGGGGAAGCGGTGCGGTCCATGGGCACCACGGTACCGAACCGGGCCGCCGGCCGTACACGGCGGGGCTTTGCCGGAAGCTCGCGAAGTCTGATCGAATGAGGGAATGCGCGCCCACAGCATGACCCAGGCCACCCTCGCCGACGGCCGGGACCTCTTCTACTTCGATGACGCCCCCGACGGCGCCGGGGAGGCGGAAGCCAGGCGGCGGGGCCGCCCGCGGCCGGCCTTCGCGGACCTTCGGGCACCCGGGCGCCGCAGTGCCGCCGGCGAGCTGCGCTTCGACGCCCTCACCTGCGAATGGGTGGCCATCGCGGCGCACCGCCAGAGCCGGACGCACCTTCCGCCCGCCGACGAGTGCCCGCTTTGCCCCAGCACCCCGGCGAACCCGTCCGAAATCCCGGCGCCGGACTACGACGTCGTCGTGTTTGAGAACCGTTTCCCGTCCCTGGGGCCCGACGTCGGGCAGCTGCCCGGTGAGCCGGCGTGGGGCACCAGTGTGCCGGCGTACGGCCGCTGCGAGGTGGTCTCCTTCACCCAGGACCACACCGGCTCCTTCGGCAGCCTCGGCGAGGTCCGGGCCCGCACCGTGGTGGAGGCCTGGGCCGCCCGCACCGCGGCGCTCAGCGCGCTGCCCGGGATCCGCCAGGTGTTCCCGTTCGAGAACCGCGGGGCGGAGATCGGCGTCACGCTTCACCACCCGCACGGCCAGGTCTACGCCTACCCCTACGTTCCGCCGCGCGCCGCCGTGCTGGCTGCGGCGGCCCGGAAGTATTACGACGACGCCAGCGGCCGGGACACCCTGACCGGCTCGCTGCTGCGCGCCGAACGGACGGACGGCAGCCGGATGGTTTTCGAGGGCCGGCACTTCAGCGCCTACGTGCCCTTCGCCGCCCGCTGGCCGCTGGAGGTGCACCTGGTCCCGCACCGGCAGGTGGCCGACCTCGCGGGCCTCAATGGCGGCGAGAAGGACGAACTCGCCCGGCTGTACCCGGACCTGC
Organism: Arthrobacter sp. UKPF54-2; assembly: GCF_007858535.1. Taxonomy (NCBI): domain Bacteria; kingdom Bacillati; phylum Actinomycetota; class Actinomycetes; order Micrococcales; family Micrococcaceae; genus Arthrobacter; species Arthrobacter sp. UKPF54-2. Next base: position 247,187 of record NZ_CP040174.1, read on the forward strand.
TCCGGCGCCTCGATGCCCTCTACCCGACTCCCACGCCGTACATTGCCGCCTGGCAGCAGGCGCCGCTGGATGGGCAGCTGCGCCCGGCCGGCTACCTGCATCTGCAGCTGACCTCCCCGCGCCGGGCCGCGGACAAGCTGAAGTACCTGGCCGGCTCCGAGGCGGCCATGGGGGCCTTTATCAACGACACCACCCCGGAGGCCGTCGCCGCCCGGCTCCGCAGCGCCGGCAAGGAAGGCAGCACACAATGAGCGTCCCGCTGGGCACCACGGAACTCCGCTCGAGGTTCGAGGCCGTTTTCGGGGGCGCCCCCGACGGCGTCTGGCAGGCCCCGGGCCGGGTGAACCTGATCGGTGAGCACACTGACTACAACGAGGGCTATGTCCTGCCGTTCGCCATTGACCGGGCGGCGAGGGTGGCCGTCCGGCTCCGGCCCGATTCCACTGTGCGGATGCTCTCCACCTTCGGAAACCAAGGGCTGACGACGGCGGATGCCGCCGCGCTGGACCCCGCCGCGGCCAAGGGCTGGACCAAATATCCGCTCGGGGTGCTCTGGGCCCTGCAGCAGCGCGGCATGACCGTCCCGGGCCTTGACCTGCTGCTGGACTCGGACGTGCCGCGCGGGGCAGGCCTGTCCTCCTCGCACGCCATCGAGTGCGCCGTCATCCTGGCCCTGAACGAGCTGACCGGCGCGGGCCTCAGCGTCCAGGACATGGTGCTGGCCACCCAGCGGGCGGAGAACGACTTCGTCGGCGCCCCCACCGGGATCATGGACCAGTCGGCCTCGCTCCGGGGCGCCGCGGGCCGGGCCGTGTTCCTTGACTGCCGCGACCAGGCCGTCCGGCTGGTGCCGCTCGACGCCGAGGGCGCGTCCCTGGTGCTGCTGGTGATCGACACCAGGGTCTCGCATTCCCACGCCGGCGGCGGCTACGCTGCCCGGCGCGCGTCCTGCGAGCTGGGCGCGGACGTGCTCGGCGTCCGGGCCCTGCGCGACGTGGGGGTCGGCGACCTCGAGGAGGCTGCCGGCCTGCTGGACGCGGAGACGTTCCGCAGGGTCCGGCACGTCGTCACCGAGAACGACCGCGTGCTGCGGACCGTGGAGCTGCTCGAGGGCGCCGGGCCGCGGGCGATCGGGCCGCTGCTGGACGCGTCCCACGCCTCGATGCGGGACGACTTCGAGATCTCCTGCCCCGAGCTGGACCTGGCGGTGGACACCGCCCGCACCGCCGGCGCGATCGGCGCCCGGATGACCGGCGGAGGTTTCGGCGGCTGTGCGATCGCCCTCGCCCCGGCGGACGCGGAGGAAGGGCTGCGGGCCGCCGTCGGAAGCGCCTTCGCCCGGGCAGGCTACGCGGCGCCGGAGATTTTCCCGGTGCGCCCGGCGGCGGGGGCCCGGCGGCTGGACTGACCCGCGCCGGCCTGCCCGCCCGGCCTGACCTTCCGCCCCGCCCCGGCGTAGGCTGGGCGCATGCCTGAAGCTGTCATCGTCGCCACCGCCCGAAGCCCCATCGGCCGCGCCTTCAAGGGATCGCTGAAGGACGAACGCCCCGACGACCTGGCCGCCGCCATGGTGGCCGCCGCCCTGGCGAAGATCCCCGCCTTCGACCCGACCGACGAGAGCCGCGGCCTCGACGATCTCTACCTGGGTTGCGCCGAGCCCAGCGGCGAGGCCGGCTCCAACATGGCCCGGGTTGTCACCATCCTGGCCGGGCTCGACAACGTGCCCGCCGCGACCATCAACCGCTTCTGCGCCTCCAGCCTGCAGACCCTCCGGATGGCGTTCCACGCCATCAAGGCCGGCGAGGGCGATGCCTTCGTCGCGGCCGGGGTGGAAGCGGTCTCGCGGTACCGGGACTGGGCCGGGGCCGGGGAGACCGACGCCGGCACCCACAACCCGCTGTTCGAGCCGGCCCGGCAGCGCACCGCAGCCCGGGCCGCGTCCAACACCCCCTGGACCGACCCGAGGCTGGGCGGCCGGATGCCGGACATCTACATCTCGATGGGCCAGACCGCGGAAAACGTCGCCACCAGCTACGGCGTCGGCCGCCCCGAGCAGGACGCCTGGGCGGTGCAGAGCCAGAACCGGGCGGAGGCGGCCCTCGCCTCCGGGTTCTTCGCCCGGGAAATCACCCCGTACACGCGCCGGGACGGCACCGTCGTGGACCGGGACGACTCTCCCCGGTCCGGCGTCACCTTGGAAGCGGTGAGCGCCCTGCAGCCGGTCTTCCGCACCGAGGGCACCGTGACCGCCGGCAACGCCTGCCCGCTCAACGACGGCGCGGCCGCCGTCGTGGTGATGAGCGATACCAGGGCGAAGGAGCTGGGGCTGGAACCGCTGGCCCGCATCGTCGCCACCGGCGTCAGCGCCCTGTCCCCCGAACTGATGGGCATGGGCCCCGTCGAGGCGACCAGGCGGGCGCTGACGCGGGCGGGGCTCACGATCGGCGACATCGACCTCGTGGAACTGAACGAGGCCTTCGCGGTGCAGGTGGTGGCGAGCGCGCGGGAACTGGGGATCGACCCGGAGCGGCTCAACGTCCACGGCGGCGCGATCGCCCTGGGACACCCGTTCGGCATGACCGGCGCCCGGATGACCACCACCCTGCTCAACGGGTTGCGCGAGCGCGACGGCAGCCTGGGCCTGGCCACCCTGTGCGTGGGCGGCGGCCAGGGCATGGCGGTCATCCTGGAACGCCTCAGCTGAGGCGCGGCGACGACAAAGCGGGCCCCGGCTTCCCGGCGGGGCCCGCTTCCTGTCGTCCTGTTGGTGCGTGCGGCTGCTAGTCGTCGCCGCGGAGAATGGCCAGCAGGCGGATAATCTCAACGTAGAGCCACACGAGGGTGACGGTGAGACCGAACGCCGCGGTCCAGGAGAAGCGCTGCGGGGCGCCGGCGCGGACGCCGGCCTCGATGCTGGTGAAGTCCATGATCAGGGAGAACGCGGCCAGGCCGATCGCGAGCAGGCCGATGAAGACGCCCAGCGGGATGCCGAAGATCTCGAAGCTGGTGCGCAGGCCGAACGGGGAGTTAACCGCCCCGGTCCACATCATGACCATGTTGACGAGCGCGAAGACGGCGTAGCCGATCAGCGCGATCATAAAGAAGCGCATGGCCTTGGGCGTGGCCCGGACCTTGCCGCTCTTGAACAGCACCAGGGTGACGGCGAAGACGGAGAGCGTGCCGATGACGGCCTGCAGTCCGACGCCGGGGAACATCCCGTCGAGGATCCGGGTCAGGCCGCCGAGGAACAGGCCTTCGAGGGCGGCGTAGGCCAGGATCAGCGCCGGGGAGGGCTGCTTCTTGAAGGTGTTGACGAGGGCCAGGACGAAGCCGCCCAGCGCGCCGACGATCATCAGCATGGAGGCCAGGCCCGGGGCCACCACGAGGGTGACGGCTGCGCCGGCGATCACGGCGCCGAGGCAGGCCGCGGTCTTCATGATGACGTCGTCGAAGGTCATGCGGCCGGTGTCGGCCGGTCCCGCGGCGGGGCGGTTGTACATGTCCTGCAGCTGGTCGTTGCTCATTGCCTGCTGCGCAGGGTTCCAGCCGGCCTGGGCCTGTCCGTAGCCGTTCTGGCCGTATGGGGCCTGACCGAAGCCCTGCCCAAAGCCGTTCTGGCCGTAGCCCTGTCCGTAGGGGGCCTGCGGGGCAGGCGGTGCCTGGGTGGCTCCACGGAAGTTCTTTCCGTTGAAGATCGGGTTTCCGCCAAGTGCCATTGCTGGTGTCCTCCAGGTTAAGGGGGTAGGTGATGCTAGCTCGTGAAGATCGGTACGCTTCACGCTACCAATTCCCACGCCCGGCGGGCAGGGATAGTTCCCGCCGGTATCCGGCCGCAACACAACCGTGATCTGGCGCGGACGGTTCAGGCGGTGCCGGCCGGGCGGTTCAGGCCGTGTCGCCCGGACGGTTCAGGCCGTCGCGGCCTCGGGCCAGGAACTCGGAATGCGTGCCGCTGTCCACCTCGCCGGGCCGTTTCAGGATGCCGGGCTTGGGCACGGGCAGGACCCCGGGGATGGGGCCGGGGACGCCCGTGCCGCCGTTGACCACCAGGTCGTCGACGTAGATGTCACCCTTTTGCTGGTCATGCTCGGACCCCAGCTGCACCGTGTCGGCCGTGGTGGCAACGATGTTGAGGGTGTTGGAGTCGAAGACGGACCGGCCGTCCCACCAGATCTGCACGCCGGTCGCGGGACCGTTGGGGACCACGTGCATCACCAGACGGTGCCAGATCCCGTTCCGCACATTCGGCGCCAGGCTGGTGTACGTGAATCCCTGCGGCGTCGTGGTCCGCAGCACGAGCTCGTGCGAGACGTTCTGCCGAAAGACATCCATGATCCTCACTCCGCCGGAGAAGATGCGCAGATACGGGACGTTGTTGCCGACGGGGCCCTCGGTGGCGATGTTGAACCAGCCGTCGGCGTAGATTTCCCGTGTCCCGGCGTCGAGGCCCAGGCTCACTTTCGCGAGGGAGTCCGGGTCCGTGGTGGTGTGGAGCCGGATGGAGCAGGTGCCGGAGTGGGCGGCGGCAGAGGAGAGCGACGCGGCTCCGGTGCCCGTGGTGGATAGCTGCAGCCTCCCGTCCAGGGAGCCCGTCTCGAAGTTGGCTGCCACGGCCGTGGTGCCGGGGTAGGGATCCACGGCCGGCGCTGTTCCGCTGACGCACGCCTGCGCCCCGGCGGTGGACGGACCCGAGACAAGCGCCGGCACAAGCAGAAGCGCCAGCGCGGCTGCGCCGGCGGCTAGATACCTGGACCACCGTTTCACCGGTCGTCCCTCCGACATACGCATTGAGATCACACCACAGCACCAACCTGAGGACGGGCACCCCGCGGGACGCCGTTGCACGAACCATACCCCGGGCCAACTTGGGTAAACCTTGGGCGCTCGCCGCGGCCGGGGTCCGGGCGACGCGCCGCGCGGCTCGCGACTGTTTAGGAATCCTCCGGATCAACAAAAGTTTTCTTTAGCCCGGCTAAACCAGCCTTTGCGGCCTGCTTCACGGTTGTTACGCGATCGCGACGTTCTGCCTGCTCGCGGCGGCATTGGAAGGCCCGGCCGGGCTGTAACATTGGGCCAACAGGGTGACGAAGGTCACAGGCTTTACCGCTCCATCGCATCGCAGTATCCGCCCGCCGTCGTCCCCTGAACGTTCGCAGCGGTTGCAACGGCGCAACCCAGACCACCCCCATGTGGAGGTTTTCAATTTGAGAAGCACACCGAGAGGCCTGTCGCAGAGACGGCGCGGCAGGATCATGCAAGCTGTGGGGGCCGTTTTCGCCGCCGTGGCCGCCCTCCTGCTGATCGTCGCCCCGGCATCGCAGGCCACGACCCCGTCGCCGACACCATCCCCGTCGAGCACCACGTTCCAGAACAGCATCAGCGGCTTCCTGCGCGGCGACGACCGCGCCCCGCTCGCCGGTGTCACCATCACCGCCAAGAGCGGCGACTTCAAGGGCACAACCAAATCGGGTGCCAACGGCTCCTGGAGCATAGGCGTGCCCACCCAGGGAACCTACGAGGTGGAACTGGACGTCAAGACGCTTCCGGAGGGCATCAAGCTCGCCGATGGCCAGGAAAACCCCCGCAAGGTCACCTTCAGCCAGACCTCCAACCTCTCGGTGATCTTCGCCTTCGGCAAGGGCATCGTTGTCCAGCAACAGGACTTCGGCCAGAACCTGCTTAACCGCCTCGTCGCCGGCCTGAGCTTCGGCCTGCTGCTCGCCCTCGCGTCGGTGGGCCTGTCCCTGATCTTCGGCACCACCGGCCTGACCAACTTCGCGCACGGCGAGATGGTCACCCTCGGCGCCGTCCTGGTCTTCGGCTTCAACGCCATGAACCTGCCGTTCTGGCTCTCCATCATCCTGGCGCTCCTCGGCGGCGGCCTCTTCGGCTACGTCCAGGACGCGGGCCTGTGGAAACCGCTTCGGCGCCGCGGCACCGGCCTGGTCCCGATGATGATCGTCAGCATCGGCCTCGCCCTCGCGGTGCGCTACGTGATCCAGTTCTACTTCGGCGGCGCCACCCAGCAGCTGCCCTTCGCCCAGAGCGCGGAAATCCAGATCGGGCCGGTCTCCATCTCGCCCAACAACCTCTGGTCCCTGCTCATCAGCGTGGTGGTCATTGCCGTCCTCGGCGTTGTGCTGCTCAAGACCCGGCTGGGCAAGGCCACCCGCGCGGTGGCCGACAACCCGGCCCTCGCGGCCGCCTCCGGCATCGACGTCGACTCGGTCATCCGGATTGTCTGGGTCACCGGCGGCATGCTCGCCTCCCTCGGCGGCATCCTCTGGGCCTACTACCGGCCCGGCGTCACCTTCGACATGGGCTCGCAGATCCTGCTGCTCATCTTCGCCGGCGTGACCCTCGGCGGCCTCGGCACGGTCTGGGGCGCCCTGTTCGGATCCATCATCGTCGGCATCTTTGTGGAGCTGACCACCGTGTTCGGCCTCGCCGCCGACCTCAAATACGTGGGAGCACTGTTCATCATGATCGTTGTCCTCTTGTTCCGGCCTCAGGGCATCCTGGGCCGCCGCGAGCGCGTGGGTTAGGAGACAGACATGGACTTCGGATTTATTCTTTCCAGCGCTGCCGGTGAACTGTTCAGCCCGACGACGGCGGCGTACGCGCTTGCCGCCCTCGGCCTGGCGGTCCACTTCGGCTACTCGGGCCTGCTGAACTTCGGCCAGGCCGGCTTTATGGCGGTGGGGGCGTACGGCTTCGCCATCTCCACCCTGACCTTCCACGTGCCGTTCTTCGTGGGACTGCTGATCGCCGTCGTCTGCTCGGCGATCTTCGCCCTGCTGCTCGGCATCCCCACCCTGCGGCTGAGGGCGGACTACCTGGCCATCGTGACGATCGCGGCCGCGGAAATCGTCCGCTATATCGTCACCACCAACCAGCTCACCTCGGTGACCGGTTCGGCCAACGGCCTGGCCGCCTTCGAGGGCGACTTCTACGCCATGAACCCGTTCCCCGCGGGGTCCTACTTCGGCATGAACAACCGCGACTTCTTCATCCGGATCGTCGGCTGGGGCCTGGTGATCGTCTGCTGCGTGCTGGTCTGGCTGCTGATGCGCAGCCCGTGGGGCCGTGTCCTCAAGGGCATCCGCGAGGACGAGAACGCGGTCCGCTCCCTCGGCAAGAACGTCTACTCGTACAAGATGCAGGCCCTCGTGATCGGCGGCGTGCTCGGTGCCCTCGCGGGCATGGTGTTCACGCTCCCCCGCGGCGCGGTGCAGCCGGCCAACTACGGGACGGAGCTGACGTTCTTCCTGTACACGTGCCTGCTGCTCGGCGGACTCGGCACGGTGCTGGGGCCGGTGGTGGGCGCGATGATCTTCTGGGTGGTGCTGTCCCTGACCCAGGGCGTGCTGTACGGCCTGATCGAATCGGGCGCCGTCACGTGGCTCAACACGGTCCAGGCCGGCCAGCTGCGCTACATCCTGGTCGGCATCGCACTGATGCTGCTGATGATCTTCAGGCCCCAGGGCGTCTTCGGCAACAAGAAGGAGCTGGCGTTCGCATGAGCATGCACAGCGAAGAACCCAAGGCAGCCGTCGGGGCCACCGGCGACGCCGAGACCATCGACTACATGACGGACAACCGTCCCATTGCGGCCGGCGAGATCGCTCCCGGCTGCAAAAAGCGCGACCCGATCGTGGTGGCGGAAAACGTGACCCGCAGCTTCGGCGGCATCAACGCCGTCGACGTCGAGTACCTCGAGATCCCGCGGCACAAGATCACGGCCCTGATCGGCCCCAACGGCGCCGGCAAGACCACCCTGTTCAACCTGCTGACCGGCTTCGACACCCCGAATTCGGGCAAGTGGCAGTTCGAGGGCAACAGCCTCGCCGGCGTCTCCTCTTACAAGGTGGCGCGTATGGGCATGGTCCGAACGTTCCAGCTGACCAAGGTCATGGGCAAGCTCACCGTGATGGAGAATATGCGCCTCGGTGCGTCCGGCCAGTCCGGGGAGAAGCTCTCCAAGGCCCTGTTCAAGGGGATCTGGGGCGGCCAGGAAAAGAAGATCACCGAAGAAGCCAACGTGCTGCTGGAGAAGTTCAAGCTGGACGCCAAGAAGGACGATTACGCAGCGTCCCTCTCCGGCGGCCAGCGCAAACTCCTGGAGATGGCCCGCTCGCTGATGGTGCGCCCGAAGCTCGTTATGCTGGACGAGCCGATGGCAGGCGTCAACCCGGCCCTGACCCAGTCCCTGCTGGACCACATCAAGAACCTCAAGGCGGAGGGCATGACCGTGCTGTTCGTCGAGCACGACATGCACATGGTCCGCCACATCGCCGACTGGGTGGTGGTGATGGCCGAGGGCAAGATCGTCGCCGAGGGCCCGCCCGCCGAGGTCATGAAGAACCCTGCCGTGATCGACGCCTACCTGGGCGCCCACCACGACGTCGACCTGGGTGATTCGGAAGGCATCAAGGAGCTCGCGGCTGAACTCGAGGCCGACGAGGAATCGATTGTCGGCACTGAGAACGCCGGCCTCATCTCCACCGATGTCCTCGTGGCGGAGGCGGCAGAGCCCGACACCGCCACCGGGGCACCGCACGGCAGGCGCAGCGCCGAGGAGCCCACGCGCGGCGAGCCGAACCGGACAGAGAAGGACACAGAATGAGCGCCACCAGCGCGGCAGCAGCCGCCAAGAACACCTACGACGGCGACTCGGTTGTTAAGGTCACTAACCTGGTGGCCGGCTACATCCCGGGCGTGAACATCCTCAACGGCTGCAGCATCGAGGCCCGCAAAGGTGAACTGATCGGCATCATCGGTCCCAACGGCGCCGGCAAGTCGACCCTGCTCAAGGCCATGTTCGGCCTCGTCAAGGTCCACTCCGGCTCCGTGGTGGTCCGCGGCCAGGACATCACCGGGCTCAAGGCCAACAAGCTGGTCAGCCGCGGGGTGGGCTTCGTGCCGCAGACCAACAACGTGTTCGCGGCCCTGACCATCGAAGAGAACCTGCAGATGGGCATGTTCCAGCGGCCCAAGGACTTCGCCGAACGGTTCGACTTTGTTGCTGAGCTGTTCCCGGAACTGGCCAAGCGGCGTGCCCAGCGCGCCGGTTCGCTCTCCGGCGGCGAACGCCAGATGGTTGCCATGGGGCGGGCCCTGATGATGGATCCGGCCGTGCTGCTGCTCGATGAGCCTTCCGCGGGCCTCTCCCCCGTCAAACAGGACGAGACCTTCCTGCGGGTGCACGAGATCAACCGGGCCGGCGTCTCCGTCATCATGGTGGAACAGAACGCACGCCGCTGCCTGCAGATCTGCGACCGCGGCTACGTCCTGGACCAGGGCAAGGACGCGTACACGGGCACCGGACGGGAACTCATGAAGGACCCCAAGGTCATCCAGCTGTACCTGGGCACCCTGGCCGACACCGTCGACTAGTTCGTCCGCAGTCCATCGCAGTCCTGAGGGGCCGTCACCAGCCGGTGGCGGCCCTTCTGCGTGGGCGGGCGCGTTGTCCGCCGTGCCTGCCCCTCCGGGCCTGTCGGCCCCTCCGGGCGCCTCCGCAGACACTTGCTCGGCGCCTGCGCTCGTTCCTCCCCGGCGGCCCCCTTCCCTCGCAAGCTCGGGCAGGGAACCCTGCCGCCGTGGGCCCACCGCAACAACGGCGCTTTCGCAAGCGCCTGCCTCCGTCGCCCTACATGTGTCCCACCTTCCGCGGCGGTTCCGGACAGGCGCACCCCGGGCCCGCCCCCGTCCGATTCCGTAGCGCTTATCCGCTTCCGCAGCGCATTTCCGATTCGAAGCCCACATGGCCCCAGCCGAGCCCCGACGCCGGACCGGCCACTATGGCACCCCTGCCACGTTTCCGCGCCGGATTCGGACCGGCGCACCCCGGAGCCCGGTGTCCGTCGTCCGATCCCGTAGCGGAAAGTGCCCGGCCGACGCCGTGCGGTTGCCGCGGCGCTGGCCTCCGACGGCGGGCGGGCCGGGTTAGGTGCCCTTGTCGCCGGGGAGATGCGTACCGGGGGCACATTGACACGGACATACCGCCTGGCGGAGACCGAAAGGCCTAGGTGGGCGCCATAGCCGCCCCGGACGGCCGAGGCCCAGGCCCCGGCCCAGGCCCAGGCGGGCGCCTTAGCTGCCCCGCACGCAAAAGACCCCCGTCCGGCGAGGACGGGGGTCTTTTGTTTGTCTAGGGGAATGCGGCTTTACAGCTTGCCGAATTCTTCCTTGACGGGCTTGTAGGTGTTGTCATCCTGGAACTCGTAGATGCCGATGTAGGCTTCCGTCGGGTCGCCGGCGTCGGAGAACGTTACGGGGCCGGACTGGCCGTCGTAGTCGATGTCCTTGCCGTTGCGGAGCAGGGTGACGCAGGAGGCGAAGTTGTTGCACTTCTCGCCGCCTTCGGAGACTGCCTTGAGCTGCTTGGCAATGTCCACGCCCTTGGTGCTCTTGGCCGCTTCTGCAGCCAGTGCGATCAGGTTCACGGCGTCGTAGGACTCTCCTGCGTAGCTGTAATCCTTGAGCGCGGGATCGATCGCGAGGAGCTTCTTCTTGAAGTCATCCTTGGCGAAGGTGCCCGGGATGGTGCCCTGGGCGCCCTTCAGGGTGCCCGCCTTGAAGTCCTTGCTGTAGTCGGACATGTTGCCGTCCACCATGAAGATCTGGGTGGGCTTGACGCCCTTGCCTGTCATCAGCGGCACGATGCTCTTGGCCTGGTCGAAGGTGATCAGGGCAATCGCGTCCGGTTTGGCGGCCAGGACCTTGTCCACCTGGCTGCTGAACTGGGAGTCGCCTTCGTTGAAGAGCTCCTGTGCCACGACCTTGCCGCCGGCGGCTTCAACTGCCGCCTGCACGTTCTTGGCCAGCCCGGTGCCGTAAGCGTCGTTCAGCACGATCATCCCGACGGTCTGGGCGCCGCAGGTGGTCATGTAGTTTCCGAGGACCTTGCCCTGCAGCACATCGGAGGGGGCGGTGCGCCAGTAGAGGCCCTTGTCGTCCCAGGCGGTGAAGTCCGGCGAGGTGTTGGCCGGCGAGAACTGGATAACGCCGGCGCCGGTGATCTGGTTGATCACGGTCTTGGAGACGCCCGAGGACGCGGCGCCGATGATGGCGCTGACGCCCTGGCCCAGGAGCGCGGACGTGGACTGCGTGGCGATGTCAGTCTTCGTATCACCGGAGTCGCGGTGGATCACCTCGACGGGCTTGCCCAGGACGCCGCCGGCGTCGTTGATTTCCTTGATGCCAAGGTTGACGCCCGCGATTTCGGGCGGGCCGAGGAAGGCCAGGGAGCCGGTGGTCGGCAGCAGTGAGCCGAGCTTGAGCGGGGTCTCGGTGGTGGTCGAGGAAGCAGGCACCGAACCTGCCGCGCTGGCCGAACTGGTGGCACCACCGGTTGCACTGGGAGCGGGGCAAGAGATCCCGCCGGCCTGTGCTGATGCCGAACCCGAACCGGATGACGACGGCGTGGACGAACCGCCACAAGCCGTAGCCAGAAGGGCGACGCCGAGGCTAAGCGCTGTGAGCTTAGCGATGCGCGGCGCCACCTGGGGGAGTGAAGTCATAGAAAATCTCCTCGATCGAAAGGTGCGAACGGCCTTTGACGCGAAAGATCAGGTGTTCCTGATTTAGATTCAAGCTAGTGCAATTTCCCCGCGAAAATAAGTGACTACGGTCACATCCTTATAACACTCGTTGCCTAGGGGGAATCAGGGCGCCGGATAGCGGCCGCAGGCTGCCTCAGGACGGCTCCGAGGCAGCCGCCGCTTGCCGCCACTGCCGGGGGCTCCGCGCGCTTCCCCCGGGCCCCGCAGGGCCGGACAGGACGCCTCTACAAATAACGAAAAACGCCCCCGCACCGGTCATTACGACTCACGGGGCGGGGGCGTCTTTTCGTGTTCCCCTGCCGTTGGGGGGATATGGAGGAACCGCCTAAACATATGTGGCAATAATGCGCAAGTCAAAAGCGTCCGGCGGAACGGCCTCCCGGCCGTGTGCCCCAGGTGGGACTCGAACCCACAACACGCGGATTTTAAGTCCGCTGCCTCTGCCAATTGGGCTACTGGGGCGCCCGGTCAATGGTATCCCGGCGCGGGGCTGCTAAGAGGCCGCCGGCGGGCCGTTGAAAGGCTCGGCGTAACGGAACGCTCCGTTGACGCCCCCGGGCCAGAGGGCCAGCGGCAGCAGCTGGAAGTGGTCGCCCCAGGCCGGGTCCGGGGGCTGCACGCCGAGGGAGGTGGAGGGAACAAAGCCGAACCGTGCGTAGTATCCCGGGCTGCCCAGCAAGGCGATGCCCCGCTCCCCCGCTGAGTTCGCCCGGTCGATGGTTTCCTTCATCAGCGCCGAGCCGATTCCGTGGCGCTGCAGCCGCGGGGCCACCCCGATCGGGCCGAGACCCAGCAGTTCCAGCTCCCCCGCCCGGCCCCGTGTGCTGATCACATGGCCCACAATCTCACCGTCGAGCTCCGCCACGATACTGAAGTCGGGCAGGTACTCCCGGCATTCGAAGAGCCGCCGCAGCAGGTCCACTTCCTCCGGTTCCCCTTCGACCGGCAGACCCGTGACGGGCGAAACGGAGAACGCTGCCGCCGTGAGGGCCAGGATGGACTGCCGGTCCTCCGGCTCCTCGGTGCGGAGCCGGAGGGTGGGCACGGGCTGCTGGCCGCCGCCGTTCGCGGTGCGGCTGGCCGCGGAGAGCTCGTGCAGAACCTCCAGCGCGCGTTCGGCGTCGGCCACGGGAACCAGCAGGTGGTCGTGGTGGAAGCCGGCGAGGACGTTGCAGCTGATTTTCGCTTCCGTCAGGGCCGCGCTGACGGCCGCGGTCAGCCCCAGGGCCTCGAGCGAGGAATGTACCTGCAGGGTGATCCAGGCGGCCACGAAGTCGTACCTCAGGCCCTGGGCATCGGCGTCCTCGCGCGGCAGGACTACCGTCAGGCCCTCGGCTTCGCGCACGGCGGCCGCAATGTGGCCGGCCAGCGGTTTGCCGTGCGGCCACAGCGCGTAGACGTACTCGCCCTCGCGGATTACCGGCTTCATGGTCGCGAGCAGGGTGAGCAGATCCTTTTCGGCGGGAGTCATGGGCCCAGTCTAGGCAGGTCGGCCCATCCCCCGGCCAATCCGCCGTGCCCTCCGGCCGGCCGCGGGCATCCGTACCAACGACGACGGCGGCCGTTCCCGTCAAGGGGAACGGCCGCCGTCGTGGTGCTGCTGCGGACTACTTGGAGTTGGCCGGTGCAGCTTCCTTGGCAGGAGCCTCGGCCGGCTTCTCGGCGGCCGGAGCCGCCGGTGCGGCGGCCGGCTTCGGAGCCGGCTTCGCCGCGGCTTCGAAGGCGCCGCGCGGGTTGTCCAGGTCCATCAACTGGGTGGTGTCGCGGCCCAGGAAGAGCTGCCAGAACCAGCCGGAGATCACGCGGATCTTGCGCTCGACGGTCGGCATGGCCAGGCCGTGGTAGCCGCGGTGCGCCAGCCAGGCCAGCGGGCCCTTGAGGCCGATCCGGCCGATGAGGTTGATGTTGGCAACACCCTTCCATTCGCCGAAGCCGGCGACGGCGCCCAGGTTCTTGTGCTTGTAGTCCTTGAGCTCCTTTTCCCAGCGGGAGGCCCACAGGTTCTTGGCGAGGCGCTTGGCCTGGCGCAGGGCGTGCTGGGCATTCGGAACGCAGGTGCCGTCGGGCAGTCCGCTGCCGGTGAGGTCCGGCACGGCGGCGATGTCGCCGGCGGCCCAGGCGTTCTCGACGATGCCTTCGTCGCCGGAGACGCGCAGGTCGGCGAGGACGCGGACGCGGCCGCGGGGCTCCAGCGGGAAGTCGGTGGAGCGGACCATCGGGTTGGCCTGCACGCCGGCGGTCCAAACGAGGGTGTCCGATTCGAATTCCTGCGCGGGGGTCTTGTCCGGCAGGTTGATGAGCTTCAGGGAGCCCTCGGCGTTGTCGAGGGAGGTGTTCAGGAGCACCTCGATGCCGCGGCTGCGCAGGTGCTCGACGACCCATTCGGCCTGCTTGGCCGTGACCTCGGGCATGATCCGGCCCATGGCCTCGACCAGGACGAAGCGGACTTCTTCCTGCTTGACGCGGGGGTTGTTCTTGACCGCGGCGCGGGCCAGGTCTTCCATTTCCGTGATGCATTCGATGCCGGCGAAGCCGCCGCCGACGACGACGAAGGTCAGGGCGCGGGCACGCTCGACCGGGTCGGTCATCAGGGAGCCGGCTTCAATGCGCTCCAGGACACCGTTGCGCAGGGCGACGGCCTCCTCGATGGTCTTCAGGCCGATGCCCTTCTCCGCGAGGCCCTTGATCGGGAACGTGCGGGTGATCGCACCGGCGGCCAGCACAACGTCGAAGTACGGGATCTCGAAGTTTTCGCCGCCGTCGGTCGGCGCCACCACGGCCGTACGGTTGGCGTGGTCGATCGAGGTGACGCGGCCCTGGATCAGTTCGGTCTGCTTGAGGTGCTGGCGGTGCGAGACGACGGCGTGGCGTGCCTCGATGTTGCCGCCGGCGACCTCGGGGAGGAAGGGCTGGTAGGTCATGTAGGGCAGCGGATCGACGACGGTGACGATGCCACCGGCGTTTGCGATCTTCTTCTGCAGTTTGAGGGCTACGTACAGGCCGACGTACCCGCCGCCGACGACGAGTACCCTGGGACGGTCCTGGAGCTGAGGGGTGGATGCCATGGGTCAAGAATACCGTAGTTTGTGAAAAACTTCACTAACTCCCGGGGCTGCCGGAGTCCACGGCATCCAGCGCGCTCGTTTCCGGCCCGGCCGGTTGCTCCGCCGTGCCGCGCACAGCCCGGCGGAGCTGGATGGCGGCCGCGGCGATAATGCAGACAAAGAGCCCGCCGAAGCCGAGCACCACCATCGCCGGGACGGCGCTGTCGGCAGGCGAGGGCGCCTGCGCAGCCGGAACGGTCGCCTCGGGCAGCGTCGGAGCCGCGCTGGAGGGGCTGGGCTGCGCAGCGGGCGCGGAACTCACAGGATTGCCCCTCCGATGGACGCGAATCCAGTCGGAAATTGAGCCGAGGGGGTTGACCGCGCTCTCCGGGACATCGGCCTTCAGGGCCGCCTCCGCGTTGAGCACCCCGAAGCCATAAAGCGGGTCCTTGCCGGGCAGCCCGGCGTCTTTCGCCGTACTGACGATCCGGTTGATGACCTGGCTCGCCGACATGTCCGGCCATTTGGACCGGATCAGGGCCGCAACGCCGGCCACAACCGGGGTGGCGCCGGAGGTTCCGGCCCACTCGGCGTAGCCTCCGCCGGGCAGGCCGCCCACCAGGTTCTCGGCCGGGGCGGCGACGCCGATGCTGATGCCCTGGGAGGAGGAGTCGATGCTGGCGACGCCCTTGCGGTCCAGGCCGGCCACCGTCAGCACCCCGGGGATGGTGGCCGGGGCCCCCACCTGGATGTTGCCGCCGACACGGTTGCCGGCGGCGGCGACGATCACCACGTCCTTCTGCTCGGCGTACAGGAACGCCGCATCCCAGCTTTGCGGCCACTCCGGTGAGGTGCTGCCGAGCGAGATGTTGATGACGCGGGCTCCGTTGTCCACGGCCCAGCGGACCGCGGCGGGAATCTGGTCCTGGTCGCTCTTGCCGCCCGGGTTGGCCGATCCCAGCCAGGTGGACACGGAAAGGATCTGCGCCTCGGGGGCCACCCCCACGATCCCGTCGGGGCCGACGCCGGTGCCCGGCGATGGGCTGGGGCTGGCGGTGGAGGACGCCGGCTGGTGTCCCCGGCCGGCCAGCATAGTGGCAACGAGCGTGCCGTGTTCTGGCTTGGCGCCGATGCTCTTCTGGCCGTCGGCCGCCCCCGCGCCGGAGACGTCCGCTCCCCCGGCCAGCACACCTTTGAGGTCCGGGTGCTTGCCGTCGACGCCGCTGTCAATCACGGCGACCTTGACGTTGGCGCCCTTGGAGACCTCCCAGGCCTTGGTGATGCCGGATTCGGCCAGCCAGTATTCCTTGTCCCGGGTGGCATCCGCGTGGGCGGCCGGGGCACCCGACAGCGCGCCCGCGGTGCTGCCGCCGGCCAGGGCCAGGGCCATCAACGCGGAGGCGTTCCGGCGGTGCCGGGCTGTTGCTCTGGTCATTCGGGTCCAATCGGCGGTCTGTCCGGGCGCAAAAGCTGGCTCATGCTCAGGGCAGGATGCTCAGGGCAATCCCGTCAAGAATATCGTGTTCACTGCTGACGGCGGACGTGATCCGGCCGTGGGTGGCGTCCGCCATCCGTTCCAGCACCCGGCGCCAGACGAGGCCGCCGGCGCCGATGACGTCCACGCGTCCGGGATGCATGTACGGCAGGGCCGCGCGGTCCTCCCGGGCCATTTCCAGCAGCGAGGTGCAGGCCTCGCGGGCCGTGGCCAGGTCCAGTTCCGTGCCGTGAATGGCCGCCGGGGAGTACTCGGCCAGCTTCAGTGCGTGGGCGGTGATGGTGGTGACGGATCCCGCCACGCCGATCACGGCGGTGGCTCGCTCCAGCGGCACCGTCAGCGCCGCGTGGCTGATGGCGGCGTCGACGTCGGCTTCCGCAGCGGCGATCTGGGCGGCGGTGGGCGGGTCGCCCACCAGGTGGCGTTCGGTCATCCGGACGCAGCCGACGTCGACCGATTTGGCGGCGATGACGCCGTCGGCGTCGCCAAGTACGAATTCGGTGCTGCCGCCGCCGAGGTCCACCACGAGGACCGGGTCCTTGCCCCGCGAGGGCAGGACGCTGCTGGCACCGGCGAACGACAGTGCGGCCTCCTCATCGCCGGTGATCACTTCGGGTTCGACGCCGAGCAGCTCGCGGACGCCGTCGATGAAGACCTGCCGGTTGCGGGCGTCCCGGGTGGCGGAGGTGGCCACGAAGCGGACCTTTGTGGCGCCGTGGCGGCGGATCAGACCGGCATAGTCGCGGGCCGCCTCGAGGGTCCGCTCCAGCGCCTCCTGGGCGAATACCCCGGTGGCGTCGACGCCCTGGCCGAGCCGGACCACGCGCATTTCCCGCACGACGTCGGTGAGCCGGGGGGTGGTGCCGCCGGCGTCCGCCGCGTCGGCGATCAGCAGGCGGATGGAGTTGGTGCCGCAGTCGATCGCGGCCACGCGGGTCACTGGCCTGCCCCGGCGTCCGCGTCCGCGTCTGCGTCCGCGTTAACGGCGGTGGTCTCCGTGCGGGCCTTGCGGACCGGGGCGGGACGGCCAACGATGTCCGGACGCCCCTGCGGTCCGTGCCGGCTCAGGTCCTGCGAGGGGGCCTCTCCCCCGGTGTCCCAGGCGCCGTCGCAGTAGCAGCGCTCCCGCGTCCACCATTGGCTGATGCCGGCGATGGCCTCGTCGCCGAGGGGGTTGACGCCGGGTCCGGCCGCGAGCGAGTGCCCCACCAGGACGTGCAGGCACTTGACGCGGGTGGGCATGCCACCGGCGGAGACCCCGTCGATCTCGGGCACGGAGCCGATGCCGGACCGGGCCCCGATCTCCGCCCGGGACTGCAGGTAGGCCTCGTGCGCGGCACGGTAGCCCGCCGCCAGGGCGGGGTCGGCGCCGAGCCGGTCGTTCATTTCGTTCATCAGCCCGGCCGCTTCCAGCCGTGACACGGCGGAGGTGATGACCGGGTGGGTGAGGTAGAACGTGGTGGGGAACGGCGTGCCGTTGCTGAGCCGCGGCGAGGTGGCTGCCACGAGCGGGTTGCCGCACACGCAGCGGGCGGGGATTTCGACGACGTCGCGCACCGGCCGGCCGAGCTGGCGGCTGAGGACGTCCAGGTCGCGGGCCGACGGCCGGCGGGACCCCTCGACGATCTCGGCTGCCGCGGCCGGGGCCGCGTCGGCGGGGTCCCCTGCCCGGGGGGTGTCCACTCGGTTCTCGTCCACTGGCGCGGCACCTTCCTGCCCTGTTGGGATCACCGGCCTGCGGTAATCGGCGGCGGGCGCCGCTCCTAGTCTGTTGCCGAACGCCTGATGGACTCCCAGAGGGAATCCACCCACGGCAGGTTGGCGGGGTCTGTGGCTGTGCCCGGCGCGGTGCCGGCACCGGACGTTCCGGCAGGAAGATCGCTGCCGAAAACCCAGTAGCCGGTTTCGCCGGGCATAACCATGTTAATGCGGTCGCGGGCCTGCTGCTTCACATAGTTCGGGTCCTGCCAGCGGGAGACCTGGCGCTTGAGGTCCGTCTGCTTCGCCTGCTTGGCCGAAATGTCGGCTTCCAGCTCCGCGATTTCGGCGCGCTTTTCGAGGAAGATCTTGACCGACGGCGCCAGCAGGATGGTGATCGCGATCATCACAAGGCCCAGGGCCAGCATGCGGCCGGAGAAGGCCTTGGCCGGGACCGGATCGGAGTCCTCCGCTGCGGCGGAGTCCGCGGACCGGCCTGCCTTCGCTGCGGCCGCACGGGCCGCGGCCGTCCTGGCGGCGCCGGGCGCCGCCCCGGCGGGGGTGCGGTTGCCGCCGTCGGAGGCACTGTTGGGCTGGGATTTGGGTTGGGATGTGGGGTGGGGACCGGCGCCGGGTGCGGTGCCCGGCCGTGTCCCGCCGAAATCGGCCCGGATGACGTCGGCGCCGTCGGTTTCCGCCCGGCCGGCGGGCTGGGACGCCGGGGCCGCAGCGGCGGCCCGGGGAACCTTGGGACGGCGGGTTGCCATGTCACTCCTCCAAACAGGCCACAAGACAGGGCCAAAAACCGGCCAGGAAAGGACCGGCCAAAACAGAACCGGCGGCCATGGTCATTCCACCATAGCCACCGGTTCCGGGATTTAGCGGGTACTAGCCTTTGAAACGCGGGAACGCGCTGCGGCCGGCGTAGCGTGCGGCGTCGTCGAGTTCCTCTTCGATGCGCAGCAGCTGGTTGTACTTGGCAACGCGCTCGGACCGGGCCGGGGCGCCGGTCTTGATCTGGCCGGCGTTGGTGGCCACCGAGATGTCGGCGATGGTGGTGTCCTCGGTTTCGCCGGAGCGGTGCGAGGTGATGGTGGTGTAACCGTTGCGCTGGGCCAGGGAGACGGCGTCCAGGGTCTCGGTCAGCGAACCGATCTGGTTGACCTTGACCAGCAGGGAGTTGGCGGTCTTGGCGTCGATGCCGGTCTGCAGGCGCTCCGGGTTCGTCACGAACAGGTCATCGCCCACGATCTGGACCTTGTCGCCGATCGTGTCCGTGAGGGTCTTCCAGCCCTCCCAGTCATTCTCGTCCAGCGGGTCTTCGATCGAGACCAGCGGGTAGTCGGCCACCAGTTCGGCGTAGTAGGCGCTCATCTCGGCGGAGCTGAGGGTCTTGCCTTCGAACTGGTAGGCGCCGTCCTTGAAGAACTCGGAGGAGGCGACGTCCAGGGCCAGGGCGATGTCCTTGCCCGGGGTGTAGCCGGCGTTCCTGATGGCTTCCTGGATCAGGTCCAGGGCCGCGCGGTTGGAGGGCAGGTTCGGGGCGAAGCCGCCCTCGTCGCCCAGGCCGGTGGCCAGGCCCTTGGACTGCAGCACGGCCTTGAGCGCGTGGTAGACCTCGACGCCCCAGCGCAGGCCCTCGGAGAAGGTCTCGGCGCCGAGCGGGACCACCATGAATTCCTGGATGTCGACGTCGGAGTCGGCGTGCGATCCGCCGTTGAGGATGTTCATCAGCGGCACCGGCAGGACGTGCGCGTTCGGGCCGCCCAGGTACTTGTACAGCGGCAGGTCGGCGGAGGCGGCAGCCGCGTTGGCGACGGCGAGGGAGACGCCGAGGATCGCGTTGGCGCCGAGCTTGCTCTTGTTGGCGGTGCCGTCCAGGTCGATCATCGACTGGTCGATGCTGCGCTGATCGGTCGCGTCGAAGCCGATCAGAGCGGGGGCGATCTGGTCGATGACGGCGTCGACGGCCTTCTGGACGCCCTTGCCGAGGTAACGGCCCTTGTCTCCGTCGCGGAGCTCTACGGCCTCGTGTTCGCCCGTGGAGGCGCCGGAGGGGACTGCTGCGCGGCCGATCTGGCCGTCGGAGAGCAGGACTTCAACTTCTACGGTGGGGTTGCCGCGGGAATCGAGGATCTCGCGGGCGTGGATGGCATCGATAAGCGCCATGAATATGCTCCTTTGGGTGAAGCGATCTGCTGGGAATCTGACTGCTGGGAATCTAGCGGTGGATCAAGCCGAAAACCGACGTCCTCGTCGCCTCTAGCCTAGTCGAGAGTGGGAAAAGTTACGGAAAGCTATCCAGCCTCCGGACGCTGACCCGGAGCGCCCGTGCCGCCCGGGGGTGTGTCCTGGAAACGGCGGTTGGCCGCGCGCAGCGCCCGTTCGGCGTCCAGGCCGTCGCGGCGGGCCGCAGCGACGATACCGAACAGCAGCTCGCCGAGCTCCTGTTCGGTGGCGGGGGCGGGGGTGGCGGGTGCGGGTATGGCGCCGGGCGCCGGCAAGGACCCGGGGGCACCGGGCAGTCCGGCACGTTCTGCACGGTCCAGCAGCTTCTGCGCCCGGGCCAGGGCCGGCAGCGCGGCGGGGACGCCGTCGAAGGCGTGGTCCCGGCCGGGCTTCTCGGCCCGCTTCACGGCGTCCCATTTCAGCACGATCTCCTCGACTGTGGCCGGGAAGGTGTCCTGCAGGGACCCGTCCGGGCGGAAGACGTGCGGATTGCGCCGGATCATCTTCTCGCGCAGGCCGCGGGCGACGTCGTCGAAGGCGAAGGCGCCGCGCTCCTCGGCGAGCCGGGCGTGGAGCACCACTTGGAGCAGGACGTCGCCGAGTTCGGCCTGCAGTTCGGCGTCGCCGCCGCCGGCTTCGATGGTTTCGGCCACCTCGTGGGCCTCCTCGAGGAGGTATTCCACGAGGGATTCGTGGCTCAGTGCGCCCATCCAGGGGCAGTGGACACGCAGCTCGGCGATGGTTTGCAGCAGCCCGCCGAGCTGCGCGTCCGTGATTTCGGGGTCCTTAGCCAAGGTCGGCGTAGGCCTCGTTGATGTACTCGACCAGGGCTTCCTTCTCCTCCAGCGGCAGGAACGCGGCTTCGGCGGCGTTCAGCGTCAGCTCAAGCAGGTCGTCCAGGTCGTAGTCGAAGGTCTCCACGAGCAGTTCGAACTCGTCCGTGAGGCTCACGCCGCTCATCAGCCGATTGTCCGTGTTGATCGTGACGTTGAAGCCGAGCTGGTAGAGCATGTCCACCGGGTGGCTTTCGATGCCCTCGCCGAAGCCGGCGATCGCGCCGGTCTGCAGGTTGGAGGACGGGCAGATTTCCAGTGCGATGCCGCGGTCCCGGACCCAGCTGGCGAGTTCGCCGAGGGTCACGAGACCGATGTTGTCATCGACTTCGTCGCTCTCCGGGTCGGTGGCGGCGTCCGCGGGGTCGGCGCCCTCGAACTCGACCGTGATGTCCTCGGCGATCCGCACGCCGTGGCCCAGGCGCAGTGCCCGGCCGTCGACCAGGGCGGACTGGATGCTCTCCAGGCCCGCTGCCTCGCCGGCGTGGATGGTGGCCGGGAAGTTGTGCTGGGCGAGGTAGGTGAAGGCGTCCTTGAAGCGGGAGGGCAGGAAGCCGTCCTCGGCGCCGGCGATGTCGAAGCCGACGGCGCCCTTGTAGCGGTGGCGCACGGCGAGTTCGGCGATCTCCTGGCCGCGGTCCGCGTGGCGCATGGCGGTGATCAGCTGGCCAACCTGGATTTCCCGGCCGGTCTCGGCGACGGCGTCGACGCCGGCGTCCAGGCCCGCCTGGACGGCCTCCACGACCTCGTCCAGGGACAGGCCCTGCTGCAGGTGCTGCTCCGGCGCCCAGCGCAATTCGCCGTAGACGACGCCGTCGTCCGCGAGGTCCTCGACGAATTCCTTGGCAACGCGGAACAGGCCGTCCTTGGTCTGCATCACGGCGATGGTGTGGTCGAAGGTTTCCAGGTAGCGCACCAGCGAGCCGGAGTCGGCGGATTCGCGGAACCACTCCCCCAGCGCGACCGGGTCGGTGGAGGGCAGCGTGTGGCCGACTTTTTCGGCGAGTTCAATGATGGTGGCCGGACGCAGTCCGCCGTCCAGGTGGTCATGAAGGGAAACCTTGGGGAGGCCCTTCAGGTCGAATTCGAGGTCAGGGGCAGCGTCAGGCATAGTCTCAGTCACGTTCCCACCATAGGGTCGGACAGCGCCGGGCGCTACTTGCGGGAGGCGTCGGTCGCCGCGGCGTCGTCGTGCGCGGTGTCCGGGGACGCGGCGTCATCGTCCGCCGGCTCGTCGTGCCGGCCGAGCCGTTTGTGCCACCAGCGCAGCACGTGGTCGACGGCGATGCCGAGGACAATAGCGAAGACGACGGCGATCGCGGCGCTCAGGAGCGGGTTGTGGTGCAGCCAGGGGAAGGAGCTGGCCAGGATGCCGATCCCGATCGAGTAGATCACCCAGGTGAAGCAGGCAAAGGCATCCAGCACAAAGAACCTGCGGTGCGGGAATCCCGTGGTGCCGGCGACGTAGTTGACGGCGACGCGGCCCCACGGGATGTAGCGGGCGGTGAAGATCAGCACGGCGCCGCGCTTTTCCAGCTCGTAGCGCGCCCAGCCGAAGGCCCGCTGCACCTTGGGCTTGCGCATCCAGCGGAACCGTTCAAGGCCGATCTTGCGGCCCAGCAGGTAGGCCATGTTGTCCCCGGCAATGGCGCCGATCAGCGCCGTCAGCCCGAGGAACCAGAGGTTGGGCTGGCCGCTCTGCCGGGAGTAGGCGGCGAGGGCGACGATCAGCGTCTCGCTGGGAACCACCATGGCGAAGCCGTCGATGAAGAAGAAGAGCAGCAGGAGGGGGTAAATCCACCACTGGCCGGCGGCATGGAGCACGGCCTCATTAATGAACTCCACGCGGGCTGTGCTCCTAGAAACTGAAAGGGTCGGGACGTACCCGGAACGGACTGGGTGGTACTGGCGGGCTTACGGCACCGACGTGACGGGAATCGCACCCCAGTGTCCCACGGCCGGGGCACCTTGCGCTACGCGCCGGTGCCGATGTTTCCCGCCATGGCGCCACCGGTGGCCTAGCCGTCCGCCGGCGGGGCGGGCTGGTCCGTCTCGTCCAGGACCGGTTCCTCCTGCAGGCTGCCGCGCAGCCGGCTGAGGGCGACGTCGATTCCGATGCCCAGCACTATGGCGCAGATGATCGCAATCGTGGCGCCCAGCAGGTGGTTGTCCTCGAACCATTGGCCGAAGAACAGCCCGACGGCCACTGAATAGCTGGACCACAGTGCCGCGGAGAGCACCGTCAGCCCGACGAAATGGGAGTGCGCGTAATGCGTGGCGCCGGCGGTCAGGTTGACGGCCACCCGGCCGATGGGGACAAACCGCGCCACCATGATCAGCGAGGCAGGACGCTTCCGGAGCTCGCGGCCCGCCCAAGTGAAGGCCCGCTGCGCCCGGTGCCCGCGCATCCACTTCCAGCGCGAGGTTCCGGTGGCCCGTCCGATCAGGTAGGCGATGTTGTCCCCGCAGAACGCGCCGGCGGCCGCCGCGACGACCAGCACGAGCGGGTTGGGCACATCGGCGGTCGCTGCGACGGCGGCGAGGCCGACCACCACCGACTCACTGGGAACCGGCGGGAAAAAACCGTCGATCAGACAGCAGGCGAACACCAGGAACAGCACCCACGGTTGGCCCGCTGCTGCCAGGATGAAGTCGTTGATTGCCTGCACAGTTTCCTAACGCACGGCGGTACCCGGTTTCTCCCGGAATTCTGTGGTGCCAGTGTACTGCCCGGCCGCAGCCCGTTGCCCTAGGCGATACGGTCGATAATGAGCTGCTGCGCCGGGCGGGAGCCTTCCGGCGCGATCACCGCGGCGTGCTCGAGCGCTTCCTTCGCCCGGTCGAACTTCTCCGGGGTGTCCGTCAGCAGGGTCATCAGCGGTTCACCGGCGCGGACCGTGGCGCCCGGTTTGGCGTGCATCCGCACCCCGGCCCCGGCCTGGACCTGGTCCTCCTTGCGCGCCCGTCCGGCGCCGAGGCGCCAGGCGGCGACGCCGACGGCCATCGCGTCGAGTTCAACCAGCACACCGTCCGCCTGCGCGTAGATGGTCTCGGATTCCCTGGCGACCGGCAGCGCGGCGCGCGGGTCCCCGCCCTGGGCCTCGATCATCCGGTTCCAGACGTCCATGGCGCGGCCGTCCTTGAGCGCGGCGCGGGGATCGGCGTCGCGCACGCCGGCGCAGGCCAGCATTTCCTCGGCCAGGCGGACGGTGAGTTCGACGACGTCCTCCGGGCCGCCGCCGGCGAGGACCTCCACGGATTCCTCCACCTCGATCGCGTTGCCTGCGGTGAGGCCCAGCGGGGTGTTCATGTTGGTCAGCAGCGCCACCGTGTTGACGCCGGCGTCCTTGCCCAGCGCCACCATGGTCTCGGCCAGTTCGCGGGCCCGCGCCTCGTCCTTCATAAACGCGCCGCTGCCCACCTTGACGTCCAGGACCAGCGATCCGGTGCCTTCGGCGATTTTCTTGCTCATGATCGAGGAGGCGATCAGCGGGATGGCCTCGACCGTGCCGGTCACGTCGCGCAGGGCGTAGAGCTTCTTGTCCGCCGGGGCCAGTCCGGCGCCGGCGGCGCAGATGACCGCGCCCACGTCCTGCAGCTGGGCCATCATCTCCTCGTTGCTGAGGTCCGCGCGCCAGCCCGGGATGGCCTCGAGCTTATCCAGGGTGCCGCCGGTGTGGCCCAGGCCGCGGCCGGAGAGCTGCGGCACCGCGACGCCGAAGACCGCCACGAGCGGCGCCAGCGGCAGAGTGATCTTGTCCCCCACGCCGCCGGTGGAGTGCTTGTCGGACGTAGCTTTCACACCGCCGTCGGGGCGGCGCAGGCTGGAGAAGTCCATTCGCTCGCCGGAGTTGATCATCGCCGCGGTCCAGCGTGAAATCTCGGCGCGGTCCATGCCGTTGAGCAGGATGGCCATGTTCAGGGCGGCCATCTGTTCGTCGGCGATGGCGCCGCGGGTGTAGGCGTCGATCGTCCAATCGATCTGGGCGGGGCTGAGGACGCCCTTGTCCCGCTTGATGCGGATGATGTCGACGGCGTCAAACGCGTTAGCGTTATCGGAAGCAGTGGTGCTGGTGTTCTGGGTCACCGGGTTTCCTCCAGGTGTTGGGGGCCAAATGCGTCGGGGAGCACCTGGTCCATCGTCTTGATGCCCTGTGTGGTCATGAGCTGCATGTCCGGGGCCCGGAATTCGTAGAGCAGTTGCCGGCACCGGCCGCACGGCATGAGCACGTTGCCGTGCGCGTCGACGCAGTAGAAAGCGCGAAGCAGGCCGCCGCCGGTCATGTGCAGGTTGCCGACAAGCGCGCACTCGGCACACAGCGTGAGTCCGTAGCTGGCGTTTTCGACGTTGCAGCCGCTGACGATCCGGCCGTCCGCGGTGAGGGCGGCTGCCCCCACCGCGAACTTCGAATACGGCGCGTAGGCGTTGTGCATCGCCGCGACGGCGGCTGCCTCGAGGGCTGCCCAGTCGACGGCCGGCGCCGTGCCTGCTGCCAGGTTCGTCGCCACCGTCAGCCCTTGACGTACGGAATGCCGCTGGCCGCCGGCGGCCGGGAGCGTCCGACGAGGCCGGCGACGGCGAGCACCGTCACGAGGTACGGGAGCATGGCCATGAACTGGCTCGGGACCGGGGTGCCGATGATCGTCACGATGCTCTGCAGGTTGTCCGCGAAACCGAACAGCAGGGCGGCGAAGAAGGCGCCGATCGGGTTCCAGCGGCCGAAGATCAGGGCGGCCAGTGCGATGAAGCCGCGTCCGCCGGAGATCTCCTTGGTGAAGCTGTCGATCGCGACGAGCGTGAAGAAGGAGCCGCCGATGCCGGCGATCGCGCCGCCGAGGGTGACGTTCCAGAAGCGGGTGGCGTTGACCTTAATGCCCATGGTGTCGGCTGCCTGCGGGTGCTCGCCGACGGCCCGGACCCGGAGGCCCCACTTGGTCTTGAACAGCCCGACCCAGACCACAATCACGGCAATGTACATCAGGTAGCCGATCAGGGACTGCTTGAAGAGAATCGGCCCGATCAGCGGGATGTCGCCCAGGATGGGAATGGTGATCGGGTCCAGGTGCGCCGGCGAGTTGAACTTCGCCTTGTCCGCCTGCATCACGGTGCTGAACAGGAAGCCCGTAACACCGGAGACCAGGACGTTGAGGACCACGCCGACGATGATCTGGTTGACCACGTACTTGATGCTGAACAGGGCCAGGACCATGGACACGAGCGCCCCCGCGACGGCGGCCGCGAGCAGGCCCAGGAAGGGGTTGTGCGTCAGCGTGGCGATGATCGCGGCCGTGAACGCACCGCCCAGAAGCTGGCCTTCGATGGCGATGTTGACGACGCCGACGCGTTCGCAGAGCACGCCGGAGAGCGAACCGAACACCAGCGGCACGGCCAAGGTCACCGACCCGGCGATCAGCCCGGCCAGGGAGATGCTGTTGGTGCGGGCACCGCCAACAACCCAGATCAGGAACGCCGCGACGAACAGCACAATGAACGCGACCGGGACCCAGCCCGGGGCCTTGAGGTTCTTGGTCTTGAGGAACACGGCGTAGCCGGCCAGGGCCAGCATCAGCACGGACAGGACGATGCCGCCGAGGAACGCGGGAACCTCCAGTGCCGGCAGTTGGAAGAAGTCGCTGCCGGTGGAGATGCCGAACTTCGCGGTCTGGTGCGGGCCCATCAGCCCGAAGAAGATAAACGCGACAACCGCGAGGACGGCCAGGGTGACCGGGATTTTCCAGGTCACGGGCTTGGCGGTCACGGCCCGCTTGTGGTTCCGGGCCGACGGCGTTTCGTCGGGCCGGGCGGCAGGCTGCTTTCCCGGCTGGGGCGAGGTTGCTGTTGTGCTCATGCTGCTGCTCCGGTGGTTGCGGCCTGCTTGGACTTGGCGGCCTTGGCGGCCTTTTTCTTGCGCGGGTTCAGGCCGAACACCGCGCGCACCAGCGGCGGGGCGGCGATGAAGAGCACGATCAGCGACTGGACCACCAGCACGATGTCGATCGGGGTTCCGGTCTGGATCTGCATCTGGACGGCGCCGGCGCGGAAGGCGCCGAACAGCAGGCCGGCGGCGAAGGTGCCCCACGGCGTCGAGCGTCCCAGCAGGGCGACCGTGATGGCGTCAAAGCCGTAGGTGGCCGCAACGCCGTCGGTGAGGACCTTCTCGGTGCCGGCCACCTGGGCGACGCCGGACATGCCGGCGAGGGCGCCCGCGATGGCCATCACCAGGATGGTGGCGCGCGGGACGTTGATGCCGGCGGTGAGGGCGGCCTTCGGGTTGGCGCCGACGGCCCGGAATTCGAAGCCGATGGTGGAACGGTTCAGCACCCACCAGACGAACACCGTGGCGGCGATCGCCAGGAGGAAGCCCAAGTGCAGGCGGTACTGGGTGCCCAGGATCTGCGGGTAGACGGCGCTGGGATCCAGGATCGGCGAAATCGGGTTGGTCTCGCCGGGCCGCTGGAAGGCCGGGGTGTTGAGCAGGTAGCGCAGGAAGTACAGCGCGATGTAGTTGAACATGATCGTCAGGATCACCTCGTGGGCGCCGGTGCGGGCCTTGAGGAACCCGACCAGGCCGGCCCAGAGGGCGCCGCCGACGATGCCGGCCACGAGGACCAGCAGCAGGTGCAGCCCCATCGGCAGGTGCAGGGCGAACCCGACCCAGGAGGCGAGGATGCCGGACATGATGATCTGGCCCTGCGCACCGATGTTGAACAGGCCGGCGCGGAAGGCCAGGGCGACGCCGAGGCCGGCGGTGATCAGCGGGGTGGCGATGGTGAGCGTTTCCATCAGCGGGGCGAACTGCCCGGCCACCCCCGTGCCGCGTGGGTTGAACACCGAGCCCTGGAACAACGCCACGTAGGAGCGGGTGGCGGCGGACCAGACGGCGGAGAAGAAGTCGCTCGGCCGGGCGAAGAGGTAACCAGCGGAGGCGCTGACGTCCTTGTCCGTGCTGGCGATCAGCAGGCCACCGAGGATGAGCGCGAGGAGCACGGCCAGCACGGAGACCATGCCGCTGCCTGTGAAGATCTTGCGCATGAGCGAGTCGGGGCCGCCGGGCACGGTCCCGCTCTGGGCGGAGACCGGGACGGCAGAGGGACGCATCGCTCCGCCGGCGGTGTCCAGCGAGGTGGCGGTGGTGGCGTCGGCGGCCGGGGTTTCGGCCGTGTCGGCGGGGTCCGGCTCAGCCGCGTGGCGGGGTTTGTTGGTTTCAGTCATGGTGCTCTCCTACGGCGCCGGAGGCTGGCTCCTGCGCGGGCTGGGCGGCGGGCGCCGGGGCAGCGGCTGCGGTTGCCGGGGTCTTGGTGGTGTCGGCGTGGGCCTCGTCGGGCGACAGCCCGGCCATCATCAGGCCAAGGACGTCGCGTCCGGTGCCGGCCGGCACAATGCCCACCAGCTTGCCCTTGTAGAGCACGGCGATCCGGTCCGCCAGTTCGATCACTTCGTCGAGTTCGGTGGACACGATCATCACGGGGGTGCCGTGGTCGCGTTCGGCCACGATCCGCTTGTGCAGGAACTCGATCGACCCGACGTCGACCCCGCGGGTGGGCTGGGAGGCGATGAAGAGGCGCAGCGGACGCGAGAGCTCGCGCGCCATGACCACCTTCTGCTGGTTGCCGCCGGACAGGGTGCCCGCGGCGAGCGATCCGGAGGGCGTGCGCACGTCGAACTCGTCGATCCGGGTCTTCGCGTTTTCCAGCACCTTGGCCGGGCTCATGCTGATGCCCTTGGCGAACGGTTCCTGGTCGTAGCGGTCCAGGATCAGGTTCTCGGCGATCGAGAACGTTCCGATCAGTCCGTCCACCGAGCGGTCTTCCGGCACAAAGCCGACGCCGGCCTTGAGCACGTCCTTGACGCTGCGGCCCAGCAGCTCTTCGCCGTCGAGGAGGACGGAGCCGTGCACCCGGTCCTGCAGGCCCAGGATGGCTTCGGTGAGCTCGGTCTGGCCGTTGCCCTGGACGCCGGCGACGGCGAGGATCTCGCCGCGGGCGATGTCGAAGCTGATGCCGTCCACGACGTGCTGGCCGCTGGGCGCGATCACGGTGAGGTCCTTGACCGAGAACGTGGTCTCCTGCGGCTTGGCCGGGGCCTTGTCCAGGGTCAGGTTGACCGCGCGGCCCACCATCATGGAGGCGAGCTCGGTCGTAGACGCCGCCGGGCTCGCCGTGCCCACGACCTTGCCGCGCCGGATCACCGTGATGGTGTCCGAGACGGCCTTGACCTCGCGCAGCTTGTGCGAGATGAAGACAATCGAGGTGCCGTGGCTCTTGAGCTGGCGCATGATGTCCAGCAGCTCATCGGTGTCCTGCGGGGTCAGCACGGCGGTGGGCTCGTCCAGGATCAGCACCTTGGCATCGCGGACCAGGGCCTTGATGATTTCCACCCGCTGTTGGACGCCGACCGGCAGGTCCTCGATCAGGGCGTCGGGGTCGACGTCGAAGCCGTACCGGTCGGAGATCTCCTGGATCTTCCGGCGGGTGTCATCGAGATTGAGGAATCCGCCGGCCTTGGTGGCCTCGGCCCCCAGCGCCACGTTTTCCGCGACGGTGAAGACGGGCACCAGCATAAAGTGCTGGTGCACCATGCCGATGCCGGCGGCCATGGCGTCGCCCGGTCCCCGGAAGCTGACGGGTTTGTCGTCGATGAGGATTTCGCCTTCGGTGGGCTCGTAGAGCCCGTAGAGGACGTTCATCAGCGTGGACTTGCCAGCGCCGTTCTCGCCAAGCAGACAGTGGATCTGCCCGGGTTCAACCACCACATCAATGTGGTCGTTGGCTACCAGGGAGCCGAAGCGTTTGGTGATCCCCTTGAGTTCAAGTTTCAAAACTCTGACCAATCTCGAAGTATGTCCGGGTCACGTCCCGGAGGGGGTGATGGGGCTGCAGAACCAGCCTAGTGCCTGCGGCGGCCGGCGAAGCGGGGCCGGCGCAACGAAAAGCGCCACAGCCCGTGCGGTCTAAGACCGTGCGGGCCGTGGCGCTTAGCGAGGGAATTAGGACTTCGGGCTTGCTGCGGATTCAACCTTCAGCTTGCCGGAGGCGATGTCCTTCTTGATCTGGTCCAGGTCGGTCTTGAGCTGGGCCGGGACCTGGGAGTCCATGTCGTGGAACGGGGCCAGCTGGACGCCGTCGTTCGCGAGGGTGCCAACGTACGGCGCGTTGGTGAACTTGCCGTCCTTGTCTTCCTTCACAACGGTCTCCACGGCCTCGCCCATCTGCTTCATGACGGAGGAGAGCATGATGTCCTTATAGTCCGGAGCGGTGAGGTAGCCGTCGGAGTCAACCCAGATGAGCTTGACGTCCTTGCCTGCCGCCTTGGCTTCCTTCAGGGCCGCGCCTGCGCCCTTGCCAACCGGTCCGGCGACGGGCATCACGATGTCCGCACCCTGGTCCAGGAAGTTCTGGGTGAACTGCTTGCCCTTGTCCTGCTTCTCGAAGTCGCCGGTGAAGGAGCCGTCCTGCTTGGCCTTGTCCCAGCCAAGAACCTTGACGTTCTTGCCGTTCTTCTCGTTGTAGTACTTCACGCCGTCGGCGTAGCCGTCCATGAAGATGGTGACGGTCGGGATCTTGATGCCGCCGAAGGTGGCGACGGTGCCGGACTTGGTGGTGCCGGCGGCGAGGTAGCCGGCCAGGAAGGCAGCCTGGGCCGTGTCGTAGATGATCGGCTTGACGTTGGCGATCGGGGTTTCGTAGCCGAAGTCGATGATCGCGAAGTGCTTGTCCGGGTTGGCCGTGGCCTGGGTCTTGGTGGCGTCGCCGAGCAGGAAGCCGACCGTGATGGTCAGGTTGCAGCCGGCGGTGACCATGGCGCGCAGGTTCGGTTCGAAGTCGTTGTTGGTCTTGGACTCGACCTGGTTGACCTTGATGCCGAGGTCCTTCTCGGTCTTCTTCAGGCCTTCGTAGGAGGACTGGTTGAACGACTGGTCGTCGAATCCACCGGAGTCGGACACGATGCAGCCCGTGTAGTTGCTGGCCGACTTGGTGGCGCTGCTGCCGGCGTCCGGGGCAGCCCCGCAACCGGTCAGCAGCAGGGCAGCCGCGCCCGCGGTGGCGACGCCGGCCATTGAACCGCGCTTAAGGGTTGCGCGCAGTGAGTTCTTCAAAGTTCCTCCAGGAAGAAAGAGATAGGCGCTACGACGGGAGTTCAATGAGTGTCTGCTTCCGGTTGTCCCCCGAAACACTGTTGTCACTGACGGATTCGCAGCACTGCGCCGAGGCGCACTGATGGAAGCTACTTTAGTGTCCTGGAACACGTCGAGTAACACACTTCACAGCCGTTTCCCAGATTGTTGAGAACTTGTTACCAAGCGGTACCCAACGGCGCGACCGGACACGTGAGGCCCCGAAATCGTTGGAAATCGGGGCCTCACGTGGACCTTCGCGCGGCGCTGACGGGCTGGCGACCGCCCGGGTTGTTCAGAGCCGGACGAGCATCTTGCCTGTGTTGGCGCCGTCCAGCAGGTCCATAAACGCCTGCGGCGCGTTCTCCAGAGAGTCGACGATGGTCTCGTCGTAGCGGATGGTGCCGTCGGCCAGCCAGCCGGAGATTTTCTCGACGAACTCCCCCATGTACTGCCAGTAGCTACCCACCAGGAAGCCCTTGAGGGTCAACTGTTTGCCGATGGCCAGCATGAGGTTCCGCGGGGCCGGCGTCGGCTCGGTGGCGTTGTACTGCGCGATCGCACCGCACATGGCGACGCGGCCCCCGACGTTGAGCACGGACAGCGCGGCTTCGAGGTGCTCGCCGCCGACGTTGTCGAAGTAGACGTCGATGCCCTTCTCCCCCGCGGCCTCCTTCAGGAGGTCCAGGACCGGACCGTCGTGGTAGTTGAAGGCGGCGTCGAATCCCAGTTCCAGCAACCGGGCGACCTTTTCCGGGGTGCCGGCACTGCCGATCACCCGGGAGGCCCCCATGGCTTTGGCGATCTGGCCCACCAGGGAGCCGACAGCGCCGGCGGCGCCGGAGACGAACACGGCGTCGCCGGGCTTGAACTCGGCCACCTTGAGCAGCCCCGCGTAGGCGGTCAGGCCGGTCATCCCCAGCGCACCGAGGAAGGCCGACGCCGGGGCCAGGTCGGTGCGGGCCAGTGCCGTGGCGCTGGCGTCCAGGACGGCGTATTCGCGCCAGCCGAGGCTGTGCACGACGGTGTCGCCGACTTTGCGGTCGGCGGAGCGGGAGGCGATGACCTCGCCGACGGCACCCCCTTCCATGGCGGCGTCGAGGGCGAACGGCGCGGAATAGGACTTGACGTCGTTCATCCGGCCGCGCATGTAGGGGTCCACGGAAATATAGAGGTTGCGGACCAGGACCTGGCCGTCCTGCAGTTCCGGCAGGGGCGACTCCGCGAGGCGGAAGTTCTCCGGCGCGGGGCGGCCGTGCGGACGGGAAGCGAGCTGGATTTCCCGGGTGGTGGCGGGGAGGGTGGTGTTCTCGGTGCTCATGCGGCAACCTCCAGGATCTTGATGTCTACGGTGATATTGCCTCGGGTGGCGTTGGAGTAGGGGCAGACCTCGTGGGCCTTGGCGACGAGCGCCTCGGCGGTTTCGCGGTCCACGGCCGGCAGTGCGATCTCGAGTTCCGCGGCGATGCCGTAGCCCGCGCCGTCGTCCAGCGCGCCCAGGTGAATCCGGGCGGCGACGGCGGAATCCGTCAGGTCCGCCTTCTGCTGGCGGCCCACCAGGCGCAGGGCGGAGTGGAAGCAGGCCGCGTACCCGGCCGCGAAGAGCTGCTCCGGGTTGGTGCCTTCGCCGTTGCCGCCCAGTTCCACCGGACTGGCCAGGGCCACGTTGAGTTTGCCGTCGCTGGTCTGCGCGTTGCCGTCGCGTCCTTCGCCGGAGGCCAGTGCCTCGGCCGTATAAAGGGTCTTCATCAGGGGTCCGATCTGTTGGAAATTCAGGAAACTGGGGGCACCGAGCGGCGCAGGTCAGCGGCCGGACTGCAGGGCGGCGGTGAGCCGGCCCAGGGTTTCGCGGAGCTGGTCGAGCTCGGGGCCGGAGAGCCCGGCGGCGTCGGCGAGCCGCTGCGGGATTCCGGCGGCGCGGGCACTGAGTGAGGCTCCGGCCGCTGTCAGGAAGACCTCGACGCGCCGCTCGTCCGCCGCGGACCGCCGCCGTTCCACGAGGCCGAGCGATTCGAGCCGCTTCAGCAGGGGCGAGAGGGTGCCGGAATCGAGACCCAGCTCCTCGCCGAGTTCCCGGACGCTGCGCGGCGCCTCCTCCCACAGCACCATCATCACGAGATACTGCGGGTAGGTCAGGCCCAGCTCATCGAGCATCGGCCGGTAGACGGCGGTGGCGGCCCGCGACGCCGCGTACATGGCGAAGCACACCTGCCGGTTGAGGCGGGGGGCGTCGAGGCGGGGGGCGTCAGGCTCGGAGGCCCCGGCGGGAACAGTTGCGGTCACGATCAAACTGTAGCCTACAACTTAGTTGTGCACAATCTAATCGCGCAGGGCTGGGAGCGCGAACGTACATTTGAGCCCGAAATCGCGGGGCCTCGGGCGGGGGTTAGAGGTCGCGGAGGGTGCGGAGTGCGGCGGCGGTGAGAACCTGGATGCCCAGGCCCAGGGCGCGTTCGTCCAGGATGTAGTCACCGCGGTGCAGGTCGTACTCTTCGCCGCCGGGGGTCTTGGTGCCCAGCCGCATCATCGCCCCGGGCAGGTCGGCCAGGAACCAGGCAAAGTCCTCCCCGCCCATCGACTGCGGGGTCAGCACCACCGAGCCTTCGCCGATCTCGGCGCGGGCCGCGGCCTCGATCAGCGCGGTTTCGTGTTCCGAGTTCACCACCGGCGGCACTCCGCGGGTGTGTTCCAGGTGGACGTCGACGCCGTAGGGCGCGGCGATCTGTTGCACCACCTCGTCGAGGATCTCCCCCGCGCTGTGCCAGGCGTCGCGGTCCAGGCAGCGCATGGTGCCGGCCATATAGCCGCTCGCCGGGATGGCGTTCGGGGCGGAGCCGGCGGAGATGTGGCCCCACACCACGGACACGCCGCTGCGGACGTCGACGCGGCGGGACAGCACGGCCGGGACGTTGATGGCGATCTGGGCCAGGGCGAAGACCAGCTCCTCGGTCAGGTGCGGGCGCGAGGTGTGCCCGCCGCGGCCGGTAAGTTCGATCTTGATGGTGTCCGACGCCGAGGTGATGGCGCCGATCCGGGTACCGATCTTGCCCACCTCGATCCGCGGGTCGCAGTGCAGGGCCAGGATCCGCGGCACGCCTTCCAGCACACCCTGTTCGATGCAGGCGTGCGCGCCGCCGGGCATGGTCTCCTCGGCCGGCTGGAAGATGATCCGCACCGTGCCGCCCAACGGCGAGGTCTGGTGCATCTGCTGCAGGACCAGTGCGATGCCCAGCATCGTGGTGGTGTGGACGTCGTGCCCGCACGCGTGCGTCACGCCGTGGTTCTTGGACGCGAACTCCAGCCCGGTCTCTTCGATGATGGGCAGCGCATCGATGTCGCCGCGCAGCGCGGTCGCGATCGGCCCCTCGCCGACGTCGACCGTCAGCCCGGTGCCCTCAAGCCGGCGGGGCGTCAGGCCGGCGGCCTCGAGCCGCCTGGCGAGCTTGTCCGTGGTCCGGAACTCCTTGAAGGACAGCTCCGGGTGCGCATGCAGGTCGCGGCGGAAGCCGATCAGCTCCGGCAGCAGTGGCTCCAGCCACGGCCCCACCATGGTGGTTGGCTCAGCTTCAGTAGTGTAGTTGCGCACACAATCACTGTAGCGAGAGTCTAAAAAATAGCGGCATCCCCGACGGCGCGTTACGGCACCGGCCGGCGCAGCGGAAGCGGCGCGGGGCCCGGGGAAACGGACTAGAGCACGTCCGTATCGCCGCTGGCCTTGAGCGCGTCCACCGCGGCCTTGACCCGCTGGGAATGCGCCTTTGTGGTCACCAGCAGCGCATCCGGGGTATCGACAATTACGACGTCCTTGATGCCGATCAGGGCGATCACGCGCTTAGTGTCGGTGACCACCACGCCGCTGGCGTTTTCGGTGAAGACGCGGGCGCCCTCGCCGATTACGGTGACGTCGTCGACTTCCTTGGCGCTGTTGAGCCGACCCACGGAGGCGAAGTCCCCGACGTCGTCCCAGCGGAAGGTGCCCGGCACGACGGCGACGTCCCCGGCGGCGGCGGCCGGCTCGGCTACGGCGTAGTCAATGGCGATCTTGGGCAGGGTGGGCCAAACGCGGGAGGTGACCTCGTCGCGCAGCGGGGTGTCCCAGGCCTTGGCGATTTCCTGCAGGCCCGCGAACAGCTCCGGCTGGTTGGCTTCCAGGTGCTTGAGCATCAGCGAGACCGGCGCCACGAACATCCCGGCGTTCCAGACGTACTCGCCGCTGTCCAGGTACTGCTGGGCGACTTCCTCGCTGGGCTTCTCGACGAACTCGACGACCGTGTGGGCGCTCGGGGCCCCGGGCACGCTCAGTTTGTCGCCGGCGCGGATGTACCCGAACCCGGTGGAGGGGTGGGTGGGCTTGATGCCGATCGTGACGATCTTGCCGGCGGCCGCGGTGTGGATGGCCTCTCGGACGGCGTCCTGGAACAGCTCGTCGGGGCTGATGACCTGGTCGGCGGCGAAGGAGCCCATGATGGTGTCCGGGTCGCGCTCGTACAGGATGGCGGCGGCGAGCCCGATGGCCGCGCCGGAATCCTTGGGCTCGCTCTCCAGGACCAGGTCCGCCTCGGCCACCTCGGGCAGCTGGCGGCAGACGGCCTCGCGGTGCGCGGTTCCGGTGACGACCAGGACACGGCTCCCGGCGAGGGGTTCCAGCCGGTCGTAGGTGGCGCGCAGCAGGGTGCTGCCGGACCCCGTGAGGTCGTGCAGGAACTTCGGGGCAGCGGCCCGGGACAGCGGCCAGAGCCGGGTCCCTACTCCGCCGGCGGGAATCACCGCGATAAAGCGGTCGAGCGGGGAGTCCGCCGCAACACCCTGGAGGGAGTCGGTGCTGGTCATTTTGTCTGTAGTCATCAGGGCTACTTTAGCCGAACGCCGCCCGGACGCCCCGGGGCACGCGGGCTAAACGCGCGGACAGGGCTGCCCGCGAATCCGCGCCCGGTGCCGGCGGATGTGGCGTTCGTCTCAAAACCGGTCAAAATCCGCGCAGGGCGCCGTCACCATCGATCGGCTGAATTGAATAAGCTGAGAGCGAAGCCTAGATTTAGGCTTGAGCTTACGAGTGCTCTCGCAGCAGGCGTTCCCCCCGCGTGGATCCCATGCCAGCGCCGCTGTGTTGCAGGGAGGTTTATTCAGTGCCGACAAAACCAGCTGGCACCTTGTACCGCGGCCGTGAAGGCATGTGGTCCTGGGTTGGACATCGCGTTACCGGTGTAGTGATCTTTTTCTTCTTGTTGGTCCATGTGCTGGACACCTCATTGGTGCGTGTGTCCCCCGAGGCCTACACCGCCGTGATCGGTGCCTACAAGAACCCCCTCATGGCCCTGGGTGAAACGGGCCTCGTCGCAGCGATTGTGTTCCACGCCTTCAACGGCCTGCGGATCATCGCCGTCGACTTCTGGAAGAAGGGCGCAAAGTACCAGCGCCAGATGCTGTGGACGGTCCTGGCCCTCTGGGTCGTCGTCATGGTCGGCTTCTCCATCCGCCACCTGTCCCTCGCCTTGGGAGGTCACTAAGCCATGAGCGCAACCGAGATCAAGAGCCCCCGCACTCCGCAGGTGGGCAGCGGCAGGATTGCTCCGCAGTACCGCCGCAACGGTTCCTCCAAGGGCAACTTCGAGATGCTGGCCTGGCTGTTCATGCGGCTCTCCGGCGTCGTGCTGGTGGTCCTCATCTTCGGCCACCTGACCGTCAACCTGCTGGTGGGCGAAGGCATCCACGCGATCGACTTCGGCTTCGTCGCCGGCAAGTGGGCCGATCCGTTCTGGCAGGTCTGGGACCTGGCCATGCTGTGGCTGGCCATGCTGCACGGCACCAACGGCGTGCGCACGATCATCAACGACTATGCCGAGAAGGACGCGACGCGCCTCTGGCTGAAGATCGTGCTCTACGCGGCTGCCGCGGCCATCATCATCCTCGGCACCCTGGTGATCTTCACCTTCAACCCGTGCCCCGTGGTCGACGGCGTGCAGCTGCCCGGCGGGTTCTGCCCCGCCCCGTAGCGGCCCCTGTTTTCGGGCACTGATCCTCGCCTGCCCGCAGGGAGGGAAGGATCAGCAGACTTCACTGCGCAGGCTCCGCCGGCGGTGTATTACAGCGAATTTTGAGAGAAAGAGCATCCGGTATGCAGGTCCATAAGTACGACGTCGTCATTGTCGGTGCCGGTGGCGCTGGCATGCGCGCCGCGATCGAATCCGGTCAGCGCGCGCGAACAGCGGTACTGACCAAGCTTTATCCCACGCGCTCCCACACCGGCGCGGCGCAGGGCGGCATGTGTGCCGCCCTGGCCAACGTCGAGGAGGACAACTGGGAGTGGCACACCTTCGACACCATCAAAGGCGGCGACTACCTGGTGGACCAGGACGCCGCCGAGGTCATGGCGAAGGAAGCGATCGACGCCGTCCTGGACCTGGAAAAGATGGGCCTGCCGTTCAACCGCACGCCTGAGGGCCGGATTGACCAGCGCCGCTTCGGCGGCCACACCCGCGACCACGGCAAGGCTCCGGTGCGCCGCGCCTGCTACGCCGCGGACCGCACCGGCCACATGATCCTGCAGACCCTGTACCAAAACTGCGTCAAGCACAACGTCGAGTTCTACAACGAGTACTACGTGCTGGACCTGCTGACCGTCGAGGAAGACGCGGTCCGTGAAGACGGCACCCCGTACAAGCAGAAGCGCGTGGCCGGCGTCGTGTCCTACGACCTCGCCTCCGGCGAACTGCACGTTTTCCAGGCCAAGTCCGTGGTGTTCGCCTCCGGCGGCGCCGGCAAGGTCTTCAAGACCACCTCCAACGCCCACACCCTGACGGGCGACGGCATGGGCATCGCGTTCCGCCGCGGCATCCCGCTGGAGGACATGGAGTTCTTCCAGTTCCACCCGACCGGCCTGGCCGGCCTGGGCATCCTGCTCTCCGAGGCCGCCCGCGGCGAAGGCGCGATCCTGCGCAACTCCGAGGGTGAGCGCTTTATGGAGCGCTACGCCCCCACCATCAAGGACCTCGCCCCGCGTGACATCGTGGCCCGCTCGATGGCCAACGAGGTCCGCGAGGGCCGCGGCTGCGGCCCGAACAAGGACTACGTCCTGCTGGACCTGACCCACCTCGAGCCGGCCCACATCGATGCCAAGCTGCCGGACATCACCGAGTTCGCCCGCACCTACCTGGGTGTGGAGCCGTACACGGAGCCGGTTCCGGTTTTCCCGACGGCGCACTACGCCATGGGCGGCATCCCCACCAACATCAGCGCCGAGGTCCTGCAGGACAACGACACCGTTGTCCCCGGCCTCTACGCCGCCGGTGAGGTCGCCTGCGTCTCCGTGCACGGGTCCAACCGCCTGGGCACCAACTCGCTGCTGGACATCAACGTCTTCGGCAAGCGCGCCGGCATCGCCGCCGCGGAATACGCCAAGACCGCGGACTTCGTGGACCTGCCCCCCGAT
The DNA here is from genome assembly GCF_007858535.1 of Arthrobacter sp. UKPF54-2. NCBI lineage: Bacteria > Bacillati > Actinomycetota > Actinomycetes > Micrococcales > Micrococcaceae > Arthrobacter > Arthrobacter sp. UKPF54-2. The sequence goes on from NZ_CP040174.1 coordinate 285,597, forward strand.
CCCGAGGCGTACACGCTGAACCTGCTGAACCACGTCCGCACCTCGGACGGCACCGAGAAGGTGGCCCAGATCCGCAAGGAGCTGCAGGACACCATGGACGCCAACATGCAGGTGTTCCGCACCGCCGAGACGCTGAACCAGGTCCTCAAGGACATCGCGTCCTTCGAGGAGCGGTACCAGCGCATCAGCGTCCAGGACAAGGGCAAGCGCTTCAACCTGGACCTGCTCGAGGCCGTGGAACTCGGCTTCCTGCTGGAACTCGCCAAGGTCATGACCGTGGCTGCCCTGCACCGCGAGGAATCCCGCGGCGGACACTTCCGCGAGGACTTCCCCGAGCGCGACGACGAAAAATTCATGAAGCACTCCATGGCGTACAAGGATGACCACGCCCCGGCGGACGGTTCCGCCGAGTCGATTGCCGGCATCCGGCTTGCCACCAAACCGGTGGTCTTTACGCGCTACGAGCCGATGGTGAGGAAGTACTAAGATGACCGCTGAACTCGCTGAGCCAGCCTCCAAGATCGAACTGCCTGCCGGCGTCGGCGGCGGCGGGGACATCCCCTCCTTCGACGTCCACCTGCGCGTGCGCCGCTACAACCCCGAAGTCTCCGACGAGTCCACCTGGGACGACTTCCACGTGACGATGTACGGCACCGACCGCGTCTTGGACGCCCTGCACAAGGTCAAGTGGGAAATCGACGGAAGCGTCTCCTTCCGCCGCTCCTGCGCCCACGGCGTCTGCGGCTCCGATGCCATGCGCATCAACGGCCGCAACCGCCTCGCCTGCAAGACCCTGCTCAAGGACTTGGACACCTCCAAGCCGATCACGGTCGAGCCGATCAAGGGCCTGCCGGTGGAGAAGGACCTGATCGTGGACATGGAGCCGTTCTTCCAGTCCTTCCGCGAGGTCATGCCCTTCCTGATCAACCGCGGCCACGAGCCCACCAAGGAACGCCTGCAGTCCGCCGAGGACCGCGAGCGTTTCGACGACACCACCAAGTGCATCCTCTGCGCCGCGTGCACCTCGTCCTGCCCGGTGTTCTGGACCGACGGCCAGTACTTCGGCCCGGCCGCGATCGTCAACGCGCACCGCTTCATCTTCGATTCCCGTGATGACGCCGGCGACATGCGCCTGGAGATCCTCAACGACAAGGAAGGCGTGTGGCGCTGCCGCACCACCTTCAACTGCACCGAGGCCTGCCCCCGCGGCATCCAGGTCACGCAGGCCATCGCCGAGGTCAAGCAGGCCATCCTGTCCCGCAAGATCTAGCACCCGTTTTACCAGCAGTTCCACACGACGACGGCGCCTCCCACCTTTCCGGTGGGGGCGCCGTCGTCGTAAGCCCCCAGACCGAAAGGCCCCCGTGTCGCGCTCCGAGAAAGTTTCCTTCGAAGGTTCCACCGGCGAGCTGCTCTCCGGCGTCGTCGACCTCCCCGAGGGGCCGGTGAAAGGCTGGGGCGTGTTCTCGCACGGCTTCACCCTGGGCAAGGACAGCCCCTCGGCCTCGCGGATGTGCAAGGCGCTGGCGGACAACGGGGTGGGCATGCTCCGCTTCGACAACCTGGGCCTGGGCGAGTCCGCCGGGCACTGGTCCGAGGGTTCCTTCAGCCACAAGGTGGCGGACACCGTGAAGGCCGCCGAGTTCATGCGGGACTCCGGCCGGCCCATCTCGCTGCTGGTGGGGCACTCCTTCGGCGGCGCCGCCGTCCTGTCCGCCGCGCGCCAGATTCCGGAGCTCGACGCCGTCGCCACCGTCGGCGCCCCGTTCTCGCCCAAGCACGTAGCCCACGTCTTTGACGCGGCCCTGGACCGGATCCTGAGCGAGGGCAGCGCCGAAGTGGACCTCGGCGGCAAGCGGGTGGAAATCCGGCGACACTTCGTCGAGGACTTGGAAAACGCGGACCTGACCGACTGCATCCGGCAGCTGCACAAGCCGCTGATGGTGTTGCACTCCCCCACCGACAACACGGTGGGCATCGAGAACGCCAGCAGCATCTTCCAGACCGCGCGGCACCCGCGCAGCTTTGTCTCGCTGGAGGGCTCCGACCACCTGCTCACGGGAAAGGGGCAGGCGGCCCGCGCCGCGAAGATTATCTCGGCGTGGGCCGATCAGTACCTCGACGCCGGAAACTAGCGGCCGGCCGGCGGCGGACCCGCGGCTCGGCCGGGGTTTTCCCCGGCTGCACTTGGCGGGCGCCCCAGCCGGCTGTCTTGGCCGACGGCGCCGATTTCAGGTCCTCCTCGCGGACCGCGGACCACGCGGCCGAGACGAGGTAGACCTGGCTGACCAGGTTGAACCAGATGAGCAAGCCGATGATAATCGCGAACGGCGCGAGGATCGGGTTCCGGCCGGCGCTGGCGAGCAGCTCGGCGCTAAAGATCTGCAGGATGCTCGTGCCCACGGTGGCGAGGATGGTTCCTTCCAGCAGGGACCGGCGCTGCAGTTTCAACCCGGCGGCGAGGCGGAACATAATCAGCGCGGTCACCCAGCCCAGCACCAGCGGCACGGCGATCTTGATCGACGTGGTCAGCGGGCCGGCCACCAGCGGGTCCAGCCGGAGCTGTTCGGCCACCCAGCTGGCGGCGGTGCCGAACACCAGCGAGGCGCCGGCGCTGATCACCAGGGCGACGCCGAGCAGCAGCAGGGTGCCGACGTCGTGCAGTTTCAGCAGGACCGGGTTCATCTTCAGCGGACCGAGCCCCAGCACCCCGCGCAGGCCGTCGCGCAGGCCCGCGATCCAGCCCAGCGACGTCACCACGGTCACGACGGCGGCGATCACGGCGGTCCAGCCCAGGCCGTTGCGGTTCAGCAGCTCCTGCGGGTCCACCAGCCCTTCCCGGCCGTCAATCTTGAGCAGGCCGGGGGCGCTGGTCGCGACGCTGCCCACCACCCGGTCCAGCAAGGCGGGCTGGCCGCGGAGCAGCAGCCCGGCCACCGAGAAGCCGGTGGCCAGCAGGCCGGTGATGGAGAAGAACATGTTGAACCCGATACCGGCGCTCATCAGCGGGCCATGCTGCAGGTTGTAATGCTGGAACGCCCGCATCGGCCGGAAGGCGTTGAGCCGGGCGAGCAGCCACTGGACCATCGCCAGCGGCGCGGCGAGGCCGCCGCCGGAGGCGCGGCTGGCTTTGCTCCAGTCGACCCGTTTCCGGCTCACTTCCAGCCGCAGCCGGGCCAGTTCGGTGGGAAGGGGAGGGTCAGCGGGCCCCTGCTGGGCCGGCCGCGCCTCGGTGGTCGTCAGATTCGGTGCCAAAGTCAAGCTCTTCCCGTAGCTGCCAGATGCCGTTGTCGTCGTGCTCGTAGAGTCCCATGCTAGCCACCGGGAAGCTGGCCCTGTAATCCTTGAGCACCGTTTCGGCCTCGTCGAGGCTTTCCGGTGCCACGTCGTGGGCCACCGTCACGTGCGGGTGGTAGGCGAACGGCAGTTCGCGTTCCAACGGCCCGGCCTGCAGCTGGCGGTGCAGGTTGACGCACTCGCCGAAGCCGGCCTCGACGTTCAGGAAGACCACAGGCGAGACGGGCCGGAAGGAGCCGGTGCCCGCGATCGTCACGGTAAACGGCTCCTGCCGGCGCGCCACCTCACGGACGTGGCTCCGGGTGGCCTCCCAGTCCTGCGTCATGGTGGTTGTCACCAGGGTGATGTGCGCCGGCACCGTCGCGGCCATCGGATCCCCGAAGGAGGCCCGCCAGCGCTGCAGTTCCTCGGCGATGTCCGGCGGGAAGCCCAGGATGACGCCGATGCTGATGCCCTCGTCCGGGGTCTGCCCGTTGCCGGACGCAGTGCCCTTGTGCGGGGCGGCGGCCGAACCTTTGCGCGCGCTGTGGTGGGCGGCGCGTCCGGTGTCGCTGGCGGTGACTTTGCTGACGGAGGACATTGCGCTAGTGGACTCCCCGGATTCCGGCGTAGGGCAGGAAGCCGACCTTGGCGTACACGTCCTTCAGCGTCACCGAGGCGATCTCCCGGGCCTTGTCCGCCCCCACGGCCAGCAGCCGGTCGAGCTCGGCCGGGTCGGCGAGCAGCTCGTTGGCGCGGTCGCGGATCGGCGAGAGGTGCGCCGTGACCGCTTCGGCCAGGTCCACCTTAAGGTGGCCGTACATCTTGCCCTCGTAGGCCGCGACGAGCTGGTCAACGCTCTGGCCGGTGATGGCCGAGTAGATCGTCAGCAGGTTGGAAACGCCGGGCTTGGCCTCGCGGTCGAAACGGATTTCGGTTTCCGCGTCCGTCACGGCCGATTTGATCCGCTTGGCAATCAGCTTCGGCTCGTCCAGCAGGTTGATCAGGCCCGCCGGGGACTCCGCGGACTTGGACATCTTCGCCGTCGGGTTCTGCAGGTCGTAGATCTTGGCCGACTCCTTCTGGATGAAGGGCTGCGGCACCGTGAACGTCTCGCCGAAGCGGGAGTTGAAGCGCTGCGCCAGGTCCCGGCTCAGCTCCACGTGCTGGCGCTGGTCCTCGCCGACCGGCACGCCGTGCGGCTGGTACAGCAGGATGTCCGCGGCCTGCAGGATCGGGTAGGTGAAGAGCCCGACGCTGGCCTGCTCCGACCCCTGCTTCAGGGCCTTGTCCTTGAACTGGGTCATCCGGGACGCCTCGCCGAAGCCGGTGATGCAGTTGAGCACCCAGGCCAGCTGGGCATGCTCGGGGACCTGGGACTGGACAAAGAGCGTGCACTTGTCCACGTCGACCCCGCCGGCAATGTACTGCGCCGCGGTGACGCGGGTGCGGTGGGCAAGTTCGGCCGGGTCCTGCGGGACCGTGATGGCGTGCAGGTCCGGGATAAAGAACACGGCGTCGTATTCGTCCTGCATCCGGACCCAGTTCACCAGGGCGCCCAGGTAGTTGCCCAGGTGCAGGGAGTCCGCGGACGGCTGCATGCCCGAGAGGATGCGGTGCCGGGCGCCGGCGACGGCAGGTGCCCGGCCGTCGGTCGAGAGGGCCGCGTCGGGGCTGGCTTCTGCGTCGGCGACGGTCGGCGCGGTGGAAGGAGAGGTCATCGGGGGAACCTTTTGGCTAGAGCCGGTAGTCCACTACCAGCGGGGCATGGTCGGAGAAGCGGGTGTCCCAGGACGGCGCCCGGTCGACAACGGCTGACACCGCCGCGGCGGCGAGAGCGGGCGTGGCCATGTGGTAATCAATGCGCCAGCCGGTGTCGTTGTCGAAGGCCTGTCCCCTCTGCGACCACCAAGTGTAGGGGCCGTCGACGGTACCCGCCAGGCCCCTGTGAACATCCTTCCAGCCGATTTCCTCGCCGAAGAAGCGGTCGAAGTAGGCGCGCTCCTCGGGCAGGAAGCCGGCACGTTTGACGTTGCCCTTCCAGTTTTTGATGTCCAGCTCGGTGTGGCCGACGTTGAGGTCGCCCACCACGAGGGCGTGGTCGCTGTGCTTGGCCAGTTCGGGCAGCCGCGTCGACATCACGTCCAGGAAGCGGAACTTGTCGTCCTGCTTCGGCGTGCCGGCCTCGCCGGAGTGCACGTAGGCGCTGGCGACGGTCAGCTGTGAGGCCTGGCCCGCGGCGTCGCGGACGATGTAGTCGGCCTCGACCCAGCGGCCGGCGGTGGCGAAGTAGTCGTCGCCGATGCCGGTCCGGGTGGCGACGGGCTCGGTGCGGGAGGCGATGGCAACACCGGCGCGGCCCTTGGCTTCGGCCTCGGCGTGCAGGATGTGCCAGCCCTCGCCGAGGAGTTCGTGGACGATCGCGTCAGGCGCGCGGACCTCCTGCAGGCAGAGGATGTCCACGTCCCGCGGCGCCAGCCACTCCGCCATGCCCTTTTTGTAGGCGGCGCGGAGGCCGTTGACGTTGACCGATGCGATGCGAAGGTGGTCCTTCTTCAATGCCGAGCTCACCCGCTCCACTCTAGTCGATGATGGTTCCGCTGACGGGCTCGTCGGAGCCGCCCCCGGTCTTGATCATGTCCCGGGCATTGGTGGCGGTGATCTCGATGGTCTCCAAGGCGCGGCGGATGGTGTCCTGGTCCGAGGCCTCGCCCTTGGCGCGTTCCTGCTCCACCACGCGGACCTGAACCTGCACAATTTTGAAGGAGTGGTCCAGTTTCATGTCGCGGATGTCGTCCGCCTCGCGGCGGTCCCCGACCAGTCGCGTGCCGCCGTGGTCGGCACTGCCGGACGACGGCGCCCGGCCCACCGCCGAGTTGAAGGCGTTCTGCGCCTCGTTGAGCTTGGCTCCGGCCTTTTTCGCGGCCCGCTGGATGCTGAACACCACAAAGGCTGCCAGCGCGAGCCAGAACGCGGCGATGGCGGCCACAACCCAGCCCACGACGTCGTTCTGGTTCGCCGCGAAGATGACGGCCACCAGGAAGGCGATGATAAAGACCGTCATCCCGAGTCCGCCGATGCGGAACATCGAGAACTTTCCGGTGGCGGCATTGAACGCGGACGGCTTGGAGGGGGGGTTGCCCAGTGATCGCATGAGCCCATTATCGCAAACCGGCACGGCGCCGGGCGGCGCTTCCACCCCCGGCGAACGGAGCGGGCATCCGCTTACTTCAGGAACAGCCGGCGGAGCCGGCCGGTGGTGAGCGCCACGCCGAGGACGATCATAACGAGGTAGTAGCCGATGTGCACCGCGGTGGCGGGGGTGAACACGCCCACGCTGATCTGGCGCAGGAGTTCCACGCCGTGCCAGAGCGGCATCGCCTGGATCAGCCACTGGATCCACTGCGGGTAGACGCTCAGCGGGTAGAACGTGGCGCTGAAGAGGAACATCGGCAGCATCACGAAGTTGATCCAGTCCATCTGCTGGAACGTCTTCATGAAGCTGGTGATGCCCATCCCGAAGCTGGCAAACCCGAAGGCAATCAGCACCGAGGCCGGGACCATCACAATGGCCCACGGGGTGGTGATCAGTCCCATCACACCCATCACTGCGGTGAACCCGGTGGCATACATGGCACCGCGGAGCAGGGCGAGGAAAATTTCGCCCATCGCGACGTCGACCGGCCCCAGGGAGGTGTACAGCATGCCCTGGTAGAGCTTGGAGAAGTTCATCTTGAAGAAGACGTTCCAGGTGGAGTCGTAGACGGCCCCGTTCATCGCCGAGACCGCCAGCAGCGCCGGCGCGATGTACGCGGCGTAGCTGATCTCCTGGCCGCCCGGGCCCTGGACGGACCCGACAATCGCCCCGAGGCCCACGCCCATCGAGATCAGGTAGAGCACGGGTTCGAAGAAGCCTGAGAGCATGACCATCCAGTTGCTGCTCTTGGTGGCCATCAGCCCGCGGGCGACGACGGCGTGCACGTTGCGTGAGTAGAGCGGGCCGAAGCGGCGGTTGCGGGCAGCCTCGGTGACGCTGCGGCCGTCGGCTTGGTTTCCCGGATGTCCGGCGAGCAGGCTCATGATGCCATCCTTTTGGCGAAGAGACGCCTGGACAGGACCCAGCCGATGACGGCGAGGCCAACCAGGAAGACGACGTGGGCCACGGTCAGCAATGGCGCCTCCTCGTAGCCGTAGCTGAAGACGCGGCCCAGCTCGGTGCCGTGCCAGATCGGTGAGATCCAGCCGATCCAGCGGACCGCCATTGGCAGGGTGTCGAGAGGGAAGAAGGTGCCGGAGAACAGGAACAGCGGCATCACGATGAAGCGCATCACCATGGCGAACTGGCCTTTGTCGGTGGTGACGGTGGCGGCGTAGGCCATCAGCGGCAGCCCGAAGGAGAGCCCGGCCAGGGTGGCTACCAGGATGGAGACCCAGCCCCACGCGCCTGGCGATGCCCCGAACAGGACCACGACGCCGAAGTAGATGGCGGACTGCAGAACGAACCGGACCGTCACTGCGATGACCTGCCCGGCGGCGATCTGCTCCGGGGTCAGCGGCGAGGCGTGCGGACCGTAGTAGACCCGGCGCCACTTGAATCCGTCCATCACCGGGAAGGTGAATTCGTTCGCGGCGGTCATCACCGCGGCGGAGATCAGCAGCGCAGGGGAGATGAACGTCAGGTAGCTGACGCCGCCGAAGACGGTGGTGGAGTTGGTGTCCACCAGGGTGGCCAGGCCCACGCCCATGGCGAAGAGGTAGGCGACCGGTTGGCCCACACCGTACATCACGATGGTCCAGCCGTAGCCCTTCATCACCCGCAGGACCTGCTCGGCGTAATAGAAGGCGCCCCAGCGGCGGGCGCGGGCAGCTGAGACGGCCGGCGGGTGCGCGCGCAGGGCGGGCGCCGCCGTCGTCTCCGGATTAGTCAACGAGGCTCCGGCCGGTCAGGCGCAGGAAGACGTCCTCCAGCGAGGAACGGCGCACCAGCGAGGTGACCGGGCGCAGTCCCCGGGCGGAGACCTGCTCCAGCGCGGCTTCGCCGTCGTGGGCGTAGATGAGGACCCTGTCCGGCAGCGTTTCGATCCGGTCGCCGATGCCTTCTAGCTCGGCGGCGACGGTGGCGTTGCGCTCGGAGCCGAAGCGCAGCTCGAGGACCTCGCGGGTGGAGTAGTCGCGGATCAGGCTCGCGGGGGAACCCTCGGCCATGATCTTGCCCTTGTCAACGACGATCAGCCGGTCGCAGAGCTGCTCGGCCTCATCCATGTAGTGGGTGGTGAGGATCAGGGTGACGCCCTGCTCCTTGAGCCGGAACAGCCGGTCCCAGAGGATGTGCCGGGCCTGCGGGTCCAGGCCGGTGGTGGGTTCGTCCAGGAGCAGGATGCGGGGTTCGTTGATGAGGGACCGGGCGATCGTGAGGCGGCGCTTCATGCCGCCGGAGAGCGCATCCACCTTGGACTTGGCCTTGTCCGTCAGCTGCGCGAATTCCAGCAGCTCGTCGGCTTTGGGCTTGAGGTAGCTCATCGGCAGGCCGAAGTAACGGCCGTAGACCAGCAGGTTCTCGCGGACCTTCAGCTCCTCGTCCAGGTTGTCCTGCTGCGGCACCACCCCCAGGTGGGCGCGGACTTCCGGGCCGTGGTTCTCCGGGTCCAGACCCATGATGCTCAGGCTGCCCGAGGTGCGCTGCGCGACCCCGCCGATCATCTTCATGGTGGTGGACTTGCCGGCCCCGTTGGGTCCGAGCAGTCCGAAGGCTTCGCCGGCCGGCACCCGGAAGGAAATGCCGTCGACAGCGGTGACATCGCCGTAGGTTTTGGTGAGGTTTTCGGCGGTGATGACGTACTGCGGTTCGCCGCTTTCGGCGGGGCTGCTCACGGGAGCTTCTTTCGACACAAGTTCAGACACCCGGAACACGGTAGTCGATCCGGGCAAACCATGAAAGAGTCTTTTCGTAAAAATATCCAGACGTTTGCCAATTCGTGATGTCGATTAACGGCGCAGGGGCGCCCGCTCGCTGAGGAGGGGCGCCCCTGCGCCGGATTCGCACCGGTGGCCCTAGGCAGTGGCGCGTGAACTTTCCAGGCGGCGTTCGGCGGTTTCCACCACGTTGGCGAGCAGCATGGCGCGCGTCATCGGCCCCACTCCCCCGGGGTTCGGCGAGAGCCACGCGGCGACGTCGGCCGCGGCGGGGTCCACGTCCCCGGTGACCACGGCCTTGCCGGTGCCGTCGTCGACGCGGCTGACACCGACGTCGAGCACAATCGCCCCGGGCTTGAGGTCCCCCGCCTTGATCATGTGCGGCTGGCCGGCCGCGGCGATCACGACGTCGGCCTGTCGGAGTTCGGCGGGCAGGTCCACGGTGCCGGTGTGGGCGAGGATGACGGTGGCGTTGACGTCCTTGCGGGTCAGCAGCAGGCCCACCGGGCGGCCGATGGTGACGCCGCGGCCCACCACCAGGACGCGTTTGCCGTTGAGGCTGATGCCGTGCCGAGTCAGGAGCTCCACGCAGCCCTTGGGTGTGCAGGGCAGCGGCGACGTCATCGGACCGTTGACGTTGGCCACCAGCCGGCCGAGGTTCATCGGGTGCAGGCCGTCGGCGTCCTTGTCCGGGTCCATGGCCTCCAGGATGACGTCCTGGTCGATGTGCTTCGGCAGCGGGAGCTGGACAATGTAGCCGGTGCACTCCGGGTTCTCGTTGAGCTCCCGGACCACGGCCAGGAGTTCGTCCTGCGTGGTTTCTTCCGGCAGGTCGCGGCGGATCGAGGTGATGCCCACCTCGGCGCAGTCCTTGTGCTTGCCGCCCACGTACCAGGTGCTGCCCGGGTCGGAGCCGACCAGGATGGTGCCCAGGCCCGGGACGATCCCCTTGGCCTTGAGAGCTGCGACGCGTTCGGTGAGTTCGGCCTTGATCGCCGCGGCGGTGGCCCTGCCGTCGAGGATCCGGGCGCCCTGAGCCTGGGCCGGCGCGGATTCCGCGGTGTGGGAGTCAGTGGCGGTCATCGAATCACCACTGCTCGTGCTGCGGGTACAGCGGGAAGTCCTCGGCGAGCTTGTCCACGCGGGTCTGGAGGGCCTCGACGTCGGCCGCGGCGCCGGCCTTCAGTGCGGTGGCGATGATCTCGGCCACCTCGGTGAATTCCTTGGCGCCGAAGCCGCGGGTGGCGAGGGCCGGGGTGCCGATGCGCAGGCCGGAGGTGACCATCGGCGGGCGCGGGTCGAACGGCACGGCGTTGCGGTTGACCGTGATGCCCACCGAGTGCAGCAGGTCCTCGGCCTGCTGGCCATCCAGCTGGGAGTTTCGCAGGTCCACCAGGACCAGGTGCACGTCGGTGCCGCCGGTGAGGACGGAGACGCCGGCGTCGGACAGGTCGGACTGGTTCAGCCGGTCCGCGATGATCCGGGCGCCTTCGAGGACGCGTTCCTGGCGCTCCTTGAATTCCTCCGTGCCGGCGATCTTGAAGGCCACGGCCTTGGCCGCGATTACGTGCATCAGCGGTCCGCCCTGCTGGCCGGGGAAGACGTTGGAGTTGATCTTCTTGGCCCACTCCTGCTTGGCCAGGATCACGCCGGAGCGCGGGCCGGCGAGGGTCTTGTGCACGGTAGAGGTGACGACGTCGGAGTACGGGACCGGGCTCGGGTGCAGCCCGGCGGCGACGAGGCCGGCGAAGTGCGCCATGTCGGTCCAGAGCAGCGCGCCGACCTCATCCGCGATCGAGCGGAAGGCCTCGAAGTCGAGGTGGCGGGGGTACGCGGACCAGCCGGCAATGATGACCTGCGGCTTCTCGGCGAGCGCCTGGGCACGCAGCTTGTCCATGTCGATCCGGAAGGTGTCTTCCTCGACCTGGTAGGCGGCAACCTCGTAGAGCTTGCCGGAGAAGTTCAGCTTCATGCCGTGGGTCAGGTGGCCGCCGTGGGCCAGCGAGAGGCCCAGGATCTTGTCCCCCGGGGTGATCATGGCGGACAGCGCGGCGGCGTTGGCCTGCGCGCCGGAGTGCGGCTGGACGTTGGCGAACTCCGCGCCGAAGAGCTCCTTGACCCGGTCGATCGCGAGCTGCTCGGCGACGTCGACGTACTCGCAGCCGCCGTAGTAGCGGCGGCCCGGGTAGCCCTCGGCGTACTTGTTGGTCAGGACGGAGCCCTGCGCCTCCATCACGGCGCGCGGCGCGAAGTTTTCGGAGGCGATCATTTCCAGGGTGCCGCGCTGGCGGCCGAGCTCCTGGGCCAGGACGGCGGCGATTTCGGGATCGAGTTCAGCGAGCGGCTGGTTGCTCACGGCTGCTGAGGAAAGGCGAAGGGAAGTAGTCACGAAGAACTCCTGGCTTGGCAACGGTCACTGCTTTAAGGTCAGGTTACCGGCTGGCCCGCTGCGGCGCCGCAAAAATTACGGCCCCAAAACCGGGGCCGGGCCGCGGGCGCGGCCCCCCTCAGGGAAACCGTCTGCGGGCCGGCAGCGGGGGCTGCCAACCGGAAAAACGTGACCCTCGGCCCAGGCGTACGATCCGTGGTCTGCGTGCGTGCCGCTCCCTGGTGGTTACCCACCCAACGCCAGTTGCGACACATCCAGCCTATCCCAGCCGCGGGTAGGCTTGTCTTTCGTGACTGACGAGAAGCTGACTGCCTCCTACATCCTGACTCTCTCCTGCCCGGACCGGCCCGGAATCGTGCATGCCGTCGCCGGCGCCCTCCTGGTGGCGGGCTGCAATATTACGGACTCCCAGCAGTACGGCAGCCAGGGCACCGGAACCTTCTTTATGCGGGTGGAGGCCACGACGGCGGCCCCGCCGGCCGAACTGCACGCCGCCCTGGAACCCGTGGCCCAGGCCTTCGACATGCAGTGGAGCCTCAACCCCGCCGGCCGGAAGGTCCGCACCCTGCTGATGGCGAGCACCTCCGCGCACTGCCTCAACGACCTGTTGTTCCTGCAGCGCTCCGGCACCCTGCCGATCGAAATCCCCGCGATCGTCTCCAACCACCGGGACCTGGCCGGTCTGGCCGAGTTCTACGGCATCCCGTTCCACCACATCCCCGTCACGAAGGACACCAAGGTCGAGGCCGAGGACGCGCTGCGCAAGCTGATGGCCGAGCACGACATCGAACTCACGGTCCTGGCCCGGTACATGCAGATCCTCTCCGATGAGCTGTGCACCGAGCTCACCGGCAAGGCCATCAACATCCACCACTCGTTCCTGCCGTCCTTCAAGGGCGCCAAGCCGTATCACCAGGCCCACGCCCGCGGCGTGAAACTGATCGGCGCCACGGCACACTACGTCACCGCTGCCCTGGACGAGGGCCCGATCATCGAACAGGAAGTTATCCGGGTGGACCACCGGCGCACCGCCGAGCAGTTTGTCCAGATGGGCCGCGACGTCGAGGGCCGCACCCTCGCCCAGGCTGTGCAGTGGCACGCCGAACACCGGGTGCTGCTGGACGGCAACCGGACGGTTGTTTTCAGCTAAGCGCGTTCAGCTAAGGGCGTTCAGCTGGGCCCTTGCCTTGGACGCCCGCCCGCCCTTGACTAGGTCCATGGGTGCAACGCTGACGGAGGAGTTGGCCGGGTTCATTGCCCTGCTCAAGGACGAGGGCCGGCGCGGCGTGCTGGGCGTGGACTGCGGGCCCGGCGCGGACGGGCTCGCCTTTGTCCGTGCGGGCATCCACTACACCGGCGTGGACGCCTCGGAGGAGAACATCCACGCCGCCCGCGCCCGGGGGCTCTCGGCCTCGGTCGCGACCGGGACCGCCCTGCCCTTTGCCGACGCGGCATTCCCCGCCGTCTGGGCGGTTGACGCCTTGGCGGGCCTGCCGCCGGCGGAGTGCGACGACGTCGTCCGCGAACTAAGGCGCGTGGCCGAACCCGGCGCGCCGATCGCCGTCGTCCTCCCCGACACCGTCTTCACGGTCCTCCGCTCCCCCGCCTAAACCCTCACTCACGTACGGCGGCGATTTATGAAACCCTCCCGCACATCTGGCAGCGACTTACCCAACCCTCCCGCACCGACGACGGGAGCGTCCCCCCAGGACCGCCAGAACTGCGGGAGGATCACGTGAACACCCGCCGGAACTGCGGGAGGGTTTGTCAGGGACGCCGAACGCTGCGCATGTAGCCACCCAGGAAGCCGCCCACAATCAGCACCAGGGCGCCCACCCGCGCCAGGTTCACCCCCCGCCGGTGCCGGTCCCTGCGCCGCGCGCGCCAGGAGGCGAGGAAGATCATCGTCGCGGTCAGGTTGGCGGCGGCATGCACGACGCCGATGCGCCGCGTGGCGGTGTCGGCCCGCGCCCACTCAGCCCAGCCACTGAGTCCCGTCGGGGCCGCCGCGAGGACGCCGAGCCCCACCAGCCGGCGGGCGGCCCGGCGGGAACCATCGTCCGGGAAGAAGTCCAGGAACACGGCCATGAACCACGCCCCGAAGGGCACATCGGTGAGAATGACATGCGGCGGGATACCGGTGGCGTCGCCGTGGAAGAAGCGCCGCAGCCTGGCGTCAGCGATCAGCCGGGCGGCCAGCGGCTCCGCGGTCCGGACCGCCGGGTCGAGCGCCTTGGCCTCCCCCAGGCGTTTCATCAACTGAAGGAACATAGCGGCCACCTCCGGACGAACGCGGGAATGGCCACGATCCTACTCAGCGAAGCCGCCGCTGCAAGAGGCTGGTGTCCTAGGCTGGGGGCATGACTCCCGTTTACGCTTTCGCCGGCGATACCCCGGCTGTCCACGAATCCGCTTTCGTCGCCCCGAGCGCATCAATCATCGGCAAGGCCACCCTGGCCGAGCACTCCAGCGCCTTTTACGGCGTGTCCGTCCGCGCCGACACGGCGGCGATCACCGTCGGCGCCGGCAGCAACCTGCAGGACAACGTTGTGCTGCACGCGGATCCGGGCTTCCCCTGCAGTGTCGGGGCCCGGGTCAGCGTCGGCCACAGCGCCGTGGTCCACGGCTGCACCGTCGAGGACGACTGCCTGATCGGAATGAGCGCCACCATCCTCAACGGGGCAGTGATCGGCGCCGGCTCGCTCGTCGCGGCCGGCGCGGTGGTGCTCGAGGGCACCGTAATCCCGCCCCGCTCCCTGGTGGCCGGAGTGCCCGCCAAGGTCCGCCGCGAGCTAAGCGACGAGGAGTTCGAGGGCGTGAAGCGCAACGCCTCCCACTATCAGGAGCTCGCCCGGGCACACCGGGAAATTCACAGCTGACTCACAGGGACCGCCCATGAACATCGCCGGACACGGGCACCGCGGGTTGCGTTAACTTCTTGACTACAACGTCGTGATGGGGCACGCTTCATTGCATGCCCTCACCAACGCGCTCAACGAGGAGCCGCACCAAAAACCCCGGGTCGCAGTCCGCGCTTCGGCATCTGAACCAGCAGCGGATCATTGAATGCCTGCTCGCGGGCCCCTCCACCCAGGCGGAACTCGCCCGCCAGACCGGCCTTTCCACGGCCACCGTCTCGAACATCGTCAAGATCATGCAGGACGCCGGGCTGGCGTCCACGGAGCCGACCACCAGCTCCGGACGCCGGGCCCTGAACGTCCGGCTCAACAGCAACGGCGCCGTCGCCGTCGGCATCGACTTCGGCCGCCGCCACCTGCGGGTGGTCCTGGCCTCACTGAGCTACCACGTGGTCGCGGAAGAATCGGTCCTGCTACCCCTGGGCCACCACGCGGAAGAAGGCATCGCAGCCGCCGTCGGGGTGCTGGACCGGCTGCTGGCCGGAAGCGGCGTGGAACGCAGCGCCCTGGTGGGCGCCGGCGTCGGGATCCCGGGCCCGATCGACCGCCGCACCGGCACCGTGGCGCAGGGCGCCATCCTGCCCGAGTGGGTCGGCATCAATATCCTCCAGAGACTCGAGGAAGCGCTGGATCTTCCGGTTTTCCTGGACAACGATGCCAACCTCGGTGCCCTGTCCGAAGTCACCTGGGGGCCGCACACCGGCATCAGCAACCTGATGTTTATGAAGATCGGTTCGGGCATCGGCGCCGGGCTGATCCTCAACGGCATGCCCTACTACGGAAACGTGGGCATCACCGGCGAAATCGGCCACGCCACGATCCACGAGCACGGTCTGGTCTGCCGCTGCGGCAACCGGGGCTGCCTCGAGACGATCGCCTCCACCACCACCATGATCGAACTCCTCGGCCGGGGCGAGGACAAACCGCTCACTGCGGAAGACATCGTGCGCAAGGCCCTCGCCAGGGACTCCGCCACCCTCCGCGTGGTGGACGACGCCGGACTCGCCGTCGGCCGCGCGCTGGGCAATGTCGCGAACCTCATCAACCCCGAGGTGATTGTGGTCGGCGGCCCGCTGGCAGGGCTTGGCGAGCTGCTCCTGGACCCGATCCGGCGCGGCCTTGTGCGCCACGCCGTCCCCGTTATCGGCGAGACCACCACCCTGACGATGTCCTCGCTCGGCGACCGCGCCGAGGCCCTGGGGGCGACGGCCCTGGTGTTCCAGCACGCCGGAATCCGGCGAAACTAACGCAGCCGTTACCGTGCCGTTGCGTTAAAGACTTGACGACAACGGCGTGATCCAGTTTACTTTTCCATCAGACGGCCCTGCGGTTTGCAGGGGCGGACAACGAAGTCATGCATTGGAGGCGTAAGGGCAGATGACGTCCCTCAACACGCACAGCGATCCGATAATTCTCGAGATGCGCTCCATCACCAAAGAGTTCCCCGGCGTTAAAGCATTGGCCGAGGTGAACCTGCGGGTGAAGGCCGGCGAGATCCATGCCATCTGCGGCGAAAACGGCGCCGGAAAATCCACCCTGATGAAGGTGCTCTCGGGCGTTTACCCTTATGGCAGCTACACCGGCGACATCGTCTACCAGAGCGAAGTCCAGCAGTTCAAGGACATCCGCGCCAGCGAGCACGCCGGCATCGTGATCATCCACCAGGAACTGGCGCTCATCCCGGAACTGTCCATCATGGAGAACATCTTCCTGGGCAACGAGCCGACCAAGCGCGGCGTGATCGACTGGGCCGAGGCGCGGATCCGCTCCACCGAACTGCTCGCCCGGGTGGGACTGCGCGAGGACCCGGACACCCCGGTCAAGGAGATCGGCGTCGGCAAGCAGCAGCTTGTCGAAATCGCCAAGGCGCTGAACAAGAAGGTCAAGCTCCTCATCCTGGACGAGCCCACCGCGGCCCTGAACGAGTCGGACTCCCAGCACCTGCTGGACCTGATCCTGGGCCTGAAGGGCCGGGGCATCACCTCGATCATCATTTCGCACAAGCTCAACGAGATCGAGCAGATCGCCGATTCCATCACCATCATCCGCGACGGCAAGTCGATCGAGACCCTCGACGTCAAGGCCGACGGCGTCGACGAGGACCGCATCATCAAGGGCATGGTGGGCCGCACCTTGGAGTCCCGGTTCCCGGACCACGAGCCCAAGATCGGCGAGACGTTCTTCGAGGTCAAGAACTGGACCGTCGGCCACCCGCAGATCCAGGACCGCCTGGTCTGCAAGAACTCGAGCTTCTTCGTCCGCCGCGGCGAGATCGTCGGCTTCGCCGGCCTGATGGGCGCCGGACGCACCGAGCTCGCCCGCTCACTCTTCGGCCGCTCCTACGGCCGCTTCATCTCCGGCCAGGTCTACAAGGATGGCAAGGAGCTGCACCTGAAGACCGTCAAGCAGGCGATCGACGCCGGGCTCGGCTATGTCACCGAGGACCGCAAATCACTCGGCCTGAACCTGCTGGACGACATCAAGGCCACCACGGTCTCGGCCGCGCTGAAGAAGATCAGCAAGCACAACGTCGTCGACGCCGACAAGGAATTCACCGTTGCGGAGCAGTACCGCAAGTCGCTGCGCACCAAAACGCCGTCCGTGGAGGAAGGCGTGGCCAAGCTCTCGGGCGGCAACCAGCAGAAGGTGGTGCTGGCGAAGTGGATGTTCACCGACCCGGACCTGCTGATCCTGGACGAACCCACCCGCGGGATCGACGTCGGCGCCAAGTACGAGATCTACGGCATCATCCAGCAGCTGGCCAACCAGGGAAAGGGCGTCATTGTCATCTCCTCGGAGCTTCCCGAACTGCTGGGCCTCTCCGACCGCATCTACACCATTTTCGAAGGCGCCATCACCGGCGTGCTGAACAAAGAGGAAGCCAGCCAGGAAAGCCTCATGAAGCTCATGACTTCCGCCCGCAAGACCGCCTGACCCTCTGGACCATCCAGAACATTCCGGACAACAAGGACTGACAAAATGAACGCGCTCAAGAAGCTCTTTGGCGGCAACACCCGCCAATTCGGCATGATCTTCGCCCTGGTTGCACTGATCGTCTTCTTCCAGATTTTCACCGAGGGCCGCACGCTCACCCCGGGCAACGTCATCAACCTCTTCAACGGCAACTCCTACATCCTGATCCTCGCCATCGGCATGGTGCTGGTGATCATCGCCGGCCACATCGACCTCTCGGTCGGCTCGGTCGCCGCATTCGTCGGCGTCAGCGTCGCCCTCATGATCCGCGACTGGGGCATCCCGTGGTACGCCGGCATCCTGTTCGGCCTGCTGCTCGGGGCCCTGATCGGCGCCTGGCAGGGCTTCTGGACCGCCTACGTGGGGATCCCGGCCTTTATCGTCACGCTGGCGGGCATGCTGCTCTTCCGCGGCTTCAACCAGTTCGTCGGCAAGTCCAACACCATCCCGGTGCCGAACGACTTCCAGTACATCGGCTCCGGCTACCTGCCGGAATTCGGCCCCAACACCGGCTACAACAACCTGACCCTGCTGCTGGGCCTGCTCGGCGCCGGCTTCGTGGTGTTCAGCGAGATCCGCTCGCGCCGCAAGGCCAAGGCCCTGGGCGCCGAGGTGCCCGAGACCTGGGTCACCGTCACCAAGCTCGTCCTCATCTGCGGCGCCATCCTCTACGCCACGTACCTGTTCGCGACCGGCCGCCCCGGCACCTCGTTCCCGATCCCGGGCCTGATCCTGGCCGTCCTGGTCCTGATCTACGGCTTCATCTCCTCCAAGACCATCATCGGCCGCCACGTCTACGCCGTCGGCGGCAACCGCCACGCGGCCGAACTCTCCGGTGTGCAGTCCAAGAAGGTCAACTTCCTGGTCATGATGAACATGTCCATCCTGGCCGGCCTTGCCGGCATGATCTTCGTCGGCCGCTCCACCGCCTCCGGCCCGTTCGACGGCGTCGGCTGGGAACTCGACGCCATCGCAGCCGTCTTCATCGGCGGCGCCGCGGTGACCGGCGGCGTCGGCACCGTGATCGGCTCGATCGTCGGTGGCCTCGTGATGGCCGTCCTGAACAACGGCCTGCAGCTCCTCGGCGTCGGCGCCGACCTCACCCAGATCATCAAGGGCCTCGTGCTCCTGATCGCCGTCGCCTTCGATGTCTACAACAAGACCCAGGGCAAGAAGTCGATCATCGGCATGATGATGAAGAACTTCGGCCGCAGCAGCGAGATCAAGCCCGACGAGACCACGTCCACCAAAGAGGTCATCGCCAAGGAATCCTGACCGGCTCCCTGGCCCTGGAACCCCGATACTCCGAACACCATCTATAGAAAGTGAACCAAGCAATGCAACTGATTGGTAAAGCAGGAAAGGCAGCAGCGATCGCTGCTATTGCGGCACTGGCGCTGACAGCCTGCGGCCGTTCCGACAGCGGGACTTCCGGCGGCGCTAGCGGCGGCGGCGAGGCGTTCCCCAAGAACTCCTCGATCGGCGTCGCGCTCCCCCAGAAGACCAGTGAAAACTGGGTGCTGGCAGAGAAGCTGTTCAACGATGGCCTCAGTGGTGCTGGCTTCAAGGCAGATGTGCAGTTCGCCAACGGCGGCGTCTCGGAGCAGCAGAACCAGATCAGCGCCATGGTCACCAAGGGTGCCAAGGTCATCATCGTGGGTGCAATCGACGGCGCCCAGCTGGGTACCCAGCTCAAGCAGGCCAAGGACGCCGGCGCTACCATCATCGCGTACGACCGTCTGCTCCTGAACACCGAGAACGTCGACTACTACGTCGCCTACGACAACTTCAAGGTCGGCGTGCTGCAGGGCCAGGCCCTGCTGGACGGCATGAAGGCCAAGAAGCCGACGGGCCCGTACAACATCGAGCTGTTCGCCGGCTCCCCCGATGACGCCAACGCGAAGGTCTTCTTTGACGGCGCCATGAGCGTCCTGAAGCCGAAGATCGACGACGGCACCCTCAAGGTCGTCTCCGGCCAGACCTCCTTCGAGCAGGCTGTTACCCAGGGCTGGAAGGCTGAGAACGCCCAGCGCCGTGCCGACACCCTGCTGACCGGCAGCTACGGCAGCGCCACGCTTGACGGCGTGCTCTCCCCGAACGACACGCTGGCCCGCGCGGTCCTGACCTCGGTGAAGGCCGCAGGCAAGCCGCTGCCGGTCATCACGGGCCAGGACTCCGAGGTTGAGTCGGTCAAGTCGATCCTCGCCGGTGAGCAGTACTCCACCATCAACAAGGACACCCGCAAGCTCGTTGAGCACGCGATCACCATGGTCAAGGACATCCAGGCGGGCAAGAAGCCTGAGATCAACGACGACAAGTCCTACAACAACAAGGTCAAGACCGTTCCCGCGTTCCTGCTGGCGCCGGTCATCGTGACCAAGGAAAACGTTAAGACGGCCTACGTCGACGATCCGGTACTCGGACCGCTGACCAAGTAGTCTCAACGCTCCACCACCAGGGCCCCGGCTCCCCCGCTGACCAGTTCAGCCACGGGAGGGCCGGGGCCCTTCTGTGCGCCACGGACGGCGTGCGCCGCGGAAAGTCCCCGGCCCGCGGCGGGCGCAGGGTGAGAAGATGACACCATGTCTGCCCCCATCGCAAAACCGTGGCTCTTCAGCCAGCCGGACCAGGACCCGCGCACCGCCACCGGCGCCAGGCTGCGGTGGGGTGTGGTCGCCACCGGAGGGATCGCGGCGGCGGTGACCCGGGACCTTGAGCTCCTGGCCGACGCGGAGCTGTACGCCGTGAGCTCCCGCAGCCAGGCCGCGGCCGACGCCTTCGCGGCCGACTACGGCTTCGTCCGGGCCTACGGCGACCAGGACGGCGCGGCCGGCTACGAGCGGCTCCTGGCCGACGACGCCGTCGACGTCGTCTATGTCGCCACCCCGCATGCCCAGCACCACGCGATCGCGCGCGCAGCCCTGCTGGCCGGCAAACATGTGCTCTGCGAGAAGGCCCTCACGATCAACGCCCGGGAGGCTTCCGAGCTGGTGGAGCTGGCGCGGGAGCGCGGCCTGTTCCTGATGGAGGCGATGTGGAGCCGGTTCCTGCCCAGCATGCAGCGGGCGTTCGAAATCGCCGCTTCCGGCGAGATCGGCGAGGTCAAGTGGGTCGCGGCAGACCTGGGGTTTCCGGCCCCCTACTCCCCCATGTCCCGGCTCTGGGCACCGCGGGACGGCGGCGGCGCCCTGCTGGACATCACGGTCTACCCCCTGCTGTGGGCGCTGGGGACCCTCGGTTTCCCGCAGACGGTCAGTGCCACCGGCTGGCTCAACGACGACGGCGTGGACGCCCAGAACGCGCTCACCCTCGGCTACCACCACGGCGCCCAGGCCCAGCTCACGTCCTCGCTGCTGGCGCACGGTCCCCGCGCCGCTACGGTGGCCGGCAGCGGCGGCTTCCTGCAGAGCCTGGGGTCGGTCAACAACCCAAAGGAGCTGCTGGTGCGGGTGGGCTTCGACGAGCCGCGCACGGAACGGTTCAGCGTGGTCGGGCGCGGCTACAGCTACGAACTCCGCGAGGTCACCCGTTGCATCCAGCAGGGCCTAACCGAGAGCCCGGTGATGCCGCTGGAGGACTCCCTCAACACAATGCGTCTGTTCGACGGGGTGCGCGCACAGCTGGGAGTGAGCTACCCGAACGACCTGCACTGAGCTGCGCCGTCGGAGCGGCGGCACCTCCGCAGCGGACCCTTGCGGGGCGGGAAGCTTCCGGCCACTTTTCGCGCCGGAATCGCGGGCCCGGCGATGCCAAATTTGCCGTCCGCTATGGACTACCCCGGGCCCCCGGACTTAGGCTGTAGACCAATCGTCGATAGATTTCGGGGAGGGGTGTTGCGCATGCAATCAGCAGCGAGCCCTTCCCCTGCGCGCCGCTTCCTGCGGCCCGTGCTGCTGGCCATCGCGGCCGCGCTGACGTGGCTGGCGCTCACCGCCTCCGCTGCGAGCGCCGACGGACCCACGGTAACCAGCACGGCCCCTGGCACCCCGGCCGCGTCCGTTGTGGCCATGATCCAACTGCCCATGGCGGACGACGTGGAGCCCAGCCCGCCGGCGCCGCTTCCTGCGGCACCCGTCCCGACGTTGCCGGCCATCGCCCCCGTCCTGCCTCCTGCGCCGTTGCCTCCGGCCCCGCCACCCCCGCCGGTGGAGCAGCCTGCACCCCCTGTTATGCCGGTGCCCCTGCCTGTGCCGCCGCCCGCCCCGGCGCCGGAGCCTGCCCCGCCCGCAGCCGAGAGCCCGCCCCCGGTTCCACCGGCGACCGGGCCGGTGGCCGGCTCCCCGGCGGAGCCAGCACCCGTTCCCGCCCCTGCTCCCGAGCCGGCCCCCGCGCCGGCACCCGAGCCCGCGCCCGCCCCGGCGCCGCCGGTCGCCGACCCCTCCCTCCCCGTCACCGATCCGGTGACTGATCCGGCCCAGGATCCTGGCGGCCTGCCAGGTGTCCCTGTGGTCCAACCGGCCCCGAGGCCCACACTCCCGGCCGGCCAGCCCGCCTCGGGTGCCACCCCGCCGGCCCCGCTGCCCGGCGAGGTCCCGGCACTGCCGGCCCCCGACAGCGCCGTTCCCGGCCCAACGCCGGTTGACCCTGCACCTGCGCCAGCGCCGGGAACCGCTCCCGTGACCGACCCTGCACCGGCGGCGCCGGCCACGGAACTGCTGGTGCTGCCGATGGAATCCGTGGTGGACGTCACCCCGGCCGACCCGGCGCTGGCCTGCGGCCCGGGAGCCGCAGCCGCGCCGCAACCGGTGATGGCCGACTCGGCCTGGCGCGTCACCGTGCGCCCGGCCCATGTTCCGCTGATGGTGCTGCCGGAACCGCAAGGCTCGGCCGGCAGCCCGCCCAGCGCCCCGCCCGCCGATAACCCGCTTCCCGCCAGCCCTGTTCCGGCCGGCAACGACACGCCGGCAACGCCGGCCGGCGGCAACGACGCCCCGCGCCCCTGGGGCGGCGGAACCGGCCTCCCTGCCCCCAACGCCCTGCCGCCGGTTCCCGGCTCAGGGTCCGGCAGCGGAGCAGCGTCCAGCGGGCCCTCGGGCGCCCTGGCCTGGTTGCCCGGTGCACTTTTCTTCATTCCCCCCATGGGTGCTGACCCCATCAGCGGCCCCCTGCAGCACGTCCATCCTGCTGACGCCGCTGACCCCGGATCTTCTCCTGACTAGTAGGGCCGTCCTCTGCCATTTTCATGCGCAGAGCACGGTCCTTCGGGCTGCCATGTGCGCCCGCCATCAGTCATTCAGGAGAATTCCCCATGGACACCACCGTCCGCCGCCGGATCACCGGCACTCCCGTTTCGCCTAAGCGCCCCGTCTCAGCGCTATCCGCGAACCGGCCCGTGCTGTCCCGTCGCGTACCCCTGCAGCTTCGCCACCTCCAAGTGATACCCCCGTCTACGGAACGCCCGCCGTAGCGCGCGCCCGCTCCTGCCCAGGTCCCTTAACCGCCGGAGCGATGTCGTTGGGTCCGCTGGGGGATCCAACGGCCTCACAGGCAACGGCGTCAACCCTTCCCTACGTACGAAAGGCGGGTACATCCACCCCTATGCCAAATAGGCGGGACTGCACCATGCTGGAACGCGATACCCGTACCCGTATTATTCTTTAGGGGCGCCACCGCGGCGCCGACGAGAGGGACGGGGTAACATCGTGGACGCTTCGCCCAGCGAGGTCACGACTGAGATTTTGAGCGGCCGCTACCGGCTCGGTGAAGTGGTGGGCCGGGGCGGCATGGCGTCCGTGTACTCGGCCCGGGACGAGAACCTGGGCCGCGACGTAGCGCTCAAGCTGTTCGCTCCGCAGTCCGCCGATGCCGACGAGCTCAAGCGCCAGCAGGCCGAGATCGAACTACTGGCCACGTTGAACCACCCGAGCCTGGTCACGCTGTTCGACGCCGGCACGGACACGCGGATTCCGGAGGAACCGCGGCCCTTCCTGACCATGGAACTGGTGGAGGGGCAGGACCTCCGGAGCCGGATTCGGCACAGCCCCGTGCCGCTCGACGAACTTGCCGTCATCGGAGCGGGGCTTGCGGATGCCCTCGCCTACGTCCACTCCCTCGGCATCATCCACCGCGACATCAAGCCGGCCAATGTCCTGCTGGTTCAGGTGCGGCCCGGCGAGCCGCTGCGGCCGAAGCTGACCGACTTCGGCATTGCCAGGATCGTGGACGGGACCCGGCTCACCGCCACCGGAACCATGGTGGGAACCGCGGCCTACCTGAGCCCCGAGCAGGCGCGCGGCGCGGATATGGGTCCGGCCAGCGACATCTACTCCCTCGGCCTCGTGCTGCTGGAGTGCATCAAGGGATCCGTCGAATACCCGGGCAGCGCCGTCGAATCCGCGGTGGCCCGGCTGCACCGCGCGCCCGTCATCCCGGACAGCGTTCCCGCGGAGTGGGCCGCGCTCATCCGCGCAATGACGGCACTGGACCCCCTGGACCGCCCGGCGGCCGCCGAACTGGAATCGGCGCTTCGGCAGGCGCTGATCTCCCCCGACTCGCTGCCGGGTCAGCTGGCCGAAGACCGCACCCGCGTGCTGCCCGCACCGCCGGCCAGGCCCCCGCGCTCGGCGCAGGACACGGGGTCGGGAACCGCACCGAGCACGGCCCGGATCGCAGCGCAGGAGGCGGCCGGCGCCGTTCCCGGCGTCGAGGCGCACACGCGCCCGCAATACGCGCTCACCCCCGACGTGCCGGCAGCTCGCCGTCCAGGCGGCCGGGGTGCCTTGTCCCGCGGGCTCGCCGGGTTCCGCGCCGCCCGGCCCAGGACCAGGGTCGCCGTCGTCCTGGCCCTGGTCGCACTGCTTGCGGCGGCCGTGATCGCCACCGCCATTCTCGCCGCACCGAAGCCGGCGCCCGCCGTCGTTCCCTATCCGGCCGTCACCGGCGACCTCGGCGAACACCTGAAACAGCTGCAGAAGAGTGTGCAACCATGACCGGCACCAACACACGACACCGGAGCCCGGCCCTGGCCGGCCCCCTGCTGACGGCCCTGCTGGTCGCGGGCTTGCTCGCCGGCTGTGCTGGGCCGGCGCCCGAACTGGACGGCGCGGCAGCAACGCAGCTTCAGTCCCAGGTCCTCGCCGTCACCGAGGCCGCGGCCGCCGAGGACTCCCCCGGCGCGCTCAAGGCGCTGGACGATCTGATGACCAAGCTCGACGCGGCCGCGGCGGACGGAAAGGTGTCCTTCAAGCGGCACCAGAGCATCAAGGCCTCCGTCGATGCTGTCCGCACCGACCTCAACGCCAAGGTGGCACAACAGCAGGCGGCTGCGGCCGAGGCCGCGAAGGCCGCCGCGGCAGCCCAGGCCGCTGCCCAGGAAGCCGCGGCGAAGGCGGCAGCAGACCAGGCGGCCGCGGCCCAGGCGGCGCAGGCACCGGCTCCTGCCCCGGCCGAGAAAAGCAAGGCGAAGGGCAAGGGCAAAGGCGACTAGCCGCATCCGCTTTCCCTGCAGGCCGGTTCCGGCTAGCTTGGTCAGTCAGGCCAAAATTGGCCTGACGGCCCGCCGACTGAAGGAGTGAAGCAAGCATGGCAACAGTCCAGGAATCCATCAATGTGAACGTTCCCCTGAGCCAGGCCTACAACCAGTGGACCCAGTTCGAAGAGTTCCCGCTCTTTATGAGCGGGGTCGACGCCGTCCGGCAACTCGATGACACCACCGTCCACTTCCAGACCAGCGTCGGTGGAGTCAAACGCGACTACGACGCCCGGATCACCAGCCAGGACCCCGACCGGCAAGTGTCATGGGAGAGCCTCGACCGCCCCCGCAACGCCGGGACGGTGCGGTTCTCGGAGCTTGGGCCGGCGGAAACCCGGGTCGACGTCGAACTCAGCTGGGAGCCGGGCTCCGCGGCTGAAAAGATCGGCGCGGCGGTGGGCCTCGACTCCCGGCAGGTCGGGGCGGACCTGCAGCGGTTCAAGACTTTCATCGAGGGCCGCGACTTCGAAACGGGGGTCTGGCGCGAGCGCGTGAGCAACGCGGAGGTGGACGGGCAGGTGCCCGCGGCGCCGCTGCTGACGGACACCGGCTACGACGTCGTCGGCCCCGGCGCGTCGCTGAACACCGATCCGGACATGGCCACCGAGCCGGCCTTCGACGCCGTCACCGCCGAACGACGGGACCGCCGGGCTTCCGACCGCTGACGCGGGCCAACACGCCGCCGGCTACGACGCGGGCCGCTTAGACCGCCGCCGCCGCCGCCGCTTAAACGCCGAAGGGCGCACCGGGAACATCCGGTGCGCCCTTCGTCCTGCGGGGACTAGCCGAGCAGGGAGAGCACTTCGCTGAACTTGGCCGAGGGCCGCATCACGGCGGAGACCTTGGCTTCGTCCGGACGGTAGTAGCCGCCGATGTCGACCGGGGAGCCCTGCACCGACAGCAGCTCGCCGACGATCGTCTCCTCGTTGGAACCCAGCGCGTCGGAGACTGCGGCGAAGGCCGCGGCCAGCTCGGCGTCGTCGCTCTGGCGTGCCAGCTCGTCGGCCCAGAACTTTGCGAGATAGTAGTGGCTGCCGCGGTTGTCCAGCTCGCCCGCCTTGCGCTTCGGGGACTTGTCCTCGAGCAGGAACGTGCCGGTGGCGCGGTCCAGGGTGTCGGCCAGGACCTGCGCGCGGGCGTTGCCCGTGGAGGTGGCGAGGTGCTCGAAGCTCACGGCCAGGGCCAGGAACTCGCCCAGGCTGTCCCAACGCAGGTGGTTTTCCTTCAGCAGCTGCTGGACGTGCTTCGGGGCCGAGCCACCGGCGCCGGTCTCGAACAGGCCGCCGCCGTTGATCAGCGGGACGATCGAAAGCATCTTGGCGCTGGTGCCGAGTTCGAGGATGGGGAACAGGTCCGTGAGGTAGTCGCGGAGCACGTTGCCGGTGACCGAGATGGTGTCCTCGCCCTTGCGCAGGCGTGCCAGGGTGAAGGCCGTGGCCTCATCCGGGGACATGATTTCCAGCTGCAGGCCCTCGGTGTCGTGGTCCTTGAGGTATTCCTCGACCTTGGCGATCATCCGGGCGTCGTGCGCGCGGCTCTTGTCCAGCCAGAAGACGGCCGGGGTGGCGGAAGCGCGGGCGCGGGTGACGGCCAGCTTGACCCAATCGCGGATCGGCACGTCCTTGGTCTGGCAGGCGCGCCAGATGTCGCCCGGGGCGACCTGGTGCTCGATCAGGACGGTGCCGGCGTCGTCGACCACCTGGACGGTGCCGGCGGACTGGATCTCAAAGGTCTTGTCGTGGCTGCCGTATTCCTCGGCCGCCTGCGCCATCAGGCCGACGTTCGGGACGGTGCCCATGGTCCTCGGGTCGAAGGCGCCGTTGGCGCGGCAGTCGTCGATGACGACCTGGTAGATGCCAGCGTAGCTGCTGTCCGGGAGGACGGCGAGGGTGTCGGCTTCCTGGCCGTCGCGGCCCCACATGTGGCCGGAGCTGCGGATCATGGCCGGCATGGAGGCGTCGACGATGACGTCGGAGGGCACGTGCAGGTTGGTGATGCCCTTGTCCGAGTCGACCATGGCCAGCTCGGGGCCGTCGTTGAGGCCCTTCTGGATGGCTGCCTCGACGTCGCCGCGGATTTCCTCGGGCAGGTCTTCAAGGCCGTTGAGGATGGAGGCCAGGCCGTTGTTGGGGCTCAAGCCCGCTGCGGCGATCTGCTCGCCGTAGGTGGCGAAGAGCTCGGAGAAGTAGGCCTTGACGACGTGGCCGAAGATGATCGGGTCGGAGACCTTCATCATGGTGGCCTTCAGGTGCGCGGAGAAGAGCACACCCTCTTCCTTGGCGCGGGCGACCTGGGCGGCGAGGAAGGAATCCAGGGCGGCGGCGCGCATCACGGTGCCGTCGATGACCTCGCCGGCGAGCACGGGGAAGGCGCGCTTGAGGACCTTGACCGTGCCGTCTTCCTTGACCAGCTGGATCTTGAGGTTCGTGTCGGCCTCGATCACCACGGACTTCTCGTTGGAGCGGAAGTCGTCGGAATCCATGTGGGCCACGTTGGTCTTGGACTCCGGGGTCCAGGCGCCCATGCTGTGCGGGTTCTGGCGGGCGTAGTTCTTGACCGAGAGCGGCGCGCGGCGGTCGGAGTTGCCCTCGCGGAGCACCGGGTTTACGGCGGAGCCCTTGATCTTGTCGTAGCGGGAGCGGATGTCCGTCTCCTCATCCGAGGCGGGGTTGTCCGGGTAGTCCGGCAGCGCGTAGCCCTGGCCCTGCAGTTCGGCAATGGCGGCCTTCAGCTGCGGCACGGAGGCACTGATGTTGGGCAGCTTAATGATGTTCGCCTCGGGCGTCTTGGCGAGCTCGCCTAGTTCCGCCAGGGCATCGCTGACGCGCTGTTCTTCGGTGAGGTAGTCGCCGAAGACGGCGATGATGCGGCCGGCTAGCGAAATGTCGCGGGTCTCCACTTCCACACCGGCCGTCGAAGCGAACGCCTCGATGATCGGCAAGAACGAATAGGTGGCCAGCATCGGCGCTTCGTCGGTGTGGGTATAGATAATCTTGGCCATTGCTCGGGCGTCTCCCTGAAAGTCTGCGGAAATCTTTTGTTATCTCAACGGCTCTAACTTACCCGAGGTGGCCGCATCGGCGCCTATCCGGGACGGGCGGCCGGGCCCGCGTGACAGAGGGAACCGCGGCAAGGTTGCGGAAATCTTGCGTGACAAATATTGACAAATCGCTTTACTCGCTCGTCACACTGCCGTAGCTTCTAACCCATCACCGCGGCCGGCCCCGGCTGACCGCCCCGTATTCCTCCCGGTTAGGACACCCATGAGAACACCCAAGACTCTGGCCACCAGCCTCCTTAGCCTCTCCGCCGCCGCACTCCTTGCGGTCTGCGCGGCCGGCACGGCGTCGGCCACACCGGCCCCCGCTGCACAGGACAGGGATACCCCGCTGGTGGCCAGCCAGTCCGTCGACGGCGCCCAGGCCGCTGAGTACTGGACGCCCGAGCGCATGAAGTCGGCGATCCCGGGCGATGTCTTGGCGAACAAGGCGCTGGCCCGCGGCAACAAGTCCTCCGCGGCCACCGTGGAGAAGGGCTCCAGCACGCAGATCTCCGGCAAGGCCGCGCGGGGCAAGACCACCCTGCACGCTGACGAGTCGCCGGTCGCCAACATCGGCAAGGTGTTCTTCACCATGGGCGGCAGCAACTACGTCTGCTCCGGCAACTCTGTGACGGCAAGCAACAAGAGCACCGTCTCGACCGCCGGCCACTGCGTCAATGAGGGCCCCGGGGCGTTTGCCACGAACTTCGTCTTCGTCCCGGCCTACCTCAACGGCGCCGCCCCGTACGGCAAATGGGCGGCCAAGGCTCTCTACACCACGCCGCAGTGGAGCTCGACCGGTGACATGCAGTACGACACGGGCTTCGCCGTCGTCTCCCCGCTGAACGGGCAGAACCTGTCCGACGTCGTCGGATCCTCCGGCGTCCAGTTCAACGCAGCACGGGGCCTGACCTACAAGTCCTACGGCTACCCGGCCGCGTCACCGTTCGACGGCCAGTCCCTGGTGAGCTGCACCGGCCCGGCCTCCAACGACCCGAACAACCCGCAGTTCAACGCCCAGGGCATCCCCTGCGACATGACCGGCGGGTCCTCCGGCGGGCCCTGGTTCATTGGCACCAGCTCCTCCGGCTACCAGAACTCCATCAACAGCTACGGCTACGGCACCCGCTCCACCGTGATGTACGGCCCGTACTGGGGTTCGGTCATCCAGCAGGCCTACACGACCGCCGCAGCTTCCTAAACCTAGTCCCGAGAAACCCGCACCCAGAAAGGAAAAAGCAACGCGGGGTCACTGGCCGCCCATCCCCCTCGACAGGGCGGCGCAGTGACCCCGCGTTGCTGTGGGCGCGGGGCGTGTGAGCTGCTGGTTGCTGGGCCCTTGTTGCTGGTTCCTGATCCCTGGTCGGGAGGATGGACATGCCCATCGCTGGGGCCCGGTTGCTGGGCTTGGTTGCTGGTTCCTGATCCCTGGTCGGGAGGATGGACATGCCCATCGCTGGGGCCCGGTTGCTGGGCTTGGTTGCTGGTTCCTGATTCCTGGTTCGGAGGATGGACATGCCCATCGCTGGGGCCCTGCACCGGACATGCCCCTCGTCCGGGCCAGCCGAGGGGCATAAGCTGCATATGCCCATTCCCGGCCTCGAAGAATGGGCATGCCCGTCGGCTTTGAAGCGCCGGAGCATTTCCTGGTCTAGGCTGCGGGCTGGCCCATTTGTCCACTCGCCGGACATGCACATTGCTCGCGGCGGCCATTGGACATAATCCACATATGTCCACTCCCGGGCACGAAGAACGGGCATGTCCGTCCGTCTTGAAGCGCACGCCCACTCCCGGGCACGAAGAACGGGCATGTCCGTCAGCGCTGAAAGGCATGCCCAGCCCTCGTCTCGAAGAATGGGCATGTCCGTTGGAGCCGCCGCCCCGGCCTACTCGGCACCCTAAGTGACCAAGAATCGGCACCCGAGGTCACCGCAGGTCGGGACAAAAAAGGACATGCCCGTCCGGACAGGAAGGGCATGTCCATTCTTGGTGACTGCCGCGGAGCGCGTCCCTTGGTGGACCTAGTGGAAGAAGTGCCGTGCCCCGGTGAAGTACATCGTGATCCCGGCGGCGTTGGCGGCGGCGATGACCTCCTCGTCGCGGACGGATCCACCAGGCTGCACGACGGCGCGGACCCCAGCGTCGATCAGGATCTGCAGGCCGTCGGCGAACGGGAAGAACGCGTCCGAGGCCGCCACGGCGCCGCGGGCACGTTCCGGCGCCCCGGTTGAATCAGCGTTGGACGCCCCGCCGGCACCGTCGACGTCGGACTCCACGGTGACGCCCAGGGTGTTGGCGCGCTCGACGGCGAGCCGGCAGGAGTCGAGCCGGTTGACCTGGCCCATGCCGATGCCCACGGCGGCCCCATCCGCGGCCAGCAGGATCGCGTTGGACTTGGCTGCGCGGCACGCGGTCCAGGCGAAGGCGAGGTCCGCCAGGGTGGCCTCGTCGGCGGCCTCGCCCGCAGCGAGCGTCCAGTTGGCCGGGTTGTCGCCCTCGGCGTCCACCTTGTCCGTGGCCTGGACCAGCATGCCGCCCGAGACCTGGCGGAATTCGGTCGGGTAGCGGCCGTAGCCTTCGGGCAGCGTCAGCAGGCGGATGTTCTTCTTCTTGGACAGGATTTCCACGGCCTCGTCCTCGAAGCCGGGGGCGATGACCACCTCGGTGAAGATGCCGGCGACGGTCCGGGCCATGCCGGCGGTGACGGGGCGGTTGGCCGCGATCACGCCGCCGAACGCGGAGACCGGGTCGCAGGCGTGGGCCTTGGCGTGGGCGTCGGCGATCGGGTCCGCCGCGTCGGCGGAGCCCACGGCCACGCCGCAGGGGTTGGCGTGCTTGATGATCGCAACGGCGGGCTCGGCGAAGTCGAACGCGGCGCGCAGGGCGGCGTCGGCGTCGACGAAGTTGTTGTAGCTCATCGCCTTGCCGTGCAGCTGGTCGGCCTGGGCGATGCCGGCCGGGGCGGCCTTGTCCACGTAGAGGGCAGCCTGCTGGTGCGGGTTTTCGCCGTAGCGCAGCACCTCGGAGCGCTCCAGGGCCAGGCCGGCGTAGGCGGGCCAATCGATCACGCCGTCGCCGTCCTCGTCGAGGAACTGGCTGGCGGTCCAGGTGGCCACGGCGGTGTCGTAGGACGCGGTGTGCGCGAACGCCTTGGCGGCGAGCCGGCGCCGGGTCTTCAGGTCGAACCCCCCGGAGGAGGCCGCCTCCACCACGGAACCGTAGGAGGCCGGGTCCACCACAATCGCGACGGCGGCGTGGTTCTTCGCGGCGGAGCGAACCATCGCGGGGCCGCCGATGTCGATCTGCTCGACGACGTCGTCCTGCGCGGCGCCGGACTTCACCGTCTCCACGAACGGGTAGAGATTCACGACCACGAGGTCGAAGGGCTCGATGTCCATGTCCTCGAGGGTCTTCATGTGGTCCGGGACCCGGCGGTCGGCGAGGATGCCGCCGTGCACACGCGGGTGCAGGGTCTTGACGCGGCCGTCCAGCATTTCCGGGGAGCCGGTGACTTCCTCGACTTCCTGCACCGGGATCCCGGCGGCGGCGATCTTCTTGGCGGTGGAGCCCGTGGAGACGATCTTGACGCCGGCTTCGTGCAGGCCCTTCGCGAGTTCCTCCAGACCGGTCTTGTCGTAGACCGAAATGAGGGCCCGGCGGATGGGAACTCGGTCGATGGATACACGTTCAAGCTGCGTAAAGCTCACAAAAGTCTCCGTCTTATATCGCGGCGGGGCCGCGGGTGGTGGGGATGCGGCCAGTTTATCGCGTCCGGCCTCCCTGCCGTCCGCCGGGACGTCCGCGCGCCCAAGTGTGAAGCAGCACCGCGGGTGCGCCGCGGGACGTAGAGTTTTCCCAGGAGGCCAAGATGAATACGTACACCACTGTGCCCAGCGGCGAACAGGTGGTCCAGGAACTGCCGTGGCGGTGGAAGGTCCAGGGCCGGATCTTCCTGATCGGCGGCCTGGGCTTTATGTTCGATGCTTGGGACGTCACGCTCAACGGCATCCTCATTCCGTTGCTGTCCAAGCACTGGTCGCTGGGCCCGGGCGACGCCGCCTGGATCGGCACCGCGAACCTGATCGGCATGGCCCTGGGCGCCTTCGTCTGGGGCACCATCGCGGACACCATCGGCCGCAAGAAGGCCTTCACCGCCACCTTGCTGATCTTTTCGGTCTTTACGGTGCTCGGCGCCCTCTCCCCCGACTTCTCCTGGTTCGTGGCGTTCCGGTTCCTGGCCGGCTTCGGCCTGGGTGGGTGCATTCCGGTGGACTACGCGCTGGTAGGCGAGTTCACGCCCCGCAAGCAGCGCGGCAAGGTCCTCACCGCCATGGACGGCTGGTGGCCGATCGGCGCCGCGCTCTGCGGCTTCGTTTCGGCGGGGCTGGTGGCGGCCTTCGCGGACTGGCGGCTGACCATGCTGATCATGGTGCTGCCCGCGCTGCTGGTGTTCTGGGTCCGCCGCAGTGTTCCGGAGTCGCCGCTGTTCCTGATCCGCAAGGGCCGCCGCGAGGAAGCCGCCCGGGTGATTGACGACCTGGTAGCGGCCACCGGCGCCGAAGCCCGGGTCTACAGCCTGCCCGCACCCCAGGACGCACCCCGGCTCTCCGCCGGCAGCGCCTGGACCCAGCTCCGCGCGCTCTGGCAGTTCAACTGGAAGATCACGACGGCGGCCTGGGCCCTGTTCTTCTCGATCCTGCTGGTCTATTACCTGTCGCTGACTTGGATGCCGCGGATCCTGATCGGCGCCGGCTTCGAGGAGTACAAGGCCTTCCTCACCACGGCGTCGATGGCCGCCGTCGGCCTGCTGGGCGTGGTGGTCGCCGCGCTGCTGGTGGAACGCACCGGCCGCAAGTGGATCCTTGCCATTACCGGCCCGCTGTCCGCCCTGACGCTGGTGATTGTGGCCGTCGTGGTGGACATTCCGACGGCGGCCGTGTTCTGGCTGCTGGTTTTCGGCTTTGTGGTCCAGGTGGCCATCCCGGTGCTCTACGCCTACGTCTCGGAGCTGTACCCGACCGAGTTGCGCGGCTCCGGCTTCGGTTGGGCGTCGACGTTTTCCCGCCTGGGCGCCGGGTTCGGGCCGCTGATCTTCGCCGCCTTCCTGTGGCCCGAACGGGGGCTGGCGACGTCGTTCGCGCTGGCAGGGGCCCTGGTGCTGGTCTCGGTGCTGTGGATGGCCTTCTTCGCCCCGGAAACCAAGCAGCGCCGCCTGGCGTAGCTTCCCCTCTCTGACGCTCCGCCGCCGGCCCAGGTCGCCGGAATGCCCTAGCACTTTTGGTTGCTCTGAGGGCTCAGAAGCAGCCAAAAGTGATAGGGCATTCCGGCGATCCGGCCTACTGTCCTGCGCGTTAGTTGGCCGGCGCAGCGGGCGCAGCGGGCGCCGCGGCGGCGAGGGACTTGAGGGTCGAAACCAGCAGCCGCCGCTCCACCGTTTTGATCCGCTCGTGCAGCGTTTCCTCGGTGTCGCCGTCGGCCACGGTCACCGCCTCCTGGGCGATGATCGGCCCGGTGTCCACGCCCGCGTCGGCCCAGTGCACGGTGCACCCCGTGACTTTCACGCCGTAGGCCAGGGCGTCGCGGACGCCGTGCGCACCGGGGAAAGCGGGCAGCAGGGCCGGATGGGTGTTCAGGTACTTGCCGCCGAATGCGTCGATGAAGTCCGCGCTGACAATGCGCATAAAGCCGGAGGACACAACGACGTCGGGCCGGTACGCGGCCACGGCTTCGGTGAGCGCGGCGTTCCAGGCCGCCCGGTCCGGGTAGGCCTGGAAGTCCACCACGAACGTCGGAATGCCGGCCGCCGCGGAGCGCTCCACCCCGTAGGTTCCGGCGCGGTCGGCCCCCACGGCGGCGAGCTCCACGTCCAGCTCGCCGGCCTGGACGGCATCGATGACCGCCTGGAGGTTGGAGCCGGTGCCGGAGACGAGGACAACAATGCGCATTGCCTTAGCTTATGGGGCCGCTCGCGTACGCTGGAAACCATGAATTCACCGCACGTCCCCGGCGAGAGCCCGCGGGGCCAGAATCCGCGGAGCGAGGCGGCCAAAGCGTCGCTGCTCAGGACGCACAACCTGTTCCGCATGTTCATCGTGACGGTGCTCGGATCGTTCTTCGTGTTCCAGCTGGACGTCAACTACCTGTGGCTCGCCGGGATCCTCACCGTTGCTTCCCTCGTGCTCGGCGTCCTGTTGCTGGTCCGAGCGACGAAGCTCCGGGAATCGCGCCTGGTGCTGTTCGGGACCATCTCCGGCTTGGTGGTCGCCTTGGTGATGGCCCTGATGGTCACGGTTTCCGCGGTCTTCTTCAACCAGATCCGGGATTACCAGCAATGTGCCCGGCACGCCCTGACCCAGCAGGCGGCCTCCGCCTGCCGGACGGAGCTGGAGAAGTCGATGCCCACCCAGCTGCGTTGACGCCGCCGGAACCGCGGGCCGGAACCGGATCAGTCGGCTTCGGCGGCCAGCTCGAGGTCGGCTTCATGCAGCCGTTGCCGGCGCTCCAGCCACGGCCCCGCCGCGTAGCCGATCACGACGCCGACGCCGGTTTCCAACGCGACGAACAGCGCTGTCATCGTCGGGTCCGGGCCGATGTCCGTGAGCCGGCCAATGCCGGCTGAACCCCGGGCCAGCCAGGCCAGCGCCGCCGCGAGCAGCCCCGCCACGGCGCCGGTCATGGCCGCCAGGACAAGGGTGGAAACGGTGGCCGTGAACCAGCGCGCCTTGACCTTAATGGAGAGCCATTCATCGAAGTGGTTTTCGCCTTCGCGCAGGAACCACCAGCCCGCCAGCACGCCGGCCAGGGCCGGAACCACCAGGGCCACGAACCCGTACTCTAGTGCCCCGGAGGGCAGCGCAGCGAACACCGGAATGGAGGGGAGCGGCCCGACGGCGGTGGCCAGCGGCCCCGCGTGGGAGCCGACGCCGAGCGCGAACCCCGAGCCCGAGGTCCAGGCGAGCGCGAACACGGCCAGGTTGGGCAGGTAGCCGAGCTGCGCGATGGTGAGGGCGGCACCGCCCACCGGGCCGGCGTCGAGCGCCTCGTAGACGGCGATGACGAGGTTCCAGTGGATAAGCAGGTCCACGGCGAGCAGCGCGGTGGCCATCGCCAGGCTGGCCATGACGGCCACGAAGCCGGCCTTAAGCACGGAGCCGAGGTAGGAGCCGGCCCAGCGCGAGTGCTGGCTGGTGCGGGAGAGCCACGCGACGGCGTCGACGCCGATCAGCCGGCTCCAGGAGCCGGCTTCGCGCCGGGCCCCGATCACCATGCCGAGGGCGAATGGGACCAGCGGCACAATCGAGGCGTACCAGAGGCTGACGCCCACCTCGGCGGTGCGGCAGACGAAGCCGGTGGCGAACCCGAAGGCGCCGTAAATCAGCCAGGAACCGAGCAGCGCCTGCCAGAGCTGGTCGGTGTATGAGGCCCGGGCCAGCCTCCGGCCGGCGCGCCAGGCGAGCAGGAACGGGATCAGTGTGAGGCCCAGCGGGATCAGCCAAAGGACACCGGATTCGGGTTGGGCCGCGGCGCCGTCGCCGACGGGGTCCAGCAGCAGGGGCACCCCGTGGATCACCAGCCAGGCCTGGCCCGCCAGCCGGGCGAGGAATTCAAAGCCGCTGTCCCGGAACCCGAACGTGGCCCAGACCGCGACGATGGGTGCAACCACGGCGAGCGCGGAGATCACGGCCGCCTGCGCGGACTCGAGCGCCCCCTGCAGCCACAAAGGCATCGGAAGGCCACGGTCCCCGGTCTGATCAGCGCGCAGTTTCATCGTGGTCCATCGTCCCACGGGCGGGGCCGCGACCGGCGTTCCGACAGGCTTTGACGCGCGTATTTTCGCGCCGGCGAGCAGGACCGCGACGGCGCTTTTTCCGCTACCCCGCCGTAAAATTTAAAGTGTCCGCAATCACTGGTTGGAGGCAGAAAATGACTACCGCATCTCCACATGCGCACGGCGTACATTTCGGACGGACAGATGTCCAAAACGTCGGCATGGGTGTGGGTATTGTCCTAATTGTCGTGGGCGTCCTGGGGTTCATCCCGGGCATCACCACGCAGTACAGCGAACTGAGGTTCTTCGGACCCGATTCCAGGGCCATGTTCCTCAGCCTGTTCCAAGTGTCCATGCTGCTGAACATCGTCCAGCTGGCCATCGGCGCCACCGGCCTGACCATGTCCCGCAACGGCATGGGAGCTAGGAACTTCCTTATGGGCTTCGGCCTGCTGTACATCATCTTCAGCGTGTACGGGCTGATCGTCGGCGTAGGGTCGGCGGCCAATTTCCTTTCGTTCAACACCATGGACAACTGGACCCACATGGTGCTGGGCGTGGCAATGATTGGCGCCGGCTGGCTGCTCTCGAGGCATCTGGCCGATGACGCACAAACCCGGTAAGCGAACACCGGGAAAAGGGAGCCGCGAATGAGGACCGTTTCATAGCAATCCAATAATTCGTACTACCTGCTGGTGCGGACGCCGCGAGATTTCTCAGGCGTCCGCACCAGCTTTCTCTTTTTTGCCAGCGTCCGCCGGAAGTGCTTTGCGCCAAATGCTGGACTTATTCGACGGCGGCACCCCAGACTGGCCTGACGCACCGACCTGAAAGGTTTTCCATGCCGGATTTCTCAGCCTTTATCCCGCTCCTCGCGATCCTTGCCGGGGCGCTGCTCGCCGTCGCGGTTGTCTGGGTGGCGATCAAGCTGATGTGGAAGGTGGCTGAACCAAACGAGGCCCTGATCATTTCCGGCCTCACCCGCGGGACGCTGGAGACCAGGGACGGCATGGACTTCAAGATCGTCACCGGCAAGGGCGCGCTCGTGTTTCCCGGCCTCCAAACCGTGCGGACCCTGTCCCTGACCCTGAACGAGACCGAGCTGAAGGTCTCCTGCGTGACGTCGCAGGGCATCCAGGTGATCGTGGAGGGCGTGGTGATCTACAAGATCGGGGACGCGCCGCCCTTCATCGCCAATGCCGCACGCCGGTTCCTCGGCCAGCAGCCGAAGATGCAGAGCCAGGTCTACAACGTCTTCGAGGGGCACCTGCGATCCATCATCGGCAGCATGACCGTGGAGGAAATCATCCGCGAGCGCGACAAGCTCGGCTCGCAGGTGCGCAGCGCGAGCGGGGTGGAGATGGAGAAGCTGGGCCTGGTGGTCGACTCGCTCCAGATCAAGGACCTCCAGGACCCCACCGGCTACATCCAGAACATCGCCAAGCCGCACATCGCGCAGGTGAAGATGGAGGCCCGGATCGCCGAAGCCACGCGCAACCGGGAGGCGGCCGAACGGGAGGCGGAGGCGGCCGCGCAAATCGCCGACGCCCAGAGCCTGTCCGCGATCAAGCAGTCGGAGGCACAGGCCAACGCGGAGCGGGCCCGTGCCAACGCCGCCCAGGCCGGCCCGCTGGCGGAGGCGACCGCGCGCCAGCAGGTGGTGGTGCAGGAAACCGAGGTCGCCAAGCTCGAAGCGGACCGCGAGGAACAAAAGCTCCAGACCACCATCCGCAAACCCGCGGACGCCAAGGCCTACGCCAAGCGCACCGAGGCCGAGGGCCAGAAATCCGCTGACATCAGCGCGGCGGAGGCCCTGGCCCGCCGCACCGAACTGGAGGCACAGGTCAACGCCCGGCGCACCGAGCTCCAGGCGCAGGCCAACGCCACGGCAGCCGCGGCCGCCGCCGGGGCCACCCGCGTCACCGGCGAAGCGGAAGCCGCCGCCACCAAGGCGCGCGGCGACGCGACGGCGTCGTCGATCAAGGCCAAGGCGCTGGCCGAAGCCGAAGGCATCAAGGCCCGCGGCGAAGCCCTCGGCACCAACCAGGACGCGGTCATCTCGCAGCAGCTGGCCGAGAACATGCCCGCCATCATCGCAGCCGCCGCCGAGCCGTTTGCCCACGTCGGCCAGCTCACCGTCCTCAACGGCGGGGAAGGCATCAACCGGATGATCGGCGGCATCCTGGCCCAGGTCGGCGATTACCTGCCGGCGCTGCGGACGGCCCTCAAGGACGGCCGGCAGGCAGCCAAACAGCCGCCGAAAGCCCCGGATGCCTAGGAACGTCGACCGCAGCCTGACCGGCAGGATCGGCCGGGTCACGGGACGGGTGGGCCCCGGCACCATCGGGGAGGTGATGCTGCCGTTCCGCGGCGGCACGAGCGCGTTCCACGCCCACCCCTTCGACAAAACGAGCATCTTCGCCGTCGGGGACGAGGTGCTGGTGATTTACTACGAGCCGCCCCAAACGGTCTACGTGGACGAGCTCCCGGACGTGCTCCGGCACGAACCAACCGAACCGCGCCGCTGAGGCGACCGCCGCCTGTTAACCCACTCTTCCCCCACAGGCCACACCCGTGACCCCGCGCCGTCAGCCGCCGCGGCCACGGTGGAGGCGTGAGGATCGCACTAGTCGCCGAATCATTCCTGCCCCAGATGAACGGGGTCACGCACTCCATCCTGAGGGTCCTGGAGCATCTGCAGGACCGCGGCGACGAGGTGCTGGTGATCGCGCCGTCCACGCAGGACACCGCTGTCCCGGGCGAGGTTTACGGCGCGCACGTCCACCGGCTCCCCTCGGTGCCGCTGGCCGGCTACACGAACGTACGGGTGGCGTTGGGCGGTGTGGCCCGGGTCAAGCGAATCCTTGCCGACTACGCCCCCGACGTCGTCCACCTCGCCTCGCCATTCGTGCTCGGCTGGCGGGCAGCCCAGGCCGCACACCAGCTCGGCATCCCCAGCGTGGCCATCTACCAGACCGAGGTCCCCGGCTACGCCGCGCGCTACGGTGTCCCGTTCCTGGAGAACTGGGCCTGGAACCGGGTGGACCAGATCCACCTGCTGGCCACCCGGACCCTGGTCCCCTCCACGTTCGCGCTGAACCAGTTCCTAGGCCGCGGCATCCCCCGGGTTCACATGTGGCGGCGCGGGGTGGACACCACCCGCTTCAGCCCGGAAAAGCGCGACGACGCGTGGCGGGCCGCCGTCGCCCCCGGCGGGGAGCGCATCATCGGCTACGTCGGCCGGCTCGCGGTGGAGAAGCAGGTTCAGGACCTGGCGGTGCTCGCGGACGTGCCCGGCACCAGGGTGGTGATCGTCGGCGACGGCCCGCAGCGCGAGGCCCTGGCGGCCGCCCTGCCGGAGGCCGTGTTCACCGGCTTCCTCGGCGGCGAGGAGCTGGCCCGCGCCGTCGCGTCCTTTGACCTCTTTGTCCACCCCGGCGAGTTCGAGACCTTTTGCCAGACCATCCAGGAGGCCATGGCGTCCGGGGTTCCGGTGGTGGCCACGGGCCGCGGCGGGCCGCTGGACCTCGTGGAGAATTCGCGCACCGGCTGGCTCTACCCGCCCGGGGACCTCGCCGCACTCCGGGCCCGGGTGACGGACCTGACCGGCGACGACGCCAAACGCCGCGCCTTCGCCGCCGCCGCTCACGCGTCGGTCCAGGGCCGGACGTGGCACGCGCTGGGCGAGGAACTGGTGCGGCACTACGAGGCAGTCCTGGCCCGCCCTGCCGGGCCCAACCCAACCACCCCAAGCCCCACCCCCAGAGGAGCAACCCTGTGAAGATTTCCGTGATCGGCTGCGGCTACCTCGGCGCCGTCCACGCCGCCACCCTGGCCTCGATGGGGCACTCCGTGGTGGGGATCGACGTCGACGCCGCCAAGGTGGCCCAGCTGGACCGCGGCACCGCGCCCTTCTACGAACCGGGCCTCGACGAGCTCCTGCGCGACGGCCGCTCCAACGGCCGGCTCGCGTTCTCCACCAACTTCGCCGACGCCGCCGGCGCGCAGCTGCACTTCCTCTGCGTCGGCACACCGCAGTCCAAGACCTCCGACGGCGCCGACCTCAGCTACCTGGTCTCCGCCACCGAGGCACTGTTGCCGTTCCTGGCGCCGGGCGCCGCCGTCGTGGGCAAGTCCACGGTCCCGGTGGGAACGGTGGACATGCTCCGCGGGGTGCTCGCCGGCAGGCCCGATGTGCTCCTCGGCTGGAACCCCGAGTTCCTGCGCCAGGGCACTGCGGTCAAGGATTCCCTGGTCCCGGACCGGCTGGTCTACGGCGTG
This sequence comes from Arthrobacter sp. UKPF54-2, assembly GCF_007858535.1. Classification (NCBI taxonomy): domain Bacteria; kingdom Bacillati; phylum Actinomycetota; class Actinomycetes; order Micrococcales; family Micrococcaceae; genus Arthrobacter; species Arthrobacter sp. UKPF54-2. Next base: position 325,626 of record NZ_CP040174.1, read on the forward strand.
CCCGGCGGAAAGGACGCTGCCAACGGCGCCGGCGCGTCCGTCACCGCGGCCCTGGACGCGGTGTACGCGCCGCTGCTCTGCGCCGGCATCCCCCGGCTCGTCTGCAACTTCGCGACGGCGGAACTGATCAAGTCGGCGTCGAACGCGTACCTGGCCACCAAATTGAGCTTCATCAACGCCATGGCGGAACTCTGCGAAGCCTCCGGCGCTGACGTGACGGAGCTCGGCGAAGCGATGGGCCTGGACCCGCGGATCGGCGGCCGCTACCTGCACGCCGGGCTCGGCTTCGGCGGCGGCTGCCTTCCCAAGGACATCCGTTCGCTCCGGGTTCAGGCCGCCGCGCTGGGCGTGGATTCGGTGGACGCCTGGATGGCCACGGTGGACGGCATCAACCAGGGCCAGCGCTCCCGCACCGTGGAGGCGGCCCGGGAACTCTGCGGCGGCCAGCTGGGCGGCCGGCGGGTGACCGTGCTGGGGGCCGCCTTCAAACCGGACACGGATGACATCCGCGACTCCCCCGCCCTGGACGTGGCCCGGCAGCTGGCCGAGGCCGGCGCGCACGTCACCGTCACGGACCCGGCCGCGATCAACAACGCCTGGCTGCGCTACCCGCAGCTGCGCTTCGAGGCCTCCACCGACCGGGCGCTCGAGGGCGCCGAACTGGTGCTGCTGCTCACCGAATGGGACGCCTACCGGGAGCTCTCGCCGGCCGCCGCCGGGGCCCTGGTCCGGCGGCGGACGGTGCTGGATGCCCGGAACGCCCTCGACGCCGCCGCCTGGGCGGCGGCGGGCTGGACCGTGCGCGGACTGGGCAGGCCAGAGGCCGCCGGGCGCGCCGCCGCGGCGCCGGGAAGACTCGCCGCCGCCGACTGAATCCCGCGCCGTGGCGCCCGGGCCGCGCTGCGCCCCCTATGATTTCTGAGGGGAGGATTCACCATGCAGCATCGTTGGTCTCAGATTCATCCGGTTGCGGCCGCGTGAGCACTTCAGCGCGCACCGAAGAGGACGCCAGGCTCCGCGAGGCCATGTCCCTGCTATCAGCCACGCTGGAGTCCACCGCGGACGGCATCCTCGTAGTCAGCGCCGAGGGCCGGATCTCCTCCGTGAACAACAAGTTCCTGTCCATGTGGGGCATCCCGCGCGAGCTCGTGGACGCCGGCGACGACGAGGCCGTGATCGGCTCCGTGCTGGGCCAGCTGGTGGATCCCGAGGCGTTCGTGGCGAAGGTCTCCGCCCTCTACGCGGATCCGGATGCCGAGAGCAACGACGTGCTGCACTTCCGCGACGGACGCACCTTTGAACGGTATTCGCGCCCGCAGAAGGTGGAGGACCGGGTGGTGGGCCGCGTCTGGAGCTTCCGCGACGTCACCCAGGCACGGCGGGACCGGGACCAGATCAACCGGGCCATGGCGGATCTCGCGGCGCAGGCCAACCAGCTCAAAACCCTTGCCTTCCAGGACCCGCTGACCGGCCTCTCCAACCGCCAGCTCTTCAACGACCGGCTGGCGCACGCGCTGGCCGGCCCGTGCGGGACCGCCGTCGACGTCCTGCTGCTGGACCTGGACGACTTCAAGGAGGTCAACGACGTCCACGGCCACCACGCCGGGGACCAGATGCTGATCGAGGTGGGCCGCCGGCTGCGCGCCTGCGTCCGGCCCAGCGACGTTGTAGCACGGCTGGGCGGCGACGAGTTCGTGGTCCTGCTGGTCGGCTCGCTCGACGCCGACGCCGCCGCGGAACGGATCGTGGAATCCCTCAAGGTCCCGGTCTGGCTCGACGGCACCATGCTGCGGCCCAGCCTGAGCCTGGGCCTGGCGTCCATCGGCGAGGACGCCGACGACGCCTCCGAGCTGCTCCGCCGCGCGGACATCGCCATGTACGCAGCCAAGGCAGCCGGCAAGAACCGCTACCTGCGGTTCCGCCCGGAAATGATGTCCGCCCTGCTCGAGCGCACCGACCTCGAAGCCGGACTGCGGGCCGCCGTCGACAGCGGCGAGATCGCGGTGCACTACCAGCCGATCGTCTCCACCCGGCTGGGCACCGTGGTCAAGGTCGAGGCCCTGGCCCGCTGGGAACGCGACGGCGCCCTGGTCCCGCCGCAGCAGTTCATCCCCACCGCCGAACGCAGCGGCCTGATCGTGGAAATCGGCACCGAGGTCCTGCACCGCGGCTGCACCGAGCTCGAGTCCTGGCTCGCCGAGGACCCCACCCGGTCGCTCGCGGTCAACGTCTCCGGCGTCCAGCTGCAGCAGGGCAACTTCCCGGAGCTGCTCTTCGCCACCGCAGCCTCCTGCGGCGTCGATCCGCACCAGCTGGTAGTGGAGGTCACCGAGAGTGTCTTCTTCGACGACGACTGCCTCGTCCAGCGCCAGCTGGTACAGCTCCGCAGCGCCGGCGTCCGGGTAGCGCTGGATGACTTCGGCACCGGCTACTCCTCGCTGGGCCGGCTCCAGGACCTGCCCGTGGACACGCTGAAGATCGACCAGTCCTTTGTGGCCATGATCCGCACGGGGGACGAGCGCCTGCCCATCCTCAATTCCATGATCGACATGGCCCACGGGCTGGGCCTGACGGTCACGGCCGAGGGCGTTGAGACCCCGGAGCAGGCCGGGTACCTGATGCGGCGCGGCTGCGATTCCCTGCAGGGATTCCTGTTTTCCAGGCCCCGGCCGGCGGCCACGCTGGCCAAGGCGCTCTCGGCGTCAGCGAACACCATCACCGCCCTGCGCGGCGACACCGCCGCCCAAACGCAGCCGGTGCTGTGATTTGGGTCTCATGGCCCTATGATGCTTGAAGTTTAATGACCACCGCCCTGTCGGTGGAACGGATCATCAACCGTCTGGGGGCTGGCATCGACGTGGAACAAGGACTGGCGGAGACCCTGCTGGCGCAGGGCCCTGACGGGTTGCTGCTGCTCAGCACCGACGGCACCATCGCCTTCCTCAACCCGGCCGCCGAACGCCTTTTCGGGTACTCCTCGGAGCAGCTGGTCGGCCACGTGCACACCCGCCTGCTGGTGGAGGATGACCGCGGCGGGTTCCTGCGGGTCCTGAGCCGCCTCGGCCGCGCCGGCACCTTCGGCACCAAACCCTTCCCCGCCGTCGGGCTGCACCGCAACGGCACCGAAATCCCGTTGGAACTGACCTGCTCGCTGGTCACCACCCGGACCGAAACTTCAATGGCCGTCGCCGTCCGCGAGACCACCCACCGCCAGGACGACGACGCCGGACGCCGCCACGCCGTCTCGCTCCTCGACGCAACGCTGGAGACGACGGCGGACGGCATTGTGGTGGTGTCCAACACCGGCCAGATCACCGGCGTCAACGAACAATACCTCCGGCTGTGGGGCATGCCGCGGGAGATCCTGGCCGAAGATGACGCCTACGCGCTGGTTAAATTCATCGCCAAGCAGCTGGTGGACCCGGACTCCTTCAAGGCCAAGGTCGCCGAGCTGTACGCCAATCACGAGCTGCACAGCCAGGACCTGCTGGAGTTCCAGGACGGCCGCACCGTGGAACTGTATTCGCGCCCGCAAAAGGTCGCGGACGAGGTGGTGGGCCGGATCTGGAACTTCCGCGACGTCACTACGCGCACCATGGCACAGGACCAGGCCCGCCGCGCCCTCGACGAGCTGGCCCAGCAGGCGGACCAGCTCAAGGCCCTGGCCTTCCAAGACCCGCTGACCGGGCTGGCCAACCGGATGCTCTACAACGAACGCGCCAGCGCCGCTCTGGAGTCTCCCGGCCCCGTGGCCGTGCTGCTGCTGGACCTGGACGACTTCAAGGAAGTCAACGACATCCTGGGCCACCACGCCGGGGACCAGATGCTGGTGGAGATTTCCCGGCGGCTGCAGAACTGCGTGGGACCGCACGGCACCGTGGCCCGCCTCGGCGGCGACGAATTTGTGGTCCTGCTGGTGGGCTGCAACGACTCCGACGCCGTGGCGCAGCGGATCGTGAGCACCCTGAACGCCCCCGTCTCGATTGAGGGGACCCTGATGCGGCCGGGCCTCAGCCTGGGCGTGGCGACCCGCGGAACGGAGAGCATGTCCTCCTCCGAGCTACTGCGGCAGGCGGACGTTGCCATGTACGCCGCCAAGGAGGCCGGTAAAAACTGCTACGTGCACTTCCAGCCGGAGATGCTGGCCTCGCTGCTGGAACGCACCCAGCTGACCGCGGGGCTGCGCCGCGCCGTCGAACTCGGCCAGATCACCGTCTTCTACCAGCCCGTGGTCTCCACCAACCGGCGCGAAGTGGTGCAGTTCGAGGCCCTGGCCCGCTGGGAACGCGACGGGGAAATCATGGCCCCGGACGCCTTCATCCAGACCGCCGAGCGCAGCGGCCTGATCCGGGACATCGGGGCCGAGGTGCTCCGGCAGAGCTGCGCCGAGCTGCAGTCCTGGCTCGCCGAGGATCCCGGACGGACCCTGGCCGTGAACGTCTCCGGCGTACAGCTCCAGCACAAGGACTTCGCCGAGCGGGTGCTCGACATTACCGCGTGGAGCCGGGTGGATCCGCACCAGCTGGTCATCGAGGTCACGGAGAGTGTGTTCTTCGACCCCGACTCCCACGTCATCCAGCAGCTGATCACGCTGCGCGCGGCCGGGATCCGGGTGGCGCTGGATGACTTCGGCACCGGCTACTCCTCGCTGGGGCGGCTGCAGGAGCTCCCCGTGGACGCGGTGAAGATCGACAAGTCGTTTGTGTCCATGCTTCATACCGGGGAGGAGCGGCTTCCGATCCTGACCTCGATGATCCATATGGCGCACAGCCTGGGCCTGCGGGTGACGGCGGAGGGAATCGAGACCCCCACCCAGGCCCGGTACCTGATGGAACACGAGTGCGACGCCCTGCAGGGCTACCTGTTCTCCCGGCCCGTGCCGGAAGCGCGCCGGGAGGCGGCCGTGGCCCAGTCCGCGGAGGCAATCGAGGCGCTGCAGGAATCCGCCGTCGCGCTGTAGCGAGGGCTGTAGTCTTGGGCTGAGTCCGGGCGCCCGGACGACACATTCGGACGCTTTCGCGATCAGCTTCGGGGCGGCATGAGACTGTGCAGCAGAGCACATATGATTTCAGCAGGCGCGGGCCGCAGCGAACCCCCAACGGTTCCCGGCGTTGCGCCACCATTCACAGATCCATCGCTTTGGGGGCAACACACATCATGGACGCAGCATTCGCACAAACGGTGCTGGAGCACAGCCCCGACGCCCTCGTCCTGCTGGCCCCGGACGGATCCATCTCCTTCCTGAACAACGCCGCCGAACAGCTCTTCGGCTACTCCCGGGCGCAACTGCTCGGCGCCGACTACAGCCTGCTCCTGGCCGAAGCCTCCCGCGAGGACTTCCACCAGCTCCTCACCGGCCTGACCGCCGGGGCCGCCGGCGATGCTGGCCGCGGCACCGCCGCCGCCAGGGCGCCCTTCGCCGGCGCGGGCCGCCGCGGCGACGCCTCCGAGTTCGCTCTGGAAATCACCTGCGCCGCGCTGCCGGCCGCGGCAGGCAACGCCGGGAGCGACGCCGCCGTCGCGCTCTCCGTCCGCCCCGCTGCCGCTGCCGCCCGCCCGGCCGCGGCCGGGCCCTCGGCCGCCGCCAATCACTCCGCAACCCCGCTCGACGCCGGCGCCACGGCGGGCGCCGCCCCGCGCCGTCGGACGTTCACCTCACTGGAGGCCGAACTGGTGCCCGGCACCACCGGCGTCCTCCCCCGCCTCACGCCTGCCGAGCACGACGACCAGTTGAAGGCCGCGGTGCTGCGGGACACGCTGACCGGGCTCCCCAACGGCACCCTGTTCAACGAACGCCTCGCCGCGGCACTGCGCCGGCCGGATCCGGTGGACGTGCTGCTGCTGAACGTGGACGACTTCAAGAGCTACAACGACATGCTGGGCCGCTCCGCCGCGGACGAGCTGCTGGTGGAGGTGGCCAGCCGGCTGCGCAACTGCGTCCGGCCGCACGACACCGTGGCCCGGCTCGGCGGCGACGAATTCGTGGTGCTGCTGACCGAGTGCCTCAACGCCGGCGCCGTCGCCAAGCGCATCTCCGAGTCGCTGTACGTCCCGGCGCGGATCGGCGGTTCCACGGTGCGTCCCGGGGTGAGCATGGGCCTGGCCTCCAAGACGCCGCAGACGCACGACGGCGCCGAACTGCTGCGGCAGGCGGACTCGGCCATGACGGCGGCCAAGGCCGCGGGGAAGAACACCTGGCTGCAGTTCCGGCCGGAGATGCTCAACACCCCCGCGCACAAGGCCCAGGGTGAGACCGGGCTGCGGCAGGCCGTGGAGCTGGGCCAGATCTCGGTGCACTACCAGCCCGTGGTGTCCCCCGGGCTGGGGGCGGTGGTGCAGTTCGAGGCGTTCGCGCGCTGGGAGCGGCACGGCAAGCTGGTCCCGCCCAACCAGTTCCTGCCCGTGGCTGAGCAGAGCGGGCTGATCCGGGAGATCGGCGACGAGGTGATGCGCCGCGCCTGCGCCGAGATCCGCCCGTGGCTCGCCGGCGACGCGGCGTACAGCGTGGCCGTGAACGTCTCCGGCCTGCAGTTCCAGCACCGCGACTTCGCCACCGACGTCCTGGGCATCGTCGCCTCCACCGGAGTGGACCCGCGCCAGCTGATGCTGGAGCTGACCGAGAGTGTGTTCTTCGACGCCGATTCGGACGTACTCCGCCAGCTCCGGCAGCTGCGCGAGGCCGGCGTGCGGATCGCGATGGACGACTTCGGCACTGGCTACTCGACGCTGGGCCGACTTAAGGAGCTGCCGCTGGACAAGGTGAAGATCGACCGGTCCTTTGTGGCAATGATCAAGACCGGCAAGGAACACCTGCCCTTCTTCCGCACCATGATCAACGCCGCGCAGAACCTGGGCCTGAAGGTCACCGCCGAGGGCATCGAGACGGCCGCGCAGGCCAAGTACCTGATGGATCTGGGCTGCGACTCTCTGCAGGGCTACCTGTTCGCCAAGCCCGCCCCGGCGAGCGACCTGGCCGGCACGATGGAAAGCGCCCTCACCGCGATCGACAAGGTCGAAGCCGCGGGGTAGCCGCTCCGGTTGCACCCCGCGCGACGCTCCCTCACATCCGGCACCTGCGGCCCCGACGCTCCCTCACCTCCCGCTGCTGTGGCCACGACGCTCCCGCACATCCGGCTGCTGTGCCCGCGACGCTCCCGCATCTCCGGCGCGGCCACGGGCTGACGCTCTCGCCCGGTTACTTCCCTCAGCAGGACGCCGACCGCCTGGGCCGCCGCGAGTTGGCGCGGCGTTCGCCTGCTGCCATGCCTAGTAACTGGGCTGGAACGTCGCGGTCCGTTGCCTGTTAGCTGCGGGGATCGAGCTTATCGACGTCCTGCGCCACCATGGCCGCGCTGCGCTCCCACAGCTCCCTGGCCAGCTCCGCGTCGTAGGCCTGCTTGTTGCCCTTCGCGATGGCCCGCTTGAAGTAGTACGCGCCGGAGGCCCACTCCTGCCCCGGGACGGCCGTAGCGAGCCATACCAGGGTTTCTGCGCCCTGCTCCGGGGACAGCATGAACCGGTTGAGGAAGCTGCGGTACATAAAGCGGAAGGGGCTGGTGGTGTCTGCGGCGAAGTTGGTGGCCACCACGCCGGGGTGGAACGCCGCCGTGGAGATGCCGGCCGCGTGGTACCTGTGGTGCAGCTCCGCCGTGAAGAGGATGTTCTCGAGCTTCGCGTTGCCGTAGGCCAGGTTGGCTGAGTACTTGTTCGCAACCTCCAGGTCGTCAATGTCCAGCCGGCCGTACAGCGAGTTGGCGGCGCTGGAGGTATTGATGACGGTGGCCCCACTGGCGGTAAGCACGTCCATCAGCTCGGTGGTGAGCAGGAACGGCGCCAGGTGGTTGATCTGGAAAGTCTTCTCGTGGCCGTCCACGGTGAGCTCGCGGGCGCCCATGATCCCGCCGGCGTTGTTCGCCAGCACGTCAATCCGGGGATACTTCTCCCTCAGCTGCGCCGCGAGCCGCCGGACCTGCGCCAGGTCCGCGAAGTCGGCGACGAAATAGTCCGCACCCAGCTCCGCCGCGATCCGTTCGGTCTTTTCCGCGGAACGCCCGACGACGACGACGTGCTCCCCTTGGGCGGCCAGCGCCCGCGCCGCTGACGCACCAATGCCGTCGCTGGCGCCGGTAATAACGATCGTCCGTGCAGTCATGGGGTCTCCAGTGGTCGTGGCTTCAAAGGGTCAAGCTACTCAAGGGTAACCAACGCCGGACGGCAGTCCGGTGTTCCGTGGCTGGTTCAGTTTTGGCCGTTAAATGGCTCAGGCCCCGACAGTGTGTGTCGGGGCCTGGCTGTAATGGTTGTCCGGCGGTGACCTACTCTCCCACACCCTCCCGGGTGCAGTACCATCGGCGCTGTGGGTCTTAGCTTCCGGGTTCGGAATGGGACCGGGCGTTTCCCCCACGCTATGACCGCCGTAACCCTTGCTCCGCACCCTGGGGCTGTGAAAGCCGGCCCGGGGTGGGAAATCTGTGGTTACAACTTGTGGTGTTGTATTCAGTTGTTTTGGTTCCTGTGCAACGTTTCGTCTGGCGACGGGTTTGTTGTTTGGGAACCACATAGTGGACGCAAGCAGTCTTGTTTCTTTGTACCCTTCCCGTGGTGCGAACCCCTTTTGATGTTGGTTCGCGGGAGGGGTGTGTGGTGTAAGTTATCGGCCTATTAGTACCGGTCAGCTTCACGAGTCGTTAGTCCTCGCTTCCACATCCGGCCTATCAACCCAGTGGTCTGGCTGGGGGCCTCTCACACGCAAGGTGTATGGAAATCTCATCTCGAAGCGAGCTTCCCGCTTAGATGCTTTCAGCGGTTATCCCATCCGAACGTAGCTAATCAGCGGTGCACTTGGCAGTACAACTGACACACCAGAGGTTCGTCCGTCCCGGTCCTCTCGTACTAAGGACAGCCCTTCTCAAATTTCCTGCGCGCGCAGCGGATAGGGACCGAACTGTCTCACGACGTTCTAAACCCAGCTCGCGTACCGCTTTAATGGGCGAACAGCCCAACCCTTGGGACCTACTCCAGCCCCAGGATGCGACGAGCCGACATCGAGGTGCCAAACCATGCCGTCGATATGGACTCTTGGGCAAGATCAGCCTGTTATCCCCGAGGTACCTTTTATCCGTTGAGCGACGGCCATTCCACAATGTACCGCCGGATCACTAGTCCCGACTTTCGTCCCTGCTCGAGATGTCTCTCTCACAGTCAAGCTCCCTTGTGCACTTACACTCGACACCTGATTGCCAACCAGGCTGAGGGAACCTTTGGGCGCCTCCGTTACTTTTTAGGAGGCAACCGCCCCAGTTAAACTACCCATCAGGCACTGTCCCTGACCCGGATTACGGGCCGAAGTTAGATGTCCAAAGTGACCAGAGTGGTATTTCAACGATGACTCCACCCGAACTGGCGTCCGGGCTTCAACGTCTCCCACCTATCCTACACAAGCCACTCCGAACACCAATACCAAACTATAGTAAAGGTCTCGGGGTCTTTCCGTCCTGCTGCGCGTAACGAGCATCTTTACTCGTACTGCAATTTCGCCGAGTTTATGGTTGAGACAGCGGGGAAGTCGTTACTCCATTCGTGCAGGTCGGAACTTACCCGACAAGGAATTTCGCTACCTTAGGATGGTTATAGTTACCACCGCCGTTTACTGGGGCTTAAATTCTCAGCTTCGCCTTGCGGCTAACCGGTCCTCTTAACCTTCCAGCACCGGGCAGGAGTCAGTCCGTATACATCGTCTTGCGACTTCGCACGGACCTGTGTTTTTAGTAAACAGTCGCTTCCCCCTGGTCTCTGCGGCCCCTGCACGCTCCGGACAGCAAGTGTCCATCACGATAGGGGCCCCCCTTCTCCCGAAGTTACGGGGGCATTTTGCCGAGTTCCTTAACCATAATTCTCTCGATCGCCTTAGTATTCTCTACCTGATCACCTGTGTCGGTTTGGGGTACGGGCGGCTAAAACCTCGCGTCGATGCTTTTCTAGGCAGCATAGGATCACCGAATCCCCCCATACGGGGGTCCCGTCGGGTCTCAGGCATCATGAACGGCGGATTTGCCTACCGTTCGCCCTACATCCTTAGACCGGGACAACCATCGCCCGGCTCGGCTACCTTCCTGCGTCACACCTGTTAATACGCTTGCCTCCCAGGTTTCGGTCCCGCGCTCCACCAAAACCCTTCACCCACAAGGGGTGTCGGGCAGGTCTCGGGCGGTTAGTATCCCCTGTTCAGCATGGGCGGTTTTTCGCCGGTACGGGAATATCAACCCGTTGTCCATCGACTACGCCTGTCGGCCTCGCCTTAGGTCCCGACTTACCCAGGGCAGATTAGCTTGACCCTGGAACCCTTGATCATTCGGCGGACGGGTTTCTCACCCGTCTTTCGCTACTCATGCCTGCATTCTCACTCGTGTAGGCTCCACCGCTGGTTTCCACCGCGACTTCACTGCCCACACGACGCTCCCCTACCCATCCAGACGCCTGAACCACAAGGGCTTAGCTACTATCTGAATGCCACAACTTCGGCGGTGTACTTGAGCCCCGCTACATTGTCGGCGCGGAATCACTTGACCAGTGAGCTATTACGCACTCTTTTAAGGATGGCTGCTTCTAAGCCAACCTCCTGGTTGTCTTCGCAACTCCACATCCTTTCCCACTTAGCACACGCTTAGGGGCCTTAGTTGGTGGTCTGGGCTGTTTCCCTCTCGACTATGAAGCTTATCCCCCACAGTCTCACTGCTGCGCTCTCACTTACCGGCATTCGGAGTTTGGCTGACGTCAGTAACCTTGTAGGGCCCATTAGCCATCCAGTAGCTCTACCTCCGGTAAGAAACACGCAACGCTGCACCTAAATGCATTTCGGGGAGAACCAGCTATCACGAAGTTTGATTGGCCTTTCACCCCTACCCACAGCTCATCCCCTCCATTTTCAACTGAAGTGGGTTCGGTCCTCCACGACGTCTTACCGTCGCTTCAACCTGGCCATGGGTAGATCACTTCGCTTCGGGTCTAGATCACGCCACTGCAACGCCCTGTTCAGACTCGCTTTCGCTACGGCTTCCCCACACGGGTTAACCTCGCGACGTAACACTAACTCGCAGGCTCATTCTTCAAAAGGCACGCCGTCACCCCAACACAGCAAGCTGCGGAGGCTCCGACGGATTGTAAGCACACGGTTTCAGGTACTGTTTCACTCCCCTCCCGGGGTACTTTTCACCTTTCCCTCACGGTACTGGTCCGCTATCGGTCATTAGGGAGTATTTAGGCTTATCAGGTGGTCCTGACAGATTCGCACGGGATTTCTCGGGCCCCGTGCTACTTGGGATACTTCCCAGGCGGCACACTACATTTCGGTTACGGGGCTCACACCCTCTCTGGCCGGCCTTTCAAGACCGTTCACCTATGTACATGCTCTCACCCCACTGTCCCGGCAGAGACAGAACGGAAAGTCCCACAACCCCGACCATGCAACGCCCGCCGGCTATCACACATGGAACGGTTTAGCCTGATCCGCGTTCGCTCGCCACTACTAACGGAATCACTATTGTTTTCTCTTCCTGCGGGTACTGAGATGTTTCACTTCCCCGCGTTCCCTCCACGCACCCTATGTGTTCAGATGCGGGTCACCAGATCACTCGCGCGTCTGGCGGGGTTTCCCCATTCGGACACCCTGGGATCACAGTCCGGTTATCGACTCCCCCAGGCTTATCGCAGATTCCTACGTCCTTCTTCGGCTCCTAATGCCAAGGCATCCACCGTGTGCTCTTAAAAACTTGACCACAAAAGATCAAGGAGTAATTTCGAGAGAACCACGAAACCAACCACACCCAACAACACCACCCCAAAAGAGTGACACCATCACGCGCAGCCAGATCCAGGTTCATATTCTTGGAAATTGCTTCTTATAAAAGATGCTCGCGTCCACTATGTAGTTCTCAAACAACAACCCCGTACCACACACCCCACACACCCGGACCCCAAAGGGACCCATACAGTGCATGAAACGTCGCAGCCGGGAAACCAGAAACACAAGTCCCGGACACCACCACCCGAAGGCCGTGGCAACCGGTCCTGTTGTCTCAGGACCCAACAGTGTGCCAAACACTAAACCGCCCGAACCCTCACACACCGTTCCAGGACCCACACAAGGGTGGATCCGTACTTGGTGCCGGAGGAAACGCAGCGGCCGCTATTTGTTGATATTCCACCCGTGAGCACCCGCCGCAGAACTTGCGTCTGCGCAACGGGCGTACTCCTGACAACACCACCACACAAACACTGTGGCTTGGCGGGGTTGTTGTAGGTGCTCCTTAGAAAGGAGGTGATCCAGCCGCACCTTCCGGTACGGCTACCTTGTTACGACTTAGTCCCAATCGCCAGTCCCACCTTCGACAGCTCCCTCCCACAAGGGGTTAGGCCACCGGCTTCGGGTGTTACCAACTTTCGTGACTTGACGGGCGGTGTGTACAAGGCCCGGGAACGTATTCACCGCAGCGTTGCTGATCTGCGATTACTAGCGACTCCGACTTCATGGGGTCGAGTTGCAGACCCCAATCCGAACTGAGACCGGCTTTTTGGGATTAGCTCCACCTCACAGTATCGCAACCCTTTGTACCGGCCATTGTAGCATGCGTGAAGCCCAAGACATAAGGGGCATGATGATTTGACGTCGTCCCCACCTTCCTCCGAGTTGACCCCGGCAGTCTCCCATGAGTCCCCGCCATTACGCGCTGGCAACATGGAACGAGGGTTGCGCTCGTTGCGGGACTTAACCCAACATCTCACGACACGAGCTGACGACAACCATGCACCACCTGTGAACCGACCGCAAGCGGGGCACCTGTTTCCAGGTATTACCGGTTCATGTCAAGCCTTGGTAAGGTTCTTCGCGTTGCATCGAATTAATCCGCATGCTCCGCCGCTTGTGCGGGCCCCCGTCAATTCCTTTGAGTTTTAGCCTTGCGGCCGTACTCCCCAGGCGGGGCACTTAATGCGTTAGCTACGGCGCGGAAAACGTGGAATGTCCCCCACACCTAGTGCCCAACGTTTACGGCATGGACTACCAGGGTATCTAATCCTGTTCGCTCCCCATGCTTTCGCTCCTCAGCGTCAGTTAATGCCCAGAGACCTGCCTTCGCCATCGGTGTTCCTCCTGATATCTGCGCATTTCACCGCTACACCAGGAATTCCAGTCTCCCCTACATCACTCTAGTCTGCCCGTACCCACCGCAGATCCGGAGTTGAGCCCCGGACTTTCACGGCAGACGCGACAAACCGCCTACGAGCTCTTTACGCCCAATAATTCCGGATAACGCTTGCGCCCTACGTATTACCGCGGCTGCTGGCACGTAGTTAGCCGGCGCTTCTTCTGCAGGTACCGTCACTTTCGCTTCTTCCCTACTGAAAGAGGTTTACAACCCGAAGGCCGTCATCCCTCACGCGGCGTCGCTGCATCAGGCTTGCGCCCATTGTGCAATATTCCCCACTGCTGCCTCCCGTAGGAGTCTGGGCCGTGTCTCAGTCCCAGTGTGGCCGGTCACCCTCTCAGGCCGGCTACCCGTCGTCGCCTTGGTGAGCCATTACCTCACCAACAAGCTGATAGGCCGCGAGTCCATCCAAAACCACAATAAAGCTTTCCACCCCCCACCATGCGATGAGGAGTCATATCCGGTATTAGACCCAGTTTCCCAGGCTTATCCCAGAGTTAAGGGCAGGTTACTCACGTGTTACTCACCCGTTCGCCACTAATCCCCGATGCAAGCACCGGATCATCGTTCGACTTGCATGTGTTAAGCACGCCGCCAGCGTTCATCCTGAGCCAGGATCAAACTCTCCGTTGAAGAAAAACAGACACAGCATCCGCCCCCGGGAAAACGGGAACACACACTGCACAAAATTTGAAACCAGCTAAAAACACCAGACCATCCACGGGGTGGACAATCCGGCACAATCAACCAATTCAATACAAAAAATTGGTATCAACAAACTTGGCACACTATTGAGTTCTCAAACAACAGACACACCCGGCACCACCACAACCCCTCAGGGCCGCGGATCGCTCCGGAGCAACTTTTCAAACTTACCCGCACAGCAGGTCCTTGGCAAATCGGCGTTTCCGCGATTTCCAGTCCCGCACAGCAGGTCCCCGCCATTATTCGGCACGCAAATTTGCGAACCATTTTCTGGCTGTTTATCAGGGGGTCGGTCGCTTTCTCTCCGCATCAGCGGCGGCGACTCGAACTACTTTACACACCAACCCGACCCCAAACAAATCGGCCCCCCAGAGAGGTCCCGCAGCGTCACATTCGCCGGAATTGCGCGGATTCCGGCCCCCGCAACGGCCGCGAAGGGGCCAGGTGGCCGGCGTCGGGCGTTTATGGAGTGGATCACATCCGGGTCCCCTCCGGCGGTTCCGCCCGGGCCGCGGGGGCCGGATCTTGGAAGAGCCCGATCAGGCCGTCGATCTCGCGGCTTGCGGCGGCGGGGTGGCGGAAGTGCTGGTGCGGCTCGATGGCGTAGCTGGTCCGCCGGCCGTCCCGCCGGCGGTGCAGGTACCCGCCGTCTTCGAGATCCTTGAGGATTTGCAGGGTGGAGCGCGGGGTGATGCAGACCCTAGCGGCGATCTCCGTCACGCGGGCGTGGGGGTCGGCCGCCACTGCCCGCAGGACATGCCCGTGGTTCGTGAGGAAGGTCCACTGTGGGCGCTCAGTTCCCGGAGGAACCGGAGCGCCCGCAAAATCCGGCGGACGAAGGGCCTCGCTCATGTCTGCCCGCCTTTGGCCGGTACGTGCGGGACAGCGCCGTCGTCCCCGCCGTCGTGCCCGTCACCTTCCCCGCCGTCGTGTGGGCCGCCCGCCGTCGTGGTTGCCGAACTGGAGCGGCGCCGCCGCCACAGTGGTTCCAGCTCGGCGATTTCCGCGGGCGAGGCTGTTCCGAACGGAGGCCGCGCCGGCGCCGCCGGCGCCTTCCGCTCCTGGCCACGGGTGGCCCATAGGCTCGCACCGATGGCCGCACCCAAGATGGTGGCGATGACACCCAGGGACAGCGTGGTGGGGATGTGGTAGACGTCGATTTTGAGGAGCATCTTGATGCCGACCCAGACCAGGACAACAGCCAGGCCGATCTTGAGGTAGATGAAGCGGTGGATCAGGTCCGCGAGCAGGAAGTACATGGCCCTGAGCCCCAGGATGGCGAAGGCGTTAGCGGTGAAGACCAGGAACACCTCGTCGGTGACGGCGAAGATCGCGGGGATCGAGTCCACGGCGAAGATGATGTCGGTGACTTCAACCAGGACCAGAACGGCGAGCAGCGGGGTGGCTAGCACGGCGCCGCGCTTGCGGACCAGCAGGCGCTGGCCGTGGAACTTCTCCGTCATGGGAACCCGCCGGCGGAAGAGATTCAGCGCCCGGGACCTTTCGGGATCAACGTGGTCGTTGCGGTCACGGATCATCCGGTAGCCGGTGAAGAGCAGGAACGCCGCGAAGAGGTACAGCACCCACCCTGCGCTGGCGATGATTGCCGAGCCCGCGGCAATGAAGAGGCCGCGGAACACCAGGGCGCCCAGGACGCCGAGGAACAGCACCCGGTGCTGGTATTCGCGGGGCACGGCAAAGTACGTGAAGATGATCGCCCAGATGAAGACGTTGTCCACTGCCAAGGATTTTTCGATCAGGTAGCCGGCGAAGTACTGCTGACCGAATTCGGCCCCGTACAACTGCCACACCAAGGCGCCGAAGCCGACGCCGAACGCCACCCAGACGGCCGACCACAGTGCCGCTTCGCGGACACCGATCACGTGTGCTTTGCGGTGCGCAAACAGGTCCACCACCAGCATCAGGACGATTACACCAAGGACGGCCAGCCAGGCCCACAAGGGAACATTCGTGAGGAGTACCCGCTTCCAGTCAGTTCAACCAACCGGAGGTCTCTCCCGGCCCCTCGGGGCCTGTCCGCCGGGCCGCTCAGGTGCGGCCGTATTGACGACGGATCATCCGGGGATACTCCCCTCCACAAAATAAGTGAAGCACAGTTCACCTATGGTGACAACGGTCTGCCCGGCAGGCTACCGGTCCCCCAGCTTTGCCTGGACCTCGAGCAGGAACTTGAGGCCGCCGTCGGACAGTTCCCGCTCTCGCAGCCGGAAGCGCTCCCCGGGAAGCGTGAGCTGGAGGCGGTCCAGGGACTGCCGCACCGTGCGGTCGATGTCCCGCACCCACTCGGCGGGGATTGGGTCGCCGGAGCGGGTCACGAAGCCGGAGGCCTCGAGCGCGCTGATGATGACCTCGTCGCGGATGGAATAGGAGGGCTCGAATCCCTGGACGGCCCAGTGCGCTGCCAGCCGCGTCATGAGTTTCACGGCGTCGTGCTGCGGGGCGCCGATGGCCTGCACCAGGTAGTCCCACAGTTGGTCCGGATCGGCCAGGCCGAGCTTGCCCAGCGAGCCAAGTACCAGCCTGCCGTTGCGTTTGCGCAGCAGTTTCCACGTGAGCAGCTGCAGGCGGAGGTCCAGTACCTCGGGGGTATGGGACTCCCGGTTGCCCTTGCCTATGATTTCGTCGCTCCAGCCGAGCTCTTCCAGCGTGCGGCGGACCATTGCCGGCTTCAGGTAGCCGTCCTTCGTCAGTTCCAGCCCATCCCCCGCAGCATTTTCCAGGAGCCACAGGACCGGGCGGAGCACGGCGTCCCGCTCCGCCGAGGTGACCGGCCGCGGCCACAGCTGCAGGCTGAGACGGCGGAGGCTCCGGTTGACGGCGTCGAGGTCAAATGCGGTGACATCGAACGTGGATGTCCACTCGCCGGTGACCTCGTAGAACCACATGGCCGCGTCGTGGTGCTCCGGGTGCTTCTCATTCGCGAGCACCTCGGCCAGGTGGCGGTGCCCGCCAATCCCGCCGGAGTCCTCCACCGGCCCGCGGTTGGCACCCGCCACACACCTGATGTTGCCCTCGGGGAGCAGCGCGGGCCCCACCAGTTCGACCGTGTGCGTCCAGGAATCGCCAAAATCGTATTCGTACTCGAACACCTGGGGCGAGGGGCCCGTTGCATCCACCAGTTCACAGAGGACGACGCCGGACGCCGGCTCGGCGCCGGAGTCCTCCACCGCCTCGTCGGGGCCCACAATGATCCGGGGTTCGCCGTGGCGGTCGACGCAGCGGACCCCGTACAGATGCTGGTCCCGCCAGCCGAAGGCCCGCTGGATGGCCTCGTGGAACTGCGGGACGGTGACAGTTTCCGGCACGAGGAGGCGCCGCCAGATCTCCGGCTCCGTGCCTTGGATGCTGATCCGTAGGTCGACGGCGGGGACGGAATTCAGGATGGCGGGGTCCGCGGGCTGCATGACGGCCATTGTGCCAGAGGTCCAAGGCCAGCTGGGCCCGCTTCGGGGGCATAGCAACGGTCACACAGTCGAAGGACGTGCGGTGCCATACTCAGGGGGTGACGACGTCGTACGTGTTCCGTGGCGAGCTCTGGCACTACCCCGGTGAGGCGGGCTGGCACTTCATCACACTGCCGCCGGACCTGGCCGAGCAGCTCAGGGTAGAGGCAGCCCCGTTCCGGAAGGGCTTCGGCTCGGTGAAGGTGCTCGCCCGCATCGCCGGGACCCGCTGGTCGACGTCGCTCTTCCCGGACAGCAAAAGCAACTCGTACCTCCTCCCGGTGAAGAAAGACATCCGGACGGCGGCTGGTATTCACGCCGGCGACGATGTGGAGGTAGAAATCCAGTTGGCCTTCGAGTTCAAGGCGGGGTGACGGGCGCCCGCGGCTGAACCAGAACAAGCCAAAGACAAACCGCGGCTCGCCCCGTGCCTACCCCTGCGGCGGCCGCCGCAGGGCCGTAGTTGAAGGAGAGGGAACAATGCAGAGGTCTCCGGGCAGCAGCCAGCAGTAGTGCAGGTCAGTTTCCTGCGCAACGGCCGCCGGCGTCTCCCCTCCGCTACGCGGGTCTGAGCCGTAGAGGATCCAGGATCCCCACTTCCTAAGGTTGGGCATTGCCGCTCCTATCCATCGTTGACGCTCCCTCGGCTAGGACCTGGGGCCTGGTGCCGCCGTGCATGCCGGCTTCCCGGGGCAACGGGACTGTCCCGGGAAGCCGGCTCGCTGCTACCTCCGGCTGGCGCCCGACCAAAGCCCCCGGCCAAATCCGGTTATGAGCGCCTCACGGAGGACGCCATGTAGTCCGGTGCTTCCGGACGGCTCCGGCCGGGTCGATTCCCGTCCAGGGGCTCCCTGCCCGGCCCCGGCCGGCGTGTGATGCCCACCCCCGTCCTGCCCGGCCCCGGCCGTTCCTGACCGCACCGCTTCCAGCGCAATTAACCAGTCCCCATACCGGGTGATATCTGTACCGTTCATAGCGGCCACCGCATCACAGGCGAAGCCGACGGCGGTTGTGCCGTCATTCAGGCGCACGGATCCGAGCAGCATGGGCTCCGGCAGGGCCGCCAGGAACTGCCCCAGTGCCGCCTCCGACAGGAGCCATCGCTCGGCCGCCAGTTCCGCGCCGTCCTCCGAGCGGTAGACGCCGGGCTTCGGCGGCTGCGTATCCAGCGACACCATCCGGTAGCGGGCCGCGGTCCGCACCTGCCCGTCCCAGGCGGCGCCCAGGGCTTCGACCTGGTGCGCCAGCGGCTGGCCCTTCCGGTGCGCCCCCACCACCACCAACGGAACCGCGGCCGCACCCGCCCGGACTGGCCAGGGCAGCCGCGGCCGGGACGGAAGCGCGGCAGCAGCACCGGCCGCAAACGACGCAGGCGGCAGCGGGGTCGCTTCGATGATGCCGGCGACGTCGGCCGCGACCGCGTCTTCGAAGGTGCGCCCCACCACGGTGAGCCCAAACTGGGCCCCATCCACTACGCCGGCCGGCACGGCCACGGCACACAAATCGAACAGGTTGCAGAAATTCGTGTACGTGCCCAGCTTTGAATTCACCCCCAGGGGGTTGGCCGCGACATCAGCCAGGCTCGGGTGGAACGGCGCAGTGGGGACCACCAGGGCATCAAACCCCTCCAGCCGAGCCATCGCCTGCCGCTTCAGTCCGTCAAGCCGGGCGGTGTCCGCCACATAACGGGACGCAGCCACCAGGCCTGCGCGGTGCACAATCCCAGCCACCGTCGGATCCAGTCCCGGATCCGGCTCCGCGGGATTTCCCGGGCTGCTCCCGGCGGCGTCCACGAACTCCCCGACAGCGGCATGACGCTCAGCCACCAGGCCGCCGTCGTACAGCAGACGCGCGGCCTCGAGGAAAACGTCGAAGTCGATGGGCTCGGCCTCCACGCCGGCGGCCCGGAGCCGGGTGATCTGGCGGCCGAACTCGTCTGCCCAGGCCTGCGGGAGCTCCGGGAGGCTGGACGGGTAGGCGACGCGTGCCCGGGCGGGCGCAGCCAGCCGGACACCTGAAGGCCACCGGCGCGCGCCGCCGGCCATGATGCCCATGGCCAGCTCGGCCATGGCCAGGTCCCGGGCGAAAATGGTCACGGCATCCCATGACCGGCAAGCCGGCACCACTCCGGCGGTGGAGACCATGTTCAGTGTGGGCTTGATGCCCACGATGCCCTGGAACCCTGCCGGAACGCGCCCAGATCCGGCGGTATCGGTGCCGATGGCGATGTCCACCAGTCCCAGGGCCACGGCCACCGCGGAGCCGGAGCTGGACCCGCCGGAAATCCGGTCCGGGCGGCGGGCGTCACGGACCGCGCCATGCGGGCTGCGGGTCCCCACGAGCCCGGTGGCGAATTGGTCCAGGTTGGTGGCTCCCACCACCACCGCTCCCGCTGCCCGCAGCCGGGCCACCGCCTCGGCGTCCTGCTTCGGCCGATAGGCAAAGCCGGGGCACGCCGCAGTGGTGTCGATCCCGGCCACGTCAACGTTGTTCTTCACGGCGAGCAGCAGTCCGGCCAAGGGCAGATCCGCCCCGGCGGTCACCGCGTCATCGATCCGCGCGGCCTCGGCCAACAGCTCCTCGGCAGGACGGAGGGCGATCCAGATTTCCGGCCGGTCCACGGCCTCGATGGCGGCGAGCGCCGACCGTACCCGGGCAGCCGCGCCGCCGTTTACCGTCTTCATGCTGCAGCACCTTCCAGTTCCTTGTCTTTGGGTTGGTCGTGGTGTTTCTCACCGGGAAGTTCCAGGACCACCAGGGCTTCGCCGCCCACCACTTGGGAGCCGGCCACCGGCAGCACCCGGTGCACCACCCCGTCGGAGGGAGCGGTCAGCACCGTTTCCATCTTCATTGCCTCCAGGGACACCAGCGGCTGGCCCTTCACCACGTAGTCCCCCGCCTTGACGTCCACTTTCCATACGCTCGCGGCGAACGGGGCGGCCACCAAGGTGGCGCCGTCGGGCACCACCAGCTCGTCGGCGTCGGGAACGACGGCGGCTGCCGCGTCCGCGCGGTCGAACTCGCCGGCGTCCGCCCACTCCTGGCGCTCGACGGCGAACGCGGCGGCCTGCTGTGCGCGGAACACTGCGATGGACTCGCTGTTGCGGGCCAGGAAGTCCTGGTGCTCGGCCAAGGAGAAGGTGCCCTCCTCTATGTCGACGCCGCGTCCCCGGCCAGCGGCCATGTCCGCGCGCAGGTCCAGCAGTTCTTCCGGGCTGACCGGGTACCAGGAGATGCGGTCGAAGAACCGGAGCAGCCAGGGTGAGCCCGGTTCGAAGGGCGCGGAATCGGCGTAGCGGGACCACACCTGGGTGGTCCGGCCCACGAACTGGTAGCCGCCGGGGCCTTCCATGCCATAGATACACATGTAGGCCCCGCCGATGCCGACGGCGTTTTCCGGTGTCCAGGTCCGGGCCGGGTTGTACTTGGTGGTAACCAGGCGGTGGCGGGGGTCCAGCGGTGTGGCCACGGGGGCGCCCAGGTACACGTCCCCCAGCCCAAGGACCAGGTATTCGGCGTCGAAGACGGTGTCAAAGACATCGTTCACGGACTCCAGGCCGTTGATGCGCCGGATGAACTCGATGTTCCACGGGCACCAGGGCGCGTCGTCCCGGACGCCGGCCATGTAGCGCTGGATGGCCTCGCGGGTGGCCGGGTCATCCCAGGACAGCGGCAGGCGCACGGTGCGGCTGGGCACTACCAGCTCCGAGCTGGCCGGCAGCGCGGCTTCGATTTCCTGCACCAGGCCCAGCAGGCGCTGTGTTGGGAGGACGGCCGGGTCCACCTTGATCTGCAGGGACCGGATCCCCGGCGTCAGATCCACGATGCCGGGTAGTCGGAGCTGGTCGAGGTGCTGGTGCAGGGCGTGGACGCGGGCCCGCAAGCCGAGGTCCAGGACCATGTCGCCGTACTCGACCAGCAGGTTGTCGTCCCCGGAGCGCCGGTAGGTGACGGCGGGCCGCCCGGGGGCCTCGGGCACCCTGCCCAGCACGCCGTCGTCGCCGTCCCCGCGGCGGATTACCGCGGACGACGTGGCGCCGGCACCGGGCCAGCCGGCGTGCCCCGGCAGCACCAGCTGCCGGCCCGATCCCAGGTCCATGGCCGACGGCGCCCGGGACGCTGGCACGGGGACGAACCGGACGGTGTCGCCCGGGCGGAGCTGGCCGAGCTTCCAGCGGTCGGCGGTCACGACGGTCACGGGGCAGACGAAGCCGCCCAGGCTGGGGCCGTCCGGGCCGAGCAGGATGGGGGTGTCGCCGGTGAAGTCCAGGGCGCCCACCGAGTAGGCGGTGTCGTGGATGTTGGACGGGTGCAGTCCTGCCTCGCCGCCGTCGTTGCGGGCCCACCGCGGTTGGGGCCCAATGAGCCGGACGCCGGTGCGGGCGGAGTTGAAGTGCACCTCGTAGCTGGCGGCGTAGAGGTCCTCGATGTCCTCGCGCTGGAAGAACTCGGGGGCGCCGTGCGGTCCTTCTACAACGGTCAGCTCCCAGGTGGAGGTCAGCACGGGTCTGCTGTCCGGCGGCACGGGACCGGAACGGCCCGACGCGGGTGATTCAGCAGCCGCGTCAGGGTTCACCGCCCGCAGCACGTCGCCGGAGCGCAGCACCCGGCCGCCGTGGCCGCCGAACTGGCCCAGGGTGAAGGTGGAGGCGCTGCCCAGGTACTGCGGCACGTCGAGCCCGCCCTGGAACAGGATGTAGCCGCGCAGGCCCGACCCTTCGGCGGTGCCGACGTCGAGCGTCCCTCCTGCAGGCACCGTCACCGGCTCCCAGGCCGGCACGGCGGTGCCGTCCACGGTAAGCGTGGTGGGGGCCCCGGCCACGCACACGGTGGTGGCGTGGCTGAAGTGCAGGCTGGGCCCGGTCATGGTGAATTCGAGCCCGGGGGCCCCTTCGGGGTTGCCGAGGGCCTGGTTGCCGAGCCGGAAGGACAGGTCGTCCATGGGTCCGCTCGGCGGGACGCCCACCTGCCACAGGCCGGCGCGTCCGGGCCAGTCCTGGACGGAGGTCTGCAGGCCGGGCCGTTCCACGGTAATCCGGGGTTCCGGGTCGCCCAGGTCGTTCAGGGTGCCGGTGGAGTGGGCGGCGCGGCGGACCACGTCCAGGCCGGTCACGGCCCGGAGCATGCCCAGGTTGGTTTCGATGCCGTCAATCCGGGTGGCTTTCAGCGCGGCACCGAGCCGGTCGAAGGCCTGGTTGCGGTCCGCGCCGGTGGTGATGATTTTGGCCAGGAGAGGATCGTAGCTGGTGGAGACCTCGCTGCCGGTTTCCACCCAGGCGTCGACCCGCACGCCGTCGTCGGCGGGGTACGCGGCGTTGGTCACGGTCCCGGAGCTCGGCTGGAAGTTCCGGGCCGGGTCCTCGGCGTAGAGCCGGGCCTCGACGGCGTAGCCGGAGACCGGGAGGCCGTCCGGACGCCCGGCCAGCACACCGGCCGCTTCGGTGCCGCCCTGGGCGAGCCGCAGCATCCATTCGACGAGGTCGACGCCGGTCACAGCTTCCGTGACGGGGTGTTCCACCTGGAGCCGCGCGTTGACCTCGAGGAACGAGGCTTCCCGGCGGACCGGGTCGTAGACGAACTCGACGGTTCCGGCGGAGCGGTATTCCAAGGAGGCACAGAGCGCCCGGGAGCTGCGGTGCAGTTCGTCCCGGAGCGCTGGAGGCAGGTCGGGCGCAGGCGCTTCCTCGAGCACTTTCTGGTGCCGGCGCTGCAGCGAGCAGTCCCGGTCCCCCAGGCTCACCACCCTGCCCGCGCCGTCGCCGAAGATCTGCACCTCCACGTGCCGGGCATTCTCCACGTAGCGCTCGGCGAACACGCCGGCGGTGCTGAAACTCGCACCGGCGAGGCGGGCAACCCGGGGGTAGCTTGCAGTGAGCTCGTCCTCGTTACGGCACACGGTCATCCCGATCCCTCCGCCGCCGCCGGTGGCCTTGAGCATGAGCGGGAACCCGATCTCCCGTGCCGCCAGCACGGCAGCGTCGGTGTCCGGGAGCAGGCCGGAGCCGGCGATCATGGGCACGCCGGCGGCCCGGGCGGCGTCGCGGGCGGTGTGCTTGGTCCCGAAAATCCGGAGTTGTTCCGGTGTCGGGCCTACAAAGACCAGCCCGGCGGCTTCCACGGCCTCGGCGAACCCCGCGTCCTCCGAGAGGAACCCGTAGCCGGGGTGGATGGCCCCGGCGCCAGTGGCCGCGGCCGCCGCGAGCAGGGCCTCGACCTTGAGGTAAGAGTCCTTGGCCGGGGCGGGGCCCAGAAGCACGGCCTCGTCAGCCAGCTTCACGTGCCGGGCGCCGCGGTCCGCCTCGGAGAAGACGGCCACCGTGCGCAGGCCCATCCTGCGGGCGGAGTCGATGATGCGGCAGGCGATTTCGCCGCGGTTGGCGACCAGTAGGGTGTCGAACAGTGGCGTATCGAAGCGGTTCTGCGTTTCAAAAGTGCTCACAGGGCAGCCTCCGGTCGGGTGACGATCATGCGCACTGGCGTGGGGTTGAAGCCGTTGCACGGGTTGTTGATCTGCGGGCAGTTAGACACCAGCACCAGGCTGTCGACCTCGGCCCGGAGGGCCACCCGTTTACCGGGCGCGGAGAGGCCGTCCACGATGCCGAGGGCCCCGTCCGGGTCCACCGGGACGTTCATGAACCAGTTGATGTTGGAGACCAGGTCGCGCTTGCCAAGGCCCCAGCGGGATGCCTCGATCAGGAAGTTCTCCACGCAGGCGTGCTGTTCGCGAGTGTGCTGGCCGTAGCGCAGCGTGTTGGATTCCTGCGAGCAGGCCCCGCCGATGGTGTCGTGCACGCCCACCTCGTCCGCCACCACGGTCATCAGCGGCATGCCGGTGTCTGAGCGGAGCGCGGATCCGGTGGTCAGCACAATGGAGCGTTGCGCGGCGAGGGTGACGGCGGCGGAGTAACGCACGTCAGTGTCGTCCGCCGCGTAGAGCAGGCAGTCCACGGCCTGGTTGCCGTCCAGGTCGACGATGGTCAGCACGTCGCCGGCGGCCACGACGCCGGACCAGGGGCCGCGCGCTTCGACGTATTCGTCCAGGATGACGGCTCCGTCCGCGAGCGCTGTCTGGCGGGCGGCCGGAGTGGCGGCCGGGGCTGTCCGGGGTTCGGTGGCGGTTTTCATCGGGAGGTCCTTGCGGTGAGGTCGTGGTCGGTGTTGTTCAGTGCCTGCCGGTGTTCGGGGGCCAGCGGCCCGGCCAGGAGTCCCTCCGCGAGCAGGCGGAGGTCTTCCGGGGCGTGCCAGGCGACGACGTCGACGGCGGTTCCCGTGAAGTCAGGCCGAGGATCCAGCGGGTGGGCGGTATTGGCCAGGAGCACCACGGCGTCCATCTGCAGGAGGATCTCGACGGCGGCACCGGCTCCGGCGGCACCGGTAAACCGGATGCTGCCGTCCGGGTCCACCCGGATGCCCTTGAAGAGGGAGATCGACGGCGCCACGTCCCGGGCGCCGAGCCCCTGCTTGAGGGCGGCCAAGGTCAGCAGTTCCCTCCCTGCGGGCGAGCTGCTGTGGACGGTTCCGGCGCCGTAGCGGGAGGTGTTCCCGGCCAGCGTGGTGGTGCCGGTCAGGGCGTCGTGGCGGGCGGACGTGTCGGACACGATCGTGCCCATCAGCCGGCCGGCGTCGGAAAGCAGCGGGTGCCCGGCGGTGGGGTAAGCCTGCCACGGAACCTTGACGGTGTCCGCCACATTGAGCCGTTCGTGCAGTGCTCCGCTCCGGTAGAGCAGGACGTGGACGCAGGCGTCGCCGTCGGTGTCGGTAAGCCGGATCCGGGTGCCCCGGGCCAGCGGCAGGGCGGTGTAGCGGCCGAACGCCACGGATTCGGCCCAGCTCAGGCGGTCCACGGCCGGGCCGGGCAGGCCGGCGGTGAGCCGTGCCGGGGCAGAGGCGGCCGGCACGTGCCGCATGGTGTCGGCGGTGCGGCCGTGCTGCTCCCGGGCGTGCGCGCGGGCTCCAGCGGTGGTGGCGGTGGCTGGTGTTTCGGTGGTCTGTGTCATATCAATCCTGAAGTGGGGCGGGGAGTTCGCGGGCGGTGGGCCGGGCGCCGGGCGCCGGGCTCAGAGGACGTCGGGGCTGGCCCGGCGGGCGCCGGAGCGGCGGACCCACAGACCGAGCAGGAGCACGATGACCACCATCAGCGGGGCGGAATAGAGCAGGATCCCGTTTTCGCCGGAGGGGTCGTAGACCTCGGGCCGGGGCCAGGCGAGGTTGACCACCATCACGGCTCCGTAGAGGACCGCGAGGATGTTGATGGGCAGGCCCCAGCGTCCCAGCGAAAACAGTCCAGCCGGCATGGTCTGGCCCACCCGGTCCCAGTCGCCGCGGAGGCGGTTGATGAGCTGCGGCACCGTGACCAAGAGGTAGGCGATGTACACCATGACGATGCAGACGCTGCAGAGTGTGGTGAAGAGGGCGGCGTTGCCGACGTTGATGGCGAGCACGCCCACGGCAAGGCCGCCGATGGCGATGGAGGGCCACATCGGGGTGCCGCGGGTGGGGTGGACGGAGGACAGCAGCGCCGAGGCGGGGAGTTTTCCGTCGCGGGCCATGGAGAAGACCAGGCGCGATCCGGCTGTCTGGATGGCCAGGGTGCAGACGAAGATGGCGACGGCCACGTCCACCAGGAGCACTTTGCCCCAGAAGGTGCCCAAGACCGCGGTCAGCACATAGGGCAGGCCCTCGGTGGCGAGGCGGCCGTCGTCGAGGCTGGGTGCGGCCATCAGGGCGGTCACGATCATTAGCGCCCCGCCGATGCCGGAGATGATCAGCGCCGAGAGGATGGTGCGCGGTGCGGTGCGCCGCGGTGACATGGTCTCCTCGGAGAGTTCCCCGGCGGAGTTGAAACCCACCATAACGTAGGCGGCCATCAGGCCCGAGACCATGAACGCGCCGACCGCGCCGAGGTCGGAGCCGGCGATGACGGTGGTGTCCATCACAACGTCGGGCCCGCGCTGGGCGGCGGTGACGAGCGCCAGGATCACGGCGGCGACGCCAACGATCTCGCAGGTCACGCCCACCGAGTTCACGTGGGCCATCAGCTTGACACCCAGGGAGTTGATCACGGTGGTGACCACCAGCAGGATGGCCCCAAGAACGACGGCGTTAGCGGCACCGGTGGTGGTGTTCAGCGCTGGGTCGCCGCCCACCAGCTGGAACCCGTCCCAGAGCTGGGGCAGCACCACCTGCATGGCGATGGCGGCCGCGGCGGCCGTGACCACCTGCGCCAGGGCCATGAACCAGCCGGCGAACCAGCCGACCGTCTCGCCGCCCACCCGCCGGGCCCACTGGTAGACCGCCCCGGAGAGCGGGTAGCGGGCTGCGAGTTCGGCGAAGTTCAGGGCCACCAGCAGCTGGCCGATCAGCACCACCGGCCAGGTCCAGAAGAACGCCGGGCCGGCGAAGGAGTAGCCGAACGCGAAGAGCTGGAAGATGGTGGTCAGGATGGACACAAAGGAGAAGCCTGCCGCGAAGGACGCGTAACGGCCCAACTTGCGGTGCAGGGAGGGCTCGTAGCCAAGCGACGTAAGGTCTGCGTCATCCGTCTGCGCGGATGAGGGAAGAACTGTGGTTGTCATCGGAATCTCCGGGGCTGGAACGGCGGTGGATTTGGTGCGTCCCGGCAAAGGCAGCGCTGGCCCTAGGGTGCGTAATACCGGTCAATTGATAGTTTTCCAGCCGAAGGTCCCGAACTCGTTTCCCCGGTGTAAAAGGTGGATAGACAGGATATTTCCGTCGTGTTTCCGTGTGCTCACCGCCTTGCAGGCGGCGCCGGCGACCCCCCGATGGGCCCCGATGGGGTGCAAGAATGATGCCGTGACCACAACCGGGCCAGGCCGCCCCCGCAAGCAGCAACCCTCCCGACCGGGAGCCACCGCCCGTGAGGAAATCCTCGACGCCGCCGCCGAACTCTTCACCACACAGGGATACGCCAACACCTCCACCCGCTCCATCGCAGAGGCCGTGGGGATCCGGCAGTCCTCGCTCTACCACCACTTCAACCACAAGGACGACATCCTGGAGGTCCTGCTGGCGGGCACGGTGGCCGGCGGCCTCGCCTTTGCCCGCCGGGTCGGTGCGGAGGTGCCCGAACTTGCAGTCATTGATGGTGATCCAGGCATTGACAGCGACGGCCCGACGGCGGCCGTGGCCGCGCGGCTGCACGCCGTCGCCCTCTATGACGGCACCCAGTTATGCAACGCCCGCTGGAACCTCGGGGTGCTCTACAACCTACCGGAGGCGCGCAGCACACGGTTCGAGAGGTTCATGGCCGACCGGCAGGAACTTCGGGGACTGTACCGGCGGCTGGGGGCGGACCTGCCCGCGAACGGCTGGACCGGCGCGGGGCAGACCGGGGAGCTGGCCTTCCGGCTGGTCGAATCTCTGGTGAATCTCCGCGCCGACGGGCTAAACACGCCGGACTCCCCGCTCCAGGCGGCCGACGCCGGCATTGTCCTGTGCGGTCTGATTGACGGCCTCGCCGCGATCCGGACCCGTAGCGCGGCAATCGTGGCCCGGCTCGCTTCCTGACCGGCTCCGTGACGGCTCCAACTGACTGGCAGTAGTTGTCGTTTCGCGGGCTCAAAACGACAACAACTGCCAGCTACTTGGCCCCGGGCCCCGCGCTACCGCTCCGGCTGCAGCGCCTTGCTCCACAACACCGCGCCGTTGGCGTCGCGCAGGCTGGCGGTGAAGACGTCGTCGGCGTCGAGATCCACGTGGCCGAAGTACTGGCTCTTGCCGCTGCGCGGGGATTCGTTGGCGTAGGCGCCGGCCTTGAAGAACGCCACCTCCGGCCCGAATGTCCCGTCCAGGGCGTTCGGGCCGAAGCTGCCGGCATTGATGGGTCCGGCCACGAATTCCCAGAACGGGTCGAAGTCGGTGAACGCGGCCCGCTCCGGCGAGTAGTGGTGCGCGGCGCAGTAGTGCACGTCGGCCGTCAGCCAGACCACGTTCTTAACCCGGTTGCGCTTGAACGCGGAGAGCACCCCGGCGATCTCGAGTTCCTTGCCCAAGGGGGCGCCGGCGTCGCGGTTGGAGAGCGATTCCTGGTTGACGGGGCCGTCCGGGACCACCAGCCCCAGCGGGAGGTCGGCGGCGATGACCTTCCAGGTGGCCTTGGACTTGCTCACCTCGCGGATCAGCCAGTCGGCCTGCTCCTGGCCGAGGATGTGGGTCAGGTGCGGTTCCTTGCCATCAGTGTTGGCGTCCTTGAAGGTGCGCATGTCCAGGCAGAAGATCTCCAGCTGCGGGCCGCGGCTGATCTTGCGGTAGATCCGGGCGGGCTCGAAGCCAGTGCCGCCGGCGCTGACGCCGGCGATAGGCTGGTATTCCTGCCAGGCCTGCCGGCCGCGGGCGGCGAGGACGTCCACGCGGCGTTCGGTGTAGCGGCTGTCGGTGAGAATCTGTCCCGGGTACCAGTTGTTGTGCGTCTCGTGGTCGTCCCACTGCGCGATTACCGGAACCTGCGCGTACATGGCGCGGATGTTCTTGTCCATCATGTTGTAGCGGTGCCGGCCGCGGAACTCGTTGAGGGATTCGGCCACCTTGGAGACTTCCTCGGTGACGAGGTTCCGCCACACCTGGCCGTCCGGCTCGGTCACCTGCGCGCTGATGGGCCCGTCGGCGTAGATCGTGTCGCCGGAGTGGATGAAGAAGTCCGGAGCCGTGGCGTGCATGGCCGCGTAGCCGCGCATCCCGCCGATCTCCTCGTTGATGCCCCAGCCCTGGCCGGCGGTGTCGCCGCTCCAGACGAAGCTTTGGCCCCGTGCCGCGCGGCCGCTGCTGAGCTGCCCCGTTTTCGGGGCGGTGCTGAAGGAGCCCTGCGCGGTCTCGCCGGCGTTGCCGTCGGCGTCCTCGAAGTGCAGGCTCAGCGCGAAGCGGGTGCCGGCGGGCAGGTGTTCGGCGTTGATCTTGGCGGTGAAGTCGGTCGCCTCGGACGCGGCGCTCCCGCGCAGCACCCGCTGGAAGGCGCGGCCGCCGCGGAGCGGGGACCCGTCGTCGTCGACGGCCAGCACGTTGGCCACGAGGGTACCCGGGCCCGATGCGCGGGACCACAGCACCCCGGAGCCGGTGGTGACGTCGCCGGTGGCGATGCCCGACGGCAGGGTCAGGCGGTTGCGCACCAGCGCGACGCCGGCGGGCCGGGCGGCGCTGGCCGCACCGGCCGTTGCGGGGACGACGGCGGCAGCACCGGCGGCGGCCAGGGCACCTTTGAGGACGTTGCGGCGGGTGAAATCAGTCATGGTGTTCATCCTTGACTGCCCGCGTAAACCTGCGGTGGCGGGGGTGTGAACAGCGCCGGGCCGTTGGATTGAGGTGCCTACCGGAACCACAGGGTGGGCGGGAAGCTCCGGTTCGCCGAGGCGTAGGGTTCGCTGGGCAGGTTGCCAGCTTTCCACGGTTCGACGGACCTCACCTCGGGGGTGTGGCCGTGGCCGTCCCGCAGGATGGCGACGAAGGTGCCGGGGATTGCGACCAGCGCGGATCCGGCGAGCAGGATGGCGAGTACTTCCATGATGATGTACCTCTGTTGTGGGTGGTGAATGGATGACTCCAGTGTCTTCAGGCACCGTGTGAGCAGGCGTGTGAGGCCGGTCCGGCGGTAAAATTGCCGGTATGGCCGACACCTGGATTCGGCTCCTCGGCCCGCCCCGGATCGAACCCCCTGAAGCAGTAGCCCCTGTGGACTCCCAGCCCACGGGCGCCGCTCCCCCGGGCGCGGCTCCCCCGCAGCCCCGCGGCCGCAAGGCGTGGGCGGTGCTGGCTTACCTCGCCCTGAACCCGGCGGGCGCCGGCCGGTCCCGGACCGCCGCGCTCCTTTTTCCCGACGCGGCGGATCCCCTCGGCGCCCTGCGCTGGAACCTGTCCGAGCTGCGCCGGGTGCTTGGCGGGGCGGCGATCGCGGGCGACCCCCTGCGGCTGGAGCTGCGGCAGCCCTGGCGGTGCGATGTGCTGGAGCTGGGCTCGGCGGCCGCCCGGGGCGTGGATCCTGCCCGGTTCGAGGGCCAGCTGTTGGAGGGCCTCAACTTTGCCGACAGTCCGGTGTTCGAGTCCTGGCTCGCGGACCAGCGGTACCGGCTGGAGAACGCGGTGCAGTCGCTGCTCTATGACGCCGCGCTTGCCGCCCTGGCAGCCGGCGTCCCGGCGGACGCGGCCGCCCTGGCGTCCCGGGCGCTGCGGCGGGATCCGTTCAGTGCCGACTGCGCTGCCGTGCTGGTCAAGGCGCTGGTGGCCCTCGGTGAGCAGCGTCGCGCCCGTGAACAGGTGACCGCTTTCGGGGAGCTGTACCGCGCGGAGCTCGGGCTGCCGCTGCCGGAGGAGGTCCGCCGGGCGCTCTCGGAGCCGGGTCCCGCGTCGGATTCCGCTACGCCTGCCAATGCGGCGACCGTACGGTCCTACCTCGACGCCGGCGCCGCCTCACTCTCGGCCGGCGCGGTGGACCGCGGCCTCGCGCAGCTGCGCCTCGCCGTCGAACTGGCCCAGCGTGCGGGTGAAAGGCACCTGCTGGCCGAGGCGCTGGTGACGCTCGCGGGGGCGGTGATCCACCAGGCCGGGGGCCGCGGCGCCGAGGTGGCGGACTTCCTGCACCGCGCGCTGACGGCGGAGGCGCCCGACGGCGGCTCCCGCACGGCCGCCGCCGCCTACCGGGAGCTGGGCTACCTGGCGGTGCAGCGCGGCGTCCCGGACCGGGCGGCCGGCTGGCTGGCGAAGGCGATGCGGGCCGCCAAGGGGTTCCCGGACGAGCAGTCGAGGATACTGGCGATCCAGGGGATGCTCGCCTCGGACACGGCGCGGTACGGGGACGCGGAGGCCGCGCTGGGCGAGTCGGTGCGGCTGGCCGCGGGAGCGGGGAGCCGCCGGCAGCAGGCGTTCGACGAGGCGTTGCTTGGCCGGGTGTACTTGATTCGCGGCGAACTGGGCCGGGCCGCGGCGTGCCTGGACCGCGCCCTGGCCGGGGTGGCCGCCGAGCACTGGACAGCGTTCGAACCGTTTGTGGCCGGGCTCCGCGGCGAGACCTACCTGGCCGCAGGTCGCCTGGAAGAAGCTGCGGCGCTGATCGACCGGTCGTGGGTGATGGCTGAGCAGGCTGGCGACCACTGCTACATGGCCCTCGCCGCCGGTGCCGAGGCGCGGCTGTTCCTGGCGCACGGCGACCTGGCCGCCGCCGAACACTGGGTGGGCCGGGGCCTCGCGCCGAGCCCGTGGTACCTCTGGTACTCGGCCCGGCTGCTCGACGTCGCGGCGGAGGTGGCCTTGGCCGCCGGGTCGCCGCGGGCGTCCGAGTTCGCGGACCGGCTTGGCGAGCTGGCCAGCCGGTCCGGGATGCGCGAGTTCGCGGTGCGGGCCCAGTCGCACCGGGCCGCGCTGGGCGATCCGGACGCCGCGGAATCCGCGCGCTGGCTGGCCAAGGAGATCGACAACCCGGTGCTGGCCGGCTGGGTGGCGCAGCACCGGATGGGGTGAGGCGGTGGCCGGGGTGAGGCGGCCGCCGTCGGGCGTTGCTGTGCGGTTGCTCTATCACGTATGGCGGTTCTGACGGCTCCAGAGCAGCCACAGGTGATAGAGCATCCACAAAGGAGGCTCTCAGCGGGAGGCGGCGTCGACGAAGGCGACCTGGCCGGCGTACTGCTGGTAGAGCTTGACCGCTTCGTCGACGTCGATGTTGCCAATGTCGAGGGAGACGGCGAGGCCCTCGAGCTGGGCGTTGGATGTTTCGGCGGCGCTCACCCGGTCCGCGACGGCGCGGGAGGTGGCGAAGTTGGTGGCGAGGGCCGCGGCGATCGAGAGGATCACGGCGAGCAGGCAGAGCACGCGCCAGACGATCGAGTCCTCACTGAGCGCGAAGAGGCCGGCGACGGCGTCGGTGAACCCGGTGCCGCCCACCGCGGGGCCGGCGGTGAGCGCGGCGGCGAGGCCGCTGCCGATGATGCTGATGTTGGAGAGCCGGTTCCGGCGGGGCCGTTCGCGGGCCAGGTAGGCGCGGATGGCTTGCTGTTTTTCGTCGATCCGGGCGGACAGCCGCTGCCGGGCGTCTGGTGTTTCGCTCATTGTGTGTGCCAGCTTCCCTCGCCGATCCCTGGGGCTCCGCGTAGTGGCGACCGCGGACAGCAACAGGATGCTCTCGGCCGGGGTTGGTGTCCAGAGTGTGGCGCTTGAGGGCCCTCCCCCAACTGACTCGCAGTTGTTGTCGTTTTGCGGGCTGAAAACGACAACAACTGCGAGCTACTTAGGCCGGCCCGGCACACCCGGGTTAAACAAAAGCAGGGCCCGTCCGGAGACGGGCCCTGCTAGAAACCTAACGGTTCCGGGTATCTAAGGAAATTAGATAGCCTGGATGTTGGTGGCCTGAGGACCCTTGGGGCCCTGCTCGGTTTCGAAGGAGACCTTCTGGTTCTCTTCGAGGGAGCGGAAGCCGGAGGAGTTGATCGCGGAGTAGTGCGCGAAAACGTCCTGCGAGGAGTCATCCGGGGAAATGAAGCCGAAGCCCTTTTCAGCGTTAAACCATTTGACGGTACCAGTAGCCATTATTTTTGTCCTTCGTGAAGGTGGAGGAACTGTCCCGACTTTCGGGTCCTCCTGTTTGGGGTGCTCAAAACCGCTGCTTCAGAAGAACACGGGCTTTCGACCGTGCGTACTGCCTGAACTACGAACTGCATAAACACAACAACAGGATCTACTCTACAGGACGGATCGACGGACGGTTTACCACACGTCATAAAGGCGGTCAGGAGACGGGCTGCTTCTCCCGGCCCAAGTCCGCGGCCGACGACGTCGTCCCCGCCTCGCGTTCGACGCCCGGTTCCGCCGGGCTGCCCGCGAGGGACCTGCCAAGGCGCCGCTCCACCGCACGTCCGGCGGCGATCGAGAGCCGGTGCGCGGGCCGCTCGACGTAGCGGTAGAAAAGCTCGGCGACCACGAGCGCGGCCGCGGCGGACACCGCGAGCGGCAGGGGCAGCGAGACGTTCCGAAGCAAAGTGACGCCGGCCAGGATGATCGGCAGGTGCACCAGGTAGAGGCTGAAGGAGACACGGCCCAGCCATTGCGCCACGGCCGTGTCCCCGAGCCTCTTCGCGGAGCCGCACAGCAGGAACACCAGGACGATCAGCGTCGCACCGACAGTAATGAGCGCCTCGACGCCGGCGATCGGCTGTGCGCGACTGACCCATTCGGCGTTCGCCAAGAACAGGCCGGCGGCGGTGATCGGGAGCCAGACGAGCCGCGGCCAGGAACGGGTCAGCCTGCGGATCCCTTCACGTTCGGCGCCCAGGATCGCGCCTATCGCGAAAATCGGCAGGTACGTCAGCGCCTCCACGTGCAGCACCCCACCCACCACGGTGAGCATCAGCAGCATGCCGAGCTTCAGGTGCCAGAAGCGCCGCCAGCGCAGGGCAACGAAGACGTAGGCCGGCAGCAACAAGGAGAACAGGACTTCCCACCGCAAAGTCCACAATGGAGTGTTGAGGGTGCTCGCGCCCAGCAGCAGCAGGCTGTCCTTGGCCGCCCGTGCGAGGCTCGGGTCCACCACGTACATGTCCGCCCAGGAGCTCTGCAGCGGCGACGCTGAACGCGGAATGAGTGCAATCAGGGAGACCGCCAACGCCAGGGCCGCCCAGGCGGGCACGTAAAGGCGAAGCAGCCGCTTGGCGTAGTACGGCGCCCAGCTCCTGGCGGCACTGGCCCCGGTGAACGGCAGGATCAGGACGAAGCCGGAGAGTACAAAGAAGACATGGACGGCCGGGGTGCCGTTCCAGAGCAGGTGCAGCGGGGAGAACACTGCCCACATCCCGCCCGTATCGAGAGGCGCGGACCGGTGGTCGAAGACCACTTCCCCGATTTTCGGGAGCGTGGAGATCAGATGGCAGGCCACCACCACCAGGGCGGCGATCCCGCGGAGGCCGTCCAACTGCGTGACTCGGGTTTGACCAGACTGATTCCGCATCCGTTCCATGTTACCAGTTCGTTACATTTGGAGGACGACGACGTCCTGCCTGCCGTGCCGCGCTGGAGCCGTTCCAGTCCTAGGACCTTGCCTCAATATCGCCAGTGCTGGACTCGGCGATCCGCTTGATCGCGGCGAGCGTCCTCGGAATGCCGTCGAGCGCCTGCTGGGTGCGGTCCGCGATTTGGGCGTCCGCCCCGTCGCCGAATTTCTCCACGAACATGGCGATCCCCTCCGGCAGGAATTCCCACGATTCGCTTAGGACTGTTCCGGCGTCGGACGGTGTGAGGGCGAAGCCCCAGCGGACATACTTGCCCCCTACCACCCACGCGAACTCGCGGCCGCGCTCGGCAGCCACCACCTGCGACCGGGTCTCCCAAGTCCGCGTCGGGAGCTCGTTTCGGCCCGTAAACCAGGCCCCGACGTGGCCGGCGCTGTCTTGGTCGTCCCACCAGCATGACGTACAAACCGGGCTCCACTCACCGGTGCGGGTGATGTCGGAGACCAGGTCGTAGAGTATCTCGGCTGAGGCGTTGACCGTGACCGAATCCTGGTATTGGCGGATGCTGCGCTGATTCATGAGGTCCATCCTTACAGATGCGTCCCGCTGCCGCCGAAGGACGCCGAGGACCGCCGCAGGGACCGCTCCCGCCACCGGCGCCGCCGAGAAGGAATCTGCCGCGAGCAATCCGCAGCCCTGCCTCCTCCGAATTGCTGGCATAAGCATCGGAGCGGCCGCACCCCGGCCGGCCCGCCACCGCAAGCCCGCACCCAAGGAGCAACGCATGACCACCACCACCCACACCCGGACCACAGCCCGCACCACCGTCCAGAAGGCAAGCCTCGCCGTCGGCGCCGTCTTCCTGCTGGTCGGCATCCTGGGCTTCGTCCCGGGGATCACCACCAACTACGAGTCGCTGCAGTTCGCCGGCCACCACTCCGAGGCCATGCTGCTGGGCCTGTTCCAGGTCTCGGTCCTGCACAACGTCGTCCACCTGCTCTTCGGCGCTGCCGGCCTGTTGCTGGCCCGCACCGCCACCGGCGCCCGCGCCTTCCTGCTGTACGGCGGCGTCATCTACCTGGTCCTGTTTGTGTACGGCCTGGTGGTCCCGGAAGGTTCGGCCGGCGACTTTGTGCCGCTGAACAGCCTGGACAACATCCTGCACCTGGTGCTCGGCGCCGGCATGATCGCGCTGGCAGTCATCCTCACCAAGGGCCGCGCCAAGGCCCGCGCGTAACGCCCGCCTCGCACTTCTCAGCGAACGCGACCACCGGATTCCGGTGGGCGCGTTTGTTGTTTCAGCTCTTGTCCCGCGGTTCCGACGCCGACAAGGTTCGCTTCCGTTCGCTGGTCCCAGACCTACCGGCGGTGAATGTCACGCCGCCAACCACCGGCAACAGGACGACGACACCAATGAAGATTTTGGTTCGTGGATTCATGACCCTTCCCACTCCGTCGAACAGGCCAGCCGCCGGCGTCACGGACCTCCTAAAGAAATATTCCCGCATCACCGGTTCGGATGCTCCCCGCGGGTCTAGGGTGAGACGGTCGGCACCCGCCGCGAAAACCCTCAAGGAGGGTGCATGACTTCCAGCCAGTCCAGCTCCGAACAATTCGGCCAGCATCTGAAGAGCGTCGGCGGCTCAGAGGCCGACGCCAACGGTTCCGACTACGTCGTCACGGAGGAAGACACCGTGGAAAGCGTCGTCTCGGGCCTGCGGATGAAACAGCAGGAGCACGGCAATCAGGCCAGCGAGCCCTCCATCCTCCATGCCTCGGCCCAAGTCCTCATCAGCAGGCGCGATGAGCAGGATCCGGCCCATCACGCCGGGACCTCCCAACAGGGGACGTACCAACTGGACATTCACTTCGGCGGCGGCCACAGCACCCGGGAACCCATCCCCGAAAGGGACCTGGAAACCGCCCAGATCTGGGCCCAGGGCCGGATCGACGCCCAAGGTGCAGACTTCGGTGCCATCTATTTTCCCTCCGGCGGCGGCATTGCCCCCGGAACGGGTGCACTGGAGTGCAGCTACGACCGCGCGGTGGGCTGGTACCGGTAGGCTGCGCGTCCGCGGGTTTATCCTGCAGAAAGACCCGCTCGATGGCCGCCAATCCCCGGAGGTACTCATGGAAATGCCGAAAGCATCCGACGCCGACAAGGAGCACTTCCGCGCTGTGGTGCCGGAGACTCCCGAGGTGGTCATCAAGCCGATGTTCGGGAACCTGGGGGCGTTCGTGCACGGCAACATGTTTGCCGGCCTGTTCGGCCCCACCATCGGCGTGAAGCTCTCCGACACAGACAAGGCGACGCTCGAAAGTACCGAGCGGACCGTCCCGTTCGGCCCGGCCGAGCGCCCCATGGGCGGCTACACCGGCTTGCCGGAGATCTGGAACGGCGAGGGCGACGGCGATGAGGCGCGCGCGAGGGCCTGGGTGGAAAAGGCGTTCGAGCATGTGGCCGGGCTGCCGCCGAAGGTTGCGAAGGCGCCCAAGTCACCGAAGGCTCCTAAGAAGTAGTCATGTCCTCCCCCGGCGCAGGACCAGTCCACGACATCGACACCCTCGTGATCGGTGCCGGACAGGCGGGCCTGGCAACCAGCTACTGGCTAGGCCGGCACGGCGTCGACCATCAACTGCTGGAACGGCGGCCGGAACTGGGCGGCGCCTGGCAGGACCGCTGGGACTCGTTCTACCTGAACACCCCGAACTTTGCGTTCCTGCTGCCGGAGCTGAGCTACGACGGTCCCGCGCCGGACGCTTTCCTCCCCCGCGACGAGGTGATCGGGCTGTTCCGTGACTACGCCGCGCGGATCAAGGCGCCGGTCCGGCTCGGCACGGAGGTGACCCGGGTCGGGGTCGTCGACGGCGGCTTCACGGTGGAGACCAATCAGGGTCTCTGGAAGGCACGGAACGTCGTCCTGGCGAACGGCGCGTTCCAGCGTCCGCGGATCCCGGCGTCGGCCGCGGCACTCCCCCGGCACATCCTTCAGCTGCACAGCCACGACTACCGCAACGCGCAGCAGCTTCCCGACGGCGCCGTGCTGGTGGTGGGCACCGGGCAGTCCGGCGGCCAGATCACCGAGGACCTGCTCGACGCCGGCCGGGAGGTCCACCTTGCCGTCGCGACCTGCCCCGAGGCTCCGCGGCGGTACCGCGGCCAGGACGTTTTCTACTGGATCCTGCAACTCAACCTCCACGGCCCCGAATTCGGCATCAACGGCCTCCAAACGGACCAGCTGCCCTCACCGGCCGCGCGGTTTATGTGCAACCCGCTGATCTCCGGCAACGGCGGCGGCCACAGTATCCACCTCCGGGACCTCGGCCGCCGGGGCGTCCGCCTGCACGGACGCTTCGAGGGAACGGACGACGGCGGACTCGTCTTCAGCGACGACCTCCCCGCACGCCTCGCCCTGGTGGAGGCCGGGTTCGGCGAGCGGCTGGGACGGATGGCCGACGCCTACATCGCCGCGGCAGGCATCGACGCGCCGCCCGCTGAGCCTGTGCTGGCGGACGACTGGCTGCCCGCCGAATCGGGGGCGCGGCTCAAGCTGGAGGCCGAGGACGTCACCTCGGTCATCTGGTGCACCGGCTACGGCCTGGACTTCAGTTTCCTCGACCTGCCGGTGCTCGACGAGTGGAACTACCCGCGGCACAGCCGCGGCGTCACCGAGGTCCCGGGGCTCTACGCTGTGGGCCTGCCCTGGCTCACGAAGCACCTGTCCGCCACGCTATCCGTGGTGGGCGACGACGCGGAGTTCGTGGCCGCGCACGTCGCAGGGCGGTGACGGGGCGTTTTCAAGCTCGTGCCGCTACGGTGCACCAACCCCTTCACGGCCGTGTCCTTGTGGTTGATGAGGGTGTCGAAGCCCTGCTCCACCAGGTCGTCGAGCGCGATCCTGCCGGTGATGCGCGATTTGAGGTCCACCTTGCCCAGCTTGGCCATTAATGACTGAAGGATAGTCCCGGACGTAGGCGACGGTTGCCGCGCAGGTCGATCTCCTTGAGCACCAGCTTCTGCATGTCCATGTTGGCGGGCGCACCCCAGATGGACACGTTGCCCCCCTTCCCCGGGGTCGGACGGCGTCGAGCATAGTATCCAGCACCGCGTTTACGCCGGCGCACTCGAACGCCCATGCCCTTGAGGATGGCCGCGGTCAGCAGCCCCGGATGCGGATGCCCCAGACCGGGGCAGAAGAAGGTGGGGCCTCTCAGGTATTCATGCAGGTCCGTGCCGCAGATGCCGCACCGCTCGACGTCCCCCCGGCATGAAATCGTCTGGACCCACCTGGCCAGCCGAACCTGTGTCCGGAAGCGGATGGCGGCATGCCCGGGCTGTGGGGCCCCGGACACCAGATCGATTCCGCCCCCCGGGACGCCCTGCAACGGTGGACGACTCGGAACACCGCAGCCGCGACATGACGGCACAGTGTGGCAACTGCGCAGTCGACCGTGACACGCGGTAAGTTAATGGCGTCAGACGGGATGCCTGGGGCACATCCTTGGGCCGTTAGGTTCCCGTCGATGCCGGGGCATTCGGGCCCCCTTCACGTTCTCGGTCGCCTACATAGGGCAAGGGCACGGCTTGATGGTTCCATATACGGGTTCCTTACCCTTCGGTACCCTAAGATCTCTCGAGGACTACTTGGCCGTCAGCAGCGGCCGCGGATCAATGAGGCATGAAAAATGACAGACCTGAAAACAGCGACCCAAAGCACGCGCAATAGAGTTCCGCTCGTGGCCACCCAAGCTGAGAAAAGTGTCCGCTTGAGCGCCGACATCACTCCAGCAACGTATCGGGAACTAACTCGAATCTCACAAGACTTTGCCTTCCAAATTGGACGCACGCGTGTCGCACACGTTGACGTCGTGCGGTCACTGCTTGAGGAACTGATCGTAAATCCGAGTCTTCGCGACATCGTTCGTGACCGAATTGAATCGACGCTGGCTGGTCGCTAGGACTTCACACAGTTTTCCTGCCCTTTCAAAAGCATTTGTTTTGTCCGATGCGCTGTGTGAGGGCCGTAGGTTGGGGACGGACCGTTACAGCCGTCAATGCATAATGCTCTCGGTGCCCCCTTGAAACGGGTCGGTATCCTCGCCTAACTCCAAGCTCACCGAAACAAGCGGGCCCGCTAAATCAGCGACCAGGCGTCGTTCAGTCTCCCGTGACGCCTCGCGGTCCAGATGCCCAGCTGTCGACGGTCCAGCGCCGAGAACTCCGATGGGCCCTCTGTGCCGAGGTCGCCTCCCTTTGCCGCTAGGTTGTGACATTCGAACGGTCGACCATTTTCGCGGCCAGGTTCTGGACCTGTTGAAGTAGGTGCTCCGGCTTTGCCTCGAGGTCCAAGGCATGGCTGTAGATGTGAATGTCGGCGCCGTCGATCTGGTGCAGGACCTCATCATTGTCGGCCTTGGCGTAGACAAGATGCCCGACTTTCATTTTGAACCTCGTGCAGTAGGCAAGCATTTGGTACAAGTCCGCGTTCGGGAACCGTTTGTTCTTTTCGGCCTTGTACTTTGCGTCCAGAACGGCGAGGACCACATCGTCCTTATGCCAGACAATGTCCGGGCGAAGGGCGACTTTGGCGCCGACGTCCAAGTGTTTGCCCGCGTATTGCAGATCTATCCTTCCGTCGCTGGAATCCATGGCTTCACGGAGAGCCACCGAGACGAAATCCTCGAACACTTCCCACATATCGAAGAGGAAGGACCTGGCAGCGACTTCCCCGGCAGGCTGCTCCAAGGAACCATGGCGGAGGATGATCTGGGCCAAAATAGCAGCCGGTCGGTAGTGGGCGTTCAAACGGGTAAACAGAATTTCCGGAGGCGCTGCCCCTCGGGCAATGGAGGCCACCCCATCGAATTTCAGCAGCAGCTTCCGAAGTGACTGCCTGTCCGATTCGGCGAGGCGAGGAACTGTAAGGAGAGTTCTAGCCGCCGACAGCAGGAGGCGGTTCTCGGCCACGTCCACGGTGTAGTCGTCGTACGAAACCTCGGCAGGCAGGGGCAGACCGGCGCGGCGTCCAATCTGACCCGGCACATCGAGTCTGCCTCGGATCATTGGTTCAGCTTCGTGGACAGTTCTGTATCCCTGAAGGAGCCCTTGGACGGTCGCCTTCTTCACCTGCCGGATATATGCGCTGGCGATGCTACTGACCAGCTCGTCATCAGAGGAAAGGGAAACGTCATCGTCGCGCCA
This sequence comes from Arthrobacter sp. UKPF54-2, assembly GCF_007858535.1. Taxonomy (NCBI): domain Bacteria; kingdom Bacillati; phylum Actinomycetota; class Actinomycetes; order Micrococcales; family Micrococcaceae; genus Arthrobacter; species Arthrobacter sp. UKPF54-2. The sequence goes on from NZ_CP040174.1 coordinate 366,139, forward strand.
ATAACGAGGGGCCTGCGAATATCCCATGAGAAAGAACAGTCGAGACATCGGCATCTTTGGTCGGATGCTGAGTTCGTCGGACCCGACGGCGATCACGCCAACTTTCGATACCCCCGACACCGTCCACTGACCGCCTCCTTCGGGAAGAGCGGTAGCGATTCCCAAGGCGTTAATTGCACGGCCCAGCTCGTCCGGCAAAGCCAATTTCTGGCTGGCGCCGCTTTCACGAAGTTCGAAGGTCGCCAACGACTATTCCGCCTCGGCCGGTGCCGTACTCTCACCGATCGTGTCCGTCGGGACACTATTCTTCATGGCGGAACGCTCCGCGCGCAGTGTGTCGATCCTGTATTGCTTCAGTACTTCCTTACCCTCGCCGTAGTGATGCTCTTCGAGAAGCGGCAGGATTTCCGATGACCAGATGCGGTCCAGAACTTCGTGGGTGAGTTCTCCGCGTTTCGGCATCAAGTATGACGGTCCGACGCTGAACGCCGGGTCCTTGATCTTTTTGTTGAGTTGGTTGAGTAGCGCCGCGGGCTCCTGGCCGAGCTTGTTGTGCTGGTGCGCCTCGAGCCAAGCGCTAAGGACCCCGCTGACAGGTTTATGCGCCGGGTGAAGCTCCCGGAAGGCAAACCGGCGCCGCATCGCCGCGTCCATGAGGGCTATGGAGCGGTCCGAGGTATTCATGGTGCCGATAATGAAGAGATTGTCCGGCAGCTCAAAGGGTTCTGCGCTGTATTGGAGATTGATCTTCCGGTGCCTGTATTCCAGCAGGAAATAAAGCTCGCCGAAAATCTTTGCGAGGTTACCGCGGTTGATTTCGTCAATGACAAGCACGAAGTTCCGGTGCTTGGCCTTGTTGGCCTTATCCACGATCCGCCGAAGCGGCCCGTCTTTGAGCTCGTAGCTGAGAGTGCCATTGACGGTGACCGGGCGGTAACCCTGGAAGAAATCTTCGTATGCGTAGCTCGGATGGAACTGAACCAGCTCCGCTTCGTCGCGTGCAATGTGTTCAGCGAGGGCCATCGCGACGAAGGTCTTGCCTGTACCTGGCGGACCAAACAGAATCAGTTGGCGCTTGGACTCCAACAAATCCAATGAGTCCTGCAGCCACACTTGGTCGATGAACACCCTCCCGCGCAGGGCGTCGTCTGCCCGCGGGAAAGGAGTGCGTTCCTCTCCGGGTGCCGGCAGCGGTTCGGCAGGAGGCTCGTCGTCTCCTGCGCCTGAGCCGGTGGGCCTCGGGTTGCTCCCCTTCTTCCACAGGGGTTTATGTTCCTCGTCATAGAAATCGACGTGTTTGCCGCTCTCCTGCTGCAGACGCAGGCCGATGCTGAACAGGTCCCGGTCAATATCGCCTGTGGAATCTGCGTCATGACGGATGAACGCGTTGCGAATCAGACCCTTGTCCTCGTCGGAAAAGCTATCCGTGAAAGTCTCAGGATGGACCATGTACAGCAGAGCATTCCGTTGCGTCGGGAAGTTGTGACCTTTCACCCCGAAGACAAAAGATTTCCAGGCCCAAGGATCCTGCAGCACTTCTTGCTGCGCCTCCAGCGTGGCTTGCAGATAGGCCTCAACCACCGAAATGACTACCACCATCGCTTGGAAGGTGTTGCTATTCATGGCTTGGCCGGGCATAACGACGCCGTTCTTGAGCCCGCTGAGAACCTGCTCGGGAATGGCAACTGGCTCGTCCAGGGTCTGCAGAACTGCTGAGATTCGTTCGCGTTTTTTGCCGAATCCGATGGCCCGATCCACCGACGGAAGCACCTGCCAAGTGACGAGCTCGGCCATCAGCAGCCGAGCGTCATCGGAGGCTTCTGCAAACTGTTGGCGAACCTTCTCGAGGAACGTCCCCTCGCCCGTGTCAGGAGCATCGATGAACCTCTGCCGGATTTCCGAAATTGCCTCTACCGTCCAAACGTCACGGTCCGGGTCGAACACCGACGTACCGTCGCGAAGGCCCCGTTGCACGAATAACGCAGTCGTGGTCCGGAAAACATCCTCTGCGGGGTTCCGTGACACGAGCACCGTGCGGAGTTGTTCTGCGCGATTAGCCTTTCGGGCCGCGGTCTGGGCGGCGCTTAACTTGGCCATCTGCCCGAACAGTTCGTCTGCCCCTGGGTAAAGGTCCAGCGCTTTGACCCCTTCGGGCGTAATGCGCCAGATCCCGTCCGTCTTGGTCATCCACCCCGCAACAACTAGGCCGATGGAGTCGAAAGACAAGCTTGAGTATCCACGGAGCTGGTTGCTCGGATTGGTCATAGACTCAGCGGGGCTGAGAGGAACAAGTTCGACGGCGAGTTGGAAGATCCCGTCCGCGTCTTTCGTGTTGGCGACTCCCTCGGAGTGCGCAGCCAATATCTCCAGGACGGCGCGAATGCGCTTTCGACGGTTTGGGCCGGTGCTTTCAGACATATGTTCTCTACGTCCTCTTCGATGTTGCGGAACTGGCGTGGCTAGCTTTCCAATTACTCCACGATTTCCAGGGCGGGCAGATTTGCGACGATGTTATTGGTCTCCACCGGCGCTGTGACGATGCGCCTGATGAGGTCCAGGATGTAGCGGGGCTTAGCGGCTTCGCGGCAGTAATCGCGACGGGCACAGGCGCGCGTCGCCGTCTCGCCGGCGGCTTCCCCATGGGCTACGCGGGGGCATCTCCCGCTGCGACGAGGCGACCCACCGCCTCCCCCACAACATCGTCCAAGTAATCGGCGAGAACGCTGTTATGCATCGCGTCCATGGCAATGTGAGACCGTTCCGCTCGGATCAGTTTGATCGCGTCACGAAGAAGCTCAGCGCGGTTACCCTTAAACCCCTTCATTTCCGCGCGCCACAACACCTGTTTCAACTGCTGCGCGAGCCTGGCGTTCTTAGCGATCGTCGGGCGCTCCATGATCTGCACGAACTCGTCTTCATTCAAGGGTGCACATGTGGGCGGAACCCATGTGAGATCCGGTCCCAGCACATGAGCCCGCCACCAGAGCCGGCGCAGGGCGTTGCGCGGCTTCCCCACGAGTCGGTCAGCGTGTCTGGTAGGGAACCGCCAAGGTGCCAGCTCGGGAACCAGTACTAGGGTGATGAAGGACCACACACCTTCCTCGGCGGCATCTGCCGGAACAATTCCCATGTCGCGGCGAAGGATCGTTCCGCAGATTCGGTCGAATTCCCCCTGTTTGGATGTCTTGAGTGGCCGAGGGAAGCCGAATTCTTCGCACAGTCCCCGGAGAGTCGTCTGTAGGTCAAGAAGCTGCTGACCGGAGACCGGGAGGCCCCCCGTGGGTGAGCATCCGGCGTCCGCATGGTGTGTCGCGCCACGTTCTCGGAGTTGTTCCACACTTAGGTCCGCATGTTCGTCGACTAGCAGAGCAGCACGATGCGCATCGAGCCTGGGGTAAAGAAAAACGAAGTCATTGGCGCTCAATTGAATAGTCCTCGATTCTGTTGAATTCTGGCTTCGAAGGCGCCTGTGTCGTTTGCGAATTCGTGGGCCAGAAGCTCCACCGGGACGTCCGGCCACAGCAGCGCCAAGCTTGCTCGGAGGCCACCAGCTACGCTCAAGTCATCAAAGTCCGTATCGCCGTCCAGCACCTCGGGCATGGAGAGACCCGCCGAAGCGATTCTCCTCGACACGTCGACGTCAATCATTCTCTGGATTTGTGCGGTTGCCGCATCTTTCGCACCGCTGAGGAGCCTCTGAATCTCTGGGCGACCCGAGTTCAACACGACCTTGATATTGGATAGGAACAGTGCGTGCGGATCCGTCGCGTCCACGTGAATGAACCATCCCGCGTGATCCAGTTTGGGTCGAGTGACACTGAAGTCCTCCGCGTACGTGGGGAACTGGGCGCCAATACCTTGAAGATACGTCTTCTGCGTAGCCGTCCAAAGAATCGAGCCCTGCTTTGAGGGAGCTAGTCCGTCCGTTGGCTCGGCGACCGTCACTACGACCTGGGTTGTCACTGCCAAGCGCCGGGCGAAGTGCTGACCGGGGACCTCGACGGTGAGGGCACGGACGTCATTCCAGCCAGCTGGGACGTCAACTAGTGCCAGGACACTTTCGGTGCTCGTGGCTTCAGAGGAAGCCGTCACAAGCACCCCGAGCCTACTCCCGGGACCCAAGTGGACTTCGGACAAGATTTGCGCTTCGTCCAGGGTTATGAATGCAGACAGAATCAGCCGAGTCTGGTAGTCCCAGTGCTCGAGCTCTTCCGGCAGTGGAACGTTATCGTCGCCGAGCTGCTGGTACCAGCCATCAAAGGAAATGCTCTCCGATGTTGGAACCAAAAACGGCGGTACTTTGACTTTCAATTTTGTTCTCCCACACCGACGGCAGCATCGACGTCCCACAGAACGCTCATGCGTCCCGAATTGGCCGCTTCCAGCACAACCCTATGCTTGTGCGTGCCTTCGAGAATGATCTCGGAGTTGATGCCATGCACATCAAAGTCGACGCCGTTGGCGCTGACTTTGCGCAGGTGCAGAGTCTTGTCGAGCGACGCATCGAGACCGGTTCCGTCCAGAGCTATCCCCACGTTTACCTGCAGGGCGGTCCGTGCACTGCCTGCGGCCGGGACGACGTCAATGACCGCTCGGGATACGTGCAGCCCGTCAACGATCTCAACGGTCGAACCCACCAAGGCGAGTGAAGGTCGTGCCGCCGAGTGACTGGGAGAGGGCGCGGTTCTGACTTTTCGGCCCTTTCCTTGACCCGCTTTGCCAAGGACCAAATGGCCCAAAGCGTCCGCTATGCCTGCTGTGCTGACAGCGCCCTTCGTGGGGGGCGGAGCAATTGTTCCCCAGCGCTCTGTTACAGCTCTTTGAATGTCTCGCAGCACTTTCCGAAGGATGTTCTTCTCCATCCTGTCGTCCACAGTGTCCGGATTCCATGCGTCGTGCGTGGGCGGCTCAGCCCGGGCAAAAATTCCGTCGAATTCATCCGCGGCACGGAAGACCCCGGCCCATTCGACCGCAGGGTCGGGTGCAATCGGACCCGCTAGGTATTCAATAACGAGCTCCGGGCCGCGGAGCAAGGCGACATGGTGGGCGGCCGAGTTCGTGAATGGGGACGCCGGGTGCGGCGACTCGTCGTCGTCCGGATCATGCCCGTCGTCCACAACTGCTCGCTGTTCCCGCGCGAACGGAACCGTACCGAGGTGGCCCAAAGTCATCTTCTTCGGTGTGCTTCGCTCAATTGCACGCTTCTGGAAAGTAAGCGAGGCTTCCTCCCCCATGACTAAGTCCTGATAGGCCTCGACAAACCTGGCCAGCGGCGGGCGGCTGGTGAAAGCGGGAATTGGGACTTGAACACCGTCATGTCGGACGGAACAATGCAGGGGCGCCACTCCGTCTTTCCGCGGAACGAGTTTGGGCCAAAGGTGCCACAGAATCGATTCAGTGAGGAAGGTAACGGCTTGCCCCGGCGTCCGTTGTCCGAGGTCGGGGGAAACGATCATGACGTTGGTGCCAAGTTCCCCATCCTTGAACGCCGGCATGCCGAGGCGCGCGGCCAAAGCCTCGGCGGCTGCGCCTTCAATGGGCAGCGGCGCACCATCACCGTTGACCCCCCACCAGTGGCGACCGGTGAAGTTCTTGCCGTCTCGAACGAAGCGGTTGCCGATTGCGGCTGCAATCAAGCGAGTGACAGTCTTACCGCGGTGTGTTGTCCGACTGTGGATTATCACGGAATTGGCTTGGGAGACGACGTAAGCAATCGTCTTGCCGAACCCGTAAGTTCCCCCTGTGTTGCCTTCCGTCTTTGACTTGCCGGCATTCAGGACGAAATTCGCCCAGTTCTGTTTGCCGTCGGTTGATACTTCATCGGCGGTCGCCGGTCCGTCCAACCCTCGGGTGCCGCGGTCGGACACTATTAGCACGTGCAGCTCACGGTCATTGAGTGCTTGGCTCAGCAGTGTTCCTTGGACGTCAGCGGCGCTCTGGAAGACTTCCGCCCGCAGCACTTCTCTGAATCCATCCGTTGCCTGCCGAAGGTCCAAGTCGAAACGCACGGTGCGAGCACCATGAGGTCGGGCATCCCAGCTGTTCTGAGCAGTCTCTCGTACCAGCACCGTCAGAGGGTCAAGCGAGGGTCGGCCTAATAGCTTGTAGAAACCCTCCGCGGACAGGCCACCGCTCGGGGGGAGTCGCTCGGGGATCCATTCAAGCATCAGTGGTTCCTCCCGCCAGGCACATATAGAGGGCATCGAGCTGGGTCTGCGAAAGCGAGGCGTTCAACTGCCCCGCCAAGTCGATGACGTAGCTGATTTGCTCCACTCCATCAGGGACTTGAGCTTGGGCAAACTTCCCAGGAACAATCCGGGGGAACGCTGGTTCCGTCACGTCAAAAGTGTGTTCAGTCGAGATGCTGAGAGTGTATGCCCCGTAAATGTCCTCGAAGCCGGCTCGGTACCCTGCCCTCAGCAGAAGAAGTTCAAATTCAAGCGGATCGACATTGAGTGCTTTGATCCGACGAACTGCCTTTGGCAGCGAGTCGCCCTCGGGGGCGAGTAAGAACTTGAAAAGGCTCAAATAGAGCGTGCTGTTGCTCGGTTCGTTGAGCTGTTCGACACTACTGATTTTGGTTCGATGTCCCTCGCGGGCGAGGGAGGCCTTGACTTCCAAGGCATGCCCACTCACTCTGAAGTCGTGTTGTGATTTAGAAGGCCCGGACCAGACAGCCAATCCTCGCGCGCGGTCCCGAGACAGGATTCGCTCCAACGTAAGCAATTCCGCAAGCAGCCCAGCGGCCTGCGGAAGCGTCAGCAATCCGGACAATTTCGTCCGCGCAAAAAGCTCTCTCCAATGTTCGACATGGTCTGTCAAAACCCCTGCACAGGGTCCGGAGGATGGCAGACGTCGGACCAAGTCGCGAACAAAAATGATGAAAACGTCGTTCAGATCCGAGTCGACACATGTGACAGATGCATACGACTTTCCTTTGACAAGAGTTCGCTCCAAACGAATGGCTGCGCCGCCCAACTGGTCCGCGAACGCCTCACCACTGAGCAGCGGAACAAGCACCGTGAACTGCCCCGCCGGATTGGCTGCAGCGATGAGCGGGCCAGCCTCGATAGCTGGCCCCAACGTGTGCATATAGAGCTCGGCCGAGCCTTGAACGGCTAAGGAGTGGACCACGTTCCAGATTGACTCAAAGGAATACTGGCTAGCCGTCAAGAGACACCTGATTCAGGGTGTTCTCGGTATCAACGTACACATCTTCATCAACGTCCTCGTCCGACGTCGCGGTGATGGTGCTGCTGTCCAGCTTGCCCAAGTCAACGTGCATCATGTCCTTTGGCTCAGAGCCAGGAGCTGCGGCGGGCAGGCACATCGCCAAGCCGACGAGCGGACCAACCGCATCCAGCTGAACCCTCTTTTCGCCCTTTCCGTTGGTTTCTGGATTAGCGCCCTCGGACGTCGATGCGGGTTTCGAGTTCGGCGCGATCGGGTATATCAGCAGCAGAGGCGTGCCGCATTCGTTTCGGGCTTTTACGATGGCTGAAGTGGACGATGGATGACGATCCAGGTCCAGAGTGAAGTCCGACGTCGACGTGATCGCCTTGAGGTAGGCAGGACTGTCTTCCCAGTCCTCCCGAGCACCCACGACGACGCGTGAACGCCCGATCGGGTGGAAGGGGCGCACAAGTCCCATGCTGACGTCGTCGTAGTCGGGATGCGGCGTGTCCCGAGAGACCACGGCTACATTCCACGAAACGAGCCTCCCGAATTCGACCTGGCGCCGGACGTATTCGGTCAGCAGGTTCCCACCCATTTCCGAAGACGAGTGGAACGAGTACTGGCTCAAGAAACTCAACACACCCTCCGCCGAGACATCCTTGAGCAGGAGAGAGCCTGGGTGCATGGTGTCCGCCGTGGCTTTGCCAGCGTTATCCGATATCAGTCGCGTGGCCGCTGCCCAGTTCGCATCAACGACCTTACTGACTTTGTGATCGAACATGATTGTCTGCGGCCGTGCGGAACTGAACGACGCCGTAACCGGGACCGCGTACTGCATTTTCAGTTTGGAGGTGATCTGCATCTTGGGATGCAGCAGCAGTCTCACAGCCAGCTCACCGGGGGTCAGCCCGTCCTGAGCATATCGAGCTATGTCCTCTCGTATGGATGATTCGATCTCTGACAGGAAACGGAAATCGTTGGCCAACGAGGCGGTGGTCCACACTCGCGGGAGGTCTGCGTAGCCAGTTCGATAGCCAAACCAACGGCCCATTTGGAGCGCCGAATCGTACATCGATGAGCTTCGCAGGAAGAACGACGAGATCAGTCCTTCCAAGGTCAGCCCGCGAGACAAGGTATTCCCGCCCACAGCGATGACCGTAGCAGGCTCGTCCGTATAGATGAGACGGTCATCCGAAAAACTATTATCAGCCAGCACTTGGATCTTCGCCAGGACCGACGGCACAGCCTCGGACATCTCTTGGAAACTAATCGGAGACAGTTCATGCCGCTCCGCTGGCTCGGCCAATGTTTCAAACTCCCATTGTTGACGCCATCCGTCCATGTCACCTGCCAACCACTCCTGGGAAAGGACCTTCAGGTGCTTTCTAATGACCGGGACAAAGTCCAGCTGCGGCTGCACCCGCATCGTAGTGTGGACGAGCATGCTGGAGTGTTCATCCACGCCTGCGCGGGCTCGTCGTGCAGCTGTGGCCATGATGAACCACCTGATGGCGTCACCAAGAGCCGGTGAAACTTTCGCCGGCGGGGACTTCTTAGCTGTCACAACGTATCCCTTGGCCTCGGCTTCCGGCACAAAACGGATCATGTCGTGGCCTGCCGCCGCGGTCAGGTCCTCGTCCTCAGAGATCGGAGTGCCGAAGAGTTCCTCGGCGCCAAAATAGTCCTTCGGCTTGGGGAGCGGATAAATGAAATCGCGGGGGTAGATCCCCTCGGAGTCCTTCGGGTTGGCGAGGACATTCGCAAAGGGTGTGGCGGTGTATCCCAGATATGTCACCTTTGGGAAATTCAGAAGCGACTTCAACTTCGCGTGAATGGCCGACGAATTGAGTTCGGATCCGGGCGCCATTGTATTGGCTGTGTTGATGCTCGCCTGATCTGCTTCATCGTCAATGATCAAGATAGGGCAATTGTTGAGCGCCCCATGCTCCTGGGCTGTTTCCAACCAATTGACGAGGTTTGTGAGGCGCGAGACGTTCTTCTTCACCACTGCCAGGAGCTTGAGCTCGCTCCCGGCTACTAGCGGCAATGCCATCACGGGGTTGCCGAAATCGGCTTCCTCGGTAGTCAGCCCGACCCAGTTGATCGGGTTGATGTCGACGATTTGTTGTTCTAAGCGAAGCTGAGTCTGGCGTCGGAGCGAGTTATGCACCCCCGACAAGACGATGAACAGCCGGTATCCAGCATCGGCGGCCTTGGCTATCGTTGCCGTGAAGTTCGCGGTTTTACCAGACTGGACGTAGCCGAGAACGAGGCCGCGTTTGGCGAACCGGTGGTCGGCCGGGTTGCCGAGCCGTGCCACGACCGCTGTGGACGTATCGTCCAGGGACGGCACGGCATCTTTCCATTTGGGCTGGGACAGAAGGTCATCACGCAACTTCGGCCAGAACTTGTCCCGGGCTTGAGGGCCGAAGTACCAAGGGGCCATGTTTGCCGGTTCGAGAACTCCTTCCTCGTCCTTCTTGAGGACCTCCTTAAGAATTTCGAAGTAGCGGCCTTCCACTTCATCCAGCACGAGTGCATCCACGCCCATGACTGCCAAGCTGTTCTTGGCATCTTGAACCGTATTGCCAGTTGCGACGATCACAGTCAACTGCTTCAGGCACGCTTCATGCTTGTCGGTCCACTCCATCGTTCATTCCTCACCGTCGGTTCTGCGTACACGGACAGCCCCAATCCTGACGGTGCCCACCGACAATATACATAACGCCTATGGGCTGCCGACCGCGGTAGCCGGTTTAGACACGCGCTCACTACTGCTGTCCTAGGTATGGCGGCGCTAGACGCAAGGCGGGGAAGAACAACTCAGGCTAAAACTCGCTTATTCAAATATGAGGCCTTGATTCAGGACCGAGAAAACGGTTGATGAGGAGTTCAAAACAGGTTCCAAGTCCTGCGCGGCTGTTGCGACCTCGGAGTCGTTCGCTACCGCCTGCGGCTTGCCCTGAACAAGCGTGCCCCCGGACTTTCCCACGCAAGACCCGGCAGGGACTTCATAGCTTAGACACCCGACTATGGCCTCCGGGCTGCGGCCTGCAACTGCCTCGCGCGGGGCCTGCAGTTGGGCGCATCACCGGAGACTCTTGCATGTCGGGGGTCCATGGCAGTCTTGTTCCACCTCGGATCCGGCGAACCTGGCAGGCGCCGGTCTACTGACTATCTGGCAACGGCGCGGCGTTGCCTCGCTGGGTCATTTGTAGGACAGAATGTCAGGTGAACAACCCAGTTAGGACAAGATGGACAACGCAAATACTCTCCTCGCCCAGGCTCGTGCAAGGTACACTCAACGGCAGCTTGCAGACCAGCTGCAGGTCTCCCATCGGACCGTCGCCCGCTGGGAGAACGGCGAAACGCCCTGCCCCACAATGCTCGCGCCTGCGCTGAAGGAACTGCTCGGACTGCGGCCAGCCACGACCGCCCAAGATTTTACGTTTATCGATCTTTTCGCTGGCATCGGGGGCATACGCAAGGGTTTCGAAGCCCACGGCGGCCGCTGCGTCCTGACCAGCGAATGGAATAGCTACGCCCAGAAGACCTACTTGGCTAACTTTCCGGATGACCAAGAGGATGCTCACACTTTTGTTGGTGACATCCAGCCCTTTCCGGCAAGCGAGGTGCCCGACCACGACGTCCTGCTCGGCGGATTCCCGTGCCAGCCGTTCTCCATCGCCGGCGTCAGCAAGAAGAACTCACTAGGCAGACTGCATGGCTTCGAAGACGCAACGCAAGGCACGCTTTTCTTCGACGTAGCCAGGATCATCGATGAAAAACGACCCGCCGCGTTCATGCTGGAGAACGTCAAGAATCTGAGGTCGCATGACAAGGGGCGAACTTTTGCCGTCATCATGGAAACTCTGCAGGAGGAACTCGGATACGAGGTCCACTTCAAGGTTATCGACGGTATTGGTTTTACCCCCCAGCACCGGGAACGGATCATAATCGTGGGCTTTCGCGAACCCACTGACTTCAGCTGGGATGATCTGGAACTGCCACCTGTGGGCCCGAAACTACACACGATTTTGCACCGGACGGACGGTTCGGAGCCGCTGCTTGAGTGGGACGGCGACCGCTACTTCGATCATGACAACCGTGAGGTTCAACCGAAGTTCACACTCACGCCAAAACTCTGGGCATACCTTCAGGCCTACGCGGCCAAGCACAAAGCCGCTGGAAACGGATTCGGGTTTGGGCTCGTTCACCCATCCGGAACGACCCGAACACTGTCAGCAAGGTACTACAAAGACGGCTCCGAAATTCTCGTGTCCCAGGAAGGAAACCGGCCCCGTCGACTAACCCCACGAGAATGCGCCCGCCTGATGGGCTATGACGATACTTTTCGGATTCCCGTCAGTGATACCCAGGCGTACAAGCAGTTCGGAAACAGTGTCGTGACGCCCGTGATGCGCGAAGTTGCGCGGATCATGACTCCGCACGTGCACCGAATCGTCGAAGCTTCGAAGGTAGACGAAAGCCTGTCCGCCTAACCCTGCTTCAGGCTGTGTCGTGGCGCAGGCTTCCGCCTGCGCCACGCTACATTGTCTGCGGTAGGCGAACATCAACTCTTCTAGGGGCAAGAGCGTGGATTTTGGCAATCTGGCTGATCACTTTGACGGTGTCGCAGCCAAGGTTCTCAGTGCCGTGGAAACTGTCGGGAGAAGTTCGAACCAGCACGAGCTTGACGGCGTGAAGGCGCTTCAGGAACTTTTCGGGAGACCGTCAGACAAGCTGACAGTGCCCACCCGGTTCCTCCGCGTCAGCGACGATAGCGATGAATCGATGGCTGAGGACGGCACTCTGACCTACTATGACGCCAGAATAAACACTCCGAATCGGTCCGAGTATCGGCTCTACTACCCCGCGTCAGTGGATGTAATGAGGACAGCCGAAGCCGGCGACATCGTCTTCATCGCCAAGCGCAAGGACGGCGGCGCGCTGTTCATAGTTGCGCCCGCTGGTTCTACAGTTGCCGCCCAACTCGACTGGCTCTTCGGGACAGCAGTCTTGGAACACTCTGGATTTTCCGTTCGGTCCGCCTTGGATAAAGACGGCCTTCCCCTGACAGCCATGTACCTGCTCGACACACTCGGGATATCCGTAGAACCGTCCAACGACGACTGGCTAGATCGCGTGCTGGAACGGTTCGGGCCCAGGTTCCCTTCGTCGGCTGAGTTCGGAGCCTTTGCTCGTTCAACGCTCCCGGAACTGGACCCAGTCGATGACCCAGATTCTGTGCTCATGGCTTGGATGGAACGTGAAGAACTCCTATTCCGGACACTGGAGCGCCACCTCGCTGCCGACACTTTGGAAAGCCTCTACAGCGAAGGGCGAGTGGATTTGGACCGATTCATCGAAGTCTCCCTCTCCCTGCACAATCGGCGAAAGAGCAGAGCGGGACGGGGCTTGGAAAACCACCTCATTGCGCTATTTGCCGCGTTACGCCTGCGCCACACGTTCAACCCGGTGACGGAGCAACGTATACGCCCGGACTTCATATTCCCCAGCATTGACGAGTACCGCAACCCTACATTTCCAGACGGCGATCTGACGATGCTGGGCGTCAAGACCAGTTGCAAGGACAGGTGGAGGCAGGTACTCAGCGAGGCCAGTCGGGTTCCCGATAAGCACTTACTGACGCTGGAAAGTCCGATCAGCGTCGCTCAGACGGACGAAATGCGCGATCACCGGATTCAACTTGTCATACCCCGCCCGCTGCACCAACCATTCAAACCTCAGCAGCAACAGTGGCTGATGAGTTTGGCAGACTTCGCAACGATGGCTGAGGAACGCGACCGGCGGGGCCCAGCGCAGCTATTGCTCATGTAGCCGCGGCTACTCTCTCACCTTCGAAGTTCCGCACCCACAGCCGCGACGGCCTTCCCCGGGTTCCATCGGACATCTGCCCCGTCCCCTGCAGCTTCGGCTCCATGAACCGCCGGAACGTGTCCCGCATCAGCGTCGAGCCGGCCACCACCTCGTGCAATTCCCGCAGGTCCTTCAGCGTGAAGGGCTCCGCCAGCAGCTCTCCCGGGTCCGGCGCCTCACGGTAGGCACCCCGCAGCCACTCCACCGCCTTCGCCACGATGTCCGCGTGGCCGTACGGCAGCCCGGCGATCAGCTCAGGTTCCCCTGTCACGGAGGCCAGCCGGACGCCGTCGGACTTTAGCGCCTGTTCCAAGGCCGCGAGCGGCACCACGTCCACGTGCGCCACGGACAGCACCCAGCCGCGGTCGTCGCGCGCCGGGTCGTCGAAGACCTGGAGCTGGCGCGGCACCCGCCCGGAGATCCCGGCCTTCTCCCGGAGGCAGCGCAGCACCGCGTCCGCCAGGGTCTCGCGCTCCCGCAGAAAGGTGCCGGGCAGGGCCCACCTTCCGTGCTGATGGTCCTCCGCGCGCCTCACCAGCAGCACGCAGACGGAAGCGTCCGCCACCGTCAGCACCGCCGTGTCCACTGCCACCGAGGGGCGCGGGTAGTCAAGCAGGGACGTTCCGGGGCCGTTCTGGGAATCCTTCACAGGGTTATTTATTTCAGTATTGCGCTAAAGATGCAAGCCGTGCATACTGGAGGCAATTAGCGCAGAAATGATCTAAATCAACCGGAGGTTCCCATGCAAGTCCCCCAGCTCCACGTCGGCGCCGGCAGCACGCTCGGCCCGCTCAGTATCTTCCCCGTCTGGACCTCCGGTTCCGGCAACCTGGGCATCAGCACCGGCACCCACGCCGACGTCGCCGTCACCGAACTCGCCAGCGGCCCCCAGGTCGCCCGGCTCACCGTCACCAACAACGGCCCGCACCCGGCCCTGCTGTTGGAAGGTGAGCTTCTCGAGGGCGGACAGCAGCACCGGACCTGCGCCCGCGACGTCGTCCTTGGCCCGGGCGAAACCCGTGACATCGACACCTTCTGCGTCGAGGCCGGCCGCTGGGAAGCCGGCCAGTCCAGCCACCGCCGGCAGGCGCGGCGCGCACCGCTGAACGTCTGGTCCGAGCTGGCCAACGGCCTCGACGGCCGGCGCGGCGGCGACCGGCAGGGCCGGATCTGGGAGCGGGTCAGCCGCTTCGACGCGGCCCGCGGCGCCTCGGTGACCAGCTCCCTGCTGGACCACCTGGACCTATTCAAGGACAACGCGCACAACCGCTTCGACCCCACCGACGCACCCGCACCGCTGGAGGGCCAGCGCGGCGTCGTAATCGGTCTCGGCACGCAGCCGCTGCTCCTCGAAGTCTTTGGTACCGGCACGCTGTTCCGCCGGCACTACCGCCAGCTGATCGACTCCGCGCTGCTGGACCTCGAACTCCTCTCACCCCAGGTGCTGGCCTCCGGTCCCATGCCGGGCCAGCGGGCCCGCGACTTCGCCGCCCACATCCAGTCCATGGACTTCGGCGCTTTCGACGGCGGCTCCGCGGCGGTCGAAGTCCGCAGCCACGGCGCACTCCGGAGCCGCAACGTCTCCCGCGCCGCCGGCCCCGTCTCCGCCGCGGGCATCGCCGTCGAGCTCCCCACCCGCCGCCCCCAGCTGGCCCACCTGACCGGCTGGAACACCCACCACCCCCTGATGGAGCTGGCATGAAACTGACCCCCTTGCAGAATGACCGCGCGGCCGGCGTCCTCGTCGCCCTGGCCGCCGGCGACGCCCTCGGCGCCGGCTACGAGTTCGGCGCGCCGTTGCCGGACGGCGCCGAGGTCACCATGAAGGGCGGCGGACCGTTCGGGTTCGCGCCGGCGGAGTGGACCGACGACACCTCCATGGCCGTCCCGATCGCCCAGGCGTTGCTGGAGGCGGCGTCCGACGCCGGGTCCTCCTCCCCCGCGGCGCCCACCATGGTGGTTCGGGCCTGGACAGCATGGGCCGAGGAGGCCAAGGATGTGGGCGCCCAGACCAGCGCCGTGATCGCGGGGGCCCGGCAGCTGGCGTCCGCCGCCGGGCGGAGCAAGGTGACTGCCGCCGATTTCAGTGCCGCCGCCGCGGACTTCCATGCCCGCACCGGCCGCAGCGCCGGCAACGGCTCGCTGATGCGCACCGCACCGCTTGCGCTGGCTTACCTGGACCGGGAGCCGGCGTCGCTGATGGCCGAGGCGGGGGTGCTCAGCGCGCTGACCCATGCCGACCAGGATGCGCAGGAAGCCTGCGGGCTCTGGTGTGTGGCCATCCGGGCGGCGGTGCTGACCGGACGGCTCGACGTCCGGGCCGGGTTGCCCCTGCTGTCCGCCGAGCGGGCTGCGCTGTGGCTGGAGCGGATCGAGGTGGCCGAGCGGTCCCGGCCGCGGGACTTCAGCCGCAACGGCTGGGTGGTCGAGGCGTTCCAGGGCGCCTGGAGCGCCATCCACTTCGCGGGCCTGTCCGCCTCCGGTCCGGCGCGCCTGCGGGCCGCGCTGGAGGAAGCGGTGCGCGGCGGCCGGGACACCGACACCGTCGCGGCCATCGCCGGCGGCCTGCTCGGTGCGGCCTATGGCTACACGGCGGTGCCATTTGAGTGGCGGCGCCGCCTGCACGGCTGGCCCGGGCTCCGGGTCCGCGACCTGATGATGCTCGGCATGGAGCTGGGACGGGGCGAGGGCTGCCGGCCCGCAGCCTGGCCGCGCGCCGAACACCAGGACTACAGCATGTGGGGCCGCACCGACGCCCTGGTCCAGCACCCGCACGACGACGGCGTCTGGCTGGGCGGCGTCGGGTCCCTTTCGCGGGTGGCCGAGGTGGGGATCGACGCTGTGGTGTCGCTATGCCGGCTGGGGACTTTGGACGCGCCCGGCGTGGCGCCGGACGATCACGCGACATTCTGGGTTGTCGACTCCCCCGTTGAGGCGGACAACGCCCACGCCGCGTTCGTGCTGCGCGACGCTGCGGCCGCCGTCGAACGCTTCCGCGCGGAAGACAAGACCGTGCTGCTGCACTGCGTCCGGGCCGAGTCCCGGACGCCGACGGTGGCCGCGTTGTACGGAGCTCGGGTTGCGGGGATTACGCCGCTGGATGCGCTGGATGATGTGCGTCGGGTCCTGCCTGGTGCTAGCCCGAATGGTTTGTTCCTGAGGTTGCTGAAGAATCTTCAAACGACCCAATAGGCTGAGCGAAATTGATTATCAAAGTCAGAACTGCAGGGGGCAGCAATGAAGTGCATTCCGGAGAAGCCGGAGTTCGGTGACGGCCAGCTGGCGGAAAAGGTCGTCTGGGATGCGCTGAAGAGCAGCCTTCCCGACGAGGTTGTACTTGCCCACTCGGTCCAGTTGCGGGACGGACGCGCAGAACATGAGATCGACATCCTCGTCCTCTGGCCCGGCGTCGGGATGGCTGCCATAGAAGTGAAAGGCGGCCGCGTCTCTGTCGAAAACGGGCAGTGGTATCAGTCCGACAGGAGTGGGCCTCACCCGATTCAGAGTCCGGTGGCGCAATCTCAGGGCTCCCTACATGCCTGCAAGAGGTGGATCGGCACGCAACTCGGAACTCCGCTCACGAGCCGCTTCGCCTACATGGTGGCCTTCCCGTACACCGAGGTCCCCAGGGACTGGGAAATGGCGGGATGTCCTCGGTCATTGGTGCTGGATCAAGGCGACATCGCATCGCCGGCCGACGCGATCCGCAGTGCCATCGAGCGTGAGGGCGGCGGTACCACCACTCTCGCCCCGAAGTACATGGAACGAATCGTCCACAGGCTGGCGGGCAATCTCGACACCGCCTCGGGCCTGCCGCTGGACGCCAGGGAGATTGAAGATGCCCAAGATCATCTCACTGAGCGTCAAAAAGTGTTGCTGCAAGCCACAAGGTCTCTTCCCAGAATCCGATTCACTGGCGGCGCGGGAAGCGGAAAGACGTGGCTTGCCTTGGAAAAAGCCCGAATCCTCTGCAAGGAGGGAAAACGCGTCGGCCTATTCAGTTACAACAAGGGCATCAGCCAGTACCTCCAGGACAGGGTTGCGCAGTGGCGCCACGCCCAGCCAGCCTTCACCGGAGAGTTCCATGAATATGCCCGGCGGCTCGGGGTGGCGGACGGCACGGGACCCGCCTATTTCGAAGAAGAACTGCCGCAGCTGCTCAAGGATCTCGCGGTCAGTCTCCCGCACCAGCAGCGACTGGATGCCATCGTTGTTGATGAAGCTCAGGACTTCGCCCCGTTGTGGTGGGAAGCGCTGCTTGCTACGACGACGGACGACGCCGAGATCTATGCCTTCCTTGACGACCATCAGGACGTATACCGGCGGTGGGGCGACCCATCACAGCGGGACGCCAGCCCACTGGAAAACCTGGTGACCATCCACATCGACGAGAATCTCCGCAACACGAGGAAAATCGCGGAAACGTTCAAATCTTTTGCAGGTGACCACTTCACGCCCCGCGGCAGCACCGGCCTTCCTGTTCGGCGCGTTCAGTGCACCACCGAGGACGCCCTCGACGTCGCAGGTGACTGCATCGACGCACTGATCGACGAGGGATGGGCCAACAACCAGATCGCAATGCTCACCACGAAGGAACGCCACCCGATCCACAAGGAGTTCTTCGAGAACGGCACCACCGCGGATTACTGGCGCGAGTTCCACGCCAACGAAAGCGAGTTCTACGGCCATGTCCTGGGCTTCAAGGGCTTGGAGCGGTCAGTGATAGTCCTGTGCGTCAACGGCTTCAAGGACTTGGACCGGGCAGCCGAGCAGCTCTACGTTGGCCTGTCCAGGGCTCGCAGTCTCCTCGTCGTCGTTGGCGATTCTGAGTTGCTGGGGGAGGCCGGCGGGCGAGATCTCAAGACGGCCCTGTCGCGGGCTGACGTATGGGCGCCGGCGACGCCCGTCGATCGCTAAAGGCAAGCGCGAGGTTTGCTTAGCGTCACCGCCATTCATGCGCCAATTTCCACAACCTGGCGCTGTGCCCTGCAGGCCACCCTCGACGCCGGCCGACAAGACTGACGTCCCTCATCCTCCGTCACCCCAACGCGTCGCAAGCTTCATTGTCCGACCCGGCCCATATGATCGAGGAACTGTCGCTCCAACACGTCCCGGGGGATGATGTGAAAGTTTTGTTTGGCCTGTACCTGGACCGCGCTCCATGGACCTACCGTGATTCCGCGCTCGGCGCCGTGAGGCTCGGTCCGTTGGGGCTGGCCCAGCTCCTGCAGACCCGGCTCGGGCTCACCGGCCCCGATGCCCGCCACTCCACACGGATCCGGCAGTTCATGGCCCGGCTCGCGGAGCAGGACAGCCCGGAGGCATGGTTCCACGGATCGTTCTCCGTCGATCCGTGGTCCACGGCCATCGACCTGTTGAACATGCGCGACGAACTTGTGACCAACGGGTGGACGGGCCTCGCCCCGGACGGATCCAGCGCCAAGCTGAAAGCCCTCGCTACCCTGGAACAGAGCCGGCTCCCCCTCGACCGCGCGTTCGCCGACTTCCCGCTTGAACTCATCCATGAGCTTGAGAGCGAAGCCACTGCCCACTGGCCGCTGGGAATCTCACGGCTTGAACTCCAGCACCCCCGCGCCTCGTTCCCCGCCATCTGGACCCGCCTCATCGGCGCCCTGGAGCGCCGCGGCGTCACGGTCATGGAGCCGTCCGTGCTGACGGAACCAGTGGGCGAGGTGACCGTCCTCGTCGCGAAAACCGAATGGGAAGCCGCCGAGCACACGGCCCGCTGGCTCGCGTCCGCGCCGAAGCCTGCAGGTAAAGCCGGAACTGATCGCTCGGCCGTCGTCGCCTCCACGAGCACCGCTCTGCTGGACCAGGAGCTGCAGCGCCGCGGACTGCCACGAATCGGTGTCAGCAGCCGTTCACGCTGGCGGGCCATAGACCAGATCATTCCCCTCTTCTTTACCGTCATCTGGGGACCGGTGGACGTCCAACTGCTGGGCGAGTTCCTGAACCTCCCGGTCGGCCCCGTCCGGCGCGCCGCCGCCCGGCATCTCCTCCGCGCCCTCGCCGCCCAGCCGGGCACCGGCGGTGACGCATGGCTGAGCGCCCTCAAGGACATCAGCAGCGACGATGCTCTCGGCCCCGTCGTAGCGGCAGAGCTGGACCAGCTTCTCAGCATCGGGCTGCTGGCGGATGACGGAACGGTCACCGGCACCGCCGTCGTCGAACGCGCCCAATGGCTGCGCACCCAGCTCAGCCGCCGCGTGCAGCTCTACCCCCAGCTCGAATCCGTCCTCAGCCAGCTCAACGAGTTCACGGCCCTGATCGACGGGCCCGAGCCGGTCAACCGCAAGACCATCGCGCGGATCCTGGAATCCGTCATTCCCGCCAGTGCCAGTCCCCTGGCCGGCGGCGAAGCGGCGCCGTGGGTGACAATCCACAGCCTCGGCGAACTGTGCGACGACGTCGACTCGCTCGTCTGGTGGGGGTGCCAGGATGACGGCCAGGTCCGGTCCCGCCACTGGGACGACGCCGAACGCCAGGCGCTGCTCGGCGCCGGCGTCGTCCTGCCGGATCCCGCTGTCCTGGCCGAGCTGGAACTCCCGGTGGCGGTGAACGCCGCGAGGCGCAGTCGCCGGCTCCTGCTGGTACGCGCCGCGGAGATCGGCGGGGAGCCAACGAAGGCCCACCCGGTGCTGTCCTCGCTGGCCTTCAGCACCCTCCCCTCGCCCCTGCCTGGAACCCCGGAGGAGAACAAGAAGGCGGTGGAACATGCCGTTTCCGCCTTCAGCACCACCCCCGCCGAGCTGGTGCGCGACGGCGTCTGGCGGCTCGCAGGCCGCACCGCCGCGTTGACACCGGTGCAGCCGGCCCGGACTACGCCGATGCCGGCATCCCATGAATTGGGTCCCCGTCCGGAGTTCATGCCGGACAAGCTCTCCTACTCGCAGCTCAGCACGTTGATTGGCTGCTCAATGAAGTGGATCCTGGAGAAGAAGGGCCGGCTGAAGGTAGGCGACGCGCAGTCCGTCCCCACCGGGAACACCATGATCGGCACCTTGGTCCACCGGGTGGTCGAAGAACTCTTTGGCGAGCTTTACGCCGCGAACCGGGCGGTACCGGAGCCGGCGGAGGTCCAGGCCAAACTGGACCAACTCGTGCCGCATTACGCCTCGGAACTGCTCCTGCCGGGCCGCGGCAGCAAACTCGCCGGCCTCCGGCCCATCATCGAAAACTCGGTCATCAAGCTTTTCCAGACCCTACAGACGCAAGGGGTCTACATCCGCGCCACCGAGCACGAGTTCAGCAAGCCGGCCCTGTTCAACGTCAACGGAACCCAGATCGAAGTCAGGGTCTCCGGCTTCATCGATGTCCTGGCCGCGGACCAGCAAGCCGAACCCGTCGTGATCGACCTCAAGTGGACCAACCGTTCGAAGTACCGCCGCGACGAAATCACCCAGGGCGACGCCATGCAGCTGGCCCTCTACCACTGGGCCCTGGACGACGGGCCGGACCCCATGTCCACCGTCGCCGAAGATGCTGCGATGTCCTACTACATGCTCAAGCAGGGAGAGTTTGCGTCAACCAGCAACCTCTTCGGCCCGGCCCTGGCCAGCCCCGCGTCCAGCCGGAGCACCTGGCGACGCTCGGTCCGCGCCGCCGAATTCTCCATCTCGGAAGTGGTCGGCGGGCGCGTCCTCGCGGCCGGACGACAGGAGTTGGGCTCCCCCGCTGAGCAGCGGGACACGGCGACGGCGGACGGCCGGCTCTACCAGAAGCCGCCCTGCAACTTCTGCGACTTCTCCGCACTTTGCGGTCTTAAGGGGGACCTGTCATGAACGACGCACTGCACAACGTCACGATGATCACGGCCAGCGCCGGCACCGGCAAGACCTACAGCCTGATGGGAGAAATCGCGCGCGAAATCAACAGCGGCACGAAGCCCAGCCAGATCCTGGCCACGACCTTCACGAAGAAGGCCGCCGCAGAACTCATCGACCGGGTCCAAGCCGAACTCTTCGGCCAGGAACGCCCCGATGCCGCTCGGCAGATGTCCGTCAGCATGGTGGGCACTGTCAACAGCGTCTGCAGCCGACTGCTCCAGGAATACGCGGTCGACGCCGGGCTGTCGCCGGCCCTCCAGGTCATCGCCGAAGACGAACAGCTCCGGATCTTCCAGCTCGCCACGGACGCCGTCTTCGCAGAGTTCACTCCCCGGATCCAGCCGCTCGCCCGGCGGCTGGGACACGACGGCGAAGCCGACATCCGGGGCACCGACACCGACTGGCGCAAGATCGTCCGCGACATCACCGATGCCGCCCGCAGCAACAGGATTGCCCCCTCGGCGCTGACGCACTCCGCCGCGGCCTCATGGCAGGGGCTGCAACAGGTTTTGGGTCCGGCCGGCCTCGACGACCGGGCAACCTGGTCCAACCAGCTCCTCCAGGGGCTGATGGGCCTTCGCGGGCTGGCCGCAGAGATCGCCGAATCCGGCAAGACTCCACCGAAGAACCTCTTGGCCTCAATCGCCCTGCTGGAGCCGGTCCTGACCCACGCGTCGCCGGAGGAAGCTCCTTGGCGGTTCTGGATCGAGGCGGCCGGGGTCTCCAACGCCAACGCCAAACGACAGCTGGAGAGCTACATTTCTGCGGTCGACGTCGAGCTGGCTTCCAATCCGGCCTTCCAAACCGAGCTGCGTGAATTCACCGAACTGGTGTTTGCCTGCGCCGCTGCCTGCCTGGACCGGTTCGCGGACTTCAAGCGGCAATACGGACTGATTGACTTCGCGGACCAGGAAACCCTGGTTCTGGACCTGCTGGAGAACAACCCGGAATTCCGTGCCTCCATCACCAGCCGCATCAAGTTCATGGTGGTGGACGAGTTCCAGGACACCAGCCCGCTGCAACTCCAGCTGTTCACCAAGTTCGCCGAGCTGGTGGAGAAAGTGGTCTGGGTGGGCGACTCCAAGCAGGCCATCTACGAATTCCGGGGCACTGACCCGGAGCTGATGAAGGCAGTTGCCGCCCGGGTTGAGAGCAAGACCCAGCTGCATGATTCCTGGCGGTCCAAAGAATCCGTCATCGACCTCTCAAACGCGATCAGCCTCGCCATGTTCCCGGAGCTGAGCGAGGACGAAGTCCAGCTGACGGTCCCCGAAGCCCGCCTCGACGCCGCGCATCCCAAGAACGCCCTGGGCGGCGCCAGAGAGGCCTGGACACTGGCTGCCAAAACCGTGCCGGACCAGCGGCGTGCGGTCGCAGCCGGCGTCGTGGATCTGCTGCAGCGGCGTAACTTCAAGGGGTCCGACGTCGCGGTCCTCGCCCGGTCAAATGACGCTGTGGCGGCCATTGCCGCGGAACTGGCGGCGCTCGGAGTCAAGGCGACCACCAACACCTCCTCGTTGTTCGCCGCTCGGGAAATTCAGCTGGTCCGTGCCGGGATGGCCTTCGTCGCGTCCGACGACGACACGGTGGCCCTGGCCGAGTTGGCGCACCTGCATCCTGACCATCCCGAGTTCGGTCGCTGGGTCCCCGCACTGTTCGACGCCGCGGAGCCCCGGGAAGAGCTCCAGCGCTGGGCCGCCGACCCGCTGGTGTCCGGCTTGGTGGAACTTCGCGGCCTCGCCACGGTGTGCACGCCGACCGAAATCATGGAAGAGGTCACAGCGCGCCTTGGGGTTGCCCGGCTCATCAAGTCGTGGAGCAACCCGGGAACCCGCCTCAAGAATCTGGACGCGCTGCGCTCGCTGCTGGAGCAGTATTACGAGTCGTGTGCGGCGCTGGGCAAGCCCGTGACGCTGAGCGGGTCTCTCAAGTTTCTTGCAGATGCCGACAGCACCGGCAGCGAGAACTTCGGCGACGACGTCGTGAACGTACTGACCTACCACAAGGCCAAGGGGCTGGAGTGGCCGGCGGTTGTGCTGGCGAGCCTCGACACCGAGGTCGTAGCCAAACCGTGGGGCGTGGCTGTCGAAGGCGTCGATGAGATCGACGTCCGTGATCCCCTCGTCGGACGCTGGATCCGCTTCTGGCCCTGGCCGTTCGGCACCAAGGGATTCAAGCCTCTCTCCGGAGCGGCCGACTCCTCGGCTGTCGCGCAGCGGGTCCTGGCCCGGCGCCAGGCCGACTCGGCGCGCGTGCTCTACGTGGGCCTGACCCGGTCCGTCAGCGTGACCTGCCTGGCCGCCGCCAAGCCCGCGCCAGCTTCATTGAACTCGCTCGGGACCGGCCAGATTGTGGAGTGGACTGAGGGAACCGGTAGCGAAGGCACCTTGACTGTCCAAGGGCGCGACGGCGAACACACTCTCGCCGTGGAGGCCTTCAGCTACGAGCCTGCGGACGGACCCGCCAATACCGACGACGGCGCCAACGTCGAGTACGAGGACGGCCTGGCAGTCGAATCGCCGGTTTCGCATGAACCTGCCCGGGTGACCGCCAGCTCCCTGGAGAGCTTCGGCTTCGCTGCCGACGTCACCGAGGCGGCCGTCCTTGGCCCGCAGCTGATTCCCCACGGCGCGGCCATCTGGGATCAGGTGGGCTCCGCCATCCACGGCTACTTCGCCTTGCCCCTCGCCGAGATGGATGCCTCCGTCCGGCTCCGGGCGGCGCACCGTCTTCTGGATCGCTGGGGTGCGGCCTCCGCCGTCGGCGCTGACGTTGTGGTGGAAGCGGGTGAGCGAATACTCGCCTTCCTGCACCAGCACTACCCTGGCGCGACGGCCACCACCGAGCAGTCGGTTGCCTGGCGGAATGCTGACAACCAGCTCATGGAGGGGTGGATCGACCTCCTGCTGGAGACGCCAGCCGGCTTCGTGCTGGTGGACCACAAGTCCTACCCGGGCAAGGATCCTGTCGGTCACATCAAGGACAAGTACATCGGCCAGATGCGAGGGTATGCCGAAGCGATTGGGTCCATCACCGGGCGCCCCGTCGTCGAAATGCTGATCCACATGCCGGCACTGGGGAAGGTATTCCGGATTGGCTAAGCCTCACCACCAGCGGTGACGGCACTCCGGGTTCTGGCATGCCCATTTGGGTATGCCGATCTCCGTCTTACCGGTGGCTGGGTACTCGCGGATTTCCATGTCGATGCAACATCCGGCGAACTCGGTGTTCTCTGGCATTGCTTCGCGCGCCGACGGCATGATCATCCCGTAGGCAATCCGCCAGGCCTCGCCGCCACATACCGGACATTTTCGCGAGACGGTCCGCTTCTTCTTCGGTGCGGGGCTTTGGGGCGTCTCGTCGGGAGTCATGGGAGCACTGTAGGCCCGAGATCAGACAAAGAGCGCATCCTGGGCGGATTACAAAAACTTCTTAGGGCTAAGAAATTTTTGTAACTTGGCGCGGGTGCCGTTCAAGCGTAGCTTTCGTCGCTCGCTGGGAGAGCCATGGAATCTACCCTGCGAACTCAAAGTCGAGGGTAACTTCGGGAGCGACGCTGGCAATTATTCCCCGATAGAACACCTTGGCTTGATCTTTCAAGGCTTCTTCATTTTGGGTGACGTACTTCTGCTTGTTCTCGTCGCTGAGAACGTTGTCCCTCATGCGATTTTGAACGGCTGGCTCGGCCAGCCAGCTAAGCGGGTTGCCCCTCTCCAGAGCATCCTCGAACACGAGATTGTCAAAGCCGATGAACTTGGATTCAGGGATAGTCACGCGCAACGACTCTGGACCGGTCCGTTCGATCTTCACCTTCGAGCTATCGACGCCTAATTTCGCGTCAAACCTATACTGGAGCAGAGTGGTTTTTTCGCTCGCGGGGATGGCCACGCCGAGAAATTCCCCATTGCTTTCGTGCCTATCGATGCCCTCGATGTGAAGGCGGAGCAAGGCGACCTCTTGCACGCGCGTGACGGCCTGAACCACTTGGGAATCACGTTCGCTGGAGCTGCTGCCGAACAGCGACTTGAGGCCCAGTGCGTTCAGTCCGCCGGATGCGAATGCGGCGGCCGCTCCCCCGCCCAGCAGCACCACGAGCAGCAAGGCCGGCCAAAGCAACACCCTTGCTTTGAAAAACTTCATGACGATTCAATCTCCAGCTTCGTTCGACATCGAGACCCTCGAAATTACGCGGGTTGCCTAGCCGCACCAGACAACCGTGACAAGTCCTCTCGAACCATATATGGATGCGAGGGGCGGCCGAGTACGGCACGCCCCACCCGTCCTGAAAATTGCAGGGGGAGCTTGGCAGATAGGCCAGAATCCCACCGGGCCGCTTTGAATCTATGGCGATTGTATTCGTGGATCCGCGCTTGGACGGGTACGGCGCGATCAGCCTCCTCCCTCAAGCGCCCACCGTCCGCTCAAAAAGCAAAGGCTCCTCAACTTCGGACGAACCGGCTGGTGCCCGTTTACGAAACGCAACGCGATCCCGCACCCACCCCTTACTGTTGATCCTGCACGCAACGAAACCGTTTACGTAAACCGTTTGCGTAACCCGGCCCACAGCCGGTTCACGCGGCACCCGCAGGCACCCTCAGGGAGGAGGAACAGTGGTCACCATCCGCGATGTCGCCAGGCACGCCGGCGTCTCCCCTGCCACCGTCTCCCGGGTAGTCAACGGCCTGGTCGGCTACTCCGACGAAACGCGGGAACGCGTCGAAACGGCCGTCAAGAGCCTCTCCTACGAAACGGACCACCTCGCCCGCGGCCTGAAAACCCGGCAGACCTCCGTGATCGGGCTGCTCGCGCCGATGGTGTCCGATGCCCTGGCCTCCCAGGTCATGCAGGGCGTCGAAGAAGAAGCCCAGGAACGCGGCTACGCCGTGATGCTGGGCCGCACCGGCGCCAAGTCCGCCTACATCGCCGGCTACCTCCGCACCCTGCGCACCTACCGGGCCGCCGGCGTCATCCTCATCTCCGCGGTGATCACGCCGGAGACGCGGCAGCTGCTGGGACCCAACGTCCCGATTATCTCCGTCGCCATCAGCGACAAATCCGGCTCGCCCAGCGTGGCGATCGACGACGAGCAGGCAGCCTACGACGCGACCCGTCACCTGCTGCGGCTCGGCCACCGGCGCATCGGCCTGCTGACCGGTGACCCGGCGTCGATCTACGTCGCCCAGCCCCGGAAACGCGGCTACCTCCGCGCCATGACCGAAGCGGGCTGCACCCCGGTCACCGCCACCGGCAGCTTCTTCTACGAAAGCGGCGCCGCCGGCGTCGACGAACTCCTGCAGCAGGATCCCGGCCTCACCGCGATCTTCGCGATGAGCGATGAGATGGGCGCCGCCGTCGTCAACGAACTGCAGCGGCGCGGGCTCCGGGTGCCGGAGGACGTGTCCGTCCTGGGCTTCGACAACACCTCCACCTCCCGGCACGTAAACCCGCCGCTGAGCACCATGGCGCAGCCGCTGGAGGAAATGGGCCGGATGGCCGTGAAAAAGCTGCTCCGCTCCCGCGACCTGGGCCCCAAGATCATGCCGCACCGGCTGATCGAGCGCGGCTCCACCGCGCCGCCCAATCCAACACCGGCCAGCCCAACACCCACGGGCCCACCACCCACCGACTAAGACCCCCAAACCACTACCCACGGCGGCCGGCGCAGGACCGCAACAACCCCGCGTCGAATACACCAGCCGCCGTTCCGCATGCACCAAACCACCCGCATAAATCAGATAACAAGGAGCAACACATGAGGCAGCGCCGCCGCACCTGGCAAACTCTTCTGGCCACCACCGCATCCCTGACCGTCGCCGCCGTCGCCCTCACCGGCTGCGGCGGAGCGTCCACGGAAGCGAAGAGCACCCCGAAGGCCACCGCCGCATCCTTCGAGGGCAAGGGCCCCATCAACTACGTCTCCAACCGCGACGCCTCGGGCGCCGCGAACAAGAGCATCGAGGAATGGAACGCCGCGCACCCGGACCAGAAGGTCACCTTCATCGAACTGCCGGACTCCGCGGACGCCCAGCGCCAGCAGCTGATCCAGAACGCCCAGATCAAGTCGGACACCTTCAGCGTGCTGAACCTCGACGTCGTCTGGACCTCCGAGTTCGCCGCCAACAAGTGGATCATGCCGCTGCCCGCGGACGCCGTCCCCACGGACAAGATGATCCCGGCCACCGTCAACGCCGCCACCTACCGTGATTCCCTGGTCGGCGCCCCGTACTACACCGACGGCGCGCTGCTCTACTTCCGCTCCGACCTGCTCAAGGCCGCCGGCATCGCCGCCGCACCCAAGACCTGGGACGAGATGAAGACCGCCTGCAAGGCCATCCTGGCCCTCCCGGAAGCCGCGGGCATGTCCTGCTACGCCGGCCAGTTCGACAAGAACGAGGCCCTCACGGTCAACTTCTCCGAAGCCGTCGCTTCCGCCGGCGGCCACATTGTCGACGCCGACGGCAAGCCCACGGTCAACACCGCGGAGGCCAAGAAGGGCCTGAACCTGCTGGTGAACGGCTTCAAGGACGGCATGTTCCCCTCCGACGCCATCACCTACCTCGAAGAGCAGGGCCGCCGCGCATTCCAGGACGGCAAGGTGGTCTTCCTGCGCAACTGGCCCTTCGTCTACGCCTCCCTGACCGCCACCGACGGCTCCAGCAAGGTCAACGGCAAGTTCGACATCACCTCCATCCCGGGCACCGACGGCCCCGGCGTCTCCACCCTGGGCGGCCGCAGCCTGGCGATCTCCCCGTTTACCCCGAACAAGGCCACCGCGCTGGAATTCGTCAAGTTCTTCACCAGCCAGGAGCAGGCCCAGAAGCGCCTCGCCCTGTCCTCCCGCGCCCCCGTCTACGGCGCCCTCTTCGAGGATCCCGCCGTCGTCGCCAAGCGCCCGTTCTTCCCCACCCTGCTGAAGTCGCTGAACAACGCCCAGCCGCGCCCCAAGGTGGTCCAGTACGGCGCCACCACCAAGGCGATCCAGGAAGAGGCCTACGCCGCGATCACCGGCAAGAAGGACACGGACACCGCCCTGAATGACATGCAGGCCAAGCTCACCGAGCTCGCCAGCAAGTAAGCACCCACGCCTGGCCGGCCGGTTTCCCGCCGGCCGGCCAGGCATTCTCTCCACCGCTTTCCACCCCAGTGAGGTACCGAGCATGACGACGACGACCGCCCCCGCCGGCCTGCCACCCGCGCCGGACGCCAGCAGGCCCCGCGCCAACAGACCCCCCAAACGCGGGAAACGCACCGCCGGCGAAGGCCGGATGGCCGCGATGCTGCTCTCCCCCACCCTGCTGATGCTGGCCCTGGTGATTGCCTATCCGCTGCTCTCCGCGGTGCACCAGTCCCTGTTCCGCGCCGAATCCGGCCTGGACGCGGACGGCTTCGTCTCCGACGTCGATTCCTTCGTGGGCCTGGCCAACTACGCCGACCTCTTCGCCGGCGAATCCGGCCGGCGCTTCCTCAACGCCTTCGCCAACACCACCTTCTTCACGCTCACCACGGTGTTCCTCGAAACCGTGCTGGGACTCTGCCTGGCCCTCGCCATGAACCGCGCCTTCCGCGGCCGGTCCTTCCTGCGCGCCAGCATCCTGGTCCCATGGGCCGTCCCCACCGCCGTCTCCGGCCTGCTCTGGCGCTGGATCTTTCAGTCCGACGGCATCGCCAACACCCTGCTGGGCAGCGAAATCCTCTGGACCGCCGAGGGGGACGCCTCCAAGGTGGCCGTCATCATCGCCGAAGTCTGGAAGACCGCCCCGTTCATCGGCCTGCTGGTCCTCGCCGGCATGCAGGTCATCCCCGGCGAAGTCTACGAAGCCGCCAGGATCGACGGCGCCGGCTGGTGGCGCCAGCTCGGCTCCATCACCCTGCCGCTGGTCAAGCCCACCCTGCTGGTGGCCGTGCTGTTCCGCATGCTCGACGCGCTGCGCATGTTCGACCTGCCCTTCGTCCTGATCGGCCCGGGCAAGGAATCGGTGGAAACCCTCTCCATGCTCGCCTGGGACGAATCCAACCAGCTCCGCTACGGCTCGGCCTCCGCGTTCGCCGTGATGCTCTTCCTGTACGTCGCCGTCGTCGCGATCGTCTTTGTGAAGGTGCTCGGCGCCGACGTCACCGGCGCCAAGGAACTGAAGCTGATCACCAAGAAGTCCCGCACCAAGAAGGCCGAGGCCACCCGATGACTCTCTCCGACCTCCGCAACGCCGCCGCCGATTCCGGCGCCGGTTCCGGCGCACCCAAGCCGGGCACCGCCGTCGTCCGCCCCGGCACTCAGAAGCCCAAGCGCAGCTGGCGCTCCTACAGCGTCTACGCCGGCCTGGCGCTGATCTTCGCCTACTGCCTGGCGCCGTTCTACTGGATGCTGGTCTCCAGCCTGCGCCGCACCGCCGACATCTTCGACAACTCGCTGCTGCCGGCCCCGTTCTCGCTGGAGAACTACACCAAGGTCTTCGACGGCTCCACGATGTTCGGCCAGGCGCTGCTCAACTCGCTGATCGTCGCCGGCACCACGACGGCGTTCGCCCTGCTCCTGGGCGTGTTCGCCGCCTACGCCATCTCGCGGCTGAACTTCCGCTTCAAGTCGCTGATCCTGGGCGTCATCATCGCGACGTCGATGTTCCCGGGCATCTCCGTGGTGGTGCCGCTGCTGCGCCTCTTCACGGACATCGGCTGGATCAACACCTACCAGGCGATGATCGTGCCCAGCCTGTCCTTCGCGATCCCGCTGGCCGTCTGGAACCTCACCACCTTCATGAAGGCCCTCCCGTTCGACCTCGAGGAAGCCGCGATGATCGACGGCTGCACCAAGTGGCAGGCGTTCCGCCGGGTGCTGCTGCCGCTCGCCGCGCCGGGCGTGTTCACCACCGCGATCCTGACCTTCATCCACAGCTGGAACGAATTCATCATCGCGCTGTCCATGATCAACGACCCCAAGATCCAGACCGCCACCGTGGCGATCTCCAAGTTCACCGGCGCCACCGAATTCCAGGCGCCCTTCGGCGAGCAGATGGCCGCCGGCGTGATCGTCACCGTGCCGCTGGTGATCATGGTGCTGGTCTTCCAGCGCCGGATCGTCGAAGGCCTCACCGCGGGCACCGGCAAGTGAGCCCTGCTGTGGCCGAGGAAACCGTCCTGACGCCGGCCGCCTGGTGGGAATCCGCGGTGATCTACCAGGTCTATCCGCGCTCGTTCGCGGACGGCGACGGCGACGGCGTAGGCGACCTCGCCGGGCTGACCGCGCGGCTGCCGTACATCGCCGCGCTCGGCGTCGACGGGATCTGGATGACCCCATTCCAGCCCTCCCCGCAGGTGGATCAGGGCTACGACGTGAGCGACTACTGCGGCGTGGACCCGTTGTTCGGCACCATGGAACAGTTTGATGCTTTGCTGGAACTGGCTCATTCGCTGGGCCTGCGGGTCCTGCTCGACGTCGTCCCGAACCACTGTTCCTCGGAGCACCCGCTGTTCCAGGCTGCTTTGGCGGCGGGGCCGGGGTCACCCGAACGGGAGATGTTCCACTTCGTCCACGGTCCCGGGGGTGACACTCCCCCGAACAACTGGCAGAGCGTGTTCGGCGGCCGCGCCTGGAGCCGCTCGAATCCGTCGTCCGAGACAGATCTCGACTGGTACCTGCACCTCTTCTCCGCCGGGCAGCCGGACTGGAACTGGCGCAATCCCGCCGTCGGCGACTACTTCGACGGCGTGCTGCGCTTCTGGTTCGACAAAGGCGTGGACGGCCTCCGGATCGACGTCGCGCATGCCCTGTTCAAGGCCGAGGGTCTGCCGGATTCGCCTTACGAGGGCGGGGTGGTGGACGGGCTGCGGTCCAACCCACAGGTCTCCGACCAGGAGGAAGTCCACGAGGTCTACCGCCGGTGGCGCACCCTCGCGGAGCAGTATGAGCCGCACCGCCTGCTGGTGGGCGAGGTGAACCTGGAACCGGCCCGCGCCGCCCGCTACACCCGCCGGGACGAGATGCAGCAGGCCTTCGCGTTCGCGTTCGTCAAGCTCGGCTGGGACCCGGAGGCCTGGGCCGCCGTCGGGAACGAGCTCGAAGCCGCGCGGCAGCTGCACGGGGCGACGCCGACCTGGGCGCTGGAAAACCACGACATTGTCCGGTCCGTGACGCGCTTTGGCGGCGGCGAGCTTGGCACGCTGCGCGCCCGCGCCGCGCTGGTGGCGCTGCTGGGGCTGCCCGGCCCTGCGTACCTCTACCAGGGCCAGGAACTCGGGCTGCCCGAGGCGGACGTGCCGCTGGCGGCCCGGGTGGACCCCATGTGGGCCCGCGGCGGAGTCTGCCGCGACGGCGCCCGGATCCCGCTGCCCTGGACCGAGGACCCGGCCTTGAGCCACGGCTTTTCCCTGACGGAGGCAAACGGCGAGCCGTGGCTGCCGGTCCCTGCAGGCTGGGGCGGCCACGCCGTCGAGCTGCAGGAGCAGGATCCCGGGTCTTCGCTGGCGCTGGTCAGGGCTGCGTTGGATCTGCGTCGGAAGCTGTGGGGCGACGGGGTCTTCACCGCGGACGACGGCGGCATCTGGCGTGTGGAGGATGGGGGCCTGCTGGTCTGCGAACGGAGCGAGAACTTCCTGGTCGCCGTCGCAATGGGCACCGATCCTGTGAAGCTGCCGCCCGGAACGGTACTGCTCAGCGCCGCGCCGCTGGCGGAAGACGGCTGGCTGCAGCCGAACAACGCCGCGTGGGTTCTGCGAGGATGACCACGACTGCACTGATTCGGATGCGTCGGTGCCGCGGGGCTTCGCAGAGCGAATCCGGACAGCCGACGGACCTGGGGACGTCCGGCGCGATCTAGTTACGCTTGCATCCTGATTCTGGAGGTCCACGCCGAACCGTCCCAATAGCGGAAGGGCGCAAGTTCCTGCGGGTCCGGATAGAACCCGGGCTGCAGACCTCCGGCATCGGTTCGAGCAGGCGCTGGCCCGTCGATAGCGGGCGGAGCGTCGTCATCAATAGAGAGGTCAATGACGGCCGCCTGCAAGGCAGGTTTCGCTGCCCGTTGGGCTGCAAGCCGGTCCCGCTCGGCGGCCTTCTCTGCGCGGACTCTTTCCGCTTCAGCCCGCCTCTCCTCCTTGACGCGCTCAGCCTGTTCCCGCTTCAGCTCTGCTGCACGTTCTTTCTGTTGCGCGGCCTGGCGGACGGCGTCGGCTTTAGCTTGCTCAGTCTCATGTTGACGGCGCTGAATCCTGGTCATTGCTTCTCGGATTCCCGCGACACTCGAATCCTCGGCCAGAATTTTTTCCAAGTCCGCCGTCGCGCGGCCGAAGGCCCCTTCGGCCAGACTAATCTCAGAACGGAGGGCCAACGCCTGGAACCGCAGACCGTTCCCAAACTTCTTGCTCGCCGTCAGTGACTTAATGCATTCCTTGGCGGCTACAAGTTCGCCAAGTGCTAGATGCGACTTGGCACGGAAGATGGCGAGCATTGCCGTGATCTCAGAATCGACTACCATGCCGTCCGTGAGTCGAAGCACTTCATGCCAGTCATTGAGTTCGACGTAGAGGTCAGCAAGACTTAGCAACGCGGGATAGCTCGGATCCAGGCCCTCAACGTAATACACAGCCGTTTGGGTCTGTCCCTGGATCTGCAAACCCTCGGCGAGCGCCAAGGTCGCAGAGTCATCGGACAGGGGCAGTTCCACCGAGACGCCCCCGGCAATCCCCAGGGTCAGCCGATAACCGGAGAGATACTTCTGAGTGAAGGTATGGGACTCCACTAGGCCGTCGAGAGCGAGGGCCGCCCGGAGGCACTCAACAGCGAGGTCAGTCTGTCCGTGGATCAGGTGGCGCAGCCCCAAGAGAGTCGTTGCAAGCTTGGCGTACTGCGGATGGGCAAGTACGGCCTCATCAGCACCCACGGCGTCCGGCTGGGAGATGAATGCGAAAAGGGCCTTTTCCTCCTTGGGTGCAAAAAGGCCCGGGCGAACCGGCGCTGGTGCCGGAGCTGCAGCCGGCGGTCTTGCGGAGGTGGGCCGCGACTTGGCCGGAGATTTTCGTGAAGTAACCTTGCGGCCGCCCACGTAGGTGCTTACTCCGTTGGTGGAAACCCGGACGCGCACACCGGGCATCACCTTGAACGACGTGCTTTTTCTGAATCCCACTATTCCCCCTTGGACATGGACATACTCCGCCGAAACTCTGAGGCGTCAGCTTCTTCCCTAAATTCGAGTGTTGTTGCACCAACGATTCTTCGAACCGCTTCCCGGACCTCGTGAGGGGTGGCGTAGAAAAACTCCCGGCGAAGGTTGACCCGATTGACACGACGGTCTTCGAATTCCCGGTGCAATTGCGCCTCCAAACCCGCGGCGTCATCACTGAAGAATAGAACATGGACGTCGTAGAGGAACGGCACACCTGCTCCACTCAGCTCGCGGATTCGCTCTGTCGGTTCGAGACGGCGCGTCATTCCAATCTTCACAATCTGGTCGCCGAAGGCCCCGAGATTCGAAATGACGTAGACGTAACCGGCCCTGGCGTTGGCCTCCCGGTTTTCGATGTCGCGAAGGTTGAGTTCGGCTTGGTCGAGCCGCGACTGCATGGTTTCAATGGCGGAGGCATCTCCACTGTTAATCGCGATCTGGAGTGCCGCCTGGTACTGATCGCGTTCCTTCTGGAACTTCTCGCGGGCCTTCCGCAGTTCGCGCTCGACCTTTTCTTGCTCACGGAGTTCCTCGCGGAGTGTCCTTTGTGCTTCCCGCTCCTCTGAAACCTTCAGATGGTAGTCCGCGGTAAGTCGAATTTCAGCAAGGCGGAGCTCGTGATACCCGTCCGTGATCTGGATGGCCATGCTGCGACCCAGCTTCTGAATCGATTCTTTCGCCCGTGTCAACCGCGAGATCGTCGGCTCAAGGTTGTGGCTGCGGACCGTTCGGATACAGTTGTCGGCTTCGGCGTTGTACGCGCGCAACATCAACCGACACTGCTCACGCACCATTCGGGCGCCGTCCTGCAAGCTGCCGTTTACGGCCCAGTTTGCGGCTCCGGTCACGCCGCGTTCTTTCGCCGTTTCCTTCACCTCCGCGCGGAGGAGATCCAGGCGATCTTTATATTTGATCGCGTTGTCCAGCGGGTGTGCGAACTCGTAAAGTCCGAGTTCCTGAAGGAGCTTGATCTCGCGGGTCTCTACAATCGCGGATTCGAGGTCCCTTAGCACTGCCTCTTTTTCCCGGATCCGGTGTTCCAGGTCGTGTAGATCTTCGAGGCGGTGCGTGTTAGCCGTGGGCATGGCTGACACGGAAGCTGGCTGAGGCTCCCCGCCCAAAGTCACTCCATGCTCGCCAAGGAAGGACTCCAGACCGCCCGTCCACCCCTGCGACACGCTGCGGATCTTCCATCCGCCGTCTCGGCGGTAGATTTCGCCCATAACGGCAACATTCTCATCGAGAAGTCCTGAAGCCGGAACCTCGAAGGAAACCCCGGAAGGTGATCTGACAAGCAAACGCAGGTCCGTGAGACGGCCTAGAACCTCGTCCGTGGAATCAAGACTGGCCGCGATTGAGATGCGGTGAACATCTTCAGGAAGTTGAGACAGAAAAATGGTGGCAGAGTGTTCCTGGATACCCACCGGAACAGAATTTCCGTCGAGATATTCGACAGCACCCCCGAGATATCTCGGCTGATTGTAGAAGACGACGGCCTCATTGGAAGCGACCTGCCCGACTTCGTCGACCATGATCAGGAAAAGGTCCACGTCGCAACTTGTCGCGGACGACTTCCAGCTGAGGTCGACTGACAATTTTTCGCCAGGACGTGTCGACAGCATCGAGTTTCCACCCTTGGACAGGATTGAGTGCGGCATCCAAAGACCATACAACAGCAGATAGATATCACTGATGAAGATCTCCAAACGGCACCGCCGAGCCTTAGCGACATCGATTCCCCCATGAGAATCAGACGGCGTGGGGCGCAATGTCCGATCTTTCGTCTTCACGAGGAATTCGCATGTGGTCAATGCCCTCTGAAGCCAATCTGCGCCGCTAGGCCCTGCTAAACGCCGGACAGGAGCGGCCTCCCTATATGTAAGAGGGAAGGGCGACGCCCTCTGGTTGCACAGCGGCTGAGCGGTTAGGCACGAGGGCCGTCAACGTAGCCTGCGGAACGTCGACGGCCCTCCATCTCTGCCCGGGAGCTCGACCCCGGGTGGGCCCCGGGGGTGTTACTGGATGAGGTTCTTGCTGCGGGCTTCTTTGAGCCAGTCCGGGAACTCCGTCAGCATCTTCTTGAACAGGTCCGCGTCGCTGATGGCGTCGACATCGCCAACGGGCTCATAGTTGGCGTTGTCCACGAACCGGTCCGTGAGCGTATCCAGCTTCTCCAGAAAGAGCATCGATTGCCTGCCGATGGAAAGGAACTTCCAGAAGATGGGCGCAGTCGACACTTCGGTCAAAGCACGGACCGCCTTCGACTGGTTGTCCGGCGCGCCATCGGTCAAGAACAACACGTACACAGGGATGTCTGCGGGCAGAGTCGACGGCTTAGCGGCCGGGACAGTTGGCGTGGGCTGCGCCTTGCCAAGGCCGAAGAACCCCCTCCTCTGCGGTGCGGCCGGAGTGGCGCCTCCTGCCGGAGCGAACCCGAAATGCTTTCGGATCGTCAGGAACGCGTCAGCGTAATTCGTGCCGCCCATGCTCCGGCCTTTGGTCAGGCGGTCTACGGACCCGGCAAAGTCATCAATGCTGATCTCGCCCAAATATGCCGCCGTGGAATCGAAGACGAAGAAATCGATGGCTCCGTCGTCATCGAACTGGGTTGCCAGTGCCAGCGCCTTTTCGACCAGGCGCTGCATAGCCCCCGAACGGTAGACCCTGCTCATGGAACCTGAGAAGTCCAGTGCCAAGGCGACCTTGGCCTTCTGCCCATTTAGCCCGGAGTGATCGACGGCCTGCGAAGCGGTCTTGGCCAGTGAAAGCAGGCCCGGGGCCTGTTCGCCGATCTTGTCGAGGGAAAGTGCCATGTTTTGAGTCCTTTTCGATGAGTTTCTGTGATTCTTGCCTGCGTTGGGGGATGCGTACCTGCGGCATGCGCGGCCTTCCCGCATCTCCTCGCGGTACTGCTGACCGGGACTGCCGTTAGCGGAATGTGGTCTTAACGGCTGGTGACCAGTGAGTGAGCGGCCACGATCCTTGCCGCCTCACTGTCAGCCCGCGCAAAGCGGATGACGGCGCGGACGCACCCGTAGAGCCCGAACACGATCGCGCCCCAGAAGACTACGTAGCCGCCTCCTGATTTCGAGGCGGATGTGAGGGTGCCCAAGCTAACAATGAGCCCTGCAAGGAAAATCGCTCCGTTGATCAGAAGTGAATTTCGTGCTTTCCGTCGAATCATGGCGGTTACTTCCTGTACCGCCACGCTAAATTCAGTCATCCTGTCCCCCATTGGTTCATTCATTCGCCGCCTGCAGCGTTCTTTCGACAAGATAGCCTATGGTCAACCCTCTGGCTGCGCTCTTGACGTGAAGATTATTGATTGCGTGCGTCATGTCGCCACCGAGGCAGGGGCGGCCCCGCACAGTTGCGGTGGCTTCGCAGGCACCCGCACCAACGTGAACAGCGAGCAATGCCAATGGATTCGTCACGCACTTGGGACGCGGACGATCACAATCGGGAAACGCAGTGCCGTCGCAGGACAAAGTGTCCGTGCCTGCCTATATGCTGTTGCCACGAAGTCTTGGGGGATAACTTCCGGGACGTTTTCTGCCGTCCTGTCGGCGCTGCTCGGCTAGGACCCTTCGTTTCGGGAGTTGTTCCAGCGTGTTCCTCAAGACATTCGGGTGGTCGTTTGCGGTCACCGCCATCGCGTTGGTGGTCGCATTTCTTTACGGCGGACCCCAAGCACTGATCCTTTGCCTCATCCTGGGCATCCTTGAAATCAGCCTCAGCTTCGACAATGCCGTGGTCAATGCTCGAATCCTCGAGCGGATGAACCCGTTCTGGCAGAAGATGTTCCTCAGCGTGGGCATCATCATCGCCGTCTTCGGGATGCGCATCCTCTTCCCTCTTCTGATTGTGGGAGTCACCGCCAACCTGAACCCAATCGAAGCCGTGAGCCTGGCAATGGAGAAGGGCGACCCGCACACCCCGGGCAGCTACGGATACCTGCTGCACGAAGCCCACCCGCAGATTGCGGCGTTCGGTGGGATGTTCCTGCTGATGCTGTTCCTGGACTTCATCTTGGCTCACCGCGACATTAAATGGATCAAGTTCCTCGAGATCCCACTCGCCCGTTTGGGCAAACTCGAAGGTGCATCGTTGATCATCGGAATGGCTGCCCTGGCCATCGCGGGGGCTGTTGCTGGTGAGAAGCAGGGCATCGTCCTGCTGTCAGGCCTACTCGGCATGATTACGTACTTCCTCGTGAACGGCCTCGGGAATCTCTTCGACGTCGACGAAGACGGCGACGTCGACGCAGCGGACGCCGATCTTGTCGTTCACTCGGGCCCCTCCGGTGCCGCTCAGGTGGCGGGCAAGGCTGCCCTCATGCTCTTCCTGTACCTGGAGGTCATCGATGCCTCCTTCTCCTTCGACGGTGTCATCGGGGCCTTCGCCATCACCTCCGACCCCATCATCATCGCCCTCGGACTCGGGTTCATCGGCGCCATGTTCGTGCGCTCCCTGACGGTGTTCTTGGTCCGCCAGGGCACGCTCGACGAGTTCGAATACCTGGACCACGGCGCACACTGGGCCATCGGCGCGCTGGCCGTCATCCTGCTGGTCACGATCGTGGTCCCCGTCAACGAAATCATCACGGGCCTCATCGGCGTCGTCTTTATCGGTGCCGCGTTTATCGGCTCGGTGCGTCGCAACAAGAGGGCTCTTGTCGCCGAGCAGACGCAATCCCTTGAGCCTGCTAACAACTAAGTCCCGGGCGCCACAGACGCCAAGTACACAGACACCACTAGGAAAGCGAGTAATTCAATGGGTTTGAGTTTGCAAAAGGGCCAGTCTCTGTCATTGACGAAACAGAACGGCGATTCGATGACGAACGTCCGTCTGGGCCTCGGCTGGGACTCCGCGGTTCCCGCAAAAAAGGGCTTCTTCGGCGGCACCAAGACAGTGGAGATCGACCTGGACGCGTCGGCCATCCTGTTTGACGCCCAGGGCCAGCACCTCGACACGGTGTTCTTCAACCAGCTCACCAGCAAAGACGGTTCCATCCGACACACCGGAGACAACCTGACAGGCGAAGGCGAGGGCGACGACGAAACCCTCATGGTTGACCTGCCGAACGTGTCACCGGCCGTCGCGCACATCGTATTCGTCATCACCAGCTACAGCCAGCAGACGTTCGACATGGTCCAGAACGCGTTTTGCCGCGTGATCGATGACTCCGTGGCAGGCAGCCCGGAAGTCGCCCGCTACGACCTCACCGAATCGGGACGGTACACGGCAATGGTCATGTCCAAGCTTTCGCGAAACGGGAACATCTGGAACTTCCAGGCCATCGGCGCGCCGGCCCATGGACGAACACCCGGCGATGTCCGCGGCGCCGCTGCCGCGGCCCTTTAGCCTGATCGAAACAGCGCTCCTCAGCGCAACTCAACACACACACACCGAATTTTAAGGAGTACCTCTTGTCTAGCCTCACTCTTAGCAAGGGCAGCAACCTCTCGTTGACCAAAGCCGATCCCGGGCTCCGCAAGGCCATGGTCGGCTTGGGTTGGGATCCGCGAAGCACTGCCGGCGAACAGTTCGACCTCGACGCCTCGGCACTCTTGGTCCGTGCCGA
This sequence comes from Arthrobacter sp. UKPF54-2, assembly GCF_007858535.1. Classification (NCBI taxonomy): domain Bacteria; kingdom Bacillati; phylum Actinomycetota; class Actinomycetes; order Micrococcales; family Micrococcaceae; genus Arthrobacter; species Arthrobacter sp. UKPF54-2. The sequence goes on from NZ_CP040174.1 coordinate 404,781, forward strand.
CGGCAAGGTGCGTTCCAACGACGACTTCATCTTCTACAACCAGTTGTCCTCCAAGGACGGCTCAATCGTGCACCAGGGCGACAACCGCACGGGTGAAGGCGAAGGCGACGACGAGCAAATCCTGATCGACCTCGACGCCGTCGCCGCCGACATCGCGAAGATCGTCATCGTAGTGTCGATTGACCAGGCAGAAGCGCGGCGCCAGAACTTCGGCCAGGTGCGCGATGCATTCTGCCGGGTCGTGAACCAGGAGTCGGACAACGAGGTTGTCCGCTATGACCTCACAGAGGATGCCGCAGCGGAAACGTGCATGATTTTCGCCGAGATCTATCGGAACGGCGGCGAGTGGAAGTTCCGCGCTGTGGGGCAGGGATACGCCTCTGGCCTCCGCGGCGTGGCCACGGACTTCGGCATCGTCCTGGACTAGGTCCGAGTGGGCCCGGCGCCGCCGGCCCGCGGACCCCATTTAGCTCATTGATTAAGGAGAACAACCCATGGCTGGACTGACGCTTACCAAAGGCAGCAACCTCTCGCTCACGAAAACCGATCCGGGACTGAGCAAGGTTCTCGTGGGGCTGGGCTGGGATCCCCGCACCACCACGGGTGATGCCTTTGACCTGGACGCCTCGGCACTCCTGCTGGGCGCCGACGGGAAGGTCCGCAGCTCCGCGGACTTCATCTTCTACAACCAGCCGGCGGCCGCCGACGGTTCGGTGGTCCACAAGGGCGACAACCGCTCCGGCGAGGGGGACGGTGATGACGAAGTGATCGCCGTCGAGCTCTCGGCCGTCGGTGCCGACGTTGAACGGATCGTCTTTGTTGTTTCGATCGACCAGGCAGACGCCCGCCGGCAGAACTTCGGCCAGGTGCGCTCCGCCTACTGCCGCGTCGTTAACCAGGAAAGCGATGCCGAGGTGGTCCGCTACGACCTGAGCGAAGATGCCGCGCCGGAGACCTGCATGATCTTCTCTGAGCTCTACCGCTACAACGGCGAGTGGAAGTTCAAAGCCGTCGGCCAGGGATACGCCACGGGCCTCGCCGGCATCGCCGCCGACTTCGGCGTTCACCTCGGCTAAGCCCCGAGACCACAGAAAGAGAGACGCAACAATGAGCATGCAACTCACACCGCCTGAGACGTCGGCCGCGAACCCGCTCGTACTGAACGCACCGGAGGCTCCCGGCATCGTCAAGGAAGACGACGCCCCGGGAATGGTGCCGGTCCCGGCCGAACGCCAGCAGGAAATCAACGCCCAGGCACGTGCCTTCGTTGGCGAAATCGCGTCGATGAGTCCGTTTAGCCCCGAGTACACGAGCAAGATCGACGGCATCAACCGGCTTGGCGGCCAGCAGCTCGTGGCCTCCGCCAACACTTCGAGCCGGCTCCTGGAGCGGTCGTCGACCTCGCTGGCCGGGGCCAAGAAGTCCGGCAGCAGCGCCCAGGTGCAGGTTGCCTCTACGCTTGGTGAGCTCCGATCCACCGTTGAAGACCTGACACCGAACAACGCCGATTTGGGCGTGGGCCGGAAGATCCTCGGGATCATCCCCGGTGGCAACAAGCTCGCCAAGTATTTTCAGCGATACGAGAGTGCGCAGACCCAGCTCGACAAGATCATCAAGTCCCTGATGGCGGGACAGGACGCGCTGCTCAAGGACAACGCCTCGCTTGCCCAGGAAAAGACCCAGCTGTGGGAGACCATGCAGGGCCTGAGCGAATACGCGGTTTTTGCCAAGGCCCTGGACACGGCTACGGCTAACAGGATCGACGAGATGAAGATGCAGGGCCAGATCGAAGAGTCGAGCAAACTCGAATCTGACGTGCTGTATCCGATCCGCCAGCGCCACCAGGACATCCTGACCCAGCTGGCCGTCTCGGTTCAGGGATATCTCGCCATCGACATGATCCGCAAGAACAACACCGAGCTCATCAAGGGCGTGGAACGTGCCCGTACGACGACGATCTCCGCACTGCGGACCGCCGTCATCGTGGCCCAGGCGCTGGCGAACCAGAAGATGGTGCTCGACCAGATCGACGCCATCAACACAACGACGAACAATATGATCCTCAAGACAAGCGAAATGCTCAAGGATCAGACCGCACGGATCCACCAGCAGGCCGCAAGCTCCGGGGTCAGCGTCGAGACGTTGCAGCGTGCCTTCGACAACGTCTTCCAGACGATGGATGCCATCGACACCTTCCGTTCCCAGGCAAACAAGAGCATGGAAGGCACCGTGCATGCCCTCGAAACCGGGCTGGAGCGGGCCCGACCGTACCTGGACAGGGTGCGGCAGCAGGAGGGGAATTAGTGGCCGCCTGTCCTAAGCAATAGGCTTACGGGCTATGGTCGCAAATTTCTTGGGCTCGTTATTCGGCGGCGGAGCGGCACCCCGCTCCGCCGCCGTCGCGGGGGCCGCTCCTACGGCAGACGATTCGGCCGGGGACGAACTGACAATCACCGGCGCCGCGCTCGAAGAGCTACGTCGGACAGTATTGACCAACGGGGCCAAGCTGCCCCCGCTCGTAGTGTCACAGGTGCTCCAGATTACGGACATCTTGCGCTCCCTCATCGGCTACATCCGCCAGTCGGGAGCTTCAACCGAGCAGGGCGTCCTGCTGGAGGCCGTCGTCACCGACTACCTGCCGTCGCCGTTGCATGCCTACCTGAGGCTGGGCTCGGCATCACGGACGGACGGTTCCACTGACACGACTGTCTTGCTGGAGCAGCTTGACGTGCTCCATTCCACCGTCCGGAACCTGGACAACCAGGTCCGCACGGGTGCCATAACGGAGTTGGCAGTCCACGGTCAATTCCTCCGGGACAAATTTGATATCGATGGTCTTCACTTGGAAGGACACTAGTGGCTTCAATGGTTGCGGGCAGCAACGCCGCCCTCACAGCTGAGAACCCTGGGCTGGAAAAAGTACTACTGGGGATCGGCTGGGACGTTATCCCGAGCCGTGGTCCGCAAGCCGAGCTAGTGCCCATGGTGATCATGTGCGGCAAGGATGGCCGTGCCCTTTCGGATGACCACCTCGTCTTTTTCAACCAGATCGCAAGCCCCGATGGCAGTATTTCCTTCGCCGGGTCCGAGGACCAGGAACAGATCGACGTCGACCTGAACCGCGTGCCGGAGTCCGTAAGTAAGATCGCGGTCCTGCTCTACGTAGATCCGGATGTGCGGGGGCCCGGCACCTTCGCGCCCGTCAAAAACGCGTATCTGCGGGTCGCGACCGACTCTAACCGGGAGCTTCTTCGTTTCACGGTGCCCCGGGGGAACCTCGACAAGATCAACGCCATGATCCTGGGTGAGCTCTACCGCCACGCGGGAGGCTGGAAGTTCCGTGCCCTCGGCCAGGGTTATGAGAATGGGCTCGCAGCCGTCGCCGCCGACTTCAAGTTGAAACTCTAACTATGGCCGTGATCAGAACGGCCGTGCGGACCGACATCGGATACCTTAGCCGGCGCCGGAAAACCGTGACGGAGCCCGGGCCCACGCAACCGACTGTGCGGAGCATTGTCCCCTCTGCCGCCCCCCGTCCAATCCCATCCACCGGACTGACGCTCGGCGCTGGCCCCTCCACAGCCCCGTCCAGCGGACCCACGGTCGTCCCGGGCATGGTATCGGCCGCCGGGCTGACACTCGCCGACCCGGCGGCCGCACGGCCGGGCACCACCGACGTGGCCGCAACAACCCGCCCCCGGCCTGCCCCGACTGCGTCGGAACGGCTGTTCCCGGCACCCGGCTTCGGCAGCCTCCGCGAACTGGACGCAGAGAGTCCGGTTGTTCGGCTCAACCCGCGCCAGTCCGCGATCGGCTCACTTTTAGTTGCGGGGGTTCGTTCCGCAGCCTGGGAGGATGAACAGTTATCCGCTGGCGCGCAACAGTCGGACGGGCTGACGGCCGGGACCGTCGTCCTTACTCCCGGAAACCGGCCTCTTGTCGGGGTCCAGGACGGCGCCGGCATCGTTTCCCTGCGACACGTCCGGCTACTGCGCCGCGCGCTGTTCGTCGCCGGGGAGATGCCGCTGACGGTCGGAGTTAATGACGGCGCGGCTGCCGCCGTCGCCGCGCGCAGCGAAACGGGCTTGCGGAGCGTTCTGTATGTCGCGAGGATTGGCTCGGTCCTCGAGCTCCGCGCCGAGTTCGTGCCCGCGGATGGCCTGGACGCAGCCATCTGGGCTATGTTCGGCTTCACCATGACCACTCCACTGGACCAACGGGTCCTCCTGCGCTGATCCGCAAGCGCATACTTGCAAACCACCGGGGGACAATGCAGCACTTCCAAGCCCTTGCCGAATCCGTTAAGGATCGGCTCTTCCACAAGCGCCCTGAACACCTTCACCGCACCTCAAAACCCGGTCTTCTGGCCGTCGCGCTTGGGGCCACCCTCTACTCGCCGGCCACGAGAAGCTCCCTGGCGCACGGAATCCGGAAGCAGGCCGCGGCGGGCTGCCTCAGCGTTGTCATCTGCCTCGAGGACGCCGTCCCCGACGGGGAGGTGCCCGCCGCCGAGGAGAACCTGCTCGCCGCCTTGACCGACTTGGCTCTGGACGAACCGGATGAGCTCCCGCTGATCTTCATCCGCTGCCGCACTGCCGAACAGTTGCTCGACATTGGCCGGCGGGCCGGCGCCGCCCTCAGGGTGGTCTACGGTTTCGTCTTGCCCAAGTTTGAGAACGAGACAGGACGCGGACGCACTTTTCTGAAGGCACTGCAGCTGTTGAATGAAGAAGCCGGACGCACCGGGGCGCCGCAGGAGCAGGCCCTGATGGCCATGCCGATCATCGAGGACCTGTCCACTACCCACTTGGAGTCACGCGTCCGGGTACTGACGGACAATCTCGCCTTGGTCGAAGAGTTCCGCGATCTGGTGCTCTGTGTCCGAATCGGTGCGACCGACATGTCCAGTGCCTTTGGTCTGCGGCGTTCCCGCGACCTAACCATCTACAACGTGAAGGTCGTGGCTAACATCATTGGAGATGTCGTCAACATCTTCGGCCGCCCGAATGACGGCTGGGTCATCTCCGGCCCAGTCTGGGAACATTTCGTCAACACTGAACGGGTTCTGCGGCCCCAACTGCGGTCTACGCCGTTCGAGGCCGTCAACGAGGGCGAGCTCCGTCAGCGCATCCTGATGGAAAACCTGGACGGCCTGATCCGCGAGATCGAGCTGGACCTGGCCAACGGGCTGCTGGGCAAGACGGTCATCCATCCCACCCATGTCCCGGTGGTGCATGCCATGTGCGTGGTAAGTCACGAGGAATACCTTGACGCCGTTGACATAGCTGGGGACGCACGGGGCGGGGTGAAGGCGTCGTCCTACGGAAACAAGATGAACGAGCTGAAGCCTCACCGCGCTTGGGCGGAGCGCACGCTGCTGCGGGCCCGGGCCTTCGGGGTTGCGAGACCCGGAGTCAACTTTGTCGAACTACTGGAAGCGAACATGCGGTGACGCAACTCTCCACGGATGCCTCTTGGAGCGGCAGCTACGTAACCGATGCGCTCGGCGTCGACGTGACCTCAGACCCAGGCACCGGCGTGCTGCCGGTCAAGGAACTGGTCGGATTGGCGCTGCGGCGCAATCCGAAGCGGGCCCACCTCCTGGTCTCGCGGGTTCTCGCCAAGCATGTCCCCACCGAACCCGGGGTCGTAACGTCAGCGGGCCGGTTGCTGGGACTCCTGGTGCAACGCGAACTCCAGCTCCCAGCCGAGACCGGATCGCTGACTGCCGTCATTGACGAGGCCGCCGACAGACTGGGTCGGCTGCTGGATCCTGCAGCACCGACGAACACCGGGGCTGTGCCCGACGGCGACGAACGGTCCCACCGGATGAGCGCCGTGACTGCCCTGGGCAATCTGCTCGCCGGACAGCAAGTGGAAAGTCCCGATGTCGTGACCATCGGCTACGCGGAAACTGCCACCGCTCTGGGCCAGCTGGTGGCCGGACAACTGGGCACGTATTACATCCATTCCACCCGACAGGGAAGCTGCGGGGTTGAGCCTTACGGTGCCTTCGAGGAAGCCCACTCACACGCAACTTCCCATCAGTTGCTGCCAACCAGCCGCGCCGCCCTGAACCAGGCCGGGACCGTGGTCCTGGTGGATGACGAGCTCAGCACCGGCGCGACAATCATCAACACCATCCGCGAACTGCACGGCACCGCTCCGCACCGCCACTACATCGTGGCCTCCTTGGTGGACCTGCGCACTCCTGCAGACCGGGACCGCCTCGGTGAGCTGGCACGCGAGCTTGGCACCCGGGTCAGCGCCGTGGCGCTGGCACAGGGAAGCATCGAGTTGCCGGAGAATCTTGCAGCGGACGCGGCGAAGCTGATCGGCACTCTTCCTCTCCCGCCCAAAACAGCCCCCGGCCCGGACCAGGTCCAAGTGCTGGACCTCAACGGCGTCGTGCCGCCAATCCGCAGCGCCCGCTTTGGCATTGCCGACCGGCCGGATCCGGAACAGGCCGCGCGCATCGCCGACCACCTTTCGGCAGCCCTCAGCAGCAGCCCCGGTGCCGGGCGCCGGGTGCTGGTCCTGGCCACGGAGGAATTTATGGCGCTGCCGTTGGCGGTGGCTACCAGGCTCCAGGAACTGCGCCCCCAAGCAGACATCCGCTATTCCACCAGCACCCGCTCACCGATCGCCGCGCTGGATGAACCGGGCTACGCGATCCGTTCCGCCATTGCGTTTGACAGCGCCGGCGACTCGGCAGATGGTCCCGGGCCGCGGTTTGCTTACAATTTCACGCACCCAGAGGGACGCTTCGATACGGTGCTCCTCATGGCGGAACCCGGTGCCGCGGTTGCCGGGCTTTTGGGGCCCGGCAAGATTGCCGAGGCCGTTGCAGGGGCCGCCGACGATGTCCGGCTCGTCCTCGTGCCCGCCCAGCCACCATTCCCGACGCCGCTGCTCGGCCCTGCTTTTGGTTCCTATGGGACCGACGATGTGCAGTGGCTCGTGAAGGATCTGAGTTCTGCGCAGCTGGAAGCCCCGAAGGAAGAGCGGGAAGCCGCGATCCAGTCCGGCAAGGTCAGCTACGCCGAATCGTTGCCGCAAGAGTTCGAACCCTCTCCCGAATACAGCGCACTGTTCCAGTCCGCGCTGCAGAGCACGGCTGTCCGAATCGCGCACGCCGTCGGAACGCTCACCGAGCAGGTCCTCAAGCTGCGCGGCAATGCGCCCGTTCTGGTGTCTCTCGCCCGCGCCGGGACCCCCGTCGGCATCCTGATGAGGCGCTGGGCGTGGGAAGTCCACGGACTGGAGCTTCCGCACTATGCCATCAGCATCGTGCGCGGTCTCGGCATCGACCAGACTGCTCTCGGCTATCTCGCCTCCCGGCACCGTCCGGAGGACATCATGTTCGTGGACGGCTGGACCGGCAAGGGAGCGATCGCGCGCGAACTCGCCGCCGCCGTCGACCTCTTCCGAAGGACCGATGGGCCTGCGTTCCGGCCGGACCTTGCCGTCCTCGCGGATCCCGGACACTGCGTCCGGATTTTCGGCACCCGCGACGACTATCTTGTTCCTTCGGCATGCCTTAACTCGACCGTCTCCGGCCTAGTCTCACGCACCGTCTTCAACAAGGCGCTGATCGGGCCCGGGGATTTCCATGGGGCCAAGTTTTACTCGGAGCTCTCCGGCAGCGACGTCTCCAACGACTTCCTGGCCGCCGTCACGGCCCGGTTTGCCGAGGTCCGCGACGACGTCACGCAAGCCGCCGCCCACGCCCCGTCGGATATTTTGGCGTTGCCGGAAGCAGACTGGTCCGGATGGGCCGCCGTCGAAGACATCAGCCGCAGCTACGGCATCAACAACGTGAACTTGGTCAAACCGGGTGTCGGCGAGACCACCAGGGTCCTGCTCCGCCGCGTGCCGTGGAAGGTGCTGGTGCGCCCGGAGGCCGTGCCCGAGCTCGCCCACGTGCTGCACTTGGCCGAACAGCGCGGCGTTGAGGTGCTTGAAGTTCCTGGCCTGGCGTACAGCTGCGTCGGACTGATTCACCCTGTCCACACACCGGGAGCGACCGGCGCAGATGGCAAGGCTGTGGCCGACGTATGAGCGGTCGTTCAAGCGCCGCCCCTGTCATGGTGGCCAGCGACCTGGACCGTACCTTGATCTACTCGGCGAACTCGATGTCACTCGTAGGTAGTGACCATCTGGCGCCCCGCATGGTGGTCGCCGAAGTTTATGACGCAGCACCGCTCTCCTTCATGACCCGGGCTGCGGAAGGGCTGCTGGAGTGGGTCGCGGAGCAGAGCGTCTTCGTGCCCGTCACCACCCGCACCCAGGCCCAGTTCTCCCGTGTGCAACTACCAAGAGCAGGGCAGGGATACGCCGTGACCACCAACGGGGCCGTCCTACTGCACGATGGCGAACCGGATGCCGACTGGTCACGGCACATGCAACGGTCATTGGGATCGGTTTGCGCGCCGCTGGACGTCGTGCTGGGCCATCTCACCGGCAGTGCGGCACACCCCGCAATTCTGAGGATCCGGACAGCCGAGGACTGCTTCATCTATGGAATCGTCGACCGTGACGCGCTGACCGACGCTTATCTGGAAGAGCTCGGCGCTTGGTGCGATGCCCGCGGTTGGACAACGTCCTTGCAGGGGCGAAAGCTTTACTGCGTCCCGGTCCCTATTACCAAGGAAGCCGCCGTAGCTGAGGTCCGGCGGCGAACCGGCGCTGGACTGCTCGTTGCTGCCGGTGACTCCCGGCTGGATGCGGGCATCTTGGAGCTGGCGGACGTCGCCATCCGCCCGGCGCATGGCGAACTCGAAAGCGACGGATTCTCCCGGCCAAACCTGACCGTCACGTCGACGTCGGGCGTGCTGGCAGGCGAAGAGATAGCGCGGTTCTTTCGCGATATCCTGACGGGAACGGGAAATTCCACCAGTATTATTGCGAGCCGCGAAACGTCACCGGCAATGCACACGCTGGGAAATTGAGGCGTGACCGTATACTCCCTATGACGCCGAGAACCGTCATTGGTCTGGCCCCCAGCGAGGTCGCTGATGGGCCGAAATACATGGGGAACACAAATGAAGAGCAACCGACGCCTGAATGGCAAGCCGGATTCGTACTACGCGATGAAGCCGCGGAACCCTAAAATCTCAACATTCATTGTCGGAGCTCTGGCGTTGGGTGCCATCGCGCTAGGCGCGGGCAGCAGCGGAATCGGCGGCGCCATGGTCTTGCTCGCCATATTGGCTGCGATTACGGGTCTTTACGTTTTGGTCACAGGCCGCCGCTCGTGGGCAAGGTTGCCAGGCGGCCGGAAAGTCGGAGGCATCGTGCTCGCTGGCGCACTGGTGCTGTTCATTGTCGGCGGAATTTCATTGCCTCCCCGATCGGCGGAAAGCATTGCCGCCCAGGCGGCGTCGGAGAACGCGAAGCGGGCAGCAGAAGAAGCATCCCGCGCCGCGGCCGCCCCCTCCGAGGCTCCCTCTGCCGTTCCTTCGCCGACCCCGTCGCCGGCAAACACCGGCAAACCACTTGACCCAGAGACGGTCACGGGACTCGCCAAGGGCGTTAGTTATAAGGCGCCGAAGAGCCAACCCGCCTACGCAACGAAGGCAATCGATCTGCTCGGCCGGCTCTCGATTCAGGACACGGTTTCAGCGAGAGTCCAAGATGCCCCTGCTATGTTCGGTGCGGCCTGGGCAGACACTGATGGGAATGGTTGCGACACCCGGAACGACGTCCTCAAAAGAGACCTGTCGGACGTCGTCTTCACAGACGGAAAACACTGCAAGGTCGAACGCGGCACCCTTGCTGACCCTTATACGGCGACAACTATCCACTTTCAAAGGGGACCCGAAACCAGCAGCGCGGTTCAGATCGACCACGTAGTCGCGCTGGGCGACGCTTTGTTGAAAGGTGCCCAGAAACTCACAGAAGCGCAGCGCATAGCTTTTGCCAATGATCCTTTGAATCTTCGGGCCACGGACGGACCGACCAATATCCAAAAGGGCGAAAGCGACGCTGCGACATGGCTGCCACCGAACAAGAGCTACCGCTGCGAGTACGTCGCGCGCCAGATCTCCGTCAAAGCGACTTACGACCTCTGGGTGACGCGGGCCGAACACGATGCCATGGCTGGCGTCCTCGCAGATTGTGCAAGCCAACTCGTGCCGACGAATGAGAAGGAAACTGTAGTCGTCGCGGTGGCCGAGCCGAAAGAGGAGCAGTCTGCCGCCGCAGTAGTCGCCGTGCCTGAGCCCGCGGCGCCAGCGCCCTACGTTCCACCGGCACCGGTCTACGTTGCGCCCGCCCCTGCGCCTTACGTGCCGCCGGCGCCGGTTGCCACGTATTACGCCAGCTGCGCGGATGTGAAGAATGCTGGTGCGGCTCCGCTGTATGCCGGGCAGCCCGGCTACAGCTTCAAACTGGACCGCGATCGCGACGGCATCGCCTGCGAAAAGTAGCTCCCCTCGCGGACTGACTGCCGACGTGGGCGTTGGAGAACCACGACATTGTCCGGTCGGCGACGCGCTTTGGCGGCGGGGAGCTTGGCGCCATGCGGGCACGGGCCGCGCTGGTGGCGCTGCTGGGGCTGCCCGGCCCGGCGTACCTCTACCAGGGCCAGGAGCTCGGGCTGCCCGAAGTCGATGTCCCGCTCGAGTCCCGGGTGGATCCCATGTGGGCCCGCGGCGGCGTCTGCCGCGACGGCGCCCGGATCCCGCTGCCGTGGACTGCGGATGCGGCGGCGGCCCATGGGTTCTCGCTGACTGAAGAGGCGGCGCAGCCGTGGCTGCCGGTCCCCGTCGGCTGGGGCCAGCACGCCGTCGAACTCCAGGATCGAGACTCCGATTCGGTCCTGAACCTGACCAGGGCTGCCCTGGCGCTGCGCCGGACGCTGTGGAGCGACGGGGTCTTCACCGCGGACGACGGCGGCACCTGGCGGGTCGAGGACGGCGGCCTGCTGGTCTGCCAACGGAGCGAGAACTTCCTGGTCGCCGTCGCGATGGGGTCCGAGCCGGCCCGGCTCCCGGCGGGCACGGTGCTGCTCAGCGCCGAACCGCTCGCCGAGGACGGCTGGCTGCAGCCGAACAACGCCGCGTGGGTGCAGCAGGACTGAGGGGCTTGTGAGCACCTCCGGGCGACCGGCGAGCCCGAAACCCGCCGCCGCAGAATCGCCGGGGAATACTATTGGTTCGGTGCGCCCGACAACCGGGCGGTACCGTTGAGAGGTTGCTGAAAGGTTCGGCGGCCGATTCAGGAGGCGAAGTGGTCGCAGCACCCGAGACCGTGGACGGCGGAAAAGGAAGCGTCGAACTCGGCGACGACGGCGTCGTCCACCTGAAGTGGCTGTCGGGGATCACCATCGAGGTCGAGGATGCCCGGGCCGCCATGGCGAAAGTCAACGACCTCTGCCAAGGCGTGCCGCACCCGATGCTGGTGGACATGGCCGCGGTTGCTTCGGTCAGCCGGGAGGCCAGGGGTATCTGGTCTATTCCCTGCGACGCCTCCCGCATTGCCCTCCTGGGACGCTCCCCGGTGGACCGAGTCCTCGCTAACTTTTTTCTCGGCGTCCATATCCCTCCCTGCCCCACCCGGTTCTTCACGTCCCGCAGCGATGCGACGGACTGGCTCAATGACGACCGGTAGGTGCCGTGTTCTGCCCTGCGGCGGACGATCCGAGGCGGACAAAGCACCACTGGAACAACACTCGGATCGGCGCGCGTGAGCCCAGCAGAAGGCGCTGAGGATCCCCGCCTCGAACAACTAGTCGACGGCATTGTCCGGCTGGCTGCCGGGGAGCTGAACGCACGCATCGAGCCCTCGGATCAGAGGGACGCCATCGACGCAGTCATTACCGGCGTCAATCTCCTGGCCGAGGAGCTGGGGCACATTTACACGGATCTGGAGGAACGCGTCGCCGCCCGCACTGCCATGCTGCGTCGAACGCAGGTGAAGCTGGAACACATGGCCAAAACGGATGCCCTGACCGGTCTGGCCAACAGAACCTTGCTCAACGAACGGATCCAGGACGCCATCCGGACCGAGACGGAGAACGGAAACGCCCCCGCCGTGCTCATCCTGGACCTGGACTCCTTCAAAGCCGTCAACGACACCTTGGGCCACAGCGCCGGAGACGCCGTGCTGGTGGAGGTTTCCCGTCGCCTGCGCTCCGTCGTCCGGGCCACGGACACTGTTGCCCGCCTCGGCGGAGATGAATTCGCAGCCCTCATCACCGGGGCGAGCGCAGACGAGGTCATGCTCATTGCGCACCGGGCGTGCGAAGCCCTGCAGGACCGGGTGGACATCGGACCGGAAACGGTCTGGACCACCGCCAGCATCGGAATCTGCCTCCGTGGTCCAGGATATTCGGCAGAGGAATTAATGCGTGACGCCGATATTGCCATGTATCACGCCAAGGCCCGAGGCCGGAACACTGTCCAGCTTTTCCACCCCGAGATGCTCAATGCGGTCCAGGAACGTGCCCGGATCACCGCCGAACTGCGGACGGCTGCGGCCAGCGGGCAGCTGGCGTTGTACTACCAGCCTGTGGTCGAGCTGGCATCCGGCCGGGTCGCCGGCGTCGAAGCCCTCGTCCGGTGGCACCACCCCGTGCACGGAACAATCATGCCTGACAGCTTCATTGGCATCGCGGAAGAGACCGGCCTGATCCTGGACCTGGGACGGTGGGTCCTGCGCGAGGGGATCGCCCAGCTGGGCCGATGGAAACGCGAGGCCCCCCAGCTGGCCGATTTCCGCCTGCACATCAACCTCTCCGCCGCCGAACTTCTGCGCAGCGATCTGCTCGATGACCTCAACGAAACCCTGGCCAGGAACGACATTGAACCCTCGCGCCTCGTGCTGGAGATTACCGAAAGCGTCTTGATGTCCCGCAGGACCGGGGAACAGCAGGTACTCGAGAAGATCCGGGCCCTCGGCGTCGGACTCCAAATTGACGACTTCGGCACCGGCTATTCATCTATCAGCTATCTCCGGGAACTTCCGGCTGACACGGTCAAAGTGGACCACTCGTTGATAAAGAACCTCGAGACTGACCCACGGCAACAGAAATTTGTCTCCGCTATCCTGCAGCTGATCTCGGCAGCCGAACTTGAGGCGATCGTCGAAGGCATTGAAACCGCCGAGCAGGCCGAGCGGCTGCAAGCCATGGGCTGCCTCTACGGGCAAGGCTACTACTATGGCCGCCCGGTGCCGGCCGCGGAAATTCCCAATCGCGTCAACGGCGCTGGGCCCCGGCGGTAAAGTATGTCCATGTCTAAACTATGGGACCGGATGCGGCTTGTCCCAACAGTTGTGCGCCTCGCCTCCCATGCCCCACGGAACCCCCACGCCGCGTGGGAAAGGTACTGGAGCGGCATTCAAACCACCGGCCACGACGGCGAAGTGCTCTGGGACTCCGACTCGCCGGCCGAACGCAACCAGTACACGGACCTGGTCCTGGCGCACTTCGATCCGACCCTCCCCGTCATCGACATTGGCTGCGGCAACGGCACCTACACCCGATGGCTTGCCTCCCTGTTTCCCAAGGTTCACGGAATCGACGTCTCGGCCGGCGCCGTGGCGAGGGCTACACGGGAAGCCCGGGACATTCCGAATTGTTCCTTTTCCGTCTTGGACGGCGCCACGGCGGGTGCCGGGGAGATCCTCCTGCAGCAGCTGGGACCCGCGAACGTCTTTGTGCGCGGTGTCTTTCACGTCTTGAAACCAGCCAAGCAGGCCTCGCTGGCGGCAAACTTGAGAACCATCGTCGGAAGCACCGGACGCGTGTTCCTGGCAGAAACAAACTTCCCGGGAAACAGCCTCGACTACCTCGCGGGACTCGGCGCAACGAGTGACCACATGCCCAGTCAGCTGCAACGCGCCCTGGAACACCTGCCCCGCCCGGGGCGCTTCGGCGCCCGCGAACGGAGCCGCGTCTTCCCTGCCGCGGACTGGCGCGTCCTCGCGGACGGACCGGTCAACATCGACGTCGTCCCCATGGTCCAGGCAGGACACCCGCAGGCGGTGCCGGGCTACTTCGCCCTCCTGGCCGGTGCCAACGCCGAATAGGATGCGACCCCCGGCGGGATGGGCACCGCTGCGGGTGAAGCTGCCTGCTAGGCATCGCGTCCACCGGTCAGCGCCGGGGCGGGTGGAGCCTCCCTACGACCGCTGGGCGATATTGATGATGTTGCCCTCGCTGTCGAGGAACCAGGCGGCCTTCCCCCAGGACGCGGTGGCGACGCCGTTTTCCGTCTTCAGGCCGGGAAAGTCGTAATCCTCAAAGACGACGCCGCGGCCCCGCAGCTCCGCCATCTCGGCTTCGAGGTTGTCCGATTCCCAGCCCATCTGGGTGTTCTTGGCCGTCCCGGCATTATCTGTCTGGTACAGCAGGAAGCGGGTTCCCTGGCCGCAGGTATACATGTAGCTTCCCTCCTCCATGGATTCGGAGGGCTCGATGCCGAGTTTGTCCCGGTAGAAATCCTTGGCCCGATTGATGTCCTTCGCGGGCAGGACGGCCATGATGTTTGAATCCCCGAGCATGATGATTCCCCTTAATGCGTCTATGACTGCAGCGATGGCGTGGTTCCCCGATTTCGGTCCCGGACACGTTGTCTGGAGCCCGTGACCGTCCCTCGCGCCGAACCGGGACGGCCACCTGGGACTCCTCAACGCCGAGCCACCCATCACCAACGCGAGGTGTCCCCGATGCTTATGGGGCCATTATGGACCGATCCGGTCCCGCGGAGAATGGGCAGCGATTCCGGGTCCGGGCCCCGTCACCGGCACAATGGACGAATGCCCCTGACAACCTTTGCCCTCGTCCGCCATGGCCAGACCGACTGGAATGCGCAGCGCCGACTGCAGGGTTCCACCGACATACCGCTGAACGACGTCGGCCGCGGCCAGGCGCGCGACGCCGTCTCGGGCCTGGCAGAGTACGAGTGGGACGCTATTGTGTCTTCGCCACTAAGCCGGGCCGCGGAGACCGCTGAGCTGATCGCCGCCGGGCTGGGGCTGCACGTGGCCCGGCTTATTCCGGAGCTCACCGAACGCTCCTTCGGGCCGGCCGAGGGTCTGCACGACGGTCCCGAGCTGGATCTTCTGCGCATCCCCGGAGGCTTCCGCGGCGCCGAGAGCGAGGACGACGCCGCGGACCGCGGGCTCGGCGCACTGGAAGCACTCGCGGAAGAGTTCCGCGGCGGCCGCGTCCTGGTGGTCGCCCACGGCTCGCTGCTCCGCATGAGCCTCAGCCGGGTGGTAGGCCGCCCGCTGCAGAGCATCGACAATGCCGCGTTGAACCTGGCCCACCATCACGACGTCGACGGCTGGCAGCTCGAATACCTCAACGGCGAGCGGCTCCCGGCCGAGGTCGGCGTCTGAGCCTAGAGTCTCCGGCTACGGCCGCCCGGGCACCCGCTCCCCCAGCAACGGCGCGAAGAACGCGGCGAGCTCCGCCGTCGCCGTCAACGGCAAAACGGTGGCCACGTACTGGTCCGGGCGGACCACCACCACCACGCCGCCGCGGTCCAGGCCGCGCGATTCGAAGATGTCGGCGCGCGGATCCGCGGCGTAGACCTTCTCGAGGTAGGTCAGCTGGAACGGGCCCACGGCAGGCTTGAACACGGCCGGGACCGCACTGATGTCCACGCTGGTGTGCTCCTGCTGGTAGATGACCCGGAGGTCGAACCACGCGTCACGGTCCAGGCCCTCGGGGGTGGCGGCGAGCGGCGAGTCCGGCGCCGTCGCCAGCCAGTCGGCCAGGTTCGTGGTGGGCGACGACGCGCCGGCCGCTGCCCCGTCCGCGAAGACGTAGATCCGCCACCGGCCGTCCGCCGTGGCCTGGTGGCCAAGGTGCAGCGGATTGGTGTCACAGACCCGCACCACGGGAGCGGACTTGAACCGCTTGCCGATGGGGAAGCCGGTGGCCAGCTCCTGGTGCTCCGGCACGCCAATGAGCATGGACGGGGCGTACTGGGTCATGAAGCCGGCGGGGAACTCGGCGGTGCTGACGTAGAAGTCTTCGAGCTGGGAGGGGCTGTCGAATTCCTCCGGCTTCTTGGCCATCAGCGTCGACCATTCCTTGTCGAAATCGATCAGGTTCTTCGCGACCACCTGGCGTTCGGCGGAGTAGGTGGCGAGCAGGCTCTCCGGGCTGCGGCCCTCCAGCACGTGCCCGAGCTTCCAGCCGATGTTGAAGCCGTCCTGCATGGAGACGTTCATGCCCTGGCCGGCCTTGGCGCTGTGGGTGTGGCAGGCGTCGCCGGTGATGAACACCCGCGGAGTGCGGGTGCCGCGCTCCTCCGGGCGGACGTCGTCGAACCGGTCGGTCAGGCGGTGGCCCACCTCGTAGACGCTGTGCCAGGCGACGTTGCGGACGTCGAGGGTGTAGGGGTGGATGATGGCGTTGGCCTTGGCAATGATCTGCTCGATGCTAGTGCTGCGCACCGCGCCGGCGTCGGTCTCCGGGACCACACCCAGGTCCACGTACATCCGGAAGAGGTGGCCGCCTTCGCGCGGGATAAGCAGGATGCTGCCGCCTGCGCCCGAGGTGATGGCACACTTGGTCCGGATGTCCGGGAAGTCGGTGTTGGCGAGCACGTCCATCACGCCCCACGCGTGGTTAGCCTTATCGCCGGCCATGGTGCAGCCGATCGAATCCCGCACCTTGCTCCGGGCGCCGTCCGCGCCCACGACGTATTTGGCGCGGACGGTGCGTTCGGCGCCGGCGTCGGGACCGGCGGTGTGCGCCAGCGTCACGGTGACGGGGTACTCCCCCTCGCCGACTTCCAGGGCCTTGTATTCGTAGCCGTAGTCCGGCGTCATCCGGGTGGGGGCGTTGGCCATGACCTCGGCGAAGTAGTCCAGGACGCGGGCCTGGTTGACGATCAGGTGCGGGAACTCGCTGATGCCGGCGGGGTCGTCGAGGGTGCGGGCGGCGCGGACAATGCGGGATGGATCTTTGGGGTCCGGCTTCCAGAAGGCCATCTCGGTGATGCGGTACGCCTCGGCGATGATCCGCTCGGCGAAGCCGAAGGCCTGGAACGTCTCCACGCTGCGGGCCTGGATGCCGTCCGCCTGGCCGATCGCAAGCCGACCAGGCCGGCGCTCCACGATCCTCGTGGTGACGCCGGCGAACTGGGAGAGTTGCGCCGCCGCGACCATGCCGGCGGGGCCGGTGCCCACAATGAGGACGTCGACGACGTCGGGAAGTTCCGCGGGCCGGTCAAGGCCGACGCCGGCGGCCGGCTGAACCCGCGGGTCCCCGGAGACGTAACCGTGGTGGTGGAAATGCACGGGCTGTCCTCACTTCTTTGTAGGGCTGGCTGCAGCCTGAATGTTCGATAATAGAACTTCCTGTTCTATTATCGAACCACTGCTTTGACTATAGGCGCCGCGTGAGCGTGCGAGCAACTTTTTTGTGGCTCCGCTCACACTGGACCCGGCGTTTCCACTGAGTCAAGGCGTCTCGGCCTCAGGGAACCACGGCGCCGAGGCGTCAGCACCAGGGACGCGGCCCTACGCCGTGCGGCGCTCCCGCCACAGCAGAGACACCACAAACACCACCGCGCCAAGGCCCAGCATGACCAGGACCATCAGGCCCCAGTTCGACTGGGTTACCCCGGTGCCGTAGAAGATGCCGATTAGGACGGTCGCGGTGATCGCGCCCAGGTAGCGGCAGGTCTGGAAGATCCCGGCGGCCACCCCGCGTTCCTCCAGCCGGGTGGACAGGTACATGCCCTGGCTCGAGGCGATGCTGACCACGCAATACGGCACACCCAGCAGGGCCGTCATGGCCAGTACCAGCGGGGCGGCCAGCGACGCGGTCAGCAGCCACATGGTGCCCGACGCCCCGATCAGCAGCACGACGCCGGCGATCAGCACCCGCCGCACCCCGAACCGGTCGATGGCGCGGACCGCGAAGGGTGTCCCGACCACGGAGATGGCGGCAAGCGGCAGCATCAGCAGGCCCACGATGCCCGGGTCGTAGCCGCCGGCGGTCTGCAAGAGCTGCGGCAGGCCGAAGAACGCGAAGTAGTAGACGCCGTTGAACAGCGCAAAGCCCAGGTACACCAGCAGCAGCGGCCGGTTGCGGCCCAGCAGCCGCAGGTCCAGGAAGGGCGGGCTGAAGTGCAGCTCCCGCACCGCGAACAGCGCCGCCAGCAGCAGCCCCGCGCCGAGCAGCCACCACCGGTAGGCCGGCAGCACGTTCAGCAGCGCCATCATCACCAGCACCAGCGCGCCGATGAACGCGCCGATGCCCGGCAGGTCCGAATCCCGCAGCAGTTCGGACACCCGGCCGCGTTCGCGCCCGCCGTCCGCCGGGGCGAACCGCCGGACCACAAAGATGGCCACCAGCGCGAGCGGGACGTTGATCAGGAACAGCGCCTCCCAGCCCACCAGGCTCACCAGCAGCCCGCCCACCACCGGCCCGACGGCGGCCGCCGAGGTGTTCGCCATCTGGATCCTGCCCAGGGGGCGGGTGGATTTCACATTCGCCTGCCGCGCCAGCGCCGCCACCATCACCACGGCGCTGGGATACGCCGTCGCCGTCCCGAGGGCCATAAACGCCCGCGCCACACAGAGCAGCGCGAAGTTCGGCGCAAACGGGGCCAGCGCACACGTCACGGCCACCAGCGCCATGCCGAGCAGGAACAGCCGGCGCGGGCCGAAGCGGTCCGCGAGCCGCCCCATCAGCGGCTGGCCCGCGGCGGAGGTGAGGTAGAAGGACGTGACCACCCAGGTGACCGTGGCGACGTCGAGCGCGAAATCCGCGCGCAAGACCACCAGCGCGACGGCGATCATCGAGGAGTTCAGCGGGTTCAGCGACGTGCCGAGGCTGAGTCCTGCGATGGCGACGCCGGTCCGGGGAGAGTTGCTCACGGCAACAGTCTGTCCTACTGCGGCGGCCGGGATCGAACCCACGGCCAGCTCCGGGCGGGTTTGCCGCGTCACACGGCGCAGGCTTAGGGCCCCCTACTGCCCCGGCGCGCGGTACGACGGCGTCTTCTTGACCGCCTCGTCGATGTCCTCGACCGACATCAACGGCTTCAGGCGCACACTCACGTTGCCGGTGGAATTGATCATCAGCGAGAGGGCTGCGGCGTCGGCGTCGCTTGGGGCCTCGAGGACGCCCAGGACGTCGGTGTCCCCGAAGGCGTAGTAGAAGCACTCGAGCGTTCCGCCGACGGACTTGAGTGCGTCCACCAGGGCGTCGCGGCGCTTGCTGCCGCCCTCGCGCATGAGTCCCTTGATTCCTTCGCCCAGGTAATTGGCTTCAAACAGATATTTGCTCATGGTTTTTCCTGTCCCGTGATTCCAGGACGCAGGCATCCGGGGGTGGGCATGGCACCCCCATGAGGGAGGATCCTGGAGCCGGTCCCCGGATTGGGGCCGCCGAGCCACAGCGTAGGCCCACTCCGGCGCACTGACAACAGCCTCCGGAAAGTCCGGTGGGCGCGCAGCCCATGCCTCAGCCCTTGGCCTTCGCCACCGTCATCAAAATCGCGGAGTCTTCTTCCGCTACCAGGCTGTGCAACCCTTCCGGCACGATCAGCAGGTCGCCGGTTTTCCCCTGCCAGGATTCGTTTCCGGCCTGCAGCCTGACGCAGCCCCGGAGCACAAACACCGTCGCCTCCCCAGGGTTCTGGTGCTCGCTCAACTGGGTCCCCGCTTTGAAGGCCATTACCGTCTGGCGGAGCACCTTTTCGTGGCCGCCGTAGACGGTGTCGGCGGCCCGTCCGCTGCCGGCCGCGAGCGCCGCGGCAACCTGCTGGCGGGCCAAAGCGTCGATCGATATCTTCTGCATGCGCGCCACCCTACCCACCGCCAAGAGCCCTGCCGAGGGCCATTTGTCCCGGCCGTCCGACGCGTTTCTTGTGACCCGCACCTGCGTCTAGGCTGAACCCAGGTTCCGGCGTCACCTGCCGCCGCCTCCCGTCCGCGAAAGGAAGCCGCCCTATTAGCGAGGCTACCGTCCCGGCCCCGGAAGCACCCGTCGACGCACCCGACGACGGTGCGCTCCGCGGGCTCGCCGCCGCCGCCTTCGGCCTGCCCGAACTCCGCGACGGGCAGTTGGCCGGCATGGCTGCGCTCGCCGCCGGGCGGGACGTCCTCGCGGTGATGCCCACCGGCTATGGGAAGTCGGCGTTGTACCAGGTGCCCGCGCTGCTCCTGCACCGGCAGCGCAAGGGAGCCACCGTCGTCGTTTCCCCGCTGATCTCGCTGCAGGAGGACCAGCTGGACGGACTGGCGGGCGCCCTCGGCCCGGGCCACGCCGTCGCCGTCAATTCCTCGCACAGCGCCGCCGAACAGGAGCGCGCCTGGCAGGCGGCGGAGCGCGGGGAGGCCGTCTTCCTGTTCCTAGCCCCGGAACAGCTGGCGAAGGCCAGCACGGTGGAGCGGCTCGCGGCCCTCACCATCGCCTTGTTTGTGGTGGACGAGGCGCACTGCGTCTCCACCTGGGGCCACGACTTCCGGCCCGACTACCTCCGGCTCGGCGAGGTCCGCGAACGCCTGGGCCATCCGACGACGGCGGCGCTCACCGCCACCGCCGCTCCCCCGGTCCGCGAGGAAATCCTGGACCGCCTGCGCCTGAAGGATCCGCTGGTCCTGGTCCGGGGCTTCGACCGCCCCAACATCGGCCTCGATGTCGTGCGGCATCATGAGGACAAGGAGAAGCGCCGCGCGGTGGTGCGGCGGGCAGCCAAGTTGGTCAGCGAACTGCACGGCCCGGGCCTGGTCTACGCCGCCAAACGCAAGGACACGGAGAAATACGCCGCGAAGCTTGCGCAGAAGGGACTGCGTGCCGCCGCGTACCACGCGGGCCGAACACCGGCGGAGCGGGAGGCGGTCCACCGGCAGTTCCTCGGCGGCCGACTCGACGCCGTGGTGGCCACGACCGCGTTCGGCATGGGGATCGACAAGCCGGATGTCCGGTTCGTGCTGCACGCGGACATCCCGGAGTCGCTGGACAGCTACTACCAGCAGATCGGCCGGGCCGGACGCGACGGCCTGCCCGCCCAGGCCGTGCTGCACTACCGGTCCGAGGACCTGGGCCTGCGCCGCTACTTCGCCACCCACCGCCCGGACGAGTCCGCGCTGCTGGCCGTCCTCGCTGTCCTGCGCGACGCCGGCGGTTCCGTGCCGCCACCGGCGCTCGCTGCGGCCACGGGCTACCCGAAGCGCCGGCTCACGGGGCTGCTCAACGAGCTGCAGGACACCGGCGGCGTGACCCCGGCGGACGGCGGGGTGCGCCTGGAGCCCGGCGCCAATCCTGCCCAGCTGGTGGCACGCGCCGTCGCCCTCGCGGCGGCGCGGGAACGCGTGGGCAAGTCCCGCATCGCCATGATGCGCAGCTATGCCGAGACGCACCGCTGCCGGCGCCAGTTCCTGCTGGGCTACTTCGGCGAGGACCTACCCGAGCCTTGCGGGAACTGCGACAACTGCCGGGACGGGTCGGCGTCCCGGACGCACGACGCCGTCACTGCCGCGGCAGCGTCGGCCGGCGCGGCCCCGGCTGATGCCGAGGCGTTCCCGCTGAACTCCGCGGTGGAACATGCCCTCTGGGGCCCAGGCCTGGTGATGCGGCACGACGACGGGCTGATCACGGTGCTGTTCGAGCGCGAGGGCTATAAGACCCTGTCCCGCAAGGCGGTGCTGGCGAGCGGGCTGCTCACGCCGGCGGCGGGGGCCCGAACCGCAGTCAGTAGACCACCCGGAAGTTGCTGAACGCTCCGGTGGCGGGGCTCATCCGTTCCTCCACGTGCTCCACCCGCCCGGGCGCATCCGGCGAGCGCAACCAGCTCCGGAACTGCAGCACCACCGCCTGCGGGCCCTCCACAACGACGGCGACCGAACCGTCGTCGTTGTTCCTGACCGTGCCGCATAGGGCGAGTTCCTCGGCCTTTCGCACCGTCCAATACCGGAAGCCGACGGCCTGGACCATGCCCTCCACCCGTGCCGTGAGCCGGACGGCGGTACCGGCGTCCGCAGCTCCGGACGCGCTAGCGAATTCAGCCATGCCTCCAATGTAGTCCCGGCCCGGGGCCGCCCACATCCGGGACTTTCGCCCCTTTCAGCCCGGCCGCCGCCCAAGGAGGGTGGAGGGAGACCTCCGGCACTGCGCTGCGGACACCCCGCGTCGGCCGCCGGAACGCCTGAAAGGAATAAGACAATGGCAGGACAATTCGAGATCTTCACCGACGCAGAATCGAACGTCCGGTTCCGGCTGCTGGGGGCTGACGGCACAGTGCTCGCTGTCTCAAAGGCTTTCGAGGACAAACGTTCCGCCGCGGACGGCATCATGGCGGTCCGCGAGTGCGCCGGCACCGGGCTGATCCGGGAGACGCATTCCACCCCTTGGGGCGGCACCACCTGGACCAAGAGCAGCCAGGTGCCCCCCAGCCACACCCGGCGGCGGAGGCATTTCCCGGCAGTGTGAGCATCGCGCGAAGCTCCCGCCCGGTTGGACCTGTGGTCCGGCCGGGCGGCGTCGTTAACCCGCGGTTTTCGCCGGCCGCAGCGAGGGGTTATAGGACAAAATGTGTGTCTTTTTCGGGCGTGTTAGGTGCGTCCTGCCCAGCCTTTTCTGGCCCAGAGGCCTTCTTCGGCGCTGAGACCGGCGCTATAACGTTCCGGGCCCGGAGTACCGTCCGTGATCACCGTTCGCTTCGGCCGCGGGAGCTCGTAGTGGTGCGCCGCGATCAGCTCGGCCGGCGGTAGCGGGTTTTCGCTGTGGAGGTAGAGGTACCACTCGATGGCGCGCTTTTGGTGCTCTTCGCTCATCCCGCGGTGGGCCCGGAGGATTAGACGGAGCTGGGCGTTCGTGCCGCCTTCGATTCGGTTGGTTGTGGGTGCAATGTTGAGCCCGGCGTGTTCGGCACGCAGGTACGTGAAGAGAGTCCCGGCCCGGCTGAGGCGTTCGAGGAGCCGGTAGGCCTTGCGCAGCCGGTCGTGGGTGAACCACCAGCTTTGGTTTGCCCGCACCCATCCCGGCACGAGGGCGGTGCCGTTGCGGTAGGTCCTGGCCCGGACGAGGTGCCCGTGGTCCTGATACCAGTCGTTCAGGCCTCCGAGCCAGGCCGCGGCTTCGGTCGCCGTGGTGATTCTGGTCAGGGCACGGCCAAGGCGCAGGAGCGCTTTGCCGGCCTCGGTTCTGGGCCGGCCGGTCAGGTAGGTGCGGACGTTGCGTTGGACGTGCACCTGGCAGCGCTGGACCGCGGTCTCGGACCAGCATTCAGACAGGGCGGCGGCAATCCCGGCGCCGCCGTCGGTGATCACGACCGTGGGCGCGGGGAACCTTGCCAGCAGGGCCGCCCACGCAGCCTTTTTCTCGGTGTCGCACCATTGCCACCCGAGGACGTAATCGCCGGCGACCGCGATCAGGCAGCACCACGAGCCGACGTAAATCCCGTCGACCTGGATCTGGTCGTGGACCTCGCCGGTGACGGGAATCTGTGGGGCGATATTCCAGCACCAGCCCGTCCGGCGGCGGAAGGACCGGTCGGCGCCTTCCCGGACACACTCGACCTGGGAGCTCTTGCCCATGAGCCAGCCGAGAAAGGCGCCCAGTTGGGCCCGGCGTTCCACATCGGGCCGGGTCCTGGTGCTGCTCGCACCGCACCCCGTACATCTCCACCGGGTCCGCCCGGCGGAGGTCTTACCGTTCCGCTTGAGTCCAGAACTACAGAGCACACAACGCGAGGAATTCCCAGCACCAGCCACAACTACGAGTCTCAGGGCATAGCAAACCCCGCATTACCGCCCCGGCACTAGGAAGCAGGCCTCACGCAGACACACATTTTGTCCTATAACCCGCAGCGAGGTGATCATGGTCCGGAGCTGCCGGTACTCCGCCGTGTCCTTGTACAGCTTCGCCTTCTCCAGGTACGGCAGAGCCTGATCCCCCGGGGTGGCGTTGTTCGCCGGGTTGTAGGTGCCGCCGAACAGCGCCCCGCTCGGCGGCCACAGGAACAGGTGGAACATGGGGCAGGCCAGCGGCCCGGTCTCCTCCGGCATCATGGTGATCCCGTACCCGGCCGTGGTGGACTGCGTGGGCCCGGGCTCGGTGCCGTCACCCCGGGACTCAAAGACATAGCGCGGCGCCGCGCCGTCCGCGGTGCCCGGTTCCACCAGTCCCTGCAGCGGCTGCGAATCGAAGACCTGGTAGGGGTACTGCGATACGCATTCCGCGCCGGTGACAATGTTGGTGCGCAGTTGGGCCATCGGCTTCCCCTGGGCATTGGTGACGTCCACAAACGCCCCGCCCAGCTTCCCGCCCGGATCCCGGGCGGTCCAGTCCGGCGGGTAGTCGAAGGACAGCCCGTCCGACGTCGTGAACGTTTGCCAGCCCGACGGCGTCACGATCGCCTGGGCCGGGGTGCTGGCGGCCGGCGAGCCCCCAGCCGGCGAGCCGCTACTGGGTGAGGCGGGCGCCGTCGAGCTTTCCGGTGCTGCCGGGGCGCCGCAGCCGCCCAATAGCACGGCCAGTCCCAGGGCGGCCGCCGCCGCCCGAACCCGCGTCACCTGGCCGCTACTTTCCCGCCGGCCGCAGGGACATGATCATCTGCTTGGCCCACTGGTACTCGGGGGTGTCCTTGTACACCTCGGGGCTGTCCACGTGCATGGGGCCGCCCGGCGTGGTGTCGAACGGGTCGTAGACGCCGCCGAACGAGGCGCCGCTGGGCGGCCAGTTGAAGAAGTGCGTCATGGGGCAAGCCTCGGTGCCGGTGGGTTCCGGCTCGGAGGTCAGGCCGTAGGCGAACATGGTGGCTTTCGCCGGGTCGGTCGCGGTCCGGTCGGTCCGGGCCTCGTAGACGAAGCGCGGGGCCATGCCTTTCTGGGCCAGGGCCGGCACCGGCGCCGTGTCGTATTGCATAAACGGCATCTTCTGCGTGCATTCGGCCCCGGTGACCACCCCCGTGCGCAGGGAGGCGATCGTCTTGCCATAGTCCGTGAGGACATCCACGGCCGCGCCGCCGGCACCGGGGGCGGCGTCGTTGATGGTCCACTTCTCCGGGTAATCGAAGGTCAGCATGCCGTCCCCGGTGGTGAACGACTTCCAGCCCGCCGGGGCAGGGGCAGCAGGGTCCGTGGACGCCTGAGCCTGCGACGCGGCGCTCTGAGAGGCGCTCGCCGACGGTGCCGCGGGGGTCGCCGTCGACGTCGCTGACGGGCTCGACGCCGGGCTCGACGCCGGGGCCGAACTGGCGGCGGGCGCCGCGCCGGGTGACCCGCACCCGGCCAGCAGCCCCACTGCGAAGAGTGCGGCAGAACCTACAGTGACCAATGGTGCGGTGCGACTCATGTCACCCTCCCCCGGAGATGCAAGTGGTTGCACAATTCTCGGGCTTTTTGTCGCGGAATATAGGGCCGTAGGTCCCGAATCGGTGCCCGGGCAGCGGAGGTCCGGGCCGGGCGCTGGCGTGACCAGACCCACCTTGACTTCCCACCGATTTCAGTTGATTGGCGAAGCTTGCTACACCTTAAAGGATGCAAGATTTCCTTTCTTCGGCCATGCCCTTCCTCGCCGTGGCCTTGGCTGTGGCCGCCGGGCTGATCGCCTCGTGGTTGCTTCGCCGGGTGGTCCTCCGCCTCAACCGCAAGCAGGAGGCCCTCCGGGAAACCTCCCGGGTGGCGCGAGTGCCCCTGCGCTTGGCGCTCTGCCTGATCGGCGTGCGGATCGCGCTGGCCCTGACCACCGACGACGCCGAGTGGCGCCGCAACGTGGACCATGTCCTGGTGATCGCGCTGATCGGGTCGGTGGCCTGGCTGGCGATTGCCGTGCTGCTGATCATTGAGACCCTGGTCCTCACCCGCTACCGGGTGGATGTGGCGGACAACCGGCGTGCCCGGCGGCTCCGCACCCAGGTGATCCTGGCCCGGCGGATCGGCGTTGCACTCATCGCAATCGTGGCCCTGGGCAGCATCATGCTGACGTTCCCCGCGATCCAGGCCCTCGGCGCCGGGCTGCTGGCCTCCGCCGGCGTGATCTCGATCGTGGCCGGCCTCGCCGCGCAGACCTCGCTGGTCAACGTCTTCGCCGGCATCCAGCTCGCCTTCACGGACGCGATCCGGGTGGACGATGTGGTGGTGGTCCAGAAGGAATGGGGCCGGATCGAGGAAATCACCCTGACCTACGTGGTGGTCCACATTTGGGATGACCGCCGGCTGATCCTGCCCTCCACCTACTTCACCACCACCCCGTTCGAGAACTGGACCCGGCGCCAGTCCGAGGTGATGGGCACGGTGGAGTTCGACCTCGACTGGCGCGCCCCGGTGGAAGCCATGCGGGCCGAGCTGAAGCGCGTCCTCGCCACCACCGATCTCTGGGACGAGCGTGTGGGCATCCTGCAGATCACCGACGCCACGGCGGGCTTTGTCCGGGTGCGCATCCTGGTCAGCGCCGGGGACAGCGCCTCGCTCTTTGACCTGCGCTGCCTGATCCGTGAAGAGCTGGTGCTGTTCCTGCAGCAGGAATTCCCGACGGCGCTGCCGCACGTCCGGCTCGAATCCACGCCGTCGGCCGCGGCCTCCAGTCAGCCGGCCGCCAGGCGTCCGGGCAAACTCGACGCGTCCGACGAGACCGCGGCGCGGCTGCCGTCCGACCCGCACGACTCCCAGCTGTTCACCGGCTCGATCGAGGCCGTGCAGCGCTCCCGCGCGTTCTCCGGCCCCGGCGAGGATGTGTTCGAGGACCGGGACAAGTCAGTCGCGGCGCAGAACTAGGACAGCTTGCCCGGCCTGACTTGCCTGGCGGTGCCGGTGCGCGCGCCGGGTGTCTTCCCTCCGGGCGGCCGCGGGTCGATAATCGGGCCATGACCATTCCGCCGCTGCCAGAGCCCGATCCGTTCCCGCCCGAGCCCGGGCCGACGTCGCCGGAGCCGCAGCCGGGCGACCCGTTCCCGCCGGACCCCGGCCCCGCACCGCCGGCCCCGATCCCCGCACCCGGGCCAAGCCCGCCGCCGGGGCCCACTCCCGGCCCGCTGCCGATCCCGGATCCGGGTCCGGTCCCGCCGCCGCCCGTTCCGCCCAGCCCCGACCCCACCCGGTTTTAAAGCAACGCGGGGTCACTCGGCGCCCATCCCGGGGTCCGGTATGGGACGGAAGTAACCCCGCGCAGCTTGGTCCGGAGCTGGAGTGCGCCCCGACGGTTAGCCGGAGACGATGTCGCGGGTGCGGTGGTCGTACCGGATGACCAGCAGGCCGCCGCGGTGGTGCACCTCGTGGTTGGCGCCGTCGAAGACGCCGAAGGCACCATAGTTCTCATCCCAGGACCGGTTGATCGCGATCTTGAAGCTGTACGAGCCGGCCGGCAGGTCCGCGGCGAGCTTCCACAGCTGGTCGACCTCGTCCAGCTGCATCTGGGATTCGTCGTACTGCGGTGCCCAGTTCGCGGGCGCGCCCAGCAGGACGTTGAAGTCGCCGGCCACGGCGACCTCAGCGGGCTGCTCGACGGTCTCCGCCGCTGCCGGGGCCGGGGCCTCGGACGCGGGCGACGCGGCGGCTGCCTTGCGCTTCCGCACGGCTTTGGCCACCGGAGCCACAACCTCTTCGACCAGCCCGGCCACCTTTTCGGCGACCTCTTCCGCTACCTTGACCGCCTTCGGGGCGGTCTTCGCCGCCTTGGCCCTGGGGGCGCGCTTTGTTGCCGGGGCGGACGGCAGCGGGGTGCCGGCCGGAACCGGGGTGCCGGCGTCGAGCGCTGCCGTGAAGGCGGTGGGATCCGCGAAGGCGACCGTGGCGCGCTGGCCGTCCTCGGTGATGGTCCAGCCCGAGCGGCCCTTGACCAGCCAGCCGGCCTTGACCAGCTTGGCCGTGGCGCTCGTGAGCGCCTTGTGGCCGCGGGGAATGCCGCCGCTAAGGAGTTCGCGCTCGTGGTCGTTCAGCGGCACCCGCGCGATCGCCTCTCCGAGGACGACGCCGGCGTTCAGCTTCTCGCCCGACCACACTCCCTCGGTCAGCACGTCCAGCACAGCCTTAAGCCGAAGGTTGGTGTTTTCCGCAGCGTTCGCGCCCATGGGTCTCCTTTAGCAGCAATTGATCCACCTGCATTTTGCCAAGGTTCGCCGGGTTCCGCGACCGAAGAAGGTTAACTCTGGGTGTCATGACCCACTGTGACGGGCCGGAGTGCCGCTGTGCGGCTAGATCCGGGGGATCAGGACCGGGGTGTTCTTCTTGTACGCCTCGTAGTCGGCCTGGCCGCCCCACTTAGTGTCGGCCTTTTTTTCGAGATGCGGTACCCCGCTGACCTTGGTGATCAGCAGGGCGACGAAGACCGGGGAGATGAGGGCAACCCACTGCCAGCCCTGCAGTGTGGGCACGGCAATGATCGCGACACCGACCCAGAGCAGGATCTCGCCAAAGTAGTTCGGGTGCCGCGACTTCGCCCACAAACCTGTCGAGATGAACTTCCCTTTGTTGGCGGGATCGGCGCTGAAGCGGGACTTCTGGGAGTCCGCCACAATCTCGCAGCCGAAGCCGGCCACCCACACCAGGAGGCCGCCTACAGCGAAGCCATCCAGGGCTACCCGGTTCCCGGACGTCATGGCCACCCACGCGGCGGCCGCGGTGAACGAAACCCAAATGCCCTGCATGGTCCACACGCTAAGGAAGCGGACAAAGGAGGGCTTGATCTCGTCAAAACGGTCGTCCTTGCCGGCCCGGCTGATGCGCCGGAACAGGAAGGTGCCCAGCCGGACCGCCCAGACGAGCACTAAACCCGCGAGCAACAGTCCCCGGGCGTCGATCCCCGGGGTCAGCAGCACCAGCAGCAGGGTGACAGCGATGTAGCTCAGAGACCCGGTGAGGTCGTAAAACTTCTCCGTCTGCGCCAGGAATGCCGGTACGAACGCCAGCCACTGGATCAGGAAGGCGGCCCCGACGGCCAGTGCGAACACCGGGATCCCGCCCGCCACGGCGCCGCCCTGGCTGCCTGCAACCGCCAACAGCGCCCCAATCACAACGACCAGGGGGATGGCGGCGAGGGCCTTGCGCTCCGAGTCTTTCATCAGGTGTTCCTTTCACAGGCATCGCCAACCTCTGGCGCGGGGGGCGGGGCTTCCCCGCCACCATCAGTATTGTTCAATACCCGAGAGATGCAGCACTGACTGGCCGCCGCCTATACTTCGGGGAACGCGAGCCCCCTGCCAACAAGAGGAGTCAATCATGACCGGCCCACGCAAGAAGTGGCTGCTCGCCTACGCGGCGGCCGGCATCATCTTCGCCGGCATCGACGCGCTCTGGATCAGCACCGTAGCGAACACCCAGTACCGCAGCCAGATCGGCCACCTGCTCCCCGCCAACTTCAACGTCCTGGGCGCCGTGCTGTTCTACGTCGTCTACGTCGCGGGCATAGTGCACTACGGCGTGCGTCCAAACGATCGTCGGGCCACGCTCAGGAACCGGGTGGGCGGCGCGGCTCTGTTCGGCTTCTTCACCTACGCCACCTGGGCGCTAACAGCCTTCGCCATCCTCAAGGACTTCCCGGCCCTCGTAGCCCTGACCGACATCGCCTGGGGAGCGGCGGTGTGCGGCGCCGCCACCGCTCTCACGACCCTGCTGCTGCGACTACGGCCGCGGTCGCGGCCGACCGTTGCCCATGGCAAGCAAGCTGACTAGAGTGGCTTGATCGCCGCCACACGCCGGCCCCGCTTTGACCGGGCTCCTCGGCGGCACTCCATCCCCCTCTGGTTCAGGAGATCCCCATGGAAACACGCACCCTCGGTTCGCTCACCGTCTCCGCCCTCGGCTTGGGCTGCATGGGCATGAGCGAATTCTACGGCCAAGGTGACGAGCAGGAGTCCGTCGCCACCATCCAGGCGTTCCTCGACGCGGGGGGCACCCTGCTGGACACCGCCGACATGTACGGCCCGTTCACCAACGAAAAGCTCGTGGGCGGCGCCATCGCCGGCCGCCGCGACGACGTCGTGCTGGCCACCAAGTTCGGCAACGAACGCCGCGAGGACGGCTCGTGGGTGGGCATCAACGGCAGGCCGGAGTACGTCCGGGCGGCGTGCGATGCGAGCCTGCAGCGGCTCGGCGTCGACCACATCGACCTGTACTACCAGCACCGGGTGGACAAGACCGTGCCGATCGAGGAAACCGTCGGCGCCATGGCCGAACTGGTCCAGGCCGGCAAGGTCAAGCATCTGGGGCTCTCCGAAGCCAGCGCCGACACCGTCCGCCGCGCCCACGCCGTGCACCCCATCACCGCCCTGCAGACCGAGTACTCGCTGTGGGAGCGGGAGCCGGAGACCAAGATCTTCCCGGTCCTCGCCGAGCTCGGCATCGGCTTCGTGCCCTACAGCCCGCTGGGCCGCGGCTTCCTCACCGGCCAGCTGCGCAGCGAGGAGGACTTCGCGGCGGACGACTTCCGGCGCCACTCCCCGCGCTTCCAGGGCGAGAACTTCACCCGCAACCTGGAACTCGTGGACCGGGTCACCAAACTCGCCACCGAGAAGGGCTGCACCCCGGCACAGCTGGCCCTGGCCTGGCTGCTGGCCCAGGGCGAGCACATCGTGCCGATCCCCGGCACCAAGAAGCGCGAACGGCTGCACGAGAACCTGGGCGCGGTCGACGTCGAACTCTCCTCCGCCGACCTGGCCCGGCTCGATGAGCTGGCTCCGGCCGGTGTCGCCGCCGGAGCACGCTACCCGCACATGGACAGCATCGACGTCTAAGAGCGCTGCCCCGTCATTGCCCTATCACTTATGGTCCCCATCCGGCCGTGTTGGCAGCCATACGTGATAGGGCAACTGCGGGGTTAGCGGCCGGAAGCGGCCAGTTCGGCAAGCAGCTCGGTCTTGCGTTCCTCGCTCGCGAAGGAGGACCGGATGGAGTTGGCGGCGAGGCGGACGCAGTCGAACTCGGAGAGCCCAATCACGGACCTGAGCTGGGCGAAGTTGTCATCCACGTAGCCGCCAAAGTAGGCCGGGTCGTCCGAGTTCACGCTCACGTTCAGCCCGGCCGCGAGCATGCGCGGCAGCGGGTGCTCGGCCAGCGTGTCCACGGCGCGCAGCCGGACATTGGACAGCGGGCAGACGGTCAGGGGCATCAGCTCGTGGACCAGTCGTTCGACCAGTTCGGGGTCCTCCATGCAGCGGATGCCGTGGTCGATCCGCTCCACGTCTAGCAGGTCCAGTGCCTCGATGATGTACGACGGCGGGCCTTCCTCGCCGGCGTGCGCGACCCGGTGGAGCCCGGCATCCTTGGCCCGGGCGAAGAGCCGCTCGAACTTCGACGGCGGGTTGCCTACCTCGGCCGAGTCGAGCCCGATGCCGGCGATCGGCGCGTCCATGGCGAGCAGCTGCTCCAGCACGTCCAGCGCCGATTCCTCGGGCTGGTCGCGAAGGAATGCGGCGATCAGCAGGGTGGAGATGCCGAACTCCTGCTGCGACGTGGCCAGCACGGCGGCCACCCCGTTCACGCAGGTCGCCAGGGGCACCCCGCGGGTCACGTGCGCCTGCGGGTCCAGCATGATTTCGGAGTGCCGCACCCCGGCTGTCGCGGCCCGGGCGAGGTAGGCGCGGGTCATGTCCGCGAAGTCCTGCTCGGTCTGAAGCACGGCCATGTTGGCGTAGTACAAATCCAGGAACGACTGCAGGTCCGTGAACTCGTACCGCGCGCGGAGCTCGTCCAGGTCCGCGTAGGGCAGCGTGATTCCATTGCGTTCGGCGAGCGCGAAGATCAGTTCCGGCTGCAGGGTGCCCTCGATGTGCAGGTGCAGCTCCGCGACCGGCAGGGCGGCGTGCACTGCTTCGGGGATCCCGGCGAACTCGGCAACGCCCTCAGCCTGCGGCTCAACGTCCCGCTCCGCCGCCCGATCCGATTCCTGGTCCGCCTGCGGCGCGTCAGCGCCGCCGTCGTTAGTTTCCATTCGGTAAGGATATGCCTGCCGGCACCGACATGCCCGCCCGGGGCAAGGGCGGATAGAGTCGGACAGATGCAGAATACCCAGCAGGCTTCCGATCCCGCCGGACCAATGCCGGACCATACATCTGACGGCTTTGTCAGGGTGCGCGGTGCCCGGGAGAACAACCTGCGCAACGTGGACGTGGACGTGCCCCGCGACGCGATCGTCGCCTTTACCGGCGTCTCCGGCTCCGGCAAGTCCTCCCTCGCCTTCGGCACCATCTACGCCGAGGCCCAGCGCCGCTACTTCGAATCCGTCGCGCCGTACGCCCGCCGGCTGATCCAGCAGGGCCACAATCCCAAGGTGGAGCTGATCACCGGGCTGCCGCCCGCCGTCGCGCTCCAGCAGCGCCGCGGGACGCCCAGCTCCCGCTCCACCGTGGGCACGGTGACCACCCTGTCCAATTCGCTGCGGATGCTCTTCTCCCGTGCCGGAAGCTACCCCGACGGCGCCGCGCCGCTGGACTCGGACGCGTTCTCGCCCAACACCGCGGCCGGCGCGTGCCCGGAATGCCACGGGCTGGGGATCGCGCACACGGTCAGTGAGGCCTCGCTGGTTCCGGATGCGTCGCTGAGCATCCGCGACGGCGCGATCGCCGCGTGGCCCGGCGCCTGGCAGGGCAAGAACCTGCGCGACATCCTCACCCACCTGGGCTACGACGTCGACACCCCCTGGCGGAAGTTGCCCAAGAAGCACCGAGACTGGATCCTCTTCACCGAAGAGCAGCCCGTGGTGGAGGTGACGCCGCAGCGCGACCGGGTGGCCAAGCCGTACAAGGGCCGGTTCTGGAGCGCCCGCAGCTATGTGCTGCACACCCTCGCCGATTCCAAGAGCACCACCATGCGCGACCGAGTGCTGCGCTTCATGGAAACCGGCCCGTGCCCGCGGTGCGGCGGCAGCGGCCTGCGCCCCGAGGCCATCGCAGTGACGTTCGCGGGGAGGACCATCGCGGAGCTCAACGCCGTCCCTATGACCGAACTCGCCGAGATCCTCCGCCCCACCACCGAGCTCACCTCCGCCGGGACCGCGTCGCGCAAACAGTCCTCCGGCGAGTCCAACGAGGTGGCCGTCGCCATCACCCGGGACCTGCTCCAGCGCGTCACCGTGCTCCTGGATCTGGGCCTGGGCTACCTGGCGCTGGGCCGCTCCACGCCCACCCTCTCCCCCGGCGAAATGCAGCGGCTGCGGATCGCCACCCAGCTGCGCTCCGGGCTGTTCGGCGTCATCTACGTGCTCGACGAGCCCTCCGCGGGCCTGCACCCGGCCGACGCCGAACCCCTCCTGGCGGTCCTGGACCAGCTCAAGTCCGCCGGCAACTCGGTGTTCGTGGTGGAGCACAACATGGACGTGGTGCGCCGCGCCGACTGGCTGGTGGACGTGGGGCCGCGCGCCGGCGAAGGCGGCGGCGAGGTGCTCTACAGCGGCCCGGTGGCGGGACTCGCCGAGGTGGAAGCCTCCGTCACCCGGCCGTACCTGTTCCCGGCGGACGCCCTGGGAGCCGGCGACGGCGGTCCACGCGCCCGCCGCGAGGCCGCCGGTTGGCTCGAGCTGCGCGACATCACCCGCCACAACCTGCAAAACCTCGACGCCGACTTCCCGCTCGGCGTCCTGACCGCCGTCACCGGCGTCTCGGGGTCCGGCAAGTCGACGCTGGTTAGCCAGGTGCTCGCCGAGGTGGCGAATGCCTGGCTGCACCCCGACGCGGACACGGACGCCGCGGCGGAGGCATCGGAAAACGGCGTTGCCGACGACGCCGGCGAGCCCGGCGTCCCGCTCAGCGTCGGCCCGGTGACCGGGCTGGAGCAGATCGACCGGCTGGTGAAGGTGGACCAGAAGCCGATCGGCCGCACCCCGCGATCCAACCTCGCCACCTACACCGGCCTGTTCGACGCCGTCCGCAAGGAATTCGCGGCCACCGACGAGGCCAAGGCCCGGGGCTTCGGCGCCGGCCGGTTCTCCTTCAACGTGGCGGGTGGGCGCTGCGAAACCTGCCAGGGCGAGGGCTTTGTGGCCGTCGAACTGCTCTTCCTGCCCGGCAGCTACGGCCCGTGCCCCGAATGCCACGGCTCGCGCTACAACCCGGAAACCCTGGAGGTCAGCTACCGCGGCAAGAACATCGCCGACGTGCTGGGCCTGACGGTCAACGCCGCCGCAGACTTCCTGGCGGATGTCCCCGCCGCCGCCCGGGCCCTGCAGACGCTGCGGGAAGTGGGCTTGGGCTACCTCCGGCTCGGCCAGCCCGCCACAGAGCTCTCCGGCGGGGAGGCCCAGCGGATCAAGCTCGCCGCCGAACTGCAGCGTGCCCAGCGCGGCCACTCGCTGTACCTGCTGGACGAGCCCACCACGGGACTGCACCCGGCCGACGTCGAACTCCTGATGGCGCAGCTGCACAGGCTGGTGGACGCCGGCAACACGGTGGTGGTGGTGGAGCACGAGATGGACGTGGTGGCCGCCGCGGACTGGGTGATCGACCTGGGTCCTGCCGGGGGCGACGCCGGCGGCAAGATCATCGCCGCCGGCGAGCCCGCCGTCGTCGCTCGCTCCAAACAAAGCAGGACCGCCCCGTACCTCCGGGCGGTCCTGAAGGGCTGAGCGGGGACGCTGTTTAGGCGGCCCTGGGCAGTTCGCGGATGATGCGGACCTTCCACGCGGCGTCGTCGCTGGTGTCCAGCAGGGCCACGGTGCCCTGGGCGAGGTGCAGGGCGACGCGCTTGGCGGCGAGCAGTTCCAGGTAGAGCTGTTCGTTCATCCGGGCGGGCGTGTCGATGACGTACTTCACCGCGTCGCGGACCTTGCGGTAGTTGGCGCTGCGCTCCCGGTGCAGGTGCAGCTCGAGCATCCGGCGCTGCCGCAGCCGCGGTTCGTGCCGGTTCAGCCAGGACACGGCCGCGTGGACGGCCACCACAAGCGTGAGCGAAATCGCGTAGATTTCCCAGCCGCTGGAGAGCAGGAAGAGCGGCAGGTTCGCGATGGCGACGACCGCGATGAAGAGCCGGAGCGCCAGCAGGCGCCGCATGGTCAGGGCTACCGAGGCCAGGGCGGCGCGGAAACCGCTCTGTTCCTTGCGGGCCTCGGCCGGGTCCAGGGTGAATTCCTCGAGGACCAGGATTCCGTTGGCTTCCGGGCCGAGCATTTGTCCGTACTTGGGCGCAAAGGGCGCCGTTGATTTAGGGGTCATGGCGGGTCTTCCGTGCGGCTGTGGTGGTTCCCGTCAATGGTAGAACCCGGAGCTGGGAACTGTCTGTAGGTATCCGCAATGTGAACACACTCACCCGGGAGGCCCAGCAATTGGTGATGCGGGCCCGTGGCCCCAAACTGGAGAGATGCAGACTTTCCTTCCCTTCCCCGATTTCCGGCAGAGCGCCGCGGCCCTTGACTCCGCGCGGCTCGGCAAGCAGCGCGTCGAGGCGCTGCAAATGCTGCGCGCGCTGGTGATTCCCGAGTACGGCTGGCAGTCCCACCCGGCCGTCCGGATGTGGATGGGCCACGTCCCGGCACTGGCCATGTACGGTCTGGCCATGGTGGATGAGTGGACCGCCCGCGGCGGCGAGGACACCACCCGGGACAAGATCATGGAGTTCGCCCCGCAGGCCGCCCACCCGGACTACGCCGCCAAGATCCCGATGCCGTACTGGCTGGGAAACCCGGACTTCCACCTGAGCCACCGCTCCCGGCTGCTCGCGAAGGACCCGCGGTTCTACACCGAGGTGTTCCCGGGCACGGACCCTGATCTGGAGTACGTGTGGCCCGAACCCAAGCACGAACTGCTGCCCGAAGATCCCGCTGGCGAGCGCATGTGGATCCTCCGCCAGCCGCTGGGCGACACCGACCCCCAGCAGGTGGACACCATCAGCCTGCCCCCGGTCCGCGGTTCCGCCGCTCCCGCCGGCGACGACGAGTACCAGTTTGTCTACGCGGACAACGGTTCTCGCCGGCCGGACAAAAACGCCCGCAAGCGCCCGGCCAAGCCCCTTGTGAAGAAGCCCACCCGCAAGCGCCAGGCACAGGAAAATGCCTTCACCACCCTGCCCGGGAAGTCCGTGGTGGCGATCCCGTTCGACGGCGGCCAGTCCTTCGCCGTCGGCGAGGTCCAGGGCCGGCCCATCACGGTGGACGGTGTGTTTGCCCGCAACTTCCACGTCAACGAGATCGTTGCGCGCCGGGACTTCGACTACCCGGCTCTGCTGCAGGATCCGCGGGTCTTCTTCCCCATCGCGGCGCGCTAGCTCGGAGCGGGTTGGCGGACGCTCTCCTGCCTCTGGGCAATGGCCCTTCTTTGGCATATGGTGGCAGCCACCGCCCCGCTTTTCCGAGGTGGTGTTGCCACGCCAGAGCTACTTGGGGGAAGTCATGGCCGCAGGAGACGGAGCTGCCGAACAGTCGCGCCTAGCCGCAGAACGCGTCACGCGGCTGCGCCGGGAGCTGGAACGTGCCGAGCGCAACGCCCACGCCTGGTCAACCGGCGCGGCCGGCGAGGTCTTGGTCGCCGAGAAATTGCAGGCGCTTGAGCCCTACGGCTGGCTGGCCCTCCACGACGTGCACTGGCCGGGGCGGCCGAAAGCCAACCTTGACCACGTTCTCGTCGGACCCGGCGGCATCGTGATTGTCGACGCCAAACACTGGAGCGGCGAGGTCCGGCTCTGGGAGGGCAACATACGGCAAAACGGGTACAGCAGGGAATCGGAAATTGAAGGTGTACTCCAGCAGGCCTCGGCCGTTGCGGCGCTTCTGGAGCCTAACCACCGGCGACTTGTCCAAGGGTGGATCTGCCTGGTGGGCCAACCCGAGCTCCGCGGCACAACAACCAGCCGGATCACGATCGAGGGTCTGAACACACTTGCGGAGGCCGTCGCCAGCCTGCCCGCCGTCCTGGATCCGGCCCTGGTACCCACCATCCACGCTCATCTGCAGCAACTGCTGGGCGGAACCACGAGTCCCCGGCTCCTCACCACGGCGCAGTTCACCACCGGGAGATTCGAGTCGAGCGACGCTCCCGCTGCCTCCCTCCGGCAGTGGCGAGCGCGGCCGGCACCGGCACCTGCTGCCAGGACCCCTCGTAAGCGGGTGCCCCTCGGCCGGAAGAAGCGGCCAAGCATCGCCGGGGCGCTCCTACAGTTCGGCCTTATCTTGGTTGGCTTGGCCATTCTGATCAACGCCTTGTCCACCTACCGCCCCGCAGTTACTCCGGCTCCCCGCCCCTCCCCTGCCGTCACCCAGACGGTGCCCACTCGTTAGAGGCCCCGCTCACCGCATCACCGCATCACCGCGCAATTGCTGGCAGACTGGCCGGTATGACTGTACTGCTGGCCGGTTGCGGCGATCTGGGGACTGAGGCCGGGCTGCGCTTTGCCGCGGCGGGACACCGCGTGGTGGGCTGGCGACGCTCGCCGGAGAAGCTGCCCGCGGCCCTCGAAGGCGTTGCTGCTGACCTGACGTCCGGCGAACTGCCGCCCGTCCCGGCGGATACCACCGCCGTCGTCGTCGCAGTAGCGGCGGACGCGCCCACCGAGGCAGCGTACCGGGCCGCATACGTGGACGGCCTGGCGCATGTGCTCGACGCCGTGGCGGCCTCCGGGGCGCCGGTCCGCCGGGTGCTGTTCGTCTC
Source organism: Arthrobacter sp. UKPF54-2 (assembly GCF_007858535.1). Classification (NCBI taxonomy): domain Bacteria; kingdom Bacillati; phylum Actinomycetota; class Actinomycetes; order Micrococcales; family Micrococcaceae; genus Arthrobacter; species Arthrobacter sp. UKPF54-2. The sequence goes on from NZ_CP040174.1 coordinate 442,265, forward strand.
CTCCACAGCGGTGTACGGCGACGCCGGCGGAGGCTGGGTGGACGAAACGACGACGCCGAATCCCGCTGGATTCTCCGGCCGCATCATCCGGGAGGCCGAGGAACTGCTCTACAGTCGGCTGCGCGGGACCGGGATTTCCGCCGTCGTGCTGCGGCTTGGTGGCATCTACGGGCCGGGCCGGACCCGGCTGATCGACCAAGTGCGCGGCGGTTCCGCGGTCATTCCGGCGGAGTCCCGCTTCACCAACCGCATTCACCGCGACGATGCCGCTGCCGCGATCGTGCACCTCTGCACCATGGCTGCGGAGCCGGCGACCTTGTACGTGGGGGTGGACAACGAACCCGCCGAATTGGGCGAGGTGTTGCGCTTCCTGGCCGGCGAACTGGGGCTGCCGGAGCCCGGCGGGGTGGAGCCGGCGTCGGGGGTTAGCAGCGGCGGATCTGGCGGCGCCGCGCGCGAGGGCGGCGGCGAGCCGTCGCGGGGTGGGAACAAGCGCGTCAGCAACGCGCTGTTGCGCGGCACCGGCTTCGAGTTTGAGTATCCGAGCTTCCGGGAGGGCTACCGCGCCATCCTGGCCGGCGTCGGCGAGCGGCACCCCTGACGGGCTCCGGCCGCGCCGGGCATTTAGACTTCACACCCAACTCCTTCGAAGGACAGCATGGATTTCCAGCACATTATTGAGACGGTCGGCCGGTTCATGGACTTCGCCGGCGTGGCCGTGATGGTCATCGGCGCCCTGGTCTCCCTGCCGATGGCACTGCGGGGATTCCAGCCGCGGCAGCTTCCCGCGGGTTCCGAACCGCTCTCCGTCTACCGCTCCTACCGGCAACTGCTGGGCCGGTCCATCCTGCTGGGTCTTGAACTGCTGGTGGCCGCCGACATCATCCGCACCGTCGCCGTCACCCCGACGTTCGAGAGTGTGGGGGTGCTGGCGATCATCGTGCTGATCCGGACCTTCCTCAGCTTCTCCCTCGAACTCGAAATCACCGGGCGCTGGCCCTGGCAGAAGCAGCCAGCGGGCACCCAAGCGGCGTCGACGGCCAGCTGAGAGGGCCGGCTGGACCATGACAACGCCGATTTCCGACCCGATGCCCACCGACCCGTGGCCTAACGCGCCGGAGTTGCCCCGGCCGGTCATCATGGACCAGCGCTGGACCGATACCGTCTTCCTGCACTGGCGCATCCCCGAGGCCGTTGCGGCAGCTTTTATGCCCCGCGGCGTCGTCCCGGACGTGTTCGACGGGTCGGCCTGGGTGGGGCTCATCGGCTTCCGCATGCAGGGCGCCGGGTTGGGGCGCGGACCGGGTGTTCCCTACTTTGGCAGCTTCAACGAGATCAACGTGCGGCTCTACTCCCGGGAGGCTGACGGGACCCGGGGCGTCGTGTTCCTGAGTCTGGACGCCTCGCGGCTTGCGGTGGTTCTAGCGGCCCGGGCAGCCGGCATTCCGTACGTGTGGTCGCGGGACCGGTTCAGGGGAGCGAGCCCGTCCGACCCCTCGACCGGGTATGCGGTGCGGCGTTTCCGGGGCGGCGCGCGGAGCGATTTCGCGGTAGCACCGGAGTTCGACGTCGAAGCGAGCGATCCGCTGTCCGTCCACCTCACGGCCCGGTTCGGTCTTCACACACGCTTCCGCGGCAGGACGCTCTACGTTCCCAACACCCACGCCCCTTGGCCGCTGTTCCGGGCACAAGTGACCGTGCTGGAGGACCAGCTCGTTGCGGCGGCCGGCATCGCGGTGTCCGGTCCGCCCGAATCAGTGTTGTTCTCGCCGGGCGTCCGGACGCAGTTTGGCCGGCCGAGGGTTCTCCGCGGCGCAGACTGAACGGGTGCCGCTGGGCTGCGGCTTGTTGTTTGGCTCCCCGGGTTCAGGTGCGGGTGCGGCGAGCTTTGGCGCGGCGAATAATGTCCGAGGTCACTGATGAACTGGGTTCATGGGAATCGGCGCAGCTCGCATCGTTCTTCCGGCCGGCAGGTTGGATGATTTCCCCCGTGTGCCGGCCGCCCACATTGAACGGGTCCGGGCCTGTGGAGCGGCACCTCTTTTTGTCGTAGGTCACCGGCAGGATTGAGTCATGGGAATCGGTGCAGCTCTCATCGCCCGTCCGGCCGGCAGGCCGGACGGTGAGGGGCGCCGGGTTCCGCCGCTGGACAGCGTTCTCGGGCAGTTGCGCGGGGTCTGTGCGACGGCGGTCGGGGACGCGGCGTTGCTGGGTTTTGGGGAGGCGGCGGAGTTTGCCGGCCGGGTCGAGGAGATCTCCCGTGCCGCGGAATACCTGCAGCTCGTCGCCGCCGGGGCGGTGCAGCGCACCCGCTTCGAGGCCGCGAACGACGGCGCCCCGGCCCTCGACGACGGCTACCGCAAAACCTCCGAATTCCTCCGGGACCAGCTGCAGATCAGCGCCGTCGAAGCCCACCGCCGCCTCACACTGGCCTGCGAGCTGTTGCCCCGAACCGGAATGACCGGGCAGCCGCTGCCGCCGCTGCGCGAGGAACTCGCCGCGGCCGTCGCCGCCGGGGCCGTCCCGTCCCGGTCCGCGACGATCATCACCCACGCTTTGGGCCGGGTCCGGCCCGTCTGCGATCCGGAGACCAGTGCCCGGATGGAACACGCCCTGACCCGCACCGCGGCCGAACACGACCCGGACTTCCTGACCCGGATCGCAAGGCGCTGGGTGGACGCGATCGATCAGGACGGCGCCGAACCTTCCGAGGAGGTCCTGCGCCAGCTCCAGGGCGCGTTCATCCGCAAACCCCGCCACGGGCTGCAGCACCTGGAAATCTTCGCCACCACCGAACAGTTCGAACACCTCCTGACCGTGATGAACACCGCCACCAACCCCCGCACCGGTAGCGGAGCGGACGGCAGTGACGCCGCCGCGAACGGAACCGACGTCGAGACGGGCGCGGACGGTTTCGTGCCGAACGTCCTGGACCGGCGGTCGCGGCCGCAGAAACACCTCGACGGCCTCGTCGGAGGCTGCAAGATTGCCATGGCCTCCGGCGGACTCCCCGCTGCTGGCGGACTCCGGCCCCAGGTCATGGTCACCATCGACTACCGCGACCTCCTAGACCGCCTCACCCGCGCCGCGGAAGCAAGCGGCGGGCAGGCCCCGGGCGCCGACTCAGCCGTCGGGAGTCCTGCACCACCGGCCGCCGGACGGTTCACCGGCAACGCCACCCTCGGCTTCACCGGCACCGGGACCATGGCGTTCACCGGTCCGGTCACCGCCGCGACCATCCGCAAAATCGCCTGCGACGCCGACATCATCCCCGTCCTGCTCGGCAGCGAGGGCCGGGTCCTGGACGTCGGCCGCACCACCCGCGTCTTCCCGCCCCACATCCGCAAAGCCATCACCGCCCGCGACCAAGGCTGCACCTTCCCCGGCTGCACCATCCCCGCCCCCTGGTGCGAAGCCCACCACATCACCTACTGGTCCCGCGCCGGCACCACCAGCACCGACAACGGAACACTCCTCTGTTCACACCATCACCACCTGATCCACAAAGAACAATGGACCATCCAGCCCCGCAGCGGCATCCCCTGGTTCATCCCGCCACCCCACCTCGACCCCCACCAAACACCCCGACGCAACCACTACTTCCGCTGCTGAGACGTGCAAGCAAGCCTGAGAACGAGCGCCCTCCGGTGGTCAGCGGGCAGTACTTATCAATTCCTCGGATCCGTGGTGTGATGACTGGTACGTGGCCGTTGCGGAACCGTTCAAAGGGGAACTTCCATGACCCAGGGCAGCAACTTCAGCACTCTTCCTACTCGCCGTTCCAGCCTGGCGAGCGCTCTGGTAATCCTTACTGCCTTCGCCGCCGTGCTGTGCTGGTGGATCGGCCTGACGGGATACTTCATCGTTGGCGGCGCAGCCAGTGGCGGCTACGGGCTGGCTGTCTTTGCCGCCGTTCCAGCGCTGGCCACCGCCGCCACCTACTTCATCGCACGGCGCACCGGGCGTCCCGCCTCGTCATCCGCAGCCCCAACCCGCTTGACGACTCTCCCGGCCCACGGCCGCCCTGACGGCAACCGCCGGCCGGCACGCGATGCCCTCATCGTCATAGGTGGGTTCGCGGCAGCGCTGTTTTGGTGGGTCGGGCTCACGGGGTACCTCGCCATTGGGGGCGTGGCCAGTGGCGCAGCCGGGGTCGCACTGTTCCTTGCCGTCCCGGCTGCCCTAACCATCGGAACGTATCTGGCGGGCCGCCGTCGAAGTGGGCCCAGCCCCTAGACCCTCGGCCGCCCAATCCAAAGGAACTCCTTCGGTTGAGCAGATCTACCTGCCCGCGGCGTACCCCTGGGCGCCACGAGGATTGGCCGCGGCCTGCAGCACCCCGGTCGCCGGGTCCCTGACGACGGCGGACAACCGGCCAAGCGTCCAGCCGCCGGCCACCGTCACCACGTGACCGCGGCGCTCGAGGCCGGCGATGACGTCCACGCCCAGCCGGTCCTCCACCACGGCGCCGCCGGGTTCCCAGGTCCGCGGCCAGAATGATCCGGGCATCGACGTCGTATGGAACGTGGGTGCGTCGATGGCCTGCTGCGGTGAGTAGCCGCCCACGATCGTGCGCAGCAGGTACGGCAACTGCCACTGATCCTGCTGGTCGCCGCCGGGGGAACCCAGCGCGGTCACCGCGCGTCCCTCACGGAGCACCAGCGTCGGAGTAAGGGTCGTGCGGGGCCGCTTGCCGGGCGTAAGTGTGGAGGGTGTGCCCGGCTCAAGCCACGTCATCTGCAGCCGGGTCCCAAGGCAGAAACCCAGCTCGGGAATCGCCGGCGAGGACTGAAGCCAGCCGCCCGACGGCGTGGCCGAGACCATGTTGCCCCAGCGGTCCACGACGTCGATGTGGCAGGTATCGCCCCGGGTTTCCCCGCTCGGCGCCACGGTCGGCTCCCCGACGCCGAGGCCCACAGAACCCACTTGGGCGAGGGCCGGCGGCGTGTACTCGGTCCGCAAAACCGGCAAATACGGCGCCCGCCCCGGCACCCGCCCCGGCCGGAACTCGTGGGACGCCCGGTCGCTGATCAGCGCCCGGCGCCCCGCGCAGTACTCGTCGGAAAACAAATACTCCAGCGGCACGTCCGTGTCCCCGTAGTACGCCTCCCGGTCCGCCAGCGCCAGCTTCTGCGCCTCCAGGATCGTGTGCGCCCCGAGCTCGGTGGACGGGTCGAGGAAGCGGTCCTCGAACCCGTCGAGGATGGCGAGGGTCTGCAGCAGCGCCGGCCCCTGCCCCCACGGCCCGGTCTTGGCGATGGTGTGTCCGCGGAACTCCACGGTGGCCGCCGCCTCGTAGCCGGCCGCGAAGCTGGCCAGATCGACGAGCGCCAGCACTCCGGCATGGTCGGTGCCGGACGAGTGCCGGTGCGGGGCCTGAACGGACTCCACCATCGCGTGCGCGACGAAACCCTCGCGCCACTCCCGCCGGGCGGCATCGATCCGGGACTCCCGGGAACCGCTGGGCAGCCCGGCTGCGATGAGCCGTTCCAGGGTCCGGGCATAGGCGGGGTTCCGGATGAGCTCCCCCTCTGCGGGGATCCTTCCGCCGGGCATCACAGCTCGGCCGAGCTGGGCCAGTGCTCCTGGAACAGCTCCGCCACCGCGGCGATCGTGGTGCCGACGCGGCCGAGCATCGGGTGCCCGTCGCGGGCGTAGCCGATCGCGAACTCCAGCACGGCCTCCAGTTCCCAGGTCCCGTGGTCGCGCAACAGCAGAAGCCAGGCGTCGACGGCGGCGGGCACGGCGGCGGCGAGCGCCCCGGATCCCGGGACCAGCTCCAGCCCCTCGGCGCGGTAGTGCTCCACCGTGGCCGCGGCCGGAGCCGGTCCCTGGCCCATCAGCACCACGGGCTTGCCGGGGTCCGACGCCGTCACGAAAACGCCGGTCATGTCCCCGCCGGGGCCGTTGAGGTGGGGCTCCACGACGTGCAGTACAAAGGCGCCGGCCGTGGCGGCGTCGAACGCGTTTCCGCCGCGTTCGAGCACCGCCTGGGCCGCCGCCGTCGCGAGCCAGTGCGTGGAGGCACTCATCCCGAAGGTGCCATGCAGGGTGGGGCGGGTGGTGAACTGCTCAGGTGCGGTGAAGGTCATGGATCAGCCGAACAGCGCCGCCACGCGGGTGAGGGTTTCGTAGACCCCGTAGGCCAGCGGAACTCCGACCAGAGCCCAGGCCACGGCCAGCCGGCCGGTGGACGCTTTGACGGCCGTCTGCGCCCCGGGGGTGTGTGCTGTGCTCATCTCAGGCCTCCATGGCAGGTTCGTGCGACCGCTCGCGGTCCGGGCGGGGTTCGTGGAATCGTGCGTCGACCGGATTGACCAGCAGGTTGGCGATGAAACCAACCACCAGCAGTGCCACCATGGTCAGCAGCGCCGGCTGGTAGGACGCGGCGGTCAACTTGCCGGGCGTGCCCTGGGCGTCCAGGAAGGCGTTGACGATCAGCGGCCCGGCGACGCCGGCGGCAGACCAGGCGGTCAGCAACCGGCCGTGGATGGCGCCGACTTGGAAGGTGCCGAAGAGGTCCCGCAGGTAGGCCGGGACGGTTGCGAAGCCGCCGCCGTAGAAAGAGATGATGAGGAACGCGAGCGCCACGTAAAGGATGGTGGTGGTGGATCCGGCCAGGGCCAGCACCGTGTAAAGCAGGGCGCCGACGCCCAGGTACACCATGTAGATGCGCTTGCGGCCCGTTACGTCGGAAGTGGAGGACCAGGCGAAGCGCCCGGCCATGTTGCCAATGGAGAGCAGCCCGACGAAGCCGGCGGCAACGGCGGCGCTGACCAAGGACGCGCCGTCGGACTGGCGGAAGAAGTCCTGGATCATCGGCGCGGCCTGTTCCAGGATGCCGATGCCCGCGGTGACGTTGCAGAACAGGGCGATCCAGACCAGCCAGAACTGCTTGGTCTTAATGGCGTTCTTGGCCGAGACGTTCTCTGTGGTGACGAGCTTGGCGGCCTTGACCTTCGCGGGGTCGAAGCCTGCCGGCTTCCAGCCGTCGGCCGGGACCTTGATGGTGAAGGCGCCGAAGAGCATGTAGGCAAGATAGACGACGGCGAGGGTCAGGAAGAGCTTGCCTACGGAGTCGCCGCTGGCCACCCAGCCCTTGGCGCCGGAGGTCGGGTCGTACATCTTCAGCAGCGCGGTGGAGACGGGGCTGGCGATCAGCGCGCCGCCGCCGAAGCCCATGATGGCCATACCGGTGGCGAGGCCCGGCCGGTCAGGGAACCACTTGATCAGGGTGGACACGGGCGAGATATAGCCGATGCCCAGGCCGATGCCGCCAACAAAGCCGTAGCCGAGGTAGACGAGCCACAGCTGATGCGTGAAGATGCCGAGCGAGCCGATCAGGAAGCCGCTGACCCAGAACATGGCCGAGGTGAACATCGCCTTGCGGGGGCCGTTTTTATCCACCCAGGTGCCCATGATGGCGGCCGACAGGCCCAGCATCACGATGGCAATGGAGAAGATCACTCCGATTTCGGTCAGGCTGGCACCGAAGTGCTTGACCAGCGCCGTTTTGTAGACGCTCGTCGCGTAGGCCTGGCCGATGCACAGGTGGACGGCGAGCGCCGCAGGCGGCACCAGCCAACGGTTGAATCCCGGCGGTGCGATGGTTCGGTCCCGGTCCAGCCAGCCCATAATTGCTCCCCTCGATTTGTCTGGCGACGTCGATGTCCCAGCGATCCAGAGGCCAAAGCCCTAAATCTGGGCAGTTGCCTCCGGCAATCATGGTGCAAATCATCAGTAAACGTAGGGTTTGTGCGCCGAGCGGTAGGGAATCCGCGACGAACGGTGGGCTTACTTTCCGAGACCCGCTTTCCGGAGCGCCTCGGCCATCGCGGTGTTGGCCGGCGCCGGAGCCAGCTGCGATGTCCCCGGTCGACCGGGTGCCGGCCGCGGGGCTTGCTTGGGCTGGTCCCGCCGAGCGGCGGCCCCGGCCGAACGCCCGGCGGACCCCGCCGGACGCCCGGCGGACGCCGGACGCCCCGCGGACGTCGCCGGTTCGTCGTCGAGCCGCAGCGTCAGTGAGATGCGCTTGCGCTCCGGATCGGCCTCGAGCACCTTGACCCGGACCACCTGGCCGGACTTGACCACCTCGCGGGGGTCGGCGACGAACCGGTTGGCCAGCGCGGAAACGTGCACCAGCCCGTCCTGGTGCACTCCGACGTCGACGAACGCACCGAACGCCGCCACGTTGGTGACGGTCCCCTCCAGCACCATGCCGGGCTTGAGGTCGGAGATCTTCTCGACGCCCTCCAGGAACGTCGCTGCCGCGAACGCCGGACGCGGGTCCCGGCCTGGTTTTTCCAGCTCGGCGATGATGTCCCGCACGGTGGGCAGGCCGAACGCTCCGTCCACGAAGTCCTGCGGATTCAGCGCGGACAGGTCCCGGCCCGTCCCGGCTGCGGCTTTGATTTTCCGGGCCACCGGGTAGGCCTCCGGGTGCACGCTGGAGGCGTCCAGCGGCTCCGCTCCCCCGGTGATGCGCAGGAAGCCGGCGCACTGCTCGAAGGCCTTGGCGCCCAGCCGCGGCACCTTCTTGAGTTCGCTGCGCTTGCTGAACGGACCGTGCTCGTTCCGGTAGGCCACGATGTTCTCACTCAGCAGCGGTCCGACCCCCGCCACCCGGCTCAGCAGCGCGGGCGAGGCGGTGTTGACGTCCACGCCGACGGCGTTGACGCAGTCCTCGACGACGGCGTCGAGGCTCCGGTCCAGCTTCGCCGCCGTGACGTCGTGCTGGTATTGCCCGACGCCGATCGACTTCGGCTCGATCTTCACCAGCTCCGCGAGCGGGTCCTGCAGCCGCCGCGCGATCGACACCGCACCGCGTAGCGAGACGTCCATGCCGGGCAGCTCGGCCGCGGCGAGCGCCGACGCGGAATACACCGAGGCGCCGGCCTCGGAGACCACAAGCTTCTGCGGCGCGCGGCCGGCTGCGGCGCCGAGCTCCTTGATCAGCTCGGCCGCAAGCTTGTCCGTCTCCCGCGAGGCGGTGCCGTTGCCGATCGCGACAAGTTCGACGCCGTGCTTGCGGGCGAGGTCCACGAGGGTCCGCAGCGCTTCGTCCCACTTCCGGGCCGGGGAGTGCGGGTACACCGTGTCGGTCGCGACCACCTTGCCCGTGCCGTCCACCACCGCCACCTTCACGCCCGTCCGCAGTCCCGGGTCCAGGCCAAGGGTGGCCCGGTTGCCGGCCGGCGCCGCGAGCAGCACGTCCCGGAGGTTGGCGGCGAACACCCGCACGGCCTCGTCCTCGGCCGCGGCAAACATCCGGCTGCGCAGGTCGCCGCTGAGCCGGCTGAGCACCCGGGAGCGCCAGGCCTGCTGGGCGGTCTGCAGCAGCCACGCGTCGGCGGGACGGCCGCGGTCGGAGACCCCGAGGAACCTGGCCACGGCGGCCTCGTACCGGCCGCGCGCGGCGGCCAGGGCGGCGTCGTCGTCCAGATCCGCTTCGGACAGATCCAGCTCCAGCACGCCGTCCTTTTCGCCGCGCAGCAGCGCGAGGACCCGGTGCGAGGGCATCCCGGATGGCGACTGGGAGAACTCGAAGTAGTCCTTGAACTTCTGCCCCTCGGCTTCCTTGCCCTTCTTGACGCGCGAGACCATCCGGCCTTGGGTCCAGAGCCGCTCCCGCAGCGTGGCGGCAAGGTCGGCGTCCTGGCCGGCGCGCTCGACCAGGATGGACCGGGCCCCGGCGAGCGCCGCGGCGGGGTCCTCGATGGAATGTTCAGGGTTCAGGTAGTTGGCTGCTTCGCGTTCCGGGTCCAGCTCCGGGCGCTTGAGCAGCGTGTCCGCAAGCGGCTCCAGGCCGGCCTCCCGGGCGATCTGGGCCTTGGTCCGCCGCTTGGACTTGAACGGGAGATAGATGTCCTCCAGCCGCGACTTCGTTTCGGCGGCGACGACGGCGGCCTGCAGATCGGGCGTAAGCGCCCCTTGCGCGGCGATCGCCTCGAGGACGGTCCGACGGCGGTCCTCGAGCTCGCGCAGGTAGCGCAGCCGCTCCTCGAGCCCGCGGAGCTGGGTGTCGTCCAGGGTGCCGGTGGCTTCCTTGCGGTAGCGGGCGATGAACGGCACGGTGGACCCGGCGTCGAGCAGCTCCACGGCGGCCTTCACCTGCCAGGGCTGCACCCCGAGTTCGGCGGCGATCTGGGTTTCAACCGGGGTGGTCTTGGCGGGGTGCTGCGGGAGTTGGCTCACCCAGCCCATTTTGCCTTACCCGGGTCAGGCGCCCGGCGTCCCCGAGGCGGTCCCGGGTTCCTGCACGTCTTGGACCACCTCGTTGTGGCGCAGGAACCACGGCTTGAACGGCGGGTCGAAGCGGGCGAAGCGCGGCGGGCCCACGGCGGTCAGCCCGGCCAGGGCCAACGCGGCCTGCAGCCCCTCGTTACGCCGCTCGAAGGCAGTCTCCGAGCCGCTCCCAGAAAAGCGGACGGCCGCGGCGAGGGAGCCGGGCACCGCCCGGATCTTGACGTCGGGGTTGGTCGGGACCGGCGCCGTCTCGGCGGTCAGGCCCGCGGGCAGGACAAAGGCGACCACAAAATCGGCCGGCGCGTCTTTGCCCGGCAGCGGGCCGCTTTGGAGCACCGGAGCGGTCATCGCCAGCTTCTGCGGTGTCCCCGGCGATCCGGTTCCCTGGATGACCGGGGCCGTCATCGCCAGCTTCTGCGAGGCGGTGTTCTTGCCGCTGATGTAGTTGAAGAGGTGGCGGAAGGCGGCGTTGCCGGCGCGGTCAAAGCTGGCGGTGACGCGTATTTCCGCGACAACATGCGCGGGATAGCGGCGCAGCTCGAAATGCGGGTAGCGCTGGACCAGCTCAAACGGTTGCTGTTCGGTCATGGTCTTGTCGACCTTACGCCCCTCCCGCGCCGGCGGCCAGAGTCTCGGTGTCAGAGGGCTTTGATAGCTTGGCAGCAGGGACATCGATCAGCGGCGGATCAACGAAGCAAGGCGGGGCACAGTGTTTTTCCTTGAACCGGAAGTAGCGGGCGCGGCACCGGAGTTGGTCTACTCCGCGAGCGACCTGGTGGTGGCGGTGGACTGCGAGTACCAGCTGCTGCGGAAGCTCGATGAGAAGCTCGGCCGCGCTCCCAAAGCCGATTTCGGTCCCGACGAGATGCTCGAGCATGCGGCGGACCTGGGCGAGGTGCACGAGCGCAAGGTCCTGGCCGGGTTCGTCGAAGAGTTCGGGACCTGGGATCCGGCCCGCAGCCGCGGCGTGTACGACGTCGTCCCCGCCACGGCCATGGACCGCGCCACCCTGACGGCCAAGCACCACGAATCGATCCAGGCGCTGCGTGCGGGCGCCGACGTCGTCTTCCAGGCAGCGTTCTTCGACGGGCAGTTCCACGGCCGTTCCGACTTCCTGGTGCGCCAGCCCGACGGCGCGTACGCCGTGTTCGACACCAAGCTCGCCCGCCACGCCAAGGTGACCGCCCTGCTCCAGCTCGCCGCGTACGGCGACCAGCTCCTGAAGGCCGGCATCCCGGTGGATCCAGCCGTGACCCTGGTGCTGGGCGCCACCGTGCAGCTGGCCGACGGCGGCTTTGACTACGTCCGGAGCCACCACAAACTCGCCGAGATCCTGCCGGTCTTCCGGGAACGGCGCGAACGCTTCCTGGCCCTGACCGCCGCGCACATAGCTCAGCCCGGCACCGTCCGGTGGGGCGCGGAAAGTATCACCGCCTGCGGCCGCTGCGACTACTGCCAGGAGCAGGTCAAAGCCACCGATGATCTGCTCCTCGTGGCGCGGATGAACTCGGTGCAGCGCAAGAACCTGCACGGGCTCGGCATCCACACGGTCACGGAACTCGCGCACGCCACGCTCACCAAGCCCACTCCTGTGCTGGAGCGGTTGCAGGAACAGGCCCGGATCCAGAGCGGCGTCGGCCCGGCGGACGGGCAGGTGCGATACATCAAGGACGGCGGGGAGCACACCCTGCGCTACGCGGTCCTGCCGCAGAACACCCTGGCCGAGCTGCCTCCGCCGAGCCCCGGCGATATCTTCTTCGATTTCGAGGGCGACCCGCTATGGCAGGAGAGCGCCACCGGGGTGTGGGGGCTCGAGTACCTCTTCGGCGTGACCGAGGCACCCACCGGGCCGGGCGTTCCGGGGGTGTTCCGGCCGTTCTGGGCGCACAGCCGGGCGGCGGAGAAGCAGGCCTTCCTGGACTTCCTGGAGTACGTGGAGAAACGCCGGCGGGACTATCCGGACATGCATGTCTACCACTACGCCGCCTATGAGAAGACGGCGCTCCGCAAGCTCTCGGTGCAGCACGTCGCTGGGGAGGACGTCGTGGACGAGTGGCTCCGCGGGGGCCTGCTGGTGGACCTGTACCAGACGGTCCGCAACAGCATCCGCATCTCGGAGAACTCGTACAGCATCAAGAAGCTCGAGCCGCTCTACATGGGGACCAAGCTCCGGTCCGGCGACGTGAAGGATGCCGGGGCCTCCGTGGTGGCGTACGCCAAGTACTGCGACGCGCGTGACGACGGCCGGGCCGAGGAGGCAGCCGGGATCCTTGCCGCCATCTCCGATTACAACGAATACGACTGCCTCTCCACTCTGGAGCTGCGGAACTGGCTGCTGCGACGGGCGGAGGAACGCGGGATCACGCCCGGCGGCGGAGGGTCAGGGCCCCTGGGTTCGGCGAGCGCCGGCGCGGCGGACGTGGACGACGACGGCGGCGCCTTGGGCGCTCCGCCCGCGGCGGGCCCGGCGGAGCAAGCCCTGCTGGCGTTTGCTGAGCCCGGAAGTGGCGTCCCCGAGGCGGACCGCAAAGCCGTCGCCATGCTGGCGGCGGCCGTGAGCTACCACCGCCGGGAGCGCAAGTCGTTCTGGTGGTCGCACTTCGACCGGTGCGAGTATGGTCCGGACACACATCAGCGGGACCGGAACGTTTTCCTGGTCGAATCCGCTGAGATCCTTGACGACTGGCGGCAGGAAGGCAGGAAGCTCCCGGAGCGTCGGGTCAAGCTGACCGGCACGGTGACGCCGGGCTCGGACCTGCGGGAAGGCAGCACCTGGTTCCGCATGTACGAGCATCCGCTTCCCGCCGGGCTGGAAGGCACCGGCAAGAAGGGGGTTGGCCGGAACGGATGGTTCGGCACGGAGGTCCTGGAACTGGGCGACGACGAGGGCAAGGACACCGTCATCATCCGGGACCGCCTGCACCGGAACATCCCGCCCCACAATGAGCTGCCCATCGCATTGACCGAGGACCAGCCGCTCGCCACCAAAAGTTTGGAGCAGGCGCTGGAGTCCTTGGCTGCTACGGTGGCCGCCGGACTGGGCTCCGGGTCCCTCCCCCGCCATCCCGCCCTTGACTTGGTCCGCCGGCTGCCGCCCCGGCTGGCCGCCGGCGTATCCCTGCCGCAGCCCGGCGAGGGAGCGGACCGCTTCATCGACGCCATCACGGCGGCGGTGCTGGGCCTCGATCACTCCTACCTCGCCGTGCAGGGTCCCCCCGGAACCGGCAAGACCCATGTGGGCTCCCACGTCATTGCCCGGCTTGTGGCCCGCGGCTGGAAGGTCGGCGTCGTCGGCCAATCCCACGCCGTGGTGGAGAACCTGCTGACCACCGCCGTCACCAAGGCCGGCGTTGATCCGGAACGGGTCGCCAAGGACGTCAAGCACGGCAATCCCTTGCCGTGGGCGGCGCGTTCCGCCGGTGATGTCGCGGCGCTGCTGGGCTCACGCGGCGGCGCCCTGATCGGCGGCACCGCCTGGACCATGACCGGCGCCGGCGTCCCGGCCGGCTCGCTGGATCTGCTGGTGATCGACGAGGCCGGCCAGTTCTCCCTGGCCAACACGCTCGCGGTGGCCAAGGCGAGCAGCCGCCTGCTCCTGCTCGGCGACCCGCAGCAGCTGCCGCAGGTGAGCCAGGGCAGGCACCCGGAGCCGGTGGACGAATCGGCCCTGGGCTGGATCTCCGCAGGGCACGCCACCCTCCCGCCGGAGCTGGGCTACTTCCTGGCCGACTCGTGGCGGATGCACTCCGAGCTCTGCCTGGCCGTGTCCGAGCTTTCCTACGAGGGCCGGTTGCGCTCCGCGCCGTCCGCGGACCTGCGGCGCCTGGACGGAGTTCCCGCCGGGATCGAGACGGTGATGGTGCCGCACAGCGGAAACACGACGTCGTCCCCGGAGGAAGCCGCCGAGGTGGTCCGGCAGGTGCGGCGTCACCTGGGGCTAACGTGGCACACGCCGGACGGCTCGCGGCCGCTCGAGCCCGCCGACATCCTGGTGGTGGCTGCCTACAACGCCCAGGTGAACCTCATTCGCGAGGCCCTGGACCGGGCCGCCCTGTTCGGGGTGCGGGTGGGCACGGTGGACAAGTTCCAAGGCCAGGAAGCGGCGGTGGTGATCGTCTCGATGGCGTGTTCCGCCGTGGCCGAGGCGCCGCGGGGCATGGAGTTCCTGCTCTCCCGTAACCGCATCAACGTGGCGGTCTCGCGCGGGCAGTGGCGCGCCGTCATCGTGCGGGCCCCGGAACTGACGAACTACCTGCCGCTCCATCCGGAAGGCCTGGAGCAGCTCGGCGGCTTCATCGGCCTCTGCCAGCGGTCAGTGCCGGCCTCACCCTAGGGACATGCCCATTTTGGGCCGCCACCACTGGACATGCCCATCTTCTAGGTACGCCACGGGACATGCCCTTTGCTTTCGGGCCGCGCGGCGGGACATGTCCATTCTTAAAAGCGAACAGTGGACAGAATAGGATTCTGTCCACTGTTCGCGGCATGCAATGGGCATGTCCCGCCCAGGACTCGCCCGGGGCGGCGTTGCTAGTTCTGGTAGGCCGGGTAGTCGGTGTACCCCTCGGCGCCGTCGGTGTAGAAGGTGGCCGCGTCCGGTTCGTTGACGGGGAGGCCTTCGCGCCAGCGTCGCACCAGGTCCGGGTTGGCGATGGCGGGACGTCCGACGACCACGCCGTCCGTGTGGCCGTCCGAGACCAGGGACTTGGCCTCTTCGGCGGTGGTGATGACGCCGAAGCCGGTGTTTAGGAGGAAGGTGCCGGCAAACCGCGTGCGCAGCTCCTGGACCAGCTCGCTGGTGGGTTCCTTGTGAAGGACGCTAAGGTACGCAAGCTTCAGCGGCGCCAGGGCGTCCACCAGATAGCCGTACGTTTCGCGGACGTCGACGGCGTCCAGCTCCAGGGCGCCCTGGACGTTGTGCTCGGGCGAGATGCGGATGCCCACACGGTCCGCGCCGATGGCGTCGACAACGGCCTGGACAGTCTCGATGACGAAACGGGCCCGGTTTTCAGGTGAGCCGCCGTAGTTGTCGTCGCGCTGGTTCGCAGCTGGCGTCAGGAATTCGTGCAGCAGGTAACCGTTCGCGGAGTGAAGTTCGACGCCGTCGAAGCCGGCCTCGATCGCGTTGCGCGAGGCCCGGACGAACTCCTCACGGATGCCGGGGAGCTCTTCGGTTGTCAGGGCGCGCGGGGTGGGAAACGCCTGCTTGCCCTCGTAGGTGCGGGTCACGCCGTCGATGGCGATGGCGCTGGGGGCGACAACCCCGTGGCCACCGGTGGTGTCCTCGTGCGTAACTCGGCCGGCGTGCATGACCTGGGCAAAGATCCGGCCGCCCTCGGCGTGGACTGCGGCGGTGACGTCAGCCCAGCCCTTGAGCTGTTCCTCAGTAACGAGGCCCGGCTGGCCCGGGAAACCGCGTCCGGCCGGGCTGGGATAGGTGCCTTCGCTGACAATCAGGCCGAGCGAGGCGCGCTGCCGGTAATGCTCCACCACCAGCGGTCCCGGGACGCCTTCCCTGCCGGAACGGAGGCGGGTCAGCGGCGCCATCACGAGTCGGTTCGGGGCTTCCATTTGTCCGATGGTCAGGGGGGAAAAAAGCATGCGCAGTTCCTTTCACAGTGGATTGTGTCCACTGGCGCAAACTCCACGGCGTCTGCAACTATTCCGGCTGAGACTCGTGTCACGATCGGATCAGCGCGAGGGCTGCGGCGCTCCCGGGCACCCCTGGCCTTGCGGATTCTTGAGGCAGTCGTCCGCGTAATTGCGGGTGATGGACCGCCACACGCTGACGGTTTGGGGCGCGGAGCTGAACTGCCCTTGGCCCGGGATAGGCAGCGGCGGTCCGCCGTTCACGGAGTACGTTCCCTGGAAATGGGTGGTCAACACCACGGAAAAGTCGCCGGTTTGCGTGTAGACGTGGCTGGTGGCCGTCTTCTCGCCCCACCGCTCCTGCGGCAACGGACCGCCTGTTGCTGTTGTTGGTCCCAGCGAAGTGCCGTCACCATAATTCCAGGAGTACTGGACGGGTTTGGCGTCGACATGGACATCCTGAGCGAGGATCTTGATGTCGAACTGCTGCGGATCCGCTTCCGCGAAGAAGTTTGTTTCCGCACCACGCAGAGTATGCGGGCTGGGTTGCGCGGTTGCTTTGCCGGCGACGATTGGCAGTTTCTGAAACTCTGTTTGGATCAGGGCTGCGATTCGAGGCAACAATTCTTCAGGCCGCGCATCAAACAGGCACGTTGGGCCGGAATGATACGTCCAGACCGGATTCGGCACCCCCGCGGGAGCCTTGAGCCAGACGACGGGAATCCCCTCAGTACCGTCGGGGCCGTTCTTGCAGTCCACGAGTAACGCCAAACACTCGGTGTCGAAGTCACCGCCGCCAAGGTGGCACTGGAGCTCGTACTTATATTGGTTCGGGTCATTGGCAGGAATTCCGGGTTCCAACGGAACGAATTTGCCCGAAACCGGGTCCATCCTCCACCCACCGACATTCACGCCTTGATTCCCGAAACCAGCGTCGATCCCGTCGTCGCCGCTAGCGGAACTCGAGAGAGGGAACGCAAGGACCACAACTAGGGCCAATACCAACAGAATGTCCGACCGGACGCGGGAGGAGATCATCGGATTGGGTGAAGTCCCGTGACTTGCCACGCACCATCTCGGAAAGCAGTCAGCATTACATTGCCGGTATCGGAAGGTGGAGTCGGAGGACGGAACTGAGAGCCCCCGGGTTTGAAATAGGTGATCATGGACTGCTGAACCTGCACGACAACTTGATAATTTCCGTCTGTTCCGGCATCAAAGTTTGCGTTTATGGAGGGCGCTTCGATCCGTCCTCCCGCGATCCACCCGTCGTCCTCATAGTTCTTCTCCAAAGACTTCGAGATATTTGAGCAGAACTCGCAGGCGTCGGAAGTTACAGATGTTAGACCAGATGTTTTACCTGTCTCATACGCGAAGTTAAGTTGCTTAAACCAGTACCTCGCGAAGGCCTCCAGCCCTTCCTTCGTCTCCGCTTTCGCCGCCTCCGGGAGTACGGGGACCGGGACGTTTTGGGCCCTGCCCGAGGCATCGGCCGGCTTGTAGCTGGCGGTCGGGCTCGGCGTCGGGGTCGGCGTCGGGGCTGCGGAAGCCGCAGAGGAAGGTGGGCCGCTACCTACCGTGGCGCCGGGCGAAGCGTGGCCGCCGGTGCAGGCCGTTGCCGACAGAACAGCGGCGATGAGCAGAGCGGCTGAGGCTATGTGCCTGCGGCTGGAGATTGGAATGCGAGATGTCATGTTCAGCTAATCCCCCGATAGAAATCAAGACGTCCTGAATCCAAACAATGCCTAAGGGTAACTGAGATCGCCTTCGGGCCGTAAGAGTTATCCACAGCCGATTCTTCCGGGACGGCGCGCGCTGCGTGAACAGTCACCGCCCTCACAGAAACAAGGGCGCCGCAAGGGTTTTCACCCCTGCGACGCCCTGCCGCTGCCCCGGAACCACAGCCCGGTTAAGGCTCAGCTACTTCTTGTTGGCCCCAAGTCCCGAACCGCTGCAGGAGGCCATGGCGCCCTGGCCGGTTCCGGAGTTCTTCGAGATGGACTTGCCGTCGAAGAGGATCTTGCAGCCGACAACTGCCGCAGCATTCGAGTAGTCGCCGGTGACAACCAGGGAGACGAAGTCCGAGTTCTTCACGGTCTGCTCCTTCTTCCAGTCAGTAGTGATGTCCTCGTTGGACGATCCACCGCTGGTCCAGTAACTGACGGACGCTTTCCCGTTCGTCGTCACCACGTATTCAACCTTGTGCTCCGAGTTGAGCGCTTGGTCGGCCGAGGAGACAGCGGCGGACAGCACAGCCATCCAGATGGCTGCAATTACGATGCTCAGGATGCCCAGCACGACGCCAGCGACCGCAGCGCCCTTCTTCGCGAGCTTACGGGTGACCCCGATGATGCCGAACAGAACCGCCAGCGGGCCCAGGACGAAGGCCACCACGCCCATGACCGGAATGAAGGAAAAGACGACGGCGACGATGCCGAGCACCAGCGCGGCGACGCCCCAGCCGTTACCCTTCGAGACAGGAGTCGGCGCGGACGGAACGGCTGCAGGCGCGGGCGTATCTGCGGGTGCGGTGCCCTGTGAATTGAAAGTACTCATGATTCCCCATGTTTCTTGACCAGGCAGTGCCTGGCGGTGCGAAGTGTTCGCGCCCAAGCGCCCCCAATGGCGCTAAGGGGCATCCCCCTCCAGTGCCCCGAATGCCCCTGACGGGCGGACGCTTGATGGGATGCAATCCGAACAAGAAGAACGTTAGGGAGGGGGTCCGACAATTTAGCGCCGGTGACCTTGGAAGCAGCGAAATTCAAGTTTCCATCGCCTCTGGCATTTTTCTACGCCGGACAGAACAATGAGCCCATGATGTTCGAACACGCAGACGGCAGCCCGATCCTGAACCTGACCGAGGATCAAATCTGGAAACTCATCGAAGGGACCAAACACGGCAGACTCGTCGTCACCGTGGCTGGGGAACCGGACATTTTTCCGGTGAATTATGCGGTCAGCGACCGTAAGCTCTACCTGCGCACGGCGCCCGGCAACAAACTCGCCGAACTGACCATCAATTCCAAGGTGCTATTCGAAACCGACGGCATCCTCTCCGACGAGGCGTGGTCGGTGGTGGTCCGCGGCACGGCCCGCGCCCTCGAGCAGTCATCGGAGATTGCGGCCGCGGAGACGCTGGGGCTCAAACCGTGGGTGCCGACGCTGAAGGACTTCTACGTCGAAATTGAGCCTACGTCGGTCAGCGGCCGCCACTTCCAGTTTGGCGAACACCCCGAGCGGGAAATCTAGGCCAAACGGCCTCCGCTGCCCTGTTGCCCGGCCCCCGCCGAACTCTTCCGGCTCCCTTCCGCCGAACCCGCCGACGCCGCTCCAGCTAGCGCGGCCTAGACTTAAACCATGGCGGACAGTCTGACCCCGGAGCGGCGCAGCTGGAACATGTCACGCATCCGGGGCAAGAACACCAAGCCCGAGTTGCTGGTCCGCCGTATGCTCCACGCCAAGGGCTACCGCTACCGGTTGCACGGCACGGCCCGAGGCGGCAGGCTCCCCGGAAACCCCGATCTGGTCTTTGCCGGCCGCCAGAAGGTCATCTTCGTCAATGGCTGCTTCTGGCATTTCCACGGCTGCCGGGTCGGGCAGCATGCGCCGAAATCCAACACCGAGTTCTGGGAGACCAAGCGGACCCGCACCCGGAACCGCGACGCCGAACAGCACCGCCAGCTCGAGGGCTCGGGCTGGCAGGTGCTCACCGTCTGGGAATGCGAGCTCAAAGACCTATCCGCCCTCGAGCAGCAGCTCGACACTTTCCTGGGCGCACCCCGGCGTGCCCCGCGACGCGAAAATAATTCGTACGCCACATCCGAAATATGATCACGGATCCCGGTAATCTCAGCAGCACCGGCGGGGCAGCCTACGTATAGTCACCGAATTGCCTCGCCGCCGACCCGAGACAGACTGGTCCACCTGGGCTAAAATCGAAACTCGGGGACTAGGACTCTATAGGTCAGTACGTGGGGGTACTACAAACTCCGCAGGAGAAGCACGATGCCACATTTGTTGTTGTCCACCGAGACCCGCACGCGGCACGCTGCCCGGAGCCCCGAGACATCAGACGATCTGGAGCCTCTGCGCAGGCAGGTGTCCGCCATCATCGACGCCATCCTCTCGGAAACCAAACCCGAAGAGGCCCTCGTCCGTGAACAGCTCCGCCGGCATGTAGCCAACAATCCCGGCCAGCCCGAGAAGGCGCTGCTGAACCACCTGCTCTCCATCTCCACGACCGTGCAGGACGACACCGCTTAGGTTCCCCAGAGTCGGCAGTCAGCGGCTGATCGAAGCCTGCCGCACCACTTCGCCCCACGACTGTTGTGCCAGGTCCGCCACGGAGGCCAGGATTTCCGCCGGCGGCAGGGACAGATCCAGCGGGAATTCCACCACGTCGATGTCCGTGTTGAGGATCCGCCGAAGTTTGATCTCCCCCGAACCCGGGTAGACCAGCCACGCCGTCGGCACCCGCAGCGAAGTGCAGTACGCCAGCATCCGGTAGTGGTCGCCGGAGAGGGAGGCGCCGACGTCGGACGCCGCTTTGTACTTCGCGTCGTACACCACCACGGGCCGGCCGCCGAGCAAATGCACCGCGCCCGGTTGCACCATGATCCGGTCGGAATCCCGCACCGCCTCATTGAGCATCGAGTTGTAGCGCAGCCGTGTCTCCCCCGGGTAGGCCGCCATGGCCTCCCGCAGCGCGGTGCCGACGAAGTCCTCGAAGACCTTGGACATGTCCACCACAAACGACGCCGAGTGCTGCTTGCCGTCGCCGGCCTCGGCCGAGGCGTTGCGCAGGATTACCTCGGCGAGCCGCAGGGCCGCGTGGTACCGCACGTTCATCCGGCTGGCCCGCCACTGCGGCAGCGGCGCGCCGGACTGCAGGCCCGTCACGGCGTCGAGCTTGCCCTTCAGCCGACGCAGCCGGCTGAGCACATCGGCCCGCACCCCCGGCACCTGCGACATCCGTTCGAGGGCAGCACGCAGGATGCGGTTTTCCGGGATGTCCTCGGTGAACTCGTCGTAGGACACCTCGAGCGGCACCAGCATCCCGGGCCGCCGCGAGATCTGGTCCGAGATCCGGATCCGGCCTTTAACGGTGCGCAAGGACTCGTCGACGTTCAGGTAGCCCTGCAGCACGCCGCGGCTGAGAGCCCGGTCCGCCAGCTGTGCCAGCGACTCGGCCAGGGCGCTCCACAGGTCGGTGTCCTCGACGGCGGCGACGGCGTCGTCCCGGAAACCCTGGTTCTCCGTGTAACCGAGCAGGAACAGCAGCCGCCCGAGCCCCAGCCGTTCCTTGGGCCGGACTTCCAGCTGCACCGTGGGGGTCCGCACGGACCCGACCTTGCCCACCGGTTCGATCCGGAACAGGCCCATGCCCAGCGGCGAGGCCTTGGCCAGGCCGCTGCCGTTGATGTAGGCGGCGCTGCCGGCGTCGATCCGTTCCACCACTCCCCCGGACAACTCGTCCAGGACGATGTGCCGGACGGCGCCGTCGGGGGCGGGACTAGACGCGCGCAAGGCGGGCCAACAGCTGCTCCAGGCCGAACCGCTCCTCCAGCTGCGCCCGGTTCAGCTGGCCGTGGTAGTGCTCCTCGAGCAGCGGCATCAGCTCGTACTTCCATATCCGGCGCAGTCCGGTGGGGGTCTGGGCTGCTTTCTTCATGAAGTAGGACGGCCCGATCATCAGGTCCCGGTCCCACTCGTCGATGGCGTTGTTCAGTTCATCGAGCAGCAGCGCCGGCGTGGTGTCCAGCTCGCGGGACTGCAGGAAGCGCAGCAGCGTCCCCTTCACCGGCTCGGTCTTGGGGTGCAGTTCGATAAAGGAGAACCGGCGGCGAATGGCGGCATCCATCATCGCGATGGAACGGTCGGCGGTGTTCATGGTGCCGATGATGTACAGGTTGTCCGGCAGCGAGAACGGCTCGGTGGGGCTGTACTGCAGGTAGATCCGGTCGTCGCGGTATTCGAGCAGGAAGTACAGCTCGCCGAAGACCTTCGCCAGGTTGGCCCGGTTCATCTCGTCGATGATCAGGAAGTACGGCTTGCTCTCGTTGCCGGGCTTCGCGGCCTCCTCGGCCAGCCGGCGCAGCGGTCCGGCGACCAATTTGAAGGACACCTGGCCCTCGTCGGTCTTGTCCGGGCGGTAGCCCTCGAAGAAGTCCTCGTAGGCGTAGGAGGGGTGGAACTGGACGAGTTTGACCCGTTCGTCGCCGGTGTCGCCCGCCAATTCGGCCGCGAGGTGCTTGGCCAGGTAGGTCTTTCCGGTGCCGGGAGGACCGTAGAGGACCAGCTGGCGGTTTTCCGCCAGCAGCTCGGCGATTTCCTGCAAGGGCTCAAGATCCATGTGCAGGGACGCGGCGAACTCGGCCGTCAGCGGCCGGAAACCCTCGCAGGGAGGTTCGACGACGGCGTCCGGCTCGGCGGCGTCGTCCGCTTCGGCCTCCGCTTCGGCCGGGAGCAGCGTGTCCAGCGACTGGATCACCCTGGTGACGTCCACGATCAGCCCGGAGCTGGCCAGCTGGCGCTGCACGTGCCTGGGCAGCTCCGCCGTGGAGTGGACCTCATCGAACCAGCGGACCTTGCGGCGCAGCCGGCGGTTGTCCTCATGGTGCTCGGGCTCGCCGAGCACCACGCCCACGCGGACGGCCCCGGAGTGCTGGTACAGCGTGAGGTCCCCCGGTTTCATCACGGTCAGGAACGCGAAGATGGCGGTTTTGGTGTCCTCACGCTCCACATAACTCAAGTGCTTGTAGTCCTCGTCCACGGCGTGCTGCACCAGGCCGGCGGTCACGCCCGGGTCCAGCAGGCGGAGGTGCTCGACGTCGAGCGTCACGGCTTCCTCGCCCTGCCACGCGGCGAGCAGCTCGGCATTGTCGTGGTGGCTGCGCAGCAGCCAGGCGCGGCGGCCGGGGTCGCCCACCTTCCGCCACTGGCTGACCAGCTGCCGGGAGTACCAGTCGATCCGCTGCCCGGCCTGTTCATCCAGGTGCAGCCGGATGCGGTGGATGTCCGCGGAGACTTCCTCGTCGGAATCCCCCTTGGCGCCGCCGACCAGGGAAGCGAAGGCGTCGCGGATTTCCTGGCGTTCGACGTCGGCAACTACGGGTTCGAAATAGCTGGGCCAGACCAGGAACTCGATGCTGCGCCGGATCGCCGGCTGGTCCTCGGGCGTGCCCGCGGTCAGGCTGTGGAAGGCGAGCGGGTCCTTGATGGCGGCCTGGACGACGCCCGCCGGCCGCTGCGCAACGTGCTGGACGAACCGGCACAGCCACTTCAGGTGGTCCCAGATGGTCCAGTTGAATTCGGCGGTGCGGTCCCGGATCACGCCGTGGTCTGTCATCCCGGCGTAGAGCTCCTCCGGCAACTCCAGCGGCGGCTCCAGCCAGGAGGCGGCCTCGGCCACGCGTGCCCGCTTGACCTTGAGCGACTTAACTTCATGCGCGAGCGGCAGCGATTGCAGGAACAACAGTTCCACGGCCAGCTGCTTTGCCCCGCGGGTCGCGCCCTCGAGGTTCTCCCGGAGGTTGGTCATCATGGGAGCCTTGGGGTCGGGGACGCCCCGCTCGAGGCGCTCCAGCAGTTCCGCGGCCGCGGGAACTGACCACGTCCGGGTGCGGCCGTCCAGCGGCGAGGCCTTCCCCAGCAGCCCCGGTCCCAGCACGAACCAGGCCGCGTCTTCGATCTCTTTGGAGACGCCGAGGGCACGGTGCATGGCAGGCTTTTTGGTTGGGGTCATACCCCCAATTTACAGGCTTAAGCTGAACGCCCGCATCATGCGGGGCCCGTGGGCTACCGGAGAGTAGGTTTCTGCCGGAACGCCCGGAGTGCGCCGGCGAGGCGGCCGGAAGGCGCTTACTTCGCGGCCGGCCGGCGCTTGACGCCGAAAGTGAAGTAGGTGCCCGGGCCGACGAAGTTGATGAGGGTGGCGGCCCGCCACAGGGCCTTGCTGCCGCGGATTTCCTCCGCCGGACGCCGCGAAATGTCGCGCTGGGCGGCGACCAGGAGGGAGAGCTGGACGACGGCGGCCGTGATGGTGCCGAACTTCGCCATCGGCGAGAGTTCTTTCCAGGTTTTCTTCCGTGCCCGCGTCTTGCTTCGCTTGGCCATGAGCCCTGCTCCTTGCTTCGAGTATCTAGACCTGTTCAGGCATCCCCCGGGCCTGATCAGTCTAGGACCGATCCCGGCGTCGAGGTAGGGCCTAGCGGGTCTGGCGGGCGGCCGTGAACGGAGCCAGCTTGGCCTTCTGCTCGGGGGTCAGTCGCACCACGCGCCCGGTGGCCTCATCCACAAACGCCAAGTGGCTGCTGGCCTTAACGCAGTCCTCGCCCGTCACGGGGTCCTGCACGAGGTAGTGGATGTCGAAGCTGGCGCCCTTGACCGCACCGACCCACAGCTGCACGACGGCGGGCACATTGCGGTACTCCAGCGTCCGGACGTAGCGGATCTTGTGTTCCACGACGAGCGCCAGCGTCCCTTCCGGGACCTCGTTGAACAGAGACACCTCGGGTTCGACGCCTGGCAGGCCGGCCCCACGGGGCGGCCCGAACGCGGCGATTCGGGCCTCCTCCAGGATCCGGACGAGCTGGACGTTGTTGATGTGGCCGTAGGCGTCCATGTCGCCCCAGCGCATCGGCACCTTGACCTCGAGGCGCGGCGGTTCCGTGGTCCTGGCGTTCTGTCCCCCCGCCGGGGCGGTCCCGGCGGCGCTCAGCTGTGCACCGCCGTCGGCTCGTCCAGGACGGACGCTTCGGCGTCTTCCCCGGCGAACTGGGACATGTACAGGCGGTAGTAGGCGCCCTGCAGTTCCAGGAGCTCCGTGTGCCGTCCCTGCTCGACGATCCGGCCGGCCTCCATCACCAGGATGGTGTCGGCGTCCCGGATGGTGGAGAGCCGGTGGGCGATCACAAAGCTGGTCCGCTCGGTGCGCAGCGCGGCCATGGCTTTCTGGACCAGGACCTCGGTGCGGGTATCCACCGAGCTGGTGGCTTCGTCCAGGATCAGCAGCGAGGGGTTCGCGACGAAGGCCCGGGCGATGGTGATCAGCTGCTTTTCGCCCGCGCTGACGTTGTTGCCCTCCTCGTCGATGACGGTGTCGTAGCCGTCGGGCAGGGCCCGGACAAAGCGGTCCACGAAGGTGGCCTTCGCCGCGGCCATGATCTGTTCCTCGGTGGCGTCGAGCTTGCCGTAGCGGATGTTCTCGTAGATGGTGCCGCCGAACAGCCAGGCGTCCTGCAGGACCATGCCCACCTTGGACCGCAGTTCCGCGCGGCTGAGCTTGGTGATGTCGACGCCGTCGAGGGTGATGCTCCCGGCGTTGAGCTCGTAAAAGCGCATCACGAGGTTCACCAGGGTGGTCTTCCCGGCCCCGGTCGGCCCGACGATCGCCACGGTGTGGCCGGGCTCGGCGGTGAAGGACAGGTCCTCGATCAGCGGCTTGTCCGGGCTGTAGCTGAACGTGACGTGCCGGAACTCCACGTGCCCGTCGGTCTTGGCCGGGAGGTGCTCGGTGGCGGTCTCGGGGTCCTGCTCGTCGGCGTCGAGGAACTCGAAGACCCGCTCGGCGGAGGCCACGCCGGACTGGAGCATGTTGGCCATGCCGGCCATCTGCCCCAGCGGCTGGGTGAATTCGCGCGAGTACTGGATGAACGCCGTGGCGTCGCCCAGGCTCATCCCGCCCGAGGCCACGCGCAGGCCGCCGACGACGGCGATGCCCACGTAGCTGAGGTAGGAGACGAACTGCATGACCGGCATGATCATGCCGGAGACGAACTGGGCGCCGAAGCTGGCCTTGTAGAGTTCCTCGTTGCGCTCGTCGAAGCGGGCCAGCATGTCGGCGTCGCGGCCGAACACGCGGACCAGGTCGTGGCCGGAGAAGGACTCTTCGATCTGGCCGTTGAGCTCGCCGGTGTTCTTCCACTGCGCGGCGAAGAGCTTCTGGCTGCGAGCGCCGATGATGCCGGCGGCCACGCCGGAGAGCGGCAGGGCGATCAGTGCGATCAGGGCCAGCTGCCAGGACACGATGAACATCATGATCACGATGCCGATCACCGTCAGGGCGGAGTTGACCAACTGCGCGAACGCCTGCTGCAGCGCCTGCTGGATGTTGTCGACGTCGTTGGTGACGCGGGAGAGGATGTCTCCGCGCTGGCGGGTGTCAAAGTAGCCCAGCGGGAGCTTGTTGAGCTTCTTCTCGGTGTCGTCGCGGAGCCGGCGGACCACCCGCATGACCAGCACGTTCAGGACGTACCCCTGCAGCCAGAGGAAGATGTTGGCGACGAAGTACATCACCAGCACCACGCTGATCAGGAACGCGAGCTTCTGGAAGTCGATGCCCACCCCGGGGACCACGTCCATCCGGGCCAGCATGTCGGCGAAGTTGTCCTGGCCCTGGGCGCGCAGCCCGGCGATGAACTGGTCCTTCGTGGCGCCGGCCGGCAGCTGCTTGCCGACGACGCCGCCGAAGATCACGTCCATGGCCTGGCCGAGGATGCGCGGCGCGATCACGTTCAGGACGACGGCGACCGTGACCATGGCCAGCACGGCGATGATGCCGGCACGCTCGGGCTTGAGCAGGCCCATGAGCCGTTTCGCCGAGGGCCAGAAGTGCTGGGCCTTTTTGGCCGGAACGGCGCCGAACATGCCGCCGTCGGCCTCACCCGGGGTGAATTCCTCTTCGTAGAAGTCCTCCTCGGGAGCCTCCGTGGTTTCTGGGGCGTCCGTGGGTGCTTTGGGGCTGAGCTTTTCGTTGGTGCTCATGCGATGGCCTCCGCGGTCAGCTGGGATTCGACGATTTCCTGGTAGGTGCTGGAGCTCTCCAGGAGCTCCTCGTGGGTGCCGCGGTCCACGATCCGGCCGTTGTCCAACACGAGGATCTGGTCGGCGTCGGCGATGGTGGAGACGCGCTGGCCCACGATGATCACCGTGGCGTCCGCGGTTTTGGCCTTGAGCGCCTTCCGCAGCCGGGCGTCGGTGGCGACGTCCAGGGCGGAGAAGGAGTCGTCGAAGAGGAAGACCTTGGGTTCGGTGACGAGGGCGCGGGCGATACACAGCCGTTGGCGCTGGCCGCCGGAGACGTTGGTGCCGCCTTGGGCGATGCGGGCGCCGAGCCCGTTTTTCTTCTCAAGGACGAAGTCGGCGGCCTGGGCGACGGTGAGGGCGTCCCAGAGTTCCTCGTCGGTGGCCTCGGGCTTGCCGAAGCGCAGGTTGTGCTCGATGGTGCCGGAGAACAGGTAGGGCCGTTGCGGCACCATCGCGACGCGTCCGGTGATCTCGGCGCGGTCCAGCTTGGTGACCGGGACGCCGTCGAGCAGCACCTCGCCGGAGGCGGCGTCGAAGAGCCGTGGCAACAGGGCCAGCAGGGTGGTCTTGCCTGAGCCGGTGGACCCGATGATCGCCACGGTCTGGCCCGGCTCGGCGGTAAAGCTGATGTCGCTGAGCACCGGCGCCTCGGCGCCCGGGTAGGCGAAGGAGACGTTGCGGAACTCCACCCGGCCGGCCTTGGCGGCGGGGGCCACCGGGGCGGCGGGTTCGTGGATGGAGGGTTCGACGTCGAGCACCTCTCCGATCCGGTCCGCGCAGACCGAGGCGCGCGGAATCATCATCGCCATAAACGTGCCCATCATGACGGCCATCAGGATCTGCAGCAGGTACTGCAGGAACGCCGTCAGCGAGCCCACCTGCATGTCCCCGGCGTCGACCCGCTGGCCGCCGAACCACAGCACCGCGGCCGTTGAGACGTGCAGGATCATGCCGATCGCCGGGAACATCAGCACGAACAGCGAGCCGATCTTCAGCGACACGTCGGTGAGCTCCTGGTTGGCGGCGCCGAAACGCTGCGCCTCGTGCGGTTCGCGGACAAAGGCGCGGACCACCCGGATGCCGATGATCTGCTCGCGGAGGATGCCGTTCAGCCGGTCGATTTTCGCCTGCATGGAGCGGAAGAGCGGCATCAGGCGGACCACGAGGTAGCCGACCACGACCACCAGGAGCGGGACGGAGACCCACACCAGCCAGGACAGGTTGAGGTCCTCGCGCAGGGCCATAACGATGCCGCCGATGCACATGATGGGCGTGGCGACCATAAAGTTCAGCGCCATCAGCATCAGCATCTGGACCTGCTGGACGTCGTTGGTGCCGCGGGTGATCAGCGTCGGGGCGCCGAAGACGTTGACGTCCCGGGCGGAGAAGCTGCTGACCTTGCGGAACACACCCCGGCGCAGGTCCCGGCCGAACGCCATTGCCGCCTTGGACCCAAAGTAGACGCCGGCGATCGCGGTGACCACCTGGATGAGGGCGACGCCGAGCATCAGCGCGCCGGTGCGCCAGATGTAGTCCGTGTCGCCGCGGGAGACCCCCTCATCGATGATCTGAGCATTGAGGCTGGGCAGGTACAGGGCCGCAATGGTGGAGGCCAGCTGGAAAACGATGACGGCCGCAATATACGGCAGATACGGCTGGGAATAGCGCCGTATGAGGGTGACAAGCATGCCCGGGGGTCCTTAGGAACGGTTTACGAAAACGCTGAAGAAAAATAAGGAAAGTAGTAGCAGCCGGGGCTGACAGCCTTAGCTGTCCCACTCTACGAAATCCGGTGCCTGGGTGAAACCTCCGGCACCGAATGTCATCGCGGTGGCGGGGTGGGAACTGGTGGTGACAACGGCCCCGCGGCCTCCCGGTTGGGGAGGCCGCGGGGCCGGAGTGCTGGCTCGCTGCTACTCGCCGCGGTGCCGGCCGTGCGTGGCGATGTAGTCGGCCGCCGCGCGCTGCAGCTTGCGTTCCTTGGCGAGCTGGCGCTTGAGCGAGGTGAGCTGCTCGGCCACCCGGGCCTGTTCGGCAGCAATCGCGCGCTGCTCGGCGGCCTGCTGGTGGACGGCACGCAGCGCCTCGGCCAGCTGAACCTGCTGCTCGGCGAGGAGCCGCTGGGTCTCGAGCAGCAGCGGCATAACGTCGGCGTGGCCGGCGCGGGCCTCGGCCACCATGGTCCGGGCACGGAGCCGGGCGCCTTCACGCTCGGCCCGGGCATCACTGTCGCGCTGGCGGCTCAGGACCTCGATGAACTCGCGGTCGAGGTCCACAATGCCGGAGGCCGGGGCGGGTTCCGCCGTGGGGTCCTCGGCGCGTCCCCCAGCTGCGGGGCCGCCGGCGGCAGCACCGGCGTCGGACCCTGAACCCGTGAGCGACGCGGCGGCGGCGTCCGGCTGGACGTCCACGGTGCGCCGCAGCGGCTTTTCCTTGATGAACAGCACGGCAACCAGGGCGACGACGCCGATCACCGCCGAGATCAGGAAGATCTCCGCCGTCGCGTCACCGTAGGCGGCGCGCATGATGTCCCGGATCTGCGGCGGCAGGTCCTTGAGGTCCATGCTGCCGCCGGCGGATCCCCCTGCGACGGGGATGCCGGCCGCGGCCAGGCCCTCGGTGGCCAGTTCTTTGACCCGGTTGCCCAGGACGGCGCCCAGGACCGAGACGCCGATGGCGCCGCCGACGGAGCGGAAGAAAGCGACAGAGGCGCTGGCGGTGCCGATGTCGGTGGCCCGGACGGTGTTCTGCACGGCCAGCACGAGGTTCTGCATCAGCAGGCCCAGGCCCAGGCCCAGGACGGCCGTGTAGATCCCGGCCAGCCACAGTTCGGTGGTGTGGTCGATCGTGCCGGCGAGGCCGAGGCCGCCGATCAGCAGGATGGAGCCGGCGATCAGGTAGCGCTTCCATTTGCCGGTGCGGCTGATCAGCTGGCCGGAGAGTACCGAGCCGATGAGGTTGCCGGCGATCATCGGCAGCGTCAGCAGGCCTGCCTCGGTGGGGCTGGCGCCCCGGGCCACCTGGAAGTACTGGCCGAGGAAGGTGGAGGAACCGAACATGGCCACGCCCACGGCCACCGAGGCCAGGATGGCGAGCGCCGTGGTGCGCTCGGAGATGATCTTGAGCGGGATGATGGGCTGCGCGACCCGGGATTCCACCAGGACCAGCAGGGCCAACAGTGCGACGCCGCCGCCGACCATCGCGGCCGACTGCCAGGACCACCAGTCGTAGTAGTCCGGGTTGCCGGCGAAGGACACCCAGATCAGCAGCAGGCTGACGCCGGAGGTCAGCAGGATGGAGCCGAGCCAGTCGATCTTGGCGGGGCGCCGGACGTGCGGCAGCTTCAGGGTGATCTGGAGCAGGATGAGGGCGATGATGGCCAGCGGTACGCAGACGAAGAAGGTCCAGCGCCAGCCGAGCGGGCTGTCGACGATAAAGCCGCCCAGGAGCGGCCCGCCGGCGGTGCCGACGGCCATCACGGCGCCCATGTAGCCGGAGTATTTGCCGCGGTCGCGGGGCGGGATGATGGAGCCGATGATGGCCATGGCCAGCGCGGTAAGCCCGCCCATGGCGACGCCCTGGATCACGCGGGCGGTGAGCAGCAGCGGGATGGTTTCGGAGAGCCCGGCCATAACCGATCCGGCGACGAAGATCACGATGCTCAGCTGCACCAGGAACTTCTTGTCGAACAGATCCGCCAGCTTGCCCCAGATCGGGGTGGTGGCGGCGTTGGCCAGCAGCGCGGCCGTGATGACCCAGGCGAAGTCGGTCTGGGTGCCTTTGAGCTCCGACATGATGGTCGGCAGCGCGTTGGCCACGATGGTGCTGCTGATGATCGCGGTGAAGAACGCCGCCAGCAGGCCGGTCAGGGCCTCCATGATCTGGCGGTGGTTCATGGCCACCTGGGGTGCGGGGTGTGGGGTCGGTGCCGGGGCTGGCCCGGCGGCGGCAGCGTGGCTGGCCATGGAATTACTCCTCAACAAAGGTGGTCG
Source organism: Arthrobacter sp. UKPF54-2 (assembly GCF_007858535.1). Lineage (NCBI taxonomy): Bacteria > Bacillati > Actinomycetota > Actinomycetes > Micrococcales > Micrococcaceae > Arthrobacter > Arthrobacter sp. UKPF54-2. The sequence goes on from NZ_CP040174.1 coordinate 472,897, forward strand.
TGTCGGTGGATCCGGCCGTCTTTGCCCGGGCTGAACTCCGAAGGGATTCAGCTAGTTTTTTCAGGATGAGCGCCGTCTCCTCGACGTCGTCCTCGCTCCAGTCCTGCAGGAAACCCTGAAGGGTGGCGGCCCGCTGCGCCTCGATGGAGCGGAGCTTTTCCACCCCGGACGGCGAGAGCGCGATCAGCTGCGCCCGGCCGTCCTCGGGATCCGGCCGGCGCAGGACGTAGCCCTGGCCCGCGAGCTCGGCAAGGTGCCGGCTGAGCACGGGGGCACTGACGCCGAGCCGTTCCGCCAGCTGCGTGGCGCGGGTTTCGCCCTCCCCCACAAAGCGGAGCACGCCCTGCAGCGCCACCCCGGTATCGTCGCCGCGCAGATTGGCTGCGGCGACGCACCGGACGGCGCGCTGGAGATCGAAGATGTGGTGGACCAGTTTGGCTGCCGTGGTCGATGCGACTGACATGTGCGGGCGCCCCTTACTTGTTTGCCTGAAGCAACAATATCCTAAATTGATTGCTTTGGGAAACTAAGAACCCCGGCTGAGGGCGCGAACCAACACGTGAGGCCCCAGATCTCAGTGGATTTGGGGCCTCAGGTGTTTATTCGCGCTATTTGGGTGGGCTAGAGGTCGAGGTGTGTGGGGGCGAACATCTTGAGCAGGGTTTCGACGACGACGACGTTCGGCCCGTCGGCCGCGAAGCCCGCCCTGAGCGCGTCCCCGACATCCTCGGGGGCCACCCGGACCGCCGGGACGCCGAAGGCCTCGGCCAGTTTCACGAAATCGGGCCGGGCCAGCTCGGTGGCCGTGGCCTTGCCGAAGGCGCCCACCATGTATTCGCGCAGGATGCCGTAGCCGCCGTCGTCGACGATCAGCCAGGTGACCGGGACATTGTGCTGCTTGGCCGTGGCGAGCTCGGAGATGGAGTACATCGCCGAGCCGTCGCCGGAGACGGCCAGCACCCGGGCTGACCCGCCGGGCGCCCCGGTGGTTTCCAGCCCGACGGCGCCGCCGATGGCCGCCGGGAAGCCGAAGCCGAGGCCGCCGGCGCCCTGGGCCGAGTGGAACTGGCCCTCGCGGGCGTCCCAGCAGCTCCAGGCCCAGTAGGCAGAGATGGTCATGTCCCAGAAGGTTTGCATCGGCGCGGGGACGGCATCGCGGATGTCGGCCATGAACTTCAGCTCTTTGCCGAGGTCCTGGGATTCCAGCCGTGCCTTGACCTTTGCCAGGGTCTCCTTGACCAGCTCCTCGGGTGCGGTTCCATGCCAGTCGGCGCGTTCCCCGTGCGGCTCCACCAGGGCGGCGTCGAGGGCGGCGAGCGCCTGGCCGGCGTCGGCCCGGATGCCGAGGCCCGGGCGGTTGGATTCGAGGACGCGCGGTTCGGCGTCGATCTGGATGATCCGGCCGCGCGGTTCGAAGGTGAAGTAGTTGGAGGTCACTTCGCCGAGCGAGGAGCCGATGACGATCAGCACGTCGGCGTCCTCGAGCAGCTCGGTCATGTACTGGTCTTCGATCCAGGACTGCAGCGAGAGCTCATGGTTCCAAGGGAACGCGCCGTTGCCGCCGGGGGTGCAAATCACCGGCGCCCGGAGCTTCTCCGCAATGGAGAGCAGCGACTTCTCGGCGCGGCCGCGGCGGGTGCCGCCGCCGGCGATGATCGCGGGCCGGCTTGCCTCGGAGAGCCACGTCACGGCTTCGCGGACCAGCTCGATGCGCGGCGGGTTGTCCGCGGCTTCGGCGAGCGCGTCCTCCACCGGCGGGACCATGATGGGATCCAGCAACACGTTCTGCGGGATTTCGATCCACACGGGGCCCTGCGGCGAGGAAATCGCCTCGGTCCAGGCGTCCTGGATGGCCGAGGGGATCCCGGAGGCGTGCTGGATCAGCCGCTGGCTCTTGGTGACGTTCGCGGCCGAGGCCTTCTGGTCATCGAGCTGGTGCAGCATGCCCTTGCGGCGGGCACCGAGGCCCTCAAGCGGGATCTGGCTGGCCACAACCACCATCGGTACGCCGGTGGCGTAGGCCTCCTGCAGCCCGGCCAGGGAGGTCAGCGCGCCGGGGCCGGTGGAGAGGAAGAGGACGCCGACCTCGCCGGTGGCGCGGGAGTAGCCGTCCGCGGCGAAGGCCGAGTTGTTTTCCACCCGCGAGGAGACGAAGTGCAGGTTCCCGCGGCCCATCGCGTCGAAGAGGCCCAGGGCATGCTGGCCGGGGATGCCGAAGACGGTCTTGGCGCCGAGCGCCTCCAGGGTTTCGACAACGAGGTCGCCGCCGTTGCGCACGCCGGTCATCGGGAGGCTCCGGTCTCGACGGGCCGGGACTCCGGCGCAGGCACAGCAGGCGCGGCGAACCCGGCCGGGCGGCGGGCCTCCCGGCCGAGGGCCTGGGCGGCATAGCCGGTGGGCGCGCCGGTCCGGTCGCCGTCGACGGCGCGGTCGGCCATCAGGGTGACGAGCTCGTAGGCGACGTGGCTCGCGGCCACACCGGTGATCTCGGCGTGGTCGTACGCCGGGGCGACCTCGACGACGTCGGCCCCCACGAGGTTCATGCCGCGGAGGCCGCGGATGATTTCCAGCAGTTCGCGGCTGGTGATGCCGCCGGCCTCCGGGGTGCCGGTGCCGGGGGCGTGCGCGGGATCGAGGACGTCGATGTCGACCGAGATGTAGAGCGGGCGGTTGCCGATCCGGTCGCGGACCTTGGCGACGGTTTCCAGCACACCCTGGTAGTAGACATCGGCGGAGGTGACGATGCCGAAGCCGAAGCGGTGGTCGTCGTCGAGGTCCTTTTTGCCGTAGAGCGGGCCGCGGGTGCCGATGTGGCTGATCGCATCGGTGTCCAGGATGCCTTCCTCGACGGCGCGGCGGAACGGCGTGCCGTGGGTGTATTCGGCGCCGAAGTAGGTGTCCCAGGTGTCCAGGTGGGCGTCGAAGTGGAGCATGGCGACGGGCTGGCCGGCGCGTTCGGCGGCGGCTCGCAGCAGCGGCAGGGCGATCGTGTGGTCCCCGCCCAGGGTGACGAGTTTGCTGCCGGCGGAGGTCAGGTCCAGCGCGTTCTGCTGGATGGTTTCGATCGCCTCGTGGATGTTGAACGGGTTGACCGCCATGTCCCCGGCGTCGGCCACCTGGATGTTCTCGAAGGGGCTGACGTCCCAGGCCGGGTTGTACGGCCGCAGCAGTCGGCTGGCCTCGCGGACGTGGTTGGCGCCGAAGCGCGCGCCGGGGCGGTAGGAGACACCGGAGTCGAAGGGCACCCCGACAACGGTGACGTCCGCCTTCGCGACCTGGTCCAGCCGCGGCAGACGGGCAAAGGTGGCAGTGCCGGCGTAGCGCGGGATGCGGGAGGAATCGATGGGCCCAAGGTTGCCATTGGCTTCGATGCGCAGCTCTTCCACGAGAGGCGTCTCCTTCGAGGATTGTCCGACGGGTGTGACTGCCATCATACACTCAAAAGTTGCCTATAGCGCATCAGATGTTTACTTTGCCACCTCGACGGCGGCCCGGGGACTGCGTTCCTGCCCAGTTACCATCCCCCGCAACCGGCCAGCGGCCCGGAGAACCGCGGGAATCCGGGGATCCCTAGCCGAGGGCGGGCGGTGCCGCGCCTGGTAACTGGGCTGGAACGCAGGCCTGACCGACGGTGGGGACACCCCGACCACCCGAAAGTAATCCAGATAGCCCACGTGACTGGTTTCCCGGCCGCTCACAAGCCATTGAACTGGCCTGATGGAACACCTGGAATACCTGGCCCGGCTGGGCGGCGTCGCCCGGACCGGGCAGCTGCTCGCAGCCGGCTACTCCAGGACGGACGTTGCCCGGCTGGCCGCGACCGTCCGCCAGCCGAAGCGGGGTGTCTTCGTCCTGCCGGGATGCCCGCCCGAGTTCGAGGCCGCACTCCGGAATAACGCCCGGGTCAGCTGCGCCAGCGCCGCCGGGCACTATGGACTCTGGCTTCGGGAGCCGCCGGCACAGCACCATCTGGCCTGCAACCACGGCCACGGCCGCGGCTTCATCCGGCACCGGACGGTCCGGTTTGACGCCCACCCGGCGCTGCCCGTGGCCGCCGTCGAGGATGTGGTGCTGCATGCCCTGGGGTGCCTGGCGCCGCCGGCCGCGGCGGCCATCACCACCTCAGCCATGCGGCTGCACAGCGTTCCGATGGAGTTGCTCACGGCCCAGCTCACCGCCGACCGGTTGGGCCGGGTCAGAAAGTCTCTGCACCTCGTGGATCTGCGGGCAGAGTCCATCGTCGAGGTCGACGCCCAGTACCTGTTCAGGAGCAACGGAATCGGCTATGACGCCCAGGTCTACCTCCCCGGGATCGGCCGGGTGGACTTCCTGATCGCCGGGTTCCTGATCGTCGAGGTGGACGGTTTCGCGTTCCACTCGAGCCGCGAGTCGCTGCGCCGGGACCTGGGCCGGAACAACGCCTCGACCGTGGGCGGTTTTGCCGTGCTCCGGTACATGCCCGAGCACATCTGGTTCGAACCGGAGCGCGTTGTGGCCGAGATCCGGGCCGTACTGGCCTGGCGGGGGCGGTCAATCCGCTGACGCTCCCGCCCAGTTACTTCCCTGCCCGCATCCCCGCGCCCGCGGATTTCCGGGGGCCACCTGCCTCGCCGGACCGGCCCGGCGCCGGCAACTGGGCGGGAGCGCTGGGCCTGGAAACGCAGAGCCCGCTGCCGCGCTGCGACCTACCGGCTGGCGGCGGGGACGAGGACCCAGAGTACCTCGACCGGCTCGTCGGTGGGGTTTACCCAGGTGTGCGGCTCCCGGCCGGGGAAGGTGACGGTGTCGCCGGTCTCCAGCTCGAACTCCTCGTTCGTGAGGATGAGCCGGATCCTGCCTTTGACGACGTGGAGCACGTCGACGTCGCAGTCCACGGCATAGAGCTCCGATTCGCCGCGGCCGCGGGGGGCGATCACGGCCTGGATGATCTGGACCCGTCGTTCCGAGCGTGCGGTCAGCAGGCGTTCAACGATCCCCTCGCCGCCGAGGGAGATGCGGGGGCCCTCGCCGGCCTTGGTCAGGTGCGTTTCCGGCGCGGCGAACAGCTCGCCGATCGAGATGGAGAGGACTTGGCACAGCGTGACGAGCGAGGCGACGGAGGGCGAGGTGAGATCACGCTCAACCCTGCTGAGGAATCCCTTGGTCAGGCCTGTGGCGTCTGCGACCTGTTCGATGGTGAGCCGCTGGGACTGCCGGGCGGCACGGATCCTGGAGCCAATGGCCACCGGCACATTGCTCGGTTCAACGGGTAGAGCCTTCATAAGGGAACCTTTCACGGCCGGCCGCGCGGCCCCAGCTTTGGAGCCAATCCTAGCTGGAGTGGGGCGCCGGAGCGGCAGTCGGGACACGCCGCGGTAAGACCCTTGACTGTTACCGACATCACATCATACTGTTTGGCAACAACTGTTGCCTACTGGGCAATGAAGGAGCGTTTCACCCCCTGAGCCCTCCCGCAGTTAACCGTCAAGCAGCCAACGACGCCGACCGCAATGCCGCGGCCAGGCGGGCGGCGGCTGCTCCTGAACCGCTCCAAGGAGCCCTCAATGGACGCAAGTTTCGTCAACATTGCCATCGTGGTGGTGTATCTCGTTGCCATGCTGGCCTTCGGCTGGTGGGGCAAGTCCCGCACCAAGAACAACAGCGATTACCTCGTGGCCGGCCGCCGGCTCGGACCTCTCCTCTACACCGGCACCATGGCTGCAGTGGTCCTCGGCGGCGCCTCGACTGTGGGCGGCGTCGGGCTCGGCTACAAATTCGGCATCTCCGGCATGTGGCTCGTGGTCGCAATCGGTGTAGGCGTGCTCCTGCTTAGCCTGCTCTTCGCCAGCACCATCCAGAAGCTCAGAATCTATACGGTCTCGCAGATGCTGAGCCTGCGTTATGGCAGCCGGGCCACCCAGACCTCTGGCATTGTCATGCTCGCCTACACACTGATGCTCTGCGCCACCTCGACCGGTGCCTACGCCACGATCTTTGTTGTCCTCTTCGGCTGGGACCGCGCCCTCGCCATCGCCATCGGCGGCGCCATCGTGCTGGTGTACTCGACTATCGGCGGCATGTGGTCCATCACCCTGGCGGACCAGGTCCAGTTCGTCATCAAGACGGTCGGTATCTTCCTGCTGATGCTGCCCTTCACGCTCAACGCCGCGGGCGGACTCGACGGCATTCGGAGCCGCGTCGACGCCACCTTCTTCCAGATCGACGGCATCGGACTCCAGACGATCATCACCTACTTCGTCGTCTACACGCTCGGCCTGCTGATCGGCCAGGACATCTGGCAGCGCGTGTTCACCGCCAAGACCCCCTCCGTCGCCAAATGGGGCGGGGCCACGGCCGGCGTGTACTGCATTCTTTACGGTGCCGCCGGCGCCCTGATCGGCTTGGGCGCCCGTGTCGCGCTGCCCGCCATCGACGTGAAGGCCCTCGGCAAGGACGTTGTCTACGCCGAGGTCGCGACCAACCTGCTGCCCATCGGCATCGGCGGCCTCGTGCTTGCCGCGGCCGTCGCCGCCATGATGTCCACCGCCTCCGGCGCCCTGATCGCCGCCGCCACCGTGGCCCGCGCCGACGTCCTGCCGTTCGTCGCAGGCTGGTTCGGCAAGACGGTCAACACCGACGACACGGACAACCCCGAGCACGACGTCAAGGCCAACCGCCTTTGGGTTTTGGGGCTCGGCGTCGTGGCGATCGTGATCGCCATCATCACCAAGGATGTCGTTGCAGCACTCACCATCGCCTATGACATCCTTGTGGGCGGACTGCTGGTGGCGATCCTGGGCGGCCTGGTGTGGAAACGCGGCACCGGCATCGCCGCGGCCGCGTCGATGGCGGTCGGCTCGCTGATCACCCTCGGCACCATGATCGTCCTCGAAATCAACGCCGAGGTACCGTTGGACGGCATCTACGCCAACGAACCGATCTACTACGGCCTGCTGGCCTCCGCAGCGGTCTACGTCGCCGTGTCGCTGCTGACGAAACCGACCGATCCCGCCGTCATGACGACCTGGCGCGACCGGGTGGCCGGCGGAGCCGCAACGGAGGATGAGAAGATTCCGGCCCTGACCCACTAATCCCGGGCCTCCTCCAGCCCTGGGCATGGACCTGCTCGGCCACGCTCAAAGCCCTGACGACGGCGGTGCCTCCCCCGGAGGTGCCGCCGTCGCGCTTTCCCGGGGTCCCCAGAACCTATGACCCGGCTATTCCTCGTCCTGCTCCGGCCCGCGAAACTCATCGGCATCGACGGGCTCTATCGGCTGCTCGTCGCCGAGGAAATCCTCCGTATCCAAGGGGACGAGCCGGTCGGCCTCCTCCAGCAGTTCCTCCTCCACGGTCTCCGCGGCCCCAACCGGGGCATCCTCGGCGAAATCGTAGGCGGGGTCCGACTCCACGGAGTCCCTGCCCGGCTGGCCGGCCTTCGATCCGGTGTTGTCCATGGTGCAACCTCCGTGCGCTTGCGCTGCGGCAGTGGTGCGTGCCGGCCGGACCCGTCGTCGGCGCCCGGTAAACGGCAGGGCCGGCCTGCCGGAGAACCCGCCCTGGTCTTTATTCGAACACCGCGCCGGGTGGGGGTCAAGGGCCGTCGTGCCCGCCTCGCGGCGGCCCGCGCCAGCCTCTTCTTTGCGGCCAGCCTCAACTTCCAGCTGAGGACTGCCAGCCGAAAATCCGCGGAATTACGGGGTACGCTGGAGTCGCAATGGGGCCGAACCATGCCCGATCCAGCCCAGGAGTTTTCGTGTCTCAGCACGCCCCGTCCGATCCAAACCGTTCCGCCCACGGCGCTGCCGCAGGTTCCGCGATGAACCCGGTGAACCCCGAAGTGCGCCCCGAGGTGAGCCCGGCGGCGCGCCCCGCCGACATCAAGCGCTGGCGGCAGTACCTCGCCGACGAACGCGCCGAGGCCCGCGTCTACCGAGAGCTTGCCCAGAACCGCAGCGGCGAAGAGCGCGAGATCCTGCTGGCCCTGGCCGAGGCGGAGGGCCGCCACGAGGCGCACTGGCTGCAGCTGCTCGGCGAACATGCCGGCCGGCCGCGGCCGGCCTCGCTCCGGAGCCAGTTCCTCGGCTTCCTGGCCCGGCACTTCGGCTCCGTGTTTGTCCTTGCCTTGGCCCAGCGGGCCGAGAGCCGCTCGCCGTACGCCAAGGACCCGGCCGCTACGCCGGCCATGGTGGCCGACGAACAGATCCACGAAGAGGTGGTGCGCGGGCTCGCGACACGGGGCCGCAACCGCCTGGCGGGCACATTCCGCGCCGCCGTGTTCGGCGCCAACGACGGGCTGGTCAGCAACCTCTCGCTCGTGATGGGCATGGCGGCCTCGGGCGTGGGCAGTTCTGTGGTGCTCCTCAGCGGCGTGGCCGGCCTGCTGGCCGGGGCGCTCTCGATGGGCGCCGGGGAGTTCATCTCGGTGCGCTCCCAGCGTGAGCTGCTGGCCGCGACCCGGCCCACGCAGATCACGCTCTCGGCCGCACCGTCGCTGGACATCGAACACAACGAACTCCTCCTCGTCTATCTGGCCCGCGGCATGTCCCGCGAAGCCGCCGAGCACCGCGTCGCCGAGCGCATGGGCCTACTCGACTGCGACTGCGATCCAAGCCTGTCCCTGCAGCCGGAGCTTCCCGAGACCGAGGACCAGCATGAAGCCGTCGGCACGGCGTGGGGCGCCGCAGCGTCGAGTTTCTGCTTCTTCGCCTCCGGCGCGATCGTGCCGATCATTCCCTTTGTGCTGGGCATGACCGGGATCGCCGCCCTGGTGGTCTCCGCCGCCCTGGTGGGGATCGCGCTGCTGTTGACCGGCGGCGTCGTCGGGCTGCTCTCGGGCACCTCCCCCGTCACCCGCGGGCTCCGCCAGCTCGGCATCGGCCTTGGCGCCGCCGCTGTGACCTACCTGCTCGGCATGGCGTTCGGCGCGGTGGTCGCCTAGTGGACGACCCCGGGTTCCCGGAGCGCGGCCCGCGGCACAGCCGCGTCAACGGAGCGTTCCGGGCTGTCCGGAACCTGGCCGTGGTGGTCCTCATTGCCGGTGCCGCCTTCCTGACCGCGGGGCTGGTCTACGGGGATCCCCGTTTTGTGGGCCTTTTCGACTCCATCGGCGGAGCGAACCCGCACTCCCGCGGCCCGGCGAACCATCCGACGGCCGTCCCGGGCGGCCGGCAGGCCGGCGTCCCCGAGGACGGGACGCAGATGGCAGTCCCGCCGCCCGGCTTCGAAGAGCAGGACCAGCCCCTGGGGCAGCCGCGGAAGACCGCGTCGGACAGCACGTCCTATAAGTTCCTGGCCACCAACGCCGATGGCAGCCCGGTGGGCTACTCGCCGTGCCGGCCGCTGCACTACGTGGTCAACGCCGCGCTGGCGCCCAAGGGCGCCGAGCAACTGGTCGAAAAGGCGATCAAAACGGTCTCCGAGGCCACCGGAATCAAGTTCGTCAATGACGGGCCCACCACCGAGGTGCCGTCCCAGTCACGCGCCCCGTACCAAAAGGAAGCGTACGGCGACCGCTGGGCTCCACTGCTGATCGCCTGGACGACGCCGGAGCAGGCGCCCCAGCTCCAAGGTCCGGTGATCGGCACCGGCGGCAGCACCCACTTCAGCTTCGGCGACGGTCCCAAGAGCTTCGTCACCGGCAGCCTGGAGCTGGACGCGCCGCAGATCAGCGAAGACCTCGGCCGCGGGGACGGCTCGGCGTACGCCACGGCGGTGATCCTGCACGAGCTTGGCCACGTCATGGGGTTGGAGCACGTCGAGGACCCCAAGCAGCTGATGTACCCGGAGATCGGCGCGCCGGACGGACTGGCCGACGGCGACCTGAACGGCCTGCACGAGCTGGGCCGCGCCGCCTGCCGCAAGGACCTCTAGGACCGAGCCTGGCCTTCCAGGCCTGATTTAGACTTCCAGCACGGCGAGGGCTTCCTCGACGCTGTCCACCAGGAAAATCCGGTTCTCCATCCGCCGTCCCGCGGCCAGGCTCTGCAGCAGCGGCCAGGCCGGGAAGCGGCGCAGCCAGTGTTCCGTGCCCACCAGCACCATGGGTGTGATGGTTTCCGGGGCGCCGTAGTAGTTTTCGCAGGCGTCCTGGAAAATTTCCTGCACGGTGCCGCCGGAGCCGGGCAGGAAGATGATCCCGCCGTTGCACAGCTCCAGCAGGACCGCCTCACGGATTGCGTTGGCGAAGTACTTGGCGATGTGGGTGGCAAAGAAGTTGGGCGGCTCGTGGCCGTAGAACCAGGTGGGAATGCCGAGCGACGGCGTTCCGTCCGGATGGCGTTCGACGACGGCGGCCGCGGTCCGCGCCCACGCCGAGACCGAGGGCCGGAAGCCTGGCACCACGGCGAGGTCCGCCAGCGCACGCTGGAAATCCGCCTCGTCCGCCGTGCTCAGGTAGGCGCCGAGGTTGGCGGCCTCCATGGTGCCCGGGCCGCCGCCGGTGGCGACCACCCGTCCGTTCCGTGCCAGCAGCCGGCCCAGCAGCGCCGCCTCGGTGAAACCGGCCGAGCCGCGGCTCGCGGCGTGCCCGCCCATCACGCCCACCATGGACCGGCCGCGGCACAGCTCCGAGCGGGTCAGCTCCTCGAGCGCATCGCCGATCGAGTGGTCGTGCAGGGCCGCCGCGAGCGTCGCGTCCAGCCGGTGCCGCTGGCCCGGCCGGATGCTCCACTGGTACACCTTGGCGTCCAGGGTGTCCTCGTACCGGGTCTCTGCCACGCCCGCGTAGAGTTCCTGCGGGGTGTAGAGCCGGCCGCGGTAGGGGTCGAATGGAACCTTCTCCAGTTTGGGAAAGATCAGGGCACCGCGGGCGCGCAGCGACTCCTCCACCCCGGCGTCGAAGGTGCAGCCCAGGAAGATGGCGCCCTGCGCGTCGAGGGACTCCAGCGGCTCGCGGCGGCCGCGTAGGTCCAGCGACTGGAGGTGCCAGCCGTGCATGGACCGGGCTCCCCCTGCGACCAGCGTCTCGAAGCTGTCGAGGCTCTCGACCTCGAGCGTGCGCGGACTCGGGTGCAGGCTGCGGGCTGCGCTCATCCGGCGGCCCTAGTCCCGGGGATCCGCTGCCGGGCCGGCGGCGGAGTCCGTGGTGGAGCCTGCGGGCCGGCCGGTGCTGCCGAGGTAAGCGTCAAGCTTGGCCAGGGTTTGCTCCAGGTTGGCCGGGTGGCGGCGGAGGTAGCCGGCCAGCCTGAGGAAGATCTTGCCCCGGACCTGCCGGGCGTCCCACTGCTCGGTGACCAGCGTGCCCGCCCGGCCCGCCGCGTCGGTGGAGGGCTCCAGCAGGTAGCGCCAGACGTGGCCGTAGAAGTGGCACCAGGCGATGCGCCGGCCTTCGTCGAACTCACAGACGGTATTGAGGATTTTGTAGTCGACGCCGACCTTCATGTCCATGCCGAACTTCGCGCCCGGGCCCAGCCGTTCCGGCCCGCGGGGCTGGGCGCCCTTGACCGTGTCCGAGCCGTCGATCACGCTGTGCAGGGCCGGGGTGGCGAGCACCTCGAAGACTGCTTCCGGGGCGGCAGCGATGAAGCGGCTGCGGGACACGAGATACCTGTTGTTCATCCGGCAATCCTAGTCCTGCGTGCTGGCGCGGAAGTCGTGGTGCAATATGAGTCATGCAGACTCCAGCCCGGCCCGTCAGCGGCCGCCCCCGCATCGGCATTCCGGTCCGGCTCAGCAGTTCCGAAGACCCCGATCCGCGGGTGGGTGAGGCCAACGGCCTCTTCGATTACATCGTCGGCCTGCTCCGCGACGGCGGCGCCGACCCCGTGCTGCTCACCTCCGCCGAGGGCCTGGCCGGGCTCGACGGCGCGGTGCTCCCCGGCGGCGGGGACCTGGACCCGCGGCTGTACGGCGAGGAACCCGGCGAGGCCTGCTACGACGTCAACCACGGCCAGGACGCCCTGGACCTGGCCGTCGCCCGGCAGTCCATCGACGCGGGGCTGCCGGTGCTGGGCATCTGCCGCGGGCACCAGTTGCTGAACGTGCTTTACGGCGGATCCCTGGTCCAGGACATGGATCCGGGCGCCGTGGCGCACCGGGAACCCTCACCCCGGCATGGCGCCGGCCCTTGGGCCTGGCACGAGGTCGGGATTGCCGCCGGGTCGAAGGTGGCCGGCCTCTACGGGTCCGGTGGCGCTGCGGCCGCGGTCACCGTCAAGATCGCCTCGGGCCACCACCAGGCCGTGGCCCGGGTGGCCGACGGACTCGTGGTGAGCGCGGTGGCCGACGACGGCACCGTGGAGGCGCTGGAAGATCCGGCCCGCTGGGTCGCCTCCGTCCAGTGGCATCCGGAGGCGCTAGAATTGCCCGCCGCGGAGCGGCTGGCGCCGTTCCGGGCCTTTGTGGAGGTCTGCCGGAACCGCGCGGCCTCGCGTTAAAGCCGCTGCAGCTCGGCGTCCGCCCTGACGGCTTCCGACCCGGCGGCGGACGGCGCCGGCCGCCCGGCGTCGTCGGCCATAACGCCGCGCTGGGTGTCTTTTTTGGCGGCCACGGCAGCGAAGGCCATCACGCCCAGACCCAGCAGGGTGATGCCGGCGCCGGCCCAGATCGGCGAGGTGTAGCCGAGCCCGGCGGTGATGGTCACGCCGCCGATCCAGGCACCCAGCGCGTTGCCCACGTTGAAGGCTCCGATGTTCGCACCGGAGGCGAGGGTGGGCGCTCCGTCGGCGTACTTCATCACACGCATCTGCAGCCCAGGCACCGTGGCAAAGCCAAAGCCGCCCAGCAGCACCATGGAGCCGATGGTCATCGGCTGGTTGGCCGAGGTGAGGGCGAAGACCACCAGCACCACCACGAGGGCGGCCAGCACCACAAGCAGGGTGCGGTCCACGTTGCGGTCCGCGGCCTTGCCGCCGAGGGTGTTGCCGATGAACAGGCCCACACCGAAGAGGATCAGCAGCCACGGGACGGTGGCCGCGGAGAAGCCGGTGACCTCGGTCAGGGTGAAGGCGATGTAGGTGAAGGCGCCGAACATCCCGCCGTAGCCCAGGATGGTCACGAAGATGGACAGCCAGACCTGGCCGGACCGGAAGGCCCGCAGTTCTCCGCGCAATCCGCCGGCGGCAGCGTCCCCGCCGCCGGTTTTGGGCACCAGTGCCACAATGCCGACCAGGGCCAGCACGCCGATCCCGGTGATGGCCCAGAACGTGGAGCGCCAGCCCGCGGCCTGGCCGAGCATGGTGCCGAACGGCACCCCCAGCACGTTGGCTGCGGTCAGCCCGGTGAACATGATGGCGATGGCGCCGGCCTTTTTGGTGGGGGCGACCATACTGGCGGCCACCACCGCGCCGATCCCGAAGAACGCGCCGTGGGCCAGGGCCGCAATGATCCGGCCAACCATCATCAGCGTGTAGTCGGGGGCGGTCGCGGAGACGAGGTTGCCGGCGATGAACAACACCATCAGCGCCGCCAGCACCGGTTTGCGGTCAAAGCGCGTCACCGCGGCGGTCAGGAGCAGCGCCCCGACGACGACGGCGAGCGCGTAGCCGGAGATCAGCCAGCCGGCGGTGGCTTCGGTGACGCGGAAGTCTGCTGCCACCTCGGGCAGCAGGCCCATAATGACGAACTCGGTAAGTCCGATTCCGAACCCGCCGAGCGCGAGTGCAATCAGGCCGATAGGCATGGGGGCTCCTTCAAAACTGTACGGGAAGATTTGCGGGGCGTAAGCTAATAGTTGCAGACGCGTTATTTATTGTTGCACACGCAACTATAGCGCGCAAGCAACTACTTTGTGGGCTCACGCTCCCGCTGGCCGGGACGCGGGTGCCCGAGCTGGAAGGAGCACAACTGATGGGCATCAAGGACGACGCCGTCGAGGTCCGGGCGCAGGGCTGGCGGACGCTCGCGGCGCTGCACGGCCTGATTGAGGCGGAGCTGGAGCGTTCCCTCCAGGCCGAGGCGCAGCTCTCGGTGGTGGAGTACACCGTGCTGGATGCGCTGAGCCGGCAGGACGGCTGGCACATGCGGATGCAGCAGCTTGCCCGGGCCACCGCCCTGAGCGCGAGCGCCACCACCCGGCTGGTGAACCGGCTGGAGGAACGCGCGCTGCTGACCCGTATCCTCTGTGCAGACGACCGGCGCGGGATCTACACCGAGCTCACGCCCAGCGGCATCGCCCTGCTGGAGCAGGCCCGGCCGGTCCATGATGCCACCCTGGAGCGCGCCCTCGCCCAGGCCCAGGAGGTTCCGGAGCTCGCTCCCCTGGTGGACGCGCTCCCCCGGTTGCACGCAGGAGTCTGAACCCGGGAGTCTGAACCCGGGAGCCTGAACCCAGGCATTAACGCAGCAGAGGCGCCGGAGGCAGCTCGGGAGCTGCCTCCGGCGCCTTGCCGGGTCGGGGCGGTCGGGACTAGACGGTCAGGGCGGAAGTCCGGGCCGTGCCGTCGTAGCCCCCGGCGGGTGCCTTGAGCCCGTAGAGCCGGCCGATGGTGGGTGCCACGTCGGCGGTCCGGGCGGGTTCCGAGGAGACGGACTGCTTGACCACGGCCGGGCTGCCGCCGGACACGAAGAAGGGGATCGGCTCGGTGGCCGGGTGTCCGTGGTTGCCGGGGATGGGGTTGGAGATCACGTAAGGGTCGGAGAACCGCCAGCCCGCCCGGCAGTACGCCACCAGGTCGCCCGCTTCTGCCCCGAGCCGCAGGTCCGCCGGCTTGTTGACCGACAGGACGCCTTCGTGGGCCGCGACCAGCTGCTCGACGGCGGCCAGGCCGGCCGTCCGGTCGGCGTCGGACCCGGTCCAGTAGAGCAGGTCCGCCCCGCCGTTCTGGGCGATCTTGACGCTGGACCGCAGCTCCGGCCGGGACTGCAGGATCAGGTCGATCGAGATGACGTTGCTCGGCAGCGACCAGTCCATCGAGTGGTCGGCCAGCACCATCACCACACTGGAATCCCACTTGCCGGTGCTCTTGAGGTGATCGATGAATCGGCCCACCTGCACGTCGGTGTCCGCGAGGGCAGCTTCCCGCGCGGCCCGCAGCGTGGTTCCGGTGAGGTCGGAGTGCCCCACGCGGTCGATGTCGCCCAGGTTGGTGAAGACGAAGTCCGGGTCCGGCCCGGACACCATGGCGAGCAGCGCGTCCATGGTGGCGGCGTCGGGCGCGTGCCCTGTGACCGGCAGCAGCGGCTGGGGTTCCCAGCGGTAGCTGGCGCGGGTGCCGAAGATGCCGTAAAGGTACTTCTTGCTCAGCACCGAGCCGGTGGTGAGCCCGCGTTCCTGCAGCCGCTCCAGGAGCGTCGGAAAGTGCAGGTCGGTGGGGCGGTCGAGGTCCCGGACCGCACCCTCGGCGCGGTCGAAAATCGCGTTGGCCGGCACGCCCGAGCGGTCCGGGCGGACCCCGGTCATCATCATGACGTGGTTGGGGATGGTCTCCATCACGGGCAGGGACCGGGCCGACGGGAAGTTGGTGCCGGCGGCGCGCAGGGCGGCCAGCCGCGGTGTCAGGGCCGGCGTGATCTCGTCCGGGCGGCAGCCGTCCACCACAAGGACGTAGCTTCGCGTGCGTCGGGCCGCCGGGGCGGCCCAGACGGCCCCGGGCGCGGCGGACAGCACGACGGCGGCGCCGCCGGCTGCGGCGAGTTGCAGGAACTGCCGGCGGCCCGGCGTCGGCTGGTTGTTGGATAAACGGCTCATGCGAGACCTCCCTGGGCAGGTGTGACCTTGCCCGTGTTGCTTTGGACATTGAAGGACGTGGACAGGGTCGATCCGGATCCGGCGGCGGTGCGCTCGGCGAGGACGTACCAGTCCATCCGCACGCCGGCGGGGGTCACGTCCAGGACGGAGTAGCCGTGCGAGTCGAAGTCCAGGTACTTCACGTGCGGGTTGGCCGCCTTGATGGCATTTTCGACGCCGACGGAACCGGTGCGGGGCGGGACGTTGAGGATGTCGTCGAGGTTGTCACTCGTGACGGAGGTGCAAACCAGTTCCGCGGCGACCGAATCGCCGGTGAACGGGTAGGTGGCCGGATCGGCCGGGACGTCGCAGGCCCAGCCGGAGTGGATGTCGCCGGTGAGGAACACCGTGTCTTTGATGCTGTTGTCGCGCAGGTGGCGCACCACGCGGTTGCGGTCCGCCTCGTAGCCGTCCCACTGGTCAACGTTGTAGGGCACGCCGCTGATGCTCGTGCCGCCCATCAGCTTCTGCACACCGGCCAGCTCCGCGGTGCTCAGGGTCGAGGGAACCCGGACCGGGGCGATCATGACGGGATTGCCGACCAGCTTCCACTGCGGGCCCGCGGAGTTGAGGTTGCCCAGCAGCCAGTCCATCTGGGGGGCGCCGGTGATGGTCCGGGCCGGGCTGCTGATCGAGGAGTCCGAACCGTTGGCGGCCTGCTGGTCGCGGTAGGTGCGCAGGTCCAGCATGGACAGGCTGGCCAGCGAGCCGAAGTCCAGACGGCGGTAGATCTGGCCGCCCGGTTCGTAGCGGACGGGCATCCACTCCGCGTAGGCCCGGTGCGCGGCGGCGAAGCGCTCGCTCCAGGCGCCCTCGACGCCCGGCGTGTGGTTCTCGGCGCCGCCCTTCCAGGCGTCGTTGGCCGACTCGTGGTCGTCCCAGGTCACGATGAACGGGGCGGCTGCGTGCAGGGCCTGCAGGTCCGGGTCGGTCTTGTACTGGGCGTGGCGCCGGCGGTAGTGCTCCAGCTGGGTCATTTCGACGGCGGGGTCGTGCGGGCGGACCACCACGTCGCGGGCCTGGTAATCGCCGGGCGCGTATTCGTAGAGGTAGTCCCCCAGGTGAAGGACGGCGTCGAGGTCGCCCCGGGCGGCCAGGTGGCGGTACGAGGAGAAGTAGCCGGCCTGCCAGTTGGCGCAGGACACCACACCGAACTTCAGGCGGTCCACCGCGGCGCCGGCGGCCGGCGCGGTCCGGGTGCGGCCCGCCGGGGACACGGCCGCCCCCAGGGTGAAGCGGTACCAGTAGGTGGTGCCGGGGGCGAGCCGGCCGGCGATGACCTTGACCGTGTGGTCCCGGGCCGCGCCGGTGGCGGCAGTGCCCCTGGCCACGACTTTCCTAAAGCCGGCGTCGGCGGCCACTTCCCAGCCAACGGAAACGTCGGGCCCCACCCCGCTGCCGGGCAGGGCATCCGGAGCCGGAGTGACCCGGGTCCACAGCAGCACGCTGCCGGGCATCGGGTCTCCGGAGGCGATGCCGTGGCCGAACGGCCCTGCGGTGGGGGCCGAAAAGGCGCCTGCGGGGGTGCTGTTGGCCAGGGCGCCGGCGACGGCGGCGACCCCGGCGGAGCGCAGTACTTGACGACGAGTAAAGGTAGTCATGCATTCCAGTATCTCCACGCCGGAGCGCCAGAATGCCCGTTTTTCCGCCGCATTGGCCGGACGTTCACCGAGAGTTAACCGTGGCGCAGTGCCGCCGCGGGCCCCGCCGGCGCTAGGCCTCTTGCCGTCCGCAAGACCCCGGAGTACGCTTAAACAACCAAGACATTGATCAACCTATAGGTTGAATAACGAGGGGTATGGGGCCCCGTGGCCAACGACGACGAACACCTCGACTCCGCCTTCCTGGCGCTGGCCGATCCCTTCCGCCGCCGCATCATCGCCCGGCTCAGCCGGGGCCCTGCCACAGTCAACGAATTGGCGGAACCCTTCGCGATCACCAAGCAGGCGGTCTCGAAGCACATCCAGGTCCTCGAGCAGGCGGGCCTCGTCACGCGCACGCGGGACGCCCAGCGCCGGCCCGTCCACCTGAATCCCGCACGGCTGGAGGCACTCACCGCATGGATCGACCAGTACCGGTTGGTCCGCGAAGAGCAGTTCCGCAGCCTCGAGGCCGTGCTCCAATCCCAGGCCGCTGCACGCGGCACCCAGGCAAAGGACTCATCATGAGCAACGCCCTGAAACTCACGGTTCCGGAAGGCCTGCCCTTCATCGACTTCGAGCGGGAGTTCGACTTCCCCGTCGCCGAGGTGTTCCGGGCCCACAAGGAACCCGAGCTCGTCGCCCAGTGGCTCGGACCCCGGCGGCTCACCATGGACGTGGACCACTACGACTTCCGCACCGGCGGCAGCTACCGCTACACGCACACCGGACCCGACGGCGTCGCCCACCGCTTCAGCGGCGTCTTCCACACCGTGCGGGAGAACGACTTCGCCATCCAGACGTTCGAATACGGCGGTTACCCTGACGTGGTCAGCATCGAGGCCATCACCTTCCAGGATCTGGGCGGCGGCCGCACCCGGCTGAGCGCCCACGCGGTCTACCCCAGCATGGAGGCCCGCGACGGCATGGCCTCCTCGGGGATGGAGGGCGGATTGACCGAGGCCTACAAGCGGCTCGAGGAGTTGCTGGCCGGCGCGAAAGTCTAGGACCGCCGTCGTCCTTAAACCAACAACGCGGGGTCACTCCGCGCCCATCCCAGCGAGTGGAATGGGCGGACGTGACCCCGCGTTGGTGCTCCGGGAACGGAGCGGTGAAGCTTAGAGCGCTGCGAAGACTTCGCGCAGGAGCTTGGCGGTCTCGGACGGTGTCTTGCCGACCTTGACGCCGGCAGCCTCGAGGGCTTCCTTCTTGGCCTGGGCGGTGCCCGCGGAGCCGGAGACGATGGCGCCGGCGTGGCCCATGGTCTTGCCTTCCGGAGCGGTGAAGCCGGCCACGTAGCCGACGACCGGCTTGGTGACGTGGGCCTTGATGTAGTCGGCGGCACGCTCTTCGGCGTCGCCGCCGATTTCGCCGATCATCACGATCGCCTTGGTCTCGGGGTCAGCTTCGAAGGCTTCGAGGGCGTCGATGTGGGTGGTGCCGATGACCGGGTCGCCGCCGATGCCGATGGCGGTGGAGAAGCCGAGGTCGCGCAGTTCGTACATCATCTGGTAGGTCAGGGTGCCCGACTTGGAGACGAGGCCGATGGGGCCCTTGCCGGTGATGTTGGCCGGGGTGATGCCGACGAGGGCCTCGCCCGGGGTGATGATGCCGGGGCAGTTCGGCCCGATGATGCGGGTGACCTGCTTGCCGTTGGCGTCGACCTTGGACTGGGCCAGGGCCCAGAACTCGGCCGAGTCCTGGACCGGCACGCCTTCGGTGATGACAACGACCAGGCCAATGCCGGCCTCGATGGCTTCGACGACGGCGTCCTTGGTGAAGGCCGGCGGCACGAAGACGATGGAGACGTCGGCGCCGGTCTCGGCCATGGCTTCCTTGACGGTGCCGAAGACGGTGATTTCGTTGTCACCGTGCAGGACCGTGGTGCCGGCCTTGCGGGCATTGACGCCGCCGACAATGTTGGTGCCGGCCTTGAGCATCAGGGCGGTGTGCTTGGTGCCTTCGCCGCCGGTGATGCCCTGGACGATGACCTTGGAGTCCTTGTTCAGATAGATAGACATAGTCGGGTCCCTTTACTTCGCTGCGTTGGCGAGCTCGGCAGCCTTGTCGGCGCCCTCGTCCATGGTGGCGGCCAGGGTAACCAGCGGGTGGTTGGCCTCGGCCAGGATGCGGCGGCCTTCCTCGACGTTGTTGCCGTCGAGGCGGACGACCAGCGGCTTGTTCGCGGAGTGGCCGAGTTCGGCGAGTGCGCCGACGATGCCCTTGGCGACAGCGTCACAGGCGGTGATGCCGCCGAAGACGTTGACGAAGACGGACTTGACCTGCTCGTCACCGAGGATGACGTCGAGGCCTGCAGCCATGACCTCGGCGGAAGCTCCACCGCCGATGTCCAGGAAGTTGGCGGGCTTGACGTTGCCGTGGTTCTCGCCGGCGTAGGCAACGACGTCGAGCGTGGACATGACCAGGCCGGCACCGTTACCGATGATGCCGACTTCGCCGTCGAGCTTGACGTAGTTCAGGTCCTGCGCCTTGGCCTTGGCCTCCAGCGGGTCCGCGGCGTCCTTGTCTTCAAGCTGGGCGTGCTTGGGGTGGCGGAAGTCGGCGTTCTCGTCGAGGGAGACCTTGCCGTCGAGGGCAACGATGTCGCCGGCGCCGGTCTTGACCAGCGGGTTGACCTCTACGAGGGTGGCGTCTTCCTTCTTGAAGACGTCCCAGAGCTTGAGGATCACGGCGGCGACCTTGCCGCGCAGTTCCTCGGCGAAGCCTGCGGCGGCAGCGATCTCGTCGGCCTTGGCCTGGTCGATGCCGACGGCCGGGTCGATGGCGATCTTGGCCAGGGCTTCGGGACGCTCGACGGCGAGCTGCTCGATTTCCATGCCGCCTTCCACCGAGCACATGGCCAGGTAGTTGCGGTTGGCGCGGTCCAGCAGGACGGAGAAGTAGTATTCCTCGGCGATGTCGGCACCCTGGGCAATCATCACCTTGTTGACGGTGTGGCCCTTGATGTCCATGCCGAGGATGTTGGTGGAGTGCTCCAGCGCCTCATCGGCGGTCTTGGCGACCTTTACGCCGCCAGCCTTGCCGCGGCCACCGGCCTTAACCTGTGCCTTGACGACAGTTACGCCGCCGATCTTCTCGGCAGCTGCCTTTGCTTCTTCAGGGGTGTGCGCCACGATGCCAGCAAGCACGGGTACACCGTGCGCCTCGAACATATCGCGCGCCTGATATTCAAACAGGTCCACGGTTTAGTGTCCTTCTACGTCGAAGTAGTTTCTGTACAGCCGGACCCCACGTACTCGCGGTTACCGGGCTGCGGAATAAACGCACCCTGCGACAAGCTTGGAAACGAGCCACACGGCGCAATGCTCCTTGTTCGAACTCTAGTCCTTCCTGCGGACCAGCCCGTCCCAGAGTACCCGTTATGTGAGTAAGGACACTATTCTATTGGGCGTAGAAAAACCGCTAGATTACGGGGTTTTTGGGGCCTCCGACGGCGTCGGGGAGCCCGTTGTGGGGGCCGGTGAGATTAGCTCGTAACGGTCGCGCGAAATGAAGAAAGCCACGCCGGCGGAGACGTTTCCGCAGGCGATGCCGCCGTTGTACGCGGAGCAGCGCAGCCCGTTGCGCTCGACGTTTTGTCCCTCCGCAAGGACCGGCAACTGGGATATCGGGCCGGTCCGGCTGCCCCTCGGCCCGAATTCGGCCTCCTGTTCTGTGACACCGGAGCGGCACTCGCCATAGACGGCAGAGTCCGGGGTCAGCAGGGCGGTGCCGCCAAGGTAGCCCAGGCCGGTGCCGCCGCAGTTGTCCCGGATGTCCTGGGGGTCCGGCTTCGGGTAGGCCGCGAGCTCGCAGTGGGCCACCGGCACGGTCGCGAACTTGCTGTTGCCGCCGGCGGAGAATCCGTTCTGTTCGTAGGGCAGGTTGATGTGGCCGCCGCGGGCGGAGGTCAACGAGCAGACGGCGTTGCGGTCCTCGGTGACAAAGCTGAGGTAGTCCTGCCCGCCGCCCAGCGCCGCCGGGTCTGTCAGGGGCGCCCCCTTGAGCTGTTCCAGGACCGGTAGCGGCGCGGGCGGAACGTAGTCCGGGTCCTTCTGCGTGACGGTGCAGGCAGTGGCGGCCAGCAGCACGAGGGCGGCCAAGATCCCCAGAAGTGTCCGTCGCATGGGGTCCATTATGCCTGCACGTTTCACCCGCCCCGACGGGAAAGCGATGCCACCTCAGGCAAGGGTTCCGGGCGTCCCGCCGGCGGCGACGGTCGCCTTGATGACCTCGACGGCGGCGCCGACGCTGTCGTCCGCCTCGAACTGCTCGGCCATGGCCTGCGCCCGTGCGCGCCACGACGGATCGCCCAGCACGGTGTCGACGGCCGACCGGATGGCCGCGGCGCTGGGCGTCTCGGTCTTCAGGTTCACTCCGACGCCGGCGTACTCCACCCGCGCATTGACGTCGTTCTTCCCCTCGTTCAGTCCGGCGGTCACGAGCGGCACCCCGTGCGAGAGGGCCAGCAGCACGCCGCCGAACCCGCCGTTGGTGACAAATACGTCCGTGCCGGGGAACACCTGGGCGAAGTCGATGTAGTCCTCGACGACGACGTTGGGCTGCGGGTAGCGGCGCCTCAGTTCATCCGAGCCCACCCCACCGGTTGCCACGATGACCTGGGTATCCGTGTCCTTGAACGCCTCGATGGTGGGGATCATGAGTTTTGCCGGGTCCCGGTTGTCCACGGTGCCCTGGGTGACGACGACCCTCCTGCGGTACTCCCCGGCCGCCGTGGGAGCCGCCGCCATGGGAGCCGCCACCGGAGCGCGGCCGGAGTCCCCGGCGCGGTGTGGCAGCAGGGCACCAACGTAGTGGACTTTCGGGTTGGTGTGCCGCCGCGGGAAGTCCAGGGACGCGGTGCCCGTCTGGATCACCGCGTGCGACCACCGGTAGGTTTCATCGAGGATGGCGGCCTCTTTGGGGGTCTGGAGTCCGTAGTTTTGCAGTTGCCGCACGTAGCTGACCCGGGCGGGCTTTGTGACGAACTGGTCCGAGACCAGCCGGGCGCCGGCGTGAAGGATCCGGTGGGCGGGCGTCCGTGCCGGGGCGAAGCCGAAAAACATCGGAGGCACCAGCGGGTCCGTTTCCATGTTGCCGATCGGCACAAAACTGACCACGGGTTTGCCCAGCACCACCGCCACGAGCCGCTGGATGAACATGGTGTTGTCGAGGACCACCCCGTCGAAAGGGAAGCGCTCGTGCACATCGCGGATGTCTTCGAAGAAGTTGCTGACGTTGCTCGCGAAGATCCGCTCGCCGTCGAACCTGATCGCCAGCGGCCCCTTGAGCCTGGCGCGTCGCGGGTAGAGCTCGTTGAGGTTGTCCGCGGTGTGCTCAACCGCCCGGTTGAACGGATAGTGCGGGATGCCCAGCTGGTCGAGTTTGGGCGCGAGTGTGGAGCCGGTGTACCAGCCAACCTCGTGGCCTTCGTCCCGCAGACGGACGCCGATGCCAGTCAGGGGGTTGAAGTGCCCGGCGATGGCCTGGCTGGCCAAGAGGATTTTCATGCCTTATTTTAGGCGCCGATCTTGGTGAGCGGGGCGTACCGCAGCAGGAGCCTTTTCTCGCCGATGTCGAACTTCACCTTCGCGACGGTCTTGTCCCCGGCGCCTTCCACGGCCAGTACGGTGCCGTTGCCAAAGCTGGTGTGGTTGACCTTGTCCCCTACGCTGACGGCGACGATTTCCTTCTGGGGCTGGACCCGGTTTTTGGCGATCGCGGCCGGGACGTCGGCGTTGAAGCCTGCCGAGGAGTCCGCGCCGGTGCCGCGCGCGGTGCCGGCGCCCCAGAAGGATCCGCTGTAACGGCTGGAACCGATCGATCCGCCGCCGCCCCAGCTGCTTGCCTGGCGGGTGGATCCTTCGCGCTTCCACTCGACCAGTTCGGCCGGGATTTCCTCGATGAACTGGCTCGCGGGGTTGTACTGGCTCTGGCCCCACATGCTGCGCACTTCGGACCGGGTCAGGTAGAGCCGTTTCCGGGCCCGGGTGAGGCCCACGTAGGCGAGCCGGCGTTCCTCCGCCAGTTCCTTGGGGTCGGTCGCGGAGCGCTGGTGCGGGAACAGCCCGTGCTCCATGCCGGTCAGGAACACCACCGGGAACTCGAGGCCCTTGGCGGTGTGCAGCGTCATCAGGGTGACGACGCCGAGCCGTTTGGCTTCGGCGACGGCGGCGTCAATATCTGCCCCGGGGGCGTCCGGGATCTGGTCGGCGTCGGCCACCAGGGAGACCTGCTCCAGGAAGGCGCCGAGCGAGCCTTCCGGGTTGTCGCGTTCGTATTCGCGGACGACGGCGACGAGTTCGGCGAGGTTCTCCACCCGGGATTCGTCCTGCGGGTCGGTGCTCGAGCGCAGGGTGGCGAGGTAGCCGGTCTGTTCGAGGACGGCTTCCAGGGCCGCGGCGGCGCCGGAGCCGGCGGCAACTTCGGCGAGGTCGTCGAGGAGTTTCACGAAGCCCAGCACGGCGTTCACGGAGCGCGTGGCCATGCCGGGCGCTTCCTCGGCGCGGCGGGCGGCGGCCATAAAGGAGGTCCGGTCGCGCTGCGCCAGCGAGGCGATGGCCCCCTCGGCCCGGTCCCCGATGCCGCGCTTGGGCTCGTTGAGGATCCGGCGCAGGTTGACGTCGTCGTCCGGGTTGACCAGCACCCGCAGGTAGGCGAGGGCGTCCTTAATTTCCTTGCGCTCGTAGAAGCGGGTGCCCCCGACCACCTTATAGGGCAGTCCGACGCGGACCAGGACGTCCTCGATCGAGCGGGACTGGGCATTGGTGCGGTAGAAGATGGCGACGTCGCCGGGGCGGAGGTTCCCCTCATCCTGCAGCCGGTCGATTTCCTTGGCGATGAACTGCGCCTCGTCGTGCTCGTTCTCGCCGACGTAGCCAACGATCTTCTCGCCGTCGCCCTCGGCGGTCCAGAGCCGCTTCTCGGGCCGGTTGGGATTGCGGGAGATCACCGAGTTGGCGGCGCTGAGAATCGTCTGGGTGGAGCGGTAGTTCTGCTCCAGCTTGATGGTCCGGGCGTCCGGATAGTCCTTCTCGAACTCCACGATGTTGCGGATGTCCGCGCCGCGGAACGCGTAGATGGACTGGTCCGAGTCGCCAACGACGGTGAGTTCCGCCGCGCCGGGGCCTTCGCCGACGATCTCGCGCACCAGGGCGTACTGGGCGTGGTTGGTGTCCTGATATTCGTCCACCAGCACGTGCCGGAAGCGGCGCCGGTAGGAGTCGGCGAGCGCCGGGAAGGCGCGGAACATGTACACCGTCTCGGCGATCAGGTCATCAAAGTCCATCGCGTTGGCCTGCCGCAGCCGCTGGGTGTAGCCCTTGAAGACCTCGGCGACGGCCTGCTCGAAGGGGTCGTTGTAGTTGGCGCTAGAGGCGTAGCTGTCCGCGTCGATCAGCTCGTTCTTCAGGGCCGAGATCTTGTGCTGGATGGCCCTGGGGGCGAAGCGCTTCGGGTCCAGGTCCAGGTTCTTCGCCACCAGCGTGATCAGGCGCAGCGAGTCCGCGGAGTCATAGATGGAGAAGTTGGAGTTCAGGCCCACGTTGGCCGCCTCGCGCCGCAGGATGCGCACGCAGGAGGAGTGGAAGGTGGAGATCCACATGGTCTTGGCGCGGCCGCCGACCAGGAGTTCGATCCGCTCGCGCATTTCCGCGGCGGCCTTGTTGGTGAAGGTAATGGCCAGGATCTCGCCGTGGTGTGCCCGCCGGGTGGCGATCAGGTAGGCGATCCGGTTACTGAGCACCCGGGTCTTGCCCGAGCCTGCACCCGCCACGATCAGCAGGGCGCCCCCGGCGTGCTTGACCGCATCCTCCTGCTGGGGGTTCAGTCCCTGCAGCAGTTCCTCCGCGTTGGGCAGCCGCGGGCGGTCCCCCTCGTCGTCGTGCCCCGCACTGCTTCCGCTGTAGGAGCCGCCGTGGGAACCGAACCCGGACGCGGCCGTCAGGGGCGGCATCCCGCTGCCGGCCCCCGGGTCTCCGGACGCTTTCGCGGTCGCGGCCGCCTTCGGTGCAGCTTGGAAGGGGCCGTCGGCGTAGGGGTCAAACAACATATCCATGGTGTTAACCAGTCTAGGCGGTGCCACTGACAGCACGGTCCGGGGCCGCCCCAACCCCGACGGACATGCCCGTCCTTTGGGCGCAGGCGTGGACATATTGCCATTGTGTCCACGCTTAGGGCTGACGGATGAGCATGTCCATCCCTACTGCTCCTGGGGAATGAGCATGTCCATCGGTTGCGGCGGGGATTGAGCATGTCCGTCCGGTCCTGCGAGCCGTGAGCATGTCCAACCGTGCCAGGCTCGGGGAATGGGCATGTCCATCCGCTGCGGCGAGGAGCGAGCATGCCCATTGCTGCCGGGCACGGGAACTGAGCATGCCCATCCCTGGCGGCCCCGGGACTTCCTACCCGACCGAGCCGGACTCCAGCGCGGCGCGGAGCTGACGGACCGCCGTCGTGCCCCCGGCGACGTACCACTCAAGGCCGTTGACGCGGACGACGTCGGTGGCGCCGCCGGCGGCGTGCACGATCGCCTGGCCCGGCAGCCAGTCCCACTCCGGGGAGCTGTGCTGGAACCAGCAGTCGAGTTCGCCGTCGGCCACCCGGCCGAGGTCGCACGAACCGGAGCCGAACATGCGCAGCGCCGCCGCCGCGGTCGCCGCGGCATGCCAGGGCATGGCACACATCGGGTCGGCAAGCCAGGTCGGATGGATGTAGGTGGCGGCTCCCAGCTCGGCCAGCTGCGCCTCAGCCCGGCCCCGGCCGCCGTCGTCGCGGGGCCGGAAACTGGTCAGCGCCTCACCGTTCAGAGTCGCGGCCCGCATGGTGCCGCCCAGCCAGAGCTTGTCCGCCTCCGGCTGGAAGATGGCGCCGAGCAGCGGGCCGGACGAATCCTTGAGCGCGATCGCCGAACACCAGTAGCTGGAGCCGTGCAGGAAGTTGTAGGTGCCGTCCACCGGGTCGATTACCCAGGTCCGGCCACTGCTGCCCTGCCGGGAGGCGCCCTCCTCGCCCAGGATGCCGTCCTCGGGCCGGCAGCGCTGGAGCTGTTCGAGCACGTAGGCCTCGGCGGCGTGGTCCGCGGCGGTCACGACGTCGGAGACAGAAGTCTTTTGCTGCCCCTCCAAGCCGCCCTGCCGCATCAGCAGCGCCAGGTTGCCGGCTTCCCGCACCAGGGCCTCTGCCAGCTGGTAGTCGTCCAGTTCGGGGCTGAGATCCGCGGTGCTGTGCCGGCCCGTCCGGTGTCTGCCAAGTTCGTTACTGCGTAGTTCGCTCACGCGTTCAGCCTAGCTGGCGCCGTGCGACGCTGAACAGGCGGTCGGCCGCCGCCGCGCTCCCGGCCGGAGACGGGCCGGAGCGGCCCGGGGAAAGGGCGATAATGGTGCCATGGCCAAGACACCCGCCCAGCGGATCAAGAAGCACGGCGCCAGCGCGGCCGTCCCCCAGCACCACCTGCCCCCGGTGATCAACCCCAGCACCACGCGGACCCCGCAGAAGGCACAGAGCAACAGCAACCTGATCCTGATCGCGGGAGTCGTGGCCAGCCTGTTCCTGTTCTGGTACGTCCACTTGCTCACCCTGAACCAGCTCACGCAGCTGAGCGGCGGACTCCCGATGCCCGATTCGCTGGTTGGCGGCTTCAGCCAGGGCTTTGTGGAGCAGTTGCGCTCGGGGATGGACACCGACGCACGCGGACAGCTCAACTACGTGCACAAGACCGCCGGAACGCTGTTCCCGCTGATCTTCGGCTTTACCTGGTTGCTGCTGATCGGGACGAACGTCGCCCGGAAGGGACTGCGCTGGGCTTTGTGGGCGGTGCCGCTGCTGTTCGCGGGGGTGCGGCTGTGGGGGAATGCCGCGATCGACGCCATGATGTCCGCGGACACGCTCGACGGCGGCCAGGTCGCCCTGGCGTCCGGGCTCACGCTGGCCGGCTGGGTCCTGCTGGTCCTCAGCCTGGTGGTCGGCGGCGCGGCGGTGTTCCTGGGCCGGAAGTCGGCCTCGGCGCGGGCTGAGACGACGCGTTAGGTGCGGTCGAAGCCCGTAACGCGGACCAGCCAGGACCAGAAGGAACCCCTGCCGAGTTCGGATTTGAGAAAGTCCCGGGCTTGCTGGGCTCTGTGAGGAGCTCCGGAAGCATCAAAGTGGTCCGCAGACTTAGCCAGACTCTCCCGGGCCCGCACTCTGTCCCCGGTCGCAACGTAGGCCCGGCCGAGGAGGAAGCAGGCTTCGCCGGCTCGCTGTGGCATCAGCAGATCGTTACGGCCGGGAAAGTCCTGCAAGAGTTGAATCGCGGCAACCGGTTCCCCCGCCAACAGGCTCCAGTGCGCGCGGTTAAGTTTGAGCAGCATACGGTCATTGGCGCTCCCGCCAATTATGTCAGTGGCCAATTCGGCGCGCTCTATGCAACGGAGGGTGTCGGCATCCGCAATATTTGCGGCAAGCCGCATAGCTGCGGACGCTTTGTTGAATTTGGCCCACACATCAAGGTTCTTGGCGGGGGAAAATGTCGCGGCCGCGTGCTCATGGTACTTCAGGCCTTCTTGAACCTTGTCGCACAAGAAGGCCACATTGCCAATGACCCAATAGGCCTTGCCAGCAAGCTGATCCTCGACTTCTTCCGAGATTACCTCGGCCAGAAGCTTGCTCTCTTTCCATGCCGAGTCGAGTCTCCCACCATCGGCCAACGCAGATATCAGCGCCTGCCGGGCCTTGATATTGATGTCTAGGTCCATTTCACCGGGCGTGAGATCTACCGCTATGAGTGCAGATTGGGCCGCTTCTTCCAGCAACCCGGCCCCTTGGCGCGCTTTTGCCAGCAAGATATGGGCGCGTGCCTGATCGTGTGGATTCGGCTGGTGATCCAGTCCCGAAATCAGCTCGGTGGCAAGATCTGCACATTCTTCGAAGCGTTCCGCGTCAAGGAGATTTTCGGCCTGGAGGAAGGTCATGTTCCACCAAGATGCGGAGTCGCCGTCTCGTCGCGCAATTTCGGCCGCTTGTTTCGCGCTGCCAGCCGCCTCGGCGAAGGCATGGTTGCTTCGGTGCTCGCGGGCCCGGAGCTCAGCTTCTGCGTACAACGGCGAAACAAAGTGCATGAATCAATTATCAGGCGCCCTACGGGTGATTATGACCACGGCGCGCACACAATCCCTCGTATCAACCGCAGCGGCAGTGCACAATTAGCACAGGGTTTAGCTAGTTGGCATAAATCGTTACCTGACGGCGTGTCCTAACGACCTATACTGAGCTCGTATCACATGAGTAACACTAGCCCCTCACATAACAGGAGTCTCAAAATGAAGAAAACCCTCGCAGCGCTTCTCGTCGCCGGCGCCCTGGCCGCAGCGGGCATGTCCGCCGCTTCCGCTGTGTCCGCGAGCAGCACCACCTCCGGCCAGAGCACAGTCGTGGCCGTCGACTGGTGGCCGAACTCCCTCCGCAAGTAACGGAGTCAGCAACCGCAAAGGGCGGGAACCGGATTTTGTCTCCAGTTCCCGCCCTTTGTTATGCCCGGGGACACCAGGCCCTCGGACCGCCGCCGTCGTCCTTGCCGGCGTGCGTCTTATTCCGAAACGGCACTCCACTGCGCCAGGGTTTCCTCAAAGGATTCCGCGGGCGCCGGGCGCCCAAAGTAGTAGCCCTGGCCGCTGCCGCAGCCCAGCCGGACCAGTTCCTCGGCCTGCTCGGCGGTCTCGATCCCCTCGGCCACCGCCTTGAGCCCGCAGGCGTGGATCAGGTGCAGCACGGCTTCGACAAACCTTCCCTGCTCCTCATCCGTCCCGAGGCCGGCTATCAGGCTCCGGTCGATCTTGACGACATTCACCGGGAGCCGCCGCAGGTAGCTGATCGAGGAGTAGCCCGTGCCAAAGTCGTCGATTTCGAGCTGCACGCCGAGCTGACGCAGCCCGCTGAGGGAGTACTTGTCCACATCCCCGCCGGTGACGGCCATGGACTCCGTCAGCTCGATGATGAGGTTCGCAGCATCAACCCCGGTCTCCCGCAGGATGTCCTGGACGTGTTCAATCAGCTCAAGGTTCTGCAACTCGGTAGTAGAGATGTTGACCCGGACGGAGAACTGGCTGTCCAGCGGCAACCGGTCCTGCCAGTCGCGCAGCTGACGGACGGCGTTGCGCAGGACCCAGTGGCCCAGCTCCACGATCATTCCGGTCTCCTCGGCCAGCGGAATGAACTGGTCCGGCATCAGGAGCCCGCGCTCGGGGTGGTTCCAGCGCACCAGCGCCTCAACTCCCTCAATCCGCCCGGTGGCGAGCTCCACCACCGGCTGATAGTGCAGCGTTAACTGGTCATGCAGGATTGCCTCGCGCATCTCGGTGACCATCAGGCTCTGCAGCCGCCGGGCGTAGAGCAGCGCCGGCTCAAAGACCTTGATCCCGCTGTGCGGCTGGGCCTTGGCGGCGTACATGGCCGTGTCGGCTTCCATCACGAGGTCGTCGACGGACTGTCCGGGTTCAGCCACGCGCACGCCGATGCTGGTGCCGCAGGTGATCCGGAGATCGCCGATGTCCAGGCTCTCACTGAGTGCCTTGAGGATCCTGTTGGCGACCCGCCGGGCACGCACGAGGTTGGATTTCGGCAGCATCACGGCAAATTCGTCGCCGCCCAGCCTGGCCACGGTATCGGTCACCCGGACCGCGTCCTGGAGCCGCCGGGCGATCACGCGCAGGACGTCGTCCCCCGCGCTGTGCCCCAGCGTGTCGTTGATGCCCTTGAAGGAGTCGAGGTCGAGAATCAGCAGCGCCGGCGGCAGCTCGCCGCGAGAGGTCTCGGCGAGGGCGTGGCTGAGCACCGAATTCAGCGCGGTGCGGTTGGCCAGCTGGGTCAGCGGATCGGTGAGCGCCATCCGTTCCAGCTCCACCTGCGCCTGTCGCAGCATGGCCGTCCGGCTCTCCACGCGCTCTTCGAGCTCCTGGTAGATGGTCTGCAGGTCGTCGGCCATCAGGTTGATGCCGGCAATCACCGCAGCGACGTCGTCGCGCGCACCGGAGTGGGGAATCCTGGTGCTGAGGTCGCCGCTGGCGATCCGGACGATGCCCTCGACGAGGCTATGGAGCCGGGGGTCTGGAACTTCACTATTCACTCGTATACGGCCTTAACCACTCGAGGGCTTCCGCGCGCGAAAGGAAAAACTCCGCCGGGATTGTTTCGGATCTTGAACGCAGCAGGTAGTGGGCGATCACGCGGTCCACGGGGCTCTCCCCCACCAGCGCGAACGCTGCGGCGGCAATCGAACCGGCATAGACCTGGCGCGCTTCCACGCTGACGCCAACGACGCCGGAGATGATCAGCACCACCGGCAGGCGCCTGCCGTCGGCGAGTGCGCGTACGGCCGCTCCGGCCACCCGGGCTTCGGGGCCCCCGATCTCGCGGTTCGGCGGCAGCGCTACTTCGATGATGCCGCCGTCGAGCTGCCGGACGCCGATCACCGGCTCCGCGGCCGGCTCCCTGGTCAACAAGGACGGCGCCGCGCCGGCAGGCGCCGCTGCAGGGGTTGGGGGTTCTGCGGGGAGTTCCTCATCGGGTGCGTCCGGCGCGACCGGCGCTTCAACCGTCATCGGAGCGCAGCCCGGCAGGCCGCGGCCGGGAGCGGACGAGTCGCTGCCGGGTCGCCGAAAACTGTCGTTGCCGGTCCCGGCACAACTAGCTGATCAGACATTTGTCCCCAAAGACTACAAAGTCGGCAATTCGGCGTGCGCTGGAGCCAGGTCCTGCACGAGGCACCGGACCGTTCCGGCGAATGCCCTCATGATAGTGCAAGCCAGCGGGCAGATGAGACATAAGACACCCCGCGCCCCAGATTCTCCAAAAGTGCCGCCGCCAACCCGCCGCCGGCAATCCCAGAAGCCGCACGGACCAGTCCGGGTGTCCTATTCCCCTCCCCCAAACGCGCGCTTTCGGGCAACGAGCTCCTGCCGGACGCGCTGGGCGACCACCAGCCCCAGCGCCGCCATGCCGATGGTGATGGGGTACCCCATCAGCCGTTCCAGCGTTCCCGGTTCCGGCACCCGCATTCCCGTCAGCCCTCCGGCCACCAGCGCGGCCAGCGAGACGGCACCGCAGGCCAGGATGAACCAGCCCAGGGGTGTCTGGCGGCGCCACAGCCAGCCGACCAGCAGCAGCGCCAGGCCACCCGCGGCGAAGTACATCAGTGCGCCCACCAGATGCCAGCCGGAGCCGGCGTCTTCGGGCACCAGCCCCACCACCACGGTCCCGGCGCCGGCGGTCAGGCTCAGCGAGCGGGCGGCCAACGCGGCGGCCGACGGCGAGCGCCGCCCCGGGGCCACGGCCAGCCGTGCCCCGGCCCGGGCCGCGACGCCGATCACGGCGGAGCTCAGCAGCAGCGCCCCGACCATCATCCCGATCCCCTGGACCACGAACGAGGCGTTCATCAGCAGGTGGGCGGGTGAGCAGACGTCCCGGCCGGAGAACTCGCCGCAGTGCAGCGCGCCGAGGTCACTGATGTAGCCGGCGCGCCGGCTGTACCGTTCCGGGCCCGCCCAGGCGCCAATGACGGCGGCCTCCGCGACGAAGTACTGCAGCACGCTCAGTTTGGCGAGGGCGCCGAGGTAGAACCGGGTGGAGGCAACGTCGGGGATGTAGATGAGCTCCCGGGAGGCGGTCGCGGCAGAGGCTGTCATGCGAAGAGCGTAGTACGTGCCCTCACCTTGTATGCTGGTATCCGTGTCCGGACGGGCCGGCCGACCGCCGCCCACCCGCACGCCCGCCCTCGTAGCTCAGTGGATAGAGCACGGCTCTCCTAAAGCCGGTGTCGTTGGTTCGATTCCAATCGAGGGCACTTGAACTCCCAGATGCCAGGCGCCGGGCACCCTGAAGAACGGCGCTTTGACCTGCGAAACTACCTGCGCGGCAACTGGCAGGTGGACCGCACCCTGGTGGACCGCGCGGACGGCAGCCACGGAACC
Source organism: Arthrobacter sp. UKPF54-2 (assembly GCF_007858535.1). Taxonomy (NCBI): domain Bacteria; kingdom Bacillati; phylum Actinomycetota; class Actinomycetes; order Micrococcales; family Micrococcaceae; genus Arthrobacter; species Arthrobacter sp. UKPF54-2. The sequence goes on from NZ_CP040174.1 coordinate 505,122, forward strand.
TTTACCGGCGTCGTCAGCTTCACCGGAACCGACGACGGCGGTCTCCGCCTCCGCGAAGAAGGCACCGTGGCGTGGACCCCTGCCGGCGGCGCGCCGTTTGCAGGGCCGGCCAGCCGGGAGTACCTTCTCCGGCCCGGGGCAACGCCGGACACCATGGACGTGTTCTTCCCCGACGGCCGCCCGTTCCACCGCATCGGCTTCGGCGGCGAGGACCACCGGGATGAGCACTGGTGCGACCCCGACACCTACCGGGTCAAGTACACGAGGCTCGGGCCGGACGAATTCCACTACCGCTGGGACGTCACCGGCCCGGCCAAGGACCTGCTCCTCGACTCGGTGCTGCACAGGGCCGCGAATCCCCGGATTGTAGTCTCCGCCGTCTGCGTCTTTGACGACGCCGGGCGCCTGCTGACCGTCCGCAAGCGCGGCACGGACAAGTTCATGCACCCGGGAGGAAAACCCGAAGCCGGCGAAACCGCCGCCCAGGCAGCCTCCCGCGAACTCGAGGAGGAAGTGGGAATCATCGTCGCAGCGCAGGACCTGGAGCCCTTCGGCAGCTGGCTGGCCCACGCCGCGAACGAGGCCGCCACGCAGATCGAGGCCACGGTGTTCACGGCCCCCGGACGCTGGACCGCCCACCCTTCGGCCGAGATCGCCGAGATCCGCTGGCTGGACCTGTCCGCCGAGCTGCCGGACGATCTGGCGCCCCTGCTGACGGACTATGTGCTGCCCGTCCTCGCGGCGAGGACCAAGCGGGACTAGAGTTCCGGCACTGCCTCCGCGGCCACCGCGGTGGCCTCGGCGAACTGGGTGCGGTACAGCTCCGCATAGCGCCCCTCGGCGGCGAGCAGCTCGTTGTGAGTGCCGCGTTCCACAATTTGGCCGTCCTCGACCACCAGAATGGCGTCGGCGGCGCGGATCGTGGAGAGCCGGTGGGCGATCACGACGGCGGTGCGGCCCTCGAGCGCGGCGCCGAGCGCTTCCTGCACCGCGGCTTCGTTGGTCGAGTCCAGCGCGGCCGTGGCCTCGTCGAGGATCACGATCCGCGGCTGGGCGATCAGCAGCCGGGCGATGGTGAGCCGCTGCCGTTCGCCGCCGGAAAGCCGGTAGCCGCGCTCCCCCACCACGGTGTCCAGCCCGTCCGGCAGGGACCGGATCATGTCCTCGAGCCGGGCCTGGCGCAGCACGTCCCACATCAGCTCCTCGCTCGCGCCGGGCCGGGCCAGGCGCAGGTTGGAGGCGATGCTCTCGTGGAACAGGTGCCCGTCCTGGGTGACCATGCCCAGGGTTTGCCGCATCGAATCGAAGGTGAGGTCGCGGACGTCCACGCCCGTGCCGGGCACCGTTCCGCCGAAGCGGACGGCGCCCGAATCGACGTCGTAGAGCCGGGAGAGCAACTGGGCGATGGTGGACTTCCCGGCGCCCGAGGAACCCACCAAGGCCACGGTCTGGCCCGGTTCCACCCGGAAGCTGATGCCGTGCAGCACTTCCTCGCCGCCGCGGGTATCCAGGGTGGAGACGTCCTCGAGGGAGGCCAGCGAGACCTTGTCCGCCGAGGGGTAGGAGAAGCGGACGTCGTCGAACTCCACGGACAGCGGGCCGCGCGGCGATTCCACCGCGTCCGGCTTCTGCTGGATGAGCGGCTTGAGATCCAGGATCTCGAAGACACGCTCGAAGCTGACCAGGGCGCTCATAATTTCCACCCGGGCATTGGACAAGGCGGTGAGCGGCGCATAGAGGCGGGTCAGGAGCAGCGCCAACACGACGACGTCGCCCGCGGCGAGCTGCCCGCCGAGGGCGAGCCAGCCGCCCAGGCCGTAGACCAGGGCCAGGGCCAGGGCGGAGACGAGGGTCAGGGCCGTGACGAAGGTGAACTGCAGCATCGCGGTGCGGACGCCAATGTCCCGGACCCGGCCGGCCCGGAGCGCGAACTCCCGGGATTCCTCGTCCGGGCGGCCGAAGAGCTTCACGAGGGTGGCGCCGGGGGCGGAGAAGCGTTCAGTCATCTGGGTGCCCATGGCCGCGTTGTGCTCGGCGGCTTCGCGGCGCAGCTCGGCCAGTTTGGAGCCCATCCGGCGGGCAGGGATCAGGAAGATCGGCAGCAGGATCATGGCCAGGACGGTCACCAGCCAGGACTTGTTCAGCATCACCACCAGGGTGAGGGCCAGCGCCACCACATTGCTGACGACGCCGGAGAGCGTGCCGGCGAAGGCGGACTGCGCGCCAATCACATCGTTATTAAGCCGGCTGACGAGGGCCCCGGTGCGGGTGCGGGTGAAGAACGCGATCGGCATCTTCTGCACGTGGTCGAAGACCTTGGTGCGCAGGTCCACGATGACGCCTTCGCCGATCGTGGAGGACAGCCAGCGCGTCACCAGGCCCAGTCCGGCCTCGGCGACGGCCACCACCGCGATCAGCGCGGCGAGCCAGAGCACCGTTCCGGCCTCCGCCTTGGCAATGATCGCGTCCACCACCTGGCCGGCGAGCACGGGCGTCGCGACCGCCAGGACCGCCATCACGATGGAGAGCAGCACAAAGGCGATCAGCCGGGCGCGGTGCGGCCGCGCGAATCCGAAGACGCGCTTGAGGAGTTCCTTGGAGAACGGCTTGGAGCCGGACGAGGCGCGGGTGATGTTGTAGAGGGAGCTCCAGGCAACCCGGTCCATGCTCATGTGTTGGTGCCTTTCGGGGCGCTCGCGCCCTGCAGTTCGGTGACGACGCCGTCGACGACGTGCCAGCGCACGTCCAGGCGGACGTTTTCCAGCAGCCGGCGGTCGTGCGTGACCAGCAGCAGGGCGCCGTCATAGCTTTCGAGGGCTTCCTCGAGCTGTTCGATCGCGGGAAGATCCAGGTGGTTGGTCGGTTCGTCGAGGACCAGCAGGTTCACGCCACGGGCCTGCAGCAGGGCCAGCGCGGCCCGGGTCCGTTCGCCGGGCGACAGCGAATCCACGGTCCGGGCGGTGTGGTCGGCTTTGAGGCCGAACTTGGCCAGCAGGGTGCGGACCTCGGCCGGGGTTTGGTCTGTCAGGACGGCCTCGACGGCGTCGGCAAGTTTGAGGTGCCCGGCCAGCAGCCCGCGGGCCTGGTCGATTTCCCCCACCGCCACGGAGGCGCCCATGGAGGCGTCGCCGGCGTCGGGCCTGGTGACCCCGAGGAGGAGGCGCAGCAGGGTGGACTTGCCGGCGCCGTTGGGCCCGGTGATGCCGATCCGCTCGCCGGCGTTCAGTTGCAGGTTCACCGGGCCCAGGGTGAAGTCCCCCTGGTGCACCACGGCGTCGCGCAGGGTGGCGACGACGGCGCTGGAGCGCGGCGCCGCCCCGATGCTGAACTGCAGCTGCCACTCCTTCCGGGGTTCCTCGACTTCCTCAAGCCGGGCGATCCGGGATTCCATCTGCCGGACCTTCTGGCCCTGTTTCTCGGAGGACTCGGTATTCGCGGCGCGGCGGATCTTGTCATTGTCCGGGCTTTTTTTCATGGCGTTCCGGACGCCCTGGGAGCTCCATTCGCGCTGCGTGCGGGCCCGGGCGACGAGGTCTGCCTTGGTGTTGGCGAACTCCTCGTAGCGTTCGCGGGCGTGCCGGCGCGCGACGGCGCGTTCCTCCAGGTAGGCCTCGTAGCCGCCGTCGTACACCGCGACGGCGTTTTGCGCGAGGTCCAGTTCCACCACCGTGGTGACGCAGCGGGCCAGGAATTCCCGGTCGTGTGAGACCAGCACAACGCCGCCGCGGAGCCCCTGGACAAAGGCCTCCAGCTTGGCCAGGCCGCCGAGGTCCAGGTCGTTGGTGGGCTCGTCCAGCAGCACGATGTCGAAGCGGCTCAGCAGCAGCGCAGCGAGGGCCACCCTGGCGGCCTGACCGCCGGAGAGCCCGGTCATCGCGGCGTCGGGTCCCACCTCCAGGCCCAGGTCCGCCAGCACCGGGGGAATCCGCTCCTCGAGGTCCGCGGCGCCGGAGGCCATCCAGCTGTCGAACGCCACGGAGTAGGCGTCCTCGGAGCCGGGGGCGCCGGTCCCCAGCGCCTCCGCGGTGGCTTCCATCTCCGCCGTCGCCGGTCCGCAGCCGGTGCGCCGGGCGATGTAGCCAGCGACCGTTTCGCCGTCGATCCGTTCGTGTTCCTGCGGCAGCCAGCCGACAAACGCGTCGGCCGGGGCCAGGCTGACCGTGCCCTCCTGCGGTTCGTCGACGCCGGCGAGCAGCCGCAGCAGCGTGGACTTGCCGGCGCCGTTGGCGCCCACGACGCCGACGACGTCGCCGGGCGCGACGGTGAGGGAGAGTTTGGAGAAGAGGGTGCGGTGGTCGTGACCACCGGAAAGGTCCTTGGCAACAAGGGTTGCAGTCATTAGTCCATTCTCTCACCGGGGGCCAAAACGGACGGCCGCGGGCGGCCGGGTGGGAGGGAATCCCCGCGAAAATCCACGGACCTGCTGCGGGGCATAGAAGAACCCGCTGGTCCGGACTTGGGGGGTGTACGGACCAGCGGGTTCGAGCATCTAGCATAGTTGAAGAACACGAGCAGGTAAAATCGCAAGCTAGCCCCGCTCTTTGATTCCACGACGCAGGAAGCCCCTAGATGCCATTACCCGCCAAGGCGTTCCAACACTGGCTTCACCGTGTCGCCCCGGCGATGAGCACCGCCGACATTTGTCGCATCTCCGGCGTCAAACGAACCACCTTGGCGCAGCAACTGGTGCGCGGCAAGGTCGCGGAATCCTCGGTCGTGAGCATCAGCCGGGCCCTGGGCCTCAACCCCCTGGACGGCCTCGCCAGCTTCGAGAGCTATGCCGGTCTGACGGGTCCACCGCGGCCGCCCACGCCTGCCGAGCTGGTCAGCCAGATCGCGACCACGGATTTGCTGCACGCCGTGATCGCACGCACCGCGCCGGGCGGCGCGGCCACCCCGGCGCTGCGTCCGGCCCCGCACGCCACCTCGGTGCGGAACTGGGTGGACGCCATCGACGACGGCGACCTCCGGCACCGGGTGTCGGCGGCCACCGGGATCGCGCCACAGAACTACTCTGCACAACTGACCGCCAACCGGCTCTCCCCCGAACTCGCCGTGGCGACCTCGCGCGCCGCGGGCGTCGGTTTCACCGGCGGGCTCGTCGCCACGGGGCTGGTCACCGAAGCCGAGGCCGGCTGGCTGCCCGGCGCGCGGCAGGCGGCGCTGGATGCACTCTCCGACGGTGAACTCACCGTGCTGGCCGGCGACCGGTTGCAGGCGCTGGGAAGGACGCTGCGCCGCCAGGAACAAGAACAAGCGCAAACGGAAAAAATTTGGGAGAACCTGGGATGATCGAAATCCTGCAATGGTCCACCCTGGCCGTCTGCGGCGCGTTGGCCGCGGCCAGGATCCCGAGCGCACGCCGCGGCGAGAACCGCCTGCTCTTTGGCATCCTGCTGCTGATGACCGTAGCGATCCTGCTCAGCATGCGGGCGCCTTATGTGGCCATCGACCAGGTGCTGGGAGGCCGCAACCTGGCCAACCTGATCCTCCGCTTCATCATTTTTGGCGCCATCCTCCTGGTGGGCATCCGCGTTGCGAGGGCTTTCGGGGGACGTCGCGCGCTGACGCTGATCACCGGCCGGGCCGGGGCCGTTGCCCTCGCCATTGCCGGCGTGGCCGTGATCGTGACGTTCCTGTTCATGGACACGGCGGGGTCCTCTGCCGGGCTGGAGGCGATCGCCGCGAAGGATGCCCGCAACGCCATGCTGGTCGAGTACTACGGGGCGGCGGGACGGCTGTACCCCAGCTACGTCGCGCTCGTCCTCCTGCCGGCCACGATCGGGGTGCTCCGCAGCCGCCTCCCGGCCCTCATCCGGACGGCGGCGCTGCTCCTGTCCGTGGGTGCCGTGGCCATCGCCTTGAGCCTGCTGTTTCCGATGATCCCGCCGGGCCTGGGCATCCTGCGGTTCATTGTGAACTACACCGCTATCCTCTGCTACGTATTGGGACTGGCCCTGATCTGGATGGCCAAACTCCGGGCCCACCCGTCGCCGCGGAACCGGCGCCCCGATCCAGCGGCCACGGCACCGGATTAGGAGTGCAGAAACATGGCAGTGCTTCAGTGGGGGACGCTGATCGTTTGCGGCCTCGCCACGGTCGTCCGGATTCCCGACGCCCTGCGCGGGCGCAACCGGACTGTTTTCGGGATCCTCTTCCTCGCCACGCTGTGCAGCCTGCTCAGCATCCCGGAGCCCTACTTGGCGATCGACGGGGCGCTGGGGAGCTGGAACCTGACCAACCTGATCCTGCGCTTCTTCGTTTTCGGAATGGTCTTCCTGGTCGGCGTACGGCTGGCCAAGGGGCTTGGCGCCGCCCGCGCCCGGCGCCTGATCACCGGCGCCCCGGGACGTTGGGGGCGGGCCGCGGCATGCCTCGCGGTGACAGTGACATTCGTGCTGATGGACACCGGAGGTTCCTCGGCGGGACTTGAGGCCCAGTCCGACGACAGCGGCCTGAACGCCGCTCTTGCCCCGTTCTACGCGGCGGCCGGGCGGAGCTACCCGGCGTTTGTCTCGCTCATCATGCTGCCTCCGCTGGCCGCCGCGATCGGGACACAGTTGCCGTGGCTCGTGCGGGCCGGAGCGGCAATGACCCTGGTGGGGGCGGCCGCGGCGATCGTCAGCGTGCCGGCGTCGTTCGCCCCGGACCCGTGGGATCCGGCCCGCATGCTCGTCAACTATGTTGCGGTGCTCGGCTACGTACTGGGCCTGCTTATTTTCTGGTTGTCCGGCCGGATCGCGGCCCCGCCAGATAACACTCCCGCAACGTTCCGTAAAAACTAGGCCTGGGCGTTCACAAAATCATTAGAGCGTGGCAGAATCATAAATGTGTGAAAACGCCAGCCGGGTTCGTGAATGGGGATTCAGTCTTACGGAGCCGAGCGACACGTCCAAGCGCCATTGGGGGGATGAGTGGTAGCGGTCCGGAAGGACCGCTCCCACTCAGCCTGTTTAACGGGCAGGTAGGTTCCGCCGCCGCCCGACTGGCCCGCAGGCGTCAGCTGGAACCGCAGGGTCACCAGCTGGAAGGGCCGCAGCGCCAGTTCTGCGGCGCTGTCCCGGGCGGTGACCCCCGGGGCATCCACGGGCCGCTCCAGCAGATCCACGGTGTGCACCCCCGTAGCTGCAAAATTGGCCGAAACCGTGCCGGAGGAGCGTTCCCCCAGGGATTCGTAGACCCGCACGATCACATCGCCCGAGCCGTCCTCGGCAAGTTTGACCGCTTCGACCACCAGGGCGGGATGGGAGACGGAGACAAGCGGTTCCACTCCGCGGGCCCCCTTGACCACCCGCGGGGCGAGGTTGGTGCGGTAGCCCTCCTCGACGGCGTCGGCAATGGCGGCGCCGGGACGCACGGTGACGGTCAGTTCGTGCGGGCCGCGGTCCGCGTTCGGGTCCGGGAACTTGGGCGCCCGCAGCAGCGAGACACGGACCGTGGTGGTGGTGCCGCCGTCGTCCTCGCGGATGGCGCGGGTGACGTCGTGGCCGTAGCTCGCGGCGTTGGAGACCGCGACGCCGTAGCCGGGCTCGGCCACGTGGATCCAGCGGTGCGCGCAGATCTCGAATTTGGCCGCCTCCCACGAGGTGTTGAGGTGGGCGGGCCGGAAGACGTGGCCGAACTGCGTTTCCGAGGCGGAGCGGTCGGCCCGGACGTCGAACGCGAAGCCGAGCTTGAGCAGCTTCTCGCGTTCCTGCCAGTCCACCGCGGTGGAGATGGCCAGCGACGGCGCGCCTGGTTCCAGCCGAATCCGCTGGGTCACGGCGGAGCCGCCGGCCAGCCGTTTCACCACAACGACGGCGGCGTCCCCGTCGCGTTCCAGCGTCACGGAACGGGCCTCGGTCAGTGCGGTGACGTTGCGGCGGTAGAACGCGTCGATGTCCCAGGCGTCCCATTCGTTCGGGGTGTCCCGGTGCAGTTCGAGGAGGTTGCCGAACTCCCCCGGCGCAATAGCCTCGCGGCCGCTGGCGTGGTCCGTAAACGAGACCAGCAGGCCGTGGTCGTTGACCTCGGCGCGGATGATCCCGTTGTCGAGCACGAAGCCGCCCCGGGCATCCGTGGCCTGCACGGGGACCGCGGCGCGGGCAGGGACGGCGGCCGCGAGCGCCGGGACACCGAGGCGGCTGTGCGGGGCGGCGTTCAGCAGAAACTCCTGGCTGCCCTCCCCCAGGACGGCCGCGGCGGCCTGGGCGATGATCGCCTCCAGGTCGCGGGCGACGGCGGCGTAATTCCGCTCGGCGTCCTGGTGCACCCAGGCGATCGAGCTGCCCGGAAGGATGTCGTGGAACTGCTGCAGCAGCACCAGCCGCCAGAGCCGCTTCAGCTCCGCCGCCGGGTAGCGGGCGCCGGCGCGGACGGCCGCGGTGGCGCACCACAGCTCGGCTTCGCGGAGCAGGTGTTCGCTGCGCCGGTTGCCCCGTTTGGTATTCGCCTGGCTGGTGTAGGTGCCCCGGTGCAGCTCGAGGTACATTTCGCCCACCCAGACCGGGAGCCCCGGGTACTCCGCCTCGGCGGCGGCGAAGAAGTCCGCGGCCGCGCCGATCCGGACCCGCGGGGACCCTTCGAGGTCCGCGGTGCGCCGTGCCGCGGCGAGCATTTCGCGGGTGGGCCCGCCGCCGCCGTCGCCGTAGCCGAAGGGCAGCAGGGACATGGTGCCCCGGCCGTGGTCCCGGTAGTTGCGCTCGGCATGCGCGAGTTCCCGGCCGCTGATTTCGGAACTGTAGGTGTCCACCGGGGGGAAGTGCGTGAAGATCCGAGTGCCGTCGATCCCTTCCCAGTTAAAAGTGTGGTGCGGCATCCGGTTGACCTGGTTCCAGGAAATCTTTTGGGTCAGGAACCAGCGGCTCCCGGCGGCCTTGACAATCTGCGGCATGGCGGCGGAGTAGCCGAAGGTGTCCGGCAGCCAAGCTTCCCGGCACTCGACGCCGAACTCGGCCAGGAAGAAGCTCTTGCCTTCCAGGAACTGGCGGGCCATGGCTTCGCCTCCCGGCATATTGCTGTCGGACTCGACCCACATGCCGCCCACCGGGACGAATTGGCCGGTCTTGACCTTTTCCCGGATGCGCCCGAACAGCTCAGGGTAGTACTCCCTCATCCAGGCCAGCTGCTGCGCCGAGGAGCAGGAGAAGACGAATTCGGGGTCCTCGTCCATCAGCGCGACGACGTTGGAGAACGTCCGCGCGCACTTGCGGATGGTTTCCCGGACCGGCCACAGCCAGGCGGAGTCGATATGCGCGTGGCCGGTGGCAAGGAGCTGGTGGGCGGAGGCGTAGGACGGCCGGGCCAGCACGTCGGCGAGCGCCGCCCGGCCCACAGCCGCCGTGCCGGGTACGTCGTCGGGGTCCATGACGTCGAGCATCCGTTCGAGCGCGCGGAGGATCTCGTGCCGGCGCGGCAGCTCCATCGGCAGTTCGTGCATCAGCCCGCTGAGGGTCCAGATGTCCTGCCGCAGCTCCCACACCCCCTGGTTGAGCTCGGCGATGACGATCGGGCCCAGCCGGTACTGCGGCTCGGACCCGGCGGTCGCCTTGTCGCCGTAGGGGGTAGCCGCGAAGGTCCAGCCCTGGGACAGGTCCGGGTTGGCCGCCGCCTCGACGTAAAAGTCCACGGACATCCCGCTGCCCAACAGCTTCAAGGGAATGTACTGGTTCCGCGGCGAGATCGCCTTGATCACGGTGCCGTCGGCCCGCCACGCCGTGCCCTCGCATTGGAAACCCGGCAGGTCGATGCTGAAGCCAAGGTCCACCAGGATCTCCACGGACGTGTCCGGTGCGTTGCCCCAGGAATCGGGCACGTCCCCCTGCAGCCGCAGCCACTTCGTGCTCCAGGGCCTCCCCCAGGCCTCGCCCGGCTCCTGCGGCGTGAAGTGTTGCCGCAGTGCCTCCAGCGCCGGGACCGGTTCGCCGGGTGCGTCCCAGCTGCTCAGCGTGAGCGGCGCGGTGCGCGGGTAGACCGCGGGGGTGATGCGTTCGCGCACAAAGCGGTCCAGCCGGACTTCCGTGAGACGGCGGTCGTCGTGCAATGTGATCCTCTTCGCGCTGGTGCCGGTGGTTCGTGATCAGTTCGAGTCGCGTATCCAGTCGATGGATAAAATCTACGTCGGCCGCCGCGGTTAAGCCAACGCGCGCCTAGGCGGTGGCTTCCGGCGGGGACACGCGTTCGTGGCCGGCGTAGACGTTGAGGGTGGTGCCCCGGCTGAACCCGGCGAGCGTCATCCCGCTGGCCTCGGCCAGTTCCACGGCCAGGCTGGAGGGCGCACTGACGGCGGCCAGCACCGGGATCCCGGCCAGCGAGGCCTTCTGCACCAGTTCGAAGGATGCCCGGCCGGAGACCTGGAGCACGGTGCCGCTCAGGGGCAACAGGCCCTCGCGGAGCGCCCAACCCACCACCTTGTCCACCGCGTTGTGGCGGCCCACGTCTTCGCGCAGGCAGAGCAACTCGGCGTCGCCGTCGTCGGAAATCCGGAAGAGTCCCGCTGCATGGACGCCGCCGGTGACGTCGAAGACGGCCTGGGCTTCGCGCAGCCGGTCCGGCAGCGAGGCGAGCGTCTCCACCGGGACGGTCAGCGGGTCGCCGGCGGGGCTGAAGTGCGAGGACTTGCGCACGGCATCGATCGAGTCGGTGCCGCAGATCCCGCACGAGCTGGAGGTGAAAAAGTTACGCCCGGTGTCGGGCCGAACGACGTCGGGGCGCAGCTGCGCCTCCACCACGTTGAACGTCTGGGCTCCGTCCTCATCCTCGCCGGCGCAGAACCGCAATGAGACGAGCTGCTCCGGTTCCCAGATGACCCCTTCGGAGACCAGGAAACCGGCGACGAGGTCGAAGTCGCTGCCCGGCGTCCGCATCGTGACGGAGTAGGAGAGGCTGCCGAGACGGATTTCGAGCGGCTCCTCGACCGCCAGCACGTCCTCCCGGTGCCGGACCGGAAACTCCAGCGCCTGCGGCGAGCCGTCCAGGACAAATTTGTGCACCTTGCGGCGCTGTGTCACGCGGCCCATTGGATACTCCTCATCAGCATTGCATTTGGGTCCGGCCGCCCGCGGCGGCCCGCCCCTGGATCCATCATGAACTGCCTCCGCGCCTCAGCCAAGCAGCGCGCTCCAGTCCACCGGGCCGTCCGCGGCCGGCTTCCGGGCGGCACGTTTCGTGGCCGGCTTCGCGGCCGTCTTGGCCGGGGTGGCCTGGGGCAGGGCCGCGCCCCACGGCAGCGCGAACGCCGGCACCGGCTCGCCCAGCTGCACGCCGTGCGGCGGGACCACCAGGACGCCGTCGGCCGCGGCCAGCCCGCGCATCATGCCCGGGCCGGTGTACTGGGCCGGGGAGGCCATCCCGTACAGCATGCGGAACGGCATCAGCCGGGTCCGGCCCGGGTCGGGATCGATCATGGTCCCGCACGGGACTTCAACCACCGGCGGGGCAGAGCGGTGCCCGAGGGCGGCCAGCAGCGGGGCGCCGAGGGTGGACAGCGCCATCATGGCCGCCAGGGGATTCCCGGGCAGCCCGATCACAAAACGCCCGTCGGGCAGTTCGGCCAGCACGGCAGGGTGGCCCGGTCGCATGGCGATGCCGTCGATGAGCAGCCGGCCGCCCAGTGCCGCGACCGTGCGCCGGAGATGGTCGGTGCCGGAGCGGCCCGTGCCGCCGGTGGTGATGACGACGTCGGCCGGCAGCGGCTCCGCGGCGTCGCCGGCGGCCGTGCCCCGCTCCGCCGCCGGGGCGTCGGTGTCCTCGAGGGCGGCGAGCCAGTCGGCGTCGGCGTCGCCGATCTTGACCTCACCGGCGTAGATCCCGCCGAGCATTTCCACGACGGCGGCCAGTTGCGGCCCGAAGGTGTCCCGTACCTCGCCCGGTTGGGGGACGCCGCTGCTGACGACCTCGGAACCGGTAAAGACAAGCCGGACGACGGGCTTGCCGAGGACCGGCAGCGCGTCGTGTCCGGCGAGGGCCGCCAGGGCCAGGTGGGCGGGGTTGAGTACGGCGCCTGCCTTGATGAGCACCTCGCCGACGGCGGCCTCCTCCGCGGCTTTGCGAATGTGGTCGCCGTTGCGCGGTTCCCCGGGTTTGGCCCCGCCGCCGAGTTTGAGGACCGGCAGCCCGTCTTCGTCCGGGGCGATGACGCCGCTCTCGCTGCGGAGAACGGCCTTTGCGCCCGCCGGGATTAGCCCGCCGGTCGCGATGGGGCTTCCCTGGTGAGGGGCCAGCCGCTGGCCGGGCTCGGCGAGGATCCAGGGCCCGCTGCCGTTGACCGCCCAGCCGTCCATCGCGGAGGAGGCGTAGTGCGGCATGTCGTGCAGCGCCGTCAGATCCTCCGCCAGCGTCCGCCCGAGGGCGTGCCGGAGCGGCACCGGCGCGGCCGGGATGGGGGTGGCGCAGTCGAAGGCCAGCTGCCGTGCCTCCTGCCAGCCGTGCGCAAGGTGCCGGTGCGGAGCCTCGGCCGGGTCGCCGGAGGCGCCGTCCTCGGCGCCGGTACTGCTCGTGGGCGGCTCAGGCGTCATGCCCCGGGTGCCTCGGCGGCGGCGTAGTCCTTCGCGAGTTTCCGGGCCACGCCCATGGCGGCCTGCATGGACACACTGTCCGGCGCCTGCCCGGAGCCGGAAGCCAGTCCGGCAGCGAACCCGGCTATGAAGGTGGTCAGCGGAGCTGCGGGTCGGACGACGGAGTGCGCGGCCACGCCGGCCAGTCCCAGCACTTCGTTAATGTCGATTTCGACGTCTTCGAGTTCCAGGGCCTGGAGCAGTGCCCGGCACCAGTCCTCCAGCGTCTCATCCTGGCTTTTCACCGTTTGCCTCCAAAGTCGAATTCGGCCGCCCGTTGCCGGGCCGGCCTGGACCGGGGTCTGAAACCCCCAGGGCGGAAGCGTCATCCCAGGTGTCCACGTCGTCGGTGGACCCCGGCGGAACCGGAACCGTCCGCAGTTCAAGACTAGCAAGCAGGGCGAAGACGGAGCCCCCCTCGAGCGCGTTGCGCCGGGCCGCGTCGCCGACGGCGCGTTGTAGCGCGGCTGTGCGATAAAGACCGGCGAGGGGCTGGGAGCGTCCATCCCGCGCCACGGCCATGACCCCGTCGCGGCCGCCGCCCGGACCTTCGGCCGGGCCGTCCGCCGCCGCCAGCAGGGCGCCGACGGCGGCGGCCACCCGCGGCATGTCGCAGGCGAGCACCAAGGTGTGGGCCGCGGGTCGGCCGGCAGTACGTTCCCCGGCACCGGCGTCTGCCCCGGCCAGGGCGGCGAGGCCTGCGGCGATGGCGGCGGCGGGTCCGGCAAACGGGGGCTCTTCGCGGCAGCTGAGCACCTGGGGCGGGAGGCCGCCCGTGTCCGGCCCGACCACCACGATCCGGCGGGCTCCGCCGGCCGCCTTGAGGGCCAGCTCCAGCAAGGTGGCGCCGGCTACCGTCAGGCGGGCCTTGGGCACGCCGCCGAGCCGGGAGGACCTGCCCCCGGCGAGGATTACGGCGTCGAATTCCACCCGCCCAGCCTAGCCGCAGCGGCCCGCGCCGGGCGTCAGGACGGGAGGCTCAGTGTGCCTTTTCGGGAAGCAGGAACGGGTCCCAGGCCGGGGTGGGCTTCTCCAATTCCTTGATCTGCCAGATGGTGCCCCTGGGCGGACCGGGGACGAAGCCGAGTTTCCAGCCCATTTCCCCGGGGGTATGGTCCCCTTTGGCGTTGTTGCAGCGCAGGCAGGCGGCGACGAGATTTTCCCATGAATCCGCGCCGCCCCGGGACTTGGGCTGGACGTGGTCAATGGTATGGGCCGCCTTGCCGCAGTAAGCGCAACGGTGGTTGTCGCGGCGCAGCACCCCCCTGCGGCTGACCGCCGTCAGGGTGTTGTAACGGGGCCTGATGTACCGGTTCAGCAGGATCACGGTGGGCCGGCCGAGAATGTCCTGCGGGCCCACCACGGGATCGTCGCCTTCGGCCACCACACTGGCCTTACCTGTCAGCACAAGGACCAGCGCCCGGCGGAAAGTAACTACCGCCAGCGGTTCATATCCAGCATTCAGAACGAGAGTGCGCATCCGCATACCTCTTCACGGCCGCACCCGCCAGGGGCACGAGGGCCGGCTGCCCTGTGCATGGTCGGGCTATGGATCGACACCACAAGAGTAAACACCGCAGGCCCGGTTTACCGAATTTTATTTCGCCGCGCCCCGCGCCGCGCCCCGCGGCCGGGGCGGCCAGCAGGTCCGGCGGCGGAATCCGCCTGCAGGTCGGGGGCGGGGCGGGCGCGGGTGGGCAACCCGCCTGGTACAACGCAAAGGACCCCTGCCGCCTGGCAGGGGTCCTTCACAATGCTTCCGGCGGACACCGGGAGCCAGTCCTAGCCGCCGACGCGGATGAAGACCGGGCCGGAGCCGACGTTGACGCTGTACAGCGCGGTGGTTCCGCCGTTCCAACCGCCGTGGACGGCCATGCCGTTACCGACGTAAACAGCGATGTGGGCCATGCCCATGCCGCCGTTCTGGTAGTAGGCGAGGTCGCCCGGCTGAGCCTCGGCGGCGCTCACGGTGCGGCCCAGGGACAGGTAACCTGCGGGCCAGCCGTGGTAGTTGACGCCCACTGCGGCCAGCGCGTTGGTGGCCAGCATGGTGCAGTCCTGGGAGACACCGATCTGCGCGTAGGCAGCAGCGGCGATCGAAGCGCCCATGCCGCTGACAGCAGCCGGAGCCTTCGTGGCCAGCGAGGCGGTCACCGCGTTGCCGGTGGAAGCAGCAGCTTCCTTGACCTTCACGACGGGCTTGGAAGCCTCGACGGGGGCCGGTGCGGTGGTAACAGCAGGCTTCTCGTAGGAGATCGCGATGCTGGAGGCCGCGGAGATCGTGGCCGGTGCGGTGGACTGCACTTCCAGGGCGGAAGCGGAGGTGGACTCGCGCTGAACGTTGGTCTCGGCAGCGTTGGCTGCGATACCGCTGGTCAGTACCAGGCCGGAGGCTGCAGCGATAACCGCGGCCTGGCGACCCATACCACCGGCGTTGTCGCCGACGGCCTTAGCAATGACAGCCAGCGAGTTGGTCTTGGTGACCTCCGCGCGGTGGCGTGCAATGGTTGCACGAGTAGTCATTCAGTTCTCTCTTTCGTGATCCTTTTGTCCGCGCTCATTTCAGGCGGGACTGAGGACGCTCCGGCATCTTGGGGGTACGCCGGATCGCCCCGAAACGGGTTTCTTTAGCGAAGGGTGTACTGCGAAGACGCGCCAAAAGCGGGAACTGCGTTGTGAGATCCAGTCCGGGCGCCGACAAGGGCAGCGCGGAGCATGGAGTTCAGCGGGCTCAACTGAGCCTCGCCAGCGCGAGAACGCGCAGCATTGTGGCGTGAAGACACGAAAGTAGCCTCTCCCAATGCCTACGAGGTGAGCTGTCGGATTCGGATGGGAGTCACCCGGCCGCGCTGCTTCCTGGGAAGCTTTGCGACTTAACCCCAAGGCCTTCTTGCGAAGACCAAAATTGGTTCCCCCGCCCCTGCCAGACGATGTCATGCGAACGGACCTTGAGCGGTGGCAGAGTTAGGCAATCCACTCAAGAGCGCCAACTTCGGAGAAGTTGGCGTGCTTCATACGGTACAGCAGTTGGGACTCAATGTCACATTCAGATCACGGCGTGTCACAGAAATGCGAGTGATCCCTCGGCTCGGTTTAGAGCCAGCCCAGCGGGTCAACGACTTCCCCGTTGACCATCACCTCGAAGTGGAGGTGGCAGCCGGTGGAGGCGCCGGTGGTGCCGCTCATCGCCACCACATCGCCGCGGGAAACCTGCTGGCCCACGCGGACAGTTGAGGACGACAAGTGGTTGTACGTGGTCTCCAGGCCATTGCCATGGTCGATCACGACCCGGTTGCCGCCCCCGTAGGGGTGCCAGCCGGTAAAGGTTACGGTGCCGCTGGCCGCGGCATGCACGGGCGTGCCGCACTGGGCGGCGTAGTCCTGCCCGCGGTGGAATTCTCCGACGGCGCCCGTAATGGGACTGATCCGGTAGCCGAACGGCGAGGCGGAGACCATCGTGTCCAGCGGGTGCCCGAGGCTGCCGGCGGAGGCCGCACGGGTGATGGTGCTGGCGGACTGGGCGCTGAGCAGCTGCTTGAGCTTGCCGTCCGGGTCGCCCTTGGTGGTGACAGCCGTGCGGTTGAAGTCGATCTGGGCGGCCGAAGCCTTGACCTCGGGCTGTGCCGCGGCGGACACCGAGCCGGTCTTGGCGGCGTCGGTGGCCATCACCGGGCCGGTGGCCGGGACGGTGACGGTCAGGACCAGTCCGGTGGCCGCCAGAGCGATGCCGGCCTTCTGCCCGACGCCGCTGACGGCGGCGAAGTCTGTCATCTGGCGGAAGGCGCTCCGCCGGCCGCGGCGTTCGTCGCGGTGCGCGTCACGGGGGCGCTCGACGGTTACGACGGCGGCCGGGCGCGGCTCCGGAGCGGGACCGGTCGCACGACGGCGGCCCCTGACGGTCTGGGTGGTCAAGTACGGTTCCTCTCTGGATAGCCTGCGAAGTTAGCTGTCGGATTCGGGTCAGAGAGATCAAAGACCCGGTCCGCCGGTGCAAGCATCCAGACACAGGGTCATCCAAGGGCGCCCTCGTGGATTGTTGCTTGCCGCTAGCGGACTTCACCCCAAGGCTGTTGGATCAACAGCCGTTAGTGGTTCCCCCGCCTCTGCCAGAAGGTGACTCGCCGACTGATCCGCTGGCAGAGCTCGGCTTCGGATCAGATAACGCTTTAGTATCAGTGCCAGTTATCAACTATAGGCGATTAAGGCAGGCAGTAATAATTTCGTTATCTAGCCTGTGCACAACTTGGCCCCGGTCCTGAGGACGGCGGTCCGAACAAGTTACCCGAGCGTAACGAAGACGTGGGCCGCGACTTCGGGAGGCAGTTCGAGGGCCCCCTCGATGTCCGGGACCCGGACCGAGATGTACTCCCCCACGCGTTCGAGCGAGACCCGGGCGCCGGGGCGGATTCCGCCCTCGTCGAGCTGGACCAGCAGCTCCGGTTCCACCTGGATGGGCTCGGCCAGGCGGCTCACGGTGATCCGGGAGTCTGCGCCGTAGCCGGCCATGGCGTCGAGGAGGTTGACCACGCCGTCCGCGGCCTCCGCCTGCGGGAGTCCGCCCAGGTCGGCGAGCCCTGGGATCGGATTTCCGTAGGGGGACACGGTCGGGTGGTCCAGCATCTCGAAGATGCGCCGTTCCACCCGCTCACTCATCACGTGCTCCCAGCGGCACGCTTCCTCGTGGACGTAGGCCCAGTCGAGTCCGATCACGTCGGCGAGGAGCCGTTCGGCAAGCCGGTGTTTGCGCATCACCTCGATGGCGCGTTTGCGGCCCGCTTCGGTCAGTTCCAGGTGCCGGTCGCCGGAGACCACCACCAGCCCGTCGCGTTCCATCCGGCCGACGGTCTGGGACACGGTGGGGCCGGAGTGACGGAGCCGTTCGGCGATGCGGGCGCGGAGGGCGACGATGTTCTCTTCTTCAAGTTCCAGGATGGTCCGAAGATACATCTCGGTGGTATCGATCAGATCCGTCATTCAGCTCAGCTCCTCGAGCGCCGTCCTTGCGTCATTCCCACGGTACCGCGTGCGGGACGCGCCCCGGCGAGATCCGCCGTACATCACCGCACAGCCTAGCCTATTTTGAATTACTCCGGATAATCTGCGGACCTCACACCGGGACAGCCGCGCCCGGGCCGTCTCAATGACCGGACTGTGACGGACGATTTTCCTGCCTGCCCGGGACCGTCGGGCAGAATAAGGGCAGGTCCCCGGCCGCAGCCCACGCACGATCCGCCCGGGCCACGCCACGCACCCAGCCGACAATTGGAGCCACTGTGAGCGACACCAGCATCACCATTCCCGCGAACCTGCTGCCCAAGGACGGCCGCTTTGGTGCCGGCCCGTCGAAGGTCCGGCCGGAGCAGATCCAGGCCCTGTCCGCGGCGGCGGAGACGCTGCTGGGCACCTCGCACCGGCAAGCTCCGGTCAAGAACCTTGTGGGGTCGGTCCGGACCGGGCTCAGCGACTTCTTCCGCGCCCCCGAAGGCTATGAGGTCATCCTCGGCGTCGGCGGATCCACGGCGTTCTGGGACATCGCCAGCTTCGGCCTCGTGGAGAACAAGGCACAGCACCTGTCCTTCGGCGAGTTCGGCTCGAAGTTCGCCGCCGCCACCAATAAGGCGCCGTTCCTGGCGGAATCCTCGATCATCACCTCCGAGCCGGGCACGCGCCCCGAGGCCCGGGCCGAGGCCGGCGTCGATGTTTACGCCTGGCCGCAGAACGAGACGTCCACCGGTGTTGCTGCCCCGGTCCGGCGTGTGCCGGGCGCCGACGAAGGCTCCCTGGTCCTGGTCGACGCCACCTCCGCGGCCGGCGGCCTGGACGTGGAGGTGGCCGAGGCGGATGTGTACTACTTCGCCCCGCAGAAGAACTTCGCCTCCGACGGCGGCCTCTGGCTGGGCCTGTTTTCCCCGGCCGCCCTGGAACGGGCCGCCCGGGTCAAGGCCGGCGGCCGCTGGATTCCGGACTTCCTCGATCTCCAGACCGCCATCGACAATTCCCGGCTGAACCAGACCTACAACACCCCGGCCCTGGCCACCCTGGTGACCCTGGATGCGCAGGTGCAGTGGCTCAACGCCAACGGCGGCCTCGACTTCGCCGCCGCGCGGACCGCCGACTCGGCCGGCCGCATCTACCGCTGGGCCGAGGCCTCCCCCTACGCCACGCCGTTTGTGGCCCGGGCCGAGGACCGCTCCAACGTGATCGCCACGATCGACTTCGATGAATCGATTGACGCCTCGGCCGTCGCCAAGGTCCTGCGCGCCAACGGCATCGTGGACACCGAGCCGTACCGCAAGCTGGGGCGCAACCAGCTGCGTATCGCCACCTTCGTGGCGATCGAGCCCGACGACGTATCCGCGCTCTTGGAGTGCATCGACTTCGTCGTCGGCGAACTCAAGCAGTAGCGCCGCCGGCGTCCCCCGGCAAGGGACGCTTCAGCGCTCGACGGCGCCGTCGTCCCGGCTTGCGGCAGGGACGACCCGGAAGTAGCGCAGCCCGCGGGCACGGCGGTTGAAAGCGATCCGCAGCTGCTGCGCCCGGACGACCCAGGCCATGCCGATCACGGCTGCGGCCACCCCCGAGGCGGCCGCAACGCCCATGGACCAGCGTGCCCCGGCCACATTGGCCACCCATCCCACCAGTGGGGCGCCGATGGGGGTGCCGCCCATAAAGATCGCCATGTACAAGGCCATCACCCGCCCGCGCATCACCGGATCCGTGGTTGTCTGGACGTAGCCGTTGGCGCTGGTCATCATGGTGATCGCGAACAGGCCGACCGGCACCAGGGCCACACCGAACCAGAAGTAGTCGGGCGCCAGCGCGGCGAGGCCGGAGGCCAGGCCGAAGGCGCCGGCCGCCCCGAATATCACGCGCATCCGCGGACGGCCCCGCCCGGCCGAGAGTAGTGCGCCGGCGACCGAGCCGATCGCCATGATCGAATTCATCAGGCCGAAGGCCCCGGCATCCAGGCCAAATTCCGTGCCCACCATGGCCGCAATGAAGAGGACGAAGTTCAGTCCCAGGGTTCCCACGATGAACACCGCCACGAGCACCACCACAATGTCCGGCCGGAAGCGCACGTAGCGCAGGCCTTCGCGGATCCTGCCCTTGCCCGCCGGCGCCCGGGGCAGCTGCCGCAATGAGGCTCCGGGGATCTTGGCCAGGCTCAGGAGCAGCGCCAGGAAGGTAACGGTGTTGACCAGGAACACCCAGCCGGGGCCGATGGCCACGGTGAGCACCCCGGCGACGGCCGGCCCGATCATCCGCGCCACGTTGAACGAGGCGCTGTTGAGGGCGACGGCGTTGGGCAGGTAGTCGTCGCGGACCAGCTCCGAGACAAAGGTCTGGCGCACGGGGGCGTCGAGGGCGGAGACGACGCCCAGCAGCAGGGCAAAGATGTAGACGTGCCACAGCTGGGCGGCGCCGGACAGCACCAGGGCGCCGAGCGCCGCGCTCAGGAGGGCCATGGCGGACTGCGTCAGGACGAGCAGCTGCTTGCGGTTGAAGCGGTCGGCCACGAGCCCGGCCACCGGGGCCAGGAAGAGCTGCGGGCCCAGCTGCAGGGCCATGGTGATGCCCATGGCTCCGGCGTCCTGGTCGCTCAGGTGGTCAAAGACCAGCCAGTCCTGCGCGGTGCGCTGCATCCAGGTCCCGATGTTGGAGACCAGGGCGCCGATGAACCAGATCCGGTAGTTCAGGATGTGCAGTGATTTGAAGGTGGACCTCATGTCCAAACCCTCCGCCGCAGTCCCCCGAACGGTGCCAAACCGCTAGTCGGCCTCGACGGCGGAATCGTCCTCCGCCGCCCCGCTTCCGGCGCCGTCCTCGGGCACTGCCGGCGCCTCTGCGGCGTCGTCGTCGGCGGCCGGTTCCGTCGCGGCACCCGAGGCGGGTGCGGCGTCGTCGTCGGCGGCCGGTTCCGTCGCGGCACCCGAGGCGGGTGCGGCGTCGTCGTCCTGCTGCGCGTCCTCGGGGCGGACCCGTTCAGCCCACGGCACCCACTCCGGGGCCAGGATCGAATCCTCGGAGGGCAGCAGGCCCAGTTCGTCCACGGTGACAACCTTGGACCGGGAGTTGCGCGTGAGCACCGCGTACCACTGCCAGCCGCCGTAGCCGGGCAGCTTGGACTCGAAAAGGTGCGTCACCAGGCGGTCGCCCTCGCTCTTGGCGCCCAGGTGCCGGCCGATCTGCTCGGCCGGGGCGATGCTTTCCACGGCGGTCCGTGCGGCGTCCACCGCGGCGGCCAGGAAGGCATCGGGCTTGCCGGTGCGCCAGACGGGGACACCGTACCGCGGCTTGGATCCTGCTTTGGCGCCGGCGGCCTTGGCGGCCGCACCGGCCGTCGCGGCGGCGTTCTGTTCAGGTTCCGGAGTCATCGCGGGCCCTTACGCGTCCAGCTCGTCGGCGACCTTACGAAGCGCGGCGGCAATGGCCTTGGCCTTGTTGCCTTCCGGGTACTTCCCCGCGGACAGCGTTCCGGAGAGGTTGTCCAGCACGCTGACCAGGTCCTGCACCAGCGGCGCGAGGTCCTTGGCGCTGGGCCGCTTGGCTTTGGCAATGGACGGCGTCTTGTCCAGCACGCGCAGGCCCAGGGCCTGGGCGCCCTTGCGGCCGTCGGCCACACCGAACTCCACCCGGGTTCCGGCCTTGAGCTCCGTCACGCCTTCGGGGAGTGCGGACTTGGGCAGGAACACTTCCTGGCCGTCTTCGCCTGCGAGGAAGCCGAAGCCTTTTTCCTTGTCATACCACTTGACCTTGCCGGTGGGCACGTAATCAACCTTCTTCGTTCTACGGGGGACGCGGCCGGCGGTCAGCGCATCCGCATGGATATGCGGGTTCAGGGTGTGACTGCCAGGACCGTGTTGGTCTGTTCCTCCAAGGTTATCCTGCCTTGGCCACTTTGACGGTTTGAGGCGCGGGCGAAGCCGGGCTGTTAGCGTTGCCTCCATGACACCTCAGCGTTTCCGGCGGCCCCTGTTGATCCTGGCCGCCGCCGTTGCCGCGCTCTCGCTAGCCGCCGTCGGAGCGGTGATGGCCATGGCCTTCAACAACGCGGTGGCCCCGGTGTGGGTCACCTCAACCGCCTTGTACGGGCTGCCGCTGGCGTTCCTGCTGATGCTGGTCCTTGTGGTCGACGCCATTGCCGCCCGCCGCCGGACGCCAGGGCACGGCGGAAGGTAACGTTGGACTGATGTCCCTGATCCGCGCGCTCAGCAAGGAACTGCAGGCCCGCAGCGACGACTCGTTGCGGGCCCTGTTCTCCGCGCGGCCGGACCTGATGTCCCCCGCGGTGCCCGACTTTGCCGCCCTCGCCGCCCGGGCCAGCGGCAGGGTCAGTGTGCAGCGGGCGCTGGAACGGTTGAACCGGCCCCAGATGCAGGTGCTGGAGACACTCCACCTGTGCACCAATACGGACACCGGGCACAGCGCGTCTGCCGCGACACTCAAACGGCTGATCAACGGCTCCACCGTGACCGCCTTGGAGCCGCTGCTGCACTCCCTCCAGGAACTCGCCCTCGTGCACCGGGCCGAGCCGCCGCACGGGACAGCCCCGACGGCGGGCCGGCAACGCTACTACCTTCCGGTCGGCAGCCTCAAGGATGTGATCGGCATTTACCCCGCCGGGCTGGGCCGGAGCTACACCGAACTTGTCCGGCTGCAGCCGGCGTTCGCCCAGCGTGTGGTGCAGCTGGTGGACGAACTGCACCGGACCGGCGCGGACATTGCTCCGGCCGCCACCCCGATGGAGGCCGCGCTGTCGCTGCAGCACTGGACCGCCTCGCCCGAGGCCCTGCAAGCCCTGCTCGCCGGCGCCCCGGACCGCACGGCGGCTTTGCTCGCCCGGTTCGGCAACTGGGCCATGGGCGCTGTTCCTCAGGCGCAGAGGCGCGCTTCCGTCCTGAACGAGGGCTCCGACGTCGGGCCGGTCGACTGGCTGTTGGCCCGCGGGCTGCTGGTGCCGCTGGACGCAGCCCACGTGGAATTGCCGCACAGCGTCGGCATGGCGCTGCGCGGCGGCTTTGTGATCGAGCACTTCGCCCTCAGCCCGCCCGTGCCTCGGCTGGGGCAGACCAGTGCGGCGCTGCGCCGCAACGCCGCGCTCGGCGCCATCGCCGAGACGCTGAGGCTGGTCGGCGAACTCCTCCACAGCGTGCAGGAACAGCCGCTCGCCACCCTGCGCAGCGGCGGCGTGGGCGTGAGGGAAATGAAGCGCCTTGCCGACGCACTGCGGATCGGGCTGAACGAAGCCGGCGTGCTGGCGGAACTGTCCGCTCTCTCCGGGCTGCTCCGCCTGGACGTGGACAGCTCCGCCTGGATCCCGGCGCCGCAGCTGGAATGGCCGTCGCTTCCCCGGCAGGAGCAGTGGCTCTGGCTGGTCAACGCCTGGCTTGCCAGCGAACGCGTCCCCTCCCTGGTCGGGCAGCCGGTGAGCGGCGTCGCCACCGCCCAGCCGCACCGCGGCACGGCCGGGACCACCATCAACGCCCTCTCCGCGGAAGCGCAACGCCCGGATGCCCCGGTGGTCCGGAAACGGGTCCTGGAAATCCTGAACGAGCTCACCCTGGAGGCCGTCGCGGCCGACGGCGAGGCCCCGGTGCTCGACGCTGCCGCCGTGCTGGAACGCGCCGACTGGTCGCAGCCGCGGATGGCGCGCCGCTTCAGTTCGCTGATCCGCGGCGTCCTCGCCGAGGCCGAGATGCTGGGACTGATCGGGTCCGGAGCCCTGAGCCAGATCGGGGCGGCAATCGCCGTCGAGCAGCCCGACGCGGCCCTGGCCATCCTGGGCGAGCACCTGCCGGCAGCGCTGAACCACGTGCTGCTGCAGGCGGACCTGACCGCCGTTGCCCCCGGCTACCTGGATCCGGAACTGAGCGAGAAACTCCTGGCCATGGCCGACGCGGAGGGTCAGGGCCCGGCCACCATCTACCGTTTCTCCGTGGCCTCGATCCGGCGTGCCCTCGATGCCGGGCAGGACGCCGCTTCGCTGCTGGACTTCCTGCGCGAGCACTCCGCCACCGCGGTGCCGCAGCCGCTGCAGTACCTGATCGAGGACACCGCCGCGCGCCACGCCCGGCTCCGGGTGGGCCCGGCCGCGAGCTTCATCCAGAGCGAGGATGAGACTGCCCTCCTGGAACTGCTCAATTCCTCCGCTGCCGCCGGCCTGGCCTTGGTCCGGATTGCCCCGACCGTACTGGTCTCCCCGGCTGCGCCCCGGGAAGCCGCCCAGGTGCTGCGCGGCCTGGGCCTGTCCCCCGCACTGGAGGACACCGGTTCCGCCGTCGTCCGGCTGCGCCGCAGCACCGCGCCCACGGCCAGCGCCCGCCCGGTCTACACGGCCCCGCGCACCGCCCCCGCGGACGCCGACGTCGATGCCCAGCTCGCGGTGCTGCGCGAGGGCCGCACCCCGCACAGCGGGCCGGAGGGCAGGGGCTCCGCTGCGCCCGGGGGAGAGGCCGCGACGCAGCTGGGCCTGGAGACCCTGCAGAAGGCGATCCGGCTCAAGCAGCCGGTGGTGATGAACGTAGTGGACAGCCTGGGGAATTCCAGCCGCGAAACCGTTGTTCCGGTAGCAGTAAACGGCGGGCGGGTGCGGGTCTTTGATCCGGCCAAGGAAACGGAACGCGTCCTGTCCATCCACCGGATTATTGATGTTGAAGCCACAGAGGAACTGCTCCAGTGAATGACGGACCGCTGATCGTCCAGAGTGACAAGACCATCCTGCTGGAAGTGGACCACGAACAGGCTACCGAGGCGCGCCACGCGATCGCCGCCTTCGCCGAGCTGGAGCGCGCTCCGGAACATGTCCACAGCTACCGCCTGACGCCGCTGGGGCTCTGGAACGCCCGGGCGGCCGGGCTCGACGCCGAACAGGTGCTCGACACCCTGCTCAAGTACTCCCGCTTCCCGGTGCCGCATTCGCTGTTGATCGACATCGAGGAAACCATGTCCCGGTACGGCCGGCTGCGGCTGGAGAAGGACCCGCAGCACGGCCTCGTCATGCGCACCTCCGACTACCCGGTGCTCGAGGAGGTCAGCCGGGCCAAGAAGATCGCTCCGCTGCTGGGGCCGCGGATCGACGCCGAGACGGTGGTGGTGCATTCCTCCCAGCGCGGCCAGCTCAAGCAGCTACTGCTCAAGATCGGCTGGCCCGCGGAGGACTTCGCCGGCTACGTCGACGGCACGCCGCACCCCATCATGCTCAACGAATCCGGCTGGAAGCTCCGCCCCTACCAGCTGCTGGCGACGGAGAACTTCTGGGCCGGCGGCAGCGGCGTCGTCGTGCTGCCCTGCGGCGCCGGCAAGACCCTGGTGGGCGCTGCCGCGATGGCCACGAGCTCCACCACCACCCTGATCCTGGTGACCAACACGGTGTCCGCGCGGCAGTGGAAGGACGAGCTGCTCAAACGGACCTCCCTCACCGAGGAGGAGATCGGCGAATACTCCGGCTCCGTGAAGGAAGTCCGTCCCGTCACGATCGCCACCTACCAGGTGCTCACCACCAAGCGCGGCGGCCTGTACCCGCACCTCGAGCTGGTGGACGGCAACGACTGGGGCCTGATCATCTACGACGAGGTCCACCTGCTGCCCGCACCGATCTTCCGGATGACCGCTGACCTGCAGGCCCGCCGCCGCCTCGGCCTGACCGCCACCCTGGTCCGCGAGGACGGCCGCGAGGGCGAGGTCTTCAGCCTGATCGGACCCAAACGCTACGACGCCCCCTGGAAGGACATCGAGGCGCAGGGCTACATCGCGCCGGCGGACTGCGTGGAGGTCCGCGTGGATCTGCCCCGTGACGAACGGGTGGCCTACGCCATGGCCGAGGACGCGGACAAGTACCGGCTCTGCGCCACGTCCGAGACCAAGACCGGGATCGTGGAGCGGCTGGTGGCCGAGCACGCCGGCGAACAGCTCCTCGTGATCGGGCAGTACATCGACCAGCTGGACGAGATCGGCGAGCGCCTCAACGCCCCGGTGATCAAAGGCGACACCTCGGTCAAGGAACGCCAGCGGCTCTTCGACGCCTTCCGCGCCGGCGAGGTGCAGACCCTCGTGGTGTCCAAGGTCGCGAACTTCTCCATCGACCTGCCGGAGGCCTCGGTGGCGATCCAGGTCTCCGGGTCCTTCGGCTCCCGCCAGGAGGAGGCGCAGCGGCTGGGCCGGCTGCTGCGGCCCAAGCAGGACGGCCGGGCGGCTCGGTTTTATTCGCTCGTGGCGCGGGACACCCTGGACCAGGACTTCGCGGCCAAGCGCCAGCGTTTCCTCGCCGAGCAGGGCTACGCGTACCGCATTATGGACGCCAAAGACGTGGGCGCCGGCGGTACTAGCTGACGCCGGAGGAGCCGTCGCGCTCCAACAGGCCGGTTCGCGGATCCAGCTGCGGCTTCTGGTAGGCGAATTCGCCGCCGCTGCGGCCGCCAAAGGGCCGGCCGTGGTCGGCAAATTCTTCACGGAAATACGCCAGGCACCACTTCCCCATCTGGATCCGTGCCCCGGTGCGCAGGACCGAACTGTCCGCCGGCCCGAAGCTCCCGGTGACCTCCCCGTGCCGGACCACGACATATTCGTCCCGTTCGTTATGGACGATCTCCGCGTGGATCGGCTCCAGCCCGGCCAGCTGCAGGTCGGCGGAGGGGCCGCTGCCGATGCTCATCCGTTCACCGGTCAGGTTGAACTCGCGCGGCACTTGGCCGTCCCAGGTGGCCGAGTCCTGGACGAAGATCAGACGCGGCCGGCCGCTGCCACGGGTGTGGTGGGTAGTGGTGACGCGGCGCACGATCCGCCGCTTGACGGTGGGGAGCAACGGCAACGGGGTTTCCGGGGGAAGCAGGGTCATCCCGCCCTCCTTCGATCTTCCGCGCCGGGCCCACGGGGCTACGGTGCGGAGGTTGCCGAGCCGGATGTGCGGGGACCGGGTCATCAGCCGCTGCGCCCGGCCGGCGCGGACCGCGCCGAGGGAGGCGATGAGACCCTGCGGCCCCTCGACCAGCACCGTGAGGCCTTGTTCGGCGAGAGTTTTCGCCAGCGGGCGCAGTTGCTGCAGGGACGGCATCCGTTGACCCAGTGCCGGGTCCATGCTGTTCAGCGTCACCTTCACTTCAGTGCCGGCCGCCTGCATCGTCCCGGAAGTTTTCCCGCCGGATGGTTCCATCAGGGAGAACTCCAGGTCGGCGTCGACCCTGAACCGGGGAGCCATGTCAGCGTCTGTTCTCGTCGGACCCCGCAGCGTCGCGGTCACTGGTCGTCACCCGGAGGCTCCCGTTGAGCTTCCAGGTGGCCCGCGGGGCGTCGGGGCCAATGTCGCGGGGCACCTCCACGGTCATGTCGACGAATTCGTAGTTGATCGCCGCGCCCTTGCCCGTCAGGTAGGACCACATTTCTTCCGCAAGGTCTGCCCAGTCCCGGATCGACCGGTTCGCCGCTGAGTCCGCCGTGCCGGACGTTGGGATTGCCGCTTCAGACATCGTTATCTCCGCTGGTAGAGGTGACGCACCCGGCTCGAACCGGACCGTGAGCCAACTCTAATCCGGGAGCCGCCGCGCGGGAATGCTTCGGCCGGAATTGCCTCCCCGCAACCCCCTGAATGGTCACTCAACACACATCTGCCTCTCAGAAAACTCTCAGAGTCTGGGAGCATCATGGGAACCATGAAAAAGAACGGTCCCGAAGCCAAGCTGCTCGTCGTCGATGACGAACCCAACATCCGCGAGCTGCTCTCCACCTCGCTGCGCTTCGCCGGCTTCGAGGTCGTCTCCGCCGGCACCGGGCGCGACGCCCTCGCCGCCGCTGAGCTTCACGCCCCGGACCTCGCCGTCCTGGACGTGATGCTGCCGGACATGGACGGGTTCACCGTCACCCGCCGGCTGCGCGCCTCCGGCAAGCATTTCCCGGTGTTGTTCCTGACCGCCAAGGACGACACCGAGGACAAGGTCACCGGCCTCACCGTCGGCGGCGACGACTACGTCACCAAACCGTTCAGCCTTGACGAGGTGGTTGCACGGATCCGCGCGGTGCTGCGCCGCACGCAGCCTCTCCAGGACGACGACGCCGTCATCCGGGTCGATGACCTGGAGCTCGACGACGACGCCCACGAGGTCCGCCGCGGCGGCACCGTGATCGAGCTGTCCCCCACCGAGTTCAAGCTGCTGCGCTACCTGATGCTCAACCCGAACCGGGTGCTCTCCAAGGCCCAGATCCTGGACCACGTCTGGGAGTACGACTTCAACGGGGATGCCTCGATTGTGGAGTCCTACATCTCCTACCTCCGGCGCAAGGTGGACATCGATCCCGAGGCGCCGGCCCTGATCCAGACCAAACGGGGCGTCGGCTACGTGCTGCGGACGGCCGAGAAGCGCTGACCTTGCTGCACCGTTGGAAGGCAGCGTCGCTGCGGTCGCAGCTGGTCGCGATCATGATGGCCCTGATGCTGGTGGCACTCACGGCCACCGGGGCCGGCACGCTGGCGCTGCTGCACAGCTACCTGCAGGGCCAGGTCGATGACAAGCTCAAGGCCGCCGTCGAGACCGCCCGCCAGCAGCAGTCCTTCAGCCAACTGCAGGACCAGAACCCGAACGTCCCCACCGACTACTCGCTGATGCTCTTCAGCCCGGGCCAGCCCGCCTACGTCTTTGGCGGCAGCAAGGGCTCGCGCCCCTCCATCGGCAGCATCAGCCCCGAGGAGGCGCGCAGCCGCGGCGAGGCGCCGTTCCAGGTCCGCGGCACCGACGGGCGCAACTGGCGGGTCGTGGCGGTCAACGTGCTGGATGGGAACCAGCGTGCGGCCGTCGTGGTGATCGGCCTGCCGCTGTACCCGGTGGATTCGGTGATGGAACACGCCGCGCTGGTGGTGGTGGGCGTCGGGCTGCTGACCCTGGTCCTGGCCTTTTTCATCGCCACCTGGACCGTCACCCGGTCCTTCCGGCCGCTGGCGCGGGTGGAAAAGACCGCCGCGGCGATCGCGGCGGGCGATCTTTCCCGGCGCGTGGAGGTCGAAAATCCTGACACGGAGGTCGGCCGGCTGAGCCGGTCCCTCAACGCCATGCTGGCGCACATCGAGTCGGCCTTCGCCTCGCGGATGGCCTCCGAGGCGAGGATGCGCCGCTTCGCCGCGGACGCCTCCCACGAACTGCGCACCCCGCTGGTCACCATCCGCGGCTTCTCCGAGCTCTACCGGCATGGCGCCCTGGCCACGCCCGAGGATGTGGCCACCGCGATGGGCCGGATCGAGAGCGAAGCCAAGCGAATGGGCGCCATGGTGGAGGACCTGCTGCTGCTGGCCCGGATCGATGAACAGCGCCCGCTGCAGCAGAAGCCCGCCGACCTGCTGCTGCTGGCCCACGACGCCGTGGTTGACACCCAGGCCAGCGACCGCAGCCGGGTGATCTCGCTCCGGGGGCTCGACGGCGGCCCGGGCGCCCCGGCCCCGGTGCTGGGCGACGAAGCGAAACTGCGCCAGGTTATCGGCAACCTCGTGGGCAATGCCCTGCGCTACACGCCGGAAGGCACCCCGATCGAACTGGCGGTAGGGGTGCGGACCGAGGCCGACGGCGGCCGCCGTTCGGTGATTGAGGTCCGCGATCACGGGCCCGGCGTGCCCGACGACGAGGCCGCGAGGATCTTCGAGCGCTTCTACCGCGCGGACACCTCGCGGACGCGGGAGACCGGCGGCAGCGGCCTGGGGCTGGCCATCGTGGCGGCCATTGTGGGATCACACTCGGGCACGGTCCGTGTCCAGCCGACCGAGGGCGGCGGTGCCACCCTCGTGGTTAGCCTCCCGTACCTGGATGAAGCGGCGGGCGCGGCCGGGGCCGCGGAAGACTCGCAGGCGGAGGGCACGGGCGGCTCCCAAGCGGAGGCTGCCCCCGCGGACGCTGCCCCGGCGGGGCCGGATGCCGGCCGCACGGCCCGCGGCTAGCGCTTGTCCACATAGCAGTCTTTCCCGCTGGGGCACGGTCCCGGGGTTGCCTAGGCTCAAAGAGTCCGGAAGATCCGGATGCTTCCACCCCCAGGCAGCCGGGGATCCTGCTCCCCCGCGATCACGTCGGGATGCCCGGCTGCCTACCGGCACGCTCGAAAGGCAAACCCGTGAGCATTATTTCTGTCGACACCGAACTGCTCCAGCTCAAATCCGCCAACGTCCAGGCCACGGTCGAAAGGATCAGTGCCGATGTGCAGTCCATGAAGCATGGGCTGGACGAACTGCAGGCGAGCTGGCGCGGCGCGGCGGCTACCAATTTCCAGGCGCTGATCACCGAGTGGGCGCTGACCCAGGCCAAGGTGGAGGCTTCCCTCGCCTCAATCAACGCCGCGCTCAACTCAGCGGCGGCCAACTACGCGCAGGTCGAGCTCAGCAACGCCCAGCGGTTCGGTTAGCCGAACGTGCGCCGTGGGATCCCGGACGCGTCGGAACCCAACGTTCGAAGGAACGCCGAAGTGAGCGGACGGGCTTCCGGCGAATCCGCCGTCCAGGACCCCGGCTGCTGCTAGGCCTCGGGAGTGCCCTGGTGGAAACGGAGCCGCCACTGGGCGCCGTCGAGGACCCACAGGGAGCTGCGCAGCGCCGTTCCCGTCCGGGTGTGGCTGCGGTAGCTCAGGAGCACGGTGCCCTCGCCGATACGGTCGGCGGAGAGGAGTTCCAGCTCAGCCGGGACGCCGGGATCGTCTTCGAGGGCCATCATCATCTCGTCGCGAGTCCAGAGCCGGCCCGAGCTGCCGATCTCAATGAAGTCCGGGTGCAGCAGCACACCGGTGCGCCCCACATCGGAGCGTGTTTCGGGGAGCAGCAGCTCGCGCTCCAGCGCCTCGACGATCGCCTCCGGGGCCTGTTCCGGGCTGGCCGCGGCCGCGCGGGATTCCGCTTCCAGCTCGCTAAAGAGATCCGGCTCCGCGAACAGGCCGGATTCACCGAACAGGGTGGGTTCACCGAAGAACTCCCGCGCGCTGCCCCGGGCTGCCGTCGGGGCCGGGCGCGTCCCTGCAGCCGCCTTGGCCTGGCCCGCGGGGACAGGCTCCCCGGCACCCGGCGCGGCGGGGTTCTGCTGAGCGGTTTGGGCGGCATCGTCACCGGCCCGGACGAAGCCGGGGCCCCGGCGGGGTGCGATTCCCTGCTGGTAGGCCGTGGCCGCCGCCCGCGCGCGGTCGTCCGCGGCCTCGTTGAGGTCGTGGCCCGCATGGCCGCGGACCCACTCGAAGGTGTACTTGCGTCCGGCAAGCGCCTGGTCGATTTCCTTGAGCAGCTCGACGTTGAGCACGGGTTTGCCGTCGGACTTCCGCCAGCCCTTGCGCTTCCAGCCCGGCATCCACTTAGTCACCGAATTGATGACGTACTGGCTGTCGCACAGGATGTGCAGCTCCTCGCCGGCCAGATGCGCCGTGGCCCGGAAGAGGTCCAGGACAGCCATCAGTTCGCCCTGGTTGTTGGTGCCATGCGGCCAGCCGCCGGCGCGCCAGCAGTCATCGTTTACGTACCAGGCCCAGCCCGCCGGACCGGGATTTCCTAGGGCCGAACCGTCGGCCGCTGCAGTAATCGTCACTTCACTATCCTGCCAGACCCCGGCCCGCCCACGCTCCCTCACCACCGGCGCCACACCATCCAACGCTCCCTCACCACAGCCTTTTGGGGCGAGGGAGCGTCAGCCGGAAACCCGCCACAACCGCGGGAGCGTCAGCCGGAAACCCGCCACAACCGCGGGAGCGTCCGCCGCAAAACCGCCACAACCGGGGGAGCGTCCAGCAGGAAACCGCCACGCCTGCGGGAGCGTCCGCCGGAAACCCGCCACACCTGCGGGAGCGTCCAGTGGGAAGCCGCCACAAGTGCGGGAGGGTGCCTTAACGCCGACGGCGGCCCCACCCGAAGGTGGGACCGCCGTCGTCGTACAGCCGGTGGTGACTGGCGCAGGTGGTTAGAAACCGCCCATACCGCCCATGCCGCCCATGTCGTCGCCGCCGCCCATCGCGGCACCGGCCTTCTCGGGCTTGTCGGCCACAACGGCCTCGGTGGTGAGGAACAGGCCGGCGATGGACGCCGCGTTCTGCAGGGCAGAGCGGGTGACCTTGACCGGGTCGTTGATGCCGGCAGCCAGCAGGTCGACGTACTCGCCGGTCGCGGCGTTCAGGCCGTGGCCTGCGGGCAGGCCGCGGACCTTGTCCACCACGACGCCGGGCTCGAGGCCGGCGTTGAAGGCGATCTGCTTCAGCGGGGCGTCGATGGCAACGCGGACGATGTTCGCGCCCGTTGCCTCGTCGCCGGAGAGCTGCAGGTTCGCAAACGCCTTGGCGCCGGCCTGGATCAGGGCCACGCCACCGCCGGCAACGATGCCCTCTTCGACAGCAGCCTTTGCGTTGCGGACGGCGTCCTCAATGCGGTGCTTGCGTTCCTTGAGCTCAACCTCGGTTGCGGCACCGGCCTTGATGACTGCAACGCCGCCGGCCAGCTTGGCCAGGCGCTCCTGCAGCTTCTCGCGGTCGTAGTCGGAGTCGGAGTTCTCGATCTCGGCGCGGATCTGGGACACACGGCCGGCGATCTGGTCGGCGTCGCCGGCACCTTCGACGATGGTGGTCTCGTCCTTGGTGACAACAACCTTGCGGGCCTTGCCGAGGAGTTCGAGGCCGGCGGTCTCAAGCTTGAGGCCGACTTCCTCGGAGATGACCTGGCCACCGGTGAGGATGGCGATGTCGGCCAGCTGGGCCTTGCGGCGGTCACCGAAGCCCGGAGCCTTGACGGCAACGGACTTGAAGGTGCCGCGGATCTTGTTGACGATCAGGGTGGCCAGGGCCTCGCCCTCGATGTCTTCGGCAATGATCAGCAGCGGCTTGTTGGACTGCATGACCTTTTCGAGGACAGCAACCAGTTCCTTGACGTTGGAGATCTTGGAGTTGACGATCAGGATGTACGGGTCCTCGAGGACCGTTTCCTGGCGCTCGGCGTCGGTGACGAAGTAGGCGGAGATGTAGCCCTTGTCGAAGCGCATGCCCTCGGTGAGCTCCAGCTCGAGGCCGAAGGTGTTCGACTCCTCGACGGTGATGACGCCTTCCTTGCCGACCTTGTCCAGGGCCTCGGCAATCAGGGCGCCAATTTCGTTGTCGCCAGCGGAGATGGACGCGGTGGCGGCGATCTCTTCCTTGGTTTCGATTTCCTTGGCGGAGGCCAGGAGTTCGCGGGTGACCGCCTCGACAGCCTTCTCGATGCCGCGCTTGAGGGACAGCGGGTCAGCGCCGGCCGCGACGTTGCGCAGGCCTTCCTTGACGAGGGCCTGGGCCAGCACGGTGGCGGTGGTGGTACCGTCGCCGGCGACGTCGTCCGTCTTCTTGGCAACTTCCTTGACCAGCTCGGCGCCGATCTTCTCGTACGGGTCGTCCAGTTCGATCTCCTTGGCGATGGAAACTCCATCGTTGGTGATCGTGGGGGCGCCCCACTTCTTTTCGAGGACGACGTTGCGTCCACGCGGGCCGAGGGTGACCTTGACGGCGTCGGCGAGGATGTTCAGGCCCCGCTCAAGACCGCGGCGTGCCTCTTCATCAAATGCAATGATCTTGGCCATAACGGCAGTAGTCCTTTCGGGACAGTCGTTAAGAATGAACCTGGGCCGTGGTGCCCGCGACGGACGATTCCTGCCCGGCAGCCTCTGTATGCCGCCGGACGGGGAATCTCACCCCAGCCAGGTGTTTCTCTCGCCCCCGGTGATCCTGCCGCCTCGTCGCAGCCGGCCGAACCGGGCGTCGTGTTAGCAGTCAATACGCGGGAGTGCTAACTCAATAATTAGCACTCCCCCGGGGAGAGTGCAAGCAGTGCCGGCGTGGAGGACCGCCACCGAGGCAGGCTCTTCGCTGTGAGCGATCAGGAGCCGGTGCTGTGGGCGGTTTCGCTGCCGGTCATCTTGGCGTTGTTGTCCGCTCCGTAGGTGTAGACCATGTAGGCGGCGGCGGTGACGTCGCCGTTGGAGTCGAAGTTGACCGGCCCGGACTGGCCGTTGTAATCGGGGCGCTTGCCGGCGCGGAGTGCGGCCACGCATTCCTGGTAGGACCCGCAGGCCTCGGCCTCCCCGGACTCCCCTCCGGCAGCACCGGCGCTCCCGCCGGAGACGGCGATGAGCCTGGCGGCAATCGAGGTCCCGGCGTCGTCCTCCGCTGCTGCGGCGGCGATGGCGGCGAGGTTGACGGCGTCGTAGGTCTCGGCGGCGAAAGCCATGTCTTTCAGGCCCGGATCGACGGCCACGAGTTCGGCCTGGAAGTGTGCGGAGGGGAACGTGCCGGGGAGGACCCCGCGGGCGCCGTCGAGGGCCTTGGAGCCAAGGCCCGGGCCGTACTGGTTGACGGCACCGTCGCTGAGGACGAGCTTCTTGCCGGCCAGGTCGGCGTTGTTGAGTTCGGCGATGGCGCCCTGGGCGCCGTCCCGGGCCACCAGGACGACGGCGTCCGGGGAGGCAGCCTTGGCGGCCGCGGCCGCCTGCTGAGCGTGGCCGGCCGTGAACTCGGCGTCGACCGCGGTGCCGAGGCCGGCGGCTTTCGCGGCGGCGGAGACGGCGACGGAGACTTCCTTGCCGTAGTTGCCCTCCTCGTGCAGCACGGCGATGGCCTTGGCGCCGCCGTCGCGGGCGAGCTTGACCAGCACGGACGCCTGCGCGATGTCCGCGGCGGCGGTCCGGAAGTAGTAGCCGCCGCTCTTGTATTTGCTGAGCCCCTGTGCGGTGTTCGCCGGGGAAATCAAGGCCACCTTGGCGCGCGAGAGCACGTCGATGGCGTCGGCGGCCCTGCTGGAGTCCGTGGGTCCGATCACGACGTCGGCTTTGGCCGCCACCAGCTTCTTGGCCTGGGCCGCGGTATCCGTGCCGATCGCTTCCGGCAGCAGTTCCACCGGCCGCCCCTTGTGCCCGCCGGCCGCGTTGATTTCCTTGACCGCGAGCTTTGCCGCCGCCAGCTGGGGGGCGTTGAGGAAGCTTTGCTTGCCGGTGTTGTCCAGGATCAGGCCGATCCGCAGGGTGCCGTCCCCGGAGGCGTCCACGGTGTCCGTCCGGGCGTTACCGGTGGGCCCGGCACAGGCGCTGAGCGCCACGGCCGCCGAGAGTCCGGCCGCCGCCAGGCCGGCAGCAGACGCGCGGCGGAACCGCCGGAGGTGCGGCCGGCGGTCGGGACTCTTCGGGGCGGGTGCCGCTGCGGGGAATGCCACTAGGCGGGCCGGACGCTTTCGGCCTGCGGGCCCTTGTCGCCTTCGCCGACTTCCAGCTCCACCCGCTGGCCCTCCGCGAGGGCGCGGTAGCCTTCGCCGTTGATCGCGGACCAGTGCACAAAGACGTCGGTCCCGGAGCTGTCGACGGTGATGAAGCCGTAGCCCTTTTCGGCGTTGAACCACTTGACGGTCCCCAGTGCCATCTTCTCCACACTTTCAGTTAGCTGGCTGACGGCCCACCTCGTTGTGCGCCGCGGTATGCGAAACCAAATCCGCAGATACTCTACCCACAGCCTCCCACCGGCCTGCTGACCGGGGCCGGGGGCCGCGCGGATAGTTATTCAGGCGTAACCGACGCGGGCCGGACTTACTTGAAGCCGGGGCCCAGGACGACGACGAGGGGCATCTTGAATTCGGCCGAATCGACGAGCGTTGCGATCCCCAGGAGCGAGCCCAGTGCTTCGGCGTTGGCTTTCTGGGCCGGGCCGTTGTAGAAGACCACCGAGGTCTGCTGCCGGGCGCCGCCCCAGTTGCCGAGCGGGCCGAGGACCCACCCCGCCGAGGTGACAGTGGTGCCGACGCGGCCGGCCAGGCCCGCCGTCGCAGTTCCGTTGTAGATGGCCACCGGCTGCGTTTTGTCCACGGCCGCGCTCGGTGTGGCTGAGGCGGACGGCGTCGAGCCTGCGGGGGCGAGGCTGCCGGTCGGCTCGGAACTGGCGGAGGGGGTGGCGGCGGCCGTGGTGGGGGCCGGCGACGCAGCGGCGTTGTTGCTGGCCTGGTCCGCGGTCATGGCTGACCCGCCAGCGGGACCGAAGCCCAGCTTGGGCAGCAGGAGGAAGGCGACGAGGCCGATTGCGAGGGCCGCGGCGCCAAAGGAGAGGATGGGACCCAATCGGCGGGAGCGGGGTGCGGAAACTGTCCGGTGGACGCCTTGGCGTGTGGAGGTCTCCGGGACCCGATCAAATTCATCCCGAGCGTACTTGGTCATGGTAAAACGACGTCCTTGCTGATTTCTGGCTGATGGCCCGCCGTCGGAATCCTCGCGGATTTGCGCGCCTCCGGCTGGATTTCCCGCGGTTTTACGCGTCTGAGCCGAGGCGGCGGGCGGTGCGGGCACGTTGTCGTGACGTACGTAGTCTACGCAATCTCTTGACCAGCATGGGATCGTGGGCCAGCGCCGCCTCGGTATCGATCAGGGCGTTGAGGATCTGGTAGTAGTGCGTGGCCGAGAGGTCAAAAAGCTCCCGGATGGCCTGTTCCTTGGCGCCGGCGTACTTCCACCACTGCCGCTCCAGGGCGAGCATCTGCTGGTCCCGGCTGCTCAGCGGCGAGTCGGCGGCGGCCGGCGATGGCTGGATGTCCTCCGCCGGCAGGTACTCGGGTGCTGCTTGGGCCACGACGCGCTCCCTGGCTGGTTCCGATAGTTGTCCCCCACATGCTACGGCCGAATAACAGCCTTGTCATTTATCGGGCGGGTCGCGGAAGGTCCTGCGAGAATGTGACCGTGCCCAACTCGCCGCATCCTGATGCCCTCTTCGACCTCGAGCCAGAGACTGCCGGGACGGCGGCCTTCGCAGACATGGCGCGGCAGCCGCTGGACGAGCTGATGGCGCCGGATTGGGCGGCCGCGCTGGCCCCGGTCGAGGGGCAGCTGCGGGAGGTCCTGGAGTTCCTCGCCGCCGAGGTGGCCGGCGGCCACGAGGTGCTCCCGGCGCCGTCGAACCTGCTGCGCGCCTTCCGCCAGCCGCTCGCCGGCGTCCGGGTGCTGATCGTGGGCCAGGACCCGTACCCCACGCCGGGCCACGCCGTCGGGCTGTCTTTCGCCGTGGACGGCGCCACGCGTCCGGTCCCGCGCAGCCTGGCCAACATCTACAAGGAGCTCGACGCCGACCTTGGGCTGCCGCCGCGGGTCCACGGAGACCTGGGCCGCTGGTCGGAGCAGGGTGTGCTGCTGCTCAACAGGGTCCTCAGCGTCCGGGCCGGCGCCGCCGGGTCGCACCGCGGCAAGGGCTGGGAAGCCGTCACGGCCGCGGCCATCACGGCCCTCACACTGCGCCGCGGCGACGACGGCGCCCCGTTTCCGCTGGTCGCGGTCCTCTGGGGCAAGGATGCTGCGGGCGTGCGGCCGTTACTCGGCTCCGCCGCCGTGATCGCCAGCGCACATCCCAGTCCCCTCTCGGCCTCCCGCGGGTTCTTCGGCTCCCGGCCCTTCAGCCGGGTAAATGAGCTGCTCACCGCCCAAGGGGACGGCACGGTGGACTGGGAACTGCCGCCGCTGCCGTGAGCAGATCTTGGCTAGGCTTAGCCGCATGACTTCGCTCCCCGCCGCCACCAGCGCCAACCGGAACTCCCGGCCCCAGACCAGCCTCGCGGTCCTGCGGCGCGAGCAACTCTCGCCGCATATGGTCCGGATTGTTGCCGGAGGCCCCGGCTTCGCCGACTACGTCAACAACAGCTACGTGGACCGGTACGTCAAGATTGCGTTCCCGCAGCCCGGGATTGACTATCCGCAGCCGCTGGACCTCTGGGCCATCCGGGAATCCCATCCGCGCGAACAGTGGCCGCACACCCGGACCTACACGGTCCGCTGGGTTGACGCGGCCGCGGCCGAGCTCGCGATCGACTTCGTGATCCACGGCGACGAAGGCCTCGCCGGGCCGTGGGCCGCGGCCGCCCAGGCCGGCGACACGCTCGTCTTTACCGGGCCGGGTGGCGGCTACAACCCGGATCCGGCGGCCGATTGGTACCTCTTTGCGGGCGACGAATCCGCCCTGCCGGCGATCAGCGCCGCGATTGAGTCCCTCCCCCGCGACGCCCGGGGCCTGGCGTTCCTGGAGGTGGACGGCGACGCCGACGTGCTGGCCCTCGACGCCCCAGCCGGCGTCGAGCTGCGCTGGCTCCTGCGACGCGGCGCGCCGGCCGGCAGCACCCCGCTGCTGGTGGACGCCGTGCGCGACGCCGTGTGGCCGGACGGCCGGGTCCAGGTCTTCGCCCATGGTGAGCGCGGCGCCATGAAAGGCCTGCGCGAGGTGTTCTTCGCCCAGCGCGGCCTTGAACGGGCCCAGGTCTCGCTGTCCGGTTACTGGGCCCAGGGCCGGGTGGAAGACGATTTCCAGGCCGAGAAGAAGCTGCCGATCGGCAAAATCTAGCCGCGGCGGGTCAGCGGCGCCGGGCCCGGCGCCGTTCGTTGCTGGCCAGGCTACGGGTCAGGGGCCGGGCGAGCGTGTCACCGAGCACGATGCCCGCGGCGACGCCGAGCACGATCGCCCCGGCGTTGAGCATCCCGCCGGCTCCCATCAGGATCTCGGACTCCTCGATCGTCAATACATACATGGACCGGAATATAGTCAGGCCGGGCAGCAGGATGAGCGCTGCAGGCACGGCGACAACCAGCTGCGGCGCCCCCATCCGCAGCGCCACCACCCGGGCCAGCAGGCCGATCACAACGGCGGCGAGGGCCGGAGCGAACCGGGGGCCGATGCCCGCGGCGGTTCCACCAATGAGCACCAGGTGCCCGACGACGCCGACGGCCGCCGTCGGCAGCAGCAGCTTCAGCGAGGTCTGCTCCGTCACGCCGATCGCGACC
This sequence comes from Arthrobacter sp. UKPF54-2, assembly GCF_007858535.1. Taxonomy (NCBI): domain Bacteria; kingdom Bacillati; phylum Actinomycetota; class Actinomycetes; order Micrococcales; family Micrococcaceae; genus Arthrobacter; species Arthrobacter sp. UKPF54-2. The sequence goes on from NZ_CP040174.1 coordinate 543,403, forward strand.
ACGGCGATGGCGACCAGGGGAACCAGCGCCCACAACGGATACATCGGCGGGAATGTTTCGGTGACATCGATGGCTTCCATGCCGGTCATCGCCCCCACTACGAAGCCGACGGCGATCCCGGCGACAAGGGCTCCGAAGGTCAGCATGGTGGAGAGGAACCGGCCGGCCGCCGTGACGGGGAAGCCGTTGATCGCGTCCTGCACCGAGGAGACGAGCCGGCCGGTGGGGAGCAGCAGGAGAATCCCGCCCACCACCACGATCGCGGGGGCGATCTGCAGCCCGATCCGGTCACCGAAGCGCCACAGCAGCAAGGCGATAAGTGTGACCACAAAGGAACAGGCCGCCGTGATGAAGAAGTCCGGTGTGCGCCAGCGCCCCAGTTGCCGCGCCAGCAGGCTGATCAGCAGGTTGGAGAGGAAGGCGACCCCGGAGGCGGCCAGGTCCCCGCCGAGCACACCGACGAAGACCGCCGAGAAGACGCCGAAGGCAACGGTGACCATCCAGCGCGGGAAGGGTTTCGGGCTGTGGGTGATCTCGTCGAGCCGGCGCACCGCTTCCTCGCGCCCCACACCGCCGGCCACAATCTCGGTGACCAGCTGGTGAACCTCGGCCAGGCCGGCGTAGTTGTTGGTCCAGGACCGCACAACGCGCAGCAGCGAGATGGGCGTCTGGTCCTTGGGCGCGTAGTTGATCGCCACCGACTGGTTGGTGATGTCCACCTCGATGTTCTTCAGCCCCAGCGCGGCGGTGATCGCAATGATGCTGGTTTCCACTTCGAGGGCGCCGGCGCCATACCGGAACATCGATTCGGCCAGCTTGAGCGCGAAATCGATCGTCTTGCGGGCGGACGTGTCCACACCGCCCACCTGGATCATCGGGTTGGCGTACGGGCTGCCCGCCAGCCGGTCAACGATGCTCAGCGGGGCCGTCGGAGGATTTTCACCCTGGACCAGCCGGCGCAGCATCCGTTTGGCGGCAGCGTTCTGGCGCACCTGCAGCGGCGACATCGGCTGGGTCTTGGGCAAGCCGTCGGTGGGCGGCCTGCGCTGTCCGTCGGTTTCCTTGGTCATTCCGGCGTCCTCAACTGTCCGTACGTCGGTCTAGTAGAACTGCTGGCCCGTGCGCCGCGTGTACAGCTGGCGGGCGACGCGCTCCCCGGCGGCCATCCAGGCCTTGTACTTCAGCGGACTCAGGACCTGGTCGTAGCAGCCGACGAAGTCCGTGACGGTCTTGCTGAAGCTGGTCTTGAACAGGCCCAGTCCGTGGAAGGGGTTGGACGTGTCCTTGAGCTGATCGCTGGGCGGGGTGCCGCAGAAATCGTACTCGGTGCAGCCGAGCTCCCTCACCTGGTTGATGGCCGTCCACTGCACCAGGTGGGAGTCGCCGTACTGGCTGCGCTTCTGCAGGGATCCGCCGTCCTTGTACGTTCCCTTGCGGCCATAATTGATGATGAATGCGCCCACCGAGGGCACCCCGTTTTCGTAGACAAACAGCAGCCGGCCCTGGCCGCGTTTGATGAAGTTGGTCCAGAACTGGCGGTAGTATTCGTACTCGCGCACCCGGACCTGGGACTTGGCTTCCACCGTGGTGGTCATCAGCGCGTACATGGCCCGGAAGTTCTCCTCGCCGGGGTCCACGTTGTGGACCTCGACGCCTTCCCGGATGGCGCGGCGGACGGCGTTGCGCCCGCGCGAGTGCAGGTTGCGCAGCAGCTGGTTCTCCTCCGGGGAGATGTCCAGCAGCGCCGTCGAGTCGTTGGGCTGCAGGTTGTGGGTCTTGACCAGGCCGGCGCCTTCGATCACGCGCCGGGCGTCGTCGGACCGGATGATGTCCGGCTCGATCTTGATGGCGAAGACCCCCAGCCGGGCGCGCTTGACGAACTCGGCGTTCGCCGCGGCAATCCCGGGGATGTCCTCAACGGATGCCACATCCGGGCCCTTGATCAGGTACCAGAGCTTGCCGAGCAGCGGAAAGGACTTCTCCAGGACGAGGTTGTAGCTCGTGTAGTCGGTGGTCTCGTAGACCAGGTGCAGCGGTTTCCAGCCGAAGTGCTGCTTGACCTCGGCGAAGGCCTCCGATTGCAGCAGGTTGCCGCCGTTGGGGTTCGCCGTGACGTGGGCATCCCAGTTGGCGATCTCTTCGGTTGAGGCAAAACGTGCAGTGAATTCACGCAAGGGGGCGGCATCCAATCATTGCGGTACGAGCTTCGGCGGCATGGCTGGCATGCCGTCCCAAGTCTATCGGGCGGCCGGGGCGGTCCGGGGCGCCCGGCCCTGTCCCGGCCACCGGCCCCGGGACTAGGCTGGGGGCATGCAAGCGCAGCCGGAACCCCGGGGCCCCGCCGCCCAGGCACTCGCCCTGCTCGTGTTGCTCGGCGCTTCGGCACTCGTCGCGGCCCTCGGCGGGCTGGCCTCCGCGGTCAACGTCGACGGCTGGTACGCCGCCGCGGACAAGGCGCCCTGGTCCCCGCCGAACTGGCTGTTCGGGCCGGTCTGGACGCTGCTCTACATCGCAATGGCCGGGGCCGCCTGGCTGGTATGGCGCAGCCGGTCCCCCGCGAGGAGGCCGGCCCTCACTGCCTACGGCGTCCAGTTGGTGTTGAACCTGCTGTGGACGCCGGCATTCTTCGGCCTGTATCCGGCCTTCGGAACACCGGCGCTGTGGATCGGCTTTGTGATCATCGTGGCGCTGGCCGTCGCCGTGGCCGTCACGGTGTTGCGGTTCGGCCCGATCAGCCGCGCCGCGGGGCTGCTGATGCTCCCCTACCTGACCTGGATCGTGTTCGCTTCATCCCTGAACCTCTGGGCGGCGCTGAACAACTGAGTCCTCAGCATTCGACGACGTTGACGGCGAGGCCGCCCATGGCGGTTTCTTTGTATTTGGAGCTCATGTCCTTGCCGGTTTCGCGCATGGTCACGATGACTTCATCGAGGGAAACCCGGTGCGACCCGTCGCCCCAGAGGGCCATTTTGGCGGCGTTGATGGCTTTGGCCGCGGCGATCGCGTTGCGTTCGATGCAGGGGATCTGCACGAGCCCGCCGATCGGGTCGCAGGTCAGGCCGAGGTTGTGTTCCATCGCGATTTCCGCGGCGTTCTCGACCTGGGCCGGGGTGCCGCCCATGACTTCGGCCAGGCCCGCGGCGGCCATCGACGACGCCGAGCCCACCTCGCCCTGGCAGCCGACCTCGGCGCCGGAGATAGAGGCCTGTTCCTTGTAGAGCACCCCGACCGCGCCGGCGGTCAGCAGGAACTTCACCACCGTGTCGTCGCGGTCGGCCTGGCTGGCTTTGTCCATGCCGGGGGCGAAGTGCAGGGCGTAGTAGAGCACCGCGGGGATGATCCCGGCCGCGCCGTTGGTGGGGGCGGTGACGACGCGGCCGCCGGAGGCGTTCTCCTCGTTCACGGCGAGGGCGATCAGGTTCACCCATTCCTGCCAGTACTTCGGGTCCCGGTAGCCGGGGTCCTGGTCCGCGTTTTCCTTCAGCAGGCGTTCGTGCCAGTCCGGGGCGCGGCGGCGGACCTTGAGCCCGCCGGGCAGCAGCCCGGTCCGCTTCAGGGAGGTGTCCACGCACTCGGCCATCACGGAGTAGATGTGCAGGAGGCCTTCGCGGATCTCCTCCTCGGCGCGGGAGGCGCGTTCGTTGACTAACATGACCTCCCCGATCGAGAGCCCGCGGGCCTGGCAGTGTTCGAGCAGTTCCGCGGCGGTGCGGAACGGCAGCGGCAGGTCCTTGATGGAGGCGTCGAGTTCCTTCAGCGCGGCATCTTCTTCGCCCTCGCGGACGATGAAGCCGCCGCCGACGGAGAAGAACGTGGCGCTGTGCAGGGTCCCGCCGTCGGCGTCGGCCACGGTGAAGGTCATGCCGTTCGTGTGCCGGGGCAGGATGGTGAGCGGGCGCAGCACCATGTCCTTCACCCCGTAGGGCAGGGGCACGGCGCCGGCGAGCTGCAGGGTGCCGGTGTCGGCGATGGCGGCCAGCCGCTCCTCGACCTCCGCGGGGAGGATCTTCTCCGGGTGGTAGCCCTCCAGGCCCAGCAGGATGGCCGTCATGGTCCCGTGCCCGTGCCCGGTCGCGGCCAATGACCCGTACAGGTCCACCCGGAGCGACGCCACCCGGTCCAGGGCACCGGAGGCCTTGAGTTCCTCGGCGAACACCGCCGCGGCCCGCATCGGGCCAACGGTGTGCGAGCTTGACGGCCCCAATCCGATGGAAAAGAGATCAAAAACGCCAACAGCCATTACTGAATCCTAACTAGGCACTGCGGTCGGTGGGAGGGCTGGGTTGGTGGTTGGGCGGGCTTGCGTGGCGGTCGGGTTTGGGTGGCGGTCGGGTGGGATCCTCCGCGTGCTCGGTCGGCGCCGCCCGCTGAGCGGACGTCGCACTCCCTTAGACGCACGCTTCCGGAACCCGCCCAACCGCCGTACCCACGTCGCCTACCCCTGTGGCCCAGTTGAGCCGCCTCGGTGAGACGATTCCCGAGGGGGCGGATCGCCGTAGTTTTCGAAAGCGTGCGTCTAAGCGTGGGCCCACACCGTCAGGCTTCCCTGGCCGAGCTTGCGAGGCTAGGGAGACGGTGGGGAGGACGAGCGGGCACGCGTGAAAAGTCCGGTCCGCCGGACCCGGAGCAAGCCGGAACTCTTATCCGAGGTTGCTGACCGCCGGGTAGAGCGGGTGGGCGGCGGCGAGGGTCTGGACCCGGGTGCGGAGCCCGGAGAGGTCCGTGCCGGCGTCGGCGGTCAGCGCCTCGGCGATGATGTCCGCGACCTCGGCGAACGCGGCCTCGCCGAAGCCGCGGGTCGCCAGCGCAGGGGTGCCGATCCGCAGGCCGGAGGTGACCATCGGCGGGCGCGGGTCGAACGGGACGGCGTTGCGGTTGACGGTGATGTCGATCGCCGCGAGCCGGTCCTCGGCTTCCTGGCCGTTGAGCTCGCACTCGCGCAGGTCCACCAGGACCAGGTGCACGTCGGTGCCGCCGGAGATCACGTTGATCCCCTTCGCGGTCACGTCCGGCTGAACCAGGCGCTCGGCGAGGATCCGGGCGCCGGCGAGGACACGTTCCTGGCGTTCCTTGAACTCCGGGGACGCGGCGATCTTGAAGGCGACGGCCTTGCCGGCGATGACGTGCTCGAGCGGGCCGCCCTGCTGGCCCGGGAACACGGCCGAGTTGATCTTCTTGGCGATGTCGGCATCGTTGGACAGGATGATGCCGCCGCGCGGACCGGCGAGGGTCTTGTGCGTGGTGGACGTCGTGACGTGGGCGTGCGGGACCGGGGAGGGGTGCAGCCCGGCCGCGACGAGCCCGGCGAAGTGCGCCATGTCCACCATCAGGTAGGCCCCCACCGAGTCGGCGATCCGGCGGAACTCGGCGAAGTCCAGCTGCCGGGCGTACGCGGACCAGCCGGCCACAATGAGCTGCGGCTTGTGCTCGTGGGCCAGGCGATCCACCTCGGCCATGTCGATCCGGTGGTCATCCTCCCGGACCTGGTACGGGATGACGTTGTAGAGCCGGCCGGAGAAGTTGATCTTCATACCGTGTGTCAGGTGCCCGCCGTGGGCCAGGTTCAGGCCCATGATCGTGTCGCCCGGACGGATCAGGGCGTGCATCACCGAGGCGTTCGCCTGCGCACCCGAGTGCGGCTGCACGTTGGCGTAGTCGGCACCGAACAGGGCCTTGACCCGGTCGATGGCGAGCTGTTCGATCACGTCGACGTGCTCGCAGCCGCCGTAGTAGCGCTTGCCCGGGTAGCCCTCGGCGTACTTGTTCGTCAACACCGAGCCCTGCGCCTGCATCACGGCACGGGCCGTGTGGTTCTCCGAGGCGATCATCTCCAGGCCGTCACGCTGGCGGCCCAGCTCCGCGTCGATCCGCGCTGCGATCTCCGGATCCAGCACGGACAGCTCCGCGTCCAGGGACGGGGACACGACCTGCTCGAAGCTCGTCAGGGTGCCTGCCGCCGCAGCCCCGCTCACAGTTCGCCGCCGTTGGCTGCAGCGTACTCTTCGGCCGACATCAGCGGGCCTTCTTCGGCCACGGCGACCTTGAACAGCCAGCCGGCGCCGTACGGGTCGCTGTTGATCAGCGCCGGATCGGACACAACAGCGTCGTTGACCTCGGTGACCTCACCGGTGACCGGGGCGTACAGGTCCGAGACCGACTTGGTCGACTCGACCTCGCCGCAGGTCTCGCCCGCAGTGACCGTGGCGCCGACCTCGGGCAGGTCCACGTAGACGATGTCGCCGAGGGCATCCGTGGCGACGGCGGAGATGCCGATGGACACAACGTTCCCGCCCTCCCGGGCAACCCACTCGTGCTCGTCGGAGTACTGCAATTCAGGGGCAACTTTTGCCATGTGTTTTTCCTTTACGTTTGAAAAGTCGTGGGGCCGCTTAAGTGTGGCTGGGTTGGGTGGCGGATGAGGCGATTCCTCCGCGTGCTCGCTCGTTCCTCGCTTAGACGCACGCTTCCGGAATCCCCTCACCCGCCGCTATTCAGTTCAGTTTTCGGGGCCAACAGTTCCCCGGAAAGAAACAGTGGCCGTCGATATCTTCGAGAGCCTGGCCACGGTAGGCGGTAATCGCCCAGCACCCTTGCGTTTCGAAAGCGTCGCCCGAGGTGATTGGAGCGGAAAGTGAGCCTGCCTTGAGGGGGCGGCCGGGCTGGGTTTTCGAAAGCGTGCGTCTAAGCGAGTGACCGCCGTCCGGGTTCCCTGACCGAGCTTGCGAGGTTAGGGAGACGGCGGGAAAACGAGCGAGCACGCGTGAAAACCCAGTCGGCCGGTCCCGGGCCCGGGTACCGCTGAGGCACCCGGGACCCGACGGGCTACTTTTGGCGCTTGTAGAAAGGCAGTGCGACAACTTCGAAGGGCTCGCTCTTGCCCCGCAAATCAATGTCCAGGGCGGTGCCGGGCTCGGTGAACTCGACGTCGACGTAGGCCATCGCGACCGGGTAGCCCAGGCTGGGGCTCGGCTGGCCGGAGGTGACTTCGCCGACGACGTTGCCGTCCTTCAGGACCGGGTAGTGGCCGCGGCCGGCCCGGCGGCCGAGGCCCTTGAGCCCGACGAGCTTGCGGCCAGCGGTGGACCCGGCGCCCGCTTCCTTCTTGGCGGCCAGGGCTGCCTTGCCAACGAAGTCGCCTTCCTTGGACAGCGCGACGACGGGGCCCAGGCCGGCGGCGAACGGGTCGCCTTCCAGGGAGAGCTCGTTGCCGTAGAGCGGCATGCCGGCCTCGAGCCGGAGCGAGTCTCGGGAGGCGAGGCCCGCGGGGGTCAGTTCGCCGTCTTCGGCGATGGCGACCAGCGCCTGCCAAAGGGTGGCGGCGTCGTCGTTGGAGACGAAGATTTCGAAACCGTCCTCGCCGGTGTAGCCGGTGCGGGCCAGCAGGAGGTCCTGGCTGGCCCCGCCGAACATAAACGGGACGTCGACGGCGGCGTAGTACTTCAGGCCAGTGACGAGCTCGTGCTGGGCCGCGGGGACCAGGCGGAGCAGGATGGCCTCCGCTTTGGGGCCCTGGACCGCGATCAGCGAGGTGGAGGCGGAGGCATCTTCGACGGTGACATCAAAGCCTTCAGCCCGCTCGGCGAGGGCCGCGGCCACGACTTTGGCGTTGCCGGCGTTGGGGACCACAAGGAACTTCTGGTCGCCGCGCCGGTAGGTGATGAGGTCGTCGATGATGCCGCCGTCCGCGTTGCAGATCAGCGAGTACTTGGCCTTGCCGACCGCCATGGCGGAGATCTTGCCCACGAGGGCGTAGTCCAGGAAGGCTGCGGCGTCGGGGCCGGTGACCCAGACTTCGCCCATGTGGGAGAGATCGAAAAGGCCCGCGGCGTTGCGGACGGCGTGGTGTTCAGCCAGCTCGGAGCTGTACTTGAGCGGCATCTGCCAGCCGCCGAAGTCCGTGAAGGAGGCGCCGAGCTTCTTGTGCTCTTCGTAAAGGGCCGTGTAGTTCTCAGTCATCAACAATCCTTAGTTTTCGAATTCGGACAGCGGCGGGCAGGAGCAGATCAGGTTGCGGTCGCCGGCGGCGCCGTCGATCCGGCCGACCGGGGGGAAGTACTTGTCCTGCCGGAGCGTGTGGACCGGGAAGACTGCCTGCTCACGCGGGTAATCGCGGGTCCACTCGGTGCTGATGACAGCGGCGGCGGTGTGCGGGGCGTTGCGCAGCGGGCTGTGCTCCACGCTGAACTCGCCGTGCGCCACCTGGTCGATCTCGGCGCGGATCGCGATCATTGCCGTGATGAACCGGTCGATCTCGCCGAGGTCCTCGGACTCGGTGGGTTCGACCATCAGCGTGCCCGCCACGGGGAACGCAAGGGTGGGGGCGTGGAAGCCGTAGTCGATCAGGCGCTTGGCGACGTCCTCGGCGGTGACGCCGGTCTTGGCCGTGAGCTCCCGCAGATCCAGGATGCATTCGTGGGCCACCAGGCCGCCTTCGCCGGTGTAGAGCACCGGGAAGTAGTCGTTAAGGCGGGCTGCGATGTAGTTGGCCGCGAGCAGCGCCGACTTGGTGGCCTCGGTCAGGCCCTGGCCGCCCATGAGCTTCACGTATGCCCAGGAGATCGGCAGCACGCCCGCGGAGCCGTAGCGGGACGCCGAGATCGGGGTGCCCTCGGCACCGTTGGCGGGATCCGCTGCGTTGCCGGGCATAAACGGGGCCAGGTGGGCCTTGGCCGCGACCGGGCCGACGCCGGGTCCGCCGCCGCCGTGCGGGATGCAGAAGGTCTTGTGCAGGTTCAGGTGCGAGACGTCCCCGCCAAACTGGCCCGGCTGGGCCAGGCCCACGAGGGCGTTGAGGTTGGCGCCGTCGATGTAGACCTGGCCGCCGGCGGCGTGGACGGCGTCGCAGACCTCGCGGACGTCGGCGTCGTACACCCCGTGCGTGGACGGGTAGGTGATCATGATCGCGGACAGTGCGTCCTTGTGCAGCTCGATCTTGGCCTGCAGGTCCGCGTGGTCGATCGTGCCGTCGGTGGCGGTGGCCACGACGACGACCTTCATGCCGGCGAGCACCGCGGAGGCCGCGTTCGTGCCGTGCGCCGAGGCCGGGATCAGGCAGACGTTCCGCTGGGCCTCGCCGCGGGAGCGGTGGTAGCCCCGGATCGCGAGCAGGCCGGCGAGCTCGCCCTGGGAACCGGCGTTGGGCTGGATGGAGACCTGGTCGTAGCCGGTGATCTCGGTCAGCTGGGCTTCGAGGTCCTCGATCAGTTCGCGCCAGCCGGCGGTCTGGGAGTCCGGGGCGAAGGGGTGGATGGAGGCGAACTCCGGCCACGAGATGGCCTCCATCTCTGCCGTAGCGTTCAGCTTCATGGTGCAGGAACCCAGCGGGATCATGGTGCGGTCCAGCGCGAGGTCCCGGTCCGAAAGGCGGCGGATGTAGCGCAGCAGCTGGGTCTCGGAACGGTGCGTGTTGAAGACCGGGTGCTGCAGGTAGTCGGAGGTCCGCTCGACGTCGCTATCCAGGGCGAAACCTCCGCCACTGCTTGCGGCGGATTCAACGACCGTGGCGCCGAAGGCGGCGACGACGTCGGCGACGTTTGCCGCCGTCGTCGCCTCATCGGCGGAGATGCCGACCGTGTCGGCGTCGATGGAACGAAGGTTGATGCCCCGGGCGTCGGCGGCGGCGATGAATTCCGCGGCCTTGCCCGGCACCGAGACGGTGACGGTGTCGAAGAACGAGGTGTGCAGCACGTCCAGGCCGGCGGCCTTCAGCGAGGCGGCGATGGTGCGGGCGTGGCCGTGGACGGTCTCGGCGATTGCCTTGAGCCCGTCCGGGCCGTGGTAGATAGCGTAGAACGAGGCCACAATGGCCAGCAGCGCCTGCGCGGTGCAGATGTTGGAGGTGGCCTTCTCGCGCCGGATGTGCTGCTCGCGGGTCTGCAGCGCCAGGCGGTAGGCGGGCATGCCTGCGTTGTCCTTGGAGACACCGACGAGGCGGCCGGGCATGGAGCGCTCAAGACCCTTGGCGACGGCCATGTAGGCGGCGTGCGGGCCGCCGAAGAACAGCGGCACACCAAAGCGCTGGGCGGAGCCGACGGCGATATCAGCACCCTGCTCGCCCGGGGAGGTGATCAGGGTCAGGGACAGCAGGTCCGCGGCCACGGTGACGAGCGCGCCGCGTTCCTTGGCCTCGGCGATCACGGCGGTGTGGTCAACCACGCGGCCGGAGACACCCGGCTGCTGCAGCACAACGCCGTTGATGACGCCCTCGGGCAGGCCCTTGGTCAGGTCGGCGACCTCGACCTCGAAGCCGAGGGCCTCGGCGCGGCCCTTCACGATCGCGATGGTCTGCGGCAGGCAGTCGGCGTCGAGGACGGTCTTGCCGTCGTGTGCGGTCTTGTTCTTGTTGGCCCGGCGCATCATCAACACGGCCTCGGCCACGGCGGTGGCTTCGTCCAGCAACGAGGCGTTGGCGATCGGCAGGCCCACGAGGTCCTGGACCATGGTCTGGAAGTTCAGCAGCGCCTCGAGCCGGCCCTGCGAGATCTCGGGCTGGTACGGCGTGTAGGCGGTGTACCAGGCCGGGGCTTCGAGAATGTTGCGTCGGATCACGGCGGGCGTGACGGTGTCGTAGTAGCCCTGGCCGATCATCTGCACGGCGGTCTTGTTCTTGGCGGCCAGTCTGCGCAGCTCGGCGAGGACTTCGACTTCGCTCAGTGCCGCGGTGAGCGCCAAGTCGGAGTCCTGCCGGATGTCCTTCGGAACGGCCGTATCCACCAGCGCGTCGACGGTGTCGTGGCCGACAGCCTTCAGCATGGTGTCGACGTCGGCCTGGCGGCGGGCGCCGATGTGCCGGTCAACGAAGGACGTGGAGGCTGAGGTAACAGTCACAAGGAACTCCATAACTAAGGCGGCGCAGGGTACGCCACATTGATTCGGGTTCCTCCCCGCTCTGTATTGGACCTGAGAGTTTCCGCGCAGCCGCTTTGGCGAGGCTCCGCTTGCACCGTCGGTGAGCACAGCGCGCCCGGGGCGCGCCTGCTGCTTTCCAGAGTTGCCTTGCCGCGGCGGTACATGGGCCTGAGAGATTCCTGGGGAGGATTTGCTCCTACGGCGCCTGCTTGTACCTACTTGCAGAACTCTCCCGCCGCAGATCAAAGGCATATTCAATTGCTCGTGACCGCAGTCACAAGTCCCATTGTCCTACGCCGGGGGCACGTCCGCAAACTCCGCTCACGGGCCGCTGCAGCGTTACGGTGGAACGGTCGCCGGGACGCGGCGGCGCAGCGGTTGGACGGCGAGGAGAAGAAGCATGCTGGAGCAAAGGCCATTCGGTATCACTGGGTTGGACGTCTCGATCGTGGGGCTCGGCGCCGGCCAGATCGGCGAGAGTGATGTCACCGAAGCCGAAGCCGCCGAGGTGCTCAACGGGGCCTTGGATCTCGGTGTCACGCTGATCGATACCGCCGCCAGTTACGGGCTGAGCGAGGAGCGGATCGGCCGGCACCTTGCCGGACGCCGGGATGAGTTTGTCCTCTCCACCAAAGGTGGGCCCAAGATCAACGGGCAGCGGGACTGGTCTCCGGGCAGCGTGCTGGAGAGCATCGAACAGTCACTGCGCAAGACCGGCTCGGAACGGATCGACATTTTCTACCTGCACTCGTGCCCGCTGGATGTCCTGCAACGCGGCGACCTTCAGGACACGCTGGACCAGGCCGTCGCCGCCGGCAAGATCGGAGTGGCGGGCTACAGCGGAGACAATGAGCCGCTGGCCTTCGCGGTGGAGTCCGGACGGTTCGGTGCCATCGAGACCAGCGTCAACGTCGCCGACCAGTGGAATCTCCGGAATGTCCTGCGCCGGCGGCCTGAGTTGGGCGTGATCGCCAAGCGCCCGATCGCGAACGCGCCGTGGCGGTTCGCTGCGCGTCCTCTCGGCAACTACGCAGAGCTCTATTGGGAGCGGCTGCATGCACTGGGCCTGGACCCGGGCGACCTGGAATGGGCCGAGTTCGCCCTGCGCTTCACGGTGTACGCGCCCGGCGTGGACACGGCTATTGCCGGGACGGCCAAGCTGGAGCACCTGCGGCGGAACGTCATGGCCGCCAGCCGGGGCCCGCTTCCGGCCTCGGCCCTGGACGGCATCGACCGCGCTTGGAGCGCTGTTGGTTCTGACTGGCCGGCTTCGACCTAACAGCAGCTAACGGCCACCCGGCCCGGCAGCGTTGCGGGCCGTGGACGCCCCGCCGGCGCCCCTCACGCGGCCAGGCGGAAGTGGCAACGGCTGTGCTCCTGCACGGCGGCAGGGGCGTCGCGTTCGATGGATGAGCGCAGGGCTGCCGCCTGCGCGGCGTCCAACCCGGCTTCGTGGGAGCGCCGGGCCACAACGGCAAGCCGGTCAGCCACCTCGTTCAACGGATCTCCGGCATGCCCTTTGACCCAGCACAATTCTGCCGAGACTCCCGAGAGAAGCGCGCAGATCCGGGCGACTTCGCCGTGGATGGCTCCGGAGCCGCCGGCAGGATCGGCCCCGGCCAGGCCCCTGCGTACAAGCGCCAGGCTGTCCCGGCTGTCGCTGAAGAGCCGGAGGATTCCGGTTCCGAGGCGCAGCGCGGGGTGCAGCGACAGCGCCAGCTGGATGCCCTTGCGCATGGCCTTGAGCTCAGCGTGCAGGACGCTTGAGCACACGGCGGTCCCTGCCCCCGTACGGTAGCTGCCGCCTCCGCCGGTTGCTACGACCCAGCCCAGCCCAACGGTCGCTGCTCTGCCCTTGGAGGCGTCGGTCACAACATCCACCACTGCCCCGCCGGCGGACAGTCCGGCCAGGACTGCCGTTTCAAGCCTTCCGTCGCTACTGCAGGGCACTTCGCCGATGAAGATGGCCTCCTCCAGTGCGAGTTCCGACACCTGCCTGCGGAGTTCGAGCAGGAGCCGGCGGCATGCCACCACCCGCACTACCGCGTGCAGCTCAGCCCCGGCACCGTCCGGAGCTGCACCAGGCCGCTGTTCCAGCACGGCGAGCAGCACCTCCATGGCGATTCGCCGGTAGCAGTGGTCCGCGCCGGGGCCGAGGGCGGCGGTTCCGGTCACGAGCGGACGGTCGTCCGGCTCGGCGATCCCGGCGGAGGCTGCGGCTCCGCGGACCGGGGCCAGCGCCCAGGAACCCAGGCCGAACTGGACCGTGGCGGCGACTTCAACGATGCTCGCCAAGTGGTGTTTGCGGACCTCCGTCAGCAGTACCCCGCGCCGCGCCGGTGCCGACGGCTTCGGCGTCGGACGGTTCTCCGCCTGCTGTGAACTGACCTGCGCACCCATGGTTTCCCCCTGTTGTCACCGGCCCGGAAGGATTCCGGGTCCGCTTGACGAAGGCTAAACGGCACCTGCGACAAAATAAGCCACACTCAGCCGCGCAGCCGTTCGACGGCGGCGAGCAGGCCCTCGACGTCGCCGGCCACCTCCGGCGGCGCCCCGCCGGGAGCCCGCGCGAGCATCGCGTTGAAGTACAGCCCGTCCCCCATGTACAGCACAGCCTTGGCCATCGCAGGTCCGACGTCGGCAGCGAGCAGCGCCAGCCAGCTGGCTTGAACCCCGGCCATCCGCTGCAGGGTTTCAGCGTGCGCCACTTCGGCCAGCCGGGTGGCGGCCACAAACACCCGGTCCAGCGGGGTGTCGGCCCACACGGAGGATTTGATGAAGTACGCCGCCGCCCCCTCCGGCGCGGCCGCCATGGCATCAAGGTCCTCGGCGAGGAGCAGGTCCAGGCGCTCGAGCAGCACCGCGATCATGGCCTCCTTGTTCGGGAAGTGGTACAGCAGGCCACCCTTGGAGACACCAGCCAGCCGGGCCACCGCATCCAGCGTCGCGGCGCGTTCCCCCTCGGCGATGAGCAGGGATTCGAAGGCGTCGAGGACGGCTTCTCGGGCGACGGGTTTTCTGGCCATGGGTTACATCATGCCTGCCGGGAACCTCATTTCTTAACTATACCGTCCAGACGGTACAGTTAAGTTTCATGAGCACCACATTTCTGCACCCCACCGCCCGCACAGCCACGGCCCCGGAGCCCCGCGCGCCCTGGCGGGACTGGCTGGCGCTGACCCTGCTGATGTTCCCGGTGCTGCTGGTGGCCGTGGACAACACGGCCCTGACGTTCGCGCTGCCCGCGATTGCCCGCAGCCTGAATGCCACCGGGGTGGAACTGCTCTGGATTGTTGACGCGTACCCGCTGGTCCTGGCCGGCCTGCTCGTGGCGATGGGCAGCCTGGGCGACAAAATCGGCCGACGGCGGCTGCTGCTGGTCGGCAGTACCGGCTTTGCGGCAGTCTCCGCGGTAACGGCGTTTGCGCCCGGCCCGGAGTGGCTGATCGCCGGCCGGGCCGGACTCGGCTTCTTCGGCGCCATGCTGATGCCGTCCACGCTGTCGCTGATCCGGAACATCTTTCCGGAGCCCAACCGGCGGCGGCTCGCTGTGGCGATCTGGGCCGCCGGGTTCTCCGGCGGCGCGGCACTGGGCCCGATCCTGGGCGGCTGGCTGGTGGAGCACCTCTGGTGGGGTGCGGTCCTCCTCGTCGCGGTGCCCATCATCCTGCCGCTGCTGGCACTCGGTCCGGCGCTGATCCCGGAATCCCGCGACCCGAAACCGGGCCCCGTGGACGTGCCCAGCATTGTCCTGTCCCTGCTGGCCATGGTCCCGGCGGTCTACGGCATTAAAATGCTCGCGACCCACGGCCCGGCGCCGGAGCCCCTGGCCGCCCTCGGCATCGGCCTCCTGATGGGGTACGCCTTCGTCCGCCGCCAGCGCCGGCTGGCAGCCGCTGAGTCAACGGCTCCCCTGCTGGACCTCGGCCTCTTTGGGAACCCGGTCTTCAGCACCGCCATCACGGCGAACGTGCTGGCACTGTTTTCCTACAACGGCTTTATCCTTTTCCTCGCCCAGCACCTGCAGCTGCTCGAGGGCCAGTCGCCGTCGGAGTCCGGCCTGGCGATGGTCCCGGCCCTGGCCGCCACCGTCGTCGCCGGCCTGCTCGCGGTGCCGCTGGTGCGGAGGGTCCGCCCGGGCTTTGTGGTCGCCGGCGGCCTGCTGTTGAGCGCCGGGGGCTATGCCCTGGTCGCCGTGGGCGACCACGACGCCGGTCCCGGGATGTTGCTGGCGGCGCTGCTGGTGCTCTGCCTAGGCGTCGGCGCGGCCGAGACGATCTCCAACGACCTGATCCTGGGGGCGGTCCCGGCCGCCAAGTCCGGCGCGGCGGCCGCCATCTCGGAAACAGGTTACGAGATCGGCTCTCTGCTCGGCACCGCCATCCTCGGCTCGATCCTTACCGCCTCCTACCAGCGGAACTTGCAGCTGCCCGCCGACGTCGCCAGCGCCGGTACCGGGGCGGCCCACCAGGCCGGCGAGACCCTGGCCGGGGCCACCGAGCTGGCCCAGAGCCTCCCGGCCCCACTGGCCGAGGCCGTGACGGCCGCCGCCCGGACCGCCTTCGACTCCGGCGTCCACATCACATCCACGATCGCCCTGGTACTGATGGCGGGCGCAGCCGTGCTCGCCGCCGTCGTGCTGCGGAAGGTGCCGACGGCGGCCTGAACCGGCTTACCGCGGGTTAAACGCCGAACGTCCGACGCCGGGCGGGAACCCGGCGCCGGACGCTTGGATAGGCGCGTGGAAGGCTGCGTCTATTTCTTGGTGTCAGGGGTGGTGACGCTGGCGGAGGCCCGCATGGTCTCAGCGTTCACCATCCAGGCGAACTGTTCGAACTTGGCAATAAATTCGTGCAGCAGGTCCGCGGTGGTGGGGTCTTCCTCGTCCACCTCGTCGTGCACCTTGCGCATGGTGCCGACGGCGGCCTCGAGCGCGGCGACGATTTTGTCGATCGCGTCCTTGGTGTTGATGAGCCCGGCCGGGAATTCCGCGAGTGCGGTCGAGTTGGAGACGGTCGAGCTGCGGCCGTCCGGCAGGGCATGCAGGGCGCGCATCCGCTCGGCCAGGTCGTCGGCGAAGCCGCGGGCGGCCTCGATGATCTCGTCGAGCTGGAGGTGGAGGTCGCGGAAGTTGGTGCCCACGATGTTCCAGTGGGCCTGTTTGCCCTGGACGTGGAGTTCAATCAGGTCCACGAGAACGGCCTGCAGGTTGCTTGTCAGGGTGGGTGTTGCTTTCATGCATCCTCCTTGATCGGAACGGCTGGTACGGCGTTATGCCTCAGACGCTACCCCAGGGAGGACGCGGCCCGCGATGGCCGCGGGGGAATTTCACGGTCAGCTTACTAAGTGAGCTTAGTAAGTGTTCCGGGCGGCCTTAGACGGCCTGGTTGAGCATCGGCCCCTGCGGGAAGATGGTCCGGGTGATCCCGCCGGCTGTCGCTTCGGAGAGCTGGGCCAGGTAATCGTTCCGGCGGCGCGGCGTGATCCGCGACTGCGGCTCGAAACCCTGGTCCGGGTCGTCGGCGTAGTGGGCGGTGAGGCCGTCGCGCATGAGCCGGATCGCTTCGGCGCGCTGTTGCGACACGGCCGCGTGGGTGGACCCCAGCTCGGCCGCGAGGTCCTTGACGGTGCGGTCGCCGAAGTAGATCTCCTCGACCACGTAGCGCATCCGCTCCGGGAGGGACTTCACGGCGGCCCGGAGGTACTGGAGCCGTTCGTCCGCGAGCACCGAATGCTCCGGGGAGAGGGTTTCCGCCGCGAGGGTGTCCACAACGGCGTCGTCGAGCGGTGTGAGCGTGCGCGACGCATCTGCGAGCGCTGCTTCCACGATGCTTTGCTGGACGCCGAGTGCGGAGGCGATCTCGTCAACCGAGGGCGTGCGGCCGAGGGCTGCTGCGAGGGTTTCCTGGACGGACATGGTCTCTTTGATTCGGCGCCGCGCCGAGCGGGTGGCCCAGTCGCTGGCCCGCATCTCGTCCGCGAAGGCGCCCAGGATACGGCGCCGGGCGAAGGCCCCGAAGGGCACGCCAAGGTCGGGGTCGAAGGAGTCTGCCGAGGTAATCAGGGCAACGGCACCGGCCGACGCCAGGTCATCGCGCGAGAGGTGGGACGCCTTCGAGCACAAATCAGAGACGAGGTAACCCACCAGCGGAAGGTGCTGCGTGACCATCTCGTTGCGTTCCACGCGATTCAAAAGTGTGTCCCCCCATGAGACCGGATCAGGAGCTTTAAAACCCTGAGCGCCGCACCCGCAAACGGTCCCGCACTCCCCCCATGGGAGGCGGTGTTCGAAGCTGGGGCGCAGCACCCAGAACGAAACCTATCACCTGATCGGGAATCTGCGTGTACCCTCAGGGAAAAGCTTGGCGGAAAATGCGGAAAGCCGTAATTTGGCCGGGATGGCAAGGGAATGGGGCCCATGAGTGCAGGGGATCTTTCGGCGGCGCTGTGGCAAGAGCGGCGGCAGTTGGAACTGCTCCTGTTCAGGCTGGAAACCCAGCGCCTGCACGTGGCCGCCGGCAACACCCAATGGCTGACCTTTACCGCGTCCGAGGTGGAGTCGGTACTGGACCGGCTGCGGTTCGAGGCCCTGGCGCGGAACGTCGAATCGGCGGGCGTAGCGGCCGAATGGGGTCTGCCGGCGCAGGCGACCCTGGTCGAACTCATTGCCGCCGCCCCGCCGGGTTCCTGGCCGACGGTCCTGCAGGAGCACCTGGACGGCCTGCGTGAACTCCTGTCCCGGCTCGGCGACACGGCCCGCGCCAGCGAGGAGATGCTTCAGAGCCTGCAACTGCCCGCCGGCGCCGGCGATCCGGCCGGGATGCTGGAGCAGCTCACGATGGCGGGAAACGTGGAGCGGGCCCTGGCGATCACGCGCCGCGCCACCGCGCCGCTGATGGCCCAGTACCTCGGCGACGACGCGAATTCCCACTAACCGCCGTTAGTCGACGGGGCGGGCGGCCGCCGGGGGCAGCAACCCGCGCAGGGCGTCCTCGGTTCCGGAACCGGCTTCCGCGCCCGCTTCGGCCGCCGCCAGGTTCGCCGCGGCGATGGCCTCGATGACTTCCCTGCGCTGGATCGGGACGCCGCGGGGCGCCTCGATGCCGATCCGGACGCCGTCGCCGCGGCCTTCCAGAACAGTGATGACGATGCCGTCGCCGATCATGATCTGTTCGCCCGGCTTGCGTGTGAGTACCAGCATTCTCTCAATCTACCCTTCGTGGCCGGGCGCTGCGTCCCACGGCAGCGGCCGGGTCGCCGGGCGCCCGTCGATCCAGCCGACAGGCAGGCCGAGGTCGTCAACGCTTTCGGGCGTGGCGGTGTCCGCCGCGCCCACGACGGCCACCGCGGCAACGTCAAGCCGCGCCCGCAGCAGGCCGACCCAGCGGGCAGTGTCCTCATGTTTGCGTCCGGCGTCCACGACCACCCAGAGCTGGTCCGGAGAGAGCGCTGCGATCGCCTGGAGCCGGGCCAGGGTGTGGCGCCCCTTGCCCAGTCCGAAGGCGGCCAGCACGGTCTGCTCCGTTTCGACGGCATGGGCGCGGGCCGCCGTCGCGCTCTGGCGTCCGTCCAGGTGCAGGTGTCCGTAGGCGCTGAGCTCCCCAGCGGTGCGGACGTCCGCGCCGCCGGCGGCGATGGACATGGCCAGGGCGGTGTCCAGCGCGTCGTCGTCGAGTCCCACCAGGACCACCAGGTCACCGGTGCCGCCGAGCGGGACCGGGGGCATCTCGCGAACGGGCGCGGCGGCCCGCGCCGTGGGCGACGGCGACGGCGGCACCGGCGGGCCGGGTGCCGGCGCGGGGGGCTCCGCTCCCCCGCTCCCCGGGTGGGCCGGAACCCGGGCGCCGGAGCGCGCCGGTTCGGGCGCCGGCGGACGGAGGCCGGAACCGAGCTGGTCCAGCAGTTCAGCGAAGCCCGGCGATTCGGTGGACACTCCCGGGCCGGCCGTGCGGTGCAGGGTCAGTTCGGCGGCGTCGGCCTCGGCCAGCAGGGCTGCGATCGCGTCGCCCTGCAGCTCGTGGCCGGGCGCGGAGGCGGACCGCAGTCCGCCCGGTACCCCCGGCCGCGGCGTGTCGCGGGGGGCGTCCCGTGGCGTATCCCGTTGCGTGTCGCGGACGGCGTCGCGCGGCGCGTCCACGATCTCGCCCTCGGCGAGGATGTCGGCGTCCGGGACCACCTCGCCGGTCACGACGTCGTGCTTGGGCTGGACCTCGATGATGGCCTCGTAGCGGTTGGCGGCGAAGAGCCCTGCGATGCCGGGGCTGATCACGCGCTCCGCGGACACGATGCGCGCGGCGGGGCCGTACTGGGCTTCCGCCTTGCTGCGGATTTCCTCCAGCGTGGCTCCTTTAAGCCGATAGCGGTTCGGCATGGCGCACGACTCCTACGGTTTCGATCCGGACGTTGGCGGAAGTGACTTCGCGGTAGGAGAGCACCGGAAGCGAGCCCGGCTGCGCTCCGACGAGCCGGTGGATGGCCGGGCGCAGCGCCGGGGCGCAGACGAGGACTGCCTGCCGGTTGGCGGCGGCCGCGGAATCCACCGCGTTGCGCACCGAGCGGAGCACGGCATCGAGCCGGTCCTGACCCATCACAATCTGGCTGCCGCCCTCGGCCGGGCGCATGTCCTCGAGCATGGACTGCTCCAGCAGCGGATCGATCATGATCACGTTGAGCACGGGGCCGTCCATGAACTTGGCGGTCAGCGCCGGTCCCAGGGCCTGGCGGGCCGCCTCCACGAGCGACTCCGGGTCGGTGGAAATCTTGGCCCGGAGGGTGAGCGCCTCGTAGATGCGGGCCAGGTCGTTGATCGGGACCTGTTCGTCGAGCAGGCCCTGGAGCACCCGCTGCAGCTCCGCGAGGGAGAGCAGGGCCGGGGTGAGCTCGTCGACGGCGGAGGGGCTTTGTTTCCGGACGCCCTCGGTCAGCACCCGGACATCCTCGCGGGAGAGCAGCCGGGCGGCGTTGGCCGTGACGATCGAGGACAGGTGGGTGACCAGCACCGAGACCCGGTCGATCACGGTGGCACCGGTCATTTCGGCGTTGTGCCGCATCTCGGCCGGAATCCACTTCCCGGCGAGGCCGAAGACCGGTTCGATCATCGCGGCGCCCGGTAGCGAGTCCAGCGAGTCGCCGAGGGCCAGCATCTGGCCGGCCGGGGCGGTGCCGCGGCCGGCCTCCACGCCCGCGATCCGGATGGCGTAGGTGGCCGGCGGCAGGTCCACGCTATCCCTGGTGCGGACCGGGGGGATGACCAGGCCCAGTTCCATGGCGATCTTATGCCGGAGCGACCGGACCCGGGCCAGCAGGTCGTCGGAGGCGCCGGAGACCATGTCCACCAGGTCCGGGGCCAGCAGGATCTCCACGGGGTGGATGCGCATGTCCTCGAGCAGCTTCTCGTTCGGGTCCAGTTCCGGGGAGTTCAGCGCGGCGGCTTCGGCGTCGCGGGTCCGCGCCGCCTCCTGCTGACTGGCGGCGGTGCGGCGCGAGGCCAGGATCAGCCCGGCGCCGACCAGGACGAACGGGATGGGCGGCATGCCCGGGATCAGGGCCATGGCGAGGGCGGCCACCCCGGCGATCAACAGGGCGTTGGGCGACTGCAGCAGCTGGGTGGAGGCCGTCCGGCCCATGTCCGCTTCGGCGTTGGACCGGGTGACGATCATGCCGGTGGAGACGGCCATCAGCAGGGCCGGGATCTGGGTGACGAGGCCATCGCCCATGGTCAGCAGGCCGTAGGTGCCCAGGGCGTCGCCGATCTCCATGCCGCGCTGCAGCATGCCGATGGCGATGCCGCCGATGAAGTTGATGATGATGATGATGATGCCGGCGATGGCGTCGCCCTTGACGAACTTTGAGGCACCGTCCATGGCACCGTAGAAGTCGGCCTCGGCCGAGACCTCCGCGCGCCGCTCCCGGGCCTGGGTGTCCGTGATCAGGCCGCCGTTGAGGTCGGCGTCGATCGCCATCTGCTTGCCCGGCATGGCGTCCAGGGTGAAGCGCGCGCCCACTTCTGCGACGCGCTCGGCGCCCTTGGTGACCACCACGAACTGGATCACCACCAGGATCAGGAAGACGACGGCGCCGATGATCATGGAGCCGCCGACGGTCACCTTGCCGAAGGCCTCAATGACCTGCCCGGCGTAGCCGTTGCCCAGCACCAGTCGGGTGGAGGCGACGTTCAGCCCCAGCCGGAACAGGGTGGCCACCAGCAGCAGCGAGGGGAACACGGAGAAGTCCAGCGGCTTCTTCACGAACATGCTGGTCAGCAGCACCAGCAACGCGAGCAGGATGTTGCACACGATCAGGAAGTCCAGCAGCGGCGCGGGCACGGGAACCACCAGCAGCAGCACGATGCCGACGATGCCGATGGGCACCGCCAGCCGGGCGAGCCTGTTGTTCATGATGCGGTCCTTTCACAGACGCTGGTTCGGAAAGTGCAGCCTAAAGTGTTCACAGCGCGGCCCCGGCCATACGGTGCAGCCCCGCCCCGGCGCCCCGGGCCTTGAGGGACATCACGAAGGCCAGCACCCCGGCCACAGCGTGGTAGAAATCCACCGGGATCTCCTGCCCCAGCTCGCAGGCGGCGTGCAGTGCCCGGGCGAGCGGGATGTCCTGGACCATCGGCACCTTGTGTTCCTCGGCTTCCTGCCGGATGCGTGCCGCGACGTGGCCTGCGCCCTTGGCCACCACCCGCGGTGCGGACTTTCCGGGTTCGTATTTCAGCGCGACGGCCACGTGCGTGGGGTTGACGAGGACGACGTCGGCGTCGCCGATCGCCGCGATCATGCGGTTCCGGCTCATGGCCAGCTGCCGGGCCCGGCGCTGGGACCGGATCAGCGGGTCGCCTTCGCTGCTCTTGTTCTCGTCCTGGACTTCCTTCTTGGACATCCGGGTTTTCTTCCGGTTCCGGCGCATCACGACGAAGAAGTCCACGGCCGCCAGCGCGATGCCGGCGAAGACGGCGAACTGGACCAGCTGGGAGATGCCGCCGCCGGCCGCCGCAACGACGCCGGACACCGGGAGCCCGCCCGCCGTGAGCAGCACGGGGATCAAGCCCTGCACCACGGAGTAGAGCACCAGGCCCACGACGCTGGCCTTCAGCAGGGCCTTTACGCCGCCCCAGAGCGCCTGGGTCCCGAAGATGCGCTTGAGCCCGCTGAGCAGTTTGAAGTTCTCGAAGTCCAGGCGGAATTTCTTCAAGTGGATGCCGCCCTGCAGCGCCGAGCCGACCAGCACGACGACGAGGACCACGATCAGCATGGGGCCGAGGATTCCGGCCAGCGAGCCGAGGCCGGCCTCCAGGGCTTTCAGTGCTTTCGCCGGGTCCGGCTGTGCCATCACGCCCTTGACGCTGAAGACCTGGTCCGTGGCCGCGCTGGCCCCGCGCTCCACGGTGGCCGGAATCATGACGGCGGCGGCGCCGACCGCCAGCCACGCGGTGAGGTCCTGGGAGCGGGAGAGCTGGCCCTTGGAGCGGACCTCCCGCATGCGTTTGTCGGTGGCTTGTTCGGTTTTTTCCTGTGAATCCGACATCAGCCCACCCCCAGCACGGTCTTGGCGGCCTGCCCGGCGAGGGTGGAGACGATCCTGGGCAGCGCAAGGAAGAGGAATCCGGCCAGCGCGAGGGTCAGCATGATCTTCAACGGGAAGCCGAGTGAGAAGGCGTTCAGCGCCGGGGCCACCCGGGTCAGCAGGCCGAGGCCGACGTCGGCGAGGAAGAGCACCACCAGCAGCGGGCCGGCGATCTGGACGGCGGCGAGGAACATTCCGGTCACCGCAGATGTCATGGCCTGGACCGGCTGGGCAAGGTCAAGGCCGCCGGCCAGCGGCAGGGCGGTGAAGCTGCCGGTCAGGCCGCCGATCACCAGCTGGTAGCCGTCCGAGGAGAACAACAGGGCCAGGGCGGCCATCTGCAGCAGCCGGGTGAACTGGGCGCCGTTGACCATCATTTGCGGGTCGAAGGCCTGGGCCATCTGGAAGCCGCTGAAGAGGTCCACCAGCGAGCCTGCGGACTGGACCGCGGCGAAGACCAGCATGACCAGGAAGCCCAGGACGAGGCCGGTAACGAGTTCCAGGACCACGCCGGTGAGGAACCCCGCGGTATCGCGGGCGACGTAGCCGGCGGATAGGCGCTGCGAGACGGCCAGGCCCAGGCCGACGCCCAGCATGGCCTTGATCCGGCCGGGAAACGCCTGGTGTGCGAAGGGCGGCGCCACGATCAGGAAAGCCGTCATCCGGACGGTGGCCAGCAGGAGGACTTCCAGCCACGTCTGGTCGATCGGGATGCCCACCTCACAGGCCCCCGAGCAGGGACGGAATCTTGGCGAACAGGTCGTTGGTGAAGGCGACCATCTCCGTGATCATCCAGTGCCCGCAGATCACCAGGGCCACCGCTACGGCGGCGAGTTTGGGCACGAAGGAGAGGGTGGCTTCCTGGAGCTGGGTGATGGACTGCAGGAGGGAGATTGCCAGGCCCACCACCAGCGCCGTCACCAGCACCGGGGCCGAGAGCTTGGCGGCCACGATCATGGCCTGGAGGCAGATGTCCAGGACGGCGTTGGCGTTCATCCCGTGCCTGCGTAACTCTGGATCAGCGAGGTGATGATCAGGCCCCAGCCGTCCACCAGGATAAAGAGCAGGATCTTGAACGGCAGCGAAATCATGACCGGCGGGAGCATCATCATGCCCATGGACATCAGGGCCGCGGAGACGACGAGGTCGATCACGAGGAACGGGATGAAGATGACGAAACCGATGATGAACGCCGCGCGGAGTTCGGAGATCATAAACGCCGGGATCAGGGTCTGCAGCGGCACCGACTCCGGGGTCTCCGGGTTCTCCATGCCGGCGGCGCGGGTCATCAGGGCGATGTCTTCCTCGCGGGTGTGCGCCAGCATAAAGTGCTGCAGCGGCCCCGAGCCGGCGCTGAGCGCCGCGTTGAAGTTGAGGGTTCCGTTCAGGTAGGGCTGCACGCCGATGGTGTTCATCTCGTTGATGACCGGCCACATCACAAAGATGGACAGGAACAGGGCCAGGCCCGCCAGCACCTGGTTGGGCGGGATGGAAGGCAGCGAGAGCGCGTTGCGGGTCATGGCGAGCACCACAAAGATTTTGGTGAACGAGGTCATCATCAGCAGCAGTGCGGGCGCCACGGACAGCAGGGTGATCCCGATCAGGGTCAGGACCGCGGTGGAGGGCTTCCCGTCCATGCCGTTGATCTCAATGTTGACGCTGCCGGTGTCCGGGCTGGCCGGCGGGGTGGGCGGAACGGGCGGGATAGGCGCGGCGTGCCCGGCCGAGGCGGTCACCCACAGCAGCAGGACGGCGAGCAGCGCGGCGGCCAGGCCGAGAGCCAGGACCAGGGCGGGTCGGCGGGCGGTGAGGGGGCGGATCAATTGCGGCGTCCGCTCCTGAGAGCGGCAGCGGCCTGCTTCCAGGTGGAACCGGCCAGGATTGACCCGTGCAGCGGCGGGTGCGCCGGGGCACCGGACCCGGTATCCCGTCCCGGGGTGGTCCGCCCCGGGGAGGTCCGGGCGTGGGAGTCGCGGTGGATGGAACTGCGGCGGGACAGCGGCAGCTCCTGAGCCGCACCGGTCCCGGGCTGGACGCCGGTGGCGTCGGCGGCCCGCCGGGCGGCGGCGGCGTCGGCGTCGGCGTCGTTCGCGGAAACGGCGTCGTTCGCGGAAGCGGAAGCGGAAGTGGAGGCGCCGGCGAGGATCTGGGCGAACGCGCCGGCGGCCCCGCCGCGGCGGGGCTCGGGGGCCAGATCTTCAAGGGCTTCTTCGGGGATATCGCCGGTGTGGAGGACGTTGACGGCGTGGTCGGTGACGCCGAGCAGGAAGCGGTGGCCGCCGGCGTCGACGACGACGACGGAGGCGCGCTGGCCGAGGCTTTGGCGGCTGACGACGCTCAGCGCGGCGTCAGCGCGGCGGCGTCCCGGGCCCTTGCCGAGACGGCGTTGGAGCAACCAGATCAGGCCAAGCACCGCGCCCAGGGCTACGGCTACCCGCAGCCCAAGGATCAGCGAGTCCATTCAGCTGAGCCCCTCGGCCACGTCGAGGATCCGGGTGATCCGCACGGCGTAGTCCTGGTCCAGGACCACAACCTCGCCGTGGGCGATCAGCCGGCCGTTGAGCAGCACGTCAGCCGGCGCGCCGGCGGAGCGGTCGAGTTCGATGATTTTGCCGGGTTCGAGCGAGAGCACGTCGCGGACCGACATGCGGGTGCGGCCGATCTCGACGGTCAGCGCCATCTCGATGTTGTTGATGCGGCCCAGCCGGCCGGCCACCGTGTCGCCGCCGCCGAAGAGGTCGCCCGCGCGGTCCTGGCTGGTGCCGTGTTCGCGCAGCCGGACGGCAAACCAGGCCGCCGGGGCCGTGCCATCGGAGAGTTCGAAGACGGCGGTGTCCGGGTCCGAGAGCAGCCCGGAGGCATCGGATTCGCGCAGGTCGGAGAGCACGCCGGCGCCGAAGACGGAGCTGGCGCTTTCCATCGCCGGGCGGAGCACGTCGGTGACGGAGACGACGCCGAGCTGGCCGCCGGCCATGCCGCCGGCCGCTTCGTCCAGGAAGGTTCGGTCGCTGAGCATCAGGGCCAGGTCCGCGGTCACGGACCCGACGAAGGTCGCGGTGACGGCCTGCCGGGCGTAGGGGGCCGCGGCGCGGGCTGGGACCAGGGCAACAACCTTCAGGGCCACCGGGCTCGGCAGCTCCTCAACAAGCCGTTCCGCCGACGATTCGTGCTTGGTCAGGGTGATGCTCATTGGTTGTTCTCCTCGATTGTGACAATGACGGCAGCGGCCCGGGACCCGTTGCGGGCCGGGGCGGCGGTGGCCAGCCTCGTGCCGTCCAAGGTGAGGTCGAAGGGCCGGTTTTCCAGGTGCGGGAGGGTCAGGACGTCCCCGACCGCGAGGCCCAGGACCTGGCTGGGCGTGACGTACGACGTCGAGAGCCGGACCGAGAGTTCCACCGGAACGCGCTCCAGCTGGGAACTGACGCGGGCGGCGGCGTCGCCGCGGTTGTCCGTCGGGTTGACCTTCTTCAGCCGTCCCAGCAGGATGCCCGCGGGGACCGCCAGGGTGGCGGGGGCGCTGATGTTGCCGACGTTGATGGTGAACGCGGCGACGATCATCAGTTCGCTGGGCGCTGCGGCCTGCGCGAACTGGGAGTTGTACTGGACAGTGTCCACGCGGATGGTTTCGCTCAGCAGCGGCCCGAGCGAGTAGCCGAGGTCTTCGAGGGCCTCGTCCATGAGCCCCTTGACCAGGGCCTGTTCGATCTGGGTGAACTTCCGGTCCGGCATCACCGTGTCCGTCGAGGCGCCGAGCATCCGGTTGATCCAGCCCAGGGCCGAGGGGGCGGGGAACTGCACTACGAGCTTGGCGTCGTGGGCCTCGACGGTGCACAGGACCATCGCGGTCACGGCCGGCAGGGAGGCTGCGTACTCGTCGTAGCTCTGCATGCCGACGTCGTCGAGCCGGACCACGGATTTCACCCGGACCTTGGCGGTCAGCTGGGTTCCCCACTGGCGGGCGAAGGTTTCGAAGGCGAGTTCCAGGACGCGGCTGTGCTCTCGCGCCAGCGTCGCGGGACGCCGGAAGTCATAGACGCTGACGGTCCGCTCCCGTACCACTTCCCGCTCATCCAGAACACTCACGGTTGCCACTATCGGCAAGGGATCCGCGGCCGTAAGGCGTCCGCCAGCTATTTCTGGCTGAGCTTCAGCGCCTCGGGAATGAGGGCCCGGACGACGTCGGGCTTGTCCGAAATCACCACAATGTCCACCCGCCGGTTCCGTTCCATCAGTTCCGGGGTGGAATCGTCGTTGACTTGCCGCGCGGAACCGAACGCCACAGCGCCGATCTGCCCCGGCGGGATCCCGCCGCGGTCCACCATGTAGCGCAGCACGTTGACCGCGCGGGCCGAGGACAGCTCCCAGGTGGACGGGTAGGCGGTGATGCCGTTGGCGGCGTGGCCTTCCACCATGATTTCCAGGGCTGCCGGGCCGAGGATGGGCGAGATGATTTGCAGCACGTGGGAGGCCCGGTCGGTGAGTTCGGGCCGGTCCGCGGCGAAGAACGCCTGGGAGCCGACCAGTTTGACAGTCAGGCCGCGCTGGTCGATCTGGAATTCGACGTTGTCGCTGAGCCCGGCTTCGGCCAGGCCGGCCTTCATTTTCGCTTCCAGTTCCCGGAGCCGGTCGACCTCCTTTTTGGCTTCCTCGAGGGCTGCCTGCGTGGCCGGGTTTCCCGGAGCCGGGACGGCGGCGAAGGCTTCGAGGTTCTTGTCCACGAGTTCGGGCGGGACCACGGTGCCCGATGCCGTGTCCACGGTCTCCGAGGCGACGGCACCGAATCCGGTGGCAAGGGAGTTGCGGAGTTTCTCGAACTTGTTCGCGTCGACCGTGGACATGGCGTACAGGACGATGAACAGGCACATCAGCACGGTGACCATGTCCATATAGGACGCCATCCAGCGCTCGTCGACGTGGTGCGCTTCGGGTTTCTTGCGCGGACGACGTCGGCCGCTCACGCGGCCGCGTCCATCGGCTCCGCAGAGTCGTCCCCGCTGGGCGCCTTCCGGCCCTTCTCGGCGCTCTTGAGCTGGTGTTCGGGGACCATGGAGCGGAGCCGTTCGGCCAGCAGCAGCGGCTGGGCGCCGGACTGCACGGCGAGCATGCCCTCCATCACGAGCGTCATGCGTTCGATGTCCAGCTCGGAGAGCCTGGCCAGGCGCGAACTGAACGGCAGCCAGATGAAGTTGGCAGAGAGCAGGCCCCACAGGGTTGCGACGAACGCGGCGGCGATCATGTGCCCCAGTTCGTCCGGCTTGGAAAGGTTTTCCAGGACGTGGGTCAGCGAGACGACGGTTCCAACAATGCCGACGGTGGGCGCGTAGCCGCCGAGGCTGGCGAAGAACTTTGAGGAGGCATGGTCGCTGCGGGACTTGGTGTCAATCTCGTCCTCCATCTGCATCCGGAGGTCCTCGGCGTCGGTGCCGTCGGCGATGTTTTGCAGGGCGCGGGCAAGGAAGGGGTCTTTGACACTGGTCGCTTCCTCCTCGAGGGAGAGCAGACCCTCGGCGCGTGCCTTCTCAGCAAAGCGGACCATCTGGTCGATGCTTTCCTGCGGCTTCGATGTTTTGCCCATGAACATTGCCGGCACAGACTTGAACGCCTGGATGACGTCCTTGAGGGTGTTGCCGGCCAGCCCGATGGCCAGGGTTGCCCCGAAGACCAGGACCAGGGGCCCGGGCAGCAGCAGGGAGGTGATGCTGCCGCCTTCAATGAGCACCATGGTGATGACAGACCCGAAGGCCAGGAGCAGTCCAATGATTGTTGCGGGATCCATGGCTTACTTCCTCGGTGATTCAGGTGCAGGGGCGCCGGACTCGTCATCCGGTCCGGCCGGCGGGACCAAGCTCAACGGGTACCCGGTGACCGCGGGAAAGTTCCGCGCCTTGCTCAGCACATAGGCGCGGTACTCGGCGATCATCTCGACCACCTCGGCGAGGCTTTCAAGCACCACGTAGGCGGCGCCGTCGAGCGTGACCAGGTGGGTGTCCGGGCTCTCGTGGATCCGTTCGATCAGGTCCGGATTGACCGCGAAGCGCGTTCCGTTGAGGCGTGTGACAACGATCATGGGCCGATTCTGCTCTGGGGACTGCCCGGCTGTGGGCCGGGCGGCGGGATGGGTGTTCTCCCCTTACTGTCGGCTGCGGGCACGCTTTCGTTAGGCACCCCGCCGGCCGCCGTCCGCGGCCGTGAGCCTGAGTCCGTGGGCCAGCGGCCGGAACCGGCCGGATCTACCTGCGGCCGCCTAGTGCGGGGCCCGTTGCACAGGACTAGGGTGGAAGCCAGCGGGGCCGCGCGGCCCGCCCCGTTTTACCTGGCCCGACGCGGTTGGCTGGCCGCCGGTCCACGGTCACCACCCCTTGCCCCGACCACGGCCGCCTGCCCCAGGAGGAGGGCGCGCCATGCCGACCTTTCCAGCTCTCGAACAGCCGCTGAACCCGTTTCCGCACTATGAAGCGATGCGCCGCAGCGATCCGGTTTTTCAGGATCAGGACACCGGAGCTTGGCACGTCTTCGGCTATCAGGACGTGCAGCGTGTCCTGTCCGACCACGCCACGTATTCTTCCCGGTTCGGCGGGGACAATCCCTCCGAGACCGGCCAGCTCTTCGCGGCCAGCCTGATTAACACTGATCCGCCGCGGCACCGCCAACTGCGTTCGCTGGTGACCCAGGCGTTCACGCCGCGGGCCGTCGACGCGCTCGCCCCGCGCATCTCGGCGCTCACGGCGGAGCTGCTGGACCCCGTGGTGCCCGCTGGCAGCACCGACCTGATCAAACAGCTTGCCTACCCGCTCCCGGTGATCGTGATCGCCGAACTGATGGGCATCCCGGCCGAGGACCGGGACCG
The DNA here is from genome assembly GCF_007858535.1 of Arthrobacter sp. UKPF54-2. Lineage (NCBI taxonomy): Bacteria > Bacillati > Actinomycetota > Actinomycetes > Micrococcales > Micrococcaceae > Arthrobacter > Arthrobacter sp. UKPF54-2. Next base: position 572,666 of record NZ_CP040174.1, read on the forward strand.
GTTCAAGCAGTGGTCTGACGTGATCGTGAGCCAAAGTCCGGGTGCCGGGGAGGACCATTCCTCCGGCAACCGGGAGATGGCCGAGTATTTCCTGGCCATGATCGAAGAGCGGCGGCAGCGGCCCGGCGATGACCTGATCAGCAGCCTCCTTAGGGCGGAGATCGATGGGCAGAGGCTCAGCATCATGGAGCTGCTGGGGTTCTGCACCCTCCTGCTGGTCGCGGGCAACGAAACCACCACCAACCTGATCGGCAACGCCGTGCTGTGCTTCACCGAGGTGCCGGGCACAGCGGAGCGGCTGGCAGCCGAGCCGGAGCTGCTTCCCCCGGCAATCGAGGAGGTGCTCCGCTACCGCTCCCCCGTCCAGTCGATGTACCGGGTGGCCGCCGTGGACGCAGAGCTGCACGGCCGGCCGATCCCTGCGGGATCCCCGATCGTGGCCTGGATCGGCTCGGCAAACCGCGATGGGCACCAGTTTCCGCACCCTGACCAGTTCGACGTCGGCCGCTCGCCGAACCGCCACCTCGCCTTCGGGCAGGGCATCCACTTTTGCCTCGGGGCACCGTTGGCCCGTCTCGAAGCGAAAATCGCCCTGCGGGCCGTGCTCTCCCGGCTGCCAGGACTTGCCATGGAACCGGGGGCGCAGCTGGAGCGGATGGACAGCACAATCGTCCTCGGAGTGAAAGAGCTTCCCGTGTGCTGGCAGGCCGCCTGAGCGCCGCAACCCGGCCCCGGGCCGCCCGACAGGGCAACCCCGGTGGTGGTACTAGCGCTTGAGGTTGCCGAGTTCCTGCAGGACCTCGTCGGAGGTGGTGATGATGCGGGCGTTGGCCTGGAAGCCGCGCTGGGCGACGATCAGGTTGGTGAACTCCTGGGAGAGGTCCACGTTGGACATTTCCAGCGAGCCGCCGGCCAGGGTGCCGATGCCGGGGTCGCCGGCTGCACCCAGCTGGACGTTGCCGGAGTTGGCAGTGGCGACGTAGGAGGAGCCGCCGGCTTTCTCCAGGCCGGCCGGGTTGGTGAACTTGGCCAGCGCAATCTTTGCCAGGACCTGCTTGGTGCCGTTGCTGAAGGAGCCGATCAGGGAGCCGTCGTTACCGAGGGTGAAGGACTCCAGCTTGCCGGCCGCCGAACCGTTCTGGCCTGCAACAGTCAGGGAGCTCATGCCGGCGTAGCCGGAAACCTGGGACAGGTCCACATCGATACCGCTCACGCTGAGGGGTCCGCTAGCCACCAGTTTCCCCCCGATACCGGGAGTGAGCGTGCCGACTGTCGACGTGGTTCCCCCGTCCGTTGCCGTAACGTCCCAGTCCGTACCGTTACGCACGAAACTCAGGGTTATATCGCGGGCAGTACCCACGGCGTCATAAACCTTAACTACACGATCCAAAGTGCCAGTGGCGCCGTCGGCGGGCAGGTTGCCGTCCAGCGTGACCTTGGTGGTGGGGGTCGCGATCATCGTGTTGGGGTTGAGCGTGATGTCGCCGATGGCACCGGCCTGGTTGACCTTGCCGTTGTTGTCGGCGGTCCAGCCCTGCAGGATGCCGCCGTCGGGGCTGACCAGCTGGCTGGCGGCGTCGAACGTCATGGAACCGGCGCGGGTGAAGAGCTGCTGGCCGCCCTTGCTTGTGACGAAAAAGCCGTCGCCGGAGATCATCATGTCCGTGGCTCGGCCGGTGCTCTGCGAGGAGCCCTGGGCGAAGTTGGTGCTGACGCCGGCGACGCGGACGCCGAGGCCGATCTGCGCCGGGTTGCTGCCGCCGGACTCGCCCTGCGGCGCGGAGGCGCCCTGGGTCATCTGCGAGAGTGTGTCCTGGAACTGGGTGGAGGAGGCCTTGAAGCCGGCCGTGTTGACGTTGGCGATGTTGTTGCCGGTGACGTCCAGCATGGTCTGGTGGGCACGGAGGCCGGAGATTCCGGAGTACAGCGAGCGGAGCATGGGAACTGCCTTTCTTCGGGAGGAAACTGGTTAGGAAGCGGCCGGCGCGGTCAGGCCGGTAATGGAGTCGAGGGGGACGGACAGGTCGCCGACCCTGACGGTCGGTACTGCGCCGGCGAAGGACACCGAGCTGGCGATGCCGGTGCCGGTGGTGCCGTCGGCCAGCGTGTATCCCACGGAGTGGCCAATCAGCTGTGAGGCGGCGGAGCGCATCTGGAGGGAGAATCCTTCCTTGCTGTTGCTGGTCAGCTCGGTCATTTTTTCCATCATGGAGAGCTGGATGGTCTGGGCCATCATCTGGTTCGTGTCCATCGGGGCGCTCGGGTTCTGGTTCTTGAGCTGCGCCACGAGGAGCGACATGAACACGTTGGCATCGATCGTCTGCACGGGGGCCCGGACGGCAGCAGCCTGCGGGGTCGTCCCCGTGGCCGTGACCGGCTGGGGGGCGATGGGCTGGATAGTCATAGCTGGGTTCCTTCGTGTCAGACGAGAATGTCGAGGGTGGTTTGGGGGCCGTTCTGGATCCGGGCGGTACGCAGCGAGGCTTCGTCCGCCAGGGCGTCCCAGCGGTGGCCGGGCCGTGGTTCGCCGGGCCCGTTGCGGCCGCCGGGGCCGGAACCGGCGCCGAAGCCGCCCCGTCCGGCGTCCTGCCCGCCGTCCTGCCCCGCGTCCTGGCCCCGGCCCGGCGGCGGTCCGCTGTGGTCGGAGAGGTCGAGGCTGGCGCCGAAGCCGGCGTCCGCCAGTTCCTTGCGGAGTTCAGGCAGGATCCCCCGCAACGCCTCCCGGCCGGTGTCCCCGGGTGCGAAGAGCTCGATCCGCACGCCGGCGGCATCGATATGCGCGCGCACGGTTAGCGGCCCGAGATGCTCCGGGGTGACCTTGAGGGTCATGATGTGCTGGCCGTGCGGTGCCCCCGCGAGGGTGAAGAGTGGCTTGGCCAGCTGCGGCTGGAGGGCAGGCTGCGGGGCGGGACTCGGAGCGGGAGCCGGAGGCGCCGTTGCAGACCCGGGCGCCACAGGCCCGGAGACCGGGCCGGGTGCGGCCAAGGCCGCCGCACCGGCCGCGGCCAATCCGTCGGCCGGAATGGCCGCCACTGGCACGGCATCCGGGGTTCGCCCCGTGAGCCCGGCAGGTTTGTCCACGCCGACGACGCCGGCCGGCATTGCGGTCGTCGCGCTGGAGCCGTTGATAGGTGCGGACGTGGCGGGCAGGGGGACGGCGGGCGCGGGCACCCCGGCGGTTGCAGCCAGGCCAGCCTTTTCGCCGGCGGGCGTCGTTGCCGCGCCGGGGGCGGACGGAGCTGCCTGAACTCCAGCCGGCACCGCAGCGAAAACCGCCGACGCCGCAGTCGGAATCGACGCAACGGCCGCCGAAACCTCCGTCGTGGGCGCAGTTTGCACGGCAAGGGCGCTGGAGGAACCAGCAGGGCCGGACGGCGGAAGGCTCGAACCCATGGAGATCCCCGTGAGAGGGGTTGCCGGGCCGGTCACCGCCTCCGCTGTCACCGCACCTGCGGGAGTAGCGGCGGCGTCGCGGTTCCCGGCCGCACTGCCCACTGCACTGGAATTGATCCAGCCCAACGCGGCAAACGCGTTAAGTGTGGAATCGGAAGCCGAAGCCAGATCCGCAATCGACGCGTCGGCCGGTGCGGCTGCGCTACCCAATCCCTGGTTCGCGTCCGTCGTCTCAGCACCGGGTACGAGCACGGAAAGTACCAAAGCTGACGGAGCGTTTGGGGTGAAAGGCACCAAAGCTGAGGGAGCGTTCGGGGTGAAAGGCACCAAAGCTGAGGGAGCGTTCGGGGTGGAAGGCACCAAAGCTGAGGGAGCGTCGGGGGTGGGGGCTGCGGCGGCTGGGCGGGCGGCGGCCTCCTGGGTCACGGCGTCCTCCAACACGGTCCCAAAGCCGCCGGCTGCGCCGGGGTCGGAGCGGGCGCGGTTCCCCTGCTGGGCGGCGCGCGCCGGGGCGAGCGCCGAGGCCAGCTCCGCCGAAGCCATGCCCTTCATGAGGTGCCTCCCGCGGGGACGATCCGGCGGATGGAGGTCAGGTTGGACTGCTGCTCCCAGGCGTCGCGGATCTGGATGGTCTTGCCTGGAACGGGCGCGTCGATGGCTTTGCCGTTGCCGAGGTAGATGGAGATGTGGTTCCCGCCGAAACTGATCAGCAGGTCGCCGGGCTTGGCCTGCGCGAGGGATGCCACGGGGGTGCCCTGCTTCATCTGGTCGCTGACCACGCGGGGAAGCTCGACGCCGAGGTCCTTGAAGACCCGCTGGGTAAACCCGGAGCAGTCCATCCCGGTGGCCGGGTTGGTGCCGCCCCACACGTAGGGCACCCCGATGTACTTCTTGGCCATGGCAACCACGTCCGTGCCGGTCGCGGTGCCGGCTGGCACGGAGACCGGGGTGGCGGTGGCCGGCGGGGTGAGCCCCTTCAACGCCCCAAGCCCGGTGCTGCCGCCCGGGCCCAACCCGTTGGCCAGCGAGGACAGGTCCGTTCCCGATGCCAGGCCGGTCCCGCCGAGCGCCGCGGTGAGCGCGTCGGTGAAGGAGGCGGCGTCGCCGGTTCCCGTGCCGGTGGCGAGCGAGGTCGCCGCAGCGGACTTCAGGGCCGTGGCGGTGCTTTCGGTCTGTGCCGGGCGGCTCAGTTCCGCGATCATCGACTGGATGCCCTGCATACGGCCCAGCGCCTCGGTCATGCTCATGAGCGCACCTGCTGCTCGTCCCGGTGCCAGATCGCGGAGGAGATCTCATCCAGCGCGGACTGTTCGGCGCGCAGCTCGGCGGTGTTGACCTCGGCGTGGTGCCTGGCCTGCAGCTTCTCCAGGCCCACGGAGCGGGTGCGGGCGGCGATGAACTCCTCGCGGGCCGCGGCCTCGTCGGTCTCGGCGATGCGGGCGAGGCTCTGCAGGTCCGCGAGCATACTGTGCGAGGCGGACCGGGCGGCGGCCACGGCGCGCAGCGACGCCGAGCTGCTGATCTCGTCGTCGGTGGCGGTCAGTTGCCGGCGTGCCGAGGCTTCCCGGGCACGGACGGAGTTGGACCGGGACCGGGCGCGGGCCAGCCCGGAGGCGGCCTGGTCCTGCTGGATCTGGCGGAGGCGCAACAGCCCCGCCAGTGAAAATTGCCGGCTCATGCCGCGGCTCCCAGGATCGAAGTGAGGGTCTCCAGCTGTCGCCAGGACTCGGGGTGGGGGGTGGACTCGTCCATCGGCTGCTGCAGGAAACCGCTGACGGTTTCCTCGTGCGCCAGGGCGGCGTCCACCAGCGGGTTGGTTCCCGCCTGGTAGGCGCCGACGTCGATCAGGTCCTGCGCGGATTTGCGGGCCGCGAGGACCCGGCGCAGGGCGGAGGCCGCCTCCAGGTGGGGGCGGGCGTTGACCTTGGACGCGACGCGGGAGACCGAACCCAGCACGTCCACCGATGGGAAGTGTCCGGTTACGGCGAGTTTCCGGTCCAGCACCACGTGGCCGTCGAGGATCGAGCGGGCGGCGTCGGCGATGGGTTCGTTGTGGTCGTCGCCGTCCACCAGCACGGTGTAGATGCCGGTGACCGAGCCGGTTTCGGCGGTGCCGGCGCGTTCCAGCAGCCGGGCGAGGATGGAGAAGGTCGACGGCGGGTAGCCGCGGGTGGCGGGCGGCTCGCCGGCGGAGAGGCCGATCTCGCGCTGGGCCATGGCCACGCGGGTGAGCGAGTCCATCATCAGGACCACGTCCTGGCCGTTGTCGCGGAAGGACTCGGCGATCCGGGTGGCCGTGAACGCGGCGCGCATGCGCATCAGTGCGGGCTCGTCGGACGTGGCGACGACGACGACGGAGCGGGCCAGTCCGGCCGGGCCGAGGTCGTCTTCGAGGAACTCGCGGACTTCGCGGCCGCGCTCCCCCACGAGGGCGATCACGGAGACTTCGGCGTCGGTGCCGCGGGCGATCATGGACAGCAGCGAGGACTTGCCGACGCCGGATCCGGCGAAGAGGCCCATGCGCTGGCCCTTGCCCAGGGTGGTCATGGTGTCCAGCACACGGACGCCGGTCTGCAGGGCGGTGTCGATCCGGGCGCGCTTCATGGCGTTCGGCGCCTCGTTGTCGATCGGGACCCGGGGTCCGCTCAGCAGCGGGCCCTTGCCGTCGATCGGCCGGCCGAGGCCGTCGAGGACGCGGCCGAAGAGCCCCGCGCCGGTGGGGACCAGCACGGTGCCGCCCTTGGCGCGGACCGGGTCGCCGGCGGCGACGCCCGCGAGGCGGCCCAGCGGCATGCAGCGCACGGATCCGTCGAGGGCCGCCACCACTTCGGCGTCGAGTCCGGGGTTCTCCCCCACGGTGAGCAGGTCACCGAGCGCGCAGTCCAGGCCGGATACCTCCAGGCCCAGGCCCATTACGGAGGTGACGGTCCCGACCCGCTGCGGCGCGGCCGCAGCGAGGGCTGCGGCGAAGTCGTCGCCCTTGGGGCGCCACTGGGCGATCACGGCTGGCCGCCCAGGGAATCGTCGGAGGCGTTCGGCGACCACTGCTGGTCCCCCAGCAGGGCCGCCTTGGCGCGGGCGAGGGCGCTGCCGAGGCTGGCGTCGAGCCAGCCCTGCTGGTATTCCACCTTGGCGTCGCCGCGCTGCAGGGACGCGTCCGCGAGCAGCGGCAGGCCGGCGGGAAGGTCCTGGCCTTCCTTGGCGAGCACCTCGATGTCCGCCGGGTGCAGGCGGATAGCCAGCACGGTGGCGGCGTCGTTGCCGGAGAGGGCGCGGTCCAAGGCGGCGCGGGCGGTCCGGGTCCCCTCGGCCAGTTCGTAGCCCAGGATGGCCTCGGCGAGTTCCAGCGCAGTGCGGGCCAGGACCTCCTCGGCGTCGTGCAGGGCCTGGACGTTGCGGTGCGCGAAGTCGGTGCGGGCCACCGCGAGGGCGCGGACGGCACGGTCCAGATCCTTCTGCCCGGCGGCGAGCGAGGCGGCCTGCTCGGCCGCCATCCGGTCGCGCCAGCGGCGCTGTTCCTTCGCGGCGGCGCGTACCCCCGCTGCGTAGCCGGCGGCGTGGCCCTCGGTGTAGCCGGCCTGCTCGCTGGCCGGGCCGGACGAACGCAGTGAGGGGAAGACGATGCGGGCCGGCGCGGCCCCCTCAGTAGACATAGTCTTCTTCGTCCCCGCGCTGGATCGTGATCTGGCCTTCGGCCTCGAGCTCGCGGATGGAGCGGACGACGGCGGCGCGCGCTTCCTCGATCTGCGAGGCGCGCAGCGGTCCCAGCGCGGCCATTTCGGATTCGAGGATTTCGAGGTTGCGCCCCGAAACGTTGGTGGTGATGGTCTCCAGCACCGGTTCCGTGGCGCCCTTCATGGCCACGGCGAGGACGGAGGCGTCCAGGCCGCGGAGCACCAGCTGCACGTCGCGGCGTTCCAGCTTCACGATGTCGTCGAACGTCACCATCTGGGCGCGGATTTCCACGGCGAGGTCAGGATCGAGCAGGTCCAGGCCGTCCAGGACGGACCGTTCGGTGCCGGCGTCGGTGCGGTTGATGATTTCCAGCAGCGGCTGGATGCCGCCCACCACCTTGGAGGCCTGCTGCGACACGGCGGCGCCGCCGCGCAGCTTCAGCGTGTCCGCCACGATGCCAATGGCTTCCGGCGCGCCGGAGCCCATCGTGGCGATGCTCAGGGCTACGTCGGCCCTAAGGGAGCCTGGCAGCCCGGACATCACGGCCGAGGCCTTGCGCGGGCTCAGGTGGGCCAGGACCAGGGCGATGGTCTGCGGCAGTTCGCCGTCGATCAGGGCCAGGATCTGCACCGGTTCGATGTCTTCGAGGAACTCAAAGGACTTGCCGGCCATGTTCACCGTCAGCCGGTTGATCAGGCCGGCGGCCTTCTCCGAGCCGAAGGACGCCTCAAGCAGGCCCTCGGCGAGCTCCCGGCCGCCGCGGGCCTGCCGCGGGCTGCTGAGGGCAGCTTCGTGGAAGTCCTTCATGATCTGTTCGGCGACGTCGGGATCCACTTTGCGGAGCCGGACAATCTCGGCGGCGATTTCCTCCGCCTCGGCGTCGGTGAACTGGGCCATCACCCGCGCCGCGTTGGCGGGGCTCATCTGCATCAGGACGACGGCGGCACGCTGGGTGCCGGTGAGGGTGGCGTCGGCGACTTTCATGCGGGCTGCCTGTCATCCATCAGGCCGCGGAGGTAGTCGGCGGCCTTCTCCGGGTTGGCGGCGACCATGTTGTCGATTTCCTGCATGCGGCGTTCGGCTTCGAGCACTTCCATCGGCGGGGCCGGCAGCGGCTGCAGCGGCAGCGCGGTCAGCGGGATGGCCGAGGTCGCGGGGGCCGGGTCGAAGGCCGTGACGGCCGGCAGCGGGGGCAGCAGGTCCAGGCGTTCGCCGAGGTCCACGGGTTCGCGCTTCTGCCGGCGGCGCAGAATGATGGTGATGATCAGGGCCAGGATCAGCAGGCCGAGCAGGATGCTGCCGGCGGTGACGAGGGTCCCGAAGAATGCCGCCTGTTTCTGCGCTTCGATCTCGGCTTTGGCCGCGTCGAGGGAGGCGTTGGCCTGGTCCGCTGCGGCCGTGCTGAACGGGATCACCTCGACGGTGACTACGTCCCCCCGGGCGCGGTCGACGCCGGCCGCGGAGGTGACGAGCGCGGTCAGCGAGCCGATGTTCAGCCCGCCGGCGGCGGACTGGCTGACGGCCACCGAGATGGTCTGGCGCTTGACGGCGCCCGGCGGGATGGTCCGGTCCTCGGTGACCTTGTTGACGGCGTTGTTCTTGGTGGCCGTGGAGGAGTCGAAGTTGCCGTTGCCGCTGGAACCGCCGGGGACGGCGATATTGTCCGGGCCGAGGACGCCGGCGCCCCCTCCCCCGGTTCCGGTGTACTTCTCGGTCTTGGAGGATTCGCTCAGCGGCAGCGCACCGGGGGTGTTGGAGAATGTTTCGCTCTTCTGCTGGGCGGATTCGCCAGTGACGTCCGCGGCGACCGCCACGGTGGAGTTGCCGGGGCCCACCACACGGTCCAGGACGGCGCGGACGGCGTCGCCGGTGCGCTGCTGGTAGTCGGCGGCCTGCTTGGAGGAGGACCCGGCGGCCCCGCCGCCCACGGTGGAGAGGACGTTGCCCTGCGAGTCGACCACCGAGACGTTGGCGGGTTTGAGGTTCTCGATCGCGGCCGAGGTCAGGTGCACAATGGCCTGGACTTTATCGCCGGAGAGTGTCACGCCGGGGGCGGTCTCCACGAAGACGGAGGCCGTGGTGTCCGGGGTTTTGGAGACGAAGACGGTCTTTTCCGGGATCGCGAGCCGGACGGCGGCGGTCTTCACGCCTTCCATGGCGGAAATGGTGCTGGCCAGTTCACCTTCGAGCGCGCGCTTGTAGGTGACCGACTGCTGGAATTCCGAGGACGTGACGCCCATCTTGTCCAGCAGCGAGTACCCGGTGGCGGCGGCGGTGGGGAGGCCGGCGGCCGCGGCCTTGAGGCGCTCGTCGTAGACCTTGTCCTGCGGCACGAGGATGGTGGCGCCGCCGTCGCTGAGTTCGTAGGGCACATTGTCCTTGCGCAGCTGCTCCACGATGCCGTTCGCGTCCGTGTTCTTGAGCCCGGAGAACAGCGGCGTCATGGTGGGCTTGGACAGCCAGGCGGACAGCGCGATGATGCCCACCACGAGCAGCGCAGTGCCGATCACGGCGAGCGTGCGCTGTCCGGTGGTGAAGTTCTTGAGGCCGGCGCCGAAGCGCTGGAAGAAGACGGTAATCTGCGGAGGCATCAGGCCTGCATCCTCATGATCTCGTTGAACGCGTCAACGCCCTTGTTGCGGACGGTAGCCACGAGTTCGAGCGTGATCTGTGCCCGGCTGGCCGCGATGGTGGCGTTGTGGATGTCATCCAGGTTGCCGGTCACGGCGGAGACGGCCAGCTGCTTCGACGTCGACTGCAGCTGCTGGAGGTTGTCCACGGCGCCGGTGAGCGATGATGCAAAGCCGGAACCGTCGGTGCCGGGAACCGACGAGGCGCCGGAGAGGTAGTCGGTGGGAACGACGCCCTGCACCGGTGCGATGGGGGAAACGGGCATCAGGATCTTCCAATCTCAAGGGCGGCGAGGTAGGTCTCGCGGGCGCGGTCCACAACCTGGGCGTTGGCCTGGTAGCCGCGCTGGGCAATGATCAGGGCACCCATCTGCTCCGCCATGTCGATGTCCGGGTACTTCACGTTGCCGTCGGCGTCGGCGAGGGGGTGGTCCGGCTGGTAGACGATGCGGCCCGCGCCGTCGCCCAGCTGCGTGCTCTTGACGTAGACGCCGGTGCCCTCGGCACCTTCGGCGGCCTCGACGTACTTGGCCCGGAACGCGGGCCCCGAGGTCGCCGAGGCGTTGTTCATGTTCGCCAGGTTGTCCGAGACGGCGTCGAGCCACTTGCGGTGCACGGTGAGGGCGGAGCCGGCGATGCCGATTGCGTCAAAAGTCATTAGTTGGTCCTCATCGCGGCGCGCACGGCAGTGAATTCCCCGCCGATGGCCCGGGCGGCGAACTGGAAGCGCAGCACAGTATCGATGTTCGACAGCGTTTCCGTGTCCAGGTTGACGTTGTTGCCGTTGAGTTGGGTGGGCTCGAGCGACGTCCCGGTGGTGGCCTCGGCGTGGCCGTCGCCGGACTTCACCGACGCGGCCAGGGCAGCTTCAAAGCTGACGCGCTTGGCGTGGTAGTTCGGGGTGTTGACGTTCGCGATGTTGTTCGCGATGGCGCGTTGGCGCAGTGCCAGCCCGTCCATGGCGCTGGCCAGGGCTGCGGAAGTCACGGATTCGAGCACAGAGTCCTGCCTGGGAAATGGTGGGGGCCGATCCGTGGCCGGTAAACGAGCGATCCGTGCTCTTACTGTGGTTATCGGCACTGTTCAGCGCCGCGTTAGCGAAAAGTGTGAAACGTTTATTCGGGTTCTTTTTAGTCACCGGCCGGCGCCGGTTTTACCCGTTGACGTCGAGGTAAATCGCACCGGACGGATCGCCGACGCCGGGCACCGAGCTGACTGCCTGGAGTTGCCGCGCCACGTCATGCTTGGCCGCTTCCAGCCGCCGTGCCACACGCTCCTGGGCCTCGGACAGCGCCACGGCCCGCCGCCGCGCCTCGGGGGGCAACGGCCCGCTCAGCGACGGCGGGGACCAACGCTGCACGGGAAGGGCCGCCACCGGTTGCTCCGGGGCGGACAACGGTCCCAGCGGGTCTTTCAGCGTCTTCTCGGCAGCCACGACTGCCATCTCCAGCACGTCCAGCACCAGCAGCCACGCGGCGAGGGCCGGGTCCGCCTCGGATGGTTCGGACGGTTCGGCCTTTTGGTCCCCCCAATGGGCCTGCTCAGCCAAAGCCAAGGCTCCCGCCGGAAGCGCCCGGCTGCGTGTTCCATGTCCCGGCGGCAGCGAAAGTCGACGACGCCGACGCCGGCGCGGCTGCGGCCTGCGCGGGCTGGGCAACCGGGATAGTCGCCGCGGCCTCGTGCCACGCTTGGCGCAGGGGTTCCAGGAGATCGATGGCTTCGCGCGTCAGGGCGGCGTCGCGCTGGATGTTGGCATTGACCAGGGCGGTGAAGGCGTAGTTGTAGAGGCCCAGCAGCCCGTCCGCGCCGTCCCACGCGTCCGTCTTGAGCGAGGAGATGAGCTCTGCGATGATCGCCTGGCCGTGCAGGAGGTTCTCCGAGGCGACCGGCCAGTTGGCGGCTTGCTGCGCTGTCTCGGCGCGGCCCAGGTCCAGCAGGAGCCGGTCGTAGAGCATGGTCAGGAGGCGTGCCGGCGGCGCCGAGAGCACGGAGTCCGCGAGGTACTGGTTGCGCTGGGCAGTGTTTCCGGAGCCGCCGCCATAACCGAACCCGTTGCCGAAGGGGGTGCTGGTCATTACTTAGCGCCTCCGCCGGAGAGGCCTGCCAGCTGCGCGGTGAGCCAGGACTGTTGGGCCTTCATACCGCTGAGCGCGGTTTCCAGCCCGGCGTAGGTGCGCTGGAGCGTGGCCTTACGGGAGGCGAGCCGAAGGTCCCAGTCGCTGATCCGGTCGGCAAGGTCACGGACCTCGGACTGCTGCCCGGTGATCTTGGTGGTGAGCGTGCCGGTGTACTTGTCCGAGGCGGCAGTTGCCGCCGTGGCGATCCGCCCGGCGAGTTCCTGCACCTTGGCTGCGGTTCCCGTCGGGTCCGCGGCGAGGGCAGCGCCGAACTTGGTCGCGTCGAACTCCATGGTGCCGTTCCGGGTAATGCTGATCCCGATTTCCGAGGGCGAGCGCGGCGGTGCGCCTACCGGCAAGGAGGCTGCGGAGAGGATGTTTTGGTTGACCGAACGCACCGTGCTGTCACCGGCGAAGACTCCGGCGGAAGTGGTGGTGCCGCTGGTGTTGGTATTAGTGCTGACCGCGGTCTTACTGGCCACCAGCGAGAAGATGCCGTTCACGCCGTCCACGAGATCCGAGGCCAGCTTGGTAATGCCGGCGTCGTCGCGAGACACAGTCAGCGTCACCGGCGCCGCGGTGACGTCCTTGGCGGTGACGGACACACCGGGCAGCACGTTGGTAAAGGTGTTGCTGGAAGACGTAACTGTCTGGGCTGCAGTGGTACCCGGCCAGAGCGAGAGCTCAGCGTCCTGGGCAGTCTTGACGTTGGTAAACGTGGTCCCGCCGTCTGTGATGGTGAAGGCGCCGGCGGCGCCGGACTTTGTGGCCGTGAACTGGATCCTGAAGTCGCCACCCCCGACGTCCACCTTGCTGGCGGTGACACCGGCACCAGCGGCATTGACCGCACTGACGACGTCGTCCAGGCTGTTGGACGCGGGGGTGATTGTGTAGTCCTTGCCGCCGCTGTTGATGGTCAGGGTGGTGTACGGCCACCCGGTCACGCCGTTGACCTTGGGCGTCACGGTGACCTGGGTCTGCGCCAGCTTGGTGACCTGGAAGTCGAGGGATCCGGCCTTAGCGGAAGCGGTGGAGGTGGCGACGACCTTGTCGCTGCTCGTGGTGGCCGTGTAGAGGTCCAAAGCGCCAGGTTTGGCGGCCGCCGTGGCCTGTGTTGCCAGGGCAGCCACCTTGCCGTTGAGCCCTTGGAGGGCGGAGACCATGGACTGGATGTCATAGGACTTGTTCTTGAGCAGGGTTTGCGGGAGGGCTTCGGACTGCATGATGGAGCCAATGAGCGCGGTGGTGTCGAGCCCGCTGGCCAGTCCGTCGAGTGAGATTCCCATCGCTGCCTCTCCTTAGCAATAGCTGTCAAAAATGTTCGGTGGTGATGCTTGTGCTGATGTATCGGTGTTGCACGTAAGGGCCGGACGATGGTTTTGCCATCGTCCGGCCCTTCCGCAGCTTGATGATCGGGGGTGTCTCTTCGTCCGATCGCCGGGTGGCAGCCCTACTGCTAGACCGCCGAGTTTGCCTAGCGCAGGAGCGAGAGAACGCCCTGGCTGGACTGGTTGGCCTGGGCCAGCATTGCGGTGCCGGCCTGGGACAGGATGTTTGCCTTGGTGAACTTGACCATTTCCGAAGCCATGTCGACGTCGGCGATGCGGGACTGAGCGGCCTGCAGGTTTTCACCGGCGATGTTGAGCGACTTGATGGTGTGCTCGAGGCGGTTCTGGGTGGCACCGAGGTCTGCGCGCTGAGCCGAGATCTTACCGATGGCGTCGTCGATCTTGCCGATCGTTGTAGCAGCCGCGCCGGCCGTCGAGACGTCAAAATCGGTTCCCGCACCACCCAGCAGGCCGACGGCGGTGGGCACGTCTCCGAGCTTGATGTCGATCTGCTCTGTCGTCGCATCCTTTCCGGTACCTACCTGGACCTTGAGGGTCGTGCCGGCGTCGAGCAGCTTGATGCCATTGAAGTTGGTGGAAGCACCGATGCGGTCCAACTCCTTGCCAAGAGCCGTGGCTTCCTTCGCGATCGCCTGGCGTGATTCCAGGTTGTTGGTGTCGTTACCACCCTGGACAGCGAGGTCACGCATGCGCTGCAGGATGGAGTGAACTTCGGTCAGGGCGCCTTCAGTGGTCTGGATGACAGAGATGCCGTCCTGGGCGTTGCGAGCCGCCACAGCCGAGCCGGTGACCTGGGACTTCAGACCCTCGGAGATGGACAGACCTGCTGCGTCATCGCCGGCGCGGTTGATGCGCAGGCCGGTGGACAGCTTCTCCAAGGACTTGGAGAGGTCGGTCTGGGTGGAGTTGAGGTTGCGGTACGAGTTGTTCGCCGCGAGGTTGTTGTTGATAACGAAGCCCATGGTATTTCCTCCGTGAGTTGGGACTGTAAGCGATGGCCCATCCGTGGGCCTTCAGGAGTAGTTATCGCCATCTCGGTTGAACAGGTAAGGAGAAATCCAAAATTCTTTTTCGATTTCGTGCGCACTGTTCCTTTCCTGCGAATTTCCGCTGTTATCGGCCTTATTCCTGCTAACGGTTCCACTCGCCCGGCCGATAGTTTGTACGAACCCTGCTGCAGGCCGCATCGTCCGCACGATGATTTTCCGGCTTGGGCAGCACCGCATCATTCACACACCTAAGGGAGCCGTCCGGACCATGGCCATCCACGAACTTTCTGCCCTGCTGTGGCGGGAGCGTGAACTTCTGGACGTACTGACTTTCAAACTGGAGGAAGAGCAGCTGCTGCTCACCGCCGGTAAGTCCCGCTGGCTGCCGCACGGGACCAAGGAAGTGGAGCAGGTGCTGGGGCACCTGTCCCAGGCGAGCCTGGCGCGCACCATCGAGGCCGCCGTCGTCGCCGAGATGTGGGGCCTCCCCACCGACGCCACCCTGGGTGAACTTGCCGAGGCCGCGCCGGAGGGCGCCTGGGCCGAAGTCCTGAGCGCGCACCTCGCCGCCCTCACCCGCCAGACCGCCCTGATCAAGGAACTGCGCGACTCGAACGAACAGTATTTGCGCACCGCCGTCCGGTCCACCCAGGAGTCGCTCGCCGATCTGCGTCCGGCCACCCCGGGTACCTACGACGCGCACGGCAAGACCGGGGATTCCGCCGGCTCCCGCATCTTCGACCAGCAATTCTAAGGAAGCGACCATGAGCACCTTCGGCGCCCTGAATACCGCCTACCGCGGGCTGACCGCCGCCCAGCAGGGCATGAACGTGGCTGGCCAGAACATCGCCAACGCAGCCACCGAGGGGTACACCCGCCAGCGTGTCCAGCAGTCAGCCATCGCGGCGCCGGCGCAGGGGCTGAACGGTTCCGGCCGTCCGGAGGCTGGCCAGGGCGTCTCGGTGGATGCCATCACCCGGCTCGGCAGCAGTGTCCTCGACGCCAGCGTCCGCTCGGCGAGCGCGCAGGCAGGCTACGCCGGAGTCCGGTCCTCAGCACTGCAGGGCATCGAAGGCATTTTGCAGGAGCCCGGCGACAACGGCATCTCCGCCTCGCTCCAGGGATTCTGGTCCGCCTGGCAGGGTGCAGCGAGGCAACCGGCCGAGGACGGACCCAAAGGGTTGCTGCTGAATGCGGCCAACTCCCTGACGGACAAGATCTCCTCCGCGTACCAAACCCTCCAGGGGCAGTGGAGCAGCGTCCGGGCCCAGGCCGCCGACGCCGTCACCGCCGTGAACGCCGCCGCCAGCCAGGTGGCCGCCTACAACGCCACCATCCGCTCCACTCTGGCCGCCGGCGGTTCAGCGAACGAGCTGATCGACGCCCGCGCCAAGCTCACGGATACCATCTCGCGCCTGGCCGGCGGCACGGTGCGCGAACAGCCAGACGGTACCGTGGATGTCCACATTGGCGGCAACGCCCTGGTGATGGGCACCTCGGTGCGGGGCCTGCAGCTCTCCGGCAGCCAGACCGCGGACACGCTGGGATCCACGGTGCAGCTGCTTTGGACGGACCCGGCCGGGGTGGCCTCCTCCGACGGCGGCGAAATCGCCGGCGCCCTTTCCGTGCTGGCCCCTGCCGCCGGCGGCAACGGCGGCGCCATCGCCGAGGCAGCCGAGAAGTACAACGGCTTCGCGAGCAAACTCGCTGAAATCGTCAACACCGTCCACCGGGGCGGCGAGCTCCCCAACGGGACATCGGGCCAGAACTTCTTCACCATTGGCGCCGGACCTGCCGCGCTCGGCATCAAAGCTCCCGTTGGGACCGCCGGCATCGCTCTCAAGGCCCCGAACCAGGGTGCCCTCGACACCAGCATCGCGGACCAGATTACGCAGCTCGGCACGGGCGCGGATTCGCCGGACAGGCTCTGGTCCGGCATTGTCACCGGGATCGGAGTGGAGTCCCGCGGCGCCCAGCAGCGCGAGGCACTCACCTCCGCGGCGCAGGCATCGGCGGTGACCGGCCGCGCGTCACAGGTTTCGGTGAGCCTGGATGAAGAAAACGTCAACCTGCTCACCAACCAGCACGCCTACCAGGCCGCCGCCCGCGTGATGACCGCCGTCGACGAGGCCCTTGACGTCCTGATCAACCGCACCGGACTGGTAGGAAGGTAGCCATGCTGAACCGGGTAACAAACCTCACCATGAACGCGGCCGCACAGCGGAGCCTGCAGACCCAGCAGGCCAAGCTGGCCGATCTGCAGGACAAGGCCACCTCGCTCAACAAGATTTCCCGCCCCTCGGACGATCCGGCCGCCACCGCCCAGGCCCTCGCCACCCGCTCCCTGCTCGCGGCCAACGCCCAGTACGGCCGGAACATCGACGACGGCAACACCTGGCTCACCGCCGCCGACTCCGCGCTGGAACAGGCCAGCAACGTGATGCGCCGGGTCAAGGACCTCACCGTGATGGCTGGCAACGGCTCACTGAACCAGTCCGGTAAGGACGCGATTGCCGCCGAACTGGAATCCCTGAACAAGGACCTGGTGTCCATCGCCAACGCCCAGCACCTGGGACGGAACGTCTTCGCCGGAAGCTCGGATGCGCCCGGCGCCTTCACGCCCGGTATGGCACGCAACCCGGCCGTTCCCGGCGACACCGGGACCCCGCCCACTTTCAACGGGACCGGCTTGAGCTCGGTGGAGCGGCGGATCAGCGCCACCCAAACCGTGCGCGTCGACGCCGACGGCGCCGAGATCTTCGGTAACGGCGCCGGCTCCGTTTTTGACACCGTAAGCAAACTGGCCGCGGACCTGCGGACCGGCACCGACGTCGCCCCGCGGGTGGCCGACGTCGACACCGCCTTTAAGAAGATCGTCAACGGCCGTGCTGAAATTGGAACACGGCAGGCACAGCTGGAACGTGCCGGCAACGTCAACACCGAATTGGAGGCTTCCTTGGACGCCCAGCGGACCGGCATTGAAAAAGCTGACCTTGGCAGCGTGATCATGGACCTGAAGCTTCAGGAAACCAATTACCAGGTGGCCTTGGCCGCCACCGCGCGGGTCCTGCAGCCCACCCTGATGGACTTCCTGCGATGAACTCGGTCCTCAGCAGCACTCCGGTGACCTTCACTGCTCCGATGCCGGGGCTGGAAACCGTCCATGACTTCGCGCTGCGGAACATTGACAGTGCCCCGGGCCTGTTCGCCCTCGAGTCAGGCTCCGCGCGGGTGCGGCTGTTCCTCGCGGACGCGGCCGTGTTCGTTCCGGGTTACAACCCGCCGCTGCCTCCCGCTGCGCTGGAAGCCCTGGAACTCGGCCACGGCGATGCACCCCAGGTGCTGGTGGTGGTCAACCACTCCCCCACAGCCACCTCAGTCAACCTGATGGCACCGATCGTGCTCAACCCGGCCACCCGGCGCTGCACCCAGCTCGTGTTGGACGGCAAGGAGTACCCGCTGCGGGCGGACCTCGGCTCGCTCTAGCGGGACCCGCCGTCGGGTGCCATCACCGGGGCCGGTCACCAGAAGTGCGCCACGTCAATCACCAGGCGCGAGCCGGTGCCGGGCCCCGCCAGCGTGAAGACCCGGAACGGCAGCCGCGCCCGGACGCCAAGCCCCAGGCTGGTATAGCCCTCGAAGCTCCCGGCCCACGCGACCTGCCGGAACGTCTGGTACCCGCCCACGTTGCTCACCTCGTCCTTCGCGCCCGGCGTGTAAGTGGGCTGGCCGGCGTCGTCGTAGGCGGGCGCGTTGACGGTGAGCTGGAGGAAGGCCTGGCCGCGCAGCGGGATCGGCAACCCGGAGCCGTCCTGGGCGACCTGGGGCACGTACCGCACCGTGTAGCCCGCCACCGGGCCGTTGAGGTCAATGACGATCCGGTCGAAGCAGTAGTGCTGGCCGGTACGGACGTCGACCACCTTCGCCCGGCTCATCGCGGCATCGGTCTTGGCCAGCGACCCCCACACGAGTCCGCAGTACGGATCAGCAACGGCGGGCCCGGGGGCCAGCAGCCCCAGCCCGGCGGCCATCAGCACCGCCACCAACCAGACAGTAAGCTTCTCCCCCTGCAATCGCATCACCCGGGCCGCCCCCTCAAGTCATTCAGACACCTCAAGCGTAGGATCGCGCGGCCGCCTTGGCGAGGGCCCGTGCCGCATCGGCGCCCAACCGTTAGCCGGCAGCGGCGCCGGTCACGAATTCAGCACCAATGCCGGTCCGGGCGCCGGATACAGCAAAGCGCCGGGCCCTTGGGGGGTAGGCCGGCGCTTTGCGTTTCATTCGAAATTCTTGGCACGTGCCCGCGGGGCGGGCTCGTACTGGAGGGTAATTAGCCTTCGCAGTCGCGGCAGTACTTCATGCCGTTCTTTTCCTTGGCAACCTGGGACCGGTGGCGGACCAGGAAGCAGGAGGAACAGGTGAATTCATCGGACTGCTCGGGAACAACAATGACCGTCAGTTCTTCGCCGGAGAGGTCGGCGCCGGGAAGGTCGATGCCCTCGGCGGTGTCGTTCTCGTCGACGTCGATAACAGCAGTCTGGGCGCCGCCGCCACGGGACGCCTGAAGGGCCTCCAGCGACTCAGCGGGAGACTCTTCTTCTGTCTTGCGTGGGGCGTCGTAATCGGTAGCCATAGCGGGATTCACTTTCGTTGCTGCGCAGCGCCATTTCAGGCACCTCAGTGAAGCAGTTTAGGCCATCCTGCCCGGAGTTGAAGAATACTGTGTTCAAAGCGACATTTCGCGTCGCCGGACCGGGCGTGCCGCACTTTCCGGGAAGGCGAATTCGACGCCGAAACATGCCTCAGTTTTGCCCTTGCGAGCGTCTTGGCGGACCGCCTCAATCAGAGCCGGGCTATCAGCCCACCGGCCAGACGATGAGGGTCTTCCACGCCGCAGGATCCGGCTCGGTGCCCGGATCGCTGAGGTAGTACTCCCACATGGTGTCCCCCGGCGTCAGGCCCTCCGCCTGCATCCGCGCCATCACCTTGCCGTAGGTCTCCGGCAGCGTCTCGTACGGTCCCACATGCATCGCTTCGAGGGCACGCCCGGCAGGGAGCGCACCGGCCACCACACCGCCCTCGCCCCCGCCCGGGAAAGGCGCGGCGAGCGGGAACCCGGCTTCGACGTCGACGACGTCAGTGGGCATGCCCCGGTACAGCGCGAACGGCGGTCCAGCCAGCTGGACGTGCTGCTGCTGGACGGCGGCCATCACGGAGGGATAGGCGCGGCCGAAGAACTCCCGCAGGTCCTTCATCGGGACGGTTTCACGCAGCACCGCTGTCGGCTGTTCCTGGCGATCCGTCGACTTGATGTCGGGCGTGGGTTCCGGATTCGTTTCGCTCATCTGAACAGCCTCCGCCGCTGCCCGGGCACGGTCAAGGGCCGAACGTCACAGCAGCCTTTGCGTTTGTGCGGCATGACCGCCGCACGCATGCGCAGCGTGCTTCTGGCCGTGGTGACGCTACGCATTCCGGACAGTCTGTCGCGCCGAACTCTGAGCCGCCTGTGTCCCTCCCGGGCGCCATTGGATCCGGTTCCGGCCCCGGCAAAACGCAAGGCCCTTACGCGCCGTCGCTGACTGGGCTATGCTCTGGCGCCTGCGGTGCTCGACCCATCGCCCGCGGGGTGGCATACGAGGGAGGCTTCGGGATGACGAACGAACGCGGCGTTTTGGTTACCGGCGGCGCCCGTGGAATCGGGCGATCCATCGCGGAGCATCTTTCAGAGACCGGGTGGATGGTAATCGCGACGTACAACACCGGGCTCGATGAAGCGATGGAGCTCAGGCGCACACACGGCGTGGAGATACGTCATCTGGATATGACCGACAGGCAGAGCTCGCTGGATTTCGCCAGCCGCATCCGGAGCGAGTTTGCCCTCGATGGGTTGGTCAACAATGCCGGTCTTCTCGAAAAGGAAGGCTTCGACGAATTCACGCTGGGTGCTTGGGATCGGTCCCTCGAGGTGAATGTCACGGCACCCCTGATCCTCGCCCAGGAAATCGGCCGGCATATGCGCCCCGGGGGCAGCATCGTGAATATCGCCAGTACCGACGCCTACGTCGGATCCTTTCGCAGCATCGCCTACTCGGCTAGCAAGGCGGCTCTTCTGTCCGTCACCCGGAGCCTCGCCAACATCCTTGGACCACGGGGAATCAGAGTCAACGCCGTGACCCCGGGTTGGGTCGACAACGGCATCACCGCGGAATCCTACGAAGCCGCCAACCTCACCCCACTGGGACGCAACGGTTCTCCTGATGACATCGCCAAAGTGGTCGCATTCCTACTCGGTCCGGAAGCAGCCTTCATCACGGGCGCGTCCATCGTTACTGATGGCGGCTACAGCGGCGTGGACTTTTACATGAAGAAGGAAAACGACCTTCTTGGCTAGCCGCGGACCAAAGCCCCCACGCGCCGCCAGCAATCAAAGAAAACCCCTCCATCCCGGGCAAAATCGCCGGAACGGAGGGGTTCGTGGAGCCCCCTGTCGGATTCGAACCGACGACCCCCGCTTTACAAGAGCGGTGCTCTGGCCAACTGAGCTAAGGAGGCAATTTCGCCGTCGTCGTCGTGCCTCGAAATGGGCCGGACGCTAAGCGCTAGATAAGGGTAGCCCACGGAGGGCCGCCGGTAAAAAATGCCGGCACGCTGCAGGAAAAGCGACAGCCCGGCGCCGGAGGGTCCGGGGCCGGGCTGTCTCCGCGAGCGCGGGCTTACTTCTTGGCGTCGACCGCGGCCTGGAGGTACTGGTCGAACGGGGTCTGGGCGCTGTCGCCCTTGCCCCACTGCTTGCCCTCGACGAAGACGGTGGGCGTACCCGTGACCCCGATGGCTGCAGCCTGCTGGGTTGTGTACTTCACGTACGGGCGGTAGGTCTTGTCATCCACGCACTTGTCGATGCTCTTGGCGCCAGTGTCAGTGGCCAACTTCTTCAGGTCCGCGTCGGAGAGGCCGGCGGTGCCCTCGGCCGGCTGCTTGGCAAACAGTGCGTCCACGAAGTCCGAATACTTCTCCGGGGACTCATTCACCACGCAGGCCGCGGCGTTGGCTGCCCGCGAGGAGTAGTTGGTGGTGGAACGGCTGTCCAGGAAGCCCAGGGGACGGTACTCGACGGTGATCTTGCCGTCGTTGCGCAGCTTGGTGAGGGTTTCGTTGTACCGGGCTTCGAAGTCCTTGCAGACCGGGCAGATGAAGTCGATGTAGAGGACCACCTTGACCGGCTTGCCGGCCTCGGCGTCGGCGCCGGGCGCCTTGATTTCTGCCGGCGGGGTGGCGGCTGGGGACGGCAGGTCGGCGAGCTTAACGGTGGCCGGGTCCGACTTCGCCACCTCGGTGTTGGCCAGCAGGGTCACGCCGCCGTTGACGTTGCCGTTTGCGGGCGTCGGGCCGGAATCGGCGATCGGTGCGTTCTTTTGGATGTTCGAGGTGACCACCAGGGCGACAATCACGATGATTGCGACGACCGCGGCCACGATGCCCCAGCCGATCAGCAGCTTGTTCCGCTTTTCCTTCTTCAGCTGCGCCTCGCGGATCTCACGGGCTTTCTCGCGCGCCGCGGCGGTGCGCTCCGCTTTGGACTGACGGGGTTCGTTTGCGGGGCTCATTAGTTCCTCGTGTCGATCGGCCTGGGATGGTCCACTAGGTGGCAACTCCACCATTTTAGGGGAGAAACCTGAGGAGCTTGCGCTTTCAAGTTTCTCTCCGTGTGCCTAACGGGCGAATAGCACAGAAGATTCCGCCCGGCTAGGGTGGATCAGAGCCACAAGCGACCCCAGGGGGCACCAATGCAAGCAAGCCAGAGCGCCGAGCACACCACTGCACAAACAGCCGAAGGGGACCGGGACACCCCGCCGACGACGGAGCCCACCCAAGGGGCGACGGATGCCGTCGATACCTTTGAATTCATGGTCGTGTCCAACCGCATGCCCGTGGACCGTTGTTCCCCGGACGAACCCGGCTGCGAGGACGGCTGGCGCCGCTCCCCCGGCGGCCTGGTGACGGCGCTTGCCCCCATGATGACCAAGACCGACGGCGCCTGGGTGGGCTGGCACGGCGCCCCGGACGAGCACCTCGAGCCCTTCAGTCACGGCGGCATCGACCTCATCCCCGTCCAGCTCAGCACACGGGACATCGAGCTGTTTTACGAGGGCTTCTCCAACGCCACGCTCTGGCCGCTCTACCACGACGTGATTGCGCCGCCTGAGTTCCACCGCGCTTGGTGGGACTCCTACCGCAAGGTCAACAAGCGGTTCGCCGACGCCGTCGTCCGCCACGCGGCGCAGGGCGCCACGGTCTGGGTGCAGGACTACCAGCTCCAGCTGGTGCCCAAGATGCTCCGCGAGGCCCGCCCGGACCTCAAGATCGGCTTCTTCAACCACATTCCCTTCCCGCCGCCGGAGATCTTCGCGCAGCTGCCCTGGCGCCGTGCGATCATCGACGGCCTGCTGGGGGCGGATCTGGTGGGCTTCCAGCGCAGCAGCGACGCCGGGAACTTCATGCGCTCGGCCCGGCGTTTCCTCGGCGCCAGCGTCAAGCAGCAGCAGGTCCACGTCAAGGGCGCCGACGGCGAAACCACCCACATCGCCCGCGCCCAGGCCTTCCCGATTTCGATCGACGTCAAGCAGATCACCGAACTGGCGCAGAAGCCGGAGATCATCGAGCGCGCCAAACAGATCCGCCGCGACCTCGGCAACCCCAAGACCATCCTGCTCGGCGTCGACCGGCTGGACTACACCAAGGGCATCCGCCACCGGCTCAAGGCTTACGAGGAACTCCTGGCGGACGGCAAGGTCACGGTGGAGGAAGCCTCCCTGATCCAGGTCGCCAGCCCCAGCCGCGAGCGCGTCGAACAGTACCGGCTGCTCCGCGAGGAAGTCGAGGGCACCGTCGGCCACATCAACGGCACCTACGACACCATGCAGAACACCGCCGTCCGGTACCTGCACCACAGCTACCCGATCGAAGAAATGGTCGCGCTGTACCTCGCCGCCGACGTTATGCTCGTCACCGCCCTGCGCGACGGCATGAACCTGGTCGCCAAGGAGTACGTCACGGCCCGGACGAACAACGACGGCGCGCTGGTGCTCAGTGAATTCGCCGGCGCCGCGGACCAGCTCAAGCAGGCGCTGCTGATGAACCCGCACGACATCGACGGGCTCAAGGACACCATCATGCGGGCGGTCAACATGCAGCCCGCCGAGGCCGCCCGCCGGATGCGCGCCATGCGCAAGCAAATCCTGACCAACGACGTCGACCTCTGGTCCGCGGACTTCCTCCGTGCACTGCAGGAGAAGGTGGTCCGCGATGACTCCTGACGCCAACCCCGCCAACACGCGGCTCTCGCTCTCCCCCGAGCTGCTGGCGGCCGTGCGCCGGGTGGCAGGCACCGAGGAACTGCTGGTCGCGATGGATTTCGACGGCACCATGGCCCCGCTGGTGGACCACGCCGAAGATTCCCGGGCCCTCCCCCGGTCCGCCGCCGCCTTCGCCGCCCTCGCCGAGCTTCCGCGGACGACGACAGCGCTCATCTCCGGCCGCGCCCTCGACAGCCTCCGC
Source organism: Arthrobacter sp. UKPF54-2 (assembly GCF_007858535.1). NCBI lineage: Bacteria > Bacillati > Actinomycetota > Actinomycetes > Micrococcales > Micrococcaceae > Arthrobacter > Arthrobacter sp. UKPF54-2. The sequence goes on from NZ_CP040174.1 coordinate 596,374, forward strand.
GCCGTCGCTTCGCCCCCGGAGCAGACGCTGCTGATCGGCAGCCACGGCGCCGAGGTCTGGATGGGCCCCGGTTCAACCGAGCTCGTGCTTGAAGACGCCCAGCGCGAGCTGCTGGCCGACGTGCGCCGGATCCTGGCGGAGATCGTGGAACAGGCACCCGGAACCCAGCTCGAGGACAAGCCGGCCGGCGTCGTGCTGCACACCCGGCTGGCGGCGAACGACGTCGCCGAGGACGCGGTGGCGGCTGCGAAGGCCGCCCTGCAGGACCGGCCCGGGGTCTTCCTCAAGACTGGAAACCGGGTGCTGGAGACCTCCGTCGTCCACGCCTCCAAGGGCGAAGGTATCTCCTTCCTCCGTCAGGCCACCGGGGCCACCGCCGTCGTCTTCGCCGGCGATGACACCACGGACGAGGACGCCCTGGGCAGCCTCATCCGCGGGGACCTGGGCGTCAAGGTAGGCCTGGACTTCACCCAGGCCGAGTTCCGGGTGGAGGCTCCGGTGCACGTGTCGGAGCTGCTGGAGGCACTGCTGCGCGAGCGCCGGAAGGCCGTCGCCGGCTAAGCGCACCCAACTGACTCGCAGTAGTTGTCGTTTTCAGCCCTCAAAACGGCAACTAATGCCACCTAGTTGGCTCAGGACTCGGGTTCGTAGCCAATCAGCCAGTGAAGTCCGTGCCGGTCAACCACCTGGCCGTCCGACGCTCCCCAGGGCTTCGGGGCGAGGGGGTCGATCACGGTGCCATCGACGGCGAGCTTGTCGAACCACTCGTGGAGGATGGCCGGTTCGGCGGTCCCCAGCAGCGAAAGCATCAGGCCTTCGAACCGGACACTTTTCTCGCCCGGCGCCGCGTCCGAGCCAGCCAGGGCGACGGCGCCGCTCAGCTGGCCGTGGGCAATGGCGTCCGGCGGGCCATCGGTGCGGTTGAACTGCTCATACGTGAACATGGCCAGCTCGCCGCCGAAAACGTCCGCATAGAAGCCAAGGGCTTCCCGCGCCGTGCCGGGGAAACTGACATAGATCTGGAGGGCCGTCATGCGCACAGCATACACAGGCGTTTCCGGCGTATCGTGACGGACCCCACCTGTGAGATCCGTAACCTTTTTACCCTAAAACCAAAAATCTGACATACTCTGTATGTGATGTGGCGCACAACTACCGTGCGGCGTCATTGGATGCTCCTCGGCTTCGGCCGAGGAGCATGCGCATCCACCGGATGCCACAACTGAATAAAAAGAACCATTCACTACGGATCGTCCGGCACGTACCTGCCGGTGAAGGGATTGATAACTGTGGCTACAGTTACTTTTGATAACGCTACGCGTCTGTACCCGGGCACAGAGAAGCCCGCTGTTGACAAGCTCAACATTGAAATCGCCGACGGCGAGTTCCTGGTCCTCGTTGGACCCTCCGGCTGCGGAAAGTCCACCTCCCTGCGTATGCTCGCAGGCCTTGAGGACGTCAACTCCGGCCGGATCCTGATCGGCGACCGCGATGTCACCGACGTCCCGCCGAAGGACCGCGACATCGCCATGGTCTTCCAGAACTACGCCCTGTACCCGCACATGACGGTCGCGGACAACATGGGCTTCGCGCTGAAGATCGCCGGCGTCAGCAAGGAAGAGCGCGCCGAGCGTGTCCGCGAAGCTGCCAAGCTCCTGGACCTCGAGCCCTACCTGGACCGCAAGCCGAAGGCCCTCTCCGGCGGCCAGCGCCAGCGCGTCGCCATGGGCCGCGCCATCGTGCGTAACCCGCAGGTCTTCCTCATGGACGAGCCGCTGTCCAACCTGGATGCCAAGCTCCGCGTCCAGACCCGCACGCAGATCGCGTCGCTGACCCGCCGCCTCGGCGTCACCACCGTCTACGTCACCCACGACCAGGTCGAGGCCATGACCATGGGCGACCGCGTCGCCGTGCTCAAGGACGGCCTGCTGATGCAGGTCGACACCCCGCGCAACCTCTACGACACGCCGAAGAACGTCTTCGTCGCCGGCTTCATCGGCTCCCCCGCCATGAACCTGCTGGAGCTCCCCGTCGTCGACGGCGGCGTGCAGTTCGGCGGCACCGTCTACCCGGTACCGCGCGACGTCCTCGATGAGGCCCACGGCCAGACCGTGACGCTCGGTTCCCGTCCGGAAGACCTCGAGACCGCCCCTGAGGGCGAAGGCCTCCAGGTGGAGGTCGACGTCGTGGAGGAACTCGGCGCCGACGCCTACGTCTACGGGCACACCACGCTGGACGGCAAGAGCCACGACATCGTGGCCCGCGTCGACGGCCGCCGTCCCCCGATGAAGGGCGAGTCCATCTGGGTCCGCCCGCAGTCGGGCCACGTGCACCTGTTCGACACCAAGACCGGCCTGCGCCTGGGCGACTAGCCAAGACTGGGAACGACGGCGGTCCTCCTTCGGGAGGGCCGCCGTCGGCCGCTAACCGGCCGGCTTTAGGCGCCGCCCGCCCTGTGCGGGAGAATTGCCTCATGACCGAGGAGAACCGCATGAGCGAGGACAACGGTGCCCAGTGGCACGACGAACCCACTGACTACGGCCAGATCGGCAAACTGCCCCGGTATCAGGCGGCCAGCGCCAATGACGACAAGGCCGTCTCCAGTTCGCTGAGCATCACGGCCGCCGCCACGGAGCCGGAGCTGCTGGACCTGCCCTGGCACATCGCCCTGGAGGACTGGCCGGCGGAATACCTCGCAGCGCTCCCCCGCGGCATCTCCCGGCACATCGTGCGGTTCGCACACCTGGGCGGCTCCGTGATCGCCATCAAGGAGACCTCGGAGCACATCGCCCGGCACGAGTACCACATGCTCCGCAAGCTCGCCCGGCTGGATGTCCCCTGCGTGGAGCCGGTGGCGGTCATCACCGGCCGCACCACGCCCGAGGGCCGGCCGCTGAACCCCGTGCTGGTCACCCGGCATCTGAAGTTCTCCATGCCGTACCGCGCGTTGTTCTCCCAGATGCTGCGCAAAGACACCCTCACGCGCCTGATCGACGCCCAGGCCCTGCTGCTGGTGCGGCTGCACCTGATCGGCTTCTACTGGGGCGATGTGTCCCTCTCCAACACCCTGTTCCGCCGCGACGCCGGCGCTTTCGCCGCCTACCTCGTCGACGCCGAGACCGGTGAGCTGTACCCGGATCTGTCCACGGGCCAGCGCGAGTACGACCTGGAGATTGCCCGGGTCAACATCGCCGGTGAACTGATGGACCTGCTCGACGGCGGGCTCATCGAGGAGAAGGTGGATCCCGTGGCCACCAGCGAGCTGATCATGGAGAGTTACCGGCGGCTCTGGACCGAGCTGACCGAGAAGGAGTCCTTCGAGATCGGCGAGCGCTGGCGCGTGGCCGCCCGCATCCGCCGGCTCAACGAACTTGGCTTCGACGTCGAGGAATACGCCATCAAGACCACCCAGAACGGCTCGACGATCCAGCTGCAGCCCAAGGTCGTCGACGCCGGGCACCACCAGCGCCGGCTGCTGCGCCTGACCGGACTGGACGCCCAGGAGAACCAGGCCAGGCGGCTGCTGAACGACATGGACTCGTTCCGGGCGGACAACAACCCGGGCATGGACGAGGAATACAGCGCCCACCTCTGGGTAAGCCAGATCTTCGAACCGATCGTCCGCTCGATCCCCCGGGACCTGTCCGGGAAGCTGGAGCCAGCGGAAGCCGTGCACGAGATCCTGGAACACCGCTGGTACATGTCCGAGAAGGAGAACCGGCACATCCCGCTGGCCGAGGCCGTGCAGTCGTACATCGACTCCGAGCTGCGGCACCGCCGGGACGAGGCCGCGATCATGCTGAACCCCGACACCGAGCTGCTGAAGATCCTCGAAGTCGAGACCGAGGAATCCCGCTACGGCGACGACGAGACCATCGACGAGTACCCGGACGCTGACGACTAGGGTTCCAGCACGCCCGGGCTAAATCGCCTTGCCTGGGTTCAGGATGCCGGCCGGGTCGAAGAGCTCCTTGACCCGGCGCTGCAGTTCGCGCACCGGTTCCTTCTGCTCCAGGCCCAGCCAGCGCAGCTTGTACTGGCCCACGCCGTGCTCTCCCGTGATGGTGCCGCCCATCGCGAGAGCCACCGTGACGGAGTCGTCCAAGGCGGCGCCGAGCCGCTCCATGGCCGCGGCGTCCACCCCGTCCCCGGTCCGGTCCACCCAGAAGGTGGGGTGCAGGTTGCCGTCGCCGGCGTGCGCCACCACCTTGAGCTTGACCTTATGCCGCGCGGCCATGGCCTCGAGCTCCTCGACGTAGTCCACCAGCCGGGAGCGCGGCACGGCGACGTCCTCGCCCACCCGGAATTCGTCGTCGACCTCCACGCCGCGGCTGTTGCGGCGCAGTTCCACCAGCTGTTCTGCTTCCGCGTTCGCCTCCATGGTCACCACGGCCCCGCCGGCGGTGAGCAGCGGCCGGATCGCTGCGGCCTCGGCGGCGGCGCCGAAGCCGTCCGTCTGGATCAGCAGCAACGAGGCTCCGCGCGAGGCCAGGTCCGATCCATGGATCGCATCGAGCTGGGCCAGCGTTCCGCCGTCGAGCAGTTCCATGATGGCCGGCTGCACGCGGGCCCGGCCCACGGCGAGGACGCCTGCGGCGGCGCTGCGGAAGTCCGGGTAGAACGCGGCGATCGTGTGCACCTCCCGCGGCAGGTACTTGAGCCGCACCGTGACCCCGACGACGATCCCCAGGGTTCCCTCCGATCCCACGAAAAGCCCCGTGAGGTCGTAGCCGGCCACGCCCTTGAAGGTCTGGTGGCCGGTGTGGATGAGTGAACCGTCCGCGAGCACGACGTCGAGCGCCAGGACCGAGTCCCGTGTCACCCCGTATTTCGCGCAGCGCAGCCCGCCGGCGTTGGTGGCGACGTTGCCGCCGATGGTGGAAATCCTGTAGCTCGCCGGATCCGGGGCGTACATCAGCCCGTGCACGGCGGCGGCTGCGTTGAGGTCCGCGTTGATGACCCCGGGTTCGACGACGGCGGTCTCGTCGTCCGGGTTGAGGTCCAGGATGCGGTTCATCTTCTCCAGGCTGAGCACCACACACCCCTCGCTGGCGTGGGCGCCGCCGGACACTCCCGTGCCGGCCCCGCGGGCCACCAGCGGCACCCGGCGGGCGGCGCACGCCCGGACGGCGGCCTGGACGTCGTCTACGGATTCGGCGAGGACCACGGCCTGCGGGAGCTGGTAGTCCAGCACGGGGGCTTGGTCGACGGCGTAGCCGGCGAGGGAGGCCTCGTCCACCACGACCTTGTCCGCTCCGAGGGCGGATGTCAGCTCCTCAACAATGCCGCGCATGGCTCTCCAGTTCTCCGTCGAATCCGGCCTTCAGTCCTGGGTTTCCGTCCTGGCCTTCAGTCTAGGGTGCCGGCAGGGTGACCCCGGGGAGCACCCAGGCGGCGGCCGCCGGGCCGCCGGTGCGGAAGCTCGCGCCGGCGCCGGAGTGCTCCGCAGCGGAGTGTCCGGCCTCGATGTCCCCTGCGGCGAAGGCCGGCGGCAGGGTGAGGGCAGCCAGCTGGCGGTCGGAGAGCAGGCCCGCGGCGAGGTGCACGTCCACGGCGGCGCGGGCCACCATCACCAGCACGGCGCTGTCCGAGGTTTCCCGGATGAAGGCCAGCACGTCCCCCTGCGCGTACAGCCAGCGGATGCCGCCGCCGGTGAGCGCCGGCTGGTCCCGGCGCAGCGCGGCGAGTGCGGTGTAGGGGCCGCGGAGATCGGCCAGGACCCGGGCGGGGTCGTTCCAGGGCATGGGGGTCCGGGAGAACTCCCCGTTGTCGCCCTTGAGCCCGAACTCGTCGCCGGCGAACACCACCGGCACCCCGGGCAGCGTGAACATCAGCACCGCACCGAGCTGCTGGCCGCCGTCGATCATCACGGTGGCGGCCCGGGCGGTGTCGTGGCTGTTTAGGGCGTTCATGTTCTGCTGCCGGACGTCCCAGCTGAAGGCGGCGGCCAGGTCCTGGTGGGTGGCGAGGAAATCCTCCGCGTCAATCCGGTTCGGACCGGCCAGGGGTGTGCCGAAAAAGTTGACGTGCCCGGCGTCGCCGGAGAGCCAGGCCCACAGCGGGCGGGTGAAGTTGGAGTAGGTCATGGCGCCGTGCCAGTGCTCGCCGCTGAAGTCCGGTGCGGCGTCGTTGGTGGCCTCCGCCAGCAGCGCCGCGTCCGGGTTGATCGCGCGGACCCGCTCCGCGATCAGCCGGGCCACCTCGTGGTTGAGGTCGGTCGCTCCCAGCCGCCCGGTCATGTTGCCGACGTCGATCCGCCAGCCGTCCAGGTTGAACGGCGGGCGGAGCCAGCGCGCCACAGGGGAATCGTCGTCGAGCACGAACTTCTCCCGCAGGCCGGCCGAGGCCCAGTTGAACTTGGGCAGGGAGGGTACTCCGTACCAGGCCTCGTAGCTGCTGTGGTCCGCGCTGAAGTAGTAGTAGCCCGCCTCCTCGGAGCCGGGGTCGGCGAGGGCCCGCTGGAACCACTCATGGGCGTCACCGGAGTGGTTGGCGGTCAGGTCCCCCATCACCTTCAGGCCGCGGGTGTGGGCTGCTTCGACGAGCTCCACCAGGGCTTCGTCGCCGCCGAGCAGCGGGTCCACCGTGGTGAACGTGGCGGCGTCGTATCGGTGGTTGGAGCGCGCCGGGAAGAAGGGCGTGAGGTAGATGATGTCCGCCCCGAGCCCCTGGATATGGTCCAGGTGTTCGGTGATGCCGTGCAGGTCGCCGCCGTAGAACTGCAAGGGCGTCTGCGCGGAGGCGCCCTGCACGGCGGTGGTGTCCCAGTCGCAGGGCACGGCCCAGTCCGGGGCCGGGTGTGCCGCGGCCGAGTTTTGTCCGGCGGACGAGCGGGCGAAGCGGTCCGGGAAGACCTGGTACATCGTGCCCCGGCGCAGCCACTGCGGGGCGGCCGGGTAGGTTGTCAGCCGGAAGTCGGCGTAGTCGGAGACGTCCCGGCTGTAAAGGCCCTGGGCGTTGAGGCTCCAGTACTGCTGGCCGGCCTCGATCAGGAAGCGGTAGCGGGCCACCGGGTTGGTGACGGCCAGCTCGGCCTCCCACCAGGCCCAGCCGTCTGCCGCGCCGAGGGCCGCCGCGGCGGTGTAGCGGGGTTCGCCGTCGTGCACGGAGCGGAGCCAGACCCGGCTCGCGCGCCCCCACGCCTCGGGGATACGGAGCCGGAGCCGGGCCGCTTCCCCGAGTTCCACGCTCTGCGGGGCGTGCAGCCCCGAGCCGTCGTGGTGCGGAAGCGGCCCCGCCGGGTGCGCCGCGGGCATGCCTAGCCCTTCACCGAGCCCGCCGTCAGGCCGCTGACGATGTAGCGCTGCAGGAAGAGAAACAGGGCCATCACCGGCAGGGCGGAGATCACCGCACCGGCCGCGAAGACACCCCAGTTTTCAGAACGCTGCTGCGCGACGAACGAGTAGAGCCCGACGGCCAGGGTCTGGCTGTCCGGGTCGGTGAGCACCACGGACGCGATGACGAATTCGCCGGAGATGGAGATGTAGGTCAGCAGCCCCACGACCGCCAGGATGGGGGTGACCAGGCGCATGATGATGCCGAAGAAGATCTGGGTGTGGCTGGCGCCGTCGATCTTGGCGGCCTCGTCCAGGGACTGCGGCACGGTGTTGAAGAAGCCGTACATCAGGTAGGTGTTCACGCCCAGGGCGCCGCCCAGGTAGACCATGATCAGGCCCAGCTGGCTGCCCAGGCCCAGCGCCGGGATGACCTCGGAGATACCGCTGAGCAGCAGGAAGATGGCCACGACGGCCAGCAGCTGCGGGAACATCTGGAGCAGCAGCAGGCTCAGCAGGCCCACGCGGCGGCCGGTGAAGCGCATCCGGGAGAAGGCGTATGCCGCCATGGCGCCGAGGAACACCGTGGCCACGGAGGTCACGCCGCCCACCACCAGGGTGTTGAGGAACCAGCGGGCAAACGGCCGCGACGGGATGTCGAACAGCGCCGCGAAGTTGCCGAAGTCGATCTTGCTGAACAGGGCGTTGGAGCCCACCAGGGTGCCGGTGGAGTTCAGGGCCGCCGAGAGCACGTACAGCAGCGGGAAGATGGCGAAGATGGTGACGATGATGCCGACCACGTGGCGCCAGCCTTTGTCCTTGAACCAGGCCCCGAACGGGCGGCGGCGGTGCAGGGACTTGAGGTAGTCGACGTCGGTGGTGCCGCCGGCCGCGGTCGGGTGGTCCGTGGTGGGTGCCGCCGGAGCGGTGCGCGGTGCTGACCCGTTCATGAGTTCACGTCCTCGAGTGCCTTGGTCTGCTTGAAGCTGATGGCCGATACGGTGGCCACGATGATGAAGATGATGATGGCCAGGGCGCTGGCCAGGCCGTAGTCACGGCCGGTCCCCTGTCCGAATGCCACCTTGTACACGAGGGTGATCAGGATGTCGGTGGCTCCGATGTCCCGGTTGGTGTCCGCGAAGCGCGGGCCGCCGCCGGTGAGCATAAAGATCACGTTGAAGTTGTTGAAGTTGAAGGCGAAGGACGAGATCAGCAGCGGCGCGATTGAGACCAGCAGCAGCGGCAGCTTGATGGAGCGGAACACCCGCCACGGGCCGGCGCCGTCCATCCGGGCAGCCTCGTCCAGTTCGCTGGGCAGGGACTGCAGGGCGCCGGTGCAGACGAGGAACATGTAGGGGTAGCCGAGCCAGAGGTTGACCACCAGCACGCTGATCTTGGCCAGCACCGGGTGGGTCAGCCAGCCGATGGAGGCGCCCCCGAGCAGGGTCTGGTTGAGCCAGCCGAACTCCGGGTTCAGGATGCCGGACCAGACGAGCCCGGTGAGGAATGCGGGGAAGGCGTAGGGCAGGATCATCAGGATCCGGTAGACCTTTTTGCCTTTGAGGTCCTCGCGGTTGAACGCGATGGCTAGGAAGAGGCCCAGGGCGAAGGTTAGGGCAACCGAGGCGAGCGCGAAGGTGAAGGTCCAGAGGATCACGCCCAGCAGCGGCCCGCGCAGGCTCGGATCGGTGAAGGCGCGGGCGAAGTTCTCCATGCCGACGTCGATCTTCCAGCCGGTGGACAGCGTCTCGCCGCTCTCCGCGGCGAAGGCGCCCTTGCCGTTGTCGCGGTAGACGGCGCCGGTGTCGGTATCGGTGAAGGTGTCCGCGGCGGCGTCGTACTTCAGGGCCGGCTTGAACTGGTAGGCGTTGCTGCCGTCCGCGGTGCGGAGGGTGCCGTCGGCCGGGTCGGAGGAGACCGGGACGGTGATGCCCAGGATCCGCTGCTGGTTGGCCACGATCTCCTGGAAGTTCAGGGTGCGGTAGCCGTCCAGGGCGTTGGCCTTGCCGGTGGAGTCCTTGCTGGCGCCGTTGACGCTTTTCAGCGGGGCGTCGGTGCTGCCGAGCGAGACCTTGCCGTCCGGGGCGGTGAAGAGCAGGTAGAAGGAGTTGTCCTTGGCCAGCACGGCCGCCTTGTAGGCCGGGGAGTCCGGGACGCGTTTCTGGGCGGTGAGCTGGATGGCCGCGATCGCGTCATTCTTGGTGCTGTTGTGGCCGTCGCCGTAGTTGGTGAAGGCGATGTAACCGCTGAACAGGACGACAAAAACTTGGAAGACCAGCAGGAACAGCACGCCGGGCGCGAGGTACTTCGCCGGCAGGCCGCCCTTGCGCAGGTAGATCCAGTTGATCGCCAGCACCACGACGGCGGAGACGGCCAGGACCGTCCAGGACTGGCTGAGGAACAGCATCATCAGGACGTAGACGGCCACGGCATCCACGAGGCCCAGCAGGACGATCTTGGCGATGGTCCCCTTGGTGCCGTCCGGGCCGAAACGGCGGCGGGAGGTGCCGCGCTGCCTTCCGGGGGCGGTGGGGCCGGCGCCCTGGATGGCCGGCGCGGCGTCGGGGCCTGAGCCCTCGCGGAGTTCAGTTTCTGGCATAGCTGTCTTCAGTCCTTGGGGGAAGCTGGGGTGATGCAGGAACGGGCCGGGCGGTTTGGTGCCGCCCGGCCCGGTGCTGGCCGGTTCCTGACGCCCCCGAAAGTGTTGAGGGGTCAGGAACCGGCTCGGGGGCTAGCCCCCGATTTTGGTCTTGATGCTGGCTGCCATCTTGGCCCAGTCAGCGGCGGGGTCGCCCTGGCCCTTGATGAGGGCGAGCTCGGTGGCTCCCCAGTCAGCCCAAACCGCGCTCATTTCCGGGATGGCCGGCATCGGGACGCCGGTGGCGCCGATCTTGCCGAATGCTGCCACAACCGGGTCGCTTGCAGCCTTCTCGAAGGAAGCCTTCAGCGCCGGCGGGCGGCCGCCTGCCTTGTACATGGAGTCCTGGGCTGCCTCGGAGGTGAGGTAGTTGGTCACGAACTCGTTGGTGGCCAGGGCGTTGGCGCTCTTGGCGCTGATGAAGAAGCCGTTAACACCGATGAACGGCTGGGCAGGCTGGCCGCCCGTGGTCGGCAGTGCGTCCACGGCGAACTTGATGCCCTTCTTCTGCACGTCCGGGACATTCCACGGGCCGGTCAGGAAGTACGGGGATTCGCCGGCCAGGAACTTCTCCTTGGCGATGTCACCGGTGATGTTGGAGTTGATGATCTTCTCACCGGCGTCGCCCCAGGCGGCCAGCTTCTTGGCGAACTCGACGCCGGCGGCGTCGCCGATCAGGAGTTGCTTCGGGTCGTAGCCGCCGTCGGAGGCCTTGCCGAAGACCTGCGAGCCCATGGAGGACTGCAGCGGGTACAGGTGGTACGGGTCGCCCTGCTTCGGGTCCATTCCGACGAGGAACGGGAACTTGGCCTTGCCGTCGGCGACGGCCTTCTTGCCGTTGGCGATGACCTCGTCCATGGTCTTGGCCGTGTCGGAGACAATCGCGGTGTTGCGCAGCAGCGCGATGTTCTCGATCGCGTAGGGAACGCCGTAGACCGAGCCGTTGTAGGTCATGGCCTTGATGGAGGAATCCTGGAAGGAGGCCTTCTTGTCGCCGAGCTCGACGGGTGCGATCACGCCGTTCTGGACGAACTTGCCTACCCAGTCGTGCGGGCCGACGATCAGGTCCGGGCCCTTGCCGGTGGGGACCTGGGTGATGAAGTCGTCGCGGACTGCCGCGAAGTCCTTGACCACGAGCTTTACTTCGATTCCGGTGTCAGCCTGGAACTTCGCGGTGATGTCCTTCAGTGCGGGCGAGCGCTCGGCGTCGACCCACATGGTGATCGTGGCTGCGCCGGCGGACTTGAGGTCCGGCTTCGCGGTGGCCGTGGCCGGGGCGGTGGTTGCCGCTCCGCCGCAGGCGCTCAGTGCCAGCGCCGCGGCCACGGAGAGCGCGCCCGCCGTGAAGACCCGGCGGCTGGTCCCGGTTGTGAGGGTGTTCTGCACCTTCATTGGTGTCCCTTTCATAAAATCCTGCATCCACGCGTTGGGCCCTGATCGGTAGGATCCGGGCCCGGTGGCATCGTCGGTGATGTGGCTCACAGCTGCAAGCGCTTCCAAGCTACACGGTGATGCACGCTTTGGAAAGTCATTCTAGCGGGGCGTGTCGCAGGCTGCTTACCACGCCCGTGTTTCCAGGGATTCCGAGAACCCGCGCGGACAGGGGGAAGAGGCCGCCATTGCAAGGGGAGCAGGCCTGCGGCCTCAATCCGGCGCGCCGACACCCCGCGACTGGAAGCGTTTTCAATTTCGGCCGGCGGGCCTTACGATTACCGGCATGTCCGTTGATTCAGTCCTCTCCGCCCTGGCCAGCCCCTTGACCCTGGTGCATGCCGCAGACCAGACCCCCGGCTGGTGGCGCTCCGCCGTCATCTACCAGGTGTACCCGCGTTCTTTCCGGGACCTGAACGGCGACGGCGTCGGCGATCTGGCGGGCATTACCGCCGAACTGCACCAGCTCGCGGAGCTGGACATCGACGCCGTCTGGCTCTCCCCGTTCTACCGTTCGCCGCAGCGCGACGCCGGCTACGACGTCAGCGACTACTGCGACGTCGATCCCCTGTTCGGCAGCCTGGCCGACTTCGACGCCATGATGGCCGAGGCCACCCGGCTCGGCCTGCGGCTGATCGTCGACCTGGTGCCGAACCACTGCTCGGACCAGCACACCGCTTTCCAGGCCGCGCTGGCCGCCCCCGCGGACAGCCCGGAACGGGACATGTTCATCTTCCGCGACGGCCTTGGCGACGCCGGCGAGCTGCCGCCCAACAACTGGCAGTCGCACTTCGGCGGTCCGGCCTGGACCCGCATCACCGAGCCGGACGGCACCCCCGGCCAGTGGTACCTGCACCTTTTCGACACCTCCCAGCCCGATTTCAACTGGGACAACGACGCCGTCCACGCCGAGTTCGAGCGCGTCCTGCGCTTCTGGCTGGATCGTGGGGTCTCCGGCTTCCGCGTCGACGTGGCGCACGCCCTCGTCAAGGCCCCGGGCCTGCCCGAGTGGGGCGGCCGCGCGGACGGCAACAGCTCGCACGGCTTCCCCGGGCACGAGGCCCCGATGTTCGGCCAGCCCGCGCTGCACGACATCTACCGGACCTGGCGCCGGATCCTGGCCGAATACGGACCCGACCGCATCCTCTGCGCCGAGGCCAACGTGGACCCGCTCCCCCGGCTCGCCGACTGGGTCCGCCCGGACGAGATGCACCAGGCCTTCAACTTCCCGTACCTGCACGCAGGCCTGGACGTGCACCGCATGCGCGGCGTCATCACCGACTCGCTCACCGCCCTGGACGCCGTCGGCGCGCCCAGCACCTGGGTGCTGTCCAACCACGACGTCGTCCGGCACGCCACCCGCTTCGGCTACAACGGTCCGGCGCCCCGCGACGGCGACGGCATCGGCCCCGCCGACATGCAGCCGGACGAGGAGCTCGGACGCTCCCGCGCGGCCGCGGCCTCGATGTTCATGCTGGGCCTGCCCGGCGGCGCCTACCTGTACCAGGGCGAGGAACTCGGGCTGCCGGACGGCATCGACATCCCCGACCACCAGCGCCAGGATCCCACCTTCGGGCGGACCGGCGGCGAGCGGCTGGGCCGGGACGGCTGCCGGGTTCCGCTGCCGTGGCGCTCCGGCGAGGCCCACGCGGGCTTCGGCGCCGGAGCCGACCCGTGGCTGCCGCAGCCGGAGAGCTTCGCCGGGCTGGCCCGCGACGCGCAGGCCGGGTCGCCGTCGTCGCACCTGAGCCTGTACCGGCGCATGCTGGGGCTGCGGCGCGAGCTCGGCCTCGGCGGGGGCTCCCTCGCCTGGCTTGAGGACTGGTGCACGGACACGTCGCTGGCCTTCCTCAACGGCACCACCGCGGTCCTGATGAACGTCGGCCCGGATTCCCTCGAACTGCCCGCCGGCGAGGTGCTGCTTCGCAGCTCCGCGTCATCCGAATCGGAGGGCACTGCCCATCGGTTAAGCTCAGGTGAAACGGTTTGGCTGGATATCTACATCGAGGACACGGAGCGCTGAAAATGCCCGGCATCAAGGACGTCGCGGAACGGGCGGGCCTCTCCATCGCCACCGTTTCGCGCGCCTTGAGCGGCAAGGGCAACGTCTCCACCCAGAGCCGTGAGCGTGCCCAGGCTGCGGCGGCCGAACTCGGCTTTGTCCTCTCCTACCACGCCTCCAGCCTCGCGTCCGGGCGGAACCACAACGTCGGCGTTGTGGTTCCCTCCGTGCACCGCTGGTTCTTCTCCTCGGTGGTGGAGGGCGTCTCCGCGACCCTGCTCGACGCCGGCTATGACCTCACGCTGTACAACGTCAGCGAGGGCGAGGAACGCCGGCACAGCGTGCTGAACGACTTCCTGCTGCGCAAGCGCGTGGATGCGGTGATTGCGGTGTCCCTGGAGCTCAGCGAGGCCGAGATCCAGCAACTGCTCGCGATCCACCGGCCCATTGTCGGCATTGGCGGCCCGCTGCCGGGCGCCTCGACCATCCGGATCAACGATTCGGGCATTGCCGAGGCCGCGGCCCGGCACCTGATCCAGCTTGGCCACAGCCGGATCGCGCATATGACCGGCGACGCCGCCTACGAGAAGGACTTCCGGCTGCCGGGCACCCGCCAGGGCGGCTTCACCAAGGCCATGCGGGACGCGGGCCTGCCCATCCGGCCCGAGTGGCTGGTCTCGGCCGACTTCACCATCCAGGGCGCGTACGCCAGCGCACGGCAGCTACTGGGCAGCTCCCCGGAACGCCCCACCGCGGTCTTCGCCGCCTCCGATGAGATGGCGATCGGCACGATTCTCGCCGCCCGGGACTTCGGGCTGCGCGTTCCGCACGATTTGTCCGTGATCGGCATCGACGGCCACGAACTGGGCGAACTGTTCGGCCTGACCACCATCGACCAGGACCCCCGCGGCCAAGGGGCCATGGCCGTCCGGCGGCTGCTGGCAGGTCTTGAAGGCGGCACGGACACCGTGGCGGCAGACACCGAGTACCCGACCAGGTTTGTAATCCGGTCCAGCACTGCGGTTCCGCCGGTCGACGCTGCACCCCTTCGCTAGACCGACGGCGGCGGCGCCGTTGGTTACTCGGCCGTCTGCGGTTACTCGGCCGTCTGGCCGCCCATGAAGCGCACGAACTTCGCCAGGACCCCTGGCCAGCCGGCCTGGTACTCCGCACGCGTCGCAGCCGGGTCCTGGGCGCCCTCCCAGCCACTCTGCACCAGCCGCACCTCCGTGCCACCCTCCACGGCCCGGAAGGCGACGCGCAGCTCGGTGGACCACAACGCCTGCGTGCCGGGGTGCCAGCTGGCGTGGAAGGACAGCGGGGGCTGCCAGTCGTCGATGGTGCCCCAGCTGGCGGTCCGGCCGTCGTCAGCAGTTTCGAGGATCAGGTTCTCCTCGAACTCCACGTAGGAGCCCGCGCCATACACACTGTGGTCTTCCAGCGGCCACCAGAGGTGCGTGTGCTCGGTGAATCCGACAAAGGCCCTCGCGACCGCGCCCGGGACGACGACGGTGAACACCACCGGCTCGAGGCCGCCCTCAGGTTCCGGGTCCGGGGCTGCCGCGGCATGGCTGAAGAGGTTATCCATGGGCACCAACTCTACAAGCTACCGCTGCCCGGCCAGGCGCCCGGCCCACTCCCGACGCTCCCTCACCTCTGGCGGCTTCCCTCACGACGCTCCCTCACGTTTGGCATATTTCGCCCCAACGCTCCCTCACCTCTGGCACCCTTCTCCCCGACGCTCCCTCACATGTGGCACGTTTCTGCCCAACGCTCCCTCACCTCTGGAGTGCCGCGACCGACGCCGGGGCACAGGCTGCTGCAGGAGGGTTCCGACGTTAGGCCACGGAAGTGCGGGAGGGTCTCTGTCGTGGCGGCAAGACCTGAGGGAGCGTCGGGTTGGTGTTTTGGGGTTAAAGGGGGAGAGCCTCCAACCTGGTGGTTGGAGGCTCTCGACCTCAATGATGTTCCGGCGGTGACCTACTCTCCCACACCCTCCCGGGTGCAGTACCATCGGCGCTGTGGGTCTTAGCTTCCGGGTTCGGAATGGGACCGGGCGTTTCCCCCACGCTATGACCGCCGTAACCCTTGCTCCGCGCCCCTGGCCGGGGGCCTGGGGTGGGAAATCTGTGGTTACAACTTGTGGTGTTGTATTCAGTTGTTTTGGTTCCTGTGCAACGTTTCGTCTGGCGACGGGTTTGTTGTTTGGGAACCACATAGTGGACGCAAGCAGTCTTGTTTCTTTGTACCCTTCCCGTGGTGCGAACCCCTTTTGATGTTGGTTCGCGGGAGGGGTGTGTGGTGTAAGTTATCGGCCTATTAGTACCGGTCAGCTTCACGAGTCGTTAGTCCTCGCTTCCACATCCGGCCTATCAACCCAGTGGTCTGGCTGGGGGCCTCTCACACGCAAGGTGTATGGAAATCTCATCTCGAAGCGAGCTTCCCGCTTAGATGCTTTCAGCGGTTATCCCATCCGAACGTAGCTAATCAGCGGTGCACTTGGCAGTACAACTGACACACCAGAGGTTCGTCCGTCCCGGTCCTCTCGTACTAAGGACAGCCCTTCTCAAATTTCCTGCGCGCGCAGCGGATAGGGACCGAACTGTCTCACGACGTTCTAAACCCAGCTCGCGTACCGCTTTAATGGGCGAACAGCCCAACCCTTGGGACCTACTCCAGCCCCAGGATGCGACGAGCCGACATCGAGGTGCCAAACCATGCCGTCGATATGGACTCTTGGGCAAGATCAGCCTGTTATCCCCGAGGTACCTTTTATCCGTTGAGCGACGGCCATTCCACAATGTACCGCCGGATCACTAGTCCCGACTTTCGTCCCTGCTCGAGATGTCTCTCTCACAGTCAAGCTCCCTTGTGCACTTACACTCGACACCTGATTGCCAACCAGGCTGAGGGAACCTTTGGGCGCCTCCGTTACTTTTTAGGAGGCAACCGCCCCAGTTAAACTACCCATCAGGCACTGTCCCTGACCCGGATTACGGGCCGAAGTTAGATGTCCAAAGTGACCAGAGTGGTATTTCAACGATGACTCCACCCGAACTGGCGTCCGGGCTTCAACGTCTCCCACCTATCCTACACAAGCCACTCCGAACACCAATACCAAACTATAGTAAAGGTCTCGGGGTCTTTCCGTCCTGCTGCGCGTAACGAGCATCTTTACTCGTACTGCAATTTCGCCGAGTTTATGGTTGAGACAGCGGGGAAGTCGTTACTCCATTCGTGCAGGTCGGAACTTACCCGACAAGGAATTTCGCTACCTTAGGATGGTTATAGTTACCACCGCCGTTTACTGGGGCTTAAATTCTCAGCTTCGCCTTGCGGCTAACCGGTCCTCTTAACCTTCCAGCACCGGGCAGGAGTCAGTCCGTATACATCGTCTTGCGACTTCGCACGGACCTGTGTTTTTAGTAAACAGTCGCTTCCCCCTGGTCTCTGCGGCCCCTGCACGCTCCGGACAGCAAGTGTCCATCACGATAGGGGCCCCCCTTCTCCCGAAGTTACGGGGGCATTTTGCCGAGTTCCTTAACCATAATTCTCTCGATCGCCTTAGTATTCTCTACCTGATCACCTGTGTCGGTTTGGGGTACGGGCGGCTAAAACCTCGCGTCGATGCTTTTCTAGGCAGCATAGGATCACCGAATCCCCCCATACGGGGGTCCCGTCGGGTCTCAGGCATCATGAACGGCGGATTTGCCTACCGTTCGCCCTACATCCTTAGACCGGGACAACCATCGCCCGGCTCGGCTACCTTCCTGCGTCACACCTGTTAATACGCTTGCCTCCCAGGTTTCGGTCCCGCGCTCCACCAAAACCCTTCACCCACAAGGGGTGTCGGGCAGGTCTCGGGCGGTTAGTATCCCCTGTTCAGCATGGGCGGTTTTTCGCCGGTACGGGAATATCAACCCGTTGTCCATCGACTACGCCTGTCGGCCTCGCCTTAGGTCCCGACTTACCCAGGGCAGATTAGCTTGACCCTGGAACCCTTGATCATTCGGCGGACGGGTTTCTCACCCGTCTTTCGCTACTCATGCCTGCATTCTCACTCGTGTAGGCTCCACCGCTGGTTTCCACCGCGACTTCACTGCCCACACGACGCTCCCCTACCCATCCAGACGCCTGAACCACAAGGGCTTAGCTACTATCTGAATGCCACAACTTCGGCGGTGTACTTGAGCCCCGCTACATTGTCGGCGCGGAATCACTTGACCAGTGAGCTATTACGCACTCTTTTAAGGATGGCTGCTTCTAAGCCAACCTCCTGGTTGTCTTCGCAACTCCACATCCTTTCCCACTTAGCACACGCTTAGGGGCCTTAGTTGGTGGTCTGGGCTGTTTCCCTCTCGACTATGAAGCTTATCCCCCACAGTCTCACTGCTGCGCTCTCACTTACCGGCATTCGGAGTTTGGCTGACGTCAGTAACCTTGTAGGGCCCATTAGCCATCCAGTAGCTCTACCTCCGGTAAGAAACACGCAACGCTGCACCTAAATGCATTTCGGGGAGAACCAGCTATCACGAAGTTTGATTGGCCTTTCACCCCTACCCACAGCTCATCCCCTCCATTTTCAACTGAAGTGGGTTCGGTCCTCCACGACGTCTTACCGTCGCTTCAACCTGGCCATGGGTAGATCACTTCGCTTCGGGTCTAGATCACGCCACTGCAACGCCCTGTTCAGACTCGCTTTCGCTACGGCTTCCCCACACGGGTTAACCTCGCGACGTAACACTAACTCGCAGGCTCATTCTTCAAAAGGCACGCCGTCACCCCAACACAGCAAGCTGCGGAGGCTCCGACGGATTGTAAGCACACGGTTTCAGGTACTGTTTCACTCCCCTCCCGGGGTACTTTTCACCTTTCCCTCACGGTACTGGTCCGCTATCGGTCATTAGGGAGTATTTAGGCTTATCAGGTGGTCCTGACAGATTCGCACGGGATTTCTCGGGCCCCGTGCTACTTGGGATACTTCCCAGGCGGCACACTACATTTCGGTTACGGGGCTCACACCCTCTCTGGCCGGCCTTCCAAGACCGTTCACCTATGCACATGCTCTCACCCCACTGTCCCGGCAGAGACAGAACGGAAAGTCCCACAACCCCGACCATGCAACGCCCGCCGGCTATCACACATGGAACGGTTTAGCCTGATCCGCGTTCGCTCGCCACTACTAACGGAATCACTATTGTTTTCTCTTCCTGCGGGTACTGAGATGTTTCACTTCCCCGCGTTCCCTCCACGCACCCTATGTGTTCAGATGCGGGTCACCAGATCACTCGCGCGTCTGGCGGGGTTTCCCCATTCGGACACCCTGGGATCACAGTCCGGTTATCGACTCCCCCAGGCTTATCGCAGATTCCTACGTCCTTCTTCGGCTCCTAATGCCAAGGCATCCACCGTGTGCTCTTAAAAACTTGACCACAAAAGATCAAGGAGTAATTTCGAGAGAACCACGAAAACCACCCCCACACCCCGAAGGATGCAAGGACAGATCCAGGTTCATATTCTTGGAAATTGCTTCTTATAAAAGATGCTCGCGTCCACTATGTAGTTCTCAAACAACAACCCCGTACCACACACCCCACACACCCGGACCCCAAAGGACCCACACGGTGCATGAAACGCCGCAGCCGGGAAACCAGAAACACAAGTCCCGGACACCACCACCCGAAGGCCGTAGCAACCGGTCCTGTTGTCTCAGGACCCAACAGTGTGCCAAACACTAAACCGCCCGAACCCTCACACACCGTTCCAGGACCCACACAAGGGTGGTTCCGTACTGGGTGCCGGAGGAAACGCAGCGGCCGCTATTTGTTGATATTCCACCCGTGAGCACCCGCCGCAGAACTTGCGTCTGCGCAACGGGCGTTACTCCTGACAACACCACCACACCCACGAAACGCGGGGCGGGGTTGTTGTAGGTGCTCCTTAGAAAGGAGGTGATCCAGCCGCACCTTCCGGTACGGCTACCTTGTTACGACTTAGTCCCAATCGCCAGTCCCACCTTCGACAGCTCCCTCCCACAAGGGGTTAGGCCACCGGCTTCGGGTGTTACCAACTTTCGTGACTTGACGGGCGGTGTGTACAAGGCCCGGGAACGTATTCACCGCAGCGTTGCTGATCTGCGATTACTAGCGACTCCGACTTCATGGGGTCGAGTTGCAGACCCCAATCCGAACTGAGACCGGCTTTTTGGGATTAGCTCCACCTCACAGTATCGCAACCCTTTGTACCGGCCATTGTAGCATGCGTGAAGCCCAAGACATAAGGGGCATGATGATTTGACGTCGTCCCCACCTTCCTCCGAGTTGACCCCGGCAGTCTCCCATGAGTCCCCGCCATTACGCGCTGGCAACATGGAACGAGGGTTGCGCTCGTTGCGGGACTTAACCCAACATCTCACGACACGAGCTGACGACAACCATGCACCACCTGTGAACCGACCGCAAGCGGGGCACCTGTTTCCAGGTATTACCGGTTCATGTCAAGCCTTGGTAAGGTTCTTCGCGTTGCATCGAATTAATCCGCATGCTCCGCCGCTTGTGCGGGCCCCCGTCAATTCCTTTGAGTTTTAGCCTTGCGGCCGTACTCCCCAGGCGGGGCACTTAATGCGTTAGCTACGGCGCGGAAAACGTGGAATGTCCCCCACACCTAGTGCCCAACGTTTACGGCATGGACTACCAGGGTATCTAATCCTGTTCGCTCCCCATGCTTTCGCTCCTCAGCGTCAGTTAATGCCCAGAGACCTGCCTTCGCCATCGGTGTTCCTCCTGATATCTGCGCATTTCACCGCTACACCAGGAATTCCAGTCTCCCCTACATCACTCTAGTCTGCCCGTACCCACCGCAGATCCGGAGTTGAGCCCCGGACTTTCACGGCAGACGCGACAAACCGCCTACGAGCTCTTTACGCCCAATAATTCCGGATAACGCTTGCGCCCTACGTATTACCGCGGCTGCTGGCACGTAGTTAGCCGGCGCTTCTTCTGCAGGTACCGTCACTTTCGCTTCTTCCCTACTGAAAGAGGTTTACAACCCGAAGGCCGTCATCCCTCACGCGGCGTCGCTGCATCAGGCTTGCGCCCATTGTGCAATATTCCCCACTGCTGCCTCCCGTAGGAGTCTGGGCCGTGTCTCAGTCCCAGTGTGGCCGGTCACCCTCTCAGGCCGGCTACCCGTCGTCGCCTTGGTGAGCCATTACCTCACCAACAAGCTGATAGGCCGCGAGTCCATCCAAAACCACAATAAAGCTTTCCACCCCCCACCATGCGATGAGGAGTCATATCCGGTATTAGACCCAGTTTCCCAGGCTTATCCCAGAGTTAAGGGCAGGTTACTCACGTGTTACTCACCCGTTCGCCACTAATCCCCGGTGCAAGCACCGGATCATCGTTCGACTTGCATGTGTTAAGCACGCCGCCAGCGTTCATCCTGAGCCAGGATCAAACTCTCCGTTGAAGAAAAACAGACACAGCATCCGCCCCCGGGAAAACGGGAACACACACTGCACAAAATTTGAAACCAGCTAAAAACACCAGACCATCCACGGGGTGGACAATCCGGCACAATCAACCAATTCAATACAAAAAATTGGTATCAACAAACTTGGCACACTATTGAGTTCTCAAACAACAGACACACCCGGCACCACCACAACCCCTCAACAGGGCCGCGGATCGCTCCGGAGCAACTTTTCAAACTTACCGGGCCGCTTCACCCTAGTCAAATCAGCGTTTCCGACTCAGTCTTGCCATAGGCTTCTTGGTCTTCTTAGCGGATCAACTCCGGGGAGCAGCGCGGAAATAAACTCTACCACCAGTTGGCCCGGGTGACAAAGCGGCCCCGGCGGGCACCCCTGGCCGCCCCCTGGACGGGCCGGCGCGGGGAACGGAAAGGCCCGGAACCGCAAGGATCCCGGGCTTGTCCGTGCCAGCGGTGGGCTTGCTAGCCGATCGCCCTGAAGTACGCGGCACCCAGCGGCGGCAGCGTCACGGTGAGCGTGGCCGGCTGGCCGTCAACGCCGTCGGCGGATGCCGTCAGGGCACCGTCGTTCAAAACGCCCGACCCGCCGTAAGCAGCGGCGTCGGTGTTCAAGACTTCCTGCCACTGCCCCGCCGCGGGGACGCCCAGGCGGAAGTCATGGTGCGGGGCG
This sequence comes from Arthrobacter sp. UKPF54-2, assembly GCF_007858535.1. Classification (NCBI taxonomy): domain Bacteria; kingdom Bacillati; phylum Actinomycetota; class Actinomycetes; order Micrococcales; family Micrococcaceae; genus Arthrobacter; species Arthrobacter sp. UKPF54-2. The sequence continues at coordinate 617,883 of NZ_CP040174.1, forward strand.
CCGGAGAAGTTCAGGGCGCAGACCAGCTCTTTGCCGGCGGCGTCCCGGCGGATGAAGGTCAGCACGTTCCGGTCGGCGTCGCCGCCGTTGATCCACTGGAAGCCGTCGGGATCGTTGTCCCGTTGGTACAGGGCGGGCGTGGCGCTGTAGAGCTCGTTGAGGTCCTTGGTCAGGAGCTGCACGCCGCGGTGCGCCGGGATGTCCGCCAGCCACCAGTCCAGACCGTGCTGTTCGGACCATTCCGCTTCCTGGCCAAACTCGGTGCCCATGAAGATCAGCTGCTTGCCGGGGTGGGCCCACTGGTAGGCCAGGAAGGCGCGCAGGTTGGCGAGCTGCTGCCAGCGGTCGCCGGGCATCTTGCGCAGCATCGAACCCTTGCCGTGCACCACCTCGTCATGGCTGATCGGGAGCAGGAAGTTCTCCGTGTAGGCGTAGACCATCGAGAAGGTGATGGTGCCGTGGTGCCACTTGCGGTTATACGGGTCCTCGGCCATGTACTTGAGCGAGTCGTGCATCCAGCCCATGTTCCATTTGATCCCGAAGCCCAGCCCACCCTGGCTCGTGGGGGCGGTGACGCCGGGGAACGCGGTGGATTCCTCGGCGATCATGACCGCGCCCGGGTGCGTTTTGTAGACCGTGGCGTTGACCTCCTGCAGGAAGGAGATCGCCTCGAGGTTTTCGCGCCCGCCGAAGCGGTTCGGCTGCCACTGGCCTTCCTCGCGGGAGTAATCCAGGTAGAGCATCGAGGCCACGGCATCGACGCGGAGGCCGTCGATGTGGAATTCGTCCAGCCAGTAGAGCGCGTTGGCGACGAGGAAGTTGCGGACCTCGCGGCGGCCGAAGTCGAAGATCAGGGTGCCCCAGTCGGGGTGCTCGCCCAGGTTCGGGTCGGAGTGCTCGTACAGGGGTTCTCCGTCGAAGCGGGCCAGCGCCCACTCGTCCTTGGGGAAGTGTGCCGGCACCCAGTCCAGCAGCACGCCGATGCCCGCCTGGTGCAGTGCGTCCACGAGGTGCCGGAATTCGTCCGGGTGCCCGAAGCGCGAGGTCGGCGCGAAGTAGGACGTGACCTGGTAGCCCCAGGATCCGCCGAAGGGGTGCTCGGCGACCGGCATGAACTCCACATGGGTGAAGCCGAGCCACTGCACGTACTCCACGAGTTCCTTGGCGAGCTGGCGGTAATCCAGCCCTACCCGCCAGGAGCCCAGGTGTACTTCGTACACGCTCATCGGGGCGTTGTGCGGATCCCGGGCCGCGCGTGCCTTCATCCACTCGTCGTCCTTGAAGGCGTAGGAGGGCTCCACCACGCGGGACGCTGTCAGCGGCGGAACCTCGGTGCCGAAGGCCAGCGGGTCGGCCTTCTCGACCCAGTGGCCGTGCCGGGTTTTGATCTCAAATTTGTAGCACGCCCCTGCCACAACGCCGGGAATGAACAGCTCCCAGACGCCGGAGGACCCGAGCGAGCGCATCGAGAATTCACGGCCGTCCCAGCCGTTGAAGTCACCCTTCACGCGCACGGCCTGGGCGTTCGGGGCCCACACCGCGAAGGATACGCCGTCGACGTCGCCGAGGGCCGACTTGTAGTGCCGCACGTGGGCGCCCAGCACATCCCAGAGGCGCTCGTGGCGTCCCTCGCCGATCAGGTGCAGGTCAATCTCCCCCACCGAGGGCAGGTAGCGGTAGGGCTCGTCAGCCTGCTGCGGTTCCCGGCCCTCGTAGCTGACCTCAAGCCGGTAGTCGGGCACGTGGCCCTCATCGACGGGCTCCAGCACGGCCACCCACACGCCGCCGGATTCATGCGTCATCGGGAAGCTGCCGGCCGAGGTCACCACGGAGACGGCTTCCGCAAGGTGCTTCACGGTGCGGATGGTGACGTGGCCGTAGTCATCGAGGTGCGCGCCGAGGACTGAGTGCGGGGCGTGGTGCTCGCCGGCCGCGACCCGCGCAAGGGTCTCCGCGTCCACGGGAAGCGGGACGCCGGGTCGATCGGTTCGTGCTGGACCTGTCATTTTGATACCTTCCACTGCGGCTTCGGCGGGAACGCCGGAGCCTGTACTGCCGAGGAGACGACGGGATGCGTTCACCGGGATGGCGAGCCAGTCGGGCCTGTTCCGGAGTTCGTAAACAACTTCGTAGAGGGCTTTGTCGAGCCACAACGCCACAAAAAGGGGCGAGTCGCGGTCAATGGTGCCGGGCGTGACCTCCGCGTAGCCGGCCAGGAAGGCCTCGGCGCAGTCGTCCACCCAGTCCGCGGGCACCACGGCATCGTCGTATTCGCGGACGGCCGCCCCGGCGGCGTAGTCAAAGGAGCGCAGCATGCCGACGACGTCGCGCAGCGGAACGTCCGGGAAGTTGCGTTCGGAGATCGGCCGCAGCGGTTCGCCCTCGAAGTCGAGGATGGCCCAGCGCGCGGGCATCCCCGGGCCGCCGGGGACCTGGAGGATCTGGCCGAGGTGCAGGTCGCCGTGGATCCGCTGCAGGCGGCCCGCGCTGCTGCCTTCGAGGCGCGCCAGCAGGGCCTCCAGTTCATCGTCGAAGGGTCCGACGGCGGCGCCAGCTTCCGCCCATGACTGCCGTACGCGCTGGGCGACGCCGGGCGCGATGTCCCCGCCCGGCACCGTCTCGGCGGCGGTGCCCAGCGCCTCGGCCAGGCGGCGGTGCACGGTGGCCGTGGCGACGCCGAGGGCGCGGGCCTCTGCCGTGAAGCCGGTTCCGGTGCTGGCCGCATCCACGGCGAGGCGCCAGGCGTCCAGGCCGCCGGCCAGGAATTCGTGCGCGACGGCAAGCTCGCCGCGGGCCGTCGAGGCGCCTCCGGGGCCGGTCCATTCGCCGGTTACCCAGCCGAGGGTGGCCGGCACTTCCGCGGTGCGGCCCCCGGTCAGCGCAGCGCCGATCTCAACCTCGGGGTTCTGGCCCTCGGACAGCACCCGGAAGAATTTGAGGATCGCCGCGGAGCCGCCGTCGTCGACGATCACCGAACTGTTGGACTGCTCGCCGGAGAGCACCCGCACCTTGCCGGTGGCAAAGGGCAGCCGGTGGCCCGATTCCACCAGGTGGCCGGCGGCGGTGCCGTCAGCGGTGGCGCCGCCTGCCCGCATGAGTTCCAGCCAAGCCGCGATGAATGCGGGGTCGTGGACGCCGTCGTAGATCCAGCCGCGGGCCGGGTCCGCGCCGTCTGCGGGGATTTCCCCCAGCAGGGCGGCTCCGGCGCCGGCCAGCGGCAGCGAACGGAAGCTGAGCGGCACCTGCACGACGTCGGTGCGGTTGCCGTCCGCCGTCGGATACGTCACGGCGAGGAGCAGGACCTCCAGCCCGACGCCGGCCTCCGGCGCGGCGGAGTCCGCGGCGGGTTCGAGGCGCACACGGCCGGCCGGTTCGAAGCTGAAGTGCGCGCTCTTGACGGGGAACCAGCGCTGGCGCGGGAGCCAGCTGCGCAGCAGGGCGTCAAGCGCGGGGGGCAGGGTGGGTGGGGTCATTTCAGCCTTCGATGGACAGGATAGGCATCGCCTGGGTGTGGGGCGAGGCCGGGTTGGATGCGGACGATCGGATCCGCAGCCAGAAGAAATCGTGGCTGCCCAGGGTGAGGGTCAGGGTTCCGTCGTCGGAGATCGCGGGGAACGCCTGGCCGCCGAAAACGTCGCGGAGGCCGCGGCCGGCGTACTGCGGCACCTTCAGGGTGGTCGCCACGGGATGCTGGGACAGGTTGAAGGCGCACAGGATGGTCTCCGGGTCCTCGCCCGCGGCGTTGCCCGCCGGCAGCTCGCGCAGGTAGGACAGGACGACGTCGTGGTCCGCTTCGACGTGCTGGAACGAGCCAAGCCCGAACGCGGGGTGGTTCTTGCGAACGCTCAGGATCTGCCGGGTCCAGCGCAGCAGCGAGCCGGAATGGGCGGCCTCCGCTTCGACATTGGCCATGCTGTAGTTGTAGACCAGCGACTGGATCACCGGGAGGTAGAGCTTGCCCGGGTCCGCATGGGAGAACCCGGCGTTGCGGTCCGGGTTCCACTGCATCGGGGTGCGGACCGCGTCGCGGTCCTCGAGCCAGATGTTGTCGCCCATGCCGATCTCGTCGCCGTAGTACAGGAATGGGCTTCCCGGCAGCGAGAGCAGCAGGGCGTTGATGAGTTCGATTTCGGAGCGGGAGTTGTCCAGCAGCGGGGCCAGCCGGCGGCGGATACCGATGTTGGCCCGCATCCGCGGGTCCGGCGCGTACCAGCCGAGCATCGCGGCGCGCTCGTCGGCGGTGACCATTTCCAGGGTCAGCTCGTCGTGGTTGCGCAGAAACGTGCCCCACTGGGCGCCCTCGGGAATGTCCGGGGTGTCCTTCATGGTCTCGATGATGGGCGCGGCCTTCTGGTCACGCAGCGCGTAATAGAGCCGCGGCATGATCGGGAAGTGGAAGGCCATGTGGCATTCGGGTTCCTCTTCAGTGCCGAAGTACTCCACCACTTCGGCCGGCGGCTGGTTGGCTTCGGCGATGATGATCCGGCCGGGGTAGCTCTCGTCGACCATCCGGCGCAGCTGCCGGAGGAATTCGTGGGTGGCCGGCAGGTTCTCGCAGTTGGTGCCTTCCTCCTCGAAGAGGTATGGGATGGCGTCGGCGCGGAAGCCGTCAATGCCTTGATCCAGCCAGAACCGCACGACGTCGAAGAGGGCGTCGATCACCTTGGGGTTCTCGAAGTTCAGGTCCGGCTGGTGGCTGAAGAACCGGTGCCAGAAGAACTGGCGGCGGATCGGATCGAAGGTCCAGTTGGATTCCTCGGTGTCCACGAAGATGATGCGGGCGTCCTGGTACTTCTCGTCAGTGTCGCTCCACACGTAGAAGTCGCCGAACGGGCCGTCCGGATCCTTGCGCGACTCCTGGAACCAGGGGTGCTGGTCCGAGGTATGGTTCAACGGCAGGTCGATGATGACCCGGACGCCGCGGGCGTGGGCCTCGGCGACGAGCCGCTTGAAGTCGCTGATGGTGCCGAACTCGTCCAACACGGAGTTGTAGTCGGAGATGTCGTAGCCGCCGTCCCGCAGCGGGGACTGGAAGAACGGCGGGAGCCAGAGGCAGTCGACGCCGAGCCACTGCAGGTAGTCCAGCTTTTCGATCAAACCGTGGAAGTCGCCGGAGCCGTCGCCGTTCCCGTCCGCGAAACCTCGGACCAGGACCTCGTAGAAGACCGCCTTCCGGTACCAGTGCGGATCGTGCTGGAGACCGGGCGCGTTAAGTTCGAACGTCTGCTTCGGAGTGAAATGCTGGCTGGGGTTGCTCGGGCTGAAACTCACTGGCGCTACCTCCGGATGCTCAGGATGTGGGCGGGTTCGACATGTGCGTCCAGGCGGACGTAGTTGTACTCGCCCCATTCCCAGCTGTCGCCGGTCAGCAGGTCATCGACGATGAAACGGCCGTTGTGCGTCAGGTTCTCCGGGTCCAGCTCGAGGGCTGCCAGGTCCAGCGTCACGGTGCTTTCCCGGATGCCATGCGGATCCACGTTGACCACGATGATCAGGGTGTCCTTGGTGCCGTCGGGGAGGGTCTTGTGTTTCGAGTAGACCACGGTGGCGTTGTCCGTGCTCTGGTGCAACGTCAGGTTCTGTAGGTCGCCGAGGGCGGGGTGGGAGTGCCGGATCTCGTTGAGCCGGGTCAGGTACGGGGCCAGGGTGCGGCCGGATTCTGTGGCCGCGTCCCAGTCGCGGGCCTTGTACTCGAACTTCTCGTTGTCGATGTATTCCTCCGCGCCGGGCCGGGCGACGTGCTCGTAGAGCTCGTAGCCGGCATAGACACCCCAGATCGGGCTGGCGGTGGCGGCGAGCGCGGCGCGGATCTTGAACGCCGCCGGGCCGCCGAACTGCAGGTACTCGGTGAGGATGTCCGGGGTGTTGACGAAGAAATTCGGCCGGAAGAACGCCGGGGATTCGTGGCTGACTTCCTGGAAGTAGGTCTCCAGCTCCGCCTTGGTGTTGCGCCAGGTGAAGTAGGTGTAGGACTGCTGGAACCCGGCGCGGCCCAGCGCGTGCATCATGGCGGGCCGGGTGAAGGCCTCGGCGAGGAAGACGACGTCGGGGTGCTTTTTGTTAACCTTGGCGATCAGCCATTCCCAGAACCACACCGGTTTGGTGTGCGGGTTGTCCACGCGGAAGATCTTCACGCCGTGGCTGATCCAGAGCAGGACGATCCGCAGGATCTCGTTGGAGAGGCCGGCGGGGTCGTTGTCGAAGTTGAGCGGGAAGATGTCCTGGTACTTCTTCGGCGGGTTCTCGGCGTACGCGATGCTGCCGTCCACCCGGGTGGTGAACCACTCGGGATGGCTCTGCACCCAGGGGTGGTCCGGGGCGGCCTGCAGCGCGAGGTCCAGGGCCACCTCCAGGCCTAGCTCGCCGGCGCGGGCCACAAAAGCGTCAAAGTCCTCGAAGGTGCCCAGGTCCGGGTGGATGGCGTCGTGGCCGCCCTCCTTAGCCCCGATGGCCCAGGGTGAGCCCGGGTCGTGCGGGCCGGCCAGCAGGGTGTTGTTCGGGCCCTTGCGATGGGCGGTGCCGATCGGGTGGATCGGCGGCATGTAGATGATGTCGAAGCCCATGGCCGCGACGGCGTCGAGGCGCTGCGCGGCGGTGCGGAACGTCCCGGAGGTCCATTCGCCGGTGTCGTGGTTGCGGACGGCGCCCTCGGAACGGGGGAAGAACTCGTACCAGGCGCCGCGGCCGGCCAGTTCACGCTCCACCAGCAGGGGGTAGGGCTCGGAAACAGTGACGAGTTCGCGGATCGGCTGGCGTGCGATGACGGCGGCCACGTCGGTGCTGAAGCCGGCGGCCAGGCGCTCCTCCGGGGTCTTGGAGCCGTCGGAGAGGCCGACGACGGCGATCCGGAGGGTCCGCCGGTCGGCGGAGGGGCGGGTGGCGTCCTCTGACGCCTCGGTCAGCAGGGCGGCGCCTTCGGCAAGCATCAGGTCGACGTCGATGCCCGCCTCAATCTTGACCTCGGCGTTGTGGTGCCAGGTGCCGTAGCGGTCGTGCCAGGCTTCGATCACGAACGACCACCTGCCGGTGGACGACGGGGTGAGCAGACCTTCCCAGCGGTCGGTGCCCTTGCCCCGGTCGCCCCGGGGCGGGGCCAGCCGGACGCGCTGCCGCTCTTTCCCGCGCGGGTCAAGGAGCACGGCGCTGACGCCGAGCATGTCGTGGCCCTCCCGGAATGCGGTGGCTCCGACGACGATGCTCTCCCCTACGACGGCCTTGGCGGGGAACTTCCCGTCCTCGACCGCGGGCTGTACGGCAGTGATGGGAAACCTGCCGAATTTCAGGCCATCCGTGATCAGGGCCTTCGGCTTTTGCTTGGACACGGCACTGGTTCGCGAGTTAGTCGTCACAGCCTCGACGTTATCTACAAATCGCGCAGAATGCTAAGGCCGCTCAGTTTTTTCGGGCGAATCCTGAAGGCAATCCGACATTTACCGGAAAGAAACCCAAACCTGTTCCGGGGCCCTAAGTTGTCCGTTAGTGTTTCGCTGGTGAAGGCTATCCGCAGATTTACCGTCCGAACCGTTCTTCCCGAATCGATCCGGCCTTTGGCGCGGCTCGCCACCAACCTTCGCTGGTCGTGGCACCTGCCCACCAGGGATCTCTTCGAGCAGCTGAACCCGGCAATTTGGGCCGAGAGCGCGCACGATCCGGTGACCTTCCTGGGCCTGGTCAGCCGGGAGGAACTGCAGCGCCTCGCCGCGGACCAGGAGGTGGTCCGCCGCGTCCATGCGGCCGCCGCGGACCTGGACCATTACCTGGAACAGCCCCGCTGGTACCAGAGCCTGGGCGAGGACGCGCCCCGCTGCATTGCGTACTTCTCACCCGAGTTCGGAATCACCGAGGTCCTGCCGCAGTACTCCGGCGGCCTCGGCATTCTGGCCGGGGACCATCTGAAGGCGGCCTCGGACCTCGGCGTGCCGCTGATCGGCGTCGGTCTGCTCTACCAGGCTGGCTACTTCAAGCAGTCGCTCTCCCGCGACGCCTGGCAGCAGGAGACTTACCCCGTTCTGGACCCCGACGGCCTGCCGCTGACGCTGCTCCGTGAGGCCTCCCCGGACGGCAACGGCCGGCCCGTCCAGATTTCGCTCCCTCTCCCCCACGGCCGCAGGCTGCTGGCGCACGTGTGGCGGGCCGACGTCGGGCGTGTCCCGCTGCTGCTGCTCGACTCCAATGTGGCCGGCAACGACGACGCGGCGCGCGGCATCACCGACCGCCTCTACGGCGGCGGCGGCGACCACCGGCTGCAGCAGGAGCTCCTGCTGGGCATGGGCGGCGTCAAGGCGCTGCGCGCCTACCAGAGGCTGACGGGCGCCCCCGCGCCGGAGGTGTTCCACACCAACGAGGGCCATGCCGGTTTCCTCGGCGTCGAACGCATCCAGGAACTGATGTCCGGGGAGAACCCGCTGAGCTGGGACGAAGCCCTGACCGCGGGCCGCGCCTCCACCGTGTTCACCACGCACACGCCGGTCCCGGCCGGCATCGACCGCTTCGAGACCTCGCAGATCGAGCATTTCTTCACCGCCGGGCTGGCCCCGGATGTCCCGCTCGGCAAGATCCTGGACCTGGGCCGGGAGGACTTCGCCGACGGCAACCCGTTTGTCTTCAACATGGCCGTGATGGGGCTGCGGCTGGCCCAGCGCGCCAACGGCGTTGCGAAACTGCACGGCGTTGTCTCCCGCGGCATGTTCTCCGCGCTCTGGCCGGGCTTCGACCATGCGGAGGTCCCTATCACCTCGGTCACCAACGGTGTCCACGTGCCCACCTGGGTTGACCCCCGGGTGTCTCAGCTGGCCCGCGAGCAGTTCGGCTCGGATGCCGAGACGGAGGGCCGCTGGGACCTGGCCTACAACGTCAGCGACGAGGCGCTGTGGGCGCTCCGCCGCGAAATGCGGGTGTCTCTGGTCGAGGACGTCCGCCGCCGGCTCCGGGCCGCCTGGAAGAAGCGCGGCGCGGCGGACGCCGAGCTGTCCTGGACCGATTCGGTGCTGGATCCCGACATCCTGACCATCGGCTTCGCCCGCCGCGTGCCCACCTACAAGCGCCTGACACTGATGCTGCGCGACCCGGAGCGGCTCAAGGCCCTGCTGCTGCACAAGACCCACCCGATCCAGCTGGTGATCGCGGGCAAGTCGCACCCGGCGGACGACGCCGGCAAGAAGATGATCCAGGACCTGGTCCGTTTCACCGACGACCCCGAGGTCCGGCACCGGATTGCCTTCCTGCCCAACTACGACATTGCGATGGCCCGGACCCTGTTCCCGGGCTGCGACGTCTGGCTCAACAACCCGCTCCGCCCGCTCGAGGCGTGCGGGACCTCCGGCATGAAAGCCGCCATCAACGGCTCGCTCAACCTCTCCGTGATGGACGGCTGGTGGGACGAGATGTACGACGGCGAGAACGGCTGGGCGATCCCTACGGCGAACAACGACGCGTCCCCGGAGGAACGCGACGACATCGAGGCGGCGGCGCTGTACGAGCTGCTCGAAACGCAGGTAGCGCCGAAGTTCTACGGCCTCACGGTTTCCGACGGCGCCGGTGCCGCCGGCCCCTCGCAGTCCGGGCCGCAGAAGGTCCCGACGCACTGGGTCTCGATGATCAAGCACACCATGACGCACCTGGGACCGGCGGTGTCTGCGGACCGGATGCTGCAGGACTACGTCAACATCCTCTACCGGCCCGCCGCGATCGCCGGACGGAACGCCTCGGCAGACAACTTTGCCGAGGCGAAGGCCCTGGCGGCCTGGTCCTCGCGGATCCGGGCCGCGTGGCCCCAGATCCAGGTGGAGCACGTGGATTCGGTGGGTGTTTCCGAGGACCCGCAGATCGGCGACGACCTGCAGGTGAACGCCTACGTGGCGCTTCATTCCGTGCCGCCGCAGGACGTGTCGGTGGAGGTGGCCTACGGCCGCGCCGAGGACAGCGACGAACTCGCCGACGTCACTGTGGCGGAACTGCAAGCAGTCGAGGACCTTGGCAAGGGCCGGTACCTGTTCAGCGGCACCCTCGTGATCGACCGGTCCGGATCCTTCGGCTACACCGTCCGGGTGCTGCCGAAGCACGAGGGGCTCGCGTCCAAGGCCGAGCTGGGGCTGATCGTCAACGCCTAGAGGCAGACGGTGATGACGGCTAGGTCTTTACCGGCGTAGCGTTCGGCGTCCTGCAGGATTTCGCAGATGATGCCGAAGGACCGGTCGGCGCGGAAGGCTGCGGGGACCTGCCAGATGAAGGTGAGCGGCGGCTGGCCGTCCTCGCTGACGGCGTCGGCGAAGTCGTGGAGCGAATCGTTGAGGGCGTCGAGGTTCACGCCGTAGTGCTCAGGGAAGTCCAGGGCCTCGCCGAAGGTCTCCAGCACCGCCTTCTTGGAATCCGCGGCAGGGATTACCAGGGCGCGGCGGCCGGCGTCGTGCACGTGGGCCCGCAATTCGTCGAGGGTCCAGGTGTCGGCGGAGAAAATCTTCATGGGCCCCTACTTGCCTTCGGCGATGAATTTGAATGATTCGTAATGATCGGCGGTGTAATATTTTTCGCCAGCTTCCCCGACCACGATCCGGCGGGCACCCCGGTCCGACTCCCCAGGAGTCCGTACGGTGTATTCGCGGTAATACCCGGAGGCTTTTCGCGGGAGAATGCGTTCGAAATTCCCGAAGGTGACATTGTCCCGGGAATACGGGTACGGGCCGCCCCTGGCGATCAGGTCCAAGGTCTGCCGTGCCTCAGGCGGGAGTTCCGAGGCCTTAATTTCCGGCAGTCCGGAGGGATTGGCGACGCCGGCGGCCGGCCGAGATGCGGTGGCACCCGGGGAGGATGCGCTCGGGCCGGCCGCCGGCCGAGATGCGGTGGCACCCGGGGAGGATGCGCTTGGGGGCGCGGCGGTCGGTGCGGTCCCGGCCTGCGGCGGGCCTCCCAGCACAAAGGCCAGCATCACCAGTCCCAGCAGCACGGCGAGCAGGGCGGCCAGCCGCCGGACGTTGCTAGACACGGTAGATGCTGATGCTGTTGGCCTGGACAATGTCCCGCTCGCCGGAGGAGATGCGGACGCCTTGGCGGCGGTCGTGCAGCTCGGAGGTGGTCAGGCGCAGCTCGTAGAGGCGGTTGCCGCCGCCGTCGTCGTTGGGGATGACCGGCAGGGTGACCTTGACGTCGTCGGCGCCGCCGTTGACCACCACCAGTCCGTCCACGCGGCCGTCGTCGGAGCCCAGCAGGAGCTGGACCACCCGGTGTCCCGGGTCCTGCCAACGGTCCCCGGACATCGGCTCGCCGTGGACGTCGAACCAGTGGAAGTAGGACTGCTGGTCGCGGGCCGGGTAGTCATGCGGCTGGCCGGCGAGGAACTCCTTGCGCAGCCGGATGATGCGTTTGGTGCTGCGCAGCATGGAGTGCGATTCCGGGGTGCTGGTCCAGTCGATCCAGGTCATCGGGTTGTCCTGGCAGTAGGCGTTGTTGTTCCCCTGCTGGCTGCGGCCGATTTCGTCGCCGGCGGTGATCATGGGCACGCCCTGGGAGATCATCAGCGAGGCCATCAGGTTCCGGCTGGTCTGCGCGCGCCGGGCGAGGATTTCCTCGTCTTCGGTGCGGCCCTCGAAGCCGTGGTTGTAGCTGCGGTTGTCGCCGTGGCCGTCGCGGTTTTGCTCCCCGTTCGCCTCGTTGTGCTTGCGGTCGTAGGAGACCAGGTCGGCCAGGGTGAACCCGTCGTGAGCGGTGATGAGGTTGACCGAGGCCAGCCGGCTCCGCCCCGAGGCAGCAAACAGGCCTGCGGACCCGGACAACGCGTCCGCAAGCCGCGCCACGGAACCGCCTTGCCCGCCGGCATCGATCGCGGCCCGGTCGGCGAGCCAGAATGTGCGGACGGCGTCGCGGAAATGGTCGTTCCAGTCCACCCAGCCCGGAGGGAACCGGCCTGTCTGCCAGCCGCCGTAGCCGACGTCCCAGGGTTCGGCGATGAGCTTGGTCTCGGACAGCACCGGGTCCGCGGCGATGGCGACGAGGAAGGGGTGCCGCGGGTCGAACTCGTTGGCTGCATTGCGGCATAGCGTGACGGCCAGGTCGAAACGGAACCCGTCGATGTGAAACTCGTTCACCCAGTACCGCAGCGAATCCAGCACCAGCTGCACCACCCTGGGCTCGCCGAAGTTTAGCGAGTTGCCGCAGCCGGTGGTGTCCACGTACTTTCCCTGGCCGTCGTGGCGGTAGTACTCCAGCTCGCCGAGACCGCGGAAGCTCAGGGTGGGCCCGTCCGCGCCGCCCTCCGCGGTGTGGTTGTAGACGACGTCGAGGATCACCTCGAGCCCGGCGGCATGCAGGAGTTTGACCATGCCTTTGAACTCGTCCTGCACGGCCTGCGGGCCGGCGTCCTGGGCCGCCTGGGTGGCATAGCCGGGGTGGGGGGCGAAGAACGCAGCGGTGTTGTAACCCCAGTAGTTGGTCAGTCCCAGGTTCTGCAGGTGCAGCTCATCCACGTGGAAGTGCACCGGCAGCAGCTGCACGGCCGTGACGCCGAGGGAGATGAGGTGCTCGACCGTGGCCGGGTGCGCCATCCCGGCGTAGGTGCCCTGGAGGTGTTCGGGGATGTCCGGATGCAGCATGGTCTGGCCGCGGACATGGGCCTCGTAGATGATGGTGTTGCGCCAGGGCGTGCGCGGCGCGGAGTCCACGCCCCAGTCGAAGTCGCTGGACATCCGGACGTTGGTGATGAAGCTGCCACGCTCGTCCACGCCGCGGCCGTACGGGTCCAGCAGCAGGGGCTGCTCGCCGTCGTCGTCGAAGTCCATCGCCGGCACGGGGAGCGGCAGGGCATCCTCCGGCGAGGCACGCAGTCCGTACCGCGAGCCTGCGGGCAGCCCTTCGACGATGCCGTGGTGGACCCCGTCCGTGACGTTGGGCAGCGTTTTCAGCTGCCAGCTGCCGCCCGGCGCCTGGTAGGCGATGTCCAGGGTGGCGACGGCGGGGGCGTAGACGGCCACATTTGCGAAGGCACCCCGAGGGTCGTCCGTCGCCGGGGAACCCGTGCGCGGGACGCTGACGCCGAGCGGAAACGGCCGCGAGGCGTCTACGGTGGTAGCTGGCTCTACAAAGGACTTGACCATCGCTTAAAGCTTAGCGGGGGAAGACAAATGAGTCGGGTTTGGTCGAAGGCGGCTTGCGCGGCGCCGGAAGCGGCCGCGCATACTTGGACTAAGCGCTGAACTGGAGGTAGCTGTGCGGGTTGCACTTGCTCAAATCATCACCGGCCGGGACACGGACCGGAATCTGGACCTGGTGCGGGACTACGCCCGCCGGGCCAAGGACGGCGGCGCCGAGGTGGTGGTCTTCCCGGAGGCGACGATGCGCGCGTTCGGCAACTCGCTGCTGGACATCGCGGAACCCCTGGACGGGCCGTGGGCCTCGCGGGTCCGGGCCATGGCGGCCGAACTCGGCATCGTGATCGTAGCCGGTATGTTTACCCCGGCGTCGGACGGGACGGGCGTCCGCAAGGTCCGCAACACCCTGCTGGCCACCGGGCCCGGCGTGGACACCAGCTACAACAAGATCCACCTCTTCGACGCCTTTGGCTTTACCGAGTCGGACACCGTAGAGGCGGGAAACCAGCCGGTCACGTTCGACGCCGGGGGCCTCACCTTCGGCCTGGCCACCTGCTACGACGTCCGGTTCCCGGACCTGTTCACCGAGAACGCTGACCGCGGCGCCCAGGTCAACATCGTGTGCGCTTCCTGGGGTGCGGGGCCGGGCAAGGTGGAGCAGTGGAAGCTGCTGTCCCGGGCCCGGGCCGTGGACGCCACGACTTTTGTCCTGGCCTGCGGCCAAGGCGATCCGGCCAGCGTTGGCCTTGAGGCCAAGGGGTCCGCCCCCACCGGTGTCGGCCACTCCGCCGTCCTCTCCCCCTTCGGCGAGGTGCTCCAGGAGCTCGACGGCGCCCCCGGCCTGCTCTTCGCCGACCTGGACCCGGCCGTCGTCGACGACGCCCGAAGCAAACTCCCGGTCCTCGCCAACCGCCACAAGTTTTAGCCCTGGGTCTTTGTCAAAGGTGAGAGTGGCTCATCGCCGGAAAGGGAGTTTTGCAAGGAGCGCATCGCCGACCAGAGCGGAGAGAGGCCGCCCGCGGCCGAAGGAAGCGCCGGGAGGTGTCTAAGCGACGGCAAAAATCCGGTTGCGGCGGAAACCGACCACCGCGCCCTTTACTTGGCGGCGCGCTGGCGCGAGATCTCGTAGAGGGAGATGCCGACGGCCATCGAGGCGTTGAGCGATTCCATCGCGGAATCGATCGGGATGGAGACGATCTGGTCGCAGTTTTCGCGGACCAGGCGGCTTAGGCCCTTGCCCTCGGACCCGACGACGATGCAGACCGGTTCCGTGGCCAGGGCGAGATCGGGCAGCGAGACGTCGCCGTCTCCGTCCAGGCCCAGCACGAAGATGCCCATGTTCTTGAAGGCCTTGAGCGTGCTGTTCAGGTTGGCGGCGCGGGCCACGGGGACGCGCACGGCGGCCCCGGCGCTGGTCTTCCAGGCCGAGGCGGTGACGCCGACGGAGCGGCGTTCGGGCACAACCACGCCGTGGCCGCTGAACGCGGAGACCGACCGGATGATCGCGCCGAGGTTGCGCGGATCGGTGATGCCGTCGAGGGCGACGAAGAGCGGCGCGTTGGCAATGTGGCCCTTCTTCCAGCCCTCGATAGTCTCCTCAGCCAGTTCGTACGCGTCCTGGTACTCGTACGGCGGGATCTGCAGCACGAGGCCCTGATGGATGGCGTCGTCGGTCATCCGGTCCAGTTCGGGCTTGCCGGTCTCGAGCAGCGGGATGCCACGTTCGGCCGCGAGCTTGAGCGATTCCTTGACGCGGTCATCCATTTCGATGCGGATGGCGACGTGCAGCGCCTTGGCGGGGATGCCGGCGCGGAGGGCCTCCACCACGGAGTTGCGGCCGGTGACGACTTCCTCGGTGGCACGGCCCTTGGGGCCGGAGCGGGCGCCTGCCCCTGCGCTGCGGGCACCCGTCCCGCGCTTGGCCGCGGAGCGCTCCGCGAGCTGCTTGTTCTTGTGGGCCTTGTGGTAGGGACGGTCCTCCGCCTTGGGGGTGGGGCCCTTGCCCTCAAGGGCCTTACGGCCGTGGCCGCCGGTCCCGACGGTGGGACCCTTCTTCATTTTGACCGAGCGGCGACCGTTATTGGCCATGAGTTTCACCCTTTTAACTACGCGAATCGTTGATAAGTCTGAACTCCAGTCTACTGACTCGAGTTAAATCTTCGACCGCGGGGGGCGCCGCCGGCCCGCATCAGGCCGGCGGCGCCCAGGGGTTCAGCCGCGCTTCAGGCTCCAGCTGGCGCCGTCCGCGCCGTCCTCGACGACGACGCCGGCGGCCGCGAGCGTGTCCCGGATGGCGTCCGACGCCGCCCAGTCCTTACCGGCACGGGCCTTGGCGCGGGCGGCGAGCTGGGCCTCGACCAGGACGCCGAGGGCGGCGCTGGCCTGCTCGTCCACGGCCGGAGCGGCGGTGTCGTTGAGACCAAGGACACGCATCATGTCCGTGACGCCGGCCAGCGCCTGCCGGGCGCCGTCGAGGTCCCCGGCGGTGAGTGCGGTGTTGCCGGCACGGACCGTGTCGTGCAGAACGGCGAGGGCCTGGGGCACGTTGAGGTCGTCATCCATCGCGGCCGCGAAGGCGTCCGGGACGCCGCCGCGAACGACGGCGTCACCGGCGGCGGCACTGGCGGTGTCAGGACCGCCGTCGGCGTCGGCGGCCAGGGCGCGGGCGGCGCGGCTGATAAAGCCCTCGATCCGCTCCACCGCGGCCGTAGCCTCCTGCAGCGAGGTGGGCTGGTAGTCCAGGACCGAGCGGTAGTGGGCCTGGCCGAGGTAGTAGCGGACCACGCGTGGCGGGGCCAGCTCGAGCATTTCGGCCGGGCTGATGGTGTTGCCGATGGACTTGGACATCTTCTCGCCCGCGTAGGTGACCATGCCGTTGTGCATCCAGAAGTTCGCGAAGCCGTGGCCGGCCGCCTGGGACTGGGCCATCTCGTTCTCGTGGTGCGGGAAGCGCAGGTCCAGGCCGCCGCCGTGGATGTCGAATTCGGTGCCGAGGTACTTGGTGACCATCGCGGAGCACTCCAGGTGCCAGCCCGGCCGGCCGGCGCCCCACGGCGAGGCCCAGCTCGCCGTCGTCGGTTCCCCGTCCTTGTGTCCCTTCCAGAGGGCGAAGTCGCGGGGGTCCTTTTTGCCGCGCGGGTCGGCATCCGCCGCACCCTGCATGTCATCGATGTTCTGGCGGGTGAGGGAACCGTACTTGGACCAGGAGCGCACGTCGAAGTACACGTCGCCGGAGCCGTCCAGGGCCGGGTAGGCGTGGCCCCGCTCAATCAGCTGCGCGATCAGGGCGTGCATTTCCGGGATGTGGCCGGTGGCGCGCGGCTCATACGTGGGCCGGGAGACGCCCAGGGTGTCGTAGGCCTTGAGGAACTCCTGCTCGTAGCGGTAGGCCAGGGCCCACCACTCCTCGTCCCGGACCGTCCCGGGCTCGTCGGCGAAGTCGGCGGCGAACGACTCGGCGGACTTGGCCAGGATTTTGTCGTCGATGTCCGTTACGTTGCGGACCACAGTCACCCGGTAGTCCCGGTACTGCAGCCAGCGGGTGAGCTGGTCGAAGGCGATGGCGGAGCGGATGTGCCCGACGTGCGGCATGCCCTGCACCGTGGCGCCGCAGTAGTACAGGCTCACATTTCCTGGAACCAGGGGGACAAAGTCGCGGACTTCGGCGGAGGCGGTGTCGTAAAAGCGCAGGGTCACCGCTCCAGATTAGCCGATGCCCTTGAGGCGCAGGCGCGGCCGGCTATTTGCAGTGCTGGCCGATCTTGTCCATCTGCTGCCTGAGCTGTGTCAGCTGCTCGGAGGTCTGGATCCCGGTGGGGCTGGCGGCCACCTGCTTCATGATGTCGGCCATCTTCTGGATCGGTTCGGAAACCTCCGGCGCCACCTTGTCCGCGACTTCCTGATAGTGCTGGCCGATCTGGCCTGCCTTCTCCTTGTCGCTTCCTTTGGGCACGAAGGTATCGGTGTTGAGGAACTTGCAGCTTTCCTCAACACTCATCCGGGGCGTGGCCGACGGCGCAGCCGAGCCGGCGCACCCGGACAGCAGCATTCCGGCAAGAAGGACGACGGCGGGCAGCAGCCTTTTCACGGGAGGTTTCCTGACGTTTCCGGCGGGGGGTGTCCCTTAAGCGTAGGCCAGTTCGCCCGGTTCGGCTCAGTCGACCGGATACACCAAGGCGGTGGCCGTGGCCGCGATGCCTTCGCCGCGGCCGGTGAACCCGAGGCCGTCGCTGGTGGTGGCCGAGACACTCACGGGCGCGCCCGCGGCCTCGCTGAGGACCCGCTGGGATTCCTCCCGGCGCGGACCGAACTTCGGCCGGTTCGCGACGAACTGCACGGCAATGTTGCCGATCTCGAAGCCCGCGGCGCGGACGATCCGGGCCGCTTCGGCCAGCAATGTCACGCCCGAGGCGCCGGCGTATTCGGGCCGGTCGGTGCCGAAGTGCGTCCCCAGGTCCCCCAGCCCGCTCGCGGAGAAGAGCGCGTCGGCGGCGGCGTGGGCCACCGGGTCGCCGTCGGAGTGCCCGGCGAGGCCCCGCTCACCGTCCCAGTGCAGGCCGCCGAGCCAGAGCGGCTGGGGTGCGTCCTCGGGGGCGTAGGCGTGGACGTCGATGCCGATCCCGGTCCGCGGGATCGGCATCCGGCGCTGGAAGTTCCCGTCCACTTAGCCCTCCACCCAGCGCGCGCCGAGCGGGCCCTCGAGGAGCCCCTCCGCGAGGATGAGGTCCAGCGGCGTGGTGATCTTCAGCGACTGGCTGGCGCCGCGCACCGCGTACACCGGGACGCCGAGCTGCTCCACCAGCATGGCGTCGTCGGTGACGGCGGCCTCCCGGGCGTTGTCGAACTCAGCCGTGGCCTCGTGGGCCCGGCGCAGGGTGGCAAGGTCGAAGCCCTGCGGGGTCTGGACGGCGCGCAGCATTTCCCGGGGCGCGGTGCCGGTGACGAGCTCGGGGGCGATGTCGGCGTCGACGCCGAAGGTGGGATCCACTGTCTTGATGGTGTCCACAACGGGCACCACGGGGATCACCGCCACCGCGCCGGCGGCCAGGGCTTCGGCCACCCGGTGGAAGACTGCTTCGGGCGTGAGCGCCCGGGCGGCGTCGTGGACGAGGACGGACTGCGTCCCCGGTGCGAGGGCGGCGAGCGCGGCCCGCACGGACTCGGCGCGGCTGGATCCGCCGTCGACGACGGTGACGGCCGGCAGCTGCACACCGTCCCCCGAAACGGCGGTGCGGCGGTGCTCGGCGTGCAGTTCGGCCTCGAACGCCCCGCACTGGGCCCGGAGTTCCTGGTCCCCCGGGGGGATGGCCACGCAGATCTGGTCGGCGATGCCCGCCGCGGCCACACCGCGCAGGGCGTGGGTGAGGATGCTGTCGCCGCCGAGGGGCACCTTGGCTTTGGGCATGCCGTAGCCCAGACGCTGGCCGGATCCCGCGGCGACGACTATGACCGCGGTGACGTCGGCGCTCGATGCAGTGTTCATGCGGACAAGACTACGTCCCGACGCCGCGCACGGGCCCGGGCAGCTCGGAGTTGGGCCTGATTTTGGGCAAAAAGAAGCCCCGGCGGCTGTGACGCCACCGGGGTTCGATTCTTAGTTAGGAAGCCAGGACTTCGTCGAGAACGCTTGCGGCCTTCTCTTCATCAGTCTTCTCAGCCAGTGCCAGTTCTGAGATCAGAATCTGGCGGGCCTTGGCCAGCATGCGCTTCTCCCCTGCGGAGAGACCCCGGTCGTGGTCCCGGCGCCACAGGTCGCGAACGACCTCTGCCACCTTGATGACGTCACCGGAAGCAAGCTTCTCCAGGTTTGCCTTGTAACGACGCGACCAGTTGGTGGGCTCTTCAGTGAACTCGGCCCGCAGCACGTCGAATACGTGCTCCAGACCTTCCTTGCCCACTACGTCCCTGACCCCAACAAGGTCAACGTTTTCTGCTGGAACTTCAATGGTCAGATCACCCTGAGCCACCTTGAGCTTGAGATACATCTTCTCTTCGCCCTTGACAGTGCGCATCTTGATTTCTTCAATTTTGGCTGCACCGTGGTGAGGGTAAACTACTGTCTCGCCGACCTCAAAAACCATGTGGACATTCCCCTTTCCCGCAGACCAGTTTATCACGATTAAGGCATACAACTGCCATGGATCGTGCTCGGAAACCGCATGAATCCGCGGAAAACGGCCCGAATCGGCCCTTAAAACCCCTTGACGAACGCGGATAATAGTGCATTGGGCACCCTCTGCCAAGGGCCGCCGGGTACGACGGCGGACGGTCACCGAATCCGCGTTTGAGCGCCATTGCGGATAGGCTATGCCTGAATAATGTTTCAAGACTCTCAAGGAGTACGTGACGTGCGTTTCACTGCGATGACCCGGTCCCGGCGCGGCAAGCTGGCGATGGCCACGGCTGCCTTTGGCATTGGCCTGCTGTCCCTGACCGGCTGTGGCTACATCAACGCCCAGCAGACCACGGAGCAGTACTCTGCGTCGGACGGGACCCGGACCGACCTGGGCCCGCTGCAGCTCCGCAACATGATGATCATCTCCGACGGGGAGTCCAAGCCCGGCCGCGTGATCGGTGCCGTGTACAACACCTCGTCCAACGATGTGAAGCTGACCATCAACGGCGCCAGCGGATCCCAGACTGAGGTGCCGGTCAAGAAGAACTCTTACGTCCTGCTCAACGACAGCACCGACGCCGCAATCCTCAGCACCTCCGGCGGCAAGCCCGGTTCCCTGGTGGAGGTGACCATCCGAGAGGACGGCACCAACTCGGACGCCAAGTTCAAGATGCCGGTCCTGGACGCCGCGATCTCCGATTACAAGAAGTACCTGCCGACCGCCGAGCCCACCAACTCCAGCACGGCCTCCGGAACCGCCACGCCGACGCCGTCGGCCACGACGTCGGCTCCGGCAACGGCGACGCCGTCGCCGACCAGCAGCCGCTAACCCGCCGCGCCGCACTCGGCGCGGCGGCACGCACAAAGGAGGGGCACCCACACCGGGTGCCCCTCCTTTGTGCGTTGAGCGCCCGGCCGGCGCCGGGAGTTTAGGGTTCGAACTTGTAGCCCAGCCCGCGGACCGTGATCAGGTAACGCGGCGCGGAGGGGTCCGGCTCGATCTTGCTGCGCAGCCGCTTGACGTGCACATCCAGGGTCTTGGTGTCGCCCACGTAATCGGAGCCCCAGACCCGGTCGATCAGCTGGCCCCGGGTCAGCACCCGGCCGGAGTTGCGCAGCAGCATCTCGAGCAGCTCGAACTCCTTCAGCGGCAGCGACACCTGGTCGCCTTGGACGCTGACCACGTGCCGCTCGATGTCCATCCGGACCGGGCCGGCCTGGACGGTGCTGGAGACCAGCTCCTCGGGCTCGCCGTGGCGGCGCAGCACGGCCCGGACCCTGGCCACGAGTTCGCGCGAGGAATAGGGCTTGGTGACGTAGTCGTCGGCGCCGAGCTCCAGCCCCACCACCTTGTCGATTTCGGCGTCCTTGGCGGTCAGCATGATCACCGGGACGGAGGAGCGCTGACGCAGCTGGCGGCACACTTCGGTCCCGGACTGCCCGGGCAGCTGCAGGTCCAGGAGGACCAGGTCGGCGCCGTTGCGGTCGAATTCGGTGATAGCGTCGAGGCCGTTGTCGACGACCTCCACCTCGAATCCCTCCTTACCCAGCAGGTAGGACAGGGGGTCACTGAACGATTCCTCGTCCTCGACAATAAGAATCCGGCTCAAGCGCTAGCTCCTTGTTCATGGACGCCGGGGGCGTCGCGTCGTTCGGGTCGTGCGGTGTGCGGGGCCCGGCGGGGATCCGCGGCGGGCTGGTCCTGGCCTTCCATCTCGGGAAGGCGGATGGTGAAGGTGGAGCCCTGGCCGGGCTGGGACCACAGCGTCACCTCGCCGCCGTGGTTGGCCATCACGTGCTTGACGATGCTCAGGCCGAGTCCGGTGCCGCCGGTGTGGCGGGAGCGGGCGGAGTCCACGCGGTAGAAGCGTTCAAAGACGCGTTCCTGGTCCTCCGGGCTGAGGCCCTCGCCCTGGTCCGTCACGGAGACCGCCACCAGGCCGTCCCGGGCGCGCACGCCCACTCCGACCCGGGTGTTCTCCGGTGAGTACCGGATGGCGTTGTCGATCAGGTTCCGCAGCGCCGTCACGAGCAGGTCCTGGTCGCCGTAGACCATCGCGTTGGTCCGGCCGCCCACCACAATCTCGATGTTCTTGCTCTCGGCGGGGAGCTGGGACCGGTCCACGGCCTCGGCCACCACGGTGTTGATGTCCACCGGGTGCGCCTGCTGGGCCACGTTGGCGCCCTGCAACCGGGAGAGTTCGATGATGTCCTGCACGAGGGCGGCCAGCCGGGTGGATTCCTTGTGCATACGTTTGGCGAACCGGCGGACGGCCTCCTCGTCGTCGGGCGAGGCTTCCAGTGCCTCGGCCAGCAGTGAGATGGCGCCCACGGGGGTCTTCAGCTCGTGCGAGACATTCGCCACGAAGTCGTTGCGGATCTCCTCGGTGCGGGTGATCTCGGTGCGGTCGTCCGCGAGCAGCAGGATATATTCCTCGCCGAGCATGGCAGCCCGGACCTGCACCACTATGGTTCCCTGGCCGAGCGGGCCGCGCGGCAGTTCGAGCTGCTTCTCCAGGATCACGCCGTCGCGCCGGACCTTCGCGGTCATCTCCAGCAGCTGCTGGTGCACCACGGTGTGCCCCCGCACCAGGCCGTAGGCATAGGCGGCGGGACTGGCGCGCACCACGCCGTCGATCGCGTCCACCACCACGAACGCCCGGCCGACGACGGCGAGCACCTCCGCGGCGCCGTCGGGCAGGGACGGGTCGCCGGTCTCCACGTCGCTGATTTTGCGCTGCTGCTCACTGACCCGGAAGGCGAGCACGCCGAAGATGCCGAGCGACAGGCCGATCAGGCCCGCGATCACACCGATGAGCATTGGATCCACGGCTCCAGCTTATGCGCTGCGCCCCGCCGGAAATCGAAAACTTGTGCGATCGGGGCGCTGGTTCAGCTAACGTTCACCTATTGAGGCGTAACAGTTCACCGGAGAGTGGAAGGGTGGCAGGTTGAACGCCGCTACGGTGAAACGAAACGGGCCGGCCACAGCGTGCCCGGCGACGTTTCCGAGGAAAGGACGCACCCGTGCGCAAGGTTTTTCAGGAAGAGCTCGCCCAGGTGGGCGAGCAGCTCGTCGAAATCTCGAAGCTGGTCAGCGAAGCCTTCGAGAAGGCCACGACGGCCTTCGAGGGCGCCGACATCGACCTGGCCGAGGACGTCATCGCGGCCGACGCCCGGATCGATTTCCTGCAGAACAGCCTCGACGAGCGTGCCATCGACATCCTCGCCCTGCAGGGCCCCGTGGCCAGCGACCTGCGCATGATTGTGGGCTCCTTGCGGATGAGCGCCTCGCTGGAGCGGATGGGCGACCTCGCCCGGCACCTCGCCCAGCTCGCCCGGCTCCGCTACCCGGCAAACGTTATCCCGGAGCCGCTGCAGGAGACCTTCAAGAACTTCGCCAAGTACGACCTCGAGATCGCCGAGAAGCTCACCGTGCTGCTGGAGACCCGCGACCTTGAGGTTGCCCGCGACATCCTCAAGGCCAACACCGCCGTCAACGACCTGCACCTGGGCGTCTTCAAGTCGATCGCGCGCAGCGACTGGACCGAATCCGCGGCCACCACCGTCGACGTCGCCCTGGCCAGCCGCTACTTCGAGCGTTTCGCCGACCACGGCGTCTCCGTCGCGCAGAAGGTCACCTACCTGGTCACCGGCGCCTGGCACCCGACCAGCATCGAACACAGCTGACGCCTCGCCCGTCCCGCGGCAGACAGTACGACGGCGGCCGGTCACCTTGGGGGTGACCGGCCGCCGTCGTTGTCTCCGGGGTGCGGAAGGGGTTACTTCTTGCCCTGGTTCGCCACGGCCTTGATGGACTCGGCGGCGGCCTCGGGGTCGAGGTAGGTGCCGCCCGGGTTCAGCGGCTTGAAGTTCTCGTCCAGTTCGTAGACAAGCGGGATGCCGGTGGGAATGTTCAAGCCGGCGATGTCCTCGTCGCTGATGCCGTCAAGGTGCTTGACCAGCGCGCGCAGCGAGTTGCCGTGGGCCGTGACGAGCACGGTCTTGCCGGCTTTAAGGTCCGCCTTGATATCCGATTCCCAGTAGGGCAGCAGCCGGACCAGAACGTCCTTGAGGCACTCGGTGCGCGGCATCGCGTCGCCAAGGTCCTTGTAGCGGGGATCCCCCACCTGGGAGAACTCGGAGTCGTCCGCCAAGGGCGGCGGCGGGGTGTCGTAGGACCGGCGCCAGGTCATGAACTGCTCCTCGCCGTATTCGGCCAGGGTCTGGGCCTTGTCCTTACCCTGCAGCGCGCCGTAGTGGCGTTCGTTGAGGCGCCAGTCGCGCTTGACGTCGATCCAGCCGCGGTCCGCCTTCTCCAGCGCGAGGTTCGCGGTGTTGATGGCCCGCTTCAGGCGCGAGGTGTAGAGAATGTCCGGGAGGATGTTGTTCTCCACCAGCAGCTCGCCGCCGCGCACCGCCTCGGCCCGGCCCTGGTCGTTCAGGTCAACGTCCACCCAGCCGGTGAACAGGTTCTTGGCGTTCCATTCGCTGTGGCCGTGGCGCAGCAGAATCAGCTTGTAAGTCATGCTTTTCATCCTAACCGAGCGCCCGCGCACCGTGCCGTGCGTTACAGGCCGTAGCCGACCCCGCCGTGGAGGATAGGGTTGGCATGTGGTGCAGAAGGCTGAGCGGGTGGCGTCCCCCCGGAACCCGGGCGGCCCTGCGGGCGCATCCCGGGCCGGCCGTCCGGTGGGCAACGTGACCCGCGGAACCACCAACCCCAACCGGATGCGGCGGGTTGACCGCTGGCTGACCGGGCCGCAGGCGTGGCGGCTGCGGACCGCGGCGGTCCCGCTGGTGGTCGACCTTGGCTACGGCGCGTCCCCGGCCACCGCCGTCGAACTCTACGAACGCCTCGCCGCCGTCCGCGCCGATGTCCGCGTGGTCGGAATTGAGATCGAGCCGGAACGCGTCCGGCAGGCCAAGGCGCTGGAGCGTCCCGGGCTCAGCTTCCAGCTGGGCGGCTTCGAACTTCCGGTGCCGGGACGGCCGGTGCTGGTGCGGGCGTTTAATGTACTGCGGCAATACGAGGAGGCGGACGTCCCGGCGATCTGGCGGCTGGTGCAGGACCGGCTGGCTCCCGGGGGCCTGTTTGTCGACGGCACCTGCGACGAGATCGGACGGCGGGTGACGTGGGTGGCGCTCGACGCCGACGGCCCCCTCAGTCTGGGGCTGTCCATGCGCTTCGGCGCCTTCGAGCTGCCCTCGGAGATCGCTGAACGGCTGCCCAAGGCGCTGATCCACCGGAACGTGCCGGGCGAAAAGATCCACTTTTACCTACAGGCCCTGGACAAGGCCTGGCTGGAGGCGGCGCCGCTGGCGTCGTTCGGGAACCGGCAGCGCTGGACCGCGATGTGCCGTGCCATGCGCGACGGCGGCTGGCCGGTGCAGGACGGCCCGGCGCGGTGGCGCCTGGGCGAGCTCACCGTGGACTGGGAAGCGGTGGCGCCGGGGGTTTAGGTGGGTGGGGACTACCAGGGGCCGTAGGGACCCATGTTCCTGCTGCCCCCGCGGCCTGCGTCCTTCACCGCGGGACGGACGTCGGCAAGGTAGACGGCCGCGGCCGTCACGGCGGCGAGCCCAAAGAGCCCCAGCGCGTTGACCGGGCTGCCGCCACGGTAGGTGACGACGGCAAGCACGCCGATGAGGAGTGCGCCGCCGGTGAGGGCGAGCCAGAAGGTTTTGGTGCGCTTGGACACCGCTTCGAAAGCGTTGGCTTTGTGGCGCAGGCAGTCGAGGAACGCCCAAATCTCAAGGCTGAGCGAGACGAGCAAAAGGACCGCGCTCACTCCGAAGTCGGCAAAGTCAATGAGATTTCTTCCGTCCATGCCCCCAGCCTAGCCGTCCAGTGTGGCCAAAGCCTGCTGCAAATCGGCCCACAGGTCCTCGACGTTCTCAATACCGACGCTCAGCCGGACCAGGTTGTCCGGAACACTGGCCGGCTCGGCCGTGTGCCGGCGGCGGCGCTCGATCAGGGATTCCACCCCGCCCAGCGAGGTGGCCGGCAGCCACAGGTCCAGGGCCCGGATCATCCGGTCGGCGGCGTCGGCCCCGCTGAGGCCGGCACCCTCCACGGGCGCCATTTCGATGCACAGCACGGAGCCGAAGCCCTTCATCTGCGCTTTGGCCCGTTCGTGGCCGGGGTCCGTGGGCAGTCCCGGGTAGCGGATGGCCCCGACCCGCGGGTGCGTGCTCAGCCGTTCGGCGAGCACCGTCGCGGAGGCCTGCGAGCGCTCGATCCGCAGGGCAAGGGTGCGCAGACCCCGCAGCGCCAGCCACGCCTCGAACGGGCCGGCGATCCCGCCGTGGATGGTGCGGTGGTGCAGCAGGCTCGCGTGCAGCCCGGCGTCGGAGGTCACTAGCGCGCCGAGGACGACGTCGGAATGCCCCGAGAGGTATTTGGTGACCGAGTGCAGGACGACGTCGGAGCCGAGGGACAGCGGTTGCTGCACGAGCGGGGTGGAGAAGGTGTTGTCGGTGACCACCAGGGCGCCGGCCGCGTGCGCCGCGGCGGTGAGTGCCCGGATGTCCGCGACGCCGAGCATCGGGTTCGTGGGGCTCTCCAGCCACAGCATGCTGGCGGGCTTCCCGTTCGCGGGCGCCAGTTGCGCCAACACGGCGTCGGTGTCCGCAATGTCCACGGTGCGCAGCTCCAGCGCGCCCTTTTGCGCCAGTTCCGTCGCCATCACCAGCGAGCCGGCGTAGCTGTGGGACGGCATCACCAGCACCCCCTGCGCCGGGACCAGGGACAGCGCCGAACTGACGGCGGCGAGGCCCGAGGCGTAGAGCAGGCCGGGCAGCTCCGCACCCTCAAGCTGCGCGAGGGCCTGCTCGAACGGGTCCCAGGTGGGATTGGAGTAGCGCCCGTAGCCGCGGTCGCCCGGGCCCAGCGGGCCGGTGCCGAAATAGGTGGAGGAGAGCACGATCGGGGGGTTGACCGGGGCGTCGCGTTCGCGCGGCGGGCGGCCCGCAGCCACCACGAGCGTTTCGGCGGAGAGCGCGGCGGCCTGTTCTTCGGAGAGACTCATGGACACAGGGTACTTCGGGGCCGCGCAGGGCCCGTAAGGCGTTACGCGCAGGCCACCATGGTGTCGGTGATTGTCGGTAGGCTAGAGCAGTGACTACCCAGACTCCCGGCCCGTTCCCCGGACTGTTCATTGCCTTCGAAGGCGGCGACGGGGCAGGCAAGTCCACCCAGGCCGCTGAACTCGCCCGGGCCCTCGAGTCACGCGGGTTGACGGTGCTGCGGACCCGCGAACCGGGCGGCACACCGATCGGCGAGAAGCTCCGGTCCCTCGTGCTGGACCACGGCCACGGCCACATCGGCGCACGCACCGAGGCCCTGATCTTCGCAGCCTCCCGCGCCGCCCACGCCGCCCAGGTGATCCGCCCGGCACTGGAACGGGGCGAGGTGGTCCTCACCGACCGGTACATTGACTCCTCGGTGGCCTACCAGGGGGCCGGCCGGAACCTCGGCACGGACGCGGTGCGCGAGGTCAACGACTGGGCCACCTCCGGCCTGCACCCGGACCTCACCGTGCTGCTCGACGTCGACCCTGCCGATGGCCGGCGGCGGCGGACCGCCGGGGACGCCCCGGAGGACCGGCTCGAATCCGAAGCCGACGAATTCCACGCCCGGATCCGCGCCGCGTTCCTGGCGCTGGCTGCGGCCCGGCCGGAGCACTACCTTGTCCTCGCGGCGCACCTGCCCGTGCCTGAGCTGGCCGCCCGGATCCTGGAGCGCGTGCAGGCCCTGCTCGCGCTCCGCCAGGGCAGTTCGGCATGAGTGTCTGGGACGACCTTCAGGGCCAGCCCGCCGTCGTCGCGCAGCTCCGGCAGGCCGCCGAGGGCGAGGGGCTGACCCACGCCTGGCTGTTCACGGGCCCACCGGGCTCCGGCAGGTCCAACGCCGCGAAGGCCTTCGCCGCGGCGCTGAACTGCGACCAAGAGGACGTGGCACAGCGCGGCTGCGGCGTGTGCCCGGCGTGCCAGACCATCGTGGGCGAGACGCACTCCGATGTGACGTTCGTGCGGACCGAGAAGGTCACCATCACCATCGACGAGGCCCGTGAGCTGGTCTCCAGCGCCGGCAACCGGCCCTCCTCCGCCCGCTGGCGCATCATCGTCGTCGAGGACGCGGACCGGATGGCCGAACGCACCACCAACGTGCTGCTCAAGGCCATCGAGGAACCCACCCCGCGCACCATCTGGATGCTCTGCGCCCCCTCCCCCGCGGACGTGCTGGTGACCATCCGCTCCCGGTGCCGCCCGGTGGCGCTGCGGCTCCCGCCGGCCGCCGACGTCGCGGCCCTGCTGGTCAAGCGCGACGGCGTCGACCCGGACGTCGCCGAACGCGCCGCCCGGGCCGCGCAAAGCCATGTGGGCATCGCCCGCCGGCTGGCGCGGGACCCCGAGGCCCGGGAGCGCCGGCTCGAGACCGTACGGTTCCCGCTGCAGCTGCGGGGCATCACCGCGGCCGTCATGATGGCGGACAAGCTGGTCAAGATCGCCACCGAAGAAGCCAACAGCTCCAATGACGAGCGCGATGCCGCCGAGAAGGCCGCGCTGCTCGCCACGCTCGGCGCACCGGAAAGCGGTCCGCTGCCGCCGGCCATGCGCGGCCAGGTCAAACAGCTGGAGGATGACCAGAAGCGCCGCGCCAAGCGCTCCGTCACCGACTCGCTTGACCGCACCCTGACCGACCTGCTGTCCTTTTACCGGGATGTGCTGATCATCCAGATGGGGGACGCAGTTGAACTGGTCAATGTTGAGCTGAGGAACGAGCTGCAGGAATTTGCCGGCCGTTCCACGGCCGAAGTGACCCTTGCCCGCATGGACGCCATCACCAAGGCCCGCCAACGGATCACCACCACCAACGTGGCCCCGCTGCTGGCGATTGAGTCCATGGCCGCCAGCCTGATTTGACCTGACACCAACGTTCGACCCGCCACGCTTCGACCAGTTCCACGTCCCAAGGAGAACCGCATGACGCCAGCCCCACCACGGCCCGCAAGCCACCAACCCGTGGGGCGCGGGGTGCGGGCGGCCGGCGCCCTGGCGCTGGGCCTGGTGCTGGCCCTGGTACTGTCGTCCTGCACCCTCTTCGGCTCCGGCGACGGCGGGTCCAAGAGCGTTCCGGCCACGGCCGACCCCTCGATCGCCGCCGCCGCCCCCGCCGAGCTAAGGAGCTTCTACTCCCAGCAACTCAGCTGGACGCGGTGCGAGGGCACGTTCCAGTGCGCCAAGGTCAAAGTGCCGCTGGACTACAGCAAGCCGGACGGCGACACGATCGAAATCGCCGCCATCAAGCTGGCCTCGAAGGGCGGCAGCAAGAAGGGCAGCCTGCTGGTCAACCCGGGCGGTCCGGGCGGCTCCGGTTACGACTTCGTCAAAGACGCGGGCTCCACCAACATATCCGAGAAAGTGCGTGCGAACTACGACGTCGTCGGTTTTGATCCCCGCGGCGTGAAGCGCTCGGCGCCCGTCACCTGCCTCACCGACCAGGAGCGCGACGCCTATCGCGCCAAGATCTACAAGCTGGACACCGACGCCGGGCTGGCCGAGACCCTCGCAGACAACAAGGCCATTGCCGCCAAGTGCGTCGAGAAGACCGGGCCGGTGCTGGCCCACGTCGACACCGTCAGCGCCGCCAAGGACATGGACGTGCTCCGCGGTGTCCTCAATGACAAGAAGCTCAACTACCTCGGATACTCCTACGGCACCTTCCTCGGTTCCACCTACGCCTCCCTGTTCCCGGACAATGTGGGGCGGATGGTCCTGGACGGCGCGATGGACCCCTCGCTCAGTAACGAGGAACTGACCGCTGCCCAGGCGAAGGCATTTGAAAAGGCCATCCGCGCCTACGTCACCCGCTGCCTGCAGGGCAGCGGCTGCCCGTTCAGCGGCACCCCTGACGACGCCGTCAAACAGATCCAGGACATCATCGCTGCCGTCGAGGCTAACCCGAAGCCTGCCAGGGACGGGCGGGTGGTCAACGCGTCCATGTTCGTCAGCGGCTTCATCCTGCCGTTCTACAACGACGACAACTGGCCCGTGCTGACCCAGGCCCTGGACAGCGCAATGAAGGGAGACCTGTCTCCGATGCTCCGGCTCTCCGACTTCGGCGCGGACCGGGAGCCCAACGGGACCTACTCGTCGAACTCCACCTTCGCCTTCACCGCCATCAACTGCCTCGACTACCCGATGTCCTCCGACACGGCCGCGATGCGCGCCGAGGAGCAGCAGCTCCGCCAGCTCTCCCCCACCCTGGGCTATTACTTCGCCTACGGCGGCACAAGCTGCAAGGACTGGCCTTACAAGAACGTGCGCACCCCGGCGCCGGTGGAGTACAAGGGCTCGACCGAGATCGTGGTGATCGGCACGACCGGGGATCCGGCAACGCCGGTCGAGTTGGCCAGCTCCCTGCGAAAGCAGCTGGGCACGGCCTCCCTGCTGACCTGGAAGGGCGAGGGCCACACCGCCTACGGACGGTCCAACAGCTGCATCGAGAACGCCGTGGACGGCTACCTCGTGGACGGCAAGACCCCGGCGGACAACACCGTCTGCTGAGCCGTCGGCTCACCCGTCTGCCCACCCCCGGCATGCGCCGCGCGGCCCATTTTGACCCGGGCGCGGGGACTCCATTACAGTTGTCTCTTGCATGATCCGCCCGGTTCGCCGGTGGTTCACGCGGCTGCTTCCTTAGCTCAGTCGGTAGAGCGTTTCACTCGTAATGAAAAGGTCATCAGTTCGATTCTGATAGGAAGCTCGAGAAGAACCCCGTACTCCCGCTGATACAGCGGCGATGCGGGGTTTTTTGTTAGCTGCGGCGAGGTCAGCCACGGGCACGCCTGGCGTGGGACGGGGCTACGGTGCCAGCAGCGCACAGATATCTGTTATGTGGCCTGGGCCGGTCATTCCCCCAGTCGGATATACCGGCCCGAATTGAGTCCACGTCACCTTACCCACCGAGAGAAAAATGCCCGGAGTGCCGTAACTGGCTTGCACCACCATCAAGTTTCTTCCGGTCGCCGTATAGACATAGTCAAAGGGTTCGAACTGCACCGCCGTCTTCCTGGACCCGTTGAGTGAGTAAGTGACACTCTTCGGAGCCGACGTCAACGACGTCATAGTGATGCTGGACGCAACACCGGTTTCGGTCCACAGCATGTAGGGCTTCGAAACGTTAAAGTGATGAAGCTGGAGTATGAATTTGTAAGAGCCCGAGGACTGGACCTCGACCTGGAAACCGGGGCAGTCGAGAGTATCCGTCGACGTACCCTCGGGGATTGGCGGCGCGGCAGCGGCCGTGCCTGGGCCTGCAAAGAGTCCGAGTATGAGGGCGATGGGCAAGAGGGCACGTTTCATGAGGTTGCTCCTTCGTTGATGGCGAAAAAGTCCCCCATGGGAACGGGAAAATCCTTGACAGATGTCCGCGCATCATAGGCCTGCGGCGCAGGGCCGGCAAGGGTGGGCGCTACCTGCCAGGGGAATCCTGCGGCAGGCAGACACGCCGTAGGACCGGGGCTGAGGACGCGGGCCGCGAATTACGGCTACCTTACGGGGGCACTTCGACACGGACACGCCCTGGTCTGAGGGGGCATCGACCGGCAACCGGCTCAATGACGCCCCGGACGGATGCTGGGACCAGGGCGGACCACCGGCCAGACAGATGGCTGCCCTTGTCAATCGCCGCCGCGTCCGCGACCCTTGGGACATGGACCGGCCTGAGCGCGAGGTGCCCGCCGCTCCCGGGCCGGGCACGTCCGCAGCCCCGGGCACGTCCATCCCGGGCAACCTGCCGCGGCGCGGCAGCCGCCCGTGGGGCACGGTGGTTGGCTTCGGGCTGGTCAGCCTCGCCACCGATATCGTCTCCGACGGCGCCCGACCGCTCGCCGGACCGCTGCTGGCCCAGCTTGGCGCGTCGGCGCTGCTGGTGGGCCTCGTCACCGGCGGGGCCGAGGCAGCGGCGCAGGGCCTGCGCGTGATTTTCGGGCCGTGGGCGGACCGCACGCGCAAGTACTGGACGTTCACACTGGCCGGCTATGCCATGACCGCCCTCTGCGTACCGCTGCTCGCCTTCGCCCCCGCCGTGGGCGCCGCCGGCCTGGGTGTCGCCTCGGTGCTGATTATCGGCGACCGTGTGGGCAAGGCCGTGCGGAGCCCGGCCAAGACGGTGCTCCTGGCCGCGGCAACCAAGGACGTCGGACGCGGCCGGGGCTTCGCCGTGCACAAGTCCCTGGACCTCACCGGCGCGCTGCTCGGACCGGTGATCGTCGCTGCCGTGCTGGCGGCCACCGGGCTGATCTCGGCCGCGTTCGCGGCGCTGGCGGTTCCGGCGGCGGCAGCGCTGGCGCTGCTGCTGTGGCTGCGCCGGCGGCTTGCGGCGTCCGACGGCGGGAACCCCGCCGCTGCGGAGGTCAGGCCGCCCGCCGTTCGGGTGGCCGGCGTCGACGGCGACGACGACGGCGGCGTAACCAGTGCCAGCGGCTCGGCGTCGTTGTTCTCCGGTGTCTTCCTGCCCTTTGCGGTGTGCGCCTTCTTCTGGAGTGCTGGGCTGGTGGCGTTCGGTGTCATATCCTACCACCTGACCGCGGCGGCGGCAGTCGCGGCTCCGGTGGTGCCGTTGCTCTACGCCGCGGCCATGGGTGCGGCGGTGCTCGGCGCCCTCGGCAGCGGCTTCCTCTATGACAGGGTGGGCCCCGCGGTGCTGTTAGCGCTGCCCCCGCTGATCGCGGCCGTCCCGGTGCTGGCTTTCTCCACCGGCATCGGCCTGGTGCTGGCCGGTGTGGCCATCTGGGGAACCGCGACCGGGATCCAGGATTCCACCGTCAAGGCGCTGGTAGCGGACCTTGTGCCGGAGGCCCGGCAGGGATCGGCGTACGGGGTGTTCGCGGCCTTCGAGGGGGCCGGCGCACTGGCCGGCGGCGCCCTCTACGGCGCGCTGTACGACGCCCGCCCGGCGCTGATCGCCGGGGTCGCGGCGTTGCAGGCCGTTGCGTTGGTCCTGCTAACGATCACGGTGCGGCGGGCACGCCCGTCCCGGCAACGACGGCGTGCGCCGGACGGGCCAGGACAGCGCTAGCGGCCCCAGACGGAGGAGGCGCCGGAGTGCCCTGTGATGACGCTCTGGTACAGGAAGAAGGCACCGGCCAGGGCGCCGGCAACCAGCAGCACCATCCGCAGGACGCGGTTTTCCCGCAGCGGTCCGAGGAAGGCGAAGCGCCGGCCAATCGGCTCGAAACTCACCACGATCATCGCGGCGACGAACACGAAGAAGATGATCGAGACGATCTTCAGCACGTCGCCCTGCTGGGCGTGGGCCCGAATCATGGCCGTTGCCGGGCGGGACTTTTCGAGTTGCTCACCGGCCTGGGCGGTCACGAGCGCAGCGGGGACCAGCCCCAGCGCGAGGACGCCCAAGGGCCAGGCCAGGTATGGGCGCCAGCGGGGCGCGGCCGCGTAGACGATGGCCGCAAGGCCCGCGAGAGGGCCCAACACCACAATGGCGTGGACCAGGAGGATGTGGGCTGGAAGTCCGGCGATTTCGATCACGTGGGCTCTCCTACGGTGTACGTGCGCTGGGCGCCCCCGGCGCACGGGGCCGGAGCTTCTATGATTCTTGCATGACAGACCGGGAGCTGGCGGGCATCGCGGCACAGCTCTATGCGCAGCCGTTCGACAATTTCGTCGCCGCCCGCACCGCGGCGGCCAAGGCCCTGCTCGCCGGGCAGCCCGCGACGCCGGAACTGCGGTCCCGCGCCGCGGAGGTGCGGGCCCTCCCGAAGCCCTCGGTGAGCGCCTGGGCGGTCAACATGCTCGCCTGGCACAGGCCCGAGGCGCTCCGTGACCTGGCCGAGCTGGGACACGCCATGCGCGCGGCCCAGACCGCTTTGGACGCTGCCACGCTCCGCAGCCTCGCCGGGGAACGGCGGAAGCTGCTGGCCGGCGCCATCGGGGCGGCCCGCGCCGTGGCGGAGCAGCACGGCCGGAAGATCAGCGGCACCGTCGCAACGGAAGTGGAACAGACCCTGCGTGCCGCTACCGCCGACGAGGGCGCCGCCTTGGCCGTCCGGAGCGGGCGCCTGCTCCGGGCGCTCACCGCCGACGGCGTCGACGTCGTGGAGCTCGCCGGCGCCGTCGCGGTCCCGGACTCCCCCGGACCCGCCACGCCTGCCGCGCCGCGGGTGCCGCCGGCTGCGCCGGAAGCGGCGGCGGCCGCCGGCAGTGTCCCTTCCCCGCCGGCCCGGCCGCGGCTGCGGGCCGTCGGGCAGGAGCGCCCGGCGCCGAGCCCCTCCGCGCGCGAGCGTGCCCTTGCCGCCCTGGAGCAGGCGTCCGACGCTTCCCGGGCCAGCGCGGCGGAAGCGGACCTCGCGGCCGCCGAGCTGGGCGAGGCGGCGGCCGCCGCCGAGGCCCAGGCGCAGCAGGCGGCCGCGCTCAGGGAGCAGCTGGCGCGCGCCGAGACCGGGCTGCGGGAGGCCCGGAAACGCCTCGACCAGGCCTCCGCCGCGGCGCAGCAGGCCGCCCGGGCCGCCGACAAGGACCGCCGCCGGGAAGACCTGGCCCGGGAACGGGTGCTGCGGTTGGGCAACACGCCGGGCGGATGACCGCTGAGTGTCAGAGGCCGGTTGCAGACTGGATTTATGGAACAGCACCAGGATTTCTCAGCAGCCCAGCAACCAGCAGCCCAGCAGTCAGCAATGCCGCAGTCAGGAATGCGGCAGTCAGCCGGTCAGCCCGCGGGCGTCCAGCACTGGGAAGTCACGTACTTGGACACCGAGTGTGGCCGGGTGCGCACTGAATCGTTCGACGATGCCGCGGCGGCGGAACGCTTCGCCAGCCGACGGGTCCGGGACGAGGACGGCTGGGCGATTGTCGACGCCGTGCGGCCGCGGGTGGGACGGGCCGCCGCCTGAACATAAAAACAGGGCCCCCACCCAAAGGTGGAGGCCCTGCGAGGCTGTTCTAGGCGAAGTCGGAGACCGCCGGGTCCGGCCCGATGCGGCCGGCGCCCTCTGCACTGCGGTCCAGGCCGTTGATGGCCTCCACGTCGGTCTCGTCCAGGCTGACGTCCAGGGCCGCGTAGTTTTCGCGGATCCGGGACTCGGTGACGGACTTGGGGATCACGACGTTGCCGATGGCGAGGTGCCAGGCGATGACCACCTGCGCCGGTGTGGCGTTGTGCTTGGCCGCGATCTGTTCGATGACCGGGCTTTCCAGCAGCTCGCCGCCCTGGCCCAGCGGCGACCAGGCCTGGGTGAGGATTCCCTTGGACGCGTTGAATTCACGCAGTTCCGCCTGGTTGAAGAACGGGTGCAGCTCAATCTGGTTGATAGCCGGCACAACGCCGGTCTCGTCGATCAGGCGCTGCAGCCCTTCCTTGGTGAAGTTCGAGACACCGATCGTCTTCACCCGGCCCTGCTTCTGGAGCTCGATGAGCGCCTTCCAGGTGTCCACGTACTTGTCCTGCTTCGGCTGCATCCAGTGGATGAGGTACAGGTCAAGGGTCTCGAGGCCCAGACGCTCCATGGAGTCTTCAAACGCCTTGAGCGTGGACTCATAGCCCTGGTCCGCGTTCCACAGCTTGGTGGTGATGAAAATTTCCTCCGGCCTGAGGCCCGAGCGCTCGATCGCGCGGCCCACCCCGGCCTCGTTTCCGTAGATCTTGGCGGTGTCGATGTGCCGGAAGCCCGCCTCGAAGGCCTGGACAACCACCTTCTCGGCGACGTCGTCCTCGACCTGCCAGACGCCGTAACCGAGCTGCGGGATGGTGTGGCCGTCATTGAATGTCAGTTCAGGTGAAGAAGTCATCCGTCCATCCTGCCAACCTGCGGCCGGCCAGGCCAGCGTTTTTGGCCGGGCTAAGCTAGGCGCTTAACCCGGAATACGCCGGAATACCCGGGAATACGCGGGCTCAGGCGCCGGAAGCGGCCTCGGCAAGACGGCGTTCGGCGTCGTCGACGTGCTCGGCCACGGACTCCGCCCGGCGGCGGACGGACGCCGCGCCGACCGGGACCGGCCCGACGGCGAGGCGGAGCATGGCCGCGGCCTCCGCCGTCATCGCCAGCGAGTTGCCTGCCGTCGAGAGCGAGCGGTGCACGCCGGCCAGGGCGCCGGGGATGTCTAGGCCGTCACTGGGCGAGCGGCGCTGGGCTTCCATACAAATCTGGCGGACCCGTCCGGCCAGGGCGGAGAGTTCGTTGGCGATCTCCACGAGTTCGGCGTACAGCGCCTCGTCCTCGACGCCTTCGAGCACCTGGTGGTAGCGGTCCAGTCCGCGAAGGAACCTGTCGTGGGCGCGGCGCCACAGCCCCTTGCCGAGTTCGGCGTCGTCCCTGCGTCCCTGCCGCGCGGCGCTGAAGAATCCCAACGGTATCCTAGAGGTACTGGCCGGGACCGTGGTCCGGGTCGACGGGGCTGGCGGGCTGCGAGGGGTCGGCACCGGGCTCCCGCTCGGCGGCGCGCTGGGGCTCGCCGTTCTCGCCGATGATGACCCCCGGCGCGATCATGGTGCCGGGAGGAAGCTGACGGAGCTGCAGCTGGGCGGCGGCGTGCTCGCGGGCGGCGTGCTGGGCCGCGATGGCTGTCTGGATGCCGTGGAACAGCCCTTCGAGCCAGCCCACCAGCTGGGCCTGGGCGATGCGCAGTTCGGCGTCGGAGGGGGTGCCGTTCTCGGGGAACGGCAGGTGGATGCGCTCGAGTTCCTGGACGAGCTCGGGCGCCAGCCCGTCTTCGAGTTCCTTGATTGAGCGTTCGTGGATTGCCGCCAGCCGGATCCGGGCCGCGTCGTCCAGCGGCGCGGACTTCACTTCGTCCAACAGCTGCTTGAGCATGGTGCCGATCCGCATGACCTTGGCCGGCTCGTCCACCAGGTCCTGGAGGTGGCTGGCCCGGCTGCGCGGGGCCTGGCCTCGGGGCTCGAACGGGTGCGGACGTTGCCCGCCGTTACCCGCCGCATCCCCGTCCTGCGGGGCAGCGGGCGCCGTGACGCCCTCGAGCGGAGCGCCCTCCGGCGCCGTGTCCTGGCCGGGCTGAGTGTCGTACTGATCGCTCATGGCTTCATACTCTCACGCGCGCATGGCTGCGCCGGCGTGCGTGACGCCCGGGACCGTGACCGCCGTCGTGAGCCGCCGTTCGTCGTGCCCGGGAAAACGGCAGGGGCGCCGTCGGGAACTGGTGTTCCCGACGGCGCCCCTGCAGAGAGTGCCCGCCGCCCGTGCTGCAACCTAGCAGCAGCGGCCTTGCGGATTGCTGTCCTGGCGGTCCGTGTGGTCCCGCCAGAAGTCCCGTTCACTCATCGGCGGGCCGTCGTGGCCCGAGGTCCGGTGGTGCTCCAGGTACTTGTTATAGGCATCGGCTCCGAGGACCCCGTTGAAGTACTCGGCGAAGCCCTTGAATCCCGCTACGAGCGCGTTCATGGCAGTACCGCTCAGTGCCGGGCGGAGTGTTCGAGCCGCTGGTCGGCAGGCAGGTTCTTCCACTCCGCTTCCAGCTCCCGCTCCGCCGCGGTGGGGAACAGCCCGGCCGGCGCGAACACGCGGGACGGCTGGGCCGGATCCTCGAACTCCACGTTGGCAACTCCGGCGGAAGCGTTGCGGAAGGCCTTCACCGTGGCGATCAGCGCCGTGATGATGACGATGATGCTCAGCACCACGAAGATGACCGAGAGCCAGCCCTGGATCATCGTGTTGCGGACCACGGCTTCCATGGCGGCCTGCGTCTTGGCCGTGCCAAAGGAGGTCTTGCCGTCGGCCAGCGCCTTGGCGAAGGCCGCGTTATTGGCGAAGTACCCGACGGCGGGGACCGGCGAGAAGATCTTGTAGAAGCTCGCGGTGATGGTGACGACGGCCGCGAAGGCCAGCGGCAGCGCCACAATCCAGAGATACTTGAAGGTGCCGCGCTTGGCCACGATCGCAAGCACCACGGAAAGGGCGATGGCCGCGAGCAGCTGGTTGGCGATGCCGAACAGCGGGAACAGCGTGTTGATGCCGCCCAGCGGGTCGGTGACGCCCATCAGCAGCACGGCGCCCCACGCGGCCACCATCACTGCGGTGGCCATCCAGGCTCCGGGCCGCCATGAGTGGTCCTTGAATTTCGGGACGAAGTTGCCGATCGAGTCCTGCAGCATAAACCGTGCGACGCGGGTGCCGGCGTCGACAGCGGTCAGAATGAACAGGGCCTCGAACATGATGGCGAAGTGGTACCAGAACGCCATCATGGCGGTGCCGCCGATGAACTGCTGCATGATGTGGGCCAGGCCGACGGCGAGGGTCGGGGCACCGCCGGAGCGGGAGATGATGCTTTGCTCGCCGACGTCCTTGGCGGTCTGGGCGAGTTCACCGGGGGTGATGTTGACCCCGGCTAGGCCCAGGCTGTTGACCCACTGCGCGGCGGATTCGACGGTGCCGCCGGTCAGGGCGACCGGGGCGTTCATGGCGAAGTAGATGCCGCGGTCGATGGAGATGGCTGCCACGAGCGCCATGATGGCGACGAAGGATTCCATCAGCATGCCGCCGTAGCCAATGAGGCGGGTCTGGCGTTCCTTTTCGATGAGCTTCGGCGTCGTGCCGGAGGAGATCAGGGCGTGGAAGCCGGATAGGGCGCCGCAGGCGATGGTCACGAACAGGAACGGGAACACGGCGCCGGAGAAGACGGGACCGTTGTCGCGGCTGGCGAACTCGCTGAAGGCGGGGACGTTGATTTCCGGCCGGACCACGATGATGGCGACGGCCAGCATCACGATCACGCCGATCTTCATAAAGGTGGAAAGGTAGTCACGCGGTGCGAGCAGCAGCCACACCGGCAGGATCGCGGCGATGAAGCCGTAGATGATCAGGCCCCAGGCGATGGTGACCTTGTCCAGGTGGAAGAACGCAGCGCCCCACTCGGTGCCTGCCACGGCGCCGCCGCCGATGATGGCGGCCATCAGCAGCACGAAGCCGATGATCGAGACCTCCATGACCTTGCCGGGGCGGAGGTAACGGAGATAGACCCCCATAAACAAGGCGATCGGGATGGTCATGCCGACGGAGAACACGCCCCAGGGGCTTTCGCCGAGGGCGTTGACGACAACGAGCGCCAGGATCGCGACAATGATCACCATGATGAGCAGGGTGGCGACGAGGGCAGCGGTGCCGCCGATCACGCCGAGTTCCTCCCGGGCCATCTGGCCGAGGGACCGGCCGCCGCGGCGCATGGAGAAGAAGAGGACCAGGTAGTCCTGGACGGCACCGGCGAGGACGACGCCGATGATGATCCAGATGGTGCCCGGCAGGTAGCCCATCTGGGCGGCAATGACCGGTCCGACCAGCGGGCCGGCGCCGGCGATGGCGGCGAAGTGGTGGCCGAAGAGGACGTTGCGGTCGGTCCGGACGTAGTCCTTGCCGTCGGCCTTGTATTCGGCGGGGGTGGCGCGGCGGTCATTCGGCTTGGCGATGTACCGCTCAATCACCTTGGAGTAGAAGCGATAGCCGATCAGGTATGTACAGACCGAGGCGAACACAAACCAGATCGCGTTGACCGTCTCGCCGCGGACGATCGCGAGCATGAACCAGGCGACGCCGCCCAGCAGCGCGATTCCCACCCAGAGGGCGATTTTCGCGGGTGTCCATTTGCGCTCTTCCGCCTCACGGGCGGCATCATCGACGGACGTGGCCGGAAGCCCCGGTACCGGTGTGATTCCGTCGTCGATTTTTGCGGTGTTTGGCCTGCCATCTGGCATTGTGCCCATGTCTCCTCCTTGAGAAACCCCATCCAGCAGATCAGCAATCAGATCTGCCCCATGGCACCTTACCAATGGGGCGTTCGGATGGACATGGCCAAGCGGGCCGCCGCGCCTTGCCCCTCGCCGAGCGGTGCCCTGCGCGCGGTGGGCGGCGTCACAACGGGGCAGGTCTCAGGCGGGGCCGGCGAGCTGCATCAGGCGGGCTTCACACAGGTCCAGCCAGCGGACCTCGGCCTCGGTCTGGAAGATGAGCGAATCGAGGACCAGGAGCCGCGCCGTGTCGGCCGGGCGCGGGTGGACGGCGGCTTCGCGCCGGGACTTGGTGTATTCCTGCAGCGCGCGCATGGAGACGGCGCGCTGCGCCTGGATGAGGCCGCCGACGTCGACGGCGGGGAGCGTCAGTGCTAGCGCCAGCTTGATGGCGAGTTCGTTGCGGGGCGGGTTGGCGCGGCCCACCGGCGATTGGAACCAGGCCTGGGCCTCGGCCCGGCCGGCGTCGGTGATGCTGTAGATGATGTGGCCGTCGCCGTCGCCGCCGTCTTTTTGTACCAGGCCGTCGCGTTCCAGGCGGTCGAGGGTGGTGTAGACCTGCCCGATGTTCAGCGGCCAGGACGATCCGGTGCGGTCCTCGAATTCGGTCCGGAGCTGGTACCCGTAGCGGGGGCGGTCCTGCAGCAGCGCCAGGAGGCTGTGGCGGATAGACATGGTGCTCCCGAGGGTAGCAGGACGTCGGCATACACGCGCCCCAAGACGCGTGTATACCGCGTATGGAACAACAGTATCGTCATTCGCGCCGGGCGGCCGCCGCACATATGCCAGGCGGGGCATGCAATGCGTCACATGGGCGGCCGGGTGGGCGGATCAGGTGACGAGCAGGACCTTGCCCACGTGTTCCCCCGAATCGAAGTAGCGGTGCGCGGCCTGGACCTGGCCGAGCGGGAAGGTCTTTGCCACGAGCGGTCGGATCCGGCCATCGGCCAGCATCGGCCAGACCGCGTCGCGGACCGCGTTCATGATGACCGTCTTTTCCTCCACCGGGCGGGGACGGAGCGCCGTGGCGATGATGGCGGCGCGCTTGCGGAGCAGCACGCCCAGATCCAGTTCCGCGGTGGTGCCGCCCTGCAGCCCGATCACAACGAGCCGGCCGTAGTCGGCGAGCGCGTCCACGTTCTGCCGGAGGTACTTGGCCCCGACGACGTCGAGGATGACGTCCGCGCCCTTGCCACCGTTCTGGGCGCGCAGGCTCTCCGGGAAGTCCTCCGCCGTGTAGTTGATGGCGATGTCAGCCCCCAGGAAGGCTGTGGCGGTGCCGACCTTCTCCGCTGTGCCGGCCGTGGTGGCGACCCGCGCGCCGAGGGCCTTCGCGAGCTGGATGGCCATGGTGCCGATGCCGCCGGTGGCCCCGTGGATCAGCACGGTTTCGCCGGCCTGCAGCTGGGCCGTCATGACCAGGTTGGAATAGACCGTGGCGGCGACCTCCGGCAGCGCCGCCGCGGTGACCAGGTCCACGCCGTCGGGAATCCGCAGCACCTGGCCGGCCGGGACCGCCACCTGCTCGGCGTAGCCGCCGCCGGAGAGCAGGGCCACCACTTTGTCTCCGACGGAGAAGGGCTTGGTGACGCCGGGCCCAAACCCCGCGATCCGACCGGATACTTCGAGGCCCGGAATCTCCGAGGCGCCCGGGGGCGGTGGATAGAACCCCCTGCGCTGCTGGACATCGGCCCGGTTCAGGCCGGCCGCCACCACATCGATCAACACCTCGCCTTCGCCCGGAACGGGCGCCGGAACCTCGCGGAGCTCCAGGGCCTCGGGGCCGCCGGGCTCGGAGATGTAGACAGCCTTCATGGAGAACTCCCGATTCCTAGCTCATTTTCCTGCGGACTGGGCGCTGTACCGCGCACGCTGCGGATGGCACCCTTTTCCAGAGTAGGTGCCCGAACCGGCGTCGTCGGCGAGCGCCGCCGCTTTTTGTGGCTCCTGACCGGCTATGAAAGACTACTCGTTAGGGAAGGTTGTCCGAGCGGCCGATGGAGCTGGTCTTGAAAACCAGTGTGCGGTAACCCCGTACCAAGAGTTCGAATCTCTTACCTTCCGCGGGAGCGCTGAATGTGCGCGGCTTTGAGGCCGGTTGGGTCGATCGAGAGATTGCTCCGACCGGCCTCACCTGTATCTGCGTCTCGCAGCCGGCCCGCGGTGCGCGGCGCAGCCCGCGCCGTCAGGAGTCCGGTTCCCGCGGCGCCGGTTCAATCGCTTCCACCGCATAAGGTTTCGTCGCCGAGCGCTGCAGCGGAGCTCGCAGCCGCGCCTGGTACGGGCCGTCCCGGAACGCGGCGCGGGGATCCATCTGGACCACCAGGAGCGGTTCGTCGCGGGAAACGTCCACCCGCACCACCATCCCGTCCCGCCTGCCTCCCACGAGCAGCGGGGTGGCGGGCTCCACCGCCGTCCCGCTCAGCAGGTCCCGGAATTCCGGACGCGCCGCAAGGTAGAGGATGCCGTGGGCGATCCCAACGACCCTGAGCGGGATCACCGAGGCCGACGGCGCCGGCTCCGGGGCATGCCGGCCGCGGGTGTGGCGTTCCCGCGCGGGCGACGCCGCCCGGCTGCATTGCGGGCAGCGGGACCGTGACCCGACGTCGGCCAACAGCGTCACGAGCAGGCCCCGGGGAGCGGACGCCCATTTCTCCGCCACCGCCTGGCACCACTGGGTGTGGAATTCCCGCCCGTATTTCATCACGTAGACCTGGTCGGGGCCGAGGACCGGCCGTCCCTCCCGCCAGGCGGCCGGCGGGACCGGCTTCAGTTCGCCCACGGCCCGGGCGTCCGCCGGTGCGGGCCGGGCGGACTTGAGGTACCTGCGGATCAACGGACCGGGCGGCCGTTTTGGTCCTGGAATGGCGCGGCCTTCCTGTGCGGAGGGAGCGCAGCCCGCTCCCCGTGGTTGCCCCCTATCTAGCTTGCGGTCTTTTGCCGCACCATGCCAGCCCCGGTACTTGTCCCACTGCCCGGGACGCCCCGGGCGGGGCTAGAATTTCGGCATGACACCGCAGGAGCTGGCCAACCTGGCCCACCTGCGCCGGGCGCGGGACCTGATCGACCGCCACTACGCCCGGCCGCTCGATGTGCCCACCATGGCCGCCGGCGCCCTGATGTCCCCGGCGCACTTTTCCCGCCAGTTCAAGGCCGCCTATGGCGAGACGCCGTACAACTACCTCATGACGCGGCGGATCGAACGGGCCATGGCGCTGCTGCGGGCCGGGGCGTCCGTGACCGACGCGTGCATGGACGTCGGCTGCACCTCCCTGGGCTCGTTCAGTTCCCGGTTCACCGAGATCGTCGGGATGACTCCCAGCGCCTACCGCGACCGGGAGCACCGGGCGGTGAAGGCCATGCCGGCCTGCGTCGCCCGGCAGCACACGCGCCCGCCGCGGAAACCGAGCAGGATTGAAGAAGCACCGGCGTTGCCGCTCCCCTAGCGTGGGAGTCATGAACATTTCCTTGCAGTACGCACAAATCACCGTCAACGACCTCGACGAGTCCCTCGGCTTCTACCGCGACGTGCTCGGCCTGGAGGTGCGCAACGACGTCGGCTCCGACGGCCACCGCTGGGTCACCCTCGGCAGCGCGGCCCAGCCGGACCTGGAGATCGTGCTCTCGCCCCCGCACGCGGGCCGTTCCCAGGACGACGGCGACGCGCTCCAGCAGCTGCTCACCAAGGGCGTCCTGCCCGTGATCGTGTTCCGCACCGACGACCTCGATGCCACGTTCGAGTCCGTCCGGGCCGCGGGCGCCGAGGTCCTCCAGGAGCCCATCGTCCAGCCGTGGGGACCCCGTGACTGCGCCTTCCGCGACCCGTCCGGCAACATGGTCCGCTTCAACCAGGCCTGACCGGCCCCGGCGGTTGGCCCCCGCGGCAGGCGGCCGGACGCCTGGGCCCGGGCCATTGAAACCGTCCGACCCCCGGCATAGGGTCTCCTTGTCTGACCACCCAACCAGGCCCCGGCTGCCCAGGAGGCACGCCGGAGCCGCCCAGAGCAGGAGACCACAATGCCCACGCCTGACATCACCCCCGGCGCACCGTGCTGGATCGACCTCATGACCTCGGACACGGAGAAGGCGAAGTCGTTTTACGGCAACCTGTTCGGCTGGACCTTTGAGGCCGGCGACGAAGAGAAATACGGCGGCTACATCACCGCCTCGAAAAACGGCAAGTCCGTTGCCGGGATGATGCAGAAGATGCCCGAACAGGCCGGATTCCCGGATGTGTGGAGCACCTACCTGCGCGCCGACGACGCCGCCGCGACCGCCGAGGCCGTGAAGGCGCACGGCGGGCAGGTCTACATGGAACCGATGGAAGTTCCGGAGCAGGGCAAAATGGCGATGTTCGCCGATGCAACCGGCGCCTCGATCGGAGTCTGGCAGCCGCGCGAAATGAAGGGCTTCGAGCTCGCCGCCGAACCCGGCGCCCCGGCCTGGCACGAACTCCACACCAAGGATTACCCCGCTGCGGTGAAGTTCTACCAGGACGTCTTCGGCTGGGACACGGACGTTATGAGCGACACGCCGGACTTCCGCTACACCACGCTCGGCGCCGGCGATACGGCCAAGGCCGGGATCATGGACGCCTCCGGCTACCTGCCCGCGGAGGTGCCGTCCAACTGGCAGGTCTACTTCGCCGTCCAGGATGCTGACGCCACCGCGGCCCGGGCCCAGGAGCTGGGCGCGACCGTCATCCAGGCGCCG
This sequence comes from Arthrobacter sp. UKPF54-2, assembly GCF_007858535.1. NCBI lineage: Bacteria > Bacillati > Actinomycetota > Actinomycetes > Micrococcales > Micrococcaceae > Arthrobacter > Arthrobacter sp. UKPF54-2. Next base: position 661,546 of record NZ_CP040174.1, read on the forward strand.
GAGGACACCCCCTTCGGACGGCTCGCCACCCTCAGCGACCCCACCGGCGCCGTGTTCAAGATCGTGGCGGAGACCGGTCAGGAAGGCTCAGGGGCTGAACACGCCTGAGCCCGGGCAGCTTCTAAATCCTTTGGAAAAAATGCGATAAGAAATACCGGCCAACCGCCTGAGGGGCGGCTACTGGCCGGTATTCTTTTGAGTGCCCGGGCCAGGGGGACGGCGAGGGCACTCAAAAATGCACTACCAACACCGTCGCTGGGGCACCTTGTTGGGGTTCCGTGCCGGCTGTGAGGCGTTCCGCTGGGGGCCGTCTCGCCGAATGCACATGCAATCCACCTTATGTTCATTCACCCCTGTTTTGCTGTGCCGGAAACTGCTTGACCAGGAGCAGACCGGCCGGTCCGCGGGCCATCAACCCGGACATCGCACCCCGCCCTTACCCGGGCACCCTAATGAGAGTTAGAGCGGATGAAAATCACATATTGGAAAACAGCGCTGGGCACAGCACTGTCCGCGGGGCTCATCGCAGCGCCGCTGACCGCAGTGCCCGCCATGGCGTTGGAGGTCTCGCCGGCGGCCGCCGGAACGTCGCCGGTCGTCATCAACGAGGTCTACCTCAGCGGCGGCAGCGCCGGAGCGGCCTACAAGAACAAGTTCGTTGAGCTGTACAACGCCTCGGACGCCCCGGTCACCCTGGACGGCTGGTCAATCCAGTACCGCTCCGCCACGGGCACCGCGGCCCCGTCCACCACGGCTGCCCTCACCGGCACCATCGCCGCCAAGGGGTACTACCTGCTCAAGGGCGGCAGCAACGGCGCCGTCGGACTGGACCTGCCCGCTGCCGATGCCACCGCCACCGGGTTCAATCCGGCCGGCGCGGGCGGCACGATCGTCCTGGCCAAGCAGCCCGCGGCCCTGAACCCGCTGGCCACCGGCTCCGTCGTCGAGCCCGCCAACGTGGCCGACCTGCTCGGCTACGGGACCTCCAACACCTTCGAGACCCAGGCGGCAACGGCGCCGTCGGGCAACACGGATGTCAAGAGCATGAACCGCAGCCGCGGCGCGGACAGCAACAACAACGCCGCCGACTTCGCCCTGAACGCCGCCATCACCCCCAAAGCCGCCAACGGCGAAACCACTCCCGTTGATCCCGGCCCGGTCACACCGCCGGCGCTGAAGACCATCGCCGAGATCCAGGGCACCGGCACGGCCAGCCCGCTCGCGGGCACGTCCGTCACCACCCGTGGCAAGGTCACCGCGGCCTTCCCCACCGGCGGCTTGGCCGGGTTCTACCTCCAGACCCCCGGAACCGGCGGGGACCTGACTCCCGCCAACCACACGGCGTCGGACGCCATCTTCGTCTACGCGCCGGCCGCGGTCGGGTCTGTGCAGATCGGCGACTACCTCGAGGTCACCGGCGACGTCGCCGAGTACTACGGCATGACCCAGCTCAACGTCACCGGTGCCGCCGGGGTCACCAAGCTGACCGAGGCGGCCCCCGAGGTCAAGGCCACCGGCTTCGCGCTCCCGGCCGAGGAAGCCTTCCGCGAGTCCCTCGAAGGCATGCTGCTCACCCCGCAGGGACCCGTCACGGTCGCTGACAACTTCTCCCTCAACCAGTACGGCGAGATCGGCCTGGCCGGCGGCACCACCCCGCTGGAACAGCCCACCGCCGTCGCCGCCTACGGCTCCCCGGAGTACACGGCCGCCGCCGCCGCCAACGCCGCCCGCGGCATCAAGCTCGACGACGGCGCCAGCACCAACTTCCTCAAGGACGCCACCACCAAGGCCCTGACGCTGCCGTACCTGACCACGGCGGACCCCGTCCGGGTCGGCGCGCCGGTCACGTTCAAGACCAACGTGGTGCTCAGCTACGCCAACAACTCCTGGAAGTTCCAGCCGCTGACCCAGCTGACCAGCGCCAACGCGGACACGGTCCAGCCGGCCGGCTTCGGCGCCACCCGCGCGGACGCCCCGGCCGCGGTAGGCGGCAACCTCAAGATCGCTTCCTTCAACGTGCTGAACTACTTCCCGACCACCGGGGACACGATCGCCGGCTGCAAGTTCTACAACGACCGGGCGGGCAACCCCATCACCGTCAGCGGCGGCTGCAACGTCCGCGGCGCGGCCAACGCGGAGAACTTCAAGCGCCAGCAGGACAAGATCGTCGCCGCCATCGCCAAGTCCGGCGCCGACGTCGTTACCCTGATGGAGGTCGAGAACTCGGCCCAGTTCGGCAAGAACCGCGACGACGCCCTGTCCAAGCTGGTTGACGCCCTGAACGTCGCCACTCCGGGCATCTGGGACTACGTCCGCACCCCCGCGAACGCACCGCCGCTGGCCGACGAGGACATGATCCGCACCGCGTTCATCTACAAGAAGGCCGCCGCCGAACCGGTGGGCGAATCCATCATCCACAACGACACGGTCGCCTTCGCCAGCGCCCGTAAGCCGCTGGCCCAGGTCTTCAAGCCCGTCGGCGCCGCCGATGACAAGAAGTTCATCGCGATCGCGAACCACTTCAAGTCCAAGGGCTCGGCCGCCACGCCGGACGACACCGACAAGGGCCAGGGCAACTCCAACCTCGCCCGCACCGCCCAGGCGCAGTCCCTGCTGGCGTTCTCCGACGAGCTGCAGAAGTCCAAGGGCACCGACAAGGTGTTCCTGATCGGCGACTTCAACTCCTACGCCAAGGAGGACCCGATCAACGTCCTCACCGGCGCGGGGTACGTCAACCAGGACGAGAAGGCCAAGAACGCCGACGGCACCGCGAAGCACTCCTACCTCTTCGGGGGCCTGGTGGGCTCGCTGGACCACATCCTCGCCTCCCCGGCGGCCAACGCCGTCGTCACCGGCGCGGACATCTGGAACATCAATTCGGTGGAGTCCGTGGCGCTGGAGTACAGCCGCTACAACAACAACGTCACCGACTACTACGTGCCGAACCAGTTCCGCGCGAGCGACCACGATCCGGTGGTGGTGGGGCTGAACCTGCCCACCGTGCCGGCCAGCGTTGACCTAAACTTCCTGGGCATCAACGATTTCCACGGCCGCATCGATTCCAACACCGTGCTGTTCGCGGGAACCATCGAAAAGCTCCGCGCGGCCGCGGCCCCCGGCGCCACCGCGTTCCTCTCCGCCGGCGACAACATCGGCGCGTCGCTGTTCGCCTCCGCCGTCGACAAGGACCAGCCGACCATCGACGTGCTGAACACCCTCGAGCTGCGCACCTCTGCGGTGGGCAACCATGAGTTCGACGGCGGCTGGGCCGACCTGCGCGACCGCGTCATCGCCGGCGGGGCCAACGCGAAGTTCCCGTACACGGGCGCCAACGTCTACAAGAAGGGCACCACCGAGCCGGCCCTGCCGGAATACACCGTGCTGGACATGAACGGAATCAAGGTGGCCGTGATCGGCACCGTCACGCAGGAAGTGCCCTCCCTGGTCACCCCCGCGGGCATCGCCGATCTCGAGTTCGGCGATCCCGTCGACGCCATCAACCGCGTCGCCGCGAAGATCAAGGCCGGCAAGCTCGCCGACGTGATCATCGTCGAAAACCACGACGGCGCCGGTTCCGGCGCCCCCGAGGGCGCCACCCTGGCACAGGAAGTCGCCGCCGGCGGCCCCTTCGCCAAGATGGTCACCCAGGTCACCCCGGACGTTGCCGCCATCTTCAACGGCCACACCCACAAGCAGTACGCGTGGGACGCGCCGGTACCCGGCGTCGAAGGCAAGACCCGTCCGATCGTGCAGACCGGCAACTACGGCGAGTTCATCGGCCAGATCCAGCTGACGATCGACACCAAGACCATGTCCGTCACCGGCTACAAGGCGGCCAACGTCAAGCGGACCACCGACGCGGCCGCCGGCCTGGTCGCCACGTACCCGCGGGTGGCCGCGGTGAAGGCCATCGTGGACAAAGCCGTGGCCGACGCCGCCGTGATCGGCAACCAGCCGGTCGGCAAGGTCACCGCGGACATCACCACGGCGTTCGGCGGCTCCCCCGCCGGGCGCGACGACCGCGCGAGCGAATCCACGCTGGGCAACCTGGTCGCGGACGCGCTCGTGGACTCGCTCAAGGCACCGGAACTCGGCGCCGCAGAGATCGGCGTCGTCAACCCGGGCGGCCTGCGCAACGAGCTGTACTACGCACCGGACGGCACCATCACGTACGCCGAGGCCAACGCGGTCCTGCCGTTCGTGAACAACCTCTGGACCACCACGCTGACCGGCGCGCAGTTCAAGACGCTGCTCGAACAGCAGTGGCAGACCAATCCGGACGGCACGGTTGCCAGCCGCGCCTACCAGCAGCTGGGCCTGTCCAAAAACGTCAACTACACCTACGACGCCGCCCGCGCCGCCGGTGACCGGATCACCTCCATCCGGGTCAACGGCGCGCTGATGGACCCGGCGAAGTCCTACCGGATCGGAACGTTCAGCTTCCTGGCAACCGGCGGCGACAACTTCCGGATCTTCAAGGAAGGCGCCGGCACCAAGGACTCGGGCCTCGTGGACCGTGATGCGTGGATCAAGTACCTGCAGACCCACAACCCGGTATCGCCGGACTTCGCCCGGCGTTCGGTGGCCGCGGTAAACACCACCGCGACCGAGGTCAAGGGCGGGGACTCCATCACCCTGGCGGTCTCCAAGCTGGACCTCACCTCGCTGGGCAGCCCGGCCAACACCGCACTGCGGGCCGAGTTCACCGACGCGAAGGGCACGGTCACCGCGCTCGGGACCGTCCCGGTCTCCGCCGGCGCGGCGTCCGTGAGCGTTTCGGTCCCCGCCGGAGCAGCCGCCGGCACAGGCACCCTGGTGCTCACCGCCGTCGAGTCCGGCACCGTGGTCAAGGCCGCTGTGCTGGTCGCCGCCACCGCCCCGGTACCGCCGACGTGCACCGCGCCGGTGCCGCCGAAGAAGTGGTACGACTTTTCGGGCTGGATCAAGTACTCGATCGCGTGGCTCCAGTACCAGAAGTGCCTGCGGGGCTAATCCCTTAGCCCTGCCGTAGTGAGCATGCCCCTCCCCCGGCCGGAGCAACGGACATTGTGCATAAATGTCCATTGCCCGGCCCGGGGAGCGGGCATGCTCATTTTTTGTGCCCGCGGATCGCAGCGCCGGATTGATGCCCCCCAGATCGCGCCGCTGGACGCCACCTGGGACCGCGCGGGCGCGCCGTTGGGGCTGGTGGGACGCGTGGGATTCTTGGTACCATCGGGGGCATGCGAAAAGGGAGGTTTAATCGCGCCGTTGGTATCTTTATCTCCCTGATCGCAAGCGGCGCCGCGGCCCTTTTGTGGTTCGCCGTCGCAGCAGGCGGGCCGGAGCTGAGCGAGTCTCCCGCGCACGGCCTCTTCTTCGGCTTCTGGAACATCCTCTACAACACGGATGCCCCGGCGCCCCGCATCATCCTGGCCGCCATCGCGATGGCCCTGCTCCTGGCCGCCGGCGTCGCCGGGGTGGACCGGCGGATCGCCAACCGCTCGCGCCGCTCGCTGGACCAGCTCACCGGCCCGCTGGCGCCGCGCGTGGTGATGTCGGCGACGCGCGGCAAGTATGCCGGCCCCGTCAGGGTCACCGTGCTCATCCCGGCCCACAACGAGGAAGCCTCCCTGCCGCTGACCATCGCGTCCCTGCTTGAGCAGTCGCGCCGCCCGGACCGGGTGATTGTCGTGGCCGACAACTGCAGCGACGCCACGGTGTCCGTTGCCCGCGAAGCCGGTGTGGAAGTGATCGAATCGGTCAACAATACGGAGAAGAAGGCCGGCGCACTGAACCAGGTGCTGAAGCAGCTGCTCCCAGAACTCGGCGACAACGACGTCGTGATGGTGATGGACGCGGACACCAGCCTCGACGACGGCTTCCTGGCCGCCGCGGTGGACCGCTTCGCCGTCGACCGCGGACTGATGGCCGTCGGAGGCCTGTTCTACGGCGAGGAGGGGCACGGCCTGATCGGCCAGTTCCAGCGCAACGAATACCTGCGCTACAGCCGGGAGATCGGGAGGCGGCGCGGACGCGTCTTCGTGCTGACCGGGACCGCCTCGCTTTTCCGGGCACGGGCCCTGCGCACCGTGGCCGCCAGCCGCGGTTCCTCGATCCCGGGAACACCCGGCTACGTCTATGACACCGCCGCGCTCACCGAGGACAACGAGCTCACGATCGCGCTCAAATCCCTGGGCGGGCTGATGATCTCGCCCGCCCAGTGCACCGTGGTGACCGAGTTGATGCCCAGCTGGCGTACCCTCTGGGCACAGCGGCTGCGCTGGCAACGCGGGGCGCTGGAGAACATCGGCGCCTACGGCATCACCCCGCCGACCCTGCGCTATTGGGCCCAGCAGCTCGGGATCGGCTACGGCGTGATCGCCCTGGGCTCGTACCTGCTGCTGATCTTCCTCATGGTGTTCTCGCTGGACACCTGGATCTGGTTCCCGTTCTGGCTGGGGATCGGGGGACTGTTCATGGTCGAACGCGTCGCCACGGTCTGGAAGGGCGGCTGGCGGGCCCGGCTCCTGGCGCTCACCCTGTTCCCCGAACTGTTCTTCGACATGTTCCTGAACGTGGTCTACCTCAAGGGCGTCGCCGACATTTCCCTCGGCCGGACGGCCAGCTGGAAGCACGTGACGCACACCCGACCGCGCGAGAGCGCAGAAGCGGAACGCTCATGACCCTCACTGTCGCCGCCGCCGTCCCCGCCGGCATCCTGTTCCCCGAATCCCTGCTGCACTCGCAGTGGTTTGCCGTCCTCGCCACCTTCGTGGCGATCAATACCGTGATGTACGCCGCGCTTGCGCTGGCGAAGATCCTCCCCAAGCTGCACCCCTCGGACTGGATCCGGACCCGGAATGAGCGCTCCGAAACCCGCAGCATCCACCCGGACGCCGCCAACTAAGGCGCTACCGGCCGAGGATGTCCCTAGCGATCTCGTCGGCGTCGCGCAGGGTGCGCTGGCCGCTGCGGTAGACCGGGCCGTGCTGTTGCCGGGCTTCGGCGGCGATGGCCGTGCCCCATTGCGCGGCGGAGAGCTGCAGTCCCAGCACGTAGATCCCGTCCGTGACCGACCCGTTCGCCGCCACCGGCCGATAGGGATGCGGGACCACGTCCAGGCCGGAACTCTGCACGGGCGTACCCTCCACGCTCATCATCAGGCGCGGGCGTACCAGGCCGTCCGCGAGCAGCTGCTCGAGCAGCGGGGACGCGTTGACCGCCACCCGGTTGGCCGGTGCCAGCGCTTCGATCAGCACGGGCGCTTCCACCCTTTCTCCGCCGTCGCGGCCGCGGCCGGCCACCCAGGGCGAGACGGCCGTGAACACCCGGGTCTGCCGGTCCACGCCGAACTTCGGATCCGGGCCGACAAAACTGACCACCCCGGCCCGGGCCAGGGCCGCGAGCTGCTCGGCGCGGAGGGCTGGCGGCCCGCTCGCGATGCCCTCCACAAACGACTCGAACCAGCCGCGCAGCCCGGCCACCCACGATTCGTCGGTGATGCCGCCGTCGGCCACTGCCGTCTTCAGCACGGCGCGCCCGTGGTGCAGGGCGCCGATCGCCATCTTCACCGGGTCGTCCTCGCCGAGGGCGGAGCGCCGTGCGTCGTCGAGCAGGTAGTCGACGACGGCGGCGTCCAGCTCCGCGCGGGAGGCGAAGCTGCGGCCGGCCAGCGGCGCGGCCAGGCCCAGTAGGTCCAGCCGGTGGTGCGGCCGGACGGACGCCTCGATCACCGCCCGGGCGGCGTCCTCCCAGTTGGCGGCGGAGTGGGCGTGCGGCCGCAGGGTTTCCTCCAGGGCGCCGAGGAAGCCCGCCGGATCGGAGCCGACGGCGCCGGGCTGCGAGCGCGCCAGCGTGGAGTAGTAGGCCCAGAGGGCATCCCGGTGCAGCAGCGGCCACAGGTCGTGGTCGAAGGCCGGCACAATGCCGGCGGCGGCGAACCTGGCGACCGCCTGCTCGGTGCAGTACCTGAGCTGGACCGCTGCCGGGTAGTAGCCGGCCAGGGTCGCCTTCGCCCGGTACGGGGTGCCGCGCCGGGAGGCGGCGATGATGTGCGGTTCCCGCCCGGACGGCTGGTACATCAGCCCGAACCCGTCCGGCGCGGGCTGGAAGGTGCCGCCGCGGCCCTCGGTCAGCTGGCCCATCACGTCGAAGAAGTTCAGGCCCATGCCGCGCACCAGGACCGGCTGGACCGCGGGGATCCCGGACCAGTCCACGTCGGCGGGGACGGCCGGCGGCAGGTACGTCAGGCCGAGCTCCTCCGCCGCGGCCTGCAGCTCCCGCTGTTCGGGGTTGAGCCGGGACTCCAGGTGGCCGAGCGCCAGCACCACTGATCCGACGGCCAGCACGGTGCCGTCGGCGAGTTCGACGTCGAAGCCGGTGTCGCCCCTGCCAGCGGCGGACGCCGGCGCTCCGGACGCTGTCCCGCCGGCGGGGCGGACCGCCGTCGCCGTGGTGTCGTGGAAGTCCACGGTGACCCCGTCCGGGAGCCGGTCCAGGAGTTCCTCGAGCGTGCACCTCAGGTAGCGGCCATAAAGCGCCCGGCTGGGGAAGTCGGCGGACTCCAGGCCGGCCAGCTCGGCGCGTTCCTCCGCCGACAGCGCCGGGTGCGGGTCCCGCCGCTGCGCTTCCCGCCAGCGGTCGAAGGTGCCGCCCGCCAGCGGCGGCGCCAGCTCCGGATCCTCCGGGACCACGGTGGGGTAGAAGGACTGTGTGTTCATCAGGTAGAGCCGCGACTGTCCGGGCCGCCAGACGTGGCCCGGACCCGCCGGATAGGGGTCGATCACGTGGATGTGCAGGGTGGCCCCGGGCGCGGACGGAGCCCAGTTGGCGAGCAGCCGCTCCAGCACACTGATGCCCCTGGGCCCGGCGCCGATCAGGGCGGTCCGGTTGCTCTGCGATATGACCACGGCATCCAGCGTATCCGCATACGGGCCGGCCACTTGACTTGCCTGCCCGGCGTCGCAGTTGCTTGGATGGGGCCATGACCACCACTGCAGCTGAGCACCCTACCGCGCCCGGCGGGCCGGACGGACCGATTTCCGGCACCGCCCCCGAGCCCGTCGACGAGAACATCTGGCTGGAGGACATCTACGGCGAGGCCCCGCTGGCCTGGGTCCGCGAACAGAACGCCCGCACCGAGGAACTGCTCCAGGACGCCGCATACGGCGAGCTCGAAGCCCGGATCCTGGAGGTGCTGGACTCCACCGACCGGATCGCCATGGTGGGCAAGCACGGCGGGTGGTACTACAACTTCTGGAAGGACCGCAAGAACCCCAAGGGCCTGTGGCGGCGCACCGCCTGGGAGAGCTACCGGGCGGGCTCCCCCGAGTGGGAAACCCTGCTCGACATTGACGCCCTCGCCGCGGCCGAAGGCGAGGAGTGGGTCTTCCACGGCGCCAACTTCCTGCGCCCCGCACCCGGGCAGCCGCACCGGCTGGCCCTGCTGGCGCTCTCCCCCGACGGCGGCGACGCGAACCGCTACCGCGAGTTCGACGTCGAGACCCGCAGCTTTGTGGACCCGGCCGAGGGCGGCTTTGACCTGCCGACGGCGAAGGGCCATGTGGCCTGGCTGGACGCCGACACGCTGCTGGTGGCGAGCACGGCCGCGGACCTGCCGCGGACCAGCTCGTCCTACGCCCGGACCGGTGTGGTCCTGGGCCGCGGCGAATCCCTCGCCGCGGCCGAGCGCATCTTCGAGATCCCGGAAGACCACATGATGGCGCTGCTGGCGCACGACTCCACCCCCGGTTTCGAACGGACCTTCGCCGTGGACTGGATCAGCTTCTTCGAGACGCGCACCTCGGTGCTGCGCGACGGCGTGTGGGTCGAAATCGATGTGCCGGACGACGTGAACCTCAGCACGCACCGCGAGTGGCTGCTGTTCCGGCCGCAGGGTGACTGGACAGTCAACGGGACGAGCTACCCGGCCGGGTCCCTGCTGGCGGCGGACTTCGAGGACTTCCTGGCCGGCGGCCGGGAGCTGTCCGTGCTGTTCACCCCGGATGAGCACACCTCCCTGCAATCGTGGAGCTGGACCCGGGACTTCCTGCTGCTGAACCTGCTCCGGGACGTGTCCTCCGAAATCCGGGTGCTGGACCCGGCGCGGCCCGGCACCGACGTCGCCTGGGCCGCCAGCGTGCTGGATGCCTGCCCGCCGCTGCACGACGTCAACGCCTATAGCGTCGCCGACGACGACGGAGCTGAGGATGGGGCCGACGGCAACGGCGGCGGCGACAACGCTGCCGGGAACGATTTCTGGCTGGTCGCCACTGGGTTTGCGACGCCGAGCACCCTCACCCGCGGCACCCTGACGCGGGCCGGCGCCGACGGCGTCGTCAGCACGCACGAGGTGATCCGGACGGCGCCGTCGTTCTTTGATGAGGACGCCTACGAGGTCCAGCAGCATTTCGCGGTGTCGAAGGACGGCACCCGGGTGCCCTACTTCCAGGTCGCGGCGCGGGACCTGGTGCTGGACGGGCAGAATCCCACGCAGCTCTCCGGCTACGGCGGCTTCGAGATTTCCCGCGCCCCGGCCTACAGCGGCGCCGTTGGCCGGGCCTGGCTGGAACGGCGCACGGAGGAATCCGCGGGCGCGGACGGCGAGGCACCGCACAGCCGCGGCGGCGTGTACGTGGTGGCGAACATCCGCGGCGGCGGAGAGTACGGCCCGGCCTGGCACCGCGCCGCGCTGCAGGACAAGCGCCACCGCGCCTACGAGGACTTCGCCGCCGTCGCGCAGGACCTGATTTCGCGCGGCGTGACCTCCCCCCAGCGGCTGGGCTGCGTGGGCGGCTCGAACGGCGGACTGCTGGTGGGGAACATGCTCACCCAGTATCCGGAGCTGTTCGGCGCCGTCTCCTGCGGGGTCCCGCTGCTGGACATGCGCCGGTACTCCAAGCTCTCCGCCGGGTATTCCTGGATTGCCGAATACGGCGACCCGGACGTGCCGGAGCAGTGGGAGTTCATCCGGACCTTCTCGCCGTACCACCTGCTCCGCGACGGGGTGGAGTACCCGGAAACTTTCATCTGGACCGCGACCTCGGACGACCGGGTGGGCCCGGTGCAGGCCCGCAAGATGGCCGCCCGGATGCAGGCCATGGGGATCCCCAACGTCTGGTTCCACGAGGCCCTGGAGGGCGGCCACGCGGGAGCCTCGGACAACCGGCAGGCCGCGGCGCTGCAGAGCCGCAGCCAGCACTTCCTGTGGCGCGCACTGGCGGGCCGGGCGGACTGACCTGGCCCCGCAGAGGGGCGCCGCCACCGCCGACGGCACGCAACGCGGGGTCACCCTCGGCCCGTTCCGGGCGCCCGGACCGGCGCCGGTTCACCCCGCGTTGACCGTTTTGCACTGCATGGCCCCTTCTGCGTATCCTTGGTTGGCTAGTAATAGCAATTGGAGACGTGCCAGAGCGGCCGAATGGGCTTCACTGCTAATGAAGTGTGGGGCACAACTCCACCGGGGGTTCAAATCCCCCCGTCTCCGCGTTTGGCCCCGGTCCTGGACCGGGGCCTTTTGCGTTCCCTACCCCGACGCCCCCTCACCTCCGGCGTTCCCGCCCCCGACGCTCCCTCACCTCCGGCGTTCCCTCCCCCAACGCTCCCTCACCTCCGGCAGCAACCCGGCAAACCGCTCGGGGTCCTCGGGCGCCCAGAACGGTGGAGTGTCCGGCCTCGGCCGGTCCGGCGCGTCCGGATGGCAGGATGGGCGCATGTCTACCAACCACACGTATGACGCGATCATCGTCGGCGGCGGCCACAACGGGCTGGCCGCGGCAGCGTATCTGTCCCGGGCCGGCCGGAAGGTCCTGCTGTTGGAGAAGCTGGACCACGCCGGCGGCGCCGCGGTGTCCGCGCAGGCGTTCGACGGCGTCGGCGCCCGGCTCTCCCGCTATTCCTACCTCGTCAGCCTGCTGCCGCAGCAGGTCATCGACGACCTGGACCTGCGCATCACACTGGCACGGCGCCGGTACTCCTCCTACACCCCGGACCCCGCCGCCCCCGGCCGGGCCCTGCTGGTCGACAACGAGGACGCCTCCTCAACGGCCGCTTCCTTTGCCGCGGTCGGGGCATCCGAGGACGAGTTCCGCTCCTTCAACGACTTCTACGCCAGCTGCGGGAAGCTCACCCAGGCCCTCTGGCCCACGATGACCACTCCGCTGCCCACCCGGTCCGCGGCACGGCAGTTGACCTTGGAGGCCGGCGCCACCGACGCCTGGGAGGCCATGATCGAGCGGCCGATCGGGGAGGCCATCACCGGTGCGCTGAAGCACGATCTGGTCCGCGGCGTCGTGCTGACCGACGCGCTGATCGGCACCTTCGCCCGCGCCGACGATGCCGACCTGCAGCAGAACATCTGTTTCCTCTACCACCTGATCGGTGGCGGCACGGGCGACTGGGACGTGCCGGTGGGAGGTATGGGCGCGGTGTCCGGGGAGCTGGAACGGTCCGCCCGCGAGGCCGGTGCGACCATCCTGGTCTCGGCGGAGGTCACGTCGGTGCAGCCGGGCGGCGTCGTAAAGTACCGGCACGACGGCGCAGACCACACCGCCGCCGCCCCGTGGGTCCTATCCAACGTGGCACCGGTGGTCCTGGACCGGTTGCGCGCGGCCGCGGCGCCAGCCGCTCCCCCGCACGCCACGCGGAACCCCAACCACCTCCGCGAAGGCGCCCAGGTCAAGGTGAACCTGCTGCTCAAGCGGCTGCCCCGGCTGCTGGACGGCAGTGTTAGCCCGGAAGCGGCGTTCGGCGGCACCTTCCACATCAACGAGACGTGGTCGCAGCTCGACGGCGCCTACCTCAGTGCCGCGGCCGGAAACGTCCCGGAACCGCTGCCGTGCGAAATCTACTGCCACTCGCTGACCGACCCCAGCATCCTGTCCCCGGAACTGCAGGCCGCCGGCGCGCAGACACTCACGGTCTTTGGCCTGCACGTCCCGGACCGGCTGATCAACGCAGAGAACAACGAGGACCGGCGCGCCGAGCTGCAGGCGGCCGTGCTGCGGTCCCTGAACAGTGTGCTCGCCGAGCCGGTCGAGGAACTGTTGCTGACGGACCAGGACGGCCGGCCCTGCATCGAAACCAAAACCACACTGGATATTGAGCGGGCCGTCGGAATGCCGCGGGGCAACATCTTCCACGGCGGCCTCGACTGGCCTTTTGTCGACGACGGCGCGCCCCTGGACACCCCGGCGCAGCGCTGGGGCGTGGCCACGGACGATCCGCAGCTCCTGCTCTGCGGCTCCGGAGCACGCCGCGGCGGCGCGGTCAGCGCGATCGGCGGGCACAATGCGGCCAGGGCCGTGCTGGAATCGGAACAGCAACCCCGGGACTGAGGCCGACGCCGATGCGCAACTGGGCGCGCGGGGTATGGTCCCCGCCTAGCCGGCCTGGCCGAGCACGAGCGGCAGCACGGCGCCGGCGCCGGCAAGCCGAAGGGCCCGGCCGGCCACGGTCACGGTCCAGCGGCTGTCTACGAGGTCGTCCACCAGCATGACGCTCTGGCCCTGTATGCCCTCCAGCGCGGCAGCGAGTTCCGGTCCCACGACAAGCCGGTCCCAGACCCCGGCGAGCCGGTAGGCGCTGTTGCCGCCGCGGCCGCCCGTGGGACCGCCGTGGGCCAGTTGCAGCTGCCCCAGGTACGGGATGCGGCCGATCTCAGAGATGCCTCGGGCCAGGGAGTCCACCAGTTCCGGCTTGGTACGGGAGGGAACACTGACAATCGCCGCCGGGCGGCCCGCGCCGCTCCAGCCGGGGGTCCGCGCATCGCCGCTGCCCCATTCGCGCAGGACCTGCACACAGGCGCGCAGCATTCCCGGGTCGACGGCGCGGTCCGGGGCGCCGGCGGCGAAGGTTTCGCGCAGCGCGCCGCCCCAGCCCAGGTCGGTCAGCCGGGCCAGCACGCGGCCGTTGGCCAGGGCCTCCTCCGACTTGATCTTGCCCTTGACGGTCACGCCCAGGCGGTCCATGCCGCTGGGCCACTGCAGCCGCGGCTCGAGCACCATGCCGGCCCGGCTCAGGGTTGCGCCCGCCGCCTCCGTGGCGTCCGCGGCGATGTCGGCCGGGAACCACCGGCCGGCGCAGTTGTCGCAGCGGCCGCAGGCCCGTGCCGTCTCGTCGTCGAGGACCGAGGTGATGTACTCCATCCGGCAGCCCGCGGTGTCCTGGTAGATCACCATCGAATCCTGCTCGTCCACCCGGGCCTCGGCGATCCGGCGGTACCGCTCGGCGTCGTACGTCCACGGCCGGCCGGTGGAGCGCCACCCGCCGCCCACTCGTTCGACGGCGCCGTCCACGGCCAGCACCTTGAGCAGCAGTTCCAGCGGGGTCCGGCGCAGGTCCACCCTTGCCTCGAGCGCCACGGTGGACACGGCGGTCCCCGCCTCGGCGAGGGCCGTGAGCACGGCGGCGGCCTTTTCTTCCGAGGGCATGGAGGCCGTGGCGAAATACTGCCAGATGTCACGGTCCTCGGAACCGGGCAGGAGGAGCACGTCGGCGTTGGCGGCGCCGCGGCCGGCGCGGCCGACCTGCTGATAGTAGGCCACCGGGGACGACGGCGCGCCGAGGTGCACCACAAAACCCAGATCCGGCTTGTCGAAGCCCATGCCCAGCGCCGAGGTGGCCACGAGGGCTTTCACCTGGTTGTCCTTGAGCAGCTGCTCGGCACGTTCACGGTCCGCGGGGTCGGTCCGGCCGGTGTAGGCGAGCACCTCGTGGCCGGCCTCCGCCAGGAGGCGCGCGGTGTCCTCCGCGGCGGAGACGGTGAGCGTGTAGATGATGCCGCTGCCGGGCAGGTCGGACAGGTGGGTCAGCAGCCAGCCCAGCCGTTCCCGGGAATCCGGCAGCCGCAGCACACCGAGGCGCAAGGACTCCCGGCCCAAGGCGCCGCGGATGGTCAGCACCCCCTCGCCGAGCTGTTCCTCGATGTCGTGCACCACGCGGGAGTTCGCGGTGGCCGTGGTGGCCAGGACCGGCACACTGTCCGGCAGCTGGGTGATCAGATCCGCGATCCGCCGGTAGTCGGGGCGGAAGTCGTGGCCCCAGTCGGAGATGCAGTGCGCCTCGTCGATCACCAGCAGCCCGGTCCGGCGGACCAGCTCGGGCAGCTGGTTTTCGCGGAACGACGGGTTGGTGAGCCGCTCCGGGGACACCAGGAGCACGTCGACCTCGTCCGCCGCGAGCTGTTCGCGGACCGTGTCCCAGTCGAGCTGGTTGGCGGAGTTGATGGCCACCGCCCGGACCCCTGCCCGGGCCGCGGCCGCGACCTGGTCCCGCATCAGCGCCAGCAGCGGGGACACGATCAGCGTGGGGCCGGCGCCGCGGCGGCGCAGCAGCAGGGACGCGACGAAGTAGACGGCCGACTTTCCCCAGCCGGTGCGCTGCACAACGAGGGCGCGCCGCCCGCCATCGACGAGGGCCTCGATCGCCTCGAACTGGCCGTCGTGGAACTCCGCGCCGGGGTGCCCCACGAGCTCGCGGAGCACCGCCTGGGCCTGTTCCCGCGTCGCGGTACCCCCGGCGGGGGCGGATTCGGCAGCTGTGGCGGGGGCGGATTCGGCGGCGGCGAGGAGGGCAGCGTTCTGGTTATTGGCCATTGCCTCAGTATCCCAGTCCCCTCCGACAGCCGCGAAGCCGGCGTCGGCCTATGTGGACAGGTGTTGTCCACATAGGCCGCGCGTTCCCGGCTGCCCGCCGCCGCTTCCCCGTAAGATGGAGCCGTGACTAGCGACCAGACGAAGACTTTTGACCTCTCGGCTTCCTTCAAGGCCTACGACGTGCGCGGAATCGTGGGCGATTCCATCACCGCAGAAATCGTCGAGGCCGTGGGGGCTGCCTTCGTGGACGTCCTGGGCCTGGCCGGACAGACCGTACTGGTCGGCGGGGACATGCGCCCCTCCTCGCCCGAGTTCAGCCGCGCCTTTGCCAACGGCGCAGCCACCCGCGGGGCCAACGTGCAGCTGCTCGACCTGATCTCCACCGACGAGCTGTACTACGCCTGCGGCGCCCTGAACGCCGCCGGCGCCACCTTCACCGCCAGCCACAACCCTGCCGAATACAACGGCATCAAGATGGCCAAGGCCGGCGCCGTGCCGATCTCCTCGGAAACCGGCCTGAAGGAGATCCAAGCCCTGGCCGAGGAATACCTCAACACCGGCGCCATCCCCGCGAACGGCACCCGCGGCCTGATCAGCGTCCGCGACGTGCTCAAGGACTACTCCGAATACCTGCGCAGCCTCGTTGACCTTCGCGGATCCCGGCCGCTGAAGGTCGTGGTCGACGCCGGCAACGGCATGGCGGGCATGACCACCCCGGCGGTGCTTGGCGACACCCTGCTGCCGAAGCTGCCGCTTGAGATCATTCCGCTCTATTTCGAGCTCGACGGGTCCTTCCCGAACCACCCGGCCAACCCGCTCGAGCCGGAAAACCTGCGCGACCTGCAGGCCGCCGTCGTCGAGCACGGCGCGGACATCGGGCTGGCGTTCGACGGCGACGCCGACCGCTGCTTCGTGATCGACGAAAAGGGCGAGCCGGTCTCGCCGTCGGCCGTGACCGGCATGGTGGCGCGCCGCGAGATTGCCCGCGCCAAGTCCAACGGCGAGGACCACCCGACGATCATCCACAACCTGCTGACTTCGCGGGCGGTGCCCGAACTGGTGGCCCACGACGGCGGCCGCGCGGTCCGGACCCGGGTGGGGCACTCCTTCATCAAGGCCGTGATGGCGGCCGAAGGCGCGATCTTCGGCGGCGAGCACTCCGCGCACTTCTACTTCCGCGACTTCTGGAATGCGGACACCGGCATGCTGGCCGCCATGCACGTCCTGGCTGCGCTCGGCGAGCAGGACGGCCCGCTCTCCGAACTCGGCCGCGAGTACGAACCGTACCGGTCCTCCGGCGAGATCAACTCGGAAATCGAGGACAAGGCCGGCGCCGTGGAGCGCGTCCGCCAGGACTTCCACAACGAGGATGTCGAGGTGGACTACCTCGACGGCAGCACCTTCATCGCGGCGGACGGCAGCTACTGGTTCAACCTGCGCCCGTCCAACACCGAGCCCTTCCTGCGCCTGAACGTCGAGGCCACGGACCAGGAGACCATGGAACGCATCCGCGACCGGGTGCTGGCCGTGGTCCGGGGCTGACCGCGGTGACGGATCCTTCCGAGGCCCAGGGCGCCCTTCTGCAGCCGGCGGACCCGGCCGCGGACTCCTGGCGCGGCTCGGTGCCGGACGCCAGCGCCACCGACCTGGAGAACCTGCTGGGCACCGGGGTCGGGGCCGCCCAGGAACAACTGGAGCGCAACGGCGGCTTCCTGCCGTTCGCCCTGGTGGTGGAAAACGACGGCGAGGTCCGCCTCGTGGCGGTCACGCCGGCGGACGCGGCGGGGGACGGCGACGGCGATTTCGACGCCGACGGCATGATCAGCGACCTCACCGAACTGCTCAGGCAGCACCGGGACGAGTTCCGCGCCGCCGCCATTGTCTGCGACATAACGCTGCTGGACGAGGACTCGGACGCCATCCACGTGGCCGCCGAGCACCAGGACGGTTCCGTCTTCGCCGCCGTGCTGCCCTACGGCGCCAACCCGGAGACGAACGAGCTGGAATTTGGCGAGTTGTCCGCCGATTCCAACGAACCCGCCGTCTGGGTGGACTAGACCAGGCCCGTGCCATGAAGATCAACGCCTTCGCGGACGTAAGCCTGCGCGCGATGATGGTGCTCGCGGCCGCTCCGGACGGCGAACTGCTCACCACCCAGAGCATCGCCGACGCCGTCGGCACGCCCTACAACCACGTCAGCAAGGCGATGGCGAAGCTGCGGTCACTGGGCCTGATCGACGTCGAACGCGGCCGCAACGGCGGGTCCCGGCTCAACGGGGCGGGCCGCACCGCCACCATCGGGCAGCTGCTGCGCGCCCTGGATACCCGGACCGACCCGGCCGACTGCGTCGCAGCCGCCGGCACCTGCCCCCTGATCACCGAGTGCCGGCTCCGCGGCGCGCTCGGCCGGGCCAGGGAGGCCTTCTACCGTGAGCTTGACGACATCGTCGTCGCATCACTGCCCACCACGCGGCAGATGAACCCCGCCTTTCAGGCGATCGGCCTGCGCCCCGGCCTCTAGCCGGGGCGCAGGCCGCCCGGCCACCCTCCTCCCCGACTTGCCACCGTTTTCTACGGCGTGTAGAACTGAGGCATAAATACTCGTATTTCAAATACTTGTATTTCGGATCGGTCCGTTTGAAGACCCCGGGCCACTACCTCAGGAGTCAGCAATGCTCTCGGACAAGTCCTTCCCCGTCATCGAGGCCACCCTGCCGCTGGTCGGTTCCCGGATCGGCGAGATCACCCCCAAGTTTTACGCCCGGCTCTTCGGCGCGCACCCTGAGCTGCTGGACGGCCTGTTCAGCCGTTCCAACCAGCGCTCCGGCGACCAGCAGCAGGCCCTGGCCGGGAGCATCGCCGCTTTCGCCAGCCACCTGGTGAGCCACCCGGGCACCCTGCCGGAGACCGTCCTGGCCCGCATCGCGCACCGGCACGCCTCGCTCGGCATCACCGAACCGCAGTACCAGGTGGTCTACGAGCACCTCTTCGCCGCCATCGCCGAGGACCTGGCCGAGGTCATCACGCCGGAAATCGCCGAGGCCTGGACCGAGGTCTACTGGCTGATGGCCGATGCGCTGATCAAGCTCGAAAAGGGCCTCTACGCCGCCCAGGCCAACGGCAAGATGTGGACGCCGTGGCGGGTGGCGGCCAAGACCCCGGCCGGCACCGGCTCCATGACGTTCGCACTGGAACCGGCCGACGACACGCCCATCACCCCGGCGCTGCCCGGCCAGTACGTCAGCGTCAAGGTCACCCTCCCGGAGGGCCTGCGCCAGGTCCGCCAGTACTCGCTCTCCGGCGACGCCGGCACCAGCCGCAGCTTCACCACCAAGCTCGACGACGGCGGCGAGGTCTCCCCGGTGCTGCACAACAACGTTGAGGTCGGCGACGTCCTAGAAATCTCCAACCCCTACGGCGAGATCACGCTCGAGGAGGGCGACGGCCCCGTGGTCCTGGCCTCGGCCGGCATCGGCTGCACACCCTCGGCCTCGATCCTGCGCTCCCTCGCGGCGGCCGGTTCGGACCGCCAGGTGTTGGTCCTGCACGCGGAAAGCACCCTCGACAGCTGGGCCCTGCGCTCCCAGATGACGGACGACGTCGAACGCCTCGAGGGCGCCGAGCTGCAGCTCTGGCTGGAACAGCCCGAGGCCGGAGCCCGGGAGGGCTTTATGTCGCTGCGCGACGTGGACCTGCCGGCCAACGCCTCGCTGTACCTCTGCGGGCCGCTGCCGTTCATGAAGAACATCCGCAACGAGGCCATCAACGCCGGCATCCCCGCCACCAAGATCCATTACGAGGTCTTCGGCCCGGACATCTGGCTCGCCAACTGAGCAGCGTCATTTGGGAACCACGGCGGCCCCGCACCTTGGGAAGGTGCGGGGCCGCCGTCGTTGGTTCAACTGCCTGCTAGTGCGCGGACATGCGCTCCTTGAGCGAGTCGAGCTCGGAGCGCAGCGCCTCCGGCAGGGAGTCGCCGAACTTCGCGTACCACTCCTCGATCGAGGCGAGCTCGGTGTCCCATTCGGCGCGGTCGACGCGGACGGCGTCCTCCACGTGGGCGTGGGTCAGGTCCAGGCCGGTGAGGTCCAGCGCGTCGCCGGTCGGGACGTAGCCGATCGGGGTTTCGACGGCGTCGGCCTTGCCTTCGATGCGCTCGATGGCCCACTTGAGCACCCGGGCGTTGTCGCCGAAGCCGGGCCAGGCGAAGCCGCCGTCGGCCGTGCGGCGGAACCAGTTCACCAGGAAGATGTGCGGCAGCCGCTCCGGGTTGGCCTTGCCGGAGACGCTGATCCAGTGCTTGAGGTAGTCGCCGGCGTCGTACCCGATGAACGGCAGCATGGCCATCGGGTCGCGGCGGAGCACGCCGACCTGTCCCGCGGCGGCGGCCGTGGTCTCCGAGGAGAGGGTCGAGCCCATAAAGATGCCGTTGGTCCAGCTGCGGGCCTGGGTCACAAGGGGGACGGTGGTCTTGCGCCGGCCGCCGAAGAGGATCGCAGAGACCTCGACGCCCTCGGGGCTGTAGTACTCCTCGGCGAGCATATCGACCTGCGAGATCGGGGTGCAGAAGCGGGAGTTCGGGTGGGCGGCCGGCTTGTCCGAGTCCGGGGTCCAGTCGTTGCCCTGCCAGTCGATCAGGTGCGCCGGGACCTCGTCGGTCATGCCTTCCCACCACACGCCGCCGTCGTCCGTGAGCGCGACGTTGGTGAAGATGCTGTGGCCCTTGGCGATGGCCCGCATGGCGTTGGGGTTGGTGCCCCAGCCGGTGCCGGGGGCGACGCCGAACAGGCCGGCTTCCGGGTTGGTGGCGCGCAGTTCGCCTTCTTTGCCGATCCGCATCCAGGTGATGTCGTCGCCGAGGGTTTCGACTTCCCAGCCCTCGATGGTCGGGTCGAGCAGGGCAAGGTTGGTCTTGCCGCAGGCGGAGGGGAACGCGGCGGAGACGTAGTAGTTCTTCTTCTCCGGGGAGGTGAGCTTCAGGATGAGCATGTGCTCTGCGAGCCAGCCCTCGTCCCGGGCCATGACCGAGGCGATGCGCAGCGCGTAGCACTTCTTGCCCAGCAGGGCGTTGCCGCCGTAGCCGGAGCCGAAGGACCAGATGGAGCGCTCTTCGGGGAAGTGCACGATCCACTTGTCCGGGTTGCAGGGCCAGGCGACGTCGGCCTGGCCGGGGGCCAGCGGGGCTCCCAGGGAGTGCAAGGCGGGGACGAAGAAGGCGTTCGTGGCGGTGATCTTGTCCAGGACCTCGGTGCCGATCGTGGCCATGATGCGCATGGAGGCCACAACGTAGGCGCTGTCCGTGATTTCGACGCCGAACTTGGGATCGTCGGCGTCGAGGTGGCCCATCACGAAGGGAATGACGTACATGGTGCGGCCGCGCATGGAGCCGCTGAACAGGCCGCGCAGCTTCTCCTTCATCTCCGCCGGGGCCATCCAGTTGTTGGTGAAGCCCGCGTCGCGTTCGTTTTCGGAGCAGATGAAGGTCTGCTCCTCCACCCGGGCGACGTCGGCGGGATCAGAGAATGCCGCAAAGGACTTCGGGAACAGCTTCTCGTTCAGCCGGGTCAGGGTGCCGGCGGCGACGAGCTCGTCCGTGAGCCGGGTGTTCTCCTCTTCCGAACCATCAACCCAGTGGATCCGGTCCGGCTGGGTCAGTTCAGCAACCTCTTCAACCCATGCCAGCAGTCCAGCATGAGTGGTGGGTGCTTTCTCAAGCAGCGGCAGTCGCGCCAGATCGCCCATTACGGTTCCCTTCCTCGGGTTCAGTGGTGTGTCCTAAATGCTAGGTGTCGCGGAGGATTCACTTTCCGGCCCACTTGCGGGCTGACGGCGGGCCCGCAATCCAAAAACCGCGGAAATTCAAGGTTTATTAAGTCCATACGGCGGAGTTTTTGTGATCAAGGTCACATAGACCGGTCTAGTCAGCTAGATTACAGGGGTTCCGATTTGGAAGTGTGGGCCCATCTCGCGTAAAGTAATTCGAGGTTCGGGGGAGCGAGAAACTCCCAAAGAGCCGAGAATGCGCCCATAGCTCAGCTGGATAGAGCGTCTGTCTACGGAACAGAAGGTCAGGGGTTCGAATCCCTTTGGGCGCACAGAGAAAAAGATCCGCACCGGTCCGCCGGTGCGGATCTTTTGTTTTCCGGACTACTCCGCCGGCCCGCCCGCTGCCGCCTCGATCCGTCGGCGCATCCCGTCGAAGAGGCTGCCCAGCCGCTCGGCGGCCAGCGCCGCGTCCCCCGCCGCCACCGCCTCGTAGATGCCCCGGTGCAGCGCGGCCGCACCCGGGGATACGATGCCGGGGCCGAGTTCATGCTCGATCCCCCGGTAGACAGTCTGGAACGCATCGAGCAGGCCGCGCAGCAGCCCGTTGTCCAGCGGCTCAAACAGCCGGCGGTGGAAGTCGGCGTCGGCGTCGACAAAGTGCTCACCGGACCCGGCCGGGGCTTCCATCCGGCACACGGCGGCCTCGAGCCCCGCGAGCCGGTCCGGCGTCATGAGCGCCACGGAGCCGCCGATCAGCGCTGATTCCAGCACCCGGCGCACTTCCACCAGTTCCAGCGCCTCCCGCCCGCGGTGGCGCAGGGATGACCGGGCCCTGAAGGCCAGGCCGTCCGCCAGGGCGCCGAAGTTGGCCGCGGCGACGAACATGCCGAAGCCGTGGCGGATTTCGATGACGCCCAGGGCTTGGAGCACCTTGAGCGCCTCGCGCAGGGTGTTCCGGCCAGTTCCCAGCAGGGCGGCCAGTTCGGTCTCGGTGGGCAGCGCTTCCCCCGGCTCCAGCTCCCGCTCGAGGATCAGTTCGATGATCGCGTCCTGCAGGGCGCGCAGCCTTGCCTGCGCGCCGGGCCGGTTCGGCGTCACGCCCCGGCCGGCAGTCAAAGCTGCTGCGTTCACTGGTGGCCTCCTGCCCCGAAGTGGTCCTCAGCGTAGCGGAGGTCCCATGTCCTGCAAAGGGTCCGGTAAGGCCCCTTCCCGGCAGGGTTAGGCTGTTGCCATGACGGCACATATTGAGCGTGAATTCGATGTCCTTGTGATCGGGGCCGGCGCGGTGGGCGAGAACGTGGCCGAGCGCGTGGTGAAGGGCGGCCTGACCGCCGTCATGGTGGAGGCGGAGCTGGTGGGCGGCGAGTGCTCCTACTGGGCCTGCATGCCGTCGAAGGCACTGCTGCGGCCCGGCACCGCGCTCCACGGCGCCCAGACCGTCCCCGGCGCCGAGGAGGCCGTCACCCGGGTGCTCGACGCCGCCGCCGTCCTGAAGCGGCGGGACTACTTCACGTCCAACTGGCAGGACGACAGCCAGGTCAAGTGGGCCGAGGACACCGGCATCGAGCTGATCCGCGGCCACGGCTGGATCACCGGCCCCCGCCAGGCGGAAGTGGCCGGACTGGACGGCAACAATTACGCACTCACCGCACGCCACGCCGTCGTGGTGGCCACCGGGTCGCGGCCAAGCATCCCGCCCGTGGAGGGGCTCGCCGACGTCGACTTCTGGACCACCAGGGAGGCCACGTCCGCCAGGGACATCCCGGCGCGGCTCGGCGTGCTCGGCGGCGGCGTGGCCGGGACCGAACTTGCCCAGGCCTTCGCGCGGCTCGGGTCGGCCGTGACGCTGGTGGCCCGGGGCGGGCTGCTGGGGGCGTTCCCGACTCCGGCGGCGGAACTGGTCCAGGCCGGGCTGCGCGCCGACGGCGTCGAGCTCCACCTCCGCACCGGCACGCAGAGCGTCCATGAGAACGACGACGGCTCCCTGACCCTGACGCTCGAGGGCAGCGGCCGCGTCACGGTTGACAAGCTCCTGGTCGCCACCGGCCGGCACCCCGCCCTCGAGGGGATCGGGCTCGAGAGTGTGGGCCTGGCCGGCGAGGACGGCGCGCCGCCGCGGCTGCGGACCGACGCGAGCGGGCTCGTTGTGGGAGCCGAGGGCCAGGAGGCCGCACCGTGGCTATACGCCGTCGGCGACGCCGCGGGCAAGGTCCTGCTGACCCACCAGGGCAAGTACGAGGCCCGTGCCACCGGGGACGCCATTGCCGCCCGCGCCCGGGGCACACTCTCCGGCGAACCCGCGCCCTGGAGCCACTACGCCCACACCGCCGACGATCACGCGGTGCCCAATGTGGTCTTTACCGACCCCGAACTGGCCAACGTGGGCCGGAGCCTGGAGCAGGCCCGCAAGGACGGCTACCGGGCCACGTCCGTGGAGCTCCCCATCCAGGTGGCGGGTTCCTCGCTGCATTCCGAGCATTACAAGGGCTGGGCCCAGCTCGTGGTTGATGAGGACCGCAAAGTCCTGCTGGGCGCGACGTTCGCGGGTCCGGACGTCGCCGAGCTGCTGCACGCCGCGACGATCGCCGTCGTCGGCGAGGTCCCGCTGGACCGTCTCTGGCACGCCGTCCCGTCCTACCCGACCATCAGCGAGGTGTGGCTGCGGCTGCTCGAGGAGTACGGCCTCTAAGCGAGAAGTGTCCGTTCGCTCACATCTATTTGAACTGACCGGTCAGTTTAGTTAGCCTTGAAGCAGATCATTTCTGCGAAAGGCTTTCCTTGCTCAGCGTTCAACAGCTCCACGTGAAGGGCCGGCGCGACTACCTGCTCCCGCCGACCTCGCTGCAGGCCGCCCGGGGTGAACTGCTCCTCGTCAGCGGCAAGCGCCAGGACCAGCGGACCGCCCTGGCCCTGACGCTCAGCGGCCGGATGAAGCCCACGGCCGGCTCCATCGACTGGGACGGCGGAACGCGGATCAAGCGGCTGCGGCAGGACAGCGCCGTCGTCGACGCCCCCGGCGTGAACGAACCGGAGCCGCACCTGAGCGTCCGCGACCTCGTCACCGAGGACCTCGCCCTGATCCCCCGCCGCTACCGGGGCGCACTGCTGAGCACACCCTGGCTCAAGGTCAACCGCTTCGAGGACATTGCCGGGCGCTGGGCCGAGGAACTTCCCGCGGACCGGCGCCTTGAGCTGCTCACGGCCCTGGCCCTGGCCAACCCCCACACCGACCTGCTGGTGGCGGACTCCCCCGACCGCCACAGCGGCGACCCCGCCGACTGGCTGCCGCGGCTGGAGGAACTGGCGTACGACGCCGGGCGGCCGCTCGCCGTCGTCGCCGTCGTCGGCAGTGTCCCGCCGGACTGGACCGGTCCGATCACGGAGATCGGCAACGCCGCCCCGGCCCCCGAATCCGCAGATGCCCTGAACCCCGAAACCGAGGATGCCCGATGACCGTGCTGCGGCTGGCCCGTTCCGAACTCAAGCGCATGACCGGCGGACTGCTGCCGAAGCTGACCATCCTGGCGCTGACCCTGGTGCCGCTGCTCTACGGCGCGGTGTACCTGTACGCGAACTGGGATCCCTACGGCAAGCTGAACCAGATCGACGCGGCCCTGGTGGTCGAGGACAGCGGCGCCGGCACCGCCGACGGCTCGCGGTTGGAGGCCGGCCGGAAGGTCGCCGACAGCCTGGTGGAGGGCCATGTCTTCAACTGGCAGACCGTCTCCAGCGCGGAGGCGGCCGATGAGGGCGTGAGTAACGGCACCTATGCGTTCGCGCTGAAGATCCCCCGCGATTTCTCCGCCAACCTGGTCTCGCCGGGGAGTTTCGACGCCGCCAACCAGGCCATGCTGAACGTCACCACCAACGACGCCAACAACTACCTGCTCAGCACCATCGTGGACAAGCTCACCACCGCCGTCCACGCGAGCGTCGCCAAGGAGGTCGGTGAAGGCACCGCCAACCAGCTCCTCACCGGCTTCGGCACCATCCACACCCAGATGCTCAAGGCCTCCGACGGCGCCCGCGAGCTCGCCGGCGGGGTGTCCTCGCTCCACGACGGCACGGTGACCCTGCAC
Organism: Arthrobacter sp. UKPF54-2; assembly: GCF_007858535.1. Classification (NCBI taxonomy): domain Bacteria; kingdom Bacillati; phylum Actinomycetota; class Actinomycetes; order Micrococcales; family Micrococcaceae; genus Arthrobacter; species Arthrobacter sp. UKPF54-2. The sequence continues at coordinate 686,966 of NZ_CP040174.1, forward strand.
CAGGGCACCACCTCACTCCGGAACGGCGCCGCCGAGCTGGCAGCCGGGCAGCACAAACTGCTCGACGGCGCCAACGCCCTCAACAGCGGCGCCGGGCAGCTCTCCTCCGGGCTGGGCCAGCTCAAGGACAAGACCGCCACCCTGCCGCAGGATTCGCGGCAACTGGCCGACGGCGCGGCCCAGGTGGCCGCCGGGAACGCTGCGCTCAACGCCAAGTTCCAGGGCCTGGCCGGGCAAATGGCCGCGGCGGATCAGGCCGCCGCCCAGGCCCAGCGCGCCAAGGTGGCGGAGTCGACCGCTCGCATGGTGGCCTCCGGCCTGATGCTCCAGCCCCAGGCCGACGCACTGATGGCCGACTACGACGCCCACAACACCCCGGCCCCGTCCGGCGCGGCCGCTGCGCTGAAGGGCGCCGCCGGGCAGATCCAGCAGCTCGCGGACGGCTCGGCAGCCGTCAGCGCGGGCGCCTCACGGCTGGCCGGAGCGACGCCGGCCCTCACCGACGCCGTCGGCAAGGCCTCCGCCGGCGCCGAGCAGCTCTCCAGCGGCTCCGCGGCCCTGGCCAACGGGGAGCAGAACGCGGCCGCCGGGGCAGACAAGCTCTCCGACGGCGCGGCGCAGCTCCACGACGGCGCGGCGCAGCTGGACAGCGGCTCCGCCAAGGCGGCCGACGGCGCCGGCACCCTCGCCGACGAGCTCGCCAAGGGCGCCGGCAAGGTCCCCAACCCCGGCGACGCGCAGAAAGACAGCCTCGCCAAGGTCATGGCGGACCCGGTGGCCGTCAGCAACGTGTCCCAGGCCAAGGCCGGATCCTACGGTGCCGGGCTGGCGCCGTTCTTCCTCACCCTTGCCCTGTGGATCGGCGTGTTTATGCTGATCCAGGCGATGCGCCCGGTCACCCAGCGAGCGCTGGCGTCCAACGCGCCCGCGTGGAAGATCGCCGTCGGGGGCTGGCTTCCGTTCCTGGCCGTCGCCGCCGCGCAGGCCAGCCTGCTGACCCTGGTGGTGGATGTCGGGCTGGGCCTCGATCCCGCCCACCCCGTGCTGATGTGGGTGCTGATGCTGGCGGCCGCCATGGCGTTCAGCGCGATCATCCAGGGTGTGGTGGCGCTGCTCGGCTCACCCGGCAAACTTGTGGTGCTGATCCTGCTGGTGCTGCAGCTGGTCTCTTCCGGGGGTACCTTCCCTTGGCAGACCACGCCGGAACCGCTGCACGTGGTGCACCAGCTCCTGCCGATGGGCTACGTGGTCAGCGGCATGCGGCACCTGATCTACGGGGCGGAGCTGGCCAGCATCCTGCCCACCATGCTCGGCCTGGTTGGCTACACTTTGCTGGGACTGGCGATGTCCGCCGTCGCCGTTCGGAAGCACAAGTTCTGGACCCTCAAGACCCTGAAGCCGGAGATCGCCCTATGAGCCCCAGCAGCGCGATGAGCCCCACCGGCGCGACCGGGGACTCCGACGCCGACGGCGCCAAGAAGCTCCGGCCCGGACGCACCAACGCCACGAAACAGAAATTGTTCGAGGCGTCGATGGAGCTGATCGGCGAGCGCGGCGCCGCAGGTGTGACGGTGGACGAGATCGCGGCGGCCGCCGGGGTCTCCAAAGGCACGGTGTATTACAACTTCGGCAGCAAATCGGATCTGATCGCGCAACTGCTGCGGCACGGGGTGGACATCCTGATGGCCCGGCTGCTGAGCGTCACGGACGAGTCGGCGGACCCGCTGGCCGCGATGGACGAGATGATCGGCCAGGCCATGGATTTTATGGCCGAATACCCTTCGTTCGCCCGGCTGTGGGTGAGCGAGAACTGGCGGACGCCCAGCGAGTGGCAGGACACCTTCGCGGAGCTCCGCGGCCGGCTCCTGGGCGTGATCGGCGCCGCGATCGAGGCCGTGGCCGCCAAGTACCCCGTGGACCCCGGGGTCTCGCGCGGCAGCCTGGAGACCGCGATCTTCGGGGCGTGCTTTGTGGTGGGGCTGGACCGCCAGACCTACAACCCGGAGCGCACCCGGGCGCAAAGTGTCGCCGCAATCATGGCGATCATGCGTGGCTACGTCGTGAAATAGTCCCGCTCAGGGATGATTGGTCACATGCGCCACATGGGTAAAAGCGGCAAAACTGCCATCGGAGCCTCGTTGGCCGCCCTGGCGCTGCTGGTGCTCGCCGGCGCCACCCTGAACGAAACCGTGGGACTGTGGTTCCTGGCCGCCTGCGCGGTGGCCTACGTGGCCTGTGTGGCCGAGGTCGTCATCCGCCGGCGGCACAAGACGCTGCTGGCAAGCGGGGTGGGCAGCATCCTCTTCATCGCCTTCGGAATCGCATTCCTGCGCCAGTGGGGCCTGGCGTTCAACCCCGACCCGGAGGCGCTGTCCTCCCAGGTGGATGCCGAACATCCGGATCTGTACTTCTACCTCTCGGTGTGCGCCGGCGCTGCGACACTGCTGCTGCTGCTCGCCGGAACGGTCCTGCCCGGCCGGGGCCCGGCGCGGCGCACCCGCTACCCGTCGCGTCGCCCGACGGCCGCGTCCCGACGCCCGGCGCCGCGCAGGCCAGCAGCCCGGCCGTCCGCCCCGCGCGCCTCGGCGCCACGCGCTTCCGCACCGCGGGCTTCGGCACCACGGTCCGCAACGCCCCGTCCTGGCGCGCCTCGTTCGGCGGCGCCGAAGCCTGCCGCGCCCCGCGCTTCCGCCCCCCGTGCTTCAGCACCCCGGACCTCCGCCGCCCGAACCCCTGCGGCGGCAGCCAAGCGCCCGTCGTCGTCGTCCAAACCGGCGGCGAAGCTGCCGCCGAAGCCACCGGCCAAGCCCTCCACCCGGCGCTGACGGGCCGTCCGCGGCCCAGACGCCCGGAGCACCGCGATTGCCACCCCGGCGAGGAGCAGCAGCCCGCCCGCCACTTCCGCCGGCGAGGGCACCTCGGACAGCACCAGCCACGCGGTGGTCATCCCCACCACCGGGACCAGCAACGTGAACGGCACGACGGCGGAGGACGGGTACAGCCCCAGCAGCCGGTTCCAAATGCCGTAGCCCACGAGGGAGCCGAAAGCTGCGGTATAGACGGCACTGAGGATCGACACCGGCTGCAGGTCCAGCAGCGCCCCCGACAGTACGGCGGGACCGTCCACCAGCAGCGAAAGTCCGGCCAGTGGCAGGGGCACCACGGCACCGGACCACACCACCAGCCCCAGCCCCGACGCGGCCTTCGCCTTGCGCGCCACGACGTTGCCCGCGGCCCAGGACAGCGCCGCGGCGAGCACAATCAGCAGGGGCAGCAGCGGGGCCACGAGGCTACGGCCCACCGCCACCACAGACAGTCCGGCAATCCCAAGCACGACGCCGGCCACCTGCCGGCGGGTGGGCCGTTCGCCAAGGATCCCGGCCGCCAGCAGGACCGTCAGCAGCACCTGCGCCTGCAGCACGAGCGACGCCAGCCCGGCGGGCATGCCGAGCGCCATGGCCAGGTAGAGCAGCCCGAACTGGCCCGCGCTCATCAGCAGGCCGACGCCGATGATGGCCTTCCAGCTCACGTCCGGTTTGCGGATAAAGAAAATGCAGGGAAACACCACCAGGGTGAAGCGCATGGCGACGAACAGGAGCGGCGGCATCTGCGCTCCGCCCCCGGGGTTCAGGCCAAGGTCGATGGCGACGAAGTTGATGCCCCACAGGATCGCCACCAGCAGGGCAAGCGCGGAATGGCGGGGGGTCATCGTGCGAGCGGCCCCCGCCGTTCCGGCGCGTCAGAGATTGCGCGGCCGTTCGCCGTGGGGGCCCTCGGTGTCATGCCGTTCCGCAGCCGTGTCCTCGCGGATGCCGGCGCCTCCCGCTTCCGCCGGCCGCTCGCGGCTGCCCCGGTCCCGGCGCAGTTCCTCCTGGGGCGCGGCGTCCGCGTGGCGGGCGTCGCCGCGCTCGGTCACCACGACGTCGGGATCAACCTCGTCGGCCCGGCGGAGCTGCTCCTCGGCGCCGGCGCGAACGGTTTCGGCTTCCTGCTGCGTCCCGCGCGCCTGCATGCGGAGGCGTTCGGCTTCGACTTCGGCTGCCTTCGCGTCGGCTTCCGCCCGGGCCGCCTTCGCCTCGTGCTCGCGCGCGGCCAGCTGGTCGGCTTCCGCTTTTTCGCGCATTTCCGCGGCCCGGTTCCGGTCCGCGTCAGTCTTGCGCTTGCGGCTGAAGTACATTGCCCCTGCGACGATCGCGAGTACCACCACGACGCCGACGATGATCCCTACGAGCTGTCCTGAATCCACGCTGATCCACCTTTTCCCTCGGTCGCTAAGACAACACCGGCAGTAAAAGCAATAACAGCATCAGTAAACAACACAATCAGCACGCAGGCCATCAATCCGGAAGCCCGCCGGCCTGCTACTTCGCCCGCGGCACCTTGAAGTGCGTCAGCCGGGCGTCCTGGCCGTCGAGTTCGGCCCACGGCTTCTCCGTCTCGAACACGGTCAGGCCGCTGGTGGGATAGCGGGTGGCCGCATCCATGTAGGCGTCATGGTTGGAGTCCCGGGAAGCGAGGTGCATGGCCAGGTCCTGCACGCCGGGCATGTGGGAGATCACCATCAGCGTTGTGACCGTGTCCGGAACGTGGTTGATGACCGCGAGCATGCGCTGGGCGGAGGCCCCGTAAAGGCCGTCCTCGAGTTTCGGCGTCGGGGCCTTGTCCCCCAGTTCACTGCACACCCAGGTGCAGGTCTGCCTGGTCCGCAGGGCGCTCGAGCACAGGATGAAGTCGGGAACCACACCGTGCTTGAGGAGCCATTTGCCGGCCAGCGGCGCCTCGCGGTGGCCGCGCTCTTCCAGCGGCCGTTCATGATCGGCCACGCCGCCGGGCCAGTCGGCCTTGGCGTGCCGCATGAGCACCAGCCGTTTGATGTGATGCGCGCTCATGGCTCAATCCTAGTGCGGCCAGGATCCGCCACGGGCGCGCATCACCTCAGTTCCCTCAGTCGTCCAGGACGAAGGTCACCTCAAGCACCACATGCCAGGCCACGACGGCGCCGTCGCTGATTTCGACCTTCTGCTCCTTCACCCACGCCCCCGTGACATTGCGCAGGGTCTTGTTGGCCCGGTCGACGCCCTCCTTAATGGCGGCATCAAACGAGGTCTTCGAATTGGAGCTCAGGGTAGTAATACGTGCAACAGACATGTTCCCTCCCAATAGTCGGATCGACGGGACCGAGACTACGCCCGAAGCCCCCAGACACAACAGGGCCAACAGCGGCGGACGCACGTACCTAGAGCGGGCACTGCAGCGCAGCGGCACATCCCGAAAGCGCCGTTGTTGCGTGAGCGCCGCCGTCGGATCCCTGACCGAGCCCTGCGAGGTTAGGGGACGGCGGCGCGAGCGCAGGCGCCGAGGGATCGTGCCGCGAAAGCGAAAGCGCCCGCCCCCATCAAGGGACGGGCGCTTCGCGAAAGCCAAGCTAGATGGAGTACTCCGGCGCGGCCCAGACAACAACCTCGGGGTGCTCGTAGAACCGGTACCCCTGCCCGCGCACAGTCCGCACGGTGTTGGCGAGACGGCCGAGCTTGGAGCGCAGGCGCCGGATGTGCACGTCGATGGTCCGCTCGTTGGGGACCTCTTCGGCATTGCGCCACAGGCCCTCCAGCAGCTCATCGCGGCCCACGGTGCGGGTGCCGTTCTCCACGAGGTAGTTGAGGAGCTCGAACTCCTTGAACGTCAGGTTCAGCGATTCGCCGTCGAGCGCCACTTCACGGCGGGCGAGGTCAATCAGCACGCCCGAGGGGCGCGGATCCTGCGGCTGCTGCAGCCGGGCGTTCTCGGCGCGCTGGCGGGCGCCGGCGGTCGGGTCGCCAAAGGTGGAGCGGACGACGTCGAGCGCTGACCCCGGGGCGGACGCGGGGGCGACGGCGACGGCGGCGTAGCTTTCGGCACCGGCGACGAGCGACTGGGCGTAGGCGCGGATTTCCTGGGCCAGCTTGGCAATGGAGGTCCCGGCAGCCGCCGCGGTTTCCTCATCGATGCCCATGTAGAGCACAAAGCCGCGGGCCACGTTGTCGTTGGGCACGGGGCGGACCGGGCTGCCGTTGCCGGGGGCGATCACCGGAGTCGGCGCGGTGGCCGGGGACGGCTCGGCGGCGGGGACGGCACGCAGCTGGCCGTACGAGTTGGGGTTGTAGCCCTGGGCGGCGTAACCGGGGGCGGGGAAGCTGTTGCCTGCTCCCGCGGGGCCGTAGCTCGGGCGGCCGCCGAAGCCCTGGCGGAGGCCGGATGCCTGGCCGGCCTTGTTGGCGTTACGGACGGAGATGTGGACGTATCCGGATGCAACTGACATGGAATGCTTACCTCAATGTGAATGGCCGTCATCGCGGCTCGAATGCTTAGTTCCCCGCAATGAGAACTGGGGAGGGGCGCCCGACGCTGGGCTGGGGGCGAATGCCTAGAAACGTTCTGGGGTGGAGAAGTTAGGCGTGCATTCGACAACAGCGCATCTCGGTACCAGCTGGTGCGCTGATCCAGGAAGCTGCGGCTGCAGGTGCTGTTGAGTTCTTGTTCACATTTGAAGTGTGCAACGTAACAATGAGAACTAGCAAGTAACAATGGACCCCAAAGTCCGCATTGTGAGACAAAAAGGGCGATTGTAGCGCAAGTCACAATTCTGGCGTGTCAAGGAAGTGTGCTTTGTTTTTGCCGAACGAACGGTCGGGATTCGGCTTTGGGCGAAGATTCTTCGTTGCCACTCGTCGTCGGGCGGAAAATGTTCACCGTAAGGCGCGGCAGCCAAATCAGGCATCCGGGGCGCCCGCGCCTTTCCCGTCCGCGGGCCGGACAGGGGTCAAATCCAGCGGCCGGGACGGTCCAGCTCGCTAAGCTGTGATTCACAGCTCGCGCACAGGATCCCCAAAGCCATCCCCTACTGCCGGATTGGAGAGTTGTCGCATGGCCACCTCGCACTCTATGACCAACAACCTGCCCCACCTCACGCACCCGGACGGCTCACCCATCCGCGCCCTCGTGGTGGATGACGAACCCAGCCTCTCGGAGCTCATGAGCATGGGGCTGAGGATGGCCGGCTGGTCCGTGGCGGTGGCGGCGGACGGCCCCGCAGCGGTGAAACTCGCCAAGGATTTCCGCCCGGACGTGCTGGTTCTGGACGTTATGCTCCCCGGCTTCGACGGCGTCGAGCTGCTGGGCCGGATCCGGGCCTTCGCGCCGGAGGTTCCCGCGTTGTTCCTGACCGCCAAGGACGCGGTCCAGGACCGCATCACCGGCCTGGCGGCGGGCGGCGATGACTATGTGACCAAGCCGTTCAGTATGGAAGAGGTCCTGCTGCGGCTGCACCGGCTGGTCCAGCGCTCAGGCGTCGCGGCGATGGACACTGCCGAGCTCGTGGTCGGGGACCTCGTCCTGAACGTGGACACCCGGGAAGTGACCCGCGCCGGGGAGGAACTGCATCTGACCGCCACCCAGTTCGAGCTGCTGCGCTACCTGATGGAGAACCCCAAGCGTGTGGTCAGCAAGGCGCAGATCCTGGACCGCGTCTGGGACTACGATTTCGGCGGCCAGGCCAACATCGTGGAGCTCTACATCTCCTACCTCCGCAAGAAGGTCGACGCGGTCCACCCGCCGATGATCCATACCGTGCGCGGGGCCGGGTACGTCCTGAAACCGGCGGACTAGCCCGTGGCAGCTCCCGCCAGAGACCCTGCCGCCGGCCGGGACTGGCGCAGCCCTTCCACCTGGCACCTGCGCACCCGCCTGGTCCTGCTTGCCATGGCCCTCCTCGTCGCCATCTGTGGCGCCGTCGGGCTGGTCAGTTACGCCTCGATGAACCTGTTCCTGACCAAACAACTGGACTCCCAATTGGACCAGGCCTCCGAGCGGGCGCGCGAGTTCGGCCGGCCCGGCCCCGGCAGCGGCGACGGGCGCCGGGACCCGCTGGAAGCGCGCGGCCAGGCCGTGGGCACCCTCAATGCCCGGATCCTCGGTGACGCCGTCACCAGCGCCGGCTTCCTCGCCGACGACGCCACCCGGAAAGCGCTCTCCGCCGACGACGCCGGCGTTCTGCTGGCGCTCACCCCCGGCGCGCCGCCCGTTGACCGGACCCTCTCCAGCGGCGCGTACCGGCTGGTCGCGGCACAGACCCCGTACGGCGATGTGATCGTCACCGGCCTGCCCCTGAAGGACAAGCAAAACACCTTGGCTTCACTGGTCTGGACCATGGTGCTGGTCTCCTCCGGCGGCCTGGTGGTGATCGGGCTGGCCGGAACGGCGCTGATCCGGCGCACCATGAAACCGCTGGAGCACCTGTCCGAGGTGGCCACCAAGGTCTCCCGCCTCCCGCTCGACGCCGGCGAAGTTGCCCTGGCGGTGCGGGTGCCGCCGTCCGCCGCCAATCCCAGCACGGAGGTGGGCAGCGTGGGCTATGCCCTGAACCAGATGCTGGACAACGTCTCCAGCGCGCTGGAGTCGCGGCAACAAAGCGAGATGAAGGTCCGCCAGTTCGTTGCCGATGCCTCGCACGAGCTGCGGACCCCACTGACGGCCATCCGCGGCTACACGGAGCTGATGCGCATGACCGAGCACTTCACCCCGGACGGCCAGAAGTCCCTCGCCCGCGTGCAGAGCCAGTCGGAACGCATGACGGCCCTCGTGGAGGACCTGCTCCTGCTGGCCCGCCTCGACGAGGGCCAGCCGCTGAAGTTCAGCGAGGTGGATCTCTCGCAGCTCGCGATCGAGACGGTCAGCGACGAGAAGGTCATGGCCCCGGACCGCATCTGGCAGCTGGAGCTCGCCGAGGAGCCCGTGGTGGTCCGGGGGGACGCCGCCCAGCTGCACCAGGTGCTGGCGAACCTGCTCTCCAACGCGCGCAAGCACACGGAGCCCGGCACCACCGTGACGACGGCGGTGACGTCCGCCGACGACGGCACTGCCGTCCTCACCGTGACGGACAACGGCACCGGCATTGCCCCCGACTTCGTGGACCGGGTGTTCCGCCGGTTTACCCGGGCCGACGTCTCCCGCCGGAACCCCGTCACGGCCGCGGCGCCAGCCGTCGCAGTTCCGGCGCCGGAAACGGCCGCGGCGCGGGCGCGCACCGGGGCCATCGCCCCCTCCACCTCCCCCGTTCCGGCCGCGACGGCGGAGGGCACCAGCGGGTTGGGGCTCTCCATTGTGCAGGCCATCGTCGAAGCCCATGGCGGCACCGTCTACGTCACGTCCCGGCCCGGCCGCACGCAGTTCACCGTCCGCCTTCCGGCGGCGTCCCCCGCAGCCTAGTGGGGCAAGTCGCCACGCCGCCAGCCCGGCCTGCCGTTACCTAAATGTGACTTCCAAGGGAAAGTTCGGTACCGTTTTAGAGTGCGGCCATCGATCTGGCCGCGTATCCGGATTGACGCCAAACTCTGCCGCTTCCCGGATTCCGATGGATTAGGCAGAGGCGGGGGACCCAGAGTTCCCGGGCATTCTGCATCCATGCACCCTTGGGGTTAAGCCGCCACGTTGAGATTCCGTGCGGCCGGATTTTTGCATCCGAACCCGACAGCTAACTCCGTAGGCGTTGAGAGGCAAACATGACTGAATTCAAGGTACCCATGCGCCCAGAAGGCGCTAAACAGGCAGCTGAAGCCGACGTCGCGCGCCACCGCGCCGAGCCGGCCAAGCGCACGGCCCTGTCCCGGCTCGGCGCAGGTTCCAAGGGCAAGCGCGCCGCCGTCGTGGCGACCGCCCTCGCGGTCCTGCTGGGCGCGGGCGCCGCGGGCCAGGCTTCCAACACCGCCGCCCACACGGAGGCCGCGTCCAAGGACTCCTCGCTGCAGAAGCTGGAGTTCGAACAGGTCGGCAGCAACGCCCCGGCCTCCCCCTCCACCGGCACTGTGGAGGCCAAGGCTTCCGACGTTACGCCGGCCGAGGCCCCGGCCCCGCCCGCGCCGGCGGCTCCGCCCGCGCCGGCGGCTCCTGCTCCGGCGGCTCCTGCGCCGGCCGCGGCTGCCCCGGCGCAGCCGGTCGCCGTCGACGATCCCGCGGGTGCGCAGGCCTACGCCGCCTCGCAGCTGCCCGCCCATGGCTGGGCCGCCAGCGAGATGCAGTGCCTGCAGAAACTGTGGACCAAGGAGTCCGACTGGAAGACCACTGCCACGAACGCGAGCAGCGGAGCCTATGGCGTGGTCCAGGCCCTGCCCGCCGAGAAAATGGCAAGCGCCGGCGCTGACTACCGCACCAACTACCGGACCCAGATCAACTGGGGACTGAAGTACGTGCAGGACCGCTACGGCTCACCCTGCGGCGCTCTGAACTTCCACTACGCGCACAACTGGTACTAAACCGCCGCCACGCAGGCCCCGGCCCCGGCGGAAAGGCCAGGCCCCGGATCCATTGGATCCGGGGCCTTGCGTGCGTCTGTCCCCGCGCCGGCCGGGCCTGCCGGCCGGGCCCGCCGGCCGGGCCTGCGCGTGCCGGCTAGCCGTTGGGACGGTTGGGGATGTATTGCACGGCCCATTTATTGCCGTCCGGGTCGGCGAAGTAGACGAAGTGGCCCCAGTCCTGGACGTCAATGTCGCTGACGTCCACGCCGTTGTCCTTCAGCTGCCGGTGCGCGGCTTGGATGTCGCTGACCACCAGCTGGAGGCTGGGGGCGGTGCCGGGGGCGGCGTCGTTGAGGCCCTCGCCGATCGCAATGGAGCACCCGGACCCGGGCGGTGTCAGCTGGACGAAGCGGATGCCTTCGGCGGGCCGCTCGTCGTAGTCGGCGTTGAAGCCCACCTTGTTGACGTAAAAATCCTTGGCCCGGTCCACGTCGGATACCGGGACAAATACGAGTTCAAGTTTCCAGTCCATGGGCACACGGTAGTCCCGAGCGCTGCCCGCCGGAACCCTTGACCGGCTGCGGAACTAGCCCGCGATGCCGTACAGGCGGTCGCCGGCGTCGCCCAGGCCGGGGACAATGTAGGACTTCTCGTTGAGCTTTTCGTCGATCGAGGCCAGCACGATCGTCACGTTGGCGTCCGAGAGTTCCTCTTCGAGCTTGGCCAGGCCCTCCGGGGCGGCCAGCAGGCAGATGCAGGTGACGTCCGAGGCGCCGCGTTTGAACAGGAACTTGATGGCTTCACGCAGGGTGCCGCCGGTGGCCAGCATGGGGTCCAGGACGAAGATCTGGCGGTCCGTCAGGTCCTCGGGCAGGCGCTCGGCGTAGGTGATGATGTCCAGGGTTTCTTCGTCGCGGGCCATGCCCAGGAAGCCGACCTCGGCCGTGGGGACCAGTTTGGTCATGCCCTCGAGCATGCCCAGCCCGGCGCGCAGGATCGGGACCACCAGCGGGGTGGGCTTGGTGAACGCCGTGCCGACCGTGGTGCTGACCGGCGTCTCGATGGTCACGGGTTCGGTGCGGACGTCGCGGGTTGCCTCATAGGCCAGGAGCGTGACGAGCTCCTCGGTGAGCTGGCGGAAGACCGGGGACGGGGTGTTCTTGTCCCGCAGAACGGTGAGCTTATGGGCGACCAGCGGGTGGTCCACAACGAGAGTGCGCATGGGTCAAAACTATCACCCGGACGTCGAGGACCGTCCCGCGGGGCCGGGGGTCTCGGAGTCGCCCGTTCCGCCGCTGCGGCTGCTTCCGGGGGCCCGGTCGCGCAGGTGGGCTTCGTTGTCGAACGTCGGTGCGGGGCCGGTGTGTTCACGGTGTCGGAGCACGTGGAAGAGCCGGTGGGCCAGGATGACGATCCCCACCCAGCCCAGCCCGAGCACCCAGCCGATGATCACGTCGGTCATCCAGTGGTGGCCCAGGTAGACCCGGCTCATGCCCATGGCGAAGATAAAGATCACACCGGCCGTGATGAAGCCGACCCGGGCAAGGGTGCGTTTGACCTGCAGGCAGGCGAGGTAGACCACCAGCCCGATCACCACCGTGGTGTTCAGGGTGTGGCCGCTGGGGAACGACGGCGAGGTCTCGTACGGCGGCACCGCGTCCGCGTGGTCCGGGCGCGTCCGGCCGATCAGCTTTTTGCCCAGCGAGGTGGCGGTGACGGACACGGCGGCGGCGCCGCCGATCAGGATGAGCGGGCGCCAGGTCCGGGAGACCCAGATCAGCCATGCCGTCAGGATGCTGGCCAGGATCGGCATGCCGATGCCGCCGCCGATGTTGGTGAACCCGGTGACAAAGGAGTCAAGCCCGGGGCTGCGCAGCTGTTCCATGGCCGCCAGCATCGGCTTGTCCAGGTTGGCCACGCCGGCGTCATCCACCACGTTGTCGTAGACCTCATAGCTGGTCAGGGCCAGGGCGACGATGACCACGCCGCCGATCAGCATCGTGATCCACAGCGCGGCGTACGGCACTACCCACTTGCCCCAGCGCCGCGTCAGCCAGCTTTCAGTCCTGGTGCTCACTGCCATCTCCCGACTTCCCGGTGCACTTCGATAGTGCACAGCCTGCTTAGGATCGAAACTACCATTGAGCCATGACTACTCCCGAGCCCCGGCATGCGGAATGGATGGGCCTGGCCCTCGCCGAGGCGCGCCGGGCGCTGGCCACCGCGGACGTGCCGATCGGCGCCGTCGTGATCGGCCCGGACGGGTCGGTGCTCGGGACCGGACGCAACGAGCGGGAAGCGCTCGGGGACCCGACGGCGCACGCGGAAATGGTGGCGATCCGGGAGGCCTCGGCCCGGCTGCGCGCCCGCCGCGCCCTGGAAGGCCTCGGCGACGACGGCTGGCGGCTGGAGGACTGCACTCTGGTGGTCACGCTGGAGCCGTGCGCCATGTGCGCCGGTGCCGTGGTGCTGGCCCGGATTCCGCGGGTGGTTTTCGGCGCCTGGGATGAGAAGGCCGGCGCCGCCGGCTCCGTGTTCGACATCCTCCGCGAACGCCGGCTCAACCACTGGGTGGAAGTGTACGGCGGCGTCCGGGAGCAGGAGTGCGGTGCGCTGCTGCGGGACTTCTTCGCCAGCCACCGTGGCTCCTGAGGCTACCGCTCCGCGGTGGCCGTGGTGGAGGCCCGCAGCGCGTCGATCCGTTTCTGCCGGGATGCCGGTGAGTCCAGGCTGAAGGCCCGGAAGTCGCCCAGGTCCTCCTTGATCCAGGCCTCCACCTCGGCGATCCGCCGGGCCACGGCGGGTGTGGTCTCACCGAACACCCAAGCGGCGATCCGTTCCTGGCCGGGGTCGTACTGCCACAGCCCGATGATCCGGCCGCGGTCCAGGATGGGATGGTCCGGCAGGTCGGCCTGCAGCGCGAGCCGGCCCAGCGCTTGCTTGTCCCGGTCCTGCTCGGCCAGCAACTCCGCCGCGTTCCGGCGCAGCAGCACCAGCGAATCGGTCCCGGCGAGCAGCTGGATTTGTTCCTCTGCAGGTTCCTGGAAGGCGGCGAGGAGTTCGACGTCGTCGGGCAGCATCCAGAGCGGGTCCGCGCCGGCGGCGGCGGTGGGCACCTCGACGGCGCCGACGGCGCCGAGCGCGACTTTGCTCTGCGCGACGGTGAAGCCGGTGAACCACTGCGACTGCTTGAACGTGGCCCCTCCGGTCCAGCCGAGGTAGCGCCGGATCAGTTCGGTGCGGACCTCCTCGTCGCTGAGATCGCTCGGAGCCAGGTTCCAGGGTTCGTAGGCGTAGCGCTGCTGGTCGAGCCGGCCGGTGGCGGGGACGCGGCGGATCCGCCCGTCCGCCTGCAGGATGCCGAGCGCGGTGGGCAGCGTGGTGGCGGCGCCCTTCTTTTTGCCCTCCTCGCCGAGGCTGCGCACCGAATCGCCGAGTTCGTCCTTGAGCTGCCGCGGGTCCAGCGGGACACCGGCTTCGGTGAGGGTGTGCAGGATCTGTTCCTCGAGCAGCGTCATTTCGCCGCGGTCCACCCCGAGCCGGCCCACCACCTTGAAGGTTGCCTCGGCCGGATCCCGTCCCAGCCGCAGGGCCCAGGCGAAGTCGTCCCGGCCGAGCACATAGGTGCAGCCGCGCGCCGTCGGGAGTTCCAGGATCCGGTGGTCCAGGACGTCGGCGTCCACCTGCGCGCGCCGGATGCCGGCCCGGGCGAAGAGTGTGAGGTACGGGTTGGCCCCGCCCACGGACCGCGCCCAGCCTGCCCGGGCGAATACCTGTTCCGCGGTGCATCCGGCCAGCGAGCCGTCCAGGCCTTGCCGGTGCCAGGACCAGGCGCGGAGCCGCTCGGGGGTGAGGCTCGCGGCGGGTGGCAGCTGCACGGTCATCGGCTCGGTGGTCATGGGGTCATTCTCCACCCGCCCTGCCCAAGTAGCTCGCATTAGTTGTCGTTATGGGCCCTGAAAACGACAACTACTGCGAGCTAGTTGGGTGGGGCTGGGGCTCAATTCCGAGGATCGCCAGGACGGCCCGCGCCGTGGCGTCCCAGCCGGGAAGGTGCTCCCGCGCGGCCAGTGCGGCGTCCCGCCACCGCGCGCGGAGCGCCGGTTCGGTGAGCCAGCGGCGCAGCACGGCGGCCAGCGGGGCGGGGTCGCCCGCGAGGGCGACGGCGGTGCCTGGCAGCGCTATTGTGCCGGCGGTGCTGTCGGCGACGGAGCCGCCCGCGGCCGCCGCAGGGGTTCCTGCGGCGAGGGCCTCGACGGCGCCGGTACCCTGCCGCACGATCACCGGAATGCCCCGGGCCAGGGATTCGGTGACCACCAGCCCGTAGGTTTCGGCCCTCGAGATCAGCAGGCTGAGGTCGGCGGCGGCCCATTCGGCGTCCAGCGCGGCTCCGCGCAGCTCGCCCGGAAGGCGGATGCGCCCCGCCAGGCCGAGTGCCGCCGCTTCCCGCCGGAGCAGGGTGGAGTAGGCCGGGTCGGCCGTGTCCGAGCCGACGAAGGATGCCGTCCAAGGCAGGTCCGTGAGCCCGGCCAGGGCGCGCAGCAACAGCAACTGGTCCTTGTTGGGCAGCAGCGCGGCCACCGCGAGCAGATGCGGCGGCTGGGAGCCTGCGGCGGGCGGGGCGGGCGCCGTGCCCGGCAACGCCACTCTGATCCCGTCGATTCCGTGCCGCTCGCGCAGGTCCGCCGCGGCCGTGCCGCTGGTGCAGATCACCCCGGCGGCGGCCTGCAGGGCGCGGCGCTCCAGCTCCGGGTGGCTGCCGAGCGGCATGTGCAGCAGGATCCAGGCCGGCATCCCGGCGTCGGCCGCCGCTTCCAGCTCGTCCGGCGCCCCGCAGGCCACCAGGCCGTCCACGAGCGTGACCCGGCCGCCGTCGGCGTCGGTCAGCACCCGGCCGAACTGCCGCCGGTCGGCCGGGCTGCCAACCGGCCAGTCGCCGTCGGCCTCGCAGGCCTCGGCCGGCACGCCGAGGTCCTCGACGGCGCGCAGGAGAGCCGCGTTGTAGGCGTTGCCGCCAGAGTTGTGGCGCACGTTGCCTGGCAGGACCAGGCGGAGGGCGGCCGGTTCCATGGGGCTGCTAGCCGGCGTCGAACTCGAGCGAGTAGCTGGCCCAGGCGTCCGGGGTTTCGCGCAGGGTGACGTCGAGGCCGGCGAGCGCTTGCCCGTCGTTGCCGCCGCGGATTTTGGCGGCGACGGCGTCGGCGATGTACTGGGCCAGGGCCTCGGTGGTGCTGAGCTTGCCGGCGAAGTCCGGGTGTTCGTCCAGGTTTTTGTAGTTCAGGTCCGCGAGGATGGCATCCAGCACCTCGCCGGCCTCGCCGATGTCCAGCACGATCGAGTCCTCGTTCAGCGTCCGACGCCGGAAGGTGACCTCCGTGACGAAGGTGGCTCCGTGCAGGCCTTGGGCGGGGCCGAAGGCGGGGCGCGGCAGGCTGTGGGCGATCATGAAATTGCGGCGGACGGTCAGGCTGAACACGGTTTACCTCGTGGTTTCTGTTGCTGGGGCATCGGTGGAATCGTCGGTGGCGGGGTATTCGATGACGTGGCAAAGCGCGTCCAGGCTGCCGTCGGAGAGGCGCTGGACGACGTCGGGCAGCTCGCTGAACGCGGAGGTGCCGGTGAGGAAGGTGTCGAAGACCGGGTCGGTCAGCAGCGAGACTGCCAGCTCGAGCCGGTCCGCGGTGGTGCGGCGGTGGCGGCGGGCGCGGGCCACGACGCCCACCTGGCTGGCGCGGATGGAGAGCCGCCGGGCGTGGAAGTCCTCCCCCAGCGGCAGGGTGATCCGGCGGTCCGCGTACCAGGACATCTCGATGATTTCGCCTTCGTCGCCCACGAGCTGCAGGGCGCGTTCGAGTCCGGCCTGCGAGGCGGAGCAGTGGATCACGATGTCGCAGTCGGGCAGGGCATCGTCGGGGTGGGTGAAGTCGACGCCGAGGGTCTCGGCGACGGCGCGCTTGGCGGGGTCGACGTCGATCAGCTGGAGCTGGCCGAGCGGGAAGGTCCCGAGGAGTTTGGCGACCATGCCGCCGACCAGGCCGGCGCCAATAACGGCAACCCGGTCGCCGAGCCGCGGGCCAGCCTCCCAGAGGGCGTTGACCGCGGTTTCCACGGTGCCGGTGAGCACGGCGCGGCGGGCGGGGACGTTCGCCGGGACTGCTGTGAGGGACTCGACCGGGACGATGTAGCGGTCCTGGTGCGGGTACAGGCAGAAGACGGTCTTGCCCAGCCAGTCCGCGGGGCCGTCCTCGACGACGCCGACGGAGAGGTAGCCGAACTTCACCGGCGACGGGAAGTGGCCTTCCTGGTGCGGTGCCGCCATTTCCTCGGCGATGCACTCGGGCACGCTGGCGTGGTGCACCACCATTTCGGTGCCTTTGCTGATGCCTGAGTAGAGCGAGCGCACGAGGGCCTCGCCGGGGCCGGGGGCCGGCAGTTCCTCGCGCCGGAGTTCGCCCTGCTCCGGGCCGACGGTCCAGTATGCGGTTGCGGTGGTTGGGGCTGGGGTTGTGTTGTTCGGGGTGCTCATCTTGCTTACGAATCTAGTGCCGCGGGCGGGCCGGGGGAAGCTTCGGCGGCGCGGGGCGCGGCGCGGGCGGGGCGCGGATGGCGCCGTTTGGGCGCCGTTTTGGGGTTGGGCGCCTTGCTCCGGTACCCTAGTCAGGTTGGTGACGTGTCCGAGCGGCCGAAGGTGCAACACTCGAAATGTTGTTTGGTGTAAAAGCCAACGTGGGTTCAAATCCCACCGTCACCGCCAACGAAAACCCCCGGGAAACCGGGGGTTTTCTGCATTTTCAGGCGCTTCGTGGTGCATCTTTGGTGCATTTTTCGAGTACCGACGCCGGAACCGGATGCCAATGCAGGCGTTCGAGCCCCGCGGCGGCGCGAAGGTCTTTCACCTCAGAGAGATGGAAGCTCCATCTGGGCCAGCCTCGTCACAGCCTCTGGAGTCGCCGGCCTCTTGCGTCGTCCAAGGCCACCCTCAGTTGCGCGGCCAGGATGTTACGGCGCACATGCACATAGAGCGCGCAAACGTAGGGCTAAAAAGTCTTAGAACAAGACAGTTGCACCCTGCTGTTTGCCTGCTCAGCAGACATTGGGGCTACCTGCTGAGCCCTTCGCTCATGCCCTAGGCATCCGAGCTACCCCACGAGACTGGCAACCAGACATTCGAGAAGCGGAAAGGGGCGAATGCGATTGAGATTTTTTCAAACGGGACAATGTCCATGATTACAATTGCAGAAACGGCTTTCAGCACGCTGTCGACCATGTGCTGATTTGTTTGCGACCACGGGGTTTGCTTCATCACTTCCCAAGCGGCCTGCCTGGCCGCATTGATCTGCGCATCGACTACCGGATCTTGATGCGCTGTTAGGTCAATGAGGTAAGTGGCAGCACCGCTAACGCGGTCAAGGCCGGGGAACCCCCTCACTAGGGCGTACATTCCCCGCTCCCATTCGTCAACGGTTAACGAGTCGAGGGAATAAATAAATTCTTTGACAGATAGTGTTCTATATCCGTAATCCATGTCCATAGAATATCCGGATCTTCACATTGAGGGTGTAACCGGGGGGCAGTCCCGGGGCCTGAATCTGGCTCTTCACAGTTTAGGCTGTCCACCGAGGAGCGCGAGGCGCCGGCCGACGCCGTCGTCAAAGTGAACCGGCACGACTTCCCCGGCGAATTCGAGCCGCTGCGCCGCTGGTGGCATGATGACGCCCCGCTGGAGTGGGATCCCAAGTACGCCTGAGGGCGAACAGGATGCCGCCCCGGCCTGCTTCGTTCGAGTCACACCGGGCACGGCTGCTCGCGAGTCCCGGATGAATAATGCTCCCCGCCACAGCGGCGGTGAGCCATTGATCTTGACCAGGAGCTGATCTCGTCCTCGGCGCCCCGGAGACGGCCGGTGAGAGTCTCGCACTCGGCATCGAACTGTGCACGCGCGACTGAGTACGCCTCCCGCCTGCCGCCAGTTTCCCGTTCGCCGCGGCCGTCGGACACGGCGAGAAAATACAGAAAGTCATCGCCAAGCTCGGTGCGTTCTTCGAACGGTTCTTCGTCCTCAGCGCGCTCAGATAGCAGGTTCAATCTCCTCTGATTCAGATTTACTTTCTCCGTAAGAGGGCCCTGAATTCACAGGAGTGACTTACTTACAGTCCTCCTGGGACATGCAGCTGCTGCCGTTCAAGAGCTCAGTTTGTTGCGTCAATTGTCCACACTGCTGTCACGGCGATCCGCGTCGTCTGGCTGGACGCGCCCTCTGCCGCTCCTAATCGCCTAATCTGTCTCTCGGATGCCCAAAGGATCCGAGGATCGGGGTCGTCCCTGAGCTTCCTCAGTTCTGCGAGTTGCTCATCCGTGGGCAGAAGGTCCAAGATGTCTGCAATCAGTAGTTCTTTGCTTTGCGCCCATTCGCTGTATCTCAATGGGTTGTAACGGCGCGTTATCCGGTCGTATTTGATTACGCGGAAAGTCTCACCCGGGAGTATGCCAGTGGCAACAAGCTCCTCATAGAACTCGCGCCAGCCGTCGGTTTCACGACCTCGTTCTTCTTCGTACCACTTCACAAATGACAGTAGATTCCTGCCTGGAACGCGGATCCTGAGGTCTGCTTCACTCACTTTGTCTGGGGCCAACAAGTCATCGTCAAGTACGTTGAGGTCCATAAGCCTGCCTGACGATGATGGATGAGTCTTGTAGACGCCGCCTACTGGCTGATAATGGTCGAACCGTGTTCCCTTCACGAGAAGGTAGTCGCCGTCGACCCGAATGCGATAGAGGTACGACGCCGAGATACGGACTCGCCTATTCCAGGTACAGAGCGAGTACCAAGCAATCTTCAGCAGGCGCAGGTGATTAACCAGCGTGTCTACCAGAGGAACAGCGAAGCCTACCGCAAGCCCGCCGGAGACTGCGAAAATCCAGCCGCCTGGATCAGAAAATATCATCACGATCGTCGACACGAGCATTACGCCGAGGTAAAACAACAAACGAGGCATTCGTCAGGTCCTTAATCACCGCCGTCGGCGAATTACTGAGGGCGGCCGAATGAGAGCCATTGGGCCGGCGCTTGAGGCAACCATTGTTGATTCTGCTGGAGCAAGGGTAGCGGGGCCAAGACACCTAATGCGGCACGTTGACTGTTAGCCACTCCTGGCAGCCACGCCCCAACCGGCTCCATACAGTCTCAGATGGGCAAAGAATCGGCAAAGCTTCCGCACAAAACGCGAGCCCAGCGGATAACTCTGCGCCGCACCCTATGGCCGCGGTTATCTTCGCAGATGAACATGAAGGTCGGAGCCCACCTATACGATCTACCCATGACCGACACCCAAGAGATTGAGAAACCTGGATCGAATTTCAGCCAGGTGCTGGACGCTGCGGCGAAGCTTCCGGGCGTGAGGATCAGTAGGGCCGCCTACCTCCGAACGGCGCTCAAGCGCCACTGCACTGAGGAACAGATCGAGAGGGCAATCGCCGACACTCCAGCGGCGGCGGGTATCCCTCTCAAGGTCATCACTGAGGTCGCAAACACCTCTATCGCTTATGAGACGAGCAAAGTCACCGGCCTCTCAGCCCTCGCGGGTATCCCCGGCGGTTTCGCAATGATTGGCACTGTCCCAGCCGACCTCGCTCAGTACATGGGCCACCTGCTTCGGGTCGCCCAGAAACTGGCCTACATCTACAGTTGGCCGGATCTGTTTGTGGATGCTGGGGAAGAAATCGATGAGGCAACCGAAAGCATGCTGATCCTGTTCATCGGTGTGATGTTCGGCGTGCAAATCGCCCAGGGTGGAGTGGCAAAAGTCGCGAACATGATCGCCGCCAATGTGGCTAAGAAACTACCGCAGAAGGCCCTCACCAAGGGGATCATCTACCCGATCGTGAAAAAGGTCGCCGGCCATCTCGGCAAAAGCATGACCAAGCAACTCTTCGCCAACGGAGTCGCTAAGGCCATCCCCTATATCGGTGCAGTTTTCTCCGGCGGCCTCACCCTGGGCACATTCTTCCCCATGTCCAAGCGGCTCCAAAAACACCTCGCCAGCCTTGAGCTGACCAAGCCAGGACACCGGGCCGAAGAGGACGAGATTATCGACGCCGAACTAGTTAACTGAATTGGCTGCTGGCCCATCCGAATAGTGTTTTCCTCCGGACTGCTCCACCTTCGGTATATCCAAGTCTGACTCCGTCGAAGCCCGCCACGAAGCTGCGGGCACCAGCTCGTACATGGACGCCCGCGGCGACCGCCCCCGAAGTCGCCTCTACGTGCGCGTCCTGCCCCGCAGGAAGTGGAAGATCAGGACAACCACGGCGATGACCAGCAGCAGGTGAATGAACCCGCCGCCGATGTTGCCGAGCAAGCCGAGGAGCCAGAGGACGGCAATGATGATGGCTATCCAAAGCAACATGAGAATCTCCCTTAGTTGTTTGCGGATGGAAAAGCTCGCCTTGCGCTCATTTTCGTCCCTCCCGCGTTCCGAGGCAAGGAAACGGACTGCCCACGCGCGGGAGTGCGGCCTTCCCCACGCCCCCGGTCAGCCGTAGAGTTCGGCGGTAGGCTCCGCCCGGGGCCACCCGGAAACGATCATGAGGAGGTGCTGCCTATGGCACGGATCATGCGCTTCGACCACGTCGGCGTCACGGTCCAGGACCTCGAGCGGATGACGGCGTTCTTCGTCGGACTCGGGCTCGAGGTGGAGGGCCGGACCTTCGTCGAGGGTGACTTCATCGACACCGTTATCGCCATCCCGGATTCCCGCACCGAAATCGTCATGCTGCGAACCCCCGACGGCGGCACCGGCGTGGAGCTCTCCAGCTTTGTCCGGCCGGACCCGGTCCCGGGATCGCCGTCCGCCATGGCCAACGAGCTCGGGCTGCGCAGCCTGGGTTTCGAGGTCGACGATCTGGAGGCCCACGTCGACCGGCTGGCCGCGGAGGGATACGGCCTGGTCGGCGGCATCGGCCGGTATGAGGATGCCTGGCGGATGGCCTACGTGCGCGGCCCGGAGGGTCTTATCGTGGCCTTGGCCGAACGGATCGGCTGAACCTGCTGCAGACTGCGGGATCCCTGCCCAATGGCACTGCCGGCCCGGGCCCGGGCGTGTCAGGATGAGGGATCACTGCACCCCCGGTTACGGGCCCGGCATTCGGAAGGAAGACTTATGGCCGGAAACGAGAGCTACCGAATCGTGGTGGGCGTAGACGGATCTGAGCAGTCCCGAGCGGCAATGGATTGGGCTGTTGAAGAAGCCAAAGCACGCGGCGGTGAAGTGCTGGCCATCACGGCCTGGCATTTCCCTTACGTCACCGACGCCCTCGGCCAGGCTTGGGATTACCAGGTGTTCCAAACGGATGCGCAATCGATTCTCGACGAGGAACTTGCCAGGGTCCGGGGCCGGGGCGTTCAAATCAGCGGACGTATTGTGCAAGGAAGCGCCGCCTCGGTGCTCGTGGAGGCCTCGCGGGACGCCGACTTCGTTGCCGTCGGCTCACGGGGCCACGGGGGATTCGCCGGGCTGCTGCTTGGTTCCGTGTCCACCCAGGCGGTCCACCATGCCCACTGCCCCGTCCTGGTCTTCCGCGAGTCATCGGCGGATCAGCCCGGCCGAGGAACGGACACCGCGGACTAGGCCGCTACCCGGCCGGGCTCACCACGTCCTCCAGCACCTTCCGGTCGAAGAAGCGGATCTCGCCGGTTTCCGGGAAGAACACCGGAACCACGGAGGTACTCGGGTCCTTCGAGGTCTCGTAGATTTCGGGCGCGCCCCCGTGCCTGCGGGCAATCGTGCCGACCAGGTCCGTGCCGCGGACCCTGACAGTGCGATATTTGTAGCTCATCCGGCCTCCTTGGGTGATGTGGGTCACAGCCTACTCCCCGGCCTCCGGCGAGCCCCCGGCGCCGGCGTCGGCGTCATGGAAGACCGCGCGGCCCCCGTTGGTGCACAATGCGTTCATGACCAATGACGCTCCCCGCCCGGTCTACTTCCTTTCGGACAGCACGGGCATCACCGCGGAAACGCTCGGCAACACCCTGCTCACGCAGTTCCCGGAGAACGATTTTGACCGCATCACGGTCCCCTTCATCACCACGGTCGACCAGGCCCGCGCCGTCGTCAAGGTGATCGACAACCTGGCCGCCACCGGCCTGCAGCCCATCGTGTTCTCCACCGCCGTCGGCAGCGACATCCGCCAGACCCTGGGCACCTGCAAGGGGATCATCGTGGATCTGATCGGCACGCACGTCGGCCAGCTGGAGCGGGCGCTGGGTTCCGAAGCCAGCGGGGAACCCGGCCGGGCCCACGGGCTGGGCAACGCCGCCCGCTACCAGTCCCGGATGGCCGCCGTCGAATACGCCATGGAGCACGACGACGGCCAAAGCCTCCGGGCGCTCGAAAAGGCGCAGGTGATCCTGGTGGCCCCGTCCCGCTGCGGCAAGACGCCCACCACCATGTACCTGGCCCTGCAGCACGGCATCTTCGCCGCGAACTTTCCGCTGGTGGACGAGGACTTCGAACGCGAAGGGCTCCCCAAGCCGCTGCGGCCGTTCGTGTCGAAGTGTTTCGGCCTCACCACCAACCCCCTGCGCCTAAGCCAGGTCCGCACCGAACGCCGCCGCGGCTCGCCCTACGCATCCCTCCGGCAGTGCGGCTTCGAACTGCGCAGCGCCGAACGGCTGTACGTCTCACACGGGATTCCCTACCTCAATTCGGCCAGCGTCTCCGTCGAGGAAATGGCGGCCACCATCCTCCAGAAGATGAACCTCAAGCACTGAGGCCACGCTTCACAAGTGTTGCGTGGGCCACATCGTGTGGAAACCCCCACGCCGACCTGTCACTGTGGACAGGACTTGCGCCCATCAACCGGCGGCCGCCCGCGAGGGGCGGCGTTACCGTATGCCACCATCTGCAAAGGAGCAGCAACCATGACGACGGACATCCTCTGGTTCTCAGAACTCGGCCTCAAGGACCTGGACCGGGTGGGCGGCAAGAACGCCTCCCTCGGCGAGATGGTGCAGAACCTGACGTCCGCCGGCGTCCAGGTTCCCGATGGCTTCGCCACAACAGCGGACGCCTACCGCAGCTTCCTGGCGGACTCCGGACTGGACCGGAAGATCGCCGACCGGCTGGTGGGCCTGGACACCGACGACGTCACGGCCCTGGCCGCCGCGGGCCAGGAAATCCGCACCCTGATGCGCGAAACCCCCTTCCTGCCGGACTTCGAGGCGCAGCTCCGCGACTCCTACCAGAAGCTGGTGGACAAGCACGGCGGCTCCGAGGACCTCTCCTGGGCCGTCCGCTCCAGCGCGACGGCGGAGGACCTCCCCGACGCCTCCTTCGCCGGCCAGCAGGAAACCTTCCTGAATGTCCGCGGCATAGAGAACATCCTGGCCGCCATCAAGGACGTCTTCGCGTCCCTCTACAACGACCGGGCCATCGCCTACCGCGTGCACCACAAGTTCGAGCACGCCGAGGTGGCGCTCTCCGCGGGCGTGCAGCGTATGGTCCGCTCCGACGTCGGCGCTTCCGGCGTCATGTTCACCATGGACACTGAATCCGGGTTCAAGGACGCCGTCTTCGTCACCTCGTCCTACGGCCTGGGCGAGGCCGTGGTCCAGGGCGCCGTGAACCCGGATGAGTTCTACGTCTACAAGCCCGCCCTGGCGGCAGGCCGCCCGGCGATCCTCAAGCGCGGACTGGGCGAGAAGGCGCTCCAGATGACGTACACGAGCAACCGCGAAATCGGCCACACCATCGACTTCGTCCCGGTGGAGGCGTCGCTGCGGAACCGCTTCAGCCTCACCGACGACGACGTCGAGCAGCTCGCCCGGCACGCCGTCGCCATCGAAAAGCACTACGGGCGCCCGATGGACATCGAATGGGGCAAGGACGGGTTCGACGGCGGCCTCTACATCCTGCAGGCACGCCCCGAGACGGTGCAGTCCCGCCGGGCCTCCGGCAGCCTGAGCCGCTTCCGCCTGAACGGGTCCGGCCCGGTCCTGGTGGAGGGCCGCGCCATCGGCCAGCGGATCGGCGCCGGCAGCGTCCGGATCCTCACCGCGATCGACCAGATGGCCGCCTTCAAGACCGGCGACGTCCTGGTCGCGGACATGACCGACCCGGACTGGGAACCGATCATGAAGCGCGCCTCCGCAATCGTGACCAACCGCGGCGGACGCACCTGCCACGCGGCCATCATCGCCCGTGAACTGGGGATTCCCGCCGTCGTCGGCACCGGCGACGCCACGGACGCCCTCACCGACGGACTCGACGTGACCGTCTCCTGCGCCGACGGCGAGACCGGCGTCATCTACGCGGGGCTGCTGGACTTCAGCGTCGAGGAAACCGAGATCACCCAGCTGCCCGAGGCCCCGGTCAAGGTCATGATGAACGTCGGCACCCCGGAGCAGGCCTTTACCTTCGCCCAGCTCCCCAACCACGGCGTGGGCCTGGCCCGGCTGGAATTCATCATCAACCGGCAGATCGGCATCCACCCCAAGGCGCTGCTGAACCTGGACGAGCAGCCCGCGGACGTCACCGCCGAAATCCGGGAACGGATCGCCGCCTACGACAGCCCGCGCGACTTCTACATCAAGCGCCTCGCCGAGGGCGTGGCCACCATCGCCGCGGCGTTCGCGCCGGAGCCGGTGATTGTCCGGATGTCCGACTTCAAGTCCAACGAATACGCCAACCTGCTCGGCGGACCGGCCTACGAGCCGCACGAAGAGAACCCGATGATCGGCTTCCGCGGCGCCTCCCGCTACCTGGAGCCGACCTTCCGCGACTGCTTCGACCTCGAGTGCGAGGCCCTCTCCTTCGTCCGCAACGAGATGGGCCTGACCAACGTCAAGCTCATGATCCCGTTTGTGCGCACCCTGGACGAAGCCAGCGGCGTCATCGACCTGCTCGCGGAAAACGGCCTGCGCCGCGGCGAAAACGGCCTCGAGGTGATCATGATGTGCGAGATCCCGTCCAACGCGCTGCTGGCGGACGAGTTCCTGGACTACTTCGACGGCTTCTCCATCGGCTCCAACGACATGACCCAGCTGACCCTGGGCCTGGACCGGGACTCCGCGATCGTCGCCGGCAGCTTCGACGAGCGCAACCTCGCCGTCAAGAAGCTCCTGAGCATGGCCATCAAGGCGTGCAAGGCGCGCGGCAAGTACGTGGGCATCTGCGGCCAGGGTCCCAGCGACCACCCGGACTTCGCCGAATGGCTGGTCGGGGAAGGCATCGACTCGGTCTCGCTGAACCCCGACACCGTGGTGGACACCTGGATCCGCCTCGCCGGGGCGGGCACCTCGGCCGGCGACGCAGCGCCCGCCGACGTCAGCGCCGCAACCGCCGGGGCCGCAGTCAACTGACCCCGGCCGAACCTGTCGGCACCCCGGTCTCCGGACCGGGGTGCCCGCTGGCCGGCAGCCGCCCGCGCCAGGTGGCGGCCGCCCGGTTTAAGCTGCCGGGCCTGTTTCGACAGCCGGTAGAATTAGGGCATACCGCTGCCAGCGTCGAGCCGTGAGGGAGGACTCCGTGCGCACGTCCCCCGCCCGGACGCCTTTCCATTCGCTCCGCTCGGCCATGGTGGCCACGACGATCGTGGCCCTCGCCGCGGCCGCGCACGTCGTCGGCGGCGGCCAGCTTCCCGCCCCCGCCATCCTGGCCGCTTTCCTGGCGCTCACCGGCTTGGTGTCCACCGCGGCCACCCGGCTGAAACTGAACATTCCCGCCATGACGGGCCTGCTGGGCGCCGGGCAGGTGGTGCTGCACGAAGCCTTCGCTGCGTTCAGCGCACCGATAGCGGGCGCCGTAACCCGCAGCGGCCACTTCGGCACCCCCGGGCACCACGACGGCGGTATCCCGCTTCCGGTCCCGGCCGGGCACCTGCAGCCCCACGCCCTGGATTCGGCCCTCGCGCTCTCCATGTTCGCCGGCCACACCCTGGCGACGCTCGCCTGTGCCCTGCTCCTGGCCCGTGGCGAGGACGCGCTTTGGCAGCTCGCGGCGTGGCTCCGCCCGCTGGTCCAGCTCCCGGCCCCGGTAACCCCGCGTCCCGTCGCCCTGCGCGCCCTGCCCCTGTGGCCCGCTGAGTCCCTCCCGCTGCCCTGGCGCAACGTCCGGCGCGAGTGCCGGCGCGGGCCGCCCGCCGTCGTCGCCTTTTCCTAACATTCCTTCCCGCCGCGGCCGGGAGCCCACGAACCCGGGCTGTTCCGCCGCGCCTCCCCCCGTTTCCGCGCGCCGCCCGAGGGCCGCGCGCACGCCTGAAAGGCACCCGTTTTGACGACTGCCGCGCCCAAATCCACCATGCCCGAATCCGTACAGCCCGCATCCACCAGGCACACTTCGGCCCTCCGTCGCGCCCTGGCCGGCGCCGCCGTCGCGGGTGGCACCGCGGCCCTGATGCTCGCCGGCGTCAGCGGCGCCTCGGCCCACGTGGGGGTCTCCCCGGACCAGACCACCGCGGGCTCCCCCGCCCTGCTGACCTTCGCCATCCCGCACGGCTGCGAGGGCTCCGGCACCACCAAAGTGACCATCACGCTCCCGCCCGAACTCAACGATGCACAGCCCAACGTGAACCCCAACTGGACCGCCGCCAAGATCACGGAGCAGCTGCCCGAACCGAAAAAACTGCCCGACGGTTCGGCGATCACCAAGCGGACCAGCCAGATCGTCTACACCGCCAAGGCGCCCTTGAGCCCCGAACTCCGGGATTCGCTGGTGCTCTCGGTCAAGCTCCCGGACGCGGCCGGCAAGACGCTGTACTTCCCGACCCTGCAGAGCTGCGAAACCGGCCAGGTCGACTGGTCCCAGGTTCCTGCCGGGGGCCAGGACGCCCACGCGTTGAAGTCCCCGGCGCCGTCGCTGACCGTGACGGCCGGCGCCCCGGCAGCCGACGGGCACGGTGACGGCCACGGCACCGGGCACGCGGACTCCGCCGCCGGAGCCGCCCAGGCTTCCGCGGTGACCGACGACGGCGGCCAGCTGCGCAGCTGGGCGGGACTGGTAGCCGGCGTCGGCGGCCTCGGCCTGGGCGGCCTCGCGCTGGCCCGGAGCCGCAGGCCGGCGCCCGCAAGGGTCCCTGCCGCCGGCCCTGGCCGGCCGGAATAACCCGGAAGCGGGTAGCCCGCCGGTAACTGGGGCCCGGGCTGGCGCCCGGAAATCACAATCCGGGCGTCAATCCGGGCCCTCCGTCGTGGCGTCGTTGACTCTGCCGGCCGCGCACCATAAAGGTTGTGCTATGAGGCCTCAGCACAAGAAACACAGACTGGTAATTACTTCCGTGACGGCG
This sequence comes from Arthrobacter sp. UKPF54-2, assembly GCF_007858535.1. Lineage (NCBI taxonomy): Bacteria > Bacillati > Actinomycetota > Actinomycetes > Micrococcales > Micrococcaceae > Arthrobacter > Arthrobacter sp. UKPF54-2. The sequence continues at coordinate 714,514 of NZ_CP040174.1, forward strand.
GCCGCCGCCGTGGCGCTGCTGCTCAGCGGCTGTGGCCAGAGCCAGTCCCAGGGCGCCACGGCGCCCGCACCGGCGTCGTCGTCCCCGGCCAGCCAGTCGCCCTCCTCGAGCCAGTCCCCGACGGCGTCCGGCGTGGCGGCCGCTGCCGCCTCGTCCGCCGCTGCGGCCGGTCCCGCGCTGTGCAAGGCCGCGAATCTCACCGCTGCCCTGGACGCCAAGGGCGGCGGCGCCGCGGGCAGCGTCTACATGCAGCTCGTGCTGACCAACTCCGGTGCGGAACCGTGCCTGCTGAAAGGCTTCGCCGGGGTCTCCCTCACGGCAAGCGCCGAGGGCGAGCCGATCGGCGCCGCGGCCACGCGCGACGACTCCACCCCGGTGGCCGACGTGCTGCTCGCACCGGGCAAGGCCGGCAGCGCCACCCTGCGCTACACGCAGGCCGGAAACTACCAAGGCTGCACCCGCACTCCGGCCGCGGGATTCCGGGTCTACCCGCCGGAGGACACGGCGTCGCTGTTCCTCGCCGCTCCCAAGGACGCCTGCAGCGAAGCGGGCATCAACCTCCTGACCATCGGGGCGTTCACCGCGGCGTAGCGTCCGCCCTGATCGCGCCTCGGCCTTAAGGCACCGCCAAATGCTGTCGGTGCCTTAAGGCATGATGGAGGAATGAAGGGGCAGGGACTCGCCGGCGGCACACTCGCAGCCGAAGCCATGGACCGGTTCAGCCGGCCGACCCGGGAGTGGTTCCTGGGCGCATTTTCCGCGCCCACCCCGGCACAGAACGGCGCCTGGAACGCCATTTCCTCTGGCGCGCATGCCCTCGTGGTGGCCCCCACCGGTTCCGGCAAGACCCTCGCCGCCTTCCTCTGGGCCCTGGACCGGCTGCTGGTCTCCGCGCCCGAGGAACCGCCGGAGCTGCCTGGCCTGGACCCCGCCGCCAAACCGGCGCGGCGGAAGGCACCGAAGCGGAAAACCCGGGTGCTGTACATCTCCCCGCTCAAGGCGCTGGGCGTCGACGTCGAACGCAACCTCCGCGCCCCGCTGATCGGCATCACCCAGACCGCCAAGCGCCTCGACCTGCCCGCGCCGTTGATCACCGTAGGCGTCCGCTCCGGGGACACGACGGCGGCAGACCGCCGCTCGCTGCTGAGCCACCCGCCGGACATCCTCATCACCACGCCCGAATCCCTCTTCCTGATGCTCACTTCGAAGGCGCGGGAGACCCTGGACGAGGTGGACACCATCATTGTGGACGAGGTCCACGCCGTCGCCGGCACCAAGCGCGGCGCGCACCTGGCCGTCTCCCTGGAACGCCTCGACGCCCTGCTGCCCAAGCCCGCGCAGCGCATCGGCCTCTCCGCGACCGTGGAGCCCAAGGAACTCGTGGCGCAGTTCCTCGCGGGCTCCGCCCCGGCGGAAATCGTCGCGCCGCCGTCGAAGAAAACCTGGGACCTGACGGTCTCCGTTCCGGTCGAGGACATGTCCGACCTCCAGGGCGCGGCCGGGGCCTTCGACTCCGGGCCGGCGTCCGGGCTGCAGCCGCACGCCTCCATCTGGCCGCATGTCGAGGAAAAGATCGTGGACCTGGTGCTGGCCAACCAGTCCACGATCGTGTTCGCCAACTCCCGCCGGCTGGCCGAACGGCTCACCGCCCGGCTCAACGAAATCTACGCCGAACGCCAGCTGATGGGCTCCGGCGGCTGGGATGAGGCCGGCGGCGCGGCACCGGACTTTATCGATGCCACGCCCACATCGACCGGCACCCCGGCGCACCTGATGGCGCAGGCCGGCAGCACCGCGGGCGCGGACCCGGTGCTCGCCAGGGCCCACCACGGGTCCGTGTCCAAGGACCAGCGGGCCCTGATCGAGGACGACCTGAAATCCGGCCGGCTGCGCTGCGTCGTGGCCACCTCCTCGCTGGAACTCGGCATCGACATGGGCGCCGTGGACCTTGTGGTGCAGGTCGAGTCGCCGCCGTCGGTGGCCAGCGGGCTGCAGCGGGTGGGCCGCGCCGGCCACCAGGTCGGCGAGATCTCCCAGGGCGTACTCTTCCCCAAGCACCGGGCGGACCTCGTCCACACGGCCATTACCGTGGAACGGATGCTGGACGGCAAGATCGAGCGGCTCTACGTCCCGGCCAACCCGCTGGACATCCTCGCCCAGCAGACCGTCGCAGCGACCGCCCTCGGCGCGATCGACGTCGAGGAATGGTTCGCGACCGTGCGCCGCTCCGCGCCCTTCGCCTCGCTCCCGCGCTCCGCCTTCGAGGCCACCCTTGACCTGCTCGCCGGGCGCTACCCCTCGGACGAATTCGCCGAGCTGCGGCCGCGGATCGTCTGGGACCGCAACGCCGGCACCATCGAGGGCCGCCCGGGCTCGCAGCGGCTGGCCGTGACCTCCGGCGGCACCATCCCGGACCGGGGGCTGTTCGGGGTGTACATCATCGGCACCGAGGTGGAAGGCACCGGCTCCCCCGGCGGCTCCGGCGACGGAAAGGCCGGGGGCCAGGCGTCGCCGGCCAAGGGCGGGCGCCGCGTCGGCGAGCTGGATGAGGAGATGGTCTACGAGTCCCGGGTCGGCGACGTCTTCGCCCTCGGCGCGACCAGCTGGAAGATCGAGGACATCACGCACGACCGCGTCCTGGTCTCCCCCGCCTTCGGCCAGCCCGGCAAGCTGCCGTTCTGGAAGGGCGACTCCCTGGGCCGGCCGGTGGACCTGGGCCGCGCCCTCGGAGCGTTCGTGCGCGAACTCTCCGCGTCCGACGTCGGCCCCGCCACCGAGCGCTGCAAGGCCAGCGGGCTGGACGACTTCGCCGCCAACAACCTCATCCAGTACCTCGCCGAGCAGAAACTCGCCACCGAGGTGGTCCCCAGCGACACGACCCTGGTGGTGGAGCGGTTCCACGACGAGCTCGGCGACTGGCGTGTGGTGCTGCACAGCCCCTTCGGCATGCCGGTGCACGCGCCCTGGGCCCTCGCCGTGGGCCAGCGGCTGCACCAGCGCTACGGGATGGATGGCTCCGCGATGGCCGCCGACGACGGCATTGTGCTCCGGGTGCCGATGATGGAGGACGAACCACCCGGCGCCGAGCTGTTCCTCTTCGAACCCGAGGAACTGGAACAAATTGTGACCGCCGAGGTTGGTGGCAGCGCGCTCTTCGCCTCCCGCTTCCGGGAGTGCGCCGCCCGGGCCCTGCTGTTGCCCCGGCAGACCCCGGGCAAACGCCAGCCGCTCTGGCAGCAGCGGCAGCGCTCGGCCCAGCTGCTGGACGTCGCCCGGAAGTACCCGACCTTCCCGATCGTGCTCGAAACCGTGCGCGAATGCCTGCAGGACGTCTACGACCTTCCCGCGCTGAAGGACATCGCCGCCTCGATCGAACGGCGCGAACTGCGGATCCTGCAGGCCACCACGCAGCAGCCCTCACCGTTCGCCAAGTCCCTGCTGTTCGGCTACGTGGCGCAGTTCCTCTACGAGGGCGATTCCCCGCTCGCCGAGCGCCGCGCCGCCGCCCTCGCGTTGGACTCGACCCTGCTCAACGAACTCTTGGGCCGGGTGGAGCTGCGCGAACTGCTCGACGCGAAGGTCATCGAGGCCACCGAACGCGAGCTGCAGCGCCTCGCCCCGGACCGCAGGATGCGCGGGCTGGAGGGCGTGGCCGACCTGCTCCGGCTGCTGGGCCCGCTCACCCCCGAGGAAGTCGCCGCCCGGCTGCAGGCCGATCGGGACGCGCAGGGTGACGCAGCGGCGGCCGGATCAGCCGGCGCCGGGCCGGACGCCGGGCCCGAACCGGAAGCCATGGTGCCCGAACCGGAGGCGCCCGGAGCGCCCGAGGTACCCGGCGCCGATGCCGCCGACGCCGCAGCCCACCTGGACGCGCTGCAGCGGGCCAACCGCGCGATCAAGGTCAACATCGGGGGCGTGGAACGGTTCGCCGCGGTGGAAGACGCCGCGAGGCTGCGCGACGCCCTCGGCGTCCCGCTGCCCATGGGCGTGCCGCTCGCATTCATCGAACCCGTCGCGGACCCGCTGGGTGACTTGGTCTCACGCTACGCCCGCACCCACGGGCCCTTCACCGCAGACGAGGCGGCCGCCCGGCTGGGACTCGGCGTCGCCGTCGTCAGCACGGCATTGAAACGGCTGGCCGCGGATGGGCGCGCCGTTGAGGGCGAGTTCCGCCCGCACGCTACGGCACCGGATGGCGGGGGTCCTGGGGAAACAGCAGACGCCCCTGCCCCGGCGGTCCCGCCCCCGGCAAGTGCCAGTGAGTGGTGCGACGCCGAGGTGCTCCGCAAGCTCCGGCGCCGGTCCCTGGCCGTGCTGCGGGCCGAGGTGGAACCCGTGGACAATGCCGCGTACGGCCGGTTCCTGCCCGCGTGGCAGCATGTGCGGACGCCCGGCGGCCGTGGCCAGTCGGCGCTGCGCGGCCTGGACGGCATCATCACGGCCATCGACCAGCTCTCCGGCGTGCCGATTCCGGCCTCCGCCTGGGAACCGCTGGTCCTGGCCAGCCGCGTCTCCAACTACCAGCCGGCCATGCTCGACGAGCTGATGGCCGCCGGCGAGGTCCTCTGGTCCGGGGCCGGCTCGCTGCCCGGCAACGACGGCTGGGTGAGCCTGCACCTCGCCGATTCTGCCGAACTGACCCTGAACCCGGCCCTGGACTTTGTGCCCGGCGACGCCCAGCAACGGCTCCTGGACCACCTGCAGAACAACGGCGGCGGCTACTTCTTCCGGCAGCTGACCGACATCGCCGGCGGCATGGACACGGTGCTCAGCGACCGGGACGTGGTGTCCGCGCTCTGGGACCTGGCCTGGGCCGGCCGGATCACCGGCGACACCTTCGCCCCGGTGCGGGCCCTCATCGCCGGCGGGCACACCGCGCACCGGCAGGTGGGCCGCGCCCCGCGCGCCCGCGCCCCCCGGCTCAGCCGGCTGGGCCGCGCCCACGGGACCGGGCTGCTCGGGTCCCCCGGCCTCACCGGCGGCCGCTACGGCTCCGCCGCCGGCGCCGCCGCCACGCCCCCGCTGGCCGCGGGACGCTGGTCCGCGCTGCCCGCCCCGGAACTCGACGCCACCATCCATGCCCGGGCCACCGCGGAACTCCTGCTCGACCGCTACGGCGTGGTCACCCGGGGTTCGGTGATGGCGGAAAACATCCTGGGCGGCTTCGGCCTGATGTACAAGGTGCTGGCCCGGCTCGAGGAAGCCGGACGGTGCCGCCGGGGCTACTTCATCGAACACCTCGGCGCCGCCCAGTTCGCGGTGCCGGCCACGGTGGACCGGTTGCGCTCCTACGTCGAGGACGCCCAGGTGCTCAAGGCCGAGCCCGTTGCCCTGGCCCTCGCGGCCACCGACCCGGCCAACCCCTACGGCGCGGCGCTGCCGTGGCCCGCCCAGGACGTGGAGGCCGGCACCGGCCACCGGCCCGGCCGGAAGGCGGGCGCCCTGGTGGTGCTGGTCGACGGCGCGCTGGTCCTCTACGTCGAACGCGGCGGCAAGACGCTGCTGGCGTTCAGCGCCGACGCCGACACCCTGGCCGCCGCCGGGGCAGCCCTCGTGGGGGTAGTGACACGCGGCGCGGTGGACAAGCTGATCATGGAAAAGGTCAACGGCCACGGCATCCTGGACACCCCCGTCGCCGCCGCCCTCGCCCAGGCCGGCGCCTACTCCACCCCGAAGGGACTGAGGATCCGTGCCTGAGGGTGACTCCGTTTTCCGCGCCGCCGCGCAGCTGCACGCCGCGCTGGCGGGCAAGGAGCTGCTCGCCTCCGACTTCCGGGTGCCGCGCTTCGCCACCCTCAAGCTGGGCGGCTGGACCGTGGAAGAGGTGGTCCCGCGCGGCAAGCACCTGCTGATGCGGGTGGCCGGCCCGGCGCCCAAGGACCGGCTCACCATCCACTCGCACCTGAAGATGGAGGGGACCTGGCAGATCTACCCCTCCGGCGGGCGCTGGCGCAAGCCCGGCTTCACCGCCCGCTGCGTGCTGCGCACGGCCTCGGCGGACGCCGTCGGATTCTCGCTCGGGCTGCTGGAAGTCATTCCGACCGCCGAAGAGGACGCCGTTGTGGGCCACCTTGGGCCGGATCTGCTGGGCCCGGACTGGGACATGGCCGAAGCCGAGCGGCGCCTGCTCGCGGCGCCCGACGTGCCGATCGGCGTCGCACTCCTGGACCAGCGCAACCTGGCCGGCATCGGCAACATCTACCGCTGCGAGGCGTGTTTCCTCTCCGGGGCGCACCCGGCGACGCCGGTCTCCGCGGTGCCCGACCTGGCGGCGATGATCACCGACGCGAAGGTCCTGCTCACGGCCAACCTGGGCCCGGGCCGGCGGGTCACGGTGCTGAACGCGCGCGGCGTGCCGGTGGGCCGGACAGCCGGCCGCCCCGGGTACTGGGTGTACCGGCGCGAGCACCAGCCCTGCCTCAAGTGCCACACCCCCATCCGCCGCGGGGTCCTCGCCAAGGACACCGGCGCCGAGGAGCGGGACATCTACTACTGCCCCACCTGCCAGCCACTGCCGGGGGCTGCGCGGGGTTGACCCCGGGCGGCGTGTTTCCGGGTCTGAACCTACGACGCCGGTGTGGATGCCCCTGCCGCGGCCGCCTCCGCTTCGGCCTGGGCTTCACCGGCGGACTTGGTTTCCGGCACGGTGAACCGCGGCAGCAGCAGCTGCACCAGGGGGCCGATCGCTAGCGCATAGAGCACGGTGCCCACGCCCACCGAGCCGCCGAGCAGCCAGCCGGCGCCCAGCACCACCACCTCGATGCCGGTCCGTGCGCCGCGCACCGGCCACCCGGTGCGGCGGGCCAGCCCGGTCATCAGACCGTCGCGCGCGCCGGGCCCGAGCCGCGCACCGATGTACATGGCCGAGGCCACGCCGTTGAGCAGTACGGCCCCGACCAGGAGCCCGGCCTGGCCGCCCAGGTGCTCAAACCTCGGGATCAGCGCCAGCCCGACGTCGGCGAAGACCCCCACCAGCACGGCGTTGCAGACGGTCCCGACCCCGGGCCACTGCCGGAGCGGAATCCAGAGCAGCAGCACCAGGAAGCTGACAATGATGACCACCGTGCCCAGGCTCAGCCCGGTCCGCCCCGCCAGCCCCTGGTGGAAGACGTCCCACGGCGCCGTCCCCAGGCTGGCGCGGATGACCATGGCCAGCGAAATGCCGTACAGGGCAAGGCCGATCAGGAGCTGGAGGAGTCTGCGGGTCATCATGGCCACTATCCTCCCCGAAAACCTGCGCTGGGACCTACCAGCGCCCACCCCGCGGACCGGCAGGACGGCGGGCAGGGCCTACGCGTAGACCTTTGCCAGGAACCCGGCCCAGGCGTCCGCCGTCGCCGCGGCGTCCCCGCGGCCGCTGAAGTCGTGCACGGTCATGCCCACCGGCGCCCCGAAGGCGTTGCGCCCGAAGAAGCGGTACATCGTGTCCCCGGTCCGCAGCCCGAGGAAGTTCTCGTTGGAGAAGTCCACTTCGGCGGCAAGATGCCCGACGCCGTCGAGGTCCAGTTCCACCGTGTCCCCCTGCGCGGCGCCGTCCACGCCCAGGGCCTGCTTGAGCCGGTCGAAGCCGTCCGGGACCTGCGACGCGGCCGGTGCCTGCACGTCGGTGAAGACCACGGGCCGGCCGTCGAAGTGCGCCAGGTACTGGCCGAGGGTGTGGAGGTAGAACGCGGTGTGCTTGCTGGCGCCGTCGTACTGCCCGTCCCAGTCGTCCGTGAAGATGCCGCTGTGGACGTAGTGCAGCCGCGCCCGGCCGCCGTCGAGCGGTTCGAGAACGTGCTCGAGCTGGTTGAACCAGCCGTCCGGGCCCTCCATCCGGGAGACCAGGTGCGAGGGGCGCTCCTCCACGGTCTTCACGGCCGGCCACTGGTCCGTCGGGAACATCCAGGCCGGGGTGTCGTTGGTGACCGCCTCCCAGACACGCTCCGGGCTGCCCGGCAGTTCGGTGTCGTAGACGATCTCGAATTCGCGCTTGTCAGTCATGGTGTTGCTCCTTGGATGGTGGGGTCTTGGTTGGGGTTTTCAGGGTGGGGTGGAGGGCGACGACAAGCCGGTGCCTGCGCCCCGGCGCCCGGGTGTGGGCGCCGGCCGGGCTGCCGGACGGGGCCGCGCCGCCGTCGTGGTATTTGTCCACAAGCCGGGTCACGGCGATGCCGAGCTCCTCGGCGAAGGCTGCCCTGTCCGCCGCGGACCGGAACGTGATCTCGCCGTCGATCGCGAATGTGGCGAGTTTTTGTTTCGCCGCGGCCGCGCCGGCGATCAGCTGGCCCAGCTCCTGGACCATGCGGGCCGCGAGCGCCAGCAGCCAGAACGCGGAGAAACGGTCTGAAAACCGGTGCGGGTCCGGGGCCACCGACGCCAGCGCCGACGGCGAAATCAGGTACGACGCCGCCGTCGCGCGCAGGATGCGCTCGGTGACGTTGCCGCGCCGCCGCTCCTCGACGAGCTCGACCAGCCCGTGCCGCTCGAGGGCCTTCAGGTGGTAGTTCACCTTCTGCCGCGGCAGCCCCACCTTCGCGGCGAGCTGCGTGGCGGAGCCGGGCTCGGCCAGCTCCCGCAGGATCCGCATCCGGGTCGGATCCAGCGAGGCCTCCGCCGCGGCGGGATCCTCAATCACTTCGATGTCCAACATGCTCCCAGTCTGCCCACCGACAGTTTTTATTGTCAAGAACTATTTTCCCGTCGGCGCCATGAGGGGACGCGAGGGCGGGAGGTCGCGCGGGCGGGCAAAGTAGAATGGGCCGGTGATGCAATCCCCCCTGCCCGTGCGCGACGGCGTGAACGCGACCCGCCTGCGCCTGCCGGACGAGGGGCCGTGGGAGACCGCGATGGACTACATGATGCACCGCTGGGGGCACATCGACCCGCAGGGCATCGAGGACCGGTTCGACGCCGGCGAGATCGTGGGCGAGGCCGGCATCCCGCTGGACCGCACCACCCCGCTGCAGCGCCACACCTTCATCTGGTACTACCGCTCGCTGCCGCCGGAGCCCCGGATCCCGGTGGAGCTGAACATCCTGCACCAGGACGAGCACCTGCTGGTGGTGGACAAGCCGCACTTCCTGCCCACCACCCCCGGCGGCACCTACATCCAGGAGTCGGCCCTCGTGCGCCTCCGGAACCAGCTTCAGCTGCCGGACCTGATCCCGATGCACCGCCTGGACCGCATGACGGCCGGCATCCTGCTGCTCTCCACGAACCCCGACACCCGCGGGAAGTACCAGGTGCTCTTCGAGAAGCGCCAGGTCCAGAAGGAATATGAGTGCGTTTCCGCCGCGGAGCCCGCGCCGGGACATCCCGCCGTCGACTTCCCCGTGGTGGTGCGGAACCGGATGACGAAGTCCCGCAGCTACCTGCTGGCCGAGGTCATCGACGGCGAACCGAACGCCGAGACCCGGATCGAACGGCTCCGCACCTTCGCCGGGCCGGCCGCCCGCACCCCCCACGCCGGAACGCCCGACGGCGGCACGCCGGACGGCGCCGCGCCGCGCCGCGCACTGTACCGGTTGGAGCCGCACTCGGGGAAGACCCACCAGCTCCGGGTGCACATGGCCTCGCTGGGGCTCGGGATTGTGAATGACGCCTTCTATCCCGAGCTGCTGGACAAGGCGCCGGACGACTACACCAAACCGCTCCAGCTCCTGGCGCGCGGCATCCGCTTTGTGGACCCCATTACCGGCAGCCCGGTGGAGTACCGCAGCAGGCTCGAGCTCTCCGAGGCACGCTAAGCCGCTCGGCACGGCCGCAACCCACCCGCGGCACCGAGGGCAACCCGCCGGACAGCCTCATATGGGGTACCTTGTGCCCATGGACCTGGCCAATGCGGACACCTGGGGATCCGCGATCTATTTCTGGATCATCCCCGTTGTCCTCGGCGACGCCATTTTCCCGCCGGTCCCGTCGGAGATGGTGGTGATCACCGCCGGAGCCCTCTCGGCCGACGGCCGGGCCAACGTGTTCCTCGTGGCCGTCCTTGCCGCGTTGGCCTCCTGGCTGGGGGACCTGATGGTGTTCCAGCTGTTCAAACGCCGCCTCAGCCACGTGCTGGACCGCTGGAGCTGGGGCCGCAAGTTTCACAGCGCGGTGCACCTGGCCATCGCCAAGGCAGGCCGCTCGTCCACCTACGGGGCCATCATCGGGATCCGCTTCATCCCCGGCGGCCGGCTCGCCACCACCGCCGCGGCGGGGATCGCGAACGTGTCCACGCGCGGCTTCAGCTTCTGCGCGGCCCTGGGCGGCGTGCTCTGGGCTGTCTGGTCCGTGGGCCTGGGCTACATCACGGGTTCGGCCACCCGGCTGCCGTTCTGGGCGAGCTCGCTGATCGGGGTTGGCGTCGGCCTGGCGATCGGCGCCGCCGTCGGACTGGTGGTCACGCGCCGCCGGGGCAGCCGCTCCCCCGTCGTCGAACCCGGCTCCGCGGCGTCGGACCCGGACGAGGAACTGGACTTCTAGACCGGCGCTTCTAGACCGGCGCTTCTAGACCGGCGCCCAGCGGCCCCGGTTGCGCCGCAGCACCGTCAGGTTTCCGGTCACCGCAACGCGTTCGACGGCGTCGCGCATCAGGGCTGCCGATTCCAGCGCCCGGCTGTTCTCGGCGGCGTAGGCGGTGGCGTCGACCAGGAAGCGCAGGTTCAGCTGCGGGACTCCGCCGGCGATCTCGAGCTGGTTGGCCTCCACGTGGTGCCGCGTCCCGAGCGCCTCAACGGCCGCCGCCATCACGGCCTCCGGCGGGTTGCCCGGCTTGAGCCCGGTGATTTTGAGTCTGGTCTGGAACGACGGCATGGAACAACCCTATCCGGCCCCTCCGACGCTCCCGCAGATCCGGCCGCATCCCCACCGACGCTCCCGCAGATCCGGCCGCACTCCCACCAACCCTCCCGCCACACCCGAGGGAGGATCCGGAAAACACCCGCCACACCTGAGGGAGCGTCAGGAAAAACCCGCCACAGCTGAGGGAGGGCTATCCGGTGTTGCGCAGTCCGGCCGCGACGCCGTTGACCGTGATCAGCATGGCGCGTTGGAGCCGTTCGTCGATCTCCGCGTTGGGCATACCCTCCCCGGCCGCGGCCTCGGACCGCACGCGGCGCAGCAGCTCGACCTGCAGGTAGCTGATCGGGTCGAGGTATTGGTCGCGGATTTCCAGCGAGCGTTTGAGCGTCGGCTGCGCGTCGAGCAGCAGGGCCTCGCCCGTGAGGTTCTGGATCTCGGTGACGGTGAGCTCGTATTCGGCGCGGATGGCACGGAACAGGTGGTGCAGTTCCTCCGGGACCAGGGTGGAGACGTAGTAGCCGGCAATGTCCATGTCCGTCTTGGCCAGGGTCATTTCCACGTTGGAGAGCACCGACCGGAAGAAGTGCCAGCCGTCCATCATCTCCACCAGCTGGGCCGAGTGCCCGGCCTCGCGTGCCGCCTTGAGGCCCGAGCCGACGCCGAACCAGCCCGGCACGATCTGCCGCGACTGGGTCCAGCCGAACACCCACGGGATGGCCCGGAGACCCTCAAGTCCCGCGCCGGAATCGGGGCGCTTGGACGGCCGGGAGCCGATGTTGAGCGAGCCCAGCTGCTCCACCGGGGTGGAGGCCATAAAGTATGCCGGCAGGTCCGGGTCGTCGATCAGGGTCCGGTAGCGGGCGAACGCGGCGTCGGAGATGGTCTCCATGACGTGGCCGTAGCGCTCGCGCTGGTCCTCCGAGGTGCGCGGGGCGCGGTGCAGCGCCGAGCCTTGCAGCACCGCCGCGAGGGACAGCTCCAGGTTCTCGCGGGCAAGCTCGGGCAGCGAGTACTTGTCCGAGATGACCTCGCCCTGTTCGGTGAACTTGATTTCGCCTTCGAGCACACCGTTGGGCTGGGCCATGATCGCGTCGTAGGTCGGACCGCCGCCGCGGCCCACGGATCCGCCGCGGCCGTGGAAGAGCCGCACGCGCACACCGTGCTTGGCCGCCACGTCGCGCAGTTTCCGCTGCGTCTTGTGGATCTCCCACTGGCTCGTCATCACCCCGGATTCCTTGTTGGAGTCCGAGTAGCCGAGCATGATTTCCTGCACGTCCCCGCGCAGCCGGACCAGCTCCCGGTAAGAGGAATCGGAGAGCAGCGCGTCCACGATCTCGGCCGAGGCACGCAACTCCTCGACGGTCTCCAGCAGCGGGGCGAAGCCGATTTTGGCGTAGGGCGCCTCGCCGAAGAGGCTCACCAGCCCGGCCTCGCGGGCGAGCACGGCCGCGGCCAGGACGTCGTCCGCGCCGCGGGTCATGGAGATGATGTAGGTCTCGATCACATCGGGGCCGTAGGTGCGCAGGGCGCGGCGGATCTCGCGGAAGACGTCGTACGTGCCGTCCGCGACGCCGTCGAGCTTGATCGGGTGGCCGGAGAGCGGCCGGCGGGAGGCCAGCTCGGAGCCGAGCACCTCGAGCCGCTCGGCGCGGCTGAGCTCCGCGTACCGCACGCCGGGTCCGCCGAGCCGGTCCATCAGCTGCCCGACGGCGTCGTGGTGGTGGTCGGCGTGTTCGCGGATGTCCAGGGTGGCCAGGTGTAGCCCGAAGGAGGCGATCGCGCGGCGGACCCGGGCCAGGGCGCCGTCGGCCACGAGGCCGGCGTGGTGGTTCCGCAGCGATGCCTCCAGCAGGCCGAGTTCGGCGAGCAGCTCGGCGGTGGCGGCGTAGTCGCGGCCCGGTTCGTGGGCCGCGCCGGCGGCGACCCGGCGGCCGGTGTTGAGCAGCTTGGCCTTGATGCAGGTGAGTTTGAGCCGGTAGGGCTCCTGCGCGTTGAGCTCCAGGACGCGGCGGTCCAGGCCGGGCAGGTTCCGCAGGTCGACGTCGATCGAGTCCAGCAGCGCCTGGTCCGCCCCGGCCAGCGCGGTCGAGTTGGACAGGATGGAGATCAGCCCGTCGAGCAGGCCGATGCTGATCCGGATGGCGTGCTGGTTCTGGATCTGCAGGATTTCGCGCGTGACGGAGGCCGTGACGTTGGGGTTGCCGTCCCGGTCGCCGCCGATCCAGGAGCCGAACCGTATCGGCGCCTTGGTGACCGGCAGGGTGACGCCGTGCTCGCCGAGCAACTCCGAGAGGTCCGAGAGCATCTCCGGCATGGCGTCGCCGAGGATTCCGGTGAGGTAGTAGATGGCGTTGCGGGCCTCATCCACCGGGGTGGGCCGGACCTGGCGGAGTTCATCCGTCTGCCACATCTGGTCGATCACCTCGGCCAGCTGGCGGTCCTGGCGGCGGCGGGCCGAGGTGCCCTCCAGGGTGGGTTCGGCCAGCACGTCGGAGAGCCGGCGGACCTTGTCCAGCACCGAACGGCGGGACGCCTCGGTGGGGTGGGCCGTGAAGATGGGCCGGACGTCGAGTTCGTTGACGACGTCCTGCAGCACGGCGGATCCGGCCTGTGCCGCGATCTCCTCGACGGCCTTGGCCAGCCAGCCGTCCTTCTCCTGCCGGGTGCGCAGGCCGCGGACCCGGTGGACCTGCTCGGCGGCGTTGGCCAGGTGGAAGTAGAAGGCGAAGGCCCGGACCAGGTCGGTCGCCTGCTCCAGCGGCAGGGAGCCGAGCAGTTCGCGGACCTGGGCGACGACGTCGTACGAGCTCCACGGCCCGGTGGCATCGGCGCCGCCCCGGGCGGCCTCCTTGGATTCCTTGGTCAGCAGGCGCACCTGCTCCACGAGGTCCAGGAGCTCGGGACCGTGCTGGCGGACCAGGGATTCGCCGAGGAGGGTGGACACCCGGCGGACGTCGGCGCGCAGTTCGGAGGCCAGATCCGTGCCGGAAGTGAATGCAGTGTCAGCCATGGAAACTATCTTTCGAGGGTTCGACTTGGCTCGTACACTGCGCTGGATACTGTGAGCCGGGTTACTTGTACCCATGGGATGTTACCCGGCTCACGGGCAGCCCGGGAATCCGTCTCAGATAGTGTCCGGACCCTTGGCGGAACTTAGCGGGCGATCTTGAAGTTGAAGTCCGCGTTTCCGAAGGCGCCCCAGAGCCGCAGCCAGATCGGCAGGAGCATCTCCGTGCCGCGGGCCGTGGTGATGTCGCCGAGGTCGATGATGTCGCGGTGGCCGAGGTCCGCCAGCAGGCCAGCCACCACCGATTTGGCGTCCGCATCGTTGCCGGAGACAAACACCGAGTGGTCGCCGCCGGCCACGCTGGCCGGGTCCACCATCACGTTGGCGTTCATCGTGTTGAGCGTCTTGACCACGCGCGCGTCCGGGAACGCCCGCTGGAGCTGCTCGGCCAGGCTGTCCGTGTTGACCGGGTTCAGCGACGGCGGGAAGCCCTGGGAGAAGTCGAGCGGGTTCGCGATGTCCATAACGACCTTGCCGGCCAGGTTGGCGGCGCCGGCCGCGGTCAGGGCGTCCAGCGAACCGCTGCCGTTGGTCGCGTTGACCACCAGCTCACTGCCGCTGGCGGCATCGGCGTAGGTGGCCACGGGGATGTCGCCGTGCTCCGCGTGCCACTGGGCGAACGGCACGCCTCCCATCGGTCCCGCCTCCGTGCGGGCCAGCGTGGCCTGCGGATCGCGGGTTCCGACGACGACGTCGTGACCGAGCTTTGCCAGGGCGCCCGCGACGGTGGGGCCGACCATACCGGTGCCAAAGACTGCAATTTTCATGGGGACCTCATTCAGGAAGAGTTCTCGGACCAAACGTAAGTAGACAAGTCCGTCTACTGCTGCACGAGACGCTATCAGACAGAACTGTCTACGGCAAGGGCCGCGCCCACGCGAGGAATAACTGACAAATGTTGAAATCTGTCAGCTGATTGTTGTACCGTGGTCGCATGACGACTCTCCAGCTCAGCCACAGCCGCACCCTGGGCCTCAACGGCCCCAGCACCGCCCCCATCGGCCTCGGGCTGATGGGCATGTCCGACCTTTACGGCCCCGCGGACGACGCCGAGAGCGTCGCCACCATTCAGGCCGCCCTGGACGCCGGCGTCACGCTGCTGGACACCGGCGACTTCTACGGCATGGGGCACAACGAGCTCCTGCTCCGCGATGCCCTCCGCGGCCGACGCCGGGAAAACGCCCTGATCAGCGTGAAATTCGGGGTGCTCCGCGACGCGGCCGGCGGCTGGAACGGCGTGGACAGCAGCCCCGCCGCCGTCAAGAACTTCCTGGCCTACACCCTGCGCCGGCTCGGAACCGACTACGTCGACATCTACCGCCCCGCCCGGCTGGACCCCAAGGTTCCGCTGGAGGAGACCATGGGCACCCTAGCCGACCTGGTCAAGCAGGGCTACATCCGCCAGATCGGCCTCTCCGAGGTCGGCGCGGAGACCCTGCGCCGCGCCCACGCCGTCCACCCCGTCTCCGACCTGCAGATCGAGTACTCGCTGGTATCGCGCGGCATCGAGCAGGACATTCTGCCCACGGCCCGCGAGCTCGGCGTCGGCATCACCGCGTACGGCGTCCTCTCCCGCGGCCTCATGTCCGGCCACTGGTCCGCCGACGGCGGCCGGCGGGACTTCCGCGCCCACCTGCCGCGCTTCAAGGGCGAGAACCTGCAGCGCAACCTCGAGCTCGTGGAACGCCTCCGCACCATCGCGGAGCGCAAGGGTGCCACCGTCGCCCAGCTCGCCATCGCCTGGGTCCTGTCCCGCGGCGAGGACATCGTCCCGCTGGTGGGCGCCCGCCGTCGTGACCGCCTGGCCGAATCGCTCGGCGCCGCGTCGGTGGAACTGTCCGCGGAGGACATCGCGGCGATCGAGGCCGCGGTGCCGGCCGATGCCGTCGCGGGGACCCGGTACGACGCCGGGCAGATGGCCATGCTCGACAGCGAGCGCCGGTGAGCCAGGCAGCCGGCGTCCTGACCGAGGGGCGCATCCTCGAAGCCGCGGAGGACGTGCTGCGGCGCTACGGACCGGCGAAGGCGACCGTCGTGGACGTCGCCAAGGTCCTCGGCGTCAGCCACGGCAGCGTCTACCGGCACTTCCCCAGCAAGGTGGCGCTGCGCGACGCCGTCGCGCGGCGCTGGCTTGCCCGGATCGCCGAGCCGCTGGACCCGGCCGCCGACGCGGACGGTCCGGCCGCCCAGCGGCTGCTGCGCTGGCTGCAGCGGCTGGCGGCCATCAAGCACGGCATGGCGTTGGAGGACCCGGAGCTGTTCGCGACGTTCAGCCGGCTGACCACGGAGGCCCGGGAGGTCGCGGCCGAGCACGTTGACCACCTCGCCGGGCAGCTGACCGTGATCGTGGCGGACGGGGTGGCCGCCGGAGAGTTTGCCGCGGCGGATCCGGTGAAGGCCGGCCGGGCCGTGCTGCACGCCACCGCCCGCTTCCACCACCCGCTGCACGCCGCGGAGTGGCAGGACCCCGCCATCGGTGACGATCTTGTCGAGGTCTGGAAGCTGCTGGTGCAGGGGCTGGGCGTCCGCCCGTAGCCGGTGACGTCCGCGACATCCACGAGACCGGACAGACTGGTCTGTGTACCATAAGAGAATGACGCCGACAGCAGCCACCGCACCAGCCGCCGGGCCGCGGACGGTCCGGACTCCGGCCGGCCAGGCCAGGGAGAAGATCCTGGCGACGGCGTTCCGGCTTTTCTACGCCCACGGTCTCCGGGCCGCCGGCATCGACACGATCATCGCCGAATCCGGGGTGGCCAAGGCCACCTTCTACAAGTACTTCCCGGCCAAGGATGACCTGATCCTGGCCTACCTGGAGCAGGTGGACGGCGTCTGGACCGGGCAGTTGCACGCCGCCGCCGAGGCCGCCGGGCCGGACCCCGCGGCCCAGCTGGTGGGCCTCTTCGACGCCCTGTCGACGGCCTGCCGCCGCGACGGCTACCGCGGCTGCGCCTTCATCAATGCCGCCGCCGAATCGGCGTCGGGCACCCGCGTGCACGAGCGGACGGTCGCCCACAAACAGCACATCCTGGCCTGGATCCGGGACCTGGCGGACCGGGCCGGCGCGCCGGATCCGGACGGCCTGGCCCGCAGCCTGACCCTGCTCCTGGACGGCGGCCTGGCCAGCGGGGTGCTCGACGCCGACCCCGCCGCTGCCGCCGCCGCGCGCGCCACCGCCGGCCAGTTGGTCGCCGCCGCCCTGGCAACTTCGTCCACCCCCAACTGACTGGCAGTTGTTGTCGTTTTGAGCCCTCAAAACGACAACAACTGCGAGCTAGTTGGGCTGATCCCCTGGAGGGTTCCTTGACCAAGGACGCGCCCCCTGCCGACCCGCAGCTTGCCCGCTGGCAGCGCTTCCGGAAGAGCCGCAACGAGGCCCTGGCCAGCGACTACGGCTGGCTGACCCTGACGTCCTTCCAGTGGCTGGCGGATTCGCCGGCCGCCGTCGAACTCGTCCCCGGGCTGTGGTCCACGGACGGGACGACGGCGTTCCTCACCGCCGCGGCGTCGGACGGGCTGACCTTGGTGGACGGCGGCGCTCCGGTGGAGGGGACCATCAGCGCGGAGCTGGCCAATGAGGATTCCCTGATGTGGGTCCAGTTCGGCGGTGCCGACGGCCGTCAGGTGGTGGTGGAACTCGCGATGCGGGCCAACAAGTACGCCATCCGCACCCGGGATTCGGCCTCCCCCGTGTTCACCGGGTTCGACGGCGCGCCCACCTTCGACTACCGGCCGGACCTGGTCATCGAGGCGCGATTCATCCCTTATCCCGAACCGGTGGAGGTACCGATCGGCACCGCCAACCCGCTGGTGGACGGGGTGCACCGCTCTGTCGGTGAGCTCGTGTTCCGGCTGCCGGGCCAGGAGCACGAGTGCCGCCTGCAGGCCGAGGAAGAGAAACTCGGCGCCCTCATGGTGACGTTCCACGACGAGACGAACAGGCTCACGACCGACGAGTGGCGCAAGGTGTCCACGGCCCGGCCAAGGCCGGATGGCACCGTGATACTGGACTTCAACCGGGCCATCAACTACCCCAGCGCGTTCACCCCGTACGGCACCTGCCCCATGCCTGTGAAGAACAACAGCCTGGACTACCGGATCGAAGCCGGCGAAAAGCAGCCCTTCGCCGAGCCGGACACACAACCCCGCTAGACGATCGCGGACACCCCGGTCACGGCGCGGCCCACGATCAGGGTGTTGATCTCGTACGAGCCCTCGTAGGTGTAGATCGCCTCGGCGTCCGCGAAGATCTTGGCCATCCGGTAATCGGTGACAATCCCGTTGCCGCCCAGCAGGGACCGGCCCATTGCCACGGTTTCCCGCATCCGGGCAGTCACGTAGGACTTCGCCAGCGCCACCTGGGGCATGTCTGCGTCGCCCGCATCCTGCAGCTGGGCGATCCGGACCATCATGCCCATGCTTGCCAGCGCGTTGCCGAGCATCGTCACCAGCTGCTGCTGGACCAACTGGAACTTCGCCAGCGGACGCCCGAACTGCCGGCGCTCGACGGCGTACTGCCGGGCGACGTCGAATGCGGCCAGCTGCTGGCCCACGCCCTGCCAGGCGACCATGATGCGGGATCCGCGCAGCAGCTCGTTGGTGTCCTCGAAGCTGGTGATCCCGGCGAAACGGTCCGCCTCGGCCACGTGCACGTCGGTGAAGACAATGTCGGCGTTCTGCACCGTCCGCAGCGCGATCTTGTTTTCGATCCGGCTCCGACTCACGCCGGGAAGGGTGGCGTCGACGATGAAGCCGCGGATGCCGCCGTCGGCCTCGTCCCGGGCCCAAACCAGCATGTAGTCGCAGAACGTGCCGTTGCCGATCCAGCGCTTGGCGCCTTTAAGCACCCAGTAGTCGCCGTCCCCGCCGGAGACACGCCGCGCGGTCGTTTCCATGCCGCCGGCGACGTCGGAGCCGTGGTCCGGCTCGGTCAGCGCAAAGGCCCCGGTGGTCCGCAGGTTGGCCGCGTCCTCCAGCAGGCGGGCCTTCTGCTCCTCCGAACCGAAGCCGTAGAGCGATTCCACGAACAGGTCGTGGTGGACCAGGAAGAACGTCGCCAGCGAGGTGTCCACCCGGGTCATTTCGGCGATGACCAGGCCGGCGAACAGGTTGCTGTAGCCGCGCTGGGCCGGGGCGCTGAGCTCCAGCGCGGCCAGCTTGGGCAGGATGTGCGCGGGGAACTCGGCGTCGTTCCACCACCCGGTGGCGAACGGCGCCACCTCGCGGGCCAGGAACTCCCGGAGTTCGGCCAGCTTCGCCTGTTCGGCGGCGCTGAGCAGCGACTCGAAGTCGAAGAAATCCGCCGTCGGCAGCCCGGCGAGCGCCGGGTCCAACGGACCAGCCGGGTCAACCGGACCAGCCGGGTCCGCCGGGGCAGGGGTGTCAGGGGTGTCTACGCTGCGCGTCACTTCGGCCCCATCCGGATGGCGCCGTCGAGCCGGATGGTCTCGCCGTTGAGCATGGCATTGTCCACAATGTGCGCGGCAAGGTTGGCGTACTCCGCCGGGCGCCCCAGCCGGGACGGGTGCGGCACCTGCTGGCCCAGCGAGTCCTGCGCCTCCTGCGGGAGCCCGGCCATCATGGGAGTCTCGAAGATTCCCGGCGCGATCGTGACGACGCGGATCAGTGAGCGCGCCAGTTCGCGGGCGATCGGCAGCGTCATGGCGGCGACGGCGCCCTTAGAGGCGGCGTAGGCGGGCTGCCCGATCTGGCCGTCGAAGGCCGCGACGGAGGCGGTGTTGATGATGACGCCGCGCTCCGGGCCGCCGAGCTCGGTGGCAACCGGCTCGGTGGCGGCCATGGCGGCGGCGGCCAGGCGGATGACGTTGAACGTGCCCACGAGATTGATCTGGATGACGCGGCTGAACGTCTCCAACGGGAGCACTCCGTCGCGGCCCAGCACCTTCCCCGCGGTGGCGATCCCGGCGCAGTTCACCACGATCCGCAGCGGACCGAGGGCGACGGCGGCGTCGACGGCGGCCTGCACCTGCTCCTCGCTGGTGACGTCCGCTGCGACAAAGACCGCCCGGTTCCCGCTGCCGCCGGACGACGCGTTGAGCTCGGCGGCGAAGGCTTCCCCGGCCGAGCCCGGCAGGTCCACCAGCACCGCGGAGGCCCCGGCAGCGAACAGCCGGCGCGCCGTCGCGGCCCCCAGCCCGGACGCGCCGCCCGTAATCAGCGCGACAGTACCCAAGACGTCCATGCATCCTCCTTGATGTGGAACCGCGGCCCCGGCCGTGACGCTGTGCGCAGTCCACCGGCACCAGGGAACATTAGTTAGTTCAGGTTAACTGGAATGCAAACTTTGCGCACCTTGACCCCGCCGTTCCGCGCCTGAGCCGCCCTCGCCACTAGGCTTGGTCCATGACCGCAGCAGCTGCCCACTCCCCCGCCCCGAACTGGTCCTTCCGCGCCGACGAGGCCGCACGTTCGGTGACCCGGCTGTTCGGGCAGCGCCTCTTTTTCCTGCCCGGCACCCACATCGCCGCAATCACCCGCCCCTCCGGCCGGCTGAAAAACCTGGCCCGGCCGTGGCACTACTGGTGGCAGGCACACTACGTGGACTGCCTTGTGGACACCGGCCGCCGGGAACTCGGCGGCGAAGGCCACACCCCGTCCAAGTTCGACGGCGACAACCTGCCCAGCGCCGGCAAACTGGCCTCCCGGCTGGTCACGGGCATCCGGCTGCGGAACTTCCTGACCGTCGTCAACAGCTACTACGACGACATGGCCTGGCTGGCCCTGGCGACCCTGCGGCTGGAGAAGCTGGCCGAGGACACCCGCAAGGGCGCCGGCCGCCGCCGTAACGCCAAGGTCCTGAAGAGCCTCACCCTGCAGTTCGACTCGGCTTCGACCGACGACCTGGGCGGCGGCACGTTCTGGAGCAAAAAGCGGGACTTCAAGAACACCCCGGCCACGGCCCCGGTTGCCCTGTACTACGCCCGCACCGGGCAGACGGCCAAGGCCCAGGCCCTGCTGGACTGGCTGGACGCCAAGCTCTACGACCCGGAACAAGGCATGTACCGGGACGGGCTGCGGATTGCCCCCGGCGGCGAACTGGTGCTCGAGAGCGCCATCTACACCTACAACCAGGGCCCGGTCCTCGGCGCCCTGCTGGAACTGGGCGGCGAGGCGAACCTGGCGCGGGCGGAGGCGCTCGTGGCGGCGGTGCACCGCAACCTGACGGTGCAGGCACCGCTGATGGGGCGCAAGGCCGCGGTGCTCCGCTCGGAGGGAACGGGCGACGGCGGACTCTTCACCGGGGTCCTCGTCCGGTACCTCGCCCTGGCCGCCGTCGACGAACGGCTGCCCGCCGAGACGCGGGCCACCGCGGCCCTGCTGGTGACCGACACGGCGGAGGCTTTTTGGGAGGGCCGCCGCCTGGTGGGGGCTCAGGAGCCGCTGGCGCGGCGGGGTGCCCGGCTGGTCTTCTCGGCCCGCCCGGAGCTGCCGGCGCGCCGGAGCTACCCGGCGGGGTCCGCCGTCGAACTGTCCACCCAGCTGCAGGCCTGGATGGTGCTGGAGGCCGCGGCGTCGATCGTCGGAAAGCTGCCCGCCGTCGGGAAGCCCTCCGGCGCACCCGCCGGGACTGAGACCGCCCCGGAAGCGGCTGGCGCGGCTTCCCCACCTGCGGAAACGACCGCGGAAACTGGCGTGGCATCATCCGCGGAATCAGCCGCGGAAAACACCCGGGAGCCCGCCTCCGGGAATTAAGTCACGCAATAGTTTCGTAATTCGTGTGATCCTCCTCACTTAAGGCGCTCTCGGCTTGGTTGCTTAGGTTTGGCTAACCTACAGTTTTTCGTAGTGAGCATGCCCTAACTTCCCGCTCACGGAGGTTAGGCACCTACGACCTTTTCCTTGCAGAAAGTAGCCTCATGAAGATCCGCAAAAATGCGCTGGCGGGCATTGCCCTTGCCGCTACCGCCGCGCTCAGCCTCGCCGCCTGCGGCTCCGGCGCCTCGACCTCCGGCAGCACCGGGGCCGACGGCAAGCCCGCCGGCGAGATTACGGTCTACAACGCCCAGCACGAATCCCTGACCAAGGAATGGGTTGACGCTTTTACCGCGGAAACCGGCATCAAGGTCACCCTGCGCCAGGGCGACGATACCGAAATGTCCAACCAGATCGTCCAGGAAGGCGCGGCCTCCCGCGCCGATGTGTTCCTCACCGAGAACTCCCCCGCCATGGCCCAGGTGGAATACGCCGGGCTGTTCGCGGACGTGGACAAGGCCACCGTCGACCAGGTTCCGGCCGAATTCCGGCCCTCCACGAACAAGTGGACCGGCATCGCCGCCCGCTCCACCGTGCTGGTCTTCGACAAGGCCAAGCTGAGCCAGGACAAGTTGCCCAAGTCCATGCTGGACCTGGCCAAGCCCGAGTGGAAAGGCAAGTGGGCGGCGTCGCCGTCCGGCGCCGACTTCCAGGCAATCGTCTCCGCCCTGCTGGAACTCAAGGGCGAGGCCGCCACGGAGGAATGGCTCAAGGGCATGAAGGAAAACTACAAGGCCTACAAGGGCAACAGCACGGCCATGAAGGCCGTCAACGCCGGCGAGGTGGACGCCGCCCTGATCTACCACTACTACTACTACGGCGACCAGGCCAAGACCGGCGAGAACTCCAAGAACGTCACACCGTTCTACTTCAAGAACCAGGACCCCGGCGCGTTCGTGTCCGTCTCCGGTGGCGGCGTGCTCAAGTCCTCGAAGAACGCGGCGGCCGCCCAGGCCTTCCTGAAGTTCATCACCGGCAAGAAGGGCCAGGAAGTGCTGCAGAAGGGCACGTCCTTCGAGTACGCGGTCGGCTCCGGCGTACCGGCCAACGACAAGCTGGTTCCGCTCCCGGAACTCCAGGCCCCCAAGGTCGATCCGGCCAAGCTTAACTCCGCCAAGGTCACCGAGCTGATGACCAAGGCAGGACTGCTCTAACCAGTGACCAGCACACTGGCGGCTCCCGGAACCACCGGAAGCACGACGACGGCGGGCAGGGGCAAGCGCCCCCGCCCGCCTTTCGGCGTCTCCGTGGTGGCTATCCTGGCGGTCCTGATCGCCCTTTTCTCGTTGATCCCGCTCGGTTACGTGGCAGTCATGACGGTGGCCACCGGCTGGGACACCGCCGTCGGCCTGATCTTCCGCGCCCGGGTGGGAGAGCTCCTGCTCAACACCGTGCTGCTCACGGTGATCACCGTGCCGCTTTGCCTGGTTCTGGGCGTGGGGGGCGCCTGGCTGGTGGAACGCACCAACCTCAAGGGCCACAAGGGCTGGGCCGTCCTGCTCGCCGCCCCGCTGGCCGTTCCGGCGTTCGTCAACAGCTACGCCTGGGTCTCCGCCGTGCCCTCGATGGGCGGGCTCTGGTCCGGTGTGCTGATCGCGACGCTGTCCTACTTCCCGCTGGTCTACATCCCGGCGGCCGCGACGCTCAGCCGGCTCGACCCGGCGATCGAGCAGTCCGCCGCGTCCCTGGGCCTCGGGGCGTGGCGCGCCTTCTTCCGCGTGGTGCTGCCCCAGCTTCGGATCGCGATGACCGGCGGCGCGCTGCTGGTCTCGCTCCACCTGCTGGCCGAGTACGGGGCCTTCGCGATGATCCGCTTCGACACCTTCACCACCGCGATCATGGTCCAGTACCAGTCCACGTTCAATGGCACCGCCGGGAACATGCTGGCCAGCGTGCTCGTGTTCTTCTGCCTGATACTGCTCCTAGTGGAGGTCCGCAGCCGCGGCACGGCCCGCTACGCCCGGGTGGGCTCCGGCGCCCAGGCCCGCGCCCTGCGCCTGCCGCTGCACGCCTACCAGCTGCCCGCGCAGCTGTCACTGCTGGCCCTGACCGCGCTGGCGTTCGGGCTGCCGCTGACCTTTGTGCTGCGCTGGATCTACGCCGGCGGACCGGGGATCTGGGCAGCCGAGGCCTTCCTGCCGGCCCTGCTGCAGACCCTCGGCTACGGCCTGGCCGGGGCCGCGGCCACCACCGTGGTCGCCTTCCCGATGGCGTACCTGGCCGTGCGGCACCCGGGCTGGTTCAGCAAGGCCCTGGAGCTCTCCAACTACGTCACCAGCTCGATGCCGGGGATCGTCGTCGGCCTGGCCTTCGTGACCGTCAGCATCCGGATGGTGCCGGACCTCTACCAGACCACCGGGCTGCTGGTCGCCGCCTACGTGCTGCTGTTCCTGCCGCGGGCGCTGGTGAACCTCCGTTCCGGGCTCGCCCAGGCGCCCAAGGAGCTCGACGAGGCCGCGCAGGCCCTCGGCAAGCCGCCGCTGCTGACGTTCCTCCGGGTCACCCTCCGCCTCACCGCCCCGGCCGCGGCCGGCGGCGCCGCGCTGGTGTTCCTCGGGATCGTCAACGAGCTGACGGCCACGCTGCTGCTCTCGCCCAACGGCACCCGGACGCTCGCCACCGAGTTCTGGAGCAAAAGCAGCGAGATCGACTACGCCGGCGCCGCGCCCTATGCCCTGCTGATGATCCTGATCTCGGCCCCGATGACCTACCTCCTCTTCCAGCAGTCCAAGAAAGCAGCGGGACAGTGACCGAACAGAACCCCTCCCGGCTTCCGGAACCCCGGATCGCCCCCTCCGTGGCGCCCAGCACCAACAGCCACCTGGAGGTCGACGCCGTCACGAAGAACTTCGGGTCCCAGGCCGTCCTGAAGGGTGTCAACCTCTCCGTCGCCAAGGGCGGAACGACGGCGATCGTGGGCCCCTCGGGCTCGGGCAAGACCACGCTGCTGCGGCTCATCGCCGGGTTCGAGCACCCGGACACCGGCAGCATCTCCCTGAACGGCAGCAAGGTGGCCGGCGAGGGCGTCTGGGTTCCGGCGCACAAGCGGCACGTCGGCTACGTGGCGCAGGACGGCGCCCTCTTCCCGCACCTGACCGTGGGCCAGAACATCTCCTTCGGCCTGGACGCGGGCAAGCTCCCCGGCGGGCACCGCGGCATCAAGTCCCGGGTCTCAGAGCTGCTGGAGATGGTGGCGCTGGACCCGGCCATGGCCAAACGCCGGCCGCACCAGCTCTCCGGCGGCCAGCAGCAGCGTGTGGCACTGGCCCGCGCCCTGGCCCGCGAGCCGGAGCTGATGCTGCTGGACGAACCGTTCTCCGCACTCGACGCCGGGCTGCGCGTCGCCACCCGCCGCGCCGTCGGCAAGGTGCTCCACGACGCCGGCGTGACCACCATCCTGGTCACCCACGACCAGGCCGAGGCGCTCTCCTTCGCCGACCAGGTGGCGGTGATGCGCGGCGGCAAGCTCGCCCAGATCGGCAACCCCTTTGTGGTCTACACCCGCCCGGCGGACCGGGCCACCGCCGAATTCCTGGGCGACGCCGTGATCCTCGACGCCTGGATGGAGGGCTCGCTCGCCACCTGCTCGCTGGGCGGCATTCCGGTCCGACGGCCGCCCGCGCAGGGCCGCGTGCAGCTCATGCTCCGGCCCGAGCAGATCCGGATCGCCGAGGACGGCCCCATCCGCGGCACCGTGGTGGACACCGACTACTTCGGCCCGGAAACCACGGTCCGGCTCAAGCTCGCCGTGCCGCCGGTCCTGGCCGAGGGCGCCGTCGCGGACCACCGCTACCCTGGCGGCGGAGAGATCATCACCATCCGGCACTGGAACGCCTCCATTGCGCGGCCCGGCACCGAGCTGTGCCTGCGCGTGGTGGGTGAGGCCGTGGCCTTCCCGATGGACGACGACGCGCAGGACTGACTCCCGCGACGGCCCGGCCGGACGCCTTCCCCGCCGGCCCGGCCGACGCGGGCCGGCCCGCGGGTAGGCCTAGTTCGGACGCCTGCCCCCGGCATAGGCTGGGGCCCATGACTGTTCAACCAGCCCTGCACCGCCAGCACTGTTCCGTGGCCGCCCCCACCCAGGTGTGGCTCGACGCCGACGGCCGGCTGGGCGGCGGCGCACCCGCCGCCCCCGGCACGGGCCCCACGACCGGCGCCGGTGAGTGGTTCACCGGGCTGCTGCACGGGGACACCCGGATGCTGTGCCGGGCCGAGGTGACGGTCAACGGCTTCGCGCCGGAACCGGCCACGGTGGAGACCTGCCCCGGCGGTGTGCTGAAGGTCCGCGGGCTGGTGCGCGGGATCGAGGGGCCCACCGAGGATCCCGCCGTCGAACTCCTGCAGACCTGGACCGTCACGCCGGGCGCCGTCCGCGTCGCGCTGCGGCTGAGCACCTCGCTGGAGGCGGTGGACGCCGAGATCGAGGTGCGGCTGGCCGCGGACTTTACCGACATGGCGGCCATCCGGCTCGGCCGCTACCGCGAACCGCTGCAGCCCACCGCGGCGGACGCGTCCTCGCTGCGCTGGGACGAGGACGGCAAGACCCTGACCGTGGCCGCGCCGGGACGGGTCGGTCCCGGGGCGCGGCTCAGCTGGCGCGGCACCGCGGGCCGCGGCAGGCCGCTGGAAGTGGAATGGCAGGCCGTGTTGACCGACAGCGGGGACGCCGTGCTGGCCGCGCCGCTGCCGGCCGCCCGCCGTGTCCGGGCCGCCACGGAGGGGCCGCTGGGCCTGCTCCTGGACAACTCCCTCGACGAACTCGACGGGCTCCGGCTCGCCAGCCGCCAGGCACCGGACGCCCCCTTCCTGGCCGCCGGGGCACCCTGGTACTTCACGCTCTTCGGCCGGGATTCGCTCTGGGCGGCGCGGATGCTGCTGCCGCTCGACGCCGCCCTGGCCGCCGGGACCCTGCGCGCCCTTGCCGCCCACCAAGGCACTAAAACCGACCCCGCCGCGGCCGAGGAGCCGGGCAAGATCCTGCACGAACTGCGGTCCAAGGAACTCGTGCTCGAAAGCCAGGCGCTGCGGCTTCCGCCGGTGTACTTCGGCGCCGTGGACTCCACCCCGCTCTGGTTGTGCCTGCTCGGCGAGCTGGGCCTCGCCGGCACCGAGGACGGCGCGGTCCGTTCGCTGCTGCCCAGCGCCGGCAGCGCCGCGCAATGGCTGCTGGCGGCCGGCGGGGCCGCGGGAAATACGGCCAATGCCGGCTTCCTCAGCTATCAGGACACCTCCGGGCACGGCCTGAGCAACCAGGGCTGGAAAGACTCCCGGGACGCCATGCAGTTCAGCGACGGCCGGCAGGCTGACGGCCCGATCGCTCTCTCCGAGGTTCAGGGCTACGCCTACCAGGCGGCCGTGCAGACGGCGGATCTGTTCGACGCCTACGGCGAACCGGGCGCTCGGGAACTGCGCGATTTCGCGGCGGCGTTGAAGCAGAACTTCCGCGAGCGCTTCTGGGTACAGGACGACGCCGGCAGCTTCCCGGCCATGGCGCTCGATGGCCACGGGGAGCCGCTGGACGTCCCGGGGTCCAACATGGGGCACCTGCTGGGCACCGGAATCCTCGACGCCGCCGAGGCGCGGCTCGTGGCGGACCGGCTGCTGGGTCCGGAGCTGTTTTCCGGGTACGGCCTGCACACCCTGTCCCGGCGGGCGGCGGGGTTCTGGCCCTTCAGCTACCACTGCGGCTCGGTCTGGAGCCACGACACCGCCGTCGCGGTCCGCGGCCTGCTCGGCGAGGGATTCACCGCCGAGGCACGGGCCCTCGCCGAGGGTCTGCTCGCGGCTTCCGGCGCGTTCGGCCACCGGCTTCCGGAACTCTTTGCCGGGGTCACCGCGGCCGAGTCCGGGCGCGCGGTGCCGTACCCGGCCTCCTGCCACCCGCAGGCCTGGTCCTCGGCCTCGGCCGTGGTCATCGCCCAGGCGCTCGGCGTCGAGTTCTAGGCCGCAGGGGCCGCAGGGGCCGCAGGGGCCGCCTTCCGGGCGTCCCGCAGGCCGTCCACCAGGACCACCAGGCCCGTAACGGCGACCGCCAGCCCCATCGAGGCCACCACGTCCGTCAGCCAGTGGTAGCCGAAGTAGATCCGGCTGAACGCGACCAGCAGCGTTCCAAGGGCGGCCCCGGAGAACGCCAGCACCGCCGTCGAACGGCGTACGCTCCGGACCCCGGCGCGCCCCAGCAGCAGGTAGACCAGCACCAGCAGGAAGACACCGGTCCCGAACGTGTGGCCGGAGGGGAAGGACAGGGCATCGTCCGGGCCCATCAGGAAGTCGGCTGCCGAGGGCCGGGCGCGCCCGATCTGGTGCTTGATCAGGGTGGAGGCGCCGAAGGTGGCCGCCATGGCTCCGAGGAGCAGCGCCGGCCGCCAGATTTCGCGTTTCCGGACGGCCCAGCCGAGCGCCAGCAGTCCCCCGATGACCGTCATCCAGGTCGGGGAGGTGACCGTGCTGACCGCCGCCAGCACCGCCGTGGCGGCGGGCGTCCGGCCCGCGACGAGGGCGTCGTGGACCCCGCCGTCGAGCAGCGCGAGCCCGGAGTTCGTCTGGACCGCGGCCAGCATCAGCCAGAAGACCGCCTCGCCGGCGACCAGCAGCCCGGCGGCGGCAAAAAACGCCGTGCGCTGCGAGCGCGCGGCGGGCACAGAGCCCCGGGGCTGCTCAAGGTGGGTGGTAAGCATCGGCCCACTATGCCAGCCCAGCCTGTCGGTAGCCCGGGCGCTTACTGGGAAGGTGCTGAAGGCCCCGGTTCCGGGCGGCGTTTTTGCGGGTACGGCGTCTCATGGCGGGCCAGCATTTCCACAAAGCCCGCGATCTTTCGTTCCCGCGTGGCCGGCTGCTTGACCGCGTTGGTGCGGTAGATCAGCGCGAACCGGTTCACCGAGGTCAGGACGTCGAACATGGCCTGCGCCCGCGGTTCCGCCGCGATGGCCGCGGCGAGATCCTCCGGCACCTCCGCGGTGGCCTGCCCCGAATAGGCCGCCTCCCAGCGCCCGTCCGCCTTGGCGCTCTCGACGGCGGCGCGACCGGCCGGGGCCATCCGCCCCTCCGCCTCGAGGCGGCCGACGCGCTCCACGTTCCGTGCCGACCAGACGCTTTTCGGGCCGCGGCGGGTCATCCGCTGGTAGGAGGTCTCGTCGTCACGGCGCCGGCCCTGGCCGTCGATCCAGCCGAAGCAAAGGGCCTCCTGAAGGGCGGCCTCGTAGTCCAGCTCCGTCACCGAACCGCCCTTTTTGTGCAGCACCAGCCACACTCCGGGGCTTTCGGCGTGGTGCTCCTCCAGCCAGGCGCGCCATTCGGCGGCGTCTTTCACCAGCAGTTCCTTTAGCTCAGCAGCCATGGCACCATTGTGCTCCCGGCCCCGAACCATCAGGGAGACCCCCATGCTGCGTGTCCGCCCCATCCACTTCACTTCCCGCCCGGACCAGTGGGAGCGCCTGCTGGAGGATCTTGGCATGGTCAAGACCGGCGACGAGCCCACCTGGCGGGAGTTCGACGCCGGCGCCGGACGCCTCGCGCTGCACGTCGTGGAGGCCGCAGCGGCGGAGGACGGGACCACGGCGTTCGGCGTCGAGGCAGGCGACCTCGCGGAGTTTGCCCGCCGGACCAACGTGGCCGGTGCGGGCACCGCGCCCGGCACCACCGCCGAGCTCATCGAGACGGACCGCGGCCCCTCGTGCCGGGTCACCGCCGCTGACGGCTTCAGTTTCCTCGCCGACCCCGCCACCCGCGCGGCCGACGGCAGCTGGGCCGGCTCCGCGGAGGCGGAAGCGGATCTCGCCGTCGTCGGCGTCTGGTTCGCCGCGGATCCGACGGCGGCGGCCCGGACACTGCGTGACATCGGCGCCCGGCCCCGCCCGTTAGCCGGCGCTGCCGGGACCGGCGGCGCCGAGGCGGACGCTGTGGAAACGGAGACCTTCACGGCGAAGAACGGCGGGGTGCTGATGGTCGGTGCCGCCGGGGCTGCGGCGGGAACCGGCAGCGCCGGGCTGGGCTTCGAATACGGCGGCAACCTTGAAGGGCTCCGGGAACGGCTCGCCGGGGCCGGGCACGAGGTGGCGCTGGTGGAGGAGGCGGCCGTGGCGCTCCTGCACGTTGGCAACCCGGACGCCGGCGGCGCGGCCCACCCGCACGCCCTCTGGATCTCCGCAGCGCCCGCCGGCGGCCGACCCGTGTGACCACGCCCGGCGCCCGGGGATGCGGTAGAACTTAACCATGAACGTTCGCACTCCCGACCCCAATCCCGGCTGGCTCTCCGACGACGATCTTTTCGAGGCCCGCGGCCGACTGCCCATGGTCTACGTCGAGGCCGTCCCGGTCCGGCTGGACCCGCTCGGGTTTGTGAACGAGGTCGGGACCCTGCTGCAGGCCGACGAGGACGGCACCATGGTCCGCTCCCTGGTCTCCGGCCGGGTGCTGTACCGCGAGACCATCCGGGCCGCCCTGCTGCGCCACATGGAAAAGGACCTCGGCCCGCTCGCCTTCCCGCAGCTGCCGATCAGCCCGGTCCCCTTCACAGTGGCCGAATACTTTCCCTCCCCCTCGCACACCGGCTTCACCGACGACCGGCAGCACGCCGTCGCGCTGGCCTACATCATCCCCGTGACCGGCGAGTGCTCGCCGAGGCAGGACGCCCTCGAGTTGACCTGGATGACGCCGGAGGAAGTGATGAGTTCGGACGTGCAGCTGGAATTCAGCGGCGGCCGCGGTGCGCTGATCCGCCAGGCGCTGGCGTTCGCGGGCGTGGGCCACTAGGGGGATTGCGCCCCGGGCGGCCGGACCCGCGGGGACGCCCGGAGCGCCCCGGCGTCCCCGACTTCGCGCGACCGTCTTTGTAGACTGGTGAGCGGACCGAAAGAGAATTTAAGGACTCCAGATGACCCACCCCACAGCCTCCCTGAACTACAGCGAAAGGCAGGCGGGATCTCTGCGGACCGGGGATCTGCTGCTCCTGCCCGACGCCGAACGCACCGCCGAGATCGTGCGCGTGGACGTCGACAACGACGATTTCGGTTCCCCTGCCATCGTGCGCGCCACCCTCACCGGGGGCGGCGTGCTGCGGATCGCCGCCGGGTCCGTGGTCCTGGTCCTGGACCCCGTGCCGGACTCACCGGAAGCTTCCCCCGCCGACGGCGCGATCCCGGCGGCCGACGCGGCCGGCCCGGGCGCTGACTCCCCGGCCGACTCCGGGGACGACTCCGCGGACGGCGGCGCCCCCGGACTGCAGCTGGTTGAGCACCTTCCCGACGGCGACGGCGCACCCGCGGCTCCCGGCGTCGTCGTCCCTCCCCGTCCGGTGGCCCCGCCGGTGGCCAGCGGCCCCAGCGAAGCGGACCTGGCCCTAATTCCGGCCGCGGACGGAACCCCCGAGTCGGTTGTGGAAGCCGCGGCCGAAGCGCACCCCGACGCACTCGGGGTGCTGCTGCTCAGCGACCGGCTCACCAAGGGCATCAACACCAAGTCCGGCAGCTGCCTCAAGGACCTCAGCGACCTGGCCCATGAACTCTTTGTGGTGCTCAAAGACGCGGAGAACGCCCTCGCCGTCGCGGACCTGCTCAACGTGCTCCCCTTCGACGGGAACCCGGGCCGCTGGGCCTCGGTGGAGGCGTCGCTGGCGCTGGCCAGCTACATTTGCCGCCAGCGCGGGGAGGAAGAACGCGCCGAGGTTTACGAGAAGTTCCTCCGGGCGCCGGACGAGATGGAGACGGACCCGTTCAAGGCCCGGATCAACGCCAAGGTGCGCCAGCGTTCCCTCAACGAGCCGAACCTGTATGACAAGGAAATCTTCCGGGCGATCGACAACTCCAACCCGGACGCGGAGCGTGAATGGCGGCTGCTGCGGCTCGAGGCGCTGCTCTTCCTGCGCGCGCACGGCGGCTCCCAGACCATCGGCGCCCCCGAACTGGAGCGGCGGATCGGCAACGAGCTCGAGTCGGTCCGCGGCTGACCGTTTGGCCCTACCCCGCCGCGGCCGTGCGTTGTAGATTCACCCCATGACGAACAATCTCAGCGTGGTGATCAACTCCGACGCGCCGCAGGTCTGGACGATGCTGCGCGAACCCGCGAAAGTGGCCCAGTGGCACGGCTGGGAGGCCGACGACCAGGCCGCCGAGATCAACGCGATCTACTTCGGCCCCGACGTGGTCGAGAGCGCGGACCATACCTCCCTCGTCGTCGACGGCGGCGATATCTTTACCCTGAAACCGGTCCCCACCGGCACGGAAGTCAGCGTGACACGCGCGGCCATCGACCATGACTCGGAGTGGGCGGCCTGGGACGAGGACATCACCCAGGGCTGGCTGACGTTCCTGCACCAGCTGCGGTTCGCCCTGGAGCACCACCCGCACGGCAAACGGCGGACGTTTTTCTTCTCGGTCCCCGGCACCGGGGGCTCGGCGATCGACAAACTGGGCCTGTCCGACGTCCCCAAACCCGGCGAGCCGTACGCGCTCACCCTGGCCACGGGCGAGGAGATTTCGGGCAAGGTCTGGTTCCGCAGCAACCACCAGGTGGGCCTGACCGTGCACAGCTACGCCGAGCACGGCGACGGACTGGTCATTGTGGCGGACCAGCCCGTCATCCCCGACCTCCGGCCCGACGGCGGCTCGCTGGGGATCATCTCCACCTACGATCTCGGCGCCCACCAGCTCGACGCCATCCGCGGCCGCTGGGACACCTGGCGGGCTGAGAACTACCCCACATCGGACCCGCTGCACTAAGGCTTCCGCGGTGTTAGCTGGCACACTTGAACCGTGCCAGCCAATCCTGACTTTGCGTCCACGCCCGCCGCGCCTGCCAAGCAGTCCGAGTTTTCCTTCCGGGTGGGCAAGCGCCTGAGCGAAACGTGCTCGCCGTCGGCCGCGCAGGTTGCCGCCAACGGCGGGGAGTTCCTGGGCCGGACCGGCACCATCACCACCCCGCACGGCGAGATCCAGACCCCGGCGTTCATCGCCGTCGGCACCAAGGCCACGGTCAAATCCGTGCTGCCGGAGTCCGTCGCCGAGCTCGGCGCGCAGGCCGTGCTGGCCAACGCCTACCACCTGTACCTGCAGCCCGGCGCGGACATCCTGGACGAGGCCGGCGGCCTGGGCGCCTTTATGAACTGGCGCGGGCCCACCTTCACGGACTCCGGCGGGTTCCAGGTGATGAGCCTGGGATCCGGGTTCAAGAAGGTCATCGACATGAAATCGGTGGACACTTCAGGGCCGGACGACGCCGTCGCCCCCGGCAAGGAACGCCTCGCCCACGTGGACGAGGAGGGTGTGTGGTTCAAAAGCCACCTCAACGGCGACCGGCACCGGTTCAGCCCCGAGATCTCGATGAACGTCCAGCACCAGATCGGCGCGGACATCATGTTCGCATTCGATGAACTGACGACGCTGCAGAACTCCCGGGGCTACCAGGAGGAGTCCCTAGAACGCACCCGCCGCTGGGCCGAGCGGTGCATCACCGAGCACTTCCGGCTTACGGAGCAGCGCGCCGGCAAGCCGTACCAGGCCCTGTTCGGGGTCATCCAGGGCGCGCAGTACGAGGACCTGCGCCGCAAAGCGTGCCGGGACCTCGGCGCGATGAACTTCGACGGCTTCGGCATCGGCGGTGCACTGGAGAAGGAGAACCTGGGCACCATCGTGCGCTGGTGCAACGAGGAACTGCCGGAAAACAAGCCGCGGCACCTCCTCGGCATCTCCGAGCCGGATGACATTTTTACCGCAATCGAGAACGGCGCGGACACCTTCGACTGCGTCTCCCCCACCCGGGTGGCCCGCAACTCGGCCTTCTACCACCCCACCGGCCGGTACAACCTCTCCGGCGCCATGTACAAGCGCGACTTCGGCCCGCTCCAGGAAGGCTGCGACTGCTACGCCTGCCTGAACTACTCCCGGGCCTACATCCACCACCTGTTCAAGGCCAAGGAAATGGTCTCCGCCACGCTGATCTCGATCCACAACGAGCGCTTCGTGGTGAAGATGGTCGACGACGCCCGCCGCGCCATCGAAGACGGCACCTTCTTCGAGTTCAAGGCCGAAACCCTGGGCCTGTACTACTCCTAGGCTTCTGCCGGGGCCCATCCGGGCGCCAAACCCTGGACGGGCTCCTAGCTGCGTCGGCTATCCTGACCGGATGTTTATCGAGATTCCTGCCGCTGACGGCACAGCCGAGGCCCTCGTGGCGCGTCCTTCGACCGGCGAGGGCCCCTTCCCGGGCGTCATCTTCTACATGGACGCCTTCGGCCTGCGCCCCCGCATCCAGGAGATGGCGCAGCGCATCGCCGACTGGGGGTACGTCGTCCTCGCCCCCAACGTCTTCTACCGCGAAGGCACGGCAGCGGAACTGGCGCCGGCCGGTGACATGGGCACACCGGAGGGCCGTGAGGCCGCCGGCGCCGCGGCGTTCCCCCGGGTCGGGCGCCTCACCTCGGACAAGGCGCTGCCGGACATCGACGCCTGGCTACGTGATCTTCGCGAGCTCGACGGCGTCGCGGACGGCCCCATCGGCGTCACCGGTTATTGCATGGGTGCACGCCTCGCGGTCCGCACCGCCAACGCCCACCCGGATCAGGTCGCGGCGTGCGGCGGCTTCCACGGCGGGGGCCTGGCCACCGACGAGCCGGACAGCCCGCACCTGGGGCTGGAGCATGCCCGTGCCACGTTCGTGTTCGGCCATGCCGACCATGACCGCAGCATGGGGCCCGACGCCGTCGCGCGGCTGGGCGAGGCGCTCGACGCGGCAGGGCTGACCGCCATCAACACGATTTACGACGGCGCCCCGCACGGCTACTCGATGGCGGATACTTCGGCGTTCCACCCGGAAGCCACGGAACGGCACTTCCGCGAGCTCCGCGACCTCCTCGACGGGACACTCAAGGCCTGACGCACGGCCCGGCTTTGGCCGTTTCGACGGTTCCCTGCGTGCTCGATGTAACCAGACAGCCGTTCTGCAGGGAGCCGTCGAAACGGCGTTGTCCACATACCCCCACGGCGCTCTGGAGCAAGCCCGGCGCTTGGTCAATGCTGGTCCCATGCCCACCAAACTTCCCGATGCCGGGACCCTCTGGCGCACGGATCAGCTTTTGGCATCCGGACGAAATTCCCGGGCCATTGCCAGACACGTCCGGGACGGAAGCCTCGTCCGGCTCCGCCGTGGCTGCTACGCCCGCGGCGAGTGGTGGCGGGGCCTCGATGCCCCATCCCGACGTCGGCAGCTGATTTCTGCGCATGCGCTTGGAACGCTGACGACGTCGGCGGGAGGCTTCGTGTACAGCCACATCTCAGGTGCCAGCCTCCATGAACTCCAGCTGTGGAAGGTCGATGACCGCGTGCACCTGACGCAGAACGGCTGCCCCTCGGGATTTTCGCACGGGCGCGACGTTGTCGCCCACACCAGGCGGGTGACAAGCCGCGAGATGTGCTTCGTGGACGGATTGCCGTGCACGTCCCTGGAACGCACGGTCGTGGATTGCTGCCTGATGTTCACCGTGCCGCAGGCTTTGATCCTGATCGACCATGCGGCGCGCCTGGGGGCGGACCTCGGCATGATCCGCGCCCAGTGTGCCGCCCTCGCGGGGCGTAACGGCGTGGTGGCGCTGCGCCGGGCCCTCGAGTTGGCTGATCCTCGCTCCGAATCAGCCGGGGAGAGCCTGACGAGGGAACTGCTGCACCGGATCGGGATTGCGCCGCCGGAGGTGCAGTACAGCGTTCTGACGCCGCTCGGGGAATACCGGCTGGACTTAGCCTGGCCCGAGCGCAAGGTCGCCCTCGAGTTCGACGGCAAGAGCAAGTACTTCGCCTACCGGCCCACGGGAGAGGTCCTATTCGCGGAGCGGCAGCGCGAGAAGGCGCTGACGGAGCAGGGCTGGACGTTCCTCCGCGTCGAGTGGAGGGACCTGTTCAACGAGGTGGAGTTCAAATACCGGGTCCTGCGGGCGCTAAACCGCGGCGCGGGGGCTGGCTCCGCGCCGTTTCGACGATCCGCTGCCGGCTAGACGCTTACCGGCGTCGAGCGGGCACGGAAGCGTCGAAACGGCGGATTTTGCGGGCGGAGCTAGACCGCCCCGTAGCTTGGTTCGCGCTTCTTCACCCAGCCGATGGCGAGCGAGGTCAGCGGCACGAAGGCGAACTCCACGAGCGTCTTGTAGAGGAACCCCACGAGGACGTAGTTCGCGAACATCCCGACGTCGCTGATCCCGATCACCGAGGCGGCGATGCTGCAGAAGATCAGCGTGTCCACGAACTCGCCGGCCACGGAGGATCCCATGATGCGGGCCCAGAGGGATTTTTCACCCGTCCGGGCCTTCATCCTCACCAGGATCCAGGAGTTGATCGTCTGGCCGGCGAGGAAGGCCAGGAGGGACGCGAGCACAATCTGCGGCACTGGGCCCAGCGCTCCTTCGAGCGCGGACTGCTTGGCAGCGCCGTACTCGTCGTTGAAGCCGGGCAGCACGATGATGATCCAGTAGCAGAGGGACGCGAAGACGGACAGCGCGAAAGTGGTCAGGATGGCCTTGCGCGCAACCTTGAAGCCGTAGACCTCGCTGATGACGTCGCCGAGTATGTAGGCGAGCGGGAAAAGGAAGAAACCGCCGTCGGTGATGATCGGGCCGATGGCGACACCCTTGGACGCGCCGATGTTGGACAGGATCAGCACCACGGCCATAACGGCCAGCATGATGCCGAAGTACGGCGAACCGATCGAGGCGAACTTCGGCGCGGCGGCAGCCGGGAAGGTCTTGGCGGTGGTCATGGGTATTCCATTCGTAGTGGTTCGCTCGGCGGCCCGGTTCGCGTAAACGAACCCGGAACGGCCGGCTGTATTAGCACTGGGAGGCTCCGGCAATTCACGCCACGAGCCGCACCCATTCTCTCACCCGCACAGCACCTGCCGGAGCAGCCGGAGCACGCATTCCGGAGCAGGCCTTAACCGACGACAGCGGGCCGACGGCCTCCGGGACCGAAGTCCAGAAGCCGGCAACCCGCCGTCGTGGGCGTCCGAACCCTAGCGGCGCGAGGCGTCCACGAGGTCCTTGTCGTCGTCCCGGCGGCCGTCGCCCGTCCCTGCCGCGGCAGCGGCGGGCTCCCAGGCGTGGCCCTGTTCGTGGTCCAGGTGCGTGGACTTCTTGTTCTTCAACGCGAAGACGTAGACCAGCAGCGAGATGGCGATGGCCACGGTGA
This sequence comes from Arthrobacter sp. UKPF54-2, assembly GCF_007858535.1. Lineage (NCBI taxonomy): Bacteria > Bacillati > Actinomycetota > Actinomycetes > Micrococcales > Micrococcaceae > Arthrobacter > Arthrobacter sp. UKPF54-2. The sequence continues at coordinate 751,291 of NZ_CP040174.1, forward strand.
CGTAGGTGAAGAACAGTTCCTCCTGGCCGGCTTTCTGCAGCGCCGCGCCGATCAGCGGAACCGTGCCGCCGAAGAGCGAGTTGGCGATCGCGTAGCCCAGGCCGACGCCGAGCGCGCGGATGGAGGCCGGGAAGAGCTCGGCCTTCACCAGGGCGTTGATCGAGGTGTAGCCGCCGACAATCAGCAGGCCGCCCATCATCAGCAGGAATGCCGTGAGCGGGTCCTTGGTGCCGGCCAGCGTCGAGAGCAGCGGCCAGGTGAACAGGACACCGGTGATGCCGAACCAGAGCAGCAGCGGCTTGCGGCCCACCTTGTCCGAGATGATGCCGTAGACCGGCTGGAGCAGCATAAAGATGAACAGCGCCCAGAAGTTGATCACCGAAGTGTCCGTCTTGGCGATGCCGGAGGTGTCATTCATGAACTTCAGGATGAAGTTGGTATAGGTGTAGAACGCCACGGTGCCGCCGAGCGTGATGCCGATGCAGATCAGCAGGGGCCTCCAGTAGCCGGTGAACAGGAGCTTCATGGTGCCCGGCTGCGCTTCGCCGGCCACCGCGGGTGCCTTGGCGGCTTCGAGCTGTTCGGCCGAGACGGTCTCTTCCATGGAGCGGCGCAGCCACAGGACCACGAGCGCCGCGACGCCGCCGATCGCGAACGGGATCCGCCAGCCCCACTCGCCGAGGTCGGCTTTCGGCATCACGTTCTGCAGGATGACCAGGACCAGCAGGGCCAGCATCTGGCCGCCGATCAGTGTGACGTACTGGAAGCTGGAGAAGAATCCGCGGCGCTTGGAGGTGGCGGCCTCGGACATGTAGGTCGCGCTGGTGCCGTACTCGCCGCCCACGGAGAAGCCCTGGATCACGCGGATCAGGACCAGCAGGATCATGGCCCAGAGTCCGATCACGTCCTGGGTGGGGAGCACCGCGATGGCGAACGAGCCGGCGGACATCATTGTCACGCTCAGCGTCAGCGCGGCCTTGCGGCCCTTGCGGTCGGCGTAGCGTCCGAAGAACCAGGCGCCGATCGGGCGCATCAGGAACGACGTCGAGAAGACGGCCATCGCCTCGAGGCCGGCCTGCAGCTCGTCCTTGGAGTTGAAGAAGTGCGCCTGGAAGTAGGCCGCGAAGACGGTGTAGACGTAGAGGTCGTACCACTCGACGAGGTTGCCTGCCGAGCCTTTGAGGATGTTGCCGACGGCTTTTCGGGTCTGGGCCGCTTCGGACAGTTGGGTGCTCATCAATGAACCTTCCTGGATCCGGCGTCGCAAGAGAGCAACACCGTCCGCCACCCTAGTCCCCGTGATCCAGAACACTCGGTTTTTGGTCATATTGGTCATGCGCACAATGCGGGCGGGTTTCCGGGGCTGGCAGGATGGGTCCATGACTTCTTACGCCGTGGACAACGTGACCTCCGACGCCAGCGCCTACCCCGCCGTCGCCCTGACCATCGCCGGTTCCGAGGCAACCGGCGGCGCCGGCGCGCAGGCGGACCTGAAAACCTTCCAGGAGCTCGGCGTCTTCGGCATCGCCAACCTGACCTGCATCGTGTCTTTCGACCCGAAGGACAACTGGAACCACCGCTTCGTCCCCGTTGACCAGCAGGTCATCGCCGACCAGCTGGAGGCGACGACGGCGGCGTACGGCCCCGCGTCCGGCGCACCGTCCGTGCTGGACACGGTAAAGATCGGCATGCTGGGCAGCCCGGCGACGATCTCGACCGTGGCCGAGGCGCTGGCCGACTCTGCTTTCCGGAACGTGGTGCTGGACCCCGTGCTGATCTGCAAGGGCCAGGAGCCGGGCCACGCCCTGGACACCGACCAGGCCCTCAAGGCGCAGATCCTGCCGCTGGCCACCTTCGTCACGCCGAACCATTTCGAGGCCGAGTCGCTCTCCGGGCTGGAAATCACCGACGTCGAATCCCTCAAGGCCGCGGCCGTCCGCATCCACGAACTCAGCGGCGCCGCCGTCCTCGCCAAGGGCGGCGTGCGCCTGGCCGGCCCCGACGCCGTCGACGTTTACTACGACGGCGAGACGCTGGAGGTCCTGTCGGCCCCGAAGGTGGGCGAGGTCGCAGTTTCCGGCGCCGGCTGCTCGCTGGCCGCCGCGGTGACAGCCGAGCTGGCCAAGGGCGCGACGCCGCTGGAGGCCGCCCGCGCGGCGAAGGACTTCGTCACTGCGGGCATCCGGAACCGGGTGGCCTCGGGCGCACCGTTCGACGCGCTCTGGCAGGGCGGCCCACGCTAACCGGTTCCGGCCAGTCCTGCCGTTTCGACGGTTCCCTGCGCGCTAGATGGCACGTGACATCGAAGCTGCACGGAACCGTCGAAACGGGGCGGCCGCGGGCCGGTTCAAGAGCCAGCGGCGCGCGGGTCTGACACCCTGCCCATAAAGAGCGGCAGCCCGGTCTCGACGTGGATGATCTCGTACTGGAACGGCCGGTCGAACCTGATCGCTTTTGTCTGAACCGCACCGCTGACGGCGCGGGCGTTGATCTGGGTCACGGCGGCGGCAACCGTGCCCTTCTCCGCCACCGTGATGTTGGCGGACTGGCCCGCCTGCGTGATTTCGAGTCCGGGCTGGATCGCGTTGAAGTCGGTCGCGGTCTGGAGCATTTCCCTCAGGCCCAAGGCTGCGAAGACCTTGCGCAGCTCGAAGCTGCTCTTGTGGTCCCACCGTGGCAGGAAGATCTGGGTCGGGGCGGGCGCCGCCGTCGCAAGGGTCCCGGCGGCGTCGGCGAGGGCCTGCGGTCCGGGCATGGCGGCCCCGGCGTCGGGCAGCACCAGCCGCATCACAAAACCCTCGGCGTAAGGCAGGTCCACGGCCTGCCATCCCGCACCCCGGGCGGACGCGAGGTCCTGCACCGCGGACATGGTGGGGACGGTGACCGGCCCGCCGGCCGCCGTCGTGAAGGGCAGGTCTGAGGTATCGGCCGGGTCGAAGGGGACGTTCCACGCCGACGCGAAGTACACCGTGTTGAGCAGGCTGAGGGTGTTGTCCTTGCTGTACTCCGCGGGCGCTTTTTGGATCCGGCCGCCGGTGTTCTTGTTCACCCAGGCGTCGATCGCCGGTTTGGTGGTGCTCTCATCCTGAAAGTCCACCGGGTACACGCCCGTCCCGTAGTACCGGGCCAGGGAACGCAGGTAGCCTTCCCCGGTGGGCGCGCTCTTGTCCACGAACAGGCCGTTTGCGCTGTGCAGGACCGGCTTGCGCGGCGGGTTCTTTTCGTCCACGGAACCGGGGTCGCCGTCGAAGGCTTCCAGGGATCCGAGCAGCGCATTCAGGGCCTCGTCGCGGTGTTGCGCGGGCAGGCCCAGGGCGCTGTCCATCTCGGCGGCCGTCGTCCCCGATGCTCCTGCCCGCAGCATGGCCAGGGCAATCAGCAGGCTGCCCGGCGACGCGACCACGTTTCCGTTGCCGGCGTCCCCGCCGTCGGCGAGGAGCGCGGCACCCAGTGTCCGTGCCGATGACCGGAACTGCTCCAGCTCGTCCGGGTAGGCGGCGCGGTCCGCCGCAACGCGCTCGACGCCGTCGGCCTTCAGCAGCGCCGGCGGCGAGGCCGCACAGGCGGACAGGACCAGCGCCACGCCCGCGGCGGCTGCAACAAAACGCGCCGGAATCTTCTGTTTCATCGCGCCCCCAAGGCCCGCACAACCGCGTGGAACGGCGGGGTTCCGCCTACCGCCAGTCAAGCACCGGCACCGGGAAAGAGCGACAGCACCCGGGTCACGATTTGGCGCGGATTCGTCGGGGAATGCCGGTCCGTCGCCGGACCGTCTCAGCGCCGCGGGATGTTCCGCAGGTTGCTGCGCGCCATGCTCACGGCCTCGCCGGCGCCCCGGTTCAGGACCACCTTGGACATCGCCGTGGCGAAGCCCAGGATCTGCGCGCCCTTGATCTTCGGAGGGATCGAGAGGGCCTTGGGGTCGGTGATGAGCTCCACCAGCGAAGGCCCCGGGTGCGCGAACGCCTCCCGGTAGGCGGCCTCGATTTTCGCCGGGTCGGTCACGCGGACGGCATGGAAACCGAGGGCCCGGGCAACCTCGGCGTAGTTGGCGTCCGGCACGTCCACCCCGAAATCCGGCAGCCCGTCCACCAGCATCTCCAGCTTGACCATCCCGAGGGTGGAGTTGTTGAAGACCACCACGTTGACCGGAAGCCGGTGCGCCGCGACCGTGATCAGCTCCCCCAGCAGCATCGACAGGCCGCCGTCGCCGGAGACCGAGACCACCTGGCGTCCCGGGTATGCGAGTTGGGCGCCGATGGCCTGGGGCAGCGCGTTGGCCATGGAGCCGTGCAGGTAGGAGCCGATCAGCCGCCGGGTGCCCAGCGGGTTGATGTACCGGGCGGTCCAGACGTTGCACATGCCGGTATCCGCGGTGAAGACCGCATCTTCGGCCGCCACCTGGTCCAGCAGCGACGCCGCGTACTCGGGGTGGATGGGCTGGGTTTTTTCGACCTTGCGGGTGTACGCCCCGACGGCCTTGTTCATCAGCCGGTCGTGCTTTTTGAGCATCGCGTCGAGGAAGCGGCGGCTCTTTTTCGGCTTCAGCAGCGGCACGAGCGCGGCGAGCGTGGGCAGCACGTCACCGTGCACGGCGACGTCGACGTCGGTCCGCCGGCCCAGGTTCTGCGCGGCCCGGTCCACCTGCGCGGTCCGGGTTCCGGGAAGGAACTGGTCGTAGGGGAAGTCCGTGCCGAGCAGGATCAGCAGGTCCGCATCCTCGATCCCCTCGGCCGCGGCCCCATAGCCGAGCAGCCCGGTCATGCCGATGTCGTAAGGGTTGTTGTACTGCATGAAGTCCTTGCCGCGCAACGAGTGCCCGATCGGCGCGGAGAGAAGTTCGGCGAGCGCAATCACCTCATCGTGGGCGCCTTCTACGCCGGCGCCGGCGAAGATGGCAACCTTACCGGCGTCGTTGATGGCGTCCGCCAGTTCCCGCACACTGGCCGGGTCCGGCACCAGCGCGGCCGGCCGGAACGACGCCGGCGCCGGAGTTTCGGCGGTCGCCTCCAGCCCCGCGATGTCACCGGGCAGCGTTACGACGGCGACGCCGCGGAGGGCGACGGCGTGCTGGATGGCGCTGTGCATGACCCGCGGCGCCTGCTCGGCCGTGCTGACGAGTTCGGAGTAGACCGAGCATTCGTTGAAGAGCCGGTCCGGGTGGGTTTCCTGGAAGAAGCTGCTGCCAATCTGCTTGCTGGGGATGTGCGAGGCGATGGCCAGGACCGGGGCGCCGGAGCGGTTGGCGTCGTACAGGCCGTTGATCAGGTGCAGGTTGCCGGGCCCGCAGGACCCGGCGCAGACCGCGAGCCTGCCGGTCAGCTGGGCTTCGGCCGCGGCGGCGAACGCGGCGGCCTCCTCGTGCCGGACGTGAATCCAGTCGATCCCGCCCTTTGCCGCACCGCCGGTCTTGCGGACGGCGTCGACGATCGGGTTCAGGCTGTCCCCGACAATCCCGTAGATCCGCTGCACGCCGGCAGCCTGGAGTTGTTCGACAAGCTGGGTGGCAAGTTCCTTGGCCATGGGTGCACGCTCCCGCGAGATGGATCGATGAGCTGACACTGGCCAATATAGCCCGCAAACCAGCGGACGCTCCCTCAGATCCGGCAGCGAACCACCAGACGCTCCCGCAGGTCCGGCAGCTAACCACCAGACGCTCCCGCAAATCCTGCAGCTAACCACCAGACGCTCCCGCACTAGAGGTGAGGGAGCGTCACCCGAATACACGCACGATGTGAGGGAGCGTCGGACCACGAACCGCAGGACGTGAGGGAGCGCCGGGGGTCGAGGGGGCAGGTCAGTTGCCGGAATGCGCCTGCAGGAAGGAGTAGACCTCGGTCTCGTCCACGCCGGGGAAGGCGCCCGGGGGCATCGCGGCGAGCAGGTGCGAATGCGCCCGGGCCGAGGGCCACGCGTTGCCCGCCCACTCCGAGGCGAGGGCGGCCGGCGGGCGCTTGCAGCAGCTCTCGTCCGGGCAGGTCGACTTGGAGCGCTCGGTGGTGTCTCGGCCGCGGAACCACTTGACCTGCGCGTACGGCACCCCCACGGAGAGCGAGAACTCCCCGTTGGCGGACCGCTCGGTCCTGGCCGTGCACCAGTAGGTCCCGGCCGGGGTGTCCGTGTACTGGTTGTAGGCGCTGAACTTGTCCGGTACGTCGAACACCACGCGGGAGGTCCAGTTCTTGCAGGACGGCTGGCCCTCGATGGCGCCGGTGTGGTCCTGGGGGAACGTCACGCCGTCGTTCTCGTAGGCCTTGTAGATGATGCCGCTCTTGTGCGTCTTCTGGAAGTGGGTGCGCAGGTCCAGGTGCTGGGTGGCGAGGTTGGTGAAGCGGTGCGCGGCGGTCTCGTAGGACACGGCGAACGCGTCCCGGATGTCCTCCACCGCAATCTCCTTGGCGGCCTTGGCCTTCTGCAGGAACTCCACGGTGGCCTGCTCGGGCAGCAGCAACGCCGCGGCAAAGTAATTCGTGGCGACGCGCTGCATCAGGAAGTCGCCGTAGTTGGTGGGCGTCTGGTGGCCCAGGACGTAGTGGCCCAGGGCCTGCAGCAGCACCGACCGGGGGTCGTGATCGCTCCGGGCGTTCTGCGTGAGGTAAATTCGGCGGTTCTTCAGGTCCGTCACGGAGCGGGTGGAATGCGGCAGATCGCCCACGTGGTGCAGGCTGAAGCCGAGGTGCCCGGCGATGTCCGCAATCACGTGGTGGGACAGCGGGCCGGACGTGTGGCCCACCGAGGCCAGGACCTTCTGCGCTTCCGCCTCATACTCCGGGAAGTAGTTGTTGCGCTCGCGCATCATGGCCCGCAGTTCACCGTTGGCGCGGCGTGCCTCCTCCGGGGTTGCCACCTGCTCATTGAGCCGGCGTTCGAGCTCATGCTGCAGCCCCACCATGGACTCAAGCACGTCCATCGGCAGCCGCGAACTGATGCGGATCTTGGGCAGGTTCAGGGACTCGTAGATGGGGCTGCGCTGGTAGCGTTCCAGCTCGATCTCCAGGGCCGCGCGGCGGTTCGGCGGTTCCGCGCCGAGCAGCTCGTCGATGCTGACGCCCAGCGCCGCGGCCAGCTGCTGGAGCAGGCCGAGTTTGGGTTCGCGCTTGCCGTTTTCGATCAGGCTGAGCTGGCTGGGGGCTGTTCCGACGGCGGCGCTCAGGTCATCGAGCGTCAGCCCCGCAGCCTTGCGCAGGTGCCGGACCCTCCGTCCCATGCTGATGACGTCCACCTCGGGTTCGGCGGGGACTGAGGGGGATACGGCCTGGCGGTTCCAGCTGCTCGGATGCATTTCTTGAGAATACGTGAAGAAGTGCAATTCTTTCCAGAGTTTCCCCCTAGAAAGCCCCTTGAAAGTGAAGAAAAGTAGATCTCACAGAAAGATTCACCACCCCGGAACAACCGGCGGACCCCGCACTCAAGCGGTCACCGCCGGCCCGGACACATCAAGGAGACACAGATGACTGCAGCATTTGAGCCCACCCAGCAGCCGTCCAGCCAGGACACGACAGAGCAGGCCGCCGCCCTGGAGCTCGAGTGGGCCGCCAACCCGCGCTGGGAAGGTGTCACTCGGGACTACTCAGCTTCCGACGTCGTGCGCCTCCGCGGCCGGGTCTCCGAAGAGCACACCCTAGCCCGCCGCGGCTCGGAGAAGCTGTGGAAGCAGCTCACCGAGGAGCACAAGGAGGGCAAGTACACCAACGCCCTCGGCGCCCTGACCGGTAACCAGGCCGTGCAGCAGGTCAAGGCGGGCCTCCGCGCCATCTACCTCTCCGGCTGGCAGGTCGCCGCGGACGCCAACAACTCCGGCCACACCTACCCGGACCAGTCGCTGTACCCGGCGAACTCCGTTCCCACCGTGGTCCGCCGCATCAACAACGCGCTGCTCCGCGCCGACCAGATCGAGTTCTCCGAGGGCATCCAGACGGTCGAGGACTGGATGGTGCCGATCGTCGCCGACGCCGAGGCCGGCTTCGGCGGCCCGCTGAACGCCTACGAGCTGATGAAGTCCATGATCCAGGCCGGCGCCTCGGGCGTGCACTGGGAAGACCAGCTCGCCTCGGAGAAGAAGTGCGGCCACCTCGGCGGCAAGGTCCTCATCCCCACCCAGCAGCACGTCCGCACGCTGAACGCCGCCCGGCTGGCCGCCGACGTCGCCGGCACGCCGTCGGTCATCATCGCCCGCACCGACGCGGAGGCCGCCACCCTGATCACCTCCGACGTCGACGAGCGCGACCAGGAATTCATCACCGGCGAGCGCACCCCGGAGGGCTTCTACAAGGTCCGTAACGGGATCGAACCCTGCATCGCCCGGGCCAAGGCCTACGCCCCGTACTCCGACCTCATCTGGATGGAGACCGGCACCCCGGACCTGGAACTGGCCCGCAAGTTCGCCGAATCGGTCAAGGCCGAGTTCCCGGACCAGATGCTTTCCTACAACTGCTCGCCGTCGTTCAACTGGCGCAAGCACCTCGACGACGCCACGATCGCGAAGTTCCAGCGCGAACTCGGCGCCATGGGGTTCACCTTCCAGTTCATCACCCTGGCCGGCTTCCACGCCCTGAACTACTCGATGTTCGACCTCGCCCACGGCTACGCCCGGGAAGGCATGAGCGCCTACGTCGAGCTGCAGGAAAAGGAATTCGCCTCCGAGTCCCGCGGCTACACCGCCACCAAGCACCAGCGCGAAGTCGGCACCGGCTACTTCGACGACATCGCCACCGCGCTCAACCCGAACGCATCCACCCTCGCCCTGGTCGGATCGACCGAAGAGGGACAGTTCCACTAACGCTTACGACGGCGGCAGTCGCCTACGGCCTTCGGTCCGGCATTGCTCTGCCTGCTATTCCCCATGTCCGGGTCCGACCTCGCTGAGCGAGGACGGGCCCGGACACAGGGCCCCTTTTACGCAGGCTGCCGCAATCCCGGCACCTTCGGCCTAGCGCGCACGTCACCGTCCGCCGTCGAACTTGCTTCTTCGCTAAGGAGAGATTTGAAATGAACAGCTTCACTGACAACTTCACGATCAACGGGGTTACGTTGACTGCCCAGCCGATTTGCCGGCAGAGCGAGGTTCTGACGCCGGACGCGCTGGCGTTTGTGGCCAAGTTGCACAAGGCGACGGCGGGACGGCGGCAGGAGCTGCTGCAGGCACGGCGGGAACGCCGGCAGCAGATCACCCGGGCCCAGGACCCGCATTTCCTCCCCGAGACCGCCGCCATCCGCAACGACCCCGAGTGGCGCGTCGCTCCCCCCGCTCCGGGCCTGACCGACCGCCGCGTCGAGATCACCGGCCCGGTGGACAAGAAGATGGCCATCAACGCCCTGAACTCCGGCGCCAAGGTCTGGCTCGCGGACATGGAGGACGCCTCCACCCCGTCGTGGCGCAACGTCATCCAGGGCCAGCTGAACCTCACCGACGTCCTGGAGCGCCGGATCGACTTCACTTCCCCCGAGGGCAAGGAATACAAGCTCCGCGCGGCCGAGGAGCTGCCCACCATCGTGGTCCGGCCCCGCGGCTGGCACCTGCCGGAGAAGCACATGCTCATCGACGGCGTGCCGGTGGCCGGCGGGATCGTGGACTTCGGGCTGTACTTCTACCACAACGCCCGCCGCCTGATCGCCCAGGGCAAGGGGCCCTACTTCTACCTGCCGAAGATCGAGAACCACCTCGAGGCACGTCTGTGGAACGACATCTTCATCCTGGCCCAGGACCTGCTGGGCATCCCGCAGGGCACCATCCGCGCCACCGTGCTGATCGAGACCATCACGGCAGCGTTCGAGATGGAGGAGATCCTCTACGAACTGCGCGAGCACGCCGCCGGGCTGAACGCCGGCCGCTGGGACTACATCTTCTCGCTGATCAAGAACTTCCGCACCCGCGGCCCGCGCTTCGTCCTGCCGGACCGCGATCAGGTGACCATGACCCAGCCGTTCATGCGGGCCTATACCGAACAGCTGGTCCGGGCCTGCCACAAGCGCGGCGCGATGGCGATCGGCGGGATGGCCGCGGCCGTTCCCAACCGCAAGGACGAGGCGGCCAACGCCATCGCCCTGGAGAAGGTCCGCGCCGACAAGACCCGCGATGCCGCCGACGGCTTCGACGGTTCCTGGGTGGCGCACCCGGACCTGGTGCCGGTCTGCCGCGAGGTGTTCGACGGCGTCCTGGGCGACCGCACGGACCAGCGGGACCGCCTCCGCGAAGACGTCATCCCGGATGACCGTGCGCTGATCGACATTGCCTCCACCACGGGCACGATTACCGAGCGCGGCGTGCGGATCAACATCGAGGTGGGCATCCGCTACATCGAATCCTGGCTGCGCGGCAACGGTGCCGTGGCCATCCACAACCTGATGGAGGACGCCGCGACCGCGGAGATCTCCCGCTCGCAGCTGTGGCAGTGGATCTTCTCCCGGGCCATCACGGACGCTGGCGATGTGATCACGCACGAATGGGTCGAAGACATGCTGGACGAGGAGTTTGCGAAGCTGGAACGCTTCGAGGGCGACCGTTTCGCCGACGCCCGGGACATCTTCGAGGAGGTCACGCTCAGCAACGAGTTCCCCGCCTTCCTGACGCTCCCGGCGTACGACCGCTACCTGCACGAGGCCCGCGACGGCGCCGACACGGCGATCCACGCCGCCGACCTCGTCGCGGCCTAAGCCCGCGGACTAAACCCCGCAGCTCGGGACCGGGCGCCGCTGACGGCACCCGGTCCCGGCCCTCCAGATTTCCGTCCGCCGGGCTGCCACGCCCTTCGCAACAGGCTCCCCGAGATCCGGGGCGGCAGCCCGGCAACGGAACACCCTCCCCGTCACACATCACCGGTGCGCGAACGGCAATTTGAGGCCCGTGTTTTCTCGGAAAACTCGGGCCTCAAGTGTCCGTTCGCGCTTTTGCGGGGCGGACCGGCTAGTGCGCCTTGGGGATGTGGCGCAGGGACAGCGCACAGCCGAGGATAAACAGGGCCACGGACCCCAGGATCATCAGCAGCGGCCCGGTCCACGAGTCCGAGACGCCGTGCACGTAGCCCAGCAGCGTGGGGGCCACGGCGCCGAAACTGTAGCCGGCCCCCTGGACAACGGCGGACATCCGGCCCGCCGATGCCTGGTCGCGGGCCAGCCGGATAATCGCAATAAAGATCAAGGTGATGCCGCCGCCCTGCGCCACCCCGCCGAACGATGACCAGAGCCACCACAGCTCCGGAGCCAGCAGCAGTCCCACCGGGACCGTCAGCCACAGCGCCCCCAGGGTGAGGCCGACCGCCGTCGTACTGGCGAAGCGCGCCGCCAGCGGGACGCCCAGGCCGCCGGCGATCGCGAGGATCTGGAACAGTGAGGAGCCGGCCCCGGCCGCCGACGGCGCCAGGCCCAGCTCGTCGGCAAGCAGGCTGGGCAGCCACGCGGTCACGCCGTAGTAGGAGAACGCCTGGCCGGCGAAACCCGCGGTCAGTGCCACGGTGATCCAGCGCGAGGCCGGCCGTCCCGCTGCCCGGGTGGGATCCGTCCCCGGGATCGCCTCGGGCCGGAAGGAACGGGCCCCGACGGCCAGCACCCACACGGCAGCCGCCGCGAGCGCGAAAAGTGCGCACGCCGCGATCGCCGGACGCCACCCGAGCAGTTCCGCCAGCGGGGCCGTGATCATGGACGTGACAAAGGACCCGATGTTCAGCGCCGCGGTGTAGGTGCCCATGGCGGCGCCCTGCTGTGACGGGCTGAAGTCGCGCCGGATGATCAACGGGACCACGATATTGCCGATCGTAATCGCGACGCCCAGGATCACAGTGCCCAGCATCTCGAGCGCGCCGCCGTCCGCGGAACGGACCACGACGCCGAGGAGCACACCCAGCAGAGTGAGCGTGATAGCGAACTCCGGGCCCAGCTTCCGGCCGGTGAGCGAGGCCAGCGGCGCGGCGAGCGCGAAACACAGCACCGGGATGCCGGTCAGGAACCCGATTTCGACCGGCGAGAAGCCCAGGTCGCTCCGCATGTCTCCGACGACCGGCGCCACCGCGACGAACGGGCCGCGCATGTTGAGGGCGATCAGTCCGATTGCGATCATCAACAGCCAGCCGCGGGGGCTCTTCGCCGCCGCGCTCATCCGGCGGTCCGCGGCCCGGCGGCCTGGCAGAAATATGTTTTCATCAGTCCCATTGCTATCACGGGCCGCCGCGGCCCGCGCGGCGCCCCCGCTACATGACGGCCCGCGCTTCACGAACGGCACGCGCCGGGGCCACCGGACTAGGGTCTTGGCATGACGCACCTGATCCGGAAGGCCGCCGCCGACGACGCCGGGCCGCTGGCCGAACTCGCCGCCGTCACCTTCCCGCTCGCCTGCCCGCCGGAATCCCGGCCCGAGGACATCGCCGCGCACCTGGCGAACACACTCAGCGAGGCCAGCTTCCGCGGCTACCTCGCCGATCCGGATGTCACGGTGTTTGTAATCGACGCCGGCGGGGAGCTCCGCGGCTACAGCCTGCTCGTGGACCGCCGCACGGAGGATGCCGAGGTGGACGCGGCCCTGGGCGCCGGGCGGAGTGTGGAGCTGAGCAAGTGCTATGTCCACCCCGACCACCACGGGATCGGCGCGGCGGCTGAACTTATGCACGCCAGCGTCGCCGCGGCGGAGGGCATGGGCGCCGCCGGCCTCTGGCTCGGTGTGAACAGCCAGAATGCCCGGGCCATCAGGTTCTATGAGAAGTCGGGCTTCCGGAAAGTCGGCACGAAGTCCTTCACGCTGGGGGCAAGCGTGGAACACGACTTCGTGATGGAACTCCGTCTCGCCCCTTGACCCCACAGCATGGGCGGGAATGGTCCGGGCACGTGCTCGGTTATCGCCAGCATGAAGATTGAGATCTGGTCCGACGTGGCCTGCCCCTGGTGCTACATCGGCAAGCGCCGCTTTGAAACTGCCCTCGCGGCCTTCCCGCACCGCGACGAGGTCGATGTGCAGTGGCGCAGCTTCCAGCTGGATCCCTCCCTGCCCGAGCATTACGACGGCACCGAACTGGACTACCTGTGCACGCGTAAGGGCATGGCCCCGGAGCAGGTCGCCGGCATGTTTGAGCACGTGGCCTCCCTGGCCGGCGCCGAGGGCCTCAACTACCGCTTCGACGCCGTCGTAGTGGCCAACAGCTTCACCGCGCACCGCCTGATCCACCTCGCCGCGGCACACGGGAAGCAGGACGCCGCGAAGGAACGGCTCCTCAGCGACCACTTCGAGCACGGCCGCGACATCGGCAGCCGCGAGTACCTGACCTCGCTCGGCCTCGACCTCGGGATCGGCGCCGGCGAACTGGACGAGCTGTTCAGCACCGACAAATACGCCGACGACGTCCAGCACGACTTCGCGGAGGCCCGCGCCCTCGGCATCAGCGGGGTGCCGTTCTTTGTGATCGACCGGAAATTCGGGCTCTCGGGCGCCCAGGCTCCGGAAACCTTCAGCGCGGCCCTGGATCAGGCCTGGCAGGAAAGCCACCCGCTGGTGATGGCCGACGCCGGTGCTGCCGCCGGGGCGGACGCCGGTGCATGCGGCCCGGACGGCTGCCCTGTCTGAGGCTGGTCCCCCGGCAGCCTCCCGAACCAGCGCGAACGCACCCCTGCGGCCCCAAAAAGCCGCGGGGCCCCAAGTGTCCGTTCGCGCGTCAGGCGGGCTGCGCCAGGGCTGCCGGGACGTTGGCCCCGAGGCCCGGCGTGGCCGCGGACCGGACAATGTCCAGTGCCTCGACGTCGAGCAGCTTCCGGGCACCCGTCCGGGCATCCAGGATCCAGAACAGTTCCATCAGCGGGATGGTCTGCGTGACCCGTCCGCGGTGGAACAGCTTGCCGTTGTGCCACGCCTCGATCTGATCCCCCACGGCCAGTTCCCCGCACGTCCGGATCGTCGTGCCATTCGCGTCCATTGCCAGTTCCTCCCCCTCGGCGCCCCGCCGTCGGGGAGCCCTTGCCACCAGCATGCCCGGGCGATGTTTCGCCGCGGTTTCCGGGGTGTGAGGTTCTCGCGTCGCCGACGGCGCCCCGCCCGGCAGTGCCCGCCGGAACTTGGCCGCTTTTACTGACAGATGGGGCTAAAGTGTCCGTATGCCCAGGATTTCGGCCGCGAGCAACGCCGCCCAACGTGCCGAGACGCAGCGCCGCATCCTGACAGCTTTCGGCGAACTGCTCTTCACGCACGGGCTGCCGGGCCTGACCATGACCGACGTCGCCCGGCACGCCCGGATCGGCCGCACGGCCGTCTACAACTACTACGCGGACATTGAAGAGCTGCTCATCGCCTACGCCCTGGACGAGACCGAGCGCTTCCTGGTCGAGCTGCGCGATTCGCTCGCGTCGCTGGAGAACCCGGTGGAGCGCCTGGCCCTTTACGTGCGCGCCCAGGTGGCCGACCTGAGCCGGCGGCACCTGCCGCCGGGGCCGGCCATGGGCGCGGTCCTGTCCCCCGCTTCCTTCGCCAAGCTGGCGGACCACGTGGGCGAACTCAGCCTTCTGCTCCAGGACATCCTGCGCGACGGCATGGCGCAGGGGTACCTCCCCGAGGCGGACATCACCCAGCTCGCCCAGCTCATCCACGGCACTCTCTCCTCCAGCGCCGCCCGGGGCGACGGGGCCGGCGCGGAGCCGGAGGCGGAAGCCCGGATCGCACGGACGGTGCGGTTCATCCAGCTGGGCGCCGGCGCCAGGTTCGACGACGACGGCCGCCCCCTCCGCAGCGCCGCGTAGCCGCACTCGATGCCGGAGCTCCCAGCCGCAAACGCGGCGGCGGCTCAGGGGTTGGGGCTGGGCGGTACGAGGGTAGGAACGACCGGCCATTTGGGATCGTCCACGACGCGGCGGGTTTCCCGCGGGCAGCTGAGCTTGCCGGGCGTCTGGTCCACGAGTTCCGGTTTGGCCAGGTCCTTGAAGTCGCCGGTGAGGATGACGTCCACGCTCGGGTCGCTGCGGCCGTCCTGGACGTAGTCCGAGCCGGGAAGGTTGCGCTGGACACTGAATGCCGCGGACTGGCCGGCGGCGCCGGATACCACCAGCGCCACCCCGCGGTAGCCGCTCTGCGTGTTGCCCACGGAACCCACCACAAACTTGCGCGCCAGGAACTCGTCGGCAACCGTCCGGGCCAGGCCCGGACGACTGGTGGAGTTGTAGACGTTCAGGTTGATCTTGTCGTGCGGTGTGTAGTCGAACGACGCATCCGGGCACAGCGACGCGGCCGCCTGGCTGCGCTCCGTCGTCGGGATTTTAATTTGGCCGTTCATGATGGCGAGGGCCACCACAATGGCGGCAGTAACCAGCCCGACCAGGAGCACCAGGACCACCCCGTGCAGAATCCGCCGGCGCATCCGCACCGGGTTTTCCAGCTCGTCCTGCTCCACGAACGTGGCCCGCAATTCGGAGCCGGTGATGACGTGGTGCCCGTGCAGGACGGTGGGGTCCTTTGGCGTCCTAGCCATTTATCACCAGGACGCGGGCGTGGATCGCGGTGCGCTGGTGCAGTGCAGTGCGGACTGCACGGTGCAGCCCGTCCTCGAGGTAGAGCACGCCGCGGAACTCGACCACGTGCGGGAACAGGTCGCCGAAGAAGGTCGAGTCCTCGGCCAGCAGGGCCTCAAGGTCCAGGGTGCGTTTGGTGGTCACGAGTTCGTCCAGCCGGACCGGGCGCGGCGGCAGCGCCGCCCAATCCTTGGGCGTGTTGAAACCATGGTCGGGGTACGGGCGTCCCTCGCCCACAGCTTTAAAGATCACCATGCAAGCCTAAGGAAGATCCCTGGCCAGGGGAATCACTGAGGCCACGGCGCCGGAGGTTGTGGCCAAACAGTGACCATTTGTCACTGAAATGCCGTAACGGCGGGGCGAACCGGCGCCCCGGCTGAGAGAATGGGGGCATGACTTCACCCGAGACCTCCGCCCTGCCGCCCTCGGCCCCGCCGCTGGCGCTGCTGCTCGACGTCGACGGTCCGGTGGCGAGCCCGCTGACCCGCACCGTCCGTCCCGGCATCATCGCGGACCTCCTCGCCCTGGCGTCCGCCGGGATTCCGGTCATCTTCAACACCGGCCGTTCGGACGCCTTCATCCGCGAACAGGTGATGGGGCCGATGATCGCCGCAGGCATGCCGGCAGGGCTCCTCATCCACGCCGTCTGCGAGAAAGGCGCGGTGTGGTTCAGCTTCACCGCGGCCGGACCTGGCCCGGTCCACGTGGACCAGGACCTCGCCATCCCTACGGCGTTCGGGGACGACGTGCGCCGGCTCGTCGCGGAGGACTACGCCACCCACATGTTCTACGACGAGACCAAGCTGGCGATGGTCTCCGTGGAGCAGCACGTCGCCGTCGCCAACTCCGATTACCGCGAGGAACAGGCTCTGTTCGACGCCGATGCCATGGAACTCATGCGCCGCCACGGCCTGGGGGTGGTGCGCCTGGACCACCATGCCCCGGACAGCGACGACCAGGTCGACTACCGCGTGGATCCGACGATCATCTCCACCGATATCGAATCCGTCCGGCTCGGCAAGGACCTGGGCGCCAGCCGAGCCGTCGAGCTGCTGGCGGCCCAGGGCATCACCCCGCAGGCCTGGCGGACGGTGGGCGACTCGCGCACGGACTACGCCATGGCGGACTGGCTGCACCACAATGACCACCCGGTGAAGCACGTGGACGTTCGTCCCGCCGACGGCATTCCGGTCAAGCCCTACGCGGTCCTGACCGCCGCCGACTTGGGCCTGGGCGCCGACGTCATCCACGACGACGCCGGCGCGGCGTTCCTGACCCACTGGCGCGCCGCCCTGGCCGGCTGATTTTGGCTGATTTTGGCTGATTTTCCCTGCTGGGAAGCCGGTTTGGCGGGCGTTTTTGCGCCCCGCGATATCATGCAGTTACAGATCCACACACCTTCCACAGCTCGGAGAGACGACATTACGGACGCATTGATCCAGGACGAGATTTACTACGGCAGCCAGGCCGGCGAGGAGGACCACGCCCACGCGGAGGTCACTTCGGCCGCCGCCGTTGCCAGGTTCCGCACCCGCCCCGACGTGGTACGCCGGCACGGCCGGTATGCGCTGATCAATGACAACCGCACGCCGTACCAGGCCATGGTGGAGGACCTGCTTTTCCTGCGCTCGGTGCTGGCCGGCGCCAACCTGGACTACCTGCTGGTCCGCGGCAATAACGACCGTCCGGTCATTGCGGTGGACTGGAAGAACCGCCGGGAGCTGCGGGCCGCCCTGGTCGAGGCCTGCCGGGACGAGCCGTTCTACTCCATGACCGTGGACGCAAAGAAGAAGTCCTCGGTGCTGGTGGCCGACGGAGAGCTGTCACCGAACCGCCAGGGCCGCATCTTCCGGCTGTACCGGCCCCGGGTGGAACCGGAGGGCGGCCTCGAGTTCGGCGCCTCGGCCGGGGTCCAGCTGGAGCTCTGGAGCTTCGAGGGCGACCAACTGATCCTGCCGATCGAAAACTCGCTGACCCGGCGGACCCTGCTGGCCCAGGACGCGGTCCGCGGCACCGTTGAACGCTACGGCCACACCTGGCCCACCATCGAGAACATGTTCGCCGACCATGCCAGCGACATCAACTTCGATATCGATCTGGTGTTTTCGTGGGTCGACGGCAGCTCCCCCGAGTACATCGCCGCCCGCCGGGCCCGGATGGCCGGCGTCGTCGTGGGCGAGGGGGATGACCACGAGGCCCGCTTCCGCCAGATCAACGAGCTGAAATACGCGCTGCGCTCGGTCTACATGTTCGCGCCGTGGATCCGGCGGATTTTCATTGCCACTGACTCCCCGGCCCCGGCCTGGCTCGCGGACCACCCGAGCGTGACGATCGTGCGCAGCGAGGAGTTCTTCGCCGACCCGTCGGTGCTGCCAACGCACAATTCCCAGGCGGTCGAGTGCCAACTCCACCACATCGAGGGCCTCTCCGAGCATTTCCTGTACTCCAATGACGACATGTTCTTCGGCCGAGCCGTGCGGCCGGACATGTTCTTCACCCCGGGCGGGATCACCAAGTTCATCGAGGCGGAGACGCGCATCGGCCTGGGCGACAACGCCGCGGAGCGCAGCGGGTTCGAAAACGCGGCGCGGGTGAACCGGAAGCTGCTCTGGGACCGCTTCGGCCGGATCACCACCCGCCACCTCGAACACACCGCCGCTCCGCTTCGACGCAGCGTGGTTGCCCAGATGGAGCAGGAGTTCCCGGACGAGTTCGCCAAGACGGCGGCCAGCAGGTTCCGCGGTGCGGACAACATCTCGGTGACGAATTCGTTCTACCACTACTACGCGCTGCTGACCGGCCGGGCCGTGACCCAGACGGCGGCGAAGGTGAGGTACGTGGACACCACGGCCCGGGCTGGCCTGAACTACCTGCCCAAGCTGCTCTCCAAGCGGAACATGGACTTCTTCTGCCTCAACGACGGAAGCTTTCCGGAGGTACCGGCCGAGGAACGCGCCGAACTCGTAACGGATTTCCTGGAGAAGTACTTCCCGATCAAGGCGCCCTGGGAAAAGTAGCGCGGGCTCCCTTGGCGCTGCCTCCCGCAGCGGGAACGGTAGCGGCGGGATAGGCGGGCGGCTAGTTGAGCGTGGTCATCCGGCGGTCATGGGATGCCTTCGCCGGATCCTCGGGCCGAGCCTGGGCCGGAATCCGGATGCCTGCGGCGGCAATGCGCCGTTGCGTTTCCTCCGCCGTAACGAACTCGCCCACCGCGGGCAGGGTGTCGCCCACTTGCACCACAGAGTGCACAATCGTGTGCTCGTAAACGTGGACCAGATTGAAGGACTGCCCGCTGTCCCGGCCCCGGCTTCCGCCCACGGGGACATTCAGGTCCTGGGTGTAGCAGGTGGCCGACGCAACCGAGACGGGGATGCCGGCGAACGTGGCTGACGTCGAGTAGTGCAGGTGCCCGCCCAGGATGGTGCGCACGTCGGAGTTGCGGAGCACGCCGGCGAGCGCGGATTGGCCGCGGAGTTCGACCAGCACCGCCAGGTCCAGCACGGAAGGCACCGGCGGGTGGTGCAGGGCCAGGATGGTGCCGTCCGGCGCCGGGGTGGCGAGTTCCGCGGCGAGCCACTCCAACTGCTGCGGGGTGAGTTCGCCATGGTGGAAGCCCGGCACCGAGGTGTCCAGGGTGATGATCCGAAGGCCGTCGATGAAGTAACTGTGGTCCACGGGGGCGTCGTCGGCCGGCTGGTCCAGGAGCCCGGTGCGGAAGTTGGCCCGGTCGTCGTGGTTGCCCATCGCCCAGATGACCTTGGCCCCCATTGCCCTGCAGGCCGGGTCCACGATGGTGCGGAGCTTCGCATACGCCTCCGCCTCGCCGCGGTCGGCCAGATCGCCGGTGAAAATCACGGCTTCAGGGCGCGCACCGGAGGCACGCACCTGGTCGAAGAGTTGTCTGAGCCGGGAGTCGCTGTCCACCACACCGTGCAGAGGATCCGGGCCTCCCAGCAAATGCGGATCGCTCAAGTGGAGTAGGAAATGCCGTGGCCGGGGGTGCTCGGCCTCGATGAGCTCCATTGCAACCTTCCTGGTTGGGTGGAGGCAGTTGTCTCCAGCGTCCCTCTCAGTAATATCTATCCAACCAGACATTCGGCCAGCAGTGTGCAAACTCAAGTAGGCATGTTTGAAAAAAGGCAATAACCGAGTATTCCGGCGGACACATACCTGCTCAGGTATATGTAGGTTGGTGTCCGCCGGAAAGTGGATTACTCGGCCCGGTGGCGGCTAGCTCAGGTAGCCGTTCGGGTTGAGGACATACTTAGTGGCGGCGCCGGCGTCGAACTCGGCATAGCCCTTCGGAGCGTCCTCGAGGGAGATCGCCTTGGCGTTGACGTTCTTGGCGATGTGGACCCTGTCGTGCAGGATCGCCATCATCAACCCGCGGTTGTACTTCATCACCGGGCACTGCCCCGTGGTAAAGCTCAGCGACTTCGCCCATCCGGTGCCCAGGCTGAGGGAAAGGGCTCCCTTCTTGGCCGCTTCGTCCACACCGCCCGGGTCCCCGGTGACGTAGAGCCCGGGAATGCCGAGTGCGCCGCCCGCCGCGGTGAGCTCCATCAGGGAGTTCAGCACCGTGGCCGGCGCTTCCTTGGCGTCGTGACCGTGGCCCTTGGCCTCGAAGCCGACGGCGTCCACACCGCAATCGACCTCGGGCACACCGAGGATCTGCTCGATCTGGTCCGCCGGGCCGCCCTTGGACAGGTCGACCGTCTCGCACCCGAAGCTGCGCGCCTGCTTCAGCCGGTCCTCGTTCATGTCACCGACTATCACGACGGCGGCGCCCAGCAGCTGCGCGCTCGTGGCGGCCGCCAGCCCAACCGGCCCGGCCCCGGCCACATAGACCGTGGAACCAACACCGACGCCGGCAGTGACGGCGCCATGGAAGCCGGTGGGGAAGATATCCGAGAGCATGGTCAGGTCCATGATCTTCTCCAGGGCCTGGTCCCGGTCCGGGAACTTCAGCAGGTTCCAGTCCGCGTACGGGACAAGGACGTAGTTGGCCTGGCCGCCGACCCAGCCGCCCATGTCCACGTAGCCGTAGGCGCTACCCGGGCGGTCGGGGTTGACGTTCAGGCAAATGCCGGTCTTGCGCTCCTTGCAGTTCCGGCAGCGTCCGCAGGCGATGTTGAAGGGCACGGAACAGATGTCCCCCACCTTGATGAATTCGACGTCCGGGCCCACTTCCACGACTTCGCCGGTGATTTCGTGGCCGAGCACCAGGTCGGCGGGGGCGGTGGTGCGGCCGCGGACCATGTGCTGGTCCGAGCCGCAGATGTTCGTGGCAACGGTTTTGAGGATTACGCCATGGCGCACCGAACGGCCCACGTTGGCGGGGTTGACCCCCGGGCCGTCTTTGAGTTCGAAGGTGGGGTAGTCGATGTCGATCAGTTCGACTTTTCCTGGCCCCTTGTAGGCAACGGCTTTGTTTCCTGTCATCACTTTCCTCCTGGTTTCACGGACCCCAATGCTGAGTGCCCAGTTGTGATTCACGAAGCTGGCTGATGCGCCCTCCACGGGCCTGCGCCGGCTGCGCTGCCGACGGGCGGACGCGCTTGCGCCGCGGGTGAGGCCGGAATGTTGGAGGGTTTCGCCAGTCTAGGCCGCAAGCATGCTTACAAATAGGGTCCGTTGTCCCCTTGCGCTTCCGGCGGTCGTACCGGCGGCGTCGGAGGGGGGCGACGGCGGATGCTCAGGCGAGCGCCTGCCGGACCGCTTCGATGACCTCCGGCGAGTCGGGCTCGACGGTGGGGGCGAAGCGGGCGACGATCTCACCGTCGCGGTTTACCAGGAACTTTTCGAAGTTCCACTTCACCAGTCCCGGCAGCAGGCCGTTCTTAAACTTTGTCAGCCGGGCGTAGAGCGGGTGCTGGTGCCGGCCCCGGACATCCGCCTTGGTGGTGAGCGGGAACGTCACCCCGAAGTTGCGCTGGCAGAACTCGGCGATCTCGGCGTCCGCGCCCGGCTCCTGCCCGGCGAACTGGTTGCAGGGGACGCCCAGGACCGTGAAGCCTTCCTCGCGGAACTTGTTGTGCAGGGCCTCCAGGCCGGCGTACTGCGGCGTAAAGCCGCACTGGGAGGCCACGTTCACCACCAGCACCACCTGGCCCCTGAACCGGTCAAAGTCCGTTTCGGTGCCGTCGTTGAGTATCAGCGGGATGGAGTGCAGGGCTGTCATGGGAAGTTTCCTCGCGGGCTCGGGTACAGGGGCAGTTCACCCTGTGGTTCGGCGCCGGGGCGCACCCGTATGGGTCCGGGTGCCGGCGCGGTCTTCGGCCCGGCTACGGCGTGGGCGAGGCGGTGGGTGCCAGCGATTCTGTCGGTTTCGTCGCGGCGGTCTCCTGCGGGGTCGCCGTCACGGTGGGCGCCGGCGCCGTCGCGGGCGCGGTGGCGGTGGCTGGCTGCGTCGACGCGGCCGCGGGGGCCGACGTCGGGGCGGTCACCGTCGGAGTGGGGGTGGGCGTGGCGGTCACGGCGGCGGTCACGCCCGCAGCCGTGGGGGTCGGCGTGACGGTCGGGGTGGGTGTCGCAGTAGGCGTAGGCGTGGGCGTGGCGGTCGGCGTCGCAGTTTCTGTCGGCGTCGGCGTCGCGCCCGCGGGCGTTGGGGCCGGGGTAGGCGTGGCGGTCGGGGTAGGCGTGGCGGTCGGGGTGGGCGTGGCGGTCGGGGTGGGCGTGGCGGTCACCTCCGGCGAGGGCGTCTGGGTGGCGGTCGGCGGGGCCTTGACGGCGGGAACCGGTGACTCCTGCACCCCGCCGGACACAGCGCGGGGGAGGTTTTCGGTGACGGGCACCGCCCAATCCGTGCCGGTGCTGTCCGCGCCGCCGGCGTTCGGGCTGTAGCTGACCATCTGGATGTCGTCGAGCCGGTCCACCTGCCGGGTGGGAAGGTAGTGCCAGTCCAGCGGGTTGGTGTGCGAGCCGTTCACGATCGTTTCGAAGTGGAGGTGGCACCCCGTGGACGAGCCCGTGCTGCCCACCTTGGCTATGACCTCGTCCACGCCCACCGATTCGCCCTTCTTCACAGCGATGCCTTCGAGGTGGTTGTACGTGGTGATCAGGCCGTTCCCGTGGTCGATTTCCACCCGGTTGCCGCCGCCCCAGGGATGCCATCCGACCGCCCGCACCACCCCGGCGTCGGCCGAATACACCCGGGTTCCGCACGGGGCGGCAAAGTCCTGGCCCCAGTGGAATTCCCCCGCGGTTCCGGTCAACGGGCTGGTCCGCAGGCCGAAGGGGGACGATTCCAGCAGCACTTCGAGCGGAGCCATCAGGAAACCTTTTGGCGGACGGGCCAGGCCGGCCGAGGCGACGCGGAGCTCGACCTTGCCTTCCTTAGACGCAGTCTGCACAGTGGTCCGTGCGAAGGAAAGGAGAGCCCGGCCGTCCGCGGTGAGCGCATCATTTACGGCCGGCGCAGGCTCCCGCACATCGGCTGCGTTGTCCCCGGGCTCCAGGAGTCCGGGCCCCACGGAACCCGTGGCCGGGGCCTGCTCCGGCGCCACCCGCGCGGAGGTTCCGGCGGGCGCGGGGGCCCCAAAGACCAGCACAGCCAGGGCTAGTCCCGTTGCCGCCGCGAGGGCGCGTTGGACTACCTTTGCAGTTTTGGACAGCTCACTCGTTGAGTTTCCCCAGTGTTTTCCCACGACGTGACTCCTGCATCCTGTCCGCCAGACCCCAATCTCGACGGACTCACCCTCCTATGGGACCACAATCGACCGGGTCTGTGAACCTCCGAAATCCTCGGTTTCGGGCGTCTCCGCGGCATCTCCCGGTCACCGTCCGGCGACTTGGGTGGCGTCCCAGTAGCGCCCCGCGGGCAGGCGCGTAGGACACCCGCCCTGGCCGGGTAAGAATAGGAGTATGCGCAATGTCCTCAGACAGTGGCAGGCCGAGCTCAAGCAGACGTTCACCGGGACCAGGGACGCGGTCCCGGAATGGGTGCCGCGGCTGGCGGAAGGCGACGACGCCGGCTATCACCTTCCCGGGTCCGCCGTCTGGGCCGTGCACGGGGACATGCCGACGATTGTCGCCGGCATCCGGGCACTGCTGATGCAGGCGCTGCACCCCGGCGCGCTGGCCGGCGTCCACGACCATTCCCGGTTCAGGGAAGATCCCTTGGGCCGGCTCGCCGGGACCATCCGGTGGATCTTCACCGTCACCTACGGGTCCACCGACGCGGCCCGTGCCGCCTCCGGCTGGGTGCTGCGTGTGCACGAGTCGGTGCGCGGGGACTACCTCGACGGCCACGGGGTGCGCCGGCCCTATGCGGCGAACGACCCGGAACTGCTCCGCTGGGTGCACATCGCCTTCACCGATGCGTTCCTGTCCGCACACAAGCTCTGGGGCCGGCCGATCCCGGGCGGCCCGGACGCCTACGTGCGCGAGTGGGCGCAGGCGGGACGACTGATGGGGGTTGAGTCGCCGCCGCTGAGCGAGGCCGAGATGCGCCGGCAGCTCGAGCGCTGGTACAACGACGGCGAACTGAGTTCCGGCGACAAGGTCGCCGAGACCGTGGCCTTCATCCGCGATCCCCCGCTCCACCCGGCGCTCAGGCCCGGATACCGGGTGCTGTTCGCGGCGGCGGTGGCCAGCCTCGAGCCCAAGTACCGGGACATGCTCGGGCTGCGCACCGCACGGCTCGGGCCAGTCCCGCTTCCGGTGAAGCTGGCGACGAAGGTCACGCTCGGCGTCGTCCATCTTGCCCTGGGCCGGATGGGCCCAAGCGAACAGGCCGCACGCCAACGGCTGCGCCGCCTCGGGTACGCGGCCTAGCCGGACCTGGCCGGCGCCGAGTGCCGGTTCCGGTGCCGCGGGCGGGGTTTCCGCTGCGGTTTCAGACGCACGCTCCGCGGATCCGGGGTTATAGGACAAAATGTGTGTCTGCGTGAGGCCTGCTTCCTAGTGCCGGGGCGGTAATGCGGGGTTTGCTATGCCCTGAGACTCGTAGTTGTGGCTGGTGCTGGGAATTCCTCGCGTTGTGTGCTCTGTGGTTCTGGACTCAAGCGGAACGGTAAGACCTCCGCCGGGCGGACCCGGTGGAGATGTACGGGGTGCGGTGCGAGCAGCACCAGGACCCGGCCCGATGTGGAACGCCGGGCCCAACTGGGCGCCTTTCTCGGCTGGCTCATGGGCAAGAGCTCCCAGGTCGAGTGTGTCCGGGAAGGCGCCGACCGGTCCTTCCGCCGCCGGACGGGCTGGTGCTGGAATATCGCCCCACAGATTCCCGTCACCGGCGAGGTCCACGACCAGATCCAGGTCGACGGGATTTACGTCGGCTCGTGGTGCTGCCTGATCGCGGTCGCCGGCGATTACGTCCTCGGGTGGCAATGGTGCGACACCGAGAAAAAGGCTGCGTGGGCGGCCCTGCTGGCAAGGTTCCCCGCGCCCACGGTCGTGATCACCGACGGCGGCGCCGGGATTGCCGCCGCCCTGTCTGAATGCTGGTCCGAGACCGCGGTCCAGCGCTGCCAGGTGCACGTCCAACGCAACGTCCGCACCTACCTGACCGGCCGGCCCAGAACCGAGGCCGGCAAAGCGCTCCTGCGCCTTGGCCGTGCCCTGACCAGAATCACCACGGCGACCGAAGCCGCGGCCTGGCTCGGAGGCCTGAACGACTGGTATCAGGACCACGGGCACCTCGTCCGGGCCAGGACCTACCGCAACGGCACCGCCCTCGTGCCGGGATGGGTGCGGGCAAACCAAAGCTGGTGGTTCACCCACGACCGGCTGCGCAAGGCCTACCGGCTCCTCGAACGCCTCAGCCGGGCCGGGACTCTCTTCACGTACCTGCGTGCCGAACACGCCGGGCTCAACATTGCACCCACAACCAACCGAATCGAAGGCGGCACGAACGCCCAGCTCCGTCTAATCCTCCGGGCCCACCGCGGGATGAGCGAAGAGCACCAAAAGCGCGCCATCGAGTGGTACCTCTACCTCCACAGCGAAAACCCGCTACCGCCGGCCGAGCTGATCGCGGCGCACCACTACGAGCTCCCGCGGCCGAAGCGAACGGTGATCACGGACGGTACTCCGGGCCCGGAACGTTATAGCGCCGGTCTCAGCGCCGAAGAAGGCCTCTGGGCCAGAAAAGGCTGGGCAGGACGCACCTAACACGCCCGAAAAAGACACACATTTTGTCCTATAACCCCGTTATAGCGCCGGTCTCAGCGCCGAAGAAGGCCTCTGGGCCAGAAAAGGCTGGGCAGGACGCACCTAACACGCCCGAAAAAGACACACATTTTGTCCTATAACCCCGCTTTCGGGTTTAAGCAAAAAGGCCCCGGTCCAGAGGACCGGGGCCAAGCGCGGAGAATGGGGGATTTGAACCCCCGAGGGCGTTAACCCAACACGCGTTCCAGGCGTGCGCCATAGGCCGCTAGGCGAATTCTCCAGTAGCTTCTGAATCAAAAGCAGATACTAGACTACCTGACATTCCCGGCTTAGCCCAATTCGGCCCTCCGGCCCGCCACCACCGGACATGCCCAGCGCTCACTCCGGGCTTTGGACATAGCCTGTATATGACCAGTCCAAGGCTCAAAGAATGGGCATGCCCATCCCTTCCTGGCACGGCCACACTCCGCATCAGGATGGACATGCCCGGCGTTCACGGCGCCCGTTGGACATATTCCCAATATGCCCACGCTCCAGCCCGAAGGATGGGCATGTCCGTCCCTTGCCCCGCTGGCCGCACTCCCCGAAGGATGGGCATGTCCGTCCGGCCCACCCAAGGCCATCGAGCCGGATTCGGGGCAGGCCCGATCGTCGGGTAAAGTAGTCGTCGGCCCCTCATGTGGCGTCATCCTGTTGAACTCCCCCAGGACCGGAAGGTAGCAAGGGTAAATGGGCTCTGGCGGGTGCATGGGGGGTCTTTTATGTCTGTGCCGATTGGTAGGGTTTAGCTGTGACTGTTACTACCGCTCTTTACCGCAGGTACCGCCCCGATTCGTTCGCGGACGTTATCGGGCAGGAACACGTCACCGACCCGCTGATGACGGCGTTGCGGAAGAACCGCGTCAACCACGCCTACCTCTTCTCCGGCCCCCGGGGCTGCGGCAAAACCACCTCCGCCCGCATCCTGGCGCGCTGCCTGAACTGCGCCGACGGCCCCACGGACACCCCCTGCGGCGTCTGCCCCAGCTGCGTTGAGCTCGCCCGCGGCGGCGCGGGCTCGCTCGACGTGATCGAGATCGACGCCGCCAGCCACGGCGGCGTGGACGACGCCCGCGACCTGCGTGAACGCGCCACCTACGCCCCGGTCCGCGACCGCTACAAAATCTTCATCATTGACGAAGCCCACATGGTCACTTCGGCCGGCTTCAACGCGTTGCTGAAGATCGTTGAAGAACCGCCGGAACACATCAAGTTCATTTTCGCCACCACGGAGCCGGACAAGGTGATCGGCACCATCCGGTCCCGCACCCACCACTACCCGTTCCGGCTGGTCCCGCCGGAGCCGCTGATGGCGTATCTGGAACTGCTCTGCACGCAGGAGAACGTACCCGTCGCCCCGGGCGTGCTCTCACTCGTCATCCGTGCCGGCGGCGGCTCCGTGCGTGACTCGCTCTCCGTACTGGACCAGCTGATGGCCGGCGCAGGCCCCAACGGGCTGGACTACGAACTCGCCGTAGCCCTGCTGGGCTACACGCACGCCTCCCTGCTGGACGACGTCGTAGAGGCCGTCGCCGCCTCCGACGCCGCCACCGTCTTCCGCGCCGTGGACCGTGTGATCCAGACCGGCCACGATCCGCGCCGCTTCGTCGAGGACCTGCTCGAGCGGTTCCGCGACCTGATCATCGTGCAGGCCATGCCGGAGAGCGCCCAGTCGATCCTCCGCGGCATGCCGGCGGACCAGATCGCCCGGATGCAGAACCAGGCCCACAACCTCGGTGCGTCCGAACTCTCCCGCGCGGCCGACGTCACCAATACTGCGCTCACCGAGATGACCGGCGCCACGTCGCCGCGCCTGCATCTTGAGCTGCTCTGCGCCCGGATCCTGCTGCCCAGCTCTGAGCAGACCGAACGCGGCATCGCCGCCCGGATCGACCGGGTGGAGCGGCGCCTCAACTACGCGGGGAACGACGTCGGTGCCCCCGCCGCGGGTCAGGGCCAGTCCGCACCGGCAGCGTCCGCGCCAGCACCGTCCGCTCCGGCTGCGGCTCCCGCGCCGGTCGCCGGACCCGCAGCCCCGCCCGCCCAGGCTCCCACACCGGCTGCAGCCGCCCAGGACGCACACCAGCAACGCCCGCTCACGGCGCCGCGGGTCAGCACCAACGACTGGCCGGTGGAGGACCCCGCCGCGGCGAACGGCGCCTCCCGACCTGCGCCGGCCGCCGCGCCGCAGCCTTCCCCGCCGGCTCAGCCTGCCCCGGCCCAGCCTGCCCCGGCAAGCCACCCCGAGCGGGCGCCGAGCGCTTCCGCGCCGGCGGACGCGGCCCGGACCGCGCCGGCAACGGCACCCGCCCCGGCCGCCGCACCTGCCGGGGCCGGCCCCGACGTCGAGGTCCTCCGCCGCGCCTGGCCCGAGATCCTGCAGACCCTGACGAAGATCAAACGCAGCACGTGGGCACTCGTCGAACCCAACGCCCAGGTCGGACACTTCGAGGGCCAGGAACTGACACTGTCCTTCACCACTTCCGGGCTCGCCGGCGCCTTTGGCCGCGCGGACCACGCCGAGAACCTGCGCCAGGCGATCCACAAAACGATCGGCATCGACTGCCAGATCACGGCCGTGGCCGGCGGAACCAACAGCGCAGCGAGCTCTGAGCCAAACCCAAAAGCGCCCGCTAGCCGGGAGCACGCCCCGGCCACGGAGGCGGATGTTGCGTGGGGCCTGGCCCCCGCCATTCCCGCTGCGCCCGCAGCCCCACCGGCGGCCGTAAGCGACGCGGGCCCCGCGGCCGCCTCCGCCGCGGCAACGGCCGGCCCCGTTCCGGAGCCGGCCCGGCAGCCCGCACCCCAGCCCGCCGCCGTGGCAGCCCCGCCGGCGGCCGAAAAAGACGCGAGCCCAGCGCCCGCCGCGGCGTCCGGAAGCACGGATGCTGACGCCAGCGGTTCGTACTCCTACCCCGACGACGACTGGGGGCCGCCGCGGGACGAAGACGCGCCTCCCCTGGACGAGGAACCGCCGATGGACTGGGACCCCCAAGCCGCGGCGTCCGTCCGGCCCACAGCGTCCGCACCTTCCCTGGCCGCGGCCTGGGCCTCCGACTCCGCGCAGACCGCGACGCGCGCCCGCTCCGGCGGCAGCGCGGCAGGCAGGGTACCCGCCACAGCACCGGCCACAGCCCACACCGCGGCCCCGCCCGCCCCGGATACCTCCGCCGACCCGTGGGCACGCGCCGTCGAGCAGTCCCCCGGGGTCTGGAGCGTCGGCACGGAACTGAACGTGGGGCGGCACCCCGTCCCGGAGGCACAGCAGGCCACACAGCTGGCCGCGCCGCAGCCTGCGCCGCGCAGTCCGGAGCCGCCGCATTACGAGCCTGCGGCCGCGCAGATTCCGAAGCCTGTCGGCGCCTTCCCGGGCGGATCTGGTCACGCCGGCGCCCCGGAGCGCATGCCCGCGCCGCAGCCCGCCCCGGCCGCCGGCGCGTCCATGGTCATCACGGCCGCCGCGTCCCCGGTGGCGGCCACGGCTCCGGTCGGTGCGCCGGCTGCTTCCGGGCGGCAGAGTCTTTACCAGCGGCTCTCCAACAGCCCCGAGGCGGAGGCCGGGCGCGCCAAGGCACCCGCGCGCGCCGCCGTTGCCGCCACGAGCTACGAACAGGACGTCCCCAGCGCGGACGACGAGACGATCGAGGAATCGGGCGTCTTCGGCCGCGCCGCCGTCGAGCGTATTCTGGGCGGGAAGCTGCTTGAGGAACGTTCACTGGACGGAAGCCCGCTGGCGCCACGCCTCTAGCCTTCCGGCGGCCCGCGGCCCGCCACCCCCTAAACGAACGAGGACATTGTGTACGAAGGTGCAGTTCAAGAGCTGATCGACGAGCTCGGCCGCCTCCCCGGCGTCGGACCCAAGTCGGCCCAGCGGCTCGCCTTCCACATCCTCGAAGCGGACCCGCAGGACATGAAGCGCCTGGTTGAGGCCATCACCACCGTCAAGGAACGGGTGAAGTTCTGCACCGTTTGCGGCAACGTTACCGAGCAGGAACTGTGCAACATCTGCCGGGACCCGCGCCGCGACCCGTCGGTGATCTGCGTTGTGGAGGAGTCCAAGGACGTCCTGGCCGTGGAGCGTACGCGGTCGTTCCGTGGCCGGTACCACGTGCTAGGCGGCGCCATTAACCCGATTGCCGGGATCGGCCCCGAACAGCTGCGGATCCGGGAGCTGCTCACCCGGCTCAACGACGGCGCCATCCAGGAAATCATCATCGCCACTGACCCCAACCTTGAGGGTGAGGCGACCGCTACCTACCTCGCGCGGATGCTCAAGTCGATCGGCATCGCCGTCACCCGGCTCGCGTCCGGGCTGCCGGTCGGCGGAGACCTCGAATACGCCGACGAGGTCACCCTGGGCCGCGCCTTCGAGGGCCGCCGCAACGCCCTGAGCTGACCGGGCCGTGACAGCCGCACCCGCCCCCATCCGCACCGCACGCCTGACCCTGCGCCCCCTGTCCGCCGACGACGACGACGCCCTCCTGCGGTTCCGCGGCGATCCGGACGCGACACGCTACCTGTCCCACACGGCACTCAGCCCCGAGGAGAACACGACCCGGGTGCTGAAGGTACTGGCGGCGTCGGCCGCGTCCACCCCGGACTGGTTCAACTTCGGCTGGGTCATCGAACTCCAAGCCACCGGGGAGATCATCGGCGACGCCCGGACATGGAACTCGGACAGCCCTCCCGTCCCGGGAAAGATCCCGGCGGACACGGCGCGCCTCGGCTACATCCTGAACCCGGACCACCAAGGGCTTGGCCTCGGCCGGGAGGCCGCCGCTGCTCTGGTGGAGTGGTTGTTCACGGCCCGCGCAAGCCGGACAGTGTTCGCGGGCGTCTACGAACCCAACCTGCCCTCTAGCAAGCTGCTGGAACGCCTCGGCTTCAGGAAGGATCATTACTTCACCGCGGCCGAGGACACGGCCGGAAAGAGCCTCCCGTCCTGGCGCTACCGGCTGGACCGGCCCGAGTAACCCGGCCGGCATATCCGGGCCGCATGTCCGGACCGCGACCCGCATACCCCTCCGTGACCCCTTCACGCCCATTGCGTGGCGTCGCCTGCCGGACATGTCCATCCGGTCGACCCAAGAACGGACATAGTGGATTCTGTCCACTCCCGGGCACGCACACTGGGCATGTCCATCCATGGTCTAGCCGCCCCCCGGCCCAGGAGTGGACATGCGCAACGTCCCCGCCGGATATGTCCATCGCGTCGGCCCAGGAGTGGACATGCGCAACATCGCCGCCGGACATGTCCATCGCGTCGGCCCAGGAATGGACATAGTGGGATTATGTCCATTCCCCGGCGCGCAGACTGGGCATGTCCGTCCGTGGCCCGGCTGCCCAAGCCCGCAGTCAGCCAGCCCCAGCCCGCAGTCAGCCAGCTCTGCCCCGCAGCCGGCCCCACCCACCCCAGCCCGCAGTCAGCCATCCCGGACCGGGCCGGCCCGGAACCAGCCCCACCCAGACCCCGCCCCATCGGCCCCAGTCAGCACCCCCGTTCGGTCACAATTGAACGCCGGGCCGCCAGCGGCGATAAACTGGGCGGAGAAGTCGCCGTCGCGCCGTTTGGCCGCGCCGTTGAGCGGCTTTGCCCAGAACCCCGATGATCCAGTGAGGGTGCGCGCATGAGTTTGCCCACGACCGAAGTCCACCCCGGAGTGCTGCCCGCAATTCCCGCCGTCACCAAGCAGCTCGTCGTAAAGAAGTTCGGCGGCTCCTCCGTGGCCGACGCCGAGGGCATTAAGCGCGTCGCCCGGCGCGTCGTGGACGCCCACAACGCCGGCGACGAGGTCGTCGTCGTGGTGTCCGCCATGGGCGACACCACCGACGAACTTCTCGACCTTGCCGCCCAGGTGACCGACTCCGCCCCGGCCCGGGAAATGGACATGCTCCTTTCCGCCGGCGAGCGCATCTCCATGGCCCTGCTTGCGATGGCCATCAACAAGTACGGCGCCTCGGCCCAGTCGTTCACCGGTTCCCAGGCCGGCATGATCACCGACGGCATCCACGGCAAGGCCCGGATCATCGACGTCGACCCGCACCGGATCCGCACGGCCCTGGACAAGGGACACATCGCCATCGTCGCGGGCTTCCAAGGGATGAGCCGCACCACGAACGAGATCACCACGCTGGGCCGCGGCGGCTCGGACACCACCGCGGTGGCACTGGCCGCCGCCCTCGACGCCGATGTCTGCGAGATCTTCACCGACGTTGATGGGATCTACACGGCGGATCCACGGGTTGTGCCCTCCGCCCGGAAGATCGACCGGATCTCCAGCGAGGAAATGCTCGAGCTCGCGGCCTCGGGGGCCAAGATCCTGCACCTGCGCTGCGTGGAATACGCGCGCCGCTTTGGGGTGCCGCTGCACGTCCGCTCCTCATTCAGCCAGAACGAAGGCACCTGGGTCCTGCCCAGCGCCGATGACAAGATCACGATTCAAGAGGGAGTTGCCTTGGAGCAGCCAATCATCTCCGGCGTTGCACACGACCGTTCCGAAGCAAAGGTCACGGTGGTGGGCGTCCCGGACATCCCCGGCAAGGCCGCGGCGATCTTCCAGGTCATCGCCGATGCGCACTCCAACATCGACATGATCGTCCAGAACGTTTCCACGCACGGGACGGGCCGGACGGACATCTCCTTCACGCTGCCCATTGTTGAAGGTGCCGACGCCTTGGCCGCCCTCCGCGCGGCCCAGGCTGAGATCGGCTTCGAGAACATCGAATACAACGAGAAGATCGGCAAGCTGTCGCTGATCGGTGCCGGCATGCGCTCTCACCCCGGCGTTTCCGCACGATTCTTCGCAGCGCTTTCCGAGGCTGGGATCAACATCAACATGATCTCCACCTCGGAAATCCGTATCTCGGTGGTGACCCATGCCGACCTGCTCGATGACGCCGTGCGCGCCATCCACAAGGCCTTTGACCTGGACAGCGAAGACGAGGCCACGGTCTACGGCGGCACCGGCCGCTAGGACCGCCCCAAGGGCCCCGCGCCCAAGGGCCAACGCGCGAAGGGAGCGGCATCAGTGCCGCTCCCTTCGCCGTCCCGTTCACACCCGGGTCAGACCTGCTCCTTGGGGAGATCCTCCCGGCGGACCGCGTAGTGGTGCCCCTGCGAATCGGTCTCGACTTCGAAGCCGGCCAGATCAGTCTCCGAGGCCTGCTCGAAGTCATCGTGCCGGTGCACGACCGGCGCGGAATAATCGCCGCGCGAAGCAGGGCCAAAAAGGAACCGCGCCCAGTTCGACGGGTGCAGGCGCCGACGCAATGCAGCCGCTCTCAATGCACGTGCCATATTCCCACCCCCTTTCCTGTTGACAGGCCAAGCGAAGGTGGCGCGGGCGGCGCCAGTGCCCCCATTTTACGCCCGACGGCGGCCAAAAGGGCAGGGCAGCGGCGCCTAGCGCAGGGACTTGTCGCCGGGGTTGCGGGGCACCACATAGGTGCTGCCGTCCGGCCGGTGCAGGGTTTCCCACTGCTGGGTCTCGGCCTCCCGTTGGGCCAGCAGCTGGCGGTTCTGCTCCGTCATCTCATGGCCGATCGACGTCCGGCTGGCGGGGCCGAAGACCGCCCTCAGCTTCCCGGTCGCACGCATAAACCGCTGGGCGGTGTTTTCCTTGGCCATGACCCACTCCTTCGAAACGGACGTGGCACCAGTGTACGCTAATCATTAGTGCACTAACTATTTGAAGGAGGCCCAATGGCTGTCCCCGATCTCGCCGCCCCAGCAGCACCGGAGGCCGGCGCCCCCGCGGACGAGGACCTCCTGCTCGAGCACCAGCTCTGCTTCGCCCTGACCGTCGCGTCCCGCAGCGTCGTGGGCGCCTACAAGCCGGTGCTCGACAAGCTGGGCCTCA
The DNA here is from genome assembly GCF_007858535.1 of Arthrobacter sp. UKPF54-2. Classification (NCBI taxonomy): domain Bacteria; kingdom Bacillati; phylum Actinomycetota; class Actinomycetes; order Micrococcales; family Micrococcaceae; genus Arthrobacter; species Arthrobacter sp. UKPF54-2. The sequence goes on from NZ_CP040174.1 coordinate 784,776, forward strand.
CCCACCCGCAGTATCTGGTGATGCTCTGCCTGTGGGAATCGAGCCCCCGCACGGTCCGGGAGATCAGCGAAGCCCTAGCCCAGGAACCCGCCACGATCTCGCCGCTGTTGCGGCGGCTGGAGGCCGCGGGCTACCTCACACGGCAGCGTGCCGAAGGCAACGAACGCAGTCTCGCCGTGCGGCTGACCGACCGCGGGGCGGCGCTGCGGCAGCAGGCGACGGCGGTCCCCGGCACTATGATGGCGCGGCTGGGCCTGGACCGCGAACAGGTCAGCGAACTGCATGCCGCCATGATGCGGCTCATCGCCGCCACCCGGGACGCGGACCAGGGCCACAGCGGCTAGTCCCCTTGGACACGGCCCCGGGCCCGTCTGGCCCGAAGCGCGATGTTGGACCGGCGCTAGAATGAGTAAAACCGAGGAGAGCCGACCATGCGCAAGACCCTGACTCCCACCCTGCTCGCCCTGATCACGGCTGCCGGGCTTGCGGCCTGCTCCCCGGCCGGCGGACCCGCGCCGAGCGCCTCGACCACCGGCACCGCCTCCGCTTCGGCTTCGGCCAGCAGCACGGGAACCCCCTCCGCCGACGCCGAAACCACCGCCCCGGCGCCGTCGCCGTCGGCTGCCGCCCCGACCGCCGGACCAGGGCAGGGCAACGCAGAACTGGCGATTATGGTCACGTCCGCCGAGGGCGGGAAGGCCACCAACTACACCTTGGTGTGCCAGAACGGGATTCCCGCCGCGGAAAGCCAGCACCCGACCGCCGCCGCGGGCTGCGCCGCCCTGAAGGAGAACGCAGCCCTCCTCAGCCCCGAGCCCCGGCCCACGGACAAGGCCTGTACCCAGCAGTACGGCGGCCCGGAGGAGGCGACGGTCACGGGCTCGGTGGATGGCAAGGCTGTCGAAGCCAGGTTCAGCCTGCGCGACGGCTGCGAGATCGCCCAGTGGAAAGCCGCCAAGGACATTCTGGGATCCACCGGTGGAGCTGTCTAAACTGCAGCACCTCCCGCAGGACGAGTGGCTCCGGCGCGAAGCCGCCCACGCCCAGCGCGTCCGCACCTATGCCGATCCCTACCTCGCCCGGAGGTCGGCCGGCCAGAAGCACCCGGTGGAGGACTTCCTCTTCACCTACTACACCCAGAAGCCCGGCCAGTTGCTGCGCTGGCATCCCGGCGCCGGCGTTGTGCTCTCCGGAACCGCCGCCGCGGCGCGCGCCGGTTGGAAGTACTACCGCACTGCCACCGCCGACGAACTCGCCGCCGCCGGCCTGAAGCCGGGCACGGACGCCGTGACGGTCGACGTCGAACGGTTCCTCACCGAGCGGCGCGATGCCGTGCAGTTTGCCGGCATCATCCTGGCGGGAACGGCCGCCCGGCCGGCGCAGTTCGGCTGCTTTGGCCTGCACGAGTGGGCCATGGTCTACCGGCAGGACAAGTTCGAACTGCGGCACGAATACCTGAAACTGCGGCTCGGTTCCGAGGGGACGGACAAAGTGGTGGAGGACAACAGGATCCGGTGCTCGCATTTCGACGCCTACCGGTTCTACGCCCCGGACGCGGTGCCGCTCAACACCCTGGAGCCGAGCCGCGAGAACCAGCGGAGCATGGAACAACCCGGCTGCCTGCACGCGAACATGGACCTCTACAAGTGGGCCTACAAGCTGGCGCCCGCATTGCCCAGCGAGCTGGTCATGGACTGCTTCGAACTGTCCTGGCGGATCCGCGCCATGGACATGCGCGCCTCCCCCTACGAGCTGAGCGAGTGGGGTTATCCCCCCATCCGGATCGAAACGCCGGACGGGAAAGCCGAGTACGTGGACCAGCAAAGGGCGTTCGCCGCCGCATCGCAGGAGCTGCGCGGACGGCTGCTGCTCGAACTCACGCCGCTGCTGCAGGCCGCCGGCACCGCGACCGCGGCGCCCCCGGTTCCGGCCGGCCGGGAAGGACGCCCATGACCGCCCCCGCCCAAGGGAACGCCCCGCACGAGGTGGACCTCACCGTCCGGCTGACGGAGGGGCCGGGCGCGCCCGAGTACAGCTTTCGGCTGATCGCCGACGGCGGGATCCCCGGCGCCGGGTCCACCCTGCCGGACCCCGTTGCCGCACTCGAGGCCCTGCGGCTGCACGGCGAGGCCATTTTCTTCCCCGTGCCCGGACCGCCGAAGCTATGCACCCAGCAGTACGGCGGCCCCCAGGTGGCTGTGGTGACCGGGCACTACCGGGGCCGGGAAGTCCATTGCGAGTTCAGCCGCACCGACGGCTGCGAAATCGCCCGCTGGCGTGCCCTTGCACCCGTCCTCGGCGGCATCGCGGGATCCACCGGCGCCGTCTGAGGCCCGGAGCTTAAATGGCAGTGGCCGGCGGTCCACGACCGCCGGCCACTGCTGTTTCAGGTGGTGCTAGATGGCGTTGTTCGGGGCCTTGAGCAGGTCACCATTCTGGATCTTGCCCTTTTCCTTTTTCACCTTCTTGCCCTTGTCCTTCTTTTCCTTGTGGTCCTTGCCGCTGTTTCCGTTGTCACCGCTGTCCCCGGGACCGTCGTTGCTCTCCTGGTCCTCGGACGTCGGCGGAACCACGACGGCGCCGGCCGGCGTGACGATAACACTCACGAACGTCGGATCGCTGGCGCCCGCGTAGGTCACTCGACCGATGTAAGACCCAACTGCCAGGCCCTTCCAGTTCAGCGTGACCTGCCCGGACTTGCCGTTGGCAAGGCGCAGCGGGTTGGGAGTCAACGTGGCGTTCCCGACGTTGGCGCCCAGGACGGCGGCGTCCACGCTCGCCTTCGTGGCCTGACCATTCGGGCTTGCATAGAGGTTGACAAAGATCCGGTAAGTTCCCGGCGCGGGGTTGGGGATCGACAGCGACTCACTCGCCGACGACGTGGCGACCTGCACCAGCTGGTTGGCGGGGTTCACCACGTACATGTCGAAGTCCGCATTCGGATCCGAAGAGAGAACAGAGAACTTGGCCAGCGGGGCGCCGGCAGGTACCTGGACCGTCTTTCCGAAGTTCGACGCGTTGTTCGCGCCAAGGATCGCATCGCCCGGGACAAGTTCAATCGCGGAGGAATCCGCCTTCGACAGCCCGTCCAGGGTCATGGTGATCGGGTTGCTGCTTCCCGAAACCACGTTGATGGCCCCGGAACCGTTACCGCCCTCGGAAACAAACGCGACATCGCTCGCAGCGACTACCGCCTGCGGGCGGACCGCAATCGGAGAGGCTACGTTCTTGTTGGCGCCCTGCCACGTGAGCGTGCCCATGGCGAACTTGCCGAGCGCCGCGTTCTGGTTCTCGAAGGACACCTTGAACGTCTTCTTGTCTCCGGCCGCGCCGAAGGTCAGGATGGACGGCGTTACCGTGACCTTGACACCCGGGAGATCAGTCTTGACCCGGTAGGTGCCAGGGGTCAGCGCGGTCAGGGTGCGGGTGACCTCGATCTTGCCCGTGAGGTTGCCCAGCGCGAAGGACGGAACGTTCATGTCGCGGGGCTTGGTGGCGCCCAGGTCCGGCATGCCGAGGTCGACGCCGGTGCCCTGGATGAACTTCAGGTAGTCCTCGTCGTTGGCGTCATAGACGAGGCCCGGATCCAGTACCCGTGCCGGGTCTACCTGCCCTGCGCCCGTTGCGAAGACGTCCGTGTCCTTGCTTCCGTTGGCGAGCTTGACGTCGCTGGCGGTCGTCATCATGGCGGACTTGACCATGGCCGGGGACCACTTGGGGTTCTTGCCGAGGATCAGTGCGCCGAATCCGGCCACATGCGGTGCTGCCATGGAGGTGCCGGACATGAAGCCGAAGTTGTCCCCGCCCGTGCCGATCGGTGAGACGCCGGCCAGGACGGCAACGCCGGGAGCGGCGACGTCCGGCTTCAGCAGGTCCGAGCCGGTGGCGAGCAGCGGGCCGCGGGAGGAGAAGCCGGCAATCTGCGGCTGGGCCTCGAGCGGCAGACCGGTGGTGTCTTTATTGACCAGGGACACGGTGATCGCCGGGTTGGCGGTCACCTTGGCCTTGATAGCGTCGGTGGCCGGCGGGTTCACGTGCACGGTCGGGACGGAGTGCTTGTCAGTGTCCAAGGAGGAGTTGCTCAGGTTCACCAGGATCATGCCGACGCCGCCGCCGCGCTTGACCTCTGCGCTCTTGGCGACGCGGTCGAAGACACCGCGGTCACAAACCACAACCTTGCCCGCGACCTTGGCCGGGTCCAGCGTATCCGGGCCGCACAGCGCTGCGTTGGCGTTTCCGGCCGTGGCGGCGGCGTTGGCAGCCAGGACAACGCCGGCGCCCTTGACCTCGCGGTTCATGATGCTGGCGCCGCGGAACTTGGTGCCATCGGCGAATTCCACCGTGCCCTGGAGTTCCTGGGAGAAGCTGCTGGCGGCGACCGTGGTCAGCCAGGGTGCGCCGTGGTTGACGGTGCTCGCGGTGGGACCGGAGTTGCCCGCCGAGGCAGCGACGAAGATGCCCGCTGAAGCAGCAGACAGGAAGGCCATCGAGACCGGGTCCGTTGTGGTGGTCGTGGAGCCCGAGATCGAGTAGTTCAGGACGTCAACGCCGTCCACGATGGCCTGGTCGATGGCGGCCACGGATGCCGACGAGTAGCAGCCGCCAGTGTTGGGATTCGTGTCCTCCCAGCAAACCTTGTACACAGAGAGCTTGGCGGCCGGGGCCATGCCGCTGGTCAGGCCGAAGCTGCGGCCATCCACGAACGTCTCGACGTTGGCGTTGCCTGCGGCAGTGCTGGCCGTGTGCGTGCCGTGGCTGGCGACGTCGACCGGGGAGATCTTCTCCAGTGGCGACCGGTTGTCCGGGGTGACGTACTTCAAGAAATCATCGGCGAAGTAGTGCGCGGCCAGGACCTTCGAGTTGCAGGCCGAGCCGTCGAAGTCCGCGCCGGTGCCCACGCCCTTCTGGCATTCGCCGATGAAGGTGTCGCCGTCGGACTTGAGCATGGCGATCTTGCCGTCGCTGGTGCGGTACGGCACGCCAACCACCGGGTCGCCGACCAGCGGCTTTACCTCTTCACCGGCGAAGAAGGCGCTGCCGGGCGTGTAGCCGGTGTCGATGACACCGACGACGACGCCCTTGCCGGCTGCATCCTGGCCGCCGAACTTGGTGTTCCAGGTGCCGTTGGCGCCGCTGAGTTTGAGGAAATCAGTGCTGGAGTAATCCGGGGCGTTTTCCGTGTCGGGGGCAACCACAAGAACGTCCGGGTTCTTGGCCAGTTTTATGGCCTGGTCCGAGGTGAGGTTCGCGCTGAATCCGTTGACCGCCGCCGTGAAGCTGCGTTTTATCGCAACGTTCTGCTGCGCGGCGACCTCGGTCTGCTTCTGCTCAAGGTGGGCCTCATACTGCCGGACGGCCGGCTTTTTGGTGTCCAACTTCTTGCCCGACTCGGGTTTCGTGGGCGCCAGGCCCGGTGTTCCGCCGTCGTAGGTGGCCGCCGGTTTCTCAGCAAGCACAACGATGTAGCGGCCGTCCGAGTAATTGGCGGGGTCCAGATTCTTCTGCGCGATCCCGGCGACGGTGGAACCCTGGCCCGGCGCAGCAGTGGCGGGCGAGATGGCAACTGTGGAGAGGAGAACCGGTAAACCCAGGGTCAGCGCCGCTGCCCTCCGGAGTCCCCCGCTTCGAAGGAAGCTCTTTCCTGGTGATTTCACGAGTGATTTGAACCTTTCAGAGGGTACGGTCCCGGCGCCATTGCCGGGGACGACGGACTGGTTCGGGAAGCGGAACAGGAGTTGACTCTCGCCCACGGGCGGATACCAGCCGATTCATACAGTACAGACTGAGAGCCAGATATGACATAGACCACAGCAACAAATCTGGTTTGGTCATATTGGTCGACAAATCTCGTCGTGCGGGGGACACGGCAGAGCCGGGACGGCGGCGCCGTCCCGGCTCGGGGCCCGCCCGGAGGCGGGTAATTACGGGGGTTGTTACACGCTGATGACTGTCGGCCGGCTACTGCCGGGGCGTCCGGACTACCTCGCTGATCCAGGCCTTGGTCTTCTCGTCCAGCGGGCCGGCCACGTTGCTCGCCCTCGCCGCCCGGTCTGCTTTGACCTTCTGCAGGACCATCCGGCCGAGGCCCGCGAAGACGGCGGCGGCGACCACGGGAAGCAGGACGGATCTCGGTTTCTCAGCCATCCCCACATCCTACTGAGCGCCGCCGCCGCAGACCAGAGCGGTGACCATGGCCCCGCCGCGCGCCGGGCACCGCGGCCGCCGCCCGGTCACGAATGCGGCATGGCGCACCGCGCCCGTTAGAATGAGGGTGCAAGCTCGCGGAGCGCCCGAATCACGTTGTCACCACACAACGGATCGGCGTGAGACGGCACTACTCCGCTGCGCCCTTACCCAATGCTCACGCACAGGAGTTGCCGGATGCCCCGGATCGTTGTCGACGTCATGCCCAAGCCCGAGATTCTCGACCCGCAGGGGAAGGCCATCGTGGGTGCACTGCCCCGCCTGGGCTTCACCGCGTTCAGCTCTGTCCGCCAGGGCAAGCGCTTCGAACTGACCGTCGACGGCGAGGTGACCGAGGAGATCCTGGCCCAGGCCCGCAACGCCGCGGAGACCCTGCTCTCCAACCCGGTCATTGAGGACGTCGTCAACGTTGAGGTCGTCGAGGCCTGAGATGACTGAACTCCCCCTGATCGGCGAGGCCGTCGCCGTCGCCGCGGAGCCCCGGCTCGCGGGTGCACGGATCGGCGTCGTCACTTTCCCCGGCACCCTCGATGACCGCGACGCCGCCCGCGCGGTCCGCCTGGCCGGCGCCACCCCGGTGGCCCTCTGGCATGCGGACACCAGCCTCGGCGACGTCGACGCCGTCGTCATTCCCGGCGGCTTCTCCTACGGCGACTACCTCCGCGCCGGCGCGATCGCGCGGTTCGCGCCGCTGATGGCCAAGATCATCGACGCCGCCAACTCGGACGCCAAGCTGCCCGTCCTCGGCATCTGCAACGGATTCCAGATCCTTACCGAGTCGCACCTTCTGCCCGGCTCGATGATCAAGAACGACCACCTTAAGTTCCTCTGCCGCGACCAGGTCCTGCGGGTGGAAAACAGCACCACCGACTGGACCCGCGACTACACCGCCGGCCAGGAAATCACCGTGCCGCTGAAGAACCAGGACGGCCAGTACATCGCGGACGAGAAAACCCTCGACGCCCTGGAGGCGGAGGGCCGCGTGGTGTTCCGCTACGTCGGCTGGAACCCCAACGGCTCGCGCCGCGACATCGCCGGCATCTCCAACGCCGCCGGCAACGTCGTGGGCCTCATGCCGCACCCCGAGCACGCTGTGGAGGCCGGTTTCGGCCCGGAGACCGGCGCCGGCACCGAGGGCCTCGGCTTCTTCACCTCTGTCCTGAACACGATCGTGGGAGACAACAAATGACGGAGACCCCCGCAATGGCGGCGCCCGCGCAGACCACCAAGAAGTTCAACATCGACACCGTCGAGAACGCGGCGAAGACCCCGGACGTCGAGCTTCCCTGGGCCGAGCTGGGCCTGAAGCAGAACGAGTTCGACGAGGTCGTCAAAGTCCTGGGCCGCCGCCCGACCGGCGCCGAGCTCGCCATGTACTCGGTGATGTGGAGCGAGCACTGCTCCTACAAGTCCTCCAAGAACCACCTGCGCCAGTTCGGCGAAAAGGTGACCGAGGAGATGAAGAAGGACATGCTCGTCGGCATCGGCGAGAACGCCGGTGTCACGAACCTCGGCGATGGCTGGGCCGTGACGTTCAAGATCGAGTCGCACAACTCGCCGTCGTTCGTGGAGCCCTACCAGGGTGCCGCGACCGGCATCGGCGGCATTGTCCGCGACATCATCTCGATGGGCGCCCGCCCCGTGGCCGTGATGGACCCGCTGCGCTTCGGCGCCATCGACCACCCGGACACGGCCCGCGTGATGCACGGCGCCGTCGCCGGGATCGGCGGCTACGGCAACTCCCTGGGCCTGCCGAACATCGGCGGCGAGATGGTCTTCGACTCGGTGTACCAGGGCAACCCGCTGGTCAACGCCCTCGCCGTCGGCGTCATGCGGCACGAGGACATCCGCCTCGCCAACGCCTCCGGCAAGGGCAACAAGGTGGTCCTCTTCGGCGCCCGCACCGGCGGCGACGGGATCGGCGGCGCCTCCGTGCTGGCCTCCGAGTCCTTCGACGACACCAAGCCCTCCAAGCGGCCCGCCGTCCAGGTGGGCGACCCCTTCGCCGAGAAGGTCCTCATTGAGTGCTGCCTGGAGCTGTTCAAGGGCTCCCTCGTGGAGGGCATCCAGGACCTGGGCGCGGCCGGCATTTCCTGCGCCACGTCCGAGCTCGCCTCCAACGGCGACGGCGGCATGGAAGTCGAGCTGACCTCCGTCCTGCTGCGCGACCCCACCCTGACCCCGGGCGAAATCCTGATGTCCGAGTCGCAGGAACGCATGATGGCCGTGGTCACCCCCGAGAACATCGCCGCGTTCGAAGCGGTGATGAACAAGTGGGCCGTGGAGTACTCCTGGCTGGGCGAGGTGACGGACACCGGCCGCCTGATCATCACCTGGGAGGGCGAGGTGATCGTCGACGTCGACCCGCGCACCGTCGCCCACGACGGCCCGGTCTACGACCGCCCCGACGCCCGGCCCGAGTGGCAGGACGCCGTCCAGGCGGACACCTTCACCGGTTCCGTGCAGGACACCGCACGCCCGGCCGCCCCCGCGGAGCTGGCCGCCGCCATCACCGAGCTCGTCGCCTCGCCGAACATGTGCAGCAAGTCCTGGATCACCAACCAGTACGACCGCTACGTCGGCGGCAACACGGCCATGGCGTTCCCCGACGACGCCGGCGTGGTCCGGGTGGACGAGGAAACCGGCCTGGGCGTGGCCCTGGCCACGGACGCCAACGGCCGCTACACCTACCTCGACCCGTACCACGGCGCGCAGCTGGCCCTGGCCGAGGCGTACCGCAACGTCGCCACCTCCGGTGCCATCCCGATGGCTGTCAGCGACTGCCTGAACTTCGGCTCCCCCGAGGATCCGGACGTGATGTGGCAGCTCGCCGAAGCCATCCGCGGCCTCTCCGACGCCTGCATGGAGCTCGGCATCCCCGTCACCGGCGGCAACGTGTCGCTGTACAACCAGACCGGCAGCGTCCCGATCCACCCCTCCCCCGTGGTCGCCGTGCTGGGCAAGCTCGACGACGTCGCGCGCCGCACGCCCTCGGGCTGGCGCGAGGACGGCCAGGCCATCTACCTCCTGGGCACGACGGCGGCGGAGCTGGACGGTTCGGAGTGGTCCAACCTGCGCGGCCACCTGGGCGGGCTGCCGCCGAAGGTCGACCTCGCTGCCGAACGCGAGCTCGGTGAAATCCTGATCAACGCCTCCCGCGACGGCATGGTGGACTCCGCGCACGACCTCTCCGAGGGCGGCCTCGCGGCGGCGCTCGTGGAGTCCGCGCTGCGCTACGGCACCGGCGCCCGGATCTCGCTCCAGGATGTGATGGACCGCGACGGCGTGGACCTGTTCACCGCACTGTTCTCCGAGTCCCAGGCCCGTGCCATCGTGGCGGTGCCCCGCTCGGAGGAAATCCGGTTCAAGGACATGTGCACCGCCCGCGGCTTCGCGCACGTCCGGATCGGCGTCGTGGACGCCGAGAGCAGCCAGCTGGAGATCAACGGCGTCGATACCCTGGACCTCGACGCCCTCCGCGAAGCCCACGAGGGAACCCTGCCGAAGTACTTCGGCTAGTCCCCACCCTCGCCCCGACCATCGGCTGCTCCGTAACTGCCCTTTTGAGCCCTCAAAACGGCAGCTACGGAGCAGCCGTTTCGGTTCAGCGGCCGGGGCGCCAGCCGGCTTGGACCAGGGCCACCCGGACCTTCGCCACGGCCGCCCTGGCGTCATTCGCCATATGGCGCTGGGAGATCCGGACCTCGGACCAGCCAAGCGCCTTGTAACGCTCCGAACGGGCGATGTCCCGGACGATCTGAGCCGGGTCGCCGTGGTGTTCGCCCTCGTATTCGACGCCGATCTTGTATTTCCGATAAGACATGTCGGGTTCGTGGTGACGCGCCCCCGCATCGTCGATGATCGGCACGTTCAGCTCCGGCTCCGGAAGGCCGGCACGGACCAGCGCAAGCCTGAGCAGGGATTCCTGCGGCGAATCCGAGCCGACGCGGATCAGGGTGATCGCTTCCTTGGCCTTCCTGATACCTCGTTTTCCTTTGTGCCGGTCGATCATCCGCTGCAAGTCCTCCAGTCTGCAGAGGGGCAGCTCCCGGCCCTCAAACTCAGGCCGGGGTACCCGGACGCAACTGTCCCCCGCCACCACGAGTTCGTCCACAGTCAGCATTTCGGCCAGGTCGAGCCAGGTTCGCTCCGGCGTTGTCAGGGGTATTCCGTTCAGGACCGTCACCTCGTCCTCGTAGAGCTTCATTCGGTGGACGATCACATGGGGCCGGTTGAGATGGGCTGCGCCCTCGGGCCTGATTATGTGGTACATCGGCGGTTCCTCCCTCTGCCGCCGCGCCGGAAGCGAGCCAAGCTCCGCCGCGGTGAAGTGCGACGCGGCGCATCGCTCATTGACCTCAATGAATGGCCGCACCCGCACGCTCAACGGGAGTCCCGACGTCGGGCCGTCCGACCGGAGGCCCCTACCCAGCAGGGCGAGGGAACGGTGCCGGAGCCGTTTGGGCTTCACACCTGCCAGGTTGGCCGCGGCAACGGTGAACGGAAGGCCCTGAAATTCCTGCGGGAGCGGACGTGCTGTCTTCATTGGCCCATCAGAGCAGACCGGTGCTCGGGCCGCAGAAGTTATCCACACCACCCATCGACTGCTCCGTAAGCGCCGTTTTGACGCTTCAAAAGGGCGTCTTCGGAGCAATCGACGACGGTAGTCGACAAGATGAGGGAGACAGAGGGTACTGGGCCGTCGATCCGCGTCAGTCGTCGCTGCGGAGTTCGCGCTGGCGGGCGCTGAGCAGTTCCAGTTCCGGCCTCGCCGCCACAAAACGTTCGACGGCGGTCAGCACCTCCACGAGGTGCGCCCGGTCCGCCGCGACCAGGCCTGCGCCGATCACGGTGCGCCGGTACTGGTCGTGGAACTCGGCCTCGGTCACCGAAACGTCGAAGCGGCGCCTGAGCTCTGCCAGTAGCGGCCGCACCACGGAGCGTTTCTCCTTCAGGCTGTGCACGTCGCCCAGGAGGACATCGAATTCAATCCAGCCGATCCACATGGCCCAAGCCTATCGATTGCTCCGTAGGCGCCCTTTAGGGGCCCCAAAAGGGCGTCTGCGGAGCAATCGACGGGGGTGGAGCGGCTTAGGCGATGGTGAGTTCGCCCATCCGGTCCCAGCCTTCGCCGTCGAGCTGGCGGCTGATGATCCGGGGTGTCTCGGCCAGCGCCTGGGGCATGTCCGCCATGGCCTGCTTGAAGTGGGCGCTGTTGACGTGGTCCCCGGCGGCGTCGTCCTTGAAGGCCTCGACCAGGACGAATTCGTTCGGGTCCTCCACACTGCGGGACCAGTCGAACCAGAGGTTGCCGGGTTCCTGGCGGGTGGCCTGCATGAACTCCTGCACGAGGCCGAGCCAGCGCTCGGACCAGTCGGGCTTGACCTTGAATTTAACGACGATGAAGATCACGGGTGTGTGCCTTTCGGTGTTGGTGCATGGGTCTTCCATTATTGCGATGAGGACACCGCGGGAGCTCAGCAGGCGTCGATGGCCGCCCGGGCCCGCTCCTGCTGCTGCGGTGTGCCCACCCGTTCCGCCCACTGCTCGGCAAGCTGGAACTCCACCATGGCTTCGGTGCAGCGTCCCGCCTCGTGCAGGCTCCAGCCGAGGTTGTTGTGCAGCGCCACCATCCAGCGCCTGGTGCGGGCGTCGTGTGCCGTGGACGCGTACTCCAGGGCGCTGCGCGTCCAGGTCTCGGCGTGGGCTGTGTCGGCGATCGCCAGCATGTGCAGGGCATCGACGGCCAGGAACTCCTCGCCCAGGTGGTCGGCGAGTTCGGCGGCCTGCTCGAACAGCGGGACCGCCATCTCTGCGTGGCCGCCGGAATTGAGGACGCGGCCACGTTCCAGCAGCACCCGCACCGCCACCGTGGGCTCGTCGCCGTCAATCGAGTCCAGCAGGGCGTCCGCTTCCTCGTAGCGCCCCTGCAGCCCAATGGCCCGGCCCAGCTGGGTGGCGAACTCGGCCCGTTCGTCGTCGTCGTAGGCCGGATCGGCGGCCGCCGCACGGAAGCGGGACTCCGAAAGGGCCGGGTCGTCAAAGTTCCACAATCGGTCAAGGGTCTGTTGGTTCAGCATCTACCTGCTCCTGCTCAGTTCACACCTGCGGCCAATTCCTGTGCACTCCTAAGGTATCGGGAAGTGACCAGCCGGCGCGCCCGGGCGGTGACGGCCCCGCCGGCCGCATAGAACCAGTTGGCCGGCACACCGAACGCGGTGACCTTGATCAGCACCAGGCCGTTTTCGTCGAGCGAGATTTCGAATGCCTCCTCGCCGCGGACCGGATGCCCCGGCAGCGTCCCGTAGCCGAACCCGGCGGACTGCGGCCCGCCGCCGGGGACCGGACGGCGCACCCAGACCACCTCGCAGGGCGCGTTGATCCGGAACGGCCCGACGCCGAAGCCGCTCACCACGCGCGTCCCGGGGAGCACGACGTCGGACTCGGCACGCACGCTCAGCCCGGCCCGCTTCTGCAGTTGCCAGGTCAGCATTCCCTGCACCGCGCGGCGGTAGGCGGCCTCGCCGTCGCCCACGTAGGCTTGGGTGACTTCGCCGCCGCTGCCTTCCGGCAGCAGCCCGCTTTCGGTGGTCCCGACCCCTTCGTAGTTCAGCTCGCCGCCGGCGATCCGCGGGGCGCTCATGGCCGGGCCTGTCCGCCGGCGAGCCGGGTCCAGCCGAGTTGCTCCTGCTGGCGGCGGCTCAGGGTGGCGACAACGAGGTCATAGGAGTCCTCCACCATGTCCCGGACCATGGAGTCGGCCAGCGCACCGTCCAGCCGCACCCCGTTCCAGTGCCGCTTGTTCAGGTGCCAGGCACCGGTGATTTCCGGGTGCGCGGCCCGCAGTTGCTCGGCGAGGGCCGGTTCGCATTTGAGGCTCACGGCAAGGTCGTCAGGGTCCAGCGCGGACAGGGCGAACATCTTGGCCGTGTGCCGGGCCCCGCCGTCCACCGCGGCGCGGACTTTGAAGACCGCCGTTTCAGGGCCGAACGGGTAGTCCTCGAAGGCGCCGGGAAAGCCCAGGCAAATCCGGCGCAGCGTGGCGACATTCATGAATCAAGCCTACTTTTATCCACCGACATTCTCCGGCCCGCGGGGCGGCTCAGGCGACGCCCAAGAAGTCCTCAAGCAGGACGACCTCGAGGCCGGCGGCCAGCTGGGCGGCACGGAACGCGGCCAGGTCGGCGGCAAACTCGGGCCGGAAGTGCATCAGCACAATGTCGCCCGGGCGCAGGGCCTTGCCGTACTGGTAATCCATGTGGCCGGTATTGGATTTAGCCTCCCACGTGACAATCGCCTTCATCCCCGCCGCCGCGACCGCCTGCCGCATGGCGACGGAATAGGCTCCGCCGGGCGGACGGAACAGGGTGGGGCGGCGTCCGAAGTGCTGCTGGGCGTACTCCTGCATGCCGTTGATTTCCGCGAGCTGCTGTTGATACCCCATCTGCGTGACCATGTTGATGTTGTGGCTCAACGTATGGTTTTCCACCAGGCTGCCCTGGGCGGCGAACTGCTTGAAAAAGTCCGGATTGTCCTGGACGAAATTCCTGGTCAGGAAGATCGACGCCGGATAGTCATAGTCGGCCAGGAGCCGGACCATCTCGGGGGTCTTGGTGACGCCGTCGTCGATGGTCAGGAACACCACCGGATGCTTCGTCTCAATCTTGGTGATGACGGGTGCGAGCCCGTTTTGCACGGGCGGCAGCTTGAAGTCAGGGGTGAACCGGGCACGCGGGCGCCGGGCCGGGGCATCATCGGTGAGGAGCGGCTTCCGCAGGCTGCCCGGTCGCTCAGACCCGGCAGTATTCGCCGCAGCCGGCGTTTCCGGCGTCGACGATGACGGGCCGTCGGGAGCCGCGCAGGCCCCCAACGCCGATATCATCGAAGCGCCCAGGAACCCGAGGGCGGTCCTGCGCCCAAGGGTCACCGGCGGCGCAGTCGGGTGGTCCCCACACATGTTTTTTCCTAGCATCCGCGAAGTAAGACAGGCGCAGACTACCAGAGCGAAGTGACCGGCCGTGGAGGCCGGTCCTTAGAGGCCGAAGCGCGGCGCCTCCTGGGCCGGGCAGGCGTTCATCACAACGTCCAGGCCCGCCGCCGCGGCCCGGGACGCGGCCGCCTCATCGATCACACCGAGCTGCAGCCAGACGGCTTTCGCTCCGGCAGCGATGGCCTGGTCCACCACGTCCCCCACCCTCCGGGAGTTCACGAAGCAGTCCACGACGTCGAGGGGCTGCTTCGCCGCCGGGATGTCCGCCAGCTTGGCGTAGCCAATCTCGCCGTGGACCGGGTCGGCCGGAAGATTGACCGGGATGATCTCCATGCCGAGCCGGTCCCGGATGTATAGGGAAGTGTCATAGGCGGCACGCCACTCGTTGGTGGTCAGGCCGACAATTGCCCACCGTCCCTTGGTGCGCAGGAGCCGTTCGATGACTGCGGTGTCGTTCACGTGGGCCATCTGCACAGCCTACGTGCCGCCCGCGCGGGAGCACGGCGGACCTGCCGCCGGGGCGGGCGCGCCGAACAATCGACCGCCGGGCCAGCCAGCGGAGGCAGGGTGTCCGAATATTACGCGGCCGGTTTGGGGAAAAGCTTCGTTTCCGTTTTAGTGGGTAGTGACCATCCCGAGCGGCTGAGAGACCTGGATCGATGAAGCCGCAGCAACCCTGGTCGTCGGAGTTCCTCCCCGGAATCCGTTGACAGCAAGGTAGCGAGCCACGGGAACGGCCGGACTGACACCCGGCCGAGAGGCTCGTTCCGTAGGGTGCTACTGCCAGGACCGATGGAGTAACCCTATGACTGCTGTCCTGTCCCCCTCCCCGGCCGGGGCGTCCGCCGACGCACCCGCCGGGGCATCGCACCGCACCCCGGCCCTGCCGGTGTCCTTCCGCGGCCTGCGCCGGGCCTTCGGCTCGGGCGCCGAGGAGCACACCGTGCTGCGGGAGGTGAACTTCGACGTCCGCGCCGGTGAAGTCCTCGCCATCCTCGGCACGTCCGGCTGCGGGAAATCCACCCTGCTGCGCGCCGCGGCGGGCCTGGACGCCCCGAGCTCCGGGAGCGTGGAGATCGACGGCGCCCCGGTCCAGGGCGTGGATTCACGCTGCGCCTTCGCCTTCCAGGAGCCCCGCCTGCTGCCGTGGCACACCCTGCAGGCCAACATCGCCATCGGCCTGCCCACCGGCGTCAGCGCCCGCGACGGCAAGGCCAAGGTTGCCCGGCTCCTCGGACTCGTGGGCCTGCAGGACTTCGCCAAGCACCGGCCCCGCGAAGTGTCCGGCGGCATGGCCCAGCGCGCGTCGCTGGCCCGGGCGCTGGCGCGCAATCCCGGCGTCTTGCTGCTTGACGAGCCCTTTGGGGCCCTCGACGCCCTGACCAGGATCAAGATGCAGGACCTGCTGTTGGAGGTCCACCGCGCGGAGCCGACCACCGTGCTGCTCGTGACCCACGACGTCGACGAGGCCCTGCAGCTCGCCGACCGCATCATCGTCCTGGGCAAGGAAAGCAGCGGCGGACCAGGAGCCGCGGCACCCGGCGCCACCATCATCCGGACCGTGGACGTGCCCGGGGACCGCCCCCGCGACCGGGCATCGGCCGAGTTGGCCGCGCTGCGGGCCTCGCTCCTGGCGAGCCTCGGCGTCGACGGCCACTAGCCACACCGGTCTCCGCCACCCGGCCGGACCCGCCGGCCGCGTCCCGGCCGCAATTCAGTTCTTCCTATCCGTTCGCACCGTTTTCCAAAGGAACCTCCATGCCCTTCGCCCGCACCAGCACCCGCCGTCCTCTCTCCCGCCGCGCCCTGCTCACGGCCGCGGGGGTGTCCGCCGCCCTGGCCCTGACCGGCTGCGTGGCCGGGGAAGGCTCCGGCCAGCCGGCCGCCGGCACCAACGCCGCGGGTGCCACCGCCGCGGCGGGCACCCTGAACATCGACTTCGCCACGTACAACCCGCTGAGCCTCGTGATCAAGAAAAAGGGCTGGCTGGAAACCGCGCTCAAGGACCAGGGTGTGAGCGTCAAGTGGGTCCAGTCCGCAGGCTCCAACAAGGCCAACGAGGCCCTGCGGTCGGGCGCGATCGACGTCGGCTCCACCGCCGGCTCCGCCGCGCTGCTGGCCAAGGCCAACGGTTCGCCGATCAAGGCCATCGACATCTTCTCCCAACCCGAGTGGGCGGCCCTCGTGACCAAGCAGGGTTCCGCCATCACCAAGGTGTCGGACCTCAAGGGCAAGTCGGTGGCGGCGACGAAGGGCACCGATCCGTACTTCTTCCTGCTCCAGTCGCTGGCCGAGGCCGGGCTGTCCGCCAAGGACGTCACGGTGCAGAACCTGCAGCACGCCGACGGCCGCGCCGCCCTGGAAAACGGCTCGGTGGACGCCTGGTCCGGCCTGGACCCGATCATGGCGGGTGCTGAGCAGAAGGGCGCCACGCTGTTTTACCGAAACCTCTCCTTCAACACCTACGGCTTCCTGAACGCCACGGAGTCCTTCCTCAAGGACAAGCCGCAGCAGGCGCAGGCCGTCGTCAACGCTTACGAGAAGGCCCGCGCCTGGGCCGCGGCGAACCCGGACGAGACCGCGCAGATCCTCGCCGAGGCCGCCGGCCTGGACCTCGCCGTCGCGAAGACCGTGGTCCTGCAGCGCAGCAACCTCAACGTCAACCCGGCCCCGGGCGAGGCGCAGCGCAAGGTCCTCGCCAAGATCGGGCCGACGTTTGTGGAGACCGGGGACGTTGCGAGCCAGCGGCAGATCGATGACGCCGTCGCCTCCCTGCTCGATGACTCGCTGGTCAAGAAGGCGGATGCATCCGCCATCAAGGACTCGTAATGACGCGCCTCGAAACTCCCGCCCTCACCGGCCCCGGCCGGCGCGCCGCGGGCCTCCCTGCAGATTCGGCGTCCCGCGCGGGGCTCCCCGCCAACGGCTGGGCGCGCCTGCTCCTGGGACTGCTCATCCCCGCCGCGGTGCTGGCCGCCTGGCAACTTTCGACGGCGGCCGGCGTGTTCAGCGTGGTCCAGCTCCCGCCGCCGGCCATGGTGCTGGAGGCCGGCCTGGACCTGCTACAGCGCGGGCAACTCGGCCAGCACATCGCGATCTCCACCCAGCGGGTGCTGATCGGCTTCGCGGCCGGGGCGGCGCTGGGGCTGGTGTTTGGATCGCTGGTGGGCCTGTCCCGTTTCGCCGACGCCCTGCTCGCCCCGACCATTGGCGCCCTCCGGGCCGTCCCCTCGCTGGCGTGGGTGCCGCTGCTGATCCTCTGGATGAAGATCGGCGAGGATTCCAAGATCACCCTGATCCTGATCGGCGCGTTCTTCCCCGTTTTCACCACCGTCTCGCTGGCACTGCGTCACGTGGACCGGAACCTGGTGGAAGCGGCGCGCGCGTTCGGGCTCAAGGGGGTGAAGCTCCTGACCACGGTCCAGCTCCCCGCCGTGGTGCCGGCCGTGTTCTCCGGCCTGCGGCTGGCGCTGGCCCAGGCTTGGCTGTTCCTGGTGGCCGCCGAACTCATCGCCTCCTCGATGGGCCTGGGCTTCCTGCTCACGGACTCTCAGAACAACGGCCGTACGGACCGGCTCCTGCTGGCGATTGTGCTGCTGGCCGTGATCGGCAAGATCACCGATGCGCTGCTAGGCCTGGCCGAGAAGTGGGCGGTGAAACGATGGGCATAACCCTCAGCGACCCCGCCGTGCGCGATCCGCAGACCGAGGCTCCGCAGACCGAGGAAGAACGCATCGCGTTCTGGGAGTCGGCCGCCCTCCGGCTCGACTGGGAGGACGTGCCCGGGCAGGACAAGCCCTGGCACACCGCCCACCGCCGCATCCCCGCCGACGCCGCGGCCGGCACCGGCCCGCAGATCACCTGGTTCGACGGCGGGAAGCTGAACGTCGCCTACAACTGCGTCGACCGCCATGTAGCGGCGGGACGCGGGGACAAGGTGGCCCTGTTCTTCGAGGGCGAGCCCGGCGACCGCCGCACCGTCACGTATGCCGAGTTGCAGCGCGAGGTCGCCCAGGCCGCCAACGCCCTGCTGGAGCTCGGAATCAGTCGGGGCGACCGGGTGGTCATCTACCTCCCGGTGATCCCTGAAACGGTGGTCATCGCCCTGGCCGCGGCCCGGATCGGCGCCATCCACTCGCTCGTCTTCGGCGGCTTTTCCGCCGAGGCGCTCAAGTTCCGGGTGGAGGACACCGGCGCCAAGCTCCTGGTCACCACGGACGGGCAGTTCCGCCGCGGCGCCGCCGTGCCCGTGAAGGCAAACGCAGACGCCGCCGTCGCCGGCGACAACGCCATTGAGCACATCCTGGTGGTCAACCGCACCACCCCCTCGGGCGAACTGGACACGGTCCCGATGACCGCGGGCCGCGACGTGTGGTGGCACGACGCCGTCGGGCGCGCTTCCGAGGTCCACGAAGCGGAGGCGTTCGACGCCGAAACGCCGCTGTTCATCATGTACACCTCCGGCACGACCGGCAAGCCCAAGGGCCTGGTCCACACCTCCGGCGGCTACCTCACGCAGGCGTCCTGGAGTTTCGAGCACCTCTTCAGCAACCCGGACCCCGCCCTGCGGGATGCGGACGTCCACTGGTGCACCGCGGACCTCGCCTGGGTCACCGCCCACACCTACGAGCTCTACGGCCCGCTCTCCAACGGCGCCACCCAGGTCATCTTCGAGGGCACCCCCAACACGCCCCACCCGGGCCGACACTTCGAAATCATCGAACGCTACGGCGTGACGCAGTACTACACCGCCCCCACCCTGGTCCGCTCCCTGATGGGCTGGTTCCCCGAGGGCGTCCCGGCCGACTACGACCTATCCTCCATCCGCCTGCTCGGCACCGTCGGCGAAGCCGTCAACCCCGAGGCGTGGCGCTGGTTCCGGGACAACGTCGGCGCCGGCACCGCCCCTGTCGTGGACACCTGGTGGCAGTCCGAGACCGGCGCCACCATCCTCTCCCCCGCCCCGACGGACACCGCGTTCAAGCCCGGCTGCGCGGCCAGGCCGCTGCCCGGCGTCGGCACCCGGATCGTCGACGCGGCCGGCAACACCGTCCCGCCGGGCGTGCAGGGCTTCATCGTGGTGGACGCCCCGGGCCCCGCGATCGCCCGGACCGTGTGGGGCAACCCGCGCCGCTACTTCGACTCCTACTGGCGCCAGTACGCGGACCAGGGCTGGTTCCTCGCCGGCGACGGCGCCAAATACGACGACGACGGCGACATCTGGATCCTCGGGCGCGTGGATGACACCCTCAACGTCTCCGGGCACCTGCTCTCCACGATCGAGATCGAATCGGCCCTCGTCTCCCATCCGGACGTGGTGGAGGCCGGCGTCTGCCCCGTCGCGGACCCCACGACCGGCCACGCCATCGTCGCATTCGTCGTGCTTCGCGAATCAGCGGCCACCCCCGATATCCACGGCGCGCTCAAGGCCCACGTCGCGACGGCGATCGGGCCGATCGCGAAGCCGCGCGACGTCGTCGTCGTTCCGGATGTGCCGAAGACCCGCAGCGGCAAGATCATGCGCCGGCTGCTGACCCAACTGTTCGAGGGGACCGCGCTCGGGGACACCACCTCGCTCCAGAACGAACCATCCATCGCGGACATCCAGGATGTCCTGCGAATCCGAAATACCCCAGAAGTAAGGAACACCCATGACTGACATCAGCAGCGTCGCCCGTCTTTCCGAACCGCTCAAGTTCGCCTACTGGGTCCCGAACGTCTCCGGCGGCCTGGTGGTCTCCACCATCGAACAGCGCACCGGCTGGGACTTCGAGTACAACAAGAAGCTGGCCCGGATCGCGGAGAACTCCGGCTTCGAATACGCCCTGACCCAGACCCGGTACGCCGCCTCCTACGGCGCCGACAAGCAGCACGAGGCGACGTCGTTCAGCCTGGCCCTCCTGGCCGCGACAGAACGCCTCAAGGTGATCTCCGCCGTGCACCCTGGCATGTGGCACCCCGGCGTGCTGGCCAAATACATCATCACCGCGGACCACATCTCCAACGGCCGCGCCGCCGTGAACATCGTCTCCGGCTGGCTCAAGGACGAGTTCACCAACTTCGGCCTTGAATGGCTGGAGCACGACGAGCGCTACGTCCGCACCGAGGAATTCATCCGGGTCCTCCGCGGGCTCTGGACCGAGCAGGACTACAGCCAGTCCGGCAAGTACTACAACATCAACAACTTCACCCTGCAGCCGGCCCCGGTGGACGTGCCGGGACGGGCGCACCCGGAGATCTTCTTCGGCGGCAACTCCACCGCGGCCCAGGCCACCGCCGGCCGGGTCGCCGACTGGTACTTCTCCAACGGCAAGGACCTCGAAGGCTTCAAGGAGAACATCGCCGGCGTCGTCGCGGCGGCCGGTGAGACCCGGCGCGGCGCTGAGGGGGCGCTACCCAACCCGAGGTTCGGCCTGAACGGCTTCGTGATTGCCCGCGATTCCGAGAAGGAAGCCCGCGACACCCTCCGCGAGATCGTCGAGAAGGCGCACAAGCCCGCCGTCGAGGGTTTCCGTGCCGCCGTGCAGGAGGCCGGCGCGTCCACGAAGGACGGCAAGGGGATGTGGGCCGATTCCAGCTTCGAGGACCTGGTCCAGTACAACGACGGCTTCAAGACCCAACTGATCGGAACCCCGGAGCAGATCGCCGAGCGGATCGTGGCTTACAAGAAGATCGGTGTGAACCTGTTCCTCACCGGCTACCTGCACTTCCAGGAGGAAGTCGCGGCGTTCGGCGCGGACATCCTGCCGATCGTGCGCGAGCTTGAGACGGACCTGGCCCGGAAGAGCGGCGTCGAACTGGACCTCTCGCAGACCCCGGCGGCAAATGTGGAGGTGGCCGCGTAATGGCTGAGCGCAAGTTCGGGTTCCGCACCCGCGCCCTGCACGCCGGCGGCACCCCCGACGCCGAGCACGGCGCCCGTGCGGTGCCGATCTATCAGACCACCTCCTTCGTGTTCAAGGACACCCAGGACGCCGCCAACCTCTTCGCGCTGCAGAAGTACGGCAACATCTACTCCCGGATCGGCAACCCCACGGTCGCCGCCTTCGAGGAGCGCATCGCCTCCCTCGAGGGCGGCATCGGCGCGGTGGCCACGTCCTCGGGCATGGCCGCGGAGTTCATCACCTTCGCCGCGCTGACCCAGTCCGGCGACCACATCGTCGCGGCCTCCCAGCTCTACGGCGGCACGGTCACCCAGCTGGACGTCACGCTGCGCCGCTTCGGCGTGGACACCACGTTCGTGGCCGGCACCGACCCGGCGGACTACGCCGCGGCCGTCCGGGACAACACCAAGGCGATCTTCGTGGAGGTGGTGGCCAACCCGTCATCGGAGGTCCAGGACCTGGCGGGGCTGGCGAAGGTGGCGCACGACGCCGGCATCCCCCTGGTCGTCGATGCCACCTTGAGCACCCCGTACCTGGTCCGGCCGATCGAGCACGGGGCGGACATTGTGATCCACTCCGCCACGAAGTTCCTCGGCGGCCACGGCACCACCCTGGGCGGCGTGATCGTCGAGAGCGGCCGCTTCGACTGGGGCAACGGCAAGTTCCCCACAATGACCGAACCCGTGGCTTCCTACGGCAACGTCTCCTGGTGGGGCAACTTCGGCGAATACGGCTTCCTGACCAAACTGCGCTGCGAGCAACTGCGCGACATCGGGCCGGCGCTCTCCCCGCAGTCGGCGTTCCAGCTGCTGCAGGGCGTCGAAACCCTCCCGCAGCGCCTCGACGAACACCTGAAAAACGCCCAGGCCGTGGCCGAATGGCTGGAAGCGGACGAGCGTGTGGCGTATGTAAACTACTCCGGCCTGCCCTCGCACCCGCACTTCGAGCGGGCGCAGAAGTACCTGCCGCTCGGCCCCGGCTCGGTGTTCTCCTTCGGTGTGAAGGGCGGCAGGGCCGCGGGCCAGAAGTTCATCGAGTCCCTGCAACTGGCTTCACACCTGGCCAATGTCGGCGACTCCCGCACGCTGGTGATCCACCCCGGTTCCACCACGCACCAGCAGCTCAGCCCCGAACAGCTCGAGTCTGCCGGAGTCCCCGAGGACCTGGTCCGGATCTCGATCGGGCTCGAGGACATCGAGGACATCCTCTGGGACCTGGACCAGGCCCTGGACGCCGCGGCTGACGTAACAGCCTCGGATGCCCTGTCGGCCGACACCTGCACGATCGGAGCAAACGCATGAGCACGCAAGAACGAACCTGGACCGGCCCCTCGGCGCCCGAACGGCTTGCCCTGCTGCGCCAAGCCAAGTCGATCGCGATCGTGGGCGCCTCGGACAAGCCCTCGCGTGCAAGCTACTTCGTGGCGACCTACCTGCAGTCCTCCACCCGCTACAAGGTGTACTTCGTGAACCCCGTGGTGAAGGAAATCCTGGGTGAACCGACCTACGCCTCGCTTGCGGACCTGCCGGAGAGCCCGGACATCGTGGACGTGTTCCGCAAGCACGAGGACCTTCCGGGTGTCCTCGACGAGGCCGTCGCAGCCGGCGCCAAGACACTGTGGCTGCAACTGGGCTCGTGGCACGAGGACGTCGCCAAGGAAGCCGAAGCGGCCGGGCTCGACGTCGTGATGGACCGCTGCGTGAAGATTGAGCATGCCCGGTTCCACGGCGGCCTGCACCTGGCTGGCTTCGACACCGGGGTGATCTCCTCCAAGCGCCAGGTCCTCGCCTAACGGCACACTCCCTGGCGCCCACACCCAAGTAGCTCGCAGTTGTTGTCGTTATGAGCACTCAAAACGACAACAACTGCGAGCTACTTGGGCTTTGGCGGGACCTTACGGCAGGTCGGACGACGACGTCGGCAGTTCCGGAACCGACGGGACGGTCGGCAGCGGGCTGCTGGGAGTGTTGCGGCCGTCCTGGCCGTCCTGGCCGTTCTGGCCGGGGACCACGGGGCGCTGTCCCGGCGTCGGCAGCACACCCCCGCGTCCCACTGCGGGAGGCGTGGGAACGGGGCCTGGGTGCTTCGGCGCCGGCACGGTTGCCGCCGGGGAGGGCTCCGCCGGAGTCGTACCGTGCGGGGAGGTGATTGCCGGAACCGGCACGGGAGCGGCGGGGAGATCCGAGGGCGAGGGCACGGGGGTGGCGGGAGCCGGGGCCGGTGCCGCGGGCTGGAAAATAACGGTGAAGGCGTGGCCGACGTTCGCGCGGAAGTCCGGGCCGGCAGCGGCTACGGCGCCGGCGCCCAGGCTCATGGCACCCACGACGGCCCCGCCGACGAGCGCCATCCGGCGCTTGCGGCCGCGCCGGCGTTCTGCGAGGCTGCTGACCCCGGCCGGAAGGGCCTCGGCGGGAACGGCGTCGATGGCAAGGGTGTCAACGGTGCCGGCTGCCAGCCCTGCCGGGGCGCTTGAGCCGCCGGCGAGCAGCGCCGCGAGGTCCGCGCGGGGCGCCGGGGCCTGCTCCGGGATGAGGGCCTGCAACTGTTCAAGAGTGCTGCGGAGTTCGGTGGCAGCTTCGAGGCCGGAGTCGCGGAGCATCGCCTGGATGCTGCCATCCTGTGGGGTGTTGCGCGTGCCGGTCATGATGCTGCGTGGTCCTTTTCCGTTACAAGTTCGCGCAGGGCACTGAGCCCGCGCCGCTGAAGCTGTTTGATGGCACCGGGGGTCTTTCCCATGATGCCGGCCACCTGTTCGATGGAGAGGTCTGCGACGATCCGCAGGACCAGAACTTCCCGTTGCTCCTCGTTGAGCTGGGAAAGTGTGTGGGACAGCCCGCCCAGTGAACCGAGCGCCTCGTCCTCGGCCGAGGCTGAATGCCGTGCGTCGTTCAGGGGGTCGTATTCGGCCAGGTGTGGTGTACGTTCGGAACGCCGGTGGTGGTCAACCAGCCTGGCGTGCGCAATTGAAAAAACAAACGTCCGCAGGCCTTTGTGGCCACCGGTGACGTTCTCCAGTTTCGGCAGGACGTCCACGAACACGTCCTGCGTCAGGGCCTCGGCATCTTCAACGCCCTTGGCCCGGAAGTAGCCAAGCACTGCCGGGGACATCACGGTGTATACGGCGCTGAATCCTGACGGGTCGCCAGCCAAGGCTGCTGACAGTTCGTCATCGCTCAGCTGGTCTGCCAAGTGGCTTTCCTTCCGTTACTGCTCGGGGTGCGGCCCCCGATAGTCTAGCGGCCGCACCCCGTCACCTCCGAAAGGAGGCGTTTGATACTTACTTGTCGAGCTTGGGCAGCTCTGCCGACGGCTTCGCCGGGCCAGTAACGTTCAGCCGGGTATCGGCATGCGCGGCACCGGGAGCGCCCTCGGCACCGGCGTTGCCGTTGACATTGGCGCCGTCCTCGTTGGCACCGGCGTTGCCGTTGACACTGGCGCCGTCCTCGTTGGCACCGGCGTTGCCGTTGACACTGGCGCCGTCCTTGTCAGCGGATACCGAACCCTCGGCGGAACCCTCGGAACCCTCGACGGCGGCGTCGCCCTTGGCGGAGCCGTCAGCGTTCGGGGTTGCGGGCACGGCCGGAACAGCCGGAGTGGCGGGCAGTTTCGGGGTTGCCGGAACAGCCGGCACGGCGGAGGTGGCGGGCGTAGCGTGGTTCACTTCAGCCTGCTGGGTGCTGGACATCTGGGCCGCGTTGGCCAGGCCGATTCCGGAGAAGCCTCCGACCGCGAGAATAGCGGCGCCGACAGCAATCTTGGTGGTCTTGCTAACACTCTTCATGAAAAACGTACATCCTTTGGTTGGTTGAAGGCTGGCCGGCGCCTGATGGGGGCAGGCGCCAGCCGGCACTTACAGTCGAAGTCCTGTCAGCACCTGATGGGGGCAGGTGCCCGTCGGAACTTTCTCTCGAAGTCCGTGGCGCCTGATGGGGGCAGGCGCCGCACGGGACTTGCTCTGACAAGGCCGGCCGTTCCTGGTGGGGGGACCAGATTCCGGGCGGCGCTTACAAAGGAGTAATCGCTGAGGCACCCCGAAAGGTTACGCAGGATCCGAGATTCTTTTTCTTTCTTCCGGGCTGCCGGCGGGGACCCCAAATGCGGCCCTTAACGACGACGGCGGCGGGCCACCTTTTGCAGGTGGCCCGCCGCCGTCGTGCGTCAGTTAATGCGTCAGTCGTTGATGAGGTCGTTGACCACGATGGTCTGGTCGCGGTCCGGGCCGACGCCGATCGCGGAGAAGCGGGTGCCGGAGAGCTTCTCGAGGGCCAGCACGTAGTTCCGGGCGTTCTCCGGCAGGTCGTCCAGGGTGCGGGCGCCCGTAATGTCCTCGGTCCAGCCTTCGAAGTACTCGAAGATCGGCTTCGCGTGGTGGAACTCGGTCTGCGTCATCGGCATTTCGTCGTGCCGGACGCCGTCGACGTCGTAGGCCACGCACACCGGGATCTGCTCGATGCCGGTGAGCACGTCCAGCTTGGTGACGAAGTAGTCGGTGAAGCCGTTCACGCGGGAGGCGTGGCGGGCCAAGACGGCGTCGTACCAGCCGCAGCGGCGCGGCCGGCCGGTGTTGACGCCGAACTCGCCGCCGGTCTTCTGCAGGTACAGGCCCATGTCATCAAACAGTTCGGTGGGGAACGGACCCGCGCCGACGCGCGTGGTGTAGGCCTTGATGATGCCGATGGAGCGGGAGATCCGGGTGGGGCCGATGCCCGAGCCCACGGAGGCGCCGCCCGCCGTCGGGTTCGAGGAGGTCACGAACGGGTAGGTGCCGTGGTCGACGTCCAGGAACGTGGCCTGGCCGCCCTCCATCAGGACCACCTTGCCCTCGTCCAAGGCCTTGTTGAGCACGAAGGTGCTGTCGATGACCAACGGGCGCAGGCGCTCGGCGAAGGACAGGAAGTAGTCCACAATCTCGTCCACCTCGATGTCGCGGCGGTTGTAGACCTTGACCAGCAGCTCGTTCTTCTGCCGCAGCGAGCCCTCGACCTTCTGGCGGAGGATGGAGGCGTCGAAGACGTCCTGGACGCGGATGCCGAGGCGGGCCACCTTGTCCATGTAGGCCGGGCCGATGCCGCGGCCGGTGGTGCCGATGGCGCGGCTGCCGAGGAACCGTTCGGTGACCTTGTCCAGCACCTGGTGGTAGGGCGCCACAAGGTGGGCGTTGGCGGAAACGCGCAGCTTGGAGGTGTCCGCGCCGCGGGCTTCGAGGCCGTCGATCTCCTGGAACAGGGCCTCGAGGTTCACCACGCAGCCGTTGCCGATCACCGGGACCGCGTTGGGGCTCAGGATGCCGGCCGGAAGGAGCTTCAGCTCATACTTCTCACCGCCTACGACGACGGTGTGCCCGGCGTTGTTGCCGCCGTTGGGCTTGACAACATAGTCGACACGGCCGCCGAGCAGGTCAGTGGCCTTACCTTTGCCTTCGTCGCCCCACTGGGCTCCGACGATCACGATTGCTGGCATGGGATCCTCCCCCATTCGTTCGGGCCGAAATCCGCGTGATTCACCAGGGTGGTCACCGGAATTCAGCGCCGTTCATGAGAATGCCCCGAATCTACCGCTGTGCTCAGTACCACTATGATCTGCACCATCAACGCCAGAGTCCGGGGCTCTTACCACCCAAGTTTAGCCGAAAACGCAGGTCGGCACCGTTTTGGCGCCCGATGTGGACGCAGCGCCACATAGCGGGCATGACTTGCGGGACGCGGCCGGCGTGGAATGTAGTGGGAGGGACCATCCCGAGCGGCCGAGGGACCTGGACCGTTGACGCCGCAGCAACCCCGCCGGACACGGCCGCCCGCTAAGGCATCCGTGACCGGCAACGGTGCTACCGCCAGGACCGATGGAAGGAAACCGCGCCATGTCCCCGAACACGCCGTCCCTGAACACCGACCACATCCGCGTCACCCATGCCGGCTCGCTGCCTCGCACCCCGGAACTGATCGCCGCCAACGAGGCCAAGGAAACCGACGGGATCACCCCCGAGTTCCTCGACCTGCTGGAGACCTCGGTGGTGGAGGCGGTGCAACGCCAGAAAGATCTTGGCATCAACATTCCCAATGACGGAGAGTACGGGCACACGATGTCCAGCTCGGTGGATTACGGCGCCTGGTGGAACTACTCGTTCTCCCGGCTGGGCGGCCTGGAACCGACCGAGGTGGACCGCTGGGCAGACGCCAAAGTGCACCGTTCCACGCCGGGCCACATCGTCCTGACCTCGTTCCCGGACCGGCGCGACCGGCAGCTGTTCAACGACGCGTACAACGATCCCTCCTCCGGGATCCTCGCCCACCGCAAAGCCGTCACCCAGCCCAAAATCGCCGGGCCGCTGACGTACACCGGGCAGGAGCTGGTGGCCTCGGACATCGCCAACCTCAAGACCGGCCTGGCCGCGGCCGGCCTCACCGAGGGATTCGTCGCCTCCCTCTCCCCCGGCTCCTGCGCCCGGGTGGCCAACGAGTATTACAAAAGCGACGAGGAACTGCTCTACGCCTGCGCCGATGCAATGCGCGAGGAGTACAAGGCCATCATCGACGCCGGCCTGACCGTCCAGCTCGATGACCCGTCCCTGGCCGAGAGCTGGGACCAGATCAACCCGGAACCGAGCCTCGAGGACTACCTGAAGTTCATCCAGCTCCGCGTCGAGGCGACAAACTGGGCGTTGCGCGACCTGCCGCAGGAGCAGATCCGGCTGCACGTCTGCTGGGGCTCCTGGCACGGCCCGCACACCACGGACATCCCCTTCGCGGACATCATCGGTTCCGTCCTGCAGGTCAACGCCGGCGCCTACTCCTTCGAGGCGGCCAACGTCCGGCACGAACACGAGTGGCGGCTCTGGCAGGACACCAAGCTACCCGAGGGCAAGTCGATCATCCCCGGCGTCGTCTCCCACGCCACCAACGTGGTGGAGCACCCGGATCTGGTCGCGGACCGGATTGTGCGCTTCGCCGAGCTGGTGGGCCGGGAAAACGTGATTGCCTCCACCGACTGCGGCCTTGGCGGCCGCGTCCATCCGCAGATCGCCTACGCCAAGCTGGAGGCCCTCGGCGAGGGCGCCCGGCGCGCCAGCAAGCGGCTCTGGTAGCCGGCGCGGGTCGGGCCGGCCGTGCTCGCCGGCCCGACCCGCCGGGCATTTCGCGGGGCTTGATAGACTGGTAATGACCGAACAGGAATCGGTCCACACCACATTTTCACACCACACCGGCCGCCGCGCGCCCTCCCTTTGGCGTGCCCGTAACCGGTCTGGTTGCTTTACCAATCCCGCAGGAGACCCAGCAAGACATGACAGCCCTGGCCACTGAAAATTTCCGCGAACAGCTCCTGAGCCGCCGTTACGACGCTAACGTCGCGCCCGTCAACGAGCTGTGCGACGCACTGCAGACCGCCAAAGCTGGCACCACCGTCCCCTACGTGGATCCCGCGCACGACATCGACGAGTGCCGCATCATCAGCCTCTACTCCAACATCGGCACCGCGGATCCGTCCGGCTTCATCACCGCCGGCGACGAGGAAGCCGCCACCCGCATGCTGGGCATCCAGTGGAAGCTGGGCCTGCGCCCCGAATTCGTGATGCCGTGGAACGTCCACCCGTGGCACGTCGACGGCGAACCCAACGGCAAGTTCACCCCGGACCAGATCTCGGCCGGGCTCAAGCCGCTGCTGAAGTTCCTTGCCCTGGTCCCGCGCGCGTCCGTGATCGTGGCGCACGGCACCGAGGCGAACCGCCTCGCCAACCTGCTGCTCAAGACCGAGGTGCCGATGATCTGGCGCCGCGGCCTGAAGACGTACAAGGTCCGTTCGCTCAGCGGCCGCGCCTTCGCCGGCACCCCGGCCCGCCAGGAGCAGTACCTGGAGGACATGCGCGTGGCCTACGCGGACGCCATGGCCCGCACCGGCCTGGCCAAGGCCTAGCCCGGCCAAACGTGAACGACGGCGGGCACCCACCGAAAGGTGAGCGCCCGCCGTCGTCGTTTAATCCGCAATGCCTGGGGCTAAGCCCCGTCAGCCCTGGCCTTCGATGGCCGCCTTGGCGGTGGGGTCGGAATCCTTGAGGAATTTCTCGATCCGCTCCGGTTCCTCGGCTTCGCCGATCGCCGCGGAGGCCCGGCCCAGCGAGTACAGCGCGCGCAGGAAGCCGCGGTTCGGTTCGTGCTCCCACGGGATCGGGCCCACGCCGCGCCAGCCGTTGCGGCGCAAAGAGTCCAGGCCGCGGTGGTACCCGACCCGGGCGTAGGCGTAGGAGTCGATGGTCCGACCTTCCTTCCACGCTTCCTCGGCCAGCACGGCCCAGAGCAGCGAGGACGTCGGGTGCTTCTCCACCAGGTCCAGCGCCTCGTGGCCCGCGTCCAGCCCGGCGTTGACCTCGGTCTCGGCGGGCAGGAGCGTGGGCTCGGGGCCCATCAGGTTCTTGCGGAACTCGTCGGACATTATTAGAAGGTCTTTCCGGTGGAGCCGAGCTGCTGGGCAGCCTCGACCACGCGGGCGGCCAGGCCGGCCTCGGCGGAGGCGCCCCAGACGCGGGGGTCGTACAGCTTCTTGTTGCCGACCTCGCCGTCGACCTTCAGGACGCCGTCGTAGTTGCGGAACATGTGGTCCGCGACCGGGCGGGTGTAGGCGTACTGGGTGTCAGTGTCGATGTTCATCTTGATCACGCCGTAGGAGACCGCGTCCGCGATTTCCTGCTCGGAGGAGCCGGAGCCGCCGTGGAAGACGAGGTCGAACGGGCTGGTCTTGCCGATCTTGGCGCCGACCTGCTCCTGGATGTCCTTCAGGATCTCCGGGCGCAGCTTCACGCCGCCCGGCTTGTACACGCCGTGCACGTTGCCGAAGGTCAGGGCCGTGATGTAGCGGCCGTTTTCGCCGGAGCCGAGCGCGTCGATGGTGGCGAGGGCGTCCTCGACCGTGGTGTAGAGCTTGTCGTTGATGGCGTTCTCGACGCCGTCTTCCTCGCCGCCGACGGTGCCGATCTCGACCTCGAGGATCATCTTGGCGGCGGCGGTGCGCTCGAGCAGTTCACGGGCGATCCGCAGGTTCTCCTGCAGGGTCTCGGCGGAGCCGTCCCACATGTGCGAGTTGAACAGCGGGTTGCGTCCGGCCTTGACCTCGGCCTCGGAGGCGGCCAGCAGCGGCAGGACGAAGCCGTCGAGCTTGTCCTTGGGGCAGTGGTCCGTGTGCAGGGCGATGTTGACGCCGTAGTTCTTGGCGACTTCGCGGGCGAACGCGGCGAAGCCCAGCGAGCCGGCCACCATGTCCTTGGTGGAGGCGCCCGACCAGTAGGCGGCGCCTCCCGTGGAGACCTGGACGATGCCGTCGGACTCGGCCTCGGCGAAGCCGCGGAGGGCGGCGTTCAGGGTCTGGGAGGAGGTGACGTTGAC
Source organism: Arthrobacter sp. UKPF54-2 (assembly GCF_007858535.1). NCBI lineage: Bacteria > Bacillati > Actinomycetota > Actinomycetes > Micrococcales > Micrococcaceae > Arthrobacter > Arthrobacter sp. UKPF54-2. The sequence goes on from NZ_CP040174.1 coordinate 815,225, forward strand.
GGCCGGGAATGCGAAGCCGCCCGTCTTTGCGCGGTCGATCATCTCGGAGTAGATCTCTGGGGTTGCGATGGGCATGCTGACTCCTAAAGTGAATTTCGTCTGCGGGCTGGGTTGACCCTGGAGTGAACCTCGACGGCTACGCACCATCCTAGCCATTCCTGCGCCAGGGCAGTGGTTCCGGTCACGTGGGGGCTGTAACACGGGCTCCGCCGAGATGGCATACCGCGGCAGTGTCTGCGGGGCACACTGCCGCGATCTGTCACTTCGCGCGCCAGCCGCGGCTCTCCAGGGCGGCCCGGACCTTGAGGACGACTCCGGGGCGGTCACCGGCGAGGTCAATGCGGGAAACCCTGAGCTCCGACCAGCCCAGTGTCGCCGTGGTGTCGGCCCGGGGGATGTCCCTCAGATACTGCTCCTCCCCATTGTGGTGCGCCCCCTCGTACTGCAGGGCGAGCCTCCACTGCGGGTACGCCGCGTCGGGCCAGAGCACGGGCGCGGCGCCCCCACCCCAAAGGGCTTCGCCCCACACGATGTGGTTCAGCACCGGCTCGGGCAGCCCCGCGCGCACCAGGGCCAGCCGCATCTGCGTTTCCGGCGCCGAGTCGGCACCAACCCGGATGAGTCCGACGGCGGCCCTGGCCTTGCGCACACCGCGGACTCCGGGGTGCCGGGCCACCATCTGCTCCACGTCCGTGATGCCGCAAAGGGCCCGGCGGGGATAAGGGTGCTCGGCGCCGTGGCTGCACACGAGGGAGTCGCCCACGGCCACGAGCTCGTCCACGCTTAGAAGTGGGGCCAGATCCAGCCAGGTCCGGGCCGGCGAGGTGAGCCGCACGCCGTCGAACTCCACCACTTCATCCGGCAGCAACGTCAGCAGATGTCCGACGACGTTGGCACGGCGCGGCATGCTGGAGCCGCGGCGGCGGGCCAGGTGGATGCGCCAATCCGCTTCATGCCGGCCGGGCAGCGGGGCGTTCCACAGCCGCGCCGCTGATCCAAGGCTGAGAATGGACTGGTCATCAAGGTCGGTGTAGGCGCGGAGGGCGGCCGCTCCGGTGGCGGCAGAGCCTACCGGGACCCTGATGCCGCGTGACACGGTCACCAGATCCCGCGCAGCGGTCCGCGTGCGGGTGACGCCGGCCTTGTCTGAGGCACGCAGCGAAAAGGATCCGGTGGTCAGGTGGAGCGGCAGTGGGGCCCGGCGCATAGGCCCAGTCTTGCCGCTGCGGCCACCCGCCGCTCGGGTTATCCACAGCCTCGGCCCGCTGCACGCGCCGGGATGGCATTTCACGGCAGTGTTCCCGGGAAACATTGCCGCGATCTGTCACTTCGCGGCAGCGGGACGCTACCCCGGAAGCTGGCCGAAGACGTGCCGGCGGATCCAGGCGTGCATCGCAATCGCGGCGGCGGAGGCGGCGTTGATCGAGCGGGTGGACCCGAACTGTTCGATCGAGAGCGTCGCGACGGCAGCGGCGTGGACTTCCGGGGTCAGGCCGGGACCCTCCTGGCCGAACACCAGCACGCAGTCCCGGGGCAGCTCGTAGGTCTCCAGCGGGACGGAGTCGGGGAAGATGTCGATGCCGATCACGGCCAGCCCGTCGCCCTGCGCCCAGGCGACAAAATCCTCGACGGTGGGGTGGTGGCGGACGTGCTGGTAGCGGTCGGTGACCATGGCCCCGCGGCGGTTCCACCGGCGTCGTCCGATGATGTGCACTTCCTTGGCCAGGAACGCGTTCGCGGTACGGACGACCGTGCCTATGTTCATGTCGTGCTGCCAGTTTTCGATCGCGACGTGGAAGTTGTGGCGCCGCGAATCCAGCTCGGCGACAATCGCCTCGTGTTTCCAGTAGCGGTACTTGTCCAGCACGTTGCGGCGGTCCCCGTCGGCGAGCAGGTCCGGGTCCCAATGGTCGCCCTGCGGCCACTCCCCCGGCCAGGGGCCGACGCCGACCTCCGCCCGCGCCTCCGGTTCACCGTCCGGCGCCGCCTCGGGACCGGCGGTGGGTTCGCTGGGAGTCTCGGGTTCAGTCACGACTCAACAGTAGACTGGGTCCTGTTGCGGCACACTATCGGCGGAGGGCACCATGGCGGATCAGCACGAAGACCACGGCACGGACCGGCGTTCAGATTCTGACGGCGCGCGGGACTCGTCCTCGCTGTACCGCAGCGGCCAGGAGATCGAGTGCTGGCTGACGGACATGGACGGTGTGCTGGTCCATGAGAACCAGCCGATTCCGGGCGCCTCGGAGCTCATCCAGCGCTGGGTGGACACGTCCAAGCGGTTCCTGGTCCTGACCAACAACTCCATCTTCACGCCGAGGGACCTCGCCGCGAGACTGAAGAGTTCCGGCCTGGAAATTCCGGAGGAGAACATTTGGACGTCGGCACTGGCCACGGCCCAGTTCCTCAAGGACCAGGTCCGCGGCTCGGAATCCGGGAACCGCGCCTACACGATCGGCGAGGCCGGGCTCACGACGGCGCTGCATGAGGCGGGCTTCATCCTCACCGACCAGGACCCGGACTTTGTGGTGCTCGGCGAAACCCGGACCTACTCCTTCGAGGCCATCACCATGGCCATCCGACTGATCCTCGGCGGCGCGCGCTTCATCGCCACCAACCCGGACGCCACCGGCCCCTCCAAGGACGGGCCGATGCCCGCCACCGGGGCGATCGCGGCGCTGATCACCAAGGCGACCGGCCGGGAGCCGTACATTGTGGGGAAGCCGAACCCGATGATGTTCCGCTCGGCGATGAACCAGATCGACGCCCACTCGGAGACCACGGCCATGATCGGGGACCGGATGGACACCGACATCATTGCCGGTATGGAGGCCGGCCTGCACACCGTACTGGTGCTCAGCGGCATCACGCACCGCGATGACATCGCGGCCTACCCGTTCAGGCCCAACCAGGTCCTGAACTCGGTGGCGGACCTGAAAAACCAGATCTGAGGGCTGGTCCCCGGCGCGGCCTGGGCCACGCTAGAAGGCCGTCTTCTTTCCCCCGCCCGAAGGCAGCGGGAGGAACTCGTCCTGGAGTTCTTCGATGAGCGGCCGGTAGACACCCGGGTTCCACTGCGGGCTGGCGTGTGCCGGGCGCGCCCCGTCCGTCCGGAGCGTATCGGAGACCATGTTTGCCTTGAACCTCAGCATCCAGGTGTCCCGGGCCGTTTCGTAGCTCACGGTCTGGTCCTTGGGGTTGCCGATGAAGGCCATTTTGGCGTCGCCGAGCTTCCCGACGAAGCGGTTCAGGTCGAAGTGGTAGATGTAGGCCGATTCGGTCTGGATCAGCACGCTCGACGGCGCGATTGGTGAGAGCTGTTCCTGGGTCTGGTCCAGCACCTGGCTCCAGCTCCGCTCATGTTTGTTCAGCACCCGTTCGCCGAGTTCGTAGCCGCCGCGAAGCACGGTGGGGAACCGGAAGCCGCTCTCATAAAGGAACACCACGCCCTCGAACCAGCTCTGGTCCAGGACGTCGTACCGGCTCGACGGGCTGGAGTCGAGCAGGATAAACGCCACCTTGACGCCGTGCAGCTCCAGCAACCGGGCGGCCACCTGCACCGCCACCATGCCGCCGAAGCTGTGCCCGTAGAAGTAGAGGGTGTCGAGCCGGTGTGCGCGGACGTGTTCGATCACGGCGATCACAATCTTGTCGATTTCCAGCCCGACGTTGGAATAGCCGACGGCGGCCAGCTGGCCGCGCTTGTTCAGGGCGCCGCGCAGCGAGTTGAGGATCCACTGGGCCTCCTCCCAGCTGGTTTTGTAACCGGGGAAGAGGAACCAGCTGGCACGCGGAAAGTAGCGTTCGGCGACGTCGTCGGCCACCGTGAGGATCTTGTTGACCCGGCGTTCGGCCTGCACCCGGCGCGTAAACAGCATGTCCGCAGCCAGGGCGGACGCTGCACCGGCGCCGAGGAGGAAGTTCCGGCGCGAGAAGCGTTCGAGTTCCGCGGCGTGCCGGAGCACACGGGCCTCGGCACTGCCGGGTCCGCTCCGGTCGTTCGCTTCCGTCTCACGCGGCACACCTCTACCGTAGCCACAGCGGCCCGCGGAGCAGAAACGCGGGCGGCGCGGAACGGGGGCCGCCGGTTAGGCTGGTTCGGCCTCGCGGTCGATTTCGCGCCGGGTCAGCTCGAGGGTGATGTCGTCGTAGCGGGCCAGGAGTTCCGACGGCGCCCCGCTGGCCGGGTCGTCGAGCTTGCCGAAGACGCAGTCGCTGGCCGCCAGCAGTTCGTCGTCGGAGTAGCGGGCCAGCGGCCGGGTCCCTGAGGGGTCGACGGAGGCCATAAAGTCCACGGAAAGATCCAGTGGCTGGAAAACCTTGCCGTAGTCGCTGCCGAACATCTGCAGCTCCAGCGACACCCCGGCCGGCAGGCTCACCGAGCCGGCTATCTCGTGCCGCGCGGCACCGGTGTCGATGGCGTTGAGGTCGTTGCGCAGTCCGGCAAGGGCCAACGATTCGACGAACTCGGCGTTGGCGAGGTCCACGCGGACATGGGAGGTGATGCCCATGCGGCGGATGCGCTGGATCAGCTGCATCAGGGCCGGGCGGGTAGTTTGGCTAAGGCTGCCCCGGACATCAATTCGGATGACATCTAACGCGACATCAAGTTTGACCTGGGCATTAAGCGAGTGGTCCATAGGTACTCCAAATAAAGTGTCTATGGCCGACGGCTCAACCTCACTCAGCGTAACTGCACGATGGGTAGGGCACAAGTCCCCGGTCTAACCGGTCGCTTGCCGTCCGGGTTCCTGGAAGTGCGTGCGGGTGGCCGAGCCGCCCACGGATTCCACCAGCGAGGTGGCGATGTCGCGGAGCTTGACGTTGCCATGGCTCGAGGCGTCCGTAAGGATCTGGACGGCCGTCGCCTGGTTGCAGCGGTTCTGGGCCATCACGATCCCGATGGCCATGTCAATGACCGTGCGGGACTCCAAGGTGGCCCGGAGGTTGGTGGCGCTGTCCGTGTGCAGCGAGAAGCGCACGGCCATGCGCAGCGCCTGGGAGATCTGCCGGGTGAAGTCGCGCGCCCGGACCGCGACGTCGCCGTCGAACTTGTGCGGCGCGTCCGAGTACAGGTTCAGCGCCGCCTGCGCTTCGCCCTGCAGATGGAATGGCACCGAAAGCACCGAGCGCAGCCCGTGCGACGCCACGGCGGAGGCGTAGTCAGGGCCCCAGCGGTCTTCCTCGAACAGGTCCGGGACGTAGACCTCCCGTTCCTCCTGCGCCGCCGTCAGGCACGGGCCCTGCGCCAGCCGGTACTGGATCTCGTCGACTTCCCTGGCCGAATCGCTGCTCCAGCCGATGGTCGCGGCCTTCCGGTCCCGCAGCAGGGTGATGCCGCACAGCGCGTCGTCGCCCTCGCCGGCCACCTGGTGCGCGGAAAAACGCGCGAGTTCATTGAGGAACTCCTCGAAGTCCGTGCTGTCGAGAATGAGGTTCTGGACCTGGTCGACGGTACTGACGGAGGCAGGGTATTCCTGGGGCGGGAGCATGGCGCGTTCTCCAACTAAGGGTACGGACAGTACCGATGGGGGTATTTAAGCCATGATAAGTCACCCCCCAAGCACGGTCCACACGTGTCCGCCGCCGGTGAAACGCCTAGTCGAGGCCCAGTTCGTCCTTGCCGAAAGCGAACAGGTAGGGGACGCCGGCCTCGGCTTCGATCTTTTCCTTGGCCCCGGTGTCGCGGTCCACGATCACCGCTACGGCCACCACGTTGCCGCCGGCCTTGCGCACACCCTCGACGGCGGTCAGCGCCGACCCGCCGGTGGTGGAGGTGTCCTCCAGCACCAGGACCTTGCGGCCCGCCACCGAGGGGCCCTCGACCTGGCGGCCCATGCCGTAGGACTTCTGGGCCTTGCGGACCACAAAGGCGTCCACCGGGCGGCCGGCGTCGACGGCGGCGTGCATCACGGCGGTGCCCACCGGGTCCGCGCCCATGGTGAGTCCGCCGGCGCACTCGAAGTCGATCCCGGCGTCGTCCAGCAGCGAGAGCATGACCTGGCCCACGAGCTTGGAGGCCTCGTGGTGCAGCGTGATGCGGCGCAGATCGATGTAATAGTCTGCCTCGGCGCCGCTGGAGAGAATGACCTTGCCGCGCACGACGGCCAGCTCCTTGATCAGTTCCAGGAGGCGGGCGCGGGCGGCAGCGGCGTCGGCTGCAAAGTCACGGGTGGCAGTCATGGCACTTAGTTTAGTGGCAGGCCGGGCACCGGTTGCCCGTCGGGCGGCCAGATGTCGGAGCGGTGGTGGCGGCCGGGGACGTACTGCACGGGACTTCCGGCACTGGCAACCGGGACGGGGCGGGCGTCCGATGTAAGCATGACGGCAGGAACCGAACCTTCCACCCGCTGGCCGGCGATCCGCAAGGATCCCGGCAGCTTCCGGGTCCGGCCCAACCTGGTGGACTACGAGGCGAGCCGGGCCGCGTTCTCGTGGCAGGAGGCCCGCCGGGAGCTGTCCGGACTGCCCGACGGCCGGGGTCTTAACATCGCCTACGAGGCGGCCGACCGCCATGCCGCCGGCGGCCACGGCGCACAGGAGGCGCTGCGGTTCATCCGGGCCGACGGGAGCAGCCATTCGCTGAGCTACGCGCAGCTGGCGGAGCAAAGCAGCCGCTTCGCCGCGGTGCTGCACAGCCTCGGCGTCGGGCGCGGCGAGCGCGTCTTCTCCCTCGCCGGCCGCAGCCCCGCCCTGTACATCGCGATGCTCGGCACCTTCAAAAACGCCAGTGTGTTCTGCCCCCTGTTCTCGGCCTTCGGCCCGGACCCCGTGCGGCAGCGGCTGCAGCTCGGGTCCGGCCGGGCGCTGATCACCACCAGGGCCCTGTACCGGCGGAAGGTGGCCCAGCTGCGCGGCTCACTCCCGGAGCTGCGCCATGTGCTGCTCACGGACGCCGACGGCGACCCGGAACCGGGCACCCTGGACCTGGCCGCGCTCATGCAGGCGGCCCCGGCGGACCGGGAGATCGCGGCGACCCAGCCGGAGGACATGGCCCTGCTGCACTTCACGTCCGGCACCACCGGGACGCCGAAGGGTGCCATCCACGTGCACGACGCCGTTACCGCCCATCACGCGACCGGCACCTTCGCCCTGGACCTGCACCCGGACGACATATACTGGTGCACCGCGGATCCCGGCTGGGTGACCGGGACCTCCTACGGCGTGATCGCGCCGCTCAGCCATGGCGTGACGTGCATCGTGGACGAGGAGGAAATGGACGCGGACCGCTGGTACCGGATCCTCGCCGGGCAGCACGTCAGCGTCTGGTACACCGCCCCCACCGCCCTGCGGATGCTGATGAAAGCCGGGGCGGAACGCGCCGAGGGGCACGACCTCTCGGCCCTGCGCTTCGTGGCCAGCGTCGGCGAACCGCTTAACCCGGAGGTGGTGGTGTGGGGCCAGGAAGCCTTCGGCCAGCCCGTCCACGACAACTGGTGGCAGACCGAAACCGGCGGCATCATGATTTCCAATTTCGCCGCCACCGAGATCCGGCCCGGGTCCATGGGGCGGCCGCTGCCCGGCATCGACGCCGCCCTGGTGTTGCGGGACGAGCAGGACAAGCCGGTGGTCCGGGACGGGCAGGCGGTGCTGGTCACCGAGCCGGAGACCATGGGCGAACTGGCGCTGCGGCCCGGCTGGCCGTCCATGTTCCGCGGCTACCTGCACGAGGAGGAGCGCTACCGCCGCTGCTTCGCCGGCGGCTGGTACCTCACCGGCGACCTCGCCCGGCGCGACGCCGACGGCTACTACTGGTTCGTCGGCCGGGGCGACGACGTGATCAAGTCCTCGGGGCACCTGATCGGCCCGTTCGAGGTGGAAAGCTCGCTGATGGAGCACGACGCCGTGGCCGAGGCGGGGGTGATCGGCGTCCCCGATCCGGTGGCCGGGGAGGTGGTCAAGGCCTTCGTGGAACTGCGCGCCGGCTTCGAACCGTCCGAGGAACTCCGGCTGGAGATCATCGGCTTCGCCCGCAAGCGGCTGGGCCCGGCGGTGGCGCCCCGGCTGCTGGATTTCACCGCCGCGCTGCCCAAGACCCGCAGCGGGAAGATCCTGAGGCGGCTGCTGAAGGCCCGCGAGCTGGGGCTGCCGGAAGGCGACACGTCCACCATCGAGGCGCCGGCGCCGGAGCGTCAGCCGGGAGGCCCGGAATGAGCGGGCCCTTGGGGGCGCCGGCCGGCCCCCTGGATCCTGTGCACGGCCGGCACCTGCTGCTGCAGATGCTGCGGATCCGCCGGCTCGAGGAGAAATGCGTAGAGCTGTACAGCGCCGCCAAGATCCGCGGCTTCCTGCACGTCTACATCGGCGAGGAAGCGGTGGCGGCCGGGGTGCTGGAGACGCTCGAGCCGGAGGACGCCGTCGTGGCCACCTACCGGGAGCACGGCCACGCGCTGCTGCGCGGTGTGTCCGCCGGCGCGATCCTGGCCGAAATGTACGGCCGCGTACAGGGCTGCTGCCGCGGTCGCGGAGGCTCCATGCACCTGTTCGACGCCGCCACCCGGTTCTACGGCGGCAACGCGATCGTCGCCGGCGGCCTGCCGCTCGCCGTCGGGCTGGCCCTCGCGGACAAGCTGGCCGGGCGGTCCCGCGTCACCGTTTGCTTCTTCGGCGAGGGCGCCGTCGCGGAGGGCGAGTTCCATGAAAGCCTCAACCTGGCCGCCCTCTGGCAGCTGCCGGTGCTGTTCTGCTGCGAAAACAACCTCTACGCCATGGGCACGGCGCTGGGCCGCTCCGAGTCGCAGACCGACATGGCGTTGAAGGCCGCCGGGTACGAGATCGCCGCCTGGGCCGTGGACGGCATGGATGTGCTGGCCGTCGAGGAAACCGCCCGGCGCGCCGTGGATGCGGTCCGGGCCGGCGGCGGCCCGCACTTCCTGGAACTGCGCACCTACCGCTTCCGGGCGCATTCGATGTTTGATCCGGAGCGGTACCGGGACAAGGCCGAGGTCGCCCGGTGGCTCGAACGGGACCCGATCACGCTGCTGCGCGCCTCCCTCGAGGCTGCGGGCCAGCTGACGGACGCGGACTGGCAGCAGCTGCAGGCCGACGCCGAGGCCGAGGTCGCCGCCGGCGTCGAGTTCGCCGAGGCCGGCACCCCCGAGCCGCTCGAGGACCTCACCCGCTTTGTGTACAGCGAACCCGGCGGCCCGGGAGAGGGGCGCCGGTCATGAAATCCAGCTACCGGGAGGCGCTCCGGGCCGGAATCCGCGACGCCCTGCAGCGCGACGACCGGGTGTTCCTGATGGGCGAGGACGTGGGCGCCTACGGCGGTTCCTTCGCCGTGAGCCTGGGCCTGCTGGAGGAGTTCGGGCCGGACCGGATCCGCGACACCCCGCTCTCCGAATCCGGGTTCGTCGGTGCCGGCATCGGCGCCGCGCTCGGCGGGATGCGCCCCATCGTGGAGGTCATGACCGTCAACTTCAGCCTGCTGGCCCTGGACCAGATCGTGAACAACGCCGCGTCCCTGCTGCACATGTCCGGCGGCCAGTTCCACGTGCCGCTGGTGATCCGGATGACCACCGGCGCCGGCCGCCAGCTCGGGGCGCAGCACTCGCACAGCCTGGAGGGCTGGTACGCGCACATTCCCGGGCTGCGGATCCTCACCCCCGCCACCCTCGAGGACGCCCGCGGCATGCTGTGGACCGCGCTCCAGGACCCGGACCCGGTGCTGATCTTCGAACACGGCTCGCTCTACAACGTCCAGGGTGACCTCGCGGAGGACGCCGGCGCGGTGGACATCAGCAGCGCTGCCATCCGGCGCACCGGCGCCGACGTCTCGCTCATCACCTACGGCGGGACCCTGCCGCTGACGCTGGAGGCAGCGGAACAGCTCGCCCGCGAGGGCATCGACGCCGAGGTGCTGGACCTGCGCACGCTCCGGCCGCTCGACGACGCCGCTATCCTCTCCTCGGTGGCCCGGACGCACCGCGCCGTGGTGGTGGACGAGGGTTGGCGCAGCGGCAGTATCTCCGCCGAAATCAGCGCCCGGATCAGCGAACACGCTTTCTTCGACCTGGACGCTCCGGTCGGCCGGGTCTGCAGCGCCGAGGTGCCGATCCCGTACGCCAAGCACCTTGAACTGGCCGCCCTGCCCTCCGTGGAACGGGTGGTCGCGGCGGCGCGGGAGGCGGTCGGGGCGCGTGGCTGACTTCCTGATGCCCTCGCTGGGCGCCGACATGGAGCACGGCAAAATCGTCGAATGGCTGGTCAAGCCCGGCGATTACGTCCGCCGCGGTGACCTCGTGGCCGTGGTGGACACGGACAAGACCGTGATGGACGTCGAATCCTTCCAGGACGGTGTGGTCGCGGACCTCCTCGTGGACATCGGCGAGACCGTGCCGGTGGGGACGCCGCTGGCCCGGATCACGCAGACCCCGGCAGAAGTGGGGCCGCCGGGCCCGGACGTGCCGCAGCGCGGGCTGGCCGACGCGCAGGCTCCCCCGGCGGCGCCCGCCGTCGCGGCCGAAGCGGCGCCCCCGGCAGCGCACGCCGGCCCGGAGCAGGCGGCGCCCCCGATCGCGCCGCCGGTCCGGCACCTGGCACACCGCCTCGGCGTCGACACCTCACGGCTCCACGGCACCGGCAAGGACGGGGCGATCACCCGCGCCGATGTGGAACACGCGGTGGCCTCCCGGCCGCCGGCAGCCGGGCGGGTGCGGTCCGCACCGCGGGCCCGTCGACTCGCGGCCGAGCTCGGCGTCGAGCTCTCCTCGGTTCCGGGCACCGGGCCGGAAGGAGCCGTGACCGTGGAGGACGTGCAGCGCGCCGCTGCGCGGGAAGAAGGTGCTCCAGCGGAGGGCGCGGCACCGGCTGCCGGACCGCAAGCACCGGCCGCCACATTGCCGGCCGCCACACCGCCAGCCGAAGCGGCCCCGGAGCAGCCCTCCGCGGCCCGCGAGCGCGTGGCGACCCTGCGCCGGGCCATCGGGGCGCTGATGTCCCGCTCGAAGCAGACCATCCCGCACTACTACCTCAGCACCACCCTGGACCTGCGTGCCGCCGTCGGCTGGATGGAGTCCGTCAACGCCCAGCGGCCGGTGGCGTCCCGGCTGGTCCCCTCGGCCCTGTTGCTGAAGGCGGCGGCGCTCGCGGCCAAGGACGTCCCGGAAGTCAACGGCTTCTACGTGGACGGCGCCTACCGGCCCAGCGCCGCGGTGCACCTCGGCGTCGCGGTGGCCCTGCGGCAGGGCGGCCTGGTGGCGCCCGCCATCCACGACGCCGACACCCTCCCCCTCGATGTGCTGATGGAACAGTTGCGGGACCTGGTCAGCCGGGCGCGGGCCGGGCGGCTGCTGCGCGCCGAGATGGCGGACCCCACCATCACGGTGACCAACCTGGGGGACCTCGGTGTGGACAGCGTCTACGGGGTGATCTACCCGCCGCAGGTGGCCATGGTGGGGTTCGGCCGCGTCCTCGAACGGCCCTTTGCGGAGCACGGGATGCTGGGCGTGCGCGCCGCCGCGACCGCCACCCTTTCCGCCGACCACCGGGTCAGCGACGGGCTCCGCGGCGGGCGCTTCCTGGCCCGGATCGACGAACTGCTGCAAAAACCGGACGAACTGTGAAGGCGGAGACCCCATGAATGAACAGGATGCCCGGGCCGCGGTGCGGGCCGCGCTAGGGCAGGTCGCCCCCGAGGTGGAACTGGACGACGTCGGCGGCGATGCCCGGCTCCGCCAGGACCTGGACCTCGACTCGCTGGACTTCCTGCGGCTGGTGGAAACCATCGACACGGCCACCGGTGTGGACATCCCGGAGCGGGACTACCCCGCCGTCGCCACAATCAACGGCCTGATCAGCTACCTCGCCGCGCACGGCTGAGGCGCATCCGCTGCTCCGTACCTGCCGTTTTGGCGGTCCAAAAGGGCCGTAGCGGAGCAGTCGACGGGGGTCGGGGGCTAGGGCTGCGGCTGCGGCGCGGCCCCGGTGCGCCGCGCGAACGCCGGCGCGTGTTCGGGGCGCGGCCCAAAGCCGATCAGCCGCGGCATGATTTTGCGGACCGCGGGCACACGCCGGGCCACGAACAGGGCCGCGGCCGGGAACTTCGCCTGTTTCCCGGCCATGATCGGGCCAAACACGGCCCGGTGCATCACCCGCTGGGCGGTCTGCACAATAACGGTGGGCGGCCGCCGCCGTCGTTCGACGCGGTGGAGGTCCGCGCTGGTGACCTGGCCCCGGAGCAGGGCGGGCGCCAGCAGTTCCGCCGCCGCCACGGCGTCCTGGACGGCGAGGTTGATCCCGACGCCGCCGGCCGGGGACATGGCGTGCGCGGCGTCGCCAATGCAGAGCAGCCCGTTGATGTGCCACGACTGCAGCCGGTCCAGGCGCACGTCGAGCCAGTGCAGGTCCTCAAGGGACGCGATGGCGTCAACACGGTCGGCGAGGTCGGGCCGGAGCGCCGCGATCCGGCGTCGGAAGCCTTCCACGCCCTCCGCGCGGATCCGGACGTCGGTGCCCTTCGGGGCGAGGTAGCCCATCTGGTAGAAGTCGGTCCGGGTCAGGCCCACCAGCGCCTCGCCGGGGCCGAAGGCCGGCACCAGGCCGGCCACCTCGCCGGTTTCATCGGGACGGCGGGGCAGCCTGAACCACCAGGTGTCGAACGGGACGGGGAATTCTTTCGGCGCCAGCCCGGCGGCGGCGCGGAGCGCGGAGTGGCGGCCGTCGGTGGCAACCACCAGGTCCGCCCGCAGTTCCTCCTGCGTGCCGTCCGGTGTCCGCACGCGAACGCCGCGGACCCGTCCCCCGTCCCGGACCAGTCCGGTGGCGGCGTGGCTCATCAGCAGCGTGAACCCCGGTTCCTCGGCCGCGGCGCGGGCCAGGAAGTTCAGGAAGTCCCATTGCGGCATCATGGCGATGTAGTTGTACGGCGGCGGGAGGGCGTCAAAGTCGCCCATGGTCACCGGCGGGCCGCCCGGAACGGGGAACACCACACTTTTCAGCCGGCTCTGCGGCAGCCGGCGGAACTCCTGGCCTAGGCCGAGTTCGTCAATCAGCCGGACCGTGGAGGGGTGCACGGTGTCGCCGCGGAAATCGCGCAGGAAGTCGGCATGTTTCTCCAGGACCGTCACCCGCACGCCGGCCCGGGCCAGCAGCAGGCCAAGCATCATGCCGGCCGGGCCGCCGCCGACCACCGCGCATCCGGTCTTCTCCATGGCCATACGCTACGCCTGGCGCCGCGTCCGCGGGAGGGCTTTTCGCGGCGGATCCGGGTTTGCACAGTTGAGCCGGATTGACACCGCTGGCTAGGCTGTGAGGCATGCGTGAACTCCAGGCGAAGATCATCGAAGAAATGGGCGTACAGCCCCGGATCGACCCCGCCGGGGAGGTGCGCAAACGCGTCACGTTCCTCAAGGAATACCTCAAGGCCAGCCACACCAAGGGCTATGTCCTGGGCATCTCCGGCGGCCTGGATTCCTCCCTCGCCGGCCGGCTGGCCCAGCTGGCGGTCGAGGAGCTCGACGCCGAGGGGGTCGAGGCAAACTTCGTGGCCGTCCGCCTGCCGTACGGCGTGCAGCACGATGAGGACGACGCCCAGGCGGCCCTGGATTTCGTCCGGGCCAAGACCGAGTGGACCTTCAACATCTCCGCCGCGGTGGACGGCTTCGAGGACGAGTTCGAGAAGACCGTGGGCAACGGCATCTCCGACTTCCACAAGGGCAACACCAAGGCCCGCACGCGCATGATCGCCCAATACGCGCTGGCCGGCGAACACAACTACCTGGTGATCGGCACCGACCACGGCGCCGAGTCCGTGACCGGTTTCTTCACCAAGTTCGGCGACGGCGGGGCGGACATCCTCCCGCTGTTCGGGCTCAACAAGCGCCAGAACCGGGCCCTGCTCGCGGAGCTCGGCGCCCCCGCGCGGGTCTGGGAAAAGGTGCCGACCGCGGACCTGCTGGACAACAAGCCCGGCCGCACCGACGAGGATGAACTGGGCCTGAGCTACGACACGATCGATGACTATCTCGAGGGCCGCGACGTTCCCGTTGCCGCGGCCGAGCTCATTGAGCAGAAGTACCTGCGGACCCGGCACAAGCGCACCGTCCCGGTCACCATTTTTGACACCTGGTGGAAGCAGTAACCCGCCGGTAGCGGCTCCTGCCTTACACCGGACCGGTGCGCCAGGACGGTCACTTCCGCACTTCCACCGTTCCCTTCATGCCCATGAAGTCGTGCAGCGCGCAGATGTAGTCGAATTCGCCGGCCTTGGTGAACGTCACCTTGAAGCTCGTCTGCGGCGGCATGATTCCGGAGTTCAGATCCCCTCCGCTGAATTGGGTCGGATCACCCAGCTGGGCAAAGAAATTGGCCGGTTCCTTGCCGAACGTGACGGTGTGCGGGGCTCCCATGCCGTCGTTGACGAACGTCACCGACTCCCCCACCTTGATTTCGATCTTCTGATGGATGAACCGCATCACCATCGAGGTGCCGTTGTCCGTTCCGGCGATCACGGTGTGCTTGTCCGTCCGGTCCCGGGCCGCGTCCCACTGCCGGTGTCCGTCGCGCAGGATGGCCCGTTCCTGCTTTTCCGTCTGGTGGTCGTACTGCGATTGCCGGTACGGGTACTCGGTGCCCGCCGCCCGGACGTGGACCGTGCCTTTCATGGCCATGCCGTGGACCAGGCAGTAGTAGGTGAAGTCGCCCTCGTTCGGGAACGCCAGCGTGTATTTCTTGACCTGCTTGAACCCGCTATTGGACACGTTGGTCATGACGCCGGAGTTGTAGTAGGAGTGTCCGTCATAGTCCTTGCCGCCCACCTGGTTGACGTCTTCCGGAACTGCAGGGTCGAAGGGCTGCGTGGACTCCAATGACTGGCCCTCGGCGAGGAACGTCACGGTGTGGATTTCTGCGGAGTTGGCCCGCCAGGTGACCTTGTCGCCCGCGTTCACGTAGATGTTTTCGGGCAGGAAGGCCATGCCCTGGATGGCCTGGTCCGAGGATTCAGACCCGACTTGGACCGTCCAGGTCCGGGTGGACTTTCCGCCGTCGGCGGTGGCGGCGCCGCTGACGGCAACCGGCAGCACCAGGGCGGCGGTGAAGGCAATAAGAAGGCGCAACAACGGCGCGTGGTGGATTTCAGTGTGGCGAGTCATCAGACTCATTCCTTCGTGGCTTGAGGCAAACAGCCGGGGAACCGGCCAGTCAAGTGCGCCGCCGTCGCCGATGGCGACGCCGGTTGGCTCCGGCGTGGACTGCGTCCGCCGCGCTCTTCTTCTGCTCCCAGTCCCCCAGCATCAAGGCGGGGAAGTAGTTGTTGGGCCAGACGCGCCACCCGGACAAAGGAGGAGGCGCAGTGTCTGCGCATGCAGCTGCGGCTGCAGTTCCCATCGTGCTCCGCGGCCGCCGGTTTGTCGAGACGTCGCGCGCACCGGTGCGCTGACCGCTTAGCTGCCCTGGAGCTGGAGGGAGATCCGGTGCGCCTCATCCATCAGCAGCCGCCCCAGGTAGTCGCGGCGGTCGGCGCGGAAGCGGGGTTCGATTCCGGTCAGGGACAGCGCCCAGGCGGGCCGGCCGCGCTGGTCGAAGACGGCCGCGCCCATCCCCCAGCTGCCTTCCAGCACCAGGCCGGGATTGACCGCGTAGCCCGCCTGCCGCGTGGCTTCCAGGTTCGCCCGGACCAGCTCCTCCGTGTTGGCGTTGGCGAAGCTGCCGGCGTGGGCGGCCCAGCCGGACAGCAGCTCCTCCTGCTCCGCCGCGGGCAGGAACGCCATGATTGCGGTACCGGCGGACGCGACGCCCAGCGGGAAGCGGACGCCCTCGTGCAGCACGAAGGAACGCACCGGGAAGCTGCCCTCTTCCCGGAGCAGGCACACCGTCTCGGCGCCGCGGCGGATCGAGAAGAACGCGCTCTCGCCGGTTTCCTCGGCCAGCCGGCGCAGGCTGGGCCGGGCGATGTCCTCCAGCGGGAAGCGCGCCGACGCGACCGACCCCATCAACAGGATCTCCGGGCCGAGCACCCAGTTGCCGCTGTGCGCGTCCTGGTCCAGCAGGCCCTCGGCGGCGAGGGACGTGAGCAGCCGGTGGGCGGTGGGCCGGGTCAGCCCGGATTCGCGGACCAGCTCCACGAGCGGAGAGCCTTCCGGTTTCCGGCCCACGATCCTCAGCAGAGCCGCGACCCTGCTCACCACCTGGGCACCCTGCACGGGGACAGTCATCATTTTCCTCGCGGTTTCTCGGACGAATCCATCTGGATATCTGCCTCAGCATCCATATTGTGGACACTGATCATCCTACCGTCCACACTGTAAAACCGCACCCTATTTTGGCGAATTGCGGCGTTGACAGTGCTCCACGCCACACCATAGGCTCCTTCATCAGGCAAACAGTCCACAAAGTGGATCACGGAAGCAGGTCCGGGGTAGCCCTCCGGCAACCACCAGCTCAATGAGGAGATGCAAATGTCAAAGGTGAAATCCAGCGCGGCCGCCGCGCTGCAGGACGTGCTGCGCGACGGCATGACGCTCGCCGTCGGAGGCTTCGGGCTCAGCGGCATCCCGGCGGACCTGATCGAGGCCGTGCGGGATTCGGGCGTCAAGGACCTTACCGTGGTCTCGAACAACATGGGCGTCGACGGCAAGGGCCTCGGCGTGCTGATCGAGGCCGGCCAGGTCCGCAAGGTCATCGCCTCCTACGTGGGCGAGAACAAGCTCTTCGCCGAGCAGTACCTCGCCGGCCAGCTGGAGGTCGAGTTCACCCCGCAGGGCACCCTCGCCGAGCGCCTCCGCGCCGGCGGCGCCGGCATCCCGGCGTTCTACACCAAGACCGGCGTGGGCACCCTCGTCGCCGAAGGCAAGCCGCTCGCGGAGTTCGACGGCGAAACCTACCTCCAGGAGCGCGCCATCAAGGCCGACGTCGCCCTGGTGCACGCGCACACCGCCGACACCGACGGCAACCTGATCTACCGCTACACCGCGCAGAACTTCAACCCGGTGGTCGCCACCGCCGGCGCCGTCACGGTGGCGGAAGCCGAAGTGATCGTCGAACCCGGCCAGCTGGACCCGAACCACATCGTCACGCCGGGCGTTTTCGTCCAGCGCCTGGTCCAGGCCACCGACCGGGTCAAGGACATCGAACAGCGCACCGTCCGGCCCCGCGCCGAAGCGGCCGCAGCGGCCGACGCCGCCGCCGTCGCCGTCTGATCCGGCCCGAGCGCCGCCACCCCACACTTTTAGGAGAATCATCATGGCTTGGACCCGGAATGAAATGGCCGCCATCGCGGCCGAAGAACTCAACGACGGCGATTACGTCAACCTCGGCATCGGCATCCCCACGCTGGTCGCCAACAACCTGCGCGACGGCGTGCGGGTGGTGCTGCAGAGCGAAAACGGCCTGCTCGGCATGGGCCCGTTCCCCTACGAGGGCGAGGAGGACGCGGACCTGATCAACGCCGGCAAGCAGACCGTCACGGTGCTGCCCGGCGGCAGCATCTTCGACTCCGCCACCTCGTTCGGCATGATCCGCGGCGGCCACGTCAAGGTCGCCATCCTCGGCGCCATGCAGGTCTCCGGCGCCGGCGACCTCGCCAACTGGACCATCCCGGGCAAGATGGTCAAGGGCATGGGCGGCGCCATGGACCTCGTCGCCGGTACCCCGCGCGTTGTGGTCCTCACCGAGCACAACGCCAAGGACGGCACCGCCAAGATCGTCAAGGAATGCACCCTGCCGCTCACCGGTCTGAGCTGCGTGGACCGCATCATCAGCGACCTGGCCGTCTTTGATTTGGAGAAAGTCGAAGGCGGCCGCCGTCTCACGCTGACCCGGCTCGCCCCCGGCGTCACGGTGGAGGAGATCCGCGAGAAGACCGAGGCGGAGTTCGACGTCGAACTGGACAACGATTCCGCCGCCCTGGAAGGAGCCGCCGCGTGAGCCTCAAAGACCAGTTCGGCAAAGACGTCCTGCTCACCGGCTGGGGCCACAGCCGCTTCGGCAAGCTCACGGACGAGACCCTCGAATCCCTGATCGTCCAGGTCGCCACGGAGGCGATCGACAACGCCGGGATCGAACCTGGCCAGATCGACGAAATCTACCTCGGCCAGTTCAACTCCGGCATGATGCCGCTGGCGTTCCCGTCCTCGCTGGCCCTGCAGGTCTCCGAGCAGCTCGCCAACATCCCGTCCACCCGGGTCGAGAACGCCTGCGCCTCCGGCTCGGCCGCATTCCAGCAGGGCACCAAGTCGCTGCTGGCCGGCACGGCCAAGACCGTCCTGGTGATCGGCGCGGAGAAGATGACCCACGCCGGCGCCGACGTTGTGGGCGCGGCCCTGCTCGGCGCGGACTACGACATGGCCGGCAAGCCGTCCACCACCGGGTTCACGGGCCTGTTCGCCGAGGTGGCCAAGCACTACGAGAAGCGGTACGGCGACGGCAACGGAAAGCTTGGCGACGTCCTGGGCACGATCGCCGCCAAGAACCACCGAAACGGCGTGGACAACCCTTACGCCCAGCTGCGCAAGGACCTCGGCGAGGAGTTCTGCCAGACCGTCTCGGACAAGAACCCGATGGTCGCGGACCCGTTGCGCCGCACCGACTGCTCTCCCGTCTCCGACGGCGCCGCCGCCGTCGTCCTGAGCGTCGCCCCCACCAGCGGCGCCACCGCCCCGGTCCGGCTGGCCGGTTTCGGCCAGGCGAACGACTTCTTCCCGACCGACCGGCGCGACCCCACGGCCTTCGCCGCGACGCGCACCTCCTGGCAGCGCGCGCTGGGCATGGCCGGCGTCGGACTCGACGACCTGGACTTCGCCGAGGTGCACGACTGCTTCACCATCGCCGAACTGCTCATGTACGAGGCCATGGGCCTGACCGAGCCGGGCCAAGGCGCCCGCGCGCTCCAGGAAGGCTGGGTCTTCAAGGACGGCAAGCTGCCCATCAACGTCTCCGGCGGGCTCAAGGCCAAGGGCCACCCGGTCGGGGCCACCGGCGTCTCGCAGCACGTCATCGCGGCGATGCAGCTCACCGGCACCGCCGGGGACATGCAGCTGCCCGCGGCCCGCCGGGCCGCGGTGCAGAATATGGGCGGCGTCGGCATCGCCAACTACGTCAGCGTGCTGGAAGCCGTCTAGAACAAAGTTCCCGGCACGAGGCAAGCACGGGGCCCGGGCTAGACTCGATGCCACCCCCATTCACCACCAGGCGAGGAGACCCCATGCGCGCCACCATCATCCACGGCCCCGGCGACGTCCGCGTCGAAGACCGCGACTACCCCACCATCCAGCAGCCCACCGACGCCGTCGTCAAGGTCACCGCCGCCTGCGTCTGCGGCTCCGATCTGTGGCCGTACCGCGGGGTCAAGCCCACGCACAAGCCCTCCGCGATCGGCCATGAATTCATCGGCCTGGTGGAAAGCGTCGGCGACGCTGTGACGGACCTCGCCGTGGGCGACCTGGTCATCGCGCCGTTTGTGGTCAGCTGCGGCAAGTGCCCGCAGTGCCTCAACGGCGTCACCGTCGCCTGCGACCACCTGGCCGGCTGGGGCGGCAAGGACGACGCCGGTTACGCGATCGACGGCGGCCAGGGCCAGGCGGTCCGGGTCCCGCTCGCCGACGCCACCCTCGTCAAGGTCCCCGGCGTCACCGATCCCGACGACGCCCTGCGCGCCAGCCTCCTGACCCTCTCCGACGTCATGGCCACCGGCCACCACGCCGCCCTCGCCGCGAAGGCCGGCCCCGGCCGGACCGTCGTGGTGGTCGGCGACGGCGCGGTGGGCCTGTGCGGGGTCCTGGCAGCCAAGCGGCTCGGCGCGGAGCGGATCATCGCCATGTCCCGGCACGCCGACCGGCAGGCGATCGCCCGCGAGTTCGGCGCCACCGACATCGTTGCCGAGCGCGGCGAGGACGGCGTCGCCAAGGTCCGCGAACTGCTCGGCGGGGTGCTGGCCGATTCCGTCCTGGAATGCGTCGGCACCAAGGAATCCATGGAGCAGGCCCTGCACAGCGTCCGCCCGGGCGGCGCCATGGGCTTTGTCGGCGTGCCCACGGGCGGTGCCGAAATCCCGGTGCGCTACCTCTTCGACACCAACATCACCATCGGCGGCGGGATGGCGCCGGCCCGGACCTACATCCCGGAGCTGCTGGCCGACGTGCTCGACGGCAGCATCAACCCGGGCCGGGTGTTCGACGTCGTGATGGACCTGGAGGAGGCCCCGGAGGCCTACCGGGCGATGGACGAGCGGCGGGCCATCAAGGTCCTGCTCACCCCGTAGCCACGTGGTCTTGCACAGCCGGGACGGCAGGTCTAGCGTGATGCGCATCAGCACCCCGCAGCCGTCAAGGAGCCGTCATGGCCAGGTTTGTGCAGATCATCGAATTCCAGTCATCCCGCATCGACGAGATCGAGGCGCTCGGCCGGCCCTCGCGGACGGAGGGGGACACCGCCCCGACCTTCCGCCGGATCCTGAACACCGCGGACCGCGACCGCCCCGGCACCTATCTCACCATCGTCGAATTCGACTCGTACGAGTCGGCCATGGAGAACTCGGGGCGGCCGGAGACCTCGGAGTTCGCGGCGCGGATGGCCGCGCTGTGTGATTCCCCTCCGGTGTTCCGCAACCTGGACGTCCAGTGGGAGGACGCCGGCGACGCGGCGACCGCCTAGGCGGTGCACCATGTGCGCCGAACGGGTTGACCACATGCCCGCCGGCCGCGTGCTGGAGGGCCTTGTCCTGGAGCTGGGCAGCACCGGTTCCGCCCCGCTGCCGCTGGTCGGCGGCAAGGCCCTGAACCTGGGGAAGCTCGCCGCCGCCGGCTTCCCGGTCCCGCGCGGCTTCTGCCTGACCACGGAGGCGTACCGGCGGGCGGCGCCGGCGGGGATCGACGCGCTGGCGGCCCGCCTCGACACCGCCGCAGCCACGGCTGGCCGGCCGGAGCCGGGCCACGCCGAGCCGGACCCCCTGGCCGCCAGTGCCCGCGAACTGATCGGCGCCGCGGCGGTCCCGCCCGACGTCGACGCGGCGGTGCGGGCGGCCTACGCGGGGCTGGGCGCGGAGCCGGCGGTTGCGGTGCGCTCCTCCGCCACCGCCGAGGACCTGCCCTTCGCCAGCTTCGCGGGCCAGCAGGATTCGTACACCGGCGTCGTCGGCCCTGACGCCGTCATCGACGCAGTCCACCGCTGCTGGGCGTCGCTCTGGACCGACCGGGCGGTGGCCTACCGGTCCGCCAACGGGATCAGCCACCGGGAGGTGGGGCTCGCCGTCGTCGTCCAGATCATGGTCGACGCCGCCACCGCCGGTGTTATGTTCACCGCCAACCCGGTGACCGGCACACGGACCGAGACGGTGATCAACGCCAGCCCCGGGGCGGGCCAGGCCGTGGTGTCCGGCGCGGTGAATCCGGACCAGTTCACCGTGGACACCGAGACGGCCACGGTCCTGGCCAGGGTGCCGGGCGACGACGATCCCGCCCGCGGCTGGAGCCTGGCGGACGCCGAGCTCACCGAGCTGACCCGCCTCGGCGACGCCGTCCAGCGCCTCTTTGGGGCGCCGCAGGATATCGAGTGGGTTTTCGACGCCGCGGGCAAGGCATGGCTGACGCAGTCCCGGCCGATCACCACGCTGTATCCGCTGGAGGATCCGTTCTCCGGCGACGCGTCCGCCCTCAACCCGGATCCCGCGGGCGGGACCCGCGTCTACCTGTGCGGAACCCTGCTCCAAGGGCTCACGCGCCCGATCACGCCGATCGGGCTCGCTGCACTCGGGCTGATGCGGAACAGCAAGGGACTCTGGCGCTATGTGAGCCCCGGGCTGAGGATGTACGTGGACCTGACGGCGGTGGTGCAAAACAAGTGGGGCCGCCGCTACCTGGAGCGGGTGCTGCCGCTGGCTGACGGCAGGTCCGCCGCGGTCTTCCCGGAACTGCTGGCCGATCCTCGGTTCGCGCTCAGGGAACGCCCCCGGAAGTCCCGCCCCAGGCCCGCCCGGGCTGCCGGCGGAGGGCCGGCGCGGGGCGCCGAGGCCAGTGCCAGCCTGGCCATGGTCCTCGGCCTGGTCCCGGCGCTGATTGGGGCCGCGGTCCGGCCCGAGGAGGAGCTCCGCCGGGCGGATGCCTACGGAAAGCGCCTTGACGCAGCGCTGGTGCTGGCCGAGCCGGCGAGCGCCGGGCAGCGGCTCGACTACGCCGAACAGATCACCCACCGGACCGTCGACGGGCTGATCCGAGCCACCCTGCCCGCGCCGTCCGTCGGCTACATCATGCTGGCCGTGGCCCGGCGGCTGCTGCGCGGCATCGCCCCGCCGCGCGAGCTGGAGGCGGTGCTGCGCGGGCTGCCGCACAATGTGACCACCGAGATGGACCTGGAGCTCTGGCAACTGGCGGTGGGCATCGGTGCCGATCCCGTCTCGCGGGATGTCTTTCTGGCGCAGGACCCGGCGCGGCTCGCGGCGGCGTACCGCGCCGGCGCGCTTCCCGGGCCGGCGCAGGCCGGGGTGCGGGGCTTCCTGGCCCGCTACGGCCACCGGGCGGTGGCCGAGATCGATCTGGGTATGCCGCGCTGGTCGGAGGAGCCGGACCACATCCTCGGGATGATCTCCAACTACCTGCGCGTCGAGGACCCGGAACAGGCCCCGGACCGGCAGTTCCGGCGGGCCGCCGAGCACGCGGAGGAGAGGATCCGCAACCTGGTGGAGCGCGCCGGCGCCCGGGGCCGGTGGCGGGCCCGGGCGCTTGAGCTGTCCCTGCGCCGGGTCCGGGAGCTGTCCGGCCTGCGTGAGCTGCCCAAGTTCCACATCGTTAAGATCCTTGGCGAGATGCACCGCCAGCTGTTGCTGGTTGGCGAAGAGCTGGTGCGCGCCGGCGTCGTCGCGGCCGCGGAGGATGTGTTTTTCCTGGACTTCGCCGAGCTCCGGGTGGGACTGCGCGGCGCCCGGATGCAGGACCTCGTCGCGAGCCGCCGGCGCTTGTACGACGTCGAACTGCGCCGCCGCCACATCCCGCGGGTGCTGCTCTCGGACGGGACCGACGTCGAGGCCGCGGTCATGGCCAAGGCACCGCCCACCGGCGCGCTGGCCGGAACCCCAGCCTCGGCCGGCACCGCCACCGGCACCGTCCGGGTGATCCTGGACCCGGTGGGCGCCCGCGTTGAACCCGGCGAAATCCTGGTGGCACCCTCGACCGACCCCGGCTGGACCCCGCTCTTTATGACGGCGGGCGCCCTGGTGATGGAAATGGGCGGCGTCATCTCGCACGGGGCCGTTGTCGCGCGCGAGTACGGGATCCCGGCGGTGGTGGGCGTGCCGGATGCCACCACCAGGCTGCATACCGGCCAGCGCGTCACCGTGGACGGGGCCGCCGGCATCGTCCGGGAGCTGCCCGACTGAATCCCGCGGCGCTCGCACCGGCGCGGCTGCACCGGCGCGGCCGCCAAGGGGCCGGGCGGCCCTCCGCCCGTGCTAGCACAGCCGTGCCAGTTAGACTGGGGCCATGACCCCGGCACCCCGGTCACCCCAGCTGCCCTCCGGCGGAACCTTCGGCCTGGCCCGCCGCGCGCGGGGCGTGCTGCGCCGGGTCCCGGTCTGGGCCTGGCTGGCTATGATGCATGCGCTGGGCCCCGGCGAGCGGACGCGATTCAACGCCGAGCCGGTGACCGGCGTCGACTACTTCCACGACATTGACTTCGTTGGGGACGGGATCCGTGCCCACCGCCTGGACGTGATCACCCCGGCCGGCGCCGGGGTGGAAGACACCGCTCCTCTGCCGGTCTACGTCTACTTCCACGGCGGGGGCTGGACCTCCGGGGACAAGGCCGCGCTGACCAAGTACTGCGCGAACCAGGCCGCCGGCGGGATGGTGGCTGTCAACGTCAATTACCGGCGGGCTCCGCGTTTCCACATGGCGCACGTCCTCCAGGACGCCAACGCGGCACTGGCCTGGGTCCGCGAGCACATCGCGGACTACGGAGGCGACCCCGCCCGGATTGTCCTGGGCGGGGACTCCGCCGGCGGCCAGATCGCCGCGCTCCTGACCTCGGCCAGCCTCCGCCCCGAACTTGCAGGCCACTACGCCCTGACGCCGGCGGCCCCCGGCTCCAGCCTGCGCGGTCTGGTGCAGCACTGCAGCGTGGTGGACTTCTCCGTGTTCTTCGAGAAGGGCTTCGTGCTCAGCCTGGACTTCGTCCGGATGCTCCTGCCCCGGGCTGCCGGCGGACGCGGCCGTCCCCGCGCGGCGGAACTGCGCGCCGCGGCCGGGTTCCTGTCCCCGATCGAATGGCTCGACGCCGGCTTCCCGCCGGTGTTCGTCACCACCTCGGAGCGCGACTTCTTCTACACCGCCAATCTCAAATTCATCGCGCGCCTGCTGGAGCATAAGGTGCCCGTGGACACCCTGATTTACGGCTGGGACGCCCCGAATACGGAGCACACCTGGCAGCAGGACTTCCGCCATCCCGAGTCGCAGGAGGTGTACCGCCGCCTGCACGCCTTTGTGCGCCGGGTGGCGGGCGCCTGAGGACCGGCGCCGGAACCGGGGTCTATGTTTAGTCCATGGCGTCAACAGGCCGCAATCTTCCCGGCGCACCGGAGCCAGACCCGGAGGTCTTCGGGTCCGGGCTCATCGACGAGGCCGCCTGGCTGGACGCCGCCCTGGCCGACGTCGACTGGTTCGACCCGCCGCCCGGCGCCGTGCGCGGCGAATTCCGGGCCCCAAGCGGGACGCTCGCGACCCTGTCGATGGGCGACCCGGCCAATCCGCGGGTGCTGATGATCCCGGGGGCCACCGGGTCCAAGGAAGATTTCTCGCTGATGCTACCCCGGCTCGCGGCCGCCGGATACTTTGCGCTCAGTTGCGACATCGCTGGCCAGTACGAGTCGGCCGGCGCCGGGCCGGAGCACCTTGTGCCGCCTCGGGAGCACTACGACTACCAGCTTTTCGCGGACGACCTGATCGCCCTGCTCGAGGCCGGCGACGGCGCCGCGCACGTCGTGGGGTACTCCTTCGCCGCGATCGTTGCCCAGGTTGTGTTCGCGCAGCGGCCTGAGCTGTTCCGCAGCCTGACCCTGCTCAGCTGCCCGCCCGAACCCGGGAACAGCTTCCGCGGAGTCCAGCGGATCGGGCGGTTCAGCGGCTGGGCCAGCGGCCGGGTGGGCGCGGCACTGATGATCTGGGGAATCCGCAGCAACGTGGTCAAGGTGGCGCCGAACCGGATTCGGTTTGTGCGGTACCGTTTCGGCTTCACCCGCCGGAAGTCCGTGAGCGACATCTTCGCCCTGATGCAGCACGCCCCGGACCTCCGGCCGGTCCTGGCCGCTGCGACACTGCCCAAGCTGGTCGCCGTCGGAGAACACGACCTCTGGCCGCTGGCGCTGCACCGCCGCTTCGCGCAGGCGATCGGCGCGAAGATCGCCGTCTACCGGGGCGGCCACAGCCCCAGCGAGACCTCGCCGCACCAGATGAGCCGGGACCTGATCGCGCTCTACGCCGACGCCGACTGAGTGAGGGTCAGCGCGGCCCCGGCGCGGCTACCGGAGGTGGCGGCGCTCCCACTGCGTCCGTCGCCGGCGCCGCCGCAGCGGCGGCTCGGATCTGAACTCGACGCCGAACGTCGTCCACGCCATCGCCAGCCTGCGCCCGACCGCGTGCCAGCTCTCGAACGGCCGGGCCGAGACGCCCACCCTCAGCGTCGGGTCGCAGATCACGGCCACCTCGGGCGGAATCTGGTACGAAATGTCGAGGTCGTCGTGGACCGGCGGCACGCCCCGGTGGACGGCGCCGCGGATTCGTTCCCACACCTCGGTCCGCAGGGCGAAGTTGGAGCCGAACAACGGCGGGTGCCCCAGCAGGAGCCCGACCGCCCAGAAATAGCCTGCGATATAGACGCTGCGGCCCACCCAGCGCGCAAAACGGTTGCCGCCGTAGAAATCTCCGGGGCCGGTCACGGCGGACAGCGGCCCGGCGCGCTCAAGGATGGCCGCCACGCGCTCCAGCCAGTCCACCGGCGGGACTGAATCCGTGTCCAGCCTGGCGATTATGGCGCAGCGGGCCTCGTCGAAGCCGAGGGCCGTGGCGGCCGCGATTCCGGGTACCTCAGCGGCGATCCGCCGCACCCCGGCGGCCGCGCAGACCTCGGCCGTGGCGTCCGTGCTGCCGTTGTCCACCACGATGACCTCGTCGGCGCGGTGGCTCTGCCGGGCGAGCGCCTCGAGGCAGACCGCCAGGAGCCGGGCGTCGTTCCGGGTGGGAATGACCACCGAGATTGTTGACATGGTGAGCCGACTATAGCCGCCGCCCGGGATTAACTCCCGTAGTCAGACTCTTGCACCGGGGCCCCGCGCCCCGTACGTTGGGGACAGCGGACGAATGTCTCCGCAGCCGTTGGCCTTGCGTGGCCCCCGGAGATCAGCAGCGTTTCAGAAGGATAAAGGCATGGCTACAGGCACAGTTAAATGGTTCAACGCCGAAAAGGGTTTTGGCTTCATTGCCCCGGATGACGGGTCGGCCGACGTTTTCGCCCACTACTCGGCAATCGCTTCCAGCGGCTACCGCTCGCTGGACGAGAACCAGAAGGTCGAGTTCGACGTCACCCAGGGTCCGAAGGGCCCCCAGGCTGAGAACATCCGCCCGCTCTAAGCTTTCAGGAAGGCCCGGCCTGCCGGAACACTTCTCCTAGAAGACCACTCAGCCCCTCCGGAGTAACCCTCCGGAGGGGCTGCTGTGTTTCCGGGCCGCGCGGGCCCGGCAGCCGCGGCTACACTGTGATGGCGGCGGCCGAAAGTCTGCCCGTACCGTGATCCACTCTTCCCGGAAGCAGCCCTAATGGTCGAACAACTCCTGGCCTTTACGCTGACCTGCGTTGTGGTGGTGGTGGTCCCCGGCCCCGATTTTGCCCTCGTGCTGAAGAACGCGCACCGGGCCCCCGGTTCCGCCGCGGCAACGGCCGGCGGGATCATGGTCGGCAACACGGTCCTGGCCCTTCTCGCCGTGCTCGGTGTGACGGCGCTCCTGGCGGCATCGGAAATCCTGGGCACCGCCGTCCGGATCGCCGGCGCCGCGTACCTGCTTTTCCTGGGCATCAGCGCCCTGCGGGAGGCCTTCGGGCCGCGCCGCAGCCAGCCGAGCGCGGCGGAACCCCGGCCGCGGTTCGGCGGCGGCTCGCCGTTCCTGCAGGGGGTGGTGAGCAATTTGCTCAACCCCAAGGTCGCCGTGTTCTACCTGTCCCTCTTCCCCCAGTTCGATCTGGGCCCGCTGCCGCCCCTGGCGCAGCATGCGTTGATGGCCTGCATCTTCCTGCTCACCGCGCTGGTGTGGTACGTGGTGCTGGTGCAGGCGATTCGGCGGGTCTCCGCGGTGCTGGCCCGTCCCCGCGTGCACCGGGCGGTCACGGCAGGATCCGGTGCCGTCCTGGCCGGCGTCGGCGGGACCATCCTGGCAAAGTCCGCGGTGACCGGGTAGCGGCCACCGGCCGGCCGCTAGCCGACGTGGACCCAGGGCCGCCGGGTGACGTCGGGTTCAGCTTCGCGCAGCACCTCGCGGGTGACCGGCGCGATCTCCCCCTCGCCGAAGGCCAGGAACCGCAGCAGGTTGGTCACCGGGTTGCCCTCGGTCCAGCGGAAGTAGATGTGCGGCATCAGCCCGGTCACGTCGCGGATGTGCAGCAGTACCGAGGCGATCGTGTTGGGGACGACGGGGCCGTGTACCTCCAGGATCCGGTAGCCGTGCCGGGTGATGCCGCGGACCTCCAGTTCGGTTTCAAAATCCGAAGAATCGTCCACGATGACCTCGAGGAAGAGTGCCTGGTAATCCAGCGGCAAGTGGCTGACCTCGATCGCGGACTCCAGCTTCTGCCGGTAGGCCTCCGCGCTCAGCCGGAGCGGCTCGTGGGCCACGATGCGCAGCGGACCGTCGAGTTCATCGGACATGAACTCGAGCGCCTGCCGGTCCATGTGTACGTGGGTGGCGTGCAGTTCGAAGGAGCGCCGCGCCCGCGACAGCAGGGAAATGACGATGATGCCCAGGATGAAGATCGAGGCGATGCGGATGCCTTCGGGGCGTTCGACGACGTTCGCCACGGTGGTGTACACGAAGACGACGGCGATCACGCCGAAGCCGACGGTGCGTTTGCGTTGCCGCTTCCGGCGGGCCGAAAGGGTCACCGCAATGGCCGCGGAGGTCATCAGTACCAGGACGCCGGTGGCGTACGCGCCGCCCTGGGCGTCGACGTCGGCGTCGAAAATCCACGTGATCAGGAAGCCGATCAGGGTGAAGACCAGCACCAGCGGCCGGACCGCCCGGGCCCAGCCGGGCGCCATGCCGTAGCGCGGCAGGTAGCGCGGGACGAGGTTGAGCAGCCCGGCCATGGCGGACGCTCCGGCGAACCAGAGGATGGCGATGGTGGAAACGTCGTAGACGGTGCCGAAGCCCACCCCGAGCTGTTCGTGGGCCAGGAACGCCAAGGCGCGGCCGTTGGCCTGGCCGCCCGGCTGGAACTCGTTCTCCGGGATCAGCACCACGGTGGTGAAGCTGCTGATGATCAGAAATGTGCTCATGATCAGCGCGGCCGTCGTCAGCAGCTTGCGGGCGCCGTCGATCCTGCCCTCCGGATTCTCCTCGGTGTCCTCCGGGTGGCCCTTGATCTGCGGCATCACCGCGACGCCGGTCTCGAACCCGGACAGGCCCAGGGCCAGTTTGGGGAAGACCAGCAGCGCGAACCCCACGGCCAGCAATGGATTCCCGTGGGAGGAGGAGATCGCTTCCCACCAGTTGCCGACCGCCAGCGGATGGGTCAGTACCTCCCACAGCGATACCGCAACCACCACGACGTTCAGAGCCAGGTACACGCCCACAATCCCGACCGCGACCCCGATCGCCTCCTTGAAGCCGCGAAGGAACACCGCGGCGAGCAGGGCCAGCAGGACCAGCGTGATGGCCACGTTCTGGCCGTGCAGCCAGTCCGGGCTGATCGGGTTCTCGACCAAGTGGGCTGTCGCGTCCGCTGCGGAGAGCGTCATGGTGATCATGAAGTCCGTCGCGGCGAAGCCCAGCAGCACCAGCACGAAGAGCTTCCCGCCCCAGCGCGGCATCAGCCGCTCCAGCATGGCGATTGAGCCTTCGCCGCGGTGGCTCTCGCCGGCGACCCTCCGGTAGACCGGCAGCGCACCCAGCAGGGTGATCGCCACCAGGACCAGCGTGGCCAGCGGCGAGATCACGCCGGCGGCGAGCGCGGCGATGGCGGGCTGGTAGCCCAGGGTGGAGAAGTAGTCGACGCCGGTCAGGCACATGACCTGCCACCAGGTGTGCTTCTTCTCGTGGGCCGTGGGCACCCCGCCCGGGCCCTGGTGCGCGCCCTTGCTGTCCTGCAGCCCCACCAGCAGCCACTTCCGGAGCGCGGTCTTGCGGCCGGGCCTCGGCGCCGATGGGTCGGCCGGGGGCCTGCTCAGGGTGGTCATGGTGTGCCTTTCTCCCGGCGCCTCTCTGACGGGCGGGCGCCACGTTCTGCCCCTCAGTTGTGAAGCTAGCAGCGGCCGGGTGGCCGGACCCCACCGCGGCGCGGATCTTGATGAATCCTTGACGCCGCCCTCCCCCGCCGGACGCTGGCCGGAATGGAAGAATGACTGCATGGCACGTGGAACGCTGCGCATCTTCCTGGGGTCCGCGCCGGGGGTCGGTAAGACCTACGCCATGCTCCGGGAAGGGCACCGGCTCCGGAGTGCCGGCGAGGACGTAGTGGTCGCCTTCGCCCGCGACCGCGGCCGGAGGGACACCCGGGAACTGCTGGCCGGCCTTGAAACGATCAAGCCCAGGCGCGTGCCCCTTGGCCAGGTCGACGTCGAGGAACTGGACCTGGAAGCGGCCCTGCGCCGGGCTCCCTCCACCGCGATTGTGGACGAGTATGCCCACGCCAACGCCCCCGGCAGCCGGAACCGGCACCGCTGGCAGGACATCGACGAGCTGCTGGCGGCCGGGATCAACGTGCTGTCCACCCTGGACATCCAGCAGCTGGACTCCCTGGCGGACGTCGTCAGCGCCATCACGCACGTACGCCCCACGGAGACCGTTCCCGACGGCATCGTCCGGCGGGCCGACGAACTGCAGCTGGTGGACCTCTCTCCCGAGCTGCTCCGGGAGCGCCTCGCCGCCGGGAAGATCGTGCCGGCCGACCGCATTGACGCGGCGCTGTCCAACTATTTCCGCCCCGGAAACCTGGCGGCCCTGCGTGAACTCGCCCTGTTGTGGCTGGCCGACAGGGTCGACGAGGGCCTGGCCGGCTACCGGGAGGGGAGCCGGATCGACGCCAACTGGCCGGCCCGCGAGCGCGTCGTGGTCGGGCTGGCGGGCGGGGCCGAGGGCGAGACGCTGATCCGCCGCGGCGCCCGGCTGCTCAACCGCGTCAGCGGCAACGACCTGCTGGCCGTCCATGTCCGGGCTTCGGACGGCGCGGGAGCTGAGTCGCTGCAGGCCCTTGAGGCGCAACGGCAGCTGGTCCAGAGCCTCGGCGGCAGTTACCACGTGGTCACCGGCGACGAAACGTCCGAGGCGCTCCTGGACTTCGCCCGCAGCGTCAACGCCTCCCAGCTGGTGCTCGGCGTCTCCCGCCGGGGCACGGCGGCACGGCTGATGACCGGGCTGCGGGGCGGAGGCACCGCGGCCAAGGTACTCCGCGACTCGTCCGGCCTCGATGTCCACCTGGTGCCCCAGCAGAGCGGGCCAAGCGGCGTCCGGCGGAGCAGGCGGGGGGACCTGGGCCGGACCCGGGTCACCGTCGGCTTTGGCCTGGCAGTAGTTGTTCCTGCGGCGCTCCAGCTGCTGCTGGAACTGAATCCGGACAAGAACCTGGCCACCTCCATGCTGGTCCAGCTCACGGGCTCCGTCGCGGTGGCCCTGGTAGGCGGCCTCTGGCCGGCAGTCCTCGCGGCCCTGTGGAGCAGCCTGCTGGTGAACTATTTCTCCACCCCGCCGGTGGGCAACCTGACCATCAGCGACGCCCAGAATGTCCTGGCCCTGCTGGTGTTCGTCGGCGTGTCCGCCGCCGTCGCCGCCGTCGTCGACCGCTCCGCCCGGCGCTCCAAGGAGGCTGCCCGGGCCAGGGCAGAAGCCGCCACCCTGGCGGAACTCTCCCGCGGCGCCGCCGGCTCCGAGGACACCGTGACGGGCCTGCTGGAACAGGCACTGGATGTCTTCCAGGTCCGCGGCGCGGCGCTGTACGGCCTCACGGGCGGTGACGCCGACGCCGGCCCCGCACCGGCGCAGCCCGGCGGCACGGCGCAGCCTGAAGGAGCCCCGCGATGGCGGCTGCTGGCCGGCGTCGGCGATTTTAGCTCCGCGGCAGCCCCCGACGGCGGGGACGTCGGGGACGCCGGCCCCACCGGCGACAACGTCGAAGAGATCAACGCCGGCACCCGGCTGGTCCTCTCCGGTCGGGTGCTGCCGGCCAGCGACCGACGCCTGCTCGGCGCCTTCGGCGTACACCTCCTGGCCCAGCTGGAGAACCAGCAGCTGCTGGCGAGCCGGAGCCAGCTACGGCGTCTGGCCGAGAGCAACACCATGCGCACCTCGCTGCTGCGCGCCGTCTCGCATGACCTCCGCACGCCCCTGGCCGGCATCAAGCTCGCAGTCGGCGGCCTGCGCCAAGACGGCGTCCGCTACACCCGGGAAGAGGAACGGGAGCTGCTGGAGACCATCGAGGAGTGCTCGGACCGGCTGGAGGCCCTGGTGGGGAACCTGCTGGACATGTCCCGAATCACCTCCGAGTCCGTCCACCCACTCCTGCGGCCCGTGCGCTGGTACGAGGTGGTCAGCGGCGGCCTGCACGGAGTTCCGGCGGACCGGGTCCGGGTGGAGCTGCCGGCGAACATGCCGGAGGTCGAGGCGGATCCCGGCATGCTGGAGCGCGTGATCGCGAACATCGTCGAAAATGCCGTCAAGTATGCCCCCGATTCGGACATTGTGCTGACCGGCACCGCCGGCGGCCTCGGCGCGGCCACCGTGGGCGGCCGGCCTGCCGGGGAGCTGCGGATCATCGACCACGGCGCCGGCGTCCCGGCGGAGGACGTGGTGGAGATGTTCCAGCCCTTCCAGCGCCTGGACGACGCGGGCCGCGCCGGCGGCGTCGGCCTCGGCCTGGCGGTGGCCAGGGGGTTCACCGAGGCGATGGGTGGCCGGTTGAGCGCGGAAGCCACCCCGGGCGGCGGGCTGACCATGGTAGTCAGCCTGCCGCTGTCCGAGGGGGCGCCCGTCCAGAAGCGGCCGGGTCAGGCGCCGCTGGAGCCCCAGTCGGCCATAGTCGGCCGGCACCACGCACCGCCGATCCTCTCGTCCCCGACGGATCTGCCATGACCGCGGTGCTGGTGGTTGACGACGACCCCTACCTGCTGCGCGCCCTGCGCATCACGCTGCGGGCCCACGGCTACGAGGTCAACGTGGCGGAGAACGGGCAGTCCGCCCTCCTCGCGGCGGCCCGCACGCCTCCGGCGCTGGTCATCCTGGACCTGGGCCTGCCGGACATGGACGGCACCGCGGTCCTGGCGAAGCTCCGCGGCTGGAGCCAGGTTCCGGTGCTGGTGCTCTCGGCCCGCCACGGCTCCGAGGACAAGGTCCAGGCACTGGACGCCGGCGCGGACGACTACATCACGAAGCCGTTCGGACTGGACGAACTGCTCGCCCGGCTGCGGGCGCTGCTGCGCCGCAGCGCCGACGGCGCCGAGCCGCCGGTGGTCGCCACCGATGCCTTCACCGTGGACCTCGGCAAGCGCCGGGTCACCCGCGACGGCGAGGATGTCCGGCTCACCCCGACGGAGTGGAAAATGCTCGAGGTGCTGGTGCGGAACCCGGAGAAGCTCATCACGCAGCAGCAGCTGCTCTCCGAGGTCTGGGGCCCGGCCTACGCGAAGGAGACCAACTATCTCCGCGTGTACATGGCCCAGCTGCGCCGCAAGCTGGAACCGGACGCCGCCACGCCCCGGCACCTGCTCACCGAGGCCGGGATCGGCTACCGGTTCCTGCCCTAGCTGAGTCCGGGGGTCAGCAGGCGTCCGCCTCGGCGTTCAGGTCCCGGCCCCGGGTTTCGGGGGCGAAGAAACCAGAGACCCAGCCGATGGCTGCGTAACTCATCAGGATCCCTGCCACGGGGAGCCATCCCGGCCCTGTTGCGGCGACTACGGCGGCGGCCAGGATGGGGCCAAGGCCTCCGGAGAGGACGGCGCCCACCTCCTTGACCGTGGTCATGAAGGAGAACCGGCGCTTGGAACCGAACATTTCAACCAGCCACGTTGATTCCACGCCGTACATGTTGGGAATCGGGCCGCCAATGTAGATGACGAACACCAGTGCCACCAGGACCGGGTTCCGGGTTTCGATCAGGAGCATCGCGGGGATGGTGAAGGCGAACTGGAAGGCCGAGAGCCACAGCCACACGATTCTGCGGCCATACTTATCGGTGAGCTTGCCGGTCAGCAGGACGGTGAGGATCCCCAGAATAGAGCCCAGCGTCACGCCGGTGGTGACAAGGTTGGCATCCATCTTCACGACGGACACGGTCCAGCCGATGAGGAAGCCCTTGACGAGGTACACCGAGCCGTTCTCGCCCAGCTTGATTCCCAGGGACACCAGGAACGGCTTCCGGGCATCTGCAGCATCGCGCCACACGCTTTGCTGTTTCGCTCCGGCGCGGGCCGCCTCCCGGCGCTGCTTGACGATCTCAAAGACGGGCGATTCGTTCACGGTGCGCCGCAGGTACAACGCGACGAGGGTGGTGGCAACGCTGAGCAGGAACGGGATACGCCAGCCCCAGCTCAGGAACTGCTCTTTCGGCAGCTGCGACATCAGCAGCCACAGGGCGCTGGCCAGCAACACCCCTGTGGCAGTCCCCAGGGCCACCACCGCGCCGTAGAAGCCGCGGCGGGCGCTGGGCGCCGACTCCACGAGCAGGAGCGAGGCGCCTGAAAGTTCGGCGCCGGCGCCGAACCCCTGGATGAGGCGCAGCAGGACCAGCAGGGCCGGCGCGGCGACCCCGATTTGGGCATACGTGGGCAGCAGGCCCATCCCGAGGGTGGCGAGCCCCATCATTCCCACCGTGATGACCAGGACGGATTTGCGGCCGTACTTGTCTCCCAGGTATCCGAAGTAGATGCCGCCGAGGGGCCTGACCAGGAACCCGGAACCGTAGGCGGCGAAGCTGGCCAGCAGGGCCATCGCCGGGTCGGTGTTCGGGAAGAACAGCGGCCCGAACACCAGGGCGGCTGCCAGCGTGTAGAGCGTGAAGTCCATGTATTCCAGCGCCGAGCCGAGCCAGGAGGAGATCGAGGTCCGGCGCAGTTCGGCCGGCGGCACCTCCGGGTCGGCAGCAAAATCCACTGCCTCTGGCTCTGCGTATTTCACGTTCATGTTTTCAGTAACCACGGATTATCTTCCTAGTGTGGAGCCGGCAAGCCGGCTCAGCCGCAACTTCATTGTTCGGATGGTGTTGGTGCAGTTTCGTGCAGTGGAGCAGAGCGGACCCTGCAGTCGCCTCAAATCCTCAGGAGGGACACAGTCTCGGCGATGCAGGCCGGCTTTTCGGAGCCTTCCAGCTCGATCCGGTGCAGGACCTTCAGCTGCCGGCCGTTAGCCGTCCCGGTCACGGAGGTCAGCGTCAGCCGGTCCCGGATCCGGGAGCCGGCCCTGGCCGGGGCCGGGAACCTGACCTTGTCCAGGCCGTAATTGATGACCGATTCCGCGCCCTGAACCCGGTACACCTGTCCGGCCAGGTACGGCAGCATCGAGAGGCTCAGGTAGCCGTGGGCCACGGTGGCGCCGAAGGGACCGTGGGCAGCCCGCTCCGGGTCGGTGTGGATCCACTGCCGGTCCAGGGTGGCGTCGGCGAAGGCCTGGATCTGCGATTGCTCCAGCCGGTGCCAGCCGCTCACGCCGAGTTCCTGTCCTGTGACGCCCTCCAGCTCGGCGATATTTTCAAACAGCCTCATCATCAGACCCTCTCCAGCAGCATTGCGACGCCCTGGCCCAGGCCCACGCACATCGTGGCCAGGCCGCGGGCGGCGTTTTCGCGTTCCATCCGGCCCAGCAACGTCACGACGATCCGTGAACCGGAGGATCCCAGCGGATGACCCAGAGCGATAGCGCCGCCGTCATTGTTGACCGTGCCGGGATCAAGCCCCAGCAGCCGCATGCAGGCGAGCGACTGTGCGGCGAAGGCTTCGTTGAGTTCGACGGCCCCGACGCTGTCTGGGCCCCAGCCGGCCTTCGCCAAAGCCTTGCGCGTTGCCGGGACCGGGCCGACGCCCATGACCTCCGGGGCGACCCCGGCCGCCTGGCTGGTGACGATCCGAGCCCGCGGCGTAAGCCCGTAGCGGGCCACCGCCTCGCCGCTGGCCACCACCACGGCGGAGGCGCCGTCGTTGAGGGAACTGGAGTTGCCCGCGGTGACGATACCTTCCGTCCGGACGATCGGCCGCAGGGCCGCAAGCGCCTCCAGGGTGGAGCCGCGCCGCGGTCCCTCATCGGTGTCGACAAACGTAACTTCGCCACGGCGGCCGGTTACCGGCACGGGAACGATCTCGTCCCGGAACCGGCCCGCGTCAATCGCCGCCAGCGCCCGCTCATGTGAACGCAACGCGAAGCTGTCCGCATCGGCCCGGGAGATCCCCTCGCGCCCGGCCACTTCCTCAGCCGTCTCCGGCATCGAGAACCGGGCACCGGCCTGCATCCGCGGATTAACGAACCGTGCGCCAATCGAGGTGTCCGCCAGTTCCCCCGGCTTCGCAAACGGCTGTTCCGGCTTAGCCATTACCCAAGGTGCCCGGGTCATGGACTCGACGCCGCCGGCCACCACAACGTCGGCGTCGCCGTTGCGGACCGACTGCGCCGCCATGCTGATGGCGGTCATTCCCGAGGCGCAAAGCCGGTTGACGGTGACCGCGGGGACGGCGTCGGGCAATCCCGCCAACAGCACCGCCATCCGCGCAACGTTGCGGTTGTCCTCCCCGGCTTGGTTCACACAGCCGAGGATGACTTCCTCGATGCTGTCAGGAGCGAGGCCCGCCCGGGCCACGGCGGCCTGCAGGACGAGGGCGGCCAGGTCGTCGGGCCGGACCGAGGCGAGTGCACCGCCGTGGCGGCCCACCGGAGTGCGGACACCACCGACGAGGAACGCTTCCGCCATCAGCGCGCCCCGCCGTTGATGTACAGCGTCTGGCCCGAGATGTAGGAGGCGTCGTCGCTGGCGAAGAACGCCACGGCGGCGGCCACTTCTTCGGGCTGCCCCACCCGGCCCAGCGGTGTCCGGGCGGCGACCGCCGCCTGGTGCTCTTCCGGGCTGCTGCCGACGCGCTCGGCGGTCGCGGCGGTCATGGACGTGGCGATGTAGCCGGGGGCCACGGCGTTGACGGTGATGTTGAACGCGCCGAGCTCGATGGCGAGAGTGGCCGTCAGGCCCTGGATGCCGGCCTTCGCAGCCGCGTAATTCGCCTGGCCGCGGTTGCCCAGGGCGCTGCGGCTGCTGAGCGAGACAATCCGTCCGGACCGGGCCGGGACCATGTACCGTTGCGCGGCCCGGGAGCAGAGGTAGGCGCTGGTCAGGTTGGTGGCGAGTACCGAGTCCCAGTCCGGGCGCTCCATTTTGAAGAACAGGTTGTCCCGGGTGATGCCGGCGTTGTTGACGAGGATGTCGAGCCGGCCGAACTCCCGGTGGAGTTCGGCGAAGACCCGGTCCACGGTGGCCTCGTCCGTGACATCGCAAACGGCTGCGACGGCCCGGCCGCCGGCCGCGAGAACCTCCGGCTGGGCGGAGATCCGTTGCGCCGTGTCCTTGGCGCCGCCCTCGTTGAGGTCCAGGACGACGACGGTTGCACCGCCGGCCGCCAGCTTCAGGGCGGTGGCGGCGCCGATCCCCTGGGCCCCGCCGGTGACGGCTGCCACCTTGTTCGTGAAGTTGCTCATGGTGATTCCTTTGACTACGTGGGGGTGGAGATCTAGCTGAAGGCTGAGATGCCGGTGATTTCCCGGCCGATGAGCAGGGACTGGATGGAGTCGGTGCCCTCGTAGGTGGACACCACTTCCATGTCCGTCATGTGCCTGGCCACGTGGTTCTGAAGCAAGACGCCGTTGCCGCCGAGCATGTCCCGGGCTTCGGAGCAGATCCACCGGGCCTTCTGCGCCGTGTGCATCTTGGCGAGGGACGCCATTGGCCCGGTCATCCGCCCGTCCTCGGCCAGGACGGCCAGCCGGAAGCAGATCAGCTGCATGGCTGTCAGCTCGGCCAGCATGTTGGCGAGTTTGTTCTGCACCAGCTGGAAGCTGCCAATTGCTTTGCCAAACTGCTGGCGGGTCTTCGCGTAGTCCACGGCAGTCTCATACGCGGCCATGGCGTGGCCCAGGGACTCCCAGGATGCCCCGCTGCGGGTGGCGGTCAGGACGCGGGTGACGTCCTTGAAGGAGTGGCAGCCGGTGAGCCGGTTGTCCGCCGGGACGCGGAGGTTGTTCAGGGTGATGTCCGGCTGGAGGATGGCGCGCTTGCCGATCTTTCCGGTGATGACCTCAGGGTGGTAGCCGGCTGGGTAGCTGCCGTCGTCGTTGCGCTCCATAACAAAGGCCTTGACCTTGCCGTCGTCCTCGTCGCGGGCGAAGATAATGACGACGTCGGCCATGCTGGCATTGCCGATCCACCGCTTGCGGCCGTTGAGGATGTAGCTGTCGCCATCCCGTCTGGCGCTGGTTTCCAGTGCCACCGAGTCGGAGCCGTGATCCGGCTCGGTCAGGGCGAAGGCACCGATTTTGTCCAGTGTGGCCATCGACGGAAGCCAGCGTCCCTTTTGCTCATCGCTGCCCAGCATGTTGATAGTGCCCATGGCCAGGCCCGACTGGACACCGAGGAAGGTGTTGACCGAGCCGTCGCCGCGGGAGACCTCGGCCGCGACGATCCCGGCAGCGAGCCGGCTCAGCCCCGGGCACCCATAGCCCTTGATGGTGGTGCCCACAATGCCAAGGGCTGCGAGCTTGGGGATCAGTTCAAACGGGAACTCCGCCCGTTCCCAATAGCCGTTGATGACCGGAAGCAGGTCCTTGTCCACGAAGCTTCGGACCTTCAGCCGCAGGGCGCGGTCCTCCGCGGTCAGGAAATCGTCCATCAGGTAGAAGTCAGTGCCGTATTCGGCGGGATCGGTAGTCATTGGGTTCAACTCCAGGGGTGGGATGGGAATTCTGGGGGCCGGGTGCTTAGGTGCGGCAAGGGCTGAGCTGGAACTGAGCGAGCCAATGCCGTTCCGCGTCCGCCAGTGGCCTGGCCGCGCCGGTCTCTGGCGAAACCGCGACCAGGACGGTCCGGCCGTCCACGGCAACTTCGCCGCTCTGGGTGGCTGCGCACTCGAGCGTGTAGGAACTGGTGCCGATCCTGCTGACCGTCAGCTCGACCGTCAGGTCCCGGCCGTGGAACACGGGACGGCGGTAGTTCAGCTCCAGGGCGGCCACCACGGTCGGCGTCGCCGCGGCGGTCCGGGTGCCCGGCGTCGTCGCGCGCCACTGGATCCGGGCCTCCTCGAGCAGCGTCACGACGGCGGCGTGGTTCACGTGGCCATTGAGATCCTGGTCCGACCAGCGCGGGGAGATCCGTGCCCGGTATGGCTCAGGCATGCGCCAGGATTTTCTGCTGGAGCAGCCAGTCGCGGACCAGCTCGGAACTTTCGTTGAGCTCTGGAGGCGCGAGCGGGTACTCGACGGGGGTGCGGGAGTACTCCACGGGGTGCCGGACGGTGGGGATCCTCCGCGTCCCGCTGCCGGCGAGGACCACCGGCTGCAGTCCCAGGCGTTCGGCGAAATCGACACCGCCGCGCACGTCCTGGATCGGGGCGCAAGGCAGGCCGGCGTCGGAGAGCTGCGAGAACCACTGCGCGGCGGATTGCGTTGCCAGGACGGTGTGAAGGATCTCCCGGAGTTCATCCCGGTGCGCATTGCGCTGCAGTGTGGTGGCGAACTTCGGGTCCGTGGCGACGTCGGGGATGGCCAAGGCAGCGCAGAGCCGCACGAACTGGGCATCGTTGCCCGTCGCGATGATGATCATGCCGTCCCCGGTCTGCATCGGTGCATAGGGGTACATACTGGGATGTTCGTTGCCCATCCGGGTCGGCACCACACCGCCGGTCACGTAGGCCGCGGACTGGTTGACCATGCCGGACAGAGCCGAGGTCAGCAGGTTCAGCTCCACCAGCTGGCCCTCACCGGTCCGGTCTTTGTGGTGCAGGGCCCCCAGAATGCCGATGGCCGCGTGCAGGCCGGTGATGACGTCAAACAGGGCGATGCCGGCCCGGTACGGCTGCGTGCCCTGGTCACCGGTCAGGCTCATCATCCCGGAGGCTGCCTGCACAAGCAGGTCATACCCCGGGATGTGCGCGCCGGCGCCGGTGCCGAACCCGGTGATGGATGCGTAGATGATGTCCGGCTTCAGCTCGGCGGCGGCGGTGTAGTCCAGCCCAAGGCGTTCCATGTTGCCCGGCTTGAAATTTTCGATCATGACGTCCGCGGAACGGATCAGCGCACGCGCCACCTCCAGGTCCTCCGGGTCTTTGAGGTCAAGTGCGATTGAGTGTTTGTTGCGGTTCACTGCCAGAAAGAACGTGGCCTTCCCGTCGCGGACCGGGGGCATGTAGCTGCGGGTGTCGTCACCCTCGGGCCCCTCAACTTTGATCACCGTGGCGCCCATATCGGCCAGCAGCATGGTGGCGTAGGGGCCGGCAAGTACCCGGCTGAAATCTGCGATCACGACGCCGGCCAGCGGACCCGACCCTGCGCGGCCGAGCGGTCCGGGGGCCGGGCTGGCAGCGTCCGGGAGCGGACCGCGGCCCGCCCCGGCGGCCGATTCAGCGTTCGGTTGATTCATGTGGTTCCTCCGATATGTGGTCTGCATCACCTACCTTGGCAAGCCGATTGATCCGCGTCCAATACGCATTTGTGCCGAATTGATACCCCAGCCGCATCACTGCCTGGGCCGGTTTGTTCGGTATCTTGGGCAGATGAACAACGACGTTTACCCGGGCCGGGCGTGAATCGGGATGGAAATCCAACAGATCAGGGCCTTCCTCGCGGTCGCCGATGAGCTGCATTTCGGCCGGGCGGCACAGAAGCTCCACATGGCGCAGCCGCCCCTGAGCCGGGCCATTCAACGCCTGGAGCACGAGCTCAAGGCGCCGCTCTTTGTCCGGAATACCCGGACGGTCCGGCTGACTCCCGAAGGCGAGGCACTGGTTGCCCCGGCGCGGGACATCCTGGCGGCCTGCCGCCGGTCGGCCCTCGCGGTGGCCTCCGTGGGCAAGGGCGAGACCGGGAGGGTGCGGGTGGCCTTCGCCGGGGTTTCCTCCCACGTTATGGTCGGAAAGCTCGCCAAACGGGTACGGGAAACCCACCCGGGGATCGAGTTCCAGCTGTCCAGTTCGCACTTTGCCTTGCCAGCCATGGACCGGGTCATGAGGGGCGCCATGGAAGTGGGCCTTGGCCGGTGGAACTTCATTCCGGAGGCTCTGGAGTCCCGGACTGTCGCGAATGAGCGGCTCGTGGTGGCGCTGCACGAGGGCCATCGACTGAGCCGGCGGACCTCGCTAATGATGGCCGACCTCGCCGGCGAGCCTTTTGTCACCCTCCCCGAGCATCCCGGCGCCATCCTGCACGACTATCTCCGCCGACTGTCCAACAGCGCCGGCTATGCCCCGGACATCGTGCAGGTGGCGCCGGATTCCCAGACTCTAATGGCACTGGTTGCCGCAGACATCGGGGTCGCGTTGACGGTGTCGTCGGTGCCGGAGAACTTCAGCCACGCGGGAGTTGTTTTCTTGCCGCTGGATGATCCGGCCGACGTCATCCAGCTGCGCCTGGTTTGGCGCAAGGACAACATGAGCCCTGCGCTCCGCCAGGTCTTGCAGCTCTCCGAATCCGTCCTCCCGTCGCCGGGCCCGCCAGCGGATTGATGCGCCGCGGGTATCAGCGCGGGCACCATTCGGTATTGGAACCGTCGCAATCCGGCTGGCACAGTGGTCAGTACCTGCCGGCCGCTGCCGGAATCAATGGAGATTGCCGCCACCTACTTGCCTGGAGTTAAACCCGTGACCATAGCCGAAGCCACCCGCGTGAACGATGACGTTCTCAACCTGGACAGCCTGCTGACGGCGGAGGAGCTCGAGCTGCGCGCCGGGGTCCGCGCCTTCGTGACGGAGCGCATCCGGCCCAACATCAGCGACTGGTACGAGCAAGCGCATTTCCCGCTGGAGCTGGTGGCCGAACTCGGCGAACTCGGGGTGCTCGGGATGCACCTGGAAGGCTACGGCTGCCCCGGCCGCAGCGCCGTCGAATACGGTCTTGCCGCCATGGAACTGGAAGCCGGCGACTCCGGGCTCCGGACCTTCGTCAGCGTCCAGGGATCCCTGGCCATGAGCGCCATCCACAAGTGGGGGTCCGAGGAGCAGAAGAACGAGCACCTCCCGGCCATGGCACGGGGCGAAAAGATCGGCTGCTTCGGACTGACCGAGCCCACCGCCGGCTCCGACCCGTCCAGCATGGCTACTTTCGCGGAGCCCGACGGCAACGGCGGCTGGATCATCAACGGCGCAAAGCGTTGGATCGGCCTGGCTTCCGTGGCCCACATTGCGGTTATCTGGGCCAACACCAGCGAGGGTATCCGCGGGTTCATCGTGCCGACGGAGACTCCCGGTTTCACCGCGACGCCGATTGGGTCCAAGCTGTCCATGCGGGCCTCGATCCAGTGCGACATCGCCCTTGACGATGTCCGGCTTCCCGGCACGGCATTGCTGCCCGGCGCGCAGGGTCTCCGCGGCCCGTTCTCCTGCCTCAACGAGGCCCGCTACGGGATCATTTGGGGCGCCATGGGCGCAGCCCGGGACTCCTATGAGGCCGCCCTCGCGTACTCTAAAGAGCGACTGCAGTTCGGCAAACCGCTCGCTGGCTACCAGCTCACCCAGGAGAAACTGGTCAACATGCTGCTGGAGATCCAGAAGGGCACGCTCCTGGCACTGCACACCGGACGCCTGAAAGACGCGGGGACGCTGGAGCCCGTCCAGATCTCCGTCGGCAAGCTGAACAACGTCCGCGAAGCCATTGCCATCTGCCGGGAAGCCCGCACCATCCTTGGCGGCAACGGCATCACCTTGGAATACTCGCCGCTGCGTCACGCCAACAACCTCGAATCGGTGCGGACTTATGAGGGCACAGACGAGGTCCATACCCTCATCCTGGGCCAGCGCATCACGGGCGTGTCCGCGTTCCGCTAGGAGGAACGGGCCCTACGGTGAAACACACCCGGCGGCCGGAGCACACGGAACGGCGGCCCGGTAGGATGCCGGGCATGGACGAGAAGGAAATCCTGCACCGCTACCTGCGCCTGCGCCGCGCCGACCTGCTGGCCAAGCTGGACGGGCTGGGTGAATACGACGTCCGCCGGCCGCTGACGCCCACCGGAACCAACCTGCTGGGCCTGGTCAAACACGTGGCCAGCGTCGAGATCGGCTATTTCGGCGAAGTCTTCGGCCGGCCCCACGGCAGGCCGCTGCCCTGGCTGGACGACGGCGCCGAACCGGACGCCGACCTGTGGGCGTCCCCGGACGAGACCCGGGAACAGATTGTGGAACTGCACCACGCGTCCGCCGCCCACAGCGATGCCACCATCGACGCCCTGCCCCTGGACGCCGCCGGCCAGGTTCCGTGGTGGCCGCAGGAGCGCCGGGACGTCACCCTGCAGCAGATCCTCGTCCATATGTGCGTGGAAACGGCGCAGCACCTGGGCCATGCCGACATCCTGCGCGAACTCATCGACGGGACTGCCGGGAAGGGCCCCGGAGATCCGAACCTGACGCCGCGCAGCGCCGGGGACTGGGCCGCGCACCGGGCCCGCATCGAAGCAGCGGCGCGGGCGGCGGGCCCGGTTTCCTCCCGGACGCCGGGGCCATAGATACTGGGGCAATGAATATTCACAGCGCTCTCGCCCAAGAGAACGCACAACGGCCGCCGCTGCCGGAAGTTCCGGCCCAGATGCGGGCCGTGCTCAACGGCATTCCGGCCATGGTGGCCTACTGGGACTCCGGGTTGCGCAACCGGCTGGCCAATGACGCCTACCTTGAGTGGTTCGGTGTCACCTCCGAGGAACTGCACGGGATGCACATCCGGGACCTGCTCAGCGACGCGGTGCTGGCGGCCAACCAGACCTACATCGCCAAAGTGCTCGACGGCGAGCCGCAGTTCTTCAAGCGGACGCTCACGGACACCGCCGGGGCGACGCGTTTCGCCGAGGTCTCCTACATGCCGGACCTGCGCGAGGGCGGAGTCTCCGGGTTCTTCGTGATGGTCACGGATGTCACCGAGCGAGTGCTCGCCGAACGCCGCCAGCAGCGTGACACCGAACGCTACCGGGCCCTGGCGCGCAGCGTCCCCGGGGTTTTTGTCCTGCTCTTCGATGCGGACCTGCGCTACCTGATCGCCGAGGGCCAGGAGCTGGAGTCCTTCGGCTACCGCTCCGCCGAGCTGGAAGGCAAACGCATCCACGAGGTGCTCGACGGCACCCTGGCCAACGAGCTGGAGCCCCGCTACCGCGCCGCCCTGTCCGGGCAGGAAGTCTCCTGGAGCCGGCGGATCGGGCACCGGACCTACCGGCTGAAGGCCGGGCCCGTCTACTCCGACGACGACGCAACCGCCGGCATGGTGGTGGCCGTGGATGTCACCGACCGCCTCCAGCAGGAACAGACGTGGGCCGCGCTGCACGAGATCGCCACCGCCGTCGCCCGCAACGCCGCCCCGGCGGACATTGCGGAGCGGATCGCCTTCATCCTGCGGGACCTCTTCACCG
This sequence comes from Arthrobacter sp. UKPF54-2, assembly GCF_007858535.1. Classification (NCBI taxonomy): domain Bacteria; kingdom Bacillati; phylum Actinomycetota; class Actinomycetes; order Micrococcales; family Micrococcaceae; genus Arthrobacter; species Arthrobacter sp. UKPF54-2. The sequence continues at coordinate 858,971 of NZ_CP040174.1, forward strand.
TGGATTCGGCCGCCGTCGTCCGCTTCACCGGCCCGCTGTCTGCGGAAATCGTGGCGATGGCTCCGGCGCTGCCGCCCACGCTGAGCCGCACCCATGTGTTCTCGCTGACGGACACCTCGGCCACCGTCCGCGTGGCCGCCACCGGCAAGCCCGCCCTGGTGGTCTACGGCCCCGAAGGCGGCCCGGCCGCGGACCAAATGCGGGCCGGCGGCTTCCAGTCTGCCGCGGGTGCCCCCATCCGGGTCCACGGCAGCCTGTGGGGCGTGGTGAGCCTGACGTCAAAGTCCAGCACCGGCGTCACCGAGGCGATGCTGGACCGCCTGGCCCAGTTCGCCGAACTGGTGGAAATCGCGATCGGCAACGCCGAGGCACGCACCAGCCTGGAACTGCAGGCCAGCACCGACCAGCTCAGCGGGCTGCCCAACCGGCGCGCCCTCGAGCAGCACCTCGCCCACGAGAGCGAGCTGGCGGCCACCCGCGGCACCAGCCTCAGCGCCGTCGTCCTCGACATCGACCATTTCAAGAAGGTCAATGACACCTTCGGCCACCTGATGGGCGACGAGGTGCTGGCGGACGTCGCGGCCCGGCTCCGCGGCGTCGCCCGCCAGGACGAAATCGTGGCCCGCTTCGGCGGGGAGGAATTCGTCTGGCTGCTGCCCGGCACGGACGGCTCGGAGGCGCTGCTCGCGGCGGAACGGGCCCGCGCGGCCATCGAGGCGGAGCCATTCGGCGAGGTCGGCCGGATCACGGTCTCCGCCGGGGTCTGCGAACTGCGCGACGCCGGCAGCCACAGCCTGCTCGCCTGCGCGGACCGGGCGCTGTACGCGGCCAAGCACGCCGGCCGCAACCGCAGCGAGCGCTACGGCGCAGCCGGCTGACGATTTCTAGACGAAGGCGGACTTCCCGGTCACGGCCCGGGCCACAATCAGCGAGTTGATCTCGTAACTGCCCTCGTAGGTGTAGAGGATCTCGGCGTCGCCGAAGAGCTTGCCCATCTCGAAGTCGCTGCTGATCCCGTTTCCGCCCATCAGCGAGCGCCCCATCGCAACAGAGGCGCGGGCCAGCCGGGTGGTGGTGGACTTGGCCATGGCGGCCTGCACCATCTCCAGCCTGCCCTCCTGCTGGATCCGCGCCAGCTGGGCCATCAGCGCCAGGGAGACGCTGGCATTGCCCAGGATCTCGGCCAGCTGCTGCTGGACCAGCTGGAAGCGGGCGAGTTCCTTGCCGAACTGCTTGCGTTCGAGGGCATAGGCGCGGGCGACGTCGAACGCGGCCAGCTGGATGCCGGCGCCCTGCCAGCCCACCCAGGCGCGCGAGTCGCGCAGCAGTTCGTTGGCCCGGGAGAAGTCGGTGGCGCCGGGCAGCAGGTTGGATTCCGGGATGCGGACTTCGTCGAGCACGATGTCCGCGTTCTGCATGATCCGCAGCCCGATCTTGTTCGCGATCTTGGTGGCGGTGTAGCCGGGCCGGTCCGTCTCCACGATGAAGCCCTTGATCTGTTGGTCCGCGACGTCGCGGGCCCAGACCAGGGCGAAGTCGGCGATGGTTCCGGCCCCGATCCAGCGCTTGGCCCCGTTGATGACCCATTCGCCGTTCTCCAGCCGCGCCGTGGTGGACAGGCCTCCCGCGATGTCCGAGCCGTGGTCCGGTTCGGTCAAGGCGAACGCGCCGAGCTGGGTGAAGGCGGTGAGCCCCGGGAGCCAGCGGGCCTTTTGTTCCTCCGAGCCGAGCTCGTCGATCATGCCGACGATCAGTTCGTTGTGGATCCCCACGAGGGCGGAGAGCGAGACGTCGGCGCGGGCCACCTCCACGTACATCAGGCCCTTGAACAGCTTGGAGGTGCCGTCCGTCTGCAGCCCGCCCAGGCCGTGCTTGCCCAGCTCGGAGAGCAGGCCGAACGGGAACTCCTCGCGGTTCCAGTAGTCGATCGACGCGGCCCGGATCCGGGTCTGCAGGAACTCCCGGATCTCCTGGTAGCGCTCCCGCTCGTCCGCCGGGAGCAGGTCCACGATGTACATCAGGTCCGCGTCCGGGAACGGGGGCGCGGACTGGACTGTCATTGCCTCGACGGCAGTCTGTCCGCTGGCACTTCGTTGTGTCTGCACGGGCACGTCTTCCCTTCGTAATGTGCCGCGCTGCGGCGGCAACATCGGCTCTTCCAAACCCTTGGATGTCCTAGTATATTGCACAGTGATGTGGATCACTAGGCCAGCGGCGGCCGCCACGGGACCGCTCGGCTGCGACCGGCTGCGAAAGGTGCACCCATGACCGTCACCGAGGATTTCCGCGCCGCGAGGGACCGGCTTTTGGCCCTTCGCGGGGACTACACCGCCGCGCGGCAGGAATTCGAATGGCCGCGCTTCGAGGAGTTCAACTTCGCCCTGGACTGGTTCGACCAGATCGCGGCCGATCCCGCCAAGGCGGACCGGCCGGCGCTGGTGATCGTGGAGCAGGACGGCACGGCCACGCGGCGCAGCTTCGCTGACCTGTCCCGGCGCTCCGCTCAGGTGGCCAACTGGCTCCGGGCCCAGGGTGTGCGGCGCGGGGACCGGATGATCATCATGCTCGGCAACCAGGTGGAGCTCTGGGAATTGATGCTCGCCGGCATCAAACTTGGCATCGTGATGATCCCGACCACCACCCTGATGGGACCGGCGGACCTGCAGGACCGGGTGGAACGCGGCGGGGCCGGCTGGGCCGCCGTCGGGAGCGCCAACCTCGCCAAGTTCACCGGCGTCCCGGGCGACTACCGCCTGATCGAAATCGGCGACGACGGCGACGCCGACAACGCCGGAATCAAGACAGCGGCGCTGCAGTACGCGGACGCGGCCGGCGCCCCGGACGACTTCGTCCCGGACGCGCCGACCCTGGCTGATGAGACCCTGCTGCTCTACTTCACCTCCGGCACGACGTCCAAGGCCAAGCTGGTGGAGCACACGCACACCTCCTACCCGGTGGGGCACCTGTCCACCATGTACTGGATCGGGATGGAACCGGGCGACGTGCACCTGAACGTGGCCTCCCCCGGCTGGGCCAAACACGCCTGGTCCAACGTGTTCACACCCTGGATCGCCGAGGCCTGCGTCTTCATCTACAACTACGAGCGCTTCGACGCGAAGGCCCTGATGGAGCAGATGGACCGCGAATCCGTCACCAGCTTCTGCGCCCCGCCGACGGTCTGGCGGATGCTGATCCAGGCCGACCTGACCCTGCTCAAGAACCCGCCCACCAAGGTGGTGTCCGCCGGCGAGCCGCTCAACGCCGAGGTCATCGACCAGGTCCAGCGGGCCTGGGGCCAGACCATCCGCGACGGCTTCGGCCAGACCGAGTCCACCGTGCAGATCGCCAACACCCCCGGCCAGCCGATCAAGATCGGTGCCATGGGCAAACCGCTCCCCGGCTACGATGTGGTGCTCGTGGATCCGGCCACCGGGGAGGAGTCCGACGACGGCGAGCTGTGCCTGCGCCTGGACCCGCGCCCCGTGGGGCTGATGAAGGCCTACTACGGGGACCCGGAGAAGACGGCGGAGGCGTTCCGCGGCGGGTACTACCACACCGGGGACATGGCCAGCCGGGACGAACGCGGCATCATCACGTACGTGGGCCGCGGCGACGACGTCTTCAAGTCCTCCGACTACCGGCTGTCCCCGTTCGAGCTGGAGAGTGTGCTGATCGAGCACCCGGCGGTGGCCGAAGCCGCCGTCGTCCCCTCCCCCGACCCGCTCAAGCTGTCCGTGCCCAAGGCCTTTGTGGTCCTGGCCGCCGGCCACGAGCCGGGGCCCGAACTGGCCGAGGACATCCTGCGCTACTGCCGCGAGCACCTGGCCCCGTTCAAACGCATCCGCCGGCTGGAGTTCGCCGAACTGCCCAAGACCATCTCCGGCAAGATCCGGCGGGTGGAACTGCGGCACAACGAGGAACTGCGGCACGGGTCCGGCCGGGTGCCGGAGGGACTGGGCACCGAGTACTCCGAAGCCGACTTCCCCGGGCTCAAGGGCGGGTCCTAGGCATGGGCACCCCGCTTCCTCGTGATCCGATCGCCGACGCCCAGCGGAACTGGGAGCGGCACGGCTGGGCCGACGTCGCCGCCCCGATGGCCGCCATCACCGCCATCATGCGGACCCAACAGATCCTGCTGGCCCGGATCGAAACGGCACTGAAGCCGTTCGGGCTGACGTTTGCGCGCTACGAACTGCTGGCCTTGCTCAGCTTCGCCCGCAGCGGGGCGCTGCCGATGAACAAGGCGAGCGCACTGCTGCAGGTCCACCCCACCTCGGTGACCAACGCCGTCGACCGGCTGCAGGAGGCCGGGCTGGTGCTCCGGTCCCCGCATCCCACCGATGGCCGGACCACGCTGATCGAGCTCACCTCGGAGGGGCGCACGCTCGCCAAGCGGGCGACGGCGGTGCTCAATGCGGAGGTCTTCGGCCGGTCCGGTTTCGAGGACCCGGACGTGGAGCAGCTGATCCGGATCCTGGGCAACTTCCGGCGCAATGCCGGGGACTTCAGCGGCTAGGGAATACACTTCCCTTGCGGGCCGTCGGCAGGACGGGCCGGAGCCGAGGAGAGCGCAATGATTCCGGAAATCAACATCTGGGCCGTACTGCTGGCGACACTGTCCAGCATGGTGGTCGGATCCGTCTGGTACACGCCCAAGGTGTTCGGCAACTACTGGATGCGCGTCGCCCAGGTGACCCCCAGCGGTGACGCCAAGGACGCCGTCAAGCCCATCCTCGTGACGCTGCTGGTCAGCTTCATCAGCGCCTGGGTGCTGGCCGGCTCCGCCGCCATCTCGCAGCACTTCTACGGCGGCAACTTCCTCGCCAACACGCTGGTCACCGCCCTGATCCTGTGGGCCGGCTTCACCGCGGCCCGCTTCATCACGCACGACGCCTTCGAGGGCCGCCCCGTGGGCCTGACCGTGCTGAACTGCGCGCACGAACTTGTCACCCTGATGGTGATGGCCCTGATCATCGGTCTGTTCGGGATCAGCGCCGCGTAAGACGGTCCCGGAGGAGAGCTGCATGGAATTCGATGAATCGTTCTGGGACGAGCGCTACCGCCAGCACGGCCAGCACGGCTCCGTCTGGAGCGGTGAACCCAACGCCCAGCTGGTGGCCGAGGCCGCGGACCTCACGCCCGGTTCCGCGCTCGACGTCGGGGCCGGAGAGGGCGCCGACGCCGCCTGGCTGGCCCGGCGCGGCTGGCGCGTCACCGCGGTGGACATCTCTTCCGTCGCCCTGGCCCGGGCAGCCGCCGCGGTTCAGGACGAGCCGGAGACCGCCGCCCGGATCACCTGGCAGCACCAGGACCTCACCGTGTCACCGCCCCCAGCCGGGACTTTTGACCTGGTGTCCGCGCAGTTTTTGCACCTTCCGGCGCCGCTGCGCGACGGGGTGTACGGCCGGCTGGCCGCTTCGGTGGCGCCGGGCGGGACCCTGCTGATTGTCGGCCACCATCCCTCGGATCTGGACACCAGCGTGCGCCGGCCCTCCACCCCTGGCCTGCTGTTCACCGCCGAGGAGATCGCCGCGAGCCTGGACCCCGAGGAGTGGGAGATCATGACCTGCGCCTCGCGGCCGCGGTCCGCCAGTGATTCCGACGGCGCCCCGGTCACGGTCCAGGATGCCGTGCTCCGCGCCCGCCGCAGGGCCTAACGCGGCGGCGGCCGGGCGTCAGCGCGGGGCGGGGCCCAGCCGCTCCCGCAGCCCGGCCGCGAGCCCGGCGATGGTCAACAGATCGAACAGGCCGCCGCCGGCTTCCACGAGGCGGCGGTGTTTGACACCGGCGATCCGGAGCCGCAGGTGCACCCGCGTCCCGGGCTCAGTGCCCGGCGTCGGGCGCAGCACGATCGCCCAGCTGAGGGCGAGCGCGCCGCGCTGCGAGCGGTACACCAGGGCCGCCGGCGGGTCGACGGCCACGGTCTCGAACGTGGCCCCGGGGCCGCCCCAGTCGGGGATGACGTCCCCGGCGCGGAGGCCCTGCAGGGCCGGGTCGATGTTTCGGAGGGCGCGGCGGCCGGCCGGAAGCAGGGCCTCTGCCCAGCGCGGCAGATACCAGCCGGAGCGTCCCTTGCCCAGCTGGACGAACCATGGCCAGACGGCGCCGGGCGGGGCCGGCAGGTCGAACCCCCGGTCCATCACCACGTCCGCGGCGGGGACCAGCCTGTCGCCGGGCAGCAGGGCGTGGACTTCTTCCGGGGAAGCCCCGACGCCCAGAAAGCCGGTGTTCATGGCCGTCCCTCCTGCAGACGAGCTACCGGTGGGTGAAGTCGGGCTGCCGCTTCTCGCTGAACGCGGCCATGCCCTCCTTCTGGTCCTCGGTGGCGAAGAGCGAGTGGAAGACGCGGCGTTCGAACAGCACACCCTGGGCCAGCCCGGTTTCGAAGGCGGCGTTGACTGCTTCCTTCGCCACCATGGCCACCGGCTTGGACTTGGAGGCGATCACCGCGGCGGCCTTCACGGCCTCCTCGACGACGTCGGCGGCCGGGACCACGCGGGAGACCAGGCCGGCGCGTTCGGCTTCTTGGGCGTCCATAAACCGGCCGGTGAGGATCATGTCCATCGCCTTGGCCTTGCCCACGGCGCGGGTGAGGCGCTGTGAGCCGCCCATGCCGGGGAGGACCCCCAGGTTGATCTCGGGCTGGCCGAACTTGGCGTTGTCCCCGGCGATGATGAAGTCGCACATCATCGCCAGCTCGCAGCCGCCGCCCAGGGCGAAGCCGGACACCGCGGCCACCACGGGGATGCGCAGCCGGGTGAAGTCTTCCCAGCCGCGGAACCAGTCGGCGGCGTACATCTCCATGTAGCCTTTGGACTGCATCTCCTTGATGTCCGCGCCGGCGGCGAACGCCTTGGCGGAGCCGGTCACCACCACGGCACCGACTTCCGGGTCGGTGTCCATCGCCGTCACGGCGGCGACGAGCTCGTCCATGGTCGCCTTGTTCAGGGCGTTCAGCGCCTCGGGCCGGTTGAGCGTCACGAGGCCCACGCGGCCGCGGCGCTCCACCAGAATGTTTGTGTAGTCGGTCATGCCTGTCCCCTCGGCTGCTGTTCGGACTTGTCCCGGATGTCGGTGATGATGCCGGAGAAGTCCCGGCCGGCACCGCCTTCCGCGGCAAAGGTATCGTAAATTTCGGAGGCCAGCGGTCCCAGCCGGGCGGCGACCCCGGTGCTTTGGAGCGCGTTGAGGGCCAGCTTCAGGTCCTTGGCCATCAGTGCGCCGGCGAAGCCCGGCTGGTAGTCGCGGTTGGCCGGGCTGGTCGGCACCGGGCCGGGCACGGGGCAGTTGGTGGTCAGTGCCCAGCACTGCCCGGACGCGGCCGAGGCGACGTCGAAGAGCGCCTGATGCGTGAGCCCGAGCTTCTCACCGAGCACAAAGGCCTCGCTGACGGCGATCATCGAGACGCCGAGGATCATGTTGTTGCAGATTTTCGCGGCCTGCCCGGCGCCGTGGCCGCCGCAGTGGACCACCCGCTTGCCCATCACTTCGAGCATCGGCTTGAGGGCCTCGAAGTCCTCGTCGGCCGCGCCGACCATAAACGTCAGGGTTCCGGCCTCGGCGCCGACCACGCCGCCGGAAACCGGCGCGTCCACGGCCCGGTGGCCGGCCTCGACCGCCAGGGCGGAGGCCTCGCGGGCCTCGTCCACGTTGATGGTGGAGCAGTCCAGGAACATCGTCCCGGGCGCGGCGGCGGCCAGCAGGCCCGGACCGCCATCCGTGCCGCGGTACGCGTCCAGCAGGTGTTTGCCGCTGGGCAGCATGGTGAGCACGACGGCGGCGCCGGCGACGGCCTCGGCGGCGGTGTCCGCGGTGGCGATCCCGTGGGCGCGGGCGGCGTCCAGCGCCGCCGGCACCACGTCGAAGCCGGTGACGGCGTACCCGGCCTTGACCAGGTTGACGGCCATCGGGCCGCCCATGTGGCCCAGGCCCAGGAACGCGATGGGGCCGCCCTGCGCCGCGGGCTGCGGGGCTTCAGCAGGCGATGGTTCAGTCGCGGATGCTTCAGACATTGTCGTGCTCCTTCGAAAGCTTCAGTTCGCGTTCACCCAGCGGCGCGAAGTACGCCTCGACGTCGTCGCGGCTGACCTCGGCCAGGCTGGCCGGCTGCCAGTGCGGGGTGCGGTCCTTGTCCACCACCTGGGCGCGGATGCCCTCGCGGAAATCGGGCCCGGCGAGGAACCGCAGGCCCACCCGGTACTCCTGCTCCAGGGCTTCGGCGAGACTCAGCCCGCGGACGCGGCGCAGCGAGGCCAGCGCCACTTTGACAGCGGTCGGGGACTTGGCCGCGATTGTGTCCGCAACCTCCACGGCTTCCCCGCCCACGGTGCGCAGCCGGTGCAGGATCTCCTCGGCGTCGTCGGAGGAGTAGCAGGCGTCGATCCACTCCTGCTGCGCGGCCAGGACCGACGGTGGTGCTTCCCCGGCGAACCACGGGACGGCGGCATCCACCGGCTCCGTTTCCAGCGCCTCCGCCAGCTCCCGGAGTTGCGCGGAGGGAACGAAGGTGTCCGCGAGTCCCAGGAACAGCGCGTCGGCGCCGCTCAGGTGCGCCCCGGTGAGGGCCGCGTGGGTGCCGGTTTCGCCAGGCGAACGGGAGAGCAGCAGTGTCCCGCCGACGTCGGGCACAAAACCGATGGTGGTTTCCGGCATGCCCATCCGGGTGCGTTCGGTGACGATCCGGACCGAGCCGTGCGCGGAGATGCCCACTCCCCCGCCCAGGACCAGCCCGTCCATAAAGGCCACGTAGGGCTTGGGGTACTCGGAGATCAGCAGGTTCAGCCGGTACTCGACGGCCCAGAAGTCCGCCGTGGCGTCGCCGCCGCCCAGCATGTCCCGATAGATGGCCACAATGTCGCCGCCGGCGCACAGGCCGCGTTCGCCGGCGCCGTGCACCAGGACCGCGGCGACGGCGTCGTCGTCGGCCCACGCCGTGAGCTGCTCCAGCATCGCGGCAGCCATGCCGGCGGTCAGCGCATTGACGGCCTTGGGCCGGTCCAGGGTGATGACGCCGAGCCGGCCGCGGCGCTCGAAGCGGACCTCGGCGGGCTCTCCGGCTGCCTGTTCCGCCATCAGCTGCCTTCCGGCATCACGAAGCTGGCGCCCTGGCGGATGCCGGAGGGCCAGCGGGTGGTGACCGTTTTGGTCTTGGTGTAGAACCGGAACGCGTCGGCACCGTGCTGGTTGAGGTCGCCGAACCCGGAAGCCTTCCAGCCGCCGAAGGTGTAGTAGGCGATCGGCACCGGAATCGGGACGTTGATGCCCACCATGCCCACCTGGACGCGGCTGGCGAAGTCGCGGGCGGCGTCGCCGTCGCGGGTGAAGATGGCCACGCCGTTGCCGAATTCGTGCTCGCTGCACAGGCGCAGCGCCTCGTCGTAGTCCTCGGCGCGGAGCACGCTGAGGACCGGGCCGAAAATTTCCTCCTTGTAGATCGTCATGTCCTTGGTGACGTTGTCGAAGAGGGTCGGGCCCACCCAGAAGCCTCCGTCGTAGCCCTCGACCTTGAGGCCGCGGCCGTCGTTAAGGAGGCTGGCGCCTTCCTCGACGCCGGCGGCGATGTAGCCCTCGATCCGTTCCTTGGCGGAGGCGGCCACGACCGGGCCGAAGTCCGAGTCCTTGGCCAGGCTGTGGCCCACCTTGAGGTCCGCGATCCGTTCCTGCAGCTTTGCCACGAGCGCGTCGCCGGTGGCCTTGCCCACCGGGACGGCGACGGAGATGGCCATGCAGCGTTCGCCGGCGGAGCCGAAGCCGGCGCCGATCAGGGCGTCGGCGGCCATGTCCAGGTCCGCGTCCGGCATGATCACCATGTGGTTCTTGGCGCCGCCGAAGCACTGGGCGCGCTTGCCGTGCGCGGCGGCGGTGGCGTAGATGTACTGCGCGATCGGGGTGGAGCCGACGAAGCCGATGGCCTGGACGCGGGGGTCCTCGAGCAGGGCGTCCACGGCTTCCTTGTCGCCGTTGACCACGTTGAAGACGCCGTCCGGCAGCCCGGCCTCGGTGAACAGCTCGGCCAGGCGCAGCGGCACGGAGGGGTCGCGCTCGGAGGGCTTGAGGATGAAGGAGTTCCCCGCGGCGAGGGCGGGTCCGGACTTCCAGAGCGGGATCATGGCCGGGAAGTTGAACGGGGTGATGCCGGCGACGACGCCGAGCGGCTGACGCATGGAGTGGACGTCGACGCCGGTCCCGGCGCTGTCGGAGAACTCGCCCTTGAGCAGGTGCGGGGCGCCCGCTGCAAACTCGACCACTTCAATGCCGCGCTGGATGTCGCCTTTGGCGTCCAGGAAGGTCTTGCCGTGTTCGGAGGAGAGCAGGGTGGCGAGCTCGTCCATGTTCTGGTTGACCAGGTCCACGAACTTCAGCAGGATCCGGCCGCGGCGCTGCGGGTTCATGGCGGCCCATTCCAGCTGGCCTTTCTCCGCGTTGGCGACGACGTTGCGGACTTCCTCGGCGCTGGCCAGCGGCAGGCGGGCCTGGACCTCGCCGGTGCAGGGGTCATAGACGTCACTGAAACGCCCCGAGGTGCCCTCCACGTGCTGTCCGCCGACGTAATGGGAAAGCTCACGAACCATGATGGAATGCTCCTTTGCATGTGACCTAGATCATCTCTGCTCCCGAATATACTCGGACTTCCTACTAATCTCCAGAGAAGCCGGCGCGGGCAGGCAGCTCGGGCCGGACAGCCGCGGCCGCTCCACCTCCGGCCAAGGAAAGGTAAGTTAGGAACTGTGAAAATTGCTACCTGGAATGTGAACTCGCTCCGTGCACGCGCCGACCGTGTGGAGGCCTGGCTGCAGCGCACAGACTGCGATGTCCTGGCCATCCAGGAAACCAAGTGCAAGGACGAGAACTTCCCGTGGGAGCTCTTCGAACGGATGGGCTACGAAGTCGCCCACTTCGGCCTGAGCCAGTGGAACGGGGTCGCCATCGCCTCGCGGGTGGGCCTCGACGACGTCGAACGCACCTTTATGGACCAGCCCGCCTTCGGCAAGGGCGGCAAGGACGAGGTGCAGGAGGCCCGCGCGATCGGCGCGACCTGCGGCGGGATTCGGGTCTGGAGCCTCTACGTCCCCAACGGCCGGGCGCTCGATGATGAGCACATGCCCTACAAGCTCAGCTGGCTGGACACCCTCCGCGCCCACTCCGAGGGCTGGGTCCGGGCCGACCCGGACGCCCAGATCGCGCTGATGGGCGACTGGAACATCGCCCCGCGCGACGAGGATGTCTGGGACATCGACTATTTCCGCGCCGAGGGACTGACGCATGTCAGCGAGCCGGAGCGCGCGGCTTTCCGCGCGTTCGAGGATGCCGGTTTCGCCGACGTCGTCCGGCCGCACGCGCCCGGCCCCGGGGTCTACACCTACTGGGACTACACCCAGCTGCGGTTCCCGAAAAAGGAAGGGATGCGGATCGACTTCATCCTGGCCTCCCCCGCCCTGGCGGCGCGGGTGACCGGCGCCTCGATCGACCGCGAAGAGCGCAAGGGCAAGGGCGCCTCGGACCACGCTCCGGTCATTGCGGAACTGGCCGACTGATGAACGCCCGCCGGGGAAGCGCAGGCCCGCGATGACGGGAAACCTCTACCACGGCCAGGCCGGGTTGCCGTTTTCCTCGACGCTGCGGGTCTACGAGCCCCTGGAAGCCTTCCCCGCCGAGCAGCGGGAGGCCCTGCGGGCCGCGGGCGACCGCGCGGAGTCCCGCGCCGCCGTGGAGAACGCCGAGCTGCTGGCCTCGCTGGGCCGCATCACCCGCCCCGGCGGGGACCCCTTTCCCACCGGCCACACGGACCTGGTACGCGTCCTGGCCGTCAGCGACGGCGGACACGCCGCCGGCCGCGGCACGGGTTCCCGCCCTGCCGACCCTGAAAAGGCCGACGACGGCGAGGTGCTGCCGGCCAGGCTGCTGTACTGCCCCAGCCAGCTGGTTCTCCGGGCCGGGCTGGCGGCGAAAGCCCTGATGGAGGGAATCCACGGACCGCTGGCGCAGCTGCTGATCCCCGAGGAGCAGCGCGACCGGCACCAGGAGCGCATCGACCAGGTCAAGGCGCGCGAAGGCATCGGCCGGGTCCACACCCGTGCCTCGACCTGGGGGATCCCGTTCAGCTGGTTCTGCCTGTTCCAGGAATCCGACCCCACGGAGGTGGTGGAGTCCGGCGGGCGGATCATCACCGTGCGGATCCGGGCAACGCTCGGCGCCGCGCTGGAACGGGTCCGGCACGCCGTCGCCCACCTCGCCCTCGCCGCCCCGGATCTCGACATGCTCGAGGATCTGACGCAGCTCACCGAGTGGCTGGAGCTCTTCCACCCGGATTCTGTCGTGGAGCTCGACTACGGCGCGGTGGCGGACAAGGTCTACCCGGACGAGTCCCCGATGGACGTCCGGCTGGGCATCGAGTGCCTCGCCGAGGGCGACATGACGGGCGCGGCGGCCGCCTACAGGCGGCTTGCCTCCCGCTGGATTCCGATCCGGCAGCTGGCCCGCGCTTCCTAGGGAGCCTGTGCCGCCTGAGGTGCCGGAACCAGGGGCTCCGGAAGGCGCGGGGCCGCCGTCGTGCTCCGGACAATCAGCCGGTGCGGCGCCACGGTGGAACGCACTGCCCCCGCCATGCCGTCGAGTTCGTCCAGCAGCATTTTGGTGCCGAGTTCGGCCTGCTCGTCGGGCCGCTGGCGCACGGTGGTGAGGCCCACGGCGGCGGAGAATTCGTGGTCGTCGATCCCCACCACCGAGAGGTCCTCCGGGATCCGGACGCCCTCCCGGCGGGCCTCGAAGATGACCCCCATGGCCATCTCGTCCGAGGCGCAGAAGATCGCGGTGGGCTTGGGCCCGGGCCGGTCCCACAGCCGGCGGAACGCTTCCTGGCCGCTGTGGACGGTAAAGTCCCCCCACTCGTCCCACTCCGGCCGCACATCGAGCCCCGCCTCGGCCATCACATCCTGGAACGCCTTGATCCGCACGCGGGGAACGTCGAAGTTCAGGTCTGTCTCGTCGTCGCCGTGGAGCAGGGCTATGTCCTTGTGGCCCAGGCCGATCAGGTGGCGCACCGCGGTGGAGGCCGCCTCGTAGTCGTCAATCCCGATGTACGCGCAGCCCTCGACGTGGCCGCCGACGACGACGAGCGGGATGTCGATTTTCTGCAGGTGCTCCAGCTCCTCGCGGGTCAGCGCCATGCAGAGGACCAGCAGCGCGTCGATCTGCTTGTAGACCATGGTCTTGCTGAACAGCCGCTCGCGGTGGCTGCCGTGGCCGCCGAGATTGAACAGCGAGAGGTTGTACTGGCGGCCGTGCAGTTCCCGGTCCGCCCCTTCGATGGCTTTGGAGAAGAACCAGCGGCTGACGAAGGGGGCCAGCACCCCGATGGTCCGGGTGCGTCCGGTGGCCAGGCCCGAGGCCGAGGACGAGGCCACGTAGCCGAGTGCCTGCGCGATGTCGAGGATTTTCTCCCGGGTGGCGGGCGAGACCCGGGGCAGGCCCCGGACGGCGCGGGAAACGGTGGCGGTAGAAACACCGGCTGCCGCCGCCACGTCCTCGATGCTGACGCCGGAGTGGCCTCCGCGTTGCGCCCTGTCTGTTGTCCGTGCCACCGTGTCCCCTTGTCGTCCGGCCGCAGAAGCGTGGCCGGCGCGCCGCCCCCGGCGGCGCCGTTTTATCCTAGTGTCCGACGGGACCCCGGCGCCGCATTGACGCCCGGGTTCAGCGCCGCCGGGTGGCCGTCCGCACGGGCAGCCGGCGCCGGAGCCGGATCGTCCCGTACAGGGCCAGCAGCGTGCCCAGCAGGCCGAGGGCCCAGCCGAGGGCCGGCTGGGCGGTCACCTCCATCCAGACGGTGACCGCCAGCAGCACAACGGCCCAGAAGCCCAGGAACCCGATGATGATGTCGAAGTCCTCGCCCGAGCGCACCCTGCGGTGCGTGGGGCGGACCTCGCCCTGGTTCTGTCCGGCTGTCATGACAAACCCCCGCTCACGTGGCCGTCACTTGACGGCGCCCGCCGTGAGGCCCGCCACGATCTTGCGCTGGAACACCAGCACCAGGATCACCAGCGGGATGGTCACGATGGTTCCCGCCGCCATGATCGCCGTGTAGGGGATCTGGTTGGGCTGGGCGCCGGCGAAGCTCGCGATGGCGACGGTCACCGGCTGGGTCGCGTCACTGGAGAGCTGGCTGGCGATCAGGAATTCATTCCACGAGGAGATGAACGCCAGGATCGCCGTAGTGAAGATGGCCGGGGCCGCAAGCGGCATGATCACCTTGCGGAAAGCCTGGCCCTGCGTGCAGCCGTCAACCCGGGCCGACTCCTCGAGCTCCCACGGCATTTCGCGGAAGAAAGACGTCATGGTGTAGACGGTCAGCGGCAGCACGAACGAGATGTTCGGGATGATCAGGGCCTGGTAGGTACCCATCCAGCCGATGTTGGTGAACAGCTGGAACAGCGGGGTGATGAGGGCAACGCCGGGGAACATCGAGGCGCCCAGGATGAAGCCGAGCACCAGGTATTTGAACCGGAAGTTAAGCCGGGCCAGGGCGTACGCGGCGAACACACCGATCAGCAGCGACACCACGGTCACCACGGCGCCGATGAACACACTGTTGAGCAGTGCCTGGCCGAAGTGGTTGCCGAAGGAGGTATCGAAGGCGGTGTTGAAGTTGTCCAGCGTGACGTGTGTGGGCAGGATCGAGGTGTCGTAGGTGAAGCCGACCTCGCGGAAGGCCGTCACCACCATCCAGTAGGCCGGGGCCAGACACCAGATGAGGATCACCACGGCGCTCAGGTACGTGCGGCCCTGGGCCCACTTCTCCCGATTCTGGGCGGTCTTGCGCCCACGGTCCTGCTGCGCGCGCAGCTCGGTCGCGGCGGTGGTCATTTCTTCCCCTTACTTGCACCGGTCTGCTGTTCCACCACGTTCGCGCCGAGGAAGCGCACGAAGATGAAGGCGACAAGGAAAATGATGATGAAGGTAATGGTGGATAGTGCGGCCGCCACGTTGAAGCCCTGCCTGATCTGGTTGATCACCAGGATGGAGAGCGTGGTGGTGTTGTTCGCGCCGCCGGTCAGGATGTACGGCAGGTCGAACATGCGCAAAGCATCCAGCGTGCGGAACAGAATGGCCACCATCAGCGCCGGCTTCACCAGCGGCAGGGTGATCATCCGGAACCGCTGCCAGGCCGTGGCACCGTCCACCTTGGCCGCCTCGTAGACCTCTGCGGGAATCATCTGCAGGCCGGCCAGAATCAGCAGCGCCATAAACGGCGTGGTCTTCCAGACGTCCGCGATGATGACCGCCCACTTGGCCGGCCACTCGCTGCCGGTCCAGAGGATGGAGGTGCTGAAGAGCTTGTTGGCGATGCCCTCAAAGGCGAAGATGAACAGCCACAGCTTGGCCGTGACGGCGGTGGGGATGGCCCACGGCACCAGCACCGCGGCGCGGACCAGGCTGCGGCCCTTGAAGGTGCGGGCCATGATCATGGCCATCCAGAAGCCGAGCACGGTCTCGAAGGCGACGGTCACGACCGTGAAGAAGAAGGTCGTCGCCGTCGCGGACCAGAACTGGGACCCCAGGGTTCCCGGCGGGCAGGACACGGTGCCGCCGTCGGGCGCCGCGCACTGCTGGGCGAGCCAGTTGATGTAATTTGTGAAGCCGGCCGGCCCGCCCTCGGCGAACAGGCCGGTGGCGGGATCCAGGCCGGCGTCAGCCTGGAAGGACATAACGATCGCGCTGATGATCGGGTACACGATGACGATGGACAGCGCGATGATAGTGGGGGCCAACAGCCACGACGCCCATTTGCCCTGGCTTGCGATGGCGTTGTCTTCCCCCACACCCTTGGGTCCGTGGTGGAGCTCGGTCCCGCCCGACGCCGGCTTCTTGACCGGCGTCGGGCCCAATTCGGTTGCCATTGTGGACTACTTTGACTGGGTTTCGATGGACTTCTGCATGTCGGACAGCGCTGCTTCCACGGGCTTCTCGCCCTTGATGGCCGGGTAGGCGTTGTCCTGGATGGCCTTGGTCACGGCCGGGTAGAACGGGGTCACCGGACGCGGAACGGCGTTCTCGATCGAGGTCTTCAGCACCGGCAGGTACGGCAGCTTGGCGACCAGTTCCTGGTCGTCATAGAGCGCGGCCAGGACCGGAGCGAGCGATCCCTGCGTGGCGTAGAACTTCTGCGTTTCCTCCGAGTTGATGAACTTGAGGAAGTCCAGGGCAGTCGCCTTGTTCTTGGAGTACACGCTGATGCCGGCGCTGTGGCCACCGAGGGTAGAGGCGCCGGGGCCGGACTTGCCGGGAAGCGCGACCACACCGAACTTGTCTTTCACCTGGGATGCACCTTCAGTTGCCATGAGGCCGTAGGCGTAGGGCCAGTTGCGGAGGAACAGCAGCTTGCCGCTCTGGAATGCCTGGCGGGATTCCTCTTCCTGGAAGGTGATGGCTTCCTTCGGGATCTCCCCGTTCGCGTAGGCCTTGGCCAGATTCTCCAGGCCCGCCTTTGCCTCCGGGGTGTTCAGGTTGGGCTTGCCGTCCTTGTCCAGCACCGAACCGCCGGCGGAGTTGATCGCCTCGGAAGCGTTGACGGTCAGTCCCTCGTACTTCTTAAACTGGCCGGAGTAGCAGCCCATGTTGTTGCTCTTGGCGATGGAGCACATGCCCATCATCTCGTCCCAGGTCTTGGGCGGCGTGGGGACCAGGTCCTTGCGGTAGTACAGCATTGCGCCGTCGGAATCCTTGGGAGCCGCGTACAGCGTTCCCTTGTAGGTTGCACTGTCCACCGGCGGCTTCAGCATCTTGGACGTGTCGATCGCCATCTTGTCCTTGAGCGGCTGGAGCCAGCCCTTGGCGGCGAACTCCGCGGTCCAGACCACGTCGACGCTGACCACGTCGTAGCCGGCGTCCTTGGCCTGGAAGTGCTGGACGAGGTCATCGTGCTGCTGGTCGGCGTTATCCGTCTGCTCCTTGAAGGTGACCTTCTGGTCCGGGTGTGCGGCGTTCCACTTTTCGACGACCGGGCGGACAACGTTGTTGTTGTCCTTGCCCTGGACGTAGGTGATGGGACCCCGGCCGTCCATGTTGGCCGCCGCGTCGCCCCCTCCCGAGGTGCCGCCGCCGCCTCCACCGCCTGCACAGGCCGAGAGGGAGAGGGCCAGAACACCGGCCGCGGCTACGGGAAGTAGATACTTACGGGTTTTCATACAGGTGCTCCTCGCTGAGTACCGGTTGGACCGGTGGTGCAGTTGGTGTGGTGACCATCACACTAGCGACCCCGCGGTGAGGAATGCAAGCGTTTACATTAAACCTTTACGCAATGGAAACCGCAGGCGGGGCAGGCGTCCGGCCCCTACGGCCCCGGCCCGCCGCGGCGGCGGGCCGGGTGGGGCGGGCGTTTCGGGTGGGGTAAATGTTGCTAAGAACTCACCGCCCTCGCGCGGGGCTTCCGGTCAGCGGACGCGTTCGGCGCGGCCGAACCTGGAGCGGGCGCCGGATCCGATGTGGATCAGCACGGGCGTGCGCTTGCCGACGACGGCGTCGAGCGCCTGCACCAGGGCCGAGATTTCCGCGGCCAGGATGTGCGGGGCCACGCCCTGGCGTGGCTGCACCCTGACCCGCAGTGCCGGTTCGCCCTCGAACTCGTAGGTGGCCACCGTGGCGCCGGCCAGGTCCGGCCGGTCGGCCAGGGCGGCCCTGAGGGCCTGTTCCGCCACGCCGCCGCCGATCCGCACGCTGCCCGGGACCTCGCCGGCGTCGTCCTCGGCGACGAGCAGGTTGGCGCGGCCTTTCCCCTGTTGCGCCAGCCAGGCCACCATGACCCCGATGACGGCCAGCAGCAGGACCACCATGACAATCCACAGCCAGCTCTCGGACCGGCCGGGGAACCGGGTGCGGTCGAACAGTCCGCGGACGGCGCCCCACACCCCGGCGGACCAGCCCTGCCACCAACTGCCCACGGCAGGCACGGTGGCGAGCAGCACGAGCAGGGTTCCGATGGCGAGGAGTTTGGCGCCGAGGATGCCGATCAGGATCCGGTTGAGGATCCGCGGGGTGCCGTTCACGCGCCGATCACCCCCGAGGACGCAAGGTTGACGCGGACCTCGGGCATGGGCGAGAGCGCCATGTCGCGGAGTTCCTCCGTCACGGCGTCCAGCACGTCCGTTTCGCGCAGCGGTACGCCGGAGGTGGGCCGGATGTTGACCAAGACCTGGCGCCGCGATACCACCACCATCACCTGCTCCTGCGTGACGTTGGCCGCCAGCCGGGCACGCCTGGCCAGCGCCGAGGCGATCACCTCGTCATCAACCACGACGGCAGCCCGCGGATCGGCGAGGATGTGCCGGGCACGCCGTCCGGGCAGCACCGCGTTGAGGAAAAAGAAGAGTCCGGCGGCAAAGACGACGGCGCCGGTGACGCCGAGCAGCAGCGGGTCGACGCCGGCGGGAAGGGCGGTGATCCGGTCAGCCGCGGTTTGCGGGTCGATCAGCCACGGCGGCTGCCCGACGGCGCGCACCGCGGTCTCCAGCAGGGCGTAGCCACACAGCCCGATAACCAGGATGGCCGCGATGGCGGCGGCGAAGGCGCGGGAGGAACTGGTCTCGCGGGCCAGGACGCGCTCCATTCCGGCAGCCCCGGGGCGGCTCCCGGGGCCGGCGCCGGGGGCCGCGACGGTGCCGGCTCCGGTTTCCCGGGTCCCGGCCTCCCGGGGCACGGCGCCGTCGCCATAGTGGCGTTCCGTTGCGTGGCTCACCGGACCCTCCCGCCGTCGCTGACGCTGGCGCCACTGATGCGGATGTCCACCCGGCTCAGCTGCGCGCCGCTGAGTTCCGTCACGCGGCGCAGGATCTGCGATTTCGCGACCACGGCGCGGTCCCAGATGGGGCCGCCGAAGCCGGCTACGCGGGCCGGGTCCCGCAACACGGCAGTCAGCGACGGGACGGCGATCGGTGTGACGAGCGAGAGGGCCAGCAGGCCGCCGTCGTCGGTCCAGTCCGCCCGGACGTCCTGGGCCGGCACGCCGAGCGCCTCGGCGGCGGCGGCGCGGGCGACGCTGGTGAGGGCCTGGGTGCTGATCCGGTTGTGCCCGGCCAGCGGGCGTCCTGCGGGGACGCTCATGAGGAGGAACGCCGGCCCGTGATGGCGTCAAACACGCTGCGCAGGTCCAGTTTCCCTTCTGCCGCCCGGCCCAGCAGTGCGCCGAGGGCCATGAAGAGCAGGGAGCCCAGGAAACCCCAGACGCCGAATGCGAAGGACATAAAGGCCAGGAAGGCGCCGGCGGCAAGGCCGACTACGGTCAGGTTCACTGGAGTGCCTCTCTCACGGGCCGGGTTTCGCCGGGGGCCGGCGGCTTGGGTGGGCCGGGGACGAAGACGTCGTGGATTTCAATGTTGACTTCGATGACCTGGAGGCCGACGAGTTCCTCCACGGCGGTGTAGACCGCGGCGCGGATCTGGTCCGCCAGGGGATGCAGCGGGGTGCCGTAGAGCGCCACGAGGTCAATGTCCACGGCCACCTGGGTCTCGCCCACCTCGGCGCGCACCCCGGCGGCGTGGTCCGTGCTGCCGACGGCGTCGCGGAAGGCGCCGAGGGCGCGGGACGGGCCGCTGCCGAGCGAGTACACCCCGGGGACGGCCCGGGCGGCGATGCCGGCCACCTTGGCGACGGCGGCTTCGGATATCACGGTGCGGCCGGTCGCGGCACGCGCCGTCTCCGGCGGGCCCGCCTCAAGGCCCGGCGCGGATTGAGGATCCTGGTACTCCATCTGGCACTCCCCCTTCTCTTTGACACCACCCTAGTCCTTGGGGGCGACCGTGGGGCCGGATCGGCGGGATTTAGGACGGGCCGCCGGGGTTGAGTCGGCCGGCCGCCGGGGTTGAGCCGCCTACTTGCAGTTGGCGGCGATCCAGCCCGTCACCGGTGCCATGGCGTCCTGGAACTTGCCGCTGGAGTAGACGGTCTGGTCGCTCAGGCCGGCCACGGCTACCTGGTTGAGTTTTGCGAAGTCGGCCTTCAGGCTGTCCGGGACCCGCTCGGCCGTGCGGCTCAGTTCGGCCTTGAGCTGTTCGAGTTCGGCAGTCTTGCCCTGCGCCGCCGAGAGCGGGAACAGGGACGCGCCGGTAGCCTGCTCCGAAATCGTCTTGCACGCCTCGGCCGCCGTCGGGAAGTCGCCGTAGGGGCCCGAGGACTTGGTGGGGCTGGGCGTTGCGGAGGCGGACGCTGCCGGGGCGGAGGACGACGGCGGCGCCGCGGCTTCCGGCGCCGAACAGGCGGTCAAGGCCAGGGCGGCGAGCAGGGCGGCGGCGGTCAGCGGGCGTGCAGTCTTTTTCAAAGTCACTCTTCTGGTCGAGATTGCGCCGCGGCCCCGTCCTCAGGACGGACCGCGGCAATGGCGTCTTCCCCAGCGTGCGAGTTTAGCCGGGTCTGTCGGCGTGTCTCCAAACCCGGCCCCCGCCGTCGAGCACTCATCGATTGCTCCGTAAGCGCCGTTTTGGCGTCCCAAAAGGGCCACTACGGAGCAACGGATGGAGGTGCCGGGCCGCGGGGTGAAAGATCGATCCGCTAGGATCGGCGTCGAACGAGGCGGCGGCGGTGCCCGGCGATCCACCTCAGCCAACGACTGGATGCGACGGACCTAGTCCGGGGAACAGAAGGGTGCACCTCTGAGATGATTGCGCTGCTGCTTGCTGCGGGCTTGGCCCTGATCTTGGCGTTGGGCGGCACGCCGGTGCTCGCCCGCTACCTGGTGAAGAAGAACTACGGCCAGTTCATCCGCGACGACGGGCCCACCTCGCACCACACCAAGCGAGGCACTCCCACCATGGGCGGGGTATGGATCATTGGTTCCGTGGTCATCGCCTACTTCGCAACCCACGGCATCATGACGATGCTTGGAGTGGCCTCGGCAGGCCCAACTGCCTCGGGACTTCTGCTGCTCATGGTCACCGTCGGCATGGGCCTTGTGGGCTTCTTCGATGACTACATCAAGGTTTCCAAACAGCGCAGCCTCGGGCTCACTGCGCCGGCGAAGATCATCGGCCAGACGGCGGTCGGGGCCACGTTCGCCATCCTCGCCCTCAGCTTTCCCGACGAGAACGGCCGCACGCCCGGCTCCACCGCAATCTCCTTCGTCCGGGACACGCCGTTCGACTTAGCCTTTGCCGGGCCGCTGATCGGCGCCATCTTGTTCATCCTGTGGTCCATCTTGATGCTCACAGGGGCATCCAACGGCGTGAACATCACCGACGGGCTCGACGGCCTCGCCGCGGGGGCGTCGATCCTAGTCTTCGGTGCTTACATGCTGATGGGCATCTGGCAGTTCAACCAACGATGCGCTGATCCCAGTGTCCCCGCCAATATCTGCTACCAAGTGCGGGATCCGCTGGACCTGGCCCTGATAGCCGCCGCACTGTGCGGCTCGCTCGTCGGATTCCTCTGGTGGAACACCACGCCGGCGAAGATCATCATGGGCGATACCGGGTCACTCGCCCTCGGTGGCGCCATCGCGGGGTTCGCCATTTTGTCGCGCACCCAGCTGCTCCTGGTCATCATGGCCGGGCTGTTCGTGATGATCACCCTGTCCGTCATCATCCAGGTGGGCTTCTTCAAACTCTCCGGAGGCAAGCGCGTCTTCCTCATGACGCCGCTGCATCACCACTTTGAATTGAAGGGCTGGGAACAGGTGACCGTGGTGGCCCGCTTCTGGATTATTGCGGGCTTGTTCGTCGCCGCCGCCCTTGGGATCTTCTACGCAGAATGGGTTGTACTGCTGTAAACGAAAAACCCCGGCCGCGCCCTGCACCGGGGGAATAGGAGCCTCCGCCGCCCTGTTGGGCTTTGGTGTGAAGAAGATCGGATTCCTGTCCTTCGGCCATTGGACCGACCACCCAGAATCCGGCACGCGCACAGCGGCGGACGCGCTGCTGCAGGCGATCGACCTCGCCGTCGCGGCCGAGGAACTGGGGGCGGACGGCGCGTACTTCCGCGTCCACCACTTCGCCCAGCAATATGCGTCCCCATTCCCGCTGCTTGCTGCGATCGGGGCAAGGACCAGCCGCATCGAGATCGGTACCGGCGTGATCGACATGCGCTACGAGAACCCGCTCTACATGGCGGAGGACGCCGGCGCGGCAGACCTGATCTCCGGGGGCCGGCTGCAGCTGGGCATCAGCAGGGGGTCACCCGAGCAGGTCATCGAGGGCTGGCGCCACTTTGGCTTCGCTCCCGCTGCGGGCGAGTCCGACGCCGACATGGGCCGCCGGCACACCGAGCGTCTGCTCGAGGTGCTCACTGGTGAGGGATTTGCGGCGCCGAATCCGCGCCCGATGTTCCCGAACCCACCCGGTCTGCTGCGCGTGGAGCCGCACTCGGAGGGTCTGCGCGAGCGTATCTGGTGGGGTTCCGGCTCGAACGCCACTGCCGTCTGGGCAGCCAAGCTTGGCATGAACCTGCAGAGCTCCACGCTCAAGGACGACGAGAGCGGCAAGCCGTTCCACATCCAGCAGGCGGAGCAGATCGAGCTCTACCGGCAGGCCTGGAAGGAAGCCGGGCACGAGCGGGAACCGCGCGTTTCGGTCAGTCGCAGCATCTTCGCACTCACGGACGAACGCGACTGGCACTACTTTGGCCGGGACCGCCGGAGTTCGGACCAGGTGGGCAACATCGACGAGAAGACCCGGGCAATTTTTGGCCGGTCCTACGCGGGCGCACCGGACGAACTTGCCGCCAAGCTGGCCGAAGACGAGGCGATCGCAGCCGCAGACACGCTGCTGCTCACTGTCCCGAACCAGCTTGGTGTCGACTACAACGCCCACGTGATCGAATCCATACTCCAGCACGTGGCGCCGCAGCTCGGCTGGCGCTGAGCCGCCCGGACGGCGAGAGGACGACTTCCCGACGTCGGCGCCCCGCCGTCCGCGCCGGCCCACGCTTCACGCTGGCAACGAAAAAACCCCGCAGTTCCCGTGTAAACACTGGGAACTGCGGGGTTCTAGCTGGTGGCTCCGACCGGCGTCGATCCGGTGACCTTTCGATTTTCAGTCGAACGCTCTACCAACTGAGCTACAGAGCCTAGGTGACGTGTCACCTTGACGGCCGGAATTTCTTCTGGCAATCAGAGCGACCCTGACGGGACTTGAACCCGCGACCTCCGCCGTGACAGGGCGGCGCGCTAACCAACTGCGCTACAGGGCCTTACTTTTACTACTGTTTCTTGCTGCTTGCAGTATCGCTACTGCAATTTTTCAAGGCCTTTAGCCTACCAGACTTTTTCATCCGGCTTGACCAGTTCCTTGCGTACCCCCAACGGGATTCGAACCCGTGCCGCCGCCGTGAAAGGGCGGTGTCCTAGGCCGCTAGACGATGGGGGCCAGGACGCCATCCGGTAGACCCACTGAAACGAGGGCAAAAAACAAGGGTCGAAGCCTTCCGTTTTGCGCCCTTCGGGTTCCTCCGAACTGGACCTATAAAACTATAGGGCCAACTTCCGGAAACTCCAAAATCGGCCCCGGAACCCGGGAATACGCCCCGGTCAAGGTCTGGACAAGGCGGGTGCGGCTGTGCGGATGATGGGCAGATGGACGCCGTCGCTGCCCTGACCGAGATCGCCTTTTGGCTCGAACGCGAGCGTGCCACCACCTTCAAAGTCCAGGCCTTCCGGAAGGCGGCCGATCTGATCGCCGGCCTCCCGCCCGAGGAACTGGCCGCGAGGAGGCGGGACGGCCGGCTCAAGCGCACGAAGGGGATCGGCGACCGGACGTTCGAGGTGATCGCCCAGGCCGTCGACGGCGGGGTCCCCGACTACCTCGCGGACCTGCGCGAACGCGGCGCCACCCCGCTCGCAGAGGGCGGTCACGAACTGCTGGCCGGCCTCCGCGGGGACCTGCACACGCACAGTCACTGGTCCGACGGCGGGTCCCCGGTGGAGGCCATGGTGGATGCTGCCCGGATGCTGGGCCGCGAGTACCTGGCCCTGACCGACCACTCGCCCACGCTGCGGATCGCGAACGGCCTGAGCGCCGAACGCCTGAGCGAACAGCTGGACCTGGTCGCCACGATCGATGCCGGCAACCCGGGTGTCCGCCTGCTTTCCGGCATCGAGGTGGACATCCTGGAGGACGGGACACTGGACCAGACCCCGGAACTGTTGGACCGCCTGGACGTTGTGGTGGCGAGTGTGCACTCGAAGCTCCGCGCGGACAGCCGGACCATGACCCGGCGGATGCTGGCCGGAATCGAGGACCCGCACACCCGGGTGCTGGGCCACTGCACCGGCCGGCTCCTGAGCGGCTCGCGGGGGGCGCGGCCGGCGTCGGAGTTCGATGCGAAACGGGTGTTCGCGGCCTGCGCAGACCACGACGTCGCCGTCGAGATCAACGCCCGGCCGGAGCGCCAGGACCCGCCGGATGAACTGATCCAACTGGCGCTCGACGCCGGCTGCCTCTTCAGCATTGACAGCGACGCGCACGCCCCGGGCCAGCTGGACTTCCTGCAGTACGGCGCGGAGCGGGCCGCCCGGAACAACGTGCCCGCGGAGCGGATCATCACCACCTGGCCCGTGGACCGGCTGCTGGCCTGGTCCCGGCGAGGCAAGTAGGCGCGGCGACGAGGTACGGCCAGGCCAGGCCAAACGGCCGCGCCGCTCAGGCCAGCAGCAACACGGCCAGGGTCACCATCACGACGGCGATCACGGCGTCGAGCACCCGCCACGCCGCCCGGCGCCGGAACAGCTCGGTCAGGAACCGTGCCCCTGCGCCGAGCGCGGTGAACCACGCGATGCTGCCCAGGCCCGCCCCGGCGGCGAACCACCACCGCCCGGATTCGCCCTGGGCAGTCGCGAGCGAGCCGAGGAGCAGCACGGTGTCCAAGTAGACGTGGGGGTTGAGCCAGGTGAAGGCGAGGCAGGTGGCCAGCACGGCCGCCCGGCTGCCGGCGGGTTTGTCTCCGGCCTGGTCCAGCTGCTGCCCGCGGACCGCCCGCCAGGCCGCGAGCGCCCCATAGGCGAGCAGGAAGGCGCCCCCGGCCCACCGGATCACCACCAGGGCGGCCGGCGCCCGGTCCAGCAGGACGCCGATGCCGGCGACGCCCAGCAGGATCAGCAGCAGGTCCGACACGGCGCAGACTGCCACCACCGTGGCGACGTGGGAGCGTTGGATGCCCTGGCGCAGCACGAAGGCGTTCTGCGCGCCGATGGCGACGATGAGGGACAGCCCGGCGGACAGGCCGGAAACCAGGGGGAAGATCACTGTTCCACGGTAGGGTCCGCATCCAGATGAAACCAGTTAAACTTTCTGCGCATACATAAGATGAGCTAATGATCGACATCTCGCCCGAACAGGCCCGGACGCTGGCGGCCATCATCACGCATGGCAGCTTCGACGCGGCGGCCGCCCACTTGTCCGTGACTCCCTCGGCCATCAGCCAGCGGATCCGTGCCGTCGAGGCAGCCGTCGGCCGTCCGGTGCTGACCCGGGCCCGGCCGCCGGGGCTCACGGAGTCCGGCCAGGCCGTGGTGCGGTTCGCCCGGCAGCTGGAGTTGCTCTCCGCGGACCTCGCCGAGGAGCTGGAGCCGGCGGAACCCCACGGGCGGACGCGCCTGACCCTGGTGATCAACAGCGATTCACTGCACACCTGGGCCCTGGCCGGCCTGGCAGCAGTCGGGGACACCATCCAGCTGGAGATCCTCCGCGAGGACCAGGAGCACTCGCTGGACCTCCTGCGTGCCGGCGCCGCGGCTGCCGCGATCACGGCGACGGCGGCGCCGGTCCCGGGCTGTTCCTCGCGCAGGCTGGGCGTGATGCGCTACTTGCCGGTCTGCGCGCCGGAGTTTTCCCGCCGCTGGTTTGAATCCGGCGTCACGGCGGCGGCGCTGGCCCAGGCCCCGGTGCTGGTCTATGACCGCAAGGACGATCTGCAGGACCGCTGGTTGCGCCGCTTCAGTCCCTCAGCCCTCCAGCCGCCGCGGCACTACGTCCCGGCCGCCCAGGAGTTTGGTGACGCCATCCGCTGGAGCATGGGGTGGGGCCTGATGCCCGAGATCGAAATCGGCGAGGACCTCCGGGCCGGGGCACTGGAGCTCCTCGGTCCCGCCACCCCCGTGGACGTCGCCCTGTACTGGCAGCAGTGGCGGCGGGGTTCGGCGGCGCTGGGCGAGGTGGCGGACGCCGTCCAGGCGGCCGCCCGCGTCCTCCGGTGAGGCCGGCCGGACCCCTGCCGGACCAGCGCCCGGAACATTGGCAGGAAACCGACTAGACCTGACCGATTTCCGCCAGCCGCCGGCCCGCCGCTCGGGCTAGATTGGCAGCATGGCAACAACCGCCGCGACAGGCTCCCCCACTCCGGACAGCACCCACCCGGGCACCACGATCCCGGACAGCACCCACCCCAACAGCACCCACGAAGCGGCCTCGCATGCCGCCCCGCCCGCCGCGGCCAAGGCGCCCCTCCGGCCGGGACAGATCAGCGGGCTCGGCATCGCCGCCGTGGTGGTCACCGTGGTGCTGTGGGCCTCCGCCTTCGTGGGCATCCGGGCCGTCGGACCCAGCTTCTCCCCCGGGGCGCTGACCCTGGGCCGGCTTTCGGTGGCCGCCGTCGTGCTGGGCCTGGTGGTGTTGCCGCAGTTCCGCAGGGCGGCCGTGTTCCCCAGGGGCCGCGAGTGGTGGCCCATCCTGGCCTACGGCGTGATGTGGTTTGGCGGCTACAACGTTGCCTTGAACGCCGCCGAGCACATGCTCGACGCCGGCACGGCCGCCCTGCTGATCAACGTCAACCCCATTCTGGTGGCCGTGATGGCCGGGATCATCCTGAAGGAAGGCTTCCCGCGCTGGCTGATCATCGGCAGCCTGGTCGCGTTCGGCGGCGTCGCGGTGATTGCCCTCGGTTCCGGCCAGCGCTCGACGGCGGATGTCGCCGGGGTGCTGCTCTGCCTGCTCGCCGCCGCCCTCGCCGCGGTCAGCGTCATCGTGCAGAAGCCGGTGTTGCGGAAGTTCCCCGCGGCCCAGGCCACGTGGTTCGGCATCATGGTGGGCGCCGTGTGCTGCCTGCCTTTCAGCGGCCAGCTCGTCGCCGAACTGCAGGCCGCGCCGCTGCCCGCGACGCTGGGCCTGGTCTACCTCGGCGTCTTCCCCACCGCGATCGCATTCACCACCTGGGCCTACGCCCTCTCCCTGATCGACGCCGGACGGCTCGCCGCCACCACCTACCTGGTGCCGGGCACCACGATCCTGATCTCCTGGCTGGTGCTGGGCGAAATTCCCACCATCTGGGGCCTGGTGGGCGGCGTGATCTGCCTCGCCGGCGTCTCCCTGACCCGGCGCCGGTCCCGCCCGTTTTCCCGCCGGGCTTCCGGGCCGGCCACGAAGCCGGGGGCATAGAGTTCTGAGTATGCCCGCTTCCCTGCCACCCGGCCTGCCGATCGTGCCCGACGGAAACGACTCCGGAAACGACGGCGACGGCGAGCGCACCGGGAATCAGGGCGGGCCGTTCCCGATGTCCGAGGACGAGTTCGAAGCCGCGGTGGGCGACGCCCTGGACCAGATCCCGCCGGAACTGGCGAAGACGATGAACAACGTGGCCGTCTTCATAGAGGACGACTACATCCCGCAGCATGGCGAGGACCCGGACACCGTGCTGCTGGGCCTGTACGAGGGGGTGCCGCTGACTGAGCGGGATTCCTGGTGGGACGCCGGCTCGCTGCCGGACCGGATCACCATCTACCGCCGGCCGATCCTGGAGCTCTGCGCCTCCCGCGCGGACGTGGTCGAGGAAGTAACCGTCACCGTGGTGCATGAGATCGCGCACCACTTCGGCATCAGCGACGAGCGGCTGCACGAGCTCGGCTGGGGCTAGCCGGCCCCGGGGCGACTAGCCTTGGAATCATGGGACACGACCACAGCCACTCGCACGGGATCACGGCGACTTCCAAGCACCGCAAACGCCTGATCGCCGTGCTGGGCATCACCCTTGCCGTGGTCCTGATCCAGGTGGCGGGCGCCTTGATCTCCGGCTCGCTGGCCCTGCTGGCCGACGCCGGGCACATGCTCTCCGACGCAGCTGGCGTTTTCATCGCCTTGCTGGCCGCCTGGATCGCGGCGCGGCCGGCGAGCGATGCGAGGACCTACGGCTACCAGCGGGCCGAGGTCCTGGCCGCGCTGGCCAACGCGCTGGTCCTGATCGTCATTTCCGTGGTCATCTTCACGGAGGCCATCCGGCGGCTCGGTTCGGCCCCCGAGGTGCAGACGGACGTGATGCTCTTTGCCGCCGTCCTTGGCGCGGTCGCCAACCTCGTCTCGCTGCTGATCCTGCGCGGCGCCCAGAAGGAAAGCCTCAACGTCCGCGGCGCCTACCTCGAAGTCCTCGGCGACCTGCTCGGCTCCTTCGCCGTCATTGTCGCGGCCGTGGTCATCATGGCCACCGGCTACCATGCTGCGGACACCATCGCCTCGATCGTGATCGCCCTGATGATCCTGCCCCGGGCCTGGCACCTGCTCCGCGACGTCGTCGACGTGCTCCTCGAAGCCACCCCCAAGGGCGTGGACGTGCAGATGATCCGCGAACATATCCTGGCCGTGGACGGTGTGGTCTCCGTGCACGACATCCACATCTGGACCATCACCTCAGGGGTGCCGGTGTTCTCCGCGCACGTGGTGGTGGAGGACGCGGCCCTCGGCGCCCGCGGGGCGGACCGGGTGCTGGACAAGCTGGTTAGCTGCCTCGGCTCGCACTTCGACACCGAGCACTGCACCTTCCAGCTCGAACCTGCCACGCACGCGGAGCACGAGGCCCACCAGCACGCCTGACGTCCGGCGGCCACGGCGCGACACGCCGATACAAATGTGACCGAATGACATCATTGTTGTTTATGTTATTGATGTGACTCCTGTTGCCAAAGTGATATTTGGCACGTAGCCTCGTCCGTGCTGGGCGATCCGCAGAGGGGCATGTCACCGTGCCAAAATTCCTACCTCGCTCGCGCCAGCCTGAATGCAGCGAGGTTTTCCATGGTTTGGACCCGACCCGGCGGCAGGGCCGCAGCCCTGTGCACCGCCGTCGTGTTGCTGGCAACACTGTCCGCCCCCGCCCAGGCCGCTCCGGCGCCGGCGGGCTCCGTCCCGGGCGTGAGGGTGCCGGCCGCCCCGGATCTCCCCTCGCCGGAGGACATCGCCGCGGCGAAATCCAGTGAAAGCGCGACGGCGGAGCAGGTCACCCGCATCGACCGCCTCCTGGCCGAGGCGGCCACGGCCCGGGACAACGGGCTGGCAGCCTCGCTCGCCGCCAACAACGCCTACGCCGACGCCCTGGTGGAGCTCGGGATCCGGCGGGACGCCGCCAAGCTGGCGGCCGCCAAGGCCTCCGCGGCCGAGGCCGAGCAGACCAAGGCGCGGAAGCTGATCGGCCAGCTCGCCGGGGACCTGTACCGCAACGGCGGAATGACGCCGGCCCTCGGCAGCCTGGTCAGCGGGAACGGCCAGGCCCTGCAGCAGGCCGCCACGCTTGAGGCGGTGGCCGCCGGCCGCACCCGGGCCTTCCAGTCCGCGGAGACCGCCGCCGCTGCCGCCCAGTCGGCCAAGGCCTCCGCGGCCGACGCCGACCGCGCCGCCGACGACGCTGCCCGCACTGCGGAATCGCGCAAGGCCGACGCCGAGCGGGCCAACGAGGCCCGGCAGCGGGCGGTTACCGATGCCGCGGCGCAGCGCACGGTGCTGGTGGACCAGTTGGCCACGCTGCGGAACACCACCGTGGCACTCGAGTCGGCACGGGTGGATGCCCTGGACCGGCAGCGCCAGCAGGCCCAGCTGGCGGCCGTAACGGCTCGCTCCAACCAGCTTCCGGCACCGCAGCCCGCCCGGCCCGGGCAGCCGGCGCCCGCGCCCGCGCCCGCCGTGCCTGCGCCAGCCGTCCCTGCTCCGCCGGCGCCTGCTCCCCCGGCGGCTCCCGATCGTCCCGCGCCGCCAGTCCCCGCGCCCGCGCCCGTTCCGGCGCCCGCACCGGCGCCCCCGCCCGCGCCCGCGCCCGCTCCCGCTCCCGCTCCCGGCGGTTCCAACCAGACGGCGATGTCGGTGGCGCTGGGCAAGACCGGCGCGCCGTATTTCTACCAGTACGGCGGAACCGGCGCGTACGGCTTCGACTGCTCGGGCCTGGTGCAGAACGCCTTCGCAGCGGCCGGCAAGTCCCTGCCCCGCACGGCGTCCGAGCAGTTCGCCCAGGCGCCCGTCCACG
This sequence comes from Arthrobacter sp. UKPF54-2, assembly GCF_007858535.1. Taxonomy (NCBI): domain Bacteria; kingdom Bacillati; phylum Actinomycetota; class Actinomycetes; order Micrococcales; family Micrococcaceae; genus Arthrobacter; species Arthrobacter sp. UKPF54-2. Next base: position 889,160 of record NZ_CP040174.1, read on the forward strand.
TCCCGCTTTCGCAGGCCCAGCCGGGCGACCTGCTGGTGTGGGGCTCCGCTCCGGGGTTCTACCATGTAGCCATCTACCTCGGCGGCGGACGGGTGGTTCAGGCGCTGAATGAGGATGCGGGTATCACCGTGACGGACCTCGCCGCCATGTCCGGGATGCAGCTCCACCCCGTCGCCGCCCGCTACTGACCCCCGGTGCTGATACCCCGTACTGAAGCCCGTACTGACGCCGGCCGGAGGACCTAGGAGAGCACGTCCTTCGTGGCGAACCTGGCGTAGGCGAGCGCCCCGAACACGGCCAGGTACCCGCCCTGCAGCAGGGCGTTGGCGGCGAACGAATCCCAGACGATGGGCTGTCGCAGCAGGTCGGCGAAGTCCAGCCAGCGGTGGCTGAAAAGCCACGGGTGCAGCCACTGAAGCTGCGGCAGCGCATCCGCGACCTGGGCGACGACGGCGAGCACCACCGTGGCCGCCATCGCGCCGACGGGCACGTCCGTGAGGCTGGACATAAACAGGCCGATCGCGGAGAGTCCCACAAGGGACACGGCCAGGTAGGCGGCGATCAGCAGCAGCCGCCCCAGGGCTTCGGCGGCGCCGATCGTGTCGCCGGAGAGCAGGGTCACGGGCCCCACCGGGAAGAGCGCCGCCCCGATGCCGGCCCCCACCAGCGCGACGGTGAGCGGGGCGGCGACGGCGAACACGACGGCGCCGGCGTACTTCACCAGCAGCAGCCGGCCCCGGCCGGCCGGGGCCGCCAGCAGGTACCGCAGGGTCCCCAGGCCCGCCTCGCCGGCGAGGGTGTCGCCGGCCACCACGCCGATCGTCAGAGGGAGGAACAGCGGAACGGCCACCAGCATCGCGGTGACGCCCACGAACAGCCCGTTCTGGCTGATCCGGTCCAGGAACGCGGGCCCGCGGCCCGGCGGCACGGCGGAGGAGAGCCGCACGGCCACGGCGATCAGCACCGGGATGGCGGCCAGGGCGAGCAGCATGGCCCAGGTCCGGCGGCGGCGGAAGAGCACGCCGAGTTCGGAACCGAGCAGGCGCAGGACGGGGGCCCTGGCCGCGGCCGGATGGACAGCTACCGACGGATCACTGGGCAACGTCAAACCCCTCCCCCGTCAGCTCGACGAAGCGGTCCTCGAGGCTGCCCTGCTCCAGGGCAAAGCCGCGCACCCGGACGCCGGCCGCGACGAGGGCCTCCACCACTGCCTCCGGCGTGGGCGCACCGTCGTCGGGCTCGGCAGGCAGCGGCGCGAACAGCAACTCGCCGCCCGCTGCAGCGGTGGCGCCGTCGGCCCGCAGCCCCAGGACGGCCATCACCCGGGCGGCGTCCCCGGGGTCGGGGGTCAGCAGCCGGATCCTGGCGTGCCCGGCCCGTCGCAGCTCCGTCAGCGGGCCCTGCGCCACGAGGCGTCCGGCGCTCATGATGGCCGCGTGGGTACAGATCTGCTCCACCTCGGCGAGCAGGTGGCTGGAGACGAACACCGTGGCGCCGTCGGCCGCGAGGGAACGGACCAGGTGCCGCACCTCGCGGGTGCCCTGCGGGTCCAGGCCGTTGGTTGGCTCGTCCAGCACCAGCAGCTCCCGGGGCACCAGCAGGGCGTTCGCAATGCCGAGGCGCTGCTTCATCCCCAGCGAGTAGGCCCGGACCTTCTTGTCCGCCGCATGCCCCAGCCCCACCCGCTCGAGCGCCGTGCGCACGCGCTCGCGCCGGGTCCCTGCCGGCGCCCCCGGGTCCGCGGCGTCGAAGCGCAGCAGGTTCGCTGCCCCCGAAAGGAACGGGTAGAAGGCCGGACCCTCGACCAGGGCGCCCACCCGCGGCAGCACGGTGCGCAGCTGCCCCGGCATCTCCTCGCCAAGGACGCGCACCGAGCCGCTCGAAGCCGCGGCAAGGCCCAGCATGATGCGGATGGTGGTGGTCTTGCCCGAGCCGTTCGGGCCCAGGAACCCGAAAACGGAACCGCGCGGCACGGCCAGGTCCACGCCGTCGACCGCCAGCTGCCGGCCGAAGCGTTTGCTCAACCCCCGGGTCTCGATGCTCAGTTCGGCGGACGGCGCGACGGCGGTCACCGCCCGGCGGCCGCGGCCTGGAGCCGCTCCAGCGGGACGGATCCGGCGAAGACCCGGCCGTCGTCGAGCATCAGCACGTTCACCAGGGCGGTGGAAAGCAGCCTGCCGCCGGGCACCGGGACGCTCGCCTGGGCCAGCAGCGACGCCGCGCTGCCGGGCCCACCCTGCTGCTCCGGTGCCTTGCCGGCGGCCCCAGTCAGGGCACCTGCCGGGAGTTCGACGACGGATTCCCAGCCGGTCCCGCTGACGTGGACCTTATCCTTGTGGCCTTCCTTGGCGTTGTCCTTGGCCTTGTCATCCGGCCGGCCCTTGGTGCCGTCGGAGTTGTGGTCCGGGACCGGGATTTCCTTGACCGTGGCCCCGGGCGGCGGGCTGAACGAAAAGATTGACGGGTCCGGGGTCTCGAGCGAGAGCTTGGCGAACGCCACGCGGAACGCCGGCTCCGCCTGGCCGCGTGCCTTCACTTCGACGCCGAGCGGCATGCCGCTCTGGCCGTCCACCGAGATCGCCACAGAGGCCAGCAGGGTGGACGAGGACCTCGGCGTGAGCATCAGCTGGTAGGCGGCGCGTCCGGCCACCTGGACATCCGTCCCGACGGAAACGTCGCTGCTCTTCTGGAGCTTCGCCAGAAGCTTTTCGGCCAGCTGGTCCGGGGCGGGCATGGATTCCCGCCCGGAACCATGGCGGGTTTTTCCACCGGCCGGGAGGACGGCATGCGCGGCCGTGTTGTCCTTGGAGTTGTAGAACCAGAGCTCGTCGCCGTGCCGGACGACGTCGCGCTCCGCCAGCCGGTCCAGCACCTGGATGCGGGCGTTCTCCGGGCCGTCACGGTAGATCCGGGCGGTGTGCGGCCCGGTCAGCAGCTCCAGCCAGGCGGTGTCGCCGTTGGATGCTCCCGGTCCGGCCTGCGGGAGTTCCGGCAGGCCAAGGCTGGAGGTTTGGTCCAGCGTGCCGGAGAAAGGCGTGTCGCGGTGCTGGGCGATCAGCGCCAGCACCTGCTCGGGCGATTTGGCCGGCAGCGGGTCGCCCGCGCTGGCCGGCAGGGATCCCGCCAGCACCCCGGCGGCGATCACGGCAGGAACGGTGACGGCCGGCAACCAGCGCAGCCAAGGGCGGGTCATAGCGACCGCGCACCAACATTGCAGCTCATGAATCAACATTACGCCCGGGAACGGCCGGCATCACGGCTTCCCCTCGGATTGCTTCAACTGGGCTACGGCGCCGGTCCGGCCTCCGGGACCACACTGCCGTCGCCGCCGTCGACCGTGATGCGCTGCCCGGTGGGGATCAACGTGGTGGCGTCCGGAACTCCGACCACCGCGGGGATGCCGTATTCCCGGGCGACGACGGCGCCGTGCGAGTTGGGCCCGCCCATCTCCATCACCAGCCCGCCGGCGGTGAGGAACAGCGGCGTCCAGCCCGGGTCCGTGGACGGTGCCACCAGGATCTCGCCGGGCTCCAGCCGCGCGCCCTGCGGGTCCAGGATGACGCGGGCCGCGGCGGTGACGGTGCCGGCCGACGCCGGGGTGCCGCCCAGCACCCCCGCATCCGCCCCCGTCCCGGCGGCGCGGGACCGCAGTGCTTCCGGTTCGGTGCCGTCCGAGAGCAGCACCCGCGGAATATGCCGGCGGCCCAGTTCCCGGGCATAGTCTTCACGGCGCCCCTCCACCACCGTGTGCAGCGGCCGTCCGGCGAGGGCCTCGCGGGCCTCGACCAGGTCAAGGAAGAAGATGTCGTCGGCGTCCGTGATGCGGCCGGCCGCGGCCAGCTCCGTCCCGATGGCCTGCAGTTGTGCGCGCACCGCGGCGAGGGCCTCGACGATGTGGTACTTCGGCAGTTCCCGCAGCCCGGCGAACATCCGGGTGCGCTTCAGTGCCGCCCGCACCAGTGCCGTGCGCAGCCTGCCCCGCTGGCCCGCGGCGGCGGCCAGCCGCTGTATCTGGGCCTCGGCGTCCTGGGCCGCCTTGCGGAACTGCCGGTCCGGGGCCTGGCCGGGATCCTCCAGCCGCAGGTAGTTGGCCAGGACCCCGAGGATGTGGGCCGGGTCCTCGGACCAGCGGGGCACCCCGAGGTCTATTTCCGCCACCGCGCGGTGCCCGTAGTGGCCCAGGAATCCGGCAAGCCCGGACTGCACGACGGCGGGCAGCTCCCGGGCCTGGTAGCGGCGGGCCAGCTCCGGCACCGCCTCGGCGTCGGACCCGGCGCCCGCGAACACTGCCGCGGCGCCGGCGTCGGCCCGGATCGCCTCGGCGAGCTCCCAGAGTGCCAGGTCCATCTCGGTGGTGACGTTGTGGGGCAGCCCCCGCAGCACCTGCTGCAGCGCGCCCGGCCCGGCGCTGGTGCCCAGCAGTTTCCCGGCGGCCGCCAGCAGGGCGAAGCCCAGGGCGGGCAGCGGAAGGATGTTGGGAACCACCGGGAACAGTTCCCTGCCCAGGATGCGCTCCACGTGGTCCAGCCGCTGCACCGCGGTGGACCCTGCCGGCACCGCCAGGGCGGCCCGGAAGCGTTCGCCGAAGCGCTCTGCGCGGCGCAGCGCAGCCTCCGGCCGGACCAGGGCGCGCAGCAGCGACTCCGGAACCCTGGCCCGGGCCGCCACCGGGACAACGTGGCGCAGCAGCCGCCACGGCGAGCGGCTGGTGACGGAGAACCGGGGGTCATCGAAAAAAGACCGAAGCACCGGCGCGGAGCGGGCCTCCATCACGTCGAACACCCGCGGCACAAGGGCCCGTCCGACGCCGTTGCGCAGCACCGGGGTCAGGTCGAAGAACAGCCGCTGCCCGGCCGCGGCGTACGGCGCTGGGCCGTCGTGCGGGTTGGGCACCTCGAAATGCGCCGCCCGGGCTACGGACGAGGCGATCAGCCGGAATCCTGCCAGCCCCATCGGGGTCAGGGGCCGGGTCAGGCCCTGGGCCAGGCTGAAGCACAGGTAAACGCGGGTTCCGCCGGGGGCGTGCTGCCGCTCCGGCAGGGGGTAGAGCGTGGTGATGGGCCGGGACTGGGTCAGCCACGCCGCTCCGCTGTCGTCAATCGCCCATTCGAGATCCTGGGGTGCGCCGAAGTGCACCTCCGCGCGGCGGCCGAGCAGCTCCAGCGCCAGGAGGCCGGCGTCGTCGATACACGGCCGGGTGCCGGCGTCGGACTGGACAACCCGCGCGGTCCCGCCGCCGGGGAGCGGCCGGATGACCACGGCTTTGCTCCCGATCAGGCGCTCGAGGATCCGCCGGGTGGCGCTGTCGACGACGAAGTGGTCAGGATTGACCGCCCCGGACACGACGGCCTCGCCGAGCCCCGGACTGGCATCGATGACCGCCTCATGCCGCCTGCCGGTGACCGGGTTCGCGGTGAACAGGACCCCGGCCACGGCGGCATCCACCATCCGCTGCACCACGACGGCGAGAGCCACGCCCGCGGGGCTGATCCCGTGGCCGGCGCGGTAGCTCACCGCGCGGTCCGTCCAGAGCGAGGCCCAGCACTGGCGGACCGCGGCCAGGACCGCCTCGATACCCACGACGTTGAGGAAGGTGTCCTGCTGGCCGGCGAAACTGGCGAACGGCAGGTCCTCGGCCGTGGCGGACGAGCGGACCGCCACGGGGACATCCGGACCCAGCGCCGCGTACGCCTCGCGGACCGCCAGGGCGACGTCGGCCGGGACGTCCGCCGCCAGGACCAGGTCCCGGGCGTACGCCGCCAGGGTTGCGAGCCCGGGAAGGTCCTCCGGAGAGGCCCCCGCCAGGGACGCGTGCACGGCGTCGAGGCCGGCGCTTTCGGTGGCCCGCCGGTAGGCCTGGGTGGTCAGGCAGAAGCCCGCCGGGACCGGCAGCCCGGCCCGGAGCAGTTCGCCGAGGTTGGCGGCCTTCCCGCCGACGTCGGCCAGCCGTTCCGCCCCGGTCCGCTCCAGGGCCAGGACGAGTCCGGGCTCCGGCTCCTGCGGCTGCGTCCCCGGAACGGATGGATGCTTCACCTGGCGGCCCTCCCTTGGGCGAGGAAGCGTTCGGCCTAGGAGCCGAGCATGGGTCCGAAGCTGGGCCGGTCGGCCAGCCGGGGATCCTCCCGGTCCGGGACCACCATGACCGGGCCCTTGGCGTGGTGCAGGATGCCGTCGGAGGTCGATCCCAGCAGCATCCCGGCGAAGCCGCCCCGGCCGCGGGTGCCCACCACCACGAGTTCCACGTGCCGGCTTGCCTCGACGAGGATGTCGACCGGGGAACCGTCCACGAGCTGGGTTTCGACCTCCAGCCGCGGGAAGTGGCTCTTCAGCCAGGCCACGCCGGCGTCGAGCTGAATCCGGATGTCGGCGAAGAGTGCCTCGCGGTCCATCGGGGCCGGAACCCACGCGAGCGAGCCGCTGTACTGCGGGACGGCGCAGACCACCCGCAGTGGTGCCGAGAGCCGCTCGGCCTGGGCCGCGGCCTCGAGCACCGCCACCCGGGCCTGTTCGGAGCCGTCCACCCCCACCACCACGACGTTTTCGACCGGCTGGTGCCCGGACTTCACCCGTTCGGCGAGGACGTGCTTGTCGTCCGTTGTTTCGCCCAGCCGGTCCCCGCAGATCAGCGGGACGGTCACGGTGGGGCATTTGGCGTGCGCGGGCAGCGCGCTGCTGACCGATCCGAGGAGCCGGCCCACGAAGCCGCCCCGGCCGCGGGTGCCGAAGACCAGCAGTTCGGCGGTCTCCGTCATCTCCAGCAGGACACCGGAGGCATCGCCGTTCTCCACCGAGGCGTCGACGTCGATGTTGTAGCCGGCCACTTTGTCCAGCGCCTGCTTCAGGATCGCCTCGGCCCCTTCGCGGATCACCGAATCATCCACCGTGGCGTAGCCGCCGTCCAGCCCGGACGCGGCGAAGACGGGCACCGAGTAGGCGGTCACGATATGCAGGGGACGACGCCGGCGCTCGGCTTCGCGGGCCGCCCAAACCAGGGCGCAGTGGCTGTGGTCCGAGCCGTCCACGCCGACCACGATCCCCCGGGGAGCATGCTCCCCGGCCGCGTCTCCCGCCGGGTCCGGATGCACCTGTTCTCGGGCCATGGGGTCCGCCTCCTCGCGATACGTGGCTCTGTTGCGGCTATTCTGCCAGAACTGTGCGGGTGCGGGCTCCACCTGCCCGGCGGGCAGGTTTTACCAAGTGTTTACAGACCGTTCGGGCGGCCCGGGAAGCCCCGGAACGGCGGCGATCCGGCGCCTGGCGCCCGTTCGAAACCGCGTAAAACCGCGAAAAATCAAACTGAAGTCTGCCCTGTTCACAGCCGGCAATCTTGGGTATCCTCTGAGGCGTTGCTGAACCGAGACTCGTCTTTCAGATCGTTGGCTCCCCCGTAGAGTGCGCCTGGACGGGTCGATGGAAAAGCATCCCGGGCACAAGTCCGGAATCCGCATTACTCGAGGAAGGACCCCGCAGTGTCGAGCATGCCCGTGTACGGCGGAATCGAACGGACCAGCACTGTGGTCATCGGGACGGGGCTTTCGGGACTGGCGGTGGCCAGCGAGCTGCAGCGCCGCGGGGTCGACGCCATCGTGGTGGACGGACTGGACCTGCTCGGCGCGGGGAACCCTGCCAACACCTCCTCGCTGCAGCGCTGCGACGCGGCGGACGCGGCCACGCTCAGGGAACGCAACGAGATCCTGCGGCACCTGCGCAACTACGCCATCAGCCACAAGCTCGATATCCGCAACGACGTCCGGGCCCTGCAGCTGGACCACCTCGATGCTGACGGGTTCGGCGTCGAAGGGCTGGGCGGCGCCTGCGATGACGTGCCCGCCGGCGCGCACCGGAGGCAGCCGTGGGCGGTCAGCACCCCCAGCGGGATCCTGTACGCCGACCACCTGGTCCTCACCCGCTGCGCGCACAGCCAGCTGCGCCGCATGCTGGCCGAGCTGGGGGTGGCTGCCGGCCAGAACCTGATGGCCGCCATGCACGCGCTCGGCATGTACCTCGTCGGCGTCGGCGAACTGATCACGCCCACGCCCAAGGAAGTCCTGCGCCAGGCCAAGCTGGTGGGCCAGGCCATTTCCGCCAAGGTCAACCCGGAAGGCATGCCGTCCCTGCTCTCCGGCGGCCTGGCCCTGCCGGCCTAAGCGCCTCTAAACGTCTTCGTTTCCCGGGCTGGTTCCCGCGCCGGTGGCGTCGCCGTCCCCGGCGTTGAGGCGGCGCTTCGCCGACAGCGCCAGGGCCACCAGGATGCCCACGGCCACCGCGACGAAGACCACGATGCTCCATGGGAACGGCTGGGAGGCGTCCGGCGCCGGCGTCGGCGCGACCGTTGAGCCAGGCGGGGCGGTGCCCAGCGTCGGCACCGTGCCCGACGCCGGGGCGGTGCCCGATGCTGTACCGGCCGCGCCTGCGGCGGCCGCCGCGGCGGTAAACGTGAAAGTGCCCTCGATCGGATGGCCGTCAGAGCTGGCCACCCGCCACTGCACCGTATAGGGCCCGGCCGGGGCGCCCGCCTTGAGCTTCTGCGAGGCAACGTTGTCCACGATCTGCACCGCGCCGTCGGACCAATTGGTGCCGGCGGCGTCGTTGACCTTGATCTGCGTGCCAAGCGCCAGCGGACGCTCACTGAGGGTAAGTGAAACCGTCCCGGGCGCCGCGGGCACCGTTGCGCCGGCGGCGGGGCTGGTCGATTCCAGCGAGTCATGGGCGGACGCCGCTCCGGCACCCAGCAGCGCGGCGCCCAGCAGGAACGCGACCAGCGCGGTCAGGCCCAGCAGGGCACCGGGAAGTTGTCTGGTCAAACGCATGACTGGCCCGCTCCTAGTGTTGGCTTCCTTACAGACTAGGCGAGTTTGGCGGGTGGGCGCCGTCACGCCCAATAGGATTTAGCTAACACCCCTTTTCCCTCCCGGAGGACCAATGCTTAAGCAGGGCTCTGCACTCGACCGGTATTTCAAGATTTCCGAGCGGGGGTCGAACTTCTCACGCGAGATCCGTGGCGGGTTCGCCACGTTCTTCGCCATGAGCTACATCGTGGTCCTCAATCCGCTGATCCTCTCCGGCCCGGACTCGTCCGGCGGAACGCTCGGCTTCCCGGCAGTCGCCGCCGTCACCGCCTTCGTGGCCGGCATCCTGACCATCCTGATGGGCGCCTGGGCCAAGCATCCCTTCGCGCTGGCCACCGGCCTCGGCGTCAACGCGTTCGTGGCCGTCACGGTCGCCACCAACCCGGGCCTGACCTGGCCGGACATGATGGGCCTGGTGGTCCTCTCCGGCGTCACCATGCTGATCCTGGTGCTCACCGGCTTCCGGACCGCGGTGTTCAAGGCCGTTCCGGAGGGGCTGAAGACCGCGATCGTGGTAGGCATCGGCCTCTTCATCGCCCTGATCGGCCTGGTGAACGCCGGCTTCGTCCGCCGCATCCCGGACGTTGCGGGCACCACCGTCCCCGTGGGCCTCGGCTTCGACGGCAAGCTCCTCGGCTGGCCCACCCTGGTCTTTGTGCTCGGCCTGGTCCTCACCATCGCCCTGGTGGTGCGCAAGGTCAAGGGCGCGATCCTGATCGGCATCGTCAGCTCCACCATCCTGTCCGTGATCCTGGAATTCACGCTGCACATCGGCCCCAGCTTCGACGGCAAGAACTTCAACCCGCAGGGCTGGTCCCTCGTGGCCCCCAAGTTCACCGAATGGGCCGCCCCGGACCTGTCGCTGATCGGCAAAGCCAACCCGTTCGGCGCGTTCGAGCACCTCGGCTTTGTGGCCGCCACCCTGCTGGCTTTTGTGATCCTGCTGAGCATCTTCTTCGACGCCATGGGCACCATGGTGGGCCTGGCCACCGAGGCCGGCACCATCGACAAGGACGGCAACATCCCCAACGTGGACCGGGTGCTGCAGATTGACGCCCTCGGCGCGATCGTGGGCGGCGGCGCGTCCGTCTCCTCCAACCAGATCTACGTCGAATCCGGCGCCGGCATCGGCGAGGGCGCCCGCACCGGCCTGGCCTCCATCGTCACCGGCCTGCTGTTCCTCGTCGCCATGTTCTTCACCCCGCTGATCAACCTGGTGCCGTTCGAAGCGGTGGCTCCGGCGCTCGTCGTCGTCGGCTTCATGATGGTCTCCCAGGTCGGCAAGATCGACTGGCAGGACTGGGGCATCGCGATCCCGGCGTTCCTGACCTTCACGCTGATGCCGTTCACCTACTCGATCGCCAACGGCCTTGGCGCCGGGTTCATCTCGTTCGTGCTGATCCGGCTGGTCCAGGGCCGCGCCCGCGAGGTGCACCCGCTGATGTGGGCTGTGGCCGCCGCGTTCCTGCTGTTCTTCGGCATCGGCCCGATCGAGGCCGCGCTCGGCATCCACTAGGATCCCCGCACCGTCCCGTCCGCCGAGATGACAGTTCGCGGCAGTGTTTTTGGAAAACATTGCCGCGAACTGTCATCTCGGCGGCGTTTAAGCGGAGTTTCCGGGATTTCGGACACTCCGGCGGCGGCGCTGCTGGTTTTCCGGCCTGGGCTGGGGTGAGCTAGGAGCATGCCTTCTCCCGCCCGCGCCACCGATGTCCCGCCGCAGCCCTGGACCGGGAGGTTCGACGGCGACGGCCCCGAGCACCGCCGCTGGTGGCAGGCTGTGACGCCCTATGCACCGCACCGGCCGCCGCACCCCCAGCCTGCCGGCTCCTCCGGCGCCCGGCCGGCCGTCCTCCTCGGCTTCGGCAGCGACGCCGGCGTACGCCGGAACAAGGGCCGGGTGGGGGCCGCCACCGCACCCGCCGCCATCCGCGCCGCGCTCGGCCCGCTCGCCTTCCACCTGGACCGGGAGGTGCACGACGCCGGCGACGTCACCGTCACGGGGGACGCGCTGGAGGCCGGGCAGGCGCGGGCCGGCCTCCAAATCACCGGGCTGCTGGACGCCGGTGCCCTGCCGGTGGTGCTCGGCGGCGGCCACGAGACCGCCTTTGCCAGCTACCTGGGCGTCGCAGGCTCCGCCTCGGTCCGGGAGGGCCTGACGGTGGGCGTGCTGAACCTGGACGCCCACTTCGACCTCCGTGACGAGCCCGTGCCCAGCTCGGGAACCCCGTTCCTGCAGATGGCCCGGGCCGAAGCCGCCGCGGGCCGCGAACTGAAGTACGCCGTCGTCGGGATTTCCGAACCCAACAACACCGCCGCGCTGTTCCGGACCGCGGCAGACCTCGGTGTGGACTACCTGCTGGACGAGGACTGTTCGGCGGACGCAGCGCACGCCTTTGTGGCCGCGTTCCTGGCGCAGGTGGACGCGCTGTACCTGACCATTGACCTGGACGTGCTGCCGGCGTCGGTGGCGCCCGGCGTAAGCGCCCCGGCCGCCTACGGCGTCCCGCTGCCGGTGATCAGCGGCCTCTGCCGGCAGGTGGCCGCCAGCGGGAAGCTGCTGCACCTGGACGTTGCGGAACTGAACCCGGGGTTCGACGTCGACGGCCGCACCGCCAAGGTGGCCGCGCGGCTGATCAACACACTGCTGCGCTAGCGGCACCGCCGCGGCGGAAGCGCTCAGATGGCCGTGAACGGCGCCTCGCCCTCGTCGCCATGCTGTTCCACCGCGCGGCGCTGGCGCAGCCGGTCCAGCCGGTTCATCACCGGCGCCGTCGTTGCACCGTGCAGCACGATCGACATCGCCACCACCAGCCCCACAAAGGCCCAGAGTTGCTCCGCCTGCGCGCCGAAGTTTCCTTGGCCGAGGGCGTAGGCCAGGTAGTACAGCGAGCCGATGCCGCGGATGCCGAAGAAGGAGATCGCGATGCGTTCGCGGGGGCCGGTCTTGCCCCGTGCCAGCCCCAGCCAACCGGCCAGCGGGCGCACCAGCAGCAGGAACGCCAGGGCCACCAGCACCTCGGTCCAGCCGATCCCGGCCAGCAGGCCGCGCGCGATCGCCCCGCCCAGCAGCACCAGGATCACCACCGTCAGAAGCCGCTCCAACTGCTCCACATACGAGTGCATCACCCGGTGGAAGCCGTGCGTGCGCTCGGCGGCGCGGATGGTGACGGCGCAGACGAACACAGCAACGAACCCGTAGCCCGCGACCATCTGGGTCACGCCGTAGGCCAGGAACGTCGCCGCCAGCGCCACGAACCCCTCGGAATGGTTGGACAGCCTGACGCTCTCATGCCGCGCCGTGAAAAAGAGCCGTCCGAGCAGCTTCCCCGTCGCCAGCCCCAGCAGCACGCCGACGCCGATCCGCCAGAGCACGTCCACCGCCAGCCAGTGCCCCAGCCAGCCGGAGGGGGAGGCGCCCGCGAAGCTGATGGCGATCGCGAGGTAGACAAAGGGGAACGCGAGGCCGTCGTTCAGGCCCGCCTCGGACGTCAGCCCGAAGCGGATTTCGTCCTCGCGGCCTGTACCCTCTTCCTCGTCCGCAGGCTCCCCCACCTGCACCTCGGAGGCCAGGACCGGGTCCGTGGGGGCCAGGGCGGCCGCGACAAGCAGCGCCGCGCCCAGGCCGAGGCCCAGGAACCACAGTCCCAGCAGGGTCAGCGCGATGATGCACAGCGGCATGGCAAGGCCGAGCATGCGCCAGGTCGTCGACCACTGCCGGCGCCCGGGCGGCCGGTCCAGCGCGAGCCCGGCGCCCATCAGCGAGACGATGACGCAGACTTCGGTCAAGACGGTGACAAACTCCCCGTACTGCAGGGGATTCGGGTCCGGCAGGGCCGGCATCAGGGTGAACGCCAGCATGCCCGCGCCGAGGAAGACCATGGGCATGGAGAGGGGCGCGTTGCGCAGCAGTTTGGGCAGCACGGCCGCGATGAAAACGGCGATTCCGGCCGCGGTGAAGACAACACTGGGAGCCTCGAACATTGGCCTGTCCTCCTGCCGCAAAACCGGACGCGGGCGTGGAATGGGTCGGGGCGCCGTTCCAACCAGAACGGCGCCCCTCGCCTCAAAAGATATACCGCCACCTGCACACTATCGGCTCCGGGCCGGTAAGCCACGCCGGACAGACTAGAATAGAGGGCGGCCAACCGGCCGGACTCTAGGAAAGACCAGTCAATGAACACACACACCATGCCGGCCCAGGCCGCTGACGCCACGTCCATCAGGCTCTCGTTTGCCAGCGCCCACGAGGTCCACCACGGCCTTGAAACTGCCGTCAACACGCTGATCGCCTCGGCCGTCCAGGACCGCCGCTGCGGGATCCGGGTCACCCGCCACGAGCCCGGCGCGTACACCGTGGCGCTCGACGAGACCGTGCCGTTCGGCGAAACGCACGAGGACATCGCCGCCTAGCCCGCGGGCTGCCAGACGTCGAAGGGCCGGTACGGGGATTTCCCCGCACCGGCCCTTCGCTTTGCCGCTCGCGGCACGGGGGCTTAGCTCCGCCGCACCTGCACGCCGTCGGACTTCAGGAACAGCTGCGGCTCCGGTGCCGCGCCCGGCACCAGCCAGAGCACATTACCGCTGGCCGAGACCTCTTCGACTTCACCGGCCGCCAGCAGCTGTGCGTGCTTCACGATTTCGACCCGGTCGCCCGCCTTGAGGCTCTTCCAGTCGGAGACCGTGGCGGCGAACGCCGTGCGCCTGGACATGACCGTCCCGCGTGATTTCATGAACTTCTACCCCTTTGTAGGTTCGTTTTTCAATTTTTAGGCCACAACATCTTTGGTGTGGGCTTGGTCATATTTTTACTACATTTTCCGGACCCCCGTTGACCGTGTTGCGCACGATTTCGGGGGCGCCGGAAAATCCCTGCCTGCCTCGTATTTTCTTTGCCCTCAGGCCAGATTTCCGACGGCGGATTCGGCGGCCGCCCGGACCTTGCCCGAGGCCAGCAGCGCGTCCGCAGCCTCCAGCTCGGGCGAGAGGAACCGGTCGGTGCCCGGGCCGTCGACGACGTCGCGCAGCGCGGCGATGACCGCGGCCCCCGCCGGGCCCGGGCTCAGGTGGCCGCCGGAGAGCTGGGTGCGGATGTCCAGGGCCCGGGCCGAGGTCACGAGTTCGATGGCCAGCACACGGCGCAGGTTCTCCACCGCGCGGCGGAGTTTGCGGGCCGCGTGCCAGCCCATCGAGACGTGGTCCTCCTGCATCGCGGAGCTCGGGATCGAGTCCACCGACGCCGGCACGGCCAGGCGCTTGTTGTCCGAGACCAGGCCGGCTTGGGTGTACTGCGCGATCATCAGGCCGGAGTCGACGCCGGGATCGGCGGCCAGGAAGGCCGGCAGCCCGTGCGAGCGGGCCGGATCCAGCATCCGGTCGGTGCGGCGCTCGGCGATGGAACTCAGGTCCGCGACGGCAATCGCCAGGAAGTCCAGCACGTAGGCCACCGGGGCGCCGTGAAAGTTGCCGTTGGAGCTGACCCGCCCGTCGGGGAGCACCACCGGGTTGTCGATCGCGGCGGCGAGTTCGCGGGAGGCCACCAGGGCGGCGTGGTCCACGGTGTCACGGACGGCGCCGGCCACCTGGGGGGCGCAGCGCAGCGAGTAGGCGTCCTGGACCTTGGTGTCGTTGATCCGGTGTGAGGCCACGATCGGGGAGTTGGAGAGGACCCGGAGCATGTTGTCCGCGGAGGCGGCCTGTCCCGGGTGCGGCCGCAGCGCGGCGTGCAGCTCGGGCAGGAAGACCTGGTCCGTGCCGAGCAGCGCCTCGACGCTGAGCGCGGCGGTGATGTCCGCCGTCGTGAGCAGCTGGCGGAGGTCCGCGATCGCCATCAGCAGCATGCCGAGCATGCCCTCGGTCCCGTTGACCAGGGCCAGGCCCTCCTTTTCGGCCAGCGTGACGGGTTCGATCCCGTGTTCGGCAAGGAGCTCGGCGACGGGGCGTCGTCCCTTGCCGCTGTTTTTTCCTCCATAGAGTTGACCGTCGGGTCCCGTCGCTTCGCCTTCGCCCATCAGGACCAAAGCGCAGTGCGAGAGCGGCGCGAGGTCTCCCGAGCAGCCGAGCGAGCCGAATTCACGGACCAGCGGGGTGATGCCGGCGTTGAGGACGTCCACCATGGTCTGCAGCACCACGGGACGGACGCCGGTGCGGCCGGAGGCGAGGGTCTTGGCGCGCAGGAACATGATGCCGCGGACCACTTCGCGTTCCACGGCCGGGCCCATGCCGGCGGCGTGGCTGCGGATCAGGGATTTCTGCAGCTGGGTGCGCAGTTCATTGGGGATGTGGCGGTTGGCCAGCGCCCCGAAGCCGGTGGAGATCCCGTAAGCCGGGGTCTCGCTGTGGGCCAGGTCGTCGATGTGGGCGCGGACCTTGGCGACGGCGTCGAGCGCGTCCTGGGCGATAGTGACCTGCGCGTCGTGGCGGGCGACGGCGACGACGTCCTCGGGGGTTACGCCGCTGGAGCCGAGGGTGACAGTGAGCGGCGAGTGGGTGGTTAAGGTCATTGGGGTCTACCTAAATCTGATCGTTTTGAGCCGGATTTCCCCATCGATTGCTCCGTAACGGCCCTTTTCAGGGCTCAAAACGGCACTTACGGAGCAATCGACGGGGTTTTCGCGGGCTGGGCTAGCGGGACTCTGGGGCCACACGGACAGAGTTCCCTGGCCGAGCTTGCGAGGTTAGGGAGTCCGTGGGGAGCATGGGGATGCGGACGCCGCGTTCCTTGGCGACCTCGACGGCGCGGTCGTAGCCGGCGTCGACGTGGCGGATGACGCCCATGCCGGGGTCGTTGGTGAGGAGGCGTTCGAGCTTCTGCGCTGCGAGGTCGGTGCCGTCGGCCACCGAGACCTGGCCGGCGTGGATGGAGCGGCCGATGCCGACGCCGCCGCCGTGGTGGATCGATACCCAAGTGGCGCCGGAGGCGGTGTTGAGCAGGGCGTTGAGCAGCGGCCAGTCGGCGATCGCGTCGGAGCCGTCGGCCATGTCCTCGGTCTCGCGGTACGGCGAGGCGACAGAGCCGGAGTCCAGGTGGTCGCGGCCGATTACGATCGGGGCCTTGACCTTGCCCTCCTTCACGAGCTGGTTGAACAGCAGGCCGGCCTTGGCGCGGTCGCCGTAGCCCAGCCAGCAGATGCGGGCTGGCAGGCCTTCGAATTCCACCCGGTCCTGCGCGGCGTCGATCCAGCGGCGCAGGTGCTTGTTCTCCGGGAAGAGTTCCTTGATGGCGGCGTCCGTCACGGCGATGTCCTCCGGGTCGCCGGAGAGGGCCACCCAGCGGAACGGGCCCAGGCCCTCGCAGAACAGCGGGCGGATGTAGGCGGGGACG
Organism: Arthrobacter sp. UKPF54-2; assembly: GCF_007858535.1. Lineage (NCBI taxonomy): Bacteria > Bacillati > Actinomycetota > Actinomycetes > Micrococcales > Micrococcaceae > Arthrobacter > Arthrobacter sp. UKPF54-2. The sequence continues at coordinate 905,333 of NZ_CP040174.1, forward strand.
AAGCCGGGGAATTCGAAGGCGCGGTTGTAGCCGCCCTTGCGGGCCTCGTCGCGGATGGAGTTGCCGTAGTCGAACACCTCGGCGCCGGCGTCCTGGAATTCGACCATGGCCTGGACGTGCTTGGCCATCGAGGCCTGGGCCTTCTTGGTGAAGCCTTCCGGGTCGGCGGCGGCCTCGCGGTGCCATTCCTCGACCGTGATGCCTTCGGGCAGGTAGCTCAGGGGGTCGTGCGCGGAGGTCTGGTCCGTGACGATGTCCACGGTGAGCTCGCCGGCGTTGTGGCGGCGCAGGATTTCCGGGAAGACGGTGGCGGCGTTGCCGACGTAGCCCACCGACCAGCCGCGGCGTTCTTCCTTGGCTTTCAGGACCTTGGCGATGGCGGTGTCGAGGTCGGTCTCCACCTCGTCAAGGTAGCGCTTGCCGGCGCGGCGGCGCAGGTGGCTCTCGTCGACGTCGACGATCAGGCAGGCGCCGTCGTTCAGGGTGACGGCGAGCGGCTGGGCGCCGCCCATGCCGCCGCAGCCGCCGGTGAGGGTCAGGGTGCCGGCGAGGGTGCCGTTTTCGTCCCCGGTGAGCTTGCGGGCGATCGCGGCGAAGGTCTCGAAAGTGCCCTGCAGGATGCCCTGGGTGCCGATGTAGATCCAGGACCCGGCGGTCATCTGGCCGTACATCATCAGGCCCTCGGCCTCGAGCCGGCGGAATTCGGGCCAGGTGGCCCAGTCGCCGACGAGGTTGGAGTTGGCCAGCAGCACGCGCGGGGCCCATTCGTTGGTGCGGAAGACGCCGACCGGCTTGCCGGACTGGACCAGCAGGGTCTCGTCCTTTTCCATGGTTTCCAGCGTGCGGGTGATGGCGTCGAACGCGGCCCAGGACCGGACGGCGCGGCCGGTGCCGCCGTAGACCACCAGGTCATCGGGGCGCTCGGCGACCTCGGGGTCCAGGTTGTTCATCAGCATGCGCAGCGGGGCTTCGGTCTGCCAGCTCTTGGCGGTGAGCTCGGCGCCGCGGGCTGCTTTGACCGGGCGGGCACCGGTGGTGAAATCGGCGGGTGCCATGGGGGCTCCTTCGTTCTCTGGGGTGGTTCGCGGGAAGAGGTTCTGTATCAACTAAAGCCTGTCCGGAGGCCCGTAAACAGGGGGTTCGAACGGGTGCTGTCCGGGATGCCAGACCGAACTAACTGGCAGTTGTTGTCGTTTTGCGGCGACTAAACGACAACTACTGCGGGCTGGTTGGGCTGGGGCGGCCGTGGATCCGTGCCGAGAGGTCATCCGCGGCCTTTTTGACCCGCGCGGCCAGGACCGGCCACTGCTCGGCGGGCAGTTTGTCCTCGAGGAAGGTCACGGCGACGGCGGCGGTGGGCCAGCCGGTGTGGTCCGTCACGGCGGCGGCGATCGAGCCGAAGCCCGGCGTCACCTCGCCGTGTTCGGTGGCGTAGCCGCGCTGCCGGACCTGGTCCAGGTGCGAGGAAAGCGTGGAGTACTTGGTGATGGGCGATTCCGTCTCATGCCGCGCACTGAACGCGGCGGCGTTCGGGTACAGCGCCCTCACCTGGGACTTCGGCAGCGCCGCCAGGATCGCGCGCCCGCTGGCGGTGAGGTGGCTGGGCAGCCGGACGCCGACGTCGGTCACCAGCGAGGGCCGGTTCTTGGCCCGCTCCTCGACAATGTAGAGCACGTCCCGGCCATGCAGCACGGCCAGGTGGGCGCTCTCGCCGATCACGTCCACGAGCGTCGCCAGCATGGGCCGGCCCAGCCGGGAGAGCGGCTCCTGGCGGGAATAGGCGCTGCTGAGTTCGAAGGCGCTGATGCCGAGGCCGTAGCGCTGTTCCTCGTGCAGGTGCAGCACAAAGCCGTTCGCCTCCATCACCCCCAGCAGGTGGTAGACGCTGGAGCGCGGCAGGCCCAGGGAGGTGGCAATGTTCGACGCCGCCATCGGCCCGCGTTTGGAGGCCAGCAGCTTCAGGATGCGCAGCGTGTTCTCGGCCGCCGGCACCTTGGACGCGGCCCTGGCGGATTTGGCGGCGGGCTTCGGCGCGGCACTGGCGGCCGCGTCTGGCGGGGTGATGGCGGCTGACATATGGTCCTCTTCGACGTCGGGCGGTGTCCGGTATCCCGTACTTAAGCATGCACCCTGGCTACCGGCGCCGTCGGGCAAGAAGCTCCGGGCGGCGTCTGGAATACCAGACATTGCCGGCGCTCCGCGGGACTTACTCCCCTAGCCCGGCGGCGGGCGGCAGTGCTTCGCTGGACCCACGCCCGGAACACGAGGAGGACCGCCGTGCGCTGGCTCGCAGGACTGTTTCTGGTCGCCCACGGCCTCGTCCACTTGGCCATTTGGTTGCCGCGGCCGGACGCGAAGGCGCCGTTCGACGTCGGCCGGTCCCCGTTTGCCGGGGAGGTGCGCCGGCTGGCCGCTGCCCTGGCCATCGCCTCGGCGGCGGTGCTGGGCCTCGGCGGCCTGGGGGTCCTGGTGGCGGCGCCGTGGTGGATTCCGGTCACGGTTGCCGGGGCGGGGATCTCCGCGGCCCTGCTGCTGCTCACATTCAACCCGTGGTGGCTGATCGGGCTGGGCATCAATGCCGCCATTATCGTCCTGGCCCTGCAGCAGGGGTGACGCGGGCGTGGTCGGCGGTGGGAGCCTGCAGGAAGCCGGGCTGAAAGCCGTCAAGGCCGTGCACACGCTGGCCTGGTTCAGCATCGAGGCGTCGATGGTGTACGTCCTCTACGCCGGGATCCGGGGGCGCTCCGACCGGCGGGCCGGCATTGCCGGCGCCGTCGTGTTCGCCGAAACGGCGATCTTCGCGGGCAACGGCTTCCACTGCCCGCTGACGGCGGTCGCGCAACGCCTCGGCGACGAGAGCGGCTCCGTGACTGACATTTACCTGCCCCAGTGGTTTGCCCGGAGCCTGCCGGCGATCCACGTGCCGCTGATCGTGCTGGCCGTGGCTCTGCACTGGCGCAACCTCCGGGCCGGCCGCAGGTCACGGAATCCCCGTGCACGGGAGGCATCCCCGGCGCCTGGCTGACGCCCTGAGCCGGTTAGCGGTGCGGCGAAATGTCCCACGGCATGGAGCACCGCGAACGGCACCCGGGTTGGCCCTTGCCGGGCCAGGCGCGGCCGAAAGAGCGGTTGCACGGACAGCGCTCCGGCGTGTTCGGATTGCGGATCACCCGGAAGCGCGGCGGCTTGATGCGGTCACTGTAGTCAAGCGTCGCCCCGGCGAGAACTGCGCCGGCTGTGGCGCTGACAAAGAGTTCGGCGCCGGGGCAGCCGTAGCGGGCGTCGCCCTCGCCCTGCGGGTCCTGAGTAAAGACGTAGGTCCGCCCGCAGCAGCCGCCGTCCTCGACGTCGATGCGCGCGCTGCCACCGAGGACCTCCAACTGGCGGATGGCCGCGGCCGTTACGGCAAATGGCGGCAGGATCGTCTCGCTCACGCGCCCACTCTAACCACCCGCCAAGCCACCTCCGCCCAAGGCGGGCGGCCCGGCGCGGGCCTACAGTTAATTATGGTTCCGCTGAGTAACATGCTGGCGTTTGCACTGGCTTCGGCCGTGCTGATTGCCGTCCCCGGACCCAGTGTGCTGTTTGTGATCGGCCGGACCCTCGCCCTGGGCCGCAGGGGCGGGCTGCTGAGTGTGCTGGGGAATGCGCTGGGAGAACTGCTGCAGATCGCGGCGGTGGCCCTGGGGGTGGGCGTCGTCCTGGCCCAGTCGGTAGCGCTCTTCAGCGTGGTGAAGTTCGCCGGGGCCGCCTACTTGATCTACCTCGGCGTCCAGGCGATCCGGCACCGCGGCGGAACGACGGCAGCCCGGGGTCCGGCACGGTCCGCTTCCGCCCGGCGGGTGCTGCGGGAGGGCTTCATTGTGGGGGCAACAAACCCCAAGTCGGTCGTCTTTTTTGTTGCCGTGCTGCCTCAGTTCGTCGACTATCACGCCGGAGCGATCCCGCTCCAGCTCGCCACCCTCGGCGCGGTGTTCCTGATGATCGCCCTGGTCTCGGACAGTGCCTGGGCGCTGGCCGCCGGGACCGCCCGGCAGTGGTTTGCCCGGTCACCGCGGCGGATCTCCGCCCTAGGCACCACCGGCGGGATCATGATGATCGGCCTGGGCGGCACCCTGGCCCTCGTCGGGCAGGCCGGGGAGCTACCCGCGGGTAAGTAGTTTTCAGGTGCGGCCCAAGTGGTCTGGGGGTGCCAAAGGGGTAGCTGTTACTCGTGTTACTGACGACGGCGGATCGTACAGTTGGCCTACGACGTTACCGGACCGGCCGGGCGCCTCCGCTGGGGAGACGTTCGATCGATCCGGACCGCCGGGGCCCCGCCGCCGACCAGAGCGGCGGCGGGAGCCCGCCGCGCTGAGGTGGGACCCAGCGCCCCGGTCTCAGAAACTGGGCGCCAAGTCCCACCTCGGCAGCAGCGGAACCCGCCGCTCGTGAATCGGGCAGGCCGCCGCCTACCGGGCGGACCAGCCGCCGTCCATGGTGTAGCTGGCACCCGTGACCATGCCGGCGTCGTCCGAGGCCAGCCACGCCACCAGCGAAGCCACCTCCTCGGGCTCGACCAGGCGCTTGACGGCAGCCTCGGTGAGCATGATCTTGGTCAGCACCTCGGACTCGGGGATGCCGTGCACCTTGGCCTGGTCCGCGATCTGGGATTCCACCAGCGGCGTCCGGACATAGCCCGGGTTGATGCAGTTGGACGTGACACCGTGCGCGCCGCCCTCCAGCGCCGTCACCTTGCTCAGCCCTTCCAGGCCGTGCTTGGCAGCGACATAGGCGCTCTTGAACGGCGAAGCCCGCAGCCCGTGGACCGAGGACAGGTTGATGATCCGGCCGAACCCGTTCGCGTACATGTGCGGCAGAGCGGCCCGGACCAGCAGGAACGGCGCCTCCAGCATCAGGGTGATGATGCGGCGGAAGTCGGCCGGATCGAAGTCCTCGATCGGGCTGATGCGCTGGATCCCGGCGTTGTTGACCAGGATGTCGCAATCCAGGCTGAGCGTCTGCAGCGTTTCGACGTCGAGCAGGTTCACCGCCCAGGCGGTTCCCCCGACCTCGTCGGCGAGGGCGGTCGCGGCGGCCTCATCAACATCCGCGACCACCACCTTCGCACCCCTGGCAGCGAGGGCACGGACGCTGGCTGCGCCGATCCCGCCCGCGCCGCCGGTGACCAGTGCCTTGCGGCCATTGAGCGTATTTTCCATTACCCAGCCTTCCAGTTCAGAGATTCACGGTCATCAGAGTCACACAGTTCAGCGGTTGGCCGCCACGGCCAGGCCTTCGCGTTCGGCGTCGGCCCGGTCCACCTCCTCGAGGGCGATGCCCTTGGTTTCCTTCAGGCTAAGCACTGCGACCGTCGTAATGGCGCAGGCCACCACAAGGTAGACGGCGGTGGGCAGCCAGGAGCCGGTGTCCTTGAGCCATGCGGTGGCCAGCAGCGGCGCCAGCGACCCGGCGAAGATCGAGGTGACCTGCGAACCCAGCGAAACGCCCGCGTAGCGCATCCGGGTGGGGAACAGCTCGGACATGAGGGCCGGCTGGCCGGCGTACATAAACGCGTGCAGGCACAGGCCGATCGTCACGGCGAGCACAATGATCACCGGGTTGCGGGTGTCGAACATCGGGAAGGCGAAGAACGGCCAGGTGGCCCCGGTGATCGCGCCGACCAGGTAGACCGGCTTGCGGCCCCAGCTGTCCACGAGCCGGCCGACCTGCGGGATGACCAGGAAGTGGATGACGTGGGCAATCAGCAGGGCGAGCAGCAGCGAGGACGTGTCGTACTTGTGCACGCTCTTGAGGTAGACAATCGCGAAGCTCACCACGAGGTAGTACATGATGTTTTCCGCGAACCGGAGGCCCATGGCCTGCAGGATGCCCTTCGGGTACTTGCGGATCACTTCGCGGACGCCATAGCTGACAGCCTGTTCCTGCTCCAGCTGCGCCTTGGCCTCGAGGAAGATCGGGGCCTCGGAGACGTGGGTGCGGATGTAGTAACCGACGAACACGATCACGGCGGAGAGCCAGAACGCCACACGCCAGCCCCAGCCGAGGAAGTCGGCGGCGCTCAGGACGTTGGACATAATGAACAGGACCAGGGTGGCCAGCAGGTTGCCCACCGGGACAGCGGCCTGGGGCCAGCTGGACCAGAAACCGCGGGACTCGTTGGGGCTGTGCTCGGCCACCAGCAGCACGGCGCCGCCCCATTCGCCGCCGAGGGCGAAGCCCTGGATGAAGCGCAGGAAGACCAGCAGGGCCGGGGCGAGGTAGCCGATGTCGGCGAAGCCCGGGAGGCAGCCCATCAGGAAGGTGGACACGCCGATAATCACGATGGTCAGCTGCAGGGTGGGCTTGCGGCCCAGCTTGTCGCCGATCTGGCCGAAGACGATGCCGCCGAGCGGACGGGCAACGAAGCCGACGGCGTAGGTCAGGAACGCCTGGATGATGCCGTCCAGCTCGTTGCCGGTGGCGGGGAAAAAGTACTTGCCGAACACCAGGGTGGCGGCGGTGGCGTAGAGGAAGAATTCGTACCATTCCACGACGGTTCCGACCATCGATGCGGCAACGATTTTCTTCAGGCCTGCACCCTTGGAGGCTGCGGCAGGGGGTGTAGCGGAGCGTTGTTCTACGCTCATTTGGTTCTCCTTAGTGTCCACGGTGACACGCGCTGTGATTCACGGCACGGAAAATGGGCTTCATCGAGTATTGCCGCACATTACCCGCGGTTCAATGGCCAAACGGGCACGATATGTGTGCAGAATTGCAGATATGAAGGCAAATCCCGACGACCTCCTGGTCCTGCTGGCCGTCTCGCGTTCGGCCAAATTCACGACGGCGGCGCAGGCGCTGGGCCTGAACCACACCACGGTCTCGCGCCGGATCGCCGCCCTGGAAAAGGCCCTCGGCGGCCGGGTGCTCTCCCGGGCCTCGGGAGGCTGGGAACTGACGGACCTCGGCGCCGCGGCGGTGGCCGTCGCGGAGCAGGTGGAAGGCGCCGTGCGCTCGCTCGAGCAGCCGGGCACGACGCCGGACCCGGTCACCGGCGTCGTGCGGATGACGGCCACGGACGGTTTCAGCGCCTACATCGCCGCGCCCGCGGTAGCGCGGCTCCGGCGCCACCACCCCGGCCTCAGCGTGGAGATCGTCACGGTGACCCGCCGGGCGCTGCAGCAGCGCTCCGGGCTGGACATCGAGGTGGTGGTCGGCGAGCCGCAGGTGCACCGGGCGGAGGCGGCCCGGCTGGGCGAGTACATGCTGGGCATGTACGCCTCGCGCAGCTACCTGGCCGAGTACGGGACGCCGGCGTCGGTGGACGAACTGAAGGAACATCCGCTGGTGTATTTCGTCGACTCGATGCTCCAGGTGGACGACCTCGACGCCCCGCGGCGGCTGGTGCCGGCCATGCGGGACGGGCTGAGCTCCACCAACGTTTTTGTCCATGTGGAGGCGACGCGGGCCGGGGCCGGGATCGGCTTCCTGCCCTGCTTCGCCGCCGACCTGCATCCGGACCTGGTCAGGCTGCTGCCGGAGCAGTTCGCGGAACTGCTCCCCTACTGGATGGTCCTGCGGCCGGATTCGATGCGGCGGCCCGCTGTGGCCGCCGTCGTGCAGGCGCTCCGGGAGCAGACCGACGCGCACCGTGAGGCGCTGATGGGCCGCGGCGGCTACGCAGCGGCTGCTCCGTAGGCGCCCTTTTCGGGCCGGATAACGGCGGTTACGGAGCAGTCGACGACGACGATGACGGTTCAGGCGCGGTCAGTTCAGGCGACGACGGTTCAGGCGCCGTCGGGTCGTGGCGGACGGCGGCGCCGGCGGCGAAGGCACGCACCTTGGCGTCGTCCCAGCTGTGGGCAGGTACCGCGCCGCCGAGCAGGCGCCGGGCGAGGCCGGGGTCGTCGTCGAACGGCTCATCGCTGCCGGCGATGATCATGTTGCCGTAGCGCCGGCCCTTGAGCATGGCCGGATCGGCGATGATCATGGTGTGTTTGAAGGCCGCCGCGATGGTGGCGGCGTCCTCGCGCGCGTTGGCCAGGGCGGGGGCGTCGCCGGAATTCACCAGGTAGATTCCGCCGGGCGCCAGCACCCGCTTGGCGTGTTCGGTAAACTCCGCGGTGGTGAGGGGCCGCGGGGTCACGGCGCCGGCGAACACGTCGCGGATGATGAGGTCCCTGGTCTGCGGCGTGAGGCTCTCCGTCACTTCCCGGGCCTCCCCCACTCGCAGTCGCAGCAGCGGGGCCTTGGGCAGGTCGAACCAGCCGCGGACGTACTCGGCCAGCTTGCCGTCCAGTTCCACCACCACCTGGCGGGCGTCCGGATAGGCGGCGTGGAAGTAGCGCGCCAGTGAGCATGCGCCGCCGCCGAGGTGCAGGGCCCGCAGCTTGGGCCGCGCCGCCAGCGGCCAGCGCGATTCCACCAGCGCGGCGATCCAGCGCATATATTCGAAGTCGAGGAACAGCGGGTCCGCCAGGTCGATGTGGGAGCTCATGACGCCGTTGATCCGGAGCAGCCAGCCGGTCGAATTGTCCTGGTCCGGGGTGAGCTCACAGTCGCCGGTGTCGATGTAGTAGACGCCCGCGGCGGGCCCGTCAGGGCGCGCGCCCTTCGGCACCTCCACCACCCCCGGCGTCGTGGTTCCGGCGTTCCGGCCGGCCGCCCGGCCCCGCTTTGCCATCAGCCGTCCGCCGTTTTGCTCATGCTTCAACCCTAGCGGGCGCCCGCACCACCAATGTCCGGCTCCCCCTTGTCATCGAATGCGAAGCGTGCTTACTATCGGATAGTAATCATGCTTACTATTCGAGTTCGGCGCTGCTGGTTTGCTACCCGGCAGCAGATCTACAAGGAAAGAGAGCGACGATGACAGAGAACCAATGGCCCCAGGACGGCGGCTACGGCACCCCGACAGTGACGCAGGGTTCTGAGCCCGAACTCCGGCAGAGCTCGACGTTCCCGCCGGCTGCGGCCGGAACGGCAACGACCGGAGCAGCAGCCCCCGGCACGGCGTCGAAGACTGATACCGCCAAGGACGAGGCCGCCGAAGTGACCCGCCAGGCCGCAGACGCGGCCCAGAACGTGACCGAAACGGCGAAGGCCGAGGCTGCGCACGTCGCCGGCGAAGTGAAGAGCAACGCCAAGGACCTCCTGACCCAGGCCCGGACCGATCTCACCGCCCAGGCCGGCGCGCAGCAACAGAAAGCAGCGCAGGGCCTTCGCTCCATCTCCAGCGAACTCCACACCATGGCGGCAGCGTCGGGCCAGCCCGGCGTCGCCACAGATCTGGTCCGCCAGGCCGCCGAGCGCTCCTCGTCCGTGGCCGCCTGGCTCGACAACCGCGACCCCGGGTCGCTGCTCAACGAGGTGAAGTCCTTCGCCCGCCAGCGCCCCGGCACCTTCCTGCTGGCCGCCGCCGGCGCCGGCATCCTGGCCGGCCGGCTCAGCCGCAGCCTCAGCGCGGGCGCCCCGGAAACGACGCCGACTGCGCACTCCACGGGCACCGCGCCGCAGCCCGGCACCCCGGTTACCCGGGTCCCGGACGCCGGCGTCGCGGTCCCCCCGCCGCCGGTGGGCTACCCGGAGACGACGACGGCCGGCATGGCCGGAACGTACCCGGAGCCGACCGCGGACGGCACCTACCAGGAGCCGGCGGCGTCCGACGCCGACACCTACCCGCCGAGCCCGCTCGAGGGCTCCGGCACCCGGAACGACCCGTGGGCGGACGATCCGCTGGCCGCCGACCCCTACCGCATTGATCCGGCCCTCGACCCCGACCGTAAGGATCCGTTCGACGGAGGCCGCCGATGAGCAGCGAGATGCCCACGGGCACCCCGATGCCTCCCACGGAGGCCCAGCTTAAGGCCGAGACGAGTTCCCTGGGCGACCTGCTTGGTGACGTCACGCGGGACATGTCCACCCTGATGCGCCAGGAAGTGGAGCTCGCCAAGGCAGAGCTGAAGCAGACCGCCGGCCGTGCCGGCAAGGGCGGCGGCATGTTTGCCGGCGCCGGCGTCGCAGGCCACTTTGTCCTGCTGTTCCTTTCGCTCGCCGTGTGGTGGGGGCTGGGAACCCTGATGGGGCTGGGATGGTCCGGCGTCGTCGTCGCGATCATCTGGGGCATCATCGGCGCCGTCCTGGCCTCGATGGGCCGCAAGGAACTCAAGGCGATCAAGGGTATCCCCCAGACCGCGGAGACCCTCCAGGAAATTCCCCCGACCCTCAAGCCCAGCCACTAGAGCGAGGAACACACCATGAGTGAAAACCCGGATGCCATCCGCGCAGACATTGAAGCAACCCGTGCCCGGCTCGGAACCAACGTTGACGCCGTGGCCGACAAGGTCACCCCGTCCCACATCGTCCAGCGCCAGACCGACCGCGTCAAAGACGCAGTGTTCGGAGTGAAGGAGAAAGTCATGGGAGCTGCCGACCACAGCGCCGGCCACGTGCAGTCCGCCGGCGGCAGCGCCGCCTCGCACCTGAACGACGCCGGTTCCGCCGTCGCCGGCGCACCGCACCAGGCCAAGGTCAAGACCCAGGGCAACCCGCTCGCTGCGGGCCTCATCGCGTTCGGCGCCGGTTTGCTGGTGTCCTCGCTGATCCCGGCGAGCACCAAGGAGCGGGAGGCGGCCGATGCCTTGAAGACGGCCGCCGAGCCGCTCACCACCGAGCTGACCGAGGCCGCGAAGCACGTGGCCGAGGGCCTGAAGGAACCTGCCCAGAACGCCATGGAGAACGTCAAAGCCACCGCCGCTGACGCCGCCCAGAACGTCAAGGGCGAGGGCCAGCTGGCCGTCGCCGACGTCAAGGACCGTGCGGTCGACGCCAAGGACAACGTCCAGCAGGCCTAGCCCGACCCGGAAGACGGCCGGTTGCCCTCGCTGACGCGCTGGGCAGCCGGCCGCTGCGCTTAACCACGAAAGAAGTTTCCAATGGCCAAGAACCCCACCCCGGCGCAAACTGACTCCATGGACGACGCCGAGACCGCCGAGAGCAGCACCGCCAAGGCGCGCATTGCGCCCGCCCCGGACGACGCGCGCAAGCCGAGCAGCCCCGCCGAGGTCACCAAGCCCTCCTGGAAGTACATCGTCAAGAAAACCCTGCGGGAATTCACCAAGGACCAGTGCCCCGACCTCGCGGCGTCGCTGACCTACTACTCGGTGCTCTCAATTTTCCCGGCCTTGCTGGCGCTCGTATCACTGCTCGGTCTGTTCGGAGACGCCCAAAAGACCACGTCGGCGCTGCTGGACATCGTCCAGGGCATCGCGCCCGGCCAGACCGTGGACACGATCCGCCCGGTCGTCGAAGAACTGGCCAGCTCCTCGGCCGCGGGCCTGACGTTCATCGTGGGCCTGCTCACCGCCCTCTGGTCCGCCTCCGGCTACGTCGGGGCGTTCGGGCGGGCCATGAACCGGGTGTATGAGACGGACGAGGGCCGGCCGTTCCTCAAGCTGCGCGGCACCATGCTCGCCGTCACGGTCGTGAACCTGCTGATCGTCGTCGTGCTGGCCGCGATGCTGGTGCTCAGCGGACCGGTGGCCGAGTCCGTCGGGAACATCATCGGCCTGGGCGGCGCCTTCCTGGCCGTCTGGAACATTGCCAAGTGGCCGGTGATGCTGGTGCTGGTGATCGTGGCCATTGCCATCCTCTACTACGCCACCCCCAACGTGAAGCAGCCCAAATTCCGCTGGATGAGCATGGGATCGGCCATCGCCCTGGTGGTCTTCCTGCTGGCATCGCTGGCGTTCGGCTTCTACGTGGCCTACTCCAACAGCTACAACAAAACCTACGGCGCCATCGGCGGCGTGATCATCGCGCTGCTCTGGCTGTGGATCCTGAACATGTCGCTGCTTTTCGGCGCCGAGTTCGACGCCGAAACCGAGCGCGGCCGCCAGCTCCAGGCTGGCATCGAGGCGGAGGAGACCATCCAGCTGCCGCCGCGGGACACCAAGCAGAGCGACAAGCTGCAGGCCAGGGAGGAAGAGGACATCCGGCGAGGACGGGAGCTGCGGGAGGAGCACAGCCGCAACGAGCGGGCGGGGGACCAAAGCCCCTAGGCGCTCCGCACCCGCACGGGCTGTACTGGGGGGACGCACCGCTGGGGGGTGCCCCCGCCCGTTGCCACCGTCCGCCTACCGGGAGGATACATGCCGGCACCTGCAGCAGCTTCCCGGCCGGTCGCCGTCGGCTACGACGGTTCCGAAACCTCGCAGCTTGCCGTCCGCTGGGCCGCCGGCCATGCCGTGACCCGCCGCCTGCCCTTGAAGGTGGTGCACGCCTGGGTCTGGCCGATGTTCACCAAGGACCTGGGGCCGGTCAAGGGCGTCGCCGGCAGCGGGCTCCGGCATTCCGCCGAGGCCATCCTCGCCGAGGGCCTCGCGCTGGCCCGCGAGGCCGCCCCGGGGCTCGACGTCGACGGCGTGATGGAAGCCGGCCTGCCCGCGCAGGTGCTGCGGCAGGCGTCCGACGGCGCCGCCCTCCTGGTTGTCGGGAGCCGCGGCATGGGCGGGGTGCTGGGACATCTGGCCGGGTCGGTGTGCCTGGAACTGGCCAGCTCCGCGCCGTGCCCGCTGATGGTGGTCCGCCGCCCGCACCTGCCCGGCCGGCCCGTGGTGGTGGGCGTCGATGCCGCCGCCCGGAGTTCGGCCGTCCTCGCCGACGCCGCCCGGCTCGCGGCCGCGATCGGGGCCGGACTGCAGCTGGTCCACGTCGAGACGGGCCGGGGCGGGACTCGCAAGGATCACGGCCGGCACACCCCGCTGCACGGCTCCGAGCTGCTGGAGCACGCCGTCGCCGAGGCCGGACGGCTGGTCCCCGGGGTTGCCGCCTTCGGCACCCTCAAAGACGGCCACACGGCCGCCAAAGAACTGGTGGAGGCGGCGGCGGACGCGGACGTGCTGGTGCTCGGCACCCACAACCGCGTGGGGGGACTGGGCAACACCGTTTCCGCTGTGCTGCACAAGGCCCCCTGCAATGTCATGATTACGCGCTGAGTTTCAGGGCCCGGGAACTCCGCCTCCGGAGCCCCCGATTCAGGAAGAGGCGTTAGGGAGAGGGAGGCTCTGTGCGAGCCTGGTGGGTTGCGCAGCCGGGCCCGATTGCCGCCGGGCCGCTGGTGTCCGGCGAGCGCCCGGACCCCGTGCCCGGCCGCGGGGAAGTCCTGTTGCGCGTGCGCGTCTGCGGGGTGTGCCGCACTGACCTGCACCTGGCCGAGGGCGAGCTGGCGCCGCGGCGGCCCGGCGTCGTCCCGGGGCACGAAGTGGTGGGCGAGGTGCTCGACGCCGGCCCCGGAGCGGCCCGGTTCCGCCGCGGCGAGCGGGTGGGGGTGGCGTGGCTGGGCGGCACCTGCCGTTCCTGCCGGTTCTGCCTTCGCGGGCAGGAAAACCTGTGCCTGTCCCCCACGTTCACCGGCTGGGACCGCGACGGCGGCTACGCCGAGCTGATCACCGTTGCCGAGGATTTTGCCTACCGGATTCCGGACATTTTCGCCGATGAGCAAGCGGCTCCGCTGCTGTGCGCCGGCATCATCGGCTACCGCGCCCTGCTCCGCGCGGAACTGCCCGTCGGCGGCCGCTTGGGTATCTACGGCTTCGGCGCCTCCGCCCACCTCGCCGCCCAGCTGGCGCTGTACCAGGGGGCCAGGGTCTATGTGATGACGCGGTCGCGGGAGGCCCGCCGCCTCGCACTGGACCTCGGCGCCACCTTCGCCGGCGGAGCCGACGAAGAGCCGCCGGACCCGCTCGATTCCGCGATCCTCTTTGCCCCGGCCGGCGCCCTGGTGCCGCCGGCGCTGCGGGCCCTCGACCGCGGCGGGACCCTCGCCGTCGCCGGCATCCACCTCAGCGACATCCCGTCCCTGCACTACGCCGCCGAGCTGTTCCAGGAGCGGCAGCTGCGCAGCGTCACGGCCAACACCCGGGCCGACGGCGAGGAGTTCTTCCGCCTCGCCGCGGAGATTCCGCTGCGCCCCACCACGGTGGCCTACCCCTTTGACGCCGCGGACCGGGCGCTGCAGGACCTCGCCGCGGACCGCGTCACCGGCGCCGCCGTCATCCGCGTGGCACCCTAGCCTCCTAGCCGTCCCCTAGCCGGCGCGGCGGAACTCGTGCTTCTCGCCGGCCCGGATTAGCACCTGCCGGGCGCCCACCCGCACCAGGACCGGGGCGGCGTCCCCCGGGGCCGCGGAGACGAGCAGCCGGTCTGTCTCCAGGTGCACGGCCAGCAGCTGGTCGCGGTAGCGGACCTGGAAGTCCACCCCGCGGAGTTCGGCAGGCAGCCGGGGCGCGAAGTCGAGGGCGTCCCGGGTGATCCGCAGCCCGGCGAAGCTGCGCTGGACGACGTCGATCGTCCCGGCCATGGCGCCGAGGTGGATGCCGGAGCTGGTGGTGCCGCCCTGGGTGTCGTCCAGGTCCGCGTCCAGGGCCTCGCGGAACGTGGCCCAGGCCTGCTCCGGGTCGCGCTGGGCGAGGACCGAGGCGTGCGCCACCCGGCTGAGCGTGGAGCCGTGCGCCGTCCGTGCCAGGTAGAAGTCCACGGTCGCGGCCAGCTGTGCCGGGGTGACCGTGTAGCCCAGCCGGCCGAGGAAGCCCAGGAGCTGGTCCTCGCCCAGGACGTAGAGCAGCATCAGGACGTCGGCCTGTTTGGCGAGCCGGTAGTGGTTGGTGCTGTCGCCTTCGGCCTCCAGGATGAGGTCCAGCCGCTCGATATTGCGGTAGCTGCGGCGGTAGTGGTTCCAGTCCAGTTCCTGGAGGGCACCGTAGCCCGCGAACTGGCTGATGATGCCGTCCCCGTGGAAGGGGACGAACATGCGCCGGCTCAGCCGCGCCCACGCCGCGATTTCCGCCGCCGTTACACCAAGCCGGGCCCGGAGGTCCTCCATGTCGAAGCCCCGGACGGACCGCATGATCCACTCGGCCTGGTCGAACACCCAAGCCGCCATGATGTTGGTGTAGGCGTTGTCGTCCAGGCCTCCGCCCGGGTCGCCCGGATTTCCGGTGTGGTACTCGTCCGGGCCCATCACTCCGCGGAGGTGGAACCGGTCGTCGATGGGGTCATGCTCGGCCATCGACGCGAACAGGCGGGCGACCTCGACAATGAGTTCCGCGCCGTGCTGCGTCAGCCAGCCCCGGTCCTGGGTGGCCTCGAAGTACTGCCAGGCGTTGTACGCGACGGCCAGCCCCACATGCCGCTGGAGGTGGGAATAGTCCGGGACCCAATGCCCGGAAAGCTTGTTGTAGAGCAGCTTGGGGGTCTGCTCCGTGCCGTCACTGCCGCTTTGCCAGGGGAACAGCGCGCCGCGCAGCCCGGCCGCCCTCGCGGCGTCGCGGGCCGTGCCGAGCCTCCGCCAGCGGTAGTCGATCAGCTCGCGGGCCAGCGAGGGCAGCCGGGAGTTCAGCACCGGAAGGACAAACAGCTCGTCCCAGAAGACGTGCCCGCGGTAGCCCTCCCCGTGCAGCCCCCGGGCGGGCACGCCCGCGTCCAGCTCGGCGGTGTGCGTCGTGAGGGTCTGCAGCAGGTGGAAGACGTGCAGGTTCAGGATCAGCTGCGCCTGGGAGGGTGCATCAGACTCGATGATGAACGGGGCCAGCAGCAGGGCCCAGGCCCGCTCATGCTCCGCCAGCAGCGCCTCGAAACCGCCCGACCGCGCCAGCACCGCCTCCGCACCCGCCAGCGGAGAAGAGACCGCGTGGTCCCGGGAACTGGCGACCCCCACCGTCTTGGTCGCCGTCACCGCACTCCCGTCCGCGACCGGCACCTCGAAGCGGTGCGCGTACAGCCCGCCAAGCTGCTCGAGAACTGAATTGGCCGGGCCGGACAGCTCGGTCCGCAGCGCCAGGGCGATGCCGATCCTGCTCTGGCTGGTCTGCACCTGCACCCTCAGTCCGACGGCGGACTGCCCGCCGGCGGATTCCGCCACCTGCACCTCCGTCAGGTGCCGCGTGGACAGCTGCGCGTCCTCCGGGACGTTCGAGTTGGTCACCCCGGTGTCGCAGCCGCTGCGGATGCTGACGCGCCCGCTCCAGCCGTCCGCCGTAAGCCGGGTCTCCAGCGCGGCGAGGTGCGGCTCCGCCATCGAGACGAAGCGGCGCTGCACCAGCTGCAGCCGCCGCCCGGCGTCGTCCTCCAGCAGCGCTTCCCGGGTGAGCAGGGCCCGCTTGAGGTCCAGCGTCCGGCGCTCCCGGCGCAGCGTCAGGCCTCCCTCGGACCACCAGGCGCCGTCTTCGATCCGCAGGTCAAGGTACAGCCAGTTCGGGATGTTCACCATGTGCTCGTCCACGGTCCGCTGGCCCTGTACCGTGCTGGCCAGCCGGTTGTAGACGCCCGCCAGGTAGCTGCCGGGGTAGTGGATCCCGACGCCGCGGTGTTCGGGGGCCGCGCCGCGGGTGGCCAGGTAGCCGTTGCCCAGGGTGGTCAGGGCCTCCCGGTGCCCCTCATGCGCCGGATCGAAGCCCTCATAGACCAGCAGCCACGGGTGGGTGATGACGAGGCCGATGTCGAGTTCGCTGACGTCTTCGACCACGATGTCCGCGCCGGCCGCTTCCAGTTCGGCCCGTCGGCCGGAGCGGTCGATGGCCACGACCAGCCCGAAGCCGCCCGCGCGTCCCGCTTCCACCCCGGCGACGGCCGCTTCGATGACCATGGCCCGGCCGGGCGGAATGTCCAGCCGGCGGACCGCTTCCAGGGCCAGCGCCGGGGACGGCTTTCCGGCGACGGCGCGCCGCGCGGCCGCCTGCCCGTCGGCAATGTGGTCGAAGGACCCGTCGAGGCCGACGGCGGCGAGGAGCTCTGCCGCATTGGTGGCCGAGGTGGCGAGCAGCACCGGGATCCGGCCCGCCCTGAGCCGTTCCAGCAGGGCCACGGTGCCGGGGAAGGCCCGCGGCGGCTGGCCGCGCAACAGCTGCCCGAACAGCTCGTCCTGACGTTTCCCGAGTCCGAACGCCGTCCAGTCCTCCGGACCGTCCGCGGGCGAGCCCGCCGGCAGCCGGACCCCGCGCGAGGCCAGGAAGGCCGCGGCCCCGTCGGCAGGGGTCCTGCCCTCGATGAACGCGGCGTAGTCGGCGTCCGTGAGGGGCCCGCGCCGGGCTCCCGACGGCAGCCGGGGATCCCCGAAAGCCTCCGCGGCGAGCCGCTGCCAGGCCGCGGCGCGCAGTTCCGCGGTATCCAGGACCACGCCGTCCAGCTCGAAGACCACCGCGTCGACCGGCGCCAGTGCGGCGGCGACTGTGGGCGAGTCCGTCATGCGCTATTCGTACCAGTCATCGGTGGGACGCAACAGTGGCGGCAGGCCCGGTGCCCGGCTTAGCCAAGGAGTGCATCGAGCGTCGTGAAGCCGTAGCCGGCCTGGCGGATCCGGGTGATGAGCTGCGGCAGGGCGTCGGCGTCCAGGGTGCTGGCGTCGTCGGGGTTGGAGCCGATGTGCATCAGGACGATTTCCCCCGGCTGCAGCGCGGCGAGCGCCCGGTCGGCGACGGTTTGGGCTGTGATACCGCCGCTGGTCCCCTTCCAGCCCAGGGTGTCGACGCTCCAGCGGACCGGCAGGTAGCCCAGCGCATTTACCGCCGCGATGGTCCGCGCGTCCCGCTCGCCGAAGGGGAAGCGGAACAGCGGGCGGGCCTCGGCGCCGGCGGCCGCGATCGCAGCCTCCGCTCCGGCCAGTTGCTGGGCAATCTGCGCGTCGCTGAGGGAGGTAAAGCCCGGGTGCGTCATCGAGTGGTTGCCCACCCGGTGCCCGGCGGCCACTATCGAGGCCACGCCGGCCGGGTTGGCACTGGCCCAGTTGCCGGTGAGGAAGAAGGTTGCCCGGACCCCGGTGGTCGCCAGGGTCTGCAGGATACTCGGCAGGCCCGCCGAATTGGCGCCGGCGTCGAAGGTCAGCGCGACCACGGGCCCCGCGTTCGGGATGAGCCCGACGTCGGCGCCCCGGAGCGCCGCCGGGAACGGGTCCGCGGGTGGCGGCGGTGGAGGAGGCTCGGCGGGCGGAGGTTCGGCGGGCGGAGGCGGCGCCTCGGTGGCGGGGGCCTCGGTCACCGTAGGGCTCGACGGCGGGCCGGTTGTCGTGCCCGACGGCGGGGCCGGCGTCGCGCTCGGCGTCCCGCTCGGTGTCGCGGCAGCGGACGGGGAGCCCGAGGCCGGGGGTGCACCACGGGGCCGCCCGGCGAGGAACAGCGCCGTCACCACCGCGGCGGCGAGGAGCAGCACCGCGGCCGCCAGCGCAACCATCCGGCGGCGGTTCCCGGCCAGGATCGACCACATGCTTCACCATGGCACCACCGGCCCCAGCGGGGTAGGGCTGAAAGACCCGCGCCGTGGGGAGGGGGCGGCTGCGCAGTAGGATGCAGGTAGGCGCAGGCGAGGGGTTCTACGCGAAGAACGAGGCGGGTAGACCGTGAAAATTGTGCTCCGGTATCCGCTGGTTGCGGGCACGGTTGCCGTTCTCCTGGCGGTGATATTGCTGCTGGTGTCGGGCCAGGACGGCATCGCGAGGATCGCCGCGAGCATCTATGCCCTCGCCGTGGCGGCCTACCTCGCCGTTGGTATGGTCCGCCGCCTGGTCGGCGGCCAGTGGGGCATCGACATCCTCGCCGTCACGGCCATCGTCAGCACCGTGCTGGTGGGCGAAATCGTCGCCTCCATGATCATCGTGCTCATGATGGCCGGCGGCACCGCCCTCGAAGACTACGCCGCGGGCCGGGCCAAGAAGGAACTGACGTCCCTGCTGGAGCGCGTCCCGCAGACCGCCCACCGGGAACGCGCCGCCGCGCCCGGCACCAACGCCGCGAACACCACCGACACCAACACCGACGGCCAGCATGAGGACGTGGCGGCCACGGACGTCGCGGTCGGCGACATCCTGCTGGTCCGGCCCGGCGAAGTGGTCCCGCTGGACGGCGTGCTGCTCTCCGAGGCCGGGACGTTCGACGAGTCCTCGCTCACCGGGGAAAGCCTGCCGGTGGAACGGGCGGCCGGCGAGCCCCTGATGAGCGGGTCGCTGAACGGCGAGGCCGCCATCCGGATGCGGGTCACGGCGCTGATGGAGGACTCGCAGTACAGCCGGATCGTCGCCCTCGTGAAGGAGGCGGCCGAGAGCAAGGCGCCCATGGTGCGGCTGGCGGACCGCTACGCCGTCCCGTTCACCGCCTTCGCCTACCTGCTGGGTGCCGTCGGCTGGATCATCAGCGGCAGCCCGGCCCGTTTCGCCGAGGTCCTGGTGGTCGCCACGCCGTGCCCGCTCCTGATCGCCGCGCCGGTGGCTTTCCTGGGCGGCATGAGCCGGGCCGCGCGCGGCGGCATCATCGTCAAGTACGCCGGGGTGCTGGAGCTCCTGGGCCGGATCCGCACCGCCGCCTTCGACAAGACCGGAACGCTCACCTACGGCAGGCCGGCCCTGGTGGAGGTCCGGACCACCGGGACCCTGCCGGAGGACGAGGTGCTGCGGCTGGCCGCCTCCGCCGAGCAGTACTCCTCCCACGTGCTCGCGGCCTCGGTGATGGACGCCGCCCGCTCCCGCGTGCTGGCCTTCGAACGCGCTTCCGAGGCCACCGAATACGCCACGCACGGCGTCCGCGCCCGCTTCGACGGCCGGGACGTGGTGGTGGGCAAGCCCAACTTCGTGGCCGAGTCGGCCGCCGGCGTGACCGAGACGGAACTCGCCAGCGGCCAGCTCGCCATCTATGTGGGGGTGGGCCGCGAATTCGCCGGCTGCCTCGTGATGAGCGACCCGATCCGCGCCGAGGCCCGCCGCACCCTGGCCGAACTCCTTGACTTGGGCGTCACCGAGACCGTGATGCTCACCGGCGACGCCCTGGCCACCGCCGAGCACATCGCCGCGGCCGCCGGACTCACCGATGTCCGGGCCGAATGCCTGCCGCCGGACAAGGTGGAAGCTGTGCGGTCGCTGCCGCTGCGCCCGGTCATGATGGTGGGCGACGGCGTCAACGACGCCCCCGTCCTCGCGGTCGCCGACGTCGGGATCGCGATGGGTGCGCGGGGCTCGACGGCGGCCGGCGAGTCCGCCGACGTCGTGATTATCCTCGACGACCTGTCCAAGGTGGCCTCGGCCGTGCGGATCGGCCAGCGGACCGTGAAGGTGGCGCTGCAGAGCATCTGGATCGGAATCGCGCTGAGCGTGGCGCTGATGGTGGCGGCCGCCGCGGGCTATGTCCCCGCCGTCGCCGGGGCGCTGTCCCAGGAAGTGGTGGACCTCGCCACCATCCTGAACGCGCTGCGGGCGCTCAGCTCCGGGCAGCCCGCGGGCAGCGTCGCCGGACGGCCTAGCCCCCGGACACCAGCTTCTCGGCTTCCGCGATCCGCGGGACGGTCCTGAGGTAGCTGTCCGGGTTCAGCGAGATCGAGTCGATGCCCTCGCTGACCAGGAAGGCCGCGAATTCCGGGTGGTTGCTGGGGCCCTGCCCGCAGATCCCGATCTTGATCCCGGCGGCGTGCGCCTTGCGGATCGCCTCGCTGATCATCGCCATCACGGCCTCGTCGCGCTCGTCGAACAGTGCGGCGAGCTGCGCCGAGTCGCGGTCCACGCCCAGGACCAGCTGGGTGAGGTCGTTGGAGCCGATCGAGAACCCGTCGAAGCGGGTGGCGAACCGCTCGGCCAGGACCACGTTGGAGGGGATTTCGCACATCATGTAGACCTGCAGGCCGTGCTCGCCGCGGACCAGGCCGTTCTCCGCCATCACAGCCAGCACCTTGTCCGCTTCCTGCGGCGTCCGGCAGAACGGGACCATCACGATGATGTTGGCGAAGCCGAGCCGCTCCCGGACCCGCTTCAGCGCCCGGCATTCGAGCGCGAAGCCCTCCCGGTACCGCTCGTCGTAGTACCGGGAGGCGCCGCGGAACCCCAGCATCGGGTTCTCCTCGGCCTCCTCGAAGGCGGCTCCGCCGATCAGGTGAGCGTATTCGTTGGTCTTGAAGTCGCTGAGCCGCACAATCACCGGGTTCGGGTGGTAGGGCGCGGCGATCTTCGCGATGCCCAGGGCCAGGGTGTCCACAAAGTAGTCGCTCGGATCGGCGTAGCCGCGCGTCAGGTCCCGGATCTGCGCGGCCTCCTGCGGGTCCGTGACCCGTTCCGGATGGACCAGCGCCATCGGATGGACCCGGATCAGGGCGCTGATGATGAACTCCATCCGGGCCAGCCCGACGCCGTCCGCGGGCAGCCGCCACCACTGGAAGGCGGCCGCGGGGCTGGCGATGTTGACCATCACCTTGGTGCGCGTCGCCGGCAGTTCGCCCAGGTCCACCTCCTCGGTTTCGAACGCGAGCGTGCCGGCGTAGACGCGGCCCTGGTCCCCCTCGGCGCAGGACAGGGTCACCGCCAGACCCTCGGCCAGCACCCCGGTGGCGTTGCCGGTCCCGACGACGGCGGGGACCCCAAGTTCCCGGCTGACGATCGCCGCGTGGCTGGTGGGGCCGCCGTGGTCGGTGACGATCCCGGCGGCGCGTTTCATGATGGGGACCCAGTCCGGGTCGGTCATTTCGGTGACGAGGATGGCGCCGTCGCGGAACTTCTCAATGTCCGCGGCGCTACGGATCACACACGCCGTCCCCTGCGCGATCGAGTCCCCAATCGCGGCCCCGGTTGCGAGGACGGTTCCGGTTTCCAGCATGTGGTGCAGGGTGAAGCGGGAGCCGGTTTTGAGTGACTGCACGGTCTCGGGCCGGGCCTGGACCATAAAGAGTTCGCCCGTTTCGCCGTCGCGGGCCCATTCCATGTCCATCGGCCGGCCGTAGTGCTCCTCGACGGTCACGGCCCAGCGGGCCAGGGTGAGGATCTCGGCGTCGGCGAGGACAAAGGCGCGGCGTTCGGCGTCGGAGGTGTCCACTGTCCGGGTGCGGGCGTGGCCGCCTCGGCTGTAGACCATCTTCTGCGCCTTGGAGCCACGGGTTTTTTCGATGATCGGGCTGATCCCCTCCGCCGCTCCTTCGCCCGCGACGTCTCCGAGCAGCGGCTTGAACACGAGGTACTTGTCCGGGTTGATGCTGCCCTGGACCACGGTTTCCCCGAGGCCCCAGGCGGCGCTGATCACGGCCGCGCGCGGGAAACCCGAGTCCGTGTCGATGGAGAACATCACCCCGGAGGCGCCGACGTCGGAGCGCACCATCCGCTGCACCCCGATCGAGAGCGCGACGTCGAGGTGGTCGAAGCCCTTGACCTCCCGGTAGCTGATGGCACGGTCGGTGAACAGCGAGGCGTAGCAGCGCCGGCAGGCGTCCATGAGTTCCCGGTCCCCGGCGACGTTGAGGAAGGTCTCCTGCTGGCCGGCGAAGCTGGCGTCGGGCAGGTCCTCGGCCGTGGCGCTGCTGCGGACGGCGACGGAGAGCCGCTCGCGGCCGGCGCGCCGGCCCAGGTCCGCGTAATGCGAGCGGATGGATTCGGCGATGTCCGCCGGGAATTCGCTGGCCAGGAACAGTTCGCGGATGGCTTCGCCGGTTTCGCGCAGCGTGGCGTCGCCGGCGCGGTAGGCCAGGATCCGCGAGCGCATCGCCGGTTCGATCCCGTTCGCCGCGAGGAAGGTCCGGTAGGCCGCGGCGGTGGTGGCGAACCCGTCCGGGACGCGCACTCCCCGGGCCTTGAGCGACTGGATGAGTTCGCCCAGCGAGGCGTTCTTCCCGCCCACCTGGGGGACGTTGCCCATGCCGATTTCTTCAAACCACAGCACGTGTTCGGGCATGCCGGCGCTCCTCAGGTGTTGGTCCGCCAATTCTCCGATCCTGCTGCCAGGCGCGGCGCGGGGTCAGAGTCTTTGGACCTTTTAGGCGGGGCGAGGCGGGGCGAGGCGGGGCGAGGCGCCGGCCCTAGGCGGCGGCGCCCGTCCTGCGGTGCCGGGCCGCCTTGTAAAGCGAGTCGGCCAGCAGGACGGCGGGAATCGCGGCGAGCGCCACGGCCAGGCCGCCGGGAGTCGGCGGGGCGTGGCCCAACAGGGCCGCCAGCGGACCCAGGAACAGGAAGACCGCCAGCAGGCCCAGCTCCGCCAGCACGGCCCAGAGCAGCAGCCGGTTGGTGAACCAGCCCAGCCGCCAGGGCGGGGAGGTGGCGCTGCGGCAGGCGAAGGCGTTGGCGAGCTGGCCCAGGACCACGGTGGTGAACGCGGCACCCGAGGCGGCCATCAGCGCGTCCGACGCCGGCAGCTCGGCTCCCGGGCTCCAGCCGGCGCCGAAAAGCACGGCCGTGTAGGCGATCATTTCCAGCAGCGCCTCCACCGGACCGAGCAGCCCGAACACCCGGACGATCAGGGCGCGGTCCATCAGGTGGCGGCGTTCCGGCGGCCGCTTCAGGGCCCCCTTGCTGGGCGCCTCGCTGCCGAGGGCCAGGGCCGGCAGCAGGTCGGTGCCGATGTCCAGAGCGAGGATCTGCAGCACGCTCAGCGCCAGCGGGAACCGCCCGCCGGAGAGGGCCCAGAACACAAACGGCGTCAGCTCGGCGACGTTGTCCGTCAGGTGGTAGGTCAGGAAGCGGCGGATGTTCGCGTAGGTGGCACGGCCCTGCTCCACGGCTGCGATGATCGTGGCGAAGTCGTCGTCCAGCAGCACCAGGTCCGCCGCCTCGCGGGCTACGTCGGTGCCGCTGCGGCCCATGGCGACGCCGATGTCGGCCTGCTGCAGCGCGGGGCCGTCGTTGACGCCGTCGCCGGTCATGGCCACCACGTGGCCGCGGTGCTGCAGCAACCTGGCCACCCGGAGCTTTTGTTCGGGCGAAACCCTGCTGACCACGACGCCGTCGCGGTCCAGCAGCGCCGCCAGGACCTCGTCGTCCTCCGGCAGGGTGTGGCCCTCCAGCACCAGCTCCGGGGACCCGATCAGGCCCGTTTCGCGGGCGATGGCGGCGGCCGTGAAGGCGTGGTCGCCGGTGACCATGCCCACCTTGATGCCGGCCTCGCGGGCCGCCTGCAGCGAGAGCCGGACCTCGGCGCGGGGCGGATCGTGCAGGCCGATCAGGCCCAGCAGCGTCAGCCCGGTCTCCAGCTCGTCGGGTTTGCTGTGGGCGTCCGGAGGGCCCGGCAGGCTCCGCTGCGCGACCGCGAGGACCCTGAGCCCGCGCGAGGCCATCTGGTCTACCATCCCCCGTGCGGGCCCGGTGCCGTCCTCGACGCCGTGGCCGCTGCAGAGGGGGATCACGGACTCCGGGGCTCCCTTGACGAAGAGTGTGGTGCCGACGACGGCGGACTCCCGCAGCCGGCGGGGGTCGAACGCGAAGCGGTGCGACGGCGCCGGCTCCTCCGCGCGGACGCCCGGTCCGGCCAGCCGGGTGGCGAGCGCGTCGATGGCGGCTTCCATCGGGTCGCCCTCGGCGATCCACTGGCCCTCGTGCGGCACGGCCCGGCCCACCGAGGCGGCGCGCGCGGCGGCGCTGAGCCGTTGCCCCGCCTGGAACGCGGAGGCCCCGGGTACCCCACTGCCGTCGCCGGTGACGTCCGCTTCCGGCCCATAGCCCTGGCCGCTGATGCCGAGCAACCCGGCGGGTGTCCAGACTTCGACGGCGTTCATCCGGTTCTGCGTGAGGGTCCCGGTCTTGTCCGTGCAGATGAAGGTGGTGGAGCCGAGCGTCTCAACAGCCTGCAGGTTCCGCACCAGGGCGTTGCGGGCGGCCATCCGCTGGGCGCCGATCGCGAGCGAGAGGGTGACGGTAGGCAGCAGGCCCTCGGGCACCAGCGCCACGGCCACGCCGATCGCGAAGAGGAACGCGTCCCGCCAGGAGATGCCCACCAGCAGCGAAAGGACAAAGAACAGCGCGCCAATGCCCAAGGCCACGGCGGCGACAATCCGGACAATCCGCTGCAGTTCCAGGGCCAGCGGGCTCGGCGGCGCCTCGACCTTGCCGGTGAGCGCGGCAATCTCGGCAAGCCTGGTCTGGCCTCCGGTGCTGGCGACCACGCCCTCGGCCGTGCCGATGACCAGGAAGGTCCCGCCGTACGCGGTGTCGCCCGGACCCTTGGTGACCGGTTCGCTTTCGCCGGTGAGCATCGATTCATCCACCCGGCAGCCGGCGGCGAGGGCCAGGTTGAGGTCCGCCGGCACCCGGTCCCCGGCCACCAGCACGACGGCGTCGCCGGGCACCAGTTCGGTGGTGTGCACCTTGACGACGCGGTTGTCGCGGCGCACCGAGACCATGGCTGGAAGCAGTTCGCGCAGCTTGGCGGCGGCGTGCTGGGCGCGTTCCTGCTGGATGTAGGCGAACACCCCGTTGACGATGATCACCACGATGATGGCGACACCCAGTTGCGGCATCCCGGCGACGAACGCCAACCCGGCCGCCACCCAGAGCATCACGGCGAAGAAGTGGGTCAGCTCCGCGAGCAGCCGCCGCCAGCCGGGGACCCCACGGACCTGGGGCAGCCGGTTGGGCCCGGACCGTTCCAGCCGCCGGGCAGCTTCCGCGGAGCTGAGCCCGGAAATCCCGGGCGCGTAGCTCATGCTTCCGAGGATGCCCCTGGCCGGCAGGGCCGGTTAGGGCCAAAGGTCACCCAGGCCGGGTGCCGGGCTCAGTTGCCGGTGGCGGCGGGCGGCCGCTGCCGCCCCAGCGCGCGCAGGTACGCGCCAAAGCCCTGCGGCGCCCGCGCCTGGGTCCGCCCGGAGGTCAGCACCCGCATGCTGTCCGTGGCGAGGACGGTGAACGCGAGGCTGCGCAGGCCCTGGACGAGGGTGCGGTCCTCGT
Source organism: Arthrobacter sp. UKPF54-2 (assembly GCF_007858535.1). Classification (NCBI taxonomy): domain Bacteria; kingdom Bacillati; phylum Actinomycetota; class Actinomycetes; order Micrococcales; family Micrococcaceae; genus Arthrobacter; species Arthrobacter sp. UKPF54-2. The sequence continues at coordinate 930,975 of NZ_CP040174.1, forward strand.
GAGACTCCTGTTGGGAAAAGCCGCCGGCGGCCAGGTAGGCGGAGGCCCGGACGCCGAAGTTGGCGCCGTAGATGTGCGGGTGGTTTTCCTCGAAGGGGTGGCGCTCCAGCCAGCGGCGCAGCAGCTCCGGATCCATTCCCACGGGGTCCGGTTCCACCGATCCGAGCACAGCGTCGGCTCCGGCCTCCGCGAACTCGAGCTGCCGGACCAGCCAGTTGACCGGGACCTGGGAATCGGCGTCGGTGTTGGCGATCCAGGTCCGGCCTGGCCAGGGCGCCGGCCGGGAGCGCTGGCCCGGTGCCCGCCGGCCGCCCAGCACAGCGTTGCGGATGCCCGCCGCCCGGCTCGCGCCGGCGCTGCGCAGCCGGACCTCAAGGGCGCTGAAGCGCGGGTCGGCGTCGGCGTATCCGGCAGTGATCGCGGCGGAGCTGTCGGTGCAGCTGTCCAGAACCACGGTCACGCTGACGGCGATCCCGGGCCGCTGCCGCTGCAGCTCGTCGGCGGCGCGCTGCACTGCCCGCAGCGCCTGCCCGAGGTGCTGGTCCTCGTTGTGGGCGGGCATGACGACGGCGACGGCGTCGATGCCGGGGCGCCGCTGCGGGGTCCCGGCGGCGCCGGCCGGACCGCTCACGGCAGCGGCTCCGGCGCGCGGAGGATTTCGAGCACGAAGTCGCGCTCCCGGTAGAGGCCGGCGTCGGCCCAGCGAAGCTGCCGGCGGGCGGCGGCGTGGACGGTGTCGCCGTCGAGTTCCCAGCCGTCGATCGGGTGCCGCCAGTGGCAGAGCGCCAGCGTGCCGCCGGGCAGCAGGGCGGTTTCCACGCGGTCGAACAGGGCCGCCAGTTCCTCCGGCGCGAGGTAGTAGCCCACCTCGGAGACCACGATCAGGTCAAACGCCCCCTCCGGCCAGTCCTGCGGGACGGTGAGGTGGCGGGTCCGCGCGGCGGGCAGGTGCGCGAGGCGCCGGGTGGCATGGGCCAGGGCGGCGCTGCTGGCATCGACGGCCAGGAAGCTCCCACAGCGTTCCGCGAGGTCCACGCTCAGGGTGCCGATCGAGCAGCCGATCTCCAACCCGGCCGTGAAGCTCCGGGCGGGGAGGGCCGCGAGCGTCAGCGCGCGCTTGCGGTGCTCGTACCAGCTGGTGGTGTAGTCCCAGGGATCCTCGTCCCGGGCGTGGACGGCGTCGAAGAGGCCCTCGGCGTCCGCCGCGGCGTAGCCGGGTCCGGCGCCTGCGTGCGGAGCGGGCGCCTGCCAGGCGAAGGTTTCCCAGGGCCGGGAGAAATGCTCCAGGAACGCCGGCGGGAGCAGCACTTCGTCCCCCGGCCGGTCCGAGAGTGCCCGGACCTGGGAGGTGTGCGCGGCCATGGCCTGCGCCTTGGCCTGTTCCTCGGCCGGGGTCAGCGGGAGCCGCTGCCACGGCTGCCAGGCCGGATGCCCCGGGCCGGCCCAGAGCCAGTACCAGACCGGGTATTCCAGCAGCCCGTAGCCGGCCGCCGCGGCTGCCTCCGCGGCCGCGGCGCCCAGAGCGTCGTGGTCGGTGTGGCCGTCGTGCCGGTACGGCGCCACCAACACGATCCGCTCGGCCGGCCGTCCGGTGGCTGCCACGGCGTCGCCGATGGCGGCCAGGATTTGCTCCCGGTGCCCGGCCAGCTGTCCGTCCGGGAGCCCGAGGTAGCGCCAGTCGGCGGCCGGGACGAGCTGGCCGAGCGCACCGGCGAACTCGCGCAGCCGCAGGGCGGACAGCTCATCGGGAGTGGTACTGGGCGAACCGGGGTGCGAGGCCTCCCCCGCCGTGCACAGCAGTACCCGCACCTCGGCGCCAAGCCCGTGCAGCCGGGCCATCAGTCCGCCGGCGCCCAGGGATTCGTCGTCGGGGTGGGCGGCCAGGACGATGAACGCCGTGGCGGCGAGTTCCGCGGCGTCCAGCGGCAGTTCCGGCAGGCTTGCGACGCCGCTGCGGGCCCAGTCGGCCTCGGGCGTCCCGGCGTCGTGATGCGTGAAGCTCACCATGGGTGGTCCCCCTTGAAGGTCAAGGCCCCGAGCTGGGCGTCGTCGCGCATGGCGTGGTGCTGGCGGACGTAGAGCGCGAGGTCGGCCATGCGTTTGGCGTAGGGTTCGTCGAAAGCCAGCGGGCCGGGCCCGAGGTTTTGGCCCACCAGCGCCTGGATGCGGTCGACGGCGGCGGCCACGCTGCCGCGGACGCGCAGCGCCTCACTCCAGGCGCCGGGTCCGGAGAGTTCCCCGGCGTCGATCCGGGACGCGGTCCGGGCGAGGTAGTGCAGCAGGCCGGAGAGCGTGCGGTCGATTTCGCCGAGGTGTGCCAGGGCCAGCTGGTCCGGTTCGCGGCCGCCGTCGGCCGCCGTCTTGAGCGCGTCCGCGTAGCTGCGGGCCACGGCGACGGCGCCGCCGAGCCAGCACGCGGCGACCCCCATACCGCCCCAGGCGAAGCCTGGGCGCCGGTAGTACCAGCCGGTGCCGCCGAGCGGCACGGCCGGGACGGCGTCGAAGTGCACGGTCCCGCTGGGGATTTCGCGCAGGCCCCGACTTCTCCAGTGCGGATCGGCGAAGCTGACCCCGGCGTCGTGCAGGTCGACGGCGAAGGCGGCGCGGCCGCCGCCCTCCACGTGCGCGGTGAGAACTGCGTGGTCGAGCTGCGCGGCGATGGAGCACCACGGCTTGGACCCCTGCAGGACGACGGCGCCGCCGGCGTCCTTCGCGTCCAAGGTCAGCCCCGGCGCCTCGGCGGCGAAGACCCCCCACGTCCCGGCAAACGGGACGGTGCCCCCGGCCCCCGCTGCCTGGGCGAGGATGGCGGCGGCGTCGAGGTGCGGCTCCAGAATCCGGCCGGCGGCGACGTCGACGGCGGTGACCGAGGCGAGGATTTCCCAGAGGAAGGCGGTCCGGCCTGAACCGGGTTTGGGGGCGGTCTGCCCCAGATCCTTGGCCAGGGCCAGCAGGGCCGGGACGTCCCCGACGCCGGCAGCGGCGGCTTCCAGCAGCGGCCCGAGCCCGGCAAGTTCATCCGGGGTGGAGCTGATCCGCACAGCGCGGGGAGGACGGGTGTCCTGGGTCGCGTTCATTCGGTGGCCTGTGTCCTTTGCGAAGTACGCCTGGTGCTGTTCGTTTCAATGGCTGTCGGCCGAAGCCGCCGCCGGGTAAATCTAAGCATACTTAGCACTTCGCCGATCGGGGGCGTACCGTCACCGCACGAGGGCAAGCGCGAAGCCGTCCCAGCCCTTGGACCCGACCGTCTGGATCACGGTGGCGTCCAGCCGCGGGTCCTCCCCCATCATCTGCAGCGCCGCGACGATCCCCGGGGCGTTGACGGGGTCCAGGGCGGGCTCCAAAACGGCGCCCTCCCAGACCACGTTGTCCATCACCACCGTGGTGCCGGGCCGGCCCAGCCGGATGGCCCAGTCCAGGTAGTGGGGGTTGTTTTCCTTGTCGGCGTCGATAAAGACGAAATCGAAGAGTCCGGCGTCCTCGGTTTCCAGTTCGCGCAGCGTGTCCAGGGCAGCGCCCACGCGCACGTCAACGAGGTGACCCAGGCCGGCCCGGTCGAGGTTGGCGCGGGCCACCTCGGCGTGCCGGGGCAGGTATTCGCAGGTGACGATCCGGCCGTCGTCGGGCAGGCCCTGGGCCATCCAGATGGTGCTGAACCCGGCCAGGGTGCCGATCTCCAGGACCCGGCGGGCGCCGGCGAGCCGGACCAGCAGCTTCAGCAGCTTCCCGGCATTCGGGGCGACCTCAATGGGCGGCATTCCCGCCGCCAGGGCGGCTTCCACCGCGTGCCGCAGCGATTGATCGGGCCGGACCACCACGCCGGAGAGGTACTCCTCGACGGCGATCCAGCGGGACGTGGGCTGATGCTCGATCATGCGGCCCAGTCTTCCAGTTGGTGCCGCCGGGCGGTAGGGCCGGCGCCCGGCGCCCGCGGGCGAGGCTGCGGCCGCCCGATAGGGAATCTCCGACCGGACACAAGCCGAACCTATGATCGAATCAGAGCTCGGGGTGGTTTTGGATACAGCTCCGCCGTTGACGAGCCCCGCTGGAAGGGCCCGGTAACGGAGCCCCCTGCGGGACACGCTAAGACGGGCTTGAACCCACCGATGGCCGAAACCGCCAAAGCTCCGATTGTCCTCCGACCGTCCCGTCCGTTCGCAACGGTGACGCTTATACTTTCCCTGCAGCCGGCGATCACCTCGGCGCCGCATCAGGGGGGTAGATATGGGTTTCAGGGTCCGCAAGTCATTCAAGGTCGCGCCAGGGATACGGATGACCGTGACGCCACGGAGCGTCGGTCTCAGCGCCGGCGTCAAAGGTGCGCGCATCTCCGCCAACTCGTCGGGTCGAGTCACGCGGACATTAGGCATCCCCGGTTCCGGCATCTCCCACACCAAGACCCTCTCCTCGCCGGCCGGGCGGAAACCGGCACCCCGTCCCACTGTTCCGATTCGGCCGACACCTGTCGCGAAGGCGCCCGTCCCCGGCATGTTTGCCCCCAAATGGGAGAAGGAGTTGCACAAGGCGCTCATCGGACAGCCCGACCCCAAGGCACTGGCACGGATTGGTTCCGAATACGACGCGGCACGGTCCTTGGCGGCGCTCTTTGAAGCAACGCTCGATTCGGTGCCCGCCGGCGACATGCAGCGCGCAATCGCTCTCTTCTCGTGGCTGTTCAGCACTGGGTATGACCCGGCAAGCGATGGATTTATCAAAAAGTACTTACCCTCTGCGGCCTTCGGGCTTTCCATCGCGGATGGCATTGACGTGATGCTCGCTCCAGGCCGCGACTTCATCGGGCTCATGCTCGCGGAGTTGCATCAAGAAGCCGGTGACCTGCCCGCCGCTGTCGAAGTCGTGGAGCAGCTCGAGCCGAGCACCGTCACCGCAGTGTCTCTGGCCGAGCTGTACGCGGAGCAGCGACGCTGGGACGAGGTCGTGGAGCTCACCGAGGGGCTGACAAACGAAGACGATTCGGCGGCGTTCCTAATTATTCAGCGTGGCATTGCCTTCCGGGAACAGGGGTTTTTTGACGCAGCCCGTGAATCATTCAAGGAAGCCCTGCGTGTAAGGTCCCGCCCTGCGGAACTGCGCCAGAGGGCATTGATCGAGCGGGGCCTGACGTACCTGGGTGAAGGCAAGCGTGGCTTGGCCCGCAAGGACTTCGAGAAGGTCTTGTCCGACAACAGCGCCTACCCCGGACTCCGCGAACACCTCGCCAATATTCAAGATTGATCCCAGAGCGAGACCGCTACGACGAAGGATGATGGCGCCCAGCGCACGCCAGTGAAACGCCATGCGTTGCACACGGGCGTCCGCGCCGCGGACACCGCTGACCAGTGCGGCGACGCGGGCGGCGGCCCCGGGCAGACGTCCGGGTCTTCGTCAAGGCAGTCGTGAACTCGGCGACCTGGCTATAGACGCAGCCCGCGAGGCCGGCCGGCGCCCGCCGCCCAGGCGCTACTCGCCCAGGGCCTTCTCCAGCCGGTCCAGTTTGCCGGTCAGTTCGCCGGTGTAGCCGGGGCGGATGTCGGCCTTGATGACCAGGGAGACGCGGCTGCCGAAGCGGCCCACGGCCTCGGTGGCCCGCTTCACGACGTCGAACACCTCATCCCACTCCCCCTCGATCGTGGTGAACATGGAGTCTGTCCTGTTCGGCAGCCCGGATTCCCGGACGATCCGTACGGCCTCGGCGACGGCGTTGTGGACCGAGGCGTCGTCGGCATCTGATCCGGCGGGGGCACCCGCGGGCCGGCCGGAAGGGGCGACAGAAAATGCAAGCAACATGGCTCCAGTCTGTCACGCCCGAGGGAGCCCGCCCGGGGCCGGATCCGCGGTCCGACACGTCACAAAGGGGCGTACCGGCCGGTAACAGGTTTCCTCCACCTCCGCGTTGCTACCCTGAGCAAATGAACCGGGGAGTAGACCGCAGGCCGCTCCGTGCGGACGCCGCGCGCAACGTCAACAAGATCATTGCCGCGGCCCGCCAGTGCTTTCGCGAACACGGCCCCGAGGTCCCCCTGCAGACCATTGCGGTCACCGCCGGGGTGGGCCCCGCCACGCTGTTCCGGAACTTCGCCGACAAAGAGGAACTCGTCCTCGCGGCCCTGCACCAGCAGCTGAAACTGCGGGTCAACCCGGTCATCGAAGAGGCCCTGGCCGGCAAGGACGCCGCGGAAGGCCTGTTCCGTGTGGTGGAGGCCCTGATGGGGGTCGCCAGCGACGAAGCCAACCTCCTCGGCGCGGTGGCCGGCCGCCGCGGTGTGCTGACCGGCATCACCGGGGACCTGATCGAGTCGGTGGCCGTGCTGTTGGGCCGCGGGCAGGGCCAGGGCACGTTGCGCAGCGACATCTCCATGACGGACATGATCCGGCTGCTGGCCATGCTGATCGGTGTGGTGGACACCATGGAGGCCGGCTCGGATGCTTGGCGCCGCCCGGTCGCCCTGCTCGAGGACGCCATCCGCGACGAACGGCCCGATCGGCCGCTGCCACCCCAGTCGCTGGTGCCGGGAACTGCGTACGGCACCGCGTTCGGCCTCGGCTACGGCACAACCTCCAGGACCCCGTACCGTTGATCCCATGACATGGGAAACCGTTGCCGGCGTGATCGGCGGCCTGTTGCTGGTCTACGCTGCGCTGCTGGTATTGCTGCGGGGCTACGCCCGGCGCCACCCCGAGACGGTCACCATGAAAGATGCCCTGCGGCTGCTGCCGGACCTGCTCCGGCTGATCCGGCGGCTGATCGCCGACCGCACCGTCGCGGCGGGGGTGCGCATCCGGCTGGCCCTCCTGCTGGCGTACCTGCTCTCCCCGATCGACCTTGTGCCCGACTTCGTGCCGGTGATCGGCTACGCCGACGACGTCGTCATCGTCGCCCTGGTGCTGCGCTCCGTGGTTGCCAGGGCGGGCGAGTCGGCCGTGGCACGGCACTGGCCCGGCACGCCCGAGGGGCTGGGGCTGATCCTGAAACTGGCGGGCCTCGGCGCCGCCCGGTGAGCTGCCCCACGCGGCTGGCGTTTTGCGGAATAGCCCCTTCCACGGAGCCGTTGAGCATTGCATGAAGGCGATCACTTACAGCGAATACGGCAGCCCCGACGTCCTCGAATTGACGGAGCAACCCCTGCCAAAAGTCGGGCCGGGCATGGTCCTGGTCAAGGTCAAGGCAGCAGCGGTGAACCCGGTGGACTGGAAGATCATGGCCGGCTACCTGGACGCCGCCATGGACCTGCAGTTCCCGGCGATCCCAGGATGGGACGTGGCCGGCGTCGTCGAGTCGGTGGGCATCGACGCGCCGCACTTCAAACCCGGCGATGAAGTCATCTCCTACGGCCGCAAGGATTACGTCCACGGCGGCAGCTTCGCCGAATACATCGCCCTGCCGGAACGGCTCGTGGCCCGCAAGCCAGCGTCCCTGGGCTGGGACGAGGCCGCCGGCCTTCCGCTGGCGGGCCTGACGGCCTACCAGGTCCTCACCCGCCTTGGCCTCGTGGCCGGCGAGACGGTGCTCATCCACGGCGGCGCCGGCGGCGTCGGCTCCCTGGGCATTCAGATTGCGGCCGCCCTCGGCGCCCGGGTGATCGCAACCGCTTCGGAAAAGAACCACGATTTCCTGCGCTCCCTCGGGGCCGAGCCGGTCAGCTACGGGGACGGCCTCGCGGACCGGGTGCGCGCCCTGCGCCCCGAAGGCATCGACGTCGTCGCGGACTTCGTGGGCGGGAACCTGGACGCCACGCTGGCCGTCCTGGCCCCCGGCGGCCGGCACGCCTCCATCGCGGACAGCGAGGTGGAGGAGCACGGCGGCACCTGGATGTGGGTCAATCCGCTGGGCGCCGATCTGCAGCAGCTCGCCAACCTGGTCGACGAGCGCGGTCTTCGGGTGGAAGTGGCGGATACCTTCCCGCTGGCGCGGGCCGCCGATGCCTTCCGGCTCAATATGGGTGGGCACACGCGCGGCAAGATTGTCGTGAAGGTCGACGGGGACGCCTGACGCCTGACTGCGGGCGGCCGGTCTCCCGGCCGCCCGCAACCGTTGGGGCCGCACCAGTCAACTGTCGCCTTGCTCGTCCTGCGGCTTTTCCTTGGCTTCGTGCACGTGCTGGGCCGCCTCCTGCAGGTGTTGCTGCAACTTCTCTTCGGACTCGCGGCGGCGCCGCGCCATTTCGCGCATCTCCCGGGTGGACTCGGCGCCTGGGGAAACGAAGTGTTCGTGCGGTTTGTGGTGCGCCTTGGCGGCGTCCGGAGCCGAGTCCGGGGTCGTGTCCGGATCCGCCGCGTCCGGATCCGCCGGATCGGGCGCAGCGCTGTTCGGAGCATCATTGTGGGTCATCATCCAATGCTCCCACCGGACGCCCCGGCGCGCTAAGGGCTAAAGACCGTTGAACGCCGCACGGCGCATCAGTTCCAGCCGAGCAGCCGCAGACCGGCCGCGGCGCCGGCCCCGGCCAGGACCACCATCAGGAACGGCGCCCGGAACCACAGCGCGACGGCCGCCGCGGCGAGGGCGCCGAGCCGGGCGTCCAGCGTCAGGGACTGCCCGGATGCCACCGTGTTCAGGACCGTCAGCGACGCGAGCAGCCCGATGGTCATGGTCCCGGCGATCCGGGACATCCGGGGATTGCGCAGCAGGCTGGCCGGCAAGAGGTACCCCACCAGTTTCCAGGCGTAAGCCAGCACGCAGGAGAGCAGCAGCCACAGCCAGAGCGTCATGAGGCCTCCCCCGGGCTGCGGCGGCTTTCATGGCCGCGGTGCTGGTCCGCGTAGGGGTCCACATCGGGTTCCAGGCCTTCATCGGTGCGGCCATGGCTGAACCAGCCCACCGCCGCGGCCACGGCCGCGGCCACCAGGATCGGCACCCCGGCCGGCACAACGGGCACGGCCAGGACCGTGGCCACGGCGCAGACGACGGCGATCGCGGCCGGTTCGCGGCCCTTGAGCCGCGGCCACAACAGGCCGAGAAACGCCGCCACTGCCGCGCCGTCGAGCCCCCACTGCTTCGGGTCGCCGAGGGCGGCCCCGGCCAGCGCCCCCACGGCGGTGAAGAGGTTCCACAGCACAAAGATGCCGATCCCGGCCGTCCAGAAGCCCCGGCGCTGCTCCGCCGGGTCGGTCTGGCCGGTGCTGGTGGCCGTCGATTCGTCGATGGTCACGTGCGCCGCGGCGAACCGGCGCCAGCCCCGGGGCTGGAGCAGCGCGTTGAGCTGCATGCCGTAGATGCCGTTGCGCATGCCCAGCAGGGTGGCTGCGCTCATCGCCGCCACGCCCGAGCCGCCGCCGGCCACGACGCCGATGAAGGCGAACTGCGAGCCGCCGCTGAAGAGCAGCAGGCTCAGCGCCATGGTCTGCCAGAAGTCGAGCCCGGAGGTCACCGACAGCGCCCCGAAGGACACGCCGTAGAGGCCGGTGGCGATGCTGATGGAGAGCCCCACCCGGACGGCCGGGGATTGTGCCAGCCTCACCGTAGGCGTTTCAGGGCGCGCCGGGACAGGCTCCACGCCCACGCGATAAGCGGGGCCTGCAGCGGCAGGCGCAGGCTGTGGACGCGCCGCTGCCCGGGTGTGCCGGCGGGCCCGTAGGCGGTGCGGAGCGCGTGCAGGTGCCCGGCGAGGAAGGCGGTGAACAGGACGGTGACGCCGCCGGCGGCCACGCGGCGGGTCTGCGGGATCAGCAGTCCGACGGCGGCGCCGGCCTCCAGCAGCCCGCTGGCCGCGATCCATTCCTCGCGGGACAGCACGGCGAGGGGCCCGTTGGGCCGGCTGCCGGAGTCGTCGCGGCACAGGTAGTCCGGGACCACCGGGGCGAAGAAGCCGGGGTCGCGGAAGTGTTTTGCCGCGCTGGCCAGCAGCAGTCCGCCCAGGGCGGCCGCGGAGAGCGTCTGGGTTGCCCGGGAGGACCAGCGAAAAGGCATGGAACCATGCAACCACAGCGGCGGAGCGGCCGGTAACCGGGTCCGTAATCTGGGGTTCGGCCTGCGAAAACGGGACTTTCCGCAGGGGGTCCGCCGGGGGCCCCCGGGCGTACCTTGGTGACTATGAGCAGTGTCGTGGAGATGACCGGCGTCGTGAAGCGGTTCGGGGCCGTGACCGCCCTCGACGGCCTGGACTTTGAGGTGGCCGCCGGCGAGGTGCACGGCTTCCTGGGCCCCAACGGGTCCGGCAAGTCCACCACGTTGCGGCTGCTGCTGGGCATGCTGCGGGCCAACACTGGATCCATCCGGGTGCTGGGGCTCGACCCCTGGCGCGACGTCGCGTCGCTGCACCGCCGGCTGGCGTACGTTCCCGGCGACGTGTCCTTGTGGCCCAACCTGACCGGCGGCGAGGTGATCGAACTCCTCGGCAGGCTGCAGGGCGGCCAGGACCGGGCACGACGGGACCGGCTGCTGGAGCTGTTCGAGCTGGATCCCACCAAAAAGGCCCGCACCTATTCCAAGGGCAACCGGCAGAAGGTGGCGCTGGTCGCCGCCCTGGCCACCGACGCGGAGTTGTTCCTGCTGGACGAGCCCACCAGCGGACTGGACCCGCTGATGGAGGACGCCTTCCGCGGCTGCGTCCGGGAGCTCCGGGTGCAGGGACGCACGGTGCTGCTCAGCAGCCACATCCTCAGCGAAGCCGAAGCGCTCTCCGACCGGGTCAGCATCATCAGGGCCGGCCGCGTTGTGGAGACCGGCCCGCTCGAGCAGTTGCGGCACCTGACCCGCACGTCCGTCACGGCCGACGTCGGCACCGTGCCGGACGGGCTGGAGTTGCTGCCCGGGGTGCACGATGTGGTGGTCGCCAACCACCGGGTCAGCGCCCAGGTGGATCCCTCGGCGCTGGGCCCCTTCCTGCAGGCCCTGACCTCGGCCGGGCTGCGCTCGCTCACCAGCCAGCCGCCGACGCTGGAGGACCTGTTCCTGCGGCACTATGGTTCCGGCGACAACGCCGGGGGCTCTGTCGCGGCGGGAGCCGGCCGTGCCTGAGACGCTGGCCGGCACCGGAGTCCTCCTCCGGCTGGGGCTGCGGCGGGACCGCTGGCTGCTGCCGGTGTGGGTGCTCGGCTTCGCCGTCGTGGCCTACTCGACGGCGCTGGCCGGCGCGGACCTCTACCCGGACGTGGGAAGCCGCATTGAAGCCGCCAACGCGTTGAATGCCACCGCGTCGATGGTGGCGATGTTCGGGCGCATTTACGATCCGGCCTCCCTCGGGGCCCTGTCGCTGATCAAGTACACCGCGTTTATGACAGCCATCCTCGCGGTCCTGATGGTCATCCTGATCATCAGGCACACCCGGGCCGATGAGGAAAGCGGACGCCTGGAACTCCTCGGCGGCGGCCGGCTGGGACGCGACGCGGCGCTGGCGGCCGCGCTCAGCATCGGCTTCGGCGCAAGCCTGGGCGTGGGGCTGCTCTCCGCCGCCGCGCTGGCCTCCGGCGGACTGCCGGCCGCCGGGTCGCTGGCCTTCGGCCTCGGCTGGGCCGCCACCGGGATGGCGTTCAGCGCCGTGGCCGGCGTCGCGGCGCAGCTGACCGCGAGCGCCCGCGCCGCCACCGGGCTGAGCGTCGGCGTCATTGCGGTCACCTACGGTCTGCGGGCCGTCGGGGACCTGGCCGAACCTGGGCCGTCGGTGCTGTCCTGGCTCTCGCCCATCGGCTGGAACCAACAGATCCGGGCGTTCGCCGGGGACCACTGGTGGGTGCTGGCGCTGCCGCTGGCACTCTGTGCCGTCCTCATCCCGGCCGCGTTCGGCCTCCGGTCAGGCCGGGACCTGGGCGCCGGGCTGCGGGACGAGCGGCCGGGGCCCGCGGTTGGTTCGGTAACCGGAGTGTGGGCCCTGGCGGTGCGCCTGCAGCACCGGGTATGGCTGGCGTGGGCCGTGGCGTTTGTCGTCTTCGGGATCGTGATCGGGTCCCTCGTGGGCAACGTCGAGCAGATGCTCAGTTCTCCCAACGCCCAGGACCTGATCAAGCTGATCGGCGGCGCCTCAGCGCTGCGGGACGCCTTCCTGGCCGCGGAGATCAGCATCATGGGCCTGCTCGCCGCGGCGTACGGCGTGTCGGCGGTGAACCACCTGCGCGGCGAGGAAGCGGCGGGCCACACCGAGGCCTTGCTGGGGACCGCCACCACGCGGTCCCGCTGGGCCAGCAGCCACTTCGCCTTCGCGCTGGCCGGCATGGCGGTGCTGATGGCGCTCGCCGGGGTGTCAATCGGCGTCGGCGCCGCAGCGACGATGCAGGACCCGGGCCTGGTGGGCCGCTCCACCGTCGCCTCCCTCGCGCAGATCCCGGCGGCGTGGGTGCTGGCCGGGGTGGCACTGGCGGTGTTCGGCTGGTTGCCCCGGCTGGCGGGGGCGGTCTGGGGCGTACTCCTTGCCTTCGTGGCGCTGGGCGAGTTCGGCGTGCTCTGGAATGCCCCCGAGTGGCTGATGGACCTCTCCCCGTTCCGGCATTCACCGCTGCTGCCGGTGGGCGCCGACGCGGTGCCGGCACTGGTGGGCCTGACCGCCGCCGCCGTCGGGCTGGCAGCGCTGGGCTACCTCGGCTGGCGGCGCCGGGATCTTGCCGCCTAGCGGCCGTGGGGTTAGCGGGCCCGACGCACTATCTCGCTGATCCAGATGGGCGCGAACGGCGACGTGCAGCCGGGCGGAGTCGGATAGTCCTTGAGCACGCCGAGGCGCTCACCGATGCCGATGGCGCGGGCGCGGTGTTCGGCGTGCTCGATTCCTATCTGGGCCAAGCAGTGGTTCATCGCCCACTGCAGGCGGTCCGGGGCATCTTTCATCTGCGTCTCGATGGTGTCCAAGAGTCCGCCGAGGTCGAGGCCAACCGGATTCTTCGCTACCCGCTCGGTGGTCAGTGCCCAGCCTGCACTCGCGACTACGGGATCCGGATCGGAGAACCACAGCAGGCGCAGCTTTTCGTTGTGGGGGTTCTTCTTCACCACATAGTTCACCAGCCAGTCGTGCACCTTCGGGATGCGGGCCGCACGCAGCATGACGTCCAGCTCGTCCGGGCTGAACGCAGCCGGGCGGCAGATAAGGATGGCCACCAGCCGCGCCGGGGTCTCCCCCGTATCCCACAGCCGGGTGGCCAGCTCCTGCTGCGTCTTCAACCGCTTCGCGATGGCGCGCAGCTCGCTGAGCTTCACACCGTGATCATCACCGTGCTTCTCGTTCACCAGGCGCACCTTCGGGTCCTCGAGCGTGGCCAGCTCAGCCATCACCTCGGCCACCGACTGGGTCGAAGTCGTCTCGTTCATCCCGGGCTCCTGTCCGTCGCTTCGAGAGCCAGCCTACGACTGAACCGGGCGTGGCGGCAGTGCCCCTACAGCGAAGCAAGCAGCTGGGCGCGTACCTCTGCGGGGCGGTTGGTAGTGATCTCCTGGACGCCCAGTTCCCGGCAAAGTTCCACGTCGTCCGCCGAGTCCACCGTCCAGACCCGGAAGCGGCGGCCGGAGGCGAGCCAGCGCCGGACGGTGCGGGCATGCCCGCGGACGTAGGAGATGCCGGGTCCGGCCAGGCCCACCTCGCAGTCGTCCAGGATCCGCTCCCCTTCGGTCTGGGCGGCCTTCAGGACGTTGGCGAGCGCGCCGCCGGTGAGCGCACCGAGGCCCAGTTCCTCCCGGATTTCCCCCACATTTACGTCGTCTACCAGCTGGCAGATGGCTGCGGCCGGCACAGATTTGAGCAGGTGCTTCACCGAGTCGGGGCTGAAGCTCATAAACGAGACCCGGATGTTGTCCAGCATCGAGGTGGCCCGGTCCCAGCCCTCGGCCTCGAGCAGGGCCAGGACCCGGTCTTCGAGCTTGAGCTGGTACGGGCTGGGATGCTTGAGCTCGATCGCCAGCCCGATCTCCCGGCCGGCCCCGCGCAGGATGTCCAGCAGCTCCGGGAGCGTCAGGAACTGTTCGGAGAGGGCGCCGTATTCCTCGGGAATCCGGGCGCCTTTCCACGAGGAAAAGTCCAGCTGCCGCAGCTCCGCCAGCGTCCGGTCCGCGACCGGGCCGGTGCCGTCCGAGGTGCGGTCCAGGTTGGCGTCGTGGAGCAGCACCGCGTGCTGGTCGCGGGTGAGGTGGACGTCGCACTCGACGCCGTCGGCGCCGTCGGCGATCGCCTGCAGGTACGCGGCGCGGGTGTGCTCGGCGAAGGCTCCGCTGGCGCCCCGGTGGGCGTAGACCAGCGGGCGGGCGGCGGAGGGCTCCTCGATTGTCATGCTGACACGTTAGCGGACGCCGGTTACGGATGCGCGGCTAGGCTGGGGACATGCAGGTGAACACTGAACGACCCGCCCGCCCCGCCGTCCCTGCGGCCGGGGCCGGACACCGGCTCTCCGCCGGGGACGCTGGAAAGGCTGCGGCGCTCCGGAAGATGAAGCTGCTGGCGGTGTCGCTGCTGATCGGCATGGCGGTCATTTTTGTGGTGGCCTTCGCCCTGCAGAAGCAGTACCCGTGGCTCGAGTACGTCCGGGCCGCGGCCGAGGGCGGTATGGTGGGCGCCCTCGCGGACTGGTTCGCCGTCACGGCTCTGTTCAAGTACCCGCTGGGCCTGAAGATCCCGCACACCGCGATCATCCCCCGGCGGAAGGACCAGATCGGGGCGTCACTGGGCGAATTCGTGGAAACCAACTTCCTCTCCGAGCAGGTGGTGAAGGAGAAGCTGGCCAGCGTGGACGTCGCGCGGAAGGTCGGCGCCTGGCTCTCCGGCCCTGGCGGCGCGGAGCGGGTGGCCAAGGAGGGCGCCGCCGTGATCCGCGGCGCGTTCACGGTGCTCAACGACGACGACGTCCAGGCCGTCATCGAGGGCATGGTCCGCCGGCACCTGCTGGCTCCGCCGTGGGGACCGCCGGTGGGCCGGCTCGCCGAGCGGGTGTTCGAGGACGGCCACCACCACGCGCTCGTGGACCTGCTGGTGGACCGCACCGTGGACTGGGTCCGGGACAACCACGAGACGGTCAACCGGCTGGTCACAGACCGTTCCCCCGCCTGGGTGCCCACCTTCGTGGACGGCCTGGTGGGCGACAAGGTCTATGTGGAGATCCTGAAGTTCACCCACGCGGTGCAGGCCGATCCGCAGCACCAGGTCCGGCTTTCGATCGACAAGTACCTGAAAGAACTGGCCCAGGACCTGCAGCACGACCCGGTCATGATCGCCCGCGCCGAAGGCGTCAAGGCGCAGGTGCTCGGCGACCCGGAGGTCCGCGAACTCGCCTCCCGCACGTGGGGCACGGTCAAAGCCGCGCTGCTGGCCGCCGTCGACGATCCGCACAGCGAGCTGACCGTCCGCTTCAAGGCCGCCGTGCACGACTTCGGCACCCGGCTGGTGGTCGACCCGGAACTGGCCGGCAAGGTGAACACCTGGATCGGCGACGCCGCGGGGTACCTCGTGAACAACTACCGGGCGGACATCGCCGGTGTGATCACCGATACCGTGGCCCGCTGGGACGCCCAGGAGACCTCGGAGAAGATCGAACTCCAGGTGGGCAAGGACCTGCAGTTCATCCGGATCAACGGCACCGTGGTGGGGGCGCTGGCCGGGCTCGCCATCTTCACCGCCGCGCACCTGGTCTTCGGCTGACCCCTTCCCCTGCAAGAGCGGGCCGGGCGGGTCAGGCGGGCGCGACTTTCGCCCGGGACCGGCCGTGCAGGGCGAACACCGTAAATGCCAGCGCCGCGAGCGCCGTGACCACTAGCAAAAGCAGCCCGATCGAATAGCTGTGCGTCGCGGCGTCGTAGGTGGCGCCCATGACCAGCGGCGGGAAGTAGCCGCCCAGGCCGCCGGCGGCGCTGACCACTCCGCTGATGCTGCCGACCTTGCCCGCCGGGGCGAGCACCCCGACCCAGGCGAAGACGCCGCCGGTGCCCAGGCCCAGGGCCGCCGCCATGGCGACGAACGTCAGGCCGGCAGGCACGTCGCCGTCGGGCTGCAGGTTCACCACCCAGGCCAGGACGGCGACGCCGGCGAGAGAGACCACCACCACGGGCTTGGGGCCGAACCGGTCCGCGAGGACGCCGCCCAGCGGGCGCGCGAGCACCGCGGCCAGCGCAAACCCGGCGGTGCGGGCACCCGCGGCGCTGGGATCGAAACTGTAGACATCGCGCAGGTAGGTGGGCAGGTAGGTGGCGAAGGACACGAATCCGCCGAAGACGACGGCGTAGAGGAAGCACATCTTCCAGGTCACCGGGGTCCTGGCGGCGTCGAGCAGCTTGGGCAGCACCGGGGCGTTGTTCCGGCTCCAGCCGGGCGATTCCTTCATCAGGAACCAGACCAGCGTGGCCATCACGGCCAGGACCGCCGCGATCAGCAGGTGCGTGGGGAAGTACCCGATCCAGGCGACCAGCCGCGGGTTCAGGAACGCCGCCAGGGCGGTGCCGCCCATCCCTGCGCCGAACACCCCGGTGGCGAAGCCGCGCCGTGACGGTTCGTACCAGGCACTGACGAAGGGGATGCCGACGGCGAAGACAGTTCCGGCCACACCGAGAAGCAGCCCGGCGCCGAGCACCAGCGCGAAGGACCGGAGGGTGCCGCCAAGTGCCACCAGCAGGATCGGGACAATGGCCGCCAGCAGGACGAAGCTGAACATGGCGCGGCCGCCGTACTTGTCCGTCAGGGCGCCGACGACGATCCTCCCCAGCGAGCCGACGAACACCGGCATCGCGACGAGGATGCCCGTGGTGGCGGGGTTGAGCTGGAGGTTCTGGGTGTAGAAGGCCCCCAGTGTGGCCACCGAATTCCATGCCCAGAAACCCGCCACGGAGGCGGCGGTGGCGAGCACCAGGTTGAGCGTCCGGCCGCCCGGGGCGGCTGCGGACGGGGTAGCTCCGGCCATCGTGTTGTCCTTTCGATTCAGCGGGGCTGGGTCACCAGCGCCGGCAACTCACCGGTTCCGGGTGTCCCGGTCTCGGGTGCCGACGGCGGACCAGCCACGGCGGGCGGCGGGGGTGGAAGGCCGCGCGGGGGCACCGGCGCTGGCCCCGCCGCGGCCGCGGTCACGGTCACGGTCACGGGAGCGGTACACGATGTAGGGCCGGAAGAGGTAATGGAACGGGGCCGTGAAGGCGTGGACCAGCCGGGTGAACGGCCAGATCACAAACAGCGCCATGCCCACCAGGGTGTGCAGGTGGAAGGAGAACGGCGCCGCCGCCATCGCCGCGATGTCCGGCTGGAGGATGAACAGCGAGCGGAACCACGGGGCCACCGTCTCGCGGTAGTTGTGCCCGTGTTCCCCCTCGAAAACGCTGGCCAGGGTGGTCCACAGGCCAAACACAATCGCCGCTGCGAGTACCACGTACATGGTCTTGTCGTTCTTGGTGGTGGCCATGAAGATCGGCCCGGTGGTGCGGCGCCGGTAGATCAGCAGGAGGATCCCGCCGAGGGTCCCCACCCCGGCGATCCCGCCCACGGCCAGGGCATTGAAATGGTAGAACTCCTGGCTCATGCCCACGGCCTGGGTCCACGCCATCGGGATGACCAAGCCGAAGAAGTGCCCGGCGATCACGGCGAGCAGGCCGAAGTGGAACAGCGGCGAGGCGATCCGCAGCAGACGG
Organism: Arthrobacter sp. UKPF54-2; assembly: GCF_007858535.1. Classification (NCBI taxonomy): domain Bacteria; kingdom Bacillati; phylum Actinomycetota; class Actinomycetes; order Micrococcales; family Micrococcaceae; genus Arthrobacter; species Arthrobacter sp. UKPF54-2. The sequence continues at coordinate 948,490 of NZ_CP040174.1, forward strand.
GATTCGTAGAGCTGGGAGGACCGTGTGGTCCAGCCGAACTGGTCGTATTTGTACCGCCAGACCAGCCCGCCCACCAGGATAACGACCATGACGTAGGGCAGGACGCCCCAGAGCACGATGTCCAGGGCGGTGAGTCCGGCGGTTGCTCCGGGTTCGGCTCCGAGTGCAAGCATTCTCAGGCCCCCTTCACGGGCAGCAGGCGCGGGTCGTAGGGGTCCAGGCCCACCGCTTCGGTGGGCGGTCCGTAGCCGGCCATCCGCATGACGGCCTGCTCGTCCGCCGGGGATTTCCCGGGCAGGGTGGCGCAAATGGCCTGCAGGATCCGGGCGTGCGGAAGCCCGTCCCGGAGCAGCCCGAAACGGAGCATCTCCAGGCTCGCCCGGAAGCGGATCAGCAGCCCGCGGCCGGCAGCCAGGTCCACCACCGCAGCGTATTCGAGGACCATCGGAAGGTAATCCGGCAGTTCGCCGTGGGTGTCCACCAGGATGTCGCTCTGCCGGTACGTCTTCTTGAAGTTGCCCAGGACCTCGCCGCGGCGCCGGGTGTCCCCGTCCGTCCAGTAGGACAGGTGCAGGGCGTGGCGTTTGCCAAGGTCGAACTCGCGCACGTAGCTGACCTGGTTCTCCATCAGCGGCGTGGTCTCCAGTGCGTCCAGCACCTCTTTGAAGTCGGCGACGGCGTGCGGGAACTCCGCGAGCGCGGCCCGCATCAGGGGGACCTTGCCGAGCAGGTCCTCGTCCGGGTAGGACAGGCACCACGCTGCGGCGAGGTACAGCACCTGGTCGCGGCGGCTCATGGCTGGTCCTCCGCCGCGGCCAGGGTGCCCGGTTCCGGCCCCTTCTCCGGGAAGAGCCCGGCCGGCGCCCCGGTCCCGTCCCAGTTGAGCAGGTTCACGCGGCCGCGCAGGGTGGAGTCGCCGGGCGCGGCACCCGACGTCTGCCGGTCCCGGAGGGCGTTGAAGGTTTCCACCGCCACCGGGACAGGCCGCCCGCTGGCCTCGCCGAAGGGTGAGGAATCCTGCATGCCCGGCCCGCCGTCGAAGTCCAGCGAGCAGCCCATCTCCTCCAGGTCGTGGGCCTGTTCCCCATGGGCCTTGGGGATCACGTAGCGTTCCTCGTACTTTGCGATCGCCATCAGCCGGTACATCTCGTACATGGTCTGGCTGTCCATCCCCACCGCTTCCGGGATGGAGTCGTCCGGGTCGTTGCCGAGGCTGATGCCCCGCATAAAGGAACGCATCGCCGCGAGTTTCTTCAGCACCGCGGTGACCCGGCCGGCGTCGCCCGCGGTGAAGAGTTCGGCGAGGTATTCCACCGGGATCCGCAGCGCGTCGATGGCGCCGAACAGGTTGCCGGCATCCTCGCCGTCGTGCCCCTGGTCCCGCAGCAGGTCCACCACGGGTGAGAGCGGCGGGACGTACCAGACCATCGGCATGGTCCGGTATTCGGGGTGCAGCGGCAGGGCCACCTTGTAGACCTTGGCGAGGGCGTAGACCGGCGATCGCCGGGCGGCGTCGATCCAGTCCTCCGGGATGCCCTGGGCGCGGGCGTCGGCCTGCACGGAAGGGTCGTTCGGGTCCAGCAGGACGTCCATCTGGGCGTCGTAGAGTTCCTGCGGGTCGGTGACGGCGGCCGCAGCGGTGACGGCGTCGGCGTCGTACAGGAACAGTCCCAGGTACCGCAGCCGGCCCACGCATGTTTCCGAGCAGACCGTCGGCAGCCCCACCTCCACCCGCGGGTAGCAGAAGGTGCACTTCTCGGCCTTGCCGGTCTTGTGGTTGAAGTAGATCTTTTTGTACGGGCAGCCCGTGACGCACTGGCGCCAGCCGCGGCACTTGTCCTGGTCCACCAGCACAATGCCGTCCTCCACCCGCTTGTAGATCGCGCCGCTGGGGCAGGAGGCCATGCAGGAGGGGTTCAGGCAGTGCTCGCAGATCCGCGGCAGGTAGAACATAAACGTCTGCTCGTAGGCGAACTTGATCTTGTCCTCGGATTCGCGCCGGACCTTTTCCACGATCGGGTCCAGGTGCCCGTTCTCGGCGGAGCCGCCCAGGTCATCGTCCCAGTTCGCGGACCAGGTGATCTTGGTGTCCTCGCCGGTGATCAGGGACTTCGGCCGGGCCACCGGGAAGTCGTCGCCCAGCGGCGCGTCCACGAGGGTTTTGTAGTCGTAGGTCCAGGGCTCGTAGTAGTCCTTGAGCTCGGGCTGGACCGGGCTGGCGAAGATCCCGAAGAGCTTCCTGACCCGTCCGCCGGCCTTGAGCACGAGCTTGCCGCGTTTGTTCAGCACCCAGCCTCCGTGCCAGCGTTCCTGGTCCTCGTAGCGGCGCGGGTACCCCTGCCCCGGGCGGGTTTCGACGTTGTTGAACCAGACATATTCGGTGCCCGCACGGTTGGTCCAGGCCTGTTTGCAGGTCACCGAACAGGTGTGGCAGCCGATGCATTTGTCCAGGTTCATGACCATGCCCATTTGAGCCATCACACGCATCAGTACTGCACCTCCTGGGAACGACGGCGGACGGTGGCCACCATGTCCCGCTGGTTTCCGGTGGGGCCGAGGTAGTTGAACGCGTACGCCAGCTGCGCGTAGCCGCCGATCAGGTGCGAGGGTTTGACCAGCAGCCGTGTCACGGAGTTGTGGATCCCGCCGCGCCGGCCGGTGGCCTCGGACTTGGGCACGTCGATGGTGCGTTCCTGGGCGTGGTGGACGTAGACGACGCCGGCGGGCATCCGGTGGCTGACGATCGCGCGGGCCACCAGGACGCCGTTGATGTTCAGGCATTCCACCCAGTCGTTGTCCTTGACCTGGATGGCGGCCGCGTCGGCGGGGCTCATCCAGACGGTCGGCCCGCCGCGGGAGAGCGAGAGCATCAGCAGGTTGTCCTGGTATTCGGAGTGGATGGACCATTTGGAGTGCGGGGTGAGGTAGCGGACCACCACCTCCATCGCCCCGTCCCGGCCCAGCTTGGGTTCGCCGAAGAGCCGGTGCATGTCCAGCGGCGGCCGGTAGATCGGCAGCGCCTCACCGATGTCCCGGATCCAGTCGTGGTCCAGGAAGAAGTGCATCCGCCCGGTCAGCGTGTGGAAGGGCTTGAGCCGCTCGATGTTGATGGTGAACGGCGCGTACCGCCGGCCGCCGGTTTCGGAGCCGGACCACTCCGGGGAGGTGATCACCGGGACCGGGCAGGCCTGGGTCTGGGCGAAGGTGATGAACTTTTCCTCGGAGCCCTCGGAGAGGTCTGCGAGTGTCCTCCCGGTGCGGATTTCGAGGTCCTTGAAGCCCTGGACGGACAGGGCGCCGTTGGTGGTGCCGGAGAACGCCAGGATGGCCTCGGCCATCTTCGCGTCGGTGTCGATCGCGGGGCGGCCGTCCGCGGCGCCGCCGAGCATCACTCCGTTGGAGCGGCTCAGCCGGTCCAACGCGCCGGCAAGTTTGTAGGTGACGTTCTTGACCGTGAAGCCCAGCTTGTCGGCCAGCGGCCCGACGGCGGCCAGCTTGTCCGCGATGGCCGTGTAGTCCCGCTCCACGACGGAAAAGACGGGCATGTTCTGGCCCGGAACCGCCGGGATGGACGCGTCCCGCCAGTCCCGGACAACACCGCCGGGCTGGGCGAGCTGGCCGGGGGTGTCGTGCTGCAGCGGCACACTGACGAGATCCTTGCGGACGCCAAGGTGGGTTTTGGCCTGCCGGGAGAACTCCCGGGCCAGCAGGTGGAACATGTCGAAGTCCGTTTTGGTCTCCCACGGCGGGTCGATTGCCGGGGTGAAGGCGTGCACGAAGGGGTGCATGTCGGTGGAGGACAGGTCGTGTTTCTCGTACCAGGTGGCGGCCGGAAAAACGACGTCGGAGAGCAGCGTGGTGGAGGTCATCCGGAAGTCCGCCGAGACCAGCAGGTCCAGTTTCCCTTCCGGCGCCTGCTCGTGCCATTTCACATCCCGGGGTCTGAGCCCTTCGGCGTGGTCTTTGCCGAGGACGTTGTTGTGCGTGCCCAGCAGGTTCCGCAGGAAGTACTCGTTGCCCTTGGCCGAGGAGCCGAACAGGTTGGAGCGCCACAGCACCAGGGTCCGCGGCCAGTTTTCCGGGGCGTCCACGTCCTCGATCGCCGGGTTCAGGGTGCGGTTCTTGAGCGCGGCCGCAATGTAGCCGGGGGTGTCCTTTACGGTGCCGGCGGCGACCGCGGCTTCCGCCTCGTCCGCGATATCCAGCGGGTTGCGGTCGAACTGCGGGTAGAACGGCATCCAGCCCAGCCGGGCTGACTGGGCCAGGGCGTCGGCGGTGTGCATGCCGTCCAGCGCCCCGGTGGACAGCGGGGACTTCAGCGCGTCGGCGGAGTACCCGTCCTGCCGCCACTGGTCCGTGTGCATGTACCAGTAGCCGGTGCCGATCATGGTCCGTGGCGGCCGGGACCAGTCCAGCGCGTTCGCGAGGGACACCCAGCCGGTGGCCGGCCGGGTCTTTTCCTGGCCCACGTAGTGCGCCCAGCCGCCGCCGTTGCGGCCCATGCAGCCGGTCAGCATCACCAGCGCCAGCACGGCACGGTAGGTGGTGTCGCCGTGGAACCACTGGCAGATCCCGGCGCCCATAATGATCATGGACCGGCCCTTGGACTGCTCGGCGTTGCGGGCGAATTCGCGGGCCACCCGGATGCAGGCCTGCGCCGGAACGGAGGTGATTTCCTCCTGCCAGGCCGGGGTGTAGGGCGTCGCGGCGTCCTCGTACCCGGCGGCCCAGTCCCCCGGGAGCCCGTCGCGGCCCACGCCGTACTGGGCCAGCATGAGGTCGAACACGGTGGTGACCAACTGGCCCTCCACCTCCATAACCGGCACCCCGCGCTTCAACACGCTGCCGTCGCCGCCGGCGTCCTCGAAGCACGGCAGCAGGATCTCCGCGCTTTGCCCGGAGACCTCGCGCAGCGACAGCGCCGGGTCGATCCCTTCGAGGTCGAGGTTCCATTTGCCCTCGCCGCTGCCGGAGTAGCGGAACCCCATAGACCCGTTCGGGACAACGGGCAGCCCGGTCTTCTTGTCGAACAGCACGGTGCGGAAAGCCGCGTCCTCGGCGCCGGCCTCCGCGGGGAGGTCCTGGGCGGTGAGGAACTTGGACGGCGTGAGGGTGCCGTCGTCGCGCCGTTCCAGCCGGACCAGGAACGGCAGGTCGGTGTACTGGCTGACGTAGTCGGTGAAGAACGGCACCTCGCGTTCGACGAAGAATTCCTTGAGCATGACGTGCCCCATCGCCATCGCCAGCGCCGCGTCGGTGCCGGCCTGGGCGGGGAGCCATTCGTCGGCGAACTTGGTGTTGTCCGCGTAGTCCGGGCTGACCGTGACCACCTTGGTGCCGCGGTACCGCACCTCGGCCATCCAGTGCGCGTCCGGCGTGCGGGTGACGGGGACGTTGGAGCCCCACATCATGAGGTACCGCGCGTCCCACCAGTCGCCGGATTCCGGGACGTCGGTCTGGTCGCCGAAGACCTGCGGGCTGGCCACGGGCAGGTCGGCATACCAGTCGTAGAAGGACGTCATCACCCCGCCGATCAGCTGGATGAAGCGGGTCCCGACGGCGTGCGAGACCATGGACATCGCGGGGATGGGCGAGAACCCGGCGCAGCGGTCCGGCCCGTAGGTCTTGATGGTGTTCACGTGCGCGGCGGCCGCGATTTCGACCGCTTCCTGCCAGGAGACGCGTACCAGGCCGCCCTTGCCGCGGGCCTGCTGGTAGCGGCGGCGCCGCTCCGGGTCCCCGACGACGTCGGCGAACGCCAGCACCGGGTCGCCGAGCCGGGCCTTGGCCTCGCGGTACATCTCCACCAGGACGCCGCGGGCGTAGGGGAAGCGGACCCGGGTGGGCGAGTAGGTGTACCAGGAGAAGGCCGCGCCGCGCGGGCAGCCCCGCGGTTCGTATTCGGGGCTGTCCGGGCCCACCGAGGGGTAGTCGGTCTGCTGGGATTCCCAGGTGATGATGCCGTCCTTGACGTACACCTTCCAGGAGCAGGAGCCGGTGCAGTTCACCCCGTGCGTGGACCGGACCACCTTGTCGTGGCTCCAGCGGTCCCGGTAAAAGATGTCGCCCTTGCGGCCGCCTTCCCGGAACACCGCCCTGCCGTCGTCGGTCTGGTCCCATTTCGTGAAAAATCGGCCCAGCTTCAACATTGCATCCGAGGCGGGTCCGTCCAACCCCGCGGAGCCTCCGGCAGTCATGCCCCCAAGCTAGGGGCCGGATTCAGCCTCCGATAGGGCCCTCCGGCACTGGGCAGTCGCATAGCGTGTGCGCGTCGCCGGGCGGCCCGGCCCCGGGTCAGAAGTTGATTCCCTTGACGAGGGCGAGGAGCTGCTCCTTGGTCTGTTCGATGGTGGGGCCTGTCGGGGAGACAAGGACCTCTGCGACAAAGATGGCCATGTTCTGGCCGCGGGCCACCATAAGGGACATGATCGTGACCGGTACGTCGCTGGGCGGACGCAGTGCCTTCGGTCCGCCGGGATCCGTCCGGACAATGAGGATTGCCCGGTCTCCGACGCCGTCCACATTCTGGCCGTCCGGCACCGGCCGGGACAGCAATGCTGCCCCGCCCTGATGGAATTCGATGGAGAACCTCAGCGAGTCCGGCCCGGGGGTTCCCAACGCGCCGAAGGTGTACCGGCAGTTGCCCTCGCCGGGAAGGACCTGCGCATCGGTTGTCGCGCCAAACGCCTGTTTGACCGCCTCGGCGCTGACCAGGGCGCACACGGGATTGTCGGTGCTGGCCGGCGGGCCGGCGGCGGGTGCGGACGGGAGACTCAGCGCGCTCCCGTTGCCCCAGCCTCCCTCGACGGCGGCTTGAGCGAGCGCGCGGGCCGTGGCGTTCCCGTCGGGGACGGGGATCCCGGACGCCACCGGCGGGGTGGCCACGACGCGCAGATCCAGCGACTCGTTGCCGCGGACCGCCTTAAGGACGGTGTTGGCCGACGCCCCGCCGGCCTCGCCGCGGAACCACCCCGTCCATTGGAAGCACGCGAAGTCGCCAATGCCCGCGACGGGGGAACAGTCCGACGTCTTCTTCACCTCGGCTATCTCGGTCGCCGACGCGGGCGAGGTCAGCGACACGGTCAGGGCGTTCATGCCCTGGTCAGATTTGCTCGTATAACTGCACAGGTAGGCGGGACTCCCCGGGGGTTTGGCCGCCTGGTTCTGGCCCGCGCCTGCGAAACCCGGGTCGACCTTGGCGGCAATCTGCGGCGTGATCAGCTCGCAGGCCGGATTGCCGGAACCTGACGACGGCGGCCCGGCAGACGGCGTCGAACTCCCCGGTGCACAGGCTCCAAGGAGTAGCACCAGTGCCGCGCAAAGCGCCGGGCGCAGTTGTGAAGCCCGGGTCCGATGAACGCGCATGGTCTCCCCCCAGTCCGCGGAAACCGCCCGCGCCTGTTCGAGGGCCGCTCCGATGGCACCAACGCTAGGGACCAGCGGGTTGCAGCAACAGGGCCAACCGGCCCGCGGGGCGCGAAGTGTACGTTCGCGCGTTAGGCGAAGGGCTCCAGTTCGACGCCGGCCTGCGCCAGGGCGGCGCGGACGGCGGCGGCCACCGACACAGAGCCGGGGGTGTCGCCGTGCAGGCAGAGCGAGTGCGGGGTCAGCCTGATTACGGTGCCGTCCACCGCCAGCACCTCGCCCTTGAGGGCCAGGCGCAGCGCCCGCTCGACGATCTCCTCCGGGTCCTCGATCACCGATTCCTCATCCAGCCGCGGGACCAGGGTGCCGTCCGGGAAGTAGGCGCGGTCTGCGAAGGCCTCATGGAACACCGGGTTGCCGGCGTCCCGGGCGCTCCCCAGCAGCGCGGAATGCTCCAGGCCCAGGATCGGCAGCCCGGGATCGTAGGCCTGGATGGCGGCGACCACGGCGGAGGCCTGTTCGGCGTCGTGGATGGTGCGGTCATAGAGGCCGCCGTGCACCTTGACATAGTCCACCGAGGCGCCCACCGCGTGGGCCACGCCGTCGAGTGCGCCGAGCTGGTATAGGACGGCCCCGAACAGGTCGTCGAAGGTCATGTCCATGGCGCGGAGGCCGAAGCCGGCCAGGTCGGGGTAGCCCAGGTGCGCGCCGACTTTGACGTCGAGCTCGTAGGCCGCGCGGCAGGTGTCCAGCATTGTGACGGGGTCGCCGGCGTGCAGCCCGCAGGCCACACTGGCGCTCGTGACAAGCCGGAACATCGCCGCGTCGTCGCCCATGGTCCAGGAGCCGAAGGACTCCCCCAGGTCAGCGTTCAGGTCCACGGCTCAACCTTCCGCGCCGGGTCCGGCGGCCGGGGCGTCCGGGGCCGCTTCGGCGGGGAGGTCCGGGCCGCCGGGCTGCAGCTCGCCGGGGATGGTGGTGGGCATCGGGCCGAAGGCCTCCTTGGCGTTCTCGATCACGGCGCGTCCCATCATCCGGTTGCCGACGCCGCCCACCACGGCGCCGACGCCGAACGGCAGCGCCCGGCCCAGCAGCGCGGTGCCCTGGCGCTTGAGCAGGTTCCGCAGGAAGGCCTGCTGGATCCGCTGGCGCACGGAGCCGAAGCCGATCAGCGGCGCGCGGCGCGCAAAAAGCGTGCCCCAGGCCTGGGTGGGGCCCTTGCCCTGGCCGGCGGCCTGGCCGCTCAGGGAGCTCAGCAGCGCCGTGCCCTCCTCGCCGAGCATGATCGCCATGACCAGGGTGCTGGCCTTTTCGGGGTCCACCATGCGCACGCCGTGGAGTTCGGCGAGCGAGGTTGCGTACAGGGCGGTGGCCTCGAGGAACCCGACCGTCGCAACCGCGGAGAGCCCCAGGGCGGCCACGGTGCCGACGCCGGGGATAACGGCCGATCCGCCCACCAGGGCCCCGCCGCCGGTGACCGCGGCCAGGTAGTTGCGTTCCAGGATGGCGGCCAGCTGCGCCGCGGAGGCGTGCGGGTGCTTCCGCTGCAGCCGCCGCAGGTTTGCCAGCACCAACGGGCGCTGGATTTCCACCGCGCGCAGAAGCATGTTGTGGACGCCGGCCTTGGGCTTGCCGTCGGCGTCGAACATCGCGCTGTGGGCGGTCTTCTGGGCAATTTTCATTGCCGGGTTGCTGCGCTGGGCCATCGTCGCCTCTCCGGAAACCATAAGGGTGCTGAACTTCTTCCAGCCTTAACACTAGGCCACAGCCCGTCCGACCGCTCCTGCGAACCCGTGCAGGGCCGCCCGACCCGCCGGTTCAGGGCAGCTAGAGGACCCAGGATTCGGCCAGGGCGAGGAAGGCGGAGGAGGACGGCCCCAGCGGGCCGGGGTAGACCGCCGGAGTACCCGGCCATTCCACCCCGAATTCGCTGAGCCCGCCGGTGCTGCAGGGCAGGTAGACGTTGCTCAGGGCAGCGGTGCCGTCGCCCAGCTGGAAATTCGGGGCGGTGAACTGCCGCCGGTCCAGGACCCCGTGGATTGCCAGTTCCGCTTTGTGCCCGGTGGCCCGGAACCCGGTCGCCGGGTCCACCTCCACCGTGAATTCGTCGTGGGTATGCCCGACGCCGGTCAGCGGAAACCTGGCTGCCTCGGGGAAATGGCGGGTGAGCTCGGTAGCCAGGGTTTCGGCGAGGACTTCGTTAGCCCCGTAGCTGCGCCAGCCCTGCAGGGTGGCCACCAGAAGGGCGCTGCCCGCACCCCAGCGGGACCAGTCGGCCTGCCAGAAGGTGGCGAAGCAGCTGGCCGGCTCACCTGGAACCTGGGTGCCGCCGGCGTCCGCGGGGTGCAGAGCCAGGCCCACGTTGATTCCCACAAATGCCAGGCTGCGCCGCACCGGTGCGGTGGCCGTTTTCTCCATGAAAGGAGCCTAGCGGGACGGCAACGGCCCCGGCCGGAAGGTCGTTGCTTCCGGCCGGGGCCGTGTCCTGCCGGGGTTCGCGGACCCGCTTAGCGCGGGGTGCGGATGAGCTTCTTGTTCACGAACTCGTCCATGCCGAACCGGCCCAGCTCGCGCCCGACGCCGGAGCGCTTGACGCCTCCGAAGGGCATGTCGGCCTGGGTCTGGGCGACCGAGTTGATGAACACCATGCCGGTGTCCAACTGGTCGGCAACTTCCTGGGCCTTCGCGGGGTCGGCGCTGAACACCGAGCCGCCCAGGCCGTAGGGCGAGCCGTTGGCCAGGTCGATCGCTTCCTCCACGCTGGCTACCTTGTAGATGACGGCGGCGGGGCCGAACAGCTCCTCGGAGAACGCGCGCATCTCCGGGGTGACGTCGGTGAGGACGGTGGGCTCCACGTAGGCGCCTGGGCCGTCCACCTTGTGGCCGCCGGTGCGCAGGGTGGCTCCCTTGTCCACGGCGTCCTGGATCTGCTCGACAAGGCCGTCCGCGGCGCTCTGGGAGGACAACGGACCGAACCGGGTGTCCTCCTGCTGCGGATCGCCGGGCTTGATCCGGGCCATCCGCTCGGTGAACTTCTCCACGAACGGCTCGTAGAGGTCTTCCAGGACGATGAACCGCTTGGACGCGGTGCAGGCCTGGCCCGCGTTGCCCATCCGGCCCCCGACGGCGGCCTTGACGGTGGCGTCCAGGTCATCGGAGTCGAGCACGATGAAGGGGTCGCTGCCGCCCAGTTCCAGGACGTACTTCTTGAGGTTGCGCCCGGCGACCTCGGCCACGGCCGCACCAGCCCGCTCGCTGCCGGTCAGGGAGACACCCTGGACGCGGGAGTCCGCGATGATCTCCGCCACCTGGTCGTTATCCAGGAAGAGGTTGGTGTAGGCGCCCTTCGGCAGGCCGGCGTCGTGGAAGATCGCCTCGATGGCCAGCGCCGACTGCGGGCAGCTGCCGGCGTGCTTGAGCAGGATGGTGTTGCCCAGGACCAGGTTGGGCGCGGCAAAACGGGCCACCTGGTAGTAGGGGTAGTTCCACGGCATGATGCCCAGCAGCGGGCCGATCGGGGTGGAGCGCACGAGCGCGTCGCCGCCGCCCTTGACCTCCAGCGGCTCGTCCTTGAGGAATTCCGGGCCCTCGGTGGCGTAGTAGTCGTAAATCGAGGCGACCAGCTTGACCTCGCCGCGGGCCTCGACGACGGGCTTGCCCATCTCCTTGGCAATCAGGCGCGCCAGTTCATCCTGCCGCTCACGGTACAGCTTGGCGACCCGGGCGATGACCTTTGTCCGCTCCCCCACGGGCGCCTTGCGCCACTCGAGGAATGCTTGCTGCGCGGCGGCGAGCGCCGTCCCGACCTCTTCCTTGGTAGCCAGCGGAAATTCCTTTTCCGTCTCTCCGGTCGCGGGGTTCACGCTCTTGTAGGCAGTCATTGGTCCACCATCTCCGTTTCTGGCTGGGTTGAGCCGGTTCGGCCGGCCTGATCGCAAGAGCAGGACCGGTCCCTTAGGCGCCAACCGATGGCCAACCCGGACTATTCCAAGCGTCGTGCCGGGTTTCCGGCGCCGCTAAACTGGGCGCATGCCCGCCCCGCGAGCCCTGCGCCCCTTTGTGCACCGCGAGTACCGGGTGCTGATCACCGCGCTGGCGATCTCCATTTTCGGCTCCGGCATGTGGGCTGTCGCGATGGTCTACCAGGTGATCCATCTGGGCGGCGGCCCGCTTGAGCTCTCGCTCGTGGCCGCGGCGGGCAGTGTCGGGCTCGTGGCGTTCGTCCTCGCTGGCGGCATTGCTGCCGACCGGGTTCCGCAGCGCCTCCTGATCATCGGCGTCGAGGGCGCCAACCTGGCCGTCATCGCCGCCATCAGCGGCCTGGCCCTGGCCGGCCGGCTGCAGTTGTGGCACCTGGCGCTGGGAGCGTTTGTGCTGGGGGTCGGGGCGGCGTTCTTCTTTCCCGCCTACTCCGCCATCCTGCCCCGGATCATGCCGCCGGAGGATCTACTGGCGGCCAACGGCATGGAGGGGACAATGCGCCCCATCCTGCAGCAGGCCGCGGGTCCTGCCGTGGCCGGTGTGCTGGTGGCGGCACTGTCGCCCTCGCACGCCGTCACGGGGGTGGCCGCCTGCCATCTGCTGGCCTTCGTCATCCTGAACTTCCTGGCCCGCCCCCGGACGGCCGCCATCGCCGCGGACGGGGACGCACCGGGCAGGACCTCGCTGCTGCAGGATCTGCGCGAAGGCGTGGGCTACACGGTCCGGACCCCATGGCTGCTCTGGACCCTGCTGTGGGCCTGTATCTCCGTGCTGTTCTTCATCGGACCCATCGAGGTGCTGATTCCGTTTGTGGTCCGCGATCAGCTCGGCGGCGATTCCAGCACGTTCGGTTTCCTGCTCGCGGTGATGGGCGTCGGCGGCGCCGGGGCGTCGCTGGCGACCGCCTCGTTCCCGCTCCCGCGCCGGTACCTCAGCGTGATGATGGTGTGCTGGGGCGCCGGCAGCCTGCCGCTGGCCGCCGTGGGGCTAATGGACAGTTTCTGGGCCCTCGCCGCGGCGCTGTTCGTCTTCGGCGCCACCGGCGGGGTCGGGATGGTCATCTGGGGCACCCTGCTGCAGCGCCGCGTCCCGCCGCATCTGCTGGGCCGCGTCTCCAGCCTGGACTTCTTTGTGTCCCTGGCGTTGATGCCGTTGTCCATGGCCCTGGCCGGCCCGGCCGCCGAGGTCCTCCCGGTCTGGCTGATCTTCCTCGTGGCCGGCACCGCGTGCCCGCTGATGACCGTCGTGGCCATGGTCGCGGCCCGGATGCCGGCCGATGAGATCGCCCACCCGCTGGACCCGGGCCAGCCCGGGCCAGCCCGAGCCGGCCGGGCCCGCCTAGCGGACCGGCTTAGCGGCCCGCGCGGACCGGCACTAGCCGGCGGCGCGCACCACCGGGAGCGACGCCGTCGCCGGCCCTGGGAACACCGTGGGCTCCGGGCTCACGACGGCGTGCAACGGCACGGTCACCGGTTCGTTGCCGACCATGAACCGCTCCCCGCGGACGTCGACTTCCAGCGGCGCCCCGTCCGGGACCGTTAGCCGGAGCTGGGTGCCGTCCAGCTCGACGTGCAGCAGCCCGCCTCGGAGTTTCAGGTGGAAGTCCAGGGAGTCCCAGTCGGCGGGAAGCCGCGGATCAAAGTGGGGCACCTCGCCCTGGTCCCGCAACCCTGCGAAACCGCTGACCAGCGAACTCCACACCCCGCCGGTGGAGGCGATGTGCACGCCGTCGATCGTGTTGCCGTGGGTGTCGTCGAGGTCGATATACAGCGCGTGGATAAAGTGCTCCAGCGCGGCCATGCCGTAGCCCACCTCGGCGGCCATGATGCCCTGCACACAGGCGGACAGGGTGGAGTCGCCGGTGGTGATGGGATCGTAGAAGTCGAAGGCGCGGCGCTTCTCCTCCGCCGTGAAGTCTTGCCACTGCAGGAACATCGCCAGCACGGTGTCGGCCTGCTTGAGAACCTGGTGCCGGTAGATCACCAAAGGGTGGAAGTTCAGCAGCAGCGGGTACTTGGACCGCGGCGTGTTCCAGTCCCACGGCTCCAGCGTCATGAAATCGTTGTCCTGCGAGTGGACCTGGAGGTCGCTGTCGAAAGGCAGATGCATCCGGTTCGCGGCCTGCTCCCAGAGCTCCCGTTCGGCGTCGTCGATCCCCGGGTGGTCCAGCGCCGCGGCGGCGCGCAGGTTAAACCGGGCCATGACGTTGGTGTACAGGTTGTCGTTGACGACGGCGGTGTACTCGTCCGGGCCGGTGACCCCGTGGATGTGGAAGAGCCCGTCCTTGCCGAAAAAGCCCAGCGAGGCCCACATCCGCGCCGTCTCGACCAGCAGGTCGGAGCCGAGGGTCGCCTGGAACTCAGTGTCCCCGCTGGCCCAGATGTAGCGGTTGGTGGCGAAGGCGATCGCGGCGGCGATGTGGAACTGCGCGGTGCCGGCGGCGTAGTAGGCGCTGGCCTCCAGACCGTTGATGGTGCGCCACGGGAACAGGGCGCCGTCCACGCTGAGCTCCTTGGCGCGGACCCGGGCCTCAGGCAGCAGCTCGTGGCGGAACTCCAGAACCTGGCGGGCGTTGCCGGGGTTGGTGTAGGTCAGGTAGGGCAGCAAGTACACCTCCTGATCCCAGAAGTAGTGCCCGTCGTAGCCGGAGCCGGAGACGCCCTTGGCCGGGATGCCGGCCACGTCGGCGCAGGCCGTGGCCTGCGCCAGCTGGAAAAGGTTCCAGCGGATGGCCTGCTGCAGCTCGGCCTGGCCGCCCACCACAATGTCGCTGGTGGTCCAGTAGTCGCGGTAGTGCGCCTCGCTCTGGGCGAAGATCTCGGCCACGGACAGCAGGGCGGACTCGGCCGTCTCGGCCGGGTCCTCGTCCGCGGCCCGTCCCACCGCGTAGCTGACGCTTTTCTCCAGCACGAACGGCGCGTCCGGGCTGACCGCAAGTACGTAGCGGACACTGCTGTCGTCCTGGTCCACCTGGGTGTCGAAGGGCTGGACGCCGGCGGAGGTCCAGTGGTCCACGGCCATGCCGAGCCGCTGCTTGGACTCGGCGGCCTCCCAGGAGAGCCGGAGCGAGCCGTCGCCGCCGTCGAGCCGGAGCGGGAGCAGCACACGCCCCGCGTGGCGGCCGGCGCGGCGCGGGTCGTGGGCCGAGTGGTCCTCCACCGGCTGGTCCTGCCGGTTCACCACGGCCGAGGTCACGTCGGCGGAGATGTCCCGGTCGGCCGCGACTTCCAGCGAGATGCCGAGGGCGCCCCGGGCCTGGTACCCCACCGCGCGGCGTTCCGTGGTGGTCACGGTGGCGCCGGAGCGGCACTGCCAGACGATCCGGCATTCGTAGACGCCGGTGGCGAAGTCCACGCTGCGCCGGTAGTCCAGCACCGTGGATTCCTCGAGGCTGAGCATTTCGCCGTCGATGATGACAACGAAGTTGTTGGCGTCCGGGACGTAGAGGATGCGCTGGCCGGTGCGGGCGAAGCCATAGGCGTTTTCCGCGTGCTTGATGTCCCAGATCTCATGGAAGCCGTTGATGAAGCTGCCCGGGAGTTCGGCGTCGACGGCCGCCCAGTGGGCGCCGCGGATGCCGAGGTGGCCGTTGCCGAGGCTGAAGAGGGTCTCCAGCGTGCCGGCGTTGCCGGGCAGGTGGACGGTTTCCACGAGCTGCCAGGGGTCGTTGGGGAACCTGGCGCGGTCCGAGGTGATGAGAGCCATGGTGGGTCCTTTTGGCGGTGGCGGTTGTGCGGGTGGGTGGTGGCGGCCGGTTAGAGCAGTTCGGCCAGGTCGCCGACGACGATTGTGGCGCCCGCGTCGAGCAGGGTCTTCCGGCCAGCCCCGCGGTCGACGCCGATGACCGAGTGGAAGCTCCCCGCGCTTCCAGCCTGGACACCGGAGACGGCGTCTTCGACGACGATGCACGCTTCGCTGGGCAGGCCCAGCAGCTGCGCGGCGTATTCGTAGGTGGCCGGGCTGGGCTTGCCCGGCAGGCCCTCGGAGACCGCGACGACGCCGTCCACCACCACCGGGAAGTAGTCCGAGAGCCCGGCGGCCTTCAGCACCGGAACGGCGTTGCGGGAGGAGGAGACGACGGCAAGCTTCAGTCCCCGCCCCAGTGCGGCCTCGATGAAACGGACCGAACCCTCGTAGGGCGTGACGCCGCCGGCCGCCACGATGTCGTTGAAGACCTTGTTCTTGCGGTTGCCGAGGCCGTGCACGGTGTCGTTGGCCGGATCGTCGTCGGCCGGGCCCTCCGGCAGCACAATGTTGCGGGAGGCCAGGAAGTCGCGGACGCCGTCGAAGCGGGGCTTGCCGTCGATGTGGTCGAAGTAGTCGCTTTCGCGGTAGCCCGGCGCGTCCGGCACGCTCTGGAGAAACCCGTCGAAGAGTTCCTGCCAGGCGCGTTCGTGCACCACCGCGGTGGGCGTCAGGACGCCGTCGAGGTCAAAGAGGATGGCGGAGGCGCCCGCGAGGACACCTGGGGTGCCGGTGCCGTGGGAAGTTTCGGTGCCGTTGGAAATCTCAGTCATGGAGCGAATGTCCTTTCAGACGGTGGCGGGAAAGTCTGCGGAAATCTTGGGAAAAACGGGGCCGCCGCGGGACCGCGCCGGGCGGCGGTCCCGGGGCCCTCGGTGGCGGGCATCAGCGCCGGCGGCGGGTGCTCCGGCGCTCCACCAGCTTGGTCTCCAGCAGGTGGGCGGCGGGGGGATTCTGGTTCCCCGGGTGGTGGAGCCTCTCGATCAGCAGGTTGGCGGCGAACGCGCCCTGGTCGGCGACCGGCTGGGCGATGGTGGTCAGCCCCAGTAACCAGCTCATCTGATGATCGTCGATGCCGATGAGGGAAACGTTCTTGGGAGCTGACAGGCCGAGATCCCGCAAGGCCATCAGTGCACCGAAGGCGGTTTCGTCGCAGCCGGCGAACACGGCGGTCGGCATCCTGCGGTTCTCGATCAGCTCCGTCATGGCCCGGCGTCCGCCCTCGATGCTGGATCCGGCGTCGAGCACCAGGTCGGGATCGACGGTCAGCTCGTGCTCGGCGAGGGCCAGTTCGAACCCGCGCCTCCGGGCGTCCGCGGTGACCACCGAACGTCCCTCCTGCTCCCGCCCGGCCAGCATCGCCAGGTCCCAGTGGCCCAGTCCGAGCAGGTGGCCGGTGGCCTGACGCGCGGCCTCCTGATCGTCGATCCCCACGTTGTCCCACGGCACCGCGTGCATTCCCACACTCGCGACGGCCAGGCCGGAGGCTTCCAGCGCCGCAATCTCACCGCCGTCGAGGGCGACATTCAGCAGCAGGACACCGTCCACGCGCTGGGCCAGCCCGGCGAGGTCGCCGAAGAGTTTGCGCTGCACGCTGGGCCGGTTCCGCAGGCTGACCAGCACGGTGTCGTAGCCGCTGTCGGCGAGAACTTCCTCCGCAGCCTCGACCGCCCGCGCGAAGTACCAGGCGGTCGCGGTGGGGACAACAATGGCCACGGCCCCGGTGGTCCCGCCGGCCAGCCGGGCCGCGGCCGAGGACGCCTTGTAGCCGAGCTTGGCGGCCGCGTCGGTGACTTTGGCCTGGGCCTTTTCGGAAACGTTGGGGAGGTGCCGGAGCGCCCGCGAGACGGTGCAAATGGAGAGCCCGGAAAGGGCGGCCACGTCCTGGATTGTCACGCGCGGAGCCTTAGTCATGCGACACGGGCCTGGACCTTTCTTCCCCCTGCAGTAGTGGGCCGGTTTAAAATGGCCAAAGTAAACTGTAAACGCTTATAAATTCGGCGCGCAAGTGGCTGCAGAATTCCATCCGGTGGAGTTTCCGTCGGCGCCGCGTCCGGGCGCGGCGCAGGCCCGGCTCGGGTGCGTCTCAGCCGGCGCAGGCCCGGCTCAGCGCAGCACGTAGTGGCGCAGGAAGGCGCCGACGTCCACCAGTTCCGCCGCCGAGACCGAGTGGCCCATCCCGGGGTAGCTGCGCGCCGTGAGCTGGGTGTGCCGGTGCAGCCATTCCTCGGTGTGCGCCGTGGCGTCCTCGTTGATCACCGGATCCGCCTTGTCCCGACCCCAGAAGAACGGCGGCCGCGCGGTAAAGGACTCGCTCATGGCCAGCAGCTCGTTGTCCAGCACAAAACCGGACAGCCCGACGACGGCGCGGAACGCCTCCGGCCGCAACCGCAGCAGCATGCTCGCCATGGCCATGCCCTGGGAATAGCCGAGCAGGCTGACGCTGCTGTGCTGGCCCTTGACGGAGTCGATCCAGCTGAAGACCGAGGTGGTGGCGGAGATGACGTCGGCGAAGTCGTGGGTGAGGAAGTAGTCCAGCAGGAACCAGCCGTAGTCGTCGCCGATCACCTTGGGCCCGCGCGGGGCTGCGCAGGTGAACTCGGGCGGCAGGCCGGGGAAGAGCTTGGCCATCCGGGTCTCGTCCGTGCCGTAGCCGTGCAGCATCACCAGCAGCGGCGTGCCGGCACGCTCGTGCTCGGGCCTGGACCAGGCGACAGTTTCCATGGGGACAGCCTAGCCAGCCGCCGAATCAGCCCCGGACACGGCGATTTTTCCGGCGGGGCGTGGCCACAATCGTTGAAACGACAGGTACCGGGCTGTAGCGTGACGCTGGACAGCATGCTTAGCATTACCTATCGGTCCCACCGGACAACAAGGAGCAAGTCATGAGAATCGGTTCCTCCATCTTCCTTATCGCCCTCGGCGCCATCCTGGCCTGGGCCATCGCCCCCGGCCTGATCCCCAACGTCGACCAGACCATGATCGGCTACATCCTGATGGTGGTCGGCGTCATCGGACTGGTCGCATCCCTGATCCTGGCCTCCCCCGGCCGCAGCCGCACCCGCCGGGTCAGCGAAACGCGCTCCGTCGTCGACCCCAACACGGGCGAAACCATCACCCGCAACGAGAGCCGCGACGCCGGCATATAGCCGCAGGCACTCCCCCGGCGCAGCAATGCGCCGCAGCAACCAACCCGGACGCCGGGCCGGACCGCACAGGTCTGGCCCGGCGTCTGTTGTTTAACGGGCCGCATCCCGGGCGGAGCCTGCAGTGCCGCCCACGCGGCGGGTGGGCATGCCCGTTTCCCCATGTCCCCAGCTCCCTGTGTCCCCGCCAACCAACGGACGTGCCCATCCCCGCGCACCACTACTGGACATATGCCCTATATGTCCACTTCCCCGGCCGGGCAGTGGACATGTTCAGCGTTACTGGCCTCGAGAAATGGGCATGCCCGTCGGCCATGCCGTGGGTTGGACATGTCCAGCGTTACTGGCCTCGAGAAATGGGCATGTCCGTCGGCCATGCCGCGGGTTGGACATACCCTCCGGCGACGTCGCAAAGGATGGACATGTCCCTCGCGAGGGCTCAGCGACGGGCATGTCCCCGCGGGAGCGGCAGACCAGTTCTGCGTTCGTGTTGTTTTTTCGTTGACAAAGCCACATGAACAAAGATAAAGTCAAGCAATTCCACTTCGTGTGATGGGGGTCACCGAAGCACCCGGAATCCGCAGCACCCGCAGCAGTCGTCGCAATGGAGGGCACGTGTTCGCCGAGGAACGCCAGCAACTGATCGTGGAGCTCGTCGCCGCCAGCGGCCGGGCCAGCGTCACCGACCTCGCCGAGCGTTTCAACATCACCACCGAAACCGTCCGCCGCGACCTGGCCGCCCTCGAGACCGCCGGCACTGTCCGCCGGGTCCATGGCGGCGCCGTCTCACCGGAGCGCCTCAGTACCACGGAAGAAAGCATCCTCGAACGCACGGTGCAGCGGCAGAGCGAGAAGACCCGGATCGCCAAGGCCGCCCTTGACCTCATTCCCCAGGGCCGCGCCGGAAGCGTCCTGATCGACGCCGGCTCTACCACCGAGGCCCTGGCCGAGATGCTCGCGGCACGGACCGCGGGGGCCGGCGCGGGCCCGGCCGGAGCGGGCCCCGCAGCAGCGGGCGGCCCGTCGGGGCCGGCCGCCGGTGAAGCGGAGCTCGTCGTTATCACCCACGCACTGCCCATCGCCGCGAAGCTCTCCGGCGAGCCCGGCATCGCGCTGCACCTGCTGGGCGGCAAGGTCCGCGGCCTGACCCAGGCCGCCGTCGGGCAGTCCACCGTGGAAGCGGCCCGCCGGATCCGGCCCGACATCGCGTTCATCGGCACCAACGGCATTTCCGCGGCCTTCGGGCTGAGCACTCCCGATCCTGAAGAAGCAGCCGTCAAGGCCGCCTTCGTCCATTCAGCGCGCCGCATTGTGGTGCTGGCTGATGCCTCCAAACTGGACGCCGAGACGCTGGTCCAGTTCGCCTCCCTGAAAGATCTGGACACCGTGATCACAGACACGAACCCCAGCCCGGACCTCGCCGCGGCCCTCGCCGACGCCGGAGTGGAGGTGGTGGTCGCATGATCGTCACCCTCACGGCCAACCCCAGCCTGGACCGCACCGTGGCGCTGCCCGGGCCCCTGCTCCGCGGCGAAGTCCAGCGTGCAACCTCGGTCCGGCAGGAATCCGGCGGCAAGGGCGTCAACGTCTCCCGCGCCCTCGTGGCCTCCGGACTCAAGACCGTCGCGGTGCTTCCCGGCGCCGAGGCCGACCCGGTCCTTGCCGGGCTGCGCGAAAACGGCGTGCCCTTCGCCGCCCTCCCCATCGGCGAGCCGCTGCGCAGCAACGTGGCCCTCACCGAGCCCGGCGGCGTCACCACCAAGATCAACGAACCCGGCCCGGTCCTGAATACGGAGCAGCAGGAGGCCCTGATCGGTCTGCTGCTGGATTCGGCCCGCGGCGCCAGCTGGGTCGTGCTGGCCGGATCGCTCCCACCCGGAGTCCCGGCCGACTTCTACGCCACCGTCACCCGGCGGCTGCGTTCCCTGCACGACGGCACCGAGGCACCCCTCATCGCCGTCGACTCCTCCGGCGAACCGCTCGCCGCCGCAATCTCCGGGGATCCCCTCGGGAGGCCGGACCTGCTTAAACCCAATGCCGAGGAACTGGCGGAACTGGCTGCCGCAGCCGGCTTCGCCACGGACAAGTCCGCCGAGGAACTCGAAGCGGATCCGGAGGCTGCCGCGGCAGCCGCCGCCGCAGTCGTGCGTTCCGGAGTGGGTGCGGTACTCGCCACCCTCGGTTCCAAGGGTGCGGTGCTTGTGACGGCCGACGGCGCGTGGCTGGCCACGCACCCGCCGGTCAAGGCGGTCAGTACGGTCGGCGCCGGCGATTCCTCGCTTGCCGGCTACCTGCTCGCCGCCAGCCAGGGCGCCGCCCCGGCCGATTGCCTGCGTCAGGCGGTGGCCCACGGGGCCGCCGCTGCCTCCCTGCCCGGGTCGACCGTCCCGGCAGTGCACCAAACCACCCCCGCCGCCGTAACCATCACGGCCCTGAAGAAGGATTGACAGTGACCCAGCTCATTACTACCGAACTGGTCGAGCTCGACCA
This sequence comes from Arthrobacter sp. UKPF54-2, assembly GCF_007858535.1. Taxonomy (NCBI): domain Bacteria; kingdom Bacillati; phylum Actinomycetota; class Actinomycetes; order Micrococcales; family Micrococcaceae; genus Arthrobacter; species Arthrobacter sp. UKPF54-2. The sequence continues at coordinate 969,216 of NZ_CP040174.1, forward strand.
GAATCTCGGCACATCGCCCGAGGACGTGATCCGGCACCTGGCAGGCAGAGTTGCGGCCAACGGACGCGCCACCGAAGTCGAAGGCCTCTTCGCCGACGCCTTCGCCCGGGAATCCAAGACCGCCACCGGTGTGCCCGGCGGCATCGCGATTCCGCACTGCCGCTCGACGGCCGTCACCGAGGCCACCCTGGCCATGGCACGGCTGTCCCAGCCGGTCGATTTCGGCGCCAAGGACGGCCCCGCGGACCTGATCTTCTTTATCGCGGCCCCCGAAGGCGCGGACCAGGACCACCTCAAGCTGCTCTCCAAGCTGGCCCGCTCGCTGATCAAAAAGGACTTCACCGCCGCCCTGCGGGCCGCCGCCACCCAGGCCGAGGTGGTGGAACTGGTCGAGGGCGCCCTCGCCGACAAGCCCGCAGCCCACGCCGCCGCACCGGCAGCCGCCGCGGTCGGGACAGCCGCCGGGTCAACACCCGCAGCCGCCGGGGCTCCCCGCGCCAAGCGCCTCGTCGCCGTCACCGCCTGCCCCACCGGCATCGCCCACACCTACATGGCCGCCGACTCGCTCGTGGCCGCGGCCAAGGAAGCCGGCGTGGACCTGCAGGTGGAGACCCAGGGATCCTCCGGCGCGAAGGCCTTGGACCCGGCCGTGATCGCCGCCGCCGACGCCGTGATCTTCGCCGTCGACGTCGACGTCCGCGGCAAGGAGCGCTTCGCCGGCAAGCCCGTGATCAACGCCCCGGTCAAACGCGGCATCGACGAGCCGGAGAAGATGGTCGAGGAGGCCCTCGCTGCGGCGGACAACCCCAACGCCCGGCGCGTGCCGCACTTCGGCGCGGAGGAACAGGCCCAGCACGAGGCCGAGGAAAAGGGCGAGCACATCGGCCAGAAGCTCAAGAAGGCACTGCTCACCGGCGTCAGCTACATGATCCCGTTCGTGGCGGGCGGCGGCCTGCTGATTGCCCTCGGCTTCCTGATGGGCGGGTACCTGATCACGAAGTATGCGGACACGATCGTCGTCCAGAACAGCCTCTTCAACCTGCCCACCGAGTTCCCGGACAACGCCTGGGGCCCGCTTGGCGCCTACCTCGGCGCGGTGCTGTTCAAGATCGGCGCCCTGTCCCTCGGGTTCCTCGTCCCGGCCCTGGCCGGCTACATCGCCTACGCCATCGCCGACCGCCCCGGCATCGCGCCGGGCTTCGTCGCCGGTGCGGTGGCAGGCTTTATGGGCGCCGGCTTCCTCGGCGGCATCGTTGGCGGCCTGCTCGCAGGCTACGTCGCCCTCATGATCGGCAGGCTCCAGGTGCCGCGCTGGCTGCGCGGCCTGATGCCGGTGGTCATCATCCCGCTGCTGGCCTCCCTGGTCGCGTCCGGATTGATGTTCCTGATCCTGGGCGGCCCGATCGTCGCGATCACCAAGGGCCTGAACGGCTGGCTGTCCGGCCTCACGGGTGCCAGCGCCATCGCCCTCGGCGTGATCCTGGGCCTGATGATGTGCTTCGACCTCGGCGGGCCGGTCAACAAGGTCGCCTACGCCTTCGCCGTCGCCGGCCTCGGCGCCGCGAGCATGGACAACCAGGCACCGTGGCAGATCATGGCCGCCGTGATGGCGTCCGGCATGGTTCCGCCGCTGGCCATGGCCTTGGCTTCCACCGTCCTGAACAAGAAGCTCTTCAGCCTCGCCGAACAGGAAAACGGCAAGGCGGCCTGGCTGCTGGGGGCGTCCTTCATCTCCGAAGGCGCCATCCCCTTCGCCGCCGCGGACCCGCTGCGCGTGATCCCGGCCAGCATGCTGGGCGGGGCCGTCACGGGGGCGATGTCGATGGCATTCGGCGTCGGTTCCAAGGCACCGCACGGCGGGTTCTTCGTCTTCTTCGCGATCGACAACTTCCTGATGTTCTTTGTCTCCATCGCGGTGGGAGCGGTTGTGTCGGCCTTCGCCGTGATCGCGCTCAAGCGCTGGGCAGTCAAGAAGACCGTTGATACGGTGGAACCGGTTCCCGTAACCGTCTGAGCCGGTCCGCAAGAAACCTTCCCAAGCTGATAATCCCAAGCTGAATCCAAGGAGCAACAATGACCGAACGTAACGCCACCATTGCCAGCCGCGTCGGGCTGCACGCCCGCCCGGCCGCCATCTTTGCCGAGGCTGCAGGCGAGTTCGATCTCGAAATCACCATCGCCCGGCTCGGCGAACCGGAGGACGAGGCCATGGACGCCGCCAGCATCCTGTCCCTGATGAGCCTGGGCGCCTCGCACGGCGAGGTTGTGGTGTTGCGTGCCGAGGGCGACGGCGCCGACGCCGCCCTCGAGCGCCTGGTCCAGATCCTCGAAACGGACCACGACGCCGAATAGCACTACCTCGTGCGGCCGCCGGCCTTTCTCCCCTGCCAGGGGCGGGGGGCCGGCGGCCGCGCGTCGTTAAGGCCCGGTGCTTGTGGCTCATGCCCGGAGGGGCATGCCCATTCCTCGGCGCCAACCCCAAGGGGCATGCCCATTCCCGGCGCCAACCCTCAGGGGCATGCCCATTCCCGGCGCCAACCCCAAGGGGCATGCCCATTCCCGGCGCCAACCCCAAGGGGCATGCCCACTCCCGGCCGCGGCCAATGGACATATAGGCACTATGTCCAACGGCAGGCCCGCCCGCTGGGCATGCCCATTCCTCGGCGCCAACCCGCGATGTCCAGCCCAGCCCTGGCTTCGAGGCAGGGCATGTCCATCGGTTGCGCCGCCAGTCGCGACCCCGGGGCACACTTCATAAGGGAACTTAGTAAGTGCTTGTCTTCGCCGTGCGGCGCGGTTAGTTTGGGAACCGCGGCACCACCACCGTGGAGCGCCGCAGCAACGCATCCCGGACCGAAGGAGATCACCGCATGGCAAGCGTGCAGGAAAGCATCGAAGTCGACGTTCCCGTGTCCACCGCGTACAACCAGTGGACCCAGTTCGAGACCTTCCCGAGGTTTATGAAGGGGGTCGAGGCCGTGGAGCAGATCGACGAGACCTCCCTGCAGTTCCGCACCGACATCGCCGGGGTGCGGCGCGAATACCTGGCCCAGATCACCGAGCAGGAACCGGACCGCAGGATCGCCTGGGTCAGCACGGACAAGCCCCGCAACGCCGGCACCGTCACCTTTGAACCCCTCGGCGCGGAGCGGGCCCGCGTTAACGTCGAACTCGAGTGGGAGCCCGAGGGCGTGGTGGAGAAGGCCGGTTCCGCCGTCGGGGCGGACAGCCGCCAGGTCAGCGCGGACCTCGGCCGCTTCAAGGAGTTCATCGAATCCCGCGGCATCGAAACCGGTGAATGGCGTTCCTCCGTTGACCGCGGCGAGGTTGACGACGTCGACCCCGCAGCCGGCGAGCCGCGGTAGCCATGCCCGCCAAGAAGGGTGCGCCGCAGGGTTCCGAGAGTCCCAGCATCAAGGACCCGGAAATGTACGAGGCCCTGCTGGAAGACGGCGCCTCCAAACAGAAGGCGGCCCGGATTTCCAACGCCGCCGCTAGGCGTGGCCGGTCCGCCGTGGGCCGCAAGGGCGGCGAATCCGGCGACTACGAGGACTGGACCGTCCCGCAGCTGAAGAAAAAGGCCAAGGAGATCGGCCTCAAGGGCTACTCGGCCAAGAAAAAGAGCGAACTGATCTCCGCTCTGCGGAACTCCTGAGCCGATGACGGCGGGGCCGCCGGTCAACAACGGTGCGGGCTCAGGCGCCCTTGCGCGCCGTTTTGGCGGCCGGAGTCTTCGCGGCAGGGGTTTTGGACGCGGTGGCCTTGGCAGCGGTGGTCTTCGCAGCTGTGGTCTTGGCGGCGGCCTTCGCGGCCGGTTTGGCCGCCGTCCCGGCACCGCCGGAGGCACCGCCGGAGGCAGCCTTGGCAGTGGACTTGGCCGAGGTGCTCGCCGCAGTCTTGGCCGCTGCCTTGGGGGCAGCAGCGGACCGGGGCGACTTGGCCCCGCCGGCCTTGGCTTTGCTCCCGCCGTCAGCGCCGTCTGCCCCGGAGTCGCCGGCGGCCGCACCACGTTTGCGCTCGATGCTGCGTTTGAGCGCCTCCATCAGGTCGATCACCTCGCCGGTTCCGGGCTCCGCCGCCGGTGCGCCGAAAGTCGCCTCCGTGTCCAGGGATTCGCCCTGCTCGAGCTTGGCCTCGATCAGCTGCCGCAGCTGGATCTGGTAGTCGTCCGTGAACTGCTCGGGTTCGAAGTCGGCCGCCATCGAGTCCACCAGGGCGGCGGACATTTCCCGTTCCTGGGCCGAGATCCGCACGCTGGCCTCGAGCGCGGGGAAACTCGCCTCGCGCACCTCGTCGGCCCAGAGCAGGCCCTGCAGCACCAGTACGTCGCCGCGGATCCGGAGCGCCCCGAGCCGGCTCTTCTCCCGCAGCGCGAACTGCACAATGGCCACCCGGTCAGTGTCCTCCAACGCCCGGCGGAGCAGCACGTAGGCCTTCGGCGACTTGGCATCCGGTTCGAGGTAGTAGCTCTTCTCAAACGTCATCGGGTCCAGCTGCTCGGCGGGGACAAACTGCACCACCTCGATCTCGTGGCTGTTCTCCGCCGGGATGGACTTGAGCTCCTCGCGGCTGAGGATCACCGTGCGGCCGTCCTCCTCGTAGGCCTTGTCGATGTCCTCGTAGTCGATGATCTCGCTGCAGACCTCGCACCGGCGCTGGTAGCGGATCCGGCCGCCGTCGGCGTTGTGGACCTGGTGCAGGCTGATGTCGTGGTCCTCGGTGGCGCTGTAGACCTTGACGGGGACGTTGACCAGGCCGAACGCGATCGCGCCTTTCCAGATGGCTCTCATGGCTCAAGTGAACACCAGAGCCGCACGGAGGTGAAGTGTTTTGGCTGAGGGCAAGGAACGCGTCCGGGTCGACGGCCGGGAGCTGGTGCTGACCAACCTGGACAAGGTCATGTATCCGGAGACCGGAACCACCAAAGCAGACGTCCTGGCCTACTACGCCGCGGTGGCGCCGGTACTGATCCCGGCGGCCGCGAACCGGCCGGCCACCCGGAAACGCTGGGTCCACGGCGTGGGCACCGCGGACGCACCCGGCGAGATGTTCTTCCAGAAGAACCTGGACCACTCCACGCCGGGCTGGGTGCCGCGCGCCGCCATCACCCACAAGGAACGCACCATCCAGTACCCGCTGGTCAACGATCCGGCCACGCTCACCTGGCTGGCCCAGATCGCGGCCTTGGAGATCCACGTGCCGCAGTGGCGGGTGGACCCGCACGGCAACGCCCTGCCGCCGGACCGGCTGGTGCTGGACCTTGACCCCGGCGACGGCGCCGGCCTGGCCGAATGTGTGGAGGTCGCTAAACTCGCCCGCAGCATCCTGGTGGACGTGGGCCTGGAGCCGGTCCCGGTGACCAGCGGCAGCAAGGGCATCCATCTCTACGCCGCGCTGGACGGCACCCAAAGCTCGGACCAGGTCTCGGACTTCGCGCACGAACTCGCCCGCGCCCTCGAGGCGGACCACCCGGAGCTCGCCGTGAGCGACATGAAAAAGACCCTGCGCACCGGCAAGGTGCTGGTGGACTGGAGCCAGAACAGCGCCGCGAAGACCACGATCGTGCCCTATTCGCTGCGCGGCAGGCTGCGGCCCACGGTGGCGGCTCCGCGGACCTGGCGCGAACTCGCTTCGGCCTCGCTGCGCCAGCTGGACTACCGGGAGGTGATGCAGCGGGTGAAGGCCGGCAAGGACCCGTTCGCGGTCATCTCCGGCGGCGCGCACGGCGGCACCTCCAGCGGCGCCTCCAACGGCGCCGGGGCTGACGCCCCCGCGGAGCTCGACGGCGGCGGCACCGACCCCCGGCTGGAGGAATACCGCGCCAAACGGGACGCGGCGGCCACCCCTGAACCGTTCACGGCGGACCGGCACCGGAGCCGGAACGACGGCGGCACCCTCCGGGAAAGCTTCGTCATCCAAGAGCACCACGCCAGCCGGCTGCACTACGACTTCCGCCTCGAGCGCGACGGCGTGCTGGTGTCCTGGGCGCTGCCCAAAGGGGTCCCCACCACCAAAACCAAAAACCACCTCGCGGTCCAGACCGAGGACCACCCGCTGGACTACGCGGACTTTGAGGGCACCATCCCCAAGGGCCAGTACGGCGCCGGCGCCGTCAGCATCTGGGACCGCGGCTCCTACGAATGCGAGAAATGGATCGCCGGCAAGGAAGTCATCGCCACCCTCACCGGGGACCCGGACGGCGGGCTGGGCGGGACCCGGCGGTTCGCGCTGATCCACACCGGCCAGGCCACCGACCAGTGGCTCATCCACCTCATGGACACGCCGGGGCAGGGCCACACACCCACCCCCGGGGACGCTCCGGCGGACGGGACGGCCACCCGGGCCGACGGCACCCCCGCCGCAAGCACCGCCTCTGCCCCGGATCGAGCGCAGGATCCCGCCCCGGATCCGGCGGAGCTCGCACCGATGCTGGCCAGCGCCGGAACCCCCGCGGACCTGGCGGACAAGAACTGGCAGTTCGAGCTCAAATGGGACGGCGTCCGCGCCCTGGTCCTGGGCGACTCGCAACGGATCCGGCTGATCAGCCGCAACGGCAACGACATGTCCGCCAGCTACCCGGAGCTCACCGACCGCGGCTGCTGGCCCCCGCAGGACTTCGCCGCCGACGGCGAGATCATCGCCGTCGGCCGGTCGGGAAGGCCCGACTTCGGGCTGCTGCAGGGGCGGATGAAACTCAGCAAGGCCGCCGACGTCGCGAAGGCGCGGGCCGCCACCCCGGTGCGCCTGATGCTTTTCGACCTGCTCACCGAGGGCGGCGAGGACCTCCGGCGCCGCCCGCTGCGGGAGCGGCGGAAACGCCTCGAAGCGTTCGCCGCGGCAGGCTTCCGGGCCGGCAACCAGGAAGATTCCTGCCCGGTGGAACTCTCCGAGGTGATCGACGCCGACGTCGGGCACCTCCTGGAGAGCGCGCAGGAGCTCGGGCTCGAGGGGGTGATGGCCAAGCGCACCGGCGGACGCTACGTGGGGCGGCGGAGCCGGTCCTGGCTCAAGCTGAAGTTCGAGAAGACCCAGGAGGTGGTGGTCGGCGGCTGGCGGCCCGGCAACGGCGGCCGCCGCGACTCGGTCGGCTCGCTACTGCTGGGCATCCCGGACGGGAAGACACTGCGCTACGTGGGCCGGGTGGGCAGCGGATTTTCCACCCGTGAACTCCAAGAGCTGCGCCGGCAGCTGGACGCCATCCCCCGCAAGACCTCCCCCTTCAGCGAGGTCCCCGCGGAGGACGCCGCCGACGCCCGGTGGGTCTCCGCCAGGCTGGTGGGTGAGGTCACCTTCGGCGACTGGACCTCCAGCGGGAAGCTCCGCCACCCGGTCTGGCGGGGCTGGCGCCTGGACAAGGCGCCGGCCGACGTCGTCGCCGAACATGGCTGAGGGCCCGCCGCAGCGGACCCTCATGATTCTTAGTCGTGGTGCGGGATCTGTGGGCGGCTTTGGCGGTGGATGGCGGCGTCGGCCACCTGCTGCGCCTGTTGCCCGCGGACCACGTCACGGTCCTTGGGATGACGGTGCTTTCCGCTGCCGTCCGGCCACTCATGGCCGTCGGCCGGCGACGGCGGCTGCGGACGTTTGCCCTCCGGGCCCGGAACCTCGTCCATGGACGCTGCGAGGTGGCTGGCCACCTCAGGCTTGATCTCTTCTCTCGAGTGATGATCCGCCATGGCTCTTCCTTTCTCCGATGAAATGAAGCGTCCCACAATCGTAGGTCGGCGCCGGTGAGATGTCTCTAGGTGCTACCAGCGGACCTTCTTCTGCGCGGGGCCCTGCTTGCCGCTGGCGTGGGTGGGCTTATGGCTGCGCCCAACGCTGGGCAGTCCGGTGCCGCCGCGGGATTTGCTGGCAAGCATTTCCTTCTGGGCGTCGGTCAGCCGGGACTTCATGCCCCGCTCCGGTTTCGGCGCGGCGCCGGGTTCCTCCGCGCCAGGGGTCCCGGGCTGCTCCTGCTTGCCGGTGTTCGTCATGGAGGCTCTCCTCGGCTCGGCTCGGCATGGATCGACGCCGGCAACGGAACCGGCGACGGGTCCACTTTAGGCAGTTGCCACGCCGCTTGAACAGGGGTTCGGCAGCGGCTCGGGCACCGAAGTTAAGCTGTGGCACATGGATTACACGCTTCGCCACGCCACCGCCGACGATGCGGATGCGCTGGTTCGGATGCACACCCTGGCGCACGAGCAGTGCTACGCCACCCAGCTGCCCTCGGCGTTCTTTGCGGCCCGGCGCGCCAACATCCTCGACCGGATCGAACGGCGCCGCCCGCACCTGGACAGCGCCGAACCCCGGATCATCGCCGTGGACGCCAGCGGCGCCATCATTGGGTTCGCCGACGCCGGACCGGGCCGGGACGCGGACAGGCCCTGCGATCTGGAGCTGTACTCCCTCTACACACTGGCCCCGGCCTACGGCACCGGACTGGGCGCCGCGCTGCTGACGGCCGCCCTCGGCGACTCCCCCGCGTACCTGTGGGTGCTGGAAGAGAACCCCCGCGCCCGGGCCTTCTACGCCAAGCACGGGTTCGTGCCCGACGGGGAGCGGAAACTGCTGCCGCCCGAGTGGTCCGAGCTGCCCGAAATACGCCTGACCCGGCCGGCGACGCCCCGGTAGGAAGGGGCCCGCACTGCCCCGAAAAGCCCCGTGGACGGGCTCAACAGCAAAACGTTGCAAAAAAGATAAGCGAACTGTCCACTTCCCAAGAACGGCGCGGTGAAATCGCCCGCGCGGCGGCCGCTGACGTGGGGCCCAAGCGCCGGAATCGGCCGATCATACGCCACCGAAATCGGAAACGCCATGGAAATCGCGTAAAATTGAAGGCCTGCCCGGAGCGGGGCAGCTATAAGTCGCAAGCAAATGACCTCCACAGGAGTTGCCCAAATGCCCAAAGACCGAAGCACCACCGACTCTTCAGCCGGCGTTTTGAACGCTGGCGGAACTAACCAAGGCGCACCCAGGGGCGCTAAGAAACCACGGCTGCGCCGTCGTCGGCTCCGTGAGTCCGACGTCAACGTTGTCGACCAGCCCATGCTGAAGAAAGCGCTCGGCGGCACCATCGTGGGTAACACCATGGAGTGGTACGACGTCGGTGTATTCGGCTACCTGATCACCACCATGGGTCCGGTCTTCCTGCCGGAAGCGGACAAGTCCGTCCAGACCCTGTTCCTGCTCGGCACCTTCGCCGCCACTTTCATCGCCCGCCCGCTCGGCGGCGTCGTGTTCGGCTGGCTTGGCGACAAGATCGGCCGGCAGAAGGTTCTCGCCGCCACCCTGATGATCATGGCAGCCAGCACGTTCGCCGTCGGCCTCCTGCCCGGCTACGCGCAGATCGGCATCTGGGCCGCGGTCCTGCTGGTCCTGTTCAAGGTGATCCAGGGCTTCTCCACTGGCGGCGAGTACGCCGGTGCCACCACCTTCGTGAGCGAGTACGCCCCGGACAAACGGCGCGGATTCTTTGCCAGCTTCCTGGACATGGGCAGCTACCTCGGCTTCGCCGCCGGTGCCGCCCTGGTGTCCGTGCTGCAGCTCACCCTCGGCCAGGACACGATGGAGCAGTGGGGCTGGCGCATTCCGTTCCTGCTGGCCGGTCCGCTTGGCCTGATCGCCGTGTACTTCCGGAGCAAGATCGAGGAATCCCCCCAGTTCCAGGCCACCCTGGACGCGCAGGAGAACCTCGCCAAGGACGCTACCGCCGCTGACGCGGCCGCGTCCAAGGGCCCGGTCGGCATCGTGAAGGCCTACTGGCGCTCCATCATCGTCGCCATGATCCTGGTCGCCGCGGCCAACACCGCCGGCTACGCCCTGACGTCGTACATGCCGACCTACCTGACCGAGTCCAAGGGCTACGACGAGGTGCACGGCACGCTGCTGACCATCCCCGTGCTGGTGATTATGAGCCTCTGCATCCCGCTGACCGGCAAGCTCTCCGACCGGATCGGACGCCGCCCCGTGCTGTGGATCGGCGCCCTGAGCACCGTCGTCCTGGCCGCCCCGGCGTTCCTGCTGATCGGCGTCGGCGAGATCTGGTCCACCCTGGCCGGCCTTGCCCTGATCGCCTTCCCGGTGACGTTCTACGTGGCCAACCTGGCCTCGGCCCTGCCGGCCCAGTTCCCGACGGCCAGCCGCTACGGCGCCATGGGCATCGCGTACAACTTCTCGGTGGCCATCTTCGGCGGCACCACACCGTTCATCGTGGCCGCCCTGATCAACGCCACCGGCAACGACATGATGCCGGCCTACTACCTGATGGCCACCTCGGCGATCGGCGCAGTGGCGATTTACTTCCTCAAGGAGTCCGCCCAGATGCCGCTGCCGGGCTCCATGCCCAGCGTGGACACCCAGGCCGAGGCCCGCGAACTGGTCGAGACGCAGGACGAGAACCCGCTGATCGACCTCGAGCACATGGACATGCCGCTCACCCCGGCAGAGGCCACCGACGGCGACGCCGGCAAGGTTCCGGCCCCGGCCTAGCTAGCCCGGCCCGTCCCTGCGGACGGACCCCGTAGCCAAGCGCCCCGCCCGTAAAGGCCCGTCGCGCGCGCTTCCCGTTCCGGAAGCGTGCGGGGCGGGCCTTTGGCGGGTCCGCATCCCTTCCGTATCCGCACCGCACCCTCTGGAGGCCCGAATGCAGTCCCTGCTGGGACACGTCCGCGTGCTGCAGCGCCTTGGACCGGCAAACCGGGACCGAGCCTCGGCGCTGCGTGTTGCCGTCAGCGTGGCCGGGCCCTCATTGGCGCTGCTCGCGGCCGGGCGGCCCGACCTGATCGTCTATGCCGTGTTCGGCGCCCTCACCGGAATGTACGGCCGGTCCGAACCCCACCAGCTCCGGCTCAGGCACCAGCTCCAGGCGGCCCTGGTCCTGCTCGGCGGGCTGGGCGTGGGCGTCCTGCTCTCGGTCCATCAGCTCCACTCCTGGACGCTCGTGGCCGTGGAGTCGGTCCTGGCGGCCGCGGGATCCTTGTTCGCGGACAAAGTCGGCTTGAAACCCAACGGGCCGTTCTTCGGGATCCTCGCCCTCGGCGCATGCGCCTCCATCCCCACCCCGGGCCCGTGGCCGCTGGCGGTGCTGGTCGGTGCCGGGTCGGCTGCGTTCTCCATCGCGGTCGGTTTCGGCGGCTGGGTCCGCGGCCGGGTGTGGGAGCGCGGCGCGGACCGTGAGGTGCCGCCGTTGCGCGGCATGCGCCGTCGTGCCGCCTGGATCCACGCGGCACGGTATTTCGCCGCGGTCGCCGCGGCGGGCAGCATCGGGGTGGGGAGCGGCAGCGGCCACCCGCACTGGGCGATGGCCGCGGCGGCCGTTCCGCTGGCGGGGGCTGACCTGCCCAGCAGCGTCTACCGCGGGGTGCACCGGATTGTCGGCACCCTGCTGGGCCTGGTGGTGGTGGCCGCGGTGCTGTTCCCCTGGGCAGGGTCGCCGTTGCGGCTTTTGCCTGGCCACGAAACGGCCGTCCTGGCCGTCCTGGTGATCGTCCTGCAGTTCACCACCGAGCTGTTTATGGCCCGGCACTACGGTCTCGCGATGGTGTCCTTCACGCCCGTCATCCTGCTGGTGACGCAACTGGCCTTCCCCGCCGATCCGCACCTCCTGGTGGCGGAGCGGGCGGTCGAGACCCTGGTTGGCGCCTGCACCGGGATCGCCGTGGTGGTCCTTATCCGCCGCCGTCCGTCCGCGGCGGCTCCGGGCGGGTAGCCGGGCGCGCCCCTACTTCGCCCGCCGCGGCGGACCGGCCACAAGCCGGGCCGGCAGCACCCGCGTCGCCGCGGTGAGAATCTTGTAGCGCTTGCTGGGGATCGAGACGGCCTTGCCCTTTTCGTTGTCCGCCAGGCCCTCACGGACCACCTGGTCGGCCTGCAGCCACATCCAGCGCGGCGCCACCGTTTTGTCCATGCCCATCCGGTCGTGGAATTCGGTGTGGGTGAAGCCAGGGCAGACGGCGGTCACCTTCACCCCGCGCCCGGCGTAGGCGAGGTTGGCCCAGCGGCTGAAGCTCAGCAGCCAGGCCTTAGCGGCGGAGTACGTTTCCCGCGGCAGGAAAGCCGCCACGGACGCCACGTTGATGACCCGGCCGGACCGCCGCTGCAACATTCCCTGCAGTGCGGCGTGGGTCAGTTCCATGGCCGTCTGGACGTGCAGCCGGAGGTGCCGCTTTTCCTCGGCGATGTCATTGTCCGCGAAGGAACGCAGCAGTCCCATGCCCGCGTTGTTGACCAGGATCTCCACCGGCCGCGCCGGGTCGCTGAGGCGTTCGACGACGGCGGCCACGCCGCCGTCGTCCGCCAGGTCGGCGCGCAGCACCTCAGCACGGACGCCATAGCGGTTCTCCAGGTCGGCTGCGCTGGCGCGGAGCCGGGCCTCGTCGCGCGCCACCAGGACCACGTTGTGCCCCTGCTCCGCGAGCTGGCGGGCGAACTCGGCCCCAAGTCCTGCGGTGGCGCCGGTGATCAGGGCGGTGGAGGCCGTCGCGGACGGTCCTTGAGCGGGTGTGTTCATAGCCACAGCCTAGCGGCGCCGGATGCGTTGGTTTAGGCCAGGGCCGGTCCTGCGGCCAGTTCCCCTTCGGACGGTCCGTCAGATGCACTGTCCGTGGCACCGGCAGGTCCGGCGCCCGTCAGCTCCGCGGTGTCCGGCGCGGCGCCGTCGTCCGCCGTCTGGTAGCGCTGCTGCAGCTCGTCGGCGGCGAGCTCGTACCAGGTGTGCGCCCCGAAGGACGGGTGGGGGGTGTCCAGGTGGCGGTACAGGGCGTCGGCCAGCTGTCCCAGCGCGGCGTCGGAGAGTGCCTGCACGGTGGCGGCCGGATCCAGGGTGCCCTCGAAATAGTCGGAGAGTTCGAGCCCGTCGATCAGGTCCGGTCCATCCGGTGCAGGGGCCGGCGCCGCGTCCCCGGGAGCCTCGACGCCGGCGTTGACCCGGCCGTGGACGCTGCCGGTGATCTCGCCGTCCAGATCGGCGAGGACTTCGCCGTCAGTGCCGACGTGCAGCAGGCAGATCGGCAGTTCTGCCGGTTCCTGGAGCATAAGGCGGAAGCCTTCGGTCGCGGCGGCGGCGACGGCGGCGCCGGGTGCAGCCGGGCCGGAGGCAGGGTCTCCGGTCGCCGCGAGCTGCCGGAGGTAGAGCAGGATCTCAGGATCGAGGTGGGAGGCGCCGTGCAGGTCGATGCTGACGTCCGCGCCGGCGGCTAGACGGCTGGCGCGCCGCATCATGTGCAGCAGGTCGGGGTAGTTTGCCTGGGTCAGGCAGCCGGTGACTTCGAGGGTCACCTGTCCGGGATCGACATCAACACGGACAAGCACACGCAGTTTGTGGTTCACGGGGTTCTCCAAATGAAGCGTCCTTGAGCCAACTGCATAACTCAAGCTAAACCATACGAGGTTGTTGCGCGGGCCACAAGCGGTCAGGCCCCGGCGGGTTCCTGTTCCGGCCAGTCGATGCACTGATTGTAGGCATCGTGTTTGCGCAGATAGCGGTAGATGTAGGGGCAGTGCGGAATGATCCGTTTCCCCGACGCCACGACGTCGTCGAGGGCGAAGTGTGCGAGCACCCCGGCGAGCCCCTGGCCCGCGAATTCCTCGGCGGTTTCGGTGTGGATGAAGTCCACATGCCCGGGCCGGTCGATGTAGCGCACCTGGACCGCAAGCTTGCCGCCCACGTGAAGTTCATAGCGGTGCAGGGCATCATTACGGGTGGTGGAGACGTCCGGGGCGAACGTGTCTTCAGTGTCTACCGAGTTCTCCGTCATGGTTCGACATTGGCACTTAAAGGCGGGCGTGGCAATGGCAGTCCGGATCCGGCGGCACTGGTGCCGGGGCTGCGGGCCGGAACGCGGCCCAGGAGCAGCACGGCGAGAACAAAGCAGGCCGCCCCGCCGCCGAGGAGCCCCACGGTGAGCCCGTTGAGCGCCGCGTCGGTGACCGGGATGAAAACGACGACGGCGGCCGTTACCACGGCGGCGGCCGGCCGGGCACGTGCGGTGCCCGGCGCCGTCGGCCGTTCCTCGAGTCGCCCGAACAGTGCCAGCACCGGCAGCAGCAGGAGGAGGACGCCCAGCAGCGCCAGCGGCCTGGTCCACCACCATGCGGCAGTTCCCCCGGCGGGCTGCGGCAGATCCGTCAGCAGCAACAGGCCGGACATCGCCGCGAGCAGCGGCAGGTGCCACAGGTAGACGGTCATGGAACGCCGTCCCGCCCGGGCCAGCAGCCTGCGGACCCCGCCGAGGGCGGCCAGCCGGGTGAGCAGGGGCCGGAGCAGTTGGAGCGCCGAGGCCTGCGAGACGGCCAGCAGGAACAGGGTGAGGTTGGGCGGGTTGAGGTTCACAAGCATGTTTCCGGAGTACAGGCGCAGCACCACCAGCAGGCCGAGGACCAGGTTGCTGCCCGCCACCAGGCCGAGGAGCGCGGCGGGGCCCAGGCTCGGCAGCGTCCCGTCGGCCAGCAGGAAGCCAAGCTGCTGTACGGCGCACCACAGGAACACCATGTTGGCGTAGGCCAGCTGGGGCACGGCCCCGCGGAGGCAGTCCACGGCCACCACCAGCGAGACGAGCACGGCCAATGTCAGCCAGGGCGCCCGGGCATGGAGCGCGGCCAGCCACGGGAGGTTCAGCTGCGCCGCCAGGTACGCGGCCAGGAACCACAGCGGCATGCCGGCGCCGCTGGCCAGCAGCTGGATCACCTGCGGGTCCACGCCGCTGAGCCGGGCGGCCCACAGGCCGGTGAACATCACGGCCAGCAGGACTGCGGCCGGACGGATCAGCCGCAGCAGCCGGCCCTGGATGAACTCGAGGGCGCTGCCGCCCAGGGACCGCAGCCGCCGCCAGGAGTGCAGGCCGGTGATTCCGCCGGCGACGAAGAACAGCGGCATCACCTGCAGCACCCAGACCACGGGCTCGAACCAGCGCTGGTTGCCAAGGGTGTTTTCGGAGCTCACGGTGCCGTCCGGGTGCAGGACCGGGCTGACCATCAGGGTATGGCCGATGACCACCAGCGCGAGGCAGAAGAACCGGGTCAGGTCGATGACCAGGTCGCGCCCCGGCACGGATCCTGCCGGGCCGTCCGGGAGCGGCTGCCGCGGCGCCGGCAGGCCGACGTCGGAATCTGCCAACGCGCCCCCTTCGAGCTGTGAGCGTAGAACCTTCCCTGTTGCCTCCATTGTCGGCTCTGGGGCCGCCGGCGGCCAGACCCGCCGGCCGGTCAGCGCGAGAGCGTGGCCAATGCCGTGGCCACAAAGGTCCCCGCCGCGGCGCCCCACTCGGTCAGCAGTCCCTGAAGGTTCTCGCCGTCCCGGCGGTGGGTGGCGGTGCGGGTTTCGAGGGTCCTCAGGACGCCCGTGCGCAGCTCCGTGTTGAAGTTGACCTTGCCCACGTTCATGCTGGCGGCCTTGACGAGCTCGGCGGCCGGAATGCCCGAGGCGCCGTGCAGCACCAGCGGAATGCGGGTCCGCACGGCGATGTCCTGCAGCACGTCCCAGCGCAGCTCCGGCTCGCCCTGGTACCGGCCGTGGACGTTGCCCACGGCTACGGCCAGCAGCTGGGCACCGGTGCGGGACACAAAGTCCCCCACCTGCGCGGAGTCGGTGAGCCCGGCCGTCCCGGCGGCCGGGGCGCTGCCTGCGGCGTCGGCTCCGAAAGCGCGGTCCTCGTCGCCGGCGAGTCCGCCGAGCTCGGCCTCGATCACGATCTCCCCGGCGAAGCCGGCGCCGTCCAGGACGGCGCGCGCGGCGCGGACCAGGGCGATGTTGTCCTCGTAATCGAGCGAGGACCCGTCCACCAGGACCGAGTCGGCCCCGGCGGCCGCGGCGCCGGCAATCACCGCGAGGTCTGAGGCATGGTCGAGCTGGACGGCCACCGGGACGCCGGCGTCGTCGGCCAGGCCGCGCAGCGCGGCGATCAGCCGCAGGCCGCCGGACGTGGCCGCGGTGCTTGGCGAGACCAGCAGGATGGCGCCGCGGCCGGCGTCCTCTGCCGCCGCCACGACGGCGAGCGCCGTCGTGAAGTCGTAGCAGGTGAAGGCCGGGACGGCTGATCCCTGCTGCAGGGCGGCGCCGACGAGGGAGTCGAGACGGGCTCGCATCAGACGCTCAGGCCTCCCACCAGGATCCAGGCCACGAACGTCAGCGCGAAGCCGGCCAGACCCAGCACGGTGGTGAGCACGGTCCAGGTCTTGAGGCCGTCGGCGACGCTGAGGCCGTAGTACCGGACGACCACCCAGAAGCCGGCGTCGGTCACGTGGGAGAGGCCCAGGGAGCCGAAGCCGATGGCGATGACGATCACGGCAATCTGGGCCGGGGTGTAGCCGCCGCCGGCCACGGCGGAGGACAGCAGGCCCGCCGTGGTGACAATCGCGACCGTGGCCGAGCCCTGGGCGGCGCGGAGGGCCAGGGAGATGATGAAGCCCAGCAGCAGCAGCGGGACGCCGAGGGTGTCGAGGGATTCGGAGAGGGCCTTGCCGATGCCGCTGACCTGCAGGACCCCGCCAAAGACGCCGCCGGCCGCGACCACCAGCAGGATGGAGGCGATCGGGGGCAGGGCCCCTTCAAAGATTTCGCCGGTCTCCGTCAGCGACCACTGGCGGCGGACAGCCAGGAGGAAGAAGCAAAGCGCAACGGCCACCAGGAGGGCGAAGACGGGGGTGCCAACGAAGGACGCGACGCCGTACCAGAAGCTGTTCTTGTCGATCACGAGGGTGCCCACGGTGCCGAGCAGGATGAGCACGATCGGGGTGGCGATGAGGGTGATGATGAGGGCGGGGCGGGGCGCGGCCAGGGCCTTGCTGCCGGGCCCGTCGTGGCCGACCCGGACCAGGGAGGCGGAGCCGAACTCGTCCACCTGTGCCTTGACGGAGGGCAGCAGTTCGTAGTCCTTGCGGTTCATGATGGAGGCCACAAAGTAGGACAGGAAGCCGAGCGGGACGCAGATCGCGAGCGAGATCAGGGCGATCAGTCCGATGTCGGCCCCGAGCACGCCGGCGCCGGCCACGATGCCCGGGTGCGGGGGCACGGCCACGTGGATGGCCAGCATGATGCCGGCCATGGGCAGGCCGAACTTCACCGGGTGGACGTTGGCGATCTTGGCGAAGGCGTAGACGATCGGCACCAGGACGATGATGCCGACTTCGAAGAAGACCGGGATCGCGACGAGGAAGCCGACGGCGGTGAGGGCCACGGCCACCCGGCGGGCGCCGAGTTTGGCGGTGAAGTGGTCCGCGAGGGACTGCACGCCGCCGGAGACCTCGATCATCCGTCCCAGGATCGCGCCGAGGGCGATCAGCAGGGCCACCTTGCCCATGGTGCTTCCGACCCCGTTGGCCACCACGGTGAAGACGTCCTTGAGCGGGATCTGCGCGGCCACGGCCACCAGGATGCTGACGGTCAGCAGGGCCACGAAGGCCTGGATCTTGAAGCGGATGATCATCAGCAGCAGCAGCGCAACGCCGGCCACCGCGATGGTCAGCAGCAGCGGGGTTCCCAGCTCCACGGCCGGCTTGATGACGGGCGCGTCGGCCGCGCGCACCATCAGGGAATTGAGCAGGGGGTTCATGCGGGGGTCTCCTTTGACGTCACTTTAGCCAGTGAGGGTGATTTGGACGACGACGGCGGACGGCGCCGCCGTCGTCGGTAGGGGGTTCCGGAGGGATCCGGGCTGTGCGGTGGTTTAGGCGTTGCGCTTGGTGGGGGCGAGGACCTTGATGACCGCGGAGTCGTCGGCGGCGGCGAGCCCCTGGGCCTGACCCAGCAGGTAGAGCTGTTCGGCGGCGGCGGCCACGGGTGCGGCGAGTCCCGCCGCCCGGGTGGCCTTGCCGACGATGCCCATGTCCTTGACGAAGATGTCCAGGCGGCTGAGGACCTCCGCGCCGCTTTCCGTGTAGGCCTCGAGGATGCGGGGGCCGCGGTTGGAGAGCATAAAGGAGCCGGCGGCGCCGGCTTCCAGGGCCGCGAGCGTCTTGGCCTGGTCCAGGCCGAGGGCGTCCGCGAGGGCCATCGCCTCGGCCGCGGCGGCGATGTGGATCCCGCAGAGCAGCTGGTTGACGGTCTTGAGGGCCTGTCCGTCGCCGGGCTTGTCCCCCACGACGGTCAGGGTCGAGGCGAGCAGTTCCAGGACCGGGCGGGCCGATTCCAGTGCCTGCGGTTCGGCGCCGACGACGATCAGCAGGTCGCCTTCGCCGGCGCGCTTTGGCCCGCCGGAGAGCGGGGCGTCAACGAGGCAGACGCCGTACTCGGCGAGCCGGGCGACGGTGGCCGGAATGGCGTCGGTGCCGACGGTGCTGCCGAGGATGACGACGGCGCCCGGCTTCAGCACGGCGGCGACGCCGTTTTCGCCGAAGAGGACATCGTCCAGCTGCTCGCCGTTGCGGACGGCCAGGAGAAGTGCATCCGCGCCCTCCGCCGCTGCCCGGGCGGAGGCGAAGGTGCGGACCCCGGCGTCTTCTGCGAGCCGGAGGCGGGGCTCGGCGATGTCGAAGCCGTGGACGGTCAGGTCGGTGGCGAGGCGGGCGGCCATGGGCAGCCCCATGGCGCCGAGGCCGAGGACGGTGACTTGGTAGTTCATGGTTTTCTCCGTTGAAAGCTGGGGCTGGGACTAGAAGGTGTTGCTGAGTTTGCGGGTGACCTGGGCCAGGGATTCGTCGTCGCCGACGTTGCCGGCGAAGACCACATACGGGATGCCCTTGGCGGGACCGTCCACCGGCTCCCACAGGCTGACGATGCCCGGCAGCATGGGGCCGCGGACGATCGCGTGGCGGATTTCCAGGCCGTGGGCGGCCACGTCCGAGGAGGTGATGCCGCCCTTGGCGATGACAAAACGCGGCGGGAACGTCTTCAGCGTCCGGTTCACCACGGCGACGACGGCGGCCGACACGGTGCGGGCAATCCGCAGGCTCTCCGCGGCGTCATCCGTTTTGATGAGCAGCCGGCTGGTGTGCAGGATGACGTCGGCGCTGTGCAAGGCCTCCACCACGGTCCGGACAATGTTGTCCAGATAGCCCTCGGCGTCGCCGTCGAGGAGTTTTTCGACGTCGATTTCCACGATGCGGGCGGCGCGGTGCTGCTCGACCAGGGCCTTGAGCTGGCGGGTGGTGACGCCGACGTGCGAGCCGACCACAATAAGGCCGCCGGCGTCCGAGGGGGTGTTGCCCGCGTGGGCTTCCTCGCCGCTGAGTTCGGCACGGATCTCCTGGCCGATGCGGCCGCGGACGAAGGGCGGGCCAACCCGGTAGAGCAGTTTCTTGCCGCGGCGTTCGGCTTCCTCCAGGCCCAGGGCGAGTGCACGCAGGTCGTTTTCGGTGACAATGTCGGCCACGATCGGGGTGGAGTCCGTGGCGGCGTCGATGGCGTCGGCGATGGCCTTGGCCGAAACCTGGGGATCGCCGTCCGGGCCGGCGGCGCGGATGACGTCCAGGTCCAGCACGATCACCGACTCCGCGGGGAACCGGCCCTTGGACTTCTCTTCGACGTATTTGGCCAGCTCTGAGTTCGCGAAACCGAAGCTCGCGTCCCTGGCGAATTCCGTCTCCGCCACGGGGGTGAGCCGGCCGGCACTGGTGCCGGTGCCGCGCATGTAGTGCACGCCGCCGATTGTCACGCGCCCCGCGTCGGGGAAGGCGGGGACGATCACGACGCCGTCGGTCGGCCCGCCGCCGGCGTCGGCGACGGTGGCCGCGATGGTGTCCGGCTCCAGCGGAAAGTGGCCGCGGAGGGTGGAGTCGCTGCGGCTGACGAACCCCAGGCGAAGTGTGGAAGCGGCGTCGGGGGAAGCGGCGCCGTCGCTCACGAGGGCGGCTGCGGCAAGGGCGTTGCGGACCACTTCCTCGTTGCGGGCGGCCGCCTCCGCGGGGTCCAGGCTGCGCGTGTTGGTCAGCACGTAGACCGCGTCGGGGCGGCGGCCGTCGATCCGGTGGCCGAACGCCCAGCTGAGGTCCTCGACCTCCCAGCGGGTCAGAACCGGCAGGTCCGCGACGGACTGCGTTCCGGTGGGGTCGTCGTCGAGCACCACCAGGATGCGCGGTGACGCTCCGGCCGCGGCGGCCAGGGCGTCGGCGACGGTCCGGGCGGGAATCTGGACCTCGGCCGGGAAGGCGGCCAGCACGTCGGCTTCATAAGGCTCTGCTTCAAAGGTCACTTGCACTCCATTGTGGGAATTCTGCTGCGTTGGTGATTTGTAAGATGTCTGACATCTAACATTTGAATGCTAGTCTGGCATACGGCACAAAAACGCGCAAGTAGACTGGTCAGTCAGGTAACTCGGTGGCGGCGGATGGGGAAAATTGGCTAGGAAATCGTTGGTCGGCGTGGTGGCAGACGAGCTGCTGGACCGCATCATTGCCGGCGAATTTCCGCCCGGGGCATCGGTCCCCGGCGAGCTGGAACTCAGCGCCCGCCACGACGTGAGCCGCATGACGGTCCGCGAGGCGATGAAGACCCTGGAAGCCCAGCAGATCCTGAGCGTGGAGCGCGGCCGGGGAACATTTGTGAACCCGCTGAACCGCTGGGCCTCACTGGAGGCAGTGCTCCGGGCGGCCTCAGAGGGCGAGAACGACGCCGCGGCCGCCGTCCAGTTGATCGAACTGCGCCGGATGCTGGAAACCGGCGCCTGCGAGCTGGCCGCGGGACGGATTGGCGAGGCCGACCTTAAGACCCTTAGCGGGCAGGTGGAAGCGATGCGCGAGGCGCATGAGAAGCACGACGTCGCGGCGTTTGTCGCGGCCGACCTGGCTTTTCACGACCTCATCCTGCGCGCATCGGAGAATGTATTTGTGGCCGTGCTGTTCGCACCGCTGCACCGGGTACTGGAAAAGCGGCGGACGCAGACCTCCGAGGTGCGCGACATCCAGGCGCATGCGATCGGCCATCACCGCAGCATCGTGGAGGCGCTGTCCACACGCGATCCGCAGCGCGCGCGGGAGGCCATGGACGCCCACATGCAGCAGACCCTCGATGACCTCAAGACCTACGTCCTGGCGGAACCCCGGGCCTGACACGCCGGCCGGGGCGCCCGGCCGGGGCTCAGGCGGACAATTCAGGCGAGCGAGAGGAAGAGCTTCTCGAGCTCGGCCCGGTCCAGGCTCGGATCCTCCTGCTGCATGCACTGCTGCAGGCCGGTGGCGATGATGGAGAAGCCGGCCTTGTCCAGGGCGCTGGAGACGGCGGCAAGCTGCGTCACGACGCTCTTGCAGTCCCGCCCCTCTTCGATCATGCGCGTGACCGCGGCGAGCTGGCCCTGGGCACGGCGAAGACGGTTGATGACGGACTTCATGTCGCTGGGATCGAGTTCCATGGGTGGCCTCCCGGAGTAATTGGATTCCTCTCCATGGTATACCCCCCTTGGTATTTCACATACCCCGGGTGGTATAGGAAGGGCGGGTCGACGCGAAAATCAGGGGGCGCTAGGGACATAAGTACCTAGCGGAGCCGCACATTCCGGCGTATTGCTGGCATTGTGAACGCGGCCAGCTTCAGCAATCCGGCAGAGGCCCGAAAAGGTGCACACATCACCGGCTCCGGGCCCTGGACACGCTACGTCGCCCTGGGAGACTCCTTCACCGCCGGCCTGGGCGATCCGGAGCCCCTGAACCCCGGCGGCATGAGGGGCTGGGCGGACCGGATCGCCGAGGAATTCAGCGCCGTACGCCAGGATTTCGCCTACGCCAACCTGGCCATCAGCGGCCTCGTGCTGCAGCAGATCGTGGACCAGCAGCTCGCCCCGGCGATTGCCCTGAAACCGGACCTCGTCACCCTCTCCGCCGGCGGCAACGACCTGGTCTTCCACCGGCGCGACCCGGACCGGCTGGCGGCCAGCCTGGACGAGGCCGTGGCGGCGCTCTCCGCCACGGGGGCGACGGTGGTGCTGTTCACCGGGCCCGACTGGGGGGATACGCCGGTCTTCAGCCACATCCGGGGCAAAGTCGCCGTCTTCAACGAGAACATCCGGACCATCGCCGCCCGCCACCACGGCGTCATTGCCGACCTGTGGACGCTGCGGCAGTTGAGCGACCCCCGGATGTGGGATCCGGACCGCCTGCACTTCTCCCCGCTCGGCCACCACACGATCGCCTCCATGGTGCTGGACACGCTGCACGTCCCGCACGGCCTGGAACCGCTGCAGCCCAAGCCGCTGCCGGCCGGCAACTGGCGGGAGACCCGGGCCGGCGACCTGGCCTGGGCCACGCACTACCTGCTGCCCTGGATGATGCAGCGCGTCCGCCCGCGCGCCGGCAACTTGCCTCCCGCCCCGAAGCGTCCCGAGCCGGGCCCGGTCTTCGGCTGGCCGGACACCGCGGCCCACCCCTAGACCCCCGCCCCTAGTCCGGCCGGGATCTGTCGGCTAATCTGCAGGGACGGCCCCAGCCGGAGACTGCAGACCGATGGCGATCATGAGGAGCGAAGTTGTCTAATCACACTTACAGCATTTCTGAAATTGTCGGGACCTCGAATGAAGGCGTGGACGCCGCCGTGCGCAACGGCATCGCCGAGGCCGCGAAGACGCTCCGGAACCTGGACTGGTTCGAGGTCAAGGAGATCCGCGGGCACCTCGAGAACGGCCAGGTGGCCGACTGGCAGGTGACGATCAAACTCGGGTTCCGGCTGGAGCGTTAACGTCCGGGAAGGACCGCCCATGCAGTACCGCCAGCTGGGCCGCTCCGGCCTGAAGGTCTCCCGCCTCTGCCTGGGCACCATGAATTTCGGGCCGCAGACCGAGGAAACGGCCGCGCAGGCGATCATGGATGCCGCCCTGGACGCCGGCATCAACTTCTTTGACACGGCCAATGTCTATGGAGGCTCCAAGCACCGGGGCTGGACCGAGGAGATCCTGGGCCGCTGGTTCGCCAAGGGCGGCGAGCGCCGGGAGCGGACGGTGCTCGCCACCAAGGTGTTCGGCACCATGGAGGACCGCCCCAACGAGTCCAGGCTCTCCGCCCTGCACATCCGCCGCGCCCTCGACGCGAGCCTGCAACGCCTGAAGACCGACCACATCGACCTCTACCAGTTCCACCACGTGGACCGGAACACGCCCTGGGAGGAGATCTGGCAGGCAGTGGAGGTGGCGGTGCAGCAGGGCAAAATCCTGTATGCAGGCAGCAGCAACTTTGCTGGCTGGCACCTGGCCCGGGCGCAGGAGTCCGCGGCCCGCCGGCATTCCTACGGCCTGGTCAGCGAACAATCCATCTACAACCTGCTGACCCGCGACGTCGAACTCGAGGTGATCCCGGCAGCGCAACACTACGGCCTGGGCATCCTGCCGTGGTCTCCGCTGCATGGCGGGTTGCTGGGCGGGGTGCTCAAGAAGGAAGACGCCGGCGTCCGCCGGACCCAGGGCCGCGCCCTCGAGGCCCTCAAAAAGCACCGGAACCAGATCCGCCGCTACGAGGACTTCGCGGACGAACTCGGCCAGGAACCCGGGCAGCTGGCCCTGGCCTGGCTGCTGCACCAGCCCGCCGTGACGGCGCCCATCGTCGGCCCGCGCACCCAGGAACAGTTGAGCGCCGCCCTGGGCGCGCTCCAGGTGAAGCTCGACGCCGAGGCCCTCACGCGCCTGGACACGATCTTCCCCGGCCGCCGGACCGCCCCGGAGGACTACGCCTGGTAGGGACTGGCGGCCTTTCCGGGCCGTATCCCGGCGCAGTTCCGGCGAGCGGATGGGCCAAATTTCCCCGTGAACTCAGGGATTTACGAAACTTTTCGGCGCGCCGGGTGGCATTTTGATAGTAAGCATGATTAGTATTTAGGCAGAAGGATGAAGCGCACCCGGCAACCCGGGTGTCTCCTCAACGAAAGAGAAGGGCCGATAAAAATGGGTTTTTTCGCATTTCTGATTCTGGGTCTTATTGCCGGCGCAATCGCTAAGGCTATCCTGCCGGGCCACCAGGGCGGTGGATGGGTTATCACGCTCATCCTCGGCGTCGTGGGTGCCCTGCTGGGCGGCCTCATCGGTAGCGCACTTTTCGGCACCGGACTGCAGGAATTCTTCTCGCTGACGACGTGGCTGCTGGCGATCGGTGGTGCGATCATCGTACTGCTGGTCTACGGCATGATCACCAAGCGCTCGCACCGCTAAAACGGAGCGACCGGAAAACCGGTCCCGGGATTTATTTCCCGGGGCCGGTTTTTTGGCACCGGGCCAGTATTCGAATTCGACTTCCAGAGCACCAAGAGCAGGAGTACAGCATGAAAGCCAAACTTCTTTTCGGCACCGGACTCGCAGCAGGCTACGTCCTCGGATCCCGCTCGGGGCGGGCGGCCTACGAAAAACTCAAGGCCAGGGCGGCAAGCCTCTGGGAGAGCAAGCCCGTGCAGGACAAGGTGGCCGCCGCGACCGAAGCGGTCAAGGAAAAGGCCCCCGAGGTGTCCAGCCAGCTGACTGAGGCCGCACGCCGCGCGGGCACCGTGATCAGTTCCGCCGTCCGCCGGGACGACTCCGCGGACGTTCCCGCCGATGTCTCCTCCGATCCGGCGCTGAACGACACGACCGGGCAGGACTGGTCCGACGAAGGCGGCGCCACACCGGCCGGCCCGGCCACCAACGTGGACGCGGCGAAGCACTGACGGACCCGGGAGCGGGAACACTCACCGAGTGGCGGCGGCCGCCGCGCCGGGAGCAACCCCGCCCAGCACCACGGTGGCATCCAGTCTCCGCGAACTGAACACACGGCCGGAGAGCCCGCTCACGGCGAAGATCCCGACGGTCCGGGGCGCCTGGCGCCGGCTCGTCTCGATCAGCAGGTGGCCGCCCGGCGCCAGCCATTCCGGCGCCGCGGCGGCCACCCGCCGCTGCAACTCCAGCCCGTCCGGGCCCCCGTCCAGGGAGACCAGTGGTTCATGCAGCCGCGCTTCCGGCGGCATGGTCCCGATCATCGCCGAGGGAACATAGGGCGCATTGACGGCCAGGACATCCACGCGGCCGCGCAGCCGCTCCGGCAGCGCATCGTAGAGATCGCCCTCGTGGACCTCGGCCCCCAGCGGCTGCAGGTTGCGCCGCGCACAGGCCGCGGCGGCAGGGTCGACGTCGGCGGCGTGCAGTTCCAGCGGCCCGGCCGCGGCGGCCAGCGCTGCCCCCACGGCGCCGGTGCCGCAGCAGAGATCCACCACAACAGGGGTCCCGCCCGCGGGGCGCGCCTGCAGGAGCCTCGCGGCCAGCCGGACGAGATAGCCGGTGCGGCGGCGCGGCACAAACACCGCGGGGTCCACCGCGATGCGGAGACCACAAAACTCCGCCCATCCCAATACGTGTTCCAACGGCAAACCGGAGACCCGGCGCCTGAGAAGCACCTCCAGGTCCGCGGCGGTGGCCGCGGCCTCCAGAAGCAGGGCAGCCTCATCCTCGGCGAACACACAGCCGGCGGCGCGGAGCCGGCCGGCCACCTCGGTCCGCTGCGCGGGAACAGCCTGCACGGATCACACCCTTTCCGCCGACCGTCCCGGCAGCAGGTCCTAGAAGCCCCATGCTATCCAAGGGCACCCAGACACCCCTGTGAACTTGCTGGAAAATCTATGTGCAAGCGCTTACAGTTGTGACTTGGCTCTCAGGTGCCGGTCTCCCGCATCCACCCTTCGTCGAGGCAACGTCGCTCACCCGGAAGGTTTCCATCGTGTCCACCCGCAGCTCCAGCCTGCCCCGGCCGCCCCGTTTCAGGCGCGGCCTGGGGCTCCCCCAGCCCCGCCCCGCCGCCCGCACGCTCACGGCCCTGGCGGCGGCGCTGGCCGTCGCCGCCGTCGCCGTCGTTCCCGCCCACGCCGCCCCCGGGGGCGGCGATCCGGGCACTCCGCCGGGGTCGCATGCCCTGCGCGGGCCGGTCACGGACGAGCGGTTCTACTTTGTGATGGCGGACCGGTTCAGCAACGGCAGCACGGCGAACGACGACGGCGGCCTCGGCGCCGACCCCATGGTCTCCGGCTTCGATCCGACGAAGAAGGGGTTCTACAACGGCGGGGACCTCAAGGGCCTGCGGGAGAAGATCGACTACATCCAGGGCCTGGGCACCACGTCGATCTGGCTGACCCCGAGCTTCAAGAACAAGGCGGTCCAGCCGAAGGACCAGTCCGCCGGTTACCACGGCTACTGGGTCACCGACTTCACCCAGATCGACCCGCACCTGGGCACCAACGCGGAGCTGAAGACCCTCATCGACGAGGCGCACGCCCGCGGCATGAAGGTGTACTTCGACATCATCACCAACCACACCGCCGACGTGATCAGCTACCAGGAAGGCGACCGGACGGCCTACAAGTCCAAGGACGCCTCGCCCTACCGCACCGCCGCCGGCGAACCGTTCGATGACCGGCACTACGCCGGTACCGGCAGCTTCCCGAAACTGGATGCTGCCACCTCCTTCCCGTACACGCCGAAGCTCGCGCCCGGCGACGAGAACCTCAAGGTCCCGGCCTGGCTCAACGACCCCACGCTCTACCACAACCGCGGCGACACGACCTTTGAGGGCGAAAACTCCTCCTACGGCGACTTCTTCGGCCTGGACGACCTGTTCACCGAAAACCCCGCCGTGGCGGACGGCATGGCCGGCATCTACGAAAAATGGATCGGCGACTTCGGCGTGGACGGCTTCCGGATCGACACCATGAAGCACGTCAACGACGAGTTCTGGCAGCAGTTTGGGCCCCGCGTGCTCGACTACGCCAAGGCGCACGGCAAGGGAGAGTTCTTTATGTTCGGCGAGGTCTTTGACACCTCCAAGAGCTTCACCTCGCAGTTCACCACCCGCAACAAGATGCAGGCCGTGCTGGACTTCCCGTTCCAGGACGCCGCCCGCAACTTCGCCTCCCGCGGCCAGGGCGCCAAGGAGCTGGCGACCTTCTTCGACGGCGACGACTGGTACACCGACGCCGATTCGAACGTCTACGAGCTGCCCACCTTCCTCGGCAACCACGACATGGGCAGGATCGGCAGCTTCATCACCGCGGACAACCCGAACGCGGACGACGCCGAACGCGTCGCCCGGGACCGGCTCGCGCACGAGCTGATGTACTTCTCGCGCGGCAACCCGGTGGTCTACTACGGGGACGAACAGGGCTTTACCGGCCCCGGCGGGGACCAGGACGCCCGGCAGACCATGTTTGCCAGCAAGGTCCCGGACTACCTCGACGATGACCTGCTGGGCACCGACGCCACCCACGCGTCAGACAACTTCAACCCCTCCCACCCGCTGTACCAGGAGATCAGCAAGCTCGCTGCGCTGACCTCCGAGCACCCGGCCCTGCGCAACGGCGCCCACCAGAACCGCTACGCCTCCGACGGCCCGGGCATCTACGCCTTCTCCCGCACCGACGCGAAGGACCAGCGCGAATACGTGGTCTCGGTCAACAACAGCACCAAGGCCCAGACAGCCGCGGTCCCCACCTACGTGGGCAAGCGCACCTTCACCCGGATCTACGGCGACGCGAGCGCCGAGGTCAAGACCGCGGCGGACGGGAAGCTGACGGTGACGGTTCCGCCGCTGTCCGCGGTTGTCTACGCGTCCTCAGGCCGGATCCCGCACTCCAAGGCGGCGCCCGCCGTCGTCCTGCAGGAACCGGCAGCGGCGGCCGCGGACAACAGCCGCGTCCGCGTGGCGGCCGACGTCGACGGCAGCTCCTTCTACGAGGTCACCTTCCAGGCCCGCACGGCCGGGGGCGAGTGGGCCTCCATCGGCACCGATGACACGGCACCGTACCAGGTCTTCCACGACGTCTCCGCCCTGCCCGCCGGCTCGGCGGTCGAGTACCGCGCAATCGTGCTGGACAACGGCGCGCACACCGCCGTGAGCCGGCCCCGCGCCGGCACCGTCCCGGCCCCGGCGCTCAGCATCGTCAACCCCAAGGAAGGCAGCAGCGTCCGCGGCAAGGTGGAGGTGGGCGCCGTCGCCAGCCCCGACAAGGCCGACTACGTGGTCCGGTTTGAACGCAGCATCAGCGGCGGTCCCTGGTCGAAGTTCGGCGAGGACAGCTCCTCCCCCGCCTACACCGCGGTGGACGACCTGGCCAAGTTGCAGGTGCCGGACGGCACGCAGCTGCGCTACCGCGCCCTGATGACCGTGCCGGGCGCCGGCGAGATCATCAGCGGCATCCGCACCGTGGTGGCCGGGGACCTTCCGCAGCCCGCCTCGGTCACCGTGGCCGGGAGCCTCGACTCGGAACTGGGCTGCCCCGGGGACTGGCAGCCGGCCTGCCCCGCGGCCTTCCTGAAGCTGGACCCGGCGGACAAGATCTGGCGGCTAACCGTTCCCGATCTGCCCGCCGGCAGCTACGAGTTCAAGGCCGCGATCAACGGCTCCTGGGACGAGAACTACGGCGCGGGCGGCGGGGCCAACGGCGGCAACATCGTGCTGAACCACCCCGGCGGCGCCGTCACCTTCCGCTACGACCACAGCACCCACCTGATCAGCGCCGTCTACGCCTCCCAGCAGCCGGCGGCGGTTGCGGTGGCCGGGGACCTCGACTCCGAGCTCGGCTGCCCGGTCGACTGGATGCCGGACTGCCCGCAGGCCCAGCTCGCCCTGGACCCGGCGGATCTCGTCTGGAAGCTGACCATCCCTGACCTGCCGGCCGGCACCTACTCCTACAAGGCCGCCCTCAACCGGTCCTGGACCGAGAACTACGGTGCGGGCGGGGAACCGGGCGGCGGCAACATCAGCCTGGCGCACGGCGGAGGGCCGGTCACGGTCCGGTACGACCACGTCACCCACCGGATCAGCGCCGGCTAACGCACCGGCCCGGGCAAGGGCGTAAGCGAAGGCCGGCATGCGCCCCGGGGTGCATGCCGGCCTTTCGCTGCGCCGGAGACCAGGGCCCGGGGACCTTTGGCTGGCCCGCCGGCGCTCAGCTGACGAGGCGGAGGTGCGGGACGGCCCGGGCGGATGCGAGCCGGGTTGCCAGTTTCTGGGCCGCGGCGGCCGAGGGACGGGCCGCGGGATCCATCGCCGTCATGGCGGTCAGCAGGGACGTCCACCCAGTGCCGAGGCTGGCCGGGATCTCCGGTGCCCGCAGGGTGCGGGCCACCAGCGACTCGACCGGGGTGCCGGGGTAGGCCTTGACGCCGGTGAGGCATTCGAGCAGCACCAGCCCCAGCGCGTAGATGTCCGCGGCAGCGTGGACCGGCTGTCCCGCCGCCTGCTCCGGGCTCATGTAATGCACGGTGCCCGACGAGTCGCCGGGCTCCGGGGCCGTCCCGGCGGCAGTGGCGATCCCGAAGTCGGCGATTCGTACCGAACACCTCCGGAGCGCACTGAGCAGGATATTGGCGGGTTTGATGTCGCGGTGGACGAGTCCGCGCCCGTGCACGTGCCCGAGTCCGGACAACGCGGCGGCGGCCCAGCCGGCCACCCCTTCCGGAGCGCAGGCGCCGCCGCGGATCCGCTCCGCCAGGCTGCCGCCAAAAGCGAATTCCTCGACCAGGAACGGCCGGCCGGCCCACTGCTCACCGCCGGGAACGGTTCCGGCGGCAATAAACCGGACGACGCCCGGGTGGTCCAGCGAGGCGAGGATCCGCGCCTCGGCATGGATCCGGCTGGCATCCTTCTCGGCCGGACCCTCGGCCACCTTGATGGCCACCGGCCGGTCGTTGGACAGGTCCGTGCCACGGAAGACGGTGGCGGTCGCCCCACGGCCCAGGAGTTCATGGACCAGGAAGCGCCCCTCGGGGGCGTCCGGAAGGGGCAGGATCTTGGCGTCGAGGCCGGCCGCGGCGGGCACGACGGCGGGAAGGTCCGCCACGGTCGCAGGCGCCGCAGTCACGAGAGCGCGAGCAAAGCGTTGGAGGTATGGACGATGCCGTCAAGCTGGAACCCGCAGGAGCAGCGCCACACCGGCGGAAGGTCGGCGGAGCCGCTGCCGGCGTCGAACGAGTAGACGGACATGGCGTCCAGCACCGGCGCCGTCCATTCCATCGGCGTACCGCAATGGCTGGGCGCCGGGCTGGCCGTGTTCAGTGGCAACGAGGGCGCGACGGCGCCCGGCTCTGCGGCTGACAGGGGCGCAGCAAAGGGGGCCGTACCGGCTCCCGGGGTCCCGGTGATCGTCAACAACTCAGTCACGACTCCTCCACGCACACGATTATCTGACACAAGTAGTAAGCATACATATCACTAGTCGAACTAGCTAGTTGGTATGCCGTGATACTTTGCCGGCCGGCGCGGGGAGGGTTCAGTGGTGTCCGGGCTGCCCGTCGAGGGCTTCGGTCATGCGGCGCAGGAACCCGACGATGATGCGGCTTTCCTCTGCACTCAGCTCTTCGGCCACGGCCAGCATCCGGCGGTGCATTTCTCCGAGGGTGGTGCGGACCTCCGAATCGGTGGCCGCCGTCGGGACGATCACGAGGGAGCGCCGGTCCGTGGGGTGCGGTTCGCGGCGGACGTGGCCGCTTTGGACGAGCCGGTCAATCAGCGACGTGGTGGACGCCGTCGTGATTCCCAGGGTGCGGCTGAGGTCCTTTGGGCCGACCCGCTCCCCCGTCGCCTGGGCACGCAACAGGTAACGCAGTGCCAGCAGGTCCGTCTCGCCCATGCCCATAGAGTCCCGGGTGGAACGACGGGTTGCCACCTCGGCGGCGCGGTAGCTCCGCAGCGCATGCAGCACGGCCGCCGGGGGATCAAGCCGGTCGTCCGGGCCGTACCAGTACCCTGAGTGCGAGTCGCTGTCGGAGTTCATTCCTCAATCCTAGCTTGGCTAATTACTAGATGGCCTTGGAATGATAGGGCCCTGCCTCCATCAAGTGGAAAGTTGCCTGAGGCCATTGACGCGCATTGGCGTCAGGGCCATTATTTCCCCTAGACGACGCTGGGGCGCTGTGGCACTAGGAGCCGCGCCGTGGACAGGCAACCGTTTCTAAGTTCATTCAAGGGACGCGTACGGGGCGTCAATCCCGCAGCAACCCGCCGCAGCAATCCGGCCAGAAGGTGCCGGCCATGATGACAGCGGTGTTGCGCCTGGTCCTCCAGTTCCGGCTGCTGGTGCTGGCCGTGGCCGCGGGAATCCTCGCTTTTGGCCTAACGACGCTGCCCGGCATGGCCGTGGACACCTTCCCCGAATTTGCGCCGCCGCAGGTCGAAATCCAGACCGAGGCCCTGGGTTTGTCGGCGGCGGAAGTCGAACAGCTCGTCACCTCGCCAATGGAGGCCGACCTGCTCAACGGCGTGGCCTGGGTGGAGGCAATCCGCTCCAAATCGGTGCCCGGCCTTTCCTCGATCCAGATGGTTTTCAAGCCGGGCACAGACTTGTTCCGCGCGCGCCAGCTGGTTTCGGAGCGGCTGACCCAGGCGCGCGCCCTGCCGAACGTGTCGGCGGCGCCCGTCCTCATGCAGCCCCTTTCCTCGACCAGCCGGGTCATGATGATCCGGCTGACCTCCACCGACATGTCGGCCATCGACATGTCGGTACTCGCCCGCTGGACCATGAAACCCGGGCTGCTCGCAGTGCCCGGAGTTGCAAACGTTGCCATCTGGGGCCAGCGCGACCAGCAGCTGCAGGTCCTGGTGGACCCGGCACAGCTGGCAGCCAAAGGCGTGACGCTGGACGAGGTCATCAAGACCACCGGCAACTCCGTCTGGGTCTCGCCTCTGAGCTACCTCGAGGCCTCCACCCCGGGCACGGGCGGCTTCTTCGAAACGGGGCACCAGCGGATCGGCGTCCAGCACGTCCTGCCCATCGCGTCCCCCCAGGACCTGGGCCAGATTCCCATTGAGGGAACCAACGGCAGCCTCACGCTCAAGGACGTTGCCACGGTCGCAACGGATCACCAGCCCCTGATTGGCGATGCCCTCCTGGGCAAGGATGCCGAGCTGCTGCTGGTCATCGAGAAGTTCCCGGAGACCAACACGGCAGCTGTTACGAAGGGCGTTGATGACGCCCTCAAAGCGCTCCAGCCCGGCTTGCCGGGCGTCAAGATCGACACCACTGTCTACCGGCAGGCGGACTTCGTCCAGGAGGAAATCGGCAGCCTGGGCATCGCGCTGCTGATCACGCTGGTGCTGATCGTGGCTATGTTCGGTGCGTTCTTCCGCTCGTGGCGCGCCGCCGTCATCAGCTTGGTCACCATACCGGTCGCGCTGTCCGCCGCCGCGCTGCTGCTGTACGTGCGCGGCGCAGGCATGAACACGATGGTCCTGGCCGGGTTGGTCCTAGCGCTGGCCGTCATCGTCGGAGACGTGGCCGAGGACCTCAACGGCCTCGCCGGCCCGAGGCTCCAAGACCCGCGGGGCAACGGGCAGGACAAGGAGCGGAGGGTGGCCCTGATTCCGGAGGCCATGCGGTCGGTCCGGACGCCGCTGCTCTACGCGCTGCTGATCATGGCGCTGGGCGTCATGCCGGCATTCTTCGTGGCGGGCGAGAACGGGGCGCTGTTCGGCCCGCTCGTCCTGAACTATCTGTTGGCCCTCGTGATCGCCACCATCGTGGCGCTCACGGTCACGACGGCGCTGGCGTACTACCTCCCGGCAGGTCCCGCCCTGCGCCGCGAACACGCCGCCCTGGCGCGGTTTGAAGACGGCTACGGCAGGCTCGTGTCCCGGGTGGCCGCAAAGGCCCGGTGGGTCTTCGCGGCCTCCGCCGTGGTGGCGCTGGCAGGACTTGCCCTGACCCCGCAGCTGGCCGGGTCCCGTCCCGTGGTGCCCGTGCTGGCCGACCGGACGCTCGTGGTGCACTGGAGCGCGGCGGCCGGCACCTCGGACCAGGAAATGAGCCGGATCACCGAAGCCGCCGCCGTCGAACTGCGCGCCCTCCCGGGGGTCGCCAACGTGGGCGGACATGTGGGCCGTGCGGTCACCTCGGACCAGGTCGGGGACGTCAGCTCGGGCGAGCTCTGGGTCACCGTGGATCCGGACGCGCCCTACGGCGACACTGCGGCCGCCATCGGGCAGGTCGTCGCCGGGTACCCCGGCCTGAGCAGCAAGGTATCGACCTATCCGCAGGAGCGCATCGACCAGATCCGCGAGGCCGGGAACAGCGGCTTCGGGGTGCGTGTCTACGGCCTCGACACGGCGGTCCTCCGGCAGAAGGCTGCGGAGATGCAGCAGATCCTGGAACACACCGCCGGCGTCGTGAATCCCCGCATCGACGCCCCCGTGGAGCAGCCGATCGCGGAGGTCAAGGTGGACCTCGCTGCTGCGCAGAAGGCCAGCATCATTCCCGGTGACGTTCGCCGCGCGGCAGCGGCGCTGCTGCAGGGCATCGAAGTTGGAAACCTCTACGAGCAGCAGAAGGTCTTCTCGGTGATCGTGAAGGGTGCGCCGTCCACGCGGAACAGCCTCGACAGCGTCCGCAATCTGATCATCGACACCCCCAACGGCGGCCATGTCCGCCTGGGCGACGTGGCCCAGGTAACGATGGTGGGAAACGAAGCCGCGATCCTGCACGATGACACCTCACGGCGGATCGACGTGAAGGCCGAGATCCAGGGCCGTTCCGTGGCCGACGTGCAGCGGGACATCAACAGCAGCCTGCAGCAGATGCAGTTCCCGCTGGCCTACCACGCCGAGGTCCTGAGCGGGTACGCACAGCTGCAGGGCAACTACCAGTGGCTGTGGATCCTCGCGGCGATCGCGGCGGCCGGTGTGCTGGTGCTGCTGCAGACGGCCGCCGGCGGCTGGAAACTCGCCGGCATGATCTTCCTGGGCCTGATCCTGTCCCTGACCGGCGGGGTACTGGCCGCCCAGGCCTCAGGCTCGGTGAACTCGCTGATCTCGCTCGTGGCCTTCGCGGCCGTGCTGGGGATCGCCGCCCGCGGCGCCCTCCTGCTGCTGGAAGCGGTCCGGAGCCTCCGGGCAACGGACAGCACCGCCCCGTGGCCCGAGCTGGTGCTCCGGGGCGCGCGGGAACGGATGGGACCCACCCTCATGACGGCCTTGATGACCGCGGTGATCCTGCTGCCGCTGGTCCTGATCGGCGGCGTCGTCGGGACGGAGATTATCCTGCCACTCGCCGTGATCATCTGGGGCGGGCTGCTGACGACTTCCCTCTTTGTGCTGTTCGTGATGCCCGCTGTGCTGCTTCGGTTCCAGCCGGTGGAAGCGCTGAGCCCCCGGACCAGCAAGGTCCCGCTGGACCGGCCCGGACGACAAGATGTGCCATGAGCCCCACTGCTTCGCTCCTGGGCCGAAAGGCCGCCGCCCTGGTCATTGCCGCCGCCCTCGCGCTGGGTGCCGCAGGCTGCGCCAAGATCGAGGAGCCCGCACCGCCCAACGGCGACCCTGCCGTCCTCGCGGAGGTTCCGGGCACGGACCTGCACCGCATCACGCTGACTGAGCGCGCCGTCGAGCGGGTCGGCCTCAAGACGGATGTGACGGCCGTGGATCCGCAGACGCAGAAGCTGAGCGTCTCCTACTGGGCCATCCTGTACGACAGCACCGGCAAGACCTGGGTCTACACCAATCCCGAGCCCCGCGTCTACGTGCGCCAGGCGATCACCGTCGAGCGGATCAACGGCGCCGTCGCGCTGCTGAGCCAGGGACCTGCGGCCGGCACCGTGGTGGTCACCACCGGGGCCGAGGAGCTGTACGGCGCCGAATTCGATACGGCGCACTGACATGCGCTGGCTCATCGGCATCAGCCTGCGGTTCAGGACCATCGTGGTGGCCATCGCCTGCGCGGTGATGCTGCTGGGCTCACTGCAGCTGGGCTCAGCATCCGTGGACGTCTTCCCTGAATTCGCGCCGCCCCGGGTGGAAATCCAGACCGCGTGCCTGGGGCTGACCGCGGAGGAAGTCGAGCAGCTGGTCAGCGTCCCGATTGAGGCGGCGGTGGGCGGCATGCCGGGCCTGGACGAGGTGCGGTCCAAGTCCGTGCCGCAGCTCTCCTCGATCGTGCTGATCTTCCACCAGGGTACGGAACTGCTCAACGCGCGCCAGTTGGTCTCGGAGCGGATGGCGTCCGTGACGGCGGCCTTGCCCACCTGGGCGGCCCCGCCGGTGATGTTGCAACCGTTGTCCGCCACCAGCCGGGTCATGAAGATCGGGATGACCTCGGCGGACCGGTCCCTGATCGAGATGTCCATGCTGTCCTACTGGACCATCCGGGCGCGGCTGCTCCGCGTCCCGGGCGTGGCCAATGTGGCCATCTGGGGCGAACGCCTGCAGATGCTGCAGGTCCAGGTGGAACCGGACAAGCTCAAGGCCCAGAACGTGTCGCTGAACCAGGTCATGGAGGTCACCGCGGGCGCCCTCGACGCCGGGCTGCTGAAGTACTCCCCCGGACGGTTCATCGGCACGGGCGGCTTCATCGACAGCCCGACCCAAAGGATGGGGGTCCGGCACGTCCAGCCCATCCAGACGCCGGCCGACCTGGCCCAGGTCACCATCCGGGAGAAAGACGGGGTGGCGCTGCACCTCGGCGACGTCGCCCAGGTGGTGGAGGACCACCAGCCGCTGATTGGTGACGCCGTCATCAACAACGGGCACGGGCTGATGCTGATCGTCGAGAAACTGCCGTGGGGCAACACCCTGGATGTGACCAAGGGCGTGGAGGAAGCCCTGAAAGAGCTCCAGCCAGGGCTGAGCGGGATCAGCTTCGACACCACCATCTTCCGCCCGGCGAGCTTTGTCGAGGAGTCCATCTCCAACCTGAGCACCGCCCTGCTGCTGGGCTGCCTGCTCGTCGTCCTGATCCTCGGCGCCTTCCTCTTCCAATGGCGCACCGCGCTGATCAGCCTGGTCGCCATTCCGCTCTCGCTGCTCACCGCGGCCCTGGTCCTCTATTTCACGGCCAGTTCCATCAACACCATGGTCCTGGCCGGCCTGGTGATCGCCGTCGGCGTGGTGGTGGACGACGCGATCATCGACGTCGAAAACATCATGAGACGGCTGCGGCAGCACCGCGCCGCGGGTTCTGAGGGCCCGGCAAGCGGTGACTCGACGGCCTCCGTGGTCTTGAAGGCCTCCCTCGAGATGCGGAGTCCGATCGTCTACGCGACCCTGATCATTGTGGTCGCAGCCGTGCCGATCTTCTTCCTGGACGGACTCACCGGCGTCTTCTTCAAGCCGCTGGCCATCACTTACACCCTCGCGGTGCTGGCCTCCATGCTGGTGGCCCTGACCGTGACACCGGCTTTGGCCCTGATCCTGCTGGGCAACGCAAAACTCGAGAAACGCGACCCGCCGCTGGTGCGGGTGCTCAAGCGCGGCTACCACGCACTGCTCTCCCGGATCATGAACCGTCCCCGGTTTGGCTACGCGGGCTTCGCCGCCCTCGCCGTCGTGGGCCTGGCGATCACCCCGCTGATGGGGTCCTCGCTGTTTCCGACGTTCAAGGAACGGGACTTCCTGATGCACTGGATCTCGCAGCCGGGAACCTCGGCGGAAGAGGAGTACCGGATCTCGCAGCGCGGCTGCGCAGAGTTCCTCAAGGTCCCGGGCGTGCTGAACTGCGGGACGCATATCGGGCAGGCGTTCGCTGCCGACGAAATAGTGGGGGTCAACGCCGGCGAGCATTGGATCAGCATCGACCGCCACGCGAACTATGACGAGACGCTGGCCGCCGTCCAGGAAGTGGTGGACGGCTACCCTGGACTTCACCGCGACGTCCAGACCTACCTGAAGGAGCGGATCGAGGAGGTCCTGACCGGGGCCAGCGAGCCCATCCTGGTCCGCGTGTTCGGTGACGACCTGACCGTGCTGCGGGAACAGGCCCAGCGGGTCAAGAAGATCCTGGATGACATTCCGGGCACCGATGACGCCCACGTGTCCCTCGAGGTCGAAGTGCCGCAGATTACGGTCACGGTGGACCTGGCCGCCGCGCAAAAGTACGGGCTGAAGCCCGGGGACGTGCGGCGGGCGGCGGCGACGCTGGTGGCCGGCGAAGAGGTCGGCGACGTCTTCCGGGACGGGCGGGCCTACGACGTGCAGGTCTGGAGCACCCCCGCGACCCGCTCCAGCGTCACGAGCATCGAGGATCTGCCGATCGACACCCCCAACGGGCAGCGGGTCCGGCTGGCCGACGTCGCCGCCGTCAAACTGCAGGCGACGCCGAACCAGATCGACCGCACCAACGGGTCCCGCCGGGTGGAAGTGGGATCATTCCTGGACAAGGGCGCAGATATGGGAGTGGTGGTGGGCCAATTGCAGGACCGGCTGGCTGCCCTGGAACTGCCGGCCGGCTACAGCGTACAGCTGCTGGGTGAGTTCACCGAGCGCGAGGCCGCGACGAACCGCCTCATGATCTTTGCCGTGGCAGCCCTCGCCCTGATCCTGCTGCTCCTGCAGACCTCGTTCCGCAGCTGGCGGCTGGCAATTCTTTCGCTGCTGACGCTGCCGATCGCCCTGGTGGGCGGCATGATGGCCGCCTACATCTCAGGCGGGGTCCTGTCCCTGGGCTCGGTGGTCGGGTTCCTGACAGTCATGGGGATCGCGGCGCGCAACGGCATCCTGCTCATCAACCACTGCCAGCACCTGGAGAAGCACGAGGGCCAGGCCTTTGGCCGTGCCCTTGTGCTGCGCGGGGCCGGGGAACGGCTCTCGCCGATCCTCATGACCACGCTCGCCACCGGGCTGGCCCTGGTGCCCCTGGTGGTCATGGGCGCCGTCCCGGGCCACGAAATCGAGCACCCCATGGCCGTCGTCATCCTCGGCGGCCTGGTCACCTCAACGCTGCTCAACCTGTTCATTGTGCCGTCGCTCTATCTGCGCTTCGCCAGATCGAAGAAAGAGCGCCTGGCCGCCACGCCCGAGGTTGCCGGCTGACACCCGGCCCTCCTGGCGGTCATCGCAATCCCGCGACGCACAAAAACCCCGGCTTCCCGCCACCAGGAAGCCGGGGGTTTTTCCACTCTTCGCTAAAAGAGTGGGCCCTGTGGGGCTCGAACCCACGACCCACGGTTACAGTTCGCTAATACCTGCCCCGCTCCCGCGCCGACTCAGCAGCTCGAGAAAGACCGAAAATCCGCGACCCTAGAGCCCATAGACGACTGCCCGGAATCTCCCCAAATCTTGCCCTCTCCGGATTTCATGTCTCCAAAATGTATCCACAGAGACCTGCGGTTCGAGCATGTCCTTAAGACGGGAGGCAAGGCGGCCCCGTCGGCGAACGCCGATATGCTGTACGAATGGCTTTGGGGGATATTTACGCTTACATCGATGAAACCGGCGACAGGGGCAACAGCACCAAAAGCAGTCCGATCTTTGGGATGGCAGCCGTACTGGCCGACGACAAAGGCGTTGCCGCGCTACGAGCAGCCGTCAAGACTCTGCGTTCTGACTTCGGTGTCCCCTCAGGCGTGGTCCTGTCCTGGAAGGCGCACGTAAAGACGCACGACCGCAGGAGGCGGGCCTCCGAAGTATTGGCCCAGGTTCACGGCATCAAAGTCTGCTACACGTTCGCAGCGAAGGCCCAACTCCTGCCCGGAACCTACCGAGACGACCCTCAGACGTTCTACAACTACATGGCCTACACCCTGTACAAGTCGATCTTGTGGGCCGCGCGAAACTGGAAGGGCAGCAACGGGAAGGTGTGGACTCGATTTTCTCACGTCAGGCATCACGACCACACGACGACTGATGCCTACATTCGCCGAGAAGCGACGATCGACCCTCGCATACCGTTTCACATGGAGCAGGGACTTAGATGGGTATCCGCGGACGTTTACGCCGAGTCCCAGGCCGCAGACTTGTACGGCGGGTTTCTGAAAGCTGCGTTGTGGCCGAGCGGGGAATTCGGATACACCGAGCCCATGTATCTTCGGACGGTATGGCACCAAATAAGGAACAGCGAAAGTTGTGCGATTCCATTAGGAATCTTCCCCATGCCTAACGCGGGTGTACTCACCAACCTTGATTGGTTCCCCTGCAGCCAGTGCACCAAGTGAAACGGCTCCCCGGGAGCCTCCAAGGGCCGATCCACTTAAGGAGAGCGATGGCAGCATCGCGGGCGTTCCCTGGCAGGCTCCCCAAGAGCCGTTGTGTCCATACTATGTCCAGTTGAGCGCCCATCTCAAGTGGTCTGGCGTGTCGAAGCACATTCTTGAGACCAGATCCCCAGCGCCAAAGTCCGTGAGCACTGTCAACAACGACTAGACCGCGAACTCCTTCGCGCGCACGCGCGCGCGACCCCCCAAGCGTTCTTTGGGGGGGAGATGTCCACTGCCGGCGACTCGGGTCCCCCCGGCCGATTCTCAGCGATGCAGACGCCCCTACCCTGCCACGCCGCCGCTCCCCGATATAGTCACCGCATGGGGATATGGGACAGGCTCACAGCCGCGTTGATTGGTAACAGGACGGCAGCAGCGCTAGCAATGCCGGAACCAGCACAGCCAGCAGGACAAAGCCGGGCCCAGGCACCGGCCGCCAGCGAGAGCCGAAACCAGCCACCGGCCGCCGACGAGGCCCCCAACGTGCCACACTCTCCAAGCGATGAGGCAGCACGGCGGGCAAGCGCGTTTTACGACGCCGAGAGGGCAAAAGCGAAGGGCGCCGGGGTAACTGTGAAGAGCTACCGCGCAGGCTACGTCTCGGCGGAGAGCGCCAAGGAACACCTCGTGCCCGGACCCGACGGTCGCCCGCCCCTCCGTCTTGTCTCATCGAATAACGGCCTCGACCTCGCACTGCCCAGTGGCCAACTTGTGGACTACAAGACCCTGGCCCTCCGTCACTTCAGTATCTTCGCGTTCCGTGTGGTGGGGACGGGCTACTACGACGACGAGGACAAGCCCCGACGTTTCCGGAACGGCCAGCGGCTGGGCATCTTGCGCGAACCGGGCAACGAGTACGACCCGAACGCCGTCGCCCTCACGGCCGGCCGACCCGCCGCCAAGATCGGCTACGTCAACAAGCAACGCGCCAAATGGGTGGCCGAGATGCTCGACTCCGGCCAAGAGCTGTCTGCAATAGTCATCCAGACGAAGTCATCCCCGCGCGCCCTCATCACGACGCCCGAGATGCTCGAGTACCTCCAACGCGACTGACCGCATGTAGTGGGGCCGGCAGCCAGCAGCCGGCCCCACTGACTAGGACGCGGACAGGTCCAGCACGGCGAACGCGGACGGCACCTTGACGCCGAACCCAAGGCGGGACTCGACGCGCATCTTGGCCTGGTTCTTGTCGAACAGGGGCCCGGACGTATCGACGGCCATCGTTGCCTCCTCGCGGACCGCGACGACCGCGCGCGACCAGTCCGCGAGGATGGCCCGCCCGGCAGGAACGGCCGGCGACACGATCCGAGGAATGCGCCAGATGTTCGGAGCCGAGCCCGCGGCCGGATCACCGAGGAGGAACTTCCCGGTAGCGCCGCCGTCGCGCAGCTGCAGCCGGCACCGCGCCCGCCGCCGGCAAGGTCCGGAGCAGCAACCCGCCCAGGTACGAGGCCGCCCCAATGCGAGGCCCCCTGAAGCCCCTCGAGCATCGGCCACATTCACACCGTGCTGTCTGCCGTCCTGGCGTGGGCAGTCGAAACGGACCGGATCAGCCGCAACCCCGCAGCGGGTGTCCGTCTGCCACGAGTCGCCGCCCCGGAGCAGGTCTATCTCAGCCACGCCCAGGTGGCAGAACTCGCCACCGCCGCGGAGGAGCTCACCGGACGCACCACGGACGGAACGCTCGTCCGGTTCCTCGCCTACACCGGCCTGCGAATCAATGAGGCGCTGGCCCTCAAAGTCTCCGCTCTCGACCTCATGCGAGCCCGCGCCGCCGTCGTCGCTACGTGGACGCTCGACAGGGTCGGCAAAAAGGTGCTCGGAACGCCCAAGACCCACGAGAAACGAGCCGTGCCGCTGCCCCGTTTCCTCGTCGCCGAGCTCCAGGAGCTCACCGCCGGCCAGTCGCAGGACGCCCACGTATTCCAGACGCCCACCGGAGAGGCGCTGAACGACCACAACTGGCGAAACCGCGTCTTCAATCTCGCCGCCCACGACGCCGACCTCGACGGCCTAGGCGTCACCCCGCACAAGCTACGCCACACCGCGGCCAGCGCGGCAATCGGGGCCGGGGCCGACGTCAAAGTCGTCCAGCTCATGCTGGGACACAAAGACGCCACGGAAACTCTCAACACCTACGGCCACCTTTGGCCGGACCGGCTCGACGAAGTCTCCGCAGCCCTCGAAACAGCCAGGACGTCCGCCCTCGACGCCACCGGCAATGTCTCCGGAATGTACCCACGGACCGCATAACGCCCACCCCGAAGCGGGGTTATAGGACAAAATGTGTGTCTGCGTGAGGCCTGCTTCCTAGTGCCGGGGCGGTAATGCGGGGTTTGCTATGCCCTGAGACTCGTAGTTGTGGCTGGTGCTGGGAATTCCTCGCGTTGTGTGCTCTGTGGTTCTGGACTCAAGCGGAACGGTAAGACCTCCGCCGGGCGGACCCGGTGGAGATGTACGGGGTGCGGTGCGAGCAGCACCAGGACCCGGCCCGATGTGGAACGCCGGGCCCAACTGGGCGCCTTTCTCGGCTGGCTCATGGGCAAGAGCTCCCAGGTCGAGTGTGTCCGGGAAGGCGCCGACCGGTCCTTCCGCCGCCGGACGGGCTGGTGCTGGAATATCGCCCCACAGATTCCCGTCACCGGCGAGGTCCACGACCAGATCCAGGTCGACGGGATTTACGTCGGCTCGTGGTGCTGCCTGATCGCGGTCGCCGGCGATTACGTCCTCGGGTGGCAATGGTGCGACACCGAGAAAAAGGCTGCGTGGGCGGCCCTGCTGGCAAGGTTCCCCGCGCCCACGGTCGTGATCACCGACGGCGGCGCCGGGATTGCCGCCGCCCTGTCTGAATGCTGGTCCGAGACCGCGGTCCAGCGCTGCCAGGTGCACGTCCAACGCAACGTCCGCACCTACCTGACCGGCCGGCCCAGAACCGAGGCCGGCAAAGCGCTCCTGCGCCTTGGCCGTGCCCTGACCAGAATCACCACGGCGACCGAAGCCGCGGCCTGGCTCGGAGGCCTGAACGACTGGTATCAGGACCACGGGCACCTCGTCCGGGCCAGGACCTACCGCAACGGCACCGCCCTCGTGCCGGGATGGGTGCGGGCAAACCAAAGCTGGTGGTTCACCCACGACCGGCTGCGCAAGGCCTACCGGCTCCTCGAACGCCTCAGCCGGGCCGGGACTCTCTTCACGTACCTGCGTGCCGAACACGCCGGGCTCAACATTGCACCCACAACCAACCGAATCGAAGGCGGCACGAACGCCCAGCTCCGTCTAATCCTCCGGGCCCACCGCGGGATGAGCGAAGAGCACCAAAAGCGCGCCATCGAGTGGTACCTCTACCTCCACAGCGAAAACCCGCTACCGCCGGCCGAGCTGATCGCGGCGCACCACTACGAGCTCCCGCGGCCGAAGCGAACGGTGATCACGGACGGTACTCCGGGCCCGGAACGTTATAGCGCCGGTCTCAGCGCCGAAGAAGGCCTCTGGGCCAGAAAAGGCTGGGCAGGACGCACCTAACACGCCCGAAAAAGACACACATTTTGTCCTATAACCCCCGAAGCGAACCGAACCCGGACGCAAAAAAGCCCCGATTCCCTGCAATTGCAAGGAACCGGGGCTTTCCACTCTTCGCTAAAAGAGTGGGCCCTGTGGGGCTCGAACCCACGACCCACGGATTAAAAGTCCGATGCTCTACCAACTGAGCTAAAGGCCCCCGCCGACAGCCTCAACCGGCGGAAAATCCGCTGATGACAGGCACGTCGGCCCAGTCCATTTCTGGACGTTAACACTGTACCGCAGACACAGGCGGCCTTTGGCACCCGGGCCGACACGCCGTCGTCGGGGGCTGCGGCGCCGTCGACCGGCGGCCGAACGCCATGCTCGATTCCCGGAATACACAGGAGTAGCGTGGGGGCATGAGCGAGCAAGCAGGAGCCGGCAGCCCCGGACCGCACCGTCACCACAAGCCCAAGCCCTTCGCGCCGATCGATTTTGAACCGTTCGCCGGCGGGGCGGACCCGGCGCGGGTCTCCGAGGCCGCCCACCTCGCGGCACAGGCGCTCGTGCGCCGCGGACGGGACAGCGACGACCCCAAAGTCACCAAACGGCTGGTCAAACTTGCCGACGAACAGGGCCTGGACGCCATCGCCGAAATGTGGGCGGAGAGCCCGGCGAGGTCCCTGCCCGGCGCCCTCTGGCGGCTCTACGCCCTCCGCGCGGCGACCATCCGGGACCCGGAACGGATTTCGGTCTATTTCAAGGCGGGCAAAGACACCGCGCAGGTCTCCCACGTGGTGGCGGGCGCGGCGGAGCCTCCCGGCGCCGAGGAAATGAAGTCGATGGCGGACGCCATCCTCTCCGGCGCCTTCGAC
This sequence comes from Arthrobacter sp. UKPF54-2, assembly GCF_007858535.1. Classification (NCBI taxonomy): domain Bacteria; kingdom Bacillati; phylum Actinomycetota; class Actinomycetes; order Micrococcales; family Micrococcaceae; genus Arthrobacter; species Arthrobacter sp. UKPF54-2. Next base: position 1,012,393 of record NZ_CP040174.1, read on the forward strand.
GGCGAGTTCGACGTCGCGCTGGAGCGGTCCGCGGCCTTCTGCCGGGTGGTGGCGCTGGGCCAGGCCACCCTTGCCGACGGTGCGGAGCACAGCAACGAAAACCATGCGAGCAAGCTCACGCGCAATTCGCACCTCCTGGTCAAGACCGCCGAGGACCTCGAACACGCGGCCAACGCCTGGCGGCTGGGCGAGCTGGACTGAGTCCAAAGCCGGCCCGACGGCGCCCGGATTGGGCCTCTTAGACCTGCCCGGAGACCCTGTCAATACGCATGCGCGGCCCGTGCTGTCAATGTTGACTTGGGCCTGCCGACGTAGAAAACTGAAGGCGGTGTCGAACCGCGAAACCCCCGGGCTTCAACAATTAGCCGCCTAGAGCGGCCTACCGCCGAGAGGCGTATCCGGTTCGGCACCATTTTCATGCCCTGTTTCATGCCCTGCCGGGCGGAGGGTTTCCGGCCGTTATTTCCCGGGCGGTAAAGTAATCCCCATGCGCGGGTCATCGTCACGTTCCAGGGCCGGCAGACAACGCCCGTGTACGCCTCGTCCGGAGACCGGTAACCCCACGTGAAGCTGCGCCTTTTCCCCCAGGAGCCCGCAGGGCTGAACCTGCTGTCCCAAATGGCCCATCAGATCGCCCTCGCCACGGGGACCCTTGCGGAGATCCTCGGCGCGCCGGCCAGCGAGCATTCGCGGCTCGTGGAGGACATGCACGACCACGAGGCCAAGTCCGCGGAACTGCATTTTGCCCTGCTGACCCACATGCGGACCAGCTTCCTGAACCCGCTCCCCCGCGAGGACATGTACGCGCTCTCCCGCTACCTCAATGAGGCAATGGAAAAGCTCGACGCCGCCGCCGACCTCGTCTTCCTCTACAAACTGGAACGGCTGCCCAAACGCGCGGCGGACCAGCTGGAAATCATCAGCCGGCAGGCCGAGCTCACGGTCGACGCCATGCGCCAGTTGAACAATCTGGATGACCTCGAGGATTACTGGATCGAAGTCCTGCGGCTCACCAAACGCGCCGAGCGCACCCACCGGGTCTGGGTGGCGGACATGCTCAAGGACATGAAGTCGGCCCAGTACGCCCGCAACCGCGACATCGCGGACCAGCTCGTGGAAGTCACCAAGGACATGCGGCGAATCGCCACGCAGGTGGGCAGCATCATCGTCAAGGAATCCTGAGGTGTCCCTGGCCCTCTTTGCCCTGGTGGTCCTCTTCGCCGCGGCATTCGCCTTCCTCAACGGCTTCCGGGACGCTTCGTCCTCGGTAGCCCTCGCGGTCCGGACCCGGGCCCTGACGCCCACCGTCGCGGTGCTGCTGGCCGGGGTGTTCAACTTCATCGGCGCCGCCCTCAGCGCGGCGATGGCGCTGGAGGTCAGCCGGACCTGGGTGGCCCTCCCGGCCGGGGCCAACGGGCTGACCATCCTGATCGCCGGGCTGCTCAGCGCCGTTCTGTGGGGCGTCTACACCTGGTGGCGCGGTATTCCCTCCTCCTCCACGCACGCTTTGGTGGGCGGCCTGGCCGGCGCCGGCATCGCCAGCGTGGCCGTGGGTGGGAACTCCGTGGGCGGCGCGGACCAGTCGCTGCTGTTCCAGGTGGTGCTCCCCCTGCTGATCTCCCCTGTCATCGCCTTCGTGGGCGCCTACCTGCTGGTCTGGCCCGCCACGTGGGCGGCCCGCTACACCCCGCCGGGTGTGGTGAACAGCAGGTCCAGGCGGGCGCAGGCCATCGCCGCGGGCGCGGTGGCCTTTGGGCACGGACTGCAGGACGGCCAGCGCACCAGCGCCGTGCTCATCCTCGCGATGCTGGCAGCCGGGCTGACTGACGGCGGGTCCACACCCGCGTGGGTGGCGCTGCTGACAGCCGCCATGCTGACGGCGGGCACGCTCGCGGGCGGCTGGCGGATCTCCTACACGATCGGCTACCGGCTGGTCCGGATCGATCCGCTACGCGGGTTCGTTGCCCAGCTCTACAGCAGCGTCATCCTGCTGGTGGGCGCCATCGGACTGCATTGGCCGGTTTCCACCACCCACACCGTGACCTCGGCCGTGCTGGGGGCGGGCACGAACCAGAGGTATACGGGGACCAACCGGCGGCTGGTGCTCCGGGTGCTCGCCTTCTGGGCCCTGACCCCGCTGGTGACGGCGGCGGCGGCGTTCGTGCTGGAACTCGCCCTCTCCCCGCTTACGGGCCTCTAGCACCCGCCGGTTGCTCCGTAGGTGCCCTTTTGGGGGCCCAAAACGGCACGTGCGGAGCAGTCGATGAGCGGGCAGGGCCTACCCGAAGCGGCCGGAGACGTAGTCCTCGGTGGCCTTTACGGTGGGGTTGCTGAAGATGGTGTGGGTGTCCCCGTATTCGATCAGCTTGCCGGGCTTGCCGGTGCCCGCGATGTTGAAGAACGCCGTCTTGTCCGAGACACGGGCGGCCTGCTGCATGTTGTGGGTCACGATCACCACGGTGTATTCGTCCTTGAGCTCGTTGATGAGGTCCTCAATGGCGAGCGTGGAGATGGGGTCCAGGGCCGAGCAGGGCTCGTCCATCAGGATCACCTGCGGCTCCACGGCGATGGCGCGGGCGATGCAGAGGCGCTGCTGCTGGCCGCCGGAGAGTCCGGAGCCGGGCTTGGCCAAGCGGTCCTTGACCTCGTTCCAGAGATTGGCGCCGCGCAGGGAGCGCTCCACGAGGGAGTCCGCCTCGCCCTTGGAGATCTTCTGGTTGTTCAGCTTCACGCCGGCCAGCACGTTGTCCCGGATGGACATGGTGGGGAACGGGTTGGGCCGCTGGAACACCATGCCGATCTGCGAACGGACCGTCACCGGGTCCACGCCGGGGCCGTAGAGGTTGTCGCCGTCGAGCAGCACTTCGCCTTCCACCCGGGCGCCCGGGATGACTTCGTGCATCCGGTTCAGGGTGCGGAGGAAGGTGGACTTGCCGCAGCCGGAGGGGCCGATGAAGGCGGTGACCGACTTGGCGTCGATACTGATGTTGACGTCCTCGACGGCCAGGAATTTGCTGTAGTAGACGTTCAGGTCTTTGACGTCGATGCGCTTAGACATGCTGTTCCTTCACTTGTGGAGGTAGGGACCGGGTGCCGGCGGCGGCCTAGCGGCCGGCCTTCGGGGCGAAGATGCGCGCCACCAGGCGGGCACCCAGGTTGAGCAGCATCACGAGGATGATGAGGACCAGGGCCGCGCCCCAGGCACGCTGGTCGGAGGGACCCGGATTGGACGGCGAGGTCGGGTTGAGGATCTGGGTGTAGATGAATGTGGGCAGCGAGGCCATCCAGCCGCCGAACACGTTGTTGTTGATCGAGGTGGCGAAACCGGCGGTGACCAGGATCGGGGCGGTCTCGCCGATCACGCGGGCGATCGCGAGGGTGACGCCGGAGGCGATGCCGGAGATCGCCGTCGGGATGACCACCTTGAGGATGGTCCGCCACTTGCGCACGCCGAGGGCGTATGCGGCTTCGCGGAGTTCGTTCGGGACGATCTTGAGCATTTCCTCGCTGGAGCGGACCACCACCGGGATCATCAGCACGGAGAGCGCGACGGCGGCGACCGCGCCGGTCTTGGTGCCGGGGCCGACGACGGCGAAGAAGAACGCCGCGGCGAACAGGCCGGCCACGATCGAGGGGATGCCGGTCATCACGTCGACGAAGAACGTGATGGCCCGGGCCAGCGTACGGTCCTCGCCGTACTCGACGAGGTAGATGGCGGTGAGCAGGCCCACCGGGACGGAGATCACGGTGGCGAGCAGGGTGATCTGCAGGGTGCCCATCAGGGCGTGGTAGATGCCGCCCATCACGGGGGCGCCTTCCTCGACGCTCTTGTTGTCGAACGAGCCGGTGACGCCGTTCATCGAAGTGCTTAGGAAGCCGGGGTCCACCAAGCCCGGCAGGCCCTTCACCAGTACCGTCCAGATCACCGAGATCAGTGGCAGCAGGGCAATCAGGAACGCGCCGACCACAAGACAGGTGGCCAGCCTGTCCTTGGCCTTGCGGGAGCCTTCCACGACGGCGCTCCAGCCGACCAGGCCGGCGGTGAACAGGATCGCCGAGACAATGCCCCAGCCGAAGGCGTTGAAGCCGATCAGGGCCAGGATGGCCGCGCCGAGGACCAGCGCGAGGGCCAGCACAATGTAGGGCGCCGCCTTAGGCAGCTGCCCCTTGGTCAGGGCCGAGCGTTTGCGGACCGGGGTCAGGGTGGAGGTCATTTAGTTGGCTCCCGAGAATTCTTTGTGCCGGGTGATGATCCACCGGGCAATCATGTTCACGCCGAGGGTGATGACGAACAGGACCAGGCCGGCGGCGATCAGCGTGCTGACCTTGAGGCCGCTGGCTTCGGGGAAGTTCAGGGCGATTTCGGCGGCGATGGTCTGGTTGCCGGACTGGATCAGGCTTGCCGTGAGGGCGCCGGAGGAGAGCACCAGGGCCACGGCCATGGTCTCGCCGAGCGCGCGGCCAAGGCCCAGCATCACGGCGCTGACGATCCCGGGGCGGCCGAACGGCAGCACGGCCATGCGGATCATTTCCCAGCGGGTGGCGCCAAGGGCCAGCGCGGCCTCCTCGTGCAGCTTGGGGGTCTGCAGGAAGATTTCGCGGGAGAGGGAGGTGATGATCGGCAGGACCATGACCGCCAGCACGATGCCAGCGGTGAGGATGGTCTTGCCGGTGGCCGAGGCCGGGCCCTGGAAGATCGGCAGCCAGCCCATGTTGCTGGCCAGCCAGTTGTAGGCCGGGGAGATTTCCCTCGCCAGGAACGCAGCGCCCCAGGCTCCGTAGACCACAGAGGGGATGGCGGCCAGCAGGTCGATGACGTAGCCGAGACCGGAGGCCAGCCCGCGGGGGGCGAAGTGCGAGATGAAGAGTGCGACGCCGATCGCGACCGGCGTCGCGATCACGAGGGCGATCAGGGCCGCGATGAGGGTGCCGATGACGATCGGCCAGATGTAGGCGAAGAAGCCTTCGCCGCCCTGGATCTTGTCCGGGGAGGCCACGAGGGCGGGAATGGCCTGGATGACCAGGAAGAGTGCCACGCCGAAGAGCACGGCAAGGATCAGGCACCCGGCGGCCAAGGTGGCTGCGGAAAAGACTTTGTCGCCGGCGCGGCCTGCGCCCCGGGACTTGGTCAGGGAGGTGGTGGTCACTTCACGATCCTTCAGCTTCGATCTGCACCGGCGGCCGCACGGATCTTTCCGGGACAGCGGCGGTTAATCTTTGGGTACTTCGGACAAACGCCTAGGTTCCCTGCTCCGGGCGGGCGGTCAGTAACCGCCTGTTCGGAACAGGGAACCTTGGTCAGGCTGGTGTTTCCACTATGCCTTGCGGCGCATTCGATCCCTAGGACTTGGCCTTGATGGATTCGATGGACTTCATCGCTTTGTCCTGCAGCGCCTTGGACAGCGGCGCGGACTTGGCGGCCTCGGCCGCGGCCTTCTGGCCGGCGTCGGAGACGACGTAGCTTTCGAAGGCCTTGACCAGGTCTGCGGTTGCCTTGGTGTCGTAGGTGTTGCAGACCACGTGGAAGGAGACCAACACGATCGGGTAGGCACCTTCGATCGTGGTCTTGCGGTCCAGCTTGATGGAGAGGTCGTTGGCGTTGCGGCCCTCGACCGGCTTGCCGGCGTCGACAGCCTTGGCGGCGGCCTCGGCGGAGATCTTGGTGAAGGATCCGCCGACCTTGATCTGGGCGACGCCCAGCTTGCCGCTGACCGCGGAGTCATCGGCGTAGGTGACGGCGCCGGGGGTGTCGGTGACGGTCTTGACGACGCCGGAGGTGCCCTTGGCGTTCTCGCCCTTCAGGGACGCGGGCCAGATGCCGGAGGACTTGTCGGTCCAGACCTCGGGCGCGGCCGCAGCCAGGTAGTCGGTGAAGTTGGAGGTGGTGCCGGAGTCATCCGAGCGGTTCACCGGGGTGACCTTGAGGTCCGGAAGCTTGGCGTCGGGGTTCATCGCGGCGATGGCCGGGTCGTTCCACTTGGCGATTTCGCCGCGGAAGATCTTGGCTACGGTGGGAGCGTCAAGCTTGAGCTCCTTGATGTCCGGCAGGTTGAAGGCCACCGCGATCGGGGAGATGTAGACCGGGATGTTCAGTGCACCGTCGGGGCCGCACTTGGCCTGCGCGGCAGTCATCTCCTCGTCCTTCAGGTAGGCGTCGGAGCCGGCGAACTGGGCCGAACCGTCGATGATCGCCTTGCGGCCGGCGCCGGAGCCGTCCGGGGAGTACTGCACGTTCGCGCCCTGGTTGGCGGAGGCGAAGTTGGTCTTCCACACGTCCATGGCTGCGCCCTGCGCGGAGGAACCGATGCCGGTCAGCGTGCCGGTGACCTTGACAGCAGCCGCCGACGGCGTGGCCGACTGGGCGGTGTTGGTGGCGTTGTCGGAGCCGCAAGCGGTGAGCGCGAGAGCGCCGGCCGCCATAACAGCAATGGCCGAGTTGCGGCCGAAGCGTGATGCCTTCACTAGATGTACCCCTTCCAGGGTTATTCAGATGCGTGCCGGACCGGAGACGTCCGAACAAAAAGACGGTGGATACGGTTTGTACCTCTACCGAAGTTAGGTGGCCCAAGTGAAGAGAATTGCGGTCCAAAGTGAACGGCGGGTTAACGAATCCCGGCCATTTGCTGACATCTGACGGGTTGCGGTTGCGTTACGTGCGTCACAGTCGTAGGGCCCGCGGCCTGCGCCTTGGCCACCGCGGACTGCAAATAGACTGGTAGGCATGGCCCCCGGTACCGGACTCACAGCAAGCGCACGATTCCTGCGCGGGCGGATCCGCACCGGGTTTGTCCGGAGCCGCACGTCGCTCCTGCCTGCGATCCAGATGACGGCCTGCGCCGTCGGGGCCTACGCCTTCGCCGAGTACGTGCTGGGCCACACCGGGCCGCTGTTCGCCGCTACCTCCTCGCTGATCGCCCTGGGCTTCTCCCGGGACCCGCGGCTGCGCCGGGTCGTGGAGGTGGGCCTGGGCTGCACCATCGGCATTGTGGTGGGCGACCTGCTGCTGCACTGGCTGGGCGCGGGGATCTGGCAGGCCGCCGTCGTGCTCCTTTTCTCGATTCTGCTGGCCCGCTTCCTGGACAGCGGCACTATTTTCACGACCCAGCTGGGCCTGCAGTCCCTGCTGGTGGTGCTGCTGCCGGCGCCCGCGGGAGGGCCGTTCACCCGGAGCATCGACGCGGTGGTCGGCGGCGTGTTCGCGCTGCTCGTGACCTTCCTGATTCCCAAGGATCCACGCCGGGAACCCCGCAACGACGTCAAAAAACTGCTGCATGAACTGGCCGAGGTGCTGCGCGAGTGTGCCTCGGCGTTGACCCACAGCGACTCCACCCAGGCGTGGCATGCGCTGATCCGCGGCCGCAACTGCCAGCCGCTGGTCGATGCGATGCGCCAGACGCTCCGCGCCTCCGGCGAGGTCGCCACCCTCGCGCCGGCCTACCGGCGGCACCGGGAGGAGCTGGACCGGCTGGCGCAGTCGGTGGACTTCATCGACCTCGCGCTGCGCAACAGCCGCGTGTTTGCGCGCCGGCTGACCAGCGCGATCAACCACGCCGCCCTCTCGGACGAGGCGACTGAGAACATCGTCGAAGTCCTGCAGGAGACCGCGGCCGCGATTGACGAACTGGGGCTGGGACTGGCGGAAGTCCAGGACGGAACGCGGCGCGCCCACCTGCGCACCGCCCGGGCGGAGCTGAGCGAGACGGCCGGCCGGCTGCACCCGCGGCTCCTCGATGTGCAGCGGCTTGAGGGCGAAACCGTGGTGATGCTCTTCCGCCCGCTGATGGTGGACCTGCTCGAGGCCGCCGGCATGGATCCGGACGAGGCCCGGGAGGTCCTGCCCGCCCTCTAGGACCGGTCCCGCCTCTGCGGACGCCCGGGCGCGGCGCCGCTGCACGGCGCCGCTAGATGCAGGAGTGGTCGAAGTCGAACCCGCCGGACACATATTGGGTGACGGTGACCTTTCCGCCGCCGGTCAGCGCGGCGTCGGCGCAGCCGCGTTTGGCGCCGGCGAGGGAGCGGGCCCCGGCGAGCCAGCTCGGCAGCGTGTAGAGGTTGCTGGAGGAAGGCACCGTTCCGACGATTTGGTCCCACTGGCTTCGGGTGGAGTAGAGGCCGGCACGGGCTCCGATGCTGGCGAAGTACGCCGCCATGCCCTCCAGGTCCGCACGGTTCGCCAAGGTTCCCTGTGACCAGCTGTTGCCGGTTTCCACGTCAAGCCACCACAGGTACGACGCCGGGTTGCTGACGCCCCGGATGGTGGCGTCGTCGTAGGCCTTCGCGTATCCGTACATATAGGAGCAGGCAGGCCCGTAGGATCCTGCGGTGCACTCTCCGTAAGGGTTGGCCACGGTGGTCCCGCCGTAGGTGTTGCTGCTGGGCCACCACGACCCGGCTGCCCCGGGATTCGCTGTGTTGACGTACAGGGCCACCAGCGGCTGGCCGGTTCCGCCCTTCGAGGTGCCGGCCCAGGTCAGCTGCGTGCCAAGGCAAGGGTTCGTGGTGTTGGCCAGCCCGTTGTTGACGCCGACGATGCCGAAGGTCTGGCCTTTCGGCAATGCCTTGCCACACTGGGGCCACGAGACGTCGTTGCCGGGACCGGGTGCCGTGGCTGCCTCGGCGGGCAGCGCGGCAAACGCCAGGACCGCTGCTGCGGCGGCCGCCAGGACCACCCGGAAATGCCACCGGGAAACAGCTGGGTTACGAGTAGACATGGTCGGCCTTCCGTTAGTGCCTTGGCACGGCAGGAACCCAGCATGGGCGGTAGAGGCGTGCACCGTCAAGGCCCTCCCGCAACGGACGCCGGCCGCCCGAGGCGGGGCTCCGGGACGGATGTCGGCGCCCCCGGTTAGGGTTGAGCAATGGCAACCAAGACAACCCGCGCCGCCAAGGCGCCGGGCTATAAGTGCGCGGAATGCGGCTGGACCACGGCCAAGTGGGTGGGCCGCTGCGGCGAATGCCAGGCGTGGGGCACCGTGGAGGAGACCGGCGCCGCGGTGGCGCGGACGACGGCGGCGGCCACCGTCCTGGAGCCCGCCCGCCGGATCGCCGACGTCGACGCCACAACGGCCGCGTTCCTCCCCACCGGGGTGGACGAGCTGGACCGGGTGCTCGGCGGCGGCCTGGTTCCCGGCGCGGTAATCCTGCTGGCCGGCGAACCCGGCGTGGGCAAGTCCACGCTGCTGCTGGACGTCGCGGCAAAGTTCGCCCGCACAGCCCAGGACGTCCTCTACGTCACCGGCGAGGAGTCGGCGGCCCAGGTGAAGCTGCGCGCGGACCGGATCGACGCCGTCGCCGAATCGCTCTACCTGTCCGCCGAGACGGACCTCGGCCAGGCCCTGGGCCAGGTGGAAAAACTCGAGCCGCGGCTGCTGGTGGTGGACTCGGTCCAGACCCTGAGCAGCGCCGATGTCGAGGGCAGCGCCGGCGGCGTCTCGCAGGTCCGCGAGGTGGCGGCCTCCCTGATTGCCGCGGCCAAGCGACGCAACATGACCACCCTGCTGGTAGGGCACGTGACCAAGGACGGCTCCATCGCCGGACCCCGGCTGCTTGAGCACCTGGTGGACGTGGTCTGCCAGTTCGAAGGCGAGCGGCACTCGCGGCTGCGGCTGCTGCGCGCGGTCAAGAACCGCTACGGCCCCACCGACGACGTCGGCTGCTTCGACCTGAACGAGGACGGCATTGTGGGCCTGGCCGACCCCAGCGGCCTGTTCGTCTCGCGCACCAAGGACCCCGTGTCCGGTACGTGCATCACGGTGACGCTGGAGGGCCGCCGCCCGTTGCTGGCCGAGGTGCAGTCCCTGCTGGCGGAGAGCGCCAACGCGCAGCCGCGCAGGGCCACCAGTGGCCTGGACAGCTCAAGGGTGGCGATGCTGCTGGCCGTGCTGCAGCAGCGGGCCGGTTGCCTGCTGCACAAGGACGATTCCTACGTAGCGACCGTGGGCGGGGTCAGGCTCAGCGAGCCCGCCACGGACCTCGCGGTAGCCCTGGCCGTCGCCTCGGCGAAAGCCAAGAAACCGCTCCCGCAGCGGCTGATCGCCTTCGGCGAAGTGGGCCTGGCCGGCGAGGTCCGGCCGGTGCCGGGGATCAACCAGCGCATCCAGGAGGCCCACCGGCTGGGGTTCACGCACGCGGTGGTCCCGGCGAGCCCCAACGGGCCCGGGCCGGTCCCGGCCGGCTTCTCAGTCCGGGAGGTCGGACACCTGGCCGAGGCCCTGGGCCTGCTGATCAGCTGACACCCGACGGCGTGCGCCGGGGGCGACTTAGGACCCTAGCGTTGCGGTTCCTGCGGGCGCACGATTGGACAAGAAGCTCCTGCGGCGAAGGGACCGGTCATGATGTGGGGGTACGGGCAGAACATGTGGTGGATGTGGCTCTGGGGCATGCTGCTCCTGGTCGGCATCGCCGTGCTTGTGCTGCTCGCTATCCGGGTCTTCGGCGCACCCGGCCGCGGTGTGCCGCCCGGGCAGGGCCATGCCGGGGCTTACGGAACACCTGCCAGCTTTGGCGCGGGCCCCGGAGGCCCGGGAGGCCCCGGCGGCAGGAGCCAGGCCCGGCTGATCCTCGATGAGCGCTTCGCGAGGGGCGAGCTGACCGCGGAACAGTACCGCGAGCATGTAAAGGAACTCGGCGAGGGCCCGTAGTGGCGCCGATCAGCCGCCGGAACGCCCTGCTGCTGGGCGGGCTCGGAGCCTCCGCGACGATTGCCGGCGGCGCGGGGCTGTGGTCTTCGCTCAACTCCCGGGCGTCGCCGGTGACCGGACAGGATCTGGCCCAGCCCGCGGCGCTCCGCAGCTCGGGCGGCATCCTGGCCGCCACCCTTGAGGCAGCGCCGGGGAGGCTGCCGCTCGCCGGCCGGCTGGCCGGGGCCCTGGGCTACAACGGCGGCATCCCGGGGCCCACCCTGCGGCTCCGGGCCGGCGAGGTGCTCCGGCTCCGGCTGGTGAACAAGCTCGCCGAGCCGACCAACCTGCACCTTCACGGCCTGCACGTCTCGCCCCAGGGCAACAGCGACAACGTGTTCGTGACCGTGGATCCGGGCGGCAGTTTCGACTACGAGTACCAGCTCCCGGCCGGCCACCCGCCGGGCCTCTACTGGTACCACCCGCACCACCACGGCCGGGTCGCCGCCCAGATCTTCGCCGGCCTCTTCGGCGCCATCATTGTCGAGGACGCCGAGCCCGTCCCGGCGAGCGCCGAGCGCATCCTGCTGGTCTCCGACACCAGCCTCGACGGCGCCGGGGACGTGGCCGAGCCCGCGGAGCCGGAGCGGATGGCCGGGCGTGAGGGCGCGGTGCTCCTGGTTAACGGGCAGGCCAATCCCCGCTTCGCGGCGCGCCCCGGGGACCGGGAGCACTGGCGGATCGTCAACTGCTGCGTGGCCCGGTACCTGAGGATGCGGCTGGACGGGCAGAAAGTGCAGCTGCTGGGGATGGACTCCGGGCGGTTGCAGGCGCCGTCGGACGTGCAGGAGGTGCTGCTGGCGCCGGGGAACCGGGCGGAGCTGCTCGTCACGGCCGCCAACGGGGAATCGGTGCTGCGGGCGCTGCCCTATGACCGGGGCCGCCTGGCCGGGATGGCCGGGCGCGGCATGGGACCGGCCCCGCCGGAAGGCGGGGATGGGACGGCGGATCCGGCCGGTTCTGCCCTGGCCACGCTGCTGGTCGCCGGGGGCCCCGCCTCGGCCGTCGCTGCTGTCCCTGCCGGGCCCGCGCCCCCGGAACTGGGCTCCGCCGTCGTTGCCGCCCGCCGGCAGCTGGTCCTCGGCACCGGGATGGGGATGGGTGCGGGCATGGGCATGATGGGCTTCACCATCAACGGCCGGGCCTTCGATGAGTCCAGGACGGACACCACCGCGGCCGCCGGGACGGTCGAGGAGTGGACAATTATCAACCGCAGCCCGATGGACCACCCGTTCCACCTGCATGTGTGGCCCATGCAGCTCGTCGCGGAAAACGGACGGCCCGTGGAACCCGCGCTGCGGGATGTGGTCAACGTGCCCGCCAACGGGTGGGTCACCGTGCGGATCGCGTTCCGGGATTTCACCGGCCGTTCCGTGTACCACTGCCACATCCTGGACCACGAGGACCTCGGCATGATGGGCGTGATCGAGGTGCGCTGACGCTCCCCGGCCGGCTGAGGCTCCCCAGCCGTCCGCGCACTCTTGCCAAACATACCCCCCGGGGGTATGTTTGGACGGATCCTGGACGCAACGACCTTCCCGGGAGGCAGGAACCATGGAACACCAGCACAGCGGGCGAATAAGCCAACTGCAGCCCGGCGGCAGCGCCGGGCACACCCACCACGGGCCGCCGGCCGTGCCGGACGATGAGCATGTGGTGCACAGCCACGGCCAGCATGCCGGGCACAGCGTCGCGATGTTCAAGAACAGGTTCTGGCTGACACTCGCGCTGGCAGTTCCGGTGGTGCTGTTCAGCCCCATGTTCGGGCACCTCCTCGGCTACCAGCCGCCCGAGTTTCCCGGTTCCGCGTGGATCCCGCCGGTGCTGGGCACGGTGGTGTTCCTCTACGGCGGCCAGCCCTTCCTCAAGGGCGGCCTCGCCGAGCTGAAGTCGCGCCGGCCAGGAATGATGCTGCTGATCGCCATGGCCATCACGGTCGCTTTCCTCGCTTCCTGGGCGACCAGCCTGGGCCTCGGCGGATTCGACCTCGACTTCTGGTGGGAACTGGCGCTCCTGGTGGCGATCATGCTGCTGGGGCACTGGATCGAGATGCGGGCCCTCGGCTCGGCGCAGGGGGCGCTGGACGCGCTGGCGGCACTGCTGCCCGACGAGGCGGAGCGCCTTACCGACGGCGGGACGGAGACCGTGAGCGTCGCCGACCTCGTGCCGGGAGATGCGATCCTGGTCCGCCCGGGCGGCCGGATGCCGGCGGACGGCACGGTCACCGAGGGCCAGGCGGAATTCGACGAATCGATGATCACCGGCGAATCCAAAACTGTCCTCCGCTCCCCCGGCGATCCCGTGGTCGCCGGGACCATCGCGACGGATAACAGCGTCCGCGTGCGGGTCTCGGCGATCGGGGAGGACACCGCCCTGGCCGGAATCCAGCGCCTCGTCGCCGAGGCGCAGGCCTCTTCCTCGCGGGCCCAGGCCCTCGCAGACAGGGCGGCGGCCTTCCTGTTCTACTTCGCCGCCGGGGCCGGCGTACTGACCTTCATCGCTTGGACCCTGCTGGGCAGCGTTGCCGACGCCGTTGAACGCACCGTCACGGTGCTCGTCATCGCCTGCCCGCACGCCCTGGGCCTTGCCATCCCGCTAGTGATCGCCATATCCACCGAGCGCGCTGCCCGGGCGGGTGTGCTGATCAAGAACCGCATGGCGCTGGAACGGATGCGCACCGTCGACGTCGTGCTCTTCGACAAGACCGGAACCCTCACCAAGGGCGCCCCGGCGGTCCGCGCCGTGGCCGCCGCGGGAGGGGTCAGCCAGGACGATGTCCTGGCCCTGGCCGCCGCGGTGGAGTCGGACAGCGAGCACCCTGTGGCCCGCGCAATTGTCGGCGCCGCCCGCGAGCGCGGACTGGACGTGCCGGCAGCCACGGACTTCACCGCCCTGACCGGCCGCGGTGTCCGCGCCAACATCGGCAACAGGCAGCTCCACGTAGGCGGACCGGCCCTGCTGCGGGAACTGGCCGCCGCGGAACCCACGGAGCTCGCCGCGGCCACCGCCGCCTGGATCGAGCGCGGTGCCGCGGTGCTGCACCTGATCGAGGGCGGACGGGTGCTCGGCGCTGTCAGCCTGGAGGACGCCGTGCGCCCGGAATCCCGGCAGGCCGTCGCAGCCCTGCAGCACCGCGGCATCAAGGTCGCCATGATCACCGGCGACGCCGCCCAGGTGGCCCGCGCCGTCGCCGCGGAGCTGAACATTGACGAGGTCTTCGCCGAGGTGCTTCCGGCGGACAAGGACAAGAAGGTCGCCGAACTGCAGGGCCGCGGCCTGAAGGTGGCCATGGTGGGCGACGGCGTGAACGACTCCCCCGCGCTTGCCCGGGCCGAGGTGGGGATCGCGATCGGCGGCGGGACGGATGTGGCAGTCGAGTCCGCCGGGGTGGTCCTGGCCGGCAACGATCCCCGGGCGGTGCTGTCCATGGTGGACCTTTCCCGGGCCAGCTACCGGAAGATGTGGCAGAACCTGGTCTGGGCCACCGGCTACAACATCATCGCCGTTCCGCTGGCCGCCGGCGCCCTGGCCTTCGCCGGGATCGTCCTGTCCCCCGCGGCCGGCGCCGTGCTGATGTCCGCCTCGACCATAGTGGTGGCGCTGAATGCCCAGCTGCTGCGGCGCCTGAAACTCAACCCGGCCCAGGTCCGCTGAGCCGCATGGACGCCGGCTCGCACGCCTCCTCCTTCGGACGGTCCTATGCCCGCATCGGTCCGCGGATGGACGCCCGCGGGGCCGCGGCCCACCGCCGCCGCCTCGTGCAGCCGGCGCACGGCGCCGTCGTCGAAATCGGGGCAGGCTACGGCGCCACCTTCCCGTACTACCCGCCCGGGGTCTCCCATGTGCTGGCGCTCGAACCGGACCCCACCCTCCGGGAGCTGGCGTTCGCTGCCGCGGGCACGGCGCCGGTGCCGGTCACGGTGCTGAACGGGGTCGCGGAGGCACTGCCGGCGGCGGATGCCTCGGTCGACGTCGTCGTCTTCAGCCTGGTGCTGTGCAGCGTGGCCGAGCCGGCAGACGTCCTGGCCGAGGCCCTCCGGGTCCTCAAGCCGGGCGGCCAACTGCTGTTCTACGAGCATGTCCGCTCAGCGCACCGGTTGCTGGCGGCGGCAGAGGACCTGCTCACCCCGCTCTGGAGCCGGCTGGCAGGCGGCTGCCACCCGAACCGGGACACCGCCGCGCTGATCGTCCGGGCGGGCCTGGCGGTTCAGTCCCTGGACCGCTTCGGCTTCGCGGCCCTGCCCGGCAACCCGCCGCTGGCCCATATCCTCGGGGTGGCGGTCAAGCCGTAGGCCCGCCTGCGGCGTGACGCGCGAAGGGCGCCTGCCGCGGTGGCAGGCGCCCCTTGCGCGTACTGGCTTAGGCCTTTTTGGGCGGCAGCGCGAGCTTGAAGATCTTGGCCCAGGTGGAGCCGACCTGCTTCAGCAGCGGACCGGTGGTGTACGGCAGGCCGTACCGCCGGCAGATCTCCTGCACCTTCGGCGCCACCTCGGCGTAGCGGTTGGACGGCAGGTCCGGGAAAAGGTGGTGCTCGATCTGGTGCGAGAGGTTGCCGGTCATCAGGTGCATGAACTTGGAGCCGGAGATGTTGGCCGAGCCGATCATCTGGCGCACGTACCAGTCGCCGCGGGTCTCGCCGTCCACCATGTCCTCGGTGAAGGTGTCCGTGCCGTCCGGGAAGTGCCCGCAGAAGATCACCGCGTGCGCCCAGACGTTGCGGACCGCGTTGGCGGTGAGCGTGCCGTAAAGGGCCTGCTTGCCGGAGCCGGTGAGCATGGCGACCGCCGGCGTGGCGGCGTAGTCCTTGGTGAACTGCTTGAGGGCCTTGCGGCCAAGCGCCTTGAGGTCCTTGGTGAGCGCTTCCTTGGACTTGCGGCCCTCGCGGTAGTCCACGAGCTCGAGGTCGTAGATGGCGATGCCCCACTCGAAGACCGGGGCGAGCAGCGCGTTGTAGAGCGGGTTGCCCAGGTTGAAGGGCTTCCATTCCTGCTGCGGGTCCATCCGCAGGAGGTTGTACCCGATGTCGTTGTCCTTGCCGACGACGTTGGTCCAGCGGTGGTGCAGGTCGTTGTGGGTGTGCTGCCAGGAGCGCGCCGGGGTGACGAAGTCCCACTCCCAGGTGGTGGAGTGGATGTCCGGGTCGCGCATCCAGTCCCACTGGCCGTGCAGGATGTTGTGCCCCAGCTCCATGTTTTCCAGGATCTTGGCGAAGCTCAGCAGCGTGGTGCCGGCGGCCCAGGCGGCCTTGTTCTTGCTGACCAGCAGCGCCGCGCGGCCGGAAATCTCCAGGCCGCGCTGGATCTTGATCATCCGGCGGATGTAGGCGGCGTCCGAGGAACCTCGCTTGGCGAGGATGTCGTCCTTGATGGCGTCGAGTTCGCGGCCGAGCTCCGCGACCTGCTCGTCGGAGAGGTGCGCCGCGGCGGGCGGGCGGAGCAACGGGCTGCCCGTCTCGGCGAGGGCCCCGGGCCGCTTCTTTACGGCGGCGGGAGGCTTGGCGGCGCCAGCGCCGGCCGGGGAAGCGTCCCCGGAAACGTCGGGCTTGTCGGAAACAATCGTCATGCGGTGGTTCTCCTCAGAGGTCGAGGTTAACGGGTCCGGCGGCTGCCGAAACACACGTCTGGATTAGTTGGCCGGGCTCGCCGTGGACTTCGTCCGTGCGCAGGTCACGGACCTGGCCGGCCCGGAGGGGGATCAGGCAGCTGTGGCAGATGCCCATCCGGCAGCCGCTGGGCATCAGCACGCCGGCGTCCTCGCCGACGTCGAGCAGCGGGGTGTCGCCGTCGGCCTCGACTTCGCGGTCGGAGGCCTCGAAGGTGACCAGGCCGCCGTCGCGCCCTGCTCCGCCGGCAAGTTTGGTGCTGAAGCGTTCGATGGTGAGGCTGGCTTCGGATGGTTCGGTGCCGGCGGCCTCTGCCTTCCAGAGCGCCTCGGTGTCGTCGAGGAATCCTTCCGGGCCGCAGGCGTAGGCGGCGCGGCCGCGCCAGTCCGGGCACAGCTCGTCCAGCGCCGCCGTGGTGCCAAAGTCCAGCCGCCCGCGTTCGCCGCTGAACCAGTGGATGACCCTGAAATTGGGGAATTGGTCGGCCAGTTCGGCCAGTTCCTCACGGAAAATGGCCTCCTCCGCGGTCCGGGCGGTGTGGACCAGGACGACGTCGGCGTCGGGGCGGTGCGGGACCAGGGTCCGGATCATCGACATCACCGGGGTGATGCCGCTGCCGGCGGTCAGCATCAGCAGCGGACGCGGGTGCTCCGGCAGGACGAAGTCGCCCTGCGGCGGGGCCAGGAAGAGGACGTCGCCGGGCTTGGTGGTGCGGACCAGGGCGCCGGAGACGGCCCCCATGTCCGTGACGGTGATGGCGGGGTCCTCGCCGGCGGGTGCGCTGAGCGAGTAGGAACGCCAGTGGCGCACGCCGTTGAGTTCGACGCCGATGCGGGCCCACTGGCCCGCCCGGTGTGCTTGCCAGCCGCGGCCGGGACGGAAGAAAATGGTGGCGGAATCGGCCGTTTCTGGAACCACCCGGGTGACCACGCCGCGCAACTGGCGGGCAGAAAACACGGGGTTGAACAGCGACAGAATGTCTTCTGGAGCTAGGGGGGTGGTCAGTAGAGATGCGGCGCGCGCCAGCTTACGGAGCCGGATCATCTATCAAGCGTATGTCGGCATGCGTCATAATTCTTCACCCAAGGCATACGATCTACCTGAAGAAACTATCCCCGCACAACAACTTTTTGGATTCCTGTGATGGACGCTTCCCCCGCCGGCCACCCCGGCTATCCCGCGTATGACCCGCCCTGGCTGGCTCTGCCGAAGGAGGTCTCCGACATGCTCCGGCCCAGGATGCCCGGCATTGTGGAGGCCATCATCGAGGCCGTGCCTCAGCTGGTTCCCGCCTATGCCCGGCCGATCGAGGGCCGCTTCGGGCGCGGGCTGCGGCGCGGCGTGGCGACGGCGCTGGACCGCTTCCTGCAGCTTCCCGGCACCACGCTCCCGGCCCTTTCCGAAGAAAGCCGGCAGCTGGTGGCGGGGCTGGGCAGCGGGGAGTTCCGGCAGGGCAGGAGCATGGATGCGCTGCTGAGCGCCTACCGGATGGGGGCACGCGTGACGTTCCGCGAGATGTCGAAAGTTTCGGT
Organism: Arthrobacter sp. UKPF54-2; assembly: GCF_007858535.1. NCBI lineage: Bacteria > Bacillati > Actinomycetota > Actinomycetes > Micrococcales > Micrococcaceae > Arthrobacter > Arthrobacter sp. UKPF54-2. Next base: position 1,030,206 of record NZ_CP040174.1, read on the forward strand.
AGAGCACCATCTGGGCCAGAACGTGGTGGTGGACCTGGGCGAGTCGATCCTGGCCTACATCGACGAGCTCTCCGCGGTCAGCGCGGAGGCGTACGCCTTTGAGCAGTCCGAGCGCGCCGGCGCAGTGGACCGCCGCCGCACCGAACTGCTGGACCTGCTGCTGCTGGGACAGGCGGACGAGGCGGCGCTGCGCCAGACCGCGGCCATGGCGGACTGGTCGCTGCCCCAGCGCATGGTGGTGGTGACGCTCCCGGTGGACCGGGCCGCCGGGCTGCGGCTGCGGCTGGGTCCGGGAACGCTGGTGATTGAACGCGAGACCGACGCTGTGGCGCTGGTCCCGGCACGGAAGTCCAAGTCCGCGCGGAAGGACCTAGAGAAGGCACTGCGGGGCCGCGGCGCCTCCGTGGGCCCGGCCGGCGGCTGGGAAAAGGTGCCCGATTCCCTGCGACTGGCGGTGCTGGCGGCGTCGGTCCTGCCGCACCGGGACGGCCCCGAGGACCCGCCGATCTGGGCAGACGAACACCTGTCGGCGGTGATCCTGGGCGCCGAGCCCTCCGCCATCGCCGAACTGGCGAACCGCCGGCTCGCGCCGCTGGAGGGGCTCCGCCCGGCGCAGCGCGAGCGCCTGGCCGAAACGCTGCTGTCCTGGCTGCGCCACTGGGGCCAGCGCGCGCCGGTGGCCGCGGAGCTGGGCATCCATCCGCAAACCGTAGGGTATCGGGCTGCCCAGCTGCGGGAGCTCTTCGGCGATGCGCTGGAGGACCCGGCGGCGCGGTTTGAGCTGGAGCTAGCGCTCCGTGCTGGTAAGCGTTAGACAGCGGCGCCGCTAGCTGGCGATCGCCTCCCGGCCGCGGAGGCGCATCTCGAGGTCGTTCATCACAATCGCGGCGAGGTCTTCGAGCGATTTGGTGTCATCAGCACTGAACTCCCGCGGCTCCCGGTCCAGGATGCAGAAGGTGCCGAGGTTGTGGCCGTCCGGGGTGCGCAGCGGGACTCCGGCGTAGAACTGGAGCCCGAACTCGCCCGCCACCAACGGGTTTGTCAGGGTCCTGGGGTCCGTCGAGGCGTCCTCGATGATCCAGGGCCCGTCCTGCAGGATCGCCGAAGCGCACAGCCCCGGGTCGCGGCCGATCTCGGTGACATCGGTGCCGTGGTGGGACTTGAACCAGATCCGGTCGTGGTCCACCACGCTGACAATCGCCACGGGGACCGAGAACAGCCGGGCAGCGAGCGCCGTAATCCGGTCGAACGTGCCGTCCCCGGGGGTGTCGAGGATACGGTACCGCTCGACGGCGCGCATCCGGCCCTCCTCATCGTTCGGCCCCGCCGTGCGGTCCAGCCGGTGCCGGGCCGCGCTGTTGATGACTTCCTGGCGCAGCGCCAGGGAGACTTCCCGGGCGTGCGGCCTGGCGGCGGGGTCACGGGACAACATGGAGGACAGCAGCGCCACCCACATGGGGGCGAGTTCCTCCGGAATCTGCGGGTCCTGCAGCAGCCTGGCGACGGCGGACTGGATCGGCGCGCCCGGGTAGGCCATCTTTCCGGTCAGCCCTTCGAGCAGCACAAGGCCGAGGGAGTAAATGTCGCTCGCCGGTCCGGCGGGTTCGCCGGCGGCCTGCTCGGGGCTGAGGTAGGCCGGCGTCCCGGAGGTGCCGCCGTCGTCGTCGGCGCGGTTCTGCCCGAGGATGGTCGCGACGCCGAAGTCGGTCAGCTTGGCCCGGGGCCGGCGGTCCTCGTTGCTGTAGTCGACCAGCAGGATGTTGGCGGGCTTGATGTCCCGGTGCACGATCCCGTGGTGGTGGATGTAGGACAGGCCGTCCGCCAGGTCGTAGCCGATGTGGGCCATGTGCGCGGCGGACAGCGGGCCGAGCAGGGACCGGCGGCGCAGGTCCTGGCCGGGCACGAGTTCCATCACGAGGTAGGTCAGCCGGGAGTCCGGATGGCTCAGGTCGGCGCCGGCGTCGAAGAGCGTGACCAGGGCGTGGTGGCTCATCCCGGCGAGGATCCGTACTTCCTGCCCCTGCCGGCGGGTGTGCTCGAGGTCGTCCGCGTCGTTGCGGAAGAGCTTGACCGCCACCTCGCGCCTGAGCAGCTCATCCTGTGCGCGGTAGACGGTTGATTGGCTTCCCCTGCCAATGAGGGCTTCGATCCGGTACCGTCCGCTCAGCAGAAAGCCGGATTCCACGGTTATTGTCAACGAGTTTGTTGTTCCCTCAATACGGGTCCGCACGGGAAATCGGGCGGATCAGTCCTAAAGCCGGCCCTTTCGGCCGGCGCCCGCGCAATTAGCAAGGTTACTTATGATACCGCGGAAAGCGGATTCAGGAAGACCCTGCGGCGGGTTATTTCGGGCGCCCCGGCGGGGCCCCGGCTGGGAGTCCGGACGGCTGTCCGGCGGCTATTTTGCGGGGTTGTGCGTGCCGATCGGCACCAACGTGAGGTCCGGGTGGTTCTTCTCGATCCGGCGCAGCGCCCAGACGTCGTTGAACAGCGCCAGGTACTCCCCGTCGGAGCGCAGCAGCACCTCGGCGCCCGGCACGTTCGCCAGCGCCGGCATGGCGTCCGCCGTCGTGATCCGGGCGAGCGAGTAGGGCAGCCGCTCGAGCCGCATCGGGGCGCTGAAGTCGTGCGCCATCCGGTCTTCGACCACCTCGAACTGCATCGGACCGACGGCGGCCAGCACGGGTGCCTGGTCGCCGCGGATGTCCGAGCGGAGCACCTGGATGACGCCCTCGTGTTCGAGCTGTTCGATGCCGCGGCGGAACTGCTTGAAGCGGCTGGGGTCCTTGGAGCGGGCCACCTGGAAGTGCTCGGGGGCGAACAGCGGGATGGCGGGGAACTCCACCGGCCGCTCCAGGAACAGGCTGTCCCCGACGCGGAGCGAAGAGGCGTTCACGAGGCCCACAACGTCGCCGGGGAAGGCCTCGTCGATGACTTCGCGTTCGCGGCCGAAGACCTGCTGGGCGTACTTGGTGGCGAAGGACTTCCCGGTCCGGCCCTGGGTGACCACCATGCCGCGTTCGAAGATACCGGAGCAGACCCGGATGAACGCGACGTGGTCGCGGTGGGCCTTGTTCATGCCGGCCTGGACCTTGAAAACGAATCCGGCGAACGGGGCATCCACCGGCCGCGGGTCCCCGTCGACGTCGGGCCTGGGGGCCGCAGGCGGCGCGAAGTCCACCAAAGCGTCGAGGATTTCCTTCACGCCGAAGTTCAGCGCGGCGGAGCTGAAGAGGATCGGCGTCGCCTTGCCGGCGTGGAACGCGTCGACGTCGAACGCGAGGTTGGATTCGATCACCAGGCCGGCCTCGTCGACGGCGTTGGACCAGTCCCCGCCCTGGCTGGCGGCGGCCTGCTCCGGGGTGAAGTACTCGGTGAGGGCGATGTTGGCGCCGGCGTTGTTGCGCTGGAACCGGGCGAAGCGGTCGTTCCGCAGGTCCCAGACGCCGCGGAAGTCACCGGAGATGCCCACCGCCCAGGTGAGCGGCATGGGCTGCAGCCCGGTGCGTTCGGTGATCTCGTCCATCAAGGCCAGCGCGTCCAGACCCGGCCGGTCCCACTTGTTGATCACGGTGATGATGGGCAGGTTGCGCTGCTTGCAGACCTCGAAAAGCTTCATGGTCTGGGTTTCCAGGCCCTTGGCCGCGTCCACGAGCATCACGGCGCAGTCGACGGCGGCCAGCACCCGGTAGGTGTCCTCGGAGAAGTCCGCGTGGCCGGGGGTGTCCAGCAGGTTGATGACGGTGTCCCGGTAGGCGAACTGCAGCGCCGCGGAGCTGATGGAGATGCCGCGGTCCTTCTCCATCTGCATCCAGTCGGAGACGGTTTCCTTGCGGTTGGCCTTGCCGCTTGAGGCACCGGCGGTGCCGATCACCTTCGCGTGCAGGGCGAGCGCCTCGGTCAGCGTGGACTTGCCGGCGTCGGGGTGCGAAATGACTGCGAAGGTCCGGCGCCGGGCTGCCTGCTTGTGAATCTCCTGGACTCGGGCGGGGCTGTGGACTTCTTGAGACACGGTGCTACTTTCGCTGCGGCTGTGGACGGGTCACGGCGCGGAGATTCCGCGGTACACCCAAGGCAACAAGTTTATCGCAGGCAGGGGCGCGCCCGGGCGGCGGTCCAAAAATGCGCTTTCGGGACAGGATGCTTTGGGCATCCTTGGGGCGCTCTTCCCGGGGCCGGAATGGGCCACTTTGAGGCTTGTCCGTGCGGAAACCGCCCTCCGGTACCCCTATGATGGTGCATACGGGAAACCGGGCATTTTGTTCTTGCCGGAAATCGTTGGAAATCCGACCAAAACCGGCGCACTTGCGGGCAGTGGACCGCACCTTTGAAGGGAAAACTTATGGCTCGGAGCCCCGAAGATGCACTCAAGGCGACTCTGGCCAGGGTGGCACCGGGGACGGCCCTGCGGGACGGGCTCGAACGCATCCTCCGCGGACGGACCGGCGCCCTGATTGTGCTGGGCATCGACCGGACCATCGAATCCATCTGTTCCGGCGGCTTCGAAATCGGGATCGACTTCTCCCCCACCCGGCTGCGCGAACTGGCCAAGATGGACGGCGCCATTGTCTGCGACAAGGACGCGAGCAACATCCTGCGCGCGGCGGTCCAGCTGGTGCCGGACTCCAGCATCGAGACCCAGGAGTCGGGCACCCGGCACCGGACCGCGGAACGGGTTGCCATCCAGACCGGCGTTCCGGTTATCTCGGTGAGCCAATCGATGCAGATCATCGCGCTGTACGTCAACGGCCTGCGCCACGTCCTGGAAGGCTCCGAGAAGGTCCTGGCCCGCGCCAACCAGGCCCTGGCAACCCTGGAGCGCTACCGTTCGCGCCTGGACCAGGTGACCAGTTCGCTCTCGGCCCTGGAAATCGAGGCCATGGTGACGGTGCGCGACGTCGCCGTGACCCTGCAGCGCCAGGAGATGGTGCGGCGCATCTCCGAGGAGATCTCCCAGTACGTGCTGGAACTCGGCGAGGACGGCCGGCTGCTCTCGCTCCAGCTGGACGAGCTGACGGTGGGGCGCGGGCCCGGCAGCGACGTGATCATCCGCGACTACTCGGGCCCGCACGCCTCGGCGGAGGACATCGAGAAGGCCGTGAAGGCCCTCGTGAACCTGGGGCCCACAGAGCTGATCGACCTCGGCAAAATCGCCGGGATCGTCGGCTTCGCCGGCGGCGAGGCGAACCTCGACGCCGTCGTCCAGCCGCGCGGCTACCGCCTGCTGTCCGGGCTGAAGGCGGTCCCCAAGGCCGTCGCCGACCGCCTGGTGGACCACTTCGGCGGGCTGCAGTTCCTGATGGCGGCCACGATCGATGACCTGATGACCGTGGACGGGATCGGCGACCAGCGCGCCCGGACCGTCCGCGAGGGCCTGAGCCGGATGGCCGAGGCCAGCCTGCTGGACCGCTTCCTCTAAACCCTGGACCCCCGGTCGACTGCTCCGTTATGGCCCTTTTGGGCGCGGAAAAGGGCCGTTACGGAGCAATCGATGAGGATCAGCCGAGCTGGAAGACGGCCTTCGGACTTGTCTTGTTGCCCAGCCGGGCAGTGAATACGTAGGTGCCCGCCGCGGGCTGGGCCGCCACCGCGGTGCAGCCCTCCACGGAGCGGTTGCGGGCCCACGGGAAGTTCGCCGTCTCGCTCTGGCCGGGGGCGATCGTCTTGACCATGTCACTGCTCTCGGCCCGGCAGTCGCTGGAGGAGAAGATCCGGTCCGAGCCGCTGGTGACCACGTATTCCATCTGCGAGGTCCCGATGTTGACCTCGCACGGGACCCTGTTGCCGTTGGTGACCTTCAGGGTCAGCAGCGGGTTTTCCCAGGCCGCGTAGGCGGCCTTGTCCGTGGCCGCGGCGACGGTGAGCAGCTTCTCGTCGCAACCCGTGCTCGGGCTGGGCGAGGCCGCGGCGGTCTCCTGCGGGCTGGGCGGCGGGGTGCTGCCCGGCTGTTCCTGCTGCGGGGTTCCGCTGGCCGCGGCCGCCGGCGCCGCACCGTTGAGGGCGTTGGAGATAGCCACAAAACCGCCCACGGCGAGGGCGAGCACCAGCAGCAGGATCGCCCCGACAAACAGCCGGCGGCGGCGGTAGACCGGGCTGACCGTTTTCCGGGCCGGGTTCCGGCTGGCCTTTGCCCTGGCGGACGCCTTCGGCCCCGAACCGTGCGTGCCTGAGTTGCCTTGCCTGACCATTCTTCTAGGCTAGAGAACGCGGCGGGTTCTGCCTGCCAACCACGCCGCTGGCGGCACTATGGTCCGCATCTCTATTAAGCTGGACCGATCAAAGCCTTAGCCGATTCCCCCGCCCTCCCGGCCGCCCCGGCCGTTCCGCTTGCCCCGGCCGTTCCGCTTGCCCGCCTGCACGCCGCCGTCGCTGACTGGTTCGAGGACGCCGCCCGCGATCTTCCGTGGCGGGCGGCGGACTGCTCCGCTTGGGGTGTTCTGGTCAGCGAAATCATGCTTCAGCAGACGCCCGTGGTCCGGGTGCTGCCGGTCTGGGCGGAATGGCTGCGGCGCTGGCCGGCCCCGGCCGACCTGGCCCGCGAGCCCGCCGGCGAGGCGGTCCGGTCCTGGGGCCGGCTGGGGTACCCGCGGCGGGCGCTGCGGCTCCACGCGGCCGCGGTCGCGATCGTGGACAACCACGGCGGCCAGGTCCCCGGCCGCTACCCGGAGCTGCTGGAGCTCCCCGGCGTCGGGGCCTACACAGCGGCCGCCGTCGCCGCGTTCGCCTTCGGCCGCCGGGAGACGGTGGTGGACACCAACATCCGCCGGGTCCACGCCCGGCTCGTCACCGGCGCCGCGCTGCCGGCGCCCGCCCTGACGGCCGGGGAGATGAAGCTCGCCGCGCAGCTGCTGCCCGACGGCGACGCCGCCTCGGTGCGCTGGAACGCCGCCGTGATGGAACTGGGGGCCCTGGTGTGCACCGCGCGGGCGCCGAAATGCGGGGAGTGCCCCGTCCGCGACGCCTGCGCGTGGCTCGCCGCCGGCGAACCGCCGCCCAGCTACACCCCCAAGGGGCAGGCCTGGCACGGGACGGACCGGCAGGTGCGCGGAGCCGTGCTCGCCGTCCTGCGGTCGGCCGAATCGCCGGTGGCCCGCGAGCTGCTGGAGCGCGCCCCGGTGGACTTGGGCTTCGAAGCGGACGGGATCGGTGTTCCGCTCGCGGCGCTGCACCGGCTCAACTCGGCGCCGGAGCAGCTCGAACGCGCCGTGGCCGGGCTGCTCAGCGATGGCCTGGCCGAGCTGCACAACGGCGGCCTGCGGCTCCCCGGCTGAGGCTCCCGCGCCGGGCTAGGGTTCCCCGAAGCCGGCCTGGATCAAGGATCCCAGGTAGTCCACGGCCCTGGCCGCGTCCGGGCCGCTGGCCTCGACGTGCAGCACGGTCCCCTTGACGGCGCCGAGCATCATGAGCTCGGTCATGGACGCGCCGTCCACGCCGTTGACGGTGACGTCCGCGTCCATTCCGGCCAGGCCGCCGGCAATTTTCGCCGCCGGCCTGGCGTGCATCCCGGCCTGGTTGACGAGCTCGAAGTCGCCCTGGGCGTCCGGCGGCTGCTGGTGTTCGTGCTCGGGCCCGTGCGTGTGCGCCGGCGGCCGGTAGACGGCTTCGGCTGCCTCCTTCACGGTCTCGGCGTCCGCCCCGGCCTGGGCCGAGACCGCGGCGGCGACCAGGCCTTCGATCAGCGGGGCGTCGGCGAGGTGGATGGATTCCGGGTCCGCGACGAACTCCACCGCCGACTCGGCCGTCATCACGGCGGAACCGAGATCGGTCAGCACCACCACGCCGCCCCCGCCGGCGGCCCGCTCCAGCGCGGCCATGACCTTCTCCAGGCTGGTTCCGATCCGGCCGTCGTCGGTGCCGCCCGCGGCGAGGATCAGGACGTCCGGCGCCATTTGCGCGGCGAGTTCGACGGCGCCGTCGGCGATCTTTTCGCTGTGCGAGACGACGACGAGCCGGACGGTCATCCGGCGGCCCCGGCCGCGGCGCGCAGGATCAGGGCGCTGGAGACCGCTCCCGGGTCCCGGTGGCCTATGCTGCGCTCCCCCAGGTAGCTGGCGCGTCCCTTGCGGGCCAGCATCGGGTCGGTGGACACGGCCCCCGCCTCGGCAGCCTCGGCCGCGGCGGCCAGGACCTTGTGCACGTCACCGTCGCCGGCCGCGGCGGCTGACGCGTCGACGGCCGGGGTCCAGGCATCCACCATGGTCTTGTCGCCGGACTCGGCCTTACCGCGGGCCACGATGCCGTCGCGGGCCGCCTGCAGGGCCGCGGCCAGCATCCCGGCGTCGATGTCGGCGGCATCGCCCAGCGCGGTGGCGGCGCGCAGGAAGGCCGTTCCGTAGAGCGGGCCGGCCGCGCCGCCCACCTTCGACATCAGGGTCATGGCGGTCAGTTTCAGGGCCGCCCCGGCCGTTTCCGGCGGCGTCTCGGCGAGCTTGTCCATCACGGCCTTGAAGCCGCGGTCCATGTTCTCGCCGTGGTCGGAGTCCCCGATGGGGCGGTCCAGCTCGATCAGTTCAACCCGGTGCTCGGCCATGGCCTCCGCGGACAGCGTCAGCCACCGCACGGCCCAGTTAACGTCCAGCCCCACGTTCAGACGCCCCAGCGAAGGGCCGGCGTGTGGACGGGCGCGTCCCAGAGCGCGGTCATCTCATCGTCGAGGCGCAGGACGGTGATCGAACAGCCCTGCATCTCCAGGGAGGTGATGTAGTTGCCCACCAGGGAGCGCGCCACGGTGACGCCCTGGTCCGCGAGTCGCTGCGCGGCCCGGCGGTAGACGATGTACAGCTCACTCGCCGGGGTGCCGCCCATGCCGTTGACGAAAAGCAGCACCTTGTCACCGGAGTTGAGCCCGAGGTCGCTGACCACCGGGTCCAGCAGGCGGTCGGTGATGCCGTCTGCGGCCTCCATGGGAATCTTGTGCCGGCCGGGCTCGCCGTGTATGCCGATGCCGATCTCGATCTCGTTTTCCTCGAGCTCGAAGCTGGGAACCCCGGCGTGCGGGACGGTGCATGCGCTCAGGGCCACACCCATGCTGCGCACGTTCTGGTTGACGCGGTCGCCGATGGCTGCGACGGCGTCGAGGCTGTCGCCGCGTTCGGCCGCTGCGCCGGCGATTTTCTCGACCAGGACGGTGCCGCCCACGCCGCGGCGCCCCGCCGTGTAGAGCGAGTCCTGCACGGCGACGTCGTCGTTGACCAGAACCGTGCGGACCTCCACCCCCTCGGCCTGTGCCAGTTCCGCGGCGGTCTCGAAGTTCAGCACGTCGCCGGTGTAGTTCTTCACGATGTGCACGACGCCGGCGCCGGAGTTCACCGCGAGGGTGGCCGGCAGGATCTGGTCCGGGGTGGGCGAGGTGAAGACCGCGCCGGGCACCGCGGCGTCGAGCATGCCCATCCCGACGTAGCCGCCGTGCAGGGGCTCGTGGCCGCTGCCGCCGCCGGAGACGAGGCCGACCTTGCCGGCCACGGGGGCGTCCTTGCGGACGATGAATTTCGGATCCGGGTGGACGGTCACCAGGTCGGCATGGGCCAGCCCGAAACCTTCCACTGACTCGTCGACCACGGCTTTGGGATCATTGATGAGTTTCTTCATGGCTGTGCTCCCTGGATGGTGTCCTGGCTGCTTGCTTAGACCCTACTACCGGGGCCCGGCCAGCGGTAGGCTCCGGATTCAACCACGAACGTAGGTCAGGTCCGGACGGCTGGCTCGGGGGTGAAACCGGGCCACGCGTCGGCGCCGAGCGCGTCCTGGCGGCGCGGCCGGTGCGTGGAACCGGCGCTGTCCCCGCCGGACGGGTCCGGCGGCAGCGGAACGGCATCGACTGTCATTTGGAATGCGGAGAAATCTGGAAAAACCACGCGATTCTGCAATTTCTGCCTCCGGAAGCTGGCGGCCCGCCCCATCGGGCCGGGATCAGTTTATCCACCAAGTTGATTTAGCGGAAGACCCCGCGTTCCGGGCAGCGGGGGCCTACAGCGTCCGGATCATCCGGGTGTTGCCCAGGGTGTTCGGCTTGACCCGTGCCAGGTCCAGGAATTCGGCGACGCCTTCGTCATGCGAGCGCAGGAGCTCCGAATACACCACCGGGTCCACCGCCGTCTGGTCCGCCATCACGTCGAAGCCGTGCTTTTTGAAGAAGTCCACCTCGAAGGTCAGGCAGAAGACCCGGGAGATGCCCAGCGCCCTCGCGTCCTCCAGCAGGCGCTCCACCAGCAGGTGCCCCACGCCTTTGCCGCGCCAGGCGTCCGCGGTGGCCAGGGTGCGCACCTCGGCCAGGTCCTCCCACATGACGTGCAACGCCCCGCAGCCGACCACCTCGCCGTCGGCCGATTCGGCGATCCGGAACTCCTGAAGGCTCTCGTAGTAGGCCACGGTTTCCTTGGCCATGAGGATACGCTGGTCGGCCAGGGGCGCGACGAGGGTCTTGATGGCAGCGACGTCGGACGTGCGGGCAGGGCGGATGCGGATCGTCTCAGTCACAGCCCAATCCTACGGCGCGGGCCCGGCGGCGCTCCGCCGGCCGGGCCCGGGCGGGTCAGAGACCGAGCTCGTCCGGGACGGGGAGGTCCTTGTCCAGCAGGTGCCTGGCGAGGAAGTGCTCGACGACGCCGTACCAGACCTTCGCGTGCTGCGGCTGCAGGATCCAGTGGTTCTCGTCCGGGAAGTAGAGGAACCGGTGGTCCGTCTCGCCGTTTTCATCGGCCGCCAGCGCGGACTTGGAGAGCAGCTCGTACCAGAGCCGCAGCCCCTCGCCGATCGGCACCCGGTAGTCCTTGTCGCCGTGGATGACCAGCATGGGGGTGCGGATGTTCTCGACGTGCAGGTGCGGGGAGTTCTCGGCGGCCATCTCTGCCGTCATCTCTTTGAGCCAGTACTGCGCGGAGTCCGTCGTCGGGCCGAACTGGTCCAGGGCCCAGAGGCTGGCATGGGTCACGATCGCCTTGAACCGGTCCGTGTGGCCCGCGACCCAGTTCGCCATGTAACCGCCGAAGGAGCCGCCCATGGCCGCCGTGCGGGTCTCGTCGATGTCCGGGCGGCGCACCACGGCGTCGGTGATCGCCATCAGGTCCTGGAAAGGCGCCTTGCCCCACTCGCCCCAGCCGCGCTGGATGTGCTCCTGTCCGTAGCCGGTCGAGAGCGCCGGGTCCGGGAGCAGCACCGCGTAGCCCCTGGCCACGAGCAGCCACGGGTTCCAGCGCCAGGTCCAGGCATTCCAGGAGCCCAGCGGTCCGCCGTGGATCCAGAGCAGCAGCGGCGCCGGGTTGCCGGCCGAGGCGCCCTCGGGCAGGGCCAGGTAGCCGGGCACCCGGTTGCCGCCGGGCGAGGTTGCCTCCACCCGCTCGAGCACGCCGCGGTAGGCGGGACGTTCGGCGGGGGCGGGAAGGCGGGTGACGTCCCCGCCGGCCAGGTCGATCCGCACGGCTTCCGCCGGGAATTCGTAGGAACTGCGCAGCGCGAAGGCGCTGCTGCCGTCCGGGGCAACGGCGACGTCAGTGTAGGCGGTGCTGTCGCGCGTCAGCCGGACCGGCTCCGCGTCCTGCCCGTCCTCGCCGGTCACGTCGATTCGGAACACCGGGGAGGCGCCGTCCTCGTCCGCGGTCACGAGCAGGGCTGAACCGTCCGGCAACCAGGCCGCGGGCCGGGCCCAGCGGTCCCAGCCCGGCGCGAGCGGCACCAGCCCGGCACTGCCGCCGCCGTCGGCGTCGGCTTCTGAGCCTGCGCCCGAAACATCCAGGAGGTGCAGCGCGACCCGGGGCGCCTGCTCGGGCGTGGTGTCGGTCTCGCTGAGCACCACCAGGGTGCGGCCGTCGGGGCTGACCGGGCCCGGGAAGTAGCTCATGCCCTCGGTGTCGAGCAGGACCCGGCGGGTGCCGCTGGCGACGTCGATGGCCACCAGCACGGTGCGGGAGTCGGCGTTGGCGAGCGGTCTGGTGAAGCTGCTGAAGAGGGTCTTGCCGTCCGGGCTGGCGACCGTGTCGGCCTCGCGCAGCCCGTTGCCGGCGTCGGGGGTCAGGTTGCGCAGGCGCACCGGCGGGGCGGCGTCGACCGTGGCCGGCTTGCCCGGCTCCGGCTCTGCGCCGGGTTCGACGGCGAACAGCCGGGGCTGCGCGGGCCCCAGGTCCGCGTCCCAGTAGCGCACGGGATAGCCGCTGTGCAGGATCGCGGCCACCTTGTTGTCCTGGCGCGCCTTGCGGCGGTCCTCGTCATTGTCCTCGTCCGTGGAGCCGGCGAGCACGGATGCCGTCACGAACAGGGCATCCGCGTCCCTGGCGGCCACGAGTCCGCTGACGCCGCCGGCGCGTGAGAGCGCCACGCGGGCCTCGCCGCCGTCGGCGGGAAGGACCCAGAGCGCGTTGACCGGCTCGGCGTCCGGGTTTTCGGGGTCCGGGCGGGCGGAGGTGAAGTACAGATTGCCGTCGGCGGCGAACACGGCCCCGGCCTCGCCCTTGGCGCTGCGGGTGATCCGCCGGGCCTTGTTTTTGCCGGCCGGGTCCAGTTCCCAGAGGGCGGTGCGGTATTCGGTGCCCTTGTCGTTGAGTGTGGCCACGGTGGTGACGAGCCGTTTGCCGTCGGGGCTCAGGGCTAGGCCGCTGACCTTCGGGATGGCGAGGTAGTGGTCCAGGTCGTGGAACGGGGTCTCGGGGTATTCGCCCAGGGTGCGGGGATCGGTAGAAGCCATGCCCACGATTCAACACCTCTTGTGCCGCCGATCACACCCCGTTCACTCTGAGTGAAACACTGCTTTCAGAGTTAATTGTCTAAGAAACACGGCGGACTTCCAGAGTCAGTTGGCATGATGGGTCCATGAATGCTGAAAAGCCCCTCCCCCGACGCTCCCTTCTGCTTGGTGCCGGCGCCCTGGGCGGCGGCGCCCTGGCCCTCTCCGCCTGCGCCGGCCCAGGCACCGGCACCACGGCCTCCACCGCGGCGGCGGAGCCCACGGTACCGGCCGGCACCGCCGTCAGGGTCGGCAAGCTCAGCGACGTAAAGGTGGGCGGCACGGCCACCGGGAAGGTGAACGGCAAGACGGTGGTGATCTTCCGGCCGGATGAGAAGACCGTCCTGGCGTACGACGCGACCTGCACCCACGCCGGCTGCCCGGTGGCGCCCGCCGGGGCGGACTTCGCCTGCCCCTGCCACGGTTCCTCGTTCAAGGGCTCCGACGGCAGCGTGGTCAACGGCCCGGCCAAAGCTCCGCTCGCAAAGCTGACGGCGGCGCTCGACGGCGAATGGATCACCGTCAGCGCCTGACGCCACGCGCCCCCCGCGCCCCTCGCGCCGCGCAAGGGCAGCGCAAGGGCAGTGAAAGGCCCCGGCCACCTCCTTGAAGGAAGCGGCCAGGGCCTTTGTGGCGTCGTGCCTGGTTGGCGCCTAGACGCTCGGAGCGATCTCCGGGATGCGCGGCTTGGCGTTGCCGGCGAAGGTGAACTTCGCGTTGTCGCCTTCGCCCTCCACGTCCACCACCACGATGTCGCCGGAGTGCAGTTCGCCGAAGAGGATCTTTTCGGAGAGCTGGTCCTCGATCTCGCGCTGGATAGTGCGGCGCAGCGGCCGGGCGCCCATCGCGGGGTCGTAACCGCGGGTGGCGAGGAGCACCTTGGCCGCGGGCGTGAGCTCGATGCCCATGTCCTTGTCCTTGAGGCGCTTCTCGAGGCGGGTGACGAACAGGTCGACGATCTCGATGATCTCGTCCTGGGTCAGCTGCGGGAACACCACAACGTCGTCAACACGGTTCAGGAACTCGGGGCGGAAGTGCTGCTTGAGCTCCTCCGTGACCCGGGCGCGCATCCGGTTGTAGCCGGTCTGCGTGTCCGTGCCGGACTGGAAGCCGGTGGCCACACTCTTGGAAATGTCCCGGGTGCCGAGGTTCGTGGTCATGATGATCACGGTGTTCTTGAAGTCCACCACGCGGCCCTGGGAGTCGGTCAGGCGGCCATCTTCCAGGATCTGCAGCAGCGAGTTGAAGAGGTCGGCGTGCGCCTTCTCCACTTCGTCGAACAGGACCACGGAGAACGGACGACGGCGGACCTTCTCGGTCAGCTGACCGCCCTCCTCGTAGCCCACGTAGCCCGGAGGGGCACCGAAGAGCCGCGAGACGGTGTGCTTCTCCGAGTACTCGGACATGTCCAGGGTGATTAGCGCGTCTTCCTCGCCGAAGAGGAACTCCGCCAGGGCCTTGGCCAGCTCGGTCTTGCCGACGCCGGTGGGGCCGGCGAAGATGAACGAGCCGCCCGGACGCTTCGGGTCCTTCAGGCCGGCACGGGTGCGGCGGATCGCCTGGGACAGGGCCTTGATGGCCTCGTCCTGGCCGACCACACGCTTGTGCAGTTCGTCTTCCATCTTCAGCAGGCGCGAGGACTCTTCCTCGGTCAGCTTGAAGACCGGGATGCCGGTGGAGTTCGCCAGCACCTCGGCGATGAGATCCTCATCCACCTCGGAGATGTCGTCCATGCCGCCGGTCTTCCACTGGCGTTCCTTCTCGGCGCGTTCGGCAATGAGCTTCTGCTCCTTGTCGCGCAGCGAGGCGGCTCCTTCGAAATCCTGCGCGTCGATCGCGGATTCCTTCTCCAGCTTCATGGCCGAGATCTTCTCGTCCATGATCTTGAGCTCCGGCGGGGCGGTCATCCGGCGGATGCGCAGCCGGGCGCCGGCCTCGTCGATCAGGTCGATCGCCTTGTCCGGCAGGAAGCGGTCCGAGATGTAGCGTTCGGAGAGGCTGGCCGCCGAGGCGAGGGCGCCGTCGGTGATGGTGACGCGGTGGTGCGCCTCGTAGCGGTCACGCAGGCCCTTGAGGATCTCGATCGCGTCGGCGACGGAGGGTTCCTTGACCTGGATCGGCTGGAAGCGGCGCTCCAGCGCGGCGTCCTTTTCGATGTGCTTGCGGTACTCGTCCAGCGTGGTGGCACCGATGGTCTGGAGCTCGCCGCGGGCCAGCATGGGCTTCAGGATCGAAGCCGCGTCGATCGCACCCTCGGCCGCGCCGGCACCCACCAGGGTGTGGATCTCGTCGATGAAGAGGATGATGTCGCCGCGGGTGCGGATTTCCTTGAGGACCTTCTTCAGGCGCTCTTCGAAGTCACCGCGGTAGCGGGAGCCCGCCACGAGGGACCCGAGGTCCAGCGTGTACAGCTGCTTGTCCTTGATGGTCTCCGGCACGTCGCCGCGCACGATCGCCTGGGCCAGGCCCTCGACGACGGCGGTCTTGCCGACGCCGGGCTCACCGATCAGGACCGGGTTGTTCTTGGTGCGGCGGGAAAGGACCTGCATAACGCGTTCCATTTCCTGCTCGCGGCCGATCACGGGGTCCAGCTTGTTTTCCCGCGCGGCCTGGGTCAGGTTCCGGCCGAACTGGTCGAGGACGACCGACCCGGCGGGGGTGCCTTCGGCCTGACCGGGGCCAACGCCTGCACCGGTGGTTTCCTTGCCCTGGTAGCCGGAGAGCAGCTGGATGACCTGCTGGCGGACCCGGTTAAGGTCCGCTCCGAGCTTGACCAGCACCTGGGCAGCCACACCTTCACCCTCGCGGATGAGACCGAGCAGGATGTGCTCGGTGCCGATGTAGTTGTGGCCCAGCTGCAGGGCCTCGCGCAGCGAGAGCTCCAGCACCTTCTTGGCGCGCGGGGTGAAGGGGATGTGGCCGGACGGGGCCTGCTGGCCCTGACCGATGATCTCCTGCACCTGCTCGCGCACCCCGTCGAGCGAGATGCTCAAGGACTCGAGGGCTTTGGCGGCAACACCTTCACCCTCATGGATCAGGCCCAAGAGGATGTGTTCGGTGCCGATGTAATTGTGGTTCAGCATGCGTGCCTCTTCTTGGGCAAGCACAACTACGCGACGGGCACGGTCCGTAAATCGCTCAAACATTTCGCCACACTCCTAGCTACGACGTACTTTGATGCTACGTGGCGGAGTTCGAGATTTGTGGCTTGTTCGCCACGGGGGAAACCGGGACGGGCCGGTGGCGTCATCCGGACCGCTCCGGGGCCGCACCCGAGCGCCTCCGCCGGAGCCGGGGCGGCTGCGCTCCGGCCCGGTTCCTGCGGCCGAAACCCGCACGGCACGGCGAGCCTTCGGGAATGTAGAGCCATTGTCCGGGAGTAACCGGGCGGGAACGCGCCGTTCCGGCCAGCCGGACTCCGGACACAGCAAAGCCCCCGGCCAACGGCGGGGGCCTTGTCACTGGAAAATGCACCGGCAAGCCGGGTCCGGACCGAGTCCGGGAAGCTAGGAATTGGCCTTTTGGTATGCTTCCTGAATTTCAGCCTGGATACGGCCGCGGCTGTTTACCGCATAGCCGTTGTCCCGGGCCCACTGCCGGATCTGCGCCGAGTCCTGATTACGGCCGCTGGATACTTTAGTCCGGGTTGCCCGGCCGCTAGATGTCTTACGTGCGTGGCCTACGTACCGCTCAAGAGCCGAGCGGAGTTCAGAGGCGTTGCCGGACGACAGGTCAATTTCATAACTGACGCCATCCAGGCCAAACCGGACAGTTTCGTCCGCTGATCCCCCATCCAGATCATCAACGAGGATGATTTTAACTTTCTGTGCCATAAAGACTCTCTTTTCAAAAGGACGAGTATTTAGAAAAGCAGGATGTATCTGGAAAAAGTATCCATCCTTTTATGGCCGCGAGTCAAAGCGGAAAAATCCCTCCCAAAGAAAATCCACAGGAGGGAATAACTGCCGCTTTTAGCGCTGTCCGGGGGAATGCCCGTTTTCCGGAGCGGGATTCTGTTCCTGCCCGCGGGCCGCCGCCTCCGCCTGGGCGCGCGCCTCGGCCTGGCGTTCGGACTTGTCGGCATTGAAGATCGACTTCATGGCGAACCAGAAAATGAGTCCGACCACCACGGACGGGAGCAGGACGGCGATGTACTCCATGCTCAGTGGCCTTCGGGCTTGAGCAGCGGGAAGAGGATGGTCTCGCGGATGCCGGCGCCCGTGAAGAGCATGACCAGCCGGTCGATGCCGAGGCCGATGCCGCCCATCGGCGGGGCGCCGTATTCGAGGGCCCGGAGGAAGTCCTCGTCCAGCTGCATGGCTTCGACGTCGCCGGCGGCTGAGCGGCGGGACTGCTCGGTGAGCCGTTCGCGCTGGATGACCGGGTCGATCAGCTCGGAGAACGCGGTGCCGCGCTCCATCCCGCCGATGATGAGGTCCCAGGCCTCGATCAGCCGGTTGTCCTCGCGGTGGTGGCGGGCCAGCGGCTGCGCGGAGGGCGGGTAGTCGTAGACGAAGGTGGGGTTGAGCAGCGTGGGCTCGACCAGCTCGCCGAAGAGCTCGACCACAAGCTTCTCGGCGTCCCAGCCGGCGTCGACCTTGACCTCGTGCTTGGCGGCGAGGGCCAGCAGTTCCGCGACGGGGGTCTCCGGGGTGATGTCCTGGCCCACAAAGTCGGAGAGACCCGGGTACACGGCCATCCAGGCCCAGTCGCCGTCGAGGTTGATCTCGCCGGCCTCGGTCTGCAGCACGCGGCCCACACCGGCGGCGTCGGCGGCGTCGAGGATGATTTCCTTGATCCGGTCGGCCATCACGAACTGGTCGGCCCAGGCCTCGTAGGACTCCAGGGTGGTGAATTCGGGGCTGTGCGTGGAGTCGACGCCCTCGTTGCGGAACACGCGGCCCATGTCGTAGACCCGGTCGATCCCGCCGACAACCGTGCGCTTGAGGTACAGCTCGGTGGCGATGCGCAGTGTCATCTTCTGGTCGAAGGCGTTCATGTGCGTCTCGAACGGGCGGGCGGTGGCGCCCCCGTGCACGAGCTGCAGCATCGGGGTCTCCACCTCCACGTAGCCCTGGCGGTGCAGGGTTTCGCGGATGGAGCGGGTGATCGCGGCCCGGGTGTAGACCATTTCGCGGGCCTCGTCGCGGACAATGAGGTCCACGTAGCGCTGGCGGACGCGGGTTTCCTCGTTCAATTCGGCGTGCAGCACCGGCAGCGGCCGCAGCGCCTTGGACGCCATCGACCAGGACTCGGCCATCACGGAGAGCTCGCCGCGGCGCGAGGAGATGACCTCGCCCTTGATGAAAACGTGGTCGCCGAGGTCAACGAGGGACTTCCAGTCCGCGAGCGCCTCCTCGCCGATGTTGGCCAGGCTGAGCATGACCTGCAGCCGGACGGCTTTGCCGTCGACGCCGCCCTCCTGCAGGGTGGCGAAGCACAGCTTGCCGGTGTTGCGGATGAAGACGATGCGGCCGGTCACGCCGACGACGTCGCCGGTGGTCTCATCGGCCACGAGGTGGGCGTACTTTTCGCGGATCTCCGTCAGCGAATGCGTGCGCTCGACCCCCACCGGATATGCCTCGATGCCGCGTTCGATCAACTTGGCGCGCTTCTCCATACGGACCAGGGTCTGTTCGCTGGCGTCGGAGGGCTCGTTCGGGGAAGGGGTGTTTTGGGAAGTCACAATCCCTAAGTTTACCGGGCATTCGCCACCGGCCGGTGCGGGAGGCGGGAACGGGGCGGGAATACACTCACAGTTATGGAGACGTGGACGATTCGGACCGACGACGGCGAGGGCCACCTCGAGCTCACCACCTTCCGGCCCGCGCCCGGAGCCGCGGCGGCGGCGCCGGCTGAAGGCGGGCCGGACCCGGCGGCGGGGACCGGCGTCGTCGTGGTGCACGGGACGCTGATCACCGCGGCCCTGTACCGCCCGTTCGCCCGGAGCCTGGCGCGGCTGCTGGGCCGCCCGGTGCACTGCTACAACCGGCGGGGCCGGGCCGGGTCCTCGCCGCAGCCCGCCGACTACTCGGCGGCGACCGAGGTGGCCGACCTTGCCGCGGTGCTGCGCGAGACCGGCTCCACGGGCGTCTTCGCGCACAGCTACGGCGGGTTTGTGGCGCTGCAGGCGGCGCGCAGTGTGGCGATCCGGCGCCTGGTGACGTACGACGCCGCGGTGTCCCTCGCCGGAAACCTCGCCAGCCGCTGGCGGCCCGAGCTGGAGCGTTCGGTGGCGGCCGGGGAGCTGGACGCGGCCTGGGCGCACCTGGTCCAGGGGCTGGAGACCGCGGGCCCGGTGTCAAAACTGCCACTCGGTGCCCTGCGTATGCTCAGCATCCTTTCGGCCCGGACCACCGTGGGCGCGCAGATGCGGGAGCTGCTGCCCACGGCCGTCGCGGAAATGCGCGCCGTGCTGGCCGCCGACGCCGAGCTCGCCGACTTCGCGGCCGTCACCACGCCCACGCTGATGCTCACCGGGGGCTGGAGTCCGGACTACTTCGCCGACACCGGGCGGCAGCTCGCGGCGGCGGTCCCGTCGATCGAGTTCGCCGTGGTGCCGGGCCAGCTGCACGAAGGTCCGATCCGGCCCGGGAACCGCCGGCTGGCCCTGATGGCGGCGAGGTTCCTGCTTGGCGCCGGCACTCCGGCGTGGCTGGGATTCCGGCGCCGGCTGCGGCTGGGCCGCTGAGCTCTGGCACTAGAATCGGGGGCGACCTATGTCGAAAGGAACTCCTTGGCCAAGCTCTACTTCCGTTACGGCGCGATGAACTCCGGCAAGTCGACGGGCCTGCTGCAGGCCGCGTTCAACTACGAGGAGCGCGGCCAGCGGGTTGTGCTCGCCAAGCCGGACATCGACACCAAGGGGGACGCCGACGTCGTGTCCCGGCTGGGGATGACGCGCTCGGTGGATTTCCTGATTCCGGCCGGGGCCTCCGCCCGGGAGCTGTTTGCCGCGCATGCCCACGGCGACGACCCGGACGCCCTGCTCCAGCACGTGGACACACCGCCAGTGGCCTGCCTGCTGGTGGACGAGGCCCAGTTCCTCGAGCCGGAGCAGGTGGACGACCTTTTCCGCATCGCCGTGCTGGATAACGTGCCCGTGCTCGCCTACGGCATCCGCACCGACTTCCGGACGCGCGCCTTCCCCGGCTCGCTTCGGCTCCTGGAGATCGCGCACACCCTGGAGGAGCTCAAGACCATCTGCCGATGCGGCCGCAAGGCCATCTTCAACACCCGCCGGATCGGCGACGAGGTGGTGTTCGACGGCGACCAGGTGGCGATCGACGGGCAGGACGCCTGGTACGAATCGTTGTGCGGCTCCTGCTATCTCGAAATCTCCGGCGGCCGGCTGGGCTAGCCGGGGCCGCCCCTGCTGTGCTGACCCGGGCGGCTCGGCTAGGCTCGGAGCATGACCCGCGAGAACATCAGAACCCCCGACGGCGGCACCCTCGAGCTTTTCAGCACGGGCGCGGACCTCGCCGCGGCGGGTTCCGGCGTCGTCGTTGTGCCCGCCTCGATGGTGACGGCCGCTGACTACACCCGTTTCGCGCAGAAGCTCAGCGCCGCCCTGGGCCGGCCGGTCCACACGTTCAACCGGCGCGGCCGCGGTTCGTCCTCGCCGCAGCCGGAGGATTACACGCTGGACGTGGACATCCGGGACCTGGACGCCGTGATGAAGCACACCGCGAGCACCGACGTCTTCGGCCACAGCTTCGGCGGCGCGGTGGCGCTGCACGCCGCCCGGACCCTGCCGGTGGAGCGCTTGGCCGTGTACGACCCTGCCGTCTCGGTGAACCACAGCGTCACGGCGGACTGGACGGCCGAATACGAGCGGCTGACCGCGGCGGGCGACGACGACCGCGCCCTCGCCGTGCTGGTCCGCGGCCTGGAGACCGGCAGTGCCCTGTCCCGGATGCCGCTGTCCATGCTGACGCTGGCGAACAAGCTCACCGCGGGCACACCTGTCGGCAAGCAGCTCCGCGAGCTCATGCAGACCGGGGTCCGTGAGATCAAGGCCATCATCGCCGCGGACATGCCGGCCGAGCCGTTCCTGGAGCTGCCGCTGGAGACGCTGATCATCGTGGGCGAGAAGAGCCCGGCGTACTTCGGCGTGGCCTGCGGGCAGATCCACGACGTGCTGTCCGGCTCCAGTTACACGATCCTCCCGGGCATGGGCCACGACGGCGTCAACAAGGCGCCGGACAAGCTCATCGCCGAACTCAGCGAGTTCTTCGCCGGCTGATTCTGCCCCCGAGCCGGCCGCGTCAGTGGGCTGCGGGGCCTGCGGCACCTTCGGTTTTGCGCATCAGCACGGACAGCACGACGGCGGCGAGTGCGATCGCGGCCGCGGTCAGGAACGCCGCGTGCATGCCGGCGACCACCCCGGAGCCGGCCGAGACCACCGCGAAGATCGAGACCAGCAGCGCAGTTCCGGCGGCGCCCGCGACCTGCTGCAGCGTGCTCATGATGGCCGAGCCGTGGGAGTACAGGTGCGGCGGCAGCGGATTCAGCCCGGTGGTGAAGGCAGGGGTAAACAGCATCGCCAGGCCCAGGCTCAGCGTCACGTGCAGGGCAATGATCCAGGCCACCGGCGTCTGGGCGTCCAGCCCGGAGAACTGCCAGAGCGAGAGCACCATCAGGGCGGAGCCCGTCACGGTCAGGGGCAGCGGGCCGACCTTGTCGAAGATCCGGCCGATGACGGGACCGAGCAGACCCATCGCGAGTCCGCCCGGCAGCAGGGCGAGCCCGGTTTCCAGCGACTTGAGGCCGCGGATTTCCTGCAGGTACAGCGGCAGCAGGATGACGGCGCCGAACAGGGCGATCATGGCGACCACCAGGAGCAGCACGGAGACGGTAAACATTCGGAAGTTGAAGGCCCGCAGGTCCAGCAGCGGTTCGTTGGACTTCTGCAGCCGGAGCTGGCGCAGGACAAAGGCCAGCAGGGCTACGACGCCGACGCCGAGCGCCGCCACCGCGGCGGTCGAGGGACCTCCCTTGCCGCCGCCGATCTGGCTCAGGCCATAGACGACGCCGCCGAAGGCGGGCACCGTCAGCACAACAGAGAGGGCGTCGAGCCGGGTTTTCTCGTTTTCGCCGATGTTCCTCAGGAACCTGGCGCCGATGCCGAACGCCAGCAGGGCGATCGGCAGGACAAAGACGAACATGAACCGCCAGGAGAAGTGCTGCAGGATCAGCCCGGAGACGGTGGGGCCCATGGCCGGCGCCACGGAGATCGCGATGCTTACGTTGCCCATCACGGCGCCGCGGCGTGACACCGGAACCAGGGTGAGGATGGTGGTCATCAGCAGCGGCAGCATAATGGCGGTGCCGCCGGCCTGGACGATCCGGGCCAGCAGCAGGATCTCGAAGCCCGGCGCCAGGGCCGCCAGCAGGGTGCCCCCGGAGAACAGCCCCATGGCGAGCATAAAGACCGCCCGGGTGGAGAGCCGTTGCAGAATGAACCCGGTGGTGGGAATGACCACCGCCATGGTCAGCATAAAGCCGGTGGACAGCCACTGCACGGTGGGCGCGTCGACGCGCAGGTCCACCATCAGCCGCTGCAGGGCGACGTTCATGATGGTCTCGTTGAGGATCACGACGAAGGTGGCCACCAGCAGGGTCGCGATGATGGTCACGGACTCCCGGGACAGCTTCTCGGGCCCGGTTTCTGCGGTGCCCCCGCGCGGCGCCGTCGCCGGGGCGGCGTCGTCGGTCCGGGTCGGCGGCGCCTCGCTGGCTTGGACGTTGGAAGGGGCATCTGCTGGCATGGGGATTCCCTCAGGGAGTTGAACTGGATTCGGCGCACATCGTCGCCACTACGATTTTCAACCCGGGACGCACGGCAGTAATTCCCGCTCTCAGGCATTCAGCGAACGCTCCCGCACTTCCGGCACCACCCCGACGCACGCTCCCGTCCCCGACCGCCAAAAACGCGGGAGGGTCCGTCCGTGCCGGAGGAGGTCAGGAGTTCAGCGGGACGTTGTCGATCAGCCGTACCGGGCCGACCTTGGCCGCGATCAGCACCAGGCCCTCGCCGCGGAACGGGGTTTCCCGGCAGTTCTCGGCGAGCGGCTCGAGGGTGCGGGGATCCACGACGTCGAAGTAGTCCAGCGCGACGAGCGGCTGGGACTCCACGAGCGCCCGGGCAGAGTCCAGATCGAGCGGCTCGTGGGCGTTGGCCCGCTCCTCCACCAGCCGCAGCGCCCGGGACAGCACAAGGGCGGCCTCACGTTCAGCGGCGGAGAGGAACCGGTTGCGGCTGGAGAGCGCCAGCCCGTCCGGGGACCGCACGATCGGTACCGGCACGATCTCCACCGGGAAGTTCAGGTCCGCTACCATCCGCTGGACCAACGCCAGCTGCTGGGCGTCCTTCTGGCCGAAATAGGCCCGGTAGGAAGCTTGTCCTGCGCCGGGAAGCCCGTAGTGCAGCAGCTTAGCGACCACCGTCAGGGCGCCGTCGAAGTGCCCGGGCCGGGAGGCGCCCTCCCACTTTTCCGCGAGCACGCCCGAGGTGATCCGCACCATCGGTTCCCCGCCGGGGTAGACCTCCTCCACCGACGGTGCGAAAGCCAGGTCGACCCCTTCGGCGTCGAGCAGCGCCAGGTCCGCCTCGAGGGTGCGCGGGTAGCGGTCGAGGTCTACCGCCTCGCCAAACTGCAGCGGGTTGACGAAGATGCTGGCCACCACAACGTCGTTCTGCTCGACGGCGGTGCGGGCCAGCCGTGCGTGGCCCTCGTGCAGGGCGCCCATGGTGGGCACAAGCCCCTGCGAGGTGCCGCCCCGTTCAGTGAGCAGGCGTGCGCTCTCCTTGCGGAGCTCCGCCGCCGTGGTTACGAGCCGGATGGCCATCTCAGGGTCCTTCCTCGGGATGCGGGCCGTCGGTGCCGGGGCTTTGGAGCGCCTGCCCGATGCCGTCAATTTGCTCCGGCCTCAGCAGCCCGCGGCTGCCGGCGCGGCGGGCCGTCGCCCGGGCCATGGCCAGGTACGCGTCCAGAATATCGCCGGAGCCTCCGCCGAGTTCGCGCAGGGCCTCGGTGTGCGCGGCGACCGTCCCCACGTCCCCGCGCGCCACCGGCCCGGTCAGCGCCGACTCCCCCGAGGCGAGGGCGTTCTCCAGGCTGGCGCGCAGCAACGGACCCAGCATGCGTTCCGGTGCCTCGACGCCGACTTCGCGCAGCAGTTCGGACGCCTGCGCCACCAGCGTGACCAGGTGGTTGGAGCCGTGGGCCAGGGCAGCGTGGTAAAGCGTACGGTCCCCCTCGGCGATCGCGACCGGTTCGGCGCCCATCTCCACCACCAGTGCCTGCGCGATCGGCAGCATGGCCGGGTCCGCCGTCACGCCGAAGCTGCAGTCCAGCAGCCGGGTGAGGTCCAGGCTCATGCCGGTGAAGGTCATTGCGGGGTGGAGCGCCAGCGGGATGGCCCCCGCGGCGCGGACCGGATGCAGGATCCCGACGCCGAAGCGCCCCGAGGTGTGGGCCACGAGCTGGCCGGGCTGCCAGGCACCGAGTTTGGCGAGGCCCTCCACGAGGGGTCCGAGGGCGTCGTCCGGGACGGCCAGCAGGACCAGTTCGGCGCGCTCCACGATGTCCTGCACCTCGAGGATGGGGACGCCGGGCAGAAGCGTTTCGGCGCGGTCACGGCTCGCGTCCGACACGGCGGAGACCCCGACGACGGCGTGCTCCGCGGCGCGCAGCGCCGCCCCCAGCACGGCCCCCACCTTGCCGGCTCCAATGATTCCGACGCCGAGGCGTCCTGGCTTAGCCATGCTGCGGCCCTTCCTGTGGTGCGGGTTCGAGGGGTGCGGATTCGGCGGGTTCCGCGGGTTCCGCGGGTTCGGCGGGCGCCGGTTCGAAGGGCTCGGCCCGGGCGAGCCAGTGTTCGCTAGTCTGCCGTTTCCGCGCCGTCCGGGCGCGGGCCGCCTGCGCGTCGAGCAGTGCCCGGGCCTCGTCCAGCCCGGCCTGGACCAGCCTTGGCGCCACAGGCCCGGCGGTGGTGTGCAGGACCAGGTCCGCTACTCGGAAGCGCCGCGCCAGCGGCCCCTGCTGCAGCGCCATCGACTGTGTGCGCTGGTGCGGGACCAGCACAAGCTGGCGCCACCAGCGGCCGGAGCGGATCAGCAGCGCAGTGCCGGTGGCGGTAAAGCCGTTGCGCCGCCAGCCCAGCGGGGCCAGCAGGCGCGCCCGCCGCGGGGTGGTGACAAAGCCGCCGTCGTCCGTGATTGTGGAAGCGCCCGCAGCGCCAGGAGCGTCAGGGGCAATTCCGCTGGCCGGGGCGAGCCCGTGCAGTCCCTCCGTGAAAACCCTCACGGGGTCCGGGGTCCCCGGATCGGGAAGGACCAGCGACAGCATGGTGAACACCTCCGCCAAGGTCCCCACCGGCAGCAGGGTGGTCCGGGAGGAACCCTCGCCGTTGCTGCCCGCGGCCCCATAGCCGGCCGCGTTGACCTGGATCCGGTACCAGCCGAAGATCCGCCACAGCGGGGGCTGGCTGATGCGCACGGCCTGGATCCGGCCCGGCGGCAGGGTCTGGGCCTGGGTGTCCAGCAGGCCGTAGTGCAGCCGGATCCCGTCGGCGGAAACGGCGGCGGTGAAGTTGTAGCCCTTATTGAAGGAATTCCAGTACGCCGCGACGAGGCCCAGGCCGGCGGGGATCAGGTAAAAGTAGAAACTGCGGTTCTCGGTCACGGCGCTGAGCACCACGGAGGCCACGGCTGCCAGGACGATGAAGACGCTTTGCTCGCTGAGCATCAGCGACCCGGCCAGGCGGGGCGGTGGAACGGTCAGCACGGTGTGTTCCGGAGCCTCCGCGGCGGCCGGAAACCGGGGCCCGGTGTCAGCTGGCTCACCCGGCCCGGGCTGCGCCGTCACCCCGTCGGCTCCGGAGGCGCTGGCGAGGATGGCCGCGCGGAGCCGGCGGGCCTCGTCGGCGCGCAGGTAGGCCAGGTGCACCGCGGACTGGCCGGCGTCGGCCACCTCGAACCTGAGCTCCGCAAGCCCGAAGATCCGTGCGAGCAGGGGCTGCACGACGTCGATCGCCTGGACCCGGTCCAGCCGGGCCTGGCGCTGCTGCTTGAACAGGAATCCGGTGTTGACGCGGACGTAGCCGTCCGCCACCTGGTAGCGGGTGAAGTACCAGCTCAGCACAAAGCCGAGGACGGTCAGCAGCAGCACTGTGCCGCCGCCCAGCAGCAGCCAGGGGGCGCGCCCGGCGAGACGCTCGTCAAAGACCGGGTCGCCCTGGAGCAGGCGTTCGAAGGAGTCGCGGCCAAAGAAGAAGAGCAGGGCGGCCAGCGCCACCCAGCCCCGGACAAAGGGCGACGCCGGGTGCACGCGCTGCCAGCCGTCCTGTGTGGTCCTCACGGCGCGGCCGTCACAGTCCGGCCAGCCGGGCCTCGCCGCGGGCGGAGAGCTGTTCGCGCAGCCGCGCCCCTTCGGCGGCGGGCAGGCCGGGGATTTCCGCGCTGGTTCCGGCCGAGGCGGTGTGGAGCTTGAGCGTGCACAGGCCGAGGCCGCGTTCCACCGGGCCCGCGCCGATGTCCACGTACTGCATCCGCCCGTAGGGCACCACGAGCACGCGTTGGAAGAAGATGCCGCGGCGGATCAGCAGGTCGTCCTCGCGTTCGGCGTAGCCGATGGACCGCACCTGGCGCGGGATAAGCAGCAGCCGCCAGAGGGCTAGCAGGAAGGCTGCGGCGGGGACGGCGGCGGCGAGCCAGAGCGGCGGCCACGCCCACGCCCCGTTCAGGACCAGCACCAGCGGCAGGGACAGCACCACGACGGCGATGACGTTCGCCAGCGCCCAGCCGACGACCCGCACGGTGACGTACTTCGGTGAGACCCGCAGCCAGGCCACGCCCGGCGGGTCAATCGCCTCGGTACGCATATTCGCCTTCCGCCTTCGGTTTGCCGCGCTTGGCCTGCAGCCCCGGGGTCCCCTCGGCGTCGCCGTCCTCGGGGGGAATGCGGCAGAACCGCTCCACCACCAGGCCCACCACGATCATGGCGAGGCCGCCGCCGGCCATGATCAGCGTCTGCCAGGTGATGGCCTGCCCGCTGCGCACGTTCCACAGCCGCAGCTGGTCCAGGAAGATCCCGGCGTGCCAGCCCAGCAGCATGGCGCCGGTGTACGCGCAGGCCTGGGCGAGGACCAGGGTCCAGGCGGCCAGGATCGGGTTGAGCATTTTCTTCTTTTTGCCGTTACGCCAGCGCAGTACCCGGATCCCGAGGATCAGGGTCAGGACCACGATCACGCCCATGGTGACCAAGCCGGTCAGCGGCAGCACCGGGGTGGCCAGGCTGTAGCGGCCGGCCATCAGGGCGGCGAACCAGCCCGCGGCGGCGAGTCCGACGCCGATCACCAGCAGCACGAGGGGGTTGGTCAGCTTCACGGAGCCTCCACCGCGCCGGCCACTCCGTTGAGGCCCTCGAAGCCGTCGAACGGCGCGAGGTCCGGGAAATCGGCGGCCTTGGCGGCCAGCTCGCCCACCCGTTCGCCGTTGAGCTCGGCCGCGGGGTCGATCAGCGACCACGGGTACAGCACGAAGGCGCGTTCCGCGGCGCGCGGGTGCGGGAGGGTCAGCTCGGGGTCGGAGCTCACCATGTCACCGTAGGTGATGATGTCGACGTCGAGCGTGCGCGGGCCCCAGTGGACCTCGCGTACGCGCAGGTGCTTATGCTCCACCGCGTGGCAGTGCCGCAGCAGTTCCTGCGGGCTCAGCGAGGTTTCCACGGCGATCACCATGTTCAGGAAATCAGGCTGGTGGGCGGGGCCGCCCACGGCCTTCGTCTGCACGATCGGCGAGATGGCCAGCAGCCGCACCTCCGGCGGGTCGACAAGGTCCGCGACCGCGGCGGAGAGGGTGTCGTTGCGGGCCCCGAGGTTGCTGCCGAGCGCGATCACGGCCCGCGTGTAGGCGGCGGTGTGGGGGCTCATGGCCGGTCCCGGTGCACGCTGACGGACACGTCGCCGAAGGCGACCTCGATGGGGGCCTGCGGCTTGTGGACGGTGATGGACAC
Organism: Arthrobacter sp. UKPF54-2; assembly: GCF_007858535.1. Lineage (NCBI taxonomy): Bacteria > Bacillati > Actinomycetota > Actinomycetes > Micrococcales > Micrococcaceae > Arthrobacter > Arthrobacter sp. UKPF54-2. The sequence continues at coordinate 1,057,941 of NZ_CP040174.1, forward strand.
GGCCGATACCGGGAAGCGCTGCAGCACGTCCTCGGCGATCCGCACGGCGAGGGCCTCGATCAGGTTCAGCGGCGCGCCGGTGATCCAGCCGCGGATGACCTCGGCCACCTCGCCGTAATGCGCGGTGTCCAGGACGTCGTCGGACGCCGCGGCCTTGCTGAAGTCCAGGTGCAGCACCGCGTCGACGACGAACGGCTGGCCGTCCCGGCGTTCGAAGTCGAACACCCCGTGGTGTCCGACGGCGGTGACACCGCTCAGCGTGATCCGGTCCATGGCGGGCCGGTCAGCTGTTGCCGGGCGCGGCGGTCACCGGCGACGGGCCGGCGGCCGGAGCCATGCGGGCGGCGACCTTGACGGCGTCGAGGCTGGGGCCGACGTCGTGCACGCGGACAGCCCAGGCGCCGCGGAAGGCGCTGATGGCGGTCACCGCGGCGGTAGCGGCATCGCGTTCCTGCGGCGGGGCGGACTTGCCGGCGACGGTCAGCAGACTGCCGAGGAAGCGTTTGCGCGACGCGGCGACGAGGACCTTGTGCCCCAGTCCCTGGAGTACGTCCAGGCCCCGCAGCAGTTCCCAGTTCTGCGCCTCGGTCTTGGCGAAGCCCAGCCCGGGATCCACGATGATCTGCTCCGGCGTGGCGCCGGCGGCGTACAGCCTGTCCCGGATTCCGGCGAGTTCGGCGGCAACGTCCTTGGCCACATCGCGGTAGTCGGTCAGGGAGTCCATGGTCCCGGCGTCGCCACGGCGGTGCGTGAGGATGTAGGGCGCCTGGCTGCGCGCCACGAGCTCAATCATTTCCGGCTCGATCGTGAGGCCGGAGACGTCGTTGATGATCGTGGCCCCGGCGGCCAGCGCCGCCTCTGCAGTGGCCGCGTGGGTGGTGTCGATGCTGACCAGGGCCCCGGCCTTCACCAGGGCCTCGATCACCGGCAGCACCCGGCGCTGCTCCTCCTCGACGCTGACTTCGGCGGCGCCGGGGCGGGTGGATTCGCCGCCGACGTCGATGATGTCCGCGCCGGCGTAGTACATCCGCAGGCCGGCGGCGACGGCGGTGTCCGAGGTGGCGTGCTTGCCGCCGTCGCTGAACGAATCCGGGGTGACGTTCAGGATCCCCATCACCAGCGTCCGGTCCGTGGGCAGGTCCTTGAAGCTCGCGGCCGGGCGCGGCTTGCGCAGCACGGGCAGGGGCGAGGTGGCAGGTCCCGTTCCGGGGGCTGCGGCGAGGGAGTCCATAGTGTGGTTTTCTTACCTTCCGAGGATGAGGCTCATGGCTTCGGCGCGGGTGGCCGGGTCATGCAGTTGCCCGCGGACCGCGCTGGTGACGGTCCTCGCGCCGGGCTTGCGGATGCCGCGCATGGACATGCACAGGTGTTCGCATTCGATCACGACGATCGCGCCGCGCGGCTTCAGGTGGGTGGTGAGGGCTTCCACGATCTGGGTGGTCAGCCGCTCCTGCACCTGCGGGCGGCGGGCGAACATGTCCACCAGCCGGGCCAGCTTGCTCAGCCCGGTGACCTTGCCGTCGTGCGAGGGGATGTAGCCGACGTGGGCCACCCCGTGGAACGGCACCAGGTGGTGCTCGCAGGTGGAGTAGAACGGGATGTCCTTGACCAGGACCAGTTCCTCATGGTCCAGGTCAAAGGTGGTGGCGAGGATTTCCGCCGGGTCGTGGTGCAGGCCGGCGAACATCTCCGCGTAGGCCTTGGCCACCCGCTTCGGGGTGTCCAGCAGTCCGCTGCGGTCCGGGTCCTCGCCGATGGCGAGCAGGATCTCGCGCACAGCCGCCTGGATCCGCGGGCGGTCCACCTTGCTGCCGCCGTGGCCGTCGGCCGCCGCCCCGTCCGGGGGGAGGGGGGCGGCGGCGGTGGCGGGAACGTCGTCGTCGTCGAAGTAGGAAGTCACAGAAGAAGCCTAGCCGGGATGGCCGTCAGGCCCCAGATCCGTGACTCCGCCCTGGAAGGGCTCCTGCCCGGGCACGCCCTGGGCGTGCGGGGGCTGGGCGTCGAGGGGCTCCTCGAGCCGGGCCTCCTTGGCTTCCTCCTGCGCCTCGCGCTCGGCTTTTTCGCGGCGGGACTCCACCGGGCCGACGGCCTGGATCGGCCGGCTCTCTTTGGAGAGCCAGATCTCGCGGAAGTCGCGCTTGCGGATGTTCGTGAAGACCTGGGCGATCTCGTGCTGGTTCAGGGTTTCGCGTTCCAGCAACTCCAGCGCCAGCTGGTCCAGGACGTCGCGGTTCTCGGTCAGGATGGCGTAGGCCTCGTCGTGCGCGCCCTCGATCAGGCGGCGTACCTCCTCGTCCACCACGTAGGCGATCTGGTCCGAGTAGTTGCGCTCGTGCCCGGCGTCGCGGCCCAGGAAGGGCTCGCCCCCGCCCTGGCCGAGGCGCACGGCGCCGACGCGCTCACTCATGCCGAACTCGGTGACCATCTTGCGGGCAATCCCGGTGGCCTTTTCGATGTCGTTGGACGCGCCGGTGGACGGGTCGTGGAAGACGAGTTCCTCGGCCACCCGGCCGCCCATGGCGTAGGCCATCTGGTCCAGCAGTTCGTTGCGGGTCACGGAGTACTTGTCGTTCTCCGGCACCACCATGGTGTAGCCGAGGGCGCGGCCGCGCGGCAGGATGGTGATCTTGGTGACGGGAGCCGAGTTCCGCAGCGCCGCCGCGACCAGGGCGTGGCCGCCCTCGTGGTAGGCGGTGACCTTGCGCTCGTGTTCCTTCATGACCCGGCTGCGCTTCTGCGGGCCGGCCATCACGCGGTCGATGGCTTCGTCGAGGGCACGGTCATCGATCAGGTTGGCGTTGGAGCGGGCGGTCAGCAGGGCGGCCTCGTTGAGGACATTGGCGAGGTCCGCGCCGGTGTAGCCGGGCGTCTTCTTCGCAACAGCCTTGAGGTCGACGCCGGGAGCCATCGGCTTGCCCTTGGCGTGGACCTTCAGGATCTGGTCGCGGCCGATCAGGTCCGGGGCCTCGACCGAAATCTGCCGGTCGAAGCGGCCCGGGCGGAGCAGGGCGGGGTCGAGCACGTCGGGGCGGTTGGTGGCCGCGATCAGGATGACGTTGGTCTTGACGTCGAAGCCGTCCATTTCAACCAGGAGCTGGTTGAGGGTCTGCTCGCGTTCGTCGTTGCCGCCGCCGATCCCGGCGCCGCGGTGCCGGCCGACGGCGTCGATCTCGTCCACGAAGATGATGGCCGGCGAGTTGGCCTTGGCCTGTTCGAACAGGTCGCGGACGCGGGACGCGCCCACACCCACGAACATTTCCACGAAGTCGGAACCGGAGATGGAGAAGAAGGGCACGCCGGCCTCACCGGCGACGGCGCGGGCCAGCAGGGTTTTGCCGGTGCCGGGAGGGCCGTAGAGCAGCACGCCCTTGGGGATCTTGGCGCCCACGGCCTGAAACTTGGCCGGTTCCTGGAGGAACTCCTTGATTTCCTGGAGTTCCTCCACGGCCTCGTCGGCGCCGGCGACGTCGCTGAAGGTCACCTGCGGCATGTCCTTGTTGACCATCTTGGCCTTGGACTTGCCGAACTGCATGACCTTGGAGCCGCCGCCCTGCATCCGGGAGAGCAGGAACCAGAACAGCACACCCAGCAGCAGCACCGGGACCAGCAGGGAGAACAGGCCGGAGAACCAGTTGGTCTCCACCGGCTGGTCGGTGAAGCCGCTCGGCGGCTTCGAGTCGGTCACGGCCTTGACGACGTCGGCCGCGCGGGCGTTGACGAAGTAGAACTGGACGTTTTTGCCCTTGTCCTGCCCGTCGACCTGCAGATTGTCCTTCAGGACCAGGTCCACGCGGTTCTCGGCGTCGAAGATCTTGGCCTGCTCAACCTTGCCGCCGTCGGTCAACAGGGCCAGGCCCTTGTCCGTGTCGATGCGGGCCGAGCCGCCCGGGGCGAGGGTGGCAAAGGCCAGCAGGAGCATGCCGATAACAACGACAATCCAGATGCCCGGGCCCTTGAAGAAACTCTTAGCTTTCATCTGATCGGGGGCTGGCCCCGTCCCTCCTGGTAGTGCTGCACGGCGACCGATCTGCGCGCGTGGGTGCTGCGTCAGGTTCTAGCTATACACCGTCGCAGTGACTCACGCACGGTCAAAGCCAAAAGTTCCCTGTCGGCGTAGCGGAGGGCTGTGCGGGTGCGGAATTGACCCGCCGCCGGGCCGGGGGAAGGACGCGCGGTTACTCGTAAACGTGCGGCGCGAGGGTGCCGACGAAGTCCAGGTTGCGGTACTTCTCGGCGTAGTCCAAGCCGTAGCCGACGACGAATTCGTTGGGGATGTCGTAGCCGACGTACTTGACGTCGATCTGGACCTTCGCGGCGGTGGGCTTGCGGAAGGCGGTGCAGATTTCCACCGAGGCGGGGCCGCGGGATTCCAGGTTGGTCTTAAGCCAGGAGAGCGTGAGGCCGGAATCGATGATGTCTTCGACGATCAGGACGTCCTTGCCCATGAGGTCGGTGTCGAGGTCCTTGAGGATCCGGACCACGCCGGAGGACTGGGTGCCGGAGCCGTAGGAGGAGACCGCCATCCAGTCCATCGAGACGTGGCTGTGCAGCGCCCGGGCCAGGTCGGCCATGACCATAACGGCGCCCTTGAGCACACCGACGATCAGCAGATCGCGGCCCTCGTAGTCCTTGTCGATCTGGGCAGCGAGTTCAGTGATCCGGGTCTGGATCTGCTCCTTGGAGTAGAGAACGTGCTTGAGGTCTGCCTGGACGTCGTTTGAATCCACCAATGGCTCCTGTGTAGATGCGGGTGCGACTATTCTTGGGGCGGTTTTTGAGGCCGGAATACAAGCTTCCCACAGCGGGCGCCCTCGCGGGGAACGCCGGCGGGGCCGGACAGTCCCGCCGCGGACAGCTGGGCGAGCGAGAGCCGGTAGACGCTCACGCCGCCGGGCAGCTCCACCGGCCCGGCCGATCCGTGCCGGCGCAGCAGCGCTTCGGCGGCCAGCAGCCGCTGGTAGCTGGGCTGCTGGCCTCCGACCGCGGCGGCCGCCTTGGCGATCACCCGGAACCTCAGCGCGGGCGCCAGGTCGCGCAGCGCCGCCTCGGGCAGGGCCAGCTCCGCCCCACGCTCGGTACCGCTGCGCTCCTGCAGCCGGGCGAAGATGTCGCTTGCCACGTCCTCGAGGTAGTCGGCGTCGAGCTGGAGGATGGACGCGGTCCGGGCCAGTGACTCGGCGACCCCGGGGCCGAGTTTGTCCTCCAGCATCGGCAGCACCTCCACCCGGGTCCGGGACCGGGCGAAGGAGGGGTCCTCGTTGCTCGGGTCGTGCCAGGGGGCAAGCCCCTCGACGGCGCAGATTTCCAGCGTCTCGGCCCGGCGCAGGCCCAGGAACGGCCGCAGCAGGCGGCCGCGGACGGGGCGCATCCCGGCCAGCGAGCGGGTTCCGGAGCCGCGGGCCAGTCCCAGCAGGACCTGTTCGGCCTGGTCGTCCAGGGTGTGGCCGAGCAGGATGGCTGCGGCGCCGGTGTCGTCGGCGGCGGCTTCGAGCGCGGCGTGCCGGGCGTCCCGGGCAGCGGCTTCGGGGCCCATCCCGGTGGGGGCGACGTCGACCGTCCGGACCTGGACCGGCGCAAGGCCCAGCTCGGTCAGCGCCGCGGCCGCCGCCGCGGCGACGCCGGCGGAACCGGGCTGCAGCTGGTGGTCGACCACGACGGCGCCGACGGAGACCGGGTGCCCGTCCACGTGGCCGCGGCGGGCGAAATAGGCGGCCACGGCGGCCAGCGCGAGCGAGTCCGGACCGCCGCTGCAGGCCACGAGCACCCGTCCGGGGTAGCCGGCGTCCGCGAGGGCGTCCTGCAGCATTTTCCGCGCCTTGCCGACGACGGGCGCCAGCCGGCCGGGCCGGCGTCGTCCGCCTGAAGCCGCCGGCAGCTCCGGGTGTTGGGGGGCGGGCACGGGGACTAGAGCCCCATCCGTTCGAGCCAGAGCTTCGAGTCGTGGATTTCGGGTTCGGTGGGGAGGTGGTCGGCGGACTCCCAGACCCGGTTGAAGCCCGGCATCCCGGCAGCGTCGACCACTTCGCGGACGAATTTCGAGCCGTCGCTGTACTGGCGCATCTTCGCGTCCAGGCCGAGCAGGCTGCGGATGAACTTCTCGATGGTGCCGCGGTCCTTGCCGCGGGCGTTGAAGCGCTGCCGGATGGTCTTGACCGAGGGCACGATGCTGGCGTCGACCGCATCCATCACCACGTTGGCGTGGCCTTCCAGCAGGCTCATCACGGCGGTGAGGTGGGAGATCGCCGCCCGCTCCTCGGGGTCCTGGAGCAGGTCCAGGATGGCGCCGCGGCCCGGCGCCGCGCCGGGGCCCGAGCGGTCCCGGAGCGATTTCGCAGCCGCGGCCGCCCGTTCCATGATCGAGTCGACGTTGCCCAGCAGGTGGACGCTGAGGTTCTCGATCTGGTCCAGCATGTGGTGGCGCAGCCACGGGGCGGCGGCGAACTGCACGCGGTGGGTCTGTTCGTGCAGGCACACCCAGAGCCGGAAGTCCTCGGGCGCGACGTTGAGCTCGCGTTCCACCGAGACGATGTTGGGCGCCACCAGCAGCAGCCGGCCGCCGGCGGGGGCCGTGGAGTCCGGGGCCAGGGCGGAGAAGGGGTCGTACTGGCCCAGGACCTTGGACGAGAGGAACGCCAGGATCGCTCCCAGCTGGCTGCCCGTGATCGCGCCGCTGACACTGGCCGCGCCCGGGCCCACGGTCCCGCGGCGGCTTTCGAGCATTTTCTCGATCGCCGGCTGCAGCATCACGGCGAAGCTCTGGGTGTTGGCCTTGGCCCAGGAGGCCCGGTCCACCACCAGGACGGACGAGTCCCGGAGGTCGCGGGCCGCCTCGAGCCCGGTGATGTCGTGGACGTGCGGTACGGAGATGTCCGCCATAAGCCGCAGGTTTTCGACGGCGGCGCCGATCTCCGCGGACCCCAGCGACGGGCCGGCCGGGGTCAGCCGCGCCGCGGTGGAGGCGGCCAGGTCCCAGTTGATCAGGGCCTGGGCCTGGGCAGCGGTCCCGGCCGGGGCCTGGGCTGATGTCTCGCGCGAAGAGGACTCCATAGCCCCCATCAGATCACAGCGGGCCGGGGATCCGCCTTAAATTCGTCGGCCGGCGAACGCGCAGCCTCAGCGGCAGCCGCAGGCGGCCAGCACGGAGGCGGTCCGGTCCAGGGCTGCCTTGTTGCCGGCCGCGCCGGGCGTCAGGTTGTTGCCGATGAAGGAGAAGACCAGCAGCCGGCCGTCGGCGTCCACGACGTAGCCGCTGAGGGCGATCACGGTGTTCAAGGTGCCTGTCTTGGCGCGGACCAGCCCGGCGCCGCGGGCGGTGCTGGTGTCCGTGTACCGGCTGCCGAGTGTTCCGGTCAGCCCGGCCACCGGGAAGCCGGCCAGGGCGGAGCGCAGCCGGCTGTCCGCCCCGGTGGTCATCGCCCGGACGACGGCGGAAAGCTGCCGGGCCGAGACCTGGTTCGCCAGGGTCAATCCGGCCAGGTCGGCCGCCCGGAGCGTGGCCGCGGGGATCTTCAGCTCCTCGAGCTGCTGCAGCACGGCGGCGACGGCGCCCTCGTTGCCGGCCGGTTTGCCGCTGGCCACCGCCACCATCCGGCCCATGACCTCGGTGAGGTAGTTGTCCGAGGTGCGCAGCAGCAGGTCCACCTGCTGGCCGACGGTGGCCGACTCGACCTGGGCCAGGACCTTGCCGGCGCTGCCCCCGGCGTGGCTGCCGGCGTCGTCCGGGGTCTTTTCCGTGGCCTTTTCCGTAGCCGGCACCCGGGCGACGCCGGGGCTCACGGTAATCCCTGCGGCGGCGCCGGCTGCCGTGAGCCGGGCCGCGAAGGCTTCGGCGGCGGCCATGGCGGCGTCCCGCGGGCGGGGACCGGCGGTGGTGCCGGGCTCGAAGCGGGCAGAGTTCAGGGCCAGCGGGAACAGCGGGGCCACCTCGCCGGCGGCAACGTCCTCCGGGCTCCAGGCCGGGCTCAGCGGCGGGCCGGTAAACAGGGTGTCGTCCAGCAGCACGGTCACCGCACCGGAGAACCCGTCCTGCTGGAGCGCCTGGACGGTGGACTGGGCGAGGGTGGCGAGCCCGGCACGGCCTAGCACTGCGTCCGGTGCCGACTCCCCCGCGCCCAGTAGCACGTCCCCGCCGCCGGTCAGGACAACGGTGCCGGGCGCGGCGCCGGCAACGGCCTTGGTGCTGAAGCGCCGGTCCGGGCCAAGGGTGCGCAGCGCGGCGGCGGCGGTCAGGAGCTTGATGTTCGAGGCCGGGGCGCGGACCTCGTCGCCGCCCCGGTCAAAGAGGACCTCGCCGGTGGCGGCATCCTGCACCACCCCGGTGAAGGACCCGGCGCCGTCGGCCTTCAGGGTGGCGTTGAGCTGGCCAGCGAGCGCCGCGGCATCGGGCACGGGCGCCGCGTCGCTGAGCGGCCGCGCACCGCCAGTGCCGGCGCCTGGTGCGCTCAGGGTGGCGGGCAGCTGCTGCCAGGGTCCGGCCGCAACCGGCGCCGGCGCCGGGACGGGACCAAGGAAACCGGGGCCGACCGCCATGCCTGCGGGGAGAAGGAGCGCCACCACCAGGAGGGTCAGGAGCACCATCGGGACGCTGCGGCCGAGCCGGTTGAACGCCGGAGCCGTGCTGGCGCGGCGCTTACTGCGTGTCATGGTGCTGCTGGTCCTTAGTCCCGAAATGTCCCCACTAGTTCCTGAAACCTGGGCCTGTCGCTATATCCTCAATAGTAGTCGGCGGCACCGGCACTGCTTTTTCCGTGCCTCACGTGTGCCGCGCACCCCCTGAATCCGTCGAGGAGCATTCCATGAAGCATGACGTGACCATCGAGATCCCCAAGGGATCGCGCGTCAAGTACGAAGTCGACCACGAGACCGGCCGCGTCCGCCTGGACCGCGTCCTGTTCACCTCCATGCAGTACCCGACGCACTACGGTTTCTTCGAGAACACCCTGGGTGAGGACGGCGACCCGCTGGACGCGCTGGTGCTCCTGCAGGACTTCGATCTGCACCCCGGCGTGATCGTCGAGGCCCGCCCGATCGGCGTCTTCAACATGACCGACGACGGCGGCGGGGACGCCAAGGTCCTCTGCGTGCCGGCCGACGCCCGCTTCGACCACATCAACGAGATCAGCGACGTCAGCGAATTCCTGATCAAGGAAATCGAGCACTTCTTCACCCGGTACAAGGACCTGGAGCCCGGCAAGTGGGTCAAGGCCGAGGGCTGGGGCGACCGCGCCGCGGCCGAAGCCGAACTCGAAGCCTCGATCAAGCGCTTCGTCCCGCACACGCACTAACGCGTCCGCAACACCAGCGCGGGGTCACTGTCCGCCCATCCGGCCGACCGCCATGGGCCGCAAGTGACCCCGCGTTGCGGTTTATGCCAGCGCGGGGGTTGCCAGCGGCGGGTCAGGATTGTGTGAAATTGTTGGTCCATGAACGCCGAGCCAGCCTTTAGCCCGCCCTGCGGCCCGGTCACCGGATGGCGCGACGGCGCCGTGCTCCGGGCCTCGGGCATTCCCTACGCCACCGCGGCGCGGTTCCAGCCCCCGGCCAGCGCCCCCGACTGGACCGAGCCCCTGCCGGCCACCTCGCCCTCCCCCGCCTGCCCGCAGGCCCCGGTACCGTTTCTGGATGACATCCTCGGCACCCGGTACGGCGAACTGCCCGGCAGCGAGGACTGCCAGCGGCTCTCGATCACCCTGCCGGCGGACCTGCGCGCCGGCGAACGGGTGCCGGTGATGGTCTGGCTGCACGGCGGCTCGTACACCTCCGGTTCCGGGGACCTCGCGATCTTCGATCCCAAGGCCCTCGTGGCCGAAAACCGCGTCATGGTGGTGTCCGTGACCTACCGCCTGGGCCTCTTCGGCTACCTGGCCACCGGCACCGGACGGCCCGCGAACCTTGGTCTGCTGGACCAGCTCGAGGCGTTCCGCTGGGTGCGGCGCAACATCGGCGCGTTCGGCGGCGATCCGGAGAACGTCACGGCGTTCGGCCAGTCCGCCGGCGGCGACGCCGTCGCGCACCTGATGTCGACCCCGGAGGCGCCCGCCCTGTTTCGGCGCGCGATCATCCAGAGCGCACCGCTGGGCATCACCCGGGGACGGGCAAAGATGAGCGCCGCGATGGGCGTGGCAGCCGAGGCCGTCACCGAGGACACCCCGGCGATGGACGTTGTGGAGATCGAGGAGCACGTCTCCCAGGTAGCCCGGAAATACGGGCTGATCGCGGCGATGCCCTTCGGCACCCAGTACGGCCACGCCCCGCTGCCGCCGGAAGCCGCCATCGAAGACGCCTGGAACTCCGCCGCCCCGGGGATCGAGCTCCTGATCGGGCACACCTCCGAGGAAGCCCGGATGTTCTTGCCGCGCAACCGTGCGGTCAGCCGCGTCGCCAATGTCCCGGTGCTCGGCGCCGCCGTCGTCAAAGCCATCAGCTGGGCGGTGACCGAGGCGGTGTACGGCAGGGCCGCCCGGCGGTTTGCCCGCCGGCATGCCCGGGCCGGGGGCACGGCCTACCGCTATGTGCTCTCTTGGGCCGCGCCGGGAAACCCCTACGGCGCCGCGCACACCGTGGACCTGCCGCTGCTGTTCGGCAACGAAAAAACGTGGGCCGGGGCCGGGCTGCTCGCGGGCGCGCCCTGGGAGGACATCAACGCCCAGGGCCGCGAACTCCGTGCCCTGTGGGCCCGCTTTGCCGCCGGCGGGGGCCTGCAACGCCGCGGCGGGATTCCCGGCGCCCTCCGGTACCGCGCGGCCTGAACATGAAGACCCTCGGCGTCGACCTCGCCGCAGCCACCAAAAAGACCGCGGCCGCCGTCCTCGAATGGGGCGGCGGCGGCGCCCGGCTGGTGCACCTGGCGATCGGCGTCGACGACGGCGAGATCGTCCGGCTGTTCGGCGCCACCGACCTGACCGGGATCGACTGCCCCGTGGGCTGGCCGGACGCCCTCCTGCCCTTCCTCGCCGGCCACCTCGCCGGCGACGCGTACCCCGTGCTGGACCATGACGGCATCGAGGGCCGGCGGCTGCTGGCCTACCGCGACACCGACCGGTTCGTCACCGCCCGCACGGCACTGATCCCGCTGAGTGTCTCCGCCGACCGGCTGGCCCACCCGGCGATGCGCTGCGCCGTCATCCAGGCCAAGATCGCAGCGGAGCACGGGCCGCAGGCCAGGGACGGCAGCGGCCGGCTGGCCGAGGTCTACCCGGCGGCGTCGCTGAAGTCGTGGGGACTGCCGGCGCGCGGCTACAAGGGCCGCGGGGGCGGGGAAACCCAGCGGCTGGCCGGGCTCCTGGACGGGTTGAAGCGGGCGGCACCCTGGCTGGACCTGGCCGGACACGACGGGCAACTGGCCGGCTCCGATGACCTGTTCGACGCGCTCATCGCCGCCCTCACCGCCCGGGCGGTGGCGCTGGGGAGCACGCTGCGCCCCGACGCCGGCCACGCCAGGGCGGCCCGGACCGAGGGCTGGATCCACCTGCCCGTGGGCGGCCTGGACGCCCTCCCCGGGTCCCGCCTGTAGCAGCGCGGCAGGGCCCGCGTCGGGTTGTTACGGGCCCGGTAGCGGGTACTTGCCTCCCCCCGGGCAAACGGTAGTGTGTCATCCAGTATGTTCACGCTGACCATCAACCAAACCGACAGCCGGCGCGACGGCGACCGGGTGCCGCAGCTCCTCAAGGACCTGCGGCATATCCCTGCGCGCCTGGATTTCGACCGCTCGGTGGAGGACGAGGTACAGGGCATCGTGGACTGCCCGCGGCAGGCGGTCGAGGCGGCGCTGGTCGCCCTGCGCACCGGCGCCTGGTATGTCGGGATCGGCGTAGGCCCGGTCAACGAGCCGCTGCCGAACCAGGTCAAGGACGCCTCCGGCCACGGCCTGGTCTACGCCCGCCGCGCCGTGGACCGGCTCAGGAACAGCAAGGAACGCGTGCCGGTCGCGGTGGAGGGCCCGTTCGCGGACCTGGCCGCGGAGGCCGAGGCCGTGCTGCGGCTCCTCGGCCACATCGTGCACGACCGCAGCGCCGCCGAGTGGCGGGTGCTGGACCTGCTCACCCCCGGCGTGCGCGGCCAGCAGAAAGCCGTGGCCGAGGAGCTGGGCATCACCACCCAAGCGGTCAGCAAGGCCGTGGCCAGGGCCCAATGGAACGAGGAGCACGCAGCACGCCCGGCCGCTGCCCGGCTGCTGGCCCTGATCCTCGACGTCCGCTAGCCGCGGGGCCCGCAGGAGGACCTAGCGCAGGATGCTGCGCAGCACGTGGGCGGCGCCGTCGTCGTAGACCGAGTGGGTGACCTCGTCCGCGGCGGCGATCACCTCCGCTGGCGCCTGGCCCATCGCCACGCCGCGGCGCGCCCAGGTGAGCATTTCGATGTCGTTGCGGCCGTCGCCGACCGCCACGGTCCGGTGCGCTTCGATGCTCAACCGTCCGCGCAGCTGTTCCAGGGCGCTGGCCTTGGTTACGCCGGCGGCGGCGATGTCCAGCCAGGCCGTCCAGCCCACCGAGTAGGTGACGCCGGCGAGGCCGACGTGCCGGATCGCGGCGTTGAATTCCTCGGGGGTGTTCTCGGAACTGAAGACCACCACGCGCACGGCGGTGGCCTCGAGCATGGTCTGGAAGTCGACGCCGATCGCCTCGACGCCGAAACTGGCGTCCTGGAAGCGTTCGGTGGAGAGGAAGTTGCCGTTCTCGTCCTCGAGCGCGTACTTGGCGGAGGGCAGCCGCTTGCGCAGTGCCCGGAGCGCGGGGCCGGGGTCGAAGGTGGCCTTGTGCAGCACCTCGTAGCCGTCGGCGAGCCCGGAATCCAGGCGCAGGGTGACGCCGCCGTTGGAGCAGACCGCGTAGCCGTTCTCGATGCCGATGTGCTCGATGATGGGCAGCGTGGCGTTGAGCGAGCGGCCGGTCGCGATCATCACTTCGTGCCCGGCGGCCACCACGGCCTGGGCGGCTTCCCGGACGGGGACGGACATGTGCCCGTCGTGGTCAACGAGGGTTCCGTCGACGTCGAGGGCGATCATCATTTTGCCGTTTGCGGTTCGCTGGTCATCGTTGCCAGCGACTGAGGTTTCAGTCAATGTTGTCATCTCACAAGTAGAGCAGACACCGCTGACACCCGCTAGGACGCGCGCCACAGCGCGGCGTGAAGCCTGGGTGAACAGCGGCCGACGGCGGGTGGTCTGGGGACGGATTGCTTAGAGGGATCGCTTAGAGGACGGGGAGCACCGTCATGCCGCCGAGGTACTTCTGCAGCGCCGCGGGGACGTTGACCGAGCCGTCCGGGTTCTGGTGGTGCTCCAGGATCGCGACGATCCAGCGGGTCGTGGCGAGGGTGCCGTTCAGGGTGGCCACCGCGCGGGTGCCCTTGGGCGCCCCGTCCTCGTTCAGCACGCGTTCACGGATGTTGAGCCGGCGCGCCTGGAAGGTGGTGCAGTTCGACGTCGAGGTCAGCTCGCGGTACGCGCCCTGCGTGGGGACCCAGGCTTCGCAGTCGAACTTGCGGGCGGCCGAGTTGCCGAGGTCCCCCGCGGCGGTGTCGATCACCCGGTAGGGCAGCTCGCACTTGGCCAGCATCTCCTCTTCCCAGGCCAGCAGGCGGGCGTGTTCGGCGGCGGCGTCCTCGACCGTGGTGTAGATGAACATCTCCACCTTGTTGAACTGGTGGACGCGGATGATGCCGCGGGTGTCCTTGCCGTGCGAGCCGGCTTCGCGGCGGTAGCAGGAACTCTGCCCGGCGTAGCGGATCGGGCCGCCGCTGAGGTCCAGGATTTCGTCCGCGTGGTAGCCGGCCAGGGCGACCTCGGAGGTCCCCACCAGGTAGAGGTCGTCCTCGGCGAGGCGGTAGATCTCGGCGTCGTGCTTGACGTCGAATCCGGTGCCCTGCATGGTTTCGGGGCGGACCAGCGTGGGGGTGATCATGGGGACGAAGCCGGCGTCGATGGCCTGCTCCATCGCCATCTGCAGCAGCGCCATCTCCAGCCGGGCGCCCACACCGCGCAGGAAGTAGAAGCGTGAGCCGGAGACCTTGGCGCCGCGCTCCATGTCGATGGCGCCGATCAGTTCGCCGATTTCCAGGTGGTCCTTCGGTTCGAAGTCAGGGAACTCGCGCGGCGTCCCGACCGTCTTGACCACCACGTAGTCGTCTTCGCCGCCGGCGGGGACGCCGTCCTCGACGAGGTTGGGGATGCCGCGCAGGAGCTCCTCCTGGGCGGCCTGGGCGACGTCTGCCTCGGCCGAGGCTTCCTTGACCGAGGCGGCGAGAACCTTGACCTCGGCGAGCAGAGCCTGCTTTTCCTCGCCCTTGGCCTGCGCCACCTTCTTGCCGAAAGCGTTCTGCTCGGCGCGCAGGTTCTCGAAGCGGATCAGTGCCGCGCGCCGGTCCGCGTCCGCGGCGATGATCGCGTCCACCACGGATTCGTCGGCGCCGCGGGCGCGCTGGCTGGCACGGAACTTGTCCGGGTTTTCGCTGAGGTCTTTTACGTCGATCACCAGATAAGAGTATCGAATCCGGGGGGTATCCTTCGGCAGTCCTGCCGCGGCGCATGGCCGGGATAGTGTTGGAGCAACATGCGCGACTGGCTGCTCTACCTCGTCATCGCTGGGGCCCTGGTATTTGCCGTCTCCAGCTGGTGGGGTGTGCGCCGGCTGAAGGCCAAGCACACCCGCAGCGCCGTCTGGGAAGAGACGCACAACCCGGGCCTGGGCCGGCAGAAGGTCGCCGTGGTGCTGAACCCGATCAAGGCGCGGTCCGCGGAGGCCCGGGTCCTGGTGGAGAGCGCCTGCCTGGCGGCCGGCTGGGAGGCCCCGCAGTTCTTCGAGACCACCGCCGAGGACCCTGGCTTCTCGCAGGCCCGCGCCGCCGTCGAGTACGGGGCCGACGTCGTCCTGGTGGGCGGCGGCGACGGCACCGTCCGGGTGGTGGCCGACGTCCTCGCGCACACCGACATCGCCATGGGGCTGCTTCCGCTCGGGACCGGGAACCTGCTGGCCCGCAACATCCACCTCGACATCGGGGACCTGCAAGGCTGCGTGGAGATCGCCCTGTTCGGGCACCAGCGCTTCATCGACACCGCCCGGATGACGGTGGAGAACGCCCTGACGGGGCAGTCGGCGGAGCACGCGTTCCTGGTGATTGCCGGCATCGGCATGGACGCCGAGGTGGTGGGCGACACCAATGACGGGCTTAAGAAGGCGGTGGGCTGGCTCGCCTACACGGAGGCCGGGGTGCGGCACCTGCCGGGCCGCCGTAAAAGGGTGGCCATCTCCCTCGATGACCAGCCCGAACAGTCACGGAAGATCCGCAGCGTCCTGTTCGCCAACTGCGGGCTGATCCCCGGCGGCATCGACTTTATCCCGCAGGCCATGATCGACGACGGGATGCTGGACGTGGTGGTGATGAGCCCGCGCAGCGCGATCGGCTGGCTGGCCATGTACTGGAAGATTGTGCTCAAGCACAAGCGGAACCTGCCGGTGATGACGTACTACCGCTCGGCCAAGATCGTGATCAAGTGCGCCGAGCCGATGCCCACCCAGGTTGACGGCGATCCCTCCGGGGAGGCCACGACGGTCACCGTGCAGGTCGCGCCCGGTTCACTGCTGGTCCGGGTGAAGGAAGGCGTCGGCCGGGAAGACTAGCTGGCTTCCTTCTTGTCGGCGTCCTTCGCCGCTTCGGCGGACTTCTTCGCCTCCGCTGCGGCCTTGGCGGCGCGCGCCTCGGACTGCTCGCGGATCATCGCCTGCTCCTCTTCGAAGCGCAGCCGGTCAGCCCGGTCGGCGTCGTCGCCGTCCCAGTCCTGGTTGTCAGCCGTCGGCTTGGGATTGACAATCATTCCCTGGCCGTCATTCTCTGTGCTGGTGCCTGACATGGCCCGCTCCCTCCGGTGGACTACCCCAATATGGATCAGGCAAGCATACGCACAGTTTCCAAGGGGTGGAAGTGCCGGATGAGGCATTTGTCTACGCTGTGGGCGAAGCCTCCGGGTTATATTCCTGCACCACAGATGCCCCGCTGAGAATGTCTTCGACCCAGGCGTGGGCCGCCCGGAATGCCTGGTCGGAGGTGTGCGGCGCGACGTCGGCGCGCTGGCCGTCCGCCCGTCCGTAGGAGCCCAGGAAGCGTGTGGCCGGGCTGATCCGGTGCAGCCCGGCAAGGGCGTCGGCCACGCGGGCGTCGCCGACGTGGCCGTCCGCGTCGATGCTGAAGAAGTAGTGGCCCAGGTACTGCCCGGTGGGCCGGGACTCGATCCTGCTCAGGTTCACGCCGCGGGTGGCGAACTGGTCCAGGATTTCCATCAGGGCGCCGGGCCGGTCCTCCGGGAGCGGAACCACCACGGTGGTCTTGTCGGCCCCGGTCCGCTCCGGCAGGACGCCGGGGCGTCCCACCAGTACAAAACGGGTCACGGCCCCCGGGTTGTCGCCAATGTTTTCCGCCAGCACCGTTAGCCCGGGCTGCTCCGCGGCGACGATCGGGGCACAAATCGCGGCGTCGTAGTGCGGGTCGCCCTCCAGCAGGCCCATGGCGGCGGCCGCCGTCGAGGACCCCGGGATATATTCTGCGTCCGGAATATTCTGGTCCACCCAGAGCCGGCACTGCGCCCAGGCGTGTCCGTGGGTGGAGATCCGGCGGATGTCCCCGATCGTGACGCCGGGCCGGGCCACGAGGACAAAACTGATCGGCACGAGCGCTTCGCGGAGGATCCGCAGCTCCGGCCCCGTGGCAATCGCATCGAGGGTAGCTGTCACCCCGCCCTCCACGGAGTTCTCGATCGGCACCATCGCCGCGTCGGCCGAACCGTTGCGGACCTTGTCCAGCGCCGTGTTGACGTTCGAGGAAGGGATGCGGACGGCATCCGCGGCGCCGGGCACCTGCATCAAAGCCGCCTCGGTGAACGTGCCTTCGGGGCCGAGGAAGGTGTAGGTGACTGGCGAGGCGGGCATCGGTTTTCCTTTGGTTACAGGATGACGGGCTTGAGCCCGCTGTCGGAGACGAGCGGCAGGCCGTTCTCGAGCCACTGGTCCATGCCGCCGGCAACGTTCAGTGCGGAGTAGCCGTGGCCGACCAGCCACTGCGCGGCGCGGAAGGAACGTCCGCCGGTGCGGCAGATGACATAGAGGTCCTCGTCCGGGTCCAGTTCATCGAGCCGTGCCGGGAGCTGGTCAAGGGGGATGTGCAGGGCGTGCTCGGCGTGGCCGGCCGCCCACTCGTAGTCCTCGCGCACGTCCAGAATCCGTGCCGCCTCGGGGATATCGGAAACGGTCACGGTCTCGATCTCGCTCATGGTCGTCCTCTCCGCTGGAACCAGGTCTGCTTCCAGCGTATCGCCAGCGCTTGGAAGGCGTGCCCAACCCGGCGGCACGTTACGCTTCTGGGGAGCGCAAAGGAGCCCCTTGGCCGAGATCCACGAACTGTCCGCCGTCGCGCTCCGGGACGCCCTCCGCTCCGGGGAGCTCTCCGCCCGCCAGGCCACGGCGCACTTCCTGGACCGCATCGCGGCCAGCAACCCCCACCTTGGCGCGTTCATCACAGTCACCGCCGAACAGGCCCTCGCGGACGCGGCCGCCGCGGACACCCGCCACGCCCGCGCGGCCACTAAGGGTCCGGCCCTTCCGCTGTTGCACGCGATGCCGACGGCGTTCAAGGACCTGACCGACGTCGCAGGCGTCGTCACTACCCACGGCAGCGCCGCCCTGGAGCACAAACCGGCACCGGCCGACGGCGCCCTCGCCGCGGCGCTCAAGGGCGCCGGCGTCGTCTCGCTGGGCAAAACGCAGGTCCCGGAATTCGGGCTGACGGCCTACAGCGAGAACCGGATCGCGCCGCCGTCGCGCAACCCGTACGCGCTGAGCCGCAGCTCCGGCGGATCTTCGGGCGGCAGCGCTGCCGCCGTCGCCGCGGGGCTGCTTCCCTTCGCGCCGGGATCCGACGGCGGCGGCTCCATCCGCATCCCGGCCGCGGCCTGCGGGCTGGTAGGCCTGAAACCCGGCCGCGGGCTGGTCCCGGCCGGGGAAAGCACCGGAGACCCGGCCAGGCTGGTGGTCGCCGGCCCGCTGGCGCGCTCCGCGGCGGATGCCGCCCTGCTGCTCGACGCCCTTGTCCCGCCGGAGAACGCGCCGCAGGCGTCGGGGCGGTCTCCCGGTCAGCCGCACGCCGCCGGGCCCCGGGGCAGCTACCTGCAGCTGGCCGGCCAGGATCCGCCCCGGCTGCGGATCGGCGTCAGCCTGGACAGCCCGTGGCAGGCGGTCTTCCCTAACACGGCGGACCGCGAGGCCCTCGACGCCCTCGCCGCGGGCATCAGCCTGCTGGAGGCGGCCGGGCACCAGACCGGCGAAGCCGCCATCCGGTATGACAACCGCTACCCCGGCGCGTTCACCACAGCCTGGACCGCCGGCGTCGGCAGCGCCCGGATCGCGCCGCAGCGCGAGGCGCTGCTGACCCCGCTGACCCGGACCTTCCGGCGCCGCGCCCAGCAGCGCAGCGCGGCGAAGCTGGATGAGGCCCTCGGGTTCCTGCGGCAGTTCGAGCGGGACACGGTGGCCCAGTTCGCCGCCTGGGACCTGGTCCTGAGCCCCGCGCTGGCGCAGACGCCGCGCCCGGTGGGCTGGTTCACCGGCGCCGCGCACGGGGACGGCTACTGGCCCGCCGCCGAGCGGGCCACCGACGCGGACGAGGACTACCGCAAGCAATGCGAGTTCGCGCCGTGGTCCTCCCTTGTCAACGTGTGCGGGCTGCCAGCGATCAGCATCCCGGTGCACTGGACCGGCGGCGCGCCGGGCTCCGGCGTGCCGATGGGCATCCAGCTGGTGGGCCGCCAGGGGTCCGAGGCGCTGCTTCTGCAGGTGGCCGCGCAGCTGGGTTTCTAGGCAGCCGGCGGCGGGGATTTCCCGGGCCGCTCCCGCGTGGGGTTTACTGGTGCCGACGCGGTCAACGACAGGAGAGCGATCGATGAATATCACCGGAGCGGTGCTTGAGGAAATCGGCCGGCCCCGGCCCTTTGCGGAGTCCAAACCCATCAGCATCGCGGAGCTGGAACTCTCTGCCCCCGGGCCCACGGAGATCCTTGTCCGCCTCGAGGCCGCCGGCATCTGCCACTCGGACCTCAGCGTCGTCGACGGTAACCGCGTGCGCCCGGTGCCCATGCTGCTGGGCCATGAAGCCGCCGGCCGGGTGGTCGAAGTGGGCGCCGACGTCACCGACCTTCAGCCCGGCCAGCGGGTGGTCATGTCCTTTTTGCCGCGCTGCGAACAGTGCGCCAACTGCGCCGCCGACGGCCGGCTGCCCTGCACCGCGGGGTCAAAGAGCAACGGCGAGGGCAGCCTGCTGCACGGTTCCATGCACCTGAGCCGCGGCGGCGAGACCGTCTACCACCACCTCGGCGTCTCCGGATTTGCCAGCCACGCCGTCGTGGACCGGGCCTCCGCGGTGCCGGTCGACGACGACATCCCCGCGGACATCGCCGCGGTCCTCGGCTGCGCGGTCCTCACCGGCGGCGGCGCCGTGCTGAACGCCGCCAAACCCCGGCCCGAGGAGAGCATCATGATCGTCGGGCTCGGCGGCGTCGGCATGGCAGCGCTGATCACCGCCGTCTCCCAGGGCATCTCCCGGATCGTGGCCGTGGACACCCTGGCAGAGAAGCTGGAGCATGCCCGCCGGCTCGGCGCGCACGAAACCTACACCCCGCAACAGCTTGCCGAACAAGGCGTCAAGGCCAAGTTCGTCGTCGAATGCGCCGGCAGTGCCCGGGCGTTCGAGACCGCGTTCGCCGCGACCGACGTCGGCGGCACCACGATCACGGCCGGGCTGCCTTCCCCCGACTCCCGCGCCCAGCTGTCCCCGCTGACCATCACGGCGGAGGCCCGCACGATCGTGGGCAGCTACCTCGGCTCGGCGGTCCCGGCCCGCGACATCCCCAAGTACGCCCAGCTCTGGCGGGACGGGAAACTGCCCGTCGAGGAGCTCATTTCTTCCCGGATCGCCCTGGCGGACATCAACCAGGCCATGGACCAGCTGGCCGACGGCAAGGCGGTTCGCCAGGTCATCATGTTCGACGCCGGGTAAGGGCACGCGGGCCGGATCGAATAGGGCAAAACACCCCCGAATTGACTTGCCTCGGGGCGCCGCGAATGTGACAATCGCGCGCCGCGGTGTCAGCATTAAGTAAATGAGCACAACTCATTTAGCCAATCCCCCCGCTACAACGCCGGGCGATACCTCGTTTTTTGGCCACCCGAAAATGCTGGCCAGCCTCTTCTCCGTAGAAATGTGGGAGCGCTTCTCCTTCTACGGAATGCAGGGGATCCTTCTCTACTACATGTACTTCTCGGCCACCCAGGGCGGCCTGGAGATCAACAAGGCGCTCGCCGCGAGCCTGGTCGGCGCCTACGGCGGCGGCGTCTACCTCTCGACCATCCTCGGCGCCTGGCTCGCGGACCGGCTCTTCGGCTCCGAGCGGGTGCTGTTCGGCTCCGCCATCATGATCATGGCCGGCCACATCGCCCTCGCCCTCATCCCCGGCGTGCCGGGCTTGGTTGCCGGCCTCGTGCTGGTGGGCGTCGGCTCCGGCGGCCTGAAGGCCAACGCCACCGCACTGGTCGGAAGCCTGTACCGCGAGAAGGACGAACGCCGCGACGCCGGGTTCTCCATCTTCTACATGGGCATCAACGCCGGCGCCCTGATCGGCCCGCTGGTCACCGGCTGGCTGCAGGAAAGCCAGGGCTTCCACTGGGGCTTTGGCGCCGCCGCCGTCGGCATGGCCGTGGGCCTGGGCATCTACGCGCTGGGCCGCGGCAAGCTGCCCGAGGAGGCCCACCGGGTTCCGAACACGCTGCCCGCCGCGGAGCGCACCAAGTACGGCCTGATCTTCGCGGGCATCGCCGCGGTCATCGCCGTGCTGCTCGCCACCGGCACCGTGAATGCGGACAACCTCGCCATGTCGATGGCCTACGCCGCGATCGGCGCCTCCGTGCTCTACTTTGTGCTGATCTTCAGCAGCAAGAAGGTCACCGCCACCGAGCGCGGCCGGGTGGCCGCGTTCATCCCGCTGTACATTGCCTCCGCCGCGTTCTGGGCGCTCTTCCAGCAGCAGTTCACCTTTATTGCCGTGTACTCGGAGGAGAAGCTGGACCGGAACCTGTTCGGCTGGGAAATGCCGGCCGCCTGGGTCCAGTCGATCAACCCGGTGTTCATCATCATCTTCGCCGGAGTTATGGCGGCCCTGTGGACCCGGCTGGGACACAAGCAGCCAGGCTCGGCGCTGAAGTTCTCGATCGGACTCTTTGTGATGGGCCTCGCCTTCCTGGCGTTCATCCCGCTGGCCGGCGAGGGCAAGACGCCGCTGCTGGCACTCGTGGGGATCCTGCTGCTGTTCACGCTCGCGGAACTCTTCCTCTCCCCCATCGGCCTGTCCGTGACCACCAAGCTGGCCCCGCAGGCGTTCCATACCCAGATGGTGGCCCTGTTCTTCCTCTCGGTTTCGCTGGGCACCACGCTGGCCGGCATGCTCACGGGCCTCTACAACCCCGACGACGAACTGCCGTACTTCATCGGCGTTGGCGGCACGGCGATGCTCCTTGCCGTCGGCCTGGCCGCGGCCTCCCCTGCCATCAAGAAGCTCATGGGCGGCGTACGCTGAGCTGAATGAGCACCCGACATCGCCCGCCGGTTGAGGCCCGCGTCTACGTCCCCGCCCCCGGCGAGGGGTCCGACGTCGAACTCATGCCGGCGGGCGATGTCACTGCGGGCGTGGTGCGGATGGGCGGCACCATCCGCCGCCCGCACCAGCCGCAGTCCCTGGCCGTCGCCGCCTACCTGGACTGGCTGGAAGATGCCGGCTTCGAGGGCGCGCCGAGGTTCCTTGGCCGCGACGGACAGGGCAGGGACGTGCTGACCTTCCTGGCCGGACAGTGCGCCGGGCCGGTCCCGGAGGCGTGGGTCCAGTCCGAGGAGCTGCTGGCCTCCGTGGCCCGGCTGCTCCGCCGGCTGCACACGGCCTCGGCCGGTTTCGTGCCGGACGCGCATCCGTTTCCGCCCCGCCATACCGCGCCGGGCACCGGCCGCCCGGACCCGGGTGACCTCGTGTGCCACCTTGACGTCACCCCGCAGAACGTTGTGGTCCGGGACGGGCTCGCCGTCGGGCTGGTCGATTTCGACCTCGCCGGCCCCGCCACGGCCTTCAAGGATTCCTTCAACACCGCCGCACACTGGGCGCCGCTCCGAGACCCGGCCGATGCGTGGCCGGGCTGGGAGGACACCGACCCGCTGCGGCGGCTCCGGATTTTCGCCGACGCGTACGGCTGGACTGATGGGGAACGGCGGGCGCTGCCGGGGTTCGGGGTCGAGGCGGCCGCACTGAGCTACCGACGGATGGAACACAACGCGAGGGTCCTCGGCGGGGGCTGGGCCCGGATGTGGGACGAGGGCGTCGGCGGCCTGATCCGCCGCCGAGGCGCCTGGCTGGAGGACAATGCGGAGCGGCTGGTGGCCGCGCTTAGCCGCTAATCGCCCCGGTGCCGGCGGCCGCTCAACGGCTTACGGGTTCGGCGGCGCCCAGCAAACCAAGCTCGGAACGCCGCGGCATCCCTTCCCAGTCGCCTGACACCAGGCACGCGTAGGCTCCGGTGCGCACGGCGGTCAGCAGACGCTCACGCACCGGCTGCCCCTCGAGCAGGTCGGCGAGGTAGCCGCCGACAAAGGCGTCACCGGCCCCCACGGTGTCCACCGCCCGCACCGGAATGGCGTCCTGTTGATGCTCGTCGCCGTCAACGAGGGCCACGCATCCTTGCGCGCCGAGCTTGATGACCACCTGCGCCGGGCCGAGGGCAGCGAGCCGGTGTGCCAGCTCCAGCGGGTCGGACGCCTCGCCGACCACGATCGCCGCCTCGTCGTCGCCGGCGAACACCACGTCCGCCTGCCGGACCAGCGCCTCGAAGACGACTGCCGCAGCATCTTTCGGCCACAGGGCGGAACGGTAATTCAGGTCGAAGGACACCAGAGTGCCAGCAGATTTGGCGCAATCGATGGCGGACTGCACGGCCGCCGCGGCGGACCTGGACAGCGCCGGGGTGATGCCGGTGATGTGAAGCAGGCGGGCCTCGGCGATTTTCCGTTCGGGAACGTGTTCAGGCGCGAGCGTCGATCCCGCACTTCCTGAGCGGTAGTACCAGACCTTGGCCGTCTCATTCGTGCGGCGTTCCTTGATCATGAGCCCGGTGGGGGCGTGGGGGTCACGGCCGCACTCGACATCCAGCCCCTCCGCCATCAGCTCCCGCAGGACCAGGTCGCCCAGACTGTCCGCTCCGACCCGCCCCACCCAGGTCACCGGGGTGCCCAGCCGGCGAAGGGCGATCGCCACGTTGCTTTCCGCGCCGCCAATGCCCAGCCGGAGTGACTCCGTGAAGGCAAGCGGCCCGGGGGTGGAAGCCTTCATCAGCGCCATCGTCTCGCCGAGGGTGACGACGGCCCTCGGCCCGGGGCTCACGCCGCGCCCCCGGCGCGCGCGTCGGCGACCAGGCGGCTGACCCGGGCCGCCCGCCGGGTCAGTTCTGAGAGGTCGCCGCCTTTGAAGGCGTCTCCGATGAGCGGGCCGCCCAGGCTGACGGCCAGCGCCCCTGCCCGGATCCAGCCGGGCGCATCCTCGATTGCGACTCCGCCGGAGGGGATGACCGCCAGCTCCGGAAACGGGCCCCGCAGCTGGGCAATGTAGCCGGGGCCGACCGTCGAGGCGGGGAAGATCTTGACGGCCGTGGCGCCCGCCCGCCATCCGGTGAACAGTTCCGTCGGCGTCAGGCCCCCCGGGAAAACGGGGATGTCCCGCTCCGCGGCGGCGCGGACAATGGCGCTGTCGGTCACCGGGGTGACGAGGAAACGCGCCCCGGCGTCGAGGGCCTCTCGGGCCTCCGTCTCCGCCGTGACGGTGCCGACGCCGATTTCGACCTGGTCCCCGAAGTCCCGGATCAGTCCGGGCAGGAGCTCGAAGACCCCTGCCGTGCTCAGCGTCAGTTCGATCGAGCGGACTCCCCCGTCCGCGAGCGCGGCGATGACGGGTGCGTATTCGCGGGCATGGCCGGCGCGCAGCACCGCCACCACGGGGTTCGCCTGCAGGATGGCGCTCGGGGCGGGCCGCCGGAGGGTGTCCGTCCCGCTGCTCACGTCACGGTTCCCAGCTGCCATGGCACAAATTCTTCCTGTCCGAGGTCGAGTTCTTCGCTGACGGTCTGCGCGCCGGATGCCACGGCGAGGATGCGGGCGAAGATCAGCTCCCCCACCTCCTGGACTGTCGCTTCGCCGTCGACGATGACGCCGCAGTTGAGGTCCAGGTCCTCCGGCATGCGCTGGTACAGCTCGGTGTTGGTGCCCAGTTTGATGCTCGGTACGGGCTTGCAGCCAAAGACGGATCCGCGGCCGGTGGTAAAGCACACGACGTTGGCGCCGCCGGCCACGAGGCCGGTGACGGACACCGGATCGTAGCCCGGGGTGTCCATAAAGACGAGCCCCGGGCTGGTCATTGGCTCGGCGTAAGCGTAAACGGCGGACAGCTCGGCCTGGCCGGCCTTGGCCACGGCGCCCAGCGATTTCTCCAGGATCGTGGTCAGGCCCCCGGCCTTGTTTCCGGGCGAGGGATTGTTGTCCAGGCTTCCGCCGCCGGAGCTCGCGTAGTCCCGCCACCATTCCAGTTGCCCCAGCAGCCGCTGGCCCACCTCGGGAGCGACTGCCCGGCGGGTGAGCAGGTGCTCGGCCCCGAAAACCTCGGGCGTCTCGGCGAGCGCCGACGTTCCGCCGTAGGCGACCAGCAGGTCCGAGGCGACCCCGAGCGCGGGGTTGGCCGTGATGCCCGAGTACCCGTCCGAGCCGCCGCAGTTCAGGCCGAGCACCAGCTCGGAAACGTCCACCGGCTCGCGTTGCAGTTCATTGATGACCGGAAGCATCCCTTCGATCAGGGCCACCCCCGCCTTGACCGTGGCCCTGATCCCGCCGGAGTCCTGGATGGTGAGCCGCTCAATTAGCGCGGGGGCGTTGTCCGGGTCGAGGAAGCGTTCCGTCTGGAGCATCTCGCAGCCCAGGCCGAGGACCAGCAGGCCGGCGAAGTTGGGGTGCGCCGCGTAGCCGCGGAGGGTACGGACGAGGACATCGGCGCCGGCACTGCCCAGGACCATGCCGCAGCCGCTGCCGTGGGTCAGGGCGAAAACCCCGTCGACGTTCGGGAAGGCATCAAGGGCGCTGCCGCGGAACTGGTCGGCGATCATCCGGGCCGTGCTGGCCGAGCAGTTGACGGAGGTCAGGATGCCGATGTAGTTGCGGGTGCCGGCCCTGCCGTTTCCCCGCCGGTAGCCCCGGAACGTGGGGCGTGGTCCGGCCGGAACGGCAGGGCTGACGCGGGCGGTGCCAAACTCGTAGTCCTGCTTCACCTCGTCCATGCCGAGGTTGTGTGTGTGCACGTGGTCCCCCGGCCGGATGCCCGTCAGGGCCCGGCCGATCGACTGCCCGTACTTGTGCACCGGCGCGCCGGCCGCGACCGGCCTGAGCGCGATTTTGTGTCCGCGGGGGACGTTGGCACTGACTTCCAACTCCTGCCCGGCGGGGTCCGAGGCGGCGGGGTCCGAGGCAGCGTCCCGCAGCCGTGTTCCGGCGGGGAGGTCGCGGATGGCGACCCCCACGTCATCCCCGGCGGCCAACAGCAGGACGCAGGAAGCGAGGGGAAGGGTTGCGGCGGTGGTCTCGGGGGCGTTCACCAGTCGTGCACCGTCCCGTCAAGCAGGCGGGCCGTCGGGAGGTACGCCGGGGTGTACTCGAAGCCGGCGGCGAGGTCGTCGTCGTAGTCCACGCCCAGGCCCGGGTTATTCCCCGGGTGCAGCAGCCCGTTCTCGAAGGTGTAGCTGGTGCGGAACACCTGCAGCGTCTCCTCGGAGTGCTTCATGTACTCCTGGATGCCGAAGTTGTGGATGGCCAGCCCCAGGTGCAGCTGGGCCGCCTGGCCCACCGGGGAGATGTCCGTCGGGCCGTGGAAGCCCGATTTAATCTGGTAGATCGCGGCGAAGTCCATAAGTTTGCGCAGTGCCGTGATGCCGCCCGTGTGGGTCACGGCGGAGCGGACGTAGTCGATCAGCTGCTCGGTGATCAGCGTCTGGTAGTCGTAGACGGTGTTAAAGACCTCGCCGATCGCCAGCGGGGTGGTGGTCTGGGACCGGACCCGCCGCATGCCCTCCTGGTTTTCCCCGGGGGTGCAGTCCTCCAGCCAGAACAGGTCGTACGGTTCGAGGCTCTTCCCCAGCGAGCCCGCCTGGTTCGGCGTCATCCGGTGGTGGCCGTCATGCAGCAGGACAAGTTCGGGTCCGAACTTTTCCCGGACGGCGGCGAACACGCCGGGAACGTGGCGGAGGTAGGCGCGGGTGTCCCAGAGTTCCTCCGCCGGTTTCGGGAGGCGTTTGGCGGGTTCGTAGTCGTAACGCTGTCCGGGGCGCTGGTCCCCGGCGACGCCGTAGATCTGCCCCAGCCCGGGGACGCCGGTCTGGATGCGGATGGCTTTGAAGCCCTGGTCGAGATGGTTCTGGATCGAGACGCACAGGGCGTCCAGGTCGGTGCCCGACGCGTGGCCGTAGGCGAGGCAGCCGGTGCGTGAGGCGCCGCCCAGCAATTGGTACAGCGGCAGGCCGGCCACTTTCGCCTTGATGTCCCAGAGTGCGACGTCGACGGCGGCGATCGCTGCCATCGTGATGGGGCCGCGCCGCCAGTAGGCGCTGCGGTAGAGGAACTGCCACGCGTCCTCGATCATCGCCTCGTCGCGCCCGATGAGCAGCGGGAGCACGTGTTCCGTGAGGTAGGCAGCCACGGCCAGTTCGCGGCCGTTGACGGTCGCGTCGCCAAGCCCCACCACGCCGTCGTCGGTGGTGATGCGCAGGGTAACGAAGTTTCGTCCCGGACTGCTGACCAGGACCTCGGCTGAGCGTATCGTCATTGATGTTCCTTCCGGGGTCAGCCGCGGACGGCGTACGACTGCAGGGGCAGGTTGTAGGTGAGGTCGACGGCGGTTTCCACGGCTTCCGCCATGCCCAGCCGGCCCTCGGCGACGAGGCGTGCCAGGTACCCGGCGTCGATGCGCCGGGACAAGTCGTGGCGGGCCGGGATGGAGGCGAGCGCCCGGGTGTCGTCGACGAAGCCGCTGGTGTTGTAGAACCCGGCCGTTTCGACGGCGGATTCACGGAAGCGCCGCATCTGCTCCGGGCTGTCCAGGAACCACCAGGGGGCTCCGAGTTTCATGGCGGGATAGCAGCCGGCGAGGGGCGCGAGTTCCCGCGAATAGACGGTTTCGTCGGTGGTGAAGGCGATGAAACGGAAGTCCTTGTTCATGCCGAAGCTCTCCAGCAGCGGGCGCAGGGAACGGGTGAACTCCACGCCGACGGGGATGTCGAAGCCGTTGTCCGGGCCGTAGGAGTCATACACGCTGTGGCAGTGGTTGCGCAGCACCCCGGGATGGAGCTGCATCACCAGGCCGTCCTCGACGGACATCCGGGCCATCTCATACAGCATGCTGCCGGAGAAGGCCTGGGCCTCCTCGGCGGTCACTTCCCCGCGGGCCGCAGCGGCAAAGATCCGCTGTGCCTCCTCCGGCGGCAAGGGGGTGGTGTCCGCCAGCAGGTGGCCGTGGTCGGTGGCGCGGGCGCCAGCGTCGACAAACGCATGGCGGCGCTGCCGGAGGGCTGCCAGGAAGCTGGCGTAGTCCGCCACCTCCACCCCGGAAACTTCGGAGAGCATCCGGATCTCGTCCTGCCAACTCGGGTGGTCGATGTGCAGCAGCGAATCGGGCCGGAAGGTCGGGACGATCCGGCCCGGCCCCAGTGCGTCACTGAGTTTGCGGTGGGCGGAAAGGTCGGACAGCGCGGAATCCGTGGTGGCCAGAATTTCCACATTGAACCGGTCAAGGATGGACCGGGGGCGAAACGCCTCGGTGTGGAGCAGGGCCGAGAGCTTGTCGAAGAGGACATCGGCATTATCCGCGGACGGCTGCAGCGGCGTCTCGAAGACGACCGCCAGCTCGTGTTCGAGCCAATAGCGGGTGGGCGTCCCGCGGAACAGCTTCCAGTTCTCGCAGAAACGCCGCCAGATCAGGCGCGCATCCCGCTCCCCCACGGCCCCGTCCTGCCGGCTCGCCACGCCGAGCTCAGCCGGCGAGTAGCCCTGCGAGACCAGCATGCGCACCAGGTAGTGGTCCGGAATCACCAGCAATTCCGCGGGGTTCCCGAAGAATTCGTTGTCCACGAACACCTCGGCCTCAACATGGCCGTGCATCGACACGATGGGCAGGGCTGACACGGCGTTGTACAGCTCCCGGGCGATGCTCCGGGTTGCCGGATCTGCAGGAAGGGCCCGGTCCGGGTCGATGGCCCAGGCAGTGGAATCACTCATGTAATTTGCCTCTCCAATGAAACAAAATGCAACAAAATCAATGTTTGAACTAAATCTAAATATGCACGTCGGTGTCCTGTAACGCAATGAAAATGCCGTAATTGCCGGGATTTCAAGGCTGACGGATCGAGCCTTCAAATGATTTATTCCGAAAGTATTGACAGATCATTGCAAACGATTGCAGGATGTGACGGACCGCACAGGAGCGCGGCTGACGACGATGTTAGGTGAAGCACGCATGAAGGGATCCATCACGGTCCGGGACGTGGCGAAGGCGCTGGGCGTCTCGCCGTCGACGGTGTCCAGGGCCCTGTCCTCCTCGGATCTGGTCAACCCCCGGACCCGCCAGCAGATCGTCGATAAGGCGCGGGAACTGGGATATATCCCCAACAATGCCGCCCGGGGCCTGGCCACCGGCCGAAAGGGGACGCTTGGCCTGGTGGTCCCGGATCTGGAAAACCCCTATTTCGCCTCGGTCACCAAGGGCGTGCAGGCCCGGGCCCTCGCCGCGGGCTATTCGGTCTTCGTGGCCGATTCCGATGAGGACAGCCGTCTGGAGCGGGAGCTGGTGAGCAAACTCAAGCCTCAGGTGGACGGTCTGATTCTGTGCTCCTCCCGGATGTCCGACGCGGACCTGGCGTCGCTGCTCGGCGGGATCCCCGTGCTGTTGATCAACCGGCGCCTGCACGGCCTGCCGGACATCACCGTCGACGATCAGGAGATTGTCCGCCAGGCGCTCGAACACCTCCACGCCCTGGGACACCGGAAGGTCGGCTACGCCGGCGGGCCCACCGGTTCCTGGTCGGACCAGCAGCGACGCCTCGGCATCGACCAGGCCGTCCCGGGTCTGCCCGGACTTGAAGTGATGCCGTTGGGCTCGTTCGCGCCGGTCTTTGGCGGCGGTCAGTCCGCGGCGGACCTCGCGGTAGCCGCCGGCCTCACGGCCGTTCTGGCCTACAACGACCTCATGGCGCTGGGCATCATCGCCCGGCTGCATGCCCGGGGCATCACCGTCCCGGACGAGATGAGTGTGGTCGGCATTGACGACATCAACGCCGCAACCCTCGTTTCCCCCGCTTTGACCACCGTCCGGGCACCCCTGCGCAAGGTTGGCAGCGCCGCCGTCGACCGGCTGGTTGACAGCCTGGATCCGCATTCGGCCCCCCGCGCCGCGGAATACCTTCCGATCGAAATCGTTGTCCGGCAGTCCACATCCGTAGTGCCCTCCGCCATCCGTGAGCATCCGTCCGGCAATGCTGCCGGGCGCAATGAAAGGAAATCCCATGCGAGCATCTAGAAGAGTCCAGTGGGCAGCAACCCTCGGCGTGGCCGGGCTGCTGGCCACCGGCTGCGGCGCCCCGGGCAGCGACAGCGCCTCCGCAGCGACGCTGTCCGCCGGAAGTGTGCCGGAGAAGCCCTCCAAAGCCGTAACCCTGAACATCCTCGATGTTGCAGGCAACAAGCAGCTGACCGGCGCCATCTTCGACCAGTTCGCCAAGGACCACCCGGACATCATTTCTGCGGTCACCTGGGAGACGGCCGGCGCCCCCGACATGGCCGGCAAGGTCAAAGCCCAACAGCAGGCCGGAAACCTCAAGATCGACCTCGTCCTGACCGGCACCGACGGGCTCGCCGCGGGCATCAGCGAGAGCCTCTTCGCCCCGGTCGCCAAGGACTACAAGGACCGCCTGGGCAACATGGCCAACTACCAGGAACCTGCCGCCGCGATGCAGAAGCTCGCCCAGGACCAGGCCGTCGCGTTGACCTACTACCCCTCCGGTCCGCTTCTGGAATACAACCCGGACAAGGTGCCCAACCCGCCGACCACGGCAGAGGAGCTCCTGAGCTGGGCCAAGGAGCACCCGGGCCGCTTCGGCTACGCCCGCCCGGCCAACTCCGGCCCCGGCCGCACCTTCCTTATGGGCCTGCCGTACATCCTCGGCGACTCCGACCCCAAGGACCCGGTGAACGGCTGGAGCAAGACCTGGGACTACCTCAAGCAGCTCAACCAGAGCGTCACCTCCTACCCCACCGGCACGGGCGTGACCATGAACAACCTGAAGAACGGCACCTGGGACATGGCGATCACGACCACGGGCTGGGACATCAACCCCCGCGCCCTGGGCCAGGTCCCGGAAAACTTCAAGACACAGGCACTCAAGGGCTTCACCTGGGTCACGGACGCGCAGTACGCCGCGGTACCCAAGGGCGTCTCCGCGGACAAGATGGCGGCAATCCTGCAGGTACTGCAGTACGCACTGACCCCGGAACAGCAGGCCAAGACGTTTGATACCGGCTACTTCTACCCGGGTCCGGCCATCAAGGACGTCGCGGTTGACCTTGCCCCGCAGGCCAGCAAGGACGTCATCGCGAAGTTCGGCCGCCCTGAATACGATGCGCTGATCAAGGACAACCCCAAGGCCACGCCCATCGACGCCGCCGCCCTGGTCAAGGCCTTCGACACCTGGGACACGCAGGTGGCCACCGGAAAGGTTGAGCAGAAGAAATGAGCATTCACGCCACGAGTTTTGAGACGCTCGAGCTTGAAAATGTGGCCCGTTCCTTCGGCGGCCAGAACGCGCTCCGAAACCTCAACCTCTCGATCCGCAGCGGGGAATTCATCGCCCTGCTGGGACCGTCCGGCTGCGGCAAGTCCACGGCGTTGAACTGCCTGGCCGGCCTGCTGCCGCTGACCGGCGGCCGCATCCTCATGGACGGCAAGCAGATCGACCAGCTCCCGCCCGAGAAACGCGGCTTCGGCATGGTTTTCCAGAACTACGCCCTCTTCCCGCACCTGAGCGTGGAGAAGAACATCGCGTTCGGCTTGGAGATGCGCAACGTTCCCAAGGCGGAAATCAAGAAGCGTGTGGCTGAGGCGATCGAACTGGTCCAGCTCGGGCCGCACGCAAGCAAGCTGCCGGGCCAGATGTCCGGCGGCCAGCAGCAGCGCGTGGCAATCGCCCGCGCCGTCGTGCTCCGCCCGCCGCTGGTGCTGATGGACGAGCCGCTCTCGAACCTGGACGCGAAGCTGCGCCTCGAGATGCGGACCGAGATCCGCCGCCTGCACCAGTCGCTTGGCCTCACCACGCTCTACGTCACGCACGACCAGGAAGAGGCGTTGTCGCTGGCCGACCGGCTGGTGGTTCTCCGCCTCGGCGAGGTGCAGCAGGTCGGCACGCCGCAGGAACTGCACGAGCACCCGGTCAACTGGCACGTCGCCGACTTCATGGGCTACCGCAACCTGCTGGAGGGCGTCGTGGAACGGGTCCACGGCAGTGCCGTGACCGTTTCGGTCCTTGGCACCACCGTCACCGGTTCGGCCAAGGAACCGCTCCGCGCCGGCGACGCCGTGAAGGTGGCGCTGCGCCCCGAAGACTTCGACATCGCCCCGGCAGGGACGGCCCCGGCAGGCCTTGCCAGCATTGACGCCACGGTGGAAGTGGTCGAGTACCAGGGCCGTGAGTTCGCTGTCGAGGCCCGTTCCGACGCCGGAAAGCCCCTGCATGTCCGGACGCCACGCCATGTGGAACCCGGCCAACGGGTCACCCTCACCGCGGCGCAGGAGCGCGTGCTGGTCTTCCCGGCGGAACTTTCGCCGACGGCGAGCCCGGCCCCCGAGCTTGAGGCGGCGGCGCTGTGACCCTCACCGGGCAGCGCCCGGCCCGGGTGGACCAGGAGCCGGGAAGCCGGCCCGCACTGTCCCACCGGCTGGCCGAGCGCGGCATCGACAAGCTTCTGCTCCTGCTGCTGCCCGCCCTGGTGTTCGCCCTGGTGCTGTTCGTTTACCCGTTTGTCTACGGTTTGGGACTGTCTTTCCAGCCGAAAACCGGCGGGGTGTTCGGCGCCTACGTGAAGTTCTTCACCGACCCGTCGGTCAGAGGCCTGGATTCGATCTGGGTAACCCTGCAGCTGGCACTCCCGGCGGCCCTGCTGAACGTCCTGGTCTCCGTTCCGATCGCGTACAAGATGCGCGGGAAGTTCCGGGGCAAGCGTGCCCTGACCACGGTGCTGGTCATCCCCATCACGCTCGGCACCGTCCTCACCGCCGAGGGCCTGCTGAACTTCTTCGGACAGCGCGGCTGGCTGAACCGCTTCCTTGGACTTCTCGGGTTCGAGCCGCTCCAGCTGGTCCAGAACTACTGGGGCGTGCTCTGGTCCCTGATCATCTCGGGGTTCCCGTTCGCCTTCCTGCTGATCCTGTCCTACCTCTCCGGCATCGATCCCTCGCTCGAGGCCGCCGCCCGGACCCTGGGCGCGGACTGGAAGCAGCGATTCCGCCGGATCACCCTGCCGCTGCTGGCACCGGGGCTGGCCATCACCTTCTGCCTGACCTTCGTCCTCGCCTTCAGCGTCTTCCCCTCGGCCATCCTCGTGGGCGATCCGTCCGGGTCCACCCGCGTCATCGCCTACGTGGCCTACAACGCCTGGGGCCAGCAGTTCGACTACCCGCTCGCGTCCGCAGCGGCCATCGTGATGGGCGCCGTCGAACTGGTCGTCATCGTCCTGGTGCTGATCTGGCGCTCCCGCATGTACAAAGGATCCACCGGAGGTAAAGGCTGATGAGCCTCACACTGAAACCAAAGGCCGGCGCCACGCCCGCCGCCGCCAAACGGCCGCTGGCGGCCTCCCCTGGAACGTTCCTGATCTGGGGAAGCATGGCCGTGTTCCTGCTGCTGCTGCTCGGCGTCGTCTCCTCGGTGGTCGTCAACTCCTTCGCCAAGGAATGGTTCGACACCTGGCTGCCGTCGGGCTACACGCCCGCCTGGTACGCCGATGCGTGGAAGGAATACGACCTCGGCCAGGTTATCGGCACAACGCTGACCGTCTCCATCGCCGTCGTCGGAATCTCCGTGCTGATCGGAGCTCCTGCCTCCTACGTGCTGGCCCGCCGCAGCTTCCCGGGCAAGAACATCCTGATGCTCGTGTTCCTGCTGCCGATCATGATGCCCCCGATCACCTACGGCATCCCGCTGGCCACGCTGCTGACGTACTACCACCTGGCACCGGGCCTGACCGGCGTGATCCTGGCCAACCTTGTCCCGTCCATCCCGTTCGTCATTCTGACCATGACGCCGTTCATTGAGCAGATCAACCCGTCGATCGAATCGGCGGCCCGGATGTGCGGCGCCAACATGCTGCGGCTGTTCACGAGGATCCTTGCGCCGCTGCTGGTACCGGGCATCCTCGCTGCCGCGGTCCTGGTGCTGGTCCGGACAGTGGGCATGTTCGAGCTGACCTTCCTGACCTCGGATTCCACCTCTGACACCCTCGTCGTGGCGCTTTTTACGGCGATGACCGGGGCCGGCATCCGCGCCCAGCAGTCCGTGGACGCGATGGCTGTGGTCTACATGCTCATGATGATGGTGCTGCTGGTGGTGGCCCTGAGGTTCGTCAACCCCACGCAGCTTGTCTCTCAGGTCCGCGAAGAGACGGACTGACCGCCGGGCTGCCACCCGCGCCGCCCTCCCCCGCCGGCTGAAAGGCCAACGATGTCTGCAACCATCATCACTGACCGCCTCTCGCTCGCCACCGTGGCGGAAGTGTCGGCACGCCCCGGCGTCGCCGGTCCGGCCGTGGACCCCCGCGCCCTCGGCACCGGCATGGTCCACTTCGGCGTCGGCGCTTTCCACCGCGCCCATCAGGCCGTTTACACCGAGGACGCCGCCACTGCCACCGGCGATACCCGGTGGGGAATCCTCGGCGTCACCGGACGTTCGGCGCGGGTTGCGGAACAGCTCGGCCCGCAGGACGGCCTCTACTCCGTGCTGACCAAGGCCCGGGACACCTCGTCGCTGCGGGTGGTGGGCTCGCTGCGCGGGGTCGCGTTCCCGGGGACCGGCTCCGAGGAGGTACTGCGGACGCTGGCGGCGGAGAACGTCCATCTGGCGTCCCTGACCATTACCGAAAAGGGCTACCCGCGAAAGCTCGGCGGCGGCCTGGATCTCGGCAACCCCGCCGTGGCGGCGGATGTCGCGGCCCTGAAAGCCGAAGTCGCCGGAAGGGGCTTCGCCGGGCCGGGCCGCACCCCGCTCGGCCTGCTGGCACGGGGCCTGGCCCGGCGCCACGCTTCCTCGGGCGCCCCGTTCGCCGTGATGTGCTGCGACAACCTGATGTCGAATGGCGGCGTCACCCGGGGCCTCGTGCTGGAACTGGCGGAGGCGGCAGGAGCGGAGAGACTGCTGGAATGGCTCGACGCCGCCGTCACCTTCCCGTCCACGATGGTGGACCGGATTGTCCCCGCGACAACCGAGGCCAACCGCCGGGAGGCCGAACAGTTGCTTGGCCGGCGGGACGAGGGCCTGGTGGTGGCGGAGCCGTTTGGCCAGTGGATCATCGAAGACAACTTCCCCGGACCGCGCCCGGCGTGGGAGCGCGCAGGAGCAGTAATCACCGGCGACGTCGGCCCCTTCGAACTCGCCAAACTGCGCATGCTCAATGCCACCCACTCCCTGCTGGCGTACCTCGGGGCACTTCGGGGGCACGCAACGATCGCCGACGCCGTCGCCGCGGCCGGACTCGTGGAAGAGGCACGGCGCCTGCAGCGTAACGACATCATTCCCACCCTGACGGCCCCGCCGGGCACGGATCTGGCGGCCTACGGCGAATCGATCCTGGACCGGTTCGCCAACCCGAACCTGGGGCACACCACCATCCAGGTCGCCATGGACGGGTCGCAGAAGCTGCCGGTCAGGATCCTCGGGACGGTCGCGGACCGGTTATCCGCCGGCGAAGTCCCCCTCTCCGGCGCCCTGCTGGTCGCGGCCTGGATGGTGTTCGTCTACCGCGGGCGGGATGCCAACGGCCGGTCACTGCCCCTGGATGATCCGATGGCGGAAGCGCTGCGGGCAGCCGCGGACGGCTCTGAGGCCGGACTCGCCGGCCGGCTCCTGGCGGTCAAGGAAATCTTCCCCGCGGAGCTCGCAGACCACCCGGAATTCCGCACGGCGGTGGCGGAGGCAGTCCGGAAGCTCCTCTCAGAGGTTCCGTAGGCCCGGGGCGCCACCCGGTGAACGGCCTTACGGGCCGATGAAGTCCGCGTTCGAGAGTGCGACCCCGAGGGTGACGACCACCAGCACCGTGATGGCAATAGCGACATAGCCCAGGACCAGGCCGGCGATCGCCATGCCCCGCCCGGACGGCTCCCGGCTCAGCGCCAGGTGCCCGAGGACGACGGCGGCCAACTGCGGGAGCAGGAAGAACCCGAAACCGAGGAAGGACGCGATGCCGCAGCACAGGCTCGCGATGCTCAGGACTCTCGGCGCTGCCGGCACCCCGTAGTAGTTCGGCTGGCCGTAGGCATCGGCGTACGGGCCCGGGCCGTAACCGCTGTAGGGCGGCTGGCCGAGGTGCGGTGCTGACGCCGGCATGGGAGGGAGACGCCCGTCGGAACCATACGGCGGGGTCCAGGGCGGCTGGTGGCCGCGCTGCGCCTCATCGTGTCTGGTCTGATCGGTCATGGTGTTCCCCTCTGGCGTGTGTACCTCCAGATTACCGCCGCGCCGTTTCGAGAGGGTGACCTGCGGCGTCACAGCGGCCCGATTCCCGCGAAACCATGTTGCCCCTGCCCCCGCGTCTGGCATGCTGGAGCCATGGCTAGCCGCGCGGGCACAGTTGCCCAACCCCAAGACCTTGTTGACCTCACTGCGCTCCTGGATGCGTACTACGACGTCGCGCCTGACCTGGGCGACCCCGGCCAGCGGGTGGCGTTCGGAACCTCGGGGCACCGGGGCTCGAGCCTCAAAGCCTCGTTCAACGAACCCCACATCCTCGCCATCACCCAGGCCATCGTGGAATACCGCGCGGGCCAGGGCATTACCGGTCCGCTGTACCTCGCGAAGGACACCCACGCCCTGAGTGAACCGGCGCAGAATTCGGCCCTCGAGGTCCTCGCGGCCAACGGCGTTCACGTCCTGATTGATGCCCGTCACGGTTACACCCCCACCCCTGCCCTGAGCCACGCCATCCTGACCCACAACAACAAAGCACCCTCCGGCGCGCCACAGGCCGACGGGATCGTGGTCACTCCCAGCCACAACCCGCCGGGCGACGGCGGCTTCAAGTACAACCCGCCGCACGGCGGCCCGGCCGACACCGACGCCACCGGCTGGATCGCCAACCGCGCCAACGAACTCCTCGAGAACGGCCTGCGCGGGGTCAAGCGGGTCCCGATTGCCGAGGCCCTGGCCGCCGGCACCACCGGGAAGTTCGACTTCCTCTCCAGCTACGTCGATGACCTGCCCTCCGTGCTGGACCTCAACGCCATCCGCGAGGCGGGGGTCCGCATCGGCGCCGACCCGATGGGCGGCGCATCCGTGGACTACTGGGGCGAAATCGGAGAGCGCCACCACCTCAACCTCACCGTCGTGAACCCGACCGTGGACCCGCAGTGGGCTTTTATGACGCTGGACTGGGACGAGAAAATCCGGATGGATTGCTCCTCGCCGTCGGCGATGGCCTCGCTGATCAACCGGATGTCTGTTGGTGCGGACGGGTCCGCAGCCTTCGACATCGCCACGGGCAACGACGCCGACGCCGACCGGCACGGGATCGTGACGCCGGACGGCGGCCTGATGAACCCTAACCACTACCTCGCGGTCGCCATCGACTACCTCTACCGGCACCGCACCGGCTGGAATCCGCAGTCCGTGATTGGCAAGACCCTGGTGTCCTCCTCGATCATCGACCGGGTGGCCGAGAGCCTGGGCCGGAAGCTCGTGGAGGTGCCGGTGGGCTTCAAGTGGTTCGTGCCCGGTCTGTTGTCCGGCGAGGGTGCCTTCGGCGGGGAGGAATCCGCCGGCGCCTCGTTCAATAAAATGGACGGCAGCGTCTGGACCACGGACAAGGACGGCATCCTGCTGGCCCTGCTGGCGTCCGAGATCACCGCGGTCACCGGCAAGTCCCCCTCGCAGTTGTACAAGGGCCTCACCGACCAGTTCGGCGACCCGGTCTACGCGCGCATCGACGCCGCCGCCACGCGGGAGCAGAAGGCGGCCCTGGGCAAGCTGTCGCCGTCGGACGTCACCGCGACGGAACTGGCCGGCGAGACCATCACGGCCAAGCTGACCGAGGCACCGGGCAACGGCGCCGCCATCGGTGGCCTCAAGGTGGTCACCGAGAACGCCTGGTTCGCGGCCCGCCCCTCCGGCACCGAGGACGTGTACAAGATCTACGCCGAATCGTTCAAGGGCGCGGAGCACCTCAAGCAAGTGCAGGCCGAGGCCAAGGCCTTGGTGGACGGGGTGATTTCCTAGGCTGTCTGTTCCTCGCGAAGGCTGGTGGCCAGCACCGACCGGTCCCGGCCGAGCGTTTTGGCGCGGTAGAGGGCGGCGTCGGCCGAGGCGATCAGCGCCTGCAGGTCCACCCGGCCGGGCCCGGTGGAGGCGATCCCGTAGCTCACGGTGGGGAGCCGGGCGGCGACGTTTGGCTGTGCTTCCTGCAGCCGGCGGCTGATCACGGCCGCCATCTGGCCGGCCCGCTCGGGGGTAAGGCCGGGCAAGAGCAGGATGAACTCCTCGCCGCCGTAGCGTCCCACGAGGTCGGTGGAGCGGACCGCTGAGGTGCATGCGGCGGCGAACGCCTGCAGCGCTTCGTCCCCGGCGGCGTGCCCGTACTGGTCGTTGACGGCCTTGAAGTGGTCCAGGTCCGCCAGGACAAGGGCCGCGGTGGTCCGCGCACCGCTGAGGCGGCGCAGTTCATTCTCCGCCAGGTCCACGAAGGCCGTGCGGTTGAGCAGCCCGGTGAGGCCGTCCACAGTGGCGCGCGCCCTCAGGTCACGGGTCAGTTGTTCGTTGCTTAGCTCCGCCATGGTGAAGGAAGCCAGCACCAGGATCATCGAGGTCAGGAGCGTCGTCACCACAGAGCCGAAGTAGGCAACAAACACCGGCCCCTCCGGACCGTCGATCAGAAAGGCTGTCAGCCGGCCGGCGTAGAACAGGGCCAGGAACGCTGAGCCGTAGGCGAGGGGGCGGTGCACACGGGAGTAGTCGACGTCGAGCAGGAAGAGCTCGCGGGAGGAGAGCCCCAGCATCAGCCCCATCATGCCCAGCAGGACAGCGCCGCCGGACCAGTTGTTGGTTGCCGGATGGTCCAATACCGCCACGACACCCGTCAGCGAAGGGGCCGCGAGCAGGGTCCAAAGCGGGGAGCTTCCGTTGCGCAGCGACCGGGCGCCCGCCCACATGGCGACGGCTCCCCCGACCAGCAACGTGTTGCCCAGCGGGTTCGCCCATGCCTGGTGCTCGGTGCCATCGAGGAGATAGGAGGCCGACCCGGTGAGGAAGAACAGCAGCGCTGAACACCACCACCCGCTGAAGGGCGAGCGGGTCCGCCGGTACGTGATGAAGTAGAACAGGCAGAGCAACGTCAAGGTCACGACTGCCAAACCGACGCGCAGTGTGGAGGTGTCAAGCATCATCCCGTGATTCCCCCAGCGCACGCCTTGTGACCCCGGTCTCCCCGGGTGTCTGACTCCGAATTTGACCCAAGTATTGCACCTCGGTGAACAAATGAAGAGGTTCATTCACGATTTGGTCCCCAAAGACGCAGAATCCGCCTCGTGGCGTGCCCGCCGTCGGGCGCCATGTCCACGAGCGCGATCCGGTCCAGCTCCAAATTCTCGCCCGCCCTGGGCGCCTTCCCGGCCCGGTGCGACACATGCGGGCGGAAACCGGCCCCGGTGTAACCGGGGGTGGCGACCCGTCCCGACAACGCCTCGACCACTCCCACAAGTGCCTCATGGAGGCCCTGGAGCGGGGCGCTGGCGTCGATCAGGCTGACCGGGACTGATCCGCCCCGGCCAAATCCGGCCTCTACGCCCACGGTGACGGTGCTGCCCAGCGCGGCCCGGACCGGCGCATCCATCAGCGCGGCCACGCGGCCGGCCAGCTCATCATCGACGACGTCGAACTTCACCAGCGTGATGTGCAGGGGCCACGCGTCGCGGGGGAATTCCATTCCCTCGGTGACCGGCTCCAGGAAAGCGACCACAATCAGGTTCCGCATGGGCATAGTCTGCCACTGCCCGCCGACCCGGTCGCCTGCCGCCGCCCTGCTGCCGGGTTAGACGGTGCGGACCACGTCTTCGTAGGCGAACTTGGGCTTCGGAGCGCCCCAGGCGTTCTCGGCGGCCTGGCCGATGTTGACCACCATAAAGCTCTTCTGGCTCCCGTCCGGGTAGAAGGCGGCATCGATCTTGCCGAAGTCGGCGCCTGTCATTGGCCCGGCCGAAAGTCCCAGCGAACGGACCGCCAGGATGAAGTACCCGGCCTGCAGGTGGGCGTTGTTGTTGCCCGTGGCCGCGGCAAGGTCCGGCGCCGCGTCGTACATGGCCTTGGGTGCGTTGAAGCCGGGGAGGAAGGTGTCCCACTGCTCGTGCCAGGCGGTGTCGGTGCTGAGGACCGCGACCAGCGGCGCGGACGCAGTCTTGGCGCGGTTCCCGGCGGACAGGGCGTCCACCAGGGTGGCCCGCGCCTCATCGGAGCGGACGTAGGTGACACGCAGCGGCTGCGAGTTGAACGCGGTGGGACCGAACTTGGTCAATTCGTAAATGGCGCGGGCCTGCTCGTCCGTGACCTCGCCGGTGAAGGCGTTGGCTGTGCGCGCCTGGGCAAAGATGGCGTCCACCGCTGCGGCGTCGATTACTGCTTCTTCATGGGCGATCGTCATTCTCGTCCCTTTCGCTGGGGGGGCGGCCCCGTCCGGGGGCTGCTGCTGTCCCTTGGTTCAACCGGGGCTCCGGCCGGCAGCTTCCCGGCGCGTGGCGTGAGCTCTCCCACAGCGGGCCGGCCGCGATTTACGTCCCTACGCCTGGGGATGGGCGTCATGCGAGGATGAGATCATGGCCCCCAGGCACCCGACGTCGGCGACGCTCTTCGATTCCGGCAGGATGTTTTACGGCAAGGCACCCCGAAGCATCTTCGCCGTCGTATACGTGATTCTCGCCGCGAGCTTCGCCGGGGCGCTCTTGTCCGGCGCCGGGAAGAAGGAGCCTACGGGACTTGGAGTGCTCGCCGCAGTCACTGCTCTTCTTGCTGTGTTCTCCTTCGGTTACTCCCGGATCCGGGTGACAGAGGACGAAGTCATCCTCACATGGCTACCCCTTTACCGGTCCCGCATCCCCCTCTCAGAGATCCGATCCGCTTCGGCGCAGGAGATTAGGGGCCTGCAGTACGGCTTCGGGCTTCGGCTCGGCACCTTCGGGCTTGCACTGATCCAGGACACCGGGCCGGCCGTCCGGCTCAAGGCAAGACACGGCTACGTCCTTAGTCTCGGGACCGAAGAACGACGCACCGAACTGCTTGCCGCCCTCTCCAGCGCGGGCGTGGCCACCAGCGAGGCCTAGTTTAGGCTTTCAGGACTCCACCGGCTGGATCGTCCGTGTGGTGCGCTGGACGTCGAGTTCCTCCGGGAACGTCTGCCAGTGCCGAAGCGGCGAGGCGATGACGGGCAGGGCCGAGGCCGCCGCAATGAGGGCCGCCCCCCATAGGACGGGGGCCTCGCCGGCGAGGAGTGCCAGGAAGCCTCCGGCGAGGCTGGCCACGGGCATGACCCCCAGGGTGACAAGGCGGTAGCTGGACATCGCCCGGCCCATGAGGTCCGCCGGGACCAGCCGGGCCACGATGCCGGACCCGGCCAGTCCGGTCAGCACCACGGAGTAGGACCAGCCGAAGCCGGAGAGTCCGACCCAGAACACCGCCGGCAGCGCCAGGGCGGGGGCCGCGGGAACCAGCAGCATGCAGCATGCCCCCGCCACGCTGGCGATGACCTTCGTCTTGCCGATTCCGAAGCGGCGGGTTACGCCGGTGGCCATCAGCGAGGCCAGAAGTC
The DNA here is from genome assembly GCF_007858535.1 of Arthrobacter sp. UKPF54-2. NCBI lineage: Bacteria > Bacillati > Actinomycetota > Actinomycetes > Micrococcales > Micrococcaceae > Arthrobacter > Arthrobacter sp. UKPF54-2. Next base: position 1,099,143 of record NZ_CP040174.1, read on the forward strand.
CGCCGGCTGCGGAGACGGCGCCCAAGGCCACGACCTGGTCCGCCGGTATCCGGAGGGTGTTGAGGACAAAGACGACTTTGGCGCCGGCGGCCCACATACCGGCCGCGTTGACCAGCGCCACCGAGCCCATCAGGGCCCGGACGATCGGGTGCCCCAGCGTAAAGACCAGCCCGTGGCGCGCCTCCGCCCAGAACCCCGTGGGGCCCGGGGTTCTGGGCGTCCGCACCTCCGGCAGCGCGCACGTCACCGCGGCGGAGAAGAGATAGGCCAGGCCCGAGATCGCCAGGACGGCGGGTGCTGCTGCGATTCTGATCAAAACACCGGTGACCCCGGGGGCGGCGACGGCGAGGCCGCTCTGGACGGCCTGCACCCTGGCGTAGCCGCGCGCGAGCTGGTCGCCCGCCAGCAGCGTCGGCATCACCGCCGAGTGCGCCGAGGTGAAGAAAACGTCGGCGACGCTGATGACGGCGGCGACGAGGAAGAGGTGCCAGAGCTGCAGGGCCCCCGCTGCGTAGGCAATGGGCACCGTCAGCACCGCGGCGGCCCGGACCAGGTTGGCACCGATCAGGACCGGTTTCCGGGGCCAGCGGTCCACCAGAACGCCCGCCGGCACGCCCAGAACCAGGAACGCCGCCAGGCCCAGGGCGTTGAGGATGCCCGCTTCAAAAGCCCCGGCGCTGAGGACGGCAACCGCCACAACCGGCAGCAGGGCGCGTGCGACGTCGTCGCCGATCCCATCGCCGATGCCCGCAATAAAGAGCCACCGGAACGGTCCCCGCAGCAGCGGCCCGGCAGGCGCAGCGCCGGAGCCCTGTTCTTTGCCGGCGGTGCCGCTATTCTGGGAGCCAGGCGATGTGCGAAAGGTCACACGTGAGGGTGTCAGGTGACACCTGACGTTGTCAACGGCGCCACGCAGCACGGGAGCACAAATGGTCGACGTCGATTCACCGCAGCGCTACTGCTCTTTCTGCGGCCTCCCCGGGGCACCTGACCGGCGGCTCGTCGCAGGGCCGGGCATCTCCATCTGTGAGGACTGCGTGGGCGCCGCCCGGGATCTTCTGGACGCCCCCGCCGAGGCTTCCGGGGAAGGCGTAGCTGGGGCCGCGCTTGGGCCCGCATGGCAAGAGCTGAGCGATGAGGCAATCCTGGCGCACTTGCCGGAGATTTCCCGCGTTGGCTCCCACGTCGAGGAGCAACTGAGGCACTGGGTGGGCGCTGCCAGGGACAGGGACATCAGCTGGTCCCGGATCGGGGGCGCCCTGGGCATCACCCGCCAAACCGCCTGGCAGCGTTTCAAGGAGGTCCCCTGAGCCTGGTGGGGCCGGCCGCGAATTTAGTTCATGGGAATCGGTGCAGCCCTCGTTGTTCGTCCGGCCGGCACGCCGGACGATTTCCCTCGGGTCCAGGCCGCCCACTTTGAACTGGTCTTGGCCTGTCCGTGGCACCCCTTATTGTCATAGGTCCCCGGCAGGATTGAGTCATGGGAATCGGTGCAGCTCTCATCGTTCGTCCGGCCGGCAGGCCGGACGGTGAGGGGCGCCGGGTTCCGCCGCTGGACAGCGTTCTCGGGCAGCTGCGCGGGTTCTGTGCGACGGCGGTCGGCGACGCCGCGCTGCTCGGTTTCGCGGAGGCGGCGGAGTTCGCCGGCCGGGTCGAGGAGATCACCCGGGCCGCGGAATACCTGCAGCTCGTCGCCGCCGGGGCGGTGCAGCGCACCCGCTTCGAGGCGGCGAACGACGGCGCCCCGGCCCTCGACGACGGCTACCGCAAAACCTCCGAGTTCCTCCGGGACCAGCTGCAGATCAGCGCCGTCGAGGCCCACCGCCGCCTCACCCTGGCGCAGGACCTGCTGCCCCGCACCGGGATGACCGGCCAGCCGCTGCCGCCGGTGCGCGAGGAACTCGCCGCGGCCGTCGCCGCCGGGGCCGTCCCGTCCCGGTCCGCGACCATCATCACCCACGCTTTGGACCGGGTCCGGCCCGTCTGCGATCCGGAGACCAGTGCCCGGATGGAACACGCCCTGACCCGCACCGCGGCCGAACACGACCCCGACTTCCTGACCCGGATCACGAAGCGCTGGGTGGACGCGATCGACCAGGACGGCGCCGAACCTTCCGAGGAAGTCCTCCGCCAGCTCCAGGGCGCGTTCATCCGCAAACCCTGCCACGGGCTGCAGCACCTGGAAATCTTCGCCACCACCGAACAGTTCGAACACCTTCTGACCGTGATGAACACCGCCACCAACCCCCGCACCGGCGGCGGTACGGCCGGCAACGAGGCCGCCGACGGTTTCGTGCCAAACCAACTGGACCGGCGGTCCCGGCCGCAGAAACACCTCGACGGCCTCGTCGGCGGCTGCAAGGTCGCCATGGCCTCCGGCGGACTCCCCGCCGCGGGCGGACTCCGGCCCCAGGTCATGGTCACCATCGACTACCGCGACCTGCTCGAACGCCTCACCCGGCTGACCGACACAGAGGAAGCTGCGACGTTGGACGGGACCGGGGACGCCGGAGGACCAGGCACCGGCCCCTTCGGGTTCACCGGCACGGGCACCATGGCGTTCACCGGTCCCGTCACCGCCGCGACCATCCGCAAAATCGCCTGCGACGCCGACATCATCCCCGTCCTGCTCGGCAGCGAAGGCCGGGTCCTGGACATCGGCCGCACCACCCGCGTCTTCCCGCCCCACATCCGCAAAGCCATCACCGCCCGCGACCAAGGCTGCACCTTCCCCGGCTGCACCATCCCCGCCCCCTGGTGCGAAGCCCACCACATCACCTACTGGTCCCGCGCCGGCACCACCAGCACCGACAACGGAACACTCCTGTGTTCACACCATCACCACCTGATCCACAAAGAACAATGGACCATCCAACCCCGCAACGGCATCCCCTGGTTCATCCCGCCACCCCACATCGACCCCCACCAAACACCCCGACGCAACCACTACTTCCGCTGCTGAGGCACACGGGAAGTTGGCCAAGAGCCGCCCCCGCGACGGCGCATCATGCGCCGAGCACAAACATCCCGTCAGGGCCCTCGGCCGCTCGTCGCGTGCCCGCGTTCGAGTAGACGCTGACCGACCAGGGTGATTCCTCGCTGAACGGGCCGAGGTGCCAGTCCGAAAAGCGGTGGGTCAGGGTGAGGCCGGAGCCGGCGGCCGCCACATCCTGCTGCGCAGGGCCGCCCTTGGCCTTCGTGGAAGTACCGATGATGAGGCCGCCACCCGGATTCAGGATCGAGGAGACCTGCTTGAAGATTTTCGGCAGAGCGTCATCAGTGAGGAAGGCAGGGACGTTCCCGGACATGAAGACGAAGTCAAAGGCGCCCGGAAGGCCCCGTGCAGGCAGTGCCGAGGCAGACACGGCACCGGCACTCATGTCCTGAAAACAGGCCGGGTCGAACAGCTCGCGGGCTACCGTCAGGACGTCGTCGGACGGATCAACGCCGTACGCCATATGGCCGCGGGCTCGAAGCGCGCCGACCGCCGACCCAATTCCACAGCCGAGATCCAGGATGTGGGCCCGCCGCGGACTCAGCATGTCAACGAATCTCGCGTCCACCTCGAGGTCTACGCCGGCGTCCATCAGGCCGCGCATCTTGGCGGCGTATGCGGCGTAGCCGGGTCCGGGTCCGGGTCCGGGTCCCGGATTCACGGCATCAGTCTGCCACGGCGCCGTCAAGATGCTCAGCCCGCCAGCGATACGGGGTCGTTGTGGACACCCGGACCAGGCCGTAGCGCTCCAGGATCGGCCGTGAATATTCGGTGGAGTCGCTGTGGATGAGCGTCTTGCCCAGCGACAGCGCCGCACGCGCCCGGGCTGCGGTGACCGCGCGGTAGATGCCCCGGCCGCGCCACTCCTCGCGCGTGGCCCCGCCCCAGATTCCGGCGAAGTCCGTGTCCGGCACCGGCTCCAGCCGGCCCGCGCTGACCACCACCTCATCATGTTCGGCCACCCACAGCTCCATCCCGTCGTCGCGGGCCATCCGGCGCAGGATCGCCTCGGCATTTCCGTCCGAAACAGGACTGCCAAACACCTCGTCCTGCATAGCGCTCATCGCCCGGATGTCCGGTTCCTCCGTCACGCGCCGCAGGCTCACGCCGGACGGCAGGGCCGCGTCGACGTCCAGCGCACCGGCGGCGCCGATCATCACGGACTCGGTTTCGTCCGGCTCAAAACCGTTCTCCAGCAGCGCTTCGTGCAACCCGGGCGCATGGTCGTGGCCGCGGGTCTTCCATTCAACGCGCACGATGTCCGGATCCGCACGGTAAAACGCCACGGCCACGGCCACCCACCGGGCGATCGTCTCCGCGCTGGCTCCGGCCAGGTCCTGATAGGTCACAAACCCGCGGCCGCCCGCGAAGGTCACGAGCCGCAGGGGGCCCAGCCGCTCGACGGCTGCCGCGCTGGGGGTCTCGGCGTCGGTGCGGAGCTGCTGGTCATACGCCGCAAGGAGTGTTGAAGTATCCATCCGGCCCACGGTACAGCGGCCGGCGGCCAGGTTGGCGTCGAAACCTGTCCCGTCCCGGGCGGGTAGTACGGTAAGCGGTAGCACGGCCAGCCTGGCCTGCCCGGGGGAGGTCAGATGGGTACAAAGCGTCGGCTGGGCGCAGCAGTCGGCGCCACCGGAGTTGCTGTTCTTCTTGTCAGGCTTCTGGTCAAGGTCAATGATGCCGCGCGCTATCCGGACAGTCTCAAGGTGCTGGCCGTCGTCGTGCTTCTTTTGGCGGTGGTCGTCCCCATGTGGCTGGCATGGCTGTTTCACAAAGCGAGAACGTTCAAGGCACAGCTGCAGCTGGCCCATCCAGGGGCGCTCGTGGTGGATACGTTCTGGACCGGACGGGAACTTGGACGGTTCCTCAAGAAAGGGCCGCTGTCACCAAAAGCGAAGGGGACCGGATACGTCCTTGCCCTGGTCGCGGACGCCCGCGGGATCCAGCTCGTTAGACCACGACGGCGGCCCGTCTACTTCGGACTCGTGCCGTGGGAGCAGGTGGTCTCAGTGAGAATGGAAACCCTGCGGAGGCCGCTGGAGCGCCGGCCCATGGTGATCATTGAAATTGACTCGTGGGGCACCCCATATGTCGCCGTTTTCCGACTGGTGCCTTCCGGGAGGCAGAACCGCGAAACAGGAATGGACCTCGCGGAGATGATCCTCGCAAAGAGACCCCGGGTTCCTTTGCCGGAGGACCGTGCATAGCCAGGATCTGGCTCCAAGAATGAATAAGCTGGCTTTCTGGTTGAGATCGCGGAGATATGAAGAGAATCGCGCAATTGCCGTGGATAGGGTGACTGGCATGGAACCAGTTCTGAACTTTGCACGGCGTTGGGGCGCCCCCGTGGCGGCCGTCATCTTTTTCTCCCTGTGGTGTGTGGCTGAGGCCGGGCGGATGGGAGGATCCTGGCTGACGTGGTCAGGGAACTGGCCGCTGGTGCTGATGACGTTGGCAGTCGCCACTGCCGCTTGGAAACCGCTGGTGTCCCTCGGGTTCACTGTGGCGCTCCTCGCCGGTCAGCTGAGCCTGGCATTGCCGGCAATGTACGCCAATCACTGGGCCATCTACCTGGGCTCCTTCATAGCCCTGGGCTTCACTCTCTGGACCGCACCGCCCCGGATGCGCTACGTCACGGCGGCCGCCAATCTGGTTTTTGTTGCCCTCATGACCTACCTCATGCTCTCCTGGCGGTACGGCGGTGGGGTCGGCTGGTTCCTGCCCATGTATTACGGCGACAGGCCCATGTTCCTGCGGTACGGCTGGCAACTCTTCGCGCTCCTCCTGCTGATCGCCGCGGCCTGCGCCGCCGCCGGACTTTTGCTGGCGCTTTACCAGGAACGCGGCAGCCTGTTTCGTGCCCGGGAACTGGACCGGAACAGCCTGCAGGAAGCTGAGATCGACCTGATCGTGGAGCAGGAACGAACGCGGATCGCCCGCGATCTTCACGATGTGCTCGCCCATTCCCTGGCGGTCATCGCCGCGCAGGCTGACGGCACCCGGTACCTGAGCAAGGACCAGCCCAAAGCCGTCCTCAACGCCTTGGACACCATTGCCCGGTCGGCGCGCAGCGCCCTCGTGGACGCCCAGCGCGTCATCGAGGGGGTCCGCGATGACGGCCTGGTGACGCCCCAGCCGCGGCTGAGCGACATTCCCGCTCTTATCGAAAGCATGCAGCGGGGCAGCCTGAAAATCCACCCCAGCGAATCCGGGGCACCCGTGGACCTCTCCACGGGACAGCAGGTGGCGGTGTTCCGCATCGTGCAGGAATGCCTGACCAACGCGCTCAAACACGGCGGCCGCGGCACCGACGTCCGGCTCCACTTCGACTGGAGCGGGCCCGGCCTGACCCTGCATGTGGCCTCGGAAATAGCCCCCGACGGCCTGGAACACGCTGCGGATACGGCCGTGCCCCGGACCGGGCGCGGGCTTCCCGGTATGCGCGAACGCGCCCACCTTGCCGGCGGATGGCTGACCGCCGGCCCGGATGGCGAAAGCTTCCGGGTGACGGTCTTCATCCCCTACGGAACCCGGGATCTGAGGGCATCTGAAGAGGCCGCCGGCGCGGAGCCCGGAGACACCGTCAGCGCCGCGCCCGGGGCCGAACCTGAGCTGGTGCTGCCCTCAGGGGGCCTGGCCCTTCCGGCGGAGGCCACCGCGAAAGCGGACCATCATGGCTGATACCGGGGCGCGCATCTCTGTGGCCCTGGTGGACGACCAGCCCTTGTTCCGCGCCGGGATCCGCATGCTCATTGAGAGCCAGGAGGACATGGAGCTTTGCGGCGAGGCCGACGACGGACAGCAGGCAGTTGCGCTGGCAGCCGAACTTCGCCCCGACGTGTTGCTGATGGATCTTCGCATGCCGGTGATGAACGGCATCGAGGCAACCAGGCGCATTGTTCAGCACGCTGCGGCCGGCGGCACCGACAAGCCGAAAATCATAGCGTTGACCACCTTCAACCGAGACCAGGCCGTGGTCGAGGCTGTGCAGGCCGGCGCAAGCGGTTACCTGCTCAAGAGCGCCGAACCCGAGTTCCTCCTAGCGGCCATCCGCACCGTCCACTCCGGGTATTCGGTCATCGCACCGGGATCCATCCACTCCCTCTTTGAACATGCCGCCCGCAATGCGCCAGCTCCGGGCCCGGACCTATCCATCCTCAATGTCCTGTCCGTGCGGGAACGGGACGTGTTCCTGCTCGCGGCCAAAGGACTCAGTAACGGGGAAATGGCGGAGAGCCTGTTCGTCTCCGAAGCGACCATCAAGACGCACCTGCGCAGCGTCCTGGACAAGTTGGAGCTCCGCACCCGGCTGCAGTTAATCGCCTTCGCCCACGAGCGCCGCCTCCTGGGTGCCTGAAACGCCTACGTCCACGGCGCCGGCCGCGGCCCTCCGGTGCGGCCGGCGCGGTAAAGTGGCACCCGGAAGATTCCTTCCCGGTCCCGCCACACATTCTTGAAAGGCTCGCTGCAATGAGCATGCTCGGCACCAAATGGAAGATCCACGGAAACGGCAGGTCCATCCGCCCCGGCGAGGTTGTCCGGCCCGATGAGCGCCTCGCGTGGCCCCTGACGATCGGCGTCGGCATGCAGCACGTCGTCGCCATGTTCGGCGCCACCTTCCTGGTCCCGATCATCACGGGCATGCCCCCGGCCACCACCCTGTTCTTCTCCGGCATCGGCACCCTGCTGTTCCTCGTCATCACACAGGGCCGGGTGCCCAGCTACCTCGGGTCCTCCTTCGCCTTCATCGCCCCGATCATGGCCTCGCAGCAGCAGTACGGCATCCCGGGTGCGCTCGGCGGCGTGGTGCTGGCCGGCGTCGGACTGGCCATTATCGGCGCGGTCGTGCAGAAGTTCGGCGCCGGGTGGATCAACCGCCTGATGCCCCCGATCGTCACCGGCGCCATCGTGGGCCTGATCGGCCTCAACCTCGCCCCGGCAGCCAAGAACAACTTCGACGCCGCCCCGATCACCGCCCTGATCACCCTCGCCGTGATCATCGTCGTCAGCGTCTTCTTCCGCGGCATCCTGGGCCGGCTGAGCATCCTGGTGGGCGTGGTGGTGGGCTATCTCGTCGCCATGATCCGCGGCGAGGTCAACTTCGCCAAGGTCGACGCCGCCGCCTGGGTCGGGCTCCCGCACTTCCAGACCCCCGAATTCCACCTCGGCGTCGTCGGCCTGTTTGTGCCGGTGGTGCTGGTGCTGGTGGCGGAGAACATCGGCCACGTGAAGTCAGTGTCCGCCATGACCGGGCAGAACCTCGACGGCGTCTCCGGACGCGCGCTGATGGCCGACGGCGCCGCCACGGTGCTGGCCGGCCTGGGCGGCGGCTCGGGCACCACCACCTATGCCGAGAACATCGGCGTTATGGCCGCCACCAAGGTCTATTCGACGGCGGCCTACTGGGTGGCGGGCGTCTTCGCCGTGGTGCTGAGCTTCTCGCCGAAGTTCGGTGAGCTGATCGCCACGGTTCCGGCCGGCGTGCTCGGCGGTGCCGCCACCATGTTGTACGGCATGATCGGCGTCCTGGGCGTGAAGATCTGGGTGCAGAACAAGGTGAACTTCTCGAACCCGATCAACCTCACCACTGCCGCTGTGGCGCTGATCGTCGGTATCGCCGATTACACCTGGACTATCGGCGACCTGAAGTTCACCGGCATCGCGCTGGGTTCGGCGGCCGCCCTGGTGATTTACCACGGCATGAAGGCCATCGCCAAGGCCCGCGGCACCGTGGCCGAACCGGAAACCGAAGACGCCGCGCCGGTCGCGGCCGTCAAGGCAGCCGTCAACGCCGCCGCGAAGCGCGCCCCGAAGAAGCGCCGCTAACAAGCCGGACCACCGCACAAAAGAAGGCCGGCACCCTCCCACCTTCGGGTGGCAGGGTGCCGGCCTTCGACGTGTCCGCGGCGGTCTAGCCGGCGTCGAACGACTCCGTGTCTTCGCTGTCGCGGTCCTTCGGAGCCTTCTCCTCCGGCAGGTCGGTGCCGCTGCCGTCCGGGATGCCGGCCGCGTCCTGGCCGGATTCCGAGGAGAACGGCCGGCCCGGCTCGGGTTCCTCCGTGTTGGCCGCGTCCATCTCGGCGTCCGCGGACGGCACCGCGCCGCCGCTCTCAGCGCTCGACTTGCTGCCCGGTTCGAATCCGGCTTCGCTGCTCTGGTTCTCGGCGCTCATCTGCTCCTCCGTTCCTCCGAAGCGTCCGGCTCCGGGTTCTCCTGCACTGTCCTGGTCTTCAGCGCCAAACTGGCTCAGATCCGGGGCGCCGGCCGGGTACGTCTCGCCGTCCGGGCTGTCCTGGTTGAGGCCCGCGGCATCGAAGGCTTCCTCCTCGCGCGGCTGGGCGAAGGTCTTCGCGTCGCCGCCGGGGAGTTCCTGCTCCGCGGTGGGCGTTCCGTAGCCGCCTGCTTCTTCCTCCACGGGGTTTCCGTGCTGGTTTTCCTGAGTCATGTCGTTCCTCCTGCTTCGCATTTGGTCGTTCGAATCTGGATGGTCGGATCGGAAAGCGTGCCTGTCAGAGGCCCTTGCCGCCGGTCACGGGCAGCACGGCGCCGGAGATGTAGGAGCCGTGGTCGGACGCCAGCAATACGTAGGCCGCGGCGAGTTCCGCCGGCTGGCCGGCCCTCCCCAGCGGCGTGTCCTGGCCGAAGCTGGGGAGCTTGTCCGGCCATTCGGTGGCCGGAATCAGCGGCGTCCAGATGGGGCCGGGCGCTACTGCGTTGACCCGGATGCCCTTGGGCCCGAGCTCCTGCGCCAGAGCCTTGGTGAAAGCCACCTGCGCCGCCTTGGTCATGGCATAGTCGATGAGTTCCGGCGAGGGGTTGAACGCCTGAATTGACGCCGTCGTGATGATCGACGCGCCGGCCGTCAAATGCGGCACGGCGGCGCGGGCCGTCCAGATCAGGGAGTACAGGTTGGTCTTGAAGACCCGGTCAAACTCCTCGGTGGGCAGCGACTCGAAACTGTCCCGGTTTTTCTGATAGGCCGCGTTCAGGACCAGGACGTCGAGCCGTCCGAGCTCGGCCAAGGTGTCTTTTACGATCCCGGACGCGAATTCCTCACTCCGCCCGTCGCCCGGGAGCAGGACCGCTTTCCGCCCTGCCTTCCGGATCCAGGCGGCGGTATCCTGCGCGTCCTCCTCTTCTTCGGGGAGGTAGGAGATGGCGACGTCGGCCCCTTCACGGGCGAACGCGATGGCCACCGCTTTACCGATGCCGGAGTCCCCGCCGGTGATGAGCGCGGCCTTGCCTTCGAGGGCGTTGCTGCCCTCGTAACTGTGCTCGCCGTGATCCGGCGTGGGTTTCATGGGCGCCGTCAGCCCGGGCTGTTCCTGGACCTGCTCGGGGAAGGGCCCGGCGTGGTAGCCGCCCCGGGGGTCTTTCGGCTGGTCCTGCTGCTTAGAGTTGCTCAATAGTCCACCTACCCGAATGTGTCGGTTTTCCTGTTTCTCCACCGTACCCGAAAATCGTCAGTAAGCTTAGTACCAATCTGGATGTGAGTCAGGAGCGCAGATGCCAGACGCTGAGGAAGCCCGCGGGGGCCGCCGCGATGAATCCTTCGACGAGAAGATGGACCGAAACTGGGCGGAGCTGCTGCAGGAGCTCCGGGTGCTCCAGACCGGCGTCCAGATCCTGGCCGGCTTCCTGCTGACCCTTCCGTTCCAGACCCGCTTCGAGACCCTGGACGGATTCCAGCTGACGCTCTACCTCACCAATGTCGTGCTGGCCGCCCTGACCACTGCCCTGATCCTGCTGCCGGTCAGCGCGCACCGCCGGCTCTTCCGCAAGGGGCTCAAGGACACGCTTGTGGCCAGCGCCGACCGCATCGCAAAAGTGGCACTGGCCGGCGTCGCACTCCTGAGTGTGGGAACCTCGGCCCTGGTCTTTGACGTGGCGGCGGGACGGGCCGCCGGGCTTACCGCAGGTGGCGCGCTGCTCGCCGTACTGTTGGCGTTGCTGGTCCTGATTCCCAACCGCCTCCGCCGTCAGGCCGGGCGGGAGTAGGTCATGGCCGATACAGACGTTCAGAGGATTTCATTAGAGTCAGGAGCAACAATGCGCAAGTGGGCCAAAGAACACGGACTACTGCTGGCCAACCTCGGGCTCTTTCTGGTCTTCTTCGGCGGCATGGTGGTCAGCGGCGCCGCCGACTACAGCGAAGACCAGGTCTCCCACGGCCAGTCCGCCGTCGGAATCGTCGAGTACCTGGGCACCGGCGCCTTCCTAGAGGCGACCTTTGAAAACTGGGAGTCGGAGTTCCTGCAGATGGGCATGTACGTCATCCTGACGGTGTTCCTGTTCCAAAAGGGGTCCTCCGAGTCCAAACCAATGGGGAAGAAAGCCCCGCAGGATGAGGATCCGCGGCACGCCACGATCAAGGCGGCGACGCCGTGGCCGGTGCGCCGCGGCGGGTGGGTACTCAAGCTGTACGAGCACTCCCTCTCGATCATGTTCGCGCTGCTTTTCCTGATGTCCGTCGTGCTTCACGCGGTCGGCGGCAGCGAGGAGTACAGCCAGGAGCAGCAGGCCCACGGCCAGCCCGCCGTGAGCGTGCTGGGCTATCTCGCCACGAGCCGGTTCTGGTTCGAGTCATTCCAAAACTGGCAGAGCGAGTTTCTCGCCGTCGCGGTGCTGGTGGGCGCCTCCGTGTACCTGCGCGAGAGAGGCTCGCCGGAGTCCAAGCCCGTGGCCGAGCCGCACTACGAAACCGGCACCTGATCCGGGGCGCCTAGTCCGCGGGGCGGTCCCTGCGGCCGGCGGGGCCAGCCGGCGGTTCCTGGCCCTCGGCAGGCTCGTAGGTGTGGTCGAACGGCATCTCGTTGAGGTCAAGGTTTTCGTTGGAGTCCTGGCCGGCCACGAGTTCGTGGGCTTCCTCAATCGTGTCGACGCTGGGCATCGACCCCATCAGCGGCTTGCCCGCCGTCTCCGTGATGAAGTAGACCGCCACGGCCCCGATCGCGGAGGTGGCCATCAGGTAGTAGGCCGGCATCATCTCGTTGCCCGTCCCGGCAATGAGCGACGCGATGATGAACGGGGCCGTGCCGCCGAAAATGGCCACGGCGAAGTTGTAGGCGATGCCCATGGCCCCGTACCGGCTCTCGGTCGGGAAGAGCGCGGGCAGCGCCGAGGCCAGGTTGGCCACGTAGAACGTCAGCGGAAAGGCAATCAGCGCCAGGCCCAGCAGGGTGGACCAGATGGCGCCGATACCGATGAGGAGAAAGGCCGGGGCGGCCAGCACCACGGTGCCGAGCGAACCGATCCAGAGCACCGGCCGGCGCCCGATACGGTCCGAGAGCTTGCCGGTGAACGGAATCGCGGCGGACATCAGCACCAGGATGGGAATGGTCAGCAGCGTGCCGTGGAGCTCGTCATAGCCCTTGTTGGACGTCAGGTACGTCGGCATGTACGACGTCAGCGCGTAGCCGACCGTGTTCGCGGCGGCCACCAGGATCATGGCGAGCAGGATTCCGCGCCAGTGCGAGGCGAAGATCGCGACCGGGCCCTTGGTTTCCGCGGCCTCCCCCGCCGGAGCACCGGCGGCCTGGGCGTCGAGGCTGGCCTGGAACGCCGGGGACTCCTCGATCTTCATCCGGAAGTAGATGGCGATCAGGCCCAACGGCCCGGCAATCAGGAACGGGAGCCGCCAGCCCCAGGCCTCCATCGCCTCCCCGCCGAGGGTGACCTGCAGCAGCGTGACGAGCGCCGCCCCAATGGCAAAGCCCATGTAGCTGCCGAGGTCCAGGAAGCTGGCAAAGTAGCCGCGCCGGGCGTCGGGGGCGTGCTCGCTGACGAAGGTGGTGGCACCGGCGTATTCGCCGCCGGTGGAGAATCCCTGGATCAGCTTGGTGGCCACCAGCAGGACGGCGGCCCAGATGCCGAGGACGGCGTAACCGGGCAGCAGCCCCACCACGAAGGTGGAGGCCGCCATGATGATGAGCGTCATGGCCAGGACGCGCTGACGGCCGATCTTGTCGCCCAGCCAGCCGAAGAACACCCCGCCCAGCGGCCGGGCGATGAAGGTCGCGCCGAAGGTGCCGAGCAGGAACAGGTTCTGCACCGTCTTGTCCGCCTCGGGCAGGAAGACCGGGCCCATGGTGGTGATCAGGTAGCCGAAGACGCCGACGTCGTACCATTCCATCGTGTTTCCGACGATGGTCCCGCCGAGGGCCTTGCGCATCACGCGGCGGTCAACGACGTTGATGTGTTCGACCTCGAGCCGGCGCTCCTGGAGCTTGGAGCGGCGGGTGCTGTTGCGCTTCATGGACATGGTGCTCTCCTGGGCAGGGCCACGGTTTTTCGCGTGGCCCTGGCAGGGAGTCACGGCCCCCAATTGAGGCCAGTTTAAGTCCAAGCCACGCCTGAGACCAGAGTTGGAGCGCCCGGAGTGCTCTCCCGGCCGGAGGGTTACGCCCCTTCGAGCACCTGGCTGGTGGTCCACGCCAGGTACTTCGCGGCTTTCGCGATCGCCTCCTCGGGGCTCGGCGCCGCGTCCAGCAGCTGGGCGGCGGCGACCACGCCGTGGCGGGCCAGGTCCTCCGGGGTGACGAGGATCCGGCCGGCGACCATGATCACCGGGATGCCGAGCGCGTGCGCGGCGTCTGCCAGGGCAATGGGCGCCTTCCCGGTGAGTGACTGGGAGTCCAGCGAGCCCTCCCCCGTGATCACCAGGTCCGCGTCCGCGAGCTTTCCGGCCAGCCCGGTGAGCCCTGCTACGAGGTCGAAGCCGCCTTCCAGCGCGGCGTTCGTGAAGGCCAGGAACGACGACGGGAACCCGCCGGCCGCGCCCGCGCCCGGAACGTTGACGTCCCGGCCGCTGGCCTGCCGCAGCACCGAGGCCCAGTTGCGCAGCCCGGCGTCGAGCACTTCCCTGGTGTCCTCGTCGGCCCCCTTTTGGGCGCCGAAGACGTGGGCCGCGCCGTCGGGCCCGTAGAGCGGATTCTGCACATCCACGGCGATCCGGAACTTCACGGCGGCAAGCCGGGGATCCAGTCCGGCGACGTCGACGGCGGCCACCTCGGCAAGCGATCCGCCGCCGAGGGGCACCACGTTCCCGGCGGCGTCCACGGGCTTGAGGCCGAGGGCGCGCAGGGCGCCGCTGCCGCCGTCGCTCATCGCTGAGCCGCCCACACCCAGCACGATTTCGGTCGCACCGGCGTCGAGCGCGGCCGCGATCAGCTGCCCGCACCCGTAGCTGTGCGCGCGCAGGGCGTTCGCGGGGGTCGGTTCCATGTGCGCGAGCCCGGACGCCTGTGCCGTCTCGATGACGGCGGTAGCGCCGCCGAAAGCATCCTGGCGGATGGCCCAGGCCGCCCCGATCGGGGCGAGGATGGGCCCGACGACGGCGTTCAGGCGCTCCTCGTAGCCGGCGGCGACGGCTGCCTCCAGCGTGCCTTCGCCGCCGTCGGCCACCGGGAACTGGACGGTTTCGGCGTCGGGGTAGACCCGCAGGGCGCCCTCGGCCATGGCGGCGGCGGCTTCGGCGGCGGTCAGGGAGCCCTTGAACTTGTCCGGGGCGATCAGGATGCGCATGGCTCCATCCTGCCAGCCGGCACCGACTTTCCCGCACCGCGACAAGGCCGGGAGCGCGGGAGTAACGTGGGCACTTTCCGGGCGGCCCGGGATCCTCCGGTGGACAGCCACGGCAGTTTTCGGCCCGTCGAGGGGCCAGCGAGGAGGAGGTTACGGTGGGCAACATCGGACACGGCGGCAGCTTGCCGGGCATCACGGGACTCGTCCTGGTCCGGCATGGGGAAAGCGAAGGTAATGTGGCCGCGACGCTCGCTCATCAGACGGGGGCTCACGTCATCAATGTGCCCGCGCGCGACGCCGACGTCGGACTCTCGGACACCGGCCGGGAACAGGCGCTGGCGCTGGGACGGATGCTGGCCCTCGTCCCCGAACAGGGCCGCCCTGCCGTCTGGTCCTCCCCCTACGCCCGGGCCCGGCAAACCGCCGAACTCGCGGTCCAGACGGGCGGCTGGCGGGTCCAGCTCCGGCTGGACGAGCGGCTCCGCGACCGTGAGCTCGGGATTCTGGACATGCTGACGTCCGCGGGCGTGGAGGCGAGGCTGCCCGAGGAGGCCCAGCGCCGGCGGTGGCTGGGGAAGTTCTACTACCGGCCGCCGGGCGGCGAGTCCTGGGCCGACGTCGTGCTGCGGCTCCGCTCGCTGCTGGCCGAACTGGACCGTGAGCATGCCGGAGAAGAGGTCCTGCTGGTCTGCCACGACGCCCTGATCGTGCTGTTCCGGTACATTCTGCAAGGCCTTTCGGAGGCAGAACTGCTGGACCTTGCCGCTACGACCAGCATTCTCAACGCCTCCGTCAGCCACTTTGTCCGGGCCGGCGGCAGCGGCGCGTGGGAGCTGGAAAGCTTCAACGTGACGGACCATCTGGCGGAGCAGGGCGTACCCGTCACCGAGCACGCTGGAGACGCCGATGTCCACCCGAGCTAAGCCCTCCCCCGCGGTGCAGTTGACTCCGACGCTGCTGCGCGGCTGGCCGCTGCCCGGCGGCGGTTCCAGCAAGGACGACCGGGGTTCGGTGCTGGTGGTTGGCGGCGCCCGCAAGACGCCCGGGGCCGCGCTGCTCGCCGGCGTCGCTGCCTTGCGCTCCGGTGCCGGCCGGCTGACCCTGGCGGTGGCGGAGTCGACGGCGGTGCAGCTGGCTGTCGCCTTCCCGGAGTCCGGCGTCGTGGGGCTGCCGGAGACTACGCATGGATCGGTCAAGGGCTCCGCAGCGTCGTTGCTGGCAGACGAGGTGGGCGCTGCAGACGCCATCCTGATCGGACCGGGCCTGGACGACAAGGACGAGACCCTGTCCTTGCTGCGCGCCCTGCTGCTGCCGGGCAGGTCGCGGCCGAGGCGCGGGGCCGCCATCGTCCTCGATGCCTATGCCTTGGGCTGCCTGCCCGAGTTGGCCGGGGAACTGCAGCCCTGGGCGGGACGGCTGATCCTGACCCCCAACGTCACTGAGGGCGGCATACTGCTGGGACGCGATCTTGACGAGCTCCACCGCGACGTGCCGGCGATCGCCGAGAAGTACCAGGCCGTGGTGAGCTGCCAGGGTGTGATCGCGGAGCCGGGCGGGAGCGTTTGGGAAATCACCACAGGGCACAGCGGCCTGGGCACCTCGGGAAGTGGCGATGTGCTGGCCGGCGCCATTGCGGGGCTGCGGGCCCGGGGAACCGCCGACGCGCAGGCCGCCTGCTGGGGCTCCCACCTGCATGCTGCCGCGGGTGACCGTCTGGCGAGCAGGCTGGGCGGACTCGGCTATCTGGCGCGGGAGCTCTGCGATGAGTTGCCTGCACTGATGGTGGAACTCAGCAGTTAGGGTTCAAGCCCGGGCCGCGGCGGCGCGGCGGCTGGGGGCGTTGCACGCGGTGCCGGACCTCAGCGGGGCCACTGCCCGCGTTCCTGCAGGACCGCTTTCAGCAGGTCGGCCCGGTCGGTGACAATCCCGTCCACTCCGAGGTCAAGCAGCCGATGCATCTCGGCCGGTTCGTTGATGGTCCAGACGTGCACGTGCAGGCCGTGGCGGTGGGCGCGGCGGACCAACCCGGCCGTCACTACCGGCACGGCGCCGTAGCGGACCGGGACCTGCAGGGCATGGACGCCGCGGAGCGCCCGGGCCGTGACGCGGCGCAACAGGGGCGCCGGAAGCAGCGGGCCCAGCAGCACAAAAAGAGCGTTGGAGGCCATGCCGGCGGAGCTTGCGGCGGGACGGCTGAGCCGACGCAGCACGGCGCGCCGGCGCCGGTCCGAGAAGCTGGCGACCAGGACACGGTCGTGCAGGTTGTACTGCTCGATCGCCGCGGCCAGGGTTTCCACCGAGTTCCAGTCTTTGACGTCGAGGTTAAGCCGGACCTCGGGGAACTCCGCGACGAGTTCCGCCAGCAGCGGGATCGGCTCCGCGCCGGCGATCCGGGCCTTGGCCACGGTCTCAGCGCTCAGCTCGGAAATCCGGCCGCTGCCGTCCGTGACACGGTCCAGGGTTTCGTCGTGGAAGAGGAGCAGAACGCCGTCGGCGGTGGTGTGCACGTCGGCTTCCAGATAGCGGTAGCCGAGGGCGACGGCGGCGCGGAACGCGGCCATGGTGTTCTCGGCGCCTTCCGGCGAGAAGCCGCGGTGGGCCATGGCCACGGGCTCGCCCGCAGCGCCGCCGTGGGCCAGGAAGGGGTGCGGGTCGGTCACTCTTGAAGCGTACCCTCAGGTGCGCTCAGGAACCCTGCGGCAGGATCTCCACCCCGTCGCTGCAGTGCAGCAGCGTGCGGCCGCCGCCGTCGAGGTCCACCCAGACCGTGGTGTGGTCCACCGTCAGGGCGTCCACAAACCCGCCGGTCTCGTACCCGGGCGCCAGCCGGACCCGCACGCGGTCGCCCTGGCGCAGGCTCTGCCAGTGCGCGTCCGGAGCCACCCGCCGCAGCGGTTGCTCATCACGATGTCGGTTACCGTTCCTGGCCATGATTGCCCCACCCTCAGTCATACGATCCGTTCGGTGCTGCCAGCCTAGGAGTCCAAGGTGAACGGCAGTTGTCCGCCAGCTGGGAATCCCGTGACCGCCGGGGGCCGTTGGGGTCGGTCGGGTCGCGTGGCTTACGGGCGATTACGGGAGCCGGACGCCCAGTTCGGCGAGCTTGGCTTCGAGGATCTGGGCGACGCCATCGTCGTCGAAGTGCGGTGCCTGCTGGCCGGCGGCACGGATGGCCTCCGGGTGGCCGCTGGCCATGGCGTAGCCGTGCCCGGCCCAGCGCAGCATCTCGATGTCGTTGGGCATGTCGCCGAACGCCACCACATCCTGAGCCTGCACGCCCAGGGATGCCGCGTATTCGGCCAGGGTCACGGCCTTGTTGACCCCGGGCAGGGACAGCTCCAGCAGCGCAATGTTGGGTGCGGAGTGTGTGGCGGCGGCCAGGTGGGCGACGGCCGGGGACACCTCGGCCAGGAACTCGTCCGCGGTACCCTCCCGGACGATAGCGAGGAACTTGACGACGGCGTCGTCCGCGCTGAGCGTCTGGTGCAGCGGGGCCGGCGTGAACTCGGCGAGCAGCCCGCTGGAGCCGGTGCCGAGGAAGCCCGGTTCCAGGTGGAAACCGGTAAGGGTTTCGGCTGCGAACAGCGCGGAGGGGCGCAGCCGCTGGATGATCCGGCGGGCCTCGAAGACGGCGTCGAGCTCCAACGCGCGGGCGGACACCACACGGTCCGCCTCCAGATCCCAGACCACCGCACCGTTGGAGCAGATGACGGTGCCGGCGTGGCCCAGCTGGTCCTGCAGCGGGTGCAGCCAGCGCGGCGGGCGGCCCGTGACAAAGACCAGTTCCACCCCGGCGTCACGGCAGGCATGGAAGGCACGCACGGTCCGGTCGCTGATCTTGCCGTCGTGGCCGAGGATCGTTCCGTCAATATCACTTGCTACCAGCCGCATGCTGCCAGTCTACGTGGGCGGCGGCGGCGCCGTTTCGACGGTTCCCAGCCCGTTCGACGCGCGGAGTCGTCTTGGGCGCAGGGAACCGTCGAAACGGGGACATGGGGGCGGCCGGCGGCGGTCAGTGCCGTTCGTAGATGCCGGTCAGGGACGCCCGGGCCAGGACGTGCGGGCCAAGCTTGGCCTCCAGCTTGGCCGGGGACGCACCCGCATCGAGCCCGGACTTCTCCACGTTCAGGGCGAGCACCGTCACGACGTAGCGGTGCGGACCGTGGCCTTTGGGCGGGGCCGCCCCCAGGTAGCCGGCCGAACCGCCGTCGTTCCGGAGCTGGAAGGCCCCGAGGGGCAGGCCTCCGCCGTGCCGCGAGCCGGCGCCGGCTGGCAGCGAGGTGACGTCCGCCGGGATGTCCAGCACGGCCCAGTGCCAGAAGCCCCCGTGGCCGGGGGCGTCCGGGTCGAATACCGTAACGGCGTAGCTCCGGGTGCCGGCGGGGGCGCCGCTCCAATGCAGGGGCAGTGATTCGTCCCGGCCGCCGGGTCCGGTCGCAGCGCCGCGCTGGGCCGCGGGCAGGACCTGGCCGTCCTCGAAGGAGTCGCTGCGGAGCGTGAAGGTGGCCATGGCTTCCTCTCAGTTGCTGGTGAGGCCCGCACTTTCCGGGTCGAGTTCCATCTGGTGCACTTCGGCCCGGGTGGGCGGGTTGGCGCCGGCGCGAGAGACCGTGACGGCGGCCGCCGCGGCGGCGCGGGCGAGGAGTTCGCGCAGGCTGCCGGCCGAGAGTTCGCGCAGTTCCTTGCGGTTCTGGGCTCCGTTGAGGCCCAGGTCCACGATGCCGGAGAGCAGCGCCGCCATAAAGGAGTCGCCTGCGCCGACGGTGTCCGCGACTTTCACCGGCGGGGCCGGGGCGTGCGCCTCGCCGGAGGCGTTGACCGCCCACGGGCCCGCCGAGCCGCGCGTGACCACCACCATGGCGGGCCCCTCCGACCCGCCGAGCGAGAGCCAGCGCCGCGCCGAATCCAGCGGATCCACGCCGGGGTAGAGCCATTCGAGGTCCTCGTCGGAGGCCTTGACCACGTCCGCGAGGGTGACGAACTTTTCGGCCTGGCGGCGCGCGTAGTCGGCGTCGGTGATGATGCTGGGCCGGCAGTTGGGATCGAAGCTCACCGTGGTTGAAGGGTGGGCATGTTCGACGGCGGCGAGCACTTCCGCGGCGCCGGGCGCCAGCATGGTCGCGATCGAGCCGGTGTGCAGCAGGGTGCTGCCCTGCAGCATAAAGGGCAGCCGGTCCGCGAGGCCGGGCAGCTCCCAGGCGAGGTCGAAGGTGTAGCTCGCGGCGCCGTCGTCGTCGATCTGGGCGGTGGCCACCGACGTCGGCAATTCATCGGGTCCCAGCGGGAGCAGCACCGAACTGGACTTCAGGTGCGCCGCGACGGCCTCCCCGTAGGCGTCCCGGCCGTAGCGCCCGATGAACTGCACCGGGTGGTCCAGGCGGGCCAGGCCCACCGCAACATTCAGGGGGCTGCCGCCCACATGGGCCTGGATACCTGAGGAGCGCTGGACGACATCAACCAGGGCCTCACCGATGACTGTGAGCATGCTCATACTCTGCCAGAGAACGTGGCCCGGCGCTCCTGTGAACCGGCGGCGGATGATTTGAGTGCATACCCCCAGGGGTATAATCTTTGACCATGGCAGACACTGATATTCCGGCGGGCCGGAGCGCCCTGGGACTGGGGCTGCGCCAAAACTTCGCCCAATTTATGCTGCTGGTGGCCGTCAACGCGCTCGTCGGCGGCACCCTGGGCCAGGAACGCACCGTGCTGCCCCTGCTGGCCAGCGACGTCTTCCATCTCGACAAATACACGGGCGCGCTGACCTACATCCTGGCCTTCGGGCTGGCCAAGGCCGCCACCAACTACTTCGCCGGGACCCTCTCCGACCGCTTCGGACGCAAGCCGGTGCTGGTGGCGGGATGGCTGATCGCCCTTCCCGTCCCGCTGCTGCTGATCTTCGGCACCAGCTGGTCCTGGATTGTTGCCGCCAACGTGATCCTCGGCATCAGCCAGGGCCTGACCTGGTCCACCACGGTGGTCATGAAGATGGACCTGGTGGGCCCGAACCGGCGCGGCCTCGCGATGGGCTTCAACGAGGCGGCGGGCTACCTGGGCGTGGCCGGGACCGCCCTGATCACGGGCTACCTAGCCGCCTCCTACGGCCTGCGTCCGGCGCCGTTCCTGCTCGGCGCCGCGTACATTGCCCTCGGCTTGGGCCTGTCCGTGCTCGCGGTGAAGGAGACCCACCACCACGCGAAGACCGAGGCGGCGAACCATGTGGACGCGCACGCTCGCGCCGGGGCGGGCCTGAGCACCCGCGAAATCTTCACCCTGACCAGCTTCCGGGACCGCTCGCTCTCCTCCGTGAGCCAGGCCGGGCTGGTGAACAACCTCAACGACGGGCTGGCGTGGGGGCTGTTTCCGGTGCTCTTTGCCGGCGCAGGCCTCTCGATCGAGCGGATCGGCATCCTCGCGGCGGTGTACCCGGCGGTCTGGGGGGCGGTGCAACTGGTGACCGGTGCGGCATCGGACCGGCTGGGCCGCAAGTGGCTGATCGCGGGCGGCATGTTTGTCCAGGCCGCAGGGCTCGCGATGGTGGCTGCCGGCGGCGGCTTTGAAATCTGGCTGCTGGCGGCCGTCCTGCTGGGCGTCGGCACGGCGATGGTCTATCCCACCCTGCTGGCGGCCATCGGCGATGTGTCCCACCCCCAGTGGCGTGCCCGGTCGGTCGGCATCTACCGGCTCTGGCGCGACGGCGGCTTCGCCGTGGGCGCGCTGCTCTCGGGCCTGCTCGCGGACGCTTATGGCATCCCGGCGGCTGTCTTCGTCGTCGCCGGCGTGACCGCGGCGTCCGGGCTCGTCGTCGCGGTCCGGATGCGCGGCACCGACCACCACGCGTAGCGCCGGGGCCGGCTACGACCCCGCGGTGTCCTTCTCGTAGACGTCCGGGATTCCGTCGTTGTCCGAGTCGCGCTTCTCCTCTTCCTCCGCCGCCCGGTACTGCCGGTTCCGGGTCTTGAGCACCACCGTGGCCAAAACGGCGGCGAGCAGGGAGGCCGCCAGGATACCGACCTTGGCGTGGTCATCGTGGAGGCTGCCGTGCCCGAAACTGAGCTCGGCCACCAGCAGCGAAACGGTGAAGCCGATCCCGGCCAGGATCGAAACCCCAAAGACGTCGATCCACTTGAACGAGCTGTCCAGGCGGGCTCTGGTGGTCTTGGTCAACAGCCACGTGGTGCCCAGGATGCCGGCCGGCTTCCCCAGCACGAGGGCCAGGATGATGCCCAGGGCGACCGGGTCTGCCAGCGCCGAGCCGAGCCCTTCCCACCCGCCTACAGCGACACCGGCGGAAAAGAAGGCGAAGACCGGCACGGCGACGCCGGCTGAGATCGGTCGGAAGCGGTGCTCGAAGATCTCGGAGAGCCCCGGTCCGGCCTCCGGTCCCCCGCTCGCCTGGGAGCGGAGCACGGGGATGGCGAAGCCGAGCAGGACGCCGGCCACCGTGGCGTGGATGGCCGAGGCGTGCACCAGGGCCCAGGTGGCCAGGCCGATGGGCAGCAGGATGAGCCAGGCCGCTGGGGCTTTAAGCCCGAAGAAGCGGCGGTACCGGTGCGCGAGGTAGGTGTACAGGCCCAGCGGTACAAGAGCGAGCAGCAGCGGGGCGATTTGAATATCGCTTGAGTAGAAGACGGCGATGATGGTGATCGCGATCAGGTCGTCCACCACGGCGAGGGTGAGCAGGAAGATCCGCAGCGCGCTCGGCAAGTGCGAGCCGATGATCGCGAGGACCGCGACGGCGAAGGCAATGTCCGTGGCGGTGGGGATCGCCCAGCCGCGCAGCGTTTCCGGGCTGCCGAGGTTGACGACGCCGTAGATCACCGCCGGGATGATGACCCCGCCCACGGCGGCCGCGACCGGCACCACCGACTTGTTCAGCTGGCGCAGGTCCCCGGCCACGAACTCGCGTTTGAGTTCCAGGCCGACCAGGAAGAAGAAGATGGCGAGCAGTCCGTCGGCGGCCCAGGTCCCGAGGCTGAGGTTCAGGTGCCAGGGTTCGTAGCCGATTTTGAAGTCGCGGAGGGCGAAGTAGCTTTCCGACGCCGGCGAATTGGCCCAGATCAGCGCGGCGACGGCGGCGGCGACGAGCAGGGCGCCGCCGACGGTTTCCTTGCGGAGGATTTCCCCGATGCGCAGGGATTCGGCGTAGCTGCCGCGCCCGAAGATGGTCGGTCGGGGTTTCCCGGACAGGGGCGCGGGGGGCGGTGTGTGGCTCATGCGGGAGTCCTAAAAGTTGGGTCGACTGAACTATGCCGACCAGACTTCCCGGCGCACCTGAGTCCAGTTTAGGCGATGACCGGCGCTCCCGACGCCCGGGCCCGGCGCCAGGCCGGCTCGGGCTCAGCCCAGCAGTTGCTGGACCAGCTCCCGGCATTTCCGGTACGCGGGCGCCTTTGGCTCGATCAGGGCGAAGTGGTCGCCGGGGACCTTGAGGAGCTGGACCGGGGCGCCGCCGGCCTTGGCCGCTGCAGCGTAGGATTCGGACTGGCTCAACGGGACGGTGTCGTCCTCTGTGGTGTGCACGGCGTAGACGGGGATCCGCAGCGGCACCGCGCTCATCGGATCGGCGAACTTATGCCGTTTGGGGTATTTATCGGAGGATCCGCCCAGGAAATTGCTCACGGCGCCGTTGCTGAGGTTCAAGCGCTCGGCATCGGCCAGGTTCAGCAGCCCGGACTGGCTGACTACCCCGGTGAGGTGCACCGCGGCGTCGCCGTTCTGGCGCTGGAGCTGGCGGTCCGCGTCAGGGGCGCCAAGCTCGCCGAGCCGGCTGCGGCCGGCCGCCCAGACGGCCAGGTGCCCGCCGGCCGAGTGGCCCAGCGCCACCACGCGGTCCAGGCCGAGGCTGTGTTCGGCCCCAATGTCACGGAGTTTGTCGATCCCGGCGAGGACGTCGGCGAAGGTGTTCGGCCAGCCGCCGCCGTTGCCGGCCCGCCGGTACTCGAGGTTCCAGGCGGCGACGCCGTGCGCGGCAAGGTCCTTGGCCAGCGGTTCGCCGAGTTCGGCCCCGTACTGCGAACGCCAGTAGCCGCCGTGGATAACCACCGCCACGCCCCTGGGCTGGGCCGCGTCGGGGAGGAAAAGCTCCCCCCACTGGCTCGCGTCGTCGCCGTAGTGGTACTTCTGCCGCTTCACTGTGTCCTCCTTGGGGCCCGGTGAACAGGCGGTGGCTGCCCCCAGTGTCACCGCCGCTGCGGCCGCCAAGAAAGCACGACGCCGCACATCAGCCATGTGCAGAGCCTACCTTGGGCGCCGGGCGGCGCCGCTGAAGGCGGCTCCGTATTGCGGCCGCAGGGTGGCGGCAGGGTGGCCGTATTGCGGCCGCACCGCGGTGCGCCCGGTCCGCTGTCAGAGCCGGGCCGTAAGCTAGGCCCATGGCTAGCAACTGGGAGCGCCTGGACCCCGCGCTGCGCGAATCCGTGCAGGACAATGTGGAACTCTACGAGCGGGTCCGTCCTGCCCTGAAACTGGTCACCCGCGATGTGTTGCTGACGTTGCGCGCCATGCTCAAGGGCACCGAGGTGACGCCGCTGTTCGTGACCGGCCGGACCAAGACCGTGGAGTCCTTCCGCGAGAAGATCTCCCGGATCGAGGAGCCGCTGGAACCGGGTGGTCCGCCGGTGCTGAAGTTCCCGGACCCGTTCCGCACGCTCAATGACATGGTGGGCATCCGCGTCATCACCAAGCTCCCGGCCGAGAACGCCGTCGTCGCCAACCTGATCAAACGCCAGCGCCAGCTCTTCGACTGCCGCGGCGACCGCGAGAAGGACATCGGATCCATCGAGTCGGGGACCTACGGCTACTCCAGCCGGCACCTGATCCTGCGGACCATCCAGAACGAGACCGTCAAGGAGTACCAGCAGGCGTTCAACCCGGACGCGCAGCCCAACGGCAGCTACTTCTTCGAGTGCCAGATCCGCACGGTGTTCGCCCACGCCTGGAGCGAAATCGAGCACGATATCCGCTTCAAGGCCGAGGATCCGCGCGCCTGGACTCCGCATTTTGACCGCCAGTTCACCGCCACGGCCGCCATGCTGGAGACCGTGGAAAGCGCGTTCGCTGACCTGCATGAACGCTACGAGGAGGTCCGCAGCTACTGGGACATGGAGGGCGAGGGTGCAGCGCAGCTGACCCCGAACCGGATCCGCGACGTCTGGCGGACGCTGCTGCCGCACGTGGACCGAAAGGTCGACGACGACTGGGGCTGGGCCGCCGAGCTGATGGCCGCGCACGGCCTGAACCAGACCGTACAGCTGGCCGGCCTGCTGAGCGCCAATCGGATCACCGAGGTCCGCCGAGCGCTGGACCACCGCTACTCTCCCGGCCCGGACCGGCTGCTGGACGACCTGCTGCTCTGGCAGTACGGAACCACCCACATCGACCTCACGGCGGAACCGGCCGACGCCGTCCCGCACCCGCGGCGGGACAGCCTCCTGCGCCGGCTCAAACAGATCGAGCGCTACCGGCTCACGCAGGGTTAGGAAGCGGGTAATCTACGCCGCACTCGGCGAGGCCTTGTCTCAGGAAACTGCCCCGCCCCCGTTGAAACGGCCGACGTAGCGGCGCTGCCACGGGGTTTCCACCGCCCCGCGCCGATAGTTCCGCCGCACGAAGGCGACCGCCTCGGCCGCCGGGACGCCGTCGAGGACGGCGATGCAGGCAAGGGCGGTGCCGGTCCGGCCCCGGCCGCCCCAGCACGCCACCTCGACGCGCTCGGTTTCAGCGCGCCGCCAGGCCTCTTGGAAAGCGTCGAGGGCGTCGACGTCGTCGGCCGGCACGTGCAGGTCGCGCCAGCGGACCCACCGGGAGTCCCACTCCACCGGCCGCGGGCTGCGGCCGAGCAGGTACAGTCCGAAGTCCGGGCGCGGCCCGGCCGGAAACGGCGCCAGGAGGCCCCGGCCGCGGATGAGCCGCCCGGAAGGAAGACTGAGCACGCCGGGCCGGCCCGGCTCCCACGTCGGCGCCATAGTCCCGAGCGTAGCCGTTCCCACCGACACGTTAAAGGGCCCGGTGGGACCCGCGGTGGACCCCGGCGGGTTGGCTCGGGCGCGGAAAGAAGGGCCGCACGTCTCTGGCGGGAACGGAACCGAGTCCCTAGAGTGGCCGGGAACTCCGAAACCGCTGAAAGGAAGCCACGGATGTCATTCCAGGCGTACCTCGACACCATCGAGGACAAAACCGGCCTTACCCCCCGCCAACTCCTCGAGCTCGCCCGGGAGAAAGGCTTCGACGACGCGTCCGTGAAGGCCGGCGAGATTCTGGACTGGCTGCGGGCCGACTACGGCCTGGGCCGCGGCCACGGCATGGCGCTCGTCCACGTCATCCGGCAGGGCCCGGGCATCAGCAGCAAGCACGTCGGAACCACCGGCGCGCACAGCGATGAGTCGGACACACTCTGGCTGGACGGCAAGGCGTCGAAGCCGGTCTCGTAACGCCGCCGCGGCCATAAATCTGACATACTCGTCCGCTGGCTGGTCATAAAGTGGCCACATCGCGGACGCCGGTGGCACCATGCTTGGATGCTTGAGGCAACCAAATCCCCTGAGTCCGCCCCGGAGACCCGCGCTGCAGCGGACACCCCGGTCAATCCGGCCCTCGCCGCCGAGGCGAAAATCGCCCGCATTGCGGTCACGGTGTTTCCGCTCCTCGTCGTGGCGGCCGGCGTCGCAGGGTTCCTGTTGCCGGGCGCCTTCAAACCGCTCGCGCCCAGCGTTCCGTACCTGCTCGGCATCATTATGTTCTGCATGGGCTTGACCCTGACCCCGCCGGATTTTGCTTCCGTGGCGAAGCGTCCCTGGGCCGTGGTGCTGGGCATCGTGGCGCACTACGTCATCATGCCCGGCGCCGGGTGGCTGATCGCCCAGGCGCTGCAGCTTGAGCCGGAACTCGCCGTCGGCCTGATCCTGGTCGGGTGCGCGCCGTCCGGCACGGCATCGAACGTGATGGCGTTCCTGGCGAAGGGCGACGTTGCGCTGTCTGTGGCCGTCGCGTCCGTCTCAACCCTGATCGCCCCGGTGGTCACCCCGCTGCTGGTGCTGTTCCTGGCCGGGTCCTACCTGCAGATCGACGCCGCCGGCATGGTGCTGGACATCGTTAAGACCGTGCTGCTGCCGGTGGTCGCCGGCCTGCTGGCCCGGCTGTTCCTGAAGAAGCTCGTCGCCCGGGTGCTCCCGGCGCTGCCCTGGGCCTCCGCCGTCGTCATCTCGCTGATTGTGGCGATCGTGGTGGCCGGCAGCGCCAACAAGATCGTCGCCGCCGGCGGTATCGTCTTCCTCGCGGTGGTCCTGCACAACGGCTTCGGTCTGGGCCTCGGCTACCTCGCCGGCAAGCTCGGGCGGCTTGATGACAAGGCCCGCCGCGCCCTGGCCTTTGAGGTGGGCATGCAGAACTCCGGCCTCGCCGCGACGCTGGCCACGGCACACTTCAGCCCGCTCGCCGCGCTGCCGTCCGCAGTGTTCTCGCTCTGGCACAACATCTCCGGCGCCATCGTGGCGGCCTGGCTGGCCCGCCGTCCGTTGCGCGACGCCTGATCCCGGCGGGGTACATGTCGTCCCGCTAAGACCTCCTTGCGGTCAGAGCACGGCATCAGGAGGATGAGGGGACCGCTTAGGCACACCAGGGAGGTGGATCTTGCCCACGGACGACCAATACACAACTGAACGGGACAGCTTCGACAGGCTGCTGGCGGACCGGCAACTCTGGCGGCAGGCCACCACAATCCCGGCCGCCGGCGAACTGACCGCCCGCTGGCTGGAGGGGCGGAGCCAGTACCAGCCGGGAACGTTCACGCCGAACATCGACGCGGAGACCAAGCCGATCGCCGGGCAGCTGGCGGAACTCAACCGGAACGGGCTGTTCACCAAGGAATCGCAGCCCGGGCTCCTTGAGGACGCCGGCGCGCAGCGGGCCTACGTGACGGGATTCTGCACACCGGAGTCGGCCGTGAGCCTGCTGGACCTCTCCTCGCGGACCGAACTTGTGACGGTGGCGCACGCTCCGGGGGAAATGAGCCGGGCCTCAATTCCCGTGACCCTGCAGGACGCCGAGATCGTCACCGTGCTGGGCACCAGCGAGAGCCCGATTGAAGCGGACCAGCTTCAGGACTGGTCGGCCGAGGCCAACGAGGCGCTGGCACTGGTCCTGGCCGAGTCCTGGTACGTCGAGATTTTTGACCCCGTGTGGGGGCGCGACGGCGTGCTGCTGCCGGCGGTCCTCGACGCCCTCGCAGCGGGCTGAACGGCCGACGGCGACCCGGCGGGTTCAGCCGATGCTGGCTGCCTCGTCGAGGGTGCGCGATTCGAAGTGCTCCAGCAGTTCGCGCATGGCCTCGACGCCCTGCGTAAACGTTGCCGAGGCCCGCCACTGCTCGATCTGTTCCAGAGATTCCCACGGCCCGGTGCTGATGAACCGGTTCCTGACGTCACGGTCGTGCATCAGCACCGCCCTGGTGTGGGGGTAGTCTTCCTGCGTCTTGCGGGCCAGGTCCCGCCAGGCCTGGACAAAATCGTTCTCGCGTCCCGGGTGGACCAGCCAGATTCCCAGCGTGTAGACAGACATGGCAGCCGCCTCCATTCTCTGTACGGGGTTGATAGCGCCGATTATGTTCCCGCGGCCGCGCGCCCGCTAGGGCCGGATTGCCCGGCCCTTCCCGGCCAAATAACGGCCGGCGGCCTGTGCCTGCGCTAGCCTGTCACCATGGGCCGCTGGACTTCCGTCGGCCCGGCCCGTGGCCGAGGTGGTCCCGGAGCCAGAATCTGCACGTTGTTCCGTATTGAGCAAAGGATGATCATGGCTATTTCAATTGAACTCGGCAAGAAACTCGACAAGGCCTACGAGAACAAGAGCCTGGACGAGGTGCTCGCCGCGCCCCCGTCAGCCCTGGCCGGACTGACGGAGAAGCACGACGAGATGCTCGCCAGCATGGGCATCAACACGGTCCGCGATCTGGGCAGCAACAAGTTCTTCGCCACCGCCGGCGTCCTCGTTGCGCTCTCCGGCCACGTCGACTAGCCCAAGGTCCGTCCAACAGACTAACGAGGGCCCGTCCGGTTTCAACCGGACGGGCCCTTTGCTTATCCCGGGCGCAAGCTCCCGTGCCGGGGCTACCCGATCAGCGCCAGCACCGCTCCGGCCGTGACCACACCGCCGGCTTCGGCCTGCACTTCGGTGACCGTCCCGTCCCGGTGCGCGGCCACCTGGGTTTCCATCTTCATCGCTTCCAGCACGACGACGGGGTCCCCGGCCGTGACCCCGGCCCCCGGCTCGACCAGCCACTTCACCACGGTCCCGGCCATGTGGGCGCGCAGTTCCGCCGGATCCGCGGCAGCGCCGGCGTCGGGCGCGGCCCCGGCCTCCGGCGAAACCCCGGCCGGGAGTCCGCCGGACAGCGACCCGCCGGAGCGTGTCCAGCCGTCCAGCAGCTCGGCCGGCAGCCCGACGGCGAGACGCTTGCCGTCGACCTCGACGGTGATGGTGCGGCGTTCGCCGTCGGGCGCGGTGGTGCTGTAGCCCGGGTCCGCGGCGATGGAGGCCGTGTCCGCGAAGTCCGTCTCGATCCACCGGGTGTGGATTCCCAGGCCGGTCTCGGAGGTGAAGTCCGGGGATTCCAGCACGGCCCGGTGGAACGGCAGCACGGTGGCCACCCCGGTGATGCTGAGCTCGGCGAGGGCGCGGCGGGCCCGTCGCAGGGCCTGCTGCCGGTCCGCGCCGGTGACGATCAGCTTCGCCAGCAGCGAGTCGAACTGCGGTGGGACGAATGAGCCGGAGCGGACGCCGGAGTCCAGCCGGATGCCCGGGCCGGTGGGGCCGGAGAACTGCTTAATGGTGCCGGGCGAGGGCAGGAAGCCGCGGCCCGCGTCCTCGGCGTTGAGCCGGAATTCGAAGGAGTGCCCCCGGGGCGCCGGGTCCTCGGTGAAGCGCAGCTTCTCCCCCGCGGCGATGCGGAATTGTTCCTGCACCAGGTCGATCCCGGTGGTCTCCTCGGTGATGGGGTGCTCCACCTGCAGGCGGGTGTTGACCTCCAGGAAGGCCACCGTGCCGTCGGCCGCAACGAGGAACTCCACGGTGCCGGCGCCGGAGTAGCCGGCTTCCCGGCAGACGGCTTTGGAGCCCTGGTAGATCTGGCTTCGCTGCCCGTCGGTGAGGAACGGCGCCGGGGCTTCCTCAACGAGTTTCTGGTGCCGGCGCTGCAGCGAGCAGTCGCGGGTGCCGACGACGACGACGTTCCCGTGGGTGTCGGCCAGGACTTGGGCCTCAACGTGGCGTGGCCGGTCCAGGTAGCGCTCCACGAAGCACTCGCCGCGGCCGAACGCGGCGACGGCCTCGCGGACGGCGGAGTCAAAGGCTTCCTCGATTTCCCCGAGCTCGCGGACCACTTTCATGCCGCGCCCGCCGCCGCCGAAGGCGGCCTTGATGGCGATCGGCAGTCCGTGCTGTTCGGCGAAGGCCCGGGCCTCCGCCGCGGACCCGACGGGACCGTCGCTGCCGGCCACCAGGGGCGCCCCGGCACGGACGGCCGTTTCGCGGGCGGTGATTTTGTTGCCCAGCAGCCGGATGGCGTCGGGCGCGGGCCCGATCCAGGTCAGGCCGGCGTCGAGCACGGCCTGGGCGAAGTCGGCGTTCTCGGACAGGAAACCGTAGCCCGGGTGGACCGCGTCGGCGCCGGAGGCGGCGGCCGCGGCGAGGAGCTTGGGGATGTTCAGGTAGGTGTCCGCGGGCGAGTTGCCGCCCAGGGCGAATGCCTCGTCCGCGGCGGAGACGTGCACCGCGTCGGCGTCGATGTCGGCGTAGACGGCGACGGACGCCAGCTGGGCGTCGTCGCAGGCCCGGGCGATCCGGACGGCGATTTCGCCGCGGTTGGCGATCAGGACCTTGCGCATCAGTTACTCATTCCATGTTCGGCGGGCTCGGGGGTGTGGCGGGGGGTGGTGTGGCCGGGGGTGCCGGGCTCGGTGCTGCCGGGCTCGGTGGTGCCTGACTCGGCCCAGCGGAAACGGATGGTTCCGCCAATCGGGACCTGCGCGGCGAGGTCCAGCTGTGAGTCGACCACGACGGCGATCACCGGGTAGCCGCCGGTGATCGGGTGGTCGGCCAGGAAGAGCACGGGCAGGCCTTCGGGCGGGACCTGCAGGGCGCCGGCGACGGTTCCTTCGCTGGCCAGTTCCCCGTCCCGGGTGCGCTGCAGCGGGGTTCCGTCCAGGCGCATGCCCACCCGGTTGGATTGCGGCTTTACCTGCCATTCCTGGCGGGTCAGGGACTCCAAGGCCGCGGCGTCGAACCAGTCGGCGCGCGGGCCGGGCACGACGTCGAGCACGGTCACTCCGGTGCCGGGGAACTCGGGCTGCAGTTCCGGGTTGCCCACGACGCCGGATTCCGAGTCGCCGCCGGTGGCCAGGAGCTGCCCGGCGGCCAGCGGCGCAGGGCCTATTCCGGACATGGTGTCGGTGGAGCGGCTGCCGAGGACGGGGGCCGCATCCACGCCGCCGCGGACCGCGAGGTAGCTGCGGAAGCCGCTCGTGGGCGCACCGATGCTGAGGGTCTCGCCGTCGAGCAGGGCGAACGGGGTGGCCATCGGGACGGTGCGGCGGGCCGGCTCCGCTTCCGGTGCCGCCGGGGTGGTGATGGCCAGTTCGGACGGCGCCCCGGCGACGGCAAGGACCTGGTCCCCGACCGCCTGGACCGTGAGTCCGCCGGCGGCGGTCCCGAGCGCCACGGTCTCGATCGCCGCTGCGCCGGGCGCGTTCCCGACGAGCCGGTTGGCGCGGCGCAGCGAGGCGCGGTCGAGGGCGCCGGCCGCGGAGACGCCGAGGCCGGAGTGGCCGTGGCGTCCGAGATCCTGGATCAGGCTTTGCAGCCCGGGTGAAGTGACCCGGAGCCCGGAGGCCACCTCGGGCGCGGCGGCCACCTCCGGCGCGCGGACCTCGGTCCGCTGGCCGGCTGCCAGGTTCACAGACTCGCGGACAGCGCGGAACTGGATCCGCGAGCCGGGGGCAGCGAGGGCGGGCTGCTCTCGGTCCAGGTCCCACATCCGGGCGGAGGTGCGGCCGATCAGCTGCCAGCCCCCGGGTGAGCGGCGAGGGTAGACGGCCGAATAGCTTCCGGCCAGTGCCACGGACCCGGCCGGCACGGCTGTGCGCGGGGAGCTGCGGCGGGGAACGGTGAGGGCCTTGTTTTCCCCGACGAGGTAGCCGAAGCCCGGGGCGAAGCCGGCGAAGGCCACGGTCCACGGCTGGCCGGTGTGGGCGGCGATCACGCCGTCGATCCCGAGGCCGGTCAGTTCCGCGACCTCGGCGAGGTCCTCGCCGTCGTACACGGTGTCGATCACCAGCAGGCCGCCGTCGCGCTGCACCGGGGCGGTGAGGTCGAGCTCCAGCAGCTGCGCGGCGATCCGGCGGGCGGCCGCAGCCGAGTCGGCCGTGACCATCACGGTCTCGGCGGCGGCCAGGACGTCCACTTGGCCCGGCAGCGGGTGCTCCAGGAGCCGTGACTGCAGCGCCAGCACGCCCGGCGTGCCGGCGAGTTCGGCGAGCACCGCCCGGGTGCCCACCGCCCGCACCGCGCTCACTTTGTGGACGGGCGCCTGCCGCGCTGCCACAGTATCCATTGCTGCCTCCATCATTGCCGCCGCCTCCGGGATCCGCGCGCCTAGGCGCGGGCTTCCTGCAGGAGCCGTTCTTCCTCGCTGGTCTGCGGGTTCCGGCCGATGGCCAGGCCCACCACCGTGACCACGGCGGACACCGCGAGGTAGCCGGCGATCAGGAACCAGTTACCGGTGGCGGCGTAAAGCGCCGTGAAGATCAGCGGGGCGACGGCGCCGCCGATCACGCCGGCCAGCGTGTAGGCCAGCGAGCTGCCGGCGTAGCGCAGCCGGGCGGGGAACTGCTCGGTGATGTAGGCGGCCTGCGGCCCGTACATAAACGCGTGGAACGCCAGGCCGATCACGACGCCGATGGTCAGCATCAGCACGGACTTGCCCTGGATCATCAGGAAGAACAGCGGGATGTAGAGGGCCGTGCCGACGGCGGCGATGCCATACACGAGGCGGCGGTTGAAGCGGTCGGTCAATGCGCCGGCGGCCGGGATCAGGGCCAGCTGGAAGGCTGAGCCGATCAGGATGGCGCCCAGGACGTTGCCGGTGGTCATGCCCAGCTGCTTGGTGGCGTAGAGGGCCACAAAGACGGTGAAGAGGGAGTACAGCACGTCGGGGCAGATGCGCGAGAGGGCGGCGGCCAGCAGGGCGCGGGGTTCCTTCGTGAAGACCTCCTTGATGGGGGCCTTGGGGGCCTCGCCGTGGGCCTGGATGGCCTTGAAGACGGGGGTTTCCTCGAGCTTAAGCCGGATCAGCAGGCCGAAGACCACCAGCAGGGCGGAGGCGAGGAAGGCCACGCGCCAGCCCCAGGACAGGAATGCCTCGTTGCTGAGGGTCGCCGCGAGCAGGGCCAGGACGCCGTTGGCCATCAGGTTGCCGGCCGGCGGTCCGATCTGGGCGGCGGAGGACCAGAAGCCGCGCTTGCGGGCGTCGCCGAATTCGCTGGAGAGCAGGACGGCCCCGCCCCATTCGCCGCCGACGCCGATGCCCTGCGCCAGGCGCAGCAGCACCAGGATCGCCGGGGCGGCGACGCCGATGGAGGAGTAGTCGGGAAGTACGCCGATGAGCACGGTGGCGACGCCGATCAGCATCAGGGTGACCACCAGGACGTGCTTGCGGCCGATCCTGTCGCCGAGCCGGCCGAAGATCACCCCGCCGATGGGGCGGGCGAGGTAGCCGACGGCGAAGGTGGAGAAGGACAGCAGCAGTCCCACCAGCTCATCCCCTACGGGGAAGAAGATCTTGGGGAAGATCAGTGCCGAGGCCACGGAGTAGATCGCGAAGTCGTAGTACTCCAGCGAGGTGCCGGTAAGGCTTGCGATGTAGGCCTTGAGGGCACCGGGCGGCAGCTGCTTCTTGCCGCCATTTTTGCCGCCGGTCGGAACGGCCTGGTTGGGTGTGGTCATGATGTTCCTCCAGTTGCGGGTGGTGCCTGTGCCGGGCGGGTGTGCTTAGACGACTGCTGTGTTAGACGAAGGGGGCGGTGCCGATGCCGGCGGCGTTGAGCGCCTCGCGGACGGCGGCTGCCATGGCGACGGCTCCCGGGGAGTCGCCGTGGACGCAGATGCTTTCGGCCCGGATCTTCAGGATGGAGCCGTTGATGGTGCGGACGGCGGAGTCCGTGGCCATCCGGAGCACATGTTCGGTGACTTCTGCGTGGTCGTGCAGCACGGCGCCGGGGAGCGTTCGGGACACCAGGGTGCCGTCCGGGTTGTAGGCGCGGTCCGCGAAGGCTTCGGGGACCGCGCGCAGCCCGGCTGCCTCGGCCAAGCGGAGCACTTCCGATCCCGGCAGGCCCAGGAGGGCCAGGTTCGGGTCGACGGATTTCACGGCGTCGACGACGGCCTTGGCCTGCGCGGTGTGCGCCACGATCGCGTTGTAGAGGCCGCCGTGCGGCTTGACGTAGCTGACCCTGCCGCCCTCCGCCGCGGCCAGCGCCTGCAGGGCACCGATCTGGTAGACGACGTCGTCGGCCAGTTCGATGGGGTCGATGTCCAGGAAGCGGCGGCCGAAACCGGCCAGGTCGCGGTAGCCGACGTGCGCGCCGATCACCACACCGGCGGCTACCGCCTCGCGGCAGGTCTTCCGGATGACCGACGGGTCCCCGGCGTGGAAACCGCAGGCAACGTTGGCGCTCGATACGGAGCGGAACATCGCGGTGTCGTCGCCGAGGCTCCAGCGTCCGTAGGACTCGCCGACGTCGCTGTTCAGGTCGATGGTGGTCAGCCCGGTAGTTGCCATGTGTGATCCTCGTCTCAATGCTTGGCCTCTTCAAGGATGCACCATCTTGTCGGATTGTTCAACAATCCGACGATTCCCGTTGGGGACACTCGTGTAGATTCGGCACTATGACGACTTCCGACGCCGGCCCCCGCGCCCTCGCGGCCGCGGCCCGCCTGCGCATTGCCGTCCCGTCGGTGGCGGACCGGGTCGCAGCAGAACTCCGCCAACAGCTGGCCGACGGCGTGCTGCTGCCGGGCACCCGGCTGACCGAGTCGACGATTGCCGAAGACCTCGGGGTCTCCCGCAACACCGTGCGGGAGGCCTTTGCCGAACTGGCTGCGGAACGGCTGGTGGTCCGGCACCCCAACCGCGGGGTCTTTGTGGCCAGCCTCGCCCCCGGCGACATCCACGATGTGTACACCGTGCGCCGCGCCGTCGAGGTCGCAGCCCTGCGCGGCGGGGGCAGCCCGGAGCGGGTGGCAGCGGTCCGCGCCGCAGTCGAGGAAGGCAAGGCCGCGGCGGCCGCCGACGACGAGGAGGCCCTCGGCACCGCCAACCAGCACTTCCACCGCGCGATTGTGGCCCTGGCCGGGAGCCGGCGACTGGACACCATCATGTCCCAAGTCCTCGCCGAGATGCGGCTGTTCTTCCACAAGGCCACCGTGGATGCGCACTTCTACCGCAGCTACCTGGCCGACAACGAACAGATCTGCGCCGCGCTGGAAGCCGGCGAACCGGACCGCGCCGCGGACCTCCTGCTGGCCTACCTCGACCGCTCGGAACAGAAGCAGAGCGCCGTTCACGGGGAGTGAGCCGGCGGCCTGGTCCCCCGATGCGCCTTACGCCCTGCGACGCTCGAAATTCCCGGCGCCGCCGGATTCCCGCGTCGATCGGCATTTTCCGCATCGTCCGGAACACGCGGCGTCATGGCGGCTTCCGGCAGCCCTAGTACGCTGGATGGATGAAACGCACCCTCGCCGCCGCGTCCCTTGCCGTCCTTGCGATCACCCTGGCGGGCTGCGGCCAGCTGCAGCAGGCCACCGACAAGGCGGTCAGCGACGGCGCCTCCCAGGTTGCCAGCGCGGCCGGCAACGAGCTCAAGAAGCAGGCGTGTTCCCTGGTTGCCGACGGCCTGGTCAGCGCATCGGACAAGAAGGCTCTGGGCGGCCTCGTCGCGGGTGCCCAGGCGGCCGGACTACCCGCGGAGATCGCCGCCCCGCTCAAGCAGATCGCGGACTCGGGCGACCAGGCGCCGGCCGATTCGGTCAAGGCCCTTCAGGACGCCTGCGCAAAGTAGCTGACATTAGTTGTCGTTCTGAGCCCGCATAACGACAACAACTGCGAGCCAGTTGCGGAAAACGGCTAGCGCTTGCCCTTTTTCCGGGAGCCCTTGCCGCGGCCCTTGTCCGGGTTCGGCGCGTAGCGCTGCGCCACCTTGGGTTTCTTGACCGCGGGGCCGCGCCGGTCCGGTTTCGGTTCGCGTTTGGGCTTCTCCTGCTGCGCGGACGGCTGCCGGGAACTCGCCGCGGTGCGGCCGCGGACAATCCCGATGAACTCCTCGATCACCTCGTCGGTGGACTCGCTCGGCCAGGCCAGGGCAATTTCGGTGGTCGGCGCGCCGGTGAGCTTCCGGGCCACCGTGTCCTTGACGTTGAAGTGGCGCGCCACGGACATCGGCAGGACCACCAGGCCCGCGCCGCTGGCAACCACCTGCAGGGCCTGTTCCGGTCCGCCCAAGGCAGCAACATCCAGGAACGTCTCGGTAGCCAGGTCCGCCAGCGCCACCTCCTCGAACACAGAAATCTCGTGGCCCTTGGGCGCCACCACCACGGGCTGCTCCTCGTAGAGCGGGATGACGCTGAGGCCCTCTCGCTCCACCGGCAGCCGGACGAAGCTCAGGTCCGCGGAGCCGTCGCGCAGCACGGTGAGCTGGGCGCCGTCGTCGGACATAAAGGACCGCAGCGGAACGTCGGGCATCCGCTCTTCCCAGCGGCGGATCCACTTGCCGGGCGTCACTCCGGCCACGTAGGCGAAGCTCAGCTCCCGCGTCTCGGGGGCCGGTTCGTCGTGGGACTGGGCGATTTCTTCTTCTGCGGACACATGTTCACAGTACCGTCCGCACCGCAGGAGGGCTCCGGTCCGGCGGTTGGATGGTGCCCTGCGGCCTGGCCGCCCGATACCCTTGGAGCATGACCTCTGCAAACTCCCAGTCCATGAAGCCGGCCACCGTTGCCAAGAAGCTTGGCATCTACCTGCCCGCAACACCCCAGGAGTTCCAGGATTCGGTTATCACCCGCGCTGATTTCGCCGAGCTCCAGGCCAACCCGCCGGAGTGGCTCGCCGAGCTTCGCCGCACCGGCCCGCACCCGCGCCCCGTTGTCGCGCAGAAGCTCAACGTCTCCATCAGCGGCCTGGCCCGCGGCGGTGTCGAGGAGGCGCTGACGACGGCGGAAATCACCGCCCTGCTGCAGGCTCCCCCGGCGTGGCTGGTCGCCGAGCGCGCCACCCACGCCGCCGTCCGCGCCGAAGCCCAGCGCGTCAAGGACGAGGCCGCGAAGAAGGACGCCAAGAAGGCCCGCGCCAAAGCCGAGTAGCAGCCGGACGCCGTTTCGACGGTTACGCGCCCGCTCGACGCTGCGAACCGCCCTGTCGGCAGGGAATCATCGGAACGGCGGGGAACGCTAGCCCACGCGGGCGCTGCTTTCGATCGCTCTGAGCGTGCTGATGAGCCGGACCGCGCGCTCCTCGCCGAAGAGTTCGTCCGGCCCACTGGGGGCCAGCTCGCTGTAGGGCGATTTGAAGAGCGCATCGGGCTTGACCACGCCGTTCTCGGTGAGCTGGTTGACCAGGAGTTGGAGGAAGTCCAGCTGTGACGCGGTGAGAGCGGTGTCAGAAATGAACTCCGCGAGGGCCTCTTCCACGGCGTCGCGGTCAAGGCCCACGAGGGAGCGCACGAACAGTCCCAGCCCCTCCGTGCCCGCCCGCTCCAGGTCCACGGGGGTGCCCACGCCGCTTTCGGCCAAAATGCGGCCCAGCTCCTCAAGATCTTGGTCTGTCAGCTGCCTGTTCCGCCTCAGCCGCTGGATGGTGGTGTGGTCCTGATAGTCGGCCAGGTACAGCCGCGTCTTCTCCCGGTACCGGCTGAAGTCCATGAAGCCGGTGCTGGCCCCGGCGAGTTCGATCTCTTCAAGTTCTCCGAGCTCGTCCTGGAAGTTGGTGTACACGACGTTGCGCTTGCGCTTCTCGATCAGGTGCACGAGGTCCCGCAGCTGGGATCGGATGGACTCGAGCCATTCCGGCGACACGGACTCCCACTCGCCGTCGTCGAGAACGGTCTCAAGCAGGACCATCTTTGCGGCGATGGCCGGAACGTTGGGCTGGTCGTGGAGGGCTGCTGCCACGGACTGGATCTTCCGCCGGAAGCCGACAAGACCCGCAGGGTCCGTCAGTGCCGCCAGTTGCGCCTGGTACATGGTGCAGTCGAAGCGCTTTGCTTCCTCGGTGTCGGGAAGGGCGCCGATGCTGGCCAGCCGGGCCAGATCGTGTTCCAGGGCGTCAAAGTCTTCACCGGCGAGGGCGGTCCAGGTCTGGTCTTCGGCGAACCGGTCCACCCATTGCCGGGCCGGTTTCACCAGGAAGTTCTCACGCGGAAGCCTGTCAATGGTGTGCCGGAGCGCTGATCGCAGCCCTTCCACATAACCGTCGGCGGGAGCCCAGGACAGATCCGTGGCCGCGCGCAGAATTTTGGCCCTGGTAGCAAACGTAATTTCGGCCAGCGACTTTGCCACGGTGCCTTCGTTCCCGGGCATTCCGGCGTTGAAGTACTCGGCGTTGCGGCACAGGTCGAAGATCAGAAAGTCTTGCTTGTCCTGGCCCGGACCAAACAGGTCGGGGCACAATCGGGTGCCGCGGCCAACCATTTGCCAGAACTTGGTCTTGGACCGGACCATCTTGAAGAACACCAGGTTGACGGCCTCGGGGACGTCGACGCCCGTATCCAGCATGTCCACGGAGATCGCGACATGCGGGTTGCTGTCGCTCTTGGAGAAGTCGTCGATCAAGGTCTGGGCGTAGTTGACCTGGTAGGTGACCACGCGGGCAAAGTGGCCTTTGTACTGCGGATAGTGGTGGTCGAACCGCTTGGCGATGAACTCGGCGTGCCGGCTGTTTTTGGCGAAGATGATGGTCTTGCCCAGCCGGTCCCCGCCGGCCACCTTGTGTCCGTGTGTCATGAGCACTTCCAGTGCCTTGTCCACGGTATCGGTGTTGAACAGCCAGGAGTTCACGACGGCGGGATCAATTTCGTCGGGTATCTCGCCGTCCTCGTTCCACTCCAGTTCGTCCCATTGTTCCTTTTCGGCGTCGCTGAGGTCGTCGTAGCGGATGCCCTCGTAGGGGAACTTGAGCGGTACGGGCACCACGCGTGGCGGTACCAGGAATCCGGCGTCGATGGCGTCGTTCAGCCCGTAAGCGAAGGTGGGGACGTTGTCCTCGATGTCGAAGAGGCTGTAGGTGTTGCGGTCCACCTCCGACTGCGGCGTGGCGGTCAGGCCGATCAGCAGGGAGTCGAAGTACTCGAAGATCGCCCGGTACTTCTGGTAGACCGATCGGTGTGCCTCGTCGATGACGATCAGGTCGTAGTGGCCGATGCCGAACCGCCGCTGGCCCAGCGTTCCCGTGGTCTTGTTGATGAGGTTCATCATGGTCGGGTAGGTGGCCACGTGGATGCGGCTGTCAGCTTCCTCGCCCGATCCGAGGACGACGGGTCCGGAACCGGGCAGGTGCGTCTTGAACGCGTTGGCCGCCTGCCTGACGAGGGCGGTGCGGTCGGCCAGGAACAGCACCCGCTTGGCCCAGTTGGCTTCCTGCAGCAGTTTGGCCAGCGCGACGACGGTGCGCGTCTTGCCGGTACCGGTCGCCATCACAACCAAGGCTTTGCGCTGGTGCTGGCTTTCGTAGGCTTCCGTGACGGCGCGGATGGCGGTGTGCTGATAGGCGCGCTCGACGATCGTGTTGTCGATGGGCTGTTCCGCCAGAGGATTCCGGCTGGTCCGGCGGTCTACCAGAAGCTGGAGCTGGTCCTTCGTGTGGAATCCCTGGATCCTGCGTTCGGGATACATCGAGTCGTCCCAGATCCACGTCTCATAACCGGAGGTGTAGTAGATGACCGGGCGGCGTCCGTAGCGGCGTTCCAGACAGTCGGCGTACAGCTTGGCCTGCTGCTTGCCGACGTGCGGGTCCTTGGTGGTGCGCTTGGCCTCAACCACGGCTAGCGGCAAACCGTCGTCGCCCCACAGAACGTAGTCAATGAACCCCGTGCCGGTAAGTGTCCCCGAAGCGGTGGGCATAGTGTCCACCGGGAACTCGCGGTCTTCGGGGTTGCTGAGTGGCCAGCCGGCCTCGTTGAGATCCAGATCGATGAGGTGCTTGCGGGTCAGCGCTTCGTCGTAGTCGTGGTCGTCCGGGACGGCCTGGTTCTGCTTCTTGGCCGCGGCTATCTGGGCCTGGATCTGCTGCAGTTGTGCTGCGAGATCCTCGTTCGCCGCAGCAGCTTCCGCCAGGGCCTCATCCTTGGCCTTGAGGTCCGCTTCCAGTTGCTGCAACTGCGCCGGGGACTGCTGTGGGGCCGCCGCTTTGGGTGCCGGGGCCAGGAGGCCGGCGTCAAACGCTAACGACGGCGGCAGCTGGCTGCCGTTCTTGCCGTAGTTCCGGGCAAGCCAGTAGCAAACGTGGTGCAGCTCTTTGAGGACCAGCTCCGCGCCCATGATTGTGGGGTTGACCGGGTTGTGGACCGCGTTATTACCGGCCTTGCGGATGATGGTGAACTTGTTGCCAATCACCCCGCCGACGAGGTTTTTGAACGCCGGTTCGTTGAGGAGCGCGTTGAGATCCTCCTTGTACGGCAGGGCAAGGGACGGCTCCACCTTGTAGATCCATTCCACCAGGCGCTCGGCGGTGTACCGCGCGTAGAACATGGAGGCGCGGGGATCGATCCGGGCGAACTGCTCAGCGCGCCGGGGGTGCTGTGCCAGCTCCGGCCAGTCGGCCAGCATGAACCCGAAATTGCTGTTACCTGCCCCCATGCAGTGTTCTCCGCTCCTCCATCACGATCTTCTGTCAATCAGTCAACCATGCCGGCCGGACAGTTGCGGTCTAGTCCGCGCCCGTGGCCAGCACCAGGGGCAGCCTCCGGATGTTGGCCGCCGTATCCTCGGCGACCTTCGGCAAGGAATCCATCCAGCCGGAGAGATCGTCCCGGGCTGAGTCGAAGGCCTCCACCATGTGCTGCCTGAAATGGTTCACAATCGCGTCCGCGCGGTCCTCCGCGACGCCGAACGGAGCACCGGCGGCGACCAGCATCGTGCTGCTGATGCGCTGCAGCCGGTACTCACCCTTCACGCTCATTGCCAGGTCGATGCCGGATTCCCCGTCCCAATAGGGCGCATAGCTTGCGAGGTCGTACAGGGGGGCAAGCCGCGCCCGCCGGCCACTCAGCAGCAGGGAATAATTCTTGGCGTGGGCGTCGGTACCGGCCACCACGGTATTGAAGACCAACGCCCTGTAAAGGGCCTCCCCGGTGTCCCGTCGGTCGGCCTCTTCGGGCAGGGACCGCACCAGGGCCGCCATGTCCGACATGCCTGGCCCGCCGTCCCGGTGCTGGTACTTCTTGGCCGGCGACACACTCAATGACTGGCAGAGGTCTTCCTGGTGGAGCCGGCGCCATGTTCCGTCTCCGGCCACCTCGCGGTCATAACGCTCCGTGACGAACACGTCCCAGTCGCCGATCTTTGCGAGCTCGGATTTCGCCACATTGAGCCCCAGGAACTGAGCGGCGCGCATGGTCAGCTGTTCGACGACGTCGAGCCTGCTGAAGTTCCCCGCAGCCGGCTTCAGGATGTGGGTGGTGGGTAGGGCATCCGTGGGCACTCCCCAACTGCCGTCCGGAAGCCGGTGCAGGGCAATCTTGGGCTGCGCACCCGCAAGGCTGAAGCGTCCGGCCGCATCGTTGTACGGTGTTCCGTCCTCATACTCGGCGACAACGCGGTCCAACATCTCGGCAACTTCGGAAGTGGTGACGGGCCGGACGCCACGCCGGGAAATAGTCGCGTCGGAAGACTCATGGCCTGGCGCAGCAAATTGGAGGGCGCCGGCGACATCCGTACCGATGTGCTCGAGGATGGCAAACGGATTGGACGGCGATACGCCAAAGCGCCGCGCAATCGTGCGCATCGCCCCGTCGCTGTCCGGCAGGAGACCCTGCAGGAAAGGCAGGACTGCCCGCTTCTTGTGCAGGGCGGCGGCCAACGGCATCGACAGCGAGAGTGGGGTGGCATCCGGCATGGCCTGGTACTCGGGCCGGTAGCGGAACGTCAGATTGCCTGACGGCGTCTGCTCGACCCGCCCGCACAGGGTTCCGTCCATAAAGACGTCGAGGGCCCGGGTCACCATCGCACCTTCCCCGTCTCGCGGTCGCGGATGGCCATCTCGTAGCCCAGGGCCTGGAAGACATCCATAAATTTAGACGTCTCCACGGTGGACTTGCCCGACTCGAGGTCGATCACGAAGGTCCGCGAAACGTTCGCACGGCGCCCCAGTTCCGCCTGCGACCAGCCCCGCTCCTCGCGGAGTTCGCGGACCAGCGGCCCGGCCTCACGGACTGTGTACATTGCGGCTCCTGTCGGCGTACGGCGACTTTAGCATTTGTTGCCGTACGGCGACTTTAGCAGTTGTTGCCGTACGGCGACAAGAGTCCGCGCTATTAGAAGAAGTCTTCGTCGAGTTCCACCACGTCGTAGCTTTGTTTCACCTGAACGCCCACGCGGTACTTGATCATGAGGTTCACCAGCCGTGTGCCGTCGATCAGGATCGTCCGGGTGGGGATGTTGGCGGCATAGTCCTTGGCACCTTGCGAAAATCGGCTGGTGGTAATGAACACGCCCTTGGACGCGGAGACACCATGAAGAGCCCCAACGAAGGCCTGAATGGCTTCCCGGCCAACGGTGTTCTCCGCGCTGTACCGCTTGGCTTGGATGTAGACGCGGTCAAGGCCAAGCGCATCCTGGTCAATGACGCCGTCGATCCCGCCGTCGCCGGAACCGCCAATGCGGCGGCCTCGCTGCTCGGCTCCCCCGTAACCCATCTTCAGGAGAAGATCCACGACCGCATGCTCAAAAAAATCAGGGGAGCTTGCCAGGATCCGACTTAACAGCGACGATCCAGTTTCGGCGTGAATTCGATCGATGGCGGCTTCAATAACGTCGGTAGGATCTGCGTCTTCGTCCAGGATTTCGATCTCCGGCGACGGAGATGTCTCTCGACGCGCGGCGCGCACTTCTGCCTGATGCCGACGGTAGGCCTCCACTTCGCGCAACTGAGCCTGCGCCAGCCCTTCGGGGTATCTCGTGAGGAGTTGCTGCCCGACATCCGTAATGACATAGAGAGCGTTATCCGGCCGGGCCAGGGCGGTGGCGGCGATCAGGTGGGAGATTGCCCAGCCGACGCGCCCCTTTGCCTTGAGGTCTCCGGAACCCAGGCGAACGGCGCGCAGTTCCTCGGGCAGGCCAAGAACGTCCATCGCCTGTTTGGTGAGCTCCGTCCGGGTACGAGCTTGTCCGTCTGACAGGACCCGGAGGATGGGGGTCATGAACCCGTGCCACTTGGGGATGCCGCCCTGCTCTGTGGTTTGGGTCATCACAGCTCTCCTTTGAACGCGCGATCCTGGAGGGAAGCGAACAGCGCGTCCAGTTCGGCAAGGTGCTTCCGGTGGGTTTCCTTCAGGCGTTCGACGGCAGCGACGCGGGTCGCAAAGGCCTGCTGGAGTTCGAGGGGAGGAACGGCGATTTCGAGATTTCCCACGATCTTCGTATTCAGATTCAGCATTGTCGCGCCTTGAGCTGCTCCCGTAAGTCTATTTCTGGCCTCTCGACCGGACAGAACCGCGCATAGATAGGTGGAAACAAGGTGCTTCGCAGAGGGTCGGATGATGAGAGATCCCGTTCCACACAACATAGGTCCATGGCTCTCAAGGACTTCGGCGCAACGCCCGATCTCACCGCGCCTGCCGAGAACGACATCTCCGGCCAAGAGCCGAAAGCTTTCGAGGTCAGTGAACTTGGCGACCGATACGGAAAAGGACGAGTCCGCGACGATCTTGCCGTCTCGTATATGCATTGGATTCACAAGAGGAACACCGCCATCCACGTAGTCTCCCTTGTGGAGGAGTGACCCGAATGGGCCGGTTTGGATACGGATGCAGACCTCAGCCAACTTCATGCGGGGAACCGAGCTGACTTCGCTTTCCATTCGCTGGAAGATCGACTGGGTGAGGGTGTCGAGGTGGGCGAGGGCTTGGCGGCGCTTGGTGCGGAGTTCGTCGGCATTGTCCAGGATCGCCGCGATCCGCCGCTGCTCGTCGAGAGGTGGAAGTGGAACCCGCCATGCCTTCAGCATTGAAAGATTGATATTGTTCTGAGCAATACCCCGACCGCTAGCCGACAACAAACCAACCGAGGCATCAAGAAAGTGGCGCAGATAGCTGGTATCGGCTTGTTTAGGGTCGACCTGCAACCCGGCAATCGCCTGGTTGCTGCTTGCGGGAATCCCGAGGACTGCGGTTCTGCCGATGGTGGCGAATATGGAAACTAAGAGCGTTCCAGCTGGCCAGAGCTTGGCTGTGCTTGTTGATAGCCCAGTTTCACTGATTGTCTCGGCTGTCCCAGTCACCTGGCCCTGCAGCATGTCGCCGATCTTCACCCATGGAATTTGTCCACCGAAATTTCCGGGATCTTTACGGCTCGGAGTCCCCCCCGATTCAATGCGACAGACTTCCCCCAGCGTTACGGTCCTCACTTCAGCAGCTCCCGCAGCTCCGACATCCCCTGAGTGATCTCACATTCGAGCTTGTCCAACGCAGCCAAGATATCCGCCGGCTCCGCATGGTCGACTACTTCGTGTTCGATCTCGCGGTACCGGTTCAGCGACAAGTCATAGTCCTTCGCCACGATCTCCGACAGCGGTACGCAGAACGACTGTTCCGTCCGCGCGCGGGTGAGTTCCGCCGTCGTGCGTTCCTTC
This sequence comes from Arthrobacter sp. UKPF54-2, assembly GCF_007858535.1. Classification (NCBI taxonomy): domain Bacteria; kingdom Bacillati; phylum Actinomycetota; class Actinomycetes; order Micrococcales; family Micrococcaceae; genus Arthrobacter; species Arthrobacter sp. UKPF54-2. Next base: position 1,143,545 of record NZ_CP040174.1, read on the forward strand.
CAGCGCGAAAGAACATCGGGGAGGTCGGACGCGCCGAGCGCTGTGCGCTTGTCGTCCAGCGAGAAGCCGTCCGCGCGGACGTCGTAGAACCAGACGTTATCGGTGCCGCCGGAGTTGGTCTTGGTGAAGAAGAGGATGGCGGTGGACACTCCGGCGTAGGGCTTGAACACGCCGGACGGGAGCTTGACCACGGCGTCGAGCTTGTGGCCCTCTACGATCAGCTTCCGCAGTTCCTTGTGGGCCTTGCTGGAGCCGAACAGAACACCGTCGGGCACTACGACCGCGGCGCGGCCGCCGTTCTTCAGCAACCGGATGAAGAGCGCCAGGAACAGCAGCTCGGTTTTCTTGGTCTTGACCAGGGCCAGCAGGTCCTTGGCCACATTGTCATAGTCCAGGCTGCCTGCGAACGGGGGGTTGGCGAGGATGACGTCGTATTTCTCCTCCTCGGTGCTATGCAGGTCCGCGAGGGAGTCCCGGTAGGCGATGTCCGGGTTCTCCACGCCGTGCAACAGCATGTTCATGGAGCCGATCCGGAGCATGGTGTTGTCAAAGTCGAAGCCGTGGAACTGCTCATTATGGAAGAACTTGTTCGACTCTGCATTGGTCAGCAGGTTCGGGTGGTTCTTCCGGAGGTGCTCCCCCGCCTGGACGAGGAACCCGCAGGTGCCGGATGCGGGATCGCAGATGGCTTCCATCGGCTTGGGTGCCGTCATGTCCACCATGAGGTCGATGATGTGCCGCGGTGTGCGGAACTGCCCGTTGGTACCGGCCGACGACAGCTTGGACAGCATGTACTCGTAGAGGTCGCCCTTGGTGTCCCGGCCGTCCATGTTGATGCCGTCAATGACATCCACCACCTGCTGCAGGACCCCAGCGTTCGGGATTTTGAACTGGGCGTCCCGCATGTGGTGGCTGTAGGTTGACTCCTCGCCGTTGGCCAGCTTGGGCAGCTCGTTGCGCAGGAACGGGAAGACGGACTCCGAGAACACGGTGAACATCTCGTCCTTGGCGAAGTTCTTGAACCGGCTCCAGCGCAGATCCGCGTACGGCCGGCCCTTGGGGTCGTTACCTGAAGGGAAGACGGCGTCCTCCATCGGCTGGCCCAGCAGGTTGGCTCTCTTTTCCTGCAGTGTGTGGCGCTCGTCCAGCCTCTTCAGGAAGAGCAGATAGGTGATCTGCTCGATGACCTCCAGCGGGTTGGAGATGCCACCGCTCCAGAACGTATTCCAGACCTTGTCGACTTGGGACTTAATTTCACCGGTAATCACAGATCGAGCTTAGTGGGCAGGGCCGACCATGTTCGCCGCAGCCCCGGCCCCTAGTCCTGGTGCAGTTGGACGTAGTTCCCGCAGCCGTCGTCGAGCACCACCGTGGTGCCGCCGGGTCCCTCCGAGGGTTCGCCCTGGAAAATCACGCCCTTCGCCGCCAGCCGCTCGTACTCAGCCCGCACATCCGGCACGCCAAAGACAATCGCCGGCAGGCCCGCGTCGTGGCAGGCGTTCATATAGGCCGCACCGATCGGGTTGTCGCTGGGTTCCAGCAGCAGCCCCACCGAGCCGCCTCCCGCGCCGGCCGGATCCTTGATGATGTAGAGGTTGTGTTCCGGCAGCGCCATGAGCGTTTCGAAGCCCAAAATGCCGGTGTAGAACTCGTGGGCGGACGCCGGGTCCTTGACGTGGATGGAGCACATTTTTAGTCGCATGCGCCCTAGGCTACGCCAGGCCGGTGCGCCCGGGAACGGGGCATTGACGGCCCGCCCGGGATGGATTCCAATGGAATCAGCGGAACAGTGTCCGCCCGGGACGGGTTCCGCAGGAGGTGCGCGATGCCGTCACTGCCAGGATCCGGTCCGCTGTGGGCCCTGCAGATCCTCTTCCTCGCCCTGATCGTCATCGCCGCCGCGGGCGGCTCGGTGTACCTCGCGCGGAAGCATCACGCGTCCGACGGCGCCCTGCCGGACGCCGTGTTCTGGGACGGTTTCGCGGGCCTCGCCATTGTGGCCCCCGCCGTTCTCCTGCCGTCCCTGGCCTCGCCGCCGGTCGGGCTGCTGCTCGGCACCCTTGCCGTCACAACGGCGGCGCTTAGTTACCGCTGGACCCCAGAGCTGTTCCGCCGGCAGGCGGCCCGGCGCGCCGCCCGGGACGCCGCGGCCGCCGATGCGGAGGCCGCCCTCCGGCACCAGGCGGCCCTGGCCCGCTGGCAGCGCTACGAACTTGATCCGGCCTGCTGCATCGACTTCCCGGCGATGAGCGACCCCCGCCGGCCGGAGACCTCGGCCATGCTCAAGGCCATGAAAGCGGCCGAGCAGCAGCGCAGCGGGGCCGGACGCGGCCCGGCCTCCGGCGGCTACACCACCGCCGTCGACCGGCTGGAACGGGCGCTGGCCGAGGCCGAACGCGCCGCCGGCGCGCGGCACACGTCCTCCGAGGCGGCACGATGACTGACATCACGATTATCGGCAGCGGCAACATGGCCCGGGCGATCGGCCTCCGCGCGGTGGCGGCGGGACGGTCCGTCCAGGTCCTGGACCGGAGCCCGGACAACGCCGCTAAACTCGCGGCGGAGCTGGGCCCCACGACGAGGTCCGGGGGCCTCGGCGACGTACCCGAGGGAGACATTGTGGTCCTGGCCCTCTACTTCGAACCGGCCAAGGAGGTCGCCACGCACTACGGCGACACACTCAGCGGCAAGACGGTGATCGAGATCAGCAACCCCGTCAACATGGAGACGGGCGACTCGCTGGTGGTCGACCCGGGAACATCCGCGGCGGAGGAAGTGGCCCGGCTCCTCCCCGGCGCCCGGGTTGTCAAGGCGTTCAACACCACGTTCGCCGGCACCCTCGCCGAGGGCTCAGCGCAAGGCATGCCGCTGGACGTCTTCATCGCCTCCGACTCGGAGGCGGCCCGGAACGAGGTGGCGGCCTTCGTCACCGCGGCAGGGCTCCGGCCCCTCCAGGTCGGGGCGCTTCGCCACGCCCGCGAGCTGGAGGGGATGCAGCTGCTGGTGATCGGCCTGCAGATGAATCCGGCGTACGAGACCTTTAACTGGGGCACGGCGCTGAAGATCCTCGACTGAGCAGCGCCGCGCCCGCCGGCCTAGAGGTCGACCGTGCCGCTTTCGCCGACGCTCATCCGGCTGTTGGTGACCTTCGACTTCACCCACTGCAGGACGGTCGCGGCCGTGCCGCCCGGGCTGGTCCAGTACTCGGCGGAATCCGAATCCACGTGCAGCAGGACCGCCTCCGGGGTTTCCGGGCCGTCCGGGAACCACGCCTCAACCGCCTGGTTCCACCGGTCGCGGATTTCCTGCCGGTCCGTGACCACCTCGGCCGTCCCGGCCACGGAAACCCACTCCGTGCGCCTCCCGAAGGAGACATTGACCGTGGGGTTGGCGCCGATGTGCGCGACCTGCGAGGTGCCGGACGACGTGAAGAACCACATGTCGCCGTCGGCCTCGACGTCCTGGACGGCCAGCGGCCGGCTGACGAGCGCGCCCTTTTCGTTGATGGTGGTGAACATCCCGATCCTCGAATCGTTAATGATCTCCGTCACCTTGCTGATGTCCTGTGCGTCCGACATGCGCTCACCTCGTCCTTGATCCAACGGGGAAGGTCCCCCTCCCGCAAGCCTATTGATAAGTGTGCTTACTTTTCAAGATGCACACGCACAGGCTGGCGCGAGGGGGACCTCGGCTGTAAGGGTTCCGGCGGTAGCGAACGCGGTCAGTTGCCCCGGGACAGCACCCGGCCCTTGAAGAACTCGGGGCGCAGCCTGGCCATGACCAGCATGAGCACCGCACCCAGCAGGATGACGCCCATCCCGAGGATGAAGACCAGGCCCAGTCCGCCGACGGAGGAACCGGAACCGTACGCGGGGTCCATGGAGTCGTAGGCGGTCTTGAAGAACATCACCAGCAGGATGATGCCGCCCAGCAGCGGGGCGAGGAACTTGAAGAAGAACGACTGTGCGCCGCTGAAGGCCTGGGCGCGGAAGAACCAGACGCAGGCCAGCGCGGTGATGCCGTAGTAGAAGCAGATCATCATGCCCAGGGCGGTAATCGTGTCGTACAGGGCGTTCTCGGACAGGGTCCGGGTGATGACGTAGAACGCGGCGGCGGCCACGGCCGAGGCGACGGTGGCGTAGCTCGGCGACTTGTAACTCGGGCTGATCTTGCCGAACTTGTGCGGCAGGGCCTTGTAGTGGCCCATGGACAGCAAGGTTCGTGCCGGGGACACGAAGGTGGACTGGAGGGATGCGGCCGAGCTGCTGAGGATGGCCAGCGACATCAGGATTGCGAACGGGCCCATCACGGGTCCGGCGAGGACGGCGAAAATGCTGCCCTGGTTCTCCGGGTTTCCGGCGCCGAGTCCTTCTTCGCCGATGCCGGCGTAGGCCAGCGTGGCCAGTGCGACGGTCATGTAGATGATCACGATGACCAGGACCGTGACGGTGGCCGCGCGGCCGGGCGTCTTCTCCGGGTTTTTGGTTTCCTCGTTCATGGTCAGCGTGACGTCCCAGCCCCAGTAGATGAAGATGGAGAGCGACACGCCGGCGGCGAAGGCGGAGAAGGATTCGACCGCGAACGGGTTGAACCAGTCCGGCGCGATGGCCGTGGCGTCAAAGGCCGTACCGTTCGCCACGTGGCTGAACGCGGCGACGGCGAACCAGCCCAGGACAAGCAGCTGGAACGCGACCAGGACGTACTGGACGGACTTGGTGGTCTCCATGCCGCGGTAGGAGACCCAGCAGGCGAGGGCAATGAAGACCAGGGTCGTGGCGATGTTCAGCGGCAGGTTGGTGGTCAGGCCCGCCAGGTCCGGGTTGCCGAAGAGCTGCGCCAGCATGAGGTAGAAGAAGTCGACGGCGACCGCCGCCAGGTTGGAGAGCACAATGATGGTCGCGGCGATCAATCCCCAGCCGCCCATCCAGCCGATCCACGGGCCGAACGCCCGCGAGGCCCAGGTGAACGAGGTGCCGGCGTCGGGCATGGCGTTGTTCAGCTCGCGGTAGCCGAAGGCCACCAGCAGCATGGGGAGGAAGCCGACCAGGAAGATCGCCGGCAGGTGCACACCGACCTCGGCGACGGTCGGGCCGAGGGCGGCCGTCAGGGTGTAGGCCGGGGCGATGCAGGACACGCCGATCACGACGGCCCCGATCAGGCCCACCGAGCCGGCCTTCAGGCCTTTCTCGCTCAGGCCGTGCTGCTGGTCCGCGGCGGCGGCCTTGGAAGTCACGTGTTCGGTGCTCATGCTCGTGCCTCTCGGGAGGTGTCATTCGACGGTGAAGGGGACAGGTTTTTAAGCTCGTAGTCGCTGGGGACCACGATCATCGGCACCGGCAGGGCGCGCAGGATGCGGTTCGCGGTGCTGCCGAGGAAAATGGAGCGGTGCCGGGCGAGGCGGCTCGAGCCGATCAGCAGGACCTCGCCGGACTCCCACTCGAGACGGTCCACCGCCTCCTCAACGCTGCGGCCCTGGGCCACCACGACGTCGGCCTTGGAAGCCAGCGCGCCTCCCGGGGCATCCGCCGGAAGGGCGGCCGCGAGGTGCTTGTTGGCGTAGGCGCGGGCGGCCTCTGCAGCCTCCGCCGAGTCTGCGTCGTCCAGTGTCAGCAGCGAGACGACCCGCAGCGGCACCTCCCGGTTCACCGCCATGGATACGGCAAAGTCCAGCAGCTTTTCCGCGCCCGGGCGGTCCCCGAGTCCGCAGCTGACGCGGGTGAGGGCCTCGCGGCGGTGGTAGCCGTGCGGGGCCAAGGCCACCGGGACGGTGGCGGCGTGCAGCAGGGCACTGGCCACGGACCCGACGGTGAAGCGCTTGAACAGCCCGTTGCTCGTGGCGCCGATGATCAGCATGTCGGCCAGGAACTCGTCACAGGCCTCGATCAGGGTCTGCGCATCGGATTCACCGCTGCGGATATGGGCTTTGGCGGGGACGTCCGCGGGCACCATGGCCAGCGCTTCGTCGAGCCATTCGCTGGCCTGCTGGTGAAGGTAGCTGTCGTAGCCGGCGGCGGGGGCGTGGGCCGCGTTGAAAACTCCGGCGTCCGGGATGGCCACCACCAGATCCAGGGCCGCACCGCGGCCGCGGGCCAGGGAGACGGCCAGGTTGATGGCATCACGGCCTCTGGCATTGGCTGAATACCCCACTACGTAACGCATCTGGCCGACCTCTCTGGTTGTTTGGGTTAGGGGTTCGTGGATAGGAATTTGGCGCTAGCGGGCGGCCGGGGTGCGGTCTGCGGCGGCGACGATCCGGGCCGCCGTCGCACGCCCCATCCGCACGGCCCCGTCCACATGCTGGTAGCCCTCGGCCGCGAGGTCGGAGCAGGCCCAGTAGATCGGTCCCACCGGGGTGTGCTGGTCCTTGCCGTAGCGGTGCAGGCCGCCGAGGTCGTAGCTGGCGGCGTACGCGCCGCGGGTCCATTCCTCGGAGCCCCAGTCGGACTCGTAGTAGACCTCCGGTTCGAGGGCCTTCTCACCCAGGAAGCCCGCGATGGATTCGAGGATGGCGCGGCGGCGTTCCCCGGCGCTGAGCTCGAACATGGCGTCCGCTTTTTCGTCCGAGACGAAGCCCACCAGGGTCCCGCGGGGATCCCCGTGGTTGGTGTTGTCGTAGACCTCCTGGACCAGGGCGTCGGCCCCGAAGCAGGTTCCGGACAGCCCGTCTTCGCGCCAGAACGGGGTGCTGTAGACGGCGTGCACCTTGATGACCAGGCCCAGGGACTGGTGCTGGTGCATCTGGTGCTGGCGGCGCGGCAGCGGCGGGTTGTAGGAGACCCGGGAGTAGAGGTTCGGCGGCACGGCCATGATCACGAAGCGGGCGTTCACGGTGGCGCGGTCCGAGACCACGGTCACGCGGTGGCCGGCCTCGCCGGCGCCGCCCTCCTCCCAGTTGATCGTGCGCACCGGGCTGGAGAGGACGACGTCGTCGCCCAGTTCCGCTGCCTGCAGCAGCGAGACCTGCTGCATGCCGCCGACAACGCGCTTGTCCAGGATGAAGTCTTCATCGGTGAGGTTGGTGAAGGACCCGGCCGATGCAGCCATCAGGACCGCCTGCAGGGCGGAGAAGGCGTGCGCGGGTTTGGTCAGCATGCCGCCTGCGATGAACAGGCCGATGTTGTTGCAGGCTTCCTCATCGGCGGAGTTCTGGCGCAGCCAGTGGTGGAAGGAGATGGTGTCCAGCTCACGGGCCTTGGGGTGGGCCCACGGTTCGGTGGCGCCGATTTCCGCGGCGAGCGAGTCCAGCAGCTGTGTCAGCTTGTCCATTTCGGCGGCGGTGGTGTCGCTGACCGGGAAGGTCTCCCCGGTGTAGAGCGTGCGCTTGCCGCCGGCGCCGATGTAGACCGACTGTCCCTCACGGTAGCGGTCGTACGTCTTCAGGCCGAGCTCTTCGAGGAGCCCAAGCAGCGCGGTCTGGTCCGGCGAGACCCATTGGCCGCCGATCTCCAGCATGGCGCCGTCGATGGTGTCCGTCCAGGTCCGGCCGCCCACGCGGTCGCGCGCTTCCAGCACAGCGACGCTCAGGCCTGCCTTGCGGAGCTCCCGGGCAGCGGTCAGGCCGGCGGGGCCGGCTCCAACGATGACGACGTCGCGGTCAAGTTCCAGCATGATGTCCTCTCTGTGGCCGCGGCGTGATGCGAACCACTAAATGAATGTCATTCATTTAGGACGACTATAGCGCTAACGTGGGAGAGAGGGAAGACCCCGGTGCAAAATCGCCTTCGGTGGAATAATCCGGTGGAATAGTCCAGAGGACACCAAGAGAAAGGCCCGGAATGCCGGCAGCCAGCAGCGCCACCGCGGAACCGCACCGCCCCGACGCCAAGCAACGCCGCCGCGTGGGCCGGCCCCCGGCGGCCGTCCTTGACCTGGACGGCATTACGGCCGCCGCTTTGCGGCTGGTCCGCAAGAGCGGCTATGACGGCTTCACCATGGCTGCCCTGGCCCGGTCACTGAACGTGGCGCCGTCGGCCATCTACAACCACGTGTCCTCCAAACGGGAAGTGCTGGTCCTCATCCAGGACCACCTGACGTCGTTTGTGGACGTCTCGGCTTTCGAAACCGAGCCGTGGGAGCAGGCCGTCCGGGAATGGGCCTGGAGCTACCGGGACGTTTTTTCCCGGCACACGCCGCTGATCCCTGTGATCGCGGTGCTTCCGGTGGCCGACGCGCCGAAGACCCTCGCCATGTACGAGGCTGTCAGTGCGGGGTTCCGCCGGGCCGGCTTCCCGCCGGAGCGCATCATTGCCGCCATTGTGGCCCTGGAATCCTTTATCTTCGGCTCCGCCTACGACGTGACGGCCCCGGCGGACATCTTCGACGCCGGCAGCCTGGCGGCCTCGACACCGAACTTCTCCGCCGCGGTGGCCAGCATGGGCGAGCAGGGTTACGCGAACCAGGCGGATGTGGCCTTCAGCCTGGGACTCGAGGCGCTGGTCGCCGGTTTCGGCGCGCTGCGCGCGTCAAGTCCCGCCTAGAACTTGCCGTAGCGTGCGCGGGCCATGGAGTAGAGGCCATAGGCGACCAGCCCCGCCGCGACGGCGGCGAGCAGGAACACGCCGTACGGCTGGGACCCGAGGGTTTTAAGGCCTCCGTCCAGGCCAGTGGATTTCGACGGATCCGCGGTGGCCGCGGCGACAATGATGAGGATTCCGACGAGGGCGAGCACTACCCCTTTGGCGGCATAGCCCACCGTTCCGATCCATTCGACCGCGGTGCGGGCGTTGCCCGGATCCTGCAAGTCCTTCATGAACTTCCTTGTAACCCCGCGGTAGGCGTAGTAGACGCCGCCGCCGATGATCGCCAGTCCCAGGGCGATCAGCAGCACCACACCGGCAGGCGCCGCCATGAGTTTGGCGGTGAAGTCGCTTGCCGACTGGCTGGAGATTTTGCTGCCGCCCGAGGCGAAGACGGCGAAGGTGAAGGACAGGACACCGAACACCACGGCCTTGCCCGCAGCCGATGCCGCATTCTGCAGCTTCTTCTTTGACTCGGTTTCGGACCGCGCTGCGAACACGGCCTCTCCCACCATCCAGAGCGCCAGCGCTGCGCAGGCCGCGAAGCCCGCCCAGAGCAGGACCGGGCCGCCCGGTTTCGAGGCCAGTGAGCCGATCGCCCCCGACTGGTCGGCCTGACCGCCCTGCCCCCGGTCGATTTGCAGGGCAATGGCGCCGACCAGGATGTGGACCAACCCTATAAACACGTAGCCGGCGCGTGCCAGCATTTGCAAGGCGGGGCTTCGACTCGCCGATGCCGCCTCGGATACCGCCCGATTAGCCTTCTGCGAGGCGTTGCCCATGGCCAGACCTTCCCGGTGAGAACGTGATGTCCTGTGGCCCGCTCGGCAGCGGCCAGTGTGCCGGCGTCGCGGAATGCTTCAGTGTAGATCCGTCCCGGGGCGTCCGGACAGACCCGGGACACCCGGCGAAGACATCCCCCGCCCGACGACGCCCCTTGCTGGCCTGCGGGAGCGGACCGGGCTAGGGTGGCGGCAATAATCAAGCCTTGGATTGGGGACCTGTGAGGTTTTGGCGCTCGGTGATGAGCCGAAGAAGAGTCGTCGTGGTGGCGCTGCTCGGGCTAGCCCTGGCCGGCTGCCAGCCGAACGCCGGGGCGCCCAGTGCCGGAGCGCCCGGTGCCGAGACTTCCAGTGCCGGGCCGTCCATGACGGCGGCCGCGGTGGCCACGCCCTCGTCAGCCGAGTTTGCGGCCATCATCCAGACGGCGGTCGAAGACCGCAACGGTGTGGTCCTGGATCTTCCGCCGGCCCCGCGGCTGCCAGAGGGGAAGACGACGGCGGCCTACCGGGCCAAGCGCGAACGGGACCTGCCGGTGGTCACCGAGGCGAAGACGCGCTTCAAATCATTCGGGTTCTGGTACACGTCCTTTTCCACCACCGTGACTGTGGAGTCGACAGAGTCGAGCGGCGCCGAAGCAACCGTCCGGTTCAAGGAATTGACGGAGCAGTATCAGGCCTCGGCGGCGAACGGACCCAACAACGTCCCGGAAGAATACTCCCTGCCGCAGATTGCGACGTTCAAGGCATCCGCACAGGGCTGGCAGCTCGACAGTATTACCCCTGTGGGGAACAACTTCGGCCTGCCGATGACCGTCGTTGCGCACTGAGGCAGCCGGGTCCGTCTCCGGCACGGGCCAACCCGGGCCGGGAGCCCGATCCAACGCTCCGGAAACAAGAAAGAACCCCGGTCCGAAGACCGGGGTTCTTTCATTTGCGTGCGCGAGGGGGGATTTGAACCCCCACGCCCTTTCGGACACTGGCACCTGAAGCCAGCGCGTCTGCCGTTCCGCCACTCGCGCGCAACTTCTTTCACCTAAGCCGGAGCCCGTATTCCGGACCATCAACCTCGTAAAAGCAGCGAGATCAAGCATAACGGACAACTGCTGGAAAACACCAATCGGCGCATCCGGGGCGACAAATGGCCCTGAAATCCGCAGCGGATCCGGGTTCCGGGGCGGCCTGCACGCCGGGGCTCCGCCCGGGCCCGGCGCACGCCGCAGTCCGGACATCGGCGCACGTCAGCGCAGGTCCGGGGCAAATTTTCGGCCCGGGGCGGCGGGGCTCATTAAGGCCATTCCCAGCCTTGCCCAGTAGTATCTGATGTAGGAGTGCCCGAATACGGCGGACTCCCGCGAATGTTGGAAACCGAGTTCCGGAACAAACGCTGCACCGCAGCCGTCAGGAAAGGAGAAGGACCATGGGCTTGCTGGACAAAGTCGAGCGCGGCATCGAAAAGGCCGTCCGTGGGGTCTTCTCCACCGGTTCTCGCGCCCAGGTTGAGCCGGTCGAGATCGCCAGCCACCTCCGCCGCGAAGTGGACAACAAGGCACTGACCATTGCGGCTGGACGCACCCTGGCTCCCAATGTCTTCGACGTCCTGCTCAGCGGTGACGATTTCCAGCGGGCCCAGGAATGGGGAACCCCGCTCGCCGAAGAACTCTGCGACGTTGTGATCAACCACGTCCGCAGCCAGGGCTACACCCTGCAAGGCCCGGTGCGGATCAGTTTCCGCCGCGACGAAGAGCGCCGCGCCGGGGATTTCGAGATCAAGTCCCGGACCGAGAAGGCAGGCGGCGCTCCGGCGCAGCCCGGTGCCCACGGTGCCATGCCTGCCGCACCTGCCCGCCAGCCCGGACGCCTCCAGCCGGTGCTGGACATCGACGGCCAGCGCTATTCGCTCAACGCGCCCTCCGTCGTGCTGGGCCGTTCCTCCGAAGCGGACATTCTGATCGATGACACCGGGGTTTCCCGCCGCCACCTGGAAATCCGCACCGGCCAGGGCACGGCACAGGCCATCGACCTGGGATCAACGAACGGCAGCTACGTGAACGGTCACAAAGTTGTGGGCAGTTCGGAACTTACCGACGGCGCCACGATCACGATGGGACGGACCAAAATCATCTTCCGCCTTCTGCCCGCCAACCCGGGCGGCCGCCCGTGAGTGAACTGACCATCACCGCCCTGCGCTTTGGTTTCCTGATTCTGCTCTGGGTGCTCATTTTCAGCATCGTCTCCGCCATGCGCCGCGACCTGATGATCGGCCGCAAGGCCGCCGCGGGCGCCCCGACGGCACGCCAGGTGCGCCGCAACCCGGCCCTGGCCGAGCCCGCCCCGGCCCCGGTGAAGCAGCAGGCCCGCCAGCTCGTTGTCACCGAAGGACCGCTCAAAGGCACCACCCTTCCGCTGGCCGCGAGCCCCATCCTGCTCGGCCGCGCCCAGGAAGCCACCCTGGTCCTGGAGGACGACTACGCCTCCGGCCGGCATGCCCGCCTGTTCCCGCAGGGCAGCCGCTGGTTCATCGAGGACCTCGGTTCCACCAATGGCACGTATCTGGCAGATCAACAGCTCACCCGGGCGCTTCCGGTTGAGCTGGGTGTCCCCGTGAGAATCGGCAAGACGGTCATTGAATTGAGGCCGTAGCCATGGCTGCCCCCGAGACTCCCGCAGACAAGGCAGCAACTGCCCCGAAGCGGCCGCTCATCATGCGTTATGCCGCACGTTCCGACGTCGGCCGTGTTCGATCGAAGAACGACGACTCCGCCTACGTGGGCCGCCACCTCGCCGTCGTCGCCGACGGCATGGGCGGGCACGCCGGCGGTGACGTGGCCTCGGCGGCCACGGTCCTGGACATGATCCATCTCGACCGCGACGACTACGACGGCGCGGCCGGCGAAGCCGACACGGTCCTGGCCGACGAGATCCAGACCGCCAACTCGCTGCTCTCCGAACTGGTCCATATCAACCCGAAACTGGCCGGGATGGGGACCACGGTCACGGCGCTGCTGCTGGCCGGGGGCAAGCTTCACTTCGCGCACATCGGCGATTCGCGTGCCTACCGGCTGCGCAACGGCACCTTTGAACAGGTCAGCGTGGACCACACCTTCGTCCAGCGGCTCATCGACGAGGGCCGGCTGCGCCCCGAAGAGGCGGAGACCCACCCGCACAAGAATGTCCTGATGCGCGTGCTCGGCGACGTCGACGCCAGCCCCGAACTCGACCTGGACGTCCTCGACGTCGAACCCGGCGAACGCTGGCTGTTGTGCTCCGACGGGCTGAACTACGTGGCCGGCCACGTAGTTGAACGCACCGTCCGGGAGACGAAGAGCCTGCGCGAGTGCGCCGAAAAGCTTGTTGACCTCACCCTGGAGGCCGGCTCCCCCGACAACGTGACGGTCGTGATGGTGGACATCGCGGAACAGACGCCCGACGACGTCAACACCGCCGCCGTCGACGTTGTCCCAGCCCCGGCCACCGTCACCGGCACGGCCCGGGCACCGCAGGCGCCCGCTGCCGCGAAAGCCCCGCCGGAGGGCAGCACGGGCAGCACCTTTGCCGGCAACGCCGCCGCAGGCGCCCTCGCGGGCAAGCCCGGCGACGCGGACGCGAAGACCCCGGACTCCGAGCGGGCCAAGGAACCCCAGCCCTCCACCGACCCGAACCTTGGCGAGCATCTCTCCGCCGAGGTCCTGCGCGAGGAGCTGTCCACCCGGCCGCACGAGCTGGTGGGCGCCGCAGCAACCGCCGCCGAATCCGGCTCGATTCCTTCGATCGCCGGCCGGACCGTGGCCCGCCGCGCGGCCACCGTGCTGACGCACAAGGCGGAACAGGACAAGGACGAGGTCGAAGAGTACAAGCCACCGGTCAAGCGCCGGCGCTGGCTCACCCTCTCCATCGCCGCGGCCATCGTCGCCGTCCTGGGCATCGGCCTCTGGCTCGGCTACGCGTGGACGCAGACCAGGTACTACATCGGTGAGCACGACCAGCGCGTTGCCATTTTCAACGGGGTCTCCCAGCGCCTCGGGCCCATTCCGCTTTCCACCCTCGAGACAGTGACTGAGATCCGGATGTCCGACCTGCCAGAGTTCTCCCAGCAGCGTGTACGCCAGACGGTTCCGGCACGGGACCTCTATGACGCCCAGCGGATCGTCAAGAACCTCGAACGCACCGGCACGACGGCGCCGGCCGACGAGTGCCTGACGCCCTCGCCCTCGCCGAGCACCGGCGGCCAAACCCCCACGCCTGCCGCCCCCTCGGGCTCGGCCGCGCCCCCCGCGCCCTCCGGCTCGGCCACACCGTCACCGGCCCCGACCAACTGTGAGGGGGCCAAGTGACGCCCATCGACCCCACCCCCCGGCCGCGCCGCAACGCCGAGCTGCTCCTGCTGATCCTCGCCCTCGCGGTGGGTATCGGCGCGAACGCCCTCGTCGGCGTCGACCGGCAGAAGGCCTTCGACACCGATTTCTGGTTCCAGTCCGGGCTGCTTACGGCCGCGGCGCTGGCCTTCCACGTGGTTCTGCGTCTCCGCGCTAAATATGCCGATCCGGTAATACTTCCGCTGGTCGTGGCCCTCAACGGCCTCGGCCTAGCCATGATCCACCGCCTGGACCGGGTCAACGAGGACACCGGGAACAACCAGCTGCGCTGGACCCTGGTGGCCATGGCCGTGGCCATTGCGGTGATCTTCTTCCTCAAGGACCACCGGCTCCTGCGCCGCTTCACGTATATTTCGCTTGCAGTCAGCGCCGTGCTGCTGATCCTCCCGCTGGTCCCGGGGATCTCCGCCGGCGAGGTCCTAGGCGCCAGCGTCTGGATCAAGCTGGGGTCCATGACCTTCCAGCCCGGCGAAATCGCGAAGATCACGCTCGCCATCTTCTTCGCGGGGTACCTGTCCTCCAACCGCGACCTGATCCTGCTCGCCGGCCGCAAGATCGGGCCCGTGCAGTTCCCCCGGTTCAAGGACATGGGCCCGATGATCACGGCCTGGCTGGTGAGCATCGGCGTGCTGATCTTCCAGCGCGACCTGGGAACGTCGATCCTCTTCTTCGGCCTGTTCCTGGTGATGATCTACGTTGCCACCAGCCGGATCAGCTGGGTCATCATCGGCGTCGTGCTGATGGCGGCCGGCGGCTTCGTCGCCTCCAAGGTCTTCTCCCACGTGGCATTGAGGATCGACGGCTGGGTGAACGCCTTTACCCCCGAGGTCTACGATCGGGAGTTCGGCGGCAGCCGGCAGATCGTCGAGGGCCTGTTCGGCATGGCCAACGGCGGCCTCGTGGGTACCGGCCTCGGCCAGGGCCGCCCCAACCTCGTCCCCTTCGCGAACAGCGACATGATCGTGGCCTCATTCGGCGAGGAACTGGGCCTGATCGGCGTCTTCGCCATCGTGCTGATGTACCTGCTGCTCTTCACCCGCGGCTTCCGGGCCGCGCTCGGCACCCGGGACGCCTTCGGCAAACTGCTCGCCACCGGGCTGTCCTTCGCGATCGCCCTGCAGTGCTTTGTGGTGATCGGCGGCGTCACCCGCCTGATCCCGCTGACCGGCCTGACCACGCCCTTCCTGGCCGCCGGCGGGTCCTCCCTGCTGGCGAACTGGATCATCGTCGGACTGCTGCTGATGATCTCGCACACCGCCCGCGGCCCGGTGGACACCACACCGCTCCCGCCCGGCCAGGACTCTGACGCGAAGAAGGACACCCCGTCCCTGCCGCCGAAGCCCGCGACGGCGCCTGCCCCCAGTGCCCGAACCAGTCCAGACGCTCCCACCGAGGCGGTGAAACACCTGTGAACCAGGCCATTCGCAACTCCTGGATCGCCGCGATCGCGATGTTCGCGCTGATCTTCGGCGCGCTCAGCTATGTCCAGGTGGTCGGAGCCGACGAGCTCAAGGCCAACGCCTGGAACAAGCGCACCTTGCTGCAGAATTACTGCAACGACCGCGGCGCGATCATCGTTGGCGGCACCCCCGTCGCGCAGTCCGCTCCAGGCAGCGAAAGCTGTGCTTTCCAGCGCCGCTACACCCAGCCGGAGCTGTACGCCGGGATCACCGGCTACTTTTCCAAGAACTACGGCCTGACCGGCATGGAACTGGCCATGAACGAACAGCTCTCCGGCAGCTCCGACCAGCTGTTCCTGGACCGGGTGGGCCAGCTGTTCCTCGGCAACCAGCCCAAGGGCGCCTCGGTCGAGCTCACGCTGGATCCAAAGATCCAGAAGCTCGCCTACGACCTGATTCCGGAGGGCCAGCGCGGGTCGATCGTGGTGACCAACCCAAAGACCGGCGCCATCCTGGCCATGGTTTCCAAGCCCTCGTATGACCCCAACCTGGTTGCCACCCAGGACGCCGACGCCGAGGCGGCCAACATCACCGCCCTGAACAAGATCCCCGGCATCAACCTCAACCAGTCCGTCAGCGGCCCCACCGGCGCGCTCCTGGCCCCCGGGTCCGTCTTCAAGATCATCGACACGGCCGCGGCGCTGAGCTCGGGCAAGTACAACAAGGACAGCGTGCTGCCCAACCCGGCCGAGATGCCGTTCCCCGGCATCCAGTACAAGCTGCCGAACTACGCTGGCGGCAACTGCTACACCCGGGACACGGCCACCTTCGCCTTCGCCCTGCAGCAGTCCTGCAACACGCCGTTCGCCCGGATCGCCCTCGACCTCGGGCAAAAGGCGATCGCGGACCAGGCCGCCAAGTTCGGATTCGGGCAGGACTTCGGCGACCGGCTCAAGCTGGAATCTGCCAAGAGCACCTTCCCGAGCGAGCCGCTGGATGAGGCCAGCCTCGCGCAGTCGGCAATCGGCCAGCGCGACGTGCGTGCCACACCGCTGCAGATCAACCTGATGACGTCCGCGATTGCCAACGGCGGTGTCCAGATGAAGCCCAGCCTGGTCAAGACCCTGCGCGCTCCAGACCTGCGGATCATCGACGAACCCAAGCCTGAGACGCTCCGGACCTCCACTACCCCGGAGATCTCCCGGCAGATCACCGAGTGGATGACCAGCGTCGTCAGCGAGGGCATCGGCCGCGGCGCCGCAGTGCCCGGCGTCCAGGTGGCCGGCAAGACCGGCACCGCCGAGCTCGGCACCGGCCTGAACAACTCATGGTTTACCGGGTTCGCCCCGGCCAACGACCCGCAGGTGGCTGTCACGATTGTTATGCAAGGCGTGGACATCACCACCGGCGCACAGCTAACCAGTCCGAACGCAAAGAAGATTTTTGAGGCGGTGTTGAATAAGTGAGGCCTACATCGGGAATCACCCTCGGCGGCAGATTCCAGCTGACCACACGCATTGCGATCGGCGGTATGGGTGAAGTCTGGAAGGCCAAGGACCTGATCCTTGGCCGGATCGTCGCGATCAAGGTCCTCAAGGAGGAGTACACCGGTGACCCCGGCTTCCTCCAGCGCTTCCGGGCCGAAGCGCGGCACACCGCCCTGCTCAACCATGTCGGCATCGCCAACGTCTTCGATTACGGCGAGGAGGAGGGTTCCGCCTACCTCGTGATGGAGCTCGTCCCGGGCCAGCCGCTGAGCAGCATCATCGAGCATGAGCAGGTGCTCTCACCGGACCGCACCCTGTCGATGATCTCCCAGACGGCTCGGGCCTTGTCCGTCGCACACGCCCAGGGCCTGGTGCACCGCGACATCAAGCCCGGCAACCTGCTGATCACCCCGGACGGGCGGGTCAAGGTCACCGACTTCGGCATCGCGCGGCTCGCGGACCAGGTGCCGCTGACCCAGACCGGCCAGGTCATGGGCACCGCCCAGTACCTCGCCCCGGAGCAGGCCACCGGGCAGACCGCTACGGGCGCCTCCGACATCTACTCCCTCGGCGTCATCGGCTATGAGTGCCTCACCGGGCACCGCCCGTTCTCCGGCGAATCACAGATTGCGATCGCGCTGGCCCAGGTCAACGACGCGCCGCCGCCGCTGCCGGACACGCTGCCCCGGCCGGTCCGTGCCCTGCTGATGTCGATGCTGGCCAAGGACCCGAAGAACCGGCCGGCGGACGCGATCAAACTGGCCGAAGCGGCCGATGCCATCCGCAACGGCGACATTGCGGCCGCGCACGCGGCCGTGCCGGGCATGCTGCTCTTCGAAGCGGCCACCGGTCCCATCACGGCGCCGGTGAACGTCCCCACCGCCGCCACGGGTGTCATTGCCGCCAGCGCGGCAGAGGACAAGTCGACGTCGGCGCTTCCGGTGGTCGGTGCAGCCGGCGCCGGCGCAGCGGCCGGGCTGGCTGCGGGAGCTGCCGCGGCCAGCGGCTACGGCGCCCGCAACGCCCTGTCCCGAGCGGATGCGCTGGCTGCCGAGCGCAACTGGGCCCAGGAGGAGGAAGAGGACTACGACGGCTACGAGCCGGAGGAGGAACCCCGCCGCCGGGGTCGCAGCCCGTGGACCTGGCCGTTGATCGCACTGATCCTGCTGGTGCTGTTTGCCCTGATGGGCATCGTCCTGTCCCAGGCCGGGATCCTGTTCCCGACGTCGTCCCCTGCCGCCACCAGTTCCAAAGCCACCACCACAAGCGCCGCACCCACCTCCAAGAGCCCCAGCCCCACGTCCAGCTCGGCCACGCCCACGCAGTCGACGCCGGCGGCGATCAACCTGTTCCCGGACGCCTACAAGGGCCGGCCTTACAACGACGTCCGGACCGAACTGAACAGTATGGGCCTGCAGGTCAAGGGCGCGCCGGTCTTCGACCCCGCGGCACCGAACACGGTGCTGGATATCGATCCCTCAGGTCCCGTCCAGCGCGGAGACGTCATCACGGTCAGCTACTCCAAGGGACCCGAAATGGTCACCGTCCCCTCCCTCGAGCAGGGCGCCACCGAGGCGGCCGTCCAGCGGGCAATCGAGTCCGCCGGACTGCGCTGGCAGAAGGGTGACCCGGTCGACGGCAAGAAGAACCAGCAGGAGGGCACCTTTGTGAGTTCCGAGCCCGCCTCCGGCAAGCAGGTAGCTGCCGGCTCCGTGGTGATCTACCACCTCGCCGCCGCCCCGGCCTCCCCCTCGCCGAGCGTCAGCGCAACGAAGTAGGCGCCGTGTCCACTTCACCCCGCACTCCATCGCACCGGGAGGACAGCAGCCCGGTGACAAGCCAGCGCGTCCTCAGCGGGCGCTATGAGCTGGGTGAGCTGATCGGCCGCGGCGGTATGGCCGACGTTTTCCGCGGGGTCGACACCAGGCTGGGACGGACGGTGGCGATCAAGCTGCTCCGCCCGGATCTTGCCCGGGACCCGCAGTTCCAGGCCCGGTTCAAGCGGGAGGCCCAGGCCGTGGCCGCGCTGAACCACCCCTCGATCGTCGCCGTCTTTGACACCGGGGACCATGCCGTCCCCGGTGGCCATGACGACACCGTGCGCGTGCCGTACATCGTGATGGAGTATGTGGCCGGAAAGACCATCCGCGACCTGATCAGGGCCAAGGAAGTCACCATCGACCAGGCCATCGACTACAGCCTGGGCGTGCTCGCGGCCCTGGATTACAGCCACAAAGCCGGCATCGTGCACCGGGACATCAAGCCCGCCAACGTGATGTTCTGCCCGGACTCCAACAGCGTGAAAGTGATGGACTTCGGGATTGCCCGCGCTATGGCGGACTCCTCGGCCACCATGACCCAGACGCAGGCCGTGGTGGGGACCGCCCAATATCTGTCCCCCGAGCAGGCCCGCGGCGAAACAGTCGACGCGCGGAGCGATCTGTATTCGGCAGGCTGTCTGCTCTACGAGATGCTGACCGGGCGCCCGCCCTTCATCGGCGACAGCCCTGTTTCAGTGGCGTACCAGCACGTCCGCGAGATCCCGGACCCCGCCAGTAGCCTCAACCCCGATGTTTCCGAAGCCCTGGACAGCGTACTGGCCAAGGCACTGCAAAAGAACCGAGCCGACCGCTTCCAGGACGCCGCGGCCTTCCGGCGTGCCCTCCGGGCCGCGCGCAGCGGCGTCGCCGTGGCAACACTGCCGCGCAGCGAGAGCCCCACGGACCCGAACAACACAGTTGCTTCCCCGCACCAGGCGCCGCCCACCGCCGCTTTCCCCCTGACCGGCGCCGCTTTCCTCGACGACACCGCCGCGGGGATCCCGCCGGCGCACCTCGCGGAAGACGACGAGCCGCTCACCGCGGTGTCCGCCGGCCACGTGCCGCCGGACATCGGGAGCCTGCCGCTGAGCCTCCCGGCCGAGCGCGAAGCGACCGTCCAGCAGAAGTCCCGTCGCCGGACGTGGATTGCGACGCTTGTGGTGTTCACGCTGCTGGTGCTTGCCGGTGGCGGATTGTGGCTCTACAACATGGTCAACCAGCAGCCGCCGCCGGTCGCCAAGGTGGACGTCCCCCCGGTGGCGTCCCTGACGGAATCCGAGGCCCTGCAGAAGCTTTACAACGCCGGGCTCAAACCGCAGCTGAGCCGTGTCCAGCACGAGACGGTTCCGAAGGGAACCGCCGTCGGAACGGTGCCCACGGCCGGCAGCTCCCTGGACCGCAATTCGGACGTCACGCTCAAGATCTCCGAGGGCCCCAGCGTCATCACGATTCCCGGGGACCTGCCCGGCCGGACCGAGGCGGACGCCAGGGATGTGCTGCGCCGGACCGGCCTGACCGGAGCGCCGAAAACGACGCTGAACAACAGCCCCAACGTGGCGGCCGGCGTCGTGATCACCACCAAGCCCGCGCCGGGGCAGAACGTCGCCGTGGGGAGCACGGTGGAAATCATTGTCTCCACCGGCAAGGTGGCCGTGCCGCAGCTGGTCGGGCTCCCGCAGGCTGAGGCGGAGGCGGCCCTGAAGAACGTGGGGCTGGTGCCCAGTATCAAGGAAGTCGAAAACACCCAGGTCGAACCGGGCAAGGTGACCGCGCAGAGCGATCCCGCGGACGCCGCGGTGGAACAAGGCAAAACGATCACCGTCACCGTGGCCAAGGCTCCGCCGCCGCCCCCGCCGCCGCCGACGCCGACGCCGTCCCCGTCAGCGACCAAGACGAACACCAAGGACAGCGTCGACAACCTGCTCGGCGGCTTCACCGCGCCCTAGGTGTCAGCCCCGGACGCTGACGCTGGGGGTCAGTGCTGGATAAGCGGGCTCAAGGCCGCGGCCCGCGCTGCGGCACCTGCCATTCCGAGGGACTCAAGCCAGTTGCCCAGCATGAGGTAACCGCCTTCGGTCAGCACCGATTCCGGGTGGAACTGGACCCCGCACAACGGTGCCGTGCGGTGCTGCAGCCCCATCACGACGCCGGTTCCCGTCTCGGCGGTGATCTCCAGGACGTCGGGGATGCTTTCGCGCACGGCCGCGAGGGAGTGGTAGCGCGTCGCGGTGAAGGGCGACGGGAGACCGGCGAACACGCTCGTCCCGTGGTGTTCCACGAGCGAGGTCTTGCCATGCATGAGCTCGGGCGCGTGGGTAACGCGGCCGCCGTAAGCCTCGGCCAGCGCCTGGTGCCCAAGGCAGACCCCCAGCATCGGCTTGTTGTGGCTGCCGCACCACTGGATCAGCTCAATGCACACCCCGGCCTCTGCCGGCGCACCAGGCCCGGGCGAGATCAGCACACCATCGCGCGCTTCGGCCATCTCAATCGCCTCGGCCAGCGTCACGTCGTCGTTGCGTACCACCGTGGTCTCCGCGCCGAGCTCCTGCAGGTAGCCGACCAGGGTGTAGACAAAGCTGTCGTAGTTGTCTACGACCAGGATCTTCGTTGTGCTCATGGGTGCCTTGTTATGCCAATCGTCGAGACAGTGAACGGGCTGGAGTGCGCCATCCAGGGGAACGGGACCTAAACCATCAATACCAGTTCCCCGGCCAGCAAGACCAGCGCCGATGCAACCCGCAGCCGCAGCAGGTCGCAGCGGGCGCCGGCGTGGTTCCCGGTACGACGCGGGTGCAGCCTCAACTACAGCTAGAATTGGCTGCGATTAGGATTCCAAACCTGACCAAGAGCGTAATGGCTGCCGGTTATTCCTCCCTGCAGGATATCAAGCAGAGCCATCCGCTTTTCGTCCAGCCCGCCAAGGAGGACCCGTGCCAGAGTCGAAGCCGCGTAAGAGGACTGCCCGCGTGGCGCAGCAGACTTCTGCGACGCAGGCCTACAAGCCGAACCCCGTATGGTTCAAGCCGGTTATGTTCGGCCTGATGATTATCGGCCTGCTGTGGATCATCACGTACTACATCAGTGAAGGCACCTTCCCGGTCAAGGACTGGGCCTCATGGAACATCGTTGCCGGCTTCGGCATCGCCATCGTGGGCTTCCTGATGACCACGCGCTGGCGCTCCTGACCCATCCCACCCTCTTCGCAGCGGGCCGGCACACCGGGTGTGCCGGCCCGCAGCGTTAAGCCCGCCGCACGTCATTGGGGGTGGCACGGGCGATAATGCTGGAAGGCAACATTTCCCAGCAAAGGATGACGTATGACCCCGGACGCTACCGGCTGCATCATCGGCGAAGACGGCTTGGCCCGGCCGGCTTGGGCGGCTGCCGACCCCCTGTTGCGCGACTACTACGACAGCGAATGGGGCCTTCCTGTGCGCGACGAACAGGGGCTGTACGAACGGATCAGCCTCGAGGCCTTCCAGGCGGGACTGTCATGGGCAACGATCCTGCGCAAGCGGCCGGCCTTCCGGGCCGCCTTCGCGGATTTTCACCCGGAGACCGTGGCAGCGTTCACCGACGACGACGTCGAGCGGCTGCTGCAGGACACCGGCATTGTGCGCAACCGGCTCAAGATCCGGGCCGCGATCACCAATGCCCGGGCCACCCTCGAACTCAGAGACGACGGCGGACTCGTTGACTTTGTCTGGGCTCACCGGCCGGACTCCACCCCGGAGCCCACGGCGTTGGACCAGATCCCTACCAGCTCACCGGAATCCACCGCGCTGTCCAAGGCATTACGGAAGCGAGGCTTCGTGTTTGTCGGGCCTACCACCATGTATGCCCTGATGGAGGCCATCGGAATGGTCGACACCCACCTCCTGGGCAGCCACCGCAGAGGCACTTCGGGCGTCTGGGAGCGGTAGGCCGCGGCTGGCGGACTGGTCCACAGATGTGCACAAGATTCCAGAAGTTATCCACAACCTGTGGGTAGACGGGCCGTTCTAAGGCTGCCGGCACGCGCAGAGCGGCGGCGTTGGGCCCCACGAGCCGGACTGCGGACCGTGTCTCTCACCGAATGACAGCTCTGTAAGTTATTAACAATGTGGATTGCCTGTGGATAACGTCTTCCAGCACCCCCGGGACCTGCGGGTCCGCAGGATCCGGGCCTCCCGATGAGACCGCA
Organism: Arthrobacter sp. UKPF54-2; assembly: GCF_007858535.1. Classification (NCBI taxonomy): domain Bacteria; kingdom Bacillati; phylum Actinomycetota; class Actinomycetes; order Micrococcales; family Micrococcaceae; genus Arthrobacter; species Arthrobacter sp. UKPF54-2. Next base: position 1,166,106 of record NZ_CP040174.1, read on the forward strand.
GCCAACGAGTTCCCAGCCAGGGCGCCGCTCCCGCTGACAGCTGCCCCCTAGCGCGGAGTTATCCACACGAAGACGGAGTTGTGCCCACAAGTTATCCACAGCTGGGGACAACTGTGCACCGGAGCGGCTAGGCCGGTTACCGGGAACCCTGCAATGTCAGGGATTTTCGGCAGTAGTTAGAGGATCAAGTTATTAACACTGTGAAAAAGGCTGTGTATAACTCCGTTGAAATCAGATAAAAGGATCCGCGTACTGTGGCTGCAGGACGGTGCAAGAGGCCCGTCCGGGGCCGCGCGGAGGTAGCGGCGGCCGCCGGATCTACCTGGGGCGGCGAATGACGTGCCGAGCACCCGCTGCGCTTACCTGGGGACCGAGAGACTTATATGCGTTCCTGGATTTCCCCCGGTCCCAGCGTTCCCGAGGCCCCGTCAGTGCACCGCGAAGTTGTCCACTTAACCACAGGGCCGAGCAGGAAAGTTATCCACAGATGTGGAGAGACCCGCGGCGTCATTCAGCGAATTTGCCAGCTGTGGCCCTCAGATCCTTCCTCCCCGACTGAACTACAGGCGTGTAAGTTACCAACAATGTGGATAACCCCTGTGGAAAAGCGTCAGCAGAGCCCAGAACCGAGTGCGCGCCGGATCCCGAAAAACGCTGCGGTTTCGGACCAGCGCACCCCGGTCCCAGGCCGCGACGGTCCGAATCCGTCGCGGAAACTGACGGGTGGGAGTGGGGATCGGCGAAGGAAGCGGGTGAGCGGGGCGCGGGAGGCGAGCCCGGCCGGGGGTGGTTAGGCCGGGAGGGCGGTGGCGGCGACCCGCAGGGCGGTGGCCGCAATGAGCAGGCACACCACCAGGGCCAGTCCGGCGGCCTGCAGCAGTCCCTGGCGGGGGCCGCGAGGTGTGTAGGCGAGCACGGCAGCACACAGGGCCCCGGTGACCAGGCCGCCAAGATGGGCCTGCCAGGCGATCTGCGGGACCACAAAGCCAATGACTCCGTTGATGGCGATGAGTACCCAGAGTTGCCTGGTGTCGCCGCCGCGGTGGCGCTGGACCACCAGCATGGCGCCGAAGAGACCGAAGATGGCTCCGGAAGCGCCCACAACACCGGTCAGGGGCTGGCCCGGGACGTAGCCCGGCGTCAGCAGCAGATAGCCGACGGAGCCGCCGACGGCGGATAGCAAATACAGGGCCAGGAAGCGGATGCGCCCGAGGAGGGGTTCCAGCGCCTGGCCGAACATCCACAGCATGTACATGTTTAGCACGATGTGGAGGATGAAGCCCTGGGAATGGAGGAAAGCCGACGTCAGCATGCGCCAGGGCTCGAACCCTCCGTACTCCGGGGAAGCGTACACGGTGGCGAATGCGAAGTTCTGGTAAATCCCGTCGTTCGGAACCACCCACTGCAGCACGTACAGCAACGCACAGGCCGCGATGATCCCCAAGGTGACCAGGGGCCTCCCTACGGCGGCGGCGCCGCCGTAAACCGAGCGCGGCGTCGGCGTCGTACGTTTTGTTTCGTTGACACAGTCAACGCACTGGAATCCGACGGCGGCCGCCCGCTGGCAATCGGGGCACGCCGGGCGCCCGCACCGCTGGCACCGCACATAGGCGGGGCGGTCCGGGTGCCGGGGGCATACCGGGATCTCCGCGGACGGCTCTGCCGCCGGAATTCCGTAGCTCATGGCCTGGGCTAGAGCTTTTCTACGTCAATGCTGTTGATAACAACGTCCTCGACCGGGCGGTCGCCCATTCCGGTGCGGACGCCCTCGATGGCGTCGACGACCTTCTTGGACTCCTCGTCCGCCACCTCGCCGAAGATGCTGTGCTTGCCCTGCAGCCAGCCGGTGGGGATGGTGGTGATGAAGAACTGGGATCCGTTGGTGCCCCGGCCCATCTGGATGCCGGCGTTGGCCATGGCCAGCTTGTAGGGCTCGTTGAAGGTGAGCTCCGGGTGGATTTCGTCATCGAACTTGTAGCCCGGTCCACCGATGCCGCGGCCCAGCGGGTCGCCGGCCTGGATCATAAAGTCCTTGATGATGCGGTGGAAGATGGTGCCGTTGTAGAGCGGCGTGCCGGTCTTGTCCTCGCCGGATTCCGGGTGGGTCCAGGCCTTTTCACCGGTCGCCAGGCCGACGAAGTTGTCGACGGTCTTCGGCGCGTGGTTGCCGAAGAGGTTCACGACGATGTCGCCGAGGCTCGTGTGGATAGTGGCTTTTGCGGTTGCGTTGGCAGTCATAGGCCCTATTCTTCCACGGCATGTCCGCACGTACAGGGCCGGGCAGTCAGTTCCGCGCTGGGTGAAATCGGGGCCAAATCAGGCCGAATAATGGCCGGTGGGGTCCCGGACACGTAGGCTAACAGCAGAACCGTCACATTAATCGGGAGGTAGTTGTGAAGAAAACGGATCGTATTGCCCGTGAGCTGGAGCAGTCAGTCAGCACCGCAGTAGAGAACGCCAAGGACTGGGCAGCCCCGCGGGTTGAAGCAGCAGTCGACTGGGCCGTCCCCCGTCTGCAGCAGGGTCTGGACACCGCTTCTCCCAAGATCCAGGAGGGCCTGAAGTCGGCGGCCCACAACCTGGCCGGCGGCGTTGCCACCGTCACCCCGCGGATCCAGGACGGCCTGGCCCAGCTGGCGCCCAAGATCCACGACGCCGTCGAGAGCGCCACCCCGCGGCTGCACGAGGCCCTGGACAAGGCCACCCCGGTGATCGCCAACGCCCGCGACCGCGTCGTCGTCGAGTACCTGCCCAAGCTCTCGGACCAGATCGGCCACGCCTCCGAGGCCGTGCACCGCACCCTTGAGGGCGCCCCGGCGCACGTGGACGCCGTGGCACAGCGGCTCGTTGACTCCGGTGTTGTCCACAACATCCAGGAGCAGGCGCAGACCGCCGGGCAGCAGCTCAAGGCCGCCGCCGCTGAAGCCAGCCGTGCTGTTACGGGCGAGGTTGCCAAGCAGCAGAAGCCGAAGCACCGCGGTTTCCTCATCTTCGGCGTCATCGCCGCCGCCGTGGCCGCCGGCGTCGCAGCCTGGAAGGCCTCCAAGCCGATCGAGGACCCGTGGAAGACCCCGGCCCCCGTCACGCCAGCAACTCCGGCACCGGTCCCGGCCACCACGGTTACCGACGTGAAGGAAGCTGTGAAGGACACGGCCGACGACGCCGCTGACGCCACCGTCAAGGCCGCCGACAAGGCTGCCGAGGCCTCGGCGGACGCCGCCGACGAGGTGGCTGCCACGTCCGGCGACACCTCCACAAAGGTTGCCACCGACGCCAAAACCGCGGTACGGAACATCGCCTCGAGCCTGAACGGCGAGAACAAGGCGAAGTAGCCGCCGCACAGCACCAACCATCAGGGAGGGATTCCGCCACCGGCGGGATCCCTCCCTTTGGTCTAACCGCATTCGCTTCTGCCCTCCCCGGCCCCGCCCTTCCCGCGGTGCGGGCCCCGCCAACAGCCTCCGTCGGCGGGTCAGGTGCTAAATTTGGGGGGATGTCACCCGAAAAATCCTCTGCGGATACCCTGCGCGATGCTGAACTGCCTCCGGCCGTCTCCATCGTCATTCCGGCATACAACGAGGAAAGTGTTATCCGGCAGTGCTTGATTGCCGCCGTCTACCAGTCCGTCCCCGCCCACGAGATCATCGTGGTGGACAACATGTCCAAGGACCGCACGGCGGAGATCGTTCGGCAGATGCAGTTGGAATACCCGGAGAGCCCGATCATCCTGCTCAGCCAGGACAAGGACCAGGGCCTCATCCCAACGCGCAATTTCGGCCTGGACCACGCCACCGGGGACATCCTCGGCAGGATCGACGCTGACTCCGTGCTGGAGCCGGACTGGGTGGAACAGGTCCAGAAAGCCTTCGCGGACCCGGCCGTGCACGCGGCCACCGGTCCCGTCGTCTACTACGACATGCCGATGCGTCGTTTTGGCCTTAAGGCGGACGACAAGATGCGTCAGCTTATGCTCAAGCTGGCAAAGCACCAGTACCACTTTCTCTTCGGCTCCAACATGGCCCTGCGCCGTTCAGCCTGGGAGACGATCCGGCTGGAGACGTGCCGGGACGAGAAGGACGAGATGCACGAGGACATCGACCTCTCGCTGCACCTCGCGGACCACGAGCTCCGAATCCAGTACTGGCCGCAGATGGTGTCCGGCATGTCGGCTCGCCGGCTCGAGGACTCACCACGCGACTACCGCTACTACGTGACGCGGTTCGACCGGACGTACAAGGCGCACAACGTCAAGAAGATGGCGCTGAAGGCACCAATGGTCGTCTTCTTCTCGGTCTACTTCCCGGCCAAGCTGCTGCGCGCCATCCACACCGTCAACACGGCCCAGCCGGCCCGGCGCGGCGGCCAGTAGGGCCCCGGCGGCGCCCGCCGCCGTCGTCGTCAGTCCGTTCCCAGCTCCGCGAGCCGGGCGGCGCTGCGCCGCACCGCACGGGAGCGCCGCTGGCCCATCACCACGACGGCGAGTCCCACCAGGATCATGCCCAGCCCGGCGTACGTGCCCGCGGGGAGGGTCTCGCCCAGGAACGCCGCCGCCAGCAGCGCCGCGCCCGGGATCTCCAGCAGAATGATCATCGAGACCAGCAGCGGACTCATCGTGGCGAGCAGGTGGTTGAACGCCGTGTGGCCCACCAGCTGGGCGCAGACCGTGATGGCGAGGATTCCCAGCCAGCCGGACGCCTCGAAGCCCGCCAGCGGCTGCCCGGCGGCGAGGGCCATCACAGCGACGACGGCCGCGCACATGCCGTAGCAGAGTGTGGTGTAGACCCCGGTGCCCATGCTCTGCCGGGCCTTGCCGCCGGCCAGCGTGTAGATGCCGGCCAGCACGCCGCCGGCGACGGCGAGGAGGTCCCCGACCAGGGCCTCCGGGGAGCTACCCATGTCGAAGCCGGTGATGGCCACAACGCCGCCGAATGCGAGGCTGAGGCCGGCGAGGACCTGCCAGCGGTGCCGGACGCCGCGGAAGAGCTGGAAAACGGCAATCCAGCCCGACTGGAGGCACACGAGGGCGGTGGCCGCGGCCACCGAGGTCAGTTGCAGGGAAGTGATGAAGCAGGCGAAGTGCAATGCCAGCGCGACCGCTGCGGCGAGGGACCAGCGGAACTCGCTGCCGGTGACCCGGCCGAACTGGCGGGGCTGCCGGACCAACACCGGCCCGGCCATGACCACCGCTCCGATCGCGTTGCGCCAGAACGCGATCGCGAGGGCGCTGACGGAGGTGGCGCCCAGGGTGGCGGCGATCAGCGGCCCGGACGAGGCAACGCCCAGCACCCCCAGCGCGGCGAGGAAGAAGTTCACGCTTCAACAGTAGTGGGCAGAAGGCCCTGTCATTGTCCCAAGCGGTCCCATGACGAGGGGATCCTTCCGGGTACAACGCAAAAGGTCCCGGGCAACGTTTCCGCTGGCCGGGACCTTTTCCTATGGTGGAGGCACGGGGACTCGAACCCCGAACCCCCTGCTTGCAAAGCAGGTGCGCTACCAATTGCGCCATGCCCCCATAAGAAGCAACCCGTCAATCATACCCCCGTGCCGGAGCGCCGTTTCCAGCTTTCCTGCCGGGGATCCGGGCTAATCAACCGTGTCGGTCGATTCGCTCCAGACTGCCTTCCGGGCTTCGGATTCCTGCACTTTCCTGTAGAGCAGGACGCCTGCGATCGTAGCTGCGACTACCAGCAACTTCTTCACATGCACCCCGTTCCGGTCCAGTTTCACGTGGACCTTTACAGAAACCAGTACAGGTTCCGTGGGCGTACCAGGACTTGAACCTGGGACCTCTTCGTTATCAGCGAAGCGCTCTAACCGCCTGAGCTATACGCCCCGATGCCTCATCGGGCCGAGATATGACTTTACAGCACATCCCGACCCGATCTCAAATCGAGGCATTTCCCCGGGGATTCCCGGGGAAAAGTAGGGGGTTTAGTCGTCCGTGAGGGTGACACCGATGCCGCCCACGAGGGTGGCCGCGATGTTGTAGAGCACAGCCGAGAGCATCGACAGAGCGGTCAGCAGCACCACGTTGATCACCGCGATGATCACGGCGAAGGAGGCCACCTGGCCGAGGGAGGCAACCTTCTTCAGCTCAAAGCCGCCGCTCTCGGAGCCGGCCAGGGTTCCGAGCAGGCCGTCGACTTGGTCGAAGATGCCGGTCAGGTCCAGGACGGTCCAGAGCACGATCGCAGCGACGACGGTGACGATGCCGAGCGCAACGGACAGCAGGAAGGCCATCTTGAGCACGGACCAGGGGTCCACCTTGCTGACCAGCAGGCGCGCGCGGCGGACTTTGGCCTTCGGAGCCGGCTTGACGAGGTTCGGCTGGCCGGGCCGCTGGCCCGGGGCCTCGGGGCGCTGTCCCGGCACTGCCGGCCGCTGGCCGGGTGCCGCGGGACGCTGGCCGGGCGCTGAGGGGCGCTGAGCGGATCCGACGACGCCCGGGCGCTGTTGCGGACGCGACGGGGCGTTCACCCGCGGGGCGGCAGCGGGCGGGCGCGTGCCGCCAGGACCGCTGCTCGACTTGGGATATGAGTCGGAATTACTCACGCGTTACCTCCGGTGTTGTCTTCGTCCAGCTCGGCATGGCCTGATGACTCATCTGACTCCGGGGCCGGTACTGATTCTGTCTCTGCGGACCCCTCGCGTGATCCGGTTTCTCCAGCCAACGTTACGTCATCCTGCTCCGTGGCCGGACTTTCAGCGCCGCTTTCGAGGTCAGTTTCCTCGGTCTCGAGGCCGCGCTCACTGTTCCGGGCCACCGCGATGATGCGGTCGTTCTTGTCCGGCTTGGCGAAGATCACGCCCATGGTGTCGCGGCCCTTGGCCGGAACGCCGGCCACCGAGGACCGGACCACCTTGCCGCCTTCCATGACCACCAGAACCTCGTCCTCTTCCTGGACGATCAGGGCACCAACGAGGTGGCCGCGTTCTTCCTGGTACTTGCCGACCTTGATGCCAAGGCCGCCGCGGCCCTGGAGACGGTACTCCTCCACGGCGGTCCGTTTGGCGAAGCCACCTTCGGTGACAATGAAGACGAATGAGCCGTCCTGCACGACGTCGGCCGCCAGCAGTTCGTCATCCTCGCGGAACTTCATGCCGGTCACACCCGACGTTGCCCGTCCCATCGGGCGCAAGGCCTCGTCCGTCGCCGTGAACCGGATCGACTGGCCCTTGCGGGATACCAGCATCAGGTCATCGGTCTCGGACACTAGCTGGGCGGAAACAAGTTCGTCGCCGTCGCGCAGGTTGATGGCGATCACGCCCGCGGACCGGTTGGTGTCGTAGTCCTCCAGGCGCGTCTTTTTCACCAGGCCGCGCTTGGTGGCCAGCACCAGGTACGGCGACTGCTGGTAATCCCGCAGGTCCAGCACCTGGGCGATGTGCTCGTCCGGCTGGAAGGCCATCAGGTTCGCCACGTGCTGGCCCTTGGCGTCGCGTCCGGCTTCCACGAGCTCGTACGCCTTGGCCCGGTACACCCGCCCGAGGTTGGTAAAGAACAGGAGCCAGTGGTGGGTGGTGGTCACAAAGAAATGCTCGACGACGTCGTCGCCGCGCAGCTGGGCGCCCTTGATGCCCTTGCCGCCGCGCTGCTGCGAGCGGTAGTTGTCGCTGCGGGTGCGCTTGACGTAGCCGCCGCGGGTAATGGTGACGACCATTTCCTCTTCGGGGATCAGGTCCTCGATTGACATGTCGCCGTCGAAGCCCAGCAGGACCTTGGTGCGGCGGTCATCGCCGTGCTTGGCCACGATCTCGCCGAGTTCGGTGCTGATGATCTCGCGCTGCCGCTCTTCGGAGGCCAGGATCGCGTTGTACTCGGCGATCAGTGCCTCCAGTTCGGCATGGCGGTCCTGGATCTTCTGGCGTTCCAGGGCGGCGAGCCGGCGCAGCTGCATGTCCAGGATGGCCTTGGCCTGGAGGTCATCGATCTCCAGCAGCTCCATCAGGCCCTCGCGGGCGGCGTCGGTGGTGCTCGAGGCCCGGATCAGGGCGATGACCTCATCGAGGGCATCGAGGGCCTTGAGCAGGGCGCGCAGGATGTGCGCCTCCTCCTCGGCCTTGCGGAGGCGGTAGCGGGTCCGGCGCGCAATGACGTCCATCTGGTGCGTGACCCAGTGCCGGATGAAGGCATCGAGGCTCAGCGTGCGCGGCACACCGTCCACAATGGCCAGCATGTTCGCAGCGAAGTTGTCCTGCAGCTGGGTGTGCTTGTAGAGGTTGTTCAGCACCACCTTGGCGACGGCATCGCGCTTGAGCACAATGACCAGGCGCTGGCCGGTGCGGCCGGAGGTCTCATCGCGGAGGTCGGCGATGCCGGAGATCTTGCCGTCCTTGACGAGTTCGGCAATCTTGATCGCCAGGTTGTCCGGGTTGGCCTGGTACGGCAGTTCGGTGACCACCAGGCAGGTGCGGCCCTGGAGCTCCTCGACGTTGACGACGGCGCGCATGGTGATGGAGCCGCGGCCGGTCCGGTAGGCGTCTTCGATGCCCTTGTGGCCCAGGATCGTGGCGCCGGTAGGGAAGTCGGGTCCCTTGATGCGCTGGATCAGCTCTTCGAGCAGTTCTTCGCGGCTGGCGGTCGGGTTGGCCAGGTACCACTGCACACCGTCGGCGACTTCGCGGAGGTTGTGCGGCGGGATGTTGGTGGCCATGCCGACGGCGATGCCGGAGGAGCCGTTGACCAAAAGGTTCGGGAACCGCGCCGGCAGGATGGTGGGTTCCTGGTTCTTGCCGTCGTAGTTGTCCTGGAAGTCGACGGTTTCCTCGTCGATGTCGCGGACCATTTCCATGGCCAGCGGCGCCATCTTGGTTTCGGTGTACCGCGGTGCGGCGGCGCCGTCGTTGCCGGGCGAGCCGAAGTTGCCCTGTCCCAGCGCCAACGGGTAGCGCATGGTCCAGTCCTGGATCAGGCGGACCAGGGCGTCGTAGATCGCGGTGTCACCGTGCGGGTGGTACTGGCCCATGACTTCGCCGACCACGCGGGCGCACTTGTTGAAGGAGCGCTCCGGGCGGTAGCCGCCGTCGAACATCGCGTAGAGAACGCGGCGGTGAACGGGCTTAAGACCGTCCCGGACGTCAGGCAGGGCGCGGCCCACGATCACGGCCATGGCGTAGTCGAGGTAGGAGCGCTGCATTTCGGTCTGCAGGTCTACCTGCTCGACGCGGTCCGTCAGCACATCGGTGTCAAGAACGTTGCCTTCAAGTACGGGCTCCGCACCGGATGCGTCGGGGACTTCAGGTGTTTCGTCACTCATCGTCTATGTTTTCCGTTTCAGGTATATATCGGTTCAGGAATGTTCAGGGCCGAGGCGCTAAATATCCAGGAACCGAACGTCCTTGGCGTTCTGCTGAATGAAGTTTCGTCGCGATTCAACGTCCTCGCCCATCAGGGTGGAGAAGGTCTGGTCGGCGGCCAGGGCGTCGTCCATGGTGACCTGAAGCAGGGTGCGGTGTTCCGGATCCATGGTGGTGTCCCACAGCTCCGTGTAATCCATCTCGCCGAGGCCCTTGTAGCGCTGGATGCCGTTGTCCTTGGGGATACGGCGCCCGGCGGCCTGGCCGGAGACCAGCTTCGCGTCGCGTTCCCGGTCGCTGTAGACGTAATCGTGCGGCGCGTTCGACCACTTGATCCGGTACAGCGGGGGCTGCGCGAGGTAGACGTAGCCATTCTCGATCAGCGGGCGCATGTAGCGGAACAGCAGGGTCATCAGCAGCGTGGTGATGTGCTGGCCGTCAACGTCGGCATCGGCCATCAGGACGATCTTGTGGTAGCGCAGCTTGGCAAGGTCGAAGTCCTCGCCAATGCCGGTGCCGAAGGCGGTGATCATGGACTGGACTTCGGCGTTGCCGAGCGCCTTGTCCAGGCGGGCGCGTTCGACGTTCAGTATCTTGCCGCGCAGCGGCAGGATGGCCTGGGTTTCGGGATTGCGTCCGCGCTTGGCCGAACCGCCGGCCGAGTCACCCTCCACGATGTAGACCTCGCACTTCTGCGGATCCTTGGAGGAGCAATCGGAGAGCTTGCCGGGCATGCCAAAGGATTCCAGCGGGCTCTTGCGGCGCGCATTGTCGCGGGCCTTCCGGGCGGCCATCCGGGCCTGGGCAGCGGAGATGGCCTTGCGAATGACGTCGCGGGCCGGGCCGGGGTTGCGTTCCAGCCAGTCGCCGAGGCCGTCGGTGACCACCCGCTGGACAAAGCCCTTGACCTCGGAGTTTCCGAGTTTGGTCTTGGTCTGACCCTCGAACTGCGGCTCGGAGAGCTTGACCGAGATGACCGCGGTCAGGCCTTCGCGGATGTCGTCACCGGTGAGGTTGTCGTCTTTTTCCTTGATGATGCTCTTCTCCCGCGCATAGCGGTTGATGAGTGAGGTCATCGCGGCGCGGAAACCCTCTTCGTGGGTGCCGCCCTCGTGGGTGTTGATGGTGTTGGCGTAGGTGTGGACGCTCTCGGAGTACGCGTTGGTCCACTGCATCGCCATCTCCAGGGCGATATGCCGTTCCGTGTCCTCGGTTTCGAAGGCAATGACGTCCTCGTGGACGACGTCGACCTTCTTGCCCGAGTTCAGGTGCTTCACATAGTCCAGCAGGCCGTCGTTGTACTGGTAGACCACCGTGTGGAACTCGGCAGGAACTTCGCCCTCGGTCTCGACGACGTCAAGGTCCAGGTCGCCGTCGGCGGACGGTTCAGCGGAGGCCTGGCGCTCGTCAGTCAGCGTGATGCGCAGGCCCTTGTTCAGGAAGGCCATCTGCTGGAAGCGGGCCCGCAGCGTTTCGAAATCGAATTCCGTGGTCTCGAAGATGGTGGGGTCCGGGTAGAACGTCTGGGTGGTCCCGGTCTCGGAGGTCTCCTCGCCCTTGACCAGGCCGCCCTGCGGCTTGCCGCCGTCGGCGAAGGACATCCGCCAGACGTGCCCCTGCCGGCGGACCTCGGTGTCAACGCGGCTGGAGAGGGCGTTGACCACGGAAATGCCAACGCCGTGCAGGCCGCCGGAGACGGCGTACCCGCCGCCGCCGAACTTTCCGCCGGCGTGCAGGATGGTCATGACGACTTCAACGGTCGGCTTGTGCTCGGTGGGGTGCATGTCCACCGGGATGCCGCGGCCGTTGTCGACCACCCGGACGCCGCCGTCGGCCGTCAGGACAATCTCGATGTGCGTGCAGTAGCCGGCCAGCGCCTCATCGACCGAGTTGTCCACGACTTCGTACACGAGGTGGTGCAGACCGCGCGGTCCAGTGGAACCGATGTACATGCCCGGGCGTTTCCGGACGGCTTCCAGGCCCTCGAGCACCGTGATGTCGCTGGCACCGTATTCGCGCGGCGTGGCCGCCTCCGCGGGCAAGTCCGCCGTGGCGCCTCCCGCTGCTGGGTCCGTTGCCGGGAAATCTGTATTGTCGTTAGCCACAGGCGCTTTCGACTCCTCTATGTTCGTTGAAGGCCGGCCGTCGCCGTGTCCGGAGAGGAACGGCTACCGCCAACAGGCACGTCACTGATGGCGCCGGCAGCATCGCCTGCGAGGACCCGCCTCCGCACACAAAAAGTGCGTCGGAAACGGACTCAGTCGACGTTTCACCGGCGCCCAGTTATCTACCACGATTCTATCGTGTTATAGAGCGGAATCCCGCATTCTGGGGGCCCAAACGGCGGGTAAAGTGCCGCTGAGAGGCCGCTGACTCCACCTGCAAGGCCCCAGGGGTGCTCCCGCTGGGTTCCAGTACGCATCCGGGGCGTTAAAGCGCCCTACACGGCGTTTTCGGTTTTTTCAAGAGTTTTGGAAGAAGTGCTTCATACCCCGGCGGTAGTGGCGGGGTAACTAGCCGTAGGTGTCGCGCGGGCCGCGCCCGTTGACCGTCCGGGCACCCTTGCGCCAGCTCGGCGCTGCGGGCCCCAGCACCTGGATGCTGGTCACGACGCCGTCGCCGAGTTCCACGCGGAATTTCTCCAGCAGGCTCAGACTCAGCAGGCGCAACTGGGTGGCCCACGCCGTCGAATCGCAGCGCACATGCAGGGTGGTGTCGGTGAAACTCTCCGGCGTGCAGTGCGCGGAAATTTCCGGGCCAACGAGGGCCGGCCACTGGGCCATGACCGATCCGACTGCCACGGGTGAACTCCAGCCGCGTTCGGCCACCAGCCTGCCCACCACCTTGCCGAGCCCCAGCGGATCACGTCCGGTGCCGTGGAACTGGCTAAAACCGCGGGTCCCCGCACTGCGCGCCGGCTTTTGTGTGCTCCCCGGCCGTGGCGGGGCCTTCCGCCGGATTTCCCCGCGGGCCGCGGCGGCGTCGCGCATCCGGTTCAGCGCGGCCTGTGCGGCGTCGATGTCGTCAGGATCGCGGCCCGGCTGCAGGCCGCCGTCGGTATCCTTATTCATCGTTTGTCCGGCTCATCAATTCCTCCCGGAATGACCTTCACCCGCCGTCCGGCCAGTTCGGCCGGGATATCGTCCTCGACGGCGGCGGTTACCAGGACCTGCTCCGCGCCGGAGACTATTGAAGCCAGTTTACGCCGCCGCTGGACGTCGAGCTCGGCAAACACATCGTCCAGGATCAGGATCGGTGCCGACCCGCCTGTACGTGCATCGTCGAGCATCACGTAGTACGAGGCCAGGCGTAACGCCAGGCACATGGACCAGGTTTCCCCGTGCGAGGCGTACCCCTTGGCCGGGGCCTGGCCCAGGACCAGTTCCAGTTCGTCGCGGTGCGGGCCCACGAGGGAAATGCCGCGTTCGAGTTCCTTGCGGCGGGAGGCCGCGAAGGCCCGGACATAACGTTCGGTGAGCTCCTCGATACTCAGCGGGCGGAGGTCTTCGAGCCCGTCTGCCGGGACCGCACCCGGAACGGCGCCAGCGGCGGCGCCGGAGGATTCGCCGTCATCGTCAAGCGCCCCCTGCAGGGTGGAGCGGTAGACGGCGCCGGCCGCCTTGGACCCGTCGGTGAGCTGGGCGTAGGCGTTGTTAAGGTGGGGCTGCAGCCGTTCGACCAGTTCGAGCCGTGCGTGCAGGAGCTCGGCGCCGGCCCTGGCCATGTGTTGGTCCCAGACATCGAGGGTTGCCTCATGGCCGGCGGTGAATTTGCCGGCCCGGCCCGATTTCAGCAGGGCATTGCGTTGCTTCAGCACCCGGTCGTAGTCGCTGCGGGTGGCGGCGTGCCGCGGAACAAGGCTGACCAGCAGCTCATCCAGGAAACGGCGCCGGTTGGACGGATCGCCCTTGACCAGGGCGAGGTCTTCCGGCGCGAAGAGCACGGTCTGGCAGATTCCCAGGATGTCCCGTGCACGCACCGGGTTGCTGCGGTTGATCCGCGCGCGGTTCGCGCGGCCGGCATTGATTTCCAGTTCCAGCACCGTGGACTGTTCACCGCGGACCAGCTTGGCCCGGATCATGGCCCGTTCGGTGCCAAATCGCAGCAGCGGGGCGTCGGTGCTGACGCGGTGTGAGCTGAGGGTGGCGAGGTACCCGATCGCTTCCATCAGGTTGGTCTTGCCGATGCCGTTGGAACCGACGAGCACGGTGACCCCCGGTTTCAGGCTGAGGTCCACCTGGGCGTAACTGCGGAAATCCGTCAGCGAAAGTTGTTCTAGGTACACGCCGGTGTCAGGACTCCAGGGACTACTTGGCCGGCCGGGTGGCGTGGCCGCCGAACTGGTGGCGCAGCGCGGACACCATCTTCATCGCCGGCGAGCTGTCTTCGCGGGAGGAAAAGCGCGCGAACAGGGCTGCGGTGATGGCCGGGGCCGGGACCGCGTTGGCGATCGCTTCCTCCACGGTCCAGCGACCCTCGCCGGAATCCTCGACGTAGTCGTCGATCGATTCCAGCCCCGGATCCTCATCGAGGGCCTTGACCATCAGGTCCAGCAGCCAGGACCGGACGACGGTGCCCTTCTGCCAGGCCCGGAAAGTGCCCGGGAGATCGGTGACGATGTCTTTCGCCGCGAGGAGTTCGTAGCCTTCCGCGTAGGCCTGCATCAGTCCGTATTCGATGCCGTTGTGCACCATCTTGGCGTAGTGGCCGGCGCCAACGCCGCCCACGTGGACGAAGCTGTCTGCACGCTCACCTTCCGGCCGGAGTGCGTCAAAGACCGGGAGTGCCCGTTCGATGTCGGCAGCGTCGCCGCCGGCCATCAGTCCGTAGCCGTTCTGAAGGCCCCAAACGCCACCGGACACACCACAGTCAGCGAAGCGGATACCTAGTTCAGCCAGCGTGGCGGCGTGCTTCTGGTCTTCGGTGAAGCGCGAGTTTCCACCGTCAATCACGAGGTCGCCGGCGTCGAGCTTGCTGCCGAGTTCGGTGATCACGGCGTCGGTGACCTCGCCTGCCGGGACCATGACCCAGATGAGCCGGGGCGCAGGCACGGCGGCGATCAGCTCGTCAACACTGGCGACGTCGCTGACATCCGGGTTGCGGTCGTAGCCGGTGACTTCGATTCCACCCTTGCGCAGCCGCTCGCGCATGTTGAAACCCATTTTTCCGAGGCCGATCAGTCCGATGTGCACGGTGTGAACTCTTTTCTGCGCTGGGATTTCGGTTGTCGTTTGGGGCCCAGAACGACAACAGCCTGGGCCCACGCCGCCAGGGTTCCCTGGCCGTGGAGCCCCATCAGCGAGGGCCCCTGCCTGAGCTTGCGAAGGCTGGGAGCCGATGGGGACTTGCGAGGCGAGGGTGGCGGTGGGGACTAGTTGGGCAGGCGGACCGGCATAACAAGGTAACGGTAGTCGCCCTGGTCTTCGCCGTCTGCGTCCTGCTGGGCGGTGATCATCGCCGGCTTCGGGGCCGTGGTGAACGAGAACCGGACGAACTTGGTCTCGATGACGCTGAGGCCCTCGATGAGGTAGTGCGGGTTGAAGGCAACGGTGATGTCCTCGCCGGTCAGTTGCGCTTCAAGCTCTTCCGAGGCCTGGGCATCCTCGCCGGTTCCGGCGTCGAGGTGCAGTTGACCCTGCGTGAACGCGAGGCGCACCGGGGTGTTCCGTTCGGCCACGAGGGAGACGCGGCGAACGGCCTCGACCAGTTCCTGGGTCTGCACGGTGGCGTGGATCGGCGTGGAATCGGGGAACAGCGAGCGGATCTTCGGGTAGTCGCCGTCGACGAGCAACGACGTCGTGGTGCGGCCACCGCTCTCGAAACCGATCAGCCTGCTGTCGTCATCGGCAAGGGCGAGGTTGATGTCGCCACTGCCACCGAGGGTCTTGGCTACTTCGTTCAGGGTCTTCGCCTTGACCAGAGCGCTGGTGGAAATGCCGGGGGTGGCGGGCTTCCATGGAACTTCGCGCATGGCCAGACGGTAGCGGTCCGTCGCGAGCAGCGTGATGAGGTCGTCCTCGATTTCCATCCGGACGCCGGTGAGGATGGGCAGCGTGTCGTCCTTGCTGGCCGCGATGATCACCTGCGATACGGCCTGGGCGAAGGAATCACCCGGCACCGTTCCGCTGATTGGGGGCAGCGCGGGCAGCGGCGGGTATTCAGCTTCCGGCATGGTGGCCAGGTGGAAGCTGCTTCGGCGGCAGCTCAGCGTGACTTTGTTGCCGTCGGTCTCAATGTCGACGGGCGCTGAGGGCAGGCTGCGGCAAATGTCGGCCAAGAGGCGTCCGGAAACCAGGATGGTGCCTTCGGTGCTGATGTCGGCGGGGATTTCCAAGCGGGCAGAGGTCTCGTAGTCAAAGCTCGAGAGGCTCACGGTGCCGGCCTCGGCCTTGAGGAGCAGGCCCGAAAGCACGGGAACGGGCGGCCGCGGAGACAACGACCGGGCGGCCCAGGTCACGGCTTCGGCCAGGACGTCCCGCTCGACTCTGAACTTCACGGAAGGGTGCCGCCTTTCATTGCTGCTGACATCGCTAAGAATCATCACTAAAAATCACACTGCTTTGGCGGTTCCGGACGTGGTGCCAGTTGCGCCAAAAAGGTAAGTGCATGCATCCCGGGCCGGCCCACCCGTCCCCGGTTCATCGGATCGAATGACAAGAGCGTGTCCGGGACGGACGCACTGCAGACAGCTTAGCCCCAAGAACCGAGTTCTCCCATCCCCGGGTTACACCAGTGTGGTTCAGGGCCGGGGTTCTGCACGGCCCCTGGGCCGGCCGGTGGAGAGTCGAGAAGAAACTGTTGTTTGAGGGAATTTCATTTTCTTGGGATTAGTAGTGTTAATAACTGCTGTGGAAACTGTGGATAACTCGATCTCGCAGTGCAGTTCCGCGGTTAAGCCCTGTTCATGGACTGTGGGTGGAGCAGGTTTTAAACAGGGTGTGGATGGGGACAACATTTTGGGCCGTCTCGCCGATCCACAGGCGCCTTAAGGGTTTTAAGCCCATTAACCGCGGTTGTCCCCTTAACTATCCACAGGGTTGTCCACAGTGCACTGTTAATAAGGTAAGAGTGCGCGGTGCGGGAGCTCAGGAATTGCGCTGCTGCTGCTTGATCCGGTTGGTCAGCTCGGTGACCTGGTTGTAGATCACGCGGCGCTCCGCCATTAGTTCGCGGATCTTCCGGTCTGCGTGGATCACCGTGGTGTGGTCCCGGCCGCCGAGCTCCTGGCCGATCTTGGGCAGCGACATGTCGGTGAGCTCCCGGCACAGGTACATGGCGATCTGCCGCGCGGTCACCAGCGTCCGGGTCCGGGACTTGCTGCAGAGCTCCTCCATGCTGAGCTTGAAGTAGTCGGCAGTCTGGGTGAGGATCTGCGCTGAAGTGATCTCCTGGGCGCCGTCGTCGGTGATCAGGTCCTTGAGCACCATCTCGGCCAGGGCCACATCCACGGGCTGCCGGTTCAGGCTGGCGAAGGCCGTGACACGGATCAGCGCACCCTCAAGCTCGCGGATGTTGCTGGAGATCTTCGAAGCGATGTACTCCAGGGCATCGTCAGGCGCGGAGAGGCCCTCGCTCAGCGCTTTCTTCCGGAGGATCGCGATGCGGGTTTCCAGTTCCGGCGGCTGAATATCGGTCAGCAGACCCCACTCGAAGCGGGACTTCATGCGGTCCTCGAAGCCGGCCAGCAGCTTGGGCGGCTGGTCGGAGGTGATGACCACCTGCTTGTTGTTGTTGTGCAGGGCGTTGAAGGTGTGGAAGAACTCCTCCAGCGTCCGGTCTTTGCCGGCGAGGAACTGGATGTCATCGATCAGTAGTACGTCGACGTTGCGGTACGTGGTTTTGAAGCTTGTACCCTCGTCGTCGCGGATGGAGTTGATGAAGTCGTTGGTGAACTCCTCGGAGTTCACGTAGCGGACCCGGATCCCGCTGTAGAGCCGGCGGGCGTAGTGGCCGATCGCGTGCAGCAGGTGGGTCTTGCCCAGGCCGGAGTCGCCGTAGATGAACAGCGGGTTGTAGGCCTTGGCCGGTGCCTCGGCGACGGCGACGGCGGCCGCGTGCGCGAAACGGTTGGAGGAACCGATCACGAAGGTGTCGAACACGTACTTCGGGTTGAGCCGGCCGAATTCGTGGGACGTGCTCGGCAGCATCGGCTGCGGTTTCAGTTCAACCAGGGGGTCGGCCACGAGGGACAGTTCGTCCGTGGGCTCGGGTTCGATGTGCAGCGGCACCAGATCGGTGTCGACGTCGATCGCGCAGCGGATCTCGTCGGAAAAGACATCGCGCAGGGCGTCGTCGAGGGCTTCCTTGACCTGGGTCTGCAGGACCTCGCGGGTGAGTTCGTTGGGGACGGCCACCAGCAGGGTGGACCCGATCAGGCCCTGGGCCTGGGCGAGGATCACGAAGCCACGCTGCCGGGGGGTAACCCGGTGGTCGTTCTCCAGGAGGCTGACCACCCGCCGCCAGGAACTTCCGACGGTATTGGCGTGGTTGGCTTCGTCTACCGTCATCAATCAGTTCCTCAAACCTTGCTTGTCTGCGTTGCCTGCAGCCACAGGACCCGGACCAGACTGCTGGTCCCGGGGTTAATCCACAGGGTTGTGCACAGTCCGTGGATAATCGGCTACTGGGACACTCTAGGGGATGAAAAGCCTAGAAGATAGCTGGGGTTAGCCCTGTGGATAATCACAACCGTGTAGTTCGAAATCGGGGCACGTGACGCACTTCATCCACAGGCTGACGGGCAGGTTAACCACAGCTGGGGACGGGCAGCTACGCAGCTCCCGGTTTGACTCGGGAGGCGTTTTTCCCCTAACGTTGTGAAGTCCTTTGTGTCCGCTTTTCGCCTCATTTGAATCTCTCCCCGACGCCTGCGTCTTGCGAGTCGAGGGTGGCGGCACATACAAAACTTAGCGTCGGCCAGTTCTTCCCCTTTTTTGATCGGGTGGGCGCACCTTTGATCCACTGGAGTAACTAACGTGAGCAAGCGGACTTTTCAGCCGAATAACCGCCGTCGAGCCAAGAAGCACGGCTTCCGCCTTCGTATGCGTACCCGTGCCGGCCGTGCCATCCTGGCAGCCCGTCGTGGCAAGGGCCGCACCGAGCTGTCGGCCTAAATAACTGACTCGTCGGTCACCATCCCTATGCGAGTTGAACGGTGCTAGCCACCCGGAACCGTCTGAGGACCCCTACCGATTTTTCAACAACTGTACGTTCCGGCGTCCGCAATGGACGCCGGAACTTAGTGTTATATACGGCAGCTCTCGCTGCCGATGAACCAAGCCGGATCGGTTTCATCGTTTCCAAGAGTGTAGGGAACGCTGTTGTCAGGAACCTCGTTAAGAGGAGACTAAGAGAAGCCGGCGCCTTGTCGCTGCAGAAGTATCCCAGCGGGTTCGCTATCGTGGTCCGGGCACTGCCCGCCTCGGCGGCAGCCGGCTGGGATGATCTGCTGGGCGACTATGACGCCGCTTTGCAGACAACCATGAAACGGTTGGGCAGCCGCCTTCCACAGGCCGCTTCTACAGTTTCTTACGAGACAACACAGGAAGGGACCCCGCGTGCGTAACTCAACTGCCGCCGTCGTCCCCGTTCCTGGATCTCGTCTCAAATCCGCGGCAGCATGGCTCGGCCGGGCCCTCTGGAATCTGCCCCGCAACATCCTGATCCTGTTGCTGATGGCCTACCGTAAGGTGGTCTCTCCGCTGTATGGCCAGGTGTGCCGCTTTTTCCCCAGCTGTTCGGCGTACGCGCTCGAGGCCGTCACGGTGCACGGCGCCGTAAAGGGCAGCTGGCTTGCGGCCCGGCGCCTCTCGCGCTGCCACCCATGGAATTCCGGCGGTGTGGACCATGTCCCCGCCGGGCACCGGGAGTGGCCCGAGGGCCACACCCCCAGAATTGTTGTGCTCAACAACCCGGACAAGTACCTGGCTGTTGAGCCTGATGGAGAAGGCCGCTCGGCGGCCTGACGAATAGGGATATCGTATGGACTTCTTTGAAACAATCATGTTTCCGTTCAAGTGGCTGGTTTCCATCATCATGGTGGGCTTCCACGACGGACTGAGCGCCATCGGCCTCCCGGCCGCCAACGGCTGGACCTGGACGCTGTCCATCATCGGGCTGGTGCTGGTCATCCGTGCCGCCCTGATTCCCGTGTTCGTCAAGCAGATCAAGGCACAGCGCGGCATGCAGCTGCTGCAGCCGGATTTGAAGAAGCTCCAGGACAAGTACAAGGGCAAGACCGATCAGCTCTCCCGCCAGGCCATGGCGCAGGAGCAGATGGCCATGTACAAGAAGCACGGCACCAACCCGTTCTCGGCCTGCCTGCCCATGCTGATCCAGATGCCGTTCTTCTTCGCCCTCTTCCAGGTGCTTTCGGGGATCAGTAACGCCAAGACCACCGGTAAGGGCATCGGCGCCCTGAGCCACGACCAGGTGGTGCAGTTCGACGAGTCCAGCATCTTCGGTGCTCCGCTGTCGGCCTCCCTGCTGCACGGCGGTGCCGGCGGCAATGACGTTGCTGTCTGGGTGCTCTCGATCGTGATGATCCTGGCCATGACGGCCTCGCAGTTCATCACCCAGAAGCAGATCATGGCGAAGAACATGTCCGAAGAGGCCATGGCCAGCCCGTTCATGCGCCAGCAGAAGATGATGCTGTACATCCTGCCGCTCGTCTTCGGCATCGGCGGCATCAACTTCCCCATCGGTGTCCTGATCTACTGGACCACGACGAACCTCTGGACCATGGGCCAGCAGTTCTTCGTCATCCGCCGCATGCCCACGCCGGGATCCCCCGCCGCCAAGGCCCTGGCCGAGCGCCGGGCCGCCAAGGGCCTCCCGTCCCTGCCCCTGATGGGTGCCAAGAAGGCCGACGCCGAGGCCGAAGCGGCAGCTGCTGCCGCCGCCGTTGCCGCCAAGAGCCAGCGGGTACAGCCGCAGCGCAAGAACAGGAAGAGGAAGTAATGTCCGCCGAGAGCACCGAACACGCCATTTCCGCCGAAGCCGCTTCCCAGCCCGAACTCCAGGACGATGTCCTGGCCGACGGCAGCACGGCGCAGAATGACACCGACGACGACGACGCCCGTGGCGCCGGTAAGGGCTCCTCGGCGAGCCGTCTCGAGGAAGAGGGCGACGTCGCCGCGGACTACCTCGAAGAGCTGCTCGACATCGCCGACATCGACGGCGACATCGACATCGAGGTCCGCAACGGACGCACCTACATCTCGATCGTCGCCGAGGAGGAGGGGTCCGGCCTCGAGAACCTGGTTGGTCGCGACGGCGAGGTACTCGAAGCCCTCCAGGAACTGACGCGCCTTGCGGTGCTGTCGGCGACGGAGAACCGATCACGCCTCGTGCTGGACATCAACGGTTACCGCGCAGACCGCGCCGGCGACCTGCAGCAGATCGCTGAAGACGCCATCGCCTCGGTCAAGGACACGGGCAAGGCCGTCGCACTGGCCCCGATGAGCGCTTACGAACGCAAGATCGTGCACGACGCAGTGGCTGATCTTGGCTATGTCAGCGAGTCCGAAGGCGAAGGTGCCGACCGGCACATCGTTGTCTCCGCAGACTGAACCCGCGGAACAGCTTGATGGTTGAAATTACTGCGGCCGAATTGAAGGCCGCCGAAGCTATTTTTGGTGACCGGCTGGATCTGGCCAAGCGCTACGTCGAGCACCTGGCCACGTCCGGGACCGAGCGCGGCCTGATCGGGCCCCGCGAAGTACCGCGGCTGTGGAGCCGGCATGTCCTCAACTGTGCCGTGATCGAGCGGGAAATCGCCCACGGAAGCCATGTGGCCGACGTCGGAAGCGGCGCCGGCCTCCCGGGACTTTGCCTCGCGATTGCGCGTCCGGACCTCGAACTCACCCTGATTGAACCCTTGGAGCGCCGGGTGATCTGGCTCCAGGAAGTGGTCGATGACCTCGGACTGGACAACGTCACCGTCATGCGGACCAGGGCGGAACTGGCCGTTGGCCAGGTAACAGCCGACGTCGTCACGGCCCGCGCCGTCTCGGCGCTCTCCAACCTTGCCGGGCTGACCATTCCGCTGCTCGCCGGCAAGGGCGAAGTCGTCGCTATCAAGGGTCGAAGCGCTGGGGAGGAAATCGAGAAGGCGGCCAAAGTCATCCGCAAACTCGGTGGGGTGGAGACGTCGGTGGTGGTGGTTGGTGAGGATCTCCTCGAGGAACCAACAACCGTTGTTCGAATCGTTGTGAACAAGCCCCGAAAGATTGCGTAGCACCAGCCCGGTGCCGCCGGTCTTATTAGGGAAGAGGTTAGGCTAGTGATCGGCAGTAAACGCCGAATGAGAGTGAGAGTGTCAGAGTGAGCAGTAGCGAAGCCTCCACACAACGGATTCCCCCGTTCGTGTCCCTGGGGTCAGCACGTGCCTTCGGGGTGCCGGCTGTCGCTCACAACGTCCCCTCAAAGCAAACACTTTCGGTTGCCGAATCGGGGTTTGCCAGCGTTTCACGTGAAACTTCCGTTCCCTCTATCGGCAATGTGCTTGATTCCATCGATGATTCCAGCCCCATTGCCCGCGAACTGGCCCACGAGAACAAGCGCCGCGAGCGGCTGCTGGGACGTGAACTGCCCAAGCCTGAGAAGACCCGGATCTTCACCGTCTCCAACCAGAAGGGTGGGGTGGGCAAGACCACCACCACCGTCAACATCGCGGCTGCCCTGGCCGCCGCCGGGCTCAACGTCCTGGTCATCGACATTGACCCGCAGGGCAATGCTTCCACCGCGCTGGGCATTGAACACCACGCCGACGTTGACAGCATCTACGACGTCCTGATCAACGATGTTCCGCTGCAGGATGTTGTGGCTCCCTGCCCCGACATCGCCAAGCTGATCTGCGCCCCCGCCACGATCCACCTCGCCGGCGCCGAGATCGAACTCGTCAGCCTGGTGGCCCGCGAGCAGCGTCTGCGGCGCGCAATCGATGTCTATGCCAAGGAACGTGCTAAGAACGGCGAAGAGCGGCTGGACTACATCTTCATCGACTGCCCGCCGAGCCTGGGCCTCCTGACGGTCAACGCTTTCTGCGCGGCCAGCGAGGTCCTGATCCCCATCCAGTGCGAGTACTACGCATTGGAGGGTCTGAGCCAGCTGCTGAAGAACATCGAAATGATCCAGAAGCACCTCAATGCGGACCTGGTGGTCTCCACTATTCTGCTCACGATGTATGACGGGCGCACCAACCTCGCCGCCCAGGTGGCAGCCGAGGTACGCGAGCACTTCCCGGAGCAAGTACTTGGCGCTGTGGTTCCGCGCTCGGTACGCATTTCGGAGGCACCGAGCTACCAGCAGACCGTGATGACCTACGACCCTTCCTCCAGCGGCGCCCTATCCTATTTGGAAGCCGCAGCGGAAATTGCTGAACGTTAGAATCTTCTCAACAATTGCACTAGCCAGAGCCGGAGTATACCGGGCTCTTCCACCGGAGGGATTTATCCATGAGCGATAAGCGACGCGGCCTTGGCCGTGGACTTGGCGCGCTGATTCCAAGTTCCGCCTCGGCGAACGCCTCCGGGAACGGTTCCGCCCCGTCCCGGCCCGTGGATCTGTTCTTCCCCGAAGCCAAGAAGCGGACCCCGGACACTGCGGTAGAGGAGACCGCTGCAGTGGAAGCATTGGATGCGAAGACGACGGCGTCTTCCGCAGCTAGTGATTCAGTAGGGTCTGACCCCCAGGCGAAGGCAACGGCGTCAAAGCCGGCGGCGAAGGACGCCGTAGCCGCGGGCCCCACGTCGGAGGAAGCTGCGCGTCCTGCCGTCAAGAAGGCACCGGCACGGAAGCCTGCTGCGTCCAAGACTGATGCCCCGGTCGCTGCACACGAGACCACGGAACCGGCCGCCCCGGCCGCCAGCGACAGTGAGGATAACGGCGTGGACCTGGTGGAGGTCCCCGGCGTCCGTTTCGCTGAGATCCCCGTCTCGCACATTCACCCGAACCGCAAACAGCCCCGTTCAGTCTTCGATGAGGACGACATGGCGGAGCTCGTGCACTCCGTTCGTGAAATCGGCGTCCTCCAGCCAATTGTGGTGCGTACCTCAACCGAAGAAGGTGGCGAGCCCTACGAGCTCGTCATGGGTGAGCGGCGCTGGCGGGCAGTTCAGGCCGCCGGACTGGACACCATCCCGGCAATCGTCCGCGACACGACCGACGACGACCTGCTGCGCGATGCTTTGCTGGAGAACCTCCACCGCAGCCAGCTGAACCCGCTCGAAGAAGCCGCGGCTTACCAGCAGCTGCTGGAAGACTTCGGTACCACCCACGAACAGCTCGCCGACCGGATTGGCCGATCCAGGCCCCAGGTCTCCAACACTCTTCGACTGCTGAAGCTGCCGCCGCTGGTACAGCGTCGGGTTGGTGCCGGCGTTATTTCGGCAGGACATGCCCGGGCCCTCCTTGCGCTTCCTGACGCTGCCGCCATGGAGCGCCTTGCCCAGAAGATCGTGGCCGAGGGTATGTCGGTCCGGGCGACTGAGGAAGCGGTAACGCTGTACCAGAGCCCGGCCGCCGCGACGAAGAACAATATTCCGCGCCCCGGGGCACGGCACGAACGCCTCGACTACCTGGCTTCCTCGCTTTCGGACCGCCTGGATACCAACGTCAAGATCTCCCTCGGTGCCCGCAAGGGTCGCGTCAGTATCGAATTCGCAAGCGTTGAGGACCTCAACCGGATTATGGACGTACTAACTCCCGGCAACCAGGGCTGAATCGCTGGTTCGACTCAAAGCAGGCCCCGTTTCACGTGAAACGGGGCCTGCTTTTTTGTTATGCCTGACTTCTAGGCGGCAATCGAAGCTTTTAGAAGCCGATGTTCCGTGTTCTTACGCCACTCTGGGAGCTCCAAAGGGCAGCAAATCTGGGTGTAAAACCTACTACGGTAAGGCCTTCATCGCATCGATCTTCCGGAGAAGGGTCTTCCCTAAGCGCCCACGAGGCTCTATTTGGCTCGAACCGCGCTCAAGTCCTACCCACGGAAGGCGCAGAGGGCGCGTGCATGGCCCGCAGGAGCTCCGGTCCGGGTACATCGCCAACCCTGCGCTTGCGTGCGTTTTTGAACCCTAACCAGGCGCTTAGGCCGCGGTTGGAAGTGCGCGGAGGATGCTGGTGGCGCATAGAGGCGGCGCTCACGGCCATCGGATGGCCGGATCCTTTAGTTCTACTCAGCGCAGATGTCGAGCGCGCAGAATGGTTCCACGGCTATTTGTGGCACAAGCTAACGTCCGGAGCCTGCATCTTGGGTGAGTTTCACGTGAAACATCGTCCCTTCACAGCCCCTGAAACCTCATCCGTGCATTTTGCACCTCAACTGCAGGGCCGGCACACCTGACTTAGTGGGCCGGAAACACTCGTCGGGCGGCGTATCCCACTCCAATGCCTGGCCTGCGCACAAGGATGCGATCAGGCAGAAACGAGCATTGGGAAGCACATGGGCGCACACAGTCTTTCCGTGAGTCTTAGGGATCTCTCAGGTGGGGGGTAGGTTCCGCTGAGCCCGCCCAAAGGCATCACGGTCCGTGAAGTCGGGAGTTGGCGTGTGGTTCTTGTCCGTGGTGAGGAACCAGTCGTGTTCCACCTAGGGGCTGCCCATCCAAGTATCGGAACCTTCGATATGCGGAGATGGCGTCTATTCATGACGGGCACGGTGACTGTTTCACGTGAAACTGCAGAGACGTGATCTGGAATTCGTGACGCCCCGTTCTTCAGCGAGGGCCGACTCGCAGCACGGTGGGCTGTAGCTCCTGGCCCACTTTGGGGGAACAACCTCGACGTCGCCTGTCGGGCGGCCAGAGTTGGCGTGTGGGGCCCGAGGCAGCCCCTCCCCTGTGGACGCCTTCGCCATCGCGAGCCAACAGTCTGGAGACGCCACCCACGGCGTCGCAGAGCGCCGACACAAGGCCAGTGCGGCCGCAGTCTCTTCGCGCTCAGCCCAACGCTCCCGGGTCAGGCGACTGGCGGCCCACGAGAACTCGGGCGCGGCTATGCCGATTGTTGCCGACTCGAACAGCCGCTGACGGGACAGCCTAGTGCTGCGGGAGAGGATCTCCCTACCGTCCCCCAGCAGCGGGACAGATCGCGGAACAGACCAGGCTTCATATTTCGGGACCGCTAGGCCGGGAGTCTCCGCAATTGGTTTACGGCGGTGAACGGAGAGCACGGCTTCGGGAGTCGCGGGACCGTGTAGCGTGCGCTCAGCGCCGCCTTGACCATGGGGCGGACCACCAAGTGACCGTAGCGGCGCTCCATGGCTCTCGCCCCCCGTTTGGTATCCTCACCACGGGCCGGTCCAGTCCGTACTCGAAAACTGCGCTGGACGGACGTGAGCGGAGCAACGCCGTGCCACTGGCCATACATTCGCACTCCCCTGCTCGCCGTCCCGCGGGTGCCTGAGGCCGGGCCCACCGCCCTATGTGAGCCCGCGCGAGTTCCCGTTTGTGACCGCCTCTGATGCCGACCCACGGCCTGGCTGCCAACGTCGTCGCTGCACTGCTGCCACTGGCCAGCTATCCACTCCGGGGTGACGCCACTGCCCGAACGCTCGGGCGGCACCCCGCCCGGCTGCCGCCCTTCGGTTCATTTGAGCGAGTTGAACCGCCCTCCAGATGCTCGGCCCTGGGCGTTGCGGGGATCCTCGTCGCAGCCGGAGTGCACTAGAGGAAGGCTCGGCGGCCGTTCCATCCATTGATCTCAGCTCGTACGGCCGGTGGATACGGCGGTGGATATCCCTGTGGATAACTTTGTGGATTAAGAGTCATCCTTGTGGTACGGTAACGGGTCCGGGTGACATAGTCGAGGGCCTTCATCGACGCCTTGATAACCGTTGCGCATAGTGCGCGGCGATGTTTCACGTGAAACGCGACACCACGCAGTCCCCTATTGGCCGGAGCCTTCGTATTCGCGCTAGAAATCTACATCACCAGGTTAATTTCAGAAGGTTTTCCCCCGGATGAAATGGAGCATATTGAACTCCCGTCTCATCCAATCATCCACAAGGTCACCCCGGACTCGGCAATCGTGAGCCCCATAGCGGACAGGGGGTCAAACGGGCGTGGGAGGGCCTGTGGATAGAGCTGTGTGTAATCTCTCAGGCGCATGTGGAAAACTATGTGCATAAGTCCTGCGGAGAAAGGTGCGTCGCGACCCGACCAGGGGCCGTATGCCCGATGAGGCGTCGATGCGACGAGCCGACATTTTAGGATTACCTGGCCGCAAATTCGCTCGGTCACACCGGAGGAAGGGACTGCCGAAGCCGCGATCGTGTTCGCCGGAACCGAGGGACTGGACTCCATTCGGGCTTACCTTGTGCATCACTCAGCAAGACGGTGTCTAGCACTTCCCTCCGTCGGGCACTCCCCGCCGCTGGATCGGCCGCTTGCTGCGTGACCCACGTTGACCAGCGGGATCAGCTCACCGTACGGTCGGACCAGCCGACAGCGTCCGTGAACCAGGTTCCGCGGATGGGTTTCCCCTTACCAATCGGGCGGCGAAGGATCACTGGGCTGTGGGCGGAGGAAGCTGGGTACTGGCAGACTCCCAGGTCTATGAGCCGTGGGAACTGCTGACAGCAGCTGCGCGCGGTGTCGACACACAGTGTCTGCTGGCCCCGACCTCAGCGACGAGACAGAGCCCTATGACTGGGCAGACCGAGCTCGGTGGGACCGGCCAGGTCCGGACAGGTGTCAGGGCGTCGGGGGCAGCGTGCAGGATCCTTACCGGTACACCCTCGTCTCGCTGCGTGGGTGTGGCCGACCTACGAGTCCTGTGACGACTCAGGACCCCTACCCTGATCGTGGTTCGCAGGACGGTCTAAGTGTTGGTTGTCTCCACTGCAGAAAGCTCACGCCCCACGGCTGGAAGATCTCCCGTAGGCAACTATCGGGAGCCCGGCCCTATGCCATGAGTTACCTGCCGGCGTGCGAGGGGTCAGTTGAGCGGACGGACGGGGAAAACCCAAGGCCCAGATGTCGTCGTTGAATTGGTGGCTCCATTCCTGAACCCGTAGCGCTGCTACCTGAGCGCGCTCTTAGCGGGCCTAAAAGATGCCCCGGCTTCATCCCCCGTGGCGCGGTGCCGATGGCCGCTTGACCGTCGGAGGCGTAATGAATGACGATCACGAAGCGCCTTCACTGCTGCGATGAGGCTACTGCGTCCCGCCTGTGAATGCTCAGTCGGAAGATTACGCGGATCGGAGACGCAAGCCATGTGTTGATCGTCGGCAACGGCCAAGGGGCACCACACAACCGGTAACCGGCAACCAGAGCCTGCAAAAAATGGTGGCCAAATGCAGTCGACGATCGCCTGCCGCGCTCAACTACCGTTTCACGTGAAACATACATGTCCTGGCGGCGGAAGTTTGTTCGGGGCTTGCATTGCCGCCGCTCTTGTTCGGGTTGGCACGTTCCGGTTGGCACATCATCTATCGGATTTCGCCGTGGACTGACGGGCTCAGTGCGGCAGACTGCTCCCGCTCTGCCACCAGGGCTGACCGGGTGGCCTGCACCGTATGCCGTGTGAAGCACTGTTCGCGACTTGAGCGTCGCCTGGCGTACAAACCGATGAGTTGCGGGAAATTGCGGGCCCAACCTGGCTCCTGAAGCACAGTATTCGATATCCAACTATCGTTAGTCATGCGGTTCGGCGAGGTGGCAGGCCAAGCCAAGTCGCTGGGAAGTGGGGTGCCAGCTGCGCTGGACGTCGCATGTTTCACGTGAAACGCTCAAGCTCATCGCCTATTGTCGGACAGCGCGAGCACTAGGCAGTCGGCTTGGGTAGTACGCTGCCAGGCGGGATTTCGGGGGGCGCAATTTTTTTGGTGAACTTGCCGTTGTCGATGCGTCACAAGATACCCGTATTCAGGCTCATTAGGCTTGTCCGCAGACGCAACGGTCCCCCACTGCGGGGGTAGTTGCACCGTACAAAGTGAATGACTTGTGGAGGCGTAGCTCAACCTGACGGTCAACATATACCTCTTCGCCTCGTAATTCGTCCTGGGAATTCAAACGGATCAGAAAAGAAGACACTGGCGCCGGCCCGGTTTCACGTGAAACACTGGCACGCCTTGTTTCACGTGAAACATCGTACAAAGACGTAGTGCTCTCCGTGGTCGCTCCATTCGACTGGACAGTCAAGAGCAAAGGTGGGGTCGGAGCCGCGCGTCTTTCGGACCACCATCAGCAATTGCAGGGTGGAGTGGCTTCGATACCCTCGGGGAGCCGCTGGCGACACTAGACCACGTACTGGTTCAGAATGGCCGATCGAAAGACGCGTCCGCCGTGTTTCACGTGAAACCACACCGTAGATTGGTCGCCGCGTCGCAGCCGCAACAACCTGCTCAGTTGCGCCAAGCCGTCCTAAACTCACCGCCCCTTGCTAAGCGCCCGGTTCGGAGTTGCTCAGAACCACCGATCGGCACGCCGCAAGCGGTCCCACTGGTCGAGTAGACAAGCGAGGTCCACCAAGGACGCCGGGCAGCCACAATCATACAAAAAGTGTTGTTCACCCGGCCGCGATTCCCTGGGCAACGCCTGAACGGGTGGGCCGCTCCTGACGCCCCTCCCCTCACTGAGTCCGGAGCATTCAGGGCAAAAGAATGGCGGCTCCCTCACAATGAGGGAGCCGCCACGCAGGCAGACCCTGCGAAGGGCCGCCCGGACGAAGATTGCCCGGTTAGGACAAGACGTCCGCGAATTCCTTTTCGAAGAACTGCTTGGGCTTGGCACCGATGACCGTGCTCTTCACTTCCCCGCCCTGGAACAGGTAGACAGCCGGAATGGAGGTGATGCCGTATTCGGCTGCGATTGCCGGGTTGTCATCAACGTTCACCTTGACAACGTTGACCTTCTCGGCGTATTCGACCGAGATCTCGTCCAGGATGGGGCCGAGCTTGCGGCAGGGACCGCACCATTCCGCCCAGAAGTCCACGATGACCGGCTTGTCGGCTCCCAGCACATCGGTGCTGAAGCTGGCGTCAGTTACGTCTTTAGCGTTGCTCATAACCTTGTCTCTCTCTT
This sequence comes from Arthrobacter sp. UKPF54-2, assembly GCF_007858535.1. Classification (NCBI taxonomy): domain Bacteria; kingdom Bacillati; phylum Actinomycetota; class Actinomycetes; order Micrococcales; family Micrococcaceae; genus Arthrobacter; species Arthrobacter sp. UKPF54-2. Next base: position 1,195,427 of record NZ_CP040174.1, read on the forward strand.
GGGTTGCTTGCCGCGCGCTGATTAGGCGTGGAGGTCTGCGAGGTAGTGCTCGACGTCGAGGGCGGCAACGCAGCCGGACCCCGAGGCGGTGATGGCCTGGCGGTACGTCGGGTCGATCACGTCGCCGGCGGCAAAGACGCCCTTGATGCTCGTCTTGGAGGTACGACCCTGGACGGCGATCGTGCCTTCCGGCGACAGGTCCAGCTTGCCCTTCACCAAGTCGGTGCGGGGATCGTTGCCAATCGCCACGAAGACGCCGGTGACGGCAAGTTCGGTTTCGGTGCCGTCAACGAGGTTCTTCAACCGGAGGCCGGTGACTTTGTCCCCGCCGAGGACGTCCTCCACCCCGCTGTTCCAGATGAAGTTGATCTTTTCGTGCGCCAGGGCACGGTCGGCCATGATCTTGGAGGCGCGCAGGGTGTCGCGGCGGTGGACCACCGTGACGGACTTCGCGAACTTGGTGAGGAACAAGGCCTCTTCCATGGCGGAGTCGCCACCGCCGATGACGGCGATGTCCTGGTCCTTGAAAAAGAAACCGTCGCAGGTTGCACACCAGCTCACGCCGTGTCCCGAGAGGCGCTTCTCGTTGGGCAGGCCGAGTTCGCGGTAGGCCGATCCGGTCGACAGGATGATGGAGCGGGCCTGGAAGGTCTCCCCCGTCGCGATGGTGACGGTCTTGATGTCGCCGTCGAGGTCCAGTTCGGTAACGTCCTCAAACTGGATTTCAGTGCCGAAGCGTTCGGCCTGCTTCTCGAAGTTTTCCATCAGGTCCGGGCCCATGATGCCGTCCGGGAATCCCGGGTAGTTCTCGACGTCGGTGGTGTTCATCAGCTCGCCGCCGGCGGTCACAGAACCGGCCAGCAGCAGCGGCTTCAGGTTGGCGCGTGCCGTGTACACCGCGGCGGTGTAGCCCGCGGGGCCGGAGCCGACGATGATGACATCACGTACTTCGGACGCGGTGTTTTCTGCGTTGCTCACTGAACGGTGAACCTCTTCCTTTGTCGATGCGCCCGCCTGGGTGGCCGGCCACATGGCACAACTACCTTGGAGACACGAATATTCCGCCCTCGCCGCTCACAGCGAGGGTATCCATAACTACTCAGCGTACCGGTGGGCCGGTAAAGGCTGCTCCCGCCGCCTCCGGGTTACGACCGGCGGCTACTGGATTTTGATCTCGGCCAGGCGCAGGCCGAAGCCGTAGCGGGTCTTGGGTGCGGCCAGCTTGGGCAGGCTCTTGATGGACACAATCACATACTGTGCCGTGACGGGCTCCGGCAGCGGCAGGGTGAGCTCCGGCGAAGTGAAGCTGTTGCTGCCCACCTGCTTGGCGCCGTCCAGCGAGGGCCGGTCGTTAGTGAAGACGCTGATGTTGCCGCCGGAGGCACCGAGCTGGCTTAGGGTTACCGAGGAGATCTGCGCCGGGCCCTTGAGCTTGACGACGAGCGGAACGCCGTCGGGCGCGAAGCCGCCCCAGCTGTCGGTGGCAAATTCCATGTCGGACCAGTAGCTGGCGGCATTGCCGTCGTAGGTCTTCACCAAGTCACCGTCGTAGGTGGCGGCGAAATCGAAGTTCCCCTGGCGGGTGACTGACTCAATGGCCGGCGGCACGGCTGCCGGCGGCGCACTTTGGCTTGCCGAGGCGGTCCCCGACTGCGCCGGAGTTCCGGTTGCAGGCGTGGTTTTGGCAGCCTCGGGCGTCCCGCCCTTGAAGAGGCCGCCCAGGTTGGTAACGGCGAAGATCAGGCCGATCACCAGTACGGCGGCGAGCAAGGCACCGACCAGCCAGCGCATGGAGCGCGGCTCGCGGCGTGGCTCATCGTCGTCGTTGTCGTCATCGGCGTCGTAGTCGCGGTACTGATCCTCCGCCGCGTCCTTCCGGGCGAAGGCCGGGAAGCTTCCCGCGGCCCGGCCGCCGCCGGCGCCCTTGGAGCCAGCCTTCTCCATCGAGGTGGTCCGCTGCTCGGTCTCGGCGTAGTCGTAGTTCTCGTCCTCCCACAGGGACACCTTCGGCGTCTCGCCGGCCGGTGCCTCCTGCGCCGAGGGTGCCGCGGCCTGCGTCGGCTGGACCGGGTGCGCGGCGGTTGGCTGGGGCGCCGCGTCCTGCGGCGCGGTCTTGGGGGCCTTGGCGGCGCTGGCAGCGGCCGCCCCTGCAGCTACTCCGGCAGCGCCGGCAGCCGCACCCGCCACTCCCGCACCACGGGCGCCTGCACCCGCACCGCGGGCACCCGCGGACGGAGACGCCGCGGGCGGGACCGGAACGCGCTGCGGAGGGGCTGACGGCGTCGCGGGACGCTGACCAACCGGCCGCTGCGGGTCCCCGTAGTTGATGTACCCGGCTTCGACTTCCTCGTCGTCGTAGAGTCCGTCGTACGTCTCGGGTTCGGTGGAGCGGGCCTGCCCGAAAATTTCACTGCCCAGCGTGTCGGTGAAGAACGGCTCCACATACGGCGGGTTGGAACTGACCACCAGGTCCAGGAGGTCGGCGGCCGAGGTGTGGTTCGTGATCAGGTAGGTGGCGGCGTCGCTCACCCCGAGGTCGAGGATCTGGACGTGTCCGGGACGTTCTCCGGTCGCCACCTCGCGGGCGCTCTGGGCCACCTGGTCGGCGTTCCCCGGGCCGGCGACGAGGATGCTCACCGGGCGGTTGAGCACCTGGTCCACTCCGTCCAGCACCAGATCCTGGTCATGCGAGGTCAGTACCGTGGCTGTGACCTTGTAGCGGCCGCCAAGTACTGATCCGACATCGATCGGGTGGGACACGGGTTCCTCCTAGACTGTCCGGGAACTGCCGGCCTTGATGACGACAACAGTCACCGCAGGCCCCCCGGTAAGCCGGTGGACCTCAGGTCTGCAACTCCCCTTGTTAGTCTTCGATCCTAGCCGATGCAGTGTCCGCGCCGCGTGATTCCGGCATCCGGAAGCGCGGGCACGTCATTTTTTCTTCCGCCGGCCGAACGGGAAGTACGGGTTGTGGCCCGCCTGGCCCTGGTAGGTCCGGCGGCCAGGCAGCGGTATTTCGGACCGGCCCTGGCTGCCCTGGGCTGTGCTGGGAACCTCTTCCTCCGGGAGGTAGCCGCCGTCGGCGCCCCAGCCGCGGCCATCGTCGTGGAGGTCGGGGCCGGCGCGGAACGAGGCGGCGTCGAATTCGCCGGAGATCCGGGGGATCAGGCCGGTATCCACCGAGGTGGTGGCCCGCTGCGGCGCCGGGCGGACTGGGGCCGGAGCCTCGTGCGCCACAGCCTCGCCGGCGCCGGTGTCCTCGGCGGTTTCCGGGCCGGGCGCGGCGGGGGCGCGGCGGAGCCGGCCCAGCAGCGGCTGCAGCAAATCCTGCAGTTCCGTCACACGGAGGACCTTGAGCAGGACGAAATAGACGGCGAGCATAACCGGGCCGACGACGACGATCGTCACCAGGGCCGCGGGCCTGCTGCTCCAGGCGAAGCCGTCGGCCCGGTAGCTGCCCATGAGCCAGAGGGCTCCGGCCCCGGCCAGTGCCGAGCCCAGCGCCGCGTAGCCCATCCGGATGTAGGAGCTGGCCACCCGGGGCCCGTCGAGGTGCCCGAGCAGCCGGCGCAGGAAGAACGCACTGACGATGACCGAGAGGACGTTTCCGCCGGTATAGAGGACGGCAATCGCGAAGATGATCTGGTCGAAGGGCAGGAATTGGATGAAGAAGGCCGCCACGACGTTGACGGCGGCCAGCACCAGCTGGATGAAGAACGGGGTCCGGGCGTCCTCGTTGGCGTAGAACACCCTGGACATCATGAAGTTGGCGCTCATAAACGGGGTGCTGAGGGCCAGGATGGTGAGCGTCTGGGCCAGCATGACGCCGTCCTGCCGGTTTTCGCCCGAGAAGAACATGCCCAGCGGGCCCGCAAGGGCGAAGAGCGCCAGGGCCCCGAAAACCGTGGCGACGGCCATGGTCCGCAGGCCGTGCGACAGCGCCCGCCGCAGCTCGGCCCGGTTGCCGTCCTGGGAGGCGCGGGTCATCCGGTTAAACAGGACCGTGGCGAGCGAGAGCGCGATGATCGAGTGCGGGAGCAGGTAAAGCTGGCTGGCCACTTCCAGCACGGCGTTGCCGGGCAGGGTGGACGCCGCCGCGTGCTCGCCGGCGCGTTCGAGCCGGAGGCGTTCTGCGCCGGGGATCGTGGCGATGCGCATGACGTAGAGGAAGGCCAGCTGGCCGGCGGCGGCGGTGGCCAGCGTCCATACGCTCAACTTCGCGGCCTGCCCCAGGCCCACGCCGCGCCAGCCGAAGCGCGGCCGCAGGCCTAGCCGCAGCCGGAAAACGGGGACCAGCAGGATGGCGGTCTGCGCTACGACGCCGATGGTGGAGAAGCCGGCCACCAGGAAGGTCTGGAAGGAGCCCCAGTTGTCGAGCGTGTGCGGGTTGGCCGCGTTGGCGCCGAGGATCCAGATGAACATACCCAGACCGGCAATGGCGACGATGTTGTTCAGGATGGGTGCCCACATGGCGGGCCCGAAGGCGCCGTTGGCGTTCAGGACCTGGGTGAGCAGGGCGTATAGGCCGTAGAAGAAGATCTGCGGGAGGCACCAGAAGGCAAAGGACACGGCCAGTGACTTCTGCTGCGGTGAATAGCCCTGCGTGGTCAGTTCGATCACCCAGGGGGCCAGCAGCGTGACCAGCAGCGTCAGCGAGAGCAACACCACCACGGCCAGGGTCAGCAGCCGGCTGATGTAGTCCGCGCCGCGGTCCGGTCCCTTGCTGGCCTTGATGATCTGCGGCACCAGGACGGCGTTGAAGACGCCGCCGGCCACCAGCAGGAAGATCAGGTTGGGCAGGTTGTTGGCGTTGATGAATGTGTCGGTAACCGTGGAGCCGAGACCGAGGGCTGCGGCCAGCATCCAGGTCTTCCCGAAGCCCAGGAAGCGTGAAACAAGCGTTCCCGCGGCCATAACGGCGCTCGAACGGGCCTCTCCGGAACGGGCGGCCTGGGCGGCGGCTGCCCCGGAGGGGGCGGGCTTTTCTGAGGGGGGCTTGGCTGCAGACATTGTCTTCATCGTCTCACCCGGGCGCGCGTTTGTACGCACGCCGGCCCCGGGGCGCCTTAGCGGTGTTCGGGCAGGACTTCCCGGGCGAGGTCCGCGATGCGGCGCTCATTCGGGAAGGAGAGCTTGCGGGCCAGTTCGTGGAGCGGGACCCAGGCGACGTCGACGGCCTCCTGGTCCGGATCGTTCTCGATGGTCAGTTCCCCGCCCGTGGACTGCAGCAGGTAGTGGTGGACCGTCTTGTGCACACGGTGTCCGCTGACCGTAAACCAATAGTCGATGCTGCCCAGCGGCGCCAGGATCTTGCCTTCAATTCCGGTTTCCTCCGCGATCTCGCGGACCGCGGCTTCCTCGTTGCTTTCCTCACCCTCCGGATGGCCCTTCGGCAGGCACCATTCGAGGCGTCCGCCGCGGTTGAGGCGGGCGATGATGGCGACCCTCAATTCGGCGTCGGACGTGTCCACCACTACGCCGCCGGCGGAGACTTCCTCGACGGTCGGCAGCGAAGCCTGTCCCGGGTGCTGCGCGGGCGCGACGTTGGCACCGATTGCCGAAGGCAACGGTGCGTTTGTCCTCCTGCCGGGAGCACTCGGTACGGGATGGGCCATGAGGTCCACTCTAACGACTCTTGCCCGGACTTGATGACCTAAACATGACGGGAACGTGGCCGAGCGGAAAACCGGCGTTGCCTTCCGGCCGCGTCGCGCAGCGGCCACCGGCGGATCGTGCACACGGCTCCGGTGTGGTGCTGGCCCGGATTTCTGACAAGCTTAAGAGACTATGGCGCACGCACATCACCAGACTGACTCCCACACCGTCGACTTCCAGGTGGACCCGGTGGTCCTTGAACTTGGGCAGCGCTTTGTCGACGCCGGTCATGAGCTGTCCCTGGTGGGCGGCCCGGTGCGTGACCTCTTCCTAGGCCGGGTCTCGCCGGACCTGGACTTCACCACTGACGCGACGCCGGATGAGACGGTGGCGCTGATCAAAAAGTGGGCCGACAACTACTGGGAGATCGGGCGCGCCTTCGGAACGATCGGCATGCACAAAGCCGGGTTCCAGATCGAGATCACCACCTACCGGGCCGAGGCCTACGATCCGGAGTCCCGCAAGCCGGTGGTGGCGTTCGGTTCATCGCTCACCGACGACCTGCTGCGCCGCGACTTCACTATCAACGCCATGGCCCTGCGGCTGCCGGCGATGGAACTTGTGGACCCCTTCGGCGGCGTCCGGGACCTGCACTCCTCCACCCTCGCCACCCCCGGATCACCGGAGGACTCCTTCTCCGATGACCCGCTGCGGATGATGCGCGCGGCCCGCTTCGCGGCCCAGCTGGGTGTCACCGTGCACCCGGACGTGCGCCAGGCCATGACGAAAATGGCCGAGCGGATCAAGATCATCTCCGCTGAACGGGTGCGGGACGAACTCGTCAAGCTCATTTGCGCTCCCCGGCCGCGGATTGGTGTGGACCTGCTGGTGGAGACCGGGCTGGCCGAGTTCGTGCTGCCCGAGGTCTCCGCGCTGCGGCTGGAATCCGATGAGCACCACCGCCACAAGGACGTTTACCAGCACTCGCTGCAGGTCCTGGAGCAAGCCGCCGCGCTCGAATCGGAGGCCGACGGGCCCGTGCCCGGCCCGGACTTCGTGCTGCGATTCGCGGCGCTGATGCACGACGTCGGGAAGCCCGCGACGCGCCGCTTCGAGTCCGGCGGTGCGGTGAGCTTCCGGCACCATGACATGGTCGGGTCCAAACTGACGTCCAAACGGATGAAGGCTCTGCGCTTCGACAACGACACCATTAAAGCCGTGGCCAGGCTGGTGGAGCTGCACATGCGCTTCTACGGCTACGGCGACGCCGGCTGGAGCGATTCCGCCGTGCGCCGCTACGTCACCGACGCCGGACCGCTCCTGGAGCGCCTGCACCGCCTGACCCGTTCGGATGTGACCACCCGCAACCAGCGCAAGGCGGAGCGGCTCGCCTTCGCCTACGACGACCTCGAGGCGCGCATCGCGGCGCTGCGCGAGCGGGAATCCCTCGAAGCCGTCCGGCCGGACCTGGACGGCGGCCGGATCATGGCGCTGCTGGGGCTCAAGCCGGGTCCCGTGGTGGGCCGGGCCTACAAGTTCCTGCTGGAGGAACGGATGGAGCACGGCCCGCTCGATCCGGAAGTGGCCGAGGCCAAGCTGCACGAATGGTGGGCGGCGCAACCCGAAGCCGCCGCCGTCGACGTTTCCCCGACAGAGGAGTCCTAAGTGATTGCATCGTCTGGCGGACCCCGCCCCCAGCTCTGGATCCTGCGCCACGGCGAAACGGAATGGTCCAAGAGCGGGCAGTACACCGGCCTCACCGACCTCCCGCTCACCGTGGAAGGTGAGCAGCAGGCCGTCGAAGCGCGGAAGGTGCTCGACGCCGTCGACTTCGACCTGGTGCTGACCTCGCCGCTGCGCCGGGCACGCCGGACCGCGGAGCTGGCGGGCTTCCCCGACGCCCAGCTGGAACCCCTCGCGGTGGAATGGGACTACGGCGAGTACGAAGGCATCAGTTCCGACCTGATCCGCAAGGACAACCCCGACTATCTGATCTGGACGCACGGCGTGCCCAACGGGGAAGCCCTCGACGACGTCGCCGCCCGCGCGGACAAAATCGTGGCCCGGGTGCTCGAATCCGGCCTGGACAACGTGCTCATTGTGGCGCACGGCCATTTCTCCCGGATCCTGACCGCGCGGTGGCTCGGCCTCGACCCCCACGAGGGCCGGCACTTTGTGCTCGGCACCGCGAAAGTGTGCACCCTGGGCTGGGATAAGAAGACCCCCGCGATCGTCCGCTGGGGACTATAAAGCCCGCCGCAAAAGTTTTTCTGAAATTCCTTATGAATTGTGTGGTCAATGGCCGCATTCATGGTGTATTTTTATTCCTGACCCCAGTGCGACTTGCCAGGGTCACGGCGCGCGTCGCCCGGCCAGTACGCCGGAGCCACGGCAGAACAGAAAAGGAGGTTGGGAAAATGATTACTACTTTGACTCGCGGATGGATGTATACCTTCACCGCCACCCCGGCCTCTGACGCTGCCGCGCGCCCGAAAGTCGGACGTTCCGCCTGCTAGAAACCCCGGCCCTGAGCCGGCGCCGGTAGCTTGCCAGGGCCTCTCCTCCGGGGAGGGCCTGGAAGGAACGTCGGACCCAGCGGACCCGCGCGGTTGCGCAGTCACCCCATAGTTCGGAACCCAGCTTCTTTGTTGGGGCTGCGGCGCACTGCGTTCGGGGGCCATTCATTCACGGTTGTTCTTCACGGCTGCGAAACCACCTCATTAGTATCGGGCATTCCCGTGTCTAATTCAGGGTCTTTTTCATCAATTCAAGGGGCTCTAATTGTCGTGGCCAAATTCTTTTCCACTTACCCACAATGAAAGGTCCACCGTGACTCTTGCACCAAGTTCCGCCGCCCGACCCGCCGCCGTGCGGAACCAACGTCTCCACCGAAACCCCCGAAGGGAGGTGACCCCCATGCTCCGAAAACTGCACGACGTACTCGTCTTCAGCCCAAGCCCGGCACGCCGGGAGAACACCCAGTTCAACGCCCAGCTGCTGGAACAGCGGCGCGAAGATGCTTTCCTCGCCATGTACCGGCTGGGAATGCTCCGCTGATGCGCCGGCGATTCGGCCCGTCCCCGGCAGGGAAACCTGCCCGGCGAAGGAGGAACTGGTGACAGCCATGGCTACCGATCCGCAAGGAGCCCACGCGGCGACGCGTGGGCTCCCCCGTTTAACCGCCGCGCCGTCCCGGTAAGCTCGAGGCATGCAGGAGACAAAGCCGCCGGAGAACCGCAAGCGGACCCGACTGGTAGTCCCCAGCCGCAGTGACCTGCTGCTGCGGAACTTCACGGAACTCATCGGCGGCCCGCTCGGCCGGCGCACCGCTCCCGGCGTCGTCTCCCCCGGATTCTTCACCGTGGAACGTGTCCTGGTGGTGCTCACCGTCCTCGCCGCCCTGCTGGGGATCCTGCTCAAGGGCTACTGCCGCGCCAACGGGTGGGGATCCCCCGGCCAGTTCTACGCCACCTGCTATTCGGACTTCCCCGAGCTGTTCCGCAACCGCGGACTCGGCGACGGCGCCTTCCCGTTCGTCACCGCCGGCAGCTTCTTCGAGTACCCCGTGCTGATGGGATTCATCGCCGGCGCCACAGCCCTGCTGGTCCCCGGCGACGGCGTCACCGACTCCCGCGTCCTGGCCTATTTCGACGTCAACGCCACGCTGATCGCCGCCGTCTGGATTGTCACCGTGTTGGCCACCGCCCGCACCGCCCGCCGCCGGGCCTGGGACGCCGCCATGGTGGCCCTCGCCCCCGGCATTGTCCTCGCCGGCTTCATCAACTGGGACATGTGGGCCGTCGCGCTGCTGGCCCTGGGCATGTACTTCTTCGCCAAGGACAGACTGCTTCTGGCCGGCCTCTTTGTTGGCCTTGGCACCGCGACCAAGCTTTACCCGCTGTTGATCCTGGGCGCGGTGGTGCTGCTGGCCATCCGCACCGGCAGGATCCGCGCCTTCCTCGTCACCGCCGGGGCTGCCGCCGCCACCTGGCTGGCCGTGAACATCCCGGCCGCCACCAGCGACCCGGCGGGCTGGAAGTACTTCTACCAGTTCACCGAGTCACGCCCTGCCGGCTACAGCTCCCCGTGGTTCGCCTACAACCTCGTCGCCGGACGCCTCGGCTGGAAGCCGCTGGAGGCCGAAGCCATCAACGCCCTGGCCCTCGACCTCTTCCTGGTGGCCTGTGTGCTGATCGCGGTGCTTGCCCTCGCGGCGCCGCGCCGGCCGCGGCTGGCCCAGCTGGTGTTCCTGATCGTGGCCGCCTTTATCCTCACCAACAAGGTGTATTCGCCGCAGTTCGTGATCTGGCTGATCCCGCTGCTGGCCCTGGCGCGGCCCCGCTGGCGCGACTTCCTGATCTGGCAGGCCGTCGAGGGCCTGCACTGGGCCGCCATCTGGATGTACCTCGGCCAGGTCACCAGCGGGGGCGCCACCCAGCACAACATCGACATGCCCTATTACGTCCTCGCGGTCCTCGCCCACATGCTCGCCACCGGGTACCTGATGGCGCGGGTGGTCTGGGACATCATCGACCCGGGCTACGACGTCATCCGCCGGCATGGCGTGGATGATCCGCACGGCGGCCCCTTCGACCGCGCCCCGGACTGGTTCCGGCTCGATCTGGCTCGCCCGTCGGCGTCCGTGCTGCCGTGGCGGCGCGCCCGCACCGGAGCCTGATCCGGGTGCCCGACGTCGCCGTCGTTGGATCCGGGCCGAACGGGCTGGCGGCCGCGGTGACGATGGCGCGGGCCGGGCTGGCGGTGCACGTCTACGAAGCGGCCGGGTCCGCGGGCGGCGGGCTCCGTACCGCCGAGCTGATTGAACCCGGACACTTCCACGACGTGTGCTCGGCGGTGCATCCGATGGCTTTGGCCTCGCCGTTCTTCAAGGCCTTCGAACTGTCCCGGCGGGTCCGGCTGGAGGTGCCCGAGCTCTCTCACGGCGCGCCCCTCGACGGCGGCCGGGCCGCCCTCGGCTACCGCTCGCTGGAGCGGACCGTCGCCGGCCTGGAGCGCGACGGCGGAGCGTACCGGCGGCTGATGGGGCCGTTGCTGGACCGGCTGGACGGGATCACCGACGTGGCCCTCAACCAGCTGCTCCGGGTTCCTAGGGACCCGCTGGGGGCCGCGGTCTTCGGCCTGCGGACGCTCGAACAGGGCTCGGCCCTGTGGGGACTGAGGTTCCGTGGCGACCTGGCACCGGCACTGCTCAGCGGGGTGGCCGCCCACGCCGTCGCGCCGCTGCCCACGCTGCCCGCGGCGGCAGCGGGCCTGCTGCTCGGCGCCCTGGGCCACGCCGGCGGCTGGCCCATCCCGGTGGGCGGCTCAGCCGCGATCGCCGGAGCGATGGTGGCCGACATCGAGGCCCACGGCGGCGTGGTGGAGACCGGGGTGAGGATCGACTCGCTGGCGCAATTACCCCCGGCCAAGGCCACGCTGCTGGACGTCGCGCCGCCGGGGCTGCTGCGGATTGCCGGCGACCGGCTGCCTTCCCGTTACCGCCGTGCGCTCGGGCAGTTCCGCTTCGGCAACGCCGCCTGCAAGGTGGACTTCATCCTTGACGGGCCGGTGCCGTGGGCCGCCCCGGAACTCGCCGACGCCGGCACCGTCCACGCGGGCGGCACCCGGGCCGAGACGGCGGCTGCCGAACGCCTCGTGGCCGCCGGCCGGCATCCCGCGAAGCCGTATGTCCTGGCCTCCCAGCCGTCCCGCTTCGATCCCGGCCGTGCCCCCGGCGGCCGCCAGGTTCTCTGGACCTACTGCCATGTTCCCGCCGGGTCCACGGTGGACATGGGCGACGCGGTCACCGCCCAGCTGGAACGCTTCGCTCCGGGCTTCCGCGACCTCGTAGTCGGCCGCCGCGTGACAACGGCCGCGGAGCTGGCGCACTACAACGAGAACTACGTCGGCGGCGACTTCAGTGCCGGCGTAATGGACCTGCGCGGCCTGATCCGGCGGCCCGTGCTCGGTCCCGTCCCGTGGCGGACCCCCCTCCCCGGCGTGTACCTCTGCTCCTCGTCCACGCCGCCCGGTCCCGGAGTGACGGGCATGTCCGGCTTCCACGCGGCAAAACATGCCCTGAAGGACATCTTCGGCCTGTCCCTGCCGGCCCTGGCGCCCTAGCGGGCATCCGCGAGGACCCCGGCCGACAGGCGGCCGTCGCGCATGGTCGCCACCGCGTCGGTGAAGGACAGCAGCCCGGTGTCGTGGGTGACCATCAGGGTTCCGACGCCGAACTCGTCCGTGACCTCGCGCAGGAGCCGGACAATCTCCTCGCTCCGGCCGTGGTCCAGTGCCGCCGTGGGCTCGTCCACCAGCAGCACCGCCGGGCTGGCCATCAGCGCCCGCGCGATGTTCACCCGCTGCCGCTGCCCGCCGGAGAGTTGGTGCGGCCGCTTGTCGAGGACCGACGCCAGCCCGACGCGTCCGAGCAGGCCCGCGGCCTTTCGCCTCGCATCCCCGAGCGGTTCGGCCCGCAGGTGGGCGGCGACCAGAAGCTGTTCCACCGCGGTGAGGGACGGCAACAGGTTTGGCTGCTGGAAGATGATGCCGATGCTCTCCCGGCGCAGGGCGGTCCTGCCGGCGTCCGTGAGTGAACCGGCGTCCTGGCCGGCCACCGTAACGGATCCGGCCGTGGGCCGCACCAGCGTGGCGGCCACGGCCAGCAGCGAGGACTTTCCGGAGCCTGACGGGCCGACCAGGGAGACGAATTCCCCCCGTCGGAGGTCCAGGCTGACGTCGTCGAGGGCGCGCAGGGTCCCCTCGCCGTCGGGATATTCGAGGGTGACGTGGCTCAGGTGCAGGACGGTTTCCATAAATATGCCTTTCGAAGAATGTTTTTCCTGGCGGCGGCCGGCGGGCGCCGGCAGCCGGGAGGTTGGTCAGTTGCCGCCGAGGGCCAGGAGCGGGTCGATCCGGGTGATGCCGCGGACCGCCAGCGCCGCGCCGGCGAGGCCCAGGACCACAATTCCGGCGACGGGGAGCACCGTGGTCTGCACGGTGGTGAGGAACGGCGCCGCCTGGGCGGCCAAGAGGCCGCCGACCACGCCGGCTGCGCCGCCGGTGGCGGCCCCGGCGACGAGGACGACCGCCGCCTGCACCATGGCGTCCTTGAGCACGTACGTCGTGGAGCCGCCGAGTGCTTTGAGGACGGCGATGTCCCGGGTGCGCTGCACCGTCCACACCGTCAGGAACGCCACGATCACCAGCGCGGAGATGCCATAGAGGAAGGCCTGCATGAGCATCAGCGAGCCGTTCTCGCTGCGGTAGGAGCCAAGCGCCTGGAAGGATCCCTCCCGGCTGGCACTGACCGTCCCGGCAGCCTGGTTGGCCGCGGCGACATCCGGGCCGGCGGCGTCGAAACTGGCCGCGATCACCGTGGCGATGGCCTCCCCGCCGGCCAGGTGGGCCAGCTGCCGCCAGTCCGCCAGGGTGGTCCAGACGACGCCGGTGTGCGAATACCACTGGTCCTCGACCACGGCGGAGACAGCCAGTTCGGTGCCGCCCACCGAGACCCGGCTGCCGACGGCGAGGTCGAGTTCCTTGGCGAGTCCGGCCCCGATGACCACGGTGCCGGCGCCAACCGGGGCGGGGGCGAGGCGGCCGCCGGCGTCGACGCCGAAAACGGCCACGTTGGCGGTGCCGGCCGGGTCCCCGCCGGCGCCGAGGCCCTGCAGCCGGCTTTGGCTGATGCCCAGGGCTTCGGCCCGGCTGACGCCGTCGCGGGCGGACCAGGCGGCCAACTGGGCGCCGGTGACCTCGGATTCCGTGTAGGAGGCCTTGGGGCTGCTGCCGGCCGGTGCCCCGAAGATGAGGTGATCGGCCGGAAGGTCTGCGATGGCGGACGTGGACTGGTTGCCGAGCCCGGCGGTGAGCCCGGAGAGCATCACGAGCAGAAGGGTGATGAGGGCAACGACGCCGCCCATCAGGGCGAAGCGGCCCTTGGCGAAGCGGATGTCGCGGATGGCGAGAAACATGGGTGTCCTTTGTGGTGGTTACTGGCTTTCTTCTACTCTGGCGCGGCATGGCCTGCCTGCCATCGGGGGTCCGGATGGTCCGCGGCGGCCCTCCGGTTGATCCGCCGGTCAACCAATTGGGTGATTGTGGCCGGGCAGCGCCGGATTCCCCCGCCGTTCTCCGGCTTGCAGCCAATCCCGGCGCTAGGCTGAAATCATGGAGGTCAAAAGCGGCGAAGCGGAGCGAGACGCCAGCGGCGCCGCCGTGATCCTGCGGATCCTTCGGGTCAGCCTGCACGTGGGGTTTGCCGTGCTGCTGCTCGTCGCGCTGGTCCGGCTGCTGTCCAGCGGCATCAACGGCACGGCGTGGCTGCACGTGGGCCTGGCCCTGAGCCTTGCCGGTATCCATCTCGCCGGCACTGTGCTGGAGAAGCGCCACTCCGCCCGGCCGGGCCGCTTTAACCCCCGGCCGCTGTCCGCCTGGTGGCTGGGAGCGGTCTGTCTGCTTTGGCTGCTGCTCATCTGGGGCAGCCCTGACTTCGTCTGGCTGGCCTTCCCGCTCTTCTTCCTGCAGCTGCACGTGCTGCGCCGGGGTCCGGCGCTGGCCGCCATTGCGGCCAGCACCGCGCTGGTGGTCGCCGCCCTGTGGTTCCACAACGGCGGCCTGGCCGGGAACCCGCTGCAGCTGCCCATGGTGCTCGGGCCGGTCTTCGGCGCGGCCTTTGCCGTGGTCACCGGGCTGGCCTACCGGGCGCTGTACCTCGAGGCGGAGAACCAACGGCGGGCCGCCGAGGAACTCCGCCGCACCCGCGCCGAACTGGCCCGCAGCCAGCACAACGCCGGGACCCTGGCCGAGCGGACCCGGCTGGGCCGCGAAATCCACGACACCCTGGCCCAGGGCTTTTCCAGCATTGTGCTGATGGGACGATCCGCCGAGCAGGCGCTGGAAGCCGGCGACACCGCGGTGGCCCGCGACCGGCTCCGGACCGTCCAGGACACCGCCGCCGCCAACCTGGCCGAGGCCCGCAATTTCGTCCGCGGCCTGCAGTCCCCCGACCTGGAACAAAGCTCGCTGGTGGACAGCCTGCGCCGGCTGTGCGCCCAGACCGAAACGGAGGCGGCGGCCCGCGGCACGGCACTGCGCTGCCGCCTCGAGGTCGACGGAACCCCGGCGGAGCTCCCCTACCCCTACCGGACCACCCTGCTGCGGGCCGCCCAGTCCAGCCTCGCCAATGTGTGGACGCACGCGAACGCTGGCACCGCCGTCGTCACCCTGTCCTTCCTCGGCTCGGAGGTGGCCATGGACATCTTCGACGACGGCGCCGGCTTTGACCCCTCCGCGGTGCCGGAGAGGACCGACGGATCAGGCTACGGGCTGGCATCGCTGCGGGACCGGGTGGCGGCGCTGGCCGGCACCATCGATGTTGAATCCGCCCCGGGTGAGGGGACCGTGGTGGCCATCCGGCTGCCGCTCGAGGGGGGACCATCACCGGCGGAGCCGGCCGGCGCCCCCGCGAAGGGGGAACAGTGAAAGAAATCCGCGTCCTGCTCGTCGACGACCACCCCGTGGTCCGGGCCGGCCTGCGGGCCATGCTCACCGGGTTCGAGGGCATCGCCGTCGCCGATGAGGCGGGCGACGGCGCCGCCGCCCTGGCGGCGCTGGGGCGGCTGAACACCCTGGGCGAGCCGGTGGACGTTGTGCTTATGGACCTGCAGATGGGCGCCGGCATGGACGGGGTCGCGGCGACGGGCAGGATCAAGGCCGGCGAGGCCGGGACGCCGGCGCCGCCCGTGCTGATTCTCACGACGTTCGACTCCGACGCGGACATCCTCGCCGCGGTGGAGGCGGGCGCCAGCGGCTACATGCTCAAGGATGCGCCGCCGGAACAGATCCGCGAGGCGGTGCTGGCCGCCGCCGCCGGCCGGACGGCCCTGGCCCCTGAAGTCGCTGCCCGGCTGCTGGGCCGGATCCGAAACCCCGAGCCGGCCCTGTCCCCCCGCGAGATCCAGCTGCTGGAGCTGCTCGCCACCGGCCTGGGGAACCGTGCGATCGCCCGGCAGCTGTTCATTTCCGAGGCTACGGTCAAGACGCACCTGGTGCACATCTACGGGAAACTCGGCGTGGACAACCGCACGGCCGCCATCGCCGCGGCGACGCAGCGGCGGATCATCCGGCGGGGTTAGGGGCTGCTCCATGACACCGGGAAAGTCCCCGGCACAGGGCATAATGTCGCGAATGGGGAAAATTCAGAAGCTTTCACTGGGCCTGGTGGGCCTCCTTCTTGGCGCCTCGCTGGTGGCCTGCGACGACGGCCGGACCGGCGCGCAGGACGCTGCGAGGACGCTCGCGTCCGCGGTCGCCGCGCTCGACGTCGGCGCTGTCCCGTTTGACGGCAAAGACTCGGGGGCGGCGAACGAGCAGCTCCGCGCAGCCTTCAAGGGGCTGGATCCGCTCAAACCCGCGGTCCGGAGCGGCGAACTCAAGCTGGACTCCGGCACCGCGACCGTGCCTCTGGACTACAGCTGGAAGGTCGGCGCCGCCGAGTGGAAGTACACGGTGACCGCCCAGCTGAAGAAGTCGGGCGACAAATGGCTGACCGTGTGGAGCCCGGGGCTGCTGGTGCCGGGACTGGCCGACACGGAAGTCCTCGGCACCGCCAGCGAAGCTCCGCAGCGGGCCGACATCCTGGGCGCCGCCGACGCCAAGCTCGTCACCTACCGGCCTGTGGTCCACGTGGGCATCGACAAGCCCCGGCTGGGCTCGGCCGACCCCGCCGCCGCCGCGGCCGAACTCGCCCAGCTGGTGGGCGCCGATCCTGCCGCCTACACCCAGCAGGTCCAGGCCGCGGGCGCCGAGGCGTTTGTCACCGCCATCACCCTGCGCCAGGACGGCCGGACCGTCACGGACGAGCAGATCGCCGCGGTGCCCGGCGCGCGGGCGATCGCCGATTCGCTGCCGCTCGCTCCGTCCCGCACCTTCGCCCGCGCGTTGCTGGGCAGCGTGGCCGAGGCCAGCGCCGAACAGATCGAGAAGTCCGGCGGCGCGCTCAAGGCCGGGGACAGCACCGGAACCGGCGGGCTGCAGCAGCAGTACGACGCCCAGCTGCGCGGGACCGATGGCATCCAGGTCTTCGCCCAGACGGCAGGGCTCACCGCGGAACAACGCCAGGCGCAGCCCAACGGCGGCCGCCGCATCCTCTTCCAGGAACCGATGAAGGCCGGAACCCCGCTGAAGACCACCCTGGACCCGAAGCTTCAGCAGCTGGCCGAGGACATCCTGGCCAAGGTGGGCCCGGCGTCGGCCATTGTGGCGCTCAGGCCCTCCAGCGGGGCGGTGCTGGCGGCCGCGTCGGGTCCGGGCAGCAACGGCTACGACACGGCCATGCTCGGCCAGTACGCCCCCGGATCCATCTTCAAGATCGTCGATTCCCTGGCCATGTTCCGCACCGGAATGACGCCGGACAGCAAGGTTGACTGCCCCGCGACCCTCACCGTGGACGGCCGGGCGTTCAAGAACGCCGAGGGCTACCCGGCGACCTCGCTGGGCTCCGTCGCCCTGCGGGACGCCTTCGCGCACTCCTGCAACACCGCCTTCATCAACGCCCGCGAACAAATCAGCCAGGCGCAGCTGGAATCCGCGGCCACGTCCCTGGGCGTCGCCGTGGAGGCGCCGTCGCTGGGCGCCGCGGCGTTCCTGGGCTCCGTCCCCAGTGAGGCGGCCGGCACCGAGCACGCCGCCTCGATGATCGGCCAGGGCAAGGTGCTGATGTCCCCGCTCGCCGCGGCCATCATGGCGGGCTCCGTGGCCAAGGGCGGCCCGGTCGCTCCCGTGCTGGTCATGAACCCGAACGCCGCCCCCGCGGGAAGCCCGGCACCGTCGGCCGGCGCCACCGCTGAGCCGTCGACGTCGGCCCCCGCCCCCGCAAAATCCGCCGGCCCCCCGGTGACCGCCGCCGAGGCCGCTTCCCTTGCGGACATGATGCGCGCCGTGGTGACCTCTGGCCACGCGGGCTTCCTGGCCTCGGTGCCCGGCGCGCCCGTGGGCGCCAAGACCGGTACCGCGGAATTCGGCAAGGACAACCCGCCCAAGACCCATGCGTGGATCGTGGCCGTGCACGGGGATTTGGCGGTGGCCGTGTTCGTGGAGGACGGCGGCCTCGGCGCCACGACGTCGGGTCCGCTGCTCAAGGAATTCCTCACCGCCGCCGGCTGAGGCACGAGTCCGCCTCCGGTTGAGGTGCCCCCGCAGCCGCCGCCGAAAATGGCGGACGCTCCTTCCCCCGATGTGAAGGAGCGCCCGCCATTCCAGTGCGATGGTGCCGGGGGTATTAGGCAGTGAAACTGTCCGCAATGTCCAGTACGTCATCCAGAATGGAGAGTCCGGCCCGGGTGTCTTCCACCAGGGTGTTGCAGGGCGGAACCACATGGATGCGGTTGAAGTTGGCGAAAGGCAGGAGGCCGCGGGCCTTGCACGCCGCCACGAGCTGGTTCATTTCCGGGCTTGAGCCGCCATAGGCAGCCATCGGCTCGCGGGTCTCACGGTTCTTGACCAGCTCGATGGCCCAGAAGACCCCTGTGCCGCGGACCTCGCCGACGGACGGATGGTTCTCCGCGAAGCCGTTCAGGGCCGGTCCGATCACGGTCTCTCCGAGCATGGCCGCATGCTGCACGGTCCGCTCGTCCTCCATCGCGTTGATGGTGGCCACCGCGGCCGCGGTCGCGAGCGGGTGGCCCGAGTAGGTCAGGCCACCCGGGTAGACTCGCTTGCCGAATGTGGCCGCGATTTGGGGGCTGATGGCGACGCCGCCCAGCGGAACGTAGCCGGAATTCACGCCCTTGGCGAAAGTGAGCAGGTCCGGGACGACGTCGAAGTGCTCGACGGCGAACCATTTGCCGGTCCTGCCGAAGCCGGACATGACTTCGTCCGCGATCAGGACGATGCCGTGTCTGGTGCAGAGGTCCCGTACGCCCTGGAGGTAGCCGGGCGGCGGCAGATAGATTCCGGCGGTCCCCGGAATCGATTCGAGGATCAGCGCCGCGATAGTGGACGGTCCCTCGAAACTGACCAATTGCTCCAAATGTTCCAGGGCGCGCTGGCTCTCTTCTTCCTGCGTAGTGGAATGGAACGCGGTGCGGTAGAGGTAGGGCGGGAAGAAGTGGATGGTCCCGGTGCTGGCGTTGTCACTGGCCCAGCGGCGCGGATCCCCTGTCAGATTCACGGCGAGCTGGGTGCCGCCGTGATAGGAGCGGTAGGCCGAAAGGACTTTGTGGCGGCCCGTGTGGAGTCGCGCCATACGGACGGCGTGCTCATTGGCGTCCGCGCCTCCGTTGGTGAAAAAGACCTTGTCCAGCTCACCGGGGGTCCGTTCCGCGATCAGACGGGCCGCCTCGGAGCGGGCGTCATTAACGTAGCTCGGGGCGATGGTGCAGAGTTTGGCTGCTTGCGCTGCGACGGCGGCCACCACTGCGGGGTGCTGGTGGCCGATATTCGTGTTGACCAGCTGGGATGAGAAGTCCAGATACTTGTTGCCCTCACCGTCCCATACATGGGATCCCTCGGCCGCGGTGATCACCATAGGGTCCAGGAGGTCCTGGGCTGACCATGAGTGGAAGACGTGCTTGCGGTCCAGCTCGTACGCCCGGCGGGCGCCTTCGGCTTCGTGCTGGACCGGCAGAACGCCGCTTTCAATTGTGGAAGTCATGTCGAGTGCCTTTCTGGTGAAGTGCTGGTCAGGCGTTCTGCGGGAAACCGAGGTTGATGCCGCCGTGGCTGGGATCCAGCCAGCGGGAGGTCACAGCCTTGCCCCGGGTAAAGAACCCGACGCCCTCGGTGCCGTGGGCGTGGGTATCGCCGAACAGCGAGTTCTTCCAGCCGCCGAAGGAGTAGTAGGCCATGGGGACCGGAACAGGGACGTTGATGCCGACCATGCCCACCTCCACCTCGTTCTCGAAGCGGCGGGCCGCGCCGCCGTCGTTCGTGAAGATGGCAGTGCCGTTGCCATAGGGGTTGGCATTGATCAGCTCCAGCGCCTGCTCGTAGCTGTCCACACGAACCACAGACAGGACCGGGCCGAAGATTTCGTCCTGGTAGATGGACATGTCCGGGGTGACGTTGTCAAAGAGGGTGGGGCCGACGAAGAAGCCGTCCCCTTCGGCGTCGGCTGCGACGTTGCGCCCGTCGACCACCAGCGTGGCGCCGGAGGCCTCCCCGGCGTCTACGTAGCCTGCGACCTTGTCGCGGTGGACTGCCGTGACGAGCGGGCCCATGTCGCAGCCGCGGAGGCCGTCTCCGGTGCGAAGCGACCGCGTACGTTCCGCGATTTTCGCCACGAGCTCGTCGGCGATGCCACCCACCGCGAGGAGCGCCGAGATGGCCATGCACCGTTCGCCGGCGGAACCGAACCCGGCGTTCACCGCCGCGTCGGCGGCGAGGTCGAGGTCGGCGTCGGGCAGGACAATCATGTGGTTCTTGGCGCCGCCGAGGGCCTGGACGCGCTTCCCGTTCGCCGTAGCGGTCTGGTAGACGTATTTGGCGATCGGCGTAGATCCGACGAAGGACACGGCCTTAATCTCGGGGTGGCTGAGCAGGGCATCGACGGCCACTTTGTCGCCGTGCAAGACGTTGAAGACGCCGTCGGGCAGCCCGGCTTCCTTCCAGAGTTCGGCCATCCAGTTGATGGCCGTGGGGTCCTTTTCGCTGGGCTTGATGACGACGGTGTTGCCGGCGGCGATGGCAAGCGGGAAGAACCACATGGGCACCATGGCCGGAAAGTTGAACGGGCTGATGATGGCGACCGGTCCCAGTGCCTGCCGGATTGAGTGGACATCCACGCTGGTGGAGGCGTTCTCCGTGTAGCTGCCCTTGAGCAGGTGGGGGATGCCGCAGGCGAATTCCACGACTTCCTGCCCCCGGGTCACTTCCCCAAGGGCGTCATCAAGGATTTTGCCGTGCTCGGACGTGATGATGGCGGCGAGCTCGCCCTTGCGGGCATTGAGCAGTTCGCGGAACGCGAAGAGGATCTGGGTGCGGCGGGCGATGGAGGTGTCCCGCCAGGCGGGGAATGCGGCCCTAGCCGCTGCGACGGCGGCGTTGCTCTCTTCCTGGCTGGCCAGCGAAACCTGGCCAGTGACCTTGCCCGTCGCCGGGTTAGTGACAGGGGCTGTCCGGCTGCCGGCCGGAACGTAGCTGCCGTTGATCCAGTGCTCGATGATGTTCAAGTAGTTCTCCTCATGCGCGGTGGCGTGGTTGTTGCGTCCAGTGTGTCCGGCGCGGAGACACACCGTAAGGGCCGGTGTGTAAAGAGATTGATGATGTGTTTTACACTTTGTAAATGTTGCCCACCGTCCGCTCGATTCTCGGCCTTCCTGTGCTGCGCGAGGCAGGTCCCCGCCTCCTCGGCGGCGAAGGGGCGCTGGATCATCCCGTCCGCTGGGTCCATGTGAGCGAAGTACTCGATATTTCCGGGCTGCTGTCCGGGGGGGAGCTTGTGCTCACCACGGGCCTCGAACTGGAGAAGGCGCCAGGTCTCACGGAATCGTTCATCCGCTCGCTGGAGGACGCCGGGGCAGCAGGCCTGATTGTGGAAATCACCGGAAACCGGACGCGCAGCCTGGAAGCACTGTGCCTGGCCGCGGTCGGCACGGCGCTCCCCGTGATTGTGGTGGAGCGGCGGGTGCGCTTCGTGCAGATTACCGAGATCGTGCACCGGATGATTGTCGCCGAGCAGCTGGAGCGGGTGGAACTGGCCCGGGACGTCCACGAGGCGTTCACGGTGCTGAGCCTGGAAAGCGCAGGAACGGAGCAGGTCGTGGAACAGGCGGCCGCTATGATCGGTGCACCGGTAGTCTTGGAGGACCTCTCGCATCTAGTCCTCGCGTATTCGGCCGCCAAGCTGCTTACGGTCGAGCTCCTCGACGACTGGGAGCGCCGGTCGCGCACCACCCCGTCCGCTCCGGAGACATCACGGAGTGGCGCCGAGGCCTGGCTGCAGACGCCGGTGGGCGTGCGCGGGCAACTCTGGGGCCGGCTCGTGGTTCCGGTGCCGCTCGACGACGACCAGGCGGCGGCCATGGTCCTGGAGCGCGCCGCGCAGGCGCTGGCCATCAATCGGCTGGCCGAGCGGGACCGCCGCGAGCTGAGCCACCAGGCGCAGGCCGGGCTCCTCAATGCCCTGCGGCAACCGCGCGGGCTGGGCGAGGGCGAAGCGCAGACCCGGGCCGCCGCACTGGGTCTCAGGCGCGCGCCCTATTACGTGCCGGTCGTGTTCCGGAGCCGCGGAGCATCTTCCGCCGCCCCGCCCGACGACCCGGCTTCCGGCCGAGATCCACTCGCCGGTCAGCAGGAGGAGCGCGCACTGCTGGAGCAGCTCGCCCGGGCACTGAAGTCTGTCTCCGGCACCGCGCTGACCGCGAGTATCCGTTCAGGCTCAGTCGGAATGATCCTGGCGATTCCAGCGAAACAACTCGAAGACCCGATGCTCCACCGCCTGGCCGAGGCCCTCGCCGGGGACACCCCGCCGTCCGGCACGTCCCTCGACGGAGCCCTGCCGGCCGGGCCCACGGACGTGGAGTGGAGCGTCGGCGTCGGCCGCCTGCGGGGTTCTTTGCTGGAGGCGGCGGCAGGCATCGATGAAGCCTCACACGTCGCCGAAACGGCGGCGACCCTGCCGGGCGACCGCAAGCCGTTCTACCGGGCGACTGACGTCCGCCTGCGGGGGCTGCTGGCTTTGCTGCGCAAGGATCCCCGCGTGCAACAATTCGTCGAGTCCGAGCTGGAGGGCATACTCCATGCCGAGGCCCGCGGCGCGGAAGGCTACCTCGAGCTCCTCGGTCAGTACCTGGAGTCCGGTGGCAACAAAGCCGCCCTCGCCCGCAGGGGCTTCCTCAGCCGGCCGACGCTCTACGCCCGGCTGGGCAAGCTTGAGGAGCTCCTCGCCGTCGACCTCGACGATGCCGAATCTCGGACCTCGCTGCACGTCGCCCTCCTCCTGCACCGGCTGCGAACCCTGTGACGGTGCGGATCCACGCAGAATGCGAGCATTGACCCATGGCAAAGCCCTTTACCCTGACCCAGCTTCGATATTTCGCTATGGTGGCAGAGCTCGAAAACATGACGGCCGCGGCCGATCGGCTGCTGGTGACCCAGTCCACGCTGTCCACGGCGATGGCCCAGCTCGAGGCCAGCCTGGCGACGCAGCTGTTTGTTCGCCTGCGGACGCGCGGCCTGAGGCTGACGCCCTCGGGCAGGCAGCTGGTCCAGGACATCAAGGTGTTGCTGGAACACGCCGATTCCCTGTACGAATCGGCCCGGGGGCTGGCGACGAGCCTGGTCGGCGAACTCAAAGTCGGGGTTTTTGCGCCGCTGGCGCCGTTCAGGCTCCCGGCTATTCTGCAGACTTTCGAAGGCCAGCATCCGGGAGTCGAGGTCTCCTTCCTTGAGGCCGACCTGGCCAGCCTGCAGTCCGCACTGCTCGAGGGGCAGTGCGATGTGGCGTTGATGTATGGCCTCGGCTTGGGCCGGGGATTCACCCGCACGGTGCTGGAGCGGGTGCCGCCCCATGTGCTGGTCCACGCCGAGCATCCCGCGGCTGTCCGCTCCGAGCGGAGCATCGCCCTGAAGGAGCTCGACGGCGAACCGTCCGTGGTGCTGGACCTGCCGCACAGCCGGGAATACTACGAGCAGCTTTACGCCATCGCCGGGGTGACACCCAATGTCCGGCACCGGTTCGCAGGCTATGAAACGGTGCGGTCATTCGTGGCGAAGGGCCACGGGTACGCGATGCTCAACCAGAGGCTCCACAGCGACCTGACCTACTCCGGGGGAAGGGTCGTGGCGCTCACCCTGACCGATGATTTGCCCCCGATCGAAGTGATGCTGGTCCGTCCGGAGGGGGTCACGCCCACCCGCAGGGCCCTGGCCTTCGAGGAGACGTGCATCCGATTGTACGGAGCCGCGCGGCACTAGGCCCGTGCAGCTGGCCACTGGGCAGCGGAGTTGGCATCGGCAAAATCGATTGGGCTGCCCAAAACTATCAATTGGACAGATGTGAAGCGGATCACACACAGTTGCTGCAGTGCGGGGATGACGGAGACTCTCCGAAGAGAAAATCCCCGCAGCGACGGCCCCCGGCCGAATTCGTCAGCACGAAAGCCATGTTGATCAAAGGAGATTCAATGGTTCCGATTCACGCCCCACGTGTCCGAAGCATGTCCATGCTGGGGCATGCCGGCAATACGGCGGCAACAATGTCAGATTTCATTTCCCGTGGCCGTAACACGCCACAGGACTCCGGAAACACGGCGACTCTAGCGTGGCAGTCATGACAATCAACGACATCACGGACCAGTCTCCCGTCTCCGGGACCCCCACAACGACCGAGCGCCAGGGGACCGCCCCCGGAATCCCGCCCATCACCAAAATGCAGAAGAGGGTTCTGGCCGGAGGCAGCATTGGCCAGTTCATCGAGTTCTACGACTTCACGCTCTACGGACTAACCGCCGTCATCTTCTCGCAGCTCTTCTTCCCGGGCAGCAACCCCGTCGCGGCCATGCTGGCAACCTTCGCCACGTTCGGCGTCGCGTTCGTGGTCCGCCCCATCGGGGGGTTGTTCTTCGGAGCCCTGGGCGACCGAATCGGCCGGCGCCGGGTCCTGACCATCACGCTCATCGCCATCGGCGGGGCAACCGCACTCATGGGGCTGCTCCCGACGTACGGCCAGATCGGCGCCTGGGCACCTGTCCTGCTGGTCCTCTGCCGTCTGATCCAAGGCTTCTCCGCCGGCGGGGAATCCGTGGGGGCACCGTCTTTTGTCTTCGAGCACGCCCCCGTAAAGAGCCGAGGGTTCTGGCTCAATATCACCATCGCCGCCACCGCGCTACCCTCCGTCTTTGCCGGTTCGATGATCCTCATCCTCAGCCAGTCGATGCCGAACGAAGCCTTCATGGCGTGGGGCTGGCGCCTGCCGTTCCTGCTGGCACTGCCACTGGCACTCTTCGGCGTCTGGATCCGCAGCCGTACCGTGGAGAGCGACGCGTTCAACGAGGCAAAAGCTGCCCAGACCAAGGAATTCAGCCCGGTCCGGGAGGCCTTCCGTGAAAACAGGCTCCGCATGGTCCAGGTCATCTTTGTTATGGGTCTGACGGCGATGGGCTTCTACTTCCTCTCGGCGTACTTTGTGTCCTACGTCCAGACCACCGGTCACCTGAGCCGCGAGCAATCGCTCCTGGCCAATGCCGCGGCCCTGGCCCTCTACGCCGTCCTGCTTCCCGTCGGCGGCCGGCTCAGTGACCGCTTTGGCCGCAAACCGATGCTTCTTGCAGGTTCGGCCGCGCTGGCCTTGTTCTCGGTCCCGAGCTTCATGCTCGTGACGAGCGGCAGCCTGCCCCTCGCGCTGCTGGGTCAGGCGCTCTTCGTCGTCGCGCTCTGCATCTATGGCGGCGGTTGCTATACCTTCTTCGTTGAAATCTTCACGACGCGCACACGCTTCACGTCTGCGGCGATCAGCTACAACGGGGCCTACGCACTCTTTGGGGGCACAGCGCCATTCATCGGTACCGCCCTCGTCGGCGGCACCGGTGTGCCCCACGCCCCCGGCTTCTACATGGCGGCCGCCGCCCTCGTCGTCCTCCTCCTGGTGCTGTTCACCAAGGTTCCCGAGACGCGCGGGCGTATGGGCTAAACCCCCTCCTGCTTCCCGCCACCGCTACACACAAAGGATTTCCCATGAACTCAGCAGCTTTCCTCCAAGATTTCCACCACGTGGCCACCATCGGTGCCACCTCCAACAACGGTGTCGACCGCCAGGCGGCCACGGCAGAGGACGCGCAGACACGCGACTGGTTCGCCGGTTGGGTGCGCGACGCCGGATGGGAACTCCGGGTGGACGGAATCGGCAACATGTTCGGGCTGCTGGAGTGGACACCGGGGGCGCCGTACGTGCTCATCGGTTCGCATCTCGACAGCCAGCCGCTCGGCGGACGCTTCGACGGAGCATATGGTGTCGTCGCCGCCATGCATGCCGCCCGGCGGCTCGACGCCGAGATCGCCGACGGCGGCGCGGCGCCTCGGTTCAATCTGGCTGTCGTGAACTGGTTCAACGAGGAAGGCGGCCGCTTCGCCCCGAGCATCATGGGCAGCTCGGTCTTCGCCGGACTGCTGCCGAGGGAACGGATGCTGGACGTTGCCGACCTGCAGGGCATCACCGTCCGCGAGGCCCTGGACGGTATCGGGTATCTCGGCACATCCGAGGGGCCCGAAGTCGCCAGCTACGCGGAGATCCACATCGAGCAGGGCCGGATCCTTGAGCGCGAGGGCATCACGATCGGCCTGGTCGACAGCAGCTGGTACACCCAGAAACTCGACATCGAGGTGCTGGGCGAACAGTCGCACACGGGAGCGACGGCCATGGCCGACCGGCACGACGCTCTGGTCGCGGCGTCGAAGATCATCCTGATGGTCCACGACGTCACGCAGGATTTCGCCGACGAGGCCCTCGTCTCGTCTGTGGGACAGCTGACCCTTGAACCCAATTCTCCTATTGTGGTGGCGCGCCGGGTGCATCTCGTGGCGGACCTCCGCTCGGGCGACCCCGACATCGTCAAGGCCGCCCGGGCCAAGCTCATCGCGGACATCGACGTGCTCGCCCGCGCGCACGACATCAAGGTCAACGTCAAGGACTTCGACATCCGCCCCATCCGCCGCTTCCCCGAAGCGGGCCTGGAACTCGCGGACAAGGTGGCCGCCGATCTAGGCCTCTCCTCGCGGCGTATCCAGACCATGGCCGGCCACGATTCTGTCGCCATGAACACCCTGGCGCCGTCCGTGATGCTCTTTATCCCCAGCGTGGACGGCGTATCGCACTGCGAACGGGAATTCACCACCGACGCCGACATGGTGACCGGAGTGGACATGCTCACCGGAGTCGCCCGCCAGCTCATCGGCGGCGCCCTCGCCGAAGCCGTTTCCCGGCCGGCGGCGGGCGTCGCATGACCGACCTGCACTATCTTGATGCCACCACGGCACTACGGCTCTTCCGGACCAGGGAGTTGTCCCCCGTGGAACTGCTGGAAGCCGTCGCAGCCAGGACGGAGGCCGTGAATGCAGGCATAAATGCCCTGACGGAAACCCTGTTCGAGGAAGCCCTCCCTGCCGCCCGCCAGGCAGCAGCCGGCTATGCCCGCGGCCGGAACCTGACACCGCTGCTCGGGCTGCCGGTAGCCGCCAAGGAGAAACACGGGCTGAAGGGGCGCACCCTCTCGCAAGGGCTCCTCGCCCGCAAGGCAGAGTGTGCGGCGGCCGACCATCCCGTCATCGACCGAATCCGGCGCGCCGGCGGAATCATTCATGCGCGCACCACGACGCCGGAATACAGCTGCGCCACGGTCACCCACAGCCCGTTGTGGGGTGTCACCCGTAACCCCTGGAATCCGCAGTACTCTCCCGGGGGATCCTCGGGCGGCTCCGGCGCGGCGCTGGCCGCCGGCCTCGCCCCGCTCGCCACGGCCTCCGACATCGCCGGCTCAACCAGGCTCCCGGCGGCCTTCACAGGGACTGTCGGCTACAAGGCGCCGTACGGCCGGATCCCCGGGCTGGCGCCGCTCTCCGCGGACCACTACCGCGGTGACGGCCCGATGGCACGGACCGTCGCGGATGCGGCGCTCCTGGCCAACGTGATGGCCGGCCGGCACCCCGGGGACCACACGTCGCTCGACGGCGGCCTGGCACTTTCCATCCCCGCCGGCGGCGCCGCCTCGGTGGACGGACTGCGGATCGCGCTGTGCATCCGGCTGGGGAACTACCCGGTGGCAGCGGACGTGGAGGCCAACACGCGTGCCGTGGCGTCCGCGCTCAGCGACGCGGGCGCCGTGGTGGAGGAGATCGAACTGCCCTGGACAACCGAGGACATCAGCAGGACGATATTCACGCATTTCGGCTACCTACTAGGTCCGGCGATGGAAGACGAGACCGCGGATTCACCCGACCTGCTAGCCGCCTACACCCGGCGCTTCATGGCCGACGCGCGCAAGGCGGCCGGGGAGAACCGCTTCATCGACGGGACCCGGGCGGAAACCCGCCTCCAAGCCGAGCTTGGCGCGGCGATGGCAGGCTTCGATGCCCTGATCTGCCCGGTCTCCGCCGTCTCTGCCCTAGACGCAGATGGGATGTACCTTGATGGGATCGACGCAGAGGGCGGCGTGCGACTCAACCACTACTGGCAGGGCCACATGACGGCACCGTTCAACATAGCCAACCGCTGCCCCGTCCTGGCGGTGCCGAGCGGAATGGCCGACTGCGGCATCCCCACAGGGGTCCAGATCGTGGGCCATCCGTTCGATGACGCGATGGTCTTCGCTGTTGGTGCCGCCGTAGAAGCCGTTCGACCATGGGCAGCACGTCGGCCGGATCTCCTGGTGATGAGCTAGCCACCGACCCCCGCCGCCGGCTGAGGCACGCGTCCGCCTCCGGTTGAGGTGCCCCCGCAGCCGCCGTGGGAGGATTGCTGTGTGGCTCATATTGACGTTTCCGGCATCGACTACTTCCTCTCCGACGGCACCCAACTGCTCAACGGGGTGACGTTCAAGGTCCCGGACGGCACCAAAACGGCGCTGATCGGGCCCAACGGGACGGGCAAAACCACGCTCTTCCGGATCATCGCCGGGGACCTCGTCCCGGACGAAGGCGTGATCGGCCGCTCCGGGAACATGGGCATCATGCGCCAATTCGTCGGCCAGGTCCGCGACGACTCCACCGTGCGCGACCTGCTGGTCTCCGCGGCGCCGCCCGCGCTGGCGGCCGCCGCGCGCGCTGTCGACGAGGCGGAACTGGCCATGGTGGAGCACGAAGACGAACCCACCCAGATGGCCTACGCTCAGGCAATCGTGGACTGGGGCGACGCCGGCGGGTACGACGTCGAAACCGTCTGGGACGAGGTCTGCATGGCCGCGCTCGGCCTACCCTTCGACCGCGCCCAGCACCGGCCGGCGTCGAGCCTCTCCGGCGGTGAGCAGAAGCGGCTGGTGCTCGAGGCGCTGTTCGCCGGCCCGGACGAACTGCTGCTCCTGGACGAGCCGGACAACTACCTCGACGTCCCCGGCAAGCGCTGGCTCGAGGCGAAACTCAACGAGTCCAAGAAGACCGTGTTCTTCATCAGCCACGACCGCGAGCTGCTGAACAACGCCGCGGGCCGCATCGTGACGCTGGAACCGGGCATCAACGGCGCCGGCGCGTGGATCCACGGCGGCGGCTTCGGTTCCTACGTGGACGCCCGCGCGGACCGCAACGCCCGCTTCGAGGAGCTCCGCAAGCGCTGGGACGAGGAGCACGTGAAGCTCAAGGAACTCGTCAACATGTACAAAAACAAGGCCGCGTTCCGCTCCGACATGGCCAACCGGTACCACGCCGCGCAGACCCGGCTGGCGAAATTCCTCGAAGCCGGGCCGCCGGAGGCGTTGCCGATCGAGCAGAACGTCACCATGCGGCTCAAGGGCGGCCGCACCGCCAAGCGCGCCATCGTGGCGGAGAAGCTGGAGCTCACCGGGCTGATGAAGCCCTTCTCCACCGAAGTGTGGTTCGGCGACCGCGTGGGTGTGCTCGGCTCCAACGGTTCCGGCAAGAGCCACTTCCTGCGCCTGCTCGCGACTGGCGGCACGGACCCGGAACGCGAGCACCTGCCGGTGTCCGACGTCGAAATCGCCGAGGTCCCGCACGAGGGCACGGTGAAACTTGGCGCCCGGATCCGGCCCGGCTTCTTCGCCCAGACGCACGTCCGGCCCGACCTGCTGGGCAAGACCCTGCTGGAGATCCTGCACCGCGGCGACGAACACCGCTCCGGGCTCGGCCGCGAGGCGGCCGCCGGAGCCCTGGACGGCTACGGCCTGGCCTCCCAGTCGGAGCAGAAGTACGAATCCCTCTCCGGCGGCCAGCAGGCCCGGTTCCAGATCCTGCTGCTGCAGCTCTCCGGCGCCACCCTGCTGCTGCTCGACGAGCCAACGGACAACCTGGACCTGCACTCGGCCGAGGCGCTGGAGCGGGCCATCGACCACTTCGAGGGAACGGTCCTGGCCGTCACCCACGACCGCTGGTTCGCCCGCACCTTCGACCGCTTCCTGGTCTTTGGCTCCGACGGCAATGTCTACGAATCCGCCGAGCCGGTCTGGGACGAGAAGCGCGTCGAGCGCGCCCGCTGAGACGGCAGACCCAGTGGAAGCAGTGATCGTATGACAGGCACCACGACCGCCGCCTCGCTGAAGGCCGCCGCCGCGGCGACCTTCCTGGTCTTTGGCATCAACGGACTGGTCTTCGCCAGCTGGGCCGCCCGGATCCCCGCGGTGACCGAGATCCTACAGATCAGTTCGGGACAGATGGGCACCCTGCTGCTGTGCGTCGCGGTGGGCTCGCTGATCGCCCTGCCGACGGCCGGCGCGGTGGTGGGCCGGATCGGCACCGCCAACACGGTCCGCGCGGCCGGCATCCTGGCAGCGGCCGCGGGCGTCGGCATCGCGCTGTCCCTCAACGCCGGTTCCATTGCCGGAACCGCGGTGTCACTCTTCTTCTTTGGCATTGGCATCGGCCTCTGGGACGTCTCGCAGAACATTGAAGGCGCCGACGTCGAACACCGGCTGGGCCGGACCATCATGCCTCAGTTCCACGCCGCGTTCAGCGGCGGCGCCTTTGTGGGCGCACTGGTAGGCGCGGGGCTCTCCACGCTGGGCGTGGGGCTCGCGGCGCACCTGCTGGTCATCGCCGTCATTGTGGCCGCCGCCGCGTTGATGGCGCCGCGCTACTTCCTGCCACACGTTCCGGCGGCGGTTCCGGCCGAGGGCGCCGCCAAGCCTCCCCGCGCCGTGTCGGCCTGGCGCGACGGCCGGACGCTGCTGATCGGCGCCGTCGTCCTCGGAGCCACCCTGACCGAGGGTGCCGGCAACGACTGGATCGCCAAGGCCGCCGTGGACGGCCTGGGCGCCGAACAGTCCGCCGGCGCCCTGCTGTTCGCGGTCTTTGTGCTGGCGATGACGGCCATGCGCTTCTTCGGCGGACGGGCGATCGACGTGTACGGCCGGGTGGCGGTGCTGCGGGCCAGCATGGCCGCCGCAGCCGCCGGACTGGGACTCTTTGTCCTGGCCGGCAACCTCTGGCTGGCCACCGCCGGCGCGGCGTTGTGGGGCGTCGGCGCCGCCCTCGCGTTCCCGATGGGGATGTCCGCCGCCGCCGACGACCCGAAGCACGCCGCGGCCCGGGTGTCGGTGGTCTCCACGATCGGGTATGTCGCGTTCCTGGCGGGTCCGCCGCTGCTGGGCTACCTCGGCGACCTGACCGGAATCCGGCTGGCGCTGCTCGCTATCGGGGCGCCGATTCTGGGGGCGCTGCTGCTCGCCGGCGCCGCGAGGCCCTTGCGCGCCAGCTGAGCAGCCGGCGGGCGTCGGTGTTCTCACTGACGCAGCTCCCCTGCCAGCCGAGCCAGAGCAGCAGCACCAGCGGCACCGCGAGGCACAGGGCGCCGACCGTGTCCGTCAGCCAGTGCGCCGACAGGTACGTCCTGCTGATCATCATGGCCACGGTTCCCGCCCCGGCGGCCAGCCAGACCCAGGCCTTCGCCATCAGCAGGGCCAGCACCAGGACAAACGCCGCGGTGGTGGCCACGTGCCCCGAGGGGAAGGAGCCGGTGTCGGTCAGGACCACCGTGTTGGGCGGCCGTTCGCGCTGCAGGGCGGCTTTGAGCAACTGTGTCGCCACAAGCACGGCCACCCCGGCCGCAGCGCTGAAGACGGCGGCCCGCGGACGCCGCCGGGCCAGGAGGGCCACCACCAGCAGCCCATGCAGCACCAGCACGCCGCGGTAACCGGCGATATTCAGGAACGCGTTGATGCCGTCCCAGAACGGGCTGCGCAGGCCCGTGATGAACCCGGCCCAGGCGTGGTCGAGGCCCAGGAACGGGGGCCTGGCGACGTCGGCGAGCAGCATCCCGCCCAGCACCGCCGCGACGGTCAGCATCGCGGTACTGGCCGCGAGAAGGCGGCCCGTGGGAACACGCCGGGGATCCAGCACTCGGGTCATCGCCTCATCCTAGCGGCGCTCCGCAGTAGGCTGGGGAAATGCGAAGCATGCTGAGAAAAGCGCCGGGCCGGTTCGAAAAGCTGGACCGGAAGCTGGTCCGGGCCGTGTCCGGCCTGCCCGGCGGGGGCCACGACGATTTTTTCCGGCGCCTCTCCGCCGCCGCCAACAACGGCAAGCTCTGGTTCGGGATCGCCGCCGTCATGGCACTCTTTCCCGGCAGGACCCGGCGGGCGGCCCTGCACGGCGTCCTGGCCCAGGGTGTGGCCTCCGCCGTGACCAACCTGGTGTTCAAGACCCTGCTGCCGCGGGCCCGCCCGCTGCCCGAACACCTGCCGGTCTTCCGCTTCGTCCACCCGCAGCCGACGAGTTCCTCGATGCCCTCCGGGCACTCCGCCTCGGCCGCGGCCTTCGCCCTTGGCGTGGGGCTGGTCCGGCCCGCGCTGGGCGCCGCCGTGGCGCCGGTCGCGGCCGGGGTGGCGTACTCCCGCGTCCACACCGGGGCGCACTGGCCCTCCGATGTCTTCTTCGGCTCCGCGATCGGGGCCGGAGCGGCGCTCGTGACGCGGAAGTGGTGGCCGGTGCGGCCACCGTTCCCCGCGGTCCAGCGCACTCCCGTGCCTGCCCCCGCGCTGCCCGACGGCGAGGGGCTCGGCATCGCCGTCAACACCTTGGGCGGTTCTTACGCCGAGGAAACAGTGGACGCCCTGCAAGAAGTATTCCCAAAGGCGTATATAAAGGAGATCGGTCCGGACGAGGACGTCGCGGACGAGATCGAGGCGGTGGCGACCCGGCCCGGCGTCGTTGCCCTCGGTGTGTGGGGCGGAGACGGGACGGTGGGCACCGCGGCCGCGGCCGCCGTCGAACACTCCATCCCGCTCCTGGTGCTGCCCGGCGGCACTTTGAACCACTTTGCCCGCGACGCCGGCACACCCACCCTGCAGATCGCCGTCGACGCCGCCAGCAACGGTGAGGCGGCGCGGGCCGACATCGGCCACGTTGCGGTGGAACGGGGGCTGCCCGAGAACCCCGAGAAACTCGAGATCACCATGCTGAACACCGCCAGCATCGGCCTCTACCCCAACCTCGTGCGGCGGCGGGAGCAGCTCCAGCCGGCCTTGGGGAAACCGCTGGCCGGCGTTGTCGCCATGTTCCGGACCTTCGCCGCAGGCACCCCCACCACCCTGGTGGTGGACGGCGTGCGGCACAAGCTCTGGATCCTCTACGTAGGCCGCGGCCGTTACTACCCGCGCGACCATGCGCCGCTCGTCCGCCCGGTGCTCGACGACGGTGTGCTGGACCTGCGCATGATCACCGCGGACGAGTCGTTCGCCCGCCTGCGCCTGCTGTGGGCCGTGCTGACCGGCACGGTGGCGACTTCGCGGATCACCCACCTGCGCGAAGCCAGCCGGATCCGGGTGGAACCGGCCGACTCGACCATGGTGCTGGCCGTGGACGGCGAGGTTATGCCGGCGGTCCGGGCCGTGGAGTTCTCGGTCAAGCACGGCGGGCTGGTCTACTACACCCCGCAGGCGGACGGCTGACCGCGGCCCGTCCCTTGGGGCCGACCCTGATTCGCCCCTGAATCATCCCTGAAAACGGCGAATTCGCGGCCCGGCCTCGGTAGCGTGGTGCGTACACAACCACACGCTACGTAAAGGAACGCTTCCATGATCGAAGCACGAGGCCTGACGAAGGTGTACGGCGAAAAAACCGCCGTCGCCGGCGTCAATTTCACCGTCGAAGCCGGCCGGGTCACCGGCTTCCTGGGACCCAACGGCGCCGGCAAGTCCACCACCATGCGCATGATCATGGGGCTGGACCGGCCGACGTCGGGCTCCGTCACGGTCAACGGGGTGCCCTTCAGCCGCCACCGCGCGCCGCTGCGGGACGTCGGGGCGCTGCTGGACGCCAAGGCGGTCCACACCAGCCGCTCAGCGTACAACCACCTGCTGGCCATGGCCGCCACACACAGCATTCCGAAAAAACGGGTACACGAGGTCATCGAAATGACCGGGCTGGCCGAGGTGGCCAGGAAAAAAGTCGGCGGCTTCTCGCTCGGCATGGGCCAGCGGCTGGGGATTGCCGCGGCTTTGCTCGGCGACCCGCAGACCGTCATCCTCGACGAGCCGGTCAACGGCCTTGACCCGGAAGGTGTGGTCTGGGTCCGCAACCTGGTCAAATACCTGGCCTCCGAAGGCCGCACCGTGTTCCTCTCCAGCCACTTGATGAGCGAAATGGCCGTCACCGCGGACCACCTGATTGTGATCGGCCGCGGCAGGATCATCGCGGACGCACCGATCCAGGAGATCGTCAACGGCACGGGCCAAAACCGCACCCGGGTCCGCACCGACCAGCCGGAGCAGCTGGTGCGCCTCCTGGCCGGAACCGGCGTCTCCGTGGAGGCCCAGGACAACGAACTCCTGGAGGTCAAGGGACTGGAGCCGCGCCGCATCGCCCGGACCGCGCTCGACAACCACGTCATGATCTACGAACTCACCCCGCTCCAGGCCAGCCTCGAGGAGGCCTACATGGAGCTGACCAAGGATGAGGTCGAATACCACTCGCTGATCACCACGGGCGCCAGCGCCCAGGCCGGAGGCCACTAAGCCATGAGCTCGACCACACTCGAACCCACCCCGTCCCGCCGCGGGGCGCACTCCGGCGCAGCCAACAACCAGGCCGGCAACCGGGCCGGCGAGGGCCTGAGCACCGGCCCCGGCCCTAGCTTCGCCCGGGTGCTCAACTCCGAATTCATCAAATTCCGCACCCTCCTGTCCACCCTGATCCTGCTGGGCGCCACCATCGCCGTCATTGTGGGGGTCGGCGCCCTTGCCGCCTGGGGAATCGGCCAGGCCCTGCAGGCCTCCGGCACCGATCCGCGGCGCTCCGCCGCACTGGCTGCCCAGGGCGACATCGCCGCCGCGGCGCCCAGCGCGGGCATCTCCTTTGCCCAACTGATCCTCGGCTCGCTGGCCGTGCTGATCATCAGTTCCGAGTTCACCACCGGAATGGCCCGGTCCACGTTTATGGCCGTGCCGAAACGGATCCCGGCCTTCATTGCCAAACTCCTCGTCGTCACCGTTGCCGCGTTCCTTGTCACCGCACTCTCGCTCTACCTCGCCGGCCTCGTGGCGGTACCGATCTTCGACCAGTATGGCCACACCCTCGACGTCTCCAGCGGCCACTACTACCGGACCCTGCTGATCAGCAGCGCGTACGTGGCCGCCGTCGCCGCGATTGGGCTGGCCCTGGGCGCCTTGCTGCGCAACTCGGCCGGCGGCATCATGAGCCTTGTCGGCATCTTCTTTGTGCTCCCGATCGCGCTGCAGATCATCCAAGGCGACTTCGTCAAGGAACTGCGCAAGTTCATCCCCGACAACACGCTGGCCCCGATGACCGCCGCCGAGCACCTACCGGACACCCTTGAAGCCTGGCAGGCGGCCCTGGTGCTGGGCGCCTGGGTGCTCATCCCGGTGCTGCTGGCCGGATACCTGCTCAAGAAGCGGGACGTCTAGTCGGGCCAGCCCGGTCGGGGCAGGCCGCGGCCTGCCCCGACCCCAAACGGGTAGGCAGAACAGTGGTTTCCGGCACATTTCAGAATTGCCCGTGAGGCAACAGGTTTTGCCACTCGGGCCCTCCCACTGGAGATTCGCCCCAAAACAGGCGGCGTAATCTGTGGGCCTGCACAGAACATGGCCGTTCTTTTGCCGTCTAGGGTGAAACGACATTGTGGTCCGCCGCACATCCGGCCCCGGCTCCGCCGGGCACGGAGCGCGGGCCGACACCACCAACGAAGGACGGCGCTTCATGCAGGCTGACCAGCAACTCTCCAAATCCCTGAAACCCCGGCATCTGTCCATGATCGCCATTGCCGGCGTGATCGGCGCCGGGCTCTTCGTCGGCTCCGGCGCGGCCATCCAGCAGGCCGGCCCGGGCATCCTCGTCGCCTACCTGGCCGCAGGCCTCGTGGTCATCCTGGTTATGCGGATGCTCGGCGAAATGGCGGCGGCGAACCCGGAAACCGGCTCGTTCTCGACCTACGCCGACAAGGCGCTGGGCCGCTGGGCCGGCTTCAGCATCGGCTGGCTCTACGCCTGGTTCTGGATCATCGTGCTCGGCATCGAGGCCACGGCGGGAGCGGCCATCATGCACCGCTGGGTCCCCGGCATCGACCAGTGGGTCTGGGCCTTGATCCTCATGGTGCTCCTGACCCTGACCAACCTCGGGTCGGTGAAGTCCTACGGCGAGTTCGAGTTCTGGTTCGCCTCCATCAAGGTCGCCGCGATTGTGCTGTTCCTGCTCTTCGGCGCCGCCGCCATCCTCGGCCTGATCCCCGGCGTCCCGGCCCCCGGCCTGGACAACCTGACCGGCAAGGGCGGCTTTATGCCCAACGGCCCCGGCGCCGTGCTGGCCGGCATCCTGGTGGTCGTCTTCTCCTTCTTCGGCGCCGAAATCGCCACCATTGCCGCCGGCGAATCCGAGAACCCGGTCGACGCCGTCAAAAAGGCCGTCAAGTCCACGGTCTGGCGCATCCTGGTGTTCTACATCGGCTCGATCGCCATCGTGGTGACCCTGCTGCCGTGGAACTCGGCCTCCGTGGCGAAGAGCCCCTACGTCGCCGTCATCGAACTCTTCGGCATCCCCGGCGCCGGAACCATCATGGACATCGTGGTGCTGACCTCCGTGCTCTCGTGCCTCAACTCGGGCCTCTACACCGCCAGCCGCATGCTGTTCTCGCTCTCCCGCCGCGGAGACGCGCCCCGGTCCTGGATGCGGATCTCCAAGCGCGGTGTCCCGGCCGGCGCCGTGCTCGCCTCCACCGTGGTGGGCTTTATCACCGTTGGCCTGAACTACATTGCCCCGGACACCGTCTTCCTCTTCCTGGTCAACACCTCCGGGGCCATCGCCCTGTTCGTCTGGCTGGTCATTTCCGTTTCCCAGCTGATCCTGCGGCGCCGCATGGGCGCTACCGCCCGGGAGCTGGAGCTGAAGATGTGGCTCTTCCCGTACCTGACCTGGGTCGCGATCATCAGCATCGTCGCGCTGCTGGTGGGCATGGTGGTGCTCGAATCCACCCGGGAATCGCTGCTGCTCTCCCTCGCCCTGGCCGCCGTCGTGGTCGGAATCGGGCTGTGGCGCTACCGCAAGCACGGCGCCGCCACTGCGGAGCCCCAGGGCCAGCTGGCCGAGGCCCCCAGCGAGCAAGCCGCCGCCGGCGTCGGGTCGGCGTTGTAGCCCTCCCGGACTCGCCCCACCACCGGACATGCCCAACGCCGGCGGCCGCGGATGGACATATTGCCCATATGTCCATCGGCGGACGCCGCGGCAGGGCATGTCCGATGGTCTGCGGCCACACTGCGGCCACAGGGCGGCCACAGCGACGCCCTAGCCACGGCACAGCCCGGCGCGGTTGCATGGGGGCATGGACACCCCGCCCCCGCACACACCGCACCCCAACCATGACCGCGGCCTGGAATTCGACCTCGGCACGCTGATGAGCCGCCGCTCGCTGGGCATGTTCCTCGGCGCAGGCACCGCCGCGGCCCTCGCCGCCTGCACCCCCGGCGGCTCCTCCTCCGGCGCCACGCCGTCCGCCGCCACAACCTCTGCCGCCACGACGGCGGGTCCGACGGCGGCGGCCTCCGGCGCGGCGGCCACCGCCTCCGCCTCTCCCACCCTGACCCGCGCCATCGCCGAATGCGGCGTTGAAATTCCAGAGGAAACGGCCGGGCCGTTCCCTGGCGACGGCTCCAACGGACCCAACGCCCTGGCCGCCTCCGGGGTGGTCCGCAAAGACATCACGGCCAGCTTCGGGACCTCCTCCACCAAGGCCGACGGCGTGCCGCTGACCGTCACGCTCACCCTGCTCGACAACGCCCAGGGCTGCGCCCCGCTGGCCGGCGCCGCCGTCTACGCCTGGCACTGCGACAAGGACGGAAAGTACTCGATGTACGACGCCGGGCTGAAGAACGAGAACTATCTCCGCGGCGTCCAAGAAGCGGATGCGAACGGGCAGGTTACCTTCACCACCATCTTCCCGGGCGCCTACAGTGGCCGCTGGCCGCACATCCACTTCGAAGTCTTCGAATCCATGGGCAACGCCACCTCCGCCGGAAAGATCCTCGCCGTCTCGCAGATCGCCCTCACGGATGCCGCCTGCAGGGACGTCTACGCCTCGGCCGGCTACGAGTCCAGTGCCCGGAACTTCCCGAGGACCACGCTCAAATCGGACAACGTGTTCGGCAACGACGGCGGGATCTACCAGCTGGCCACCATGGCCGGTTCGGCCGCCGGAGGGTACACGGCAGGACTCAACGTCACCGTGTAGGGGCGGCGCTAGACTCGGAGCCATGCCTTCCTCCAGCACTGCCGCAGACCACATCCAGGACCTCGGCGCGTACGTCAGCGCGTCGCCGTCGAGCTTCCACGCCGTCCACGAAGCCGCCCGGCGGCTGGATGAGGCGGGGTTCACTGGCCTCGACGAGCTGCAGCCGTGGGACGGCAACGGCGACGGTGCCGGCGCCGGCAAGTTCTACGTGATCCGCGACGGCGCCCTCATCGCGTGGGTGACGCCGCAGGGTGCCGGACCCGCCACCGGCTTCAACATCCTCGGTGCGCACACCGACTCGCCCTCCTTCAAACTCAAGCCCAAGGCCACCACCGGCAAGTTCGGCTGGCTGCAGGCCGGCGTCGAGGTCTACGGCGGGCCGCTGCTGAACTCCTGGCTGGACCGCGAACTGCAGCTCGCCGGGCGGCTGGTCATGCTGGACGGCACCGAGCACCTCACCGCCACCGGGCCGCTGCTGCGCTTCCCCCAGCTGGCCATCCACCTGGACCGCGCCGTGAACGATGGTCTGGCCCTGGACAAGCAGCAGCACATGAACCCGGTCTTCGGCCTCGGCGACCCCGCCGGCGCGGACCTCCTGGGCCTGCTCGCGGACCGGGTTGCCGGCGCCGACGTCGACGCGGCGCAGATCGGCGGCTACGACATCGTCATTGCCGACACCCAGGCCCCGGCCGTGTTCGGGGCGCACGGGGAGTTCTTCGCGTCGGGCCGGCTGGACAACCTTTCCGCCACGCACGCCGGGCTCACCGCGCTCATCGCGCACGCCTCCGCCCCGGTGCCGCCGGACGGCCCGATCGCCGTGCTCGCCGCGTTCGACCACGAGGAAATCGGCTCCGCCTCCCGCTCCGGGGCCTGCGGGCCGGTCCTCGAGGACATCCTGATCCGCATCTCCGACGGCCTCGGCGCCACGGCGAGCCAGCGCCGGCAGGCGTTCGCGGCGTCGTTCTGCGTCTCCGCCGACGCCGGGCACGCCGTGCACCCCAACTACCCGGAGCGCCACGATCCGGCCAACCGGCCCGTCCTCAACGGCGGGCCGCTGCTGAAGATCAACGCGAACCAGCGCTACGCCACGGACGCGGCCGGCGCGGCTTTCTGGGCCGGGCTCTGCGCCGGCGCCGGGATCCCGTACCAGGAGTTCGTCTCCAACAACGTGATGCCCTGCGGCTCGACGATCGGCCCGCTGACCGCCACCCGGCTCGGGATCCGGACGGTCGACGCCGGCGTGCCCCTGCTGTCGATGCACTCGGCCCGCGAGCTGTGCGGCGTCGAGGACCCGCACCGGCTCGCTGCGGTGACCGAACTGTTCTTCCGTACCGCCCCCCAGCCCGGCCGGAACAGCTAGGAGCCGGCGAGGCCGATCACGAGGTTGACCGTGGCCGCCAGGATGACCGTGCCAAACACATAGGACAGCAGGCTGTGCTTGAGGGCCTCGGCCCGGATCGCGTGGTTCCTCAGGGCGGTGTCCGAGACCTGGTAGGTCATGCCCAGGCTCGTGGCGAGGTAGGCGAAATCGGTGTACTGGGGCGGACCGTCCTGGTTGAAGTCGATGCCGCCCACCTCCGCGCCGGCTCGCGGTTCGGTGCTGTAGTACAGCCCGGCGTAGCGCACGGTGAAGAGCGTCTGGACCAGCATCCAGGACAGCGCGACCGACGCCAGCGCCAGCAAACCGCCGGCCAGGCGGGAACCGCCGTTGTTGCTGTGCGCATCCACGACGACAGCGGCCACGGCCGCCAGGCTGGCGACGTTGGCCGCCAGGATCAAGAGGTCGGTGGTGCTGCGGGACGGATCCTCAGCGGTGGCATGAGCCTCGGTGCCCGCGGCGTCCAGCGGGCCGATCACGATCCAGACCCACAGCACATAGATCAGTGCCGCGCTGCTCCAGCCGATTGCGGGCGCCTCCACCCAGTAGCCGCTGATCCCGGAGGCGACGGCGGCGAGCAGGCCGGCCAGCACCATCACGGCGAAGCGCAGCCGGCTGCGGTGGACAGGGGACGCCGTGGAACGGGAGGGCGAACCAGTGCTCATGCCCCGATCATTGCATACGCACCCGTGAGGTTATCCACATGCCGGGCGGGGCGCTTCCGGCGCGGGCGCCGCGGGGTCTACGGTGGCGGGACAAGAAATCGCCGAAACCCGCCCGGATGCACTAAGCTATTGAAGTCTGTGCTGCGCCCTGCCTCCGTTCCGGGGGCGATGTGCCGCACCGGTAACCGCAAATGAACCTCCTGTTACGGAAATGCCGTAACCGCTTAGCCCAAAGGAGGTGGGTTCACATATGCGTCCTTACGAATTGATGGTAATCATCGACCCCGAGGTCGAAGAGCGTACCGTTGAGCCGTCGCTTCAGAAGTTCCTGAACGTCATCACCAACGATGGTGGAACCATCGAAAAGGTTGACATCTGGGGCCGTCGTCGACTGGCTTACGAAATCCAGAAGAAGTCCGAAGGTATCTACGCCGTGGTGAACTTCACCGCTGAGCCGGCTACCGCCAAGGAACTTGACCGCCAGCTGAGTCTCAATGAGACCATCATGCGCACCAAGATCACCCGCCCCGAAGAGCAGAAGGTTGTTGCTGAGTAATCAGCTCCACCCCTCAATCTTTAACCCCGCAGGAACGAACAAGGAGGCAGTAGATGGCAGGCGAAACCACTATTACGGTCATCGGTAATCTCACCAATGACCCCGAACTGAGGTTCACACCGTCAGGTTCGGCAGTAGCGAACTTCACCATCGCGTCTACTCCGCGCACCTTCGACCGCCAGTCCAACGAGTGGAAGGACGGGGAAACCCTGTTCCTCCGCGCGTCGGTGTGGCGCGAGGCAGCCGAAAACGTCGCCGAGTCCCTCACCAAGGGCATGCGCGTGATCGTTTCCGGCCGCCTGAAGAGCCGTTCCTACGAAACCAAGGAAGGCGAGAAGCGCACCGTTATCGAGCTTGAGGTCGACGAGATCGGCCCCAGCCTGCGCTACGCCAACGCCAAGGTCAACCGCACCCAGCGCTCCGGCGGTCAGGGTGGCCAGGGCGGCTTCGGCGGCGGCAACAGCGGCGGTTTCGGTGGCAACTCTGGTGGAAACCAGGGCGGCAACTCCGGCGGAAGCTGGGGCGGCAACCAGCCCGCGCAGCAGGACGATCCCTGGGCCACGCCCGGGGTCAGCAATGCAGGCGGCGGCTGGGGCAACGGCCCTGATTCCGAACCTCCCTTCTAAACAACATCTAAGGTCCGACGTCGGGACCTGCGAGGCTGCCGCCCGGCAGCCGCGCGACGACCGCCGCGGACCACCACCATCCCGTGGATCAATATCCACGGGCTCCCTAGAATAGGAGCTCCACGATGGCTAAGGCTGAACTCCGTAAGCCCAAACCAAAGTCCAACCCCTTGAAGGCCGCTGACATCACTGTCATCGACTACAAGGACGTAGCATTGCTGCGCAAGTTCATCTCCGACCGCGGAAAGATCCGCGCCCGTCGCGTCACTGGCGTCACGGTGCAGGAACAGCGCAAGATCGCCCAGGCAATCAAGAACGCCCGCGAAGTTGCTCTGCTGCCTTACTCCGGCGCTGGCCGCGGCTAAGGAAGGGATTAACTAACATGGCAAAGCTCATTCTGACCCACGAAGTAACCGGTCTCGGTGCTGCTGGCGACGTTGTCGAGGTCAAGGACGGTTACGCACGTAACTACCTGCTGCCCCGCAACTTCGCCCTGACCTGGTCCAAGGGTGGCGAGAAGCAGGTTGAGTCCATCAAG
Source organism: Arthrobacter sp. UKPF54-2 (assembly GCF_007858535.1). Lineage (NCBI taxonomy): Bacteria > Bacillati > Actinomycetota > Actinomycetes > Micrococcales > Micrococcaceae > Arthrobacter > Arthrobacter sp. UKPF54-2. The sequence continues at coordinate 1,237,120 of NZ_CP040174.1, forward strand.
GCTGCCCGTGCCGCCCGCGAGCACGCTTCCCTGGAAGACGCTCAGAAGCAGGCCGCTGCACTGCAGGCCAAGCCGGTCAAGCTCGTTGTCAAGGCTGGCGAGACCGGACGCCTGTTCGGCACCGTCAAGCAGGGCGACGTGGCCGACGCTGTTGAGGCCGCCGGCCTCGGCCGCATCGACAAGCGCAAGGTTGAACTGCCGGCTCACATCAAGTCGACCGGTTCCTACCAGGCCAACGTCCGTCTGCACGACGACGTTTCCGCTGTGATCGAGCTCGACGTAGTCGCAGGCAAGTAGCCCTCACCGGCTGCAGCCCTGAACTGCTGGAAGGCCCCCGCCTCCGGACCCCGCTAAGGGACCGGACGCGGGGGCCGTCCGCTTTAACTCCAACGAGGACTCAGCCGTGGTGCAGCTCGGTGGTGACGTGCCGGTAGCCGCGCCGGATCAGTTCGGCGAGCACGGCCTCATCGACGTCGTCGAGCTTGTTAACGTACAGGCAGCCGGCGCCGGTCTTGTGCTTGCCGAGGCTGTTGAGCAGTTCGGCGGCCTCCGGCCCGTACGTGAGGCCGTAGAGCGAGAGGCTGGATTTCCTGGGGGAGAACCCGACGGCAGCGGCGTCGCCCTCCCTGCCGCTGGCGTACTTGTAGTGGTAGCGGCCGAATCCCACAATTGTTGGACCCCACATTCGCGCCGGCTGTCCCGTGATGTCGGACATCAGGGCCAGCAGGCGTAATCCGTCTTTGCGCCGCACCGGGTGTTCGACGGCGGCGAGGAACTCCTCCACGGACGCGCCCGTTGCCTGCGTTTTGTTTTCTGCCATGGGGGCAGTCTCGCAGACAGGGTCCGTGCTGTCAGCCGCAGCCGCCGCCCCAGCCGCCGCCGGTGATAGCCTGCTGCGGTGAACGCCACGCCCGCAGCGCCCCGCCTCCGCCCCTTCGCCCAGGTGGACGTGTTCACCGATGTGCCCTACCGGGGGAACCCGCTGGCGGTCGTCGTCGACGCCGGGGGCCTCGACGGCGGGACCATGCAGCAGTTCGCCAACTGGACCAACCTCTCCGAGACGACCTTTCTGCTGCCGCCCACGCAGCCGGAGGCCGACTACCGGGTGCGGATCTTCACCGGCAGTGAGGAATTTCCCTTTGCCGGCCACCCCACCCTTGGCTCGGCGCACGCCTGGCTCGAAGCCGGCGGCGTCCCCCGGTGTGACGGCATCCTGGTCCAGGAATGCGTGGCCGGGCTGGTCAGGGTAAAGCGCGACGGCGCCCGGCTGGCCTTCGCGGCCCCGCCGCTGACCCGGACGGGTGCCGTGGCGGAGGAGGATCTGGTCCGTATCGCCGCCGGCCTCGGGCTGCCCCGGGAAGCGCTGCTGGACGCCACCTGGCTCGTCAACGGCCCGCAATGGATCGGCGTGCTGCTGGAGTCCGCCGGGCAGGTGCTGGCCATCAGGCCGGACTACGCGGCGATGGAGGGGCTCAAGGTGGGGGTGATCGGCCCGCACCCGGCAGGGTCCGCCGTCGATTTTGAGGTGCGCACCTTCATCCCCGGGGACGCGGCCGCGGAGGATCCCGTCACCGGCAGCTTCAACGCCGGGGCGGCGCAGTGGCTGATCGGCAGCGGACGCGCCCCCGGGTCGTACCTCGCGGCGCAGGGAACGGTGCTGGGCCGGGCCGGCCGGGTCCACGTCGAGGCGCTGGGGGACGACATCTGGGTCGGGGGCAGCTCGGTCAGTTGCATCGAGGGGTTCGTCCTGCTCTGACCGGGCCGGCGGCGGGAATAAACGGGTTGTCCCGCCGCTTGTACGGATAGATGCAAACGCATGTAGTGGCCTTGCTGATCTGGATCCAAACTAGGAGCACACCGTGGAAACCCGCCGTATCACCGTTCTCTCCGCCGGACTCGGCGTCCCCTCGTCGTCCCGCCTGCTGGCGGACCAGCTGGCGGCCGCAGCCGAACGCCGGCTGGCCGGCGCGGGCTACGCCGTAACGGTCGACGTCGTCGAACTGCGGGACCTGGCGGTCGAAATTGCCAATAACTTCGTGACCGGCTACGCCGCGCCGCGCCTCGCCGAGGTGATTGCCGGCGTCGAGGCGTCCGACGGCATCATTGCCGTCAGCCCCGTGTTCAGCGCTTCCTACAGCGGTCTCTTCAAGTCGTTCATCGACGTGCTGGACCCGAAGTCCCTTGAGGGCAAGGCGGTGCTGCTGGGCGCTACCGGCGGCACCGACCGGCACCAGATGGTCCTGGACTACGCGATGCGCCCGCTGTTCAGCTACCTCCGGACCCGGACCGCGGCCACCGGCGTTTTCGCCGGCCCGCAGGACTGGGGAACCACCGGCGACGGCGGATCGCCGCTTTCGGTGCGGATCGACCGCGCCGCAGGGGAGTTCGCCGGCCTGCTCGACGGCGCCCAGCCGCGGCCGCGCCAGGCTGCGCTGGAGTCCTTGCCGTTCGAGCAGCTCCTCGCGGGGATCTCCGGGGGCAACTAGCCGGACCCCCTCCGGGCCGGCCCGCCTGACCGGGCCGGCCTGAACTTATTCGGCGGCCGGTTCGTTGTGCGGGACATGAAATGTCCTGTGGATTCCGTAGACCTAGTGATGAGCGAACGAAGCGGCGTGGAGATCGACTACTGCCCGCAGTGCCGCGGCGTGTGGCTGGACCGCGGCGAGCTCGACAAGATCATCGACCGTGCGGCAGAGGGACTTGCCCCGTCCGCCCCGGCCGCTCCCGCCCCGGCGCCGACCCCCCCGGGGCACATTCCGCCGCCGCTCTACAACCTGGACCCGCGCCGGGATGACCGCCGCCCGGACGACCGGCGCTACGACGAGCGCCGCGACCGGCCACGGTATGACCAGCCGCGCTACGACGACCGCCGCCGGCCCAAGAAAAAGGAAGGCTGGCTCGGGGACCTGTTCGACTTCTAGCCGCGGCCTGTCGCCGTAACGGTCATTCCTCGAGCAGGGCGATGAACTCGCGTGCCTGCTTAAGGGAGATGTCCGAATGCCGGGTCAGCGCGGCCGCCGCACCCTCGGTGTCCCCGCTCCTGGCCAGTGTGCGGATGCGGCCGTAGATCTCGTCGTTGAGCATGTTGCTGCTGACCTCGCGGGTGACCTCGCCCTTGCTGGCGATGGCCCGGTACCGGTAGGGGAAGCGCTGCGGCGCGTCCTCGTCGTCGTCGTGCGCGGGCTGCTGGGGCGCCTCGCGGGGCCGGTACGGCTGCGGGTGGGCGGCCAGGGCACCCACCGCATCGCGGGAGGCGCGCAGGCCCTCGCCGGTGGCTTCCAGGTAGAGCTTGATGGCCGCCATGGCCTGGCCCTGGGCAATGAGGGCGTACAACCGGCGGTGCTGCTCCTGGTCCAGCTTCGCCGCGGCCGTGCGGGCGAGCTCCGCCGAATTGCGGATGGGCTTCGGGGACTCGTCCGGCCGGGCGGCCGGGCGGCGGCGCCCGAGGGCGCGTGCGGCCAGTACGACGGCGACGCCCGCGAGCACGAGGATCAGGAGGGGGACGAGCAAGGCTTCCATGGACTACAGCCGATCTATGTAATTCTTGGCGGTCAAGAGGTCTGAGTGGGTGGCCTGGCGCAGCAGCCTGATCGCCTGCAGCTTGTGCCCGGAGCGGGCCAGGGACTGCAACTGCAGGGTGAACTGGGGGCTGAGTTGGCCGCCGGGCAGCACGGCACCCGGGTGCCCGGTCCGGCCCGCGTCGTTGAAGGAGCCTGCGCGTGCATCGAGGGCCGCGCGGGCGTGCTCCTGCTGCTGCGAGTGCTGCTGTTCGTTCTGGCTGGGGCGGGTTGAAGCGTCCACCCGTGCGCGCGCGGCCAGGGCGGCCTTCACCTGGGCCTCATAGTGGGCCCGGGACCGCATGGCCAGTTCCAGCTGATAACGCTCGGCGTCGGACATGCCCAGGTTGCGGGGCCTCAGCGCCGCGGCAACTGCCCACAGGATGCCCGCGAGGATGAGGGCAGGCAGTATGACTATCAAGACGTCGCCCATGGCCACAGCTTATGCCAGTTAGCAGTTATCCACAGCACATTCCGTGTTTCGCATACGAGCCCCCGTCAGGGAGGTCACTTCCGCGCCCGTGCGGTGACAAACATCACAAAGTTCGCATATTCGGGGCCTTTTGTGGCCCGGTCGCGCGGGCGGTATCCCCAGCCGCCCGGTGCCGGCTGTGGATGAAGCGGGGCAGAACTTCTTTTTCGTCCACAAGGGATAACGAGTGTTTCCGCAGGTCAGCAGCTAATTCGGTGGAAAAGAATTCTTCTATCCACAGGGCTTCCCACAGGCTGTGCACAAGCAGGGGCCACTAGTCCACAACTTATCCACAGGGTTGCCGTCAAGCCGGGTTGGAGCCGGCCCGATCGGGGGCTAACGTTGCGGGTGTCCAGCCGCGGAGGCGCGGCAGACCGGCCCGCAGCGCTACCCCGGTCTATCGGCTGAAGCGTCCGGCGGAGTCGGATCGGCGCCGGAGCTGGGGCAGCACAAACTGTCGGTGCGGGCTGATACGAATTAACCGGCGGGTACCTGCGGACGCGTGGCACCTTGGGCCATAACCCAGGCGCCGCTGCCGGCAACACACCACATGGCTTATCCGCCGGCGGGGAACGCCACCCCGCCGGAACACAATGAAGGACGGCAGTTTTGTCAGTTACGCATCTGGACACGGTCGAGGGCACCCGGGGGGCCGAAGGCAGCCGCAAGCCGCCGCAGGACATCCCCGCCGAGCAGTCCGTGCTGGGCGGCATGATGTTGTCCAAGGATGCCATCGCGGACGTTGTGGAGATCCTGCGCGGCCAGGACTTCTACCGCCCGGCGCACGAGACCATCTACGAGGCCATCATCGACCTCTACGGCCGCGGCGAGCCCGCCGATGCCGTCACCGTCTCCGACGAGCTGACCAAGCGCGGCGAAATCAACCGCATCGGCGGGCCCGCCTACCTCCACGAGCTGATCCAGACCGTCCCCACCGCGGCCAACGCCGGCTACTACGCCGAGATTGTGGCCGAACGCGCCGTCCTCCGCCGCCTGGTCAACGCCGGCACCAAAATCGTCCAGCTGGGGTACGGCCAGGACGGCGAGGTGGAGGATCTGGTCAACCAGGCCCAGGCCGAGGTCTACGCCGTGGCCGAGCGCCGCACCGCCGAGGACTACGTGGTGCTCAAGGACGTGATGGAATCCACGGTCGATGAGATCGAGGCGTCCGGGCACCGGGGCGAGGGCATGGTGGGCGTCCCCACCGGCTTCTATGAACTCGACGAACTGACCCACGGCCTGCACCCGGGCCAGATGATCGTGATCGCCGCGCGCCCCGCCGTCGGCAAGTCCACCTTCGCCCTGGACTTCGCCCGCTCCGCGGCCATCAAGAACAACCTGGCCACCGTGATGTTCTCCCTGGAAATGGGCCGGAACGAGATCGCCATGCGCCTGCTCTCCGCGGAGGCCACCATCGGCCTGCAGGACCTGCGCAAGGGCACTATCAAGGACGAACAGTGGTCCAAGATCGCGACCACCATGGGCCGGATGAACGACGCCCCTCTGTTCATCGATGACAGCCCCAACATGTCCCTGATGGAAATCCGCGCCAAGTGCCGCCGGCTGAAGCAGCAGCACGACCTCAAACTCGTCATCCTCGACTACCTGCAGCTGATGAGCTCGGGCAAGAAAGTCGAATCCCGCCAGCAGGAAGTCTCGGAGTTCTCTCGAGCCCTGAAGCTGCTCGCCAAGGAACTCCAGGTGCCGGTGATCGCGCTGTCGCAGCTGAACCGTGGCTCGGAGCAGCGCCAGGACAAGCGCCCCATGGTCTCGGACCTCCGCGAGTCCGGCTCGATCGAGCAGGACGCCGACATGGTCATCCTGCTGCACCGCGAGGACGTCTACGACAAGGAGTCCCCGCGCGCCGGCGAAGCGGACATCCTGATCGCCAAACACCGTAACGGCCCCACCAAGGACATTGTGGTGGCCTTCCAGGGCCACTACTCCCGGTTCGCGAACATGGCAGGCGACGCCGGCGGGGGAGGCTTCTAGAGCAGGTGGTTGGGCAGCCGGTTTCCGGGCGCCCGGCCCCGGATTTCGAGCAGTTCACGGGCGTGGGCGTGCAGCCGCTTGTCCTCCCCGGACACCGGAACCCACTGCGGGATCGGCACGGAGGTGCCGCTCGCGTCCCGGGCCACCATCACGGTCAGGCAGTACGTGGTGAGGTTCAGTTCGTGGCCCTTGGGGTCCCCGGAACGGACATGGACGGCAATGTGCATGCCCTTCGTTCCGGTGTAGACCAGCCGGGCCTCCACCTCCACGAGGTGGCCGATCAGCAGCGGGCGGTAAAACCGCACGCCGCCGGAGAAGACCGCCACCGTGTCCTTGCCGCAGTAGCGCGAGGCGCAGACGTAGGCGGCTTCGTCGATCCACTTCATCACGATGCCGCCGTGGACCTTGCCGCCCCAGTTCACATCTGTGGGGGCGGCCATAAACCGCAGCGTGACGCGTTCGGCGGTCCCGGCGTCGGTGTATTCCTGCCCGCTCATGGCCTGGACGATGTCTTCACGGACCTTGATCCGTGCCAGGGCGTGGTCGCGCTGCTCGATTTCCGCCGGTGTGGACGGTTCAAACTGCGGAACCGGGATCGGCTTGCCGTCCTCGCCCACCGCCACGAAGATCACCATGCACTGGCTGCGCATGGTGGCCGGTCCGCCCTTGGGGTCGCCGGAGGAGACCACCGTCCGGATGTGCATCGAGGACCGGCCGGTGTAGACGATGGTGGCCGTGACTTCCACCATGTCGCCGCTGTTGACCGGATCCGCGAAGTGGATGTTGCCCACATACGCGGTCACGCAGTAGGCCTTCGCCCAGCCGACGGCGGCGGCATACGCGGCCTTGTCCACCCACTCCAGCACCGTCCCGGCGTCCACCGAGCCGCTGTGGCCGACGTCCGTGGGGGCGGCGAGGAAGCGCAGGGTGACGGCGTTGGCGGAAGTCTCACTCATGGAAGTGAGTGTACTGACCGGCCGCCCCGCCGCCCGCGGCCCGCTGACACAATCGCGGCGCCGGCTGCCATACAAGGCCTCACTACAAGGCCGCCACACAGGGCCCCCACACGGACGACGGAGACGACGGCGGGCGGCCACCGTGGGGTGACCGCCCGCCGTCGGACGTGCTGGGGGAGCCGCTGCTAGGCCAGGGCGCTGAGCCGGGAGCCGCTGCGGCCGAAGAGGGCCTTGTCCACGGAGACTTTGCCGGCGCCGACCAGGGCCACGGCCAATGCCGCGGCGGCCAGGATCAGCACCAGTTCGTAGCCGCCCGCGGCGGCGAATATTCCGGCCGGGGCATGTACCAGGAACAGGGCGCCCAGCATGTCCACGGCGAGCAGGACGCCGAAGACGCGGGTCAGCACGCCGAGGATCAGGGCGACGCCGCCGACGAGCTCGAGGGCGGCGACTACCGGGGCGACAAGGTTCGCGGCCGGGACACCCATCTGGGCAAAGGCGGCCTGGGTGCCGGCAATGGTGAATTCGTTGAATTTCTGCCAACCGTGGGCGGCGAAGAGGAAGCCGGTGACGATGCGCAGGACCGTGCGGGCGAGGGTGGTGAGTGTGGGCTGGTTCATGGCATACCGTTCTGGGATCTGGAAGGCGGCGGCACAGCCTCCCTTTTACTTGAAGATTCAAGTTATATTCTTCAGGGACATAGTTGAAATGTCAAGTAAAACGACGCCCGGCGACGTCCGCGGCCCGCGCGGGACCGCTAGGGTGGTTTCGTGCCCGCGTCAGCCCCGAGTCCCGTCACTCTTCCGCCCCCGGCCCGCCGGCGGGAAATCCTGCGCCTTGCCGTCCCCGCCTTCGGGGCCCTCGTCGCCGAGCCGCTGTTCCTGCTGGCGGACTCCGCCATTGTGGGGCACCTGGGGGTCGCCCAGCTCGCCGGCGTGGGACTGGCCTCGGCAGTGCTCCACACCGCGGTGGGGCTGATGGTTTTCTTGGCCTATTCCACAACGCCGGCGGTGGCGCGGGCCGTCGGCAACGGGCAGCTGCCCCGGGCGCTGGCGGCCGGCCGCGACGGCGTCTGGCTCGCGCTGCTGCTGGGGCTTGTCCTGGCCGCCGCCGGATTCCTGGCCGCCGAACCGCTGCTGGACCTGATGGGCGCCCGCGGCGAGGTGCGCACCTTCGCCGTGGACTACCTGCGCTTCTCCATGCCCGGCCTGGCCGCGATGCTGCTGGTCTTTGCCGGCACCGGCGTGCTGCGGGGCCTGCAGGACACCCGGACCCCACTGGCCGTGGCCGCGGCCGGCTTCACTGCCAACATCGTGCTGAACCTTGTCCTGGTCTACGGGCTGCAGCTCTCGGTGGCCGGTTCGGCGCTGGGCACCAGCATCGCCCAGTGGGCTATGGCGCTGGCCTATGTGGTGATGGTCCAGCGCAACGCGCGCACCCACGGGGTGTCCCTGCGCCCGGACTGGCGCGGCATCCGGGCGCTGGCCAGGGTGGGCTCCTGGCTGATGCTGCGGACGCTGAGCCTGCGGGTTGCCATCCTGGCCACCGTGCTGGTGGCCACCGCGCAGGGCCCGGCCAACCTGGCTGCGCACCAGCTGGCGATGACCATCTTCACCTTCCTCGCATTCGCCCTCGACGCCCTCGCCATTGCGGCCCAGGCCCTCATCGGCAAGGAACTCGGGGCCTCCCGCGCGGCCGCCGCCCGGGAGCTGACCGGAACCATGGTCCGCTGGGGCCTCGGTTTCGGGGCGCTGACCGGGGTCCTGCTCGCCGCCGCCGCGCCGTGGGCAGGGGTGTTGTTCACCCCCGACGACGGCGTCCGGTCCACCCTCACGCTCGCCCTGTGGGTCCTGGCCGCGGGCCAGCCGCTCGCCGGCTACGTGTTTGTCCTGGACGGGGTGCTGATCGGCGCCGGCGATGCGCGGTATCTGGCGATCGCCGGCGTCGTGAATCTGGCCGTCTACCTGCCGCTGCTGCTGGCGGTCCGGCTTTTTGCCCCCGACGGCGCGACGGCGCTGGCCTGGCTCTGGGCGGCCTTCTCGCTCGGCTACATGCTGGCCCGTGCGCTCACGCTGGGGCTGCGGGCCCGCACCGACCGGTGGATGCGGCTCGGCGCACACTGACGCGGCCTCGGCGCGGCAGACCGAGCCGCCCGCGGCAGGCCGGTGCGGCCGGGATCCGGCACCCCCTAAACTGGACGGGTGACTCTCCCCGTATCGCCCCGCACCGCCACAGCCCTGACCGCCGCCGCAGACCTGTGGAAACCCGTGCTGGTCCGGGCCGCCGTCGCGCTGGCGTTCGGCGCCGTTACGGTGTTCTGGGCGGCCCCCTCCGTCGACGGAATGGGCTGGACGGGCGGCCTTTACCTGCTGGCCACCGGGGTCGTGCTGATCTGGAGCGTCAAAAAGACCGGCCTGCCGCACGGAGCGGCCGCCGCCAAGACCCTCGCCGCCGCCGGCGCCGTGCTCACCGGGACCGGCGCCGCCGTCGGGCTGCTCCCCGGAAGCCTTGTCTTCGGCACGGTCGGCGCCCTCGGCCTGAGTCTCGCCGGGGCCGCGGAACTTTACCTCGGCCTGGCCACCCGCGGCCGTTCCGTGCTGGCGCGCGACTGGATCGCCTCCGGCGTGATCGGCCTCGGCACCGCGGTGGCGCTGCCCTTCTTCATCGACCTCGGCCCGCACGCGCTGCTGGGCGTTGCCGGCGGCGGCGCGATCATTGGCGGCGTGCTGTGGACCCTGGCGGGGCTGACCCTGCGGCATGATGCGCGGGGCGATTCCGCGGAGGCCGTAAACTAGAGGGGACAGGTTCTACCCTGCGTAGAACAACCGCGGTATCACGACTGCCACGCCTGCCCGGCGCTGGCGGCAGGAGGAAAGCACCTTGGCAGAGCAGAAATCAGGAGAACGCCGCAGCCTGCGGACCTCGGTCAAGGGACCGCTGATGTTCTCCGCGTTCTGGGCAGTGCTGGCCTTTGTCGCCGTCCTGATCTTCGCCTCCGGTGGCAGCGCCAGGGCCCCCCGTTTCGACCTGGCCTTCACCGGCGCGGGCATCGCCTTCATCGTCACACTCGTGATCGCCGCCATGCTCTCGATGAGCTACAAAGACAACGCCGAGCACCTCGGGAAGGGCTCCGGGGTGAACCTGAGCTCGAAGCGGCCGGGCTCCTCGCACGGCGGCCCCGGCACGCAGCCGGCCCCCGACGCCGACGACGCCGGCGGCGAACTCCGCTAGGACGCAGCCTTCCGCGCCCGGTAGGCCGCCACATGCGCGCGGTTGGCGCAGTTCCCGGTGTCGCAGTAGCGCTTGGACCGGTTCCGGCTGAGGTCCAGCACCACGGCGTCGCAGTCATCCGCCGCGCAGACCAGCATCCGGTCCATTTCCTTGCTGCGGATCACATCCACCAGGGCCATCGCGGCCTCCGTGCTCATCCGGTCGGCCAGCGGAGCCTCCGGCGTGGTCGCATGCAGGTGCCAGTCCCACTGATCGTGTTTGACCAGCTGCGGGAGCGCCCGGGCCTCACGCAGCAGCCGGTTGACGGTCTCGACGGCGGTGCCCTCGCCGGCCAGCCAGAGCGCGGACAGCTCCCCGCGCAGCCGGTGCACACTCGCCAGTTCCGCCGCGTCCCGGGTCCTCGAGCCGGTAAAGCCCTCGGACGCGAGGAAGCGGTCCAGGTCCTCAACGGTGGCCAGCTGCTCGTCACCGTTGGCGGCCGTGTTGATCAGGCCGACCACGGAGCGCAGCGCGACTTCCGTGTCAGGGGCAAAAACCATCTTGACTCCTTACGTCGGCCGGGCGTACTGTCATGACCATAACCCTACTTTACTCCTGACAGGAGGCAGCCCGTGTCTGCCGCACGCCGCCCCGCCGCGCCCCCGGACCTGAACCAGACGACCCCGCGCACCGCCAGCCTAAGTCCCGGCGGCGCACGGCCGGGCACCACGGGCTTCCTGGCCTCGGGGCTGGGCGTGGCCCTGTTCTCCTCGGCCGTGTTCGGCCTCTCCGGCTCCTTCGCAAAAGCGCTGCTGGAGACCGGCTGGACACCCGGCGCCGCGGTGACCGCGAGGCTCAGCGGGGCCGCGCTGGTCCTGGCTATCCCGGCCGCCCTCGCCCTGCGGGGCCGCTGGCACCAGCTCCGGGACAACTGGCTCACCGTGCTGCTGTTCGGCGTGATCGGCGTCGCCGCGTGCCAGCTGTTCTACTTCAACGCCGTCGCCCGGCTCTCGGTCGGCGTCGCGCTCCTGCTCGAATACCTGGCCCCCGTCATCATCGTGCTGTGGCTCTGGGCGGCCAGCCGGAAACGGCCGCGGCCGCTCACGATTGCCGGCACGCTGCTCTCGCTCGCTGGGCTGGTCCTGGTGCTGGACCTCACCGGGGCGGTGAAGATCGATCTCATCGGGGCGCTGTGGGGGATTGCGGCCGCCGTCTGCCTGGCCATCTACTTCTTCATCACGGCCAAGGAGAATGACACGCTCCCGCCGATCGTGCTGGCCTCCGGCGGGCTGATGGTGGGCGCTCTCGTGATGTGGCTGGCCGCGGCCACCGGGCTGCTGCCGATGGCCGCCAGCACGGCCGACACCCGGCTTGGCCCCTGGGTCACGCCCTGGTGGGTGGCGCTGGGCGGCCTGGTGGTCCTGGCCACCGTCCTCGCCTACGTCTCCGGCATTGTGGCCGCGCGGGCGCTGGGGTCCAAGGTGGCGTCCTTCGTCTCGCTGACCGAGGTGCTCTTCGCCGTGATCTGGGCCTGGCTGCTCCTGGGCGAACTTCCCGGCCCGGTCCAGCTCCTGGGCGGTGCGCTGATCGTCGGCGGGGTAGTGCTGGTCCGGCTGGACGAACTGCGGCGCCCGGCCGCGCTGCCGGCGGAACTGGACCACGCCAACGACGTCGAGCCCGTCCCTTAAACGCAACGGCCCGGACGCGAGGTGCGTCCGGGCCGTCCGTGCGAGCTCCTGGGCCTAGCGGGAAGAAGCGCTCTCCTGGTCGGCGGCGTTGCGCGTGGCCTGCTGGCCCGCTTGCTGCAGGGCCTGGGAAACCCGGGTCAGGGCCGCGGTGTGCTCGCCGTTCCACTCGTTGCGGAACTTCTCCGCGTCCGGGCCCTTCCAGTCGGTTCCGGCCAGGACCTTGGTCAGCAGCGACTTCTGGTTGGCGATCTCCTGCGAACCGGCCTGCAGCTTCGACCCAAGAGTCTTGAGCTGAGCAACGTCTGCACCCCAAATAGCCATTCGAAAAATCTCCTTAGTTCACCGGACCCGAACCCTGTCGGCGTCCCCAGCGGCCCCCGGCTGCTCCGGAAGATCCATTGCCAAGAACCTACCCTGCCGCGCAAAACACTGTCGATGGGCAGCCCTGCCCATCAGGCTACTTGCCGAAGCTGCGCAGCCGCAGCGAGTTGGCCACCACCAGCACGGAGCTCGCCGCCATCGCCGCGCCCGCAATCATCGGGTTGAGCAGGCCAAGCGCGGCCACCGGGATGCCGACAGCGTTGTAGAAGAAGGCCCAGAACAAGTTGGTTTTGATCGTTGCCAGGGTTCGGCGGGACAGTTCGATAGCCTGCCCGACCTGTCCCAGCTCGTTGCCCATCACGGTCAGGTCAGCGGCCTCGATAGCGACGTCCGTGCCGGAGCCCATGGCGATCCCCAGATCCGCCTGCGCCAGGGCCGCGGCGTCGTTGACGCCGTCGCCGGCCATCGCCACGGTGGCCCCTGCGGCCTGCAGGGCCCGTACCGCGTCCACCTTGCCCTCCGGCAGCACCCCCGCGAAGACGTCCTCGGCCGGGATGCCGACGGCGGCGGCAACCTGGCCCGCCACCGCGGCGTTGTCGCCGGTCAGCAGGATGGGCCGCAGCCCCAGTTCGCGGAGCCGCGCGATGGCCGCCGCGGAGCCGGGCTTCAGCGTGTCCCGGAGGCTGATGATGCCGGCCGGTTCCCCGTCCACGGCCACCCAGACGGCGGTGGCTCCGGCGTCCTCCGCGGCGGCCAGAGCGGCCTGCTGCGGGCCGGAGACGGCGACGCCGTTCTCCTTCAACCAGCCGGACCGGCCCACCGTGACGAGGCGGCCGTCCACACTGCCGCGGACACCGCCGCCCGGCGCGGAGTGGAAGCCGGTGACGGCGGGCAGCTCGGCGGCGCCGCCGTCGCTCTGCCGGCTGGCAGCGAGTGCCGCCGCCGCGATGGCCCGGGCGACGGGATGCTCGGAGGCGGCCTCCGCCGCGCCGGCAAGCCGCAGGACGTCGCTTTCGCTAAAGGGGGCGAAGGCGCGGGTGCCGTCCACGGCGAGGTGGCCGGTGGTGACGGTGCCGGTCTTGTCCAGCAGGATGGTGTCCACGGTGCGGGTGTCCTCGAGCACCTGCGGGCCCTTGATCAGGATGCCCATCTGTGCTCCGCGGCCGGTCCCGGTGAGCAGGCCGACCGGGGTGGCCAGACCGAGCGCGCACGGGCAGGCGATGACCAGCACGGCGACGGCGGCGGTGAAAGCGGCGCGGAGCTCGGCGTCGTTGACGGCTGGACCGGCCGCGAGCAGCCAGGCGCCGAAGGTGGCCACGGCGATGGCGAGGACCACGGGGACGAAGACGGCGCTGATCCTGTCCGCCAGCCGGGCGATCGGCGCCTTCCCGGACTGCGCCTGGGAGACCAGCCGGCCCATCTGGGCGAGGGTGGTGTCTGCGCCCACCCGGGTGGCACGGACCAGGATCCGCCCGGAGGTGTTGATCGTGGCGCCGGTGACCGGGCTGTCCGGCCCGACCTCCACCGGCACCGATTCCCCGGTGACGAGCGAGGCGTCCACGGCGGACGTACCCTCGACCACCATCCCGTCGGTGGCGATCTTCTCGCCGGGCCGCACGACCAGGACGTCCCCGACCCGGAGCTTGTCCGCGGGCACCTTGAACTCCAGGCCGTCCCGCAGCACGGCCGCGTCCTTGGCGCCCAGGTCCAGCAGGGCCTTGAGCGCGTCGCCGGCCTTCTGTTTGGCGTTGGCCTCCAGGTAGCGGCCTAACAGCAGGAAGGTGGTGACGACGGAGGCGACCTCGAAGTACAGTCCGCCGGAGCCCATGCCTTCCATGCCCGGGTGCTCGGTGAGGCGGGGATCGGCCAGCAGCTGCCACGCCGAGAAAGCGTAGGCGGCCGTGACTCCGAGTGAGACGAGCGTGTCCATGGTGGAGGACAGGTGCCGGGCGTTCACGGCGGCGGCCCGGTGGAACGGCCACGCCGCCCAGCTGACCACGGGCAACGCCAGGGCACCGGCCACCCAGCCCCAGTTCGGGAACTGGAAGGCCGGGAACATCGAGATTAGGAACACCGGGACGGTCAGGACGGCCGCGGCCGCCAGCCGGGGCCCCAGCGCCGTCGCCGGGCTCGCGGCCGGCGCTTCGGCTGCCGCGTCCCGTGGAGTCTTGAGGGTGGCCTTGTAGCCGGCCGCGTTCACGGTGGCGGTGATTTGCTCGTCCGTGATGCCCGCCGGAACGGTGACCCGGGCGGACTCCAGCGGCAGGTTGACCGAGGCGGTGACGCCGTCGAGCTTTCCGAGCTTGCGTTCGACCCGGCCCACACAGGAGGCGCAGGTCATGCCCTCGATGTCGAGTTCAATCACCCGGCTCCCGGGCTGGTCCAGCAGTTGCGCGTTGCTCACGGTATGTCCCCCTTCGGTCCTGCTCGGTAAGAAGTGCTGCCCGGCGGCGGGCTCAGGCCTCGTTCGCGACCACCAGGTAGCCGGCTTCGGCGACCGCTTCGCCGATCTCGGCGGGCGAGAGCGGCTTGTCCGAGGTGATCGTCACGGTGGAGACGCCGCCGGCGTTCAGGTCGACGTCGACGCTTTCGACGCCGGCCAGCGCCTCGAGTTCCTCGGAGACGGAGGACACGCAGTGCCCGCAGGTCATGCCGGATACCTCAACGGTGGTGGAAACGGTGCTCATGGCTTGCTCCTTGGTGGGGGCCTGGGGGTTGCCCAGCCCGATGGTGTGGTGAGTGGTGTTGCCGCTACCGCAGCAGGCGCCCGATGGCATCGGTGGCCTCCTTCACTTTGAAGTCGATGGCTTCAGCCCGAAGTTCCGGATCCGGCTCCGCGGCCGCACCGACCACGCAGTGGCCGATGTGCTCTTCCACCAGCCCGAGGCTGACGGCGTGCAGGGCCTTGGTGACCGCGGCGACCTGGGTCAGGATGTCGATGCAGTACTTGTCCTCATCGACCATCCGGGCGATGCCGCGGACCTGGCCCTCGATCCGTTTGAGCCGCTTGAGGTAGGCATCCTTGTTGGCGGAGTAGCCGTGCTGCTGGGACTCGGTGTCGTCCAGGGCGGCCGTGGCGGAGGCTTCGGACTCGTTCATGTCCTCAACATATACCCCCTAGGGGTATCTGGCAAGTACCCTCCGGGGGTATCACGGACGGTCCCGGAAATTAAAGAGCTCCGGAGTGCGTTATTGGGGGATACGCACTCCGGAGCAGCTATGGGGTAGGGGGTTTTCCACCTACGAATTAAACCTTACTTGGCGGTAGCGACGATGCGCCAGCACCTCGAATAACTACTTTCGCTTTATTTTCCCGTGCCCGGCCTGGACCCGGATTGCGGGGAGACCGGCCCCTCGGCGGACAGCTGGGCGGCGTGGAAATCGAAGTGGTCAACCGGGTAGGCGTAGACGTCGGCCAGCGACATCCTGGCGCGGAAAAACGGATCCCAGCGCTCGGTCAAAGCGGCCGGAGCTGTCAAAGGCTCCGGAGAGTCCGGGGCGGCCTTCGGGAACGGCGGGGTCAGCTTCCACGGCGGGAGCTGCCCGGTCCGCCGGACCGGGCAGGGACGATCAGGATGGGCCGGTCCTGATGGTGGCTCAGCCAGGCGGCCACCGAGCCGTTCAGGGCGGCGGTGATCCGGTGCCCCAGCCCGGGTTCCGGGGTGCCCACCACAATCATGGCCGCGGCGGCGTCCGCCGCCAGCCGCCCGAGCGCCCGGGCCGGATCCCCCGCCAGGGTCCGCAGGCTCCATTCGACGCCGGGGCCGTCGCAGACGGCGGCAATCTCGGTCCGCAGGCGTTCCGTCTGTGCACGGATTTCCTCGTTGTCCGCCTCGGGATGCAGCGAGAGCCGGTGGGCCGAGCGGGCCGGATCCCACTCCACCAGGTAGCTGGCCTCGTCGACGAACGCGCAGACCAGCGGTGCGGCAAGGACGCGGGCCAGTTCCACGGCGGTTTCGAGCACCTCCGGCGACCGTCCGGGGAGGACACCGACGACCAGCGGTGCGTGGGGCGTGCGCTCTGCGGGCATAGCCCATTCTTGCCCCCGGCGGGGCTGCCCGGCTAGGGCCATCCTGCCCGAGGCAGCCCTTGATCGGCTCCGCCGCCGGGCCTACGGTTGAAGGACAGGGGAGGCGGGCAGCATGGACATCTATATGTGGTGGCTGGACCTGGACCTGGCCAGCAAGGAGTGGCTGCGGGAGAACCTGCGCGCTGCCGAGTTGCCGCTGCCGGTGCTGCAGGGCATCGCCGAGGCCGGCGGACCGCACCCGGACCGGGCCACCGGGGTGCTGAGCGCCGCCGACTGGGACTTCGTAGAGACCCAGTCCGAGTTCGTCGACTGACCCGGGCAAAACCATTGCGGCGGTCCGGCCGGGGTGGTTGCATGTAGGGCATGGCTACCGCAGAGAGTTACCTCCTGGCGATTGGAACCAAAAAAGGCCTGTGGCTGGCAACCAGCCCGGACCGCCAAAACTGGGCCCTGTCCGGCCCGCACTTCCTGATGAGCGAGATCCCCAGCATCGGCATCGACACCCGCGGCGGCCGGACGCGGATCCTGGTCGGGGTCCGCTCGGAGCACTGGGGCCCAACGGTGTTCCACTCCGACGACCTCGGCGACACCTGGCACGAGCCGGAAAACGGCGCCATCCGCTTCCCCGAGGGCACCGACGCCGCGCTGGAGCGGGTCTGGCAGATCCATCCCGACGCCGAGTCCCGCCCCGGCGTCGTCTGGGCCGGCTGCGAGCCGATTTCGGTCTGGAAGTCCACCGACGGCGGTGAGCACTTCGAACTCAACCGCGGCTTGTGGGACCACCCGCACCGCAGCGAATGGGGGGCCGGCTACGGCGGGGCCGCAGCCCACTCGATCGTCGTTGACCCCGGCGGCGAGAAGGTGCACGTCGCGATGAGCACCGGCGGCGTCTACCGCTCGCTCGACGGCGGTTCCTCCTGGGAGCCGCGGAACAAGGGGATCTCGGCCTACTTTATGCCCGATCCGAACCCCGAATTCGGCCAGTGCGTCCACAAGATCGCCGCGGACGCCGCCGTCGAGGGCCGCCTCTACGCCCAGAACCACCACGGCGTCTACCGCAGCGACGACGACGCCGAAAGCTGGGAGTCGATCGCCGAGGGCCTGCCGGCGGACTTCGGCTTTGTGATGCTCACGCATCCGCACCGCGCCGGCACGGCCTGGGTCATCCCGCTGAAGGCCGACGGGGAACGCATCCCGCCGGACGGCAAGCTCGCCGTGCACCGGACCGACGACGCCGGGGCGAGCTGGAAACGGCTGGATGACGGGCTGCCCGGGTTCGAGTTCAACGCTGTGCTCCGCGACGCGGCCTGCGTCGACGGGGCCGAACCCGCCGGGGTCTACTTCGGGACCCGCGGCGGCAGCGTCTACGCCAGCGCCGACGAGGGCGAACACTTCACCGAGGTGGCCTCGCACCTGCCGGACGTACTCTGTGTCCGGGCCGGGGCGCTGTCCGGCGCCCGGGTACAGGGCGGCCAAGACGAGGGCGCCCTCGCCGCGGCCGAGGTTTCCGGGTGAGGCGTCCCTTTGCCTGACATAAGTGTGGTGCTTCCCAGCGTTCTGCAGCCCCTGGCCGGCGGGCAGTCCGTCCTGACTGCGCCCGCCGACGGGGCCGTGAGCGTCCGGTGGCTGCTGGACTCGGTGGCCGCCGACTTCCCTGCGCTGTCCCGGCGGCTGCGGGACGAAACCGGTGCCGTCCGCCGCTTCGTGAATATCTACGTCAACGGGAACGAAATCCGGCGCCTGCAGGGCCTGGGCACCGAAGTGGCGCCGGGCCAGGAAGTGCTGATCATCCAGTCCGTGGCCGGCGGTTAGCCGGTCAGGCCACCCGCCAGAGGCTGCATTCGTCCGTGTTGACGGCCTTGCGGGTGCCCGACTGCCGGTCCAGGATCCAGACGACGCCGATTCCCGGTGCCGTCTCCTGCACGCAGCCGCGGCGGATCACAACGTCGTCGTAGTTCGGTCCCACCCGCAGCCGGGCCTCGATTTCATCGCCGCGGTGCAGCTGGTCAAGGGCGCGGACTCGGGTGATCTGGGCTTTGGCTTCCTTCAACATCGCTGGCCTCCTGGACTGGAGCTGGTGCCTGCTCTTGCCGGCCCTTCCAGTGTCCGGCGCCAATGTTGCCGCCGCGTTTCCGCCCGGTAAGCGCTGGGTTAGTTTTGCGGCCCGTCCCGTTGCGGAGGCTCCGGTTCCCGTCCGGCCGGGCACACCGGGGGATCGACGCGGGCGTTCCGCCGCGCCAGAATAGGGCCCATGCGACTGCCCCTGATGCCCCCGATCGCGCCGATGCTGGCGAAGGCCGTCGGCGCCCTGCCGGACGGGCCGATGAGTTTCGAGCCCAAGTGGGACGGCTTCCGCTCCATCATCTTCCGCGACGGCGACGAGGTGGAGATCGGCAGCCGCAACGGCAAACCCCTGACCCGCTACTTCCCGGAGCTGGTGGAGGCGCTGAAGCTGAACCTTCCGCCGCGCTGTGTGGTCGACGGCGAGATCGTCCTGGTGGGGGCCTCGGGGGACCGCCTCGACTTCGACGCGCTGCAGCAGCGGATCCACCCCGCCGCGAGCCGGGTTCGCCTCCTCGCTGACCAGACCCCCGCGAGCTTCGTCGCGTTCGACCTGCTGGCACTGGGCGAGGAGGATTTCACCGCCCGGCCATTCGAGGAGCGCCGCACGGCCCTCGAACGCGTGCTCGCGGACAGCTCCGCCCCGGTGCACCTGACCGCCGCGACCCTGGACCGGCACACCGCGGAACGGTGGTTCCGGCAGTTCGAGGGCGCCGGCCTGGACGGGATCGTGGCCAAGGCGCTTGCCTCCAGCTACCAGCCGGACAAGCGCACCATGTTCAAGGTCAAGCACGAACGCACCGCGGACTGTGTGCTGGCCGGTTACCGGGTGCACACCTCCGGCCCTGACCGGATCGGTTCACTGTTGCTGGGACTTTACGACGGGGAGGGCATCCTGGCCAGCGTCGGGGTGGTTGGCGCCTTCCCGATGCAGCGCCGCAAGGAACTGTTCGAGGAGCTCCAGCCGCTGGTCACCGATTTCGCCGACCACCCGTGGGCGTGGGACCGGCAGGAGGACGGCACCCGCACCCCGCGCAACGCCGAGGGCAGCCGCTGGAGCGGTGGCAAGGACCTGGGTTTCACGCCGCTGCGCCCGGAACGGGTGGTCGAAGTGAAGTATGACCATATGGAGGGTGAGCGGTTCCGGCACACCACCCAGTTCGTCCGCTGGCGGCCGGACCGGGACCCCGCCTCCTGCACCTACGCGCAGCTGGAGGAACCGGTCAGCTACGATCTGGCCGCGGTGCTGAACGCCGGCGGCCCGGCGTCCGGCGGCGGCTGAACCGCCCGCCGTCGGGCGTGCCGCCTGACGCTCCCGCCCGGTTCCTTCGCTCCCCACCCCGGCAACACGCGGAAAAGCCCGGCGTGTTCCTTGAACACACCGGGCTTTTCCCAAAGTAACCGGGCCGGAACGCACGCCGGGCCGGCGCGGGCCTCAGCGCAGGCCGAGTTCCTTGGTGGGAATCTTGAACGATTCCTTGGCGGTCAGCGCCGAGACGGCGGCGATGGCGCAGATGATCCCGGTGAAGATGGTGATCTGGACCCAGCCGCCGGGCTTGATGCCGCCCATGGCCGCCACGATCGCCGGGGCGAAGCCGGCCATCAGGAAGCCGAGCTGGGTGCCGATCGCCAGGCCGGAGAAGCGGACCTTCGTGCTGAACATCTCCGCGTAGAAGGAGGGCCAGACGGCGTTGGAGGCCGCGTAGCCGAACGAGAAGAAGCCGATTGCGGCCAGGAACATCAGCGCAACGCTGCCGGATTCGAGGCTGAGCAGGAAGACCGGGGTCAGCAGGGCACTGGCCAGCGCGCCGTAGATGAAGACCGGCTTGCGGCCAATCCGGTCGGCGAGCATGCCGAACAGCGGCTGGGTGCCGAGGGCGACCAGGTTGGCGCCCACTACGAGCCAGAGCGTGACCGTGCCGTCCACGTTGGCCACATTCTTGGCATAGCTGATGGCCAGGGTGCCGAACACGGTGGAGACGGCGGCGATGAAGGCGCAGGCGACCACGCGCAGCACATCGCGCCAGTGGTGCTTGAGCAGGTCGGCGACGGGGAGCTTGGAGATCTGGGCGGACTTCTGTGCTTCCTCGAAGGCCGGCGGCTCGTGCAGGGTGCGGCGGATGAAGAACGCGACCACCACAACGACGGCGCTGAGCCAGAACGGGATGCGCCAGCCGATGCCGTACTTGACCTCGTCCGGCAGCGCGAGGACGGGGATGAAGACCAGGGCGGCGAGGATCTGCCCGCCCTGGGTGCCGGTCAGGGTCCAGGAGGTGAAGAAGGAGCGGCGGTTGTCCGGGGCGTGCTCCAGAGTCATCGATGAGGCGCCGGCCTGCTCGCCGGCCGCGGAGAGGCCCTGGCAGAGCCTGGCGAGCACCAGCAGCGCGGGCGCCCACCAGCCGACGGTCTTGAAGTCCGGCAGGCAGCCTATCAGGAACGTGGAGGCGCCCATCAGCAGCAGGGTGAACATCAGGACCTTCCGGCGGCCCACCCGGTCCCCGAAGTGGCCAAGGATGACGGCGCCGACCGGCCGGGCCACGTAGGCGAAGCCGAAGGTGGCGAAGGACATAATCGCCGCGTTGGCGTCCGCGTCCGGGAAAAAGACCTTGGGGAAGATCAAGGCGGCGGCGGAACCGAAGATGAAGAAGTCGTAGTACTCGACGGCGCTGCCCAGGAAGCTGGCGAGGGCTGCCTTCTTTGGTGTCCCGGCCGGTGCGGCAGTGCCCGGCGTCGTAGACGGGAGAGTCTGGCTCATGGTGTTCCTTTGTGTGACGACGTTGTCGCGGATGGATCGGGAGGGTCTCGCCGGCCGGTGGCTTTAAGTGTGCGGCAGCCGGTGGACCGAGGAAAGACCCGGACTAGTAGCCACATGGTGGGAGCTACTTGTGCGATGTAGCAAGCATGGCTGTGACTGCCATCACTTGTCAACAAAAATAATCATCATCTAGCAATAGCTCTCACCATGTGAGAACATCAAGGCATGAGTGTGAACCAAGACACAGAGCCGGCCGCCGCTGCCGAAGCCCCCGGCGGCCCCCTGGGTGCAGCCGTAGATGCAGCCGAGACCTCGTCGACCGCACCTGCTGAGACCCCCGCCGCGCCCCCCGCCCCCGGGACAAAGAAGCCCGCCCGCGAGGACTCCCGCACGGACATGGTGGGCAAGGCCCTGGGGCTGCTGGTCCTGCTGGGGGACGAGCCGCGCGGCGCCAGCGCTGCCGAGCTCTCGCGCCGCGCCGACCTGCCGTTCAGCACCACGTACCGGCTGCTAGGATCGCTGACCCGGGACGGTTTTGTGGACTACGAGCCGGACGGCCGCCGCTACCACCTGGGGCTGCGGGTCTTCCAGCTCGGCCAGCGGGTGTCCAACCACCACGGCTTCGCCGGCACGGCCCTTCCCATCCTGCGCCGCGTCACCGAGGAATCCGGCGAGGCCACCATCCTGTCCGTGCGCGACGGTAACCACCACCTCACCGTCAACAAGGTCGACGGCCCGCAGACCTTCCGCGTCACCTCGGACCCCGGCCACCTGGGCGCCCTGCACACCACGTCGGTGGGCAAGGCTCTCATCGCTTTTGCCGACGACGCCACGCGGCGCCAGCTGGTGGAGGAGCTTGAGCTCGAGCCGCTGACGGAGCTTTCCATTACGGACCGGGACGCCTTCCGGGCCGAGATCGAGCTGGTCCGCCGGCGCGGCTACGCCACCATGGACGAGGAAAACGAGCTCGGCATGCGCGCCGTCGCCGTCCCGGTCTTCAACGCCCAGGGCCACGCCTTCGCCTCACTGGCCACCGCGGTCCCGGTCTTCCGGATGAGCATGGAAGCCCTCGTGGGCCTGGTGCCGCTGCTCCAATCCGCCGCGGCCGAGCTGTCGGCCCGGCTGCCCCAGCAGTAGCTGGTCATGTTCGTAATAAGAACAACAGTGCAATATGTGAACACTTGCGGTAATGTAATCCCCATCACCCGGCCCGCCGCCGTTCGCACCGCGGCCCGCCGAGTGCCGTTGTCAAAGGAGCTAGACGGATGAGCAACCGAGCAGAGTCCTTCCTCGTGGGCCTCGTAGGCGATGGCGTCATGCCGTCGCTCACGCCCCCTATGCACGAACGCGAGGGCGATGTGCAGGGCCTGCGGTACCTCTACCGCCCGATCGACCTCATTGAGCTCGGCCTCCCCGGCCAGGCCATCGGGGACCTCCTCACCTTCGCGCACCGCCTCGGCTTCAACGGCCTGAACGTCACCCACCCCTGCAAACAGCTGGTGCTGGAGCACCTCGACGAGGTCTCCCCGGATGCCCGGCGCCTTGGCGCGGTCAACACCGTGACCATCCGCGACGGCCGCTTCATCGGCCACAACACGGACTTCTCCGGGTTTGCCTCCGCGCTGGCCTCCGGCCTGCCGGGGGCCAAGCTGGACCGCGTGGTGCAGCTGGGAGCCGGCGGCGCCGGATCCGCCGTCGCCTACGCCCTGCTCACCGCCGGAGTCCGCCGCCTGGACCTGGTGGACACCGACGCGGCCCGCTGCGCCGAGCGGGCGGTCGAACTCGCCGGATTCTTCCCGGACAGTGTGGTCACGGCACGGACGACGGCGGAGCTCCCGGAGCTGATGCCGCTCGCCGACGGCCTGGTCCACTGCACGCCGGTGGGCATGGCCGCCCACCCCGGCGTCCCGCTGGAGCCGTCCCTGCTGGAGTCCCGGCACTGGGTCGCGGACATCGTCTACCGGCCCATCGAGACCGAACTGGTCCGCGAGGCCCGCGCCCGGGGTTGCGAGGTGCTCGACGGCGGCCGGATGGCCGTGGGACAGGCCGCCGACGCGTTCCGGATCTTCACCGGCCTCGACGCCGACGCGGACCGGATGCGCGCCCACTTCCTGGAGCTCGTCGCCGCCGAGGAGGTGGCGGCCTGATGCGCACCGGAATCGCCACCGTCTGCCTCGCCGGGACCCTGCGGGAGAAGATGCAGGCCTGCGCTATCGCCGGCTTCGACGGGATCGAGATCTTCGAGCAGGACCTTGTCACCTCGTCGCTGAGCCCGGAGCAGATCCGGTCGATGGCCGCGGACCTGGGCCTGACCCTAGACCTGTACCAGCCGTTCCGCGACTTCGACTCCGTGCCGGAGGAACTGCTCGCCGCCAACCTGCGCCGCGCCGAGGCCAAGTTCCGGCTGATGTCCCGGCTGGGCATGGACACCATCCTGGTCTGCTCCAACGTGGCCACCGCCAGCATCGACGACGACGGGCTGCGCGCCGCCCAGCTGTCCCGGCTCGCCGAACTCGCCGGCGAGCATGGGGTGAGGATCGCCTACGAGGCCCTGGCCTGGGGGAAGTACGTCAACGACTACGAGCACGCCCACCGCTTGGTGGAACTCGTGGACCACCCCTACCTGGGCACCTGCCTGGACTCCTTCCACATCCTGTCCCGGGACTGGGACACGGCGCCGATCGAGCGGTTCAACCCGGAAAAGATCTTCTTTGTGCAGGTGGCGGACGCCCCGAAGCTGTCCATGGACGTGCTGTCCTGGAGCCGGCACCACCGCGTCTTCCCGGGCGAGGGACAGTTCAAGCTCGCCAAGTTCATGGGCCACGTGGTCCGTGCCGGCTACACCGGCCCCGTCTCGCTGGAGGTCTTCAACGACGTCTTCCGGCAGTCCGACGTCGAACGCACCGCGGTGGATGCCATGCGCTCGCTGATCTGGCTCGAGGAACAAAGCGCCAGGTGGTTGGAGGCGAATCCGTCCCCGGCCGAAGCGGCTGCCGGCGCCGGCCGGCGCCGCCATCCGATGGAACTGGCCACGCTGCCGCGGGTGGCCGAGCCGGCCGGGTTCAACTTCGCCGAGGTCCGGGCCGCCGACACCGCTGCCCTGGAGACCCTGCTGGGCCAGCTGGGTTTCGGGTTCAACGGCCGGCACCGGACCAAGAATGTGCAATTGTGGACCATGGGCCACGCACGCGTGATCATCAACGAGGAAGCCCCCGCCGCCGCGGAAACCGCCATCGCCGCGGTCGGCTTCGACGTCGATTCCCCCGTGATTGCCGCCGCCCGGGCGCAGCAGCTGAAAGCCCCCGCGGTGCCGCGCAAGAGCCAGGCGGACGAGGAAGTCTTCCAGGGCTTCGCCGCGCCGGACTCCACCGAGATCTTCCTCTGCCAGGGCAGCCCGGACGGCGCACCCGCCTGGGTCAGCGAATTCGGCCCCGCCGGCGCTGAAACCGGCCCGGCCGCGGCTCCGCAGGCCGTGATCGACCACGTCAACCTCGCCCAGCCCTGGCAGCACTTTGACGAGGCCGTGCTGTTCTACACCAGCGCCCTGGCCCTGGAGCCGCAGCCGTACGCCGAGGTCGCGAGCCCCAGCGGGCTGGTCCGCTCCCAGGTGATGACCACCCGGGACGGGGGCGTGCGGCTGGTGCTGAACCTGGCCCCGCTGCTGCAGCAGGAGGGCGGCCCGGAGCAGGCCGGCACCGCGCCCGCCGGAACCCCGCGCCGGACCTACCAGGAGCACATTGCCTTCGCCGTGGACGACCTCGTGGCCACGGCCCGGGCCGCCCGCGGCCGCGGTTTGGAGTTCCTGCAGATCCCCGCGAACTACTACGAGGACCTGGACGCCCGCTTCGACCTGGACCCGGCGTTCCTGGCCACGCTGCGGGAGCTGAACCTGCTCTACGACCGCGACGCCGACGGCGAGTTCCTGCACTTCTACACCGCCACCGTCGGCAGTGTGTTCTTCGAAATGGTGGAACGCCGCGGCTCCTACGACGGCTACGGGGCACCCAACGCCCCGGTCCGGCACGCCGTCCAGTACGACCACCTGCACCAGCTGAAACTCACCGCCTGACCGCACCCGGCCAGGACAGACCCACCCCACCCAACGAAAGGAGGCTGCTGTGCCAGAAGAGATCAACCTCGAGATTTTCAACGCGGACCCGCTCACCGAGGACGTGTCCGACGCAGCGCCCGAGGCCACGTCAAAGCCCGCCGGCAAGGCGGTCCCGGCCCTGGACACCGCCGCGGAATCGCAGCAGATCCTCAGCGACGAGATGACGGCGCTCGGGGATGCCTACGCGCAGGCGCTCCGGAACGGCGCCCCGGCGGAAACCCAGCCGCGGCTGGACTACCCGCCGTACCGCAGCAGCATCCTCCGCCACCCGACCAAGAGCCTGCAGCACGCGGACCCGGAAACCATCGAGCTTCATTCACCGGCGTTCGGGCACATGGACGTGCACGCGCTCGAAGCCGACCTCACCATCCAGCACAACGGCGAGCCGCTGGGCGAACGGATCATCGTCTCCGGCCGGGTGCTCGACGGCGACGGCCGGCCCGTGGCGGGCCAGCTCGTGGAGATCTGGCAGGCGAACTCCTCCGGCCGCTACATCCACAAGCGCGACCAGCACCCGGCCCCGCTGGACCCGAACTTCACCGGCGTCGGCCGCTGCATCACCGGCGCGGACGGGTCCTACAGCTTCACCACGATCAAGCCCGGCGCCTACCCGTGGAAGAACCACCTGAACGCCTGGCGTCCGGCGCACATCCACTTCTCGCTCTTCGGCCAGGAGTTCACCCAGCGGATTGTCACGCAGATGTACTTCCCGGGCGACCCGCTCTTCGCCCTGGACCCGATCTACCAGTCCATCGTGGACCAGGATGCACGGGACCGGCTCGTGGCCACCTACAACCATGACCAGACCAAACCGGAATGGGCGCTGGCCTACAACTGGGACATTGTCCTGACCGGCTCCAAGCGGACCTGGACCGAGAACGAGGCGCTGGGCGCAGAAGGAGACGACCATGAGTAAGTTGACCCCCACCCCCGGCCAGACCGTGGGCCCGTTCTACGGCTACGCCCTGCCCTACGCCAAGGACCGCGAGCTGCTGGCCCCCGGATCCGCCGGCTCCATCCGGCTCCAGGGCACCGTGTACGACGGCGCCGGCCATCCGGTCCCGGACGCCATCCTGGAGATCTGGCAGGCCGACGCCGAGGGCAACGTCCCGCAGCGCACCGGCTCCCTGGTCCGCGACGGCTACACCTTCACCGGCTTCGGCCGCAGCGCCGTAGGCAACACCGGCGTCTTCACGTTCACCACGGTCAACCCCGGCCCCACCGCCCCCGGCGCCGCGCCGTTCATCTCCGTCGTGGTGTTCGCGCGCGGCCTGATGAACCGGCTCTTCACCCGCGTCTACCTGCCGGAAAACGAGGAAGCCCTCGCGGCCGACCCGCTGCTGGCCTCGCTCGACCCGGACCGCCGCCGGACCCTGATCGCCCGGCGTGACCCCGATGGCGGCCTCAGCTGGGACATCCGGCTGCAGGGCGAGGACGAAACGGTGTTCCTCGACTTCCAGGGCGCCGCGGGCGCGGGGGACGCCACGTGACCTCCCCGCACACCGGGCCCGGCCCGGACGGCGACGTCGGCCTGCTGAGCCCGGTATCGGCGTCGCCCCGGGTCACCGCGCTCACCGGGGACCGGGCGGTGCTCGCCGCCCTGCTCCGGGTCGAAGCCGGCTGGGCTGCCGTCCTGGAAGAGGCAGCCCTGGTCCCGGCCGGCTCCGCCGCCCTCGTGGCGTCGGCGGCCGACGTCGACCGCTACGACATCGCCTCAATCGCCGTCCGCGCCCAGGGCGGCGGCAACCCGGTGATCCCGCTGCTCGCCGACCTCCGGGACCAGGTCACGGCGCTGGACACGGCCGGCCTTGGCGCCGGACGGGCCGTGCACACCTCGCTGACCAGCCAGGACGTGCTGGACACCGCCCTGATGCTGCTGGCTGCCGGCGCCGTGCGCGAACTGCTCACCGAGACCCGCCGCACGACGGCGGCCCTGGCCGCCCTTGCGCAGCGGCACCAGCAGACCCTGTGTGTGGGCCGCAGCCTGACCCAGCACTCGCTGCCGTTCAGCTTCGGCCTGAAAGCCGCGCAGTGGTTCCACGGGCTCGCCGCCGCAGCGCAGCGGCTCGAGGGATTGGAACTGCCCGTCCAGACCGGCGGGGCCGCCGGCACCCTGGCAGCCGGCACCGCGCTGGCCGAAGGACATGCCCTGGGACCCCTCGAGCTGGCCGACCGGCTGGCCGCCCGGCTGGGGCTGGCCGCCGCCACCGCTCCGTGGCACACCAACCGCCTTGCCGTGACCGCACTCGGCGACGCCCTCGCCGCGCTGACGGACGCTGCGGGCAAGATCGCCGCCGACGTATTGTTCCTGAGCCGGCCCGAGGTGGCCGAACTGGCCGAACCCCGGGCCGCCGGCCGCGGCGGCTCCTCGGCCATGCCGCAGAAGCAAAACCCGGTGCTGTCCGTGCTGGTGCGCAGCGCCGCCCTGCAGGCACCGGCGCTGGCAGCCCAGCTGCACTTTGCCGCAGCCAATTTCAACGACGAACGCCCCGACGGCGCCTGGCACACCGAGTGGACCGCGCTGCGCTCGCTGCTGCGCCTGGCCCTCGGCGCGGCGGTGCAGCTGCACGAACTGGCCGAGGGCCTGCAGGTCTTCCCGTCGGCGATGCGGCGGAACCTGGACCTCGCGGGCCCCCTGCTGCTCTCCGAGGCGGTGGGCGCCGCCGTCGGGCCGCTGCTCGGGCAGGACGGCCGGCGCCGGCTCCAGGACGTGGTGGACCGGACCCTCCAGGTGCACACCGCTGAACAGTCCAGCTCCTACCGGAAGCTGCTCCGGGCCGCCGTCCCGGCGGAGCTGCTCTCCGACGAGCGGCTCGAGGAGCTGCTGGATCCGGCCAACTACCTGGGCCAGGCACCGGAAATTTCGCGCCGCATCCTCGCGGCGTGGCCGGCCTTCGCACAAACTGACGCAGCGCAGCCCGGCGCCCCACCCGCCGAACCGACCGAACCCAAAAAAACGACCGCAGAGAAAGGCGCCCACCGTGGCTAGACCAACCCTCAAGGCCGTCCTGCTCTCGCCCGTGCGCGAGCTCGGCGACAAGCCCCTGCTCGTGCTCGGCCCGTCCCTGGGGACCTCCACGCTGCTCTGGAGCCAGGCCGGCGCCCTGCTCGGCGACGACGCCGACGTCGTCGCCTGGGACCTGCCCGGGCACGGAGTCTCCCCGGCCGCGGCGGAGACTTTCACCGTCGCCGAACTGGCCGACGCCGTCGTGGAGCTGGTCGATTCGATCGCCCCCGGCGCCCGGTTCCACTACGCCGGCGTCTCCCTCGGCGGTGCCGCCGGACTGCAGCTGGGCATCAAGCACGGCGAACGGCTCAAGAGCCTGTCCGTGCAGTGCACCGGGGCGAAGATCGGCACCCCCGAAGGCTGGCTGGAACGCGCCGTGACGGTCCGCAACCAGGGCACCGGTGTGATGATCGAGGGCTCCGCCCAGCGCTGGTTCGCGCCGGGCTTTATGGAGCGCGAGCCGGACCGCAGCAGCGGCCTGCTGCACACCCTGCGCGACGCGGACCGCTTCAGCTACGCCTTCTGCTGCGAGGCCCTCGCCGGCTTCGACGTGCGGGAGGAACTGGGCGGCATCCGGGTCCCCACCCAGGCGCTGGCCGGCGTCCAGGACACCGTCGCGCCGCCGTCGCTGGCCCGGGAGATCGTCGACGGCATCACCGCCGGCGGCGGCACGGCCAATGCGGCGACCCTGGAGGGGGTGGCCCACCTGGCGCCTTTCGAGGCGCCCGGCCACGTGGCTGAACTGCTGCGCAGCCTGATCCGCTGGACCGAATCACGCGGAGCCGGCCAGTGAGCCGGCCAGTGACCGGGCCAGTGAGCGGGCCGGAACGGAACGGTGTGGTCCAGCCCGACGCCACCAGCCAGGAGATCTACGACGGCGGCATGGCCGTCCGCCGCGAGGTGCTCGGCGCTGCGCACGTGGACCGGGCCAACGCCGCCAAGGACTCCTTCACCGAAGACTTCCAGGACATGATCACCCGGATCGCCTGGGGCGGGATCTGGACCCGGCCCGGAATCAGCCGGCAGATGCGCTCGGCCGTCACGATCACTGCGATGGTGGCGCACGGGCACTGGGAGGAACTGGCCATGCATATCCGCGCCGCCGTCACCAACGGCCTGAGCAGGGACGAAATCAAGGAAATCCTCCTGCAGACCGCCATCTACTGCGGGGTCCCCTCCGCCAACACCGCCTTCAGGACCGCCCAGCAGGTCTTCCGTTCCATGGACGACACCGCCCCACCCAACTAGCTCGCATTTGTTGTCGTTTTGAGGGCTCAAAACGACAACAACTGCCAGCTACTTGGGATCCACAGAGAATTAAGAGGAAATGATGAACCAGGCTTTTCTGTACGACGCCGTGCGGACCCCGTTCGGGAAGTTCGGCGGCGGGCTCGCCGGCGTGCGGCCGGATGACCTGGCCGCGCACGTGATCGGCGAGGCCGTGAAGCGGGCGCCGGGGCTCGACCCGGAGCGGATCGACGAGGTGGTGTTCGGCAACGCCAACGGCGCGGGCGAGGAGAACCGCAACGTTGCCCGCATGGGCACGCTGTTGGCCGGGCTGCCGGTCTCGGTCCCGGGGACCACGGTGAACCGGCTCTGCGGGTCCTCGCTGGACGCCGCGATCATCGCGTCCCGGCAGATCAACACCGGCGACGCGGACCTGCTGCTTGTCGGCGGGGTCGAATCGATGTCCCGGGCGCCCTGGGTGCTGCCCAAGACCGAGAAACCGTACCCGGCCGGGGACCTCGCCCTGGTCTCCACCACGCTGGGCTGGCGGCTGGTCAACAAGGCCATGCGACCGGACTGGACGGTCTCCCTGGGCGAGGCCACGGAGCGGCTCGCCGAAAAATACGGGATCACCCGCGAGGCGCAGGACGAATTCTCGGCGAATTCGCACAACCTGGCCGCCGCGGCCTGGGACGCGGGCTTCTACGACGCCCTCGTCGCCCCGGTCCCGGGCACCGACCTGGTCCGCGACGAGGGCATCCGCCCCGGCTCCAGCGCGGAAAAGCTCGCCGGGTTGAAGACGGTGTTCCGCGCCGAGGCAGACGGGCCCGACGGCGGGACCGTCACCGCCGGGAATGCCTCCCCGCTCTCGGACGGCGCGTCGGCGGCGTGGCTCGGCTCCGAACAGGCGTCGGGCCTGCTGGGGATGGACCCGCTGGCCCGGATTGCCGGCCGCGGCGCGCACGCGAACGACCCGCAGTTCTTCGGCTACGCCCCGGTGGAAGCCGCGAACAAGGCCCTCGCGAAGGCCGGGATCGGCTGGGACGAGGTGGGCGCCGTCGAACTCAACGAGGCGTTCGCCGCGCAGTCGCTGGCCTGCATCAACGCCTGGGGCATCGACCCGGCGATCGTGAACCGGCACGGCGGCGCGATCGCGATGGGCCACCCCCTCGGCGCTTCCGGGGCGCGGATTCTGGGCACCCTGGCCCGGTCCCTGCAGGCCTCCGGGCAGCGCTGGGGCGTCGCGGCGATCTGCATCGGCGTCGGCCAGGGCCTGGCCGTCGTCCTCGAAAACGTTTCTACCACCGGTCGGCATAATCCGCCGGCACCGGCTGCAAAGGGCTAGGACATGTTGAATTTCATTGACACCGTGGGCGAGGCCGTCGCCGGGATCAAGGACGGCTCCACGGTGATGATCGGCGGTTTCGGCAACGCCGGGCAGCCGTTCGAACTCATCGACGCCCTGCTGGACTGCGGCGCCACCGGCCTCACCGTGGTCAACAACAACGCCGGCCAGGGCGACCAGGGCCTGGCCCTGCTGATCAAGGAGGGCCGGGTGAAGAAGATGATCTGCTCTTTCCCGCGGCAGTCCGACTCGTGGCACTTCGACGCGAAGTTCCGCGCCGGCGAGATCGAGCTGGAGCTGGTGCCGCAGGGCAACCTGGCCGAGCGGATCCGCGCCGCCGGGGCCGGCATCGGCGGCTTCTTCACCCCCACCGGCTACGGCACCATGCTGGCCGAGGGCAAGGAAACCCGCTTCCTGGACGGCAAATGGCAGGTCTTCGAAACGCCCATCCACGCCGACGTCGCGCTGATCAAGGCGCTCACGGCCGACGGGAAGGGCAACCTCGTCTACCGCAAGACCGCCCGCAACTTCGGCCCCATCATGGCGGCCGCCGCGAAACACACGATCGTCCAGGTCTCCGAAATCGTCCCCACCGGCGGCCTGGACCCGGAAAACGTTGTGACCCCCGGAATCTACGTCAACAGCATCGTGAAGGTGGCCTGAGATGAGCCTTAAGACGAGTATCCAGACCTCCGACGCGCCGCTGGGCCGTGACGACCTGGCCCGCCTGGTGGCCCGGGACATCAAACCCGGCTCATTCGTGAACCTTGGCATCGGCCAGCCCACCCTGGTCTCCAACTACCTCGAGCCGGAGCAGAACGTCACGCTCCACACCGAGAACGGCATGCTGGGCATGGGCCCGGAGGCCACGGGCGACCAGGTCGACGGCGACCTCATCAACGCGGGGAAGGTCCCCGTGACCGAGCTGCCGGGCGCGTCCTACTTCCACCACGCCGACTCCTTCGCGATCATGCGCGGCGGGCACCTGGACATTTGCGTGCTCGGCGCCTTCCAGGTCTCCGCGACCGGCGACCTCGCGAACTGGCACACCGGCGCGCCCGACGCGATCCCCGCCGTCGGCGGCGCCATGGACCTGGCGACCGGCGCCAAAGACGTCTTCGTGATGATGACGCTGCTGACCCGCGAGGGGGTGTCCAAGCTGGTGGAGTCCTGCAGCTATCCGCTGACCGGAATCGGCTGCGTGACCAGGGTCTACACGGACAAGGCGGTCTTCCTGACCGGCCCCGACGGGGTGCAGGTGCGCGAGACCTTCGGCTGCACTCTCGAGGATCTGCAGGCGCTGGTGCCGGTGCCGCTCACCGCCGCCGCACCTGGACCTCCGCGCGTATAAAGTGATGCGTGATCGAGAGGCGGTATATGACTGAGGCAGCAAAGGGCACCCGGGCCGACGGGGCGCCCGCAGCCAGCGACCAGTACGTGCAGTCGCTGGCGCGGGGACTGGCGGTGATCCGGTCCTTCGACTCGGAGCACCCGCTGATGACCCTGACCGAGGTGGCGGCCCGGACCGATCTCACCCGTGCCACCGCGCGCCGCTTCCTGCACACCCTCGTGGAGCTCGGGTACGTCCGCACCGACGGCAAGACCTTTGCGCTGACCGCCAAGGTGCTCCAGCTCGGTTACGCCTACCTCTCCGGGCTGTCGCTGCCGCAGATCGCCCAGCCGCACCTGGAGGAGCTCTCGCTCAAGCTGGGGGAGTCGACGTCGGCGGCCGTGCTGGACGGGACGGACATCGCCTACATTGCCCGGGTCGCCACGCGCCGGATCATGACGGTCGGGATCACCGTCGGCACCCGGTTCCCGGCGTACGCCACCTCGATGGGCAGGGTGCTGCTGGCCGCCCTCCCGGCGGACCAGCTCAAGGCGTACCTGGCCGCGGCCGAACTGCGGCCCCTCACACCACGCGCAATCGGCACCCCCGACGAGCTCGTCGCGGAGCTGGACACCGTCCGGGCCCAAGGCTGGTGCCTGCTGGACCAGGAACTGGAGCTGGGGCTGATGTCCCTGGCCGCGCCGATCCACGACGGTCCAAAGGTGGTCGCCGCCATCAACGTCTCGCTGCAGGCCCAGGCCGTCTCGGCGCAGCCGGACCCAGCGGCCTATCTGGAGTCGGTCCGCGAGGCCGCCGTCGCCACCGCGGAGCTCATTTCGGCGGACCTCTCCGCCGGCGGCTGATCCGGCGGCAGATCAGCGGGGCCGGCGCCCGGGCCTAGCCGCGGCGGGCCTGGGCGAACAGCTGCCGCAGCGTAAAGAAGCAGCCCAGGGCGCTGAACAGCAGCGCCATCACGAACTCACCCTTGAGGTCCTCGATGAGGTCCGCGTTGCTGGTCAGGTTGTAGCCCAGCAGGTCCCATGCCTCGGGTTGGGCCAGCATCGCCAGCGGCGAATCGCCCACGTAGTCGGCCAGGTCCACCCAGATGCTGGCCAGGAATGACAGCAGCACCGTCACGATTGTCACGGCCACCACCACCCACGCGCCCTGCTTGGTCATGGTTCCGCCGCGGCCCGCCATGCTGCCGGCGAGATACAGCCGGGCGGCCCCTGCCGCGGTCACGAAGGCCACGATTGACCCCATCCACCCCAGCTTCCACAGGAGCAGCCAGAGTCCGACGCCGACCGGCACCACGGCGAGGGCAAACACCGTGCCGCGGACCGTGCTGTCCAGGGACTCCGGCCGGACCGCGGGATGGGGCAGGGGGAGGGCGGGCAGCTGCGCCTGCCGGTGGTCCGCGGAATCCGGCCAGGGCGCCCCGTCGGGCCACCGCTGGCCGTAGCGCGGCTCGGCCGGGCCAAAGGATTCGGATTTTTTTCCAGCGTCAAAGTCAGCGCGCTCTGTCATCATTCCCCCAAATGAGATGAGTGTCCCGGTCATCGATGTGCCGGTAAGTCCCGCCTAGTCTGGCACAAGGCGGCCCGAATCCGAGGATTTGGGCGGCATTGTTTCGGCCGGGACGGTAAGGCCGTGATTCCCGGAGTAGTTGCGCCGGGTTGCCGCCCCGCCCCGATAGGATTTCCCTGCGGGACCCATCCCGCCCACTTGCCGAAGGACGCCATGCCACAGACCAATGCCGCGCAGGACACCCCCGGCCAGGACACCCCTGTCCAGCCCAAGCGCGCCGCCGTGATCGTCAACCCCATGAAGTCCTCCGGCGAGGACTTCAAAGCCTCTTTCTACCGACTCTGTGAAACGCAGGGCTGGAGCGAGCCGCTCTGGCTTGAGACCACCGCCGAGGACACCGGCCTGGGCCAGGCCCGCCAGGCACTCGAGGCGGGGGTCGACGTCGTGATCGCTGCCGGCGGCGACGGCACGGTCCGCTGCGTGGCCGAGGTCCTCGCGGGCACCGGGACGCCGATGGGCCTGGTCCCGATGGGCACCGGGAACCTGCTGGCCCGCAACATCGGCGTCGACATCACGGATCCCGTGGCCGCCAGCTATGACGTCCTGAACGGCAGCGACATCAAGGTGGACGTGGTGAAGGCCAGCCTGGACCACGCCGAGGACGAACAGGTCTTCCTGGTCATGGCCGGCCTCGGCTACGACGCGGCGATCATGGCGAACACCGTGGACGAGCTCAAGGACCGCGTGGGCTGGCTCGCGTATGTGGAAGCCGGCATCCGGCACCTGCCCGGCAAGCCGGTCAAGGCGCACATCAGCATCGACGGGCAGCACCCGGTCCGGCGCAGGATCCGCAGCGTGATGGTGGGCAACTGCGGCAAGATCACCGGCGGCGTGGAAGTCTTCCCCGACGCCAAGATCGATGACAACATCCTCGACGTCCTGATCCTGGCCCCGGTGGGCAGGCTCGGCTGGTTCAGCGTGCTCGCCGGCATGTTCGGCCGGAAGAACAGCAAGAACAAGTCGGTGGAGTACTTCGCCGGGAAGACCGCGGAAATCAGCCTCGACCATGAGCAGGAGTTCCAGCTCGACGGCGATCACATCGGCAAGGCCAAGCACCTCAAAGTCAGTGTGGAGCACGAGGCCCTGGCCATCAGGATGACGAAGGCGGTTTAGCCCTCCGCGGTCGGGACCTGCCGGTAGGCGAGGATCTCGGCGAGCTCGGCCAGCCGGTGGGCCCGCGCGGATTCCGCGGGGGTGAACGGCTCGCCGGGCCGGACGAAGCTGATCGGGCCGTGCCAGGCCGTGGGAATCCGCAGCAGCGTGCCGTCCCGCGGGTCCTGGAACGGCGGCCCCGGGGCCGCTCCCGGCGGCGCAACGATCCGGGCGCGCAGCAACTCCGCCACGGCCAGCGGCAGCTCGGCGGGATGGGCGGCGATCCGGGCGGCGAGGCTCAGGGCCCCGGTCTGCCCGTCGGCCATGGCCAGGGCGGTGGTGGGCCAGACCTGCGGGTCCCGGCCGCCGCCCTCGCGCAGGGCCCGCAGCAGCCCGGCCTCGCCCACCTCCCCGGGGGCCGACAGGACAAACTCGTCCAGGACTCCGCCCGGCACGTGGTGGACGTGGATGCTGAGGATGTTTGTCTCCAGCCCGGCCAGGGCCTGCGTGAGCTTCTGCAGGGCGCCCGGCCGGTCCCGCAGCACCGTGCGCGCCCGCCACAGGGCCGGTGCTGCGCCGAGCCGGCTGCGGTGCCGCAGGGCCGGGGCATGCAACCAGCGCCGCAGCATGCGCGCCGCCGAGGGCTCGGCCACCCAGATCACCAGCACCGTGGCGGTCAGCGTGAGCACCAGGACTTTGGCCAGGTACGGCAGGTGCGTTTCGACGACGACGGCATGCACCAGCAACTCGATCGGCAGCATCACGGCGACGTTGGCCAGGGTCAGCCGCGCCTTGGTGGGTTCGGGCATTTGGCCGCAGACCTCGCAGCTCAACTCCGCCGGCGTTCCACGGTTTGCTCTGGGCTTCATGCTCCCATCGTGTCCGCCGGCTGTTTCGGGCCGGTTGCCGATGCATGAAGATTTGCGTCCCGGCGCCGGAGTTGCGGGCCGCGCGGGTCAGCGGCTGCGTTCGCCGGAGTACTCGGCCGTCCGGCCGCCGGTGGTGTCCGCAGCGCGGCCGCCGTCGTCGGTGCCCGCGGCCACCCCGCTTCCGGCCAGCGAAGCGAGCAGGTCCCGGATCTCCGCCAGCAGTGCGGTGTCCGGCGGGAGGGGCTTCTCCTCAGGCTCGGCGGTGGCCAGGCGCTGCTTGACCATCCGGTTGATCCGGTTCATCGGCGCCACGAAGATGAAATACACCACCGCGGCCGTGATCATAAAGGTCACGAAGGCCGTCACGACCGCCCCGATATTGACAAAAGTCTTGTCGTTCCCGGGCCAGACGTAGAAGCCGAGCCCGTGCGTCTCAACGCCGCCGGCGGCGGCGATGACCGGGTTGACGATGTTTGTGGTGAAGGCCGTGACCAGCGCGGTAAAGGCCGTGCCGACGACGACGGCGATGGACAGTTCGATCACGTTGCCGCGAAGGATGAAATCCTTGAATCCTTTGAGCATGGAGTCCTCTCGAATGGTGTTTCAACCGCTAGACGCTACCACCTCGACGCCCACCAGGTATTCCGTTGAATGGAATCCTGAGCCCGGATAGCTCCCGTTCCGGCGTAGGATTCAAGCGGATGCCAGCGCCGCCGTCGTTCCCAGAACCGAATGCAAAGGAAGGCCCATCCCGCCCGTGAAGCCCGCGACATTGCTTGCCGACATGTTCACCATGGCTCCGGCCAACAAGGATCACCAGGTCGCGGTCCGGTGCGCCGTCGGCGTCTTTGTCCCGTTGCTCACCCTGGTGCTGCTGGGCCGGCTGGATCTGGCCATTTTTGCCTCTTTTGGCGCCTTCACCGGAATCTACGGACGGAACGAGCCCCACGGCCGGCGGTTGATCCTCCAGTTGCGGGCCGGCACGCTGATGCTGGCCGTGATCCTGCTCGGTGCCCTGACGGCCCGGGCCGGCGAAACATTCGCCCTCACGCCGTCCGGCAGCACCTGGCTGCAGGTCCTCGCCACCACGCTGGTGGCCGGCGGCTGCTCGCTGATTGTCGCCTGGTGGCGGCTCCGGCCGGCGGGATCCCTGTTCCACATCTTCGCCTTCGCGGCAATCGCCTCCATCCACAACCAGCCGCCGCTGTGGCAGGCCATGCTGGTGGCCGTCCTAACGGTCCTCTTCGCGCTATTGATGGGTCTGTCCTCCCGAGTGGTCCCGAGCCGCCGCCAGCCGTGGTCCTGGCCCGCGCCGGCACGGCTCACCGACCGGGAGCGACGCGTCGCCTGGCTGGAGGCGGTGGGATACCTCGTGGCGGCGGGGCTGGCCGGCGCCCTTGCCACCATGATCGGGGAGTGGCTCGGCTTCGGCCACAACTACTGGGCCATGGTGGCCGCCGTCGTCCCGCTGGTGGGGCACTCCACCCGGCACCGCCTCAGCCGAGGCGTGCAGCGCATCATCGGGACCGCCCTGGGACTGGTCCTGCTCGCGCTGATCCTGCTGCTGGAACCCGCCCCCTGGCAGACGGTCCTGGTGATCGCGGCCTGCCAGTTCGGCGCCGAAATGTTCATTGCCCGCCAATACGTGCTGGCCCAGGTCTTCGTCACCCCTCTGGCGCTGATTTCGACCCTGCTGGTGGCCCCGACGCCGGCGGGGACGCTGCTGCGGGACCGGTTCCTGGAGACCGTCATCGGAGCCGCCGTCGGCGTCGCCGTGGTGCTGGCCCCGGCCGTGTGGCGCCGGCTCAGCGTGGGCGGCCATTCAATGGAAGACTGATGCCAGGCACAGCAACGGCTTAGGGAAGCAGGACGGATGGCTAACTCCCGCACCGGGGACTCGGTGGTGGACCGTGTGGTGCGCCTGATCGAGGCGTTCCCGGAGGGCTCGGCGGCCCTGCAGCTTTCCGACCTCGCGGACCGGGCCGGCCTGCCACTGACGACGGCGCACCGGCTGGTCCGGCAGCTGGCCGGGCATGGCCTCGTGGAGCTGGGCGGCGGGGGATCGGTCCGGCTGGGGCTGCGGCTCTGGGAGCTGGTGAACCGGAATTCCCCCACCCTCGCCCTCCGGCAGGCGGCCTTGCCCTTTATGGAGGACATCCAGCAGGTGCTCCACCAGAACGTCAACCTGGCCGTGCTGGATGGCTGGGAGGCTCTTTTCGTGGAGCGGTTGTCCCGCCGCGGCTCCGTGGCGAACCGGGCGAAGATCGCCGGCCGGATGCCCGTGCACCTCTCCTCGGCCGGGCTGGCTTTGATGGCCCACCAGCCGGCGGCGGCGCAGGCGGAGTACCTGCGCCAGTTCACTGATCCCGAGGGCAGGTTGCGCGCCGCGGACGTCCGCGCGCTCCTGGCCGAGGTGGCCGGCCAGGGTTTCGCCGAGCTGGCCGGAGTGGTGGATCCCGACACCTGGGGAATCGCCGTCCCGGTGCTGGACGGCCGGAAGCGGGCCATGGCGGCACTCGGCGTCGTGGTTCCGCTGCGGGAGGTGCGGCTTCAGGCGCTGGTGCCGGCCCTGCAGACCGCTGCGCGGGGGATCGGGCGCCGGCTCGGGGACTCCCGCGCCGCCGTTGATTTCCGTTCAATGGAAGACGTGTAACGCGGATCACCGCTTCGGGCGCACACTGTAGCCAGAGAATCCACCGGCCCCGGACGCCCAGCAGTCCCGGCCCCGCAACGAAGCGAGGACACCATGGCAAACCGCAAAGTCATCACCACCCAGGTCGCGATCGTGGGCGGCGGCCCCGCCGGGCTGATGCTCTCCCACCTCCTGGCAAAGGAAGGCATCGAATCCACCGTGGTCGAGCTGCGCAGCCGGCAGGAGATCTCCGAGACCGTGCGGGCCGGCATCCTCGAGCACGGCACCGTCAACCTCCTCGTGGACAGCGACGTCTCCGACCGTGTGTTGCGCGACGGCGACCGCCACGACGGCATCGAACTGCGGTTCAACGGCGAAAGCCACCGCATCGACTTCCAGGACCTGGTCGGCGAATCGGTCTGGCTCTACCCCCAGACCGACGTCTTTATGGACCTCGCCGCGCGCCGGGAGGCCGACGGCGGGGACGTCCGGTACGGCGTCACGGACACCAGTATCCACGACATTGAGGGCGCGCCGCGGGTGTGGTTCACCGACGCCGACGGCACCGAGTACGAGCTCCAGGCGGACTTCATCGCCGGCGCGGACGGCTCCCGCAGCCACTGCCGCGTCCAGATCCCGGAGGCGGCCCGCAAGTGGTACTTCCACGAGTACCCATTCGCCTGGTTCGGAATCCTCGCGGAGGCCCCGCGCAGTGCCGATGAGCTGATCTACGCCAACTCAGCCAACGGCTTCGCGCTGATCAGCCAGCGGACCGAGACCGTGCAGCGGATGTACTTCCAGTGCGACCCGAACGAGGACGTGCGGAACTGGGACGAGGACCGGATCTGGGAGGCCTTCCGCAGCCGCGTCAACGGCAACGGCTTCGAGCTCAAGGAGGGCCCCGTCATCGACAAGACCGTCCTGAAGTTCCGCAGCTTTGTGCACGCCCCGATGCGGCACGGCAAACTCTTCCTGGCCGGCGACGCCGCCCACACAGTCCCGCCCACCGGCGCCAAGGGCCTGAACCTGGCCATCCACGACGTGCGGGTCCTGTTTGAGGGCCTCGACAGCTTCTACAAGACCGGCTCCAACAAGCTCATGGACCTGTACAGCGACCGCGCCCTGGACCGGGTCTGGAAGGCGCAGCACTTCTCCTACTGGATGACCTCCATGCTCCATACCCCGGCCGACGCCGACGACTTCGCCCGCGCCCGTCAGCTCGGCGAGCTCAGCTCCGTGGTGTCCTCGCGGCACGGCCGCGCCTACCTCGTGGAGGCCTACACCGGCTGGCCCGCAGGGCGCTAGGAACGGCCCCGGGAGGGGGCACAATTCCGTCGACAGCACCCCTGCTCAGGACTAGCCTTTAACCGTCCCAGCATGACCCGACAAGGACGACGGAGAGGTGTCCGATCATGGGAAGCACAGAGAATATCGAGCTGGTCCGGCGGGGGTACGAGGCCTTTAACGCCGGGGATATGGCGACCCTCAGCGAGCTCTTCGCGGAGGACGCAGTCTGGTATGCAGCCGGGAGCGGTGTGCTGTCCGGAACGAAGCAGGGACGGGACGCCGTCCTGGCGTATTTTGGCGAACTGGGAGCGGGCAGCCAAGGCTCGTTCCAGGCCAGCGTCGAGGACATTGTGGGCGGGGAGAATCACACGGTCGCAATCCAGCACGCCCAGGCAACAAGCAACGGGCAGACCCTGGCGATGGGCACCGTCATCGCTTTTGTGGTCCGCGACGGAAAGATCGCCGAGGGCCGCGAGTACTCCGAAGACACCGCCAAGTGGGACGATTTCTGGGCTTGATGGGACAGCCCGAAGGCTAGGGCACCAGCGCAGGACCGGTGCGCCCGGAATCCGCCAAGGCCGCCGCCGGGGTTTCCAGGCCGGGGGCCTTGGCCTTTGCCCGCGTGCCCGGCTTCCGACCGGACCGGCCGTAGACCAAGTACATCGTCACACCAGTGATCACCATCAGCAGCACCGTGTAGACGAAGGTGTTGGACACCCCCTCGATGCCCTCCGCGCCGTCGGTGTTCGCCTTGATGACCAGGCCCAGCGGCTGGAAGAGCGGGTGGGCCAGGAAGATCGCGGTGTCGTAGTCGTCCAGCATGCTGTTGAAGTTCAACGCCGTGACCGCGGCCGCGGCGGGCAGCACGATCGGCAGTAGAATGCGCCGGAAGATGTAGAGCGTTTTCGCGCCCATGATCCCGGCGGCCTCCTCGAGCGAGGAGTTGACCGCGGCGAAGGAGGCCTTGAGCATCCTGAGAGTAAAGGGGATCTTCACGGTTACAAAGGCCACGAGCAGGATCACGGTGGTGCCGGTCAGCACGGCGCCGCCCACCAGCGGATTCGGGTGGTCATAGCTGAGGATCAGGCCCAGGGCCAGCAGCGCCGCCGGCAAAATCCACGGAATGTGCAGCAGGTACTCGACGGCGGTGGTGACCCATTTACGGTACTTCTGCAGGATCCGGGCCACGAACAGCAGACCGCCGACGGCGATCACGGCGGCCACTGCGCTGTAGGCGATGCTGATGAGGAACGGCCGCAGCCCCGACGGCTGGGTGAGAACCCGGACGTAGTTGTCCAGGGTCAGGCTGCCCGGCTGCAGCTGCCCGGTCTGGATGGCGGCGCCGTCGGCAAAGGAGTACAGCACGATCAGGACCACCGGCAGCGTGTAGACCGCGAACAGCAGGTACGCAATGGTGTGCACGACGGCGTTGGCCACGGGGTTGGTGATCTGCTGCTTCTGCAGCCCGGCGGAGACCTTGGACACCGAGAAGTAGGTTCCGCCCTTTTCCAGCCGCGTCATGACGGCGAGCATCAGCATGGTCGCCACGCCCAGGATAACGGCCAGCAGGGCTGCGAGGTCCCGGGAGGTGGGACTGTTGGTGAACGTCAGGATCATCGGTGTGATGGTCTGGAAGTCCCGGCCGCCGAGCACCTGCGGCGCGGAGAGGGCGCCAAGTCCGGTCAGGAAGGAAAGCACTGTCACGGCGAACAGGGTGGGCTTGAGCATCGGCAGCACAATCCGGCGCAGGATGGTCCAGGTGGAGGCGCCCATGTTCCGTGCCGCCTCGATGGTTTGGTAGTCCACCCCCTTGAGGGCATTGGTGACAAACAGCATGTGGTTGGTGGTGGTGGC
Source organism: Arthrobacter sp. UKPF54-2 (assembly GCF_007858535.1). Lineage (NCBI taxonomy): Bacteria > Bacillati > Actinomycetota > Actinomycetes > Micrococcales > Micrococcaceae > Arthrobacter > Arthrobacter sp. UKPF54-2. Next base: position 1,278,503 of record NZ_CP040174.1, read on the forward strand.
AAACGTCATGACGGCCAGGACGGCGAAGAACCCGGAAAACCAACCGGGGTCCAGATCCGGGAAGACGGAGACCAGGAACCCGGTGACGATCCCCTTTTCCCCGTAGATGAACTTGTACCCGGCGGCGAGGACGATGCCGCCGTAGATGAAGGTGGTGGCGTAGCCGAGGAACAGGATCCGGGAACCGCGGATCTTGAAGTACTGGGTGACCAGCACAATGAAGATCCCCACCACGTTGACCGTGATGGACAGGGCCACGGCCAGCAGGAAGCTGTTGCCCAGCGATTTCATCGCCCGCTGCGAGGAGAACAGCTTCTCCGCGGCCCGGCCGGAGAACTGCCCGTCCGGGAAGAACGTCTGGATCAGCACATTCGCGTTGGGCCAGACCAGGAAGGCGGTGATAAACCAGGTCAGGACGACGCCGGCCACCAGCACCGCCGGGGAGCGGAGCATGCTCCGGGTGCTGGCGCCGCCGGCGCCGGCCCGGCTCACGCCCGGTTCGCTTCCTGCAGCCGGGCGCCCAGCGAGACGCCGGTCTCCGGGTCGTACTGGAGCACGTGAGCCGGCTGGACGTAGACGGTGGCGGGGCTCCCGGTAACGGGGTGGGCGCCGCCGTCTTCCCTGACCAGGAGCCGGATCTCGGAACCGTGGCAGCGCACGACGTAGCGGCTGTGCAGGCCGTGGTAGGTCCGCGAGATGACGGTGCCGTCCACCGGAACGGCCGAGCCGTCGGCGGCCGGCTCCAGCGACGCCTTCTCCACCCGGAGGTAAGAGTTGGCCGAGGGGTCCAGGGCGTGGCGTGCGAGCCGGTTCAGTTCGGCGACGAGGTCTGCACCCAGGCGCGAGCTGTCGCCGATAAAGTTGCAGACGAACTCGGTGGCGGACTCGTCGTAGATGCTTTGCGGCGTGCCCACCTGCTCTACCACACCCTGGTTGAAGACGGCCATCCGGTCGCTCATGGCCAGCGCCTCGTCCTGGTCATGGGTGACGTAGACCGTGGTGATGCCGAACTCGCTCTGCAGGTCCTTGAGCTGCTGCCGGAGCTGGTGCCGGAGCTTGGCGTCCAGGTTCGAGAGCGGCTCGTCGAGCAGCAGGATCTTCGGCTGCAGCACCAGCGCCCGGGCGACGGCGACGCGCTGCTGCTGGCCGCCGGAGAGTTCGGAGACGTTCTTGTGCAGCTGCTCCTCGGACAGGTCCACGCGCCGGGCGATGTCGCGGACCAGCCGGTCGCTCTCGGACGCCTTCTCCTTGCGGACGCGCAGGCCGAAGGCGATGTTTTCCCAGACACTCATGCTTGGGAACAGGGCATAGTTCTGGAACACCATGCCGACCTGCCGCTTGTCGCTGGGCAGCCGCGTGACCGCCCGGCCGTCGACGTAGACCTCGCCGGCGGAGGGCTCGATGAACCCCGCCAGCGTGCGCAGCGCCGTCGTTTTGCCGCAGCCCGATGGCCCCAGCAGCGTAAAGAACTCGCCCTGCTTCACCTCCAGGTTCAGCCCGGGGATGGCGGTGAAGTCACCGAACGTGACCTCGATGTTTTCGAAACGGATCATGGAACCTGTCTTTTCTGGCGGCGGGGCAGGGTCAGGGGCAGGGCGGCGACGGCGACGGCGGCGACGGCGGGCCCGGCCGGCGCTGCTGCCGGCCGGGCCCCGCCCGCACGGCTCAGCTCATGTATTCCAGTTCGATCTTTTCGACCCACTTGCCCATGTTCGCCTGCACGAAGTTCCAGTCGATGTCCTGCTGCTTGAGCGTCTTGAAGAACTCGACGACCTCGGGCTTGGCCTGGGCCACGGCGGCCGTGTTGACCGGCATGGAGTTGAACTGCTGGGCCCAGGCGCCCTGGGTCTGCGCGCTGCCGAACCAGTTGATGAACTTGAGCGCCTCGTCCTTTTTCTTCGAGCCCTTGACCAGGGCAACCTGCTCGATCGCCAGCGGCACGCCCACGGACGGCATCACGGTGCCCACGGTGACCTTGAAGGACTTCTGCCGTTCGGCGATGATCGAGGACGGCATCTGGCCCATGTCCGTGTCACCGGAGGCGATGCGGGCGAAGAGGTCGGTCTTGGCGACCGCCGGGGTGCCGTTCTTGAAGTACCCCTCGATCTGCTTCCAGCCCTCGTCGGAGATGCCCAGGTCGCCGCCGTCGTCCTTGTAGCGGGTCAGGATGCTGGCGAACACCAGCTGCGCGGTTGCGGTGCCCAGGCCCGTGACGCGCTCGTAGCGGGACTTGAACTTGTCTTGCGTCCAGAGGTCGGTCCAGTCCTTGGGCGCCTGGTCCTTGCTGTACTTGGCGGAGTTGTAGCCGAGCAGGATTGCCTGCTGGACCAGGGGCCAGTACGCCCTGGAATCGGACTTGTCACCCTTGGCGGCATCGACTTCCCCGGACCACGACGGGGTGAACGGCTCAACCGCGCCGGCGGCCTTGATCTGCTCGAAGTACATGTTGTTCAGGCCGAACGCCACGTCGGCGATCGGGTTGTTCTTCTCGGCGATCAGCTTGTTGGTGGCGTCGGCACCGCCGGCGCCTACGATCTGGATCTTGAACCCGGCCTCCGCGGCCTTCTGGGTCAGCCACTCGCCGCGGCCCTCGCCGTTGGAGTTCGTGTAGACCACCAGGGTCTCGCCGGACGGCGGACCGGAGGGGGCGACGGCGGCCGGACCGGCGGCGGCGGAGGAGGACCCGGGGGCGGCGGCGCCGGCGCCGCAGCCGGAGAGCAGGCTGACGGCGACGGCGGCGGCAACCATGGTTTTCAACGTGCGCACAGGTGGGACTCGATTCTGATTGGGATCAGGGGGCATTGTGGGGCCAGCCTATAGCCGCGGGTTGCGGATTGGGGCGATTATGCCTATCGAATCGATAAAATCGTTCGGGCCACGATGTTCGAGTCTGGCCCGCGCGTTGGAACGGTGTGTGCCCGCGGGCTTAACGGGCGTTGAACTCCCGGCGCCGCCCTGGCAGGTCAGGCCAGCGTCAGGACCGGGCGTTGAACACGTCCGTACCGAAGCTCTTCAGGCCCGGTGCCCCGGCGTACCCGAGCCGGGGCAGCGAGAAGATGTCCTCGATGCTGGCCAGCAGGCTGAAGTGGTTGTACGGCGTGTCCGAGGTTGTGCCTCCCCGGGTGAAGGGTGAGAGTACCAAGGCACCGACCCGGCCGCCGGCGGCGCCGCCAGGAATCGCTGCCGAGCCGGTCGTCTGGCCCTCGGTCTCATCGAAGGTGATGACCAGGACGCCGTCCTGCCTGAACGCGGGGGAGTCGATGATGGCCGGGACCTGCTCGCGCAGCCAGCTGTCGCTGGCGGCCAGCCCGCCCGGACTGCCGTCGACGCAAGGGTTGTCGTGCCCGTCATGGCAGAGGTTGGGCGAGATGTAGGCGAGGTTCGGGGTCGTGGCGGCGGACTGCAGATCCCCGGCGAGGGCCGAGAAGTCCACCACATTGCCCTCGCAGTCCGGGGATGAGGTGATCGACGTGAAGTAGACGAAGGGGTTGTGCCGGGTGGCGTACTGATCCCCCGGTTTGGCGCCCTGGTGGTCGTCCTTGGCGCCGGGTTCTGGATGCAAGCAGGGCGTCCCCATGTCCTCCATGTAGCCCTTCCAGGTCTTGCCCGCGGCACTGAGCTGGCCGGCGACGGTGGGGACGGACTCGGGGTAGACGCAGCCGGTGCCCTGCAGCTGTCCCAGCGCGGCCGTCCCGGTCTGGGTGAAGGGTGCATACGTCGGGCAGTCCGCGCGGGTCATCGGATTCGAAGCCTGACCGGAAATCTGGGCAAGGTAGTTCGGGTTGGAGTTGTGCGCGATGCCGTAATACTCCGAGAGCAGCACCCCTTGGGCGCGCAGGGTCCGGGAGAGATACGGAGCCGCGGAGCCCGCCCCCCAGACCTTGTCGTAACCCTTGTTTTCAAGGTTGATGACAAACACGTGGCCGGGTTTACCGGCAGCCTGCGGCCCGCCGGAGGCGGTGGGCGACGTAGGCGCAGAAGACGACGGGGACGACGACGGCGGGGGGCTCGCCGTCGTCGGTGCAGGCGCCGTGGGCGTGCCGCTGCCGGTGGGGCCGGGTGGCTGCGGGGCCGGGATACAGGCCGCGGCCGCGGTAATCAGCGCGCCGGCAAGCAGGAGGCCGGTCATCCGGCGGGCGGGGAGGGCATGGTTCCGGCTCATGCGTTCCGGCTTTCTCTTGACGCGGTGGTCCGTGTCTTAAGCAAAGCCCTTCGCGGCCCCCGGCGACAGCTTCCGGGCGGTATTCACAGGGAGTTCACACCATTGCCGTGCGCGCGGCGCTGTGCGAGTTGATCGCCTTGGCGTAGCAGTACGAGTGTTCCACCCCGACGTAGGGTCCGAAGTTGGGCACGGCAGTGAAGCCTGAACTCTCGTAGAAGTGCCGTCCGTCGGCCTGCACCGACCCCGCCTCCGCAGTCAGGGTGGTGATGCCCAGGGCATGGGCATGTCCTTCCAGCGCCGCCAGGATGGAGCTGGCCACCCCCGAGCCGCGGGTGTACGGCAGCACATACAGCCGTTTGATCTCCGCCGTGCAGTCGTCCAGCAGCCGCAGGCCGCCGCAGCCAACCGGCTGGCCGGAGGCCTTGTCGTGGGCCACCAGAAACACCGCGGTGTCCGTCTCCGACGGCGGCGGTCCGGGCTCGTGGCTGCTGTGGCCGAAGCGGGCGTCCAGTTCGGCCTGCTGGGCTGCCCGCAGGTCGGCGCCCACGGGGTTGGTCCAGGGGACCTGTCGGATGTGGAGCCGCGGGTTGGTCTGCATCGCTGCCTCGATTCGACGAAGGGTTATGCAGACCAAGGCTAGGGAGGCGCGGTTTCGCCGGTGTTTCCGCCGTGTAAGGGCTTCGAGAACTCGGCGGCCCGCGCCCGAAGTGCAGGCTAGGCGGGGCGGCCGGTGGGGTCTTCCGCCGTCGGGTCCGCGAGGGCGAGCCCGCCCACCGGGCTGTCGTCCCAGTGGATCAGCCGCCACCCGGCGTCGGGATCGCCTTCGAGCGCCACGATGCCGGTGTTGGCGAGCACGTGCCGCGCCGCGAACCCGGGATCGACGTTGGCGGCGCGCAGCCCGGCCCAGACCCGGATCGCGGCGCCGTGGCTGACCACGGCCACGGTGGCATCGTCCGCGCCGCTGGAGGCTGCGGCAATCCTCGCGATCGAGTCGTCGTAGCGTTCGAAAAAGTCGTGGCCGCTGGGTCCGGCGGGCATCCGCCGGTCCAGCTCGCCCCCGGCCCAGGCGAACACGGTGCCGAGGTAGCGCAGGTGGGATTCGCGGTCGGTGAGCTTTTCCAAGGCGCCGGCTTCGATTTCCCGCAGCCCGGCGAGCACTTCGATCTCCAAGCCCCGGCTGCCCGCGAGCGGTGTGGCGGTGAGCTGGGTGCGGACCAGGGTGGACGCGTAGAGCAGCTCGATCGGTTCGTTCACCAGGGTACGGGCGAGGGCGGCGGCCTGCCGCTCGCCGAGTTCGGTCAGGCCGGGTCCCGGGTGGGCGGTGTCCAGCTGGCCCAGGACATTGCCGGGGGTCTGCCCGTGGCGGATCAGCAGCAGCCTCATGCCAGCGATCTTACCGGCTGTACATGCCAGCGATTTTACCGGCTGCGCCGGGCGCTGGAGCCCGGTCACTGGAGCCGGACAGTGGCCTGGATGGGCGCGTGGTCGCTGGGGTAGCGGTCGTCCAAGCGGAAGGTGTTGACTGCGGCCTCGGCAACCTGGATGTCGGGCGTCACCGCGATCCAGTCGATCCGGCTCTCGCCGATGACCGGGTCCTTGTAGTTCGGGAACGTGCCGTACTCCGGGGTCAGCCGCTGCTGCGCGGCGGTCCAGGAGTCCCGGAAAGCGCCGCTGCCCACCAGGGTGCTGTACGCCCCGGAGGCGCCGGCGTCGGCGTTGAAGTCCCCCATCAGGACGGTCGGCAGCCCGGGCTCGCGCGTGGCATGCTCGATGATGGCCTCGGCGCTGCGCAGCTGGGCGTTCTCGGACTCGTGGTCGAAGTGGGTGTTGACCACCATCAGCTCACGCCCCGTGCAGCTGTCCTCGAACCGGCCCCACGTGGCGATCCGGGTGACGTCGTTGCCCCATGTCGCCGATCCGGGCACCGTGGGCGTGTCCGAGAGCCAGAACTGGTCCCACATGCGCAGCCGCAGGCGGCGGGAGTCGTAGAAGATGCAGGAGTGCTCGCCCCGGCGGCCGCCCTCGCGGCCGTGGCCGATCATCCGGTAGTGCTCCGGTAAGGCCTCTTCGATCACGGCCAGCTGGTGCTCCAGGCCCTCCTGGATGCCCAGGACTTCCGGGAGTTCCTCGGCCAGCACGGCCTGCAGCGCCGGGACGCGCTCGGGCCAGTAGTCGGCCTGCCCCGGCAGCGTCGCCGCAATGTCGCAGCGGATGTTGAAGCTCATCAGGCTCAGGGCAGCTGCGTCCGCTACAGCTGCGTCCGCTACGGCTGCGTCCGCTGCTGTGCCGGCGCCGGGCTCGGCCAGGACAGTCCGTGCAGTCGACTCGGTGTCGCTCGGCAAGGGGGTCTCCTCGTGTCGGTAACAGTCCCAGCTTCCCGGTGGAAGCTGGCCAGTCCTCGACGGCCGCGTAAACGGCGGCCTGCCGGAAGGTTAACTCGGGGCAAGCAAGGCTAGGCCAGGTGGTCGACCAGCTTGTCGGCGATGCCGGTGTACTTGCCGGGGGTCAGGGCCAGCAGCCGGGCCTCGGCGTCGGCGGACAGGCCCAGCCCCTGGACGAACTCCTGCATCCGGGCGGCGTCCACGCGCTGGCCGCGGGTCAGGTCCTTGAGCCGCTCGTAAGGGTTCTCCATGCCTTCGACGCCGGCGATCGCCTCTGCGCGCATCACCATCTGGATCGCCTCGCCGAGGACCTCCCAGTTGGTGTCCAGATCCTTCGCCAGCACGTCCTCGGCGACGTCGAGGCGGTCCAGGCCCTTGGCCACGTTGGAGATGGCCAGCAGGGAGTGGCCGAACGCGACGCCGATGTTGCGCTGCGAGGAGGAATCGGTGAGGTCGCGCTGCCAGCGGGAGGTGACCAAGGTAGAGCCCAGCACGTCCAGCAGCCCGGAGGAGATCTCCAGGTTGGCCTCGGCGTTCTCAAAGCGGATCGGGTTGACCTTGTGCGGCATCGTGGAAGAGCCGGTGGCGCCGGCCACCGGGATCTGCGCGAAGTAGCCGATCGAGATGTAGCTCCAGATGTCGGTGCAGACATTGTGCAGGATCCGGTTGAAGCGCGCGACGTCGGCGTACAGCTCGGCCTGCCAGTCGTGGCTTTCGATCTGCGTGGTCAGCGGGTTCCAGTCCAGGCCCAGGGACTCGACGAAACTCCGGGCCACCTGCTCCCAGTCGGCGCCCGGCACCGAGGCCACGTGCGCGGCGTAGGTGCCGGTGGCCCCGTTGATCTTGCCGAGGTATTCGGTCCGGGCGATGCGGTCCAGCTGGCGGGTCAGCCGGTGCGCGATGACGGCGAGCTCCTTGCCCAGCGTCGTGGGCGTGGCGGGCTGGCCGTGGGTGCGGGAGAGCATCGGCACCGCGCGGTTGGCCTCGGCCATGGCGCTGATCTGGGCGACGAGCTTGCGCGCCGCGGGCAGCCAGACGTGCTCCACGGCGCCCTTCACGCCGAGCGCGTAGGAGAGGTTGTTGATGTCCTCGGAGGTGCAGCCGAAGTGCACCATGGCGGTCAGGTGCTCGATCCCGATGCCGGGCAGCCGCCGGCCGATGTAGTACTCCACGGCCTTGACGTCGTGCACGGTGACGGCCTCGATGTCGGCCAGCTCGGCGACCGACGCGGCGTCGAACTCGGTCACGATGGCGCGCAACTGCGCCTGCTGCTCCGGGCTCAGCGGGCCGGCGCCCGGCAGCACGCTGTTGCTGGTCAGGTGGATCAGCCATTCAACCTCGACGGCGACCCGGTCGCGGTTGAGGGCAGCCTCGGAGAGGTAGTCCACCAGCGGCGCGACGGCGGGCTGGTAGCGGCCGTCCAGCGGGCCGAGCGCGATCTGGTGGTCGGACGCGGCGAGGGCCAGGCGTCCGGAGGGCGTGCGGGTCTCAGCTGGGGCGGCAGTTTCAGGCATGGTCCGATTCTTTCACGAAGTGCAGCCGGGCCTTAAGCGCGCGGGTGCGTATGACATCCCGGCCGCGGCCGGCGTACCAGGACCCGCGGTGCGGGTCGCGGTCCGCCGGGTTTTCCACATAACCACCCCGGCCGGTTCCGGCCCCCCGCCGGGGTCCCTAGCGTGGGAATCCGGAACGGGAACGTGGAAGGGAGCTTCAGCCATGAGCGGCACGTTGACGGCGGCCGACGCGGCGGCCTGCGCCTCACGCAGCTATGAGGTCCAGCAGTTGGCGGCCAGGGTGGCGTCCTGCGCGGAGCAGGCCGGCGCCGTGCTTGCCGGGCTGGGCCGGCTTGAATTGCAGGACTGGCAATCTCCCGCGGGCCGGGCCTACCGCACCACGCTGTCGCTGCAGGCAGCGTCGCTGCGGCGCGCCCGGGACGCCCTCGCGGATGCGCAGGCGGTGGTGCTGCGCCACGCCCAGAACGTGACACTCTCCTCCGGACAGCCGGGCTACTGATGGCGGAGGTAACTCCTTCGGGCGCCGGCGAGGTTCCGCGCCCGTCGGCGCCGGCCCCCGACGGGATGCTGCGCATCCGCGGCGGGGTAGGCGGCCTCAGCTTCCAGTTCGAGGAGCTGCTGGCGGGCGCGGCTGCCCTGGACGCCGTGGTGCGCCGGCTCTATGCCGTTGAAGGTGACGCCGACGGCATCCGGCGGTCGCTTTTTCAGTACCAGACCGATTCCTACCACAGCGGGAGCGAGGCCATCATCGCCGTCGGGGAGGCGGGCCGGGACGTCGGCCGGGTCCGGGCCGAGCTGGAACACATCGCCGCCCAGGTCCGGGCCAGCCACCGCGAGTACGAGTTCACCGAGGCCCGCAACGCGCTGCTGCTCCGGATGGGTCTCAGCGGCCCGGAGTACGGCTCCGGCCCGGCGCCTTTCGAGCTCCCGGGCGTGCGGGACCAGGTCGAACACGGGGTGGCTGAGGCTCCACGCGGCCTCGCCCTGCTGCTGGGACTGACTTTTCCGCTGGCGGGGACCGTCGGGGTGCTCAGCGGCCCCACCGACGTCCGCCGCGCCGTGCGGGACCTGGCCGCGGCGCCCGGGCTGGAATTCCTGAAACCGAGGCCGGTCAGGGTTGTCGGCAGCGAAACGTTTGCCGCGGACGTGGATGTCTCGCCGGCGGGCCTGCTGCGCCGGGCCGAGGCGGTGGGCCGGACCAGTGGCGACATCGAGGTCATCCGGGTCGACGGCGGCAGCGCACGCGCCTGGGTGGTCATCATTCCGGGCACGCAGCTCGGCGGCCTGCCGGAGGGAACGAACCCCTTCGACACGGCCGGCATCGCCGAGGCGCTCGGCTACGACTCGGAGGCAACCAACGCGGCCATTCGGCAGGCGCTGCGGGAGGCGGGCGCGGAAGCGGGGGAGCAGCTCGCCGTGGTGGGCTACAGCCAGGGCGGCATCCACGCCATGAACCTTAGCCGGGACAAAGCTTTCCTGGCCGAGTTCGACCTCAGGTTCGTGCTGACCGCAGGTTCCCCGGTGGGTGGCATCAGCCCCGAACCCGGGATCGGCAGCCTGCACCTGGAGCACCGGCACGACTGGGTGCCGGGAGCCGACGGGCTGGCCAACGCGGACACCAAGGACCGTGCGACCGTGACCCTGACCAATGACCTGGCGCTTCCGCCGCTGCAAGACTTCCGGCTGGGCCCCGGCCATCGGCTGGAAAACTACGCGGCCGGGGCGGAAGCCGTCTCGGTCAGCAGGGACCCCTCGCTGCAGGCTTCCACCGCAGCGCTCGCGGCGGTGGTCGGGGCCGGGGGTGCCTCGACGGTCACGAGGTTCTCGCTGCGGCGCGAGGCGCTGGCCCCGCAGGGCGTTCCCACGGCGCCGGGCCCGGACCGCAAGAAGCCCGTACCGCTCGGCATGGCCGTGTAGGGCGGCGGTCAGCGCCGGCGGCCGCCCGGGAGCCTGCCGGCGACCAGGGACACGACGGTGATGATGATGGCGGCGAACACCGCCGTCCAGAAGAAGGAGTCGATGGTGAAATGTACCGGTGTGTAGGAGCTCAGCCATGAGGTGAGGTACAGCATGGCGGCGTTGATGACGATCGTGAACAGGCCCAGCGTGAGGATGGTGATCGGCAGCGACAGCAGACTGACCAGCGGCTTGACGAGGGCGTTGACCAGGCCGAAGATCAGCCCGATGAACAGGTACGCCAGGATGATTCCGATCGTGTCCGTGCCCTGCGTGACGCCGCTGTTGGCCACGGCCCCGGTGGTGGCGGTGGTGGAGATATCCATCCCGGGAAGGATCCAGCTGGCGATCCAAAGGGCCAGTGCATTAACGATGACCCGCACGAAGAGTGAGCGCATGGCCCCATGCTGTCACATCCCCGGGCCTCCCGGCAGGAGGTCGAAGTAGGCTAGGTGGCATGACTTCATCAGAGAACCAGGCCGGCGGGATCCGCCCGCGGCCGGTGGTAGACCTCCTTCCCCGTTACGCGGCCGGCAAGCCCCCGGTCCCGGTCGAGGGGCTCGTGAGCTATAAGCTGTCCTCCAACGAGAACCCCCTGCCCCCGATTCCTGCAGTGCAGCAGGCCATTGCGGCGCAGACCGACTTCAACCGCTATCCGGACCCGCTCAGCAGCAAACTGCGAGGCGAGCTGGCCGGCTTCCTGGACGTCCCGGCCGAGGACATCGTTACCGGCGCGGGCAGCCTCGGGGCCCTCAACCAGCTGCTGGCCACCTTCGCCGGCCAGAACGATGACGGCAAGGCCGACGAGGTCATCTACGCGTGGCGGTCCTTCGAGGCCTACCCCATCAGCGTGGGCCTCGCCGGCGCGCAGAGCGTGCAGATTCCCCTGACGGCGGAGGGCCGGCACGACCTGGACGCCATGGCTGCCGCGGTGACGGCGCGCACCCGGATGATCCTGCTCTGCACCCCGAACAACCCCACCGGCCCCATCCTCACCACGGAGGAGACCGAGCGGTTCCTCCAGACAGTGCCCTCGGACATTGTGGTGGTCATCGACGAGGCCTACCAGGAGTTTGTCCGGGCCCAGGACGCCGTGGACGGCATCGAGATGTACCGCAAGTACCCCAACGTGGTGGTGCTGCGGACCTTCTCCAAGGCGCACGGCCTGGCCGGGCTGCGCGTGGGCTACAGCGTCTCCCAGCCGGAGCTCACCCAGCACCTGCGGGTCACCGCCACACCGTTCGCAGTTTCCCAGATCGCCGAGGCGGCGGCGGTGACCTCGCTCCAGCACTTCGGCGAGGTTGTAGAAAGGGTACAAAGCCTAGTCGACGAACGGGACCGCGTGACGGCCGGACTGCGCGACCTTGGGTGGTTCGTACCTGACGCCCAGGGCAACTTCGTCTGGTTGAATCTGGGCAGCAACAGCGCGGAATTCGCCGCACTGGCAGGAGAGCGGGCCCTCTCCGTCCGGGCCTTCGGCAACGAGGGCGTGCGCGTGAGCATCGGTGAACCCGAGGCCAACACCCGGTTCCTCGAATTGTGTGCGATCTATACAAAACCCCCGCAGCGTTCCTAGCGCTTAACATGAAGCCCGCCGGGAACCCGCTGCCGATAAAGTAGGGGACGAGTTAGCCAAATATATGCCGGACCAGGAATGTATTCCTTGCCCCGTATATATCCCAACGATTGCGGCGCATTCGGATGCGGCAGGCAAGGAGACGGTATGGGCGCCACACATCTGCCCTCTACCGAGTTCGACGGAACCGGCGTGGACGACCAGCGGGAGGCGCAGGCCGAAGCCGTGTTGGGCGATCCCGCGGTCCCCATGGTCCAGCTGCTGAGCCCGGACGGAACCCTGGGCACCGATCCGGTGTTCTCCGAATACGCGGCCCGGCTGGACGCCGAAAAGCTCCGCGGGTTCTATGCCGACATGGCGAAAATCCGCCGCTTTGACGTCGAGGCCACGGCCCTGCAGCGGCAAGGCCAGCTGGCGCTGTGGGTCCCGCTGACCGGCCAGGAAGCGGCGCAGATCGGCTCCGGCCGGGCGAGCCAGCCGCAGGACTACATTTTCCCCACTTACCGGGAACACGGCGTCGCGCTCACCCGCAACGTGGACCTGGCCGAACTGCTGCGCCAGTTCCGCGGCGTATCCAACGGCGGCTGGAATCCCAAGGAGACCAACTTCCACCTGTACACCCTGGTCCTGGCCGCCCAGACCCCGCACGCCGTCGGCTACGCGATGGGCATCCAGCGCGACCAGAAGCGCGCCGCAGCCCAGGCGGCAGCCGCGGGGTCCGCCGCCGGGACGCAGGATCCGAAGGCCGCCGTCATGGTCTACTTCGGCGACGGCGCCAGCTCCGAGGGCGATGTGCACGAGTCCATGGTGTTCGCCTCCTCCTACAACGCCCCCGTGGTGTTCTTCTGCCAGAACAACCACTGGGCCATCTCCGTGCCCACTACCGTGCAGACCCGCATCCCGCTCTCCCACCGTGCCAAGGGCTACGGCTTCCCCGGCATCCGGGTGGACGGCAACGACGTGATCGCGGTCCACGCCGTCACCGAATGGGCCCTCGAACGCGCCCGCGAAGGCAAGAGCCCGGTCCTGATCGAGGCCTTCACCTACCGCGTCGGCGCGCACACCACTGCGGATGACCCCACGAAGTACCGCGGCTCCGAGGAGGAAGAGCGGTGGCGGGCGAAGGACCCGCTGGAACGGCTCGAGAAGTACCTCCGCGCCGAGGGCCTTGCCGACGACGCCTTCTTCGACCAGGTCAAGGCCGACGGCGACGAGCTCGCCGCCTACGTCCGCAAGACCACCCACGACCTGGAAACCCCGGACATCCGGACGGCGTTCGCCAACACCTACGCCCAGGCGCACCCGCTGGTGGCCGAAGAGCTGGCCTGGTTCGAGGAGTACAGTGCCGGTTTCGCCGACGAGGCGGAGCCTGCCGACACGGAGGCGGCCAACTGATGACCACCATGACCATTGCCAAGGCCATCAACGAGGGCCTCCGGGCCTCGCTGGCCGGCAACCCCCGCACCCTGCTGATGGGCGAGGACATCGGCCCGCTGGGCGGCGTCTACCGCGTCACGGACGGCCTGATCGGGGAGTTCGGCGCCGACCGCGTCGTCGACACCCCGCTGGCCGAGTCCGGCATCATCGGCACCGCCATCGGCCTGGCGCTGAGCGGCTACCTGCCGGTCTGCGAAATCCAGTTCGACGGCTTTGTGTTCCCGGGCTTCAACCAGATCACCACGCAGCTGGCCAAGATGCATTCGCGCAGCAACGGCAACCTCACCGTCCCCGTTGTCATCCGGATCCCGTACGGCGGCGGTATCGGCTCGATCGAACACCACTCCGAGTCTCCGGAAGCGCTGTTCGCCCACACCGCCGGGCTGCGGATCATCACCCCGTCCAACCCGCACGACGCCTACTGGATGATCCAGCAGGCCATCGACTGCCTGGACCCGGTGATCGTCTTCGAACCGAAGCGGCGCTACTGGCTCAAGGGCGAGGTGGACACCACCTCCCCGGGGCAGTCCGCGGACCCGTTCCAGGCCCACGTCCTGCGCTCCGGAACCGACGCCACCGTTGTGGCATACGGCCCGCTGGTGCCGGTGGCCCTCGCCGCCGCCTCCGCCGCCGCCGAGGACGGCCACAGCGTGGAAGTGATCGACCTGCGCTCCATCTCGCCGATCGACTTCGACACCGTCACCGACTCGGTCCGGAAGACCGGCCGGCTGATCGTGGCGCACGAGGCGCCGACCTTCGGCGGCATCGGCGGCGAGATCGCCGCCCGCGTCAGCGAGCGGGCCTTCCACTCGCTCGAGGCCCCGGTCATGCGCGTCGGCGGCTTCCACATGCCCTACCCGGTGGCCAAGGTGGAGGAAGACTACCTCCCCGACATCGACCGCATCCTTGAGGCGCTGGAACGCGCCCTCGCCTACTGACGGGGATCCCCATGACCGTGAACAAGTTCAACCTTCCCGACGTCGGCGAGGGCCTGACCGAGGCCGAAATCGTCTCGTGGAAGGTCAAGGCCGGCGACACCGTGGCCGTCAACGACGTGCTGTGCGAGATCGAAACGGCCAAGTCCCTTGTGGAGCTCCCGTCCCCGTACGCCGGGACCGTCACCGAGCTGCTGGTCCCCGAGGGGGTGACGGTCGACGTCGGGACGCCGATCATCAGCGTCTCCGACGCCGCGGCGGAGACCGCCCCGGCCCCCGCGCCGGCCGACGCTCCTGCTGTGCCAGAAGCGCCCATGTACGGCACGCTCGAGCCGCAGACCTCCGACGCCGGCGGACCCCCGGCCGGCGGCCCGCTGGTCGGTTCCGGCCCCAAGGCCGACGCCGTCAAGCGCCGACGCCGGATCACCGCGCCCGCTGTTCCGGCAGCCGCCGCCCCGGCGCCCGCGCCGGCCCCTGCATCCGCCCCGGCGCCCGCGCCGGCCCCTGCATCCGCCCCGGCGCCCGCCGTCGAACCCGTCGAGGCGCACGACATCTGGATCAGCCCGGAGGCTGTCGCCAGGGCCGAGCGTCCCGCTCCCGCAGCAGCCGGGGCCGTCGACCCGCGCCCCACGCTCGGCGGCGCCATCACCGGACTGGTAAGCCGTGTCCTGGCCAAGCCCCCGGTCCGGAAGTTCGCCCGCGACCTCGGCATCGATCTGGCCGACGTTGTACCCACCGGCGCGCGCGGCGAGGTGACCCGCGAGGACCTCGTCAGCTACCAGGCCCAGCGCGACGCCGAGCTGGACCAGGCGGATTCGTTCTGGGGCAAGACCGGCCGGCCCCAGGAGCAGCGGATCGAGCGCATCCCGGTCAAGGGCGTGCGCAAGGCCACCGCCCGGGCCATGGTGGAGTCTGCCTTCGCGGCCCCGCACGTGAGCATTTTCGTGGACGTCGATGCCAGCCGCACCATGGAGTTCGTCAAGCGGCTCAAGGCCTCCCGCGACTTCGAGGGCATCAAGGTCTCGCCGTTGCTGATCCTCGCCAAGGCGGTCATCTGGGCCGCGGCGCGCAACCCCAGTGTCAACGCGAGCTGGGTGGATGCCGAGGACGGCAGCGACTCGGCCGAGATCCACGTCAAGCACTTTATGAACCTGGGCATCGCCGCCGCGACCCCGCGCGGCCTGATGGTGCCGAACATCAAGAACGCCCAGGACCTCTCGCTCAAGGAGCTCGCGCTGGCCCTGAACGAGCTCGCCACCACGGCGCGGGCGGGCAAGACCCAGCCGGCGCAGATGCAGGGCGGCACCCTCACGGTCACGAATATCGGCGCCCTGGGCATCGACACGGGCACGCCGATCATCAACCCCGGCGAGGTGGCGATCGTGGCCTTCGGAACGATCAAGCAGAAGCCCTGGGTCCTGGACGGCGAGGTGATCCCGCGCTGGATTACCACCCTCGGCGGGTCCTTCGACCACCGGGTGGTGGACGGGGACCTCTCGGCGCGCTTTATGGCCGACGTCGCGTCCATCCTGGAAGAGCCCGCCCTGCTGCTGGACTGAGCTCCGGCGCGGGCAGGGCCCTCGCCCGGTCTTTGATATGCAAAACGTCCCAAAAGTCTCCAAATAGATATTTCCCCTTACTAAGTGGTCCTCCTAAGCTGATCTGAGCACGGCATTTGGCCTGCTCCGAGCTGCCCGGGAGCTTCAATGGAGACGCGTCACCTCAGGTACTTCATCGCTGTCGCCGAGGAGCGCCATTTCGGCCGCGCAGCCAAGCGACTGCACATGGCCCAGCCTCCGCTGTCCCAGCAGATCCGCCAGCTCGAGGAACAGCTCGGGACGCCCTTGCTGCAGCGCACCACCCGCAAGGTCGACCTCACCCCTGCCGGCCAGGTCCTCCTGGACAGGGGCCGGCTGCTGCTGCAGGAACTGGAGTCTCTCGAAGAGGACGTCAAGCAGGTCGGTGCCGGAGCCACCGGCGTGATCCGCGTGGGCTTCACCGGGACCGCAACCTACCGGCTGATGCCCAGTATCGTGCAGGCGGCCCGGCGCGCCCTTCCCGGCCTCCGGATTACCGTCCAGGGCGAGATGCTGACACCGCAAATGGAGTCCGCCCTGGAGGACGGGCGGATCGACGCCGCTGTCCTGCGACCGCCGGTCCGTTCCGGAAACCTTGCGCTCAAACTGCTGGAACAGGATCAGCTGGTCGCCGCACTTCCCGCCGATTCGCCCCTCGCCGATACGGGGATCCTCGAACTGGCGGACCTCGCCGGCCAGGATTTCATTGGCTATCCCGGCTCCTCCGCCGTCAGCAGCATCGTGGTGGACGCCTGCCGCAAAGCCGGGTTTCAGCCCCGGCTGGTCCAGGAAGCGAGGGAGACCTCTACCCTGCTCTCGCTCGTTGCCGCCGGAATGGGGATCGCACTGGTGCCAATGACGTCCAGAATGTTCTCCTTCCAGGGCGTGGTGTTCCGCCCGCTGCGCAATCCCCCGCCGGTCGACCTCGCCGTCGCCTGGAACCGGAGCACCGAAACACCCCTCCTGCATAGTTTCCTGCAACTCTTCGACTCCCCGCAGCCCGTCGCTGCCGCAAAGGAACTCCGCCGTGAAAATTGAACGCATTGAGGCCATCCCGTACTCGATTCCCTACGCGCGCCCGCTGAAGTTCGCCAGTGGTGAGGTGACCTCCGCGGAGCACGTGCTGCTCCGGATCTACACCGATACCGGCATCTGTGGCGTCGCGGACACTCCGCCGCGGCCGTACACCTACGGCGAAACGCAGGATTCGATCGTCTCGGTGGTGACCAAAGTCTTTGCCCCTCAGCTGATCGGACTGGATCCGTTGGACCGCTCGAAGGTCCGGCAGCTGCTCCGGCGCACGGTCAATAACCCCACGGCTAAGGGCGCCCTGGACATTGCGCTCTGGGATGTCATCGGAATCTCCCTGGGCACGCCGGTGCACAAACTGCTGGGCGGCTTCACGGACAGCATGCGGGTGTCCCACATGCTGGGCTTCAAGCCCGCTGCGGAGCTCCTCGAGGAAGCGCTGCGGTTCCGTGAAACCTACGGCATTAACACGTTCAAGCTGAAGACCGGACGGCGGCCGCTCTCCCTCGACGTCGAGGCCTGCCATGTCCTGCGGGAGGGGCTCGGGACGGATACCGAGATCTACCTCGATGCCAACCGCGGCTGGACAGCGAATGAGGCCATGGAGGTCCTCCGCCGGACCGAGGGCCTCGGCCTGTCCATGCTGGAGGAACCGTGCGACGCCGGAGAGGCCCTGGGCCGCCGCCGGCTCGTCCAGAACTCGAGCATCCCGATCGTTGGCGACGAAAGCGTCCCCACCCTTGGGGACGTATCCCGGGAGCTGCTTTCCGGTGGAAGCAACGCAATTTGCATCAAGACCGCGCGTAGCGGTTTCACCGAAGCCCAGCAGATCCTCGGGCTCTGTGAGGGGCTCGGCGTGGACGTCACCATGGGCAACCAGATCGACACCCAGGTCGGCAGCCTCGCCACGGTTACCTTCGGAGCTGCATTCGAGGCCACCTCCCGGCGTGCCGGGGAACTCTCGAACTACCTGGACATGACGGACGACCTTCTCGCCGAACCGCTGAAGATCGCCGACGGCGCCATCCGCGTCCGTGAGGTTCCCGGCGTCGGCGCGGCCATCGACGCCGACAAACTGCGGAAGTACCGCCGGGACTAGCCCGTCCTGCCCGCATCCTTCCCTCCGATTTCCAAGACCCCAAGGAGAACCACATGCTGTACCTGGTCCGCATGGACGTCAACATCCCCCTGGACATGCCCAAGGAGCGCGCCGACGCCATCAAGGCGGAGGAGCGGGAGTACTCCCAGCGGCTTCAGCGAGACGGACGCTGGGCTCATTTGTGGCGGGTCGTGGGCGAGTACTCCAATTACTCGGTGTTCGACGTCGCGGACAACGACGAGTTGCACACCCTGCTCTCCGGACTGCCGCTCTTCCCGTTCATGGACATCAAGGTGACGCCTCTCGCCAAGCATCCGTCCGCCATCGAATAGGCACCCCCGGATTCATATCCGCAAGCTTTCAATGAAAGCGAAATAGGTATTTCCCCTCGATCAATTCCGGGCCTACCGTGGAAATGACACCGCATGTGATGCACCGCACTGCGCGCCGTCCGGCGACCATCGACATCCGCTCTACCCCTCAGTTCTTTGACAAAGGAGTCATCATGACAACCGAAACCGAAGCCACAGCAGCCTCCTCCGGCGCGGGGGCAACCGCCCGCTTCCGCGAGAACAAGCACATCGCAGCCAGCACCAGCCAGGAGCGCGTCAGCGCCCTTGCCGGCCGGCTGGTCAAGGCTGTCAACGATATTGTCCTCGACGAGAAGGTCACGTACGACGAATACAACGCCTTCAAGGCCTGGCTCATCCAGGTTGGCGAGGACGGCGAATGGCCGCTGTTCCTGGACGTCTGGGTGGAGCACTCCGTCGAGGAGGTCGCCAACGCCAACCGCCACGGCTCCAAGGGCACCATCGAGGGACCGTACTACGTCCCGAACGCCCCCTCGCTCAGTAGCCCCGCAACTCTGCCAATGCGCGACGACGAGCCCGGTACCCCGTTGCTGTTCCAGGGCCAGGTCACGAACGTCGCGGGGGAACCGCTCGCCGGGGCACTGATTGAACTCTGGCACGCCGATGACCTTGGCTTCTACTCCCAATTCGCTCCCGGTCTGCCGGAATGGAACCTCCGCGGCTCCATCACCGCCGACGCCCAGGGCAACTTCCAGATCAACACCATGCAGCCCGCTCCGTACCAGATCCCCACCGACGGCGCCTGCGGCGCGCTCATCGCCGCGGCCGGTTGGCACGCGTGGCGGCCCGCCCACCTGCACCTGAAGGTCTCCGCCCCCGGGCACCAGCTCATCACCACCCAGCTCTACTTCGAAGGCGACGAGCACGTTGCCGACGATATCGCCTCGGCCGTGAAGCCTGAACTCGTCCTCGCGCCCACCGAGCGGGCTGACGGCAAGGGCCGCGAAGTCACGTACAACTTCGTGCTCGACCCCCAGGACTAGGCGCCTTCGCCACCCCCGGGGCCGGAGTCTTCCTGCCCCGGGGGATCGCTCCAAAATTTCACTCCCAACACCGCCGTGCTGCCCCCTGCCCAAAATGCAGTGGCCGCAGCCGCGCGGATCCCAGATCAACCGGATCAGAACATTCACACGAAAGCGAGTTACCGGTGACAAAAACCGCCTATAACGTCCAGGACGTTATCGACAACACGCCCATGGGATTCAAACGATGGTCCATCGTCGTCCTCTGTTTCGTGATCGCATTGCTGGACGGATTCGACACGCAGTCCATTGCCTTCATCGGTCCGGCAATAGCCGAAGACTTTGGTTTGCAGGCCACGGACATGACGTGGGTAATCACGGCCAGCACCGTTGGCATGTGCGTGGGCGCCATGTCGCTCGGTACGTTCGGCGACCGGATCGGTCGTAAGAAAACCATCCTGCTCGCCCTGGCACTTTTTGGCGTGTTTTCCCTTGCTGGTGCCTTCGCTCAATCGCTGGAACAGATTGTCATTCTGCGCTTCCTCATTGGCCTGGGCATGGGCGGCGCCACGCCCGCCCTGCTGGCTTTGACGGCAGAGTACAGCCCCAAATCCCGACGCGGGACGTTCATGACATTGGTGCTCCTGGGCCTGCCTGGCGGTGCGCTGCTCGGCGGCCTTGTGGCGGCGGCCTGGCTCCCCGTCTTGGGCTGGCGCGGAATATTCCTGGCCGGAGGCGTGCTGCCCTTGGCCATGGTCTTGATCTGCCTGAGGATGCTCTCCGAGTCGCCCGTTTTCCTGGCAGCCAAGGGCACGCCCGCAGCCGACGCAGCGGCGCGTCGGATCATGGCGTCGGTCTCCGGCCGCCCGGTCAGCCCGGACGCCTTGCTGACGACAAATGACAAAGCCGAGGAACGCAGTTCCATCGCGGCACTCTTCTCAATCAGGTACCGGATGGTTACCATCGCAGTCTTTGCCACCTACCTGCTCAACTGGATCGCGTGGTTCCTGCTGCTGCTGTGGATGCCCACCGCACTCAAGATGTTGGGGCTGGCAGGCTCCCAGGCCGCCATGGGGACCGTGACCGTCAACGGCGCGTTCATCCTCTTTGCCATCCCGCTGTCCATAATCCTGCCCAAGGTGAACCCAAGGAAGCTGCTGCTGGTCATGTTTGGCGCGGGGATCGTCATCGCGATCGGGCTCGGATTGGCCGGCTCCAATTTTGCGCTGGTGTTCGTGTTGATCGGGCTCGCCGGCTTCGGCATTGGCGGCCAGCAGTTGGCCCTGAATTACCTGATCGCCAACGCCTACCCCACTCAACTTCGTGCCACAGCTACGGGCTGGGGAATCGGCATTGGCCGTCTTGGTTCCATCGTGGGCTCCGCCCTTGGCGGGGTCATCCTTACGGGACTGGGCGTCTCCGGATACTTCATGGCTCTCGCTGTTCCGCTGGTCCTCGCCGGACTGGCCACTCTCCTGGTGCGGAGCAAGGCTGTCGAGGCCGATCCTGCACCGACGGCGACGCCACTGGAACGTGAAGCCGTCAGCTAGCGCGGCAGGAGACAGACAGGCAGGGCCCGCCGCCGCGGTATCAAGACCCGCGGGGCGGGCGCCTGCCAGCCATGAATCGGCTACAACTGACAAGCAAGGACACACAGGAATGCGTTTTACCAACAAGGTTGTCGTAGTGACAGGGGCCGCCCAAGGGATTGGCGCCGTCGTCGCACGGAAGATTGCCGCCGAGGGCGGCAGCGTGGTCCTGGCGGACCGGTCGGAGCTGGTCACGGAGGTGTGTGCCGAGCTGGCTGCCGGTGGAGTTCCCGTCCGGTATTTCCTTTGCAATCTGGAAACATATGCGGGCGCCGCTGACCTGATGGCCTACGCGCTGGCGGAGTTTGGGCGGATTGACATCCTGATCAACAATGTTGGCGGCACGATCTGGGCCAAGCCCTACGAGCACTATCAGGAGGACGAAATCGAGGCCGAAGTGCGGCGCTCCCTGTTCCCGACGCTGTGGTGCTGCCGTGCCGTGCTGCCGCATATGGTCGAGCGGGCGGCCGGGGTCATCGTGAACGTCTCCTCGATCGCCACGCGCAGCATCAACCGCGTGCCGTACGCGGCGGCAAAGGGCGGGGTCAACGCGCTGACCGCCTCGCTGGCGTTCGAAGCTGCCTCAC
Source organism: Arthrobacter sp. UKPF54-2 (assembly GCF_007858535.1). Classification (NCBI taxonomy): domain Bacteria; kingdom Bacillati; phylum Actinomycetota; class Actinomycetes; order Micrococcales; family Micrococcaceae; genus Arthrobacter; species Arthrobacter sp. UKPF54-2. The sequence goes on from NZ_CP040174.1 coordinate 1,299,678, forward strand.
ACGGGATCCGCGTAGTGGCGACGGCACCCGGCGGCACAGCGGCCCCGCCGCGAAAGATACCCCGGAATCCCAACGAGCAGTCGGAACAAGAAGCGATGTGGTATCAGCAGATCGTCGACCAGACCACCGAAAGCACTTTGTTCAAGCGGTACGGCACGCTCGACGAGCAAGCCGACCCGATCTTGTTCATGGCCTCTGACGACGCCAGTTACATCACGGGGGTTGTCCTGCCGGTGGGCGGAGGAGACCTCGGATAACTCTGCCCGGTCCGAACACACAGCAGGAAGGAGACGACGATGACGCGAGACGTCATGGGAGGCATCGAAAACCGGGAACTGTGCCAGGTATTCGGCAGTTTCGCCACCGGTGTCACTGTGGTTACCACCCGCACATCCGATGGCATTCCGCACGGGGCAACCGTCACCGCCTTCGCAGCCGTGTCCCTCGACCCGCCGCTGGCGCAAGTCACGCTGACCCGGGCCTCGCGCGCGGCAGGCTACCTGGAGGGTGCCCCGTTCGCCGTAAACATCCTCTCCCTCGAACAAATTGATGCTGCCCGGCACTTTGCCGGCAGCGTCGCTGACACGGAACCGAAATGGACGTTGGACGGCGACGTCCCTGAGCTGGCCGGGAACGCCGCCACCCTGGTGTGCCGGCCATGGAACATTTACGACGGCGGCGACCACATCATCGTCGTCGGTGAGGTCATCGCCATGGACATCACGGAGCGGGAACCGCTCGTCTCCTTCGGCGGGGCGTTCCACACGATGGGACGCCGCGTTGAAGGAGACCGGTGTGATGCCAACGACTCGGGGTGGTTCGCGGGGTCCGAATCTTTCACGCCGTTCCCGGCACCAAAGTCCCTCTAACTAGGCTTGAACGCTCGCTAGCTCCCGGGGTAGGCCGAGAGCAGTTCCGCCATGCCCGGCGCGCTGCCCCAGCCCGCGGCGGCCGCGGCGGCGGCAAACAGCACGCCGGCCAGGCCGAAACTGGCGGCCGTGACGGTGCCGAGGAACTTCCAGTCCTCGCGCAGGACGCTCCGGACCGTGTCGGGCATCCGCAGGGCGGGGGAGATCAGGTTCGGGGCGCTGTCCACCGATCCGTCATCGAGGTAGGCCACCACCCGGCCGCCCGCGCGGTCCACCCGCATGGTGCTGATGTGGTTTCCGTGCCGGGCCAGCAGGATGTCGTGGCCAACGAGCTGGCGGCGCTGAAGAGCGGGCATGGTGTCTCCCGTGAGAAGGGGGCGGATAGAACTGTCCGCACCGTCGGGGGCACCTCCAATTTTACCGCCGCGCCGCTGCCCCCGGCCGGCAAAACCGGCGTGAGACTGCCCACGGGGGCTGGTGACACCGGTCAAATCTTTGGGATTCCTGTCCCCGGCCCGCGCAGCGGCACTAGAGTGGCACCAGCCGCCGCCGAGCCGGCGGACGCCGATCAAAGGAGATTTTGCGTGTTCTCGAGCCCGTTCCCCGCTGTAGATATCCCCGACGTCAGCCTCTACGAGTACCTCTTCGGTGCTCTGGCGGAGCAGGACCTGGACCGGGTCGCCGTGGTCGACGGCACCAGCGGCGCGGAAACGAGCTACCGCGAGCTGCGCGACCGGATCAACGCCCTCGCCGGCGCCGTCGCCGCCCAGGGCCTCGGCGTCCACGGGGTCGCCGCCATCCTGTGCCCGAACATCCCGGCGTTCACCGTGGTCTTCCACGGCCTGCTCCGCGCCGGAGCCACCGTCACCCCCATCAACTCGCTGTACACGGCGGACGAGATCGAAAAGCAGCTCACCGACGCCGGAGCGACCTGGCTGTTCACGGTGTCCGCCCTGCTGCCCGCCGCCCGCGAGGCCGCCGACCGCGTCGGAATCGGGGCGGAGCGGCTGGTGGTGCTCGACGGCGCCGAGGGCCACCCCTCGCTGACAGATTTGCTCACCGCCGGCGCCCCGGCCCCGGACGTCAGCTTCGATCCGGCCACCCACATCGCCGTGCTGCCCTACTCCTCCGGCACCACCGGCCGACCCAAGGGCGTGATGCTCAGCCACCGGAACCTGGTGGCGAACGTGGAACAGTCGCGCGGGCTGCTCAAGGTCACTCCGGAGGACCGGTTGCTGGCCCTGCTGCCGTTCTTCCACATCTACGGACTGACCGTGCTGCTGAACCTGGCCCTGCGGGAGCGGGCCCGCCTGGTGACTATCCCCAGGTTCGACCTCGCGGAATTCCTGCGGATGATCCAGGACCACAAATGCAGCTACCTCTTCATCGCCCCGCCGGTGGCCGTGGCGCTGTCCAAGCACCCGATGGTGGCGGACTACGACGTCAGCTCCGTCCACACCACGCTCTCCGGCGCGGCGCCGCTGGACGGCGAGCTCGGCGCGCGGCTGGCCGAGCGGCTCGGCTGCCGGGTGCTGCAGGGCTACGGCATGACCGAGATGAGCCCCGTGTCCCACCTGATTCCGGTCGACGCAACGGACGTGCCGGTCAGCTCGGTCGGCTACACGGTGCCCAACATGGAATGCAAGCTGCTCGACCCCGCCACGGGGGAGGAGATCGAGGTCCCCACCGAGGGAACCAGCGCCCCGGGACACCTGCTCTGCCGCGGACCGAACGTGATGCTGGGCTACCTGAACCGGCCCGAGGAAACGGCGGACACGCTGGACGCGGACGGGTTCCTGCACACCGGCGACATCGCCACGGTGCGGGCCGACGGCGTTGTGACGGTGGTGGACCGGCTCAAGGAACTGATCAAGTACAAGGGCTACCAGATTGCGCCGGCCGAGCTCGAAGCGCTGCTGCTGACCCACCCCGGCATCGCGGATGCCGCCGTGATCGGAACGGCCGACGCCGACGGCCAGGAGGTGCCGATGGCGTTCGTTGTGCGCCAGCCGGGCCCCGACGGCGAGGCGCTGGACGAGGGAGCCGTGCAGGACTTTGTGGCCGCCAGGGTGGCGCCGTTCAAGAAGGTCCGGCGCGTCGAGTTCATCGACGCCGTGCCGAAGTCCTCCTCCGGAAAGATCCTGCGCCGGATGCTGAAGACTGCACAGCCGGCGCCGCAGGCCTAGCCCGCGCTCCGCCTAAGCCCTAGTCGGCGGTGTCGGTCTTGGCGATGTAAACGTCGCAGGGGGCGTTGTGGGCCACACTGTTCGCAACGCTCCCCAGCACCCGGCCGAGGCCGCGCATCCGGCGGTTTCCGACCACGATCATTTGCGCGCCGGAACGCTCCGCCTCCTGGATCAGGGCCTCCGCCGGCTTGCCCCGGGCGGCGGCGTAGGTGACGTTGATCTCCGCCGTGCGCAGGCTCTCCGCGACCGACTTGGCGACCTTCTCGGCGTCGTCGGCGTCGGAAACGATCCACCGGTCGCTGCCGCTGCTGAACACTTCGGTGCGGTCGCTGTCGAAGGCGCTTACCACGTGCAGCGTGGCACCCAGGGAGGCCGCCAGGTCCCGGGCGGTGTGGGCTGCCTTCAGGGCAGTTTCACTGCCGTCGACGCCGACAACGATGATTCCGGTCATGGGGACTCCTCTGATCAAGCGAAACTAGGGTCAGGCACGGTTCGGGCCACAGCAATGCTTCAGGCTACAACGCCGCGACGGCTTCCCCCAGCACCGGCGCCAGACGCCGGACACCTTCTTCGATGGCGTCGGGAGGGACCGCGCTGTACGCCAGCCGCAGTTTGTTGGACGGCTCATCCGAGGGGGTGAAGGCCGCCCCCGGAATAAAGACGACGCCGGCGTCGATGGCCTTCTGCAGCAGCGGATAGGTGTCGACGCCCTCGGGCAGGGTCACCCAGACGAAGAAACCGCCCTCCGGCCGCGTCCAGCTCAGCCCCTCCGGCATGTACTTTTCCAGGGCGGCGAGCATCGCCTCGCAGCGCTCCTGGTAGAGCCCGCGGTAGGTGGCGATCTGCCCGCGCCAGTCGTAGTCCCGCAGGTACGCGGAGACCAGCATCTGGTTGAGGGTCGGCGGGCACAGGGTGACGGCCTCCGAGGCCAGGTAGTAGCGGCGCTGCAGGTGCGCCGGGACCAGGGCCCAGCCGATCCGCAAGCCCGGGGCGAAGATCTTGGAGAAGGAACCCATGTAGATCACGTCGTCCGGGTTGCCGGCCCGCAACGGGGTCAGCGGCTCGCCGTCAAAGCGCAACAGCCCGTAGGGGTTGTCCTCCAGAATGAGAATATTCGCATTGCGGCATATATCCACGATCTGCTGGCGGCGCTCGGCGGCCAGCGTGATGCCGGACGGGTTGTTGAAGCTCGGGATGGTGTAGAGGAACTTGATGTTTTTGCCCGCGGTCTGCAGGGCGGCGATCTTGGCCTCCAGGAGGTCCGGAACGATGCCGTCCTCGTCCATCGGCACGGTGCCGACATCCACCTGGTACGCCTCGAAGGTGTTCAGCGCCCCGACGTAGGTGGGATCCTCGACCAGCACCACGTCGCCCGGGTCGCAGAAGACCTTGGTGGCCACGTCCTGGGCGGACTGGGAGCCGGCGGTGATGACGATGTTTTCGGGCTTCGCGTCGAGGATGCCCTCGGCCGCCATCACCTCGCAGATCTGCGTGCGCAGCTCCTCGGTACCCTGCCCGCCGCCGTACTGCAGGGCGGTGAGGCCCTGTTCGGCGATAATCTTCGCGGCGGACTGGCCGAGGCGCTCAAGGGGGAGTGACTGCAAGTAGGGGCTGCCGCCGGCCAGCGACACGAGGCCGGGGCGCAGGGAAATGTCAAAGACGTCCCGGACGGCGGATTGCTTGATGTTTGCTGCGCGCTCCGAGAAAAGCCTCTCGTGGCGGTGGGCGGACGTAGCCGCGCGTTCGATTGCGTCAATTGCCTCGGCCGGGAGAAGCTCTGCGGCGGCATCAAGTGTTTCGTGGCTCACAGTCCTAGGATACAGGGCCGCGTTGTCAGTGGGAAAACTTTTGTTCACAAAGCGGCCTGTAGGCCTCCGGATACAGGACACCCCCGGCGATGGGACCGCCGGGGGTGACTGGTGTGCGGTGCGGACTACGCCGCTTCGGTGCCGCGGGCCTCTTCAAGGGCGGCGAAGACGCCCTTGATCTGCTCCACGACCTCGGCGTCGTCCTTCGGGTGGATCTCCGCGAAGCGGACCATGGAGCCGGGAACGGCGAGCTTCACGTCCTCCAGGACCTGAGCGCCGGCGATGCCGACGGCCTTGCGGGCCTCGTCCTGGGCCCAGACGCCGCCATACTGGCCGAAGGCGGTGCCGACGACGGCGGTGGGCTTGCCGCTGAGGGCGCCGGCGCCGAACGGGCGGGACAGCCAGTCGATGGCGTTCTTCAGCGGCGCGGGCACGGTGCCGTTGTACTCCGGGGTGACCAGCAGCAGGGTGTCTGCATCGTTGGCGGCGGCACGCAGGGCGGCTGCGGCGGCGGGAACCTGGCCCTCGACGTCGATGTCCTCGTTGTAGAACGGGATGTTGCCGAGGCTGTCGTGGATAACGACATCCACCTGCTCGGGGGCGTGGAGCTGGATCGCCTCGGCGAGCTGGGCGTTGGTGGAGCCGGCGCGCAGGCTGCCGACCAGGGTGAGAACGGTGTTGGTGCTCATGTGAACTCCTTGTATCGCGCCGCGGAGGTTCCGGCGGCTGGATGATCGCGGAGGCCTTGGGGGCCTTCATCCATCTAAACGGACTGCGGTCCGTTTATTATTCCCCGGCGCTACAATGGGCGCTGTGAGCTTGATCCCAATCCGCCCCGGCGCGCACGCGGGCCCGCCCGACGCCCCGGGCGGCCAGTCGTCGCCGCGCGCGGCCGAGTCGGAGCGCCGGGATGCCGCCCGCAACCGTGAGCTGCTGCTCCGGGCCGCCCGCGAACTCATCGAGGAGTGCGGGGCGGACGGCCTCACCATGGCCACCCTCGCCCAGCGGGCGGGGGTCGGCAAGGGGACCGTGTTCCGCAGGTTCGGCAGCCGGGCGGGGCTGATGATGACCCTGCTCAGTGACGCCGAGGCCAAGTTCCAGGGCAGGTTTATGTTCGGCCCGCCGCCCCTGGGCCCCGGCGCCCCGGCCCTCGAGCGGCTGGTGGCCTTCGGCGCCGAACGCATCGGCTGGGTGCTGGAATACGGCGAGCTCGCCCGCGCCGCGGACGTGTCCGCCTACAACCGCTTTGACGTGCCCGCCGCCGTCCTCTGGCACCGCCACCTGGAGCTGCTCTTGCGCCAGGCAGGGGTGACCGCCGACCCCTGGCTGATGGCCGGTGCCCTGAGCGTGACACTCGAGCCGGAGCGCATCCTGCATTCGGTCCGGGTCCATGGGGTGGCGCCGGCCCGGCTGGTAGAGTCCTGGCGGGAGCTGGCCACCCGCGTGGTCAAAGGCGCGTAGGCTAACCGATCGGATCTCCGGCTGCCAAGTCAAATCTATTCAAATGAGTTATTCATAACGATCTGGTAGTGGGTATCCCGTTTCGTTCCCTTTCGCGCGGTAGCCCGCGAATCCTTTGTGATAGTTTCCTCTGGAATGTGACCCGCAACATAGTCCACAAGGACTCGCCGAAAGGCCTGCGGGGGGCCAGGCACCCGCTGGCCGTGATCCCGGATCGGCAGCGGAAACCCCTCTGCCATATGGGGGGGGACAACGGAAGGATCCATGCTGTGAATCTCGTCAAGACTCCTGCGCCCGGCGCGGCGGAACAGCCCGCCCCGGCACCGGCGGGCACCTTAAAGACACCGGCGATCCAGAACTAGTCGTCCCATGCTCCGATATCTCGCCAAACGTGCCCTCACGTACGTCTTTATGATCTTCCTGACCACCACGGCAGGGTACTTCCTGGCCGTGAACACTCTGCAGCCCGCGCTGCTGGAGCAGGAGCGGATTCCGCGGCCCACCCCCGAGCAGGTGGTCAATTCCTTCCGGCTCAAGGGCCTCGACCCTGAGCTCAGCCCGTGGGAACGTTACGTCGACTGGCTCACGGCGATCGTCACCCGCTGGGACTGGGGACGCAGCCCCAACGGCGCGTTCATCAACGCCGAATTCGGTGACCGTGTCTGGATCTCCACCCGGCTGTTCCTCGCCTCCATCATCCTGACCCTGATCATCGGCGTCGCCCTGGGCGTCTACACCGCGGCCCGGCAGTACAAGGCCTCGGACCGGGTCATCACGTCCTACAGCTACCTGGTCCACATCGTGCCCGCGCCGATCGCCTACTTCCTGGTGCAGCTCGGTGCCATCAACATCAACGAGACGGTCGGCGAACGCATCTTCTTCGTCACCGGCATCTCCACCCCCGGGATGGAGGGCAACGGCTGGGCGCAGTTCATCGACATGCTGGCCCACTACGCGGTGCCGACCTTCGCCATCACCATCGTGGGCTGGGGGACCTACCAGATTGCGCAGCGCCAATACCTGCTGGACAACGTCAACGCCGACTTTGTCCGCACCGCCCGCGCCAAGGGCCTGACCCGCAACCAGGCCATCACCCGGCACGCCCTGCGGGTGTCCTTCATCCCGGTCGCGCAAAGCATCGCCTTCACCATCCCGGCGATCTTCGCCGGCGGTTTCTTCGCGGAGAAGATCTTCGCCTGGCACGGCGTCGGCTCCTGGAGCATCGACGCGATCGCCCTGCAGGACGTCAACGCCGCGACGGCGACCCTCGCCTACGGCTCCGTAATCTTCGCGGTCGGTGCGATCCTCGCGGACTTCGCCACCACGCTGGTCGACCCGAGAGTGCGGGTGCAGTAACCATGACCAACCTCAATGCCATCGACCCCGCCGCAGTCGCCGACGAAGCAAAAATCGAGAACAACGACGTCGTCATTGCCAAGTCCTCGATCATCCTGCGCCGTTTCCTGCGCAATAAGACAGCCGTCGCCGGCCTGGTGATCTTCCTCGCCCTGGCACTCTTTTCCTTTGTGGGCGGCTTCTTCACCAGCTGGGACAAGGAGACGATCGACCCGTTCAACATCGGCATGCCGCCGTCGTCCGAGCATCTGCTCGGCACCTCCCAGGCCGGGATCGACCTCTACGCCCTGACCGTGGAGGGGACCCGGATCTCCATCCTGATCGGCCTCGTCGTCGGCCTCGTCTCGGTCCTGATCGCCGCTGTCTACGGCTGCACCATGGCCTACTTCGGCGGGAAGGTGGACAAGGTCATGCTGTTCATCCTCGAAGCCCTGATCATGATGCCGGCCCTGCTGGTGGTGGCCGTGGCCACGAGCGGCGGGGGCAACGGGCTGCAGCAGACGCTGCCCAGCTGGCTCCTGCTGATCATCGTCCTGCTGGTCTTCAGCTGGATGGGCACCGCCCGCCTCATCCGCTCGCTCTCGATGTCCCTCATGACGCGGGACTTCGTCAAGGCGGCCCAGTACATGGGGATCCAGCCGCGGCGCATCGTCTGGCGCCACCTTGTCCCGAACATCGGCTCGCTGCTGGTGCTGGACATCACCCGCGGCGTCACCGGCGCCATCCTTGCCGAGGTGGCGTTCTCCTTCATCGGCATCGGCATCAAGGTCCCGGACGTCAGCCTGGGTGTGCTGATCGGCCAGGCCACTTCCCAGGTCTCCACCTTCCCGTGGATGTTCTGGGTCCCGCTGACCGTGATGTTCCTGCTGACCGGTTCACTCGCCATGATGAACGACGGCCTGCGTGACGCGTTCGATCCCAGCTCCAGCTCCGTAGGCAGCGCCAAGAAGAAAAAGAAGACGGTATGAGCCACGAAATGACCGCCAGCGGATCCGCCGACCTCTCCACCGCCGAGCGCCTGCACATCGCCGGGCTGCACACCCCGGCGGATGCCGTGCTGTCCGTCCGCGACCTGAACGTCCGGTTCAACACGGAGAACGGGGTGGTGCACGCGGTCCGCGGCATCGACTTCGACCTCCGCGCCGGCAAGACGCTGGGCATCGTGGGTGAGTCGGGCTCCGGAAAGTCCGTCACCTCGATGGCCATCATGGGCCTGCTGCCCCCGACGGCGGAGATCACCGGCTCGGTCCGGCTCCAGGGCAAGGAACTGCTGGGGCTCAGCGACAAGGCCATGTGCCAGTTCCGCGGCAACGATATCGCCATGGTCTTCCAGGACCCGCTGTCCTCGCTGACCCCGGTCTACACGGTCGGCACCCAGATCATCGAGGCGCTCACGGTCCACAACCCCACCATGAGCAAGCAGGCCAAGGAAGCGCGCGCCGTCGAACTGCTCGGCATGGTCGGCATCCCCAGCCCGAAGGACCGGCTCAAGGCCTTCCCGCACGAATTCTCCGGCGGCATGCGCCAGCGCGTGATGATCGCCATCGCCATCGCCAACAACCCGCGCGTGCTGATCGCGGACGAGCCGACGACGGCGCTGGATGTCACCATCCAGGCGCAGGTCCTCGAAGTGCTGCACACCGCGCAGGAGGAAACCGGCGCCGCCGTCGTAATGATCACCCACGACCTGGGCGTAGTGGCCGGCATGGCCGACGACATCATGGTGATGTACGCCGGGAAGCCGGTGGAGACCGGCAGCGTCGACGACATCTACTACAACCCGCGGATGCCCTACACGATCGGCCTGCTCGGCGCGGTGCCGCGCGTCGACGTGGCCGAAAAGACCTCCCTCGTGCCGATCGAGGGAATCCCGCCGAACCTCATCCACACCCCCACCGGCTGCTCCTTCGCCCCGCGCTGCCCGCTGGTGAGCGAGGCCTGCCTGCAGGGCGAGCCGGAGTTGTGGCCGGTCTCCGGCGGGAATGCCGGCGACTCGACGCACCGGGCCGCCTGCATCAAGACCGACTCGCTGGGGGAGGACGTGGACGCCCGCGAGGTGTTCAAGGCCCCCGCGGTGCCGGTGTCGCGTTTTGATGCGATCCCCCGCGCCGACCGCCCCAGCGTGCTGGAACTCCGGGGGGTCAAGAAACACTTCCCGCTGCTCAAGGGCGCCCTGATCAAACGCCGGATCGGCACCGTCAAGGCGGTGGACGGGCTGAGCTTCGACATCCGCGAGGGCGAGTGCTTCTCGATCGTCGGCGAATCCGGCTGCGGCAAAACCACCACCCTGCTGGAAATCATGGAGTTCCATAAGGACCAGGACGGCGAGGTTGTCATCGGCGGCCTCAGCAACAAGCAGGCCTCCGACGCGAAGACCAAAAGCGCCATGCGCAAGGAACTGCAGATGGTGTTCCAGGACCCCACCGGCGCCCTTGACCCGCGGTTCACCGTCTTCGAAGTGCTCTCCGAGCCGCTCGAGAACGCCGGCATGGCCAAACCCCAGATCCGGAAGCGGATCATGGAGCTGATGGAACTGGTGGGTCTCCAGCCGGACCACGTCAACCGGTTCCCGAATCAGTTCTCCGGCGGCCAGCGGCAGCGCATCGGCATTGCCCGGGCCCTCGCCGTGAACCCCAAGCTGGTGGTGCTCGACGAGCCGGTCTCCGCCCTCGACGTCTCCGTCCAGGCCGGCGTGATCAACCTGCTGGATTCGCTCCGCGCGGAACTTGGGCTCAGCTACCTGATGGTGGCCCACGACCTCTCCGTGGTGCGGCACATTTCCAACCGGGTGGCCGTGATGTACCTCGGCAAGATCGTTGAGATCGGCGACGTCAACAGTGTCTTCGACAATCCCCGCCACCCGTACACCCGGGCCCTGCTCTCCGCGATCCCGGTCCCGGACCCCGTCCTGGAACGCACCCGCGAACGCATCATCCTCCAGGGTGACCTGCCCTCGCCGCTGGAAGCGCCCAAGGGCTGCAACTTCGCCACGCGCTGCCCGGTCTTCGCAGCCCTGCCGGCGGCGAAGCAGGAGAAGTGCCTGACCCTGGAGCCCGCGCTGGAAACAGTCAAGGCACCTTCCCCGGCTGCCCCCGCGGCCCCCACAGACCAGCAATTCGCCTGTTTCTACCCGGACGGCGAACTGGACGCGGACATGCTCGTTGTCCACGAAACCACCTGATTTACTCACCCGCATCAACTCGCACCAAAAAAGGAAATAAGGGGAACACATGAAGAATCTGACCAAGATCGGCGGCGTTACCGCCGTCGTGGCAGCGCTTGCGCTCACCGCTTGCGGCGGTGGCGGCGGCGCGGCAAAGGGGCCCGAGGCCGCCAAGGGCCAGGAGGCCGGCAGCGACCTGGCCAAGCTCGTCAGCATCAACGCCAAGGACGCCAAGGACCTGCAGCCGGGCGGCACCGTCACCCTGCCGCTGGGCAACCTCGGCCCAGACTTCAACGGGTTCTCCAACAACGGCAACAGCGCGGACAACACCGCCCTGCACCGCCCGATCGACCAGGCCGGCACCTGGGGCTGCTGGAACTTCGACTTCGACGGCACCGCCTCGCCGAACAAGGATTTCTGCGAAGACGTCAAGAGCGAGGTCAAGGACGGCAAGCAGACCATCACCATCAAGGTGAACCCGAAGGCCACCTACAACGACGGCACGCCGATCGACGTCAAAACCTTCGAAAACACCTGGAACATGCTCAAGGGCACCAACAAGGACATCGACATCGTCAGCTCCGGCGCGTACGAGTTCGTTGACTCCGTCAAGGCCGGCTCCAGCGCCAAGGAAGTCATCGTCACCACCACCCAGCCGGTCTACCCGCTGGACTCCCTCTTCACCGGCTTTGTGCACCCGGCCGTGAACACCCCGGCGATCTTCAACGACGGCTTCACCGGCGAAATGCACCCGGAGTGGATGGCCGGCCCGTTCAAGGTCGACAAGTACGACAGCGCCGCCAAGACGGTCACCCTCGCCCAGAACGACAAGTGGTGGGGTAACAAGCCGGTCCTGGAAAAGGTCGTCTTCCGCCAGCTTGAGAGCAGCGCCGCAATCGCCGCCTTCAAGAACGGTGAAATCGACGGCGTTTCCGCGAACACCATCACCCCGTACAAGCAGCTCGACGGCACCAAGAACTCCGAGATCCGCCGTGGCCAGCGCCTGTTCGCCGGTGGCCTGAACCTCAACGCGCAGAAGGCCCCGTTGACCGACGTCGCCATCCGCAAGGCGATCTTCACCGCCGTCGACCGCCAGGCGCTGCGCAAGGTCCGCTTCAACGGCCTGAACTGGGAAGAAGAGAGCTCCGGCTCGATGATGCTGCTCCCGTTCTCCAAGTACTACCAGGACAACTACCCGGTCAAGGAATCAGGCGCCGACGCAGCCAAGAAGGTCCTGACCGACGCCGGCTACAAGGCCAACGCCGCAGGCATCATGGAAAAGGACGGCGTTCCCGCCGCCTTCAAGATCAGCAACTTCGGTGACGACCCCACCACGCTGGCCTTCGCGCAGACCCTGCAGAACCAGCTCAAGGCGGCCGGCATGGACGTCGGCATCGACCAGCGCGCTTCCGCCGACTTCGGCAAGGTTGTGGGCAGCCGCGACTTCTTCCTGAGCGTCTCCGGCTACACCGTGGGCTCGGACGCAACCGACGCCGTCAAGCAGTTCTACGATTCCAAGACCAACGCCAACAAGCTCGGCGACGCCGAACTCGACGCTGCGATCCAGAAGCTCTCCACGATCCCGGACAACGCCGAGCGCAACAAGGCGGCCATGGACGTTGAGAAGAAGCACATGGAGAAGTACTTCTCCATGGGAGTTGTGATGAACGGTCCGCAGATCTCCTTCGTCCGCACCGGCCTGGCCAACTACGGCCCGTCCCTGTTCAAGAGCCTGTCCCAGGTTCCGGACTGGACCACCATCGGCTGGGAAAAGAAGTAAGTCCTTCCTCCCTTCTGACGCTCCCTCAGCTATAGCGGCTTTTCGGGCGGCGCTCCCTCACCAAGTGGGGGAGCGTCGCCCGATTTGTTGTCAGGGCTGAGGGAGCGTTGGGCGGGGCGGAGTAGCGTGGAACCATGCCAGCCGACTCCGCAGCCCCCGTCCGCGCCGCCTCCATCCCGGCCGTGCCCATCCGCACGGCCATCGCGGGCTTCGGCCTGTCCGGCAGCGTCTTCCACGCCCCGCTGATCGCGGCCAACGCCGCCTACTCGCTGGACGCCATTGCCACCTCCGACGCCGGCCGGCAGGCCGTCGCTGCCGCCCGGCACCCCGGGGCCACCGTTGTGGACACCCCGGCCGATCTCCTCGCCCGCGCCGGTGAGCTGGACCTGCTCATCCTCGGGACCCCGCCGGCCACCCACTATCCGCTCGCCAAGGCGGCGCTGGAAGCCGGCCTCGACATCGTCGTCGACAAGCCCTTCACGGTGCGCAGCGCCGAGGGCGCCGAACTCACCAACCTCGCCGCGCGGCTCGGCCGGGTGCTCACCGTGTTCCAGAACCGGCGCTGGGACGGAGACTTCCTGACCGTCCGCGGCCTACTGCAGCGCGGCCTCCTGGGGACCGTCACGCGCTTCGAATCGCGCTTTGAGCGCTGGTCCCCGGAGGTTACGAAGGCCTGGAAAGCCGCCGCCACGGCGGACGACGGCGGCGGGGTGCTGTCCGACCTCGGCACGCACCTGCTGGACCAGGCCGTGCAGCTCTTTGGTCCCGCCACCGTGATCCACACCGAATTGGCCGCCCGCCGGCCCGGGGAACGGGCGGACGACGACGTTTTTGTGGCCTTGCGGCACGACTCCGGGACCACCAGCCACCTCGCGATGAACCTGCTCTGCGCGCAGCCGGGCCCGCGCTACCGCGTGCTGGGCAGCGGCGGCGGCTTCACCAAGCACGGCGTCGACCCGCAGGAGCCCTTTCTCGCCGCGGGCGGGAGCCCGCTCGACGCAGACTACGGCGTGGAGGACCGCGACTGGGCCGGAATGCTGGGCCGCGACGGCCACCTGGGCCGGCTGCCCACCGAACGCGGCGCCTACCCGGAGTTCTACCGGATCCTTGCGGACAAGATTATCGACGGCGGGGCCAGTTCCCCGCTTCCGCTCCCGGTTGATCCTGCGGCCGCCGTCGAGGTCCTGAAACTGATCGAGCAGGCGCGGGAGCTGGCTTAAAAAACCATCGACTGCTCCGAAACTGCCCTTTTGAAGCTCCAAAAGGGCAGTAACGGAGCAGTCGATGTGTTGTGGAACTTACGCGGAGACGAGCTCGTGCCAGTCGGCGACGAGGGGCAGGTTGTGCGCCTCGGAGACCGAACGGTGCGCCACCTTGCCGCCGGCGATGTTGAGGCCGGCGGCAAGGGAGGCGTCGCGCTCGAACGCGGCCTTGACACCCAGGTTCGCCAGCGAGACGGCGTAGCGCAGCGTGACGTTGGTCAGCGCGTAGGTGGACGTGTTCGGCACAGCGCCGGGCATGTTGGCCACGCAGTAGAAGATCGTGTTGTGGACCTTGTACGTCGGTTCCTGGTGCGTGGTGGGGTGGGTGTCCTCGAAGCAGCCGCCCTGGTCCACCGCGATGTCCACCAGCACGGAACCGGGCTTCATCCGGGACACGAGCTCGTTGGTGACGAGCTTCGGGGCCTTGGCGCCGGGGATCAGCACGGAACCGATCACGAGGTCGGCGTCGACGACGGACTTCTCGATCTCGTAGGCGTTGGAAGCCACGGTCTTCAGGCGGCCCTGGTACTGGGCGTCCAGTTCGCGCAGGCGGTTGATGTTGATGTCCAGGATGGTGACGTCCGCGCCGAGGCCCAGGGCCATCGCGGCGGCGTTGGTCCCGGCCACGCCGGCGCCCAGGACAACCACCTTGGCCGGGCGGACACCCGGGACGCCACCAAGCAGCACACCCTTGCCGCCGGCCGGAGCCATCAGCGAGGTGGCGCCGACCTGCACGGACAGGCGGCCGGCAACCTCGGACATCGGGGCCAGCAGCGGCAGCGCGCGGCCTTCCTGCACGGTTTCGTAGGCGATCGCGGTGACGCCGGAGTTGATGAGTTCCTGGGTCAGTTCCGGCTCGGCGGCCAGGTGCAGGTAGGTGAAGAGGATCAGGCCCTTGCGGAAGCGGTGGTATTCGGCCTTGACCGGCTCCTTGACCTTCATGACCATGTCCGCGCGAGACCACACGTCGTCGGCCTCGGCGACGATTTCGGCGCCGGCAATGGCGTACTCCTCATCCGTGATGCCGGAGCCCAGGCCTGCGCCGCGCTCCACGAGCACGGTGTGGCCGTGGTGGCGGAATTCGTGCACGCCGGCGGCCGTGATGGCCACGCGGAATTCGTTGTTCTTGATCTCTTTGGGGACACCGATGATCATTTGTGGGCTCCAATGGTGGCGGCTTTGTGGGCCGGGATGTGCGGGGAAGTCGTGATTCCAGAATAGGACCGGCTGTGAGGCAGGCGACAGTGCCTCCGGCGCCGTCCGATGCACCGCCCCCGTCATTCCGCGGTTCTGCAAAACACCGGCTCGACAGTTGTCGACTCCCGGAGCGTCAGGTGTCGCCTGCTGTCCGTCGCCGCGCCGCTCGTGGACGGGCCCGGCGGGGCAGTAAGGTGGCAGCATGCAGCAACAGGACGTTGAGCAGCTTGTGGAGAGCGTCGCGCAGCGGCTCGGGCGCGGGCTCTCGCTCGAGGACCTCGACGGCGTCCTGCTCGCCTACAGCTCCAACCAGTCCCAGGCGGACCGGGTCCGGGTCAATTTCCTGCTCAGCAAACGCGTTGCGGTGGACGTCAGCGCCTGGCAACTCTCCCACGGCATCGCGACGGCGGTGCGGCCGGTGGTGGTGCCGGCCAACGAGGAACTCGGCATGCTGGGACGGGTGTGCGTCCCGCTGCTGGTCCGCGGCTTCCGGGTGGGGTACCTCTGGGTCCAGCTCGACGCCGAGGAACCCACCGCCGGCGCCGTCCTGGCCCGGCTCCCGGAGGTGGCACCCGAGCTCGAGCAGCTCTCCGCCCTGCTGCTGGACTCCAATACGGCCGAATCCGAGTTCCGCCGACGGCGTGAACAGGAATTCCTGGCCGCGTGCCGGGGCGAGGTGAACGCCGTCGCCGCCGTCGCGGGCTGGAAGGAAGTCCAGGGCCGCGGGCCGTGGCAGCTGGTGACCGTCCTCGACGCCGACGGCTGGGCCGAGGGCTCGGACCCGATCGCCTCCACCCTGATCCACCGTTCCGCCGCGCTGCAGGCCACCATCGGGGTGGACGCCGCTCTCTTCAGCGCCGGGACCGAGACGCACGCTGTCGTCCTTTTCAAGGAGTCCTCCGGCCGTGCGGCCCACGCCCAGGTCCTGGTCCACTACCAGCTGGAACTGGCCAAACGCGCCGGCCGCCCGGTCCGCCGGATCATCCTTGGCACCTCGGAGGGTTTCTCCCGGCCGCGCGAACTCGCCGAGGCCTACCGCCAGTCCCGCCAGGCGGCGCAGGCCGCGGCGGTGGACCCCCAGCTCGGCGAGCTGGTGGACTGCCGGGCCACCGGCCTGTACCAGCTGCTGGCCTCGGCCGGCGGCGGCGCCGGGGCCTGGGCGGACGCGGGATCGGTGTATTTCAGGATGCTCGAGGACCACGACCGCAACGGGGAGCTGCTGCCCGTGCTGGAGCTCTTTTACGACAACGACAGCTCGGTCCAGGAGGTGGCTGCCAAGCTGCACCTGCACCGGAGCAGCGTCTACAACCGGCTGGGCCGGATCCGGCAGGTGCTCGGCGTCGACCCGCTTAAGGGAATGGTCCGGCTGGAACTGCACGCGGCGCTCAAGGCCAGGCGCTGGGCCGAGCGGCCGCGGATCTGACGTTTCGGGCGCCTAGTGGTCGTCCCGGAGGGCGGGATCCTGCACCGGCTCGTGCGCTGGCTCCCGCGGTGCTTCCCGCGCTGCCTCCCGCTGAGCCTCCCGCTGTGCTTCCCGCCTGCGGCGAGATATCCGGCTGTCGGTCCACAGGGCAACGGCGACGAACGCGACGCAGCTGGCCATAAAGGCCGCCGTGTTGTTCAGCCCCATCACGGTTCCGAGGATGCCGGTGAGCACCATGGCGGCGATACCGGCCAGGATGTGCCACCCTCTGAACTTACCCACAATTCAAGCGTAACCCCGGCCTCCGCCGCGTTTCTGCGCCGGGCCGGGATCGTTGTTTGATCCTTATCACGCCGTCACGAACCATCCGCGCGGCCGTTGTTGTTATCCCCGGCGGAGCCGCCGCCGGCCGGCTCGGCCGCCTTTTCCGCCGCCGTGTTCTTCTTCTGCGTCTCGAGCCACGCCATGATGTCGGCGAGCCGGATCCGCCGGTGCGTTCCGCGGTACTCCACCGGAATCTCGCCGCGGTCCGTCATGTTGCGCAGGTAGGTGTGGGAGATGCCCGCCAGCTCCGCGGCCTTCGAGGTGGTCAGCATTTCCTCAACACTGCTGACCGTGACCGACTCGCCCCGGCTGAAGCGGCCCAGCAGGTCCACGACGGCGTCCCTGGCCGCGGGCGGCACCCGGTGCACGGTGCCGTCGACGAATACTGTGATGTCGCTGCTGCCGCTGAGTGCGTACCGCAACTTTTGTGCATCCTCGGCCGGGAGCCCGGCCGTCACGCGGGGCGCAATCAGTGTCATGGAGTGCATCCTAGCGCCCCGGGCCGGGGCTCACACGCGGGTTACAGGCCGAGGTCTTCGAGCACCGGCAGCTTGGCCCGGACCCAGGCCCGCGCCTCGGTGGCGCTCGGGGCCGACAGGGCCAGCCGGGCCAGCTCCTGCGCCTCGGCCAGGGTGACTGTCTTCAGCACCGCGGCCACCGCGGCGATGGAGCGGGCCGTCATGGACAAGGTGGTGACGCCCAGGCCGGTCAGCACGACGGCGAGGGCCGGGTCCGCCGCGGCCTCGCCGCAAACGCCGACCGGCTTCCCGTGCCCTTCCGCGGCCGAACCCTCCACTGTGAGGCCCACGAGCCGGAGCACGGCCGGCTGCCACGGGGTGTTCAGCGCCGCGAGCGGGCCGAGCTGCCGGTCCGCGGCCATCGCGTACTGGGTCAGGTCGTTGGTGCCCAGGCTAGCGAAGGCCACCTCCCGGAGGATCGCCTCGGCGGTGAGCGCCGCGGACGGGACCTCCACCATAACGCCGGGTGTTTTGATCCCGGCCTCGGCGCACAGCGTCGCAAAGCGCGCGGCTTCCTCCGCCGTCGAAATCATCGGCGCCATCACCCAGACTTCCGCCTCCGAGTCCTGCTCCGCCCGGGCGATCGCCTGCAGCTGGCGTTCCAGCACGCCCGGTGTGGTGAAGTCGGTGCGGTAGCCACGGACGCCCAGGGCCGGGTTCGGCTCGGTGGCGTCGGTCAGGAACGGCAGCGGCTTGTCCGCGCCGGCGTCGAGCGTGCGGAGCACCACCTTCTTACCGGGGAAGGCGTCGAAGACGCCCTTGTACGCGGCGGCCTGCTCGTCCACGGAGGGTTCGGTATCCCGTTCCAGGAAGCAGAACTCGGTGCGGAACAGGCCCACACCCTGGGCGTTGAGCCCGGCGGCGGCCACGGCGTCCTTGGCCCCGCCGACGTTGGCCAGCAGCGGCACCAGGTGGCCGTCCGCCGTCGTGCCGGTGCCGTCAAAGTCCGCCAGCAGCGACGCGGTGGCGGCCCAGTGTTCCGCGGCGGCGCGCTGCGCGTCGTCAGGGTCCGCGGTGATGGTGCCGGCGGCGCCGTCGACGTAGACCTCGGTGCCGTCCGGCAGGGTGTCGACGCCGGCCGCGGCGACGACGGCGGGCAGGCCGAGGGACCGCGCGATGATCGCGGTGTGGGACTGCGGTCCGCCGCCCGCGGTGAGCAGTGCCAGCACCTTCGCCGGATCCAGCGTGGCCGTGTCCGCCGGGGCGAGGTCCTCGGCGATCAGGATGAACGGGGTCGTAGAGGACGGGATGCCCGGGGCGGGCACGCCGCGCAGCGCGGCAACGATCCGCGCCCGGACGTCCAGAACGTCGGTGGCGCGCTCGGCCATGTAGCCGCCCAGGTTGTGCAGCATCTCCGAGACCGAGGCGCCGGCCTCCCAAATGGCCCGCTGGTTGGAGGTGCCACGGCCGATCAGCTTGGCCGCCGACTTCAGCAGCATGGTGTCCGTGGCCATTAGCGCCGTGGCCTCCAGGACGGCCTTGCCGTCGCCGCTGACCGTCTCGGACCGGGCCTTGAGTTCGTCGTGCACGGACTTCGCCGCCGCCTTCAGCGCCGCCGTCGCCTCCTCGGCGGAGACCCCGGCCGGCAGCTGCTCGCCCGCCGGGGGCTCGCTGACCGGCTTCGGCATCTGGCGGATGGTGCCGATGATCCGGCCGGGGCTGACGCCTACTCCTTGGAAGTTCTGCACTGAAAGTCCTCGTTCTCTGCGGTGAGCCAGTAAAGAAAGTGTATGTGATGCACTTCATATAGCGTTGCTATAGGTGCTAGGGTAGCGGTTATGAGTATCGATGGCCAGCTACCGCCCAAGGTCCGGCTGCTCCGCGCAGCGGCGGAACTGCTGGCCAAATCCGGAGGCGCCGCGGTCTCCACCCGCCAGATCACCCAGCTGGCGGGGGTCACCGCTCCCACCCTCTACCACCATTTCGGGGACAAGGAAGGGCTGTTCGACGCCGTCGTCGCCGCCGGCTTCGAGGAATATGTCGCCGGCGAACGCGACTTCGCCCCGTCCGGGGAGCCGCTGGAGGACATCCGGCGCATGTGGGACCAGCACGTGCAGTTCGGGCTCAAGCAGCCCGAGCTGTACCTCGTGATGTTCGGCAACATCCGCCCCGAGAGCCGTCCCGCCGTCGTCGCCGACGCCGAGGCGCTGATGGAGGAAATGCTGAACAAGGCGGCCGTCGCCGGCCAGCTGGCCGTCCCGCCCAAGGAGGCGGCCCGGAGCATCCTGGCCGCGAACGTGGGCGTGACGCTGATGCTCATCACGGAGAAGGCCCCGGAGCGGAACCTTGAGCTCTCCGCCATGACCCGCGACGCGATGATTTTTGCGGTCTCCACCGAGCAGGCGCGCGCTTCCGGGCCGGATGACTCCGGAAAATCCCCGGTGGTGGTCGCGGCGATCGCCCTGAACGCGGCGCTGCAGGCCTCGCATTCGGACCAGCTCTCCAGCTCAGAACTCAAGCTCTTCCTCGAATGGCTTCACCGGATCTCCACCAGTTCCACCAGCTAGCTCGACGAAATATCGGACAATCCTGCGGTGCAGCAGGAATCACGGTTAGGAAATCACATGGCAACAGAGACAGTGGCGAAACCCCGGAGCAGCGTGCGGGTCGGCGTACAGAAATTCGGCACGTTCCTCTCCGGAATGATCATGCCCAACATCGGTGCCTTCATTGCCTGGGGCATCATCACCGCCTTCTTCATCCCGGCGGGCTTCACCCCGAATGCGGACCTGGCCAAGCTGGTGGGGCCGATGATCACCTACCTGCTGCCGCTGCTGATCGGCTACACCGGCGGGCGCATGGTCTACGGGGTTCGCGGCGGCGTCGTCGGCGCGGCCGCGACGATGGGTGTGATCGTCGGTACGGACATCCCGATGTTCATCGGCGCCATGATCATGGGCCCGCTGACGGCCTGGATCATGAAGAAGATCGAAAGCCTCTGGGAGAACAAGGTCAAGCCCGGCTTCGAGATGCTGATCGACAACTTCACCGCCGGCATCGTCGCCGCAGTGATGGCCATCTTCGGCATGCTGGTGATCGGCCCGGTGGTGAAGGCCTTCAGCAACGGCGCCAGCGCCGTCGTCGAGTTCCTGGTCAACAACGGCCTGCTGCCGTTCACCAGCATCTTCATCGAGCCCGCAAAGGTCCTGTTCCTCAACAATGCCGTCAACCACGGGATCCTGACCCCGCTCGGCACCGAGCAGGCGCTTGCCCAGGGCAAGTCCATCCTGTTCCTGCTCGAGGCCAACCCCGGCCCGGGTGTCGGCATTCTGCTCGCCTACATGCTGTTCGGCAAGGGCATGGCCAAGGCGTCGGCTCCCGGCGCCGCGCTGATCCAGTTCGTCGGCGGCATCCACGAAATCTACTTCCCGTTTGTGCTGATGAAGCCGGTCATCATCCTCGCCGCGATCGGCGGCGGCATGACCGGCATCTTCACCCTGGTGCTCACCGGCGCCGGTCTGCGTTCGCCGGCCGCCCCGGGCAGCATCATCGCGGTCTTCGCCGCCACGCCCGCGGACAGCTTCCTCGGGGTGGCACTGTCCGTGCTGATGGCCGCGACCGTGTCCTTCCTGATTGCCTCCGTGATCCTCAAGGCCAGCAAGGATGTCGAGGGGGACGAGCTCGGTGCCGCCACCACCCGGATGGAAGCCATGAAGGGCAAAAAGAGCTCCGTCTCCTCCGCGCTGGCTGGAGCCGGTGCGGGCGGCGTCGCGGTCCTGGCCGGGCCGGTCAAGAACATCGTGTTCGCCTGCGACGCCGGGATGGGTTCCTCCGCGATGGGCGCCTCGGTGCTGCGGAACAAGATCAAGGCCGCCGGCTACCCGGACGTCAAGGTGACCAACTCCGCGATCGCGAACCTGTCCGACACCTACGACGTCGTCATCACGCACCAGGACCTGACCGAAAGGGCCAAGCCCGCCACCTCCAGCGCCGTGCACGTCTCGGTGGACAACTTCATGAATTCGCCGAAGTACGACGAGATCGTGGAACTGGTCAAAAGCAGCAACGCGCCGGCGGATGCCTCCGGCGCGGGAGCGGGGGCTGCTGGGGCGGGCGCCGGCGCAGCCGCGGCGGCGGAAGCCGCGCCCGAGCCCGAAACCGACGCCGGCCCGACCGGCATTCTGGTGGCCGACAGTGTGGTCCTCAGCGGCACCGCCACCACCCGTGACGCCGCGATCGACGAGGCGGGCCGGCTGCTGCTGGACCGTGGCGCCGTCGACGCCGGCTACCTGGACGCCATGCACGAGCGCGAGCGATCCGTCTCCACCTACATGGGCAGCTTCCTCGCGATCCCGCACGGCACCAACGCCGCAAAGGACCACATCATGAAGTCCGCGGTGTCGGTGGTCCGCTACCCGAACGGCATCGACTGGAACGGCAAGGAGGTCAAGTTCGTCGTCGGCGTCGCCGGCATCAACAACGAGCACCTCCAGATCCTGTCCTCGATCGCCAAGGTCTTCACCAACAAAGCCCAGGTCGCGCAGCTGGAGGCGGCCACCACCGTCGACGAAGTGCTCGACCTGTTCGGAAGGGTCAATTCCTAGTGAAGGCTGTTCATTTCGGAGCCGGAAACATCGGCCGCGGGTTTGTCGGGCTGCTGCTGCACGAGGCCGGGTATGAGGTGGTGTTCGCGGACGTCGCGGACGCCCTCATCACCGCGCTCGCCGCGGCGGACAGCTACCAGGTGCACGAGGTGGGGGACACCCCCGCCGTGCGCACCGTGGACAACTTCCGTGCGCTGAACTCCGGCACGCAGGAAGCCGACGTCGTCGCGGAGATCGCGACGGCGGACATCGTCACCACCGCCGTGGGGCCGCACATCCTGAAGTTCGTGGCGCCCGTGATCGCCAAGGGGATCGCGGCCCGGGCGGCGGGGTTGGCGCCGCTGCAGGTGATGGCGTGTGAGAACGCCATCAACGCGACCGACATCCTGAAGTCCGAAATCGCCGCGCAGTGGGATCCGGCGGCCGGTTCCCTGGAGGACGTGGCCGTGTTCGCCAACACGGCCGTGGACCGGATCGTGCCCAACCAGGAGGCGGGGCAGGGCCTGGACGTCACGGTGGAGACGTTCTACGAGTGGGTGATCGACAGGACCCCGTTCGCGGGCAAGGAGCCGGTCATTCCGGGGGCGACCTTCGTGGACGACCTGGCGCCGTACATTGAGCGGAAGCTCTTCACCGTGAACACCGGGCACGCCGCCGCGGCGTACTTCGGGTTCGAGGCCGGGCTGGGCAAGATCTCCGAGGCGATGGCAGACCAGGACGTCGCCGCGGACGTGCGCGCCGTGCTCGACGAGACCAAGGAGCTCCTGGTGGCCAAGCACGGCTTCAACCGCGAGGAGCAGGAAGCCTACGTGCAGAAGATCCTCGGCCGCTTCTCCAACCCGCACCTCCCGGACACCGTGAACCGGGTGGGGCGGGCACCGCTGCGGAAGCTCAGCCGGCACGAGCGCTTCATCGGCCCCGCCGCGGAACTGGCCGAGCGCGGAATCGTCCCCGAGGCGCTGCTCGGTGCGATCGCCGCCGCGCTGCGCTTCAACGACCCCGCCGACGCGGAGGCTGTGGAGCTGGCCCAGCTCCTCAACTCCTCCACCCCGGAGGAAGCCACCACACGGATCACCGGCCTGGACGCGCAGCACCCGCTGTTCCCGGCCGTCCGTGCCCTCGTCGAGGAGGCCAAGGCCGCCGTCTAGCATCGACGCTCCCTCACGTTCGGCGCCGTTGGGGCTGACGCTCCCTCACGTTGGACGGAAGATCGACGGGCCCTCCCTCACATCATGTGAGGGAGGGCCCGTCGTTTAAGTCCCGGATCTGAGGGAGGGTCGCTTTCAGACGTCCCGGATCTGCGGGAGGGGCGCTTCCAGACGGGCCGGATCTGCGGGAGGGTCAGACGCGGGCGGCGGCGGTTTCGGCGTCGGACATGGCCTTCCATTCGGCCACCCGGGCCTGATGCAGCGGCGAGCGGCGGACGACGGCGAACGCCGCGGCCAGGACCGCGAACCAGACCGGCGTGACCAGGAGTGCCACCAGGGTGTCCGGCTGCGTGGTCAGGGCCCAGATGAGGAACGCGAAGAACGCGAACACGACCCAGACCATCGGGACGCCGCCGGGCATCTTGAACGTCGAGGCCGCGTGCAGCGCCGGCCGCCGCTTCCGGAACACGAGGTAGCTGGCCAGGATGATGCTCCAGACGAACATAAAGCAGACCGCGGAGACGGTGGTGACCATGTCGAACGCCACGCCCACGTCCTTGCCCGCGTAGAGCAGGGCGACGCCGGCAAGCAGCAGCACGCAGGACAGGAACAGGGCGTTCTGCGGGACCTTGCGGCTGGAGAGGCGGCCGAAGAGCTTGGGGGCGTCGCCGTCGTTGGCCAGGCCGTAGACCATCCGGGAGGTGGAGTAAATGCCGGAATTTGCCGAGGACATGGCGGAGGTCAGGACCACGAGATTCACCACGGTGGCGGCCATGCCGAGGCCCGCGAGGGAGAACATGGCGATGAACGGGCTCTGGCCGGCCTTGAAACCGGTCCACGGGGTCACCGACATCAAGATGATGAGGGCGCCTACGTAGAAGAGCATAACGCGCAGCGGGATGGCGTTGATGGCCCGCGGCAGGTTGTGCTCCGGGTTCTTGGTCTCGGCCGCAGCGGTTCCCACGAGCTCGATGCCCACGAACGCGAAGACGGCAATCTGGAAGCCGGCCACGAAGCCCATGAATTCCTTGGGGAACAGGCCGCCGTGGCTCCACAGGTTGCTGAAGCTGGCGGCGCCGGCGTGGGACTGGAAGCCGGTGAAGATCATGACCAGGCCCACCGCGATCAGCGCCACGATGGCCACGATCTTGATCAGCGCGAACCAAAATTCCGTCTCGCCGAAGGCCTTGACGGTGGGAAGGTTCAGCAGCAGCAGGATGATGATGGTCGCGATGCCCGGGACCCACAGTTGGATGCCCGGCCAGAGCTGTTCGGCGTAGCCCGCGATCGCAATCACGTCGGCCACGCCCGTGACCACCCAGCAGAACCAGTATGTCCAGCCGGTGAAGAAGCCCGCCCACGGGCCCAGCAGGTCGCCGGCGAAGTCGCTGAAGGACTTGTAGCTCAGGTTGGAGAGCAGCAGCTGGCCCATGGCGCGCATGACGAAGAAGAGCATAAAGCCGATGATCATATACACGAAGATCACGGAGGGGCCGGCGACGGAGATGGTCTTGCCGGAGCCCATAAAGAGGCCCGTGCCGATGGCGCCGCCAATGGCCAGCAGCTGGATGTGCCGGTTGCTCAACGAGCGTGCAAGGTGGGGCTCGGTGTCCCGGCTGGAGGCAGTTCGCTGCTCCGCGGTTGTCTGTTGGGGCATGTCAACAATCCTTAGTGTGGTCCGCCGAAGGTGACGGCGGTTACAAATCAGCCTTTCCAAAGTACAGGCTCCGAAATCGTGGTGCGATATCAACGGTTCCCCGCAGCGTCATGGCAGGCTGGTCGGATGACTTCCACTTCGCCTGGCCAGAACGCACTGCTAACATTCGGCGTCGACGGCGGGACGTTCCGCCTGCGCCGCGCGGTCCGTGCGGACCTGCCGGCCATTCTCCGGCTGTTCGCTGGTGCAGCTCAGCACAGACAAATCGCGGACGGCGGCGCACCGCTTTTACGAGCGGCTGGGTTTCGCGGCCAGCCATGAGGGCATGAAGCTCCCGCTCTAGCTTCCACACCATTCGATTCCATTGACTCTTAGGGTGCCTAACTGTTAGGCTTCCTAACTATGAGTGAAGAACCGCTGCCCGACGCCGGCCTGCTGGCCCTCGCCGGCGATTTCCGCGAGGCCCTGCGCCATAGCATCTACCTGGTCCGGCGCCTCGACGCCGATGGCGAACTCAGCGCCGCGCAGCTGAGCACGCTCAAGATGCTGCTCGACGCCGCTGACCAGGGCGGCGTGCGGGTGGGCGAGATTGCCCGCAACCTCGGCGTCAAGGTGCCGAGCGCCACCGAGCAGATCATCAAGCTCGAACGCGCGGGGTTGGTCCGCCGGGACGCCGATCCGGCCGACTCCCGGGCCGTCCGCGTCAACCTGACCCGCGAGGGCCACGCCGCCGTCGACTCCGCGAACGAGCGCCGCAACGCCGTGATGGCGGGCATTCTCGGTTCCCTCACTGCGGCCGAGCGGGAGGCCCTCGCGGCCGCCATGCCGGTAATCGGCCGTATCAACGCCTCCCTGCAGCCCTGACGGCAGCCCGGGCCCTGCCGGCAACGCACCACAACCACACGAACAACAACACCTGAGGAGCGCCCTCCATGGACGGCCAGCTCACGGCGCCAGCGCCGGAAGCAACATCAACCCTCGAGGCCGAAAAAGCCTCCCTGCTCAAGCAGCCCAAGGCGGTCTGGGCCACGGCCCTCGCCGCGGTGTTCGCCTTTATGGGGATCGGGCTGGTGGACCCCATCCTGCCCGCCATCGCCAAGAACCTCGACGCCACCCCCAGCCAGGTGTCCCTGCTGTTCACCAGCTACTTCCTGGTCACCGCCGTCGCCATGCTGGTCACCGGGTATGTCTCCTCCCGGATCGGCGGCAAACGGACCCTGCTGGCCGGCCTCGCCATCATCGTGGTGTTCGCCTCGCTGTCCGGCTTCTCCGGCAGCGTAAGCGAGCTGGTCGGCTTCCGCGCCGGCTGGGGGCTCGGCAACGCACTGTTCGTCGCCACCGCCCTGGCCGTGATCGTCGGCGTCGCGAGCGGCGGCGCCGGGACCGCCATCATCCTCTACGAGGCCGCGCTGGGCCTGGGCATTTCGCTCGGCCCGCTGCTGGGCGCCCTGCTCGGCGGCTGGCAGTGGCGCGCCCCGTTCTTCGGCACCGCGGTCCTGATGGCCTCGGCCTTCATCGCCCTGATCGCACTGCTGCCCAGGACCCCGTTGCCGGCGCGCAAGGTACGGCTCCGGGACCCGCTGCTGGCCCTGGGCCACAAGGGCCTGCGGACGACGGCGGCCAGCGGGCTGTTCTACAACTACGGCTTCTTCACCATCCTGGCGTTCACCCCGTTCATCCTGGGCATGGACGCGTACGGGATCGGCGCCGTGTTCTTCGGCTGGGGCGTCGCCGTCGCCGTTTTCTCGGTCTTTGTGGCCCCGGTGCTGCAGCGGCGCTTCGGCGCGGTGCGGGCGCTGGCGGGCACCCTGGCGCTGCTGCTCCTGGACCTCGTCGGCCTGGGCCTGGCCGCGGGGCACTCGGTGCCCGTCGTCGTCGTCCTCGTGGTGGCCTCCGGCGCGCTGCTGGGGATCAACAACACGATCTACACCGAGCTGGCGATGGGCGTCTCGGATTCGCCGCGACCGGTCGCGTCCGCCGGCTACAACTTCGTGCGCTGGATGGGCGGCGCGCTGGCCCCGTTCGCCGCGGCCCAGCTGGGCGAGCACTTCGGGCCCCAGGTCCCGTTTTTCGCGGCGGCGGTGGCCATGGCGCTGGCGATCGCGGTGGTCCTCGGCGGCCGCCGCTACCTTAGCTCTCACGAGCCGCACCTGGTCTAGGTTCCCGCAGCAACAAAAACTGAGGCCCATGTTCCGCGGAACATGGGCCTCACCTGTTGTTGGGGCTGCGGCAGCTACTTCTTGGCGGAGCCCTTCGGGACGAAGAGCGTCTCGGCGTGCTCCAGGGCCATGCCGTTGGTCTCCGGCACCTTGAACATCACAAAGAAGAACGACGCCGCCGCGAACAGGGCGTACATGGCGTACGTCAGTGGCAGCGAGGCCGCCGCCATCATCGGGAAGCTCAGCGTGATGGCGAAGTTCGCGGTCCACTGGGCGGCCGCGGCCAGGCCCAGGGCGCGGGCGCGGATGCGGGACGGGAAGATCTCGCCCAGCAGCACCCACACCAGCGGGCCCCAGGAGGCGCCGAAGCTGATGACGAAGACGTTCGCGGCCACCAGCGCGGCGGGGCCCCAGACGCCGGGCAGGGTGATCGCGTCCCCGGAACCGGTGGCGGAACCGAAGGCGACGGCCATGGTCGCCAGGGAAACGGCCATGCCGATGGAGCCCGCCAGCATGATGGGGCGGCGGCCGATCCGGTCCACGAGCGCGATCGCCACGAGGGTCACCAGGATGTTGGTGATTGCGGTGGCCACGGAGATCGTGAGCGAGTCTTTCTCCTGGAACCCCACGGCCTTCCAGAGCGTCGTGGAGTAGTAGAAGATCACGTTGATGCCGACAAACTGCTGGAGCACGGAGAGGATGATGCCGATCCATACCACGGGCTGCAGGCCCAGCGCCTTGCCGCGCAGCGACCCCTTCTGGCCCGCGAGCTGGTCCTCTTCAATGGCCTTCTTGATGTCCCGCAGGTGGCGGTCCGTGTCCTCGTCCGGAGCGATGGACTCAAAGACCTTGAGGGCTTCCTCGTCCTTGCCCTTGAACACCAGGAAACGCGGCGATTCGGGCAGCGTGAAAGCGATCCAGCCGTAGACGACGGCGGGGACGGCGCCGGCGATGAACATCCAGCGCCAGGCCTCGACGCCGAACCACAGATTCTGGTCGGCGCCGCCGGCGAAGTTGGCGAAGACGGCGTCGGAGAGCAGTGCGGCGAAGATACCGGTGGTGATGGCGAGCTGCTGCAGTGACGCCAGCCGGCCGCGGACGTGCCGCGGCGAGATCTCGGAGATGTAGGCCGGGGCGATCACGGAGGCCAGGCCGATGCCCAGGCCGCCGATCAGGCGCCAGAAGATCAGGTGCCAGACGCCGAAGGCGAAGCCGGTGCCGATGGCGCTGACCAGGAACAGCAGGGCGCCGATCTTCATGGCGGGGATCCGGCCGTAGCGGTCCGCGACCTTGCCGGCGAGGTAGGCGCCCGCCGCGCAGCCCAGCAGGGCCACGGCGACGGCGAAGCCGGTCACGCCCTCGCTGAGCGCGAATTCGTCCTTGATGGCGTCGACGGCGCCGTTGACGACCGAGGAATCGAAGCCGAAGAGGAAGCCGCCAACGGCGCCCGCCACGGCCAGCCAGATGACCCGTTTGGGGATCTTGGCGACGGTCTGGTCTTGGGTGGTGGTCATGTGGCTCCCTCGGCAATTCGTGGTCCACGGCTCGCGCCGCAACTACCCAGTCTTACACCGGCGCCGCTGCGGTGCCTGTCACAGGAACGAAAAATGAGAGCAAGCTTACAGTTCCGGCCCGGGCGGCAAACGCCAACGGCAGGCAGTCCAAAAGACTGCCTGCCGTTGGCGTAGGGCCTGGGTCTTCTAGTGCGCCGGGACGGACTCCTTTGCGGCGGCCTTCGGGTCGGTGAGCTTCTTGTTCGGCAGCGCGAAGCTGATCAGGAAGGCGACGCCGGTGAGCACCGCCGCGGTGAGCATCACGGCGTCGATCGACTGGGCGAAGCCCTCGGTGATCGGCCGGGTCAGCGCCGCGTTGGCGGTGTGCAGCCAGCTCGTGTCGTTCAGCGAGTCGTTGCTGGCGCCGTTCCTGAAGAACTCGTAGAGCTTGGCGTTGGCGGGGTCCGCGGCCACGGCCGGGTCCTTAAGCACCTTGAGGTAGTCCGCGTTCTGCACGGCGTCCTTCATCCCGGTGGCGATCTTGTCCGCGGCGAGGCTGAACAGCATCGAGATGAACACGGCCGTGCCCACCGCGCCGCCCATGGAGCGGAAGAATGCGGCGGAGGAGGTGCCCACGCCCATGTCCTTGGCCGGGACGGAGACCTGCATGGCGAGGGTGAGCGGCTGCATGCAGAAGCCCAGGCCGAGGCCGAAGAACACGGCGATCGCGCCGGGCACCCAGAGCGGGGTGTCCACGCCGAGGGAGAGGCCCATCACGACGGCGGCAATCGTCAGGACGGCGGTGCCCAGGATCGGGAAGATCCGGTAGGTGCCCGACGCCGAGATGGTCCGGCCCGCGGTGATGGAGCCGGTGAGGATGCCCACGGTAAACGTGATCATCATCAGGCCCGCCTCGGTGGGGGTCAGGCCCTTGACCAACTGCAGGTACATCGGCAGCATCGCGATGGCGCCGAACATGCCGACGCCAATGATGAAGTTCAGCAGGGACGAGAGCCCGAAGGTGACGTTCTGGAACAGCCGGAGCGGGATCAGGGCGTAGTCGCCTGCGCGTTTCTCGGCGAGCAGGAACGCAATGATGCCGAGCACGCCAAGGCCGTAGCAGAGGAAGGCGCCGGGGGAGGTCCAGCCCCAGGTGCGGCCCTGTTCGGCGACGAGGAGCAGCGGCACGATCGCCAGCGTGATCGCGGCGGCGCCCCAGTAGTCAATCTTCTGCTTCAGGTGCTTGGCCGGCAGGTGCAGGTACAGAAACACGACGGCCAGGGCAGCCAGGCCGATCGGAATGTTGATGAAGAAGACCCAGCGCCACCCGTCGAAGCCCAGGATCGTGGCGGAACCGGCGAAGGCACCGCCGATGACGGGCCCCAGCACGGAGGAGATGCCGAAGACGGACATGAAATAGCCCTGGAACTTGGCGCGGTCCTTGAGCGCCACGATGTCCCCGATGATGGTCAGCGCCAGGGCCAGCAGGCCGCCGGCGCCCATGCCCTGGATGCCGCGGGCAATGGCGAGTTCGGTCATCGAGTGGACGGAGCCGGCGTACAGCGAGCCGGCCAGGAAGATCAGGATCGCGGCGAGGTAGAGCGGGCGGCGGCCAAAGATGTCGCTGAGCTTGCCGTAGAGCGGTGTGCTGACCGTGGAGGTGATCAGGTACGCCGTCGTGGCCCAGGCCTGTAGCGAGAGGCCGTCCAGGTCGTTGGCGATGGTGTAGATCGAGGTGGACACGATGGTCTGGTCCAGCGAGGACAGGAACATGCCGAGCATCAGGCCCACCATGACGGTGATGGTCTGACGGTGGGTCAGGACCTCGCCAGGCAGGCGTGGGGACGGGGTTTTGGACATAACTGCTCCAGGAGGAAGTTTGTGGGGGTCAAGCATGATGGTTGCTTTCAGTAACTATCTTACCGGCTGCTTTGTTCCCGGCTGCACCCTCTTCCGCGTGGCCGCCCGCGTTCCGGCCCCCGCCGCCGCCGGCCAGCGGGGGAGCCGCTCAGCGTTCGAGCAGAATCCCGTCCGGGTCGCACCAGATCCGCTGGCCCGGCCGGACGGCGACGCCGTCGATGTCCAGCTCAACGTCCGTCTCGCCGGCCCCGTCCTTGGCGCTCTTGCGCGGGTTGCTGCCGAGTGCCTTAACCCCGAGCGGCAGTCCGGCGATCGCCACCCGGTCCCGGATGGCGCCGTTGAGCACGACGCCGGCCCAGCCGTTCTCCACCGCGCTCGCCGCGATCATGTCCCCCATCAGCGCTGTGCGGAGCGAGCCGCCGCCGTCGACCACCAGCACCGCGCCGTTGCCCGGTGTGCCGAGCATGGTCTTGACCAAGGCGTTGTCCTCCCGGCAGCGGATGGTCCGGACGGGACCGCTGAAGTGGGTGAGGCCGCCGAGCGACTGGAACTGCAGGGCAATGGAGTCCAGCTCCTCGCCCCGCTCGTCGAACAGGTCGGCGGTGTTGATCTGGTTCGCGGGGTTCACGGGGGAGTCGGGCACGGGTTCTCCTGGTTCTCGGCAATAGCTGGCGGGTGTTGATGCCCACGATAGTCTGGGCCCACACTGATCTTCAGCTGCAGTCATCAGTTCCGGGGGGAACCACATGAGCCTGTCCGACACCGCTCCGGCGGCCCTTGCCGAACCGGAACGCCGCGTCCGCCCGGTGTGGACGGCCGGCGTCGTGCTGGTCAACGTGGGGATCAATGCGGCGTTCTTTGGCCCGCTCCAGGTGCTCCTCGGCCAGCAGGCCGCGGCCTTCAACGAGGGCGAGAAAGAGGCCATCCTCGCGCTCGTGACCGGGGCCGGAGCGGCGGTGTCGCTCGTGGCCAACCCGCTGTTCGGCGCGCTCAGCGACCGGACCGTTGCCCGCCGCGGCCGCCGGGTGCCGTGGGTGCTCTTCGGCGCCATCCTCGGCGCGGCCGCCCTGATTGCGCTCGCCGGCGCCCCGAACGTCGCCCTGATGACGATCCTCTGGTGCCTCGTGCAGGCCGGCTGCAACGGCGCCTACGCCGCCATCACGGCCGCCATTCCGGACCGGGTGCCGGCCCCGCAGCGCGGCACGGTGGGAGGCCTCGCCGCGATGGGCCAGACGGTCGGCATCCTCGCCGGCGCGGTGATCGCCGCCGTCGTCTCCGGCAACTTCGCCCTCGGCTACCTGGTGTGCGCGCTGGCGCTGCTGGCCGGCGTCGTGCTGTATTTCTTCAAGAACGACGACGTCGCGCTGCCGCGGGACGGGCGGCCGCCCTTCCGGCTGGCGGAATTTGCCATGAACTTCTGGATTTCCCCGGCCAGGTACCCGGACTTCGCCTGGGCCTGGCTGACCCGGCTGCTGGTGAACATCGGCAACCACATGATCACGCTGTACCTCCTGTTCTTCCTCACCGACGCGGTGCGCCTGCCCCAGACGCAGGGCCTCGCGGCGGAGACCGGCGTCCTGATCCTCACCGGCCTGTACGCCGTTATGGTCATCATCACCAGCGTGATCGGCGGCCGGCTGAGCGACCGGATGGGCCGGCGCAAACCGCTCGTTATCCTCTCCTCCACCGTCATCGCCGCGGCCGCGCTGGTCCTGGCCGTCGCCCCCACCTGGGCCGGGGCGCTGATCGGGGCCTCGGTGCTGGGCATCGGCTTCGGCGCCTACCTGGCCGTCGACTTCGCCCTGATCACCGAGGTGCTGCCCACCGCGCTGAACCGGGGCAAGGACCTGGGGGTCATCAACATCGCCAATTCGCTGCCCCAGGTGATCGCGCCACTCATCGCCTACCCGTTTGTGGCGCTCTGGGGCGGGTACGTTTCGCTCTACTTGGCGGCCGCGGTAATCGGGCTGCTGGGCGCCGTGTTTGTGGTGAAGATCAAGGGCGTGGACTAGGCCGTCCGGGTCCCGTTTGACTGGCATCGGCCCCGGTGCCGTGCCGTATAGTGGACGGGATTCCCGCGGCAGCGCTGTGGACTGAACGTCCCGGCTGCCGAGAAAGACGACCCCGGAACGCTGCTGATGCCTGAATTCCCTTCGGATCTTCCGCCAATGGCCCCGCCGCCCACCCTGCCCCGGCAGCGGCGTCGTTATGCGCGGATTCTTGAGGTCGCAGCCGGTTTTGCCCGGAAGGGCCTGGACTCCGTGGTGCTCTCCGAAGTGGCGGCCAAGGCCGACGTACCGCTGGGCACGCTGTACCGCTATTTCCCCTCCTCGACCCAGCTGATGCTGGCCCTCTACCGCAAGCAGCTGGGCGAACTGCACCTCGGCGAGTGGCCGTCCGGCGCCCGGGCGCCGGCGCACGCGCTGGTGGGTGTGGTGATGGAGATTTTCCACATGCGCCTGATGCAGCCGGCCGTGGAGCAATGCCTGAACCGGGTGGTTTACGCCAAGGACACGGACACCACCCGGCTGCTCCGGGACATCGACGCGACCGCTGAGAACGCCGTCACTGTGGTCAGCGGCGACCCCGCCGTGTCCCGGGTCCTGCTGCTCACCGTCACGGGCCTGGTCCAGTCCGTCCGCTGCCGCCGGCTCTCGCTCTTCGAGGCGGAGGAGGACCTGAAGAAGGCCTGCTCCCTGCTCTCCCGGGGGCGCGGGGCCGCGTAGCCGGTCTAGACCAATTACCCGAATGTGTCCGGGTGAATCTTCGCCGCGGCCCTGCGTTGTCTACCATGGCAGAACCGGAGCGGCGCGAGCCAGCACTTCCGGGAGCTTCGCCGCAGGCCCGCCACCCCGGGGCCGCCCGCGATGTTCCCCCCGACCATCTGGGGCGCCGCCGCGCGTGCCCCAGCAGCCAAGTGCCGTACGCCCACGGTGAGCCCCAGGAGACAGCGACGTGTCCATTGAAACCATCATTCCCGCCAATTCCACCTCCCCGGACTCGGCCGCAGATGCGCCCGTAGCGGCGCTCAGCGACGAGGAAATTTTCGCTTCCCACCAGGGCGGCAAGCTCTCCATCGCCAGCACCGTCCCCCTCGCAAGCAAGCGCGATCTCTCCATCGCCTACACGCCCGGCGTCGCCCAGGTCAGCCGTGCCATCGCGGCCGACCCCGAGCTGGCCAAGACCCTCACCTGGGCCCAGCGCCTGGTGGTTGTGGTCAGCGACGGCACCGCCGTGCTGGGCCTCGGCGACATCGGCCCCAGCGCCTCGCTACCGGTTATGGAAGGCAAGTCTGCCCTCTTCAAGGCCTTCGGCGAGCTGGACTCCATTCCGCTGGTCCTCAACACCACCGACGTCGACGAGATTGTCGAGACCCTGGTCCGGTTGCGGCCGAGCTTCGGCGCGGTCAACCTCGAGGACGTCTCGGCGCCGCGCTGCTTCGAACTTGAGGAAAAGCTGATCGAAGCGCTCGAATGCCCGGTCATGCACGATGACCAGCACGGCACCGCCGTCGTTGTCCTCGCCGCGCTGACCGGCGCCGCCAAGGTCACCGCCCGCGAGCTCGAGGGGCTCCGCGTGGTGGTCTCCGGCGCCGGCGCCGCCGGCATCGCCGTCGCCGAAATCCTGCTGACCGCCGGCATCGACGACGTCGTGCTGCTGGACTCCCGCGGCGTGA
The DNA here is from genome assembly GCF_007858535.1 of Arthrobacter sp. UKPF54-2. Classification (NCBI taxonomy): domain Bacteria; kingdom Bacillati; phylum Actinomycetota; class Actinomycetes; order Micrococcales; family Micrococcaceae; genus Arthrobacter; species Arthrobacter sp. UKPF54-2. Next base: position 1,333,562 of record NZ_CP040174.1, read on the forward strand.
TCAACCGGGACCGCGCGGACATTGCCGCGGACCCGGCCAGCAAAAAGGCCCAGCTTGCTGCCCGCAGCAACCCCCGCGGCGTGACCGGCGGCCCCGGCGAGGCCCTGCTCGGCGCGGACGTGTTCATCGGCGTCTCCTCCTCCCGGCTGGACGAGGAGCACCTCAAGCTGATGAACCACAGCGCGATCGTCTTTGCCCTCTCCAACCCGGACCCCGAGGTGCTGCCGGAAGTTGCATCCAAGTACGCGGCCGTCGTCGCCACCGGCCGCAGCGACTTCCCCAACCAGATCAACAACGTGCTGGCCTTCCCCGGCATCTTCCGCGGCGCCCTCGACGCCGGTGCCCGCCGGATCACCCCGGCGATGAAGCTGGCCGCGGCCCGCGCCATCGCCGAACTCGCCGAGGGCGAGCTCTCCGCCGATTACATCGTGCCGAGCCCGCTGGACCCGCGCGTCGCCCCGGCCGTCTCGGCCGCCGTCGCCGCCGCGGTGCTGGCCCAGTAGGGCTGCGCTCGCGGGCCGGCGGACCGGCCGGCACAGCAGCCGGCCATAGACTGGGGCGATGAATCCCGAGACTGTGGTGACGGTCCTCTGCGGCCTGGCCATCCTGGTGGGCGTGGCCGGCATCATCATCCCCGTGCTGCCAGGCAGCATCCTGATCGCCCTGAGCCTGCTGGCCTGGGCCATCTGGGGCGGAGACGGCACCACCGGATGGGTGGTCTTCGGGATCGGCCTGCTGCTCGTGCTGGCCGGGATGGCCGCCAGTGCCGTGCTGACCGGCCGGAAGCTTAAGCAGCACAGCATTCCCGGCCGGTCCGTCGTCGCCGGCCTGGTGTTCGGCGTCGTCGGGATGTTCCTCATTCCGGTGGTGGGGCTCTTCGTTGGTTTCGCGGCCGGGCTGCTGCTGAGTGAACTGCACCGCACCCGCGCATGGCGGACCGCGGTCACCTCCAGCTGGGCGGCGCTGAAAGCCACCGGCCTGGGCATGATCGCCGAGTTCGGGCTGGCGTGCCTGGCCGCGAGCACCTGGGTGATCGGCGTCTGGGTGGCGGCCGCCGCCTGACTGTGGGCCTTGGCCGTTTGAGTGGACCGTGTTGGGCTCCGACGGCGGCCGGGGCCTTCGTGCAGGGCGTCACCGTCTACGCCGGCGGCAGCCGGACCTACGACATTCTGTGGGTGATCGGGCGGCGCTTACCCGGCCGCGGCGAGCCTGCCCAGCAGCGGGGCCAGTTGCTCGGTCAGCAGCACTACGCCTAGGCCCACCATGATGACCCCGCTGGCCAGTGTCACCCGCCGTGCCGCGCCGGGCCGGGAGTGCAGGAGCTTGCGGGCCAGCAGCGCCACGCAGCTGTAGATCACGGCCACGAGCAGAACAAAGGTGAGGCCAAGCAGGCCGGATTGCAGCGGCACCGGCAGGGCGGCGTCCGTGCTGACGAACTGCGGGACCAGGGCGAGGAAGAACAGCAGCCCCTTCGGGTTGATGCCGCTGGTACCCATGCCCTGCAGGAAGATCCGGAACTGGTTAGCGGATGCCGCGGCGTCCGCCCGGGCGGACGCCGGAGCGTCGGCCGCACCGAAGCTGGCGCCCCGCCACGACCGGACCGTGCCGGCGCCCAGCCACAGCAGGTAGGCCGCACCCGCCACCGTCAGCCAGCCGAGGAGCCCGGGCATGCCGGTGATCACCGCGGCCAGGCCGGCGGTCAGGAGCGCCGTGTGCACGACGTACCCGCCGCACAGGCCGGCAACGGCCGGCACTAAGCTGCGCTCCCTTAGCCCGGCCGCGATCGAGTAGGCCCAGTCCACGCCCGGCGTGCAGGCGAGGGCCACGGCGACGCCAATGAAAGCGAGAAAGAGCTGGGGGTTCATGGGGGTCTCCTGAGGCTGCGGCTACAGAGCCCATCCTAGGAATTTCCAGCCCATAAGTGTTCACTGTTTTCGCGCAGAACCCCGCGCCGACGGTAAGGTTATTGCGTGATCGACCACATCGACAGAAGTATTTTGCGCCACCTGCGCGAGGACGGCCGGATGACTGCCACCGCGCTCGCCGCGAAGGTGGGCCTAACCGTGGCTCCGTGCCACCGCAGGCTCCGTGAACTGGAGGCCACCGGCGTGATCCGGGGCTACCGCGCCGACATCGACCCGGCCGCCGTCGGCCTTGGCTTCGAAGCCATTGTCTTTGTCACGCTGCGGCAGGTGGACCGCGCCACCATGGAGATCTTCGAGAACCGGGTGGCGGAAAACCCCAACATCGTCGAGGCCCAGCGGCTCTTCGGCGAACCCGACTACCTGCTGAAGGTCATTGCGGAGGACCTGCCGGCGTACCAGCGATTTTACGACGCCGAGCTCACCTCGCTGCCCGGCGTCGAGCGGCTGACCTCCACGCTGGTGATGAAAAACCTGAAGGCATACGCCGGGCCACCGGTCTGAGCGGTCCCCCGCTCACCCGTCCAGCAGTGCCGTGGTCCGGTAGGGGATGACCTCGCGCAGGAACATGCTCGTCGAAGTCCGCACAATGCCGGGGCAGAGGCGGATTTCCTCGGAGACCCGGTAAAGGTCGTCCGGGCTCGTGGCCACGACCCGGATCAGCAGGTCGGTGTCGCCTGCGGGCGCGTGGCACTCCAGCACCTCCGGGATGTTCCGCAGCGCGGCGATCGCCTCATTCAGGTGGCTCTGGTCCAGCTCTGCACTCACCGCCGCCGCCACTCCGCGGCCCAGTGCGGCCGGAAGCACCCTGCTGCTGTTGGGCCGTAGCGCGCCCGACGCCGTCATCCGCTCCAGGCGGGACTGGACCGTCCCGCGGGCCAGGCCGAGTCTCTGGGCCAGGACCATGATGGGGACCCGCGGGTCCGCGTCCAGCGCGAGGAGGATCCGCCGGTCCGTCGCGTCCAGTTGCTGCAATCTGACCACTTCCTGCCACTCGTTAGGATGTCACTTGGACAGTCTGACCAGTCAGCGAGTTGTCCGTTGCACCAACTGTATGGCTCCTGCTCAAATAGTGGCAACAAGGGATGCGGGCCACCGCCGGCACCCGAAGGCTACGGATCCCCCGGTACACCACCCGGATTCCCGATGAGGCCCCCGCAAGGAGCCCGCCGCTGATTGACTCTTGTTCACGCATCGTCATTCCGCACACCCTTTCGGCAAGAGCCCCTGAGCCCCCGACGTCGGATCTCCGAAGTCATCGGTGGCTGAGGGGCTCTTGTGTTGTCCGGCATAGGCTGGAGTCATGACAGCAGCCGGTCGTTTCGCCCCCAGCCCCTCCGGCGAACTGCACGTGGGCAACCTGCGCACCGCGATCCTGGCCTGGCTCTTCGCCCGGTCCACCGGCCGACGCTTCCTGATGCGGGTAGAAGACCTGGACCGCGCCCGGGCCGGCGCCGAGGCGGAACAGCTCCGCGACCTGGCGGCGATCGGCGTGGACTGGGACGGCGGCGTCGTCCGCCAGACCGAGCGTGAACACCTCTACACGGAGGCCATCGAGCGGCTCACCGCGGCCGGACTGACCTACGAATGCTTCTGCACCCGCCGCGAAATCCACGAGGCACCCTCCGCCCCGCACGCCCCGCAGGGCGCGTACCCTGGCACCTGCCGGGACCTTTCCGAGGCTGACCGCGAGGCGAAGCGCGCCGTCCGGCCCGCCGCGGTCCGGCTCCGCGCGGCGGTTACCGAGGCGTCCGTGCAGGACGTGCTGCACGGCAGCTTCACCGGCGTCGTGGATGACTTTGTGCTCCGCCGTAACGACGGCGTCACGGCGTACAACCTGGCCGTCGTGGTGGATGACGCCGCGCAGGGCATTGACCAGGTGGTCCGCGGCGACGACCTGCTGCCCTCCACCCCGCGACAGGCGTATCTCGCCACCCTTTTGCATATTCCAGTTCCGGAATATGCCCACGTTCCGCTGGTGCTGAACGCCGACGGCGCCCGCCTCGCCAAGCGCGACGGGGCGGTCACGCTGGCGGATCTGGCCGCCGCCGGGGTTCCCGTGGAGGAGGTGCGGGATGCGCTGCTGGCCTCGCTCGGGCTGCCCGCGGGATCCCTGGAGAACGCGCTGGCCGCGTTCGAGCCGGCGGCGCTGCCGCGGGAGCCGTGGGTGTGGACGGGGCTGGGCGGGCACGGCGCGTAGGCTGGAAACATGTCAGAACCAGAGTTCAGCGAAGCGCCCACCCCGCGGCCAGGATTTACCGTCGAGACCGCCAAGGTCCTCGCAGAGGTGGCCCACAATCGGCAAAAGGACAAGCTCAAGCGGCCCTACCGCGAGCACGTGATCGCCGTCGGCGACGCGCTGGCCGACTTCGACGACGACATCCGGATCGCCGGGTACCTGCACGACATCGCGGAGGACACCCCGATGACCCGGCAGGCGCTGCTGGACATGGGCGTGTCAGAACGGGCTGTGGACATCATCGAGCGGGTCACGAAGCGCCTGCACGAAAACCCGGACGACTACCAGGCCGGCATCCGGTACATCGCCGAGGACCACGACGCCACCCTGGTCAAAATTGCGGACAACGCGCACAACTCCCTGCCCGAACGGGTCCAGGCGCTGGCCGAGAAGTGGCCGGACAAGCCGCCGGTCACCCGCTACGCTGACGCCCGGCCGGTGCTCTACGCCGCGGTCCCGGTGGAGGAAACCCGCAAGATCCTGGCCCGGATCAACCCCTGGCTGCTGGAGGAGCTCGACGACATGCTCGACGAGGCCGACGACACCGACTACGAGAACCTGTCCTACGACAGCACCCCGTAGGGAAGCCCCGAAGGCTAGACGCGGCCCAGCAGGTCGATGTCTTCGAGGAATTCCTGCTGCACCTCGGCGCTGACCGTGGTCCGGGTGTCCCCGATCGCATCGAGGTAATCCTGCGTCGCGGGTCCCTTCCGGACCGCGTCGCGGACCGATGCCGTTCCCGCCGAAGCCGCCCCGCCGTCGTCGTACACCGCTTTTTCCAGCGCCCGCTGGGAGGCGCTCCGGGCCGCATATTCGATGTCCGCGGGGGAGAAGCCCTCGGTGCGGTCCACCAGCAGCTCCACGTCCACGTCGTCCACCACCGTGGCGGGGATGAAGCGCTGCCACATGGCCTCGCGGGCCAGGCGGTCCGGCAGGCCGATCGGAATGACGTAGTCGAAGCGGCCGTGGCGCAGGAACGCGGAGTCCAGGGCGCGGATGAAGTTGGTGGCGCAGACCAGCAGCCGGCCTGGCTGTTCGCGGAACGCCGGGATGATTTTCAGCAGCTCGTTGGTGACGCCCTGCAGCGGCGACGGCGGATCCCCGGCCCGCTGCGAGGCGATCTCCTCCACCTCGTCGATGAACACCACGGCGTGCTCCAGCTCGGCGATCTCCAGGAAGGTCTCACGCAGCGCCCCGGCGAGGCCCTTGGGATCGGAGGCCAGTCGGGAGGGGAACACTTCCACAAACGGCCACTCCAGACGGGAGGCGATCGCCTTGGCGAAGGTGGTCTTGCCGGTGCCGGGCGGGCCGAACAGCACCACGGCGCGCGGCGGGACCACACCGTACTCGTCGGCGAGGTCCGCCTCGGCCAGCGGCAACACCAGTCGGCGCTCCAGGAGTTCCTTCTCGTTCCGCATGCCGGCGACATTTTCCCAGAGGTCGCGGGCCAGGATCCGGCCGCCGAGCTGGCTCAGCGGCTCGAGTTCCTGGCGTTGGACCGGGATTTTTCGTTCGAAGTAGCGCAGGTTCTTCTTCAGCACGAAGCCGCGGCTCAGGAAGGCCTCGACGCGGGTTTCGGATTCCGGCATGAGCGCGGAGAGCTTGTTCAGCCCGTGCGGGGCCATCCGGTTTTCCACCGCGGCCAGCAGCGAGGTGCCGATCCCGCGGCCGCGGAACTCAGGGAGGGTGGCGAGGAAGACGATCCAGCCCTGGTCGTGCGCGGCGCGGCCGACGGCGGCGCCCACCACCTGGTCGCCCTGCACCGCGACGACGGCGTGGTCCTTCTCGCAGGAGGCGAGGACCTCGGAGAGCGCGTAGACGGGCTCGACGTTGGTGGCCTTAAGGGATTCCCAGAGGTGCAGGATCCCGTCCAGGTCGGCCGAGTGGAAATCCCTGATTCGCCAGTTGGTCATGAGGTGTCTCCCGGGTGGTTCGTCGCTGAGCCAGGTGGAACTTCTTTCCTCCGAGCTTAGGCGAACCGGGAGGCGGCCGCGCTTGGTTACGCCGCCGCCTCCCCCGCCGGGACTAGAGCGCGGCCAGCAGGCCCTTCATTTCCTTGATCTCGTCCGTCTGGGACGCCGCGACGTCCTTGGCCAGCTTGATCGCCTCCGGGTTCTTGCCGCCGCGGACCTCGGCGTTGGCCATCTCGACGGCGCCCTCGTGGTGGGCGATCATCTGCGTCAGGAACAGCTTGGCAGCCTCGGTGCCGGTGGCGGCGTCGAGCTTTTTGAGCTCGTCGTCGCCCAGCATGCCGGACATTGCATGGCCGCCCGGCATCTGGGTCGATTCGTTCCAGTCACGGAGCCAGCCGGTCATCCGGTCGATCTCCGGGCCTTGGGCCGCCTTGATCCGGCTGGCCAGGGCGGTCACCTTGGCGTCGATGCCGGGCTTCTTGAGCATCATCTCGCTCATCTGGACGGCCTGGGCGTGGTGCGGGATCATCCCCTGGGCGAACATGGTGTCCGGGGCGTTGTGGTCGGCGGCGGCACTTGCGCCGGGCATTGCCTGCCCGGAGCTGTGGTCCATCCCGGGCATGCTGCTGCCGCCGGAACCGGAACCGGTCGAGCAGCCGGCCAGGGCGATGACGGCGGCCAGGGCGGTGGCGGAAATTGTCAGTGCTTTGTTCACGAGAAATCTGTCCTTTGGGAATCCGGCAGGTGCCGGCGTCGGACGGCGCGCGGCATAGGGTGCGCGCACCGGGAGGGCATGGGTGCCGGCGGAGAGCGGCACGGCGTCCCTTTATGTCCGGCTGATGGACAGCTCAAGCGGCGTGGGCGTCGCCGGTTGGTGGGAGTGGGCGGTGGCCGGCTCGGCTGAAGGCGCGGTGCGGGCCTGGACCGCCAGCAGCGTGGTCCCGGGAGCCGGGGCGCTCAGGGAGGCCCCCGACGGCGCGGGGGTGCAAGAGACGTGCGCGGAGCTCTGGCCGCCGCAATCTCCGCCGCAGCCGCACGACGGCGGGGCGGGAGTTTCGTGGCTGGGTGACGCGCCGGCGTGCTTGGCGGCGGCGTGCCCGGAATCGGTGTGCCCGGCGGCGGAGTGCTCCGCTGCGGCCAGCGCCACTTCCCCGAACGGCGCTCCGGCCGCGGACGCGTGTGCGGCGTGGGACGCCGAAAATACATGCATGCCCAGCAGGCCCGCGAGCACGGCGAGGACTGTGGCAAGGAGGGCGGCCCGGACGAGCCCCGCGGCGTGATGCCGGGTAAGTGCTGCGACCATGAGCTACCTCCGTCCGGTCCGTTGTTCCGCAGTTCAGGCTACCGCTGTTCAACGACGGACCCGGGAATTGTGTTCCCGGCCAGGCTGGCTCAGATCCCGAGGGAGGCGAGGCTCTGCCGGAGGGTCTCGGCTGAGTGGTGCAGCGAGGCCAGTTCGCCCTCGTCCATCGGGGTCTCCAGCACCGCACGCACGCCGCCGTGGCCCACGATGCTGGGCAGGGACAGGGCCACGCCGTCGATCCCGTACTGGCCGGCCAGCACGGTGGAGACCGGCAGCACCGCGTTCTCGGAGCGCAGCAGCGCCTCCACGATCCGGGCGCCGGAGAGCCCGATCGCGTAATTCGTCGCGCCCTTGCCGGCGATCACCTTGTAGGCGGCCTGGGTGACCTCGCGGGCGGTCTCGCTGAGGTAGCCGGGGGTGAAGATGCGCTCGCCGTCGACCTTCCAGCCCCGGATCGGGACCGGGCCGATCGTCGCGCCGGACCAGACCGGGAACTCGGTGTCGCCGTGCTCGCCTACCATGCTGGCGTGGACGCTGCTCACCGACACCCCGGCGCGGTGGGCCAGCAGCCAGCGCAGCCGCGAGGTGTCCAGCACGGTGCCGGAGGAGAAAATCCGCGACGTCGGCAGCCCGGTGATCTTCTGGGCGGCGACGGTCAGCACGTCGCAGGGGTTGGTGACCAGCACGTACACCGCGTCCGGGGCGTGTTCGAGCAGTTGCGGCATGAGTTGTTCGAGGATGCGGACGTTGGTCCCGGCCAAGTCGAGGCGGGTCTGGCCGGGAGCCTGTTTAGCCCCGGCGGTAATGACCACGACGTCGGCGCCGTCCGTGACGCTGATGTCCGCGCCGCCATTGACGGTGGCCGCGGCCGCGGTGAACTGGGTGCCGTGGGCCAGGTCCAGGACCTCGGCTTCCGCCTTGGCCGCGTTGACGTCGTAGAGGGCAACGTGGCTGGCCGAACCGCGGATCAGGGCGGCGTACGCCAGCGAGGTGCCGACGCTGCCGGCGCCCACGACGGCGAGTTTGGAACCGGTTTGCGCGGACATCAGCCTCTCCACCGTACGCGGTCAGCCGGCCGGGGTAACGACGGTGCCGGCCGTCTCGCCGCCGTCGATGACGAACTCGGCGCCGGTGACAAAGGAGGATTCGTCGCCGGCCAGGTACACGGCCAGGTCGGCGATCTCCGTGGGCTGGCCGATCCGGTGCAGCGGGACGTGGCCGGTGTCGAAGGTCATGCCTTCGGTCATGGGGGTCTGGATGACGCCGGGGTGCACGGAATTGACCCGGGTGCCGTCCCGACCCAGGTCCAGCGCCGCGGCCTTGGTCAGGCCCCGCACGCCGAACTTCGAGGCGGTGTACCCGGCGAGGCTCTCGTAGCCGCGCAGGCCCGCGATGGAGGAGACGTTGATGATGGAGGACGCGCTGGCCTTGGCCAGTGCCGGGGCGGCGGCCTTGATGCCGTTGAAGACGCCGGTGAGGTTCACGTCGATGATCCGGGCCCACTGTTCGTGCGGGTACTCGTCGATCCGGCCGAAGTTCACGATGCCGGCGTTGTTCACCAGTACGCTCAGGCCACCGAACGCTGTGACCGCCTCGCTGACCGCGGCCTCCCAGTCCGCCGGCTTCGTCACGTCCAGGTGCACGTAACGGACGCCGTCGCCGAGTTCCGCAAGCAGCCGGGCGCCGTCGTCGTCCAGGACGTCGCCGACGACGGCTCTCGCCCCCTCGGCCAGGAAACGCCGCGCGATGGCCGCGCCGATGCCGCGGGCGCCGCCGCTGATGAGGGCGACTTTGCCGTCCAACCGTCCCATGCTGGTCCCTTCCGAGCCGCAACCGTCAGCGCTCCGGGAGTCCGCGACGGGCCGGCCGACATCCGGCCAGCCCTCCCAGCATGGCCACGGAAGGCGGGGTTGGGCAGGGCCGTTGGGCCCAAGGCCGACGGCGGCAGGCGCGTGCGGGCCGGCGTCGTGGCTTTGTTAGAGGTGCTGGATCCCGGCCCGCTGCATCGCGTCCTGGTAGACGGCGACGTTCTTGGCCAGGAGCTCCTCCTGCTTGGCCGGGGAGACGGCGAAGGCACGGCCGCCGAGGGCGGTGGCCTTGTAGATCTTCACGCCGCGGTTCTTCAGCGAGGAGTGGTAGGTCTTTTCGAAGAGCGTCAGGAAGGCGTGGGCGTCGGCGCCGTGCGCGATGATCGCCGAGGTGCGCTTGTTGATCTTCATAAACTGGCGGAAGGGGCGCAGTCCGTCGGTCTTTTCCTGGACGTTCAAGGCGGAGGGGAGCTCCGGGTCGCGGACCCAGGGGTAGGCGTTCCACGGCATCACGTAGCGCGGGTCGAGCTCGACGGCCTCGTAGATGGAGGTGGCGCGGCGGGCGGCCTCGTCCTCGTTGAAGTGCGAGACGAACCCTGATTCGCAGCCCTTTCCGGGCGCGGTATGGAGGCTGACGATCCGGCACTCGTCCTCGTCATGGACAGGGTCGATGTAAGGAACCACGGATCCCGGCTTCTTCTCCATCAGTTCGTCGCAAAGTTGGGTCACAGCCGCGATGTTCGGTTCCTGCAGCAGGGTCTTCTTTTCGTCCCAGTCAATCGTCACGATTTCTCCCTCAGCACTCGGCGTCCAGAATCAGGCGTCTTGTTCCACTCTACGCTTCTGTTTCCGGGCGCGTTCCCGGCCGTCACGGAAGAGGCTCCGGACCCCTAGCCACGGCCCCGAGAGCGGGCGTACGCTTAAAGCGCCTGCAGGTAACCACTTGATTAAGCCGGGCTGATCAGGACATGAAAGTGTCCGGGCCGTCTCATAGCGAGATCGCGAAGGTACCTGCAGGTCCTGTGTTTAAGGGAGGTCTACGCCGCTTCAGCAACACTGACCCTCGCCCCCTCAGCACCTCAGCGTCTTGACGATTCGCCGGATTTCGGGGTTATAGGACAAAATGTGTGTCTGCGTGAGGCCTGCTTCCTAGTGCCGGGGCGGTAATGCGGGGTTTGCTATGCCCTGAGACTCGTAGTTGTGGCTGGTGCTGGGAATTCCTCGCGTTGTGTGCTCTGTGGTTCTGGACTCAAGCGGAACGGTAAGACCTCCGCCGGGCGGACCCGGTGGAGATGTACGGGGTGCGGTGCGAGCAGCACCAGGACCCGGCCCGATGTGGAACGCCGGGCCCAACTGGGCGCCTTTCTCGGCTGGCTCATGGGCAAGAGCTCCCAGGTCGAGTGTGTCCGGGAAGGCGCCGACCGGTCCTTCCGCCGCCGGACGGGCTGGTGCTGGAATATCGCCCCACAGATTCCCGTCACCGGCGAGGTCCACGACCAGATCCAGGTCGACGGGATTTACGTCGGCTCGTGGTGCTGCCTGATCGCGGTCGCCGGCGATTACGTCCTCGGGTGGCAATGGTGCGACACCGAGAAAAAGGCTGCGTGGGCGGCCCTGCTGGCAAGGTTCCCCGCGCCCACGGTCGTGATCACCGACGGCGGCGCCGGGATTGCCGCCGCCCTGTCTGAATGCTGGTCCGAGACCGCGGTCCAGCGCTGCCAGGTGCACGTCCAACGCAACGTCCGCACCTACCTGACCGGCCGGCCCAGAACCGAGGCCGGCAAAGCGCTCCTGCGCCTTGGCCGTGCCCTGACCAGAATCACCACGGCGACCGAAGCCGCGGCCTGGCTCGGAGGCCTGAACGACTGGTATCAGGACCACGGGCACCTCGTCCGGGCCAGGACCTACCGCAACGGCACCGCCCTCGTGCCGGGATGGGTGCGGGCAAACCAAAGCTGGTGGTTCACCCACGACCGGCTGCGCAAGGCCTACCGGCTCCTCGAACGCCTCAGCCGGGCCGGGACTCTCTTCACGTACCTGCGTGCCGAACACGCCGGGCTCAACATTGCACCCACAACCAACCGAATCGAAGGCGGCACGAACGCCCAGCTCCGTCTAATCCTCCGGGCCCACCGCGGGATGAGCGAAGAGCACCAAAAGCGCGCCATCGAGTGGTACCTCTACCTCCACAGCGAAAACCCGCTACCGCCGGCCGAGCTGATCGCGGCGCACCACTACGAGCTCCCGCGGCCGAAGCGAACGGTGATCACGGACGGTACTCCGGGCCCGGAACGTTATAGCGCCGGTCTCAGCGCCGAAGAAGGCCTCTGGGCCAGAAAAGGCTGGGCAGGACGCACCTAACACGCCCGAAAAAGACACACATTTTGTCCTATAACCCCGTTATAGCGCCGGTCTCAGCGCCGAAGAAGGCCTCTGGGCCAGAAAAGGCTGGGCAGGACGCACCTAACACGCCCGAAAAAGACACACATTTTGTCCTATAACCCGGATTTCGCGGCGCTGGCGGGGCGCCGCCAGCAATGCCGTTCCCGGAAGCGGTGGTGCGGTGGAGTGGTAAGTGTGGCCGGTCGGCGTCGTGAGTTGGAGGGTGTGGCGGGGTCCGGGGCGGGTCTGGGCGCTCCAGCCGGGGGTTTCTTTGGTGTGGTTGCAGGCTTCGCAGAGGCCAGCGCCGTTGCTGCGGCTGGTGGTGCCACCGTTGTGCCAGGGGACGATGTGGTCCAGGTGGCGGATGGGGGCGTCGCAGTAGGGGGTGCGGCAGGTGTGGTCGCGGGCCTGGATGAAGCGGCGCAGTCCGGGCGGGAAGAGCCGGGCACGGGAATCCATGGCGACGAGGTCGCCTGTGGCGGGGGCCGTGTAAAGCCGCCGCAGCCAGACCCTCATCGCCTCGTTCCGGTTCTGGCCCGGGCCGGCCAATGTCCGCGCCCAGCCGGCGGGGACAATCCCATAGCCGGGGAGGCGGGCCGGTTCGCTGTCGCCCTGGAACAGGGTGCGGTCGGTCATAACGAGCTGGATTTTGATGCCGCTGATCCCGCCGGCCTTGCCGGTGGTGCGTTCGACGAGGGTGTCGGCCATCAGCTGGCCGCGGGAGCGGGTGTCCCCGTCGGAGTGGGCGGTGTCCGCGGCCCGGGTGAGCGCCGAATGGACGGCCACCCCTGCGGCGACGGGGAGCAGGGCCGTGAGGTAGCACATGGTGTCCGGGGCCGGGCGGAGACTGACGTGGCGTTCGGTAGCAGCATGCGCGGCACGCTCGGTAACCGAGTGCGGGTCCCGGCGGTAGGCGGAGGCGCGGACCGCGGTGACGATGGCCCGGTCGCCCGCCCCGCCGAAAGTCCCGGCGTCGGCCGCCAGTTCCTCGTCCACGGCGGTCCGGTCGGCCGCGGATAGGCAGGCGGTCTCACGGACCAGGAGGGTGGCGCGCCATTCGTTGAGCTGGCCGGTTTCGAGGGCGGCGAGGGTGTGCGGCATCTCGGCGACGAGGGCCTTGGCGAGGCCGAGGAGCCGGCCGCCGCGGGCGGGGGATTCGCGCCGGGCGAGGGCGATCTGCGCCCCGACGCCGGCCCCGAGCTGGTCGGCGGGCAAACCGGCGTCGGCTTGTTCGCGGCGCTGGAGCATATCGAACGCGACCGACAGACGGGCCTGCCGGGCGGCCAACGCACACTTCCGGTCTTCCAGTGCCCGGATTTCAGCGATCAGCATGGCGCCGTCGGCGTTCGGCGCGACGCCGGACGTGACTGCGGCTTCCGCGTGCAGCGTCACGGCCGCGCCAGGCGTTGCTGGCGTCACCTCGCAACTGCAGGCGCAGGTGCACCCCTGTATTGCCGGAGCCTCCGCGGACCACTGCTTGCCGTCCATAGAAACACGCTATCGGGCACCTGTGACAATAAAAGCGGCCCCGGAATCCGCCTATCCGTAAGCTTTACGTAAGCGCCTCCAACCAAGGAATCCATGCCGACCAACAGACAGTCACTAAAACAGGACGGCTTCACCGGATTCCGGCCGATCGGGGAGCTGGACATCAACCGGATCCCGCAGAAACCCGGCATCTTCGCGGTGCTGCGGCCGGACACCAGCGCACCCGGCAGCGCGACAGGAGCCCCAGCGCCTAGCCTCAGCCCCCAGTTCCTCGCCAAAAGCACGGCAGGCGTCTTCAAAAAGAAGGACCCCAGCCTGAAGCCGGAAGCGCTCGACGCCGAATGGGTCGACGGAGCCGACGTCCTCTATGTGGGCAAGGCTGGCCCGGGGAGCAAGGGCAACCGCGGGCTGCGCCGGCAGATCCAGGAATTCGTCGACTTCGGCCGGGGCAAGCCGCCGGGCCACTGGGACGGGCGGCTCATCTGGCAGCTCGCCGCCGCCAACAAACTGGTCATCGCGTGGAAGGAGCTGCCCGTGGAGCAGCTCGCCGCGGCCGAGGCCGGGTACCACGCCGCGTTCGTCGAGGAATACGGCAGGCTGCCCTTCGCGAACCTGGTCCAGGCACGCGTCAAGGGGGCCTAGCCAGCAAGGGCGCCCAGCCGTCCAAGGAGCCCGGCCGAACGCCGCCAGCTACACCCCGCCCCGGTACGTAAACTGCCCGGCCACCAGCGTCGCTGCCACCGGCATCGCGGCGAACTCGGCGTCGGAGACGGCCAGCGGATCGGCGTCGAGCACCACGACGTCGGCCGGGTCGCCGACGCTGATCCGCCGCCGCCCGCGCGACGATGCCGCCAGCGCCTCCTGCCGGGTGAGGGCCTGCTCCGGGTGCCAGGGCTCCCGCCAGGGTTCCCGGCCGTCCTGCCGGGCGCGGGTGGCGGCGGCGGACATCGCCGTCCACGGTTCCAGCGGCGCCACCGGAGCGTCGGAACCCAGCGCCAGCGTCGCCCCGGCGTCGAGCAGGGACCGCAGCGGGAACGCCCGTTCCGTCCGTCCGGCCCAGTTGGAGTCCGCCGCATCGCGGTCATCGAGTGCGTGGGCGGGCTGCACGCTGGCGGTGATGCCCAGTTCGCCGAACCGCGCAAAGTCCTGCCGCCGGACAAACTGGGCATGCTCAATCCGGCCGCGGACACCGGCCGCCGCGAAGGCATTCAGCGCCACCTCGTTGGCGCCGTCGCCGATCGCGTGCACCGCCGGGACAAACCCGGCCGCGCGGGCCTTGACCAGCAGGCCCAGCAGCTCCGGCTCGCTGACGGTGAGCAGGCCGCGGCCGCCGTGCGGGTACGGGTCCACGCAGTAGGCCGTGCGCGTGTTCAGGGAACCATCGATCAGCACCTTCAGCGGCCCCACCCGCAGCAGTTTGGCCCCTCCCGGCACGGGCTGCCCGGTCCGCATCCCCTCGCCAATGGCCCGGTCCAGGTCCTGCGGATAGACGCCGGCGTCCACCCGGAAGGAATCAAAGCCCGCCGCGATCCGCCGGAGCCAGGTGTCCCGGTTCCAGACCATTTCGAAGTCGACAATCCCCACAATTCCGCGGGCCGCGGCCGCCCGCCCGGCGTCGCGGACCATGGCGTCCACCGCCGGGTCGGGCAGGCGCCCCAGTTCCCGGGTCAGTTCAAAGGCCGGATCCTCGCGGACCAGCCCGTCCGCGCCCACCGCTACCCCATAGCGGGCGGCCGCCGCGCTGTTGAGCCACACGCAGTGCAGATCATGGCTGATCAGCGCCGTCGGGACGCCTCCCGTCGCGGCGTCGAGCAGTTCAAGACTCGGCGTGTCGGCCCAGACGGCGTCTCGGAAACCGACCCCCACCAGCGTCCGTCCGCCGTCCGTCTCGCCGCCGTCCGCCGGGGTGGAACCTTCCAGGCGGGAACGCACGACGGCGGCCGCCTCGTGCGCCGACGTCGCGCCGGAGAGGTCGATCCGGCCGGCGGCCAAGGCCCACTGGGTCATGTGGACATGCTCATCCCAGAGTCCGGGAATGACGCAGCGCCCGTCCAGGTCCACCACCGGTGACCCGGCCGGAATCACTGCCGGCGACCCCGATGGCACAATCTGCGCAACCCGGCCGTTTGTAATGAAAATGTCACATAGCGTTTTTTCGCCGAGCTGTCGGGCCGCAGCGAGAACAAGGCCTGATGTGGCGGTGGAGGAGGCGGATTTCGGCATAGGGACAAGGCTAGGGGCGCATCCGGGCGGCAGCAATCCGGGCCACACTGGCCACAGCTCCCACACCGCTCCCAACCCGACCGCGCGGCAGGGCCCGCAAGGGACTTTTGCCCCCTTGCCCATCGGGGAGGGTGCGCTCATTCTGGAACTGGGTCGGTTCCTGCATGGCAATTGGGGGAGGAACCGCTCGAAGCGAAGTATCGGTCTCGCTAGTACCTAGGGTAAGGAAATGGCAATTGCACTTTCCAGCTTGGGCAGGAAAGGCAGGAGACCGGCCATCATGCGTACCGAATTCCCAACAACATTTGATCATCCAACAGCAGCGGTCCTCGGCGCCCGGAGCGCTGATGCCCTGTGAGCCCGCTGCGCCACCTCAACCACGCGAGCCGGGCCCGCGCCTACCACGCGCACCCCTCCCACGGTGATCCGCGGATCAAGGTCGTCATCCGGATCGATACCGCGGAGGAGTCCGCGCGGGTGGAGGTGCGAGGCGTCGTCACCACCGCCAACATCCGCGCCCTTTACGTCGTCTGCCGCCGCGTCGCGTCCAAACTCGCTGGCTACGAACTTGTCGTGGACCTGGCCCATGCCCGGGTCACCGCCGCCGCTTTCGAGGAACTCCGTGAGCATGCTCGCCAGTCGATCGTCTCCTCCGGCATCGACACCTCGGTCACCCCGTGCCGCCTGCGGATCGTCGATCCGCCGGTCATCCTCCGAACCAAGGAGCTTGCGTGAAAGCACTCGTGTACGGCGGCCCGGGCCAGAAATCCTGGACGGACGTCCCTGATCCGACGATCCAGCATCCGTCGGACGTAATCGTCAAGGTGGACACCACCACCATCTGCGGCACAGACCTGCACATCCTCAAGGGCGACGTGCCCGCCGTGGCCAAGGGCCGGATCCTCGGCCACGAGGGCGTCGGCACCATCACCGAGACCGGGTCCTCCGTGACCGGACTCAAGGTGGGGGACCGGGTCATCATTTCCTGCATCAAGTCCTGCGGACACTGCGCCAACTGCAAGACCGGCCTCTACTCGCACTGCATGGGCGAGGAGGGGCAAGCCGGAATAGGCTGGGTCTTCGGCCACCTGATCGACGGCACGCAGGCCGAATACGTCCGCGTCCCGTACGCGGAAAACTCGCTGCACCTGCTGCCGGCGGGCGTGAGCGATGAACAGGCCGTGATGCTCTCCGACATCCTGCCCACAGGGTTTGAAATCGGCGTGCAGTATGGCCGAGTCAAGCCAGGGGACACCGTAGCCGTGATCGGTGCGGGCCCGGTGGGCCTTGCCGCCATCGCCACCGCGGGCCTCTACGGCGCGGCCACCATCATCGCCGTCGACCTTGACGCGAACCGGCTGGAAAAGTCCCGCGAGTTCGGCGCCACCGACGTTGTGCTCTCCGGCGACGCCGACTGGAAGGGCCAGGTCCTGGCCCTCACCGACGGGCAGGGGGTGGATGTGGCCATCGAGGCCGTCGGCATCCCGGCCACGTTCAGCATGTGCACCGACATCGTCCGGCCCGGCGGCAACGTGGCCAACGTGGGGGTGCACGGCAAGCCTGTGGAACTGCACGTCGAAAACCTCTGGATCCAGAACATCAACATCAGCATGGGCCTGGTCAATGCCAACACCACCCCGATGCTGCTGAAACTCGTGGCCCAGAAGAAGGTGCCGGCGGAGAAGTTCGCCACCCACCATTTCACCTTCGACCAGTTCCTGGACGCCTATGACACCTTTGCCCGTGCCGCTGAAACGAAAGCCTTGAAAGTGGTGATCACGGCATGAAGGCGCACATCGTCTACGACTCGGCGTTTGGCAACACCAAGTCCGTGGCGGAGGCCGTCGCCGGCTCGCTCGGCGACCTCGACGCCACCCCCGTAGCCGTCAGCGACTTCCGTCCCGACGACCTGGCCGCGGGGGACCTGCTGGTCCTCGGCAGCCCCATCAACGGCTGGCGCCCGACGCCGAAAATCACCCAACTGCTCTCCACCCTTGGCGACGGCCACCTCAAAGGCGTCAAGGCGGCCGCTTTCGACACCCGCGTGCGGATGTTCATCCACGGCGACGCGGCGAAGAAGATGGCGCACGCGCTGCGGGACAGCGGCGCCGACATCATCTCCGAGCCCATGCCGTTCTACGTCCAGGGCAGCGAGGGGCCGTTGCGTCCCGGCGAAATTGAGAAGGCGAAACTATGGGGCAAGTCACTGCTGGAGGCGTTGGAACGGCCATGAAACCGGGCCGGATCGTCATGCTGGTGCTCGGCACGCTTTCCGCGTTGCTGGGCCTGGGACTCCTGGCCGGCGCCGGCTTCACCGGCTGGGCCAATTATCAGCAGCGCGACGGCGGTTTCTTCACCACCCCGTCGGAACGGTACTCCTCGGACTCCTACGCCTTGACCTCGCCGCGGCTGGACATCATGACCGAAGCCCGGCCCGGGATCGACCCGGGCGTGGTCCCCGGCAGCGTGATGCTCCGCGGCTCCACGGCCGACTCGGCGAAGCAGATCTTCATCGGCATCGCGCCGCAGGCGGATGTGGCACGGTACCTGACTGACGTCAGGCACTCCGAGCTTACCGAGGTCCGCTTCTCGCCCTTCCGGGCCGAATACCGGGAGGTGTCCGGCACCCAACCGCCAGCCCGGCCTGCCGACCAGACGTTCTGGACTGCCTCGGCCACCGGCGCCGGCAGCCAGGAACTCAAGTGGGACCTGCGCCCCGGGAACTGGGCCGTGGTGATCATGAATGCCGACGCGAGCAGCCCGGTCTCCGTCGACCTCCGCGGCGGCGCGCGTTCGGACCTGCTCTGGCCGGTTTTCCTCGGGCTGCTGATCGGCGGCATCGTGCTGCTGGCCCTCGGCGTCCCGCTGATTGTGGCCGGGGCGGCCGGGCTGGGCCGCGGACACCCGCCGCAGGGGCCGGGACCGGGGCCGCAACCCGGGGTTGCCTACGCGGCTTCGGCGGGTGAGCCATACGGCGGGGTCCAGCCGCCGGCTGGTGGCTACGGCGCCGCCCCATACGCGGCGCCACCGCCCGGCAGTCCGAGGCCGGGAGGCTACGTCTATCCGGCGCGCCTCAGCGGCTATCTTGACCCGCACCTGTCCCGCTGGCTGTGGCTGGTCAAGTGGTTCCTGGCCATTCCGCACTACATTGTGCTGTTCTTCCTGTGGTTCGCCTTCGTTATCACCACGATTGTGGCCGGGTTCGCGATCCTCTTCACCGGCCGCTACCCGCGCTCGCTGTTCAACTTCAATGTGGGGGTGATCCGCTGGAGCTGGCGCGTGGCCTTCTACTCCTACTCGGCGATCGGCACGGACCAGTATCCGCCCTTCACCCTCGCCCGCACCGGGTACCCGGCAGACTTCGACGTCGACTACCCCGAGAAGCTCTCCCACGGCCTGGTGCTGGTGAAGTCCTGGCTGTTGGCGATCCCGCACCTGCTGATCGTCGGAGTGCTGACAGGGACCATGCGCGGCTGGGGCGGCCGCGAGGGATACTGGGCGGACGGCCAGTGGATCCAGCAAAACACCGGGATCTCGCTGATCGGACTCCTGGTGCTCATCGCCGGCGTCATCCTGCTGTTCACCGGCCAGTACTGGCGGGGCCTGTTTGACCTGCTGATGGGCCTGAACCGTTGGATCTACCGGGTCCTCACCTACGTCGCCCTGATGCGCGACGAGTACCCGCCGTTCCATCTGGACATGGGCCCCACCGACCCCGGTGACCTGCAGCCGCTGGCGCCCGCCGGGCCCCCGGCCGCCCCCGCCTACGGCCAGACCGCCTCTGCGTACGGCGAAACGGCGCCTGCCGCGGGCCCGCCGCAGCCGGGCCAGTCGTCACAGCCCCCGGGGTTCTACGGCATCGGGGGTCCTCCCGCGTCAGTTCCGCCGGAGGTCCGTGAAGGCCGCGGCCCGGAAAGTCCCCAGCCGGGTCCAGAGTCCGGACCGGAGGCCCCGCGACGCCCCTGACCCGGCCAGGCTGCCCGCCCACCCCCCTTGCCACCGGACCCCGTCGAGAACATAGTTGAGGGAATTCACCACTCCGCGGCGGGAGGCAGGGACAGATGCTGACTAACCAGGTGCCGGCCGGCGGCCTGCTGCAGGGCAAAACCGCGCTGATCTACGGGGCCGGGGGAGCGATCGGGGGAGCGGTGTCCCGGTCCTTCGCCGCCGAAGGCGCCACTGTCTACCTCGCCGGACGCACCGAGCCCAGGCTGGAGAAAGTCGCCCGGGACATCCGGGACGACGGCGGACGGGCGGAAACCGCCGTCGTGGATGCGCTGGACGAACAGCAGGTGGACGCCTTCGTGGATGCCGCGGCCAAAAAGGCCAAGCGGATCGACATCTCGTTCAATGCCATTTCCTTCGGCGACATCCAGCAGCCGCTGATGGAAATCGACGTCAACGACTTCACCCAGCCGATCACCCTGGCCACCCGCACCCACTTCCTCACCACCAGGGCCGCGGCGGGGCACATGCTCAAGCAGAAGTCCGGCGTGGTGCTGATGTTCGGCGGTTCCGGCCCGCAGACCATGGCCGGCCTCGGCGGGTTCAAGGTGGCCCTGGATGCGATGGAGGGGCTGCGGCGGCAGTGGGCGCTGGAGCTGGGGAAGTACGGCGTTCGTGTTGTCACCATGGTGAGCGGCGGCATCGTCGAGACCATTCCCTGGCAGGTGGAGGGCCGGGAGGAAATCGTGGTGGAGATCGCCAAGGCCGCGCACCTGAACCGCACGGCCACCCTGGCGGACGTCGGCAACGTGGCAAGCTTTATCGCCTCGGACAAGGCCGGCGCCATCACGGATGCCACCATCAACATCTCCAGCGGCGCCATCGTGGACTACTGACCTTGGTTAGGCCACGAGGTTGGACGCCGCACCTTCCATGTGTTCGAGAATCGTTGTGCGGGCCAGGGCGGCGTCGCCGGTCTCGATCGCGGCGATGATGTCGTGGTGCCGGTCCACGCTCATGTTCTTCACGGCCCGATCGACCCCGGCATACATGATGGACATTCGGATGGATCCCTCCAGTGATTCCCAGGAGTGCAGCAGCGTCTCGTTTCCGGTGAGACGGCACAGCGTCCGGTGAAATTCGAGATCGGATTCGATCCGTTCCTCCAAGGTGCCCTCGGCGGCGGCGGCCATGGCGTCGATCGCGGAACGCAGGGATATGATCACGGCGGCCCGGTCCGGGAGTTCGCACAGCGCCCTTACCGCCAGCGACTCGAGTGCCGCCCGAACGGCGAAGATGTCACGGATTTCCTTGGCGTCCAGATGCCGCACGGACAGTCGGCCGCGTGCTCCGGCCGAAAGCAGCCCTTCCTGCTCCAACTGGCGCAGGGCTTCACGGAGTGTTCCGCGGCTGATCTGGAGCATCTCTGAAAGCTCGGTCTCCACCAGATGGCGGCCGGGTTCGAGTTCACCGCTGGTGATGGCCGTGCGCAAAGCGGACAGCGCCTGCTCGCGGAGGCTTTTCTTTTCCAGGCCCAGAAGCGGGGCTGTTAGTCCGGCCATGGTCGTCCTCACTGTCAGTGGTCAACTGTTTACAGTTGGTTTGTTAACAGTTGATGGTACGGCACGCGGGCGGGGTCGGCACTTGCCCGGCCCCGTCCGCGTCCCCAGACCGACCTTGCCCTCAGCCGAGTTCGGCGAGCACCTGGGCGACGATCCGCTGCACCGTGAGCCCGTAGCGTTCGTGCAGGGTGGGTAGCGCGCCGGCGTCGAGGAACTCATCGGGCAGCGCCACCGGCACTACGCGCTTGCCCAGGCCCGCCGCGACCACGGCCGAGGCGACGGTCTCGAAGAGGCCGCCCACCACACTGTGGTTCTCCAGGGTCACGGCGAGGCGGTCGGTATTCAGCTCGGCGAGGACTGTCGCGGAGTCGAACGGCTTGATCGTCGGAGCATGGACCACCGCGACGTCCACGTGGTGGGCCGCCAGCGCCTCGGCAGCCTGCAGTGCCCGCATGGACATAAGTCCGCTGGAGACGAAGACGACGTCGTTGCCTCCGCGTAGGACTTTGGCTTTGCCGAGTTCGAAGGTGTAGTCGTACTCGTCCAGCACCGTGGGGACGTTCCCGCGCAGCAGCCGCAAATATGTGGGTCCTTCACTGGCGGCCAGTTGCGGCACGGCCTGCTCGATATCGAGGGAGTCGCACGGATCCACAATGGTCAGGTTGGGCATGCCGCGGAAGATCGCCATGTCCTCGGTCGCCTGGTGGCTCGGGCCGTAGCCGGTGGTCAGCCCGGGAAGCCCACCGACGATGTTGACATTGAGGTTCGGTTCGGCGGCGTCCAGGCACAGGAAGTCGTAGGCGCGCCGGGCGGCGAACACTGAGTACGTGGACGCGAACGGGACCAGGCCGGTCTCGGCAAGGCCGGCCGCGGCACCGAAGAGCAGCTGCTCGGCCATGCCCATCTGGAAGAAGCGGTCCGGAAAAGCCTGGGCGAAGATGTGCATGTCCGTGTACTTGCCCAAGTCCGCCGTCAGGCCCACGATCCTGTCGTTCTCCTGGGCGGCCTTGACCAGGGCGTGCCCGAACGGTGCGGGCGCAGTTTTCTGGCCCGGATCCGCGAAGGATGCGATCATGGCCGAGGTCTTGAGCTTCGGCGTGGTGGCGGTGCTCATTCGACGGCCTTTCCTTCGAATCCTGCGGTCAGCTGCTCGCGGCAGGTCTGCCATTCGTGTTCTTCGATGCGCATGAAGTGAGCCTTTTCGCGGCCCTCGAGCAGTGGGACGCCGCGGCCCACCTTCGTGTCGCACAGGACCACCGAGGGGCGTCCGACGGCGTCGGCCTGGGCGGCCGCGTTGTCGAAAGCGGCCAGCAGCGCGCCGACGTCGTTCCCGTCCACGCGCTGGGTGTACCAGCCGAAGGCCTCCCACTTTTCGGTGACAGGCTCGGTCCGCAGCACCGTGTCGGTCTTCCCGTCGGCTTGCAGGGCGTTGATATCCACCATGGCGGTGAGGTTGCCGAGCTGGTGGTGGTGTGCGCCCATGGCCGCCTCCCAGGTGGAGCCCTCGTCGAGTTCGCCGTCGGAGAGGAAGTTGTAGACCCGGGCGGTCGAGCCCTGGTACCGCAGGCCCAGAGCGGTCCCGACAGCGATGGAGAGGCCGTGGCCCAGGGAGCCGCCGGAGATTTCCATGCCGGGGGTGTAGGTGGACATCCCGGACATCGGAAGCCGGGAATCGTCGGAGCCGTAGGTTTCCAGCTCCGTGACCGGAATGATCCCGGCCTCGGCGAGGGCGGCGTAATGGCCGATCGCGTAGTGGCCGGTGGAGAGCAGGAACCTGTCTCGCTGGGTCCACTCCGGATCCTCGGCGCGGAACCGGAGCTGGTCCGCATAGACAACCGCGAGCATGTCCGCGGCGCCCAGCGCCTGGCCCACATAGCCCTGGCCCTGGACTTCGCCCATGTTCAGGGCATGGTGACGGATCCGGAAGGCGGCGCGGGTGACCCGGCCTAGGCGGTCCGCCTCTTGTCCGAAGGCTGCGCCCCCGGCTGTTTTATCCTGTGTGAGAACCACAAGTCTGCCTTTCAAGAATGTGATGTGAGGAGCGTGGGGGGAGGCCTGCGACGGCCTCCCGTCGGTCTTCCTAAGCGCTCACGGAGACGGGAGTGCTTTTGGTGGCCTCGTCCCCGAGGTCGCGTTCGCGCTTGCCCCAGGTTTCACGGGTGGCTACGGCAGCCCACAGGCCGATGGCGGCGTACGTTCCGAAGAGAAGGGCCGGGCCCATCCACCCGAAGCTGACGAAGAGCAGCGTGGTGATGAACGGGGTGAATCCGGACACCATGGCCGAGATCTGGTAGGCCAGCGAGGCGCCGGAAGCGCGGGTTTTGGCCTGGAAGAGCTCAGGGAACCAGGCGCCCTGGGCGCCGGCGAGCGAGTTCTGGCACACGGCGTAGGAGATCACGAGGGTGGCGATGATGAAGATGAACAGCCCGGTGTTGACCAGGAGGAACATGGGCACTGCGAACGCCACCGCGAAGGCGCAGGACCAGATGTAGAGCGGGCGCCGCCCGATCCGGTCGGTCAGCCTGGCCCAAGCCTGCGTGGCGAAAATGCCGATGGCGGAAGCGATGCACAGTGCTACGAGCGTTTGGGTCTTGTCCGCCAGGTGCTGGCTGTTCAGGTAGGAAATCATGTACGTGATGGACACCGCGTACCCAGCGGTCTCGGCGATGCGCAGGCCGATGCCCTTAACGATGTTCCGCCAGTCGGTCTTGAGGACCTCCACGATCGGCGCCTTCACGATGTTGCCGCTGTCCTTGACCTCGTCGAAGACGGGGGATTCGGGGACCTTGGAGCGGATGATCAGGCCGACGACGACCAGCACGATGCTGGCAAGGAATGGAACGCGCCAGGCGAGTTCGCCGCCGAGCTGGACGCTGACGAGGAAGACGAGGTTGGCCAGCAGGAGCCCGACCGGGAAGCCGGCCTGGACAATGCCGGTGTACTTGCCTTTGGACTTCCACGGGGCGTGCTCGTAGCTCATCAGGATGGCGCCGCCCCACTCGGCGCCGAAGGCCAGTCCCTGGACGATGCGGACGAAGACGAGCAGTGCAGGGGCGAGCAGGCCGACCTGGCTGTAGGTGGGGAGCAGGCCGATCAGGAACGTTGCGACGCCCATGAGGATCAGGGATGCGACCAGGACAGGTTTCCGGCCGAGCTTGTCGCCCAGATGGCCGCCGATTATGCCGCCGATGGGGCGGGCTGCGAAGCCGACGCCGAGTGTGGCGAAGGCGGCAAGGGTTCCGGTGACCGGGTCCCCGGTGGGGAAGAACGCGGTCCCGAAGTAGAGGGCGGCTGCCGTGCCAAAACCGATGAAGTCGTAGGTTTCGATGACTGCGCCAACGCCGGAGCCGATGGCGACCCGCTTTGCGTCCTTCGTGCCGTGGACCGGGCCCCGCAAGGTGAGAGCTTCGTTGCTCATGTCAATCCCTTTCGAAGAGAGCTGCTGGCGACCAGGCGCCAACACTGTCGACTGTTAACAGATGATACGCCAGTGTGACCCGCGCCATAAACAATGTCAACAGTCAACTTCAAAGGTTGACTGTTGACAGTCGAACTCGTAACGTGGTCCACATCACTACCGCCTTCGGGGCGCGACCAGAGGAACGACAATGATGTTCAATTCCCGACTTGGCTGCTCTTCCATCAGCTTCCGCCATCAGGACCTGCCCACCGCCTTGCGCACTATCGCGGAGCTGGGATTCGACGAAATTGACCTCGGGGCCCTCCCCGGGGTCTGCGACCACGTCCCCTACGACCTTGATGCGGCGGCCGTCGCAGCCGTAACGGCCGAGGTTGCTGACTCGGGCCTGCGGGTCCGTTCAGTCAACGGGGACATCGGGGACCTGAACGCCGTGCTCGACGCCGGCACGCAATCCGCCCGCGACCGCCACCTCGACGCCCTGCTCTCCCTCGCGGCAGGCACCGGCGCCCGGGCCTTGGTGCTGCCCTGCGGGGCCCTCAGCCACGACCCGGTCCACAGCATCGGGGAGGACCTGGACACCATCGCCGCGCAGCTCATCAGGGCTCAGGGGCGGGCGAGGAAGTTCGGCGTCGAGCTCTGGACGGAGTCTTTGCATTTCCTGCGCTTCTGCTGGAACCTCGAGCGCGCGGAACTGCTGGCGCAGCGGCTGGACGCATCCGGCGTCGGGATCGTCATGGACTTCAGCCACATCGTTGCCGCCGGCGAGGACCCGCTGGTCTACCTAGAGCGCCACAGGGGCCGGATTGCCCACGTCCACCTGCGCGATGCCGTGCCGGGCAACATCAATCTCAGCCTCGGCAACGGCGACGCAGATTTCGCCGCCGGGCTGCGCACCCTCGCCGCCGACGGGTACACCGGCCACTTCTCCCTCGAGCTGGAGACCCGCGACGTCACCCACGCCGAACGCCCGGCCGCCGCGGCCAAGGCCGCCAGCTTGATCACCGACCTCATCTGAACCAGCCTCAATCACCAACAGCAACCCAAGGAGCATCATGAGCACCACCATTCAGCGCACCGCAGTCCTCACCGGCGCAACGTCGGACCGAGGCATCGGCCTCACCACCGCCCGCCGCTACGCCAGCCAGGGCTGGGCGGTGGTGATCCTGGACCTCGACGGCGAGAAGTCGGCCAAGGTCGCTGCGGAGATCGGCAACGACTTCAACGTCCCCGCCTTTGGCCACGAGATCGACGTCGCCAACGAGGGCTCCGTCAATGCCGCCTACCAGGCCGTGGCCGCGGAAGTCAGCGCCGGCAATCTCCCCGCCGTCGGTGCCGTGGCCAACATCGCCGGCATCACCTCGCCGGTGCCGTTCCTCGAGACCACCCTGGACCTCTGGAACAAAGTCATGGCGGTGAACGCCACCGGAACCTACCTGGTCACCAAGGCATTCCTGCCGGACATGATCGCCAGCGGCTGGGGCCGGATCGTGAACATGTCCTCCGTCTCGGCCCAGCGCGGCGGCGGGGTCTTCGGCAAGGTCCCGTACTCCGCCGCCAAGGCCGCGATCCTGGGCTTCACCAAGGCACTCGCCCGCGAAATCGGCAGCACCGGCGTGACTGTCAACGCGATCACCCCGGGCGCCGTGGACACGAACATCCGGGTGGGCAGCACCGAGGAGCAGGAGGCAGCCATTAACGCCGGCATCCCGCTGGGACGCAACGCCACCACCGAGGAAATCGCCGCCGTCATCACGTTCCTGTCCTCCGAGGAATCCGCCTACCTCACGGGCACCACCATCGACATCAACGGCGGAAGCCACCTCCACTAGCGAAAACGCCACAACAGACAACCGAGTGCAGCCGGGAGCCCGCCATGACCAAAATATTCAACGATCCGTCCGCTTTTGCCGAGGAAGCCCTCGCCGGCTTCTGCGATGTCCACGCGGACCTGGTCCGCCAGGTGCCGGGCGGCGCCGTCCGGCGACGCCGCTCCGACCACCCCAAGGTGGCTGTCCTGGCCGGGGGCGGCTCGGGCCACTACCCTGCCTTCGCCGGGCTGGTCGGGGCCGGGCTGGCCGACGGCGCCGTTGTAGGCAACATCTTCACCTCGCCGTCCGCACAGCAGGCCTACTCCGTGGCGAAAGCCGCAGAGAGCGGGGCCGGCGTGGTGTTCGCTTACGGCAACTACGCCGGGGACGTGATGAACTTCGGCCTGGCCAGCGAACGGCTGGCCGCCGAGGGGATCGCCGTGGAGAACGTCCTGGTCACGGACGACATCGCCAGCGCGCCGCCGTCGGAATCCGCCAAACGCCGCGGCATCGCCGGGGATTTCACCGTCTTCAAGATCATGGGGGCCGCCGCCGAAGCCGGCGCGAGCCTGGCCGACGTTGTCCGCCTGGGCCGGAAGGCCAACGACAGGACACGCAGCCTCGGCAGCGCCTTCAGCGGATGCACCTTCCCCGGCGCCGCCGCGCCGCTCTTCACCCTCGACGACAAGATGATGGGTCTTGGCCTGGGCATCCACGGCGAGCCCGGACTGTTCGACACCGAACTGCCGCCGGCGCGGGAACTGGGCCGGGAACTGGTGGCCCGCCTGCTGGCCGAAACGCCCCACGGCGCCGGGCAGCGGATCGCCGTGCTTCTGAACGGGCTCGGCTCCACAAAACAGGAAGAGCTGTTCGTGTTGTGGCTGACGGTCGCCCCGCTGCTCCGTGAAGCCGGCTATACCCTGGTGATGCCGGAGGTCGGCGAACTCGTCACGAGCCTGGACATGGCCGGGGTCTCGCTGACCGTCACCTGGCTCGACGACGAACTCGAAGCACTCTGGGCCGCTCCCGCGGAGTCGCCCGCGTACCGGCGGGGGAACGCCGCCCGCCCCGGCGGCGAGACGGACGAGCCGACGCCGGCCGAGGATTCGGCGGCCCCGGAAACCTTCGCGGCGTCCAACGCGTCCCGTGACTACGCGCGCCACTGCGTCGCCGCCTTGGCGGCGGCACGCGAGACACTACATGACGCCGAGGAATCCCTTGGCCACCTCGACGCCATAGCCGGCGACGGCGACCACGGGCGGGGCATGGTCCGCGGCATCGATGCGGCGTATGCCGCAGCCGCGGGCGCAGCGGCCCGCGGCGCTGGCGCCGGAGATGTCCTCCGTTCCGCCGGAGACGAGTGGGCGGACACCGCCGGCGGTACCTCCGGCGTACTCTGGGGCGCCGGGTTGAGGGCCTTCGGCGATTCCCTCGGCAACGACCAGGCGCCGGATACGGCCGCCCTTGTGGCAGCTCTGGCGTCCTTCGCCGCACGGATCACGGAGCTCGGCAAAGCCGACGTCGGCGACAAGACCATGGTGGACGCGCTCGCCCCGTTCGTCGCAACCTTCAACCGGCTTGCCGGCGAGGGAGCCGGTGCGGACGCGGGCTGGGCGGCCGCGGCGCGGGAAGCCACCGCCGCAGCGAAGGCCACAGCGGCGCTGCGCCCGCTGAAGGGTCGGGCGCGCCCCCTGGCAGAAAAGAGCGTGGGCACGCCCGATCCGGGGGCCACGTCGCTGGCGATGGTGTTTGCGGTGTTCGGCCAGCACCTCACTGCTGTGCGGCAGCCGGCAGGAGCACGCGCGTGAGCCCGGCGATCGGACTCCGGCTGATTGTGGGCGCGGACGAAGCCGGCGTCGACTACAAGGACCAGATCCTGGCGGACCTGAGGGCGGATCCGCGGATCGCGGAGATCATCGACATCGGGGTCAACCGCGGGGACGCCCCGGAACTGTTCACCAAGGCCTACCCGTATGTCGGCATCGCCGCGGGGGAGCTGATTCGGGACGGGCAAGCGGACCGGGCCATCCTGTTCTGCGGGACAGGGATCGGCGTCGCCATTGCGGCCAACAAGGTGGACGGCATCCGGGCCGCGACCGCCCATGACTCCTTCAGCGTGGAGCGCTCGGTGCTCTCCAACGACTGCCAGGTCCTCACCATGGGCCAGCGCGTGGTGGGGTTGGAGCTGGCACGGCGGCTGGCGCGGGAATGGGTCGGTTACACCTTCGATCCCTTGTCCGCCTCGGCGGACAAGGTCAAGGTGCTCACCGACTTTGAGGGGTGTTGAACCTGGCCTACTCCACCATCACCTTGATCCGCTGCACCACGTTGTTCCCCATGCCCTGGTAGTTCCACACCGGCTCGAGGGGCTGGGTGGCACCGCTGGCATCAGTGGCCCGGCAGGACAGCTCGTGCTGACCAGGATCCGCCACCCACGGCATCGACCAGGCCGACCACGCGAAGGGCGCCGCGGGGTGCTCCAGCTGAGCCGGGGACCATTGCCCATCGATTCCCACCTCCACCCGGACGACCGCGCCGTGGCCGGACCAGGCCCGCCCGGTCAGCATCACGGGCCCGGGCGGCAGGAACCGTTGCCGGGTGAAGAAATCCGGAACTCCCGGCGGAACCATCAGTGAGCGGACCTTGATCCACGTGACCGGAGTGCCGGCGTCGTCCGCGTCCTGCTGGTAGCGGTAGGCGACGGACTGCTGGAAACCGTCGAAGGGCTTGTCCAGCACCTTGATCGAGGCGAGCCACTTGACGCTGGCCATGCCGTACCAGCCAGGGACCACCAGCCGCAGCGGGTAGCCGTGCTGCGGCGGCAGAGCGGCGCCGTTCATCTCGTACGCCAGCACGACGTCGGGCCGTAGCGCCTCGCTGACCGGCAGGCTTCGCGCGTACTGCTGGCGCACTCCGCCCTGGATGCCGGCGTCGGCCCCGGTGAAGGCGACCTCGACGGCGTCCTCATCCACTCCGGCCTGGGTCAGCAGGTAGGCCAGGGGCACCCCCCTCCAGACGGCGGTGCCGACGCCCTCCATCATCCAGGGCTGGCTCAGCGGCCGCGGCTTCAGCAGCGACCGGCCGTTGCCGGCGCATTCCAGGGTGACCGGGACGCTGATGCTCGGCGCCCGGTGCAGGGCCCGAAGGTTCAGTTCCAGCGACCGCTGCACGGCACCGCCGATCCGCAGGTGCCACCCTTCCCCGTCGATGGCCGGGATGTCGAAGTGGTCCAGCAGGTAGTGCAGCCCGGGCGGTGTCACGTCGTTGCGGAGGGCCTCGAGCGGCATCGAATGGTTCCGGACCGCGAGCTGCAACTCCTCGGCCGTGAGGGGTCCGTGGCTCGGTTCGCCGGGGTGCGCTGCCAGCTGCTGCGTCTGCCGGCGCCGGGCCATAACAGGAGAGGTGTGCTTGGACAATTGCTTGGGCATGGGACTGCGATTCTGTTCCGGACCAGCCCGGTTATGGACCGGTGTCACCGTCTTCAGGTCTACGCCGCGGCCCGGAAGCCGTCAATACCGTCCCTGCGCCCCCGCCCCGCGGCGGCCCGGCTACAGGGTGCGCGCCTCGGCGAGGAAATCGGCCAGCCCCAGCGGTTCGCGCCCGGTCAGTTCGTGGACGGACGACGTCGGCCCCGCCAGTTCACCGGCGGCAATGGCGGTGTAGGTGCTGACCCAGGCGTCCACCTGCCAGGGTGGTGCCCCGTAGGGTTCCCGGGAGGCGTACGCCTCGTCCAGAGTCTCGTTGTGGTAGCTGATGGTGCGTCCGGTGCCGGCGGTCAGCAACTCCGCGGCGGTCGCCAGTGAGAGGTTTTCCGGCCCGGTCAGGTCGTAGCTCCGGCCCACGTGCAGCGCGGGATCGCGCAGCACCGTCAGGGCGGAGCGCGCAATGTCCGCGCGGGCAACGGCCGCCATCAGGCCTTCCCCGGCCGGGCCGCGGATCACCCCGTCCTCGCCGGCCAGCAGCGGCAGGAAGTCCAGATAGAAGTTGTCCCGCAGGATCGTGTAATCCATACCGGACGCCTTGATCCGTTCCTCGGTGGCGTAGTGGTCCCGGCCCAGCGTGAAGGTGCAGTCGGGGGCGGCCCCGAAGAACGAGGTGTACACGATGTGCTGCACGCCGGCCTCCGCCGCCGCGTCGACGAAGGCGTAGTGCTGGTGCAGGCGGTCCTCGGCCTCGGCGGCGGAGACCATAAACAGGGTCTTCACCCCGGCCAGGGCCGCCCTGGACTGGGCCGGGTCCGCGTAGCTGGCGACGACCGGCGCGGCGCCCTCAAGGTCGGGGGCGCGGGAGGTGTCGCGGACCAGCAGCCGTTGGGGGCTTCCCGCCGCCGCGAGCAACCGGGCCACCTGCCCGCCGAGCTGGCCGGTGGCCCCGGTGACGGCGAGGTCCGGAAGCGTCCCCACGGCTCAGGCCTCGCGCGACGCGGGCGACTTGGTCTGGGCCGGGTCGCGCTCGGCGAGGGATCCGACGGCGGCGTCGATCTTGTCCATGATGGCCGGGTCCAGTTTCACGCCGGCCGCGGCCACGTTTCCGGCAATCTGTTCCGGGCGGGAGGCGCCCATGATCGCCGAGGCCACGTTCTTGTTCTGCAGCACCCAGGCGATGCTCAGCTGCGCCATGGTCAGCCCGGCCTCCTCGGCGATCGGCTTGAGCTGCTGGACCCCGGTGAGGACCTCGTCGGACATCCAGCGCTCGATCATCCGGGCGCCGCCCTTGGCATCCGTGGCACGGCTGCCCTCGGGAGCAGGCTTACCCGGGTGGTACTTGCCGCTGAGCACACCCTGGGCCATGGGGGACCAGACAATCTGGGACAGGCCGAGCTCCTCGGAAGTCGGGACCACTTCGGCCTCGATCACGCGCCACAGCATGGAGTACTGCGGCTGGTTGGAGATCAGCTGGAAACCAAGGTCCTTGGCGAGGGCGTGGCCGGCGCGGATCTGGCTGGCGGTCCACTCGCTCACACCGATGTACAGCGCCTTGCCCTGCCGGACGATGTCGGCGAAGGCCTGCATGGTCTCTTCCAGCGGCGTCTCGTAGTCGTAGCGGTGCGCCTGGTAGAGGTCCACGTAATCGGTCTGCAGGCGGGTCAGCGAGCCGTTGATGGATTCCATGATGTGCTTGCGGGAGAGCCCAAGGTCGTTGTGGCCCTTGGGGCCGGTGGGGCCGAAGACTTTGGTGAAGATTTCCAGCGATTCGCGCCGCTCGTCCTTCAGGGCCTCGCCGAGGACTTTCTCCGCCGCCGTGTTGGCGTAGACATCCGCCGTGTCGAAGGTGCTGATCCCGGCGTCGAGCGCTGCCCGCACGCATTGGGTGGCGACGTCGTTCGCTACCTGTGACCCGTGCGTGAGCCAATTGCCGAAGGTGATTTCCGAAATCTTGAAACCGCTGTGACCGAGGTATCTGAATTCCATGGGTTCCAACGTAGCCCAGATGGTCGCCGGGGGTAAGGGCTCAGCTGGCCTTGCGCTGCTGGTCCTGGCGCTGGGCAGGCTGCGGCCGCTGGTGCTTGAGGGCGGTAAGCGATCCGGTGTCCAGCACCGGGCTCGCTGCCGGCAGCGGGGGCTTCGTGAAGGCCCGCGGCGTAGCGGTGAGGACGCCGTTAAGGTCCGTCGCGGACTCGATCAGCGGTCCGACTTCCTTGATCTCGCGCACCGGAGCCTGGGGGCTGGGCAGTTCGCGGACCGAAACCTTGACCTCCGGCGCGGCTTCCGCCCGGGCCCGGGCGCTCGCACGGGCATCGGCGCGGGCGACGGCGGCGGCCCACTCGGGGGACAGTTGCGGTTCCTTGCGGGCCGGAGTTGGGGTGCGTGCAGGTTTTGGGGACGCCGGCTGGGGAGTGGCCCGCCGGGCGCGCAACAGGGCGGCAATGCCCGTGGCGAGCAGCCGTCCGAGTCCGGCCAGCAGCAGGGTGACCACAAAGGCGAGGAAGACGCCGAGGAACATAACCAGGCCCACCCCGAGGGTGCCGAAGAACGTCAGGTTCATGGCGATCGTCGTCGGGTCTTCCACTTCGCCTCTCCTCTTCCAGCCTGCAGCGAGGTCCGTGCCGTCATGGTCGCGCCGGGCTACGGCCCCTGTTAACCATACGGACAATCTCCAACTGACACGCGGGCAAAGCGGCCGGTCAGGCAGGATGTGTCCAAGCCGATACCTTTGGCTGGCGTCTATAGTCGGAAGCAGCCCATGCCGGAGGTCTCCGGCCAGCTGGAAGGACCCCTTTTGACGTCACACCAGGGACATTGCCCATGCCTGTCCGGCGAGCAGTACGAAGCCTGCTGCGGCCGGTACCACCGCGGTGAAGCGGCGGCACCGACCGCGGAGCAGCTGATGCGCTCCCGCTACAGCGCCTTTGTGGTGCTCGACGCCGATTACCTGCTGCGCACCTGGCATCCGGACACCCGGCCCGCCGTCCTGGAGCCCGATCCGGCCATGCAGTGGCGGCGCCTGGACATTGTCTCCACAAGCCGCGGCGGCCCACTGGATACGGAAGGCACCGTCGAGTTCAAGGCCTATTTCCGGCACGACGGCGAACCCGGCGTCCACCACGAAACCAGCCGGTTCCGGCGCGAGGACCGCCGCTGGTACTACGTCGATGCGCTTACGCTCGCTTAGCGCTCTTCGACGGTCTCCACCGGAGTGAAGCCCGCGCGGTCCACCTTGCGGTGGAAGCGCATGCCGGCCAGGCCGCCGAGCACGGCGCCGATCAGGGCAACCACCGCGACGACGACCGCGGCGACAATGCTGGTGGTGGTGAGGTCGCCCTCGTTGACGGGGATGCGGGGGAAGCTGTTCAGGTTGGCCAGAACGTTGTACTGCTGGCCGGCGGTCAGGGCCAGGACGGCCACGATGATCGCCGCGATCAGTGCCCAGATCCACACCATCAGGCCCTGCCGGGCGCCGTTGAAGCGGGCCATCCGGCCGGCCACATAGCCGCCGCAGTAGTAGGACACGAACAGGATCACGAGCAGCGTGATGATGCCTGCGATCCCGACGCTTTGATTGCGCGAGGCTTGGTTGACGGCGTCGTTGACGTTCGTGTTGGTGGCGAGGCCGACGGCGGTGCCGGCGGTGGCGACCAGCGCGGTCAGCAGCACGGCCATGCCGGTGGCGGCGAGCCAGCCGAAGAACGCGGACCCAATCTTGATGCCCCCGAACTGCTCCTTCTCGCGGGCCACCACCGTCTCGCGGGTGGGCACCTCTTCCACAACCACGTCGTGATGGCGGTCGTGGTCGTCGCGGGTCCCGTGGATCACCCGGTTGTCACGGTTGGCTGCGGCGCCCGCGGTGGAAACGGCGGCGGCGCCGGCCAGGGGTGCAGCGGGGAAGGCGCGGGTGTCGTTGGCACGGTCGGCGCGGTCCTCGGCCACAACGGGACCTTCCGGGGTCACGCCGTCCTGGCGTGCGTCGTGGATTCGGGCGTCCCGGTCCGGGGTTCCGTTTTCCTCGCGTGCGCGGCGGGGGGTGCGGTCTTCGGGGCCTGCTGTGCTGCTCATGATGGCTGCTCGCTTTCATTGATTGACCCGAACTCAGTGTTTGAGCCGGGCACGGCAATGCTTCGACCGTCATCAGGTCTTGGCACCACCTAACCACGGCACCGCATCAATAGCAAGGATGCTTACTATCTAGCCGGCGGCGCTGCAGCGCAGGCATCGGCGCACGTCAGCGGTACTTTCGGTGCAGGTTCTCCTTCACCGAGGCGCGCGGGCCGGCGTCCGCAATCCACGGCCCGGTCCCCTCGGACTGGTCCAGCACGCCAGCCTCGAGCCACTCATAGTCGCCGGCGAGCACCGCGCGCGTAAGGGCGCGGTCGCCGTCGTCGGTGTTGCGCCAGAGCTGGTCGAAATACTCCTCGATCCGGACCCGGGCCTGCTCGCAGTAGGCGTCGGCGAGTTCATAGGCGGAGGCGCCCCGTTCCGGGGAGGTCCGCAGCAGCATTTCCGCCCGCGAGCAGCACGCCGCCATCGCGAACAGCTCCGCGCCGATGTCCACGATCCGGCCCAGGAAGGCCTGCTTGTGCTCCAGCTTCGCCTGCCAGCGGCCCATGCCGTAGAAGGTCTGCCGTGCCAGCCGCCGCGATGCCCGTTCCACAAAGCGCAGGTGCCTCGCGAGCCGGCCGAAATCGCCGTAGGAGCGCGGATCCATGCCGGTGCCGGCCACCAGCTTCGGCAGCCACCGCGCGTAAAAGCCGGAAGCGCCGACGGCGGCCTTCGCCTTCTCGGACAGGCTGGCGTCCTCCGAGGCGAGGGCTCCGGCCGCGGCCAGGTGGGCGTCCACGGCCTCGCGTGCGATCAGGAGCCGCATGATTTCCGAGGAGCCCTCGAAGATCCGGTTGATCCGCAGGTCCCGCAGCTGCTGCTCGGCCGGGACCGCGCGCTCCCCGCGGGCCGCGAGCGAGTCGGCCGTTTCAAAGCCGCGCCCGCCGCGGATCTGCACCAGTTCATCGGCGATCCGGCAGCTGATCTCAGTGGACCAGAGCTTCGCGAGGGCCGCCTCGATCCGCACGTCCTTTTGCCCGGCGTCGGCCAGCTCGGCGGAGAGCTCGAACACGGCGTCCAGGGCGAAGGCGCTCGCGGCAATGAAAGCGATCTTCTTGCCCACCGCCTCGTGCTGGCCCACCGGGCGGCCCCACTGGGTGCGGGCGTTGGACCATTCGCGGGCGATCTTCAGGCTCCAGCGGCCGGACGCCACGCAGAGCGCGGGAATGGAGAGCCGGCCGGTGTTCAGCGTGGTGAGCGCGATTTTCAGGCCCTGGCCCTCGCGGCCCAGCCGGTTGGCGGCCGGCACCCGGACCTGGTGGAAGCGGGTGACGCCGTTTTCGATGCCACGCAGGCCCATAAAGGCGTTGCGGTTCTCCACCGTGATGCCGGGGGAGTCCATCTCCACCACAAAGGCGCTGATGCCGCCCTTGTGTTCGGTGCCGTCCATGCCGGTGTGCGCGGGGACCAGCGCCATCACCACCACAAGTTCGGCGATCACGCCGTTGGTAGTCCACAGCTTCACGCCGTCCAGCACGTACGACTGCCCGTCCTCCGACGGTACGGCGGTGCTGCCCATCCGGGCCGGGTCGCTGCCGACGTCGGGCTCGGTGAGCAGGAATGCGGTCACGGCGCCGGCAGCGCAGCGCGGCAGGTACTCCCGCTTCTGCTCGGGCGTGCCGAACACCTTCACCGGCTCTGGAACGCCGATCGACTGGTGCGCGGAGAGCAGCGCCCCGAGGCTGGGGTGCACCGAGCCCAGCAGGGCCAGGGCGCGGCCGTAGTACACCAGCGACAGGCCGAGGCCGCCGTAGTCGCGGGGGATCTTCATGCCGAAGACGCCGAGGCCGGCCAGCCCGGAGAGGTATTCGTCGGGGATCCTGGCGTCGCGCTCGATCCGGCGCCCGGACATGGTGCGGCAGTATGCGGTCAGGCGCTCCATAAACGCTTCGCCGCGTTCGACGTCGTCCGCGGGCGCCTGCGGCCAGGGGTGGATGAGGCTGAGGTCGAAGCTGCCCAGGTACAGGCCCTTGGCGAAGCTGGGCCGGTCCCAGCTAGTGTCGCGGGCGGCCTCGGCGATGGCCCGGGCGTCGGCCGCGGTGGCCTCGGGCCCGATCTTCTGCGCGGCCACCGGCACCTCGGTGGCGGGATCTTCGGTGGCGGGGTTATCGACGGCGGAGCTCACGGGGCATCTCCTCTAACCGGGTTGGCCGGCTCGAGCCCTGGATCCGCCGCGGGTGGTGGACCCTTCAGCTGTCCCGCAATACTACCCGCGGGTAGGTGCCGGTACTAGGGGAGGGCTGCCCTATTAGCTCGCCGGGGAAATCGCCCGGGAGCTCAACGCTGCCCGCGTGGTGGACCAGCCGGTCCCAGGCGTGGTTGATGCCGTGGATCGCGCCGAGCAGGAGGCTCACCGCCATGAACCAGGCCAGCCGGCCGACGCCCAGCAGGACCAGCGCTGCGAACGCCGCCGTCATGATGAAAAACGTCAGAAGGAGGGCGAAAAGCAGGGTCCCAAAGAACACCATGGTGGCGGTTTCCACCGCGCTGAGATCGAACTGCATTCTTCCTCCTGCACCGTCGCTTCGGCTGAATCAGTAGCCCGAGCGTAGGGTGCCGGAAGGGGGCCCAGCCAGAGTCGCGGGGCGCGTCGGAGGGTCTTGATACGGGATCGAAATGCTACCCGGGCGTAGGTCACGGCGAGGTCGCGGAAACCTCACCAGCAACAGGGGTAACAGAGGCGCCGGCGTTGGCGGCGCCCTCGGTGGACCCGGGACGCGTCAGTCGTCCAGCTCGGGCGCGCCCTGCGCCAGGACGTTAAAGTCCGAGCCGAGCTGGACCTCCACCGTCCGTCCGTCGTCGAGGCGGACCTTCACCTCGTACGCGGTGCTGCCGTCGTTTTCCCGCTCCACTTCCGTGACGCTGCCCTGCCCGACCCTGGCCAGTGCCGCGCTCGCGGCCTGGTCCCGGTCCGCGCCGGTGAGGGGCGCCAGACCGGCGTCGTCCGCGTCGGAATCGTGCGAGTCGTCGTCCGGCTGCGGCGCGATGCTCACGCCCGGTACCGGGTTGCCCGGGCCCAGCAGGCCGTCCGCCGCGACGGCCACCGTGGCGCCGCCCAGGACCACCGCCGTCGTCGCCGCTCCTATGATCCATGCAGTCTTGGTCCGCATGACGGTCTCCTCCC
Organism: Arthrobacter sp. UKPF54-2; assembly: GCF_007858535.1. Taxonomy (NCBI): domain Bacteria; kingdom Bacillati; phylum Actinomycetota; class Actinomycetes; order Micrococcales; family Micrococcaceae; genus Arthrobacter; species Arthrobacter sp. UKPF54-2. The sequence continues at coordinate 1,370,235 of NZ_CP040174.1, forward strand.
ACGTGGTACTCCCAGTGTGCTCCCGCGGCGCCGCAGGTTCAACGGTTTTTCGCCGGCCCCTGCGTTAACCTAGGAACTGGCAGTTTTTTCTTTGATCCGCTGCCCGACCCCACACCCCGGCAGCGATTGGAGAACTGCGTGTCCCGTTCCGCCGTGTCCTCCGCCGATGCCATCAGTGCCCGGCTCCGGGACCTCGAACTGCTCACCAAGGGGCCCGCGTGGGCGCTGACCCGCTCGGCGCCGTGGGTGATCGCCGTGCTGCAGGCCTCCTTCACCCGCACCCGGCCGCAGCTTCCGCTGGAACAGTTCCACGCCGACGTCGACGCCTTCCTTGAGCAGCTCCGCCGCCAGGACCCGGGGCTGGGTGGTACCGCCAACGGCAAGGGTTTTGGCGACGAGTGGACCCGCAAGAACTTCCTGACCAGGCGCAACCAGTCCGGCCAGATCGTCTACGAGGTCACCGAGCCCGCGGCCCGCGTCCTGGCCTTCCTGGACAGCCTCTCCAGCGAACGCTCCACGCTGAACGGTTCCCGCCTCGGCACCCTGCTGGGCGACGTCGAAAAGCTCGCCAATGAGACCAACCCGGACCAGAGCGCCCGGCTGGAGTCCCTCGAGGAGGAGATCGGCGAACGCCGCCAGCTGATCGAGGAGATCAGTTCCGGCGAGTTCGACGGGCTGCTCGACGACGAGGAAGCCGTAGAGGCGGCAGGGAACATCCTGGATCTCGCCGCGAGCCTGCCTGCGGACTACAAGAAGATGCGTGACCGGATCGAGGAGCTGGTGGGCGAGCTGCGCAACCAGATCATCGAGGAGTCACTGAGCAAGGGCGCCACCATGGCGCAGGTGCTGGAGGCGGACAAGCGGCTTCGGCAAAGCCCTGAAGGCAGGACCTTCCGGTCCTTCACCGCGTTCCTGGAGGACCCGCAGCAGCAGCTCCGCTTCCGTTCCGCGATCGGGGAGGTGCTCAGCCGGCAGTTCGCCGACGAGCTCAGCCAGGACGAACGCGAGACACTGAAGAACCTGGTGGCGGAGCTCAGGACCCAGCACAGCCAGATTCAGCGGATTTACGGCAAGCTCAGCGAAAGCCTCAACACCTACGTCCAGAGCGACGACTACCGTCAGTCCGTTCGGCTCCGCAAGGTGTTGCGCGAGGCCGAGCAGGCGATTCGCTCGCTGCCCTACGAACGGGAACGGCCCGGCCTGGTCCGCGGCCCGGTGCTCTTCAATGCCGGCTTCGAGTCCCTGGCCATGGTGAAGCTCTTCGATCCCGACGAGTTCGCCGCGCCGCCGAAGCTGGCGGACCCGATCGCGTTCAGCGACTCGGACCGGGTGCGATCGCCGCGGACCGGCAAGGCCAGCCCCGAGGCCATCCGCGCCGCCGCAGCCGGGGCGTCCACCCTCGCCGAGGCCTGGGAACAGCTCCCGGAGGACGAACGCCACATCAACTCCATCCGCGCCCTGCTCTCGCACGCGCTGCACCAGGGCGCCGGCTTCGACCGGGACGCCTGGGAACCGCTGGACTTCGAACAGATCGACGGCTCCACGCGCACCGCGTACCTGCCCGTCGTCACGCTCAAGAAGGATTGACAATGACCGAAGAGACCACGACGGCGGCAGCGGACCCGGAGCACGTCCACGCTGCCCCCTTCACCGTCACCCCCCGCGACACCTTCGTCGACGGCGCCGCCCTCTTCCCGGGCGACACAGGCGTGCTCCCAATGAAGGTCCGCCAGGCCCTCGTTAAGCTCCTGAAGGGGCCGTACATCGACGGCGGCCGGGACGAAAAACTCTGGACCACCCTGCTGGACAACCAGCTGATCCTGCGCAGCCGCCTCTCCGAGCTCTTCCTGACGCTGCAGCTGGACCACGACCGCAAGGTGGCCGTGCTGCGCCCGGTGGATCCCGAAGCGATCGGCGGCAGCACCCGCTCCAGCATCCTGCGCCAGCAGCGGGCCCTGAGCCGGGTGGAAACCATCGTGCTGCTGCGCCTGCGCCTGCTCCTGGACCGCCACGTCACCGCCCAGACGGACCCCACGATCACGCGCGAAGAGATCGCCGACCTCGTCGCCCACTACCAGCCCGCAGGCCAGCAGGACGCCCTCCGCGATTCCGACGTCGTTACCCGCGCCATCACCAAACTCCTGGCCCGCCAGCTCCTCCTCACCACCGGCCTGGACGAGGTCTACACCATCTCCAACGCCCTCCCGCTGGCCCTGCCCTTCGAAAACATCGGCGACATCCCGGCCCAAATCGAAGCCCTGATCGCCGCCTCCACCGACCCCTCCGGCACCGAACCCCTCCTCGACCTCGACGGCGAGACGGCAGCCCCGGGTGAAGAAGACTCGGACGACGACGGCGATGCCGCGATAGGCGACCACACTGAAGCAACCGAGGAACAGAAATGAGCATCGCAACCATGCTCCCGCTGGGCGAGCTCACCAACCCCGGCCAGATGCGCCTCGCCCTCGTCCAGGTCGTCAACTGGGGCACCTTCCATGGCGCCCACACAATGCACGTGGACCGCAACGGCACCCTGCTGACCGGCAATTCCGGTGTCGGCAAGTCCACGCTGTTCGACGCAATGCTGCGGGTCTTCGACGCCCGGCCGCGGTCCAACGAGGCGGCCGCCCAGCGCGCCGGCGGCGCGGTGGAGGACAAACGGACCACGTTCACGTACATGCGCGGCAAGGTGGGGGACAAGGCCGTTGGCGAGGGCTCGGCCAGTGCCTTCCAGCGGCCCGGGGCGACCTGGTCCGCCGTCGCGCTGACCTTCGACAACGCCGCCGGCACCCGCGTCACCATTTCCGCGCTCTTTGACCTGCCCAAGAACGGCACCGAGTCGAGCGTCGGCCGGTACTACCTGATCGACAACAAGCCGCTGGACCTGGCCGCGGTCGAGGGCATCGCGGAGAAGCGCTTCACCAAGTCGGCGCTGGACGCGATCTTCCCGGACGCCCAGGTCTTCGACGTGCACAAGGCCTTCGCGGAACGGTTCCGGCGCCTGCTCGGCATCAACTCGGACCAGGCCCTGCCGCTGTTGCGCGTCATCCAGGCCGGCAAGGGCCTGGGCGGCAGCGTCAACACGTTCTTCCGCGACCAGGTCCTGGACGCGCCCGCGACGCTGGCCGCCGCGGACGACGTCGTCGAGGAATTCAGCAACCTGATGTCCATCCGGCAGCGGCTCGAGGACGTCCGGCAGCAACGCGACCAGCTGGCACCGGTTCCGGGACTGAACAAGGAGTACGCCCAGTCCCTGCTCGACGCGAACCGGCTCCGGGACCTCGCCGGCGAAGAATTCGAGGCCTACAAGCAGCGGCTGGCCGTCACGGTGCACGAGAAGACGCTGGAGCGCTTCAAGGCGCTGGCCCAGGCCAAAGCCAAGGAGCTCGGCGCCGAACGCGGCGTCCGGGATTCCCTCGCCAAGGAGCTCCGCCAGCTTGAGGCGGACTACAACAACCAGGGCGGCAACGCGATCTCCGCGATCGAGCAGTCGCTGGACAACGCCCGGGTGGGCCTCAAGCTCCGCCAGCAGGTCGAGGAATCCGCACGGAAGGCCCTGACTGACGCCGGCCTGGAGCTCGAGTGGACCGCCGCCGGCTGGGAGCAGGCGCACGAGCACGCCGCCGCCCGCTCGGCCGAGCTGAAGGACGACTCGGAAGCGCTCAAGGAACTGCGCTTCGAGGCGTTCGACGGCCACGCCACCAGGAAACGCGAGCTCGCCGCGGCCCAGCAGGAACTCGTCTCGCTCAAGACGCGCAAGTCGCTGCTGCCGCCGTCGAGCATCGAAAACCGCAGCGCCATCGCGGCGGCCACCGGCGTCCCGGAGGAGCAGATGCCGTTCGGCGGCGAGCTGATCGACCTCGCCGAGGGGCAGGACCAGTGGCGGCCTGCCGCCGAGCGTGCGCTGCGCAGCCTCGCCACCACGCTGCTGGTCCCCGGCGAGCACTTCGCCGCCGTCACCCGCTACCTGAACGACCACCCCGTCCGCGGTGCGCTCCGCGCCGTGGACGTCTCCAAGCCGCTCGCCGGCGGTGCCCTGGCCGTGGAGGACGCTGCCGACGGGGACCTGCTGACCAAGCTCGACATCCTCACCGCCGGTCCCGCCGCCGAGGCGGGCGAGTGGATCCGCGAGAGGATCGCCCTGGACTTCGCCTACCCCTGCGTCGAGGACCCGGACGAGCTGGCCCGGCTGGACAAGGGCCTGAGCCTGGGCGGCGTGGTCAAGCGCAACCGCCACACCGTGGAAAAGGACGACCGCTTCACCTCACGGCAGGACTACGTCCTGGGCTTCGACAACGCCGCCAAACTTGAACTCGTCGCCGCGCAGGTGGAGGACCTCCAGCAGGAACTCGCCAAGGCCGCCGAACTGGCGCAGAGCCGGGAAGAGTCGCACCAGGGCATGACGCGCCAGCTCGAGGCCCTGCGCCGGGTGGCCGAGGACCACCGGCCCTGGGAGCAGGTCTCGGCCGCGGTGGCCGCGGACGAGCTCGCACGGATCGAACAGCGGCTCAAGGACGCCCTCGCCGCGCAGGCGGACCTGGAACCGCTGCGCGCCAACATCGAGGCTGCCCGGCACAAGCACCAGTCCAGCACCGAAGCCGCCGCTGTGCTCCAGAGCGAGTACAAGGCCCTCGACTCGCAGCTGACCACGGCGGACTCGCTGCTCGACGCCGCGCGGACGCGGCTGGAGCAGGCGCCGCCGTCGGAGGCCACCGCCGTCGCGCTGGAACCGTACTTCGCGGACTTCGGCGAGGTGCTGGAGATGCACGAGCTGGACAACCTCGCCAACCAGGTCCGGACCCGGCTGCTGGCCGAACTGCACACGGCCGAATCCCGCGGGCAGGCCACCTCGGAGCGGCTCACCCGGATCTTCGAGGGGTTCGTCCGCGAATGGGGCACGGCCATCTCGGCCGACCACGGCACCTCGATCGGCGCCGCGGGCGAGTTCGAAGCCCGCTACCACGCGATTGTCAGCGACGGGCTGCCCGCGCAGGAGGCCGAGTTCCGGCAGTTCTTCAACCAGCGCACGCACGAATCCTTCTCCACCCTGCTGCACCTGCTGGACGAGGAACGCCGCTCCATCACCAGCCGGATCCTGCCGCTGAACGGGATCCTCTCCGAGGTGAACTTCCACGAAGGCAGCTTCCTGGAACTGGACATCAAGCAGACCCTGCCCGCCACGGCCAAACAGTTCAAGGACGCCATCCAGAACGCGCTCAAGGTCCGGCACACCCGGCCCGGGAAGGCCGCCGCGTCGTCGTCCGGAACCGGAGCGGAACAGGACGACGACGCCGAGCTCACCAACCGCTACAAATCGCTCGAAACGCTCGTGAAGCGCCTCGGCTCGCAGACGCCCGAGGACCGGCGCTGGCGGGCCGAGGTGCTGGACGTCCGCGGCCACCTGTTCATCCAGTGCAAGGAGCACCGCGAGGTGCAGGCGCCGGCGTCCAAGGCAGCGAAGCGCGGCGGCAAACGGACCGAGGTGTTTATGCACGCGGACACCGGCTCGATGTCCGGCGGCGAGCGGCAGCGCTTCACCGCCTTCATCATGGCCGCGGCGCTGAGCTACCAGCTGGGCATCGCCGAGCAGGGCTTCACCACCTACGGGACGGTCATGATGGACGAGGCCTTTGTGCTGGCCTCGGAGGAATTCGCGGGTGCCGGCATCAAGGCCCTGCACGAATTCGGCTTCCAGTTGCTCCTGGCCGCGCCGGAAAACGTGATCGACCTGTCGAGGCACCTCGGCTCGGTCACCGAGATCCTGCGGGACAAGCGCACCAACCGCTCCGGCGTCCTCACGGCCCCGGTGATCGCCCCGGGCGCCGGCTCCGGCGGGAGCTGGCGGTCCGAGGCGAACCCGGTGGACATCGTCCTGCGCTGACGTCTGCGTTGCTGGTCCGCGCTACTGTCCCCGGCTGTTTACCCTGCCGTTCCTTGCCGGCCGGATGGGCTGGTTAGCGTGGAGGAGTGGCCGAGAACCTTTTGACTCCGGGTCCGAACGGGCGGCGCGTCTTCGTTGCCCTCGGGGACTCCTTCACCGAGGGTGTGGGGGACCGCAGCAACAGGCTGCCCAACGGGGTCCGGGGCTGGGCCGACCGCGTGGCCGAGAAACTGGCGAAGGCGGAGCCGGGGTGGGAGTACGCCAATCTCGCCATCCGCAGCAAGCGCCTGCGCCACATCATCGCGGAGCAGCTGGAACCGGCACTGGCCATGGAACCGACCCTGGTTACCCTGTACGCCGGCGGGAACGACATCCTGGACTTCGGCACGGACATCGAAGACCTGATGGATGACTATGAGTACCTCGTCTCAAGGCTTGCCGCCAGCGAGGCGACCGTGGTGCTGTTCACGGGCTTCGACGTCAAGGTCTCGGTCCTGCTCGAGCCGCTGAAGAGGCGCAACACCCTCTATAACCGGCGCGTCCGCGAGCTGGCCAACTGGTACGGCGCGGTGCTGGTGGACTACTGGTGCTTCGAGGCTTTCCACGATCCGCGCATGTGGGACACGGACCGGCTGCACATGTCCAAGGCCGGCCATAAGTATCTCGCCGCGCAGGTGTTGGACCATCTGGGTGTGCCGCACAACATCAGCCCCAAAGAATGGGAGCCCCCGGCCAGGCTCGGGCTGCGGGACTGGGAGCGGCGGCAGCGCCGCTGGGTGCATGACTGGGTGCTCCCGCTCTTTGGCCGTAAACTCCGCGGCGTCACGCTGGGGGACCAGCTCAACCCGCGGTGGCCCCAACCGGTGAAGGTCCCCCGCAAGGGCGGGCTGAAAAAGCTGCTGCCGGGGTGAGTTAGCTGTCCAGCAGGTTTTCGTACCCCGGTGCGACGCGGCTGGCGTGGAACTCCTCGACGTCGAAGTCCGCCACGCCGTTGACGTAGAAGGGGTCCTGTTCCAGCGCCGCGTTCAGATCGGCGCGGTCCGCGTTGGAGAGCAGGAGGCCGCCGGTGCGAGGGATCTTGCGGCCCGCCACCATAAAGACTCCGCGGTCGAAGGCGTCCTGCAGCCAGGCGACGTGCGCCGGCAGGTGGAAGTCGACGATCTCTTCAGGCACCTTGTAGGTCAGGGAGACTACGTACATAGCGCCAGCCTACCGCCTGCACGGGGCCGGCCGGAGGGTACTTTGGCCGCCCGGTCCTGCGCCTAGTTGAAACCTCAAGCATCGAGTCTCCTAGAATGGTGCCATGACCGAACCGCGCTGGCTCAATGCCGACGAACGCCGTGCCTGGCTGGCCCAGCTGAGCATCAACACGCTGCTGCCGGCCGCGCTGGACACGCAGCTGCACGCCGCCGGAAAGCTCTCCCTGTTCGACTACAACGTCCTGGCCATGCTTTCCGAGGCGGAGGGGCGCTACCTGCCCATGAGCGAACTCGCCGCACGCACCAGTGCCTCGCTGTCGCGGCTCTCCCACGTGGTGACCAAACTCCAAAACCGCGGATGGCTGGAGCGCCGGCCGCATCCCGGCGACGCCCGCGTCACCACGGCACACCTCACCGACGCCGGCATGGCCACCATTGTGGGGCTCGCGCCCGGCCACGTGGAGGCCGTCCGGACGCTCTTCCTGGATGCCCTCGACCCGGACGACGTTGCGGCCCTGGCCCGGATCGGCGAGAAGATCGTGTCCCGTCTCGACACCGACCACTGGATCCTGCGCGACAGCACGCCTCCCCCCGCCTAGCGGCTCAGTACACCTAGCGCAGCCCGCCCGGCCCCTTGGTTGCTCTCAGCAACCGATGGCAAACTTGGGTCCATGGATTTCACTGCCCGCTATGTTGCACTCGGAGACTCCTTCACGGAAGGCGTCGGCGACGACGACCCGGCCCGCCCCAACGGGGTGCGTGGCTGGGCGGACCGCGTCGCAGAGCAGCTGGGCGCGGCCGATCCGGGTTTCGGGTACGCGAACCTCGCCATCCGCGGGCGGAAGCTTCGCCAGATCATGGCCGAGCAGGTGGACGCCGCCGTCGCGCTGAACCCCACCCTGGTGACCATCTACGCCGGCGCCAATGACATCCTCCGTCCCAAAATCGACATCGATGACCTGCTGGTGGAATACGACGCGGGCATCCGCAAACTGAAGGCCACCGGCGCCACCGTGGTGATGTTCACCGGCTTCGACGCCCGCGGCTCCAAGGTTTTTGGGACCATGCGCGGCCGGACCGCGATCTACAACGAACTGGTCCGCGGCATCGCCGGGGACCACGGTGCCCTGCTGGTGGATTACTGGCGGTTCAGCGAGTACTACGACTGGGGCATGTGGGCCACCGACCGGATGCACATGTCCGCCGCCGGGCACGCCAACATGGCCAAGCGCGTCCTCACCGTGCTGGAGCACGACCACTCGATCGACGTCCCGCCGATGACGCCGGTCCCGGAACTCAGCCGTTCCGAGGCGATCCGCGCGAACGCCCGCTGGGTGCGCGAATTCGCCGGCCCGTGGGTGGTGCGCCGCGTCACGGGGAAGTCCTCCGGCGACGGGCTCTCGCCGCGGTATCCTCAGCTCACCCGTCTTTAGCAACGCAAGGAGCAACAGGATGACCCGCAGCGACCTCAGCTTCCCGGCCGGTTTCCTGTGGGGAGCCGCCACCGCCGCCTACCAGATCGAGGGCGCCGCACGGGAGGGGGGCCGCGGGGAATCCATCTGGGACGTCTTCTGCCGGGTGCCGGGGGCCGTCGCGGATGGCCAGAACGGCGATGTCGCCTGCGACCACTACCACCGCACGGCCGAGGACATCGCGCTGATGAAGGACCTGAACCTGGCCGCCTACCGGTTCTCCATCTCCTGGGCCCGCTGCATGCCCGACGGCGTGACGCCGAATCCCGAAGGCATCGCGTTCTACTCGCGGCTGGTCGATCAGCTGCTCGACGCGGGCATCACCCCCTGGGTCACCCTGTACCACTGGGACCTGCCGCAGGCGCTGGAGGACAAGGGCGGCTGGGCGTCGCGGGACACAGCGGAGCGTTTCGCCGCCTACGCCGCACTCATGCAGGAGGCGCTTGGGGACCGGGTGCGGATTTGGACCACCCTCAACGAACCCTGGGTTTCGGCGTTCCTTGGGTACGCCGCAGGCATCCACGCCCCGGGGCGGCGGGACCCGGCCGCGGCGCTCGCCGCCGTCCACCACCTGCTGCTGGGGCACGGTCTGGCCGTCCGGGAGCTCCGCCGGAGGGATCCGGAGGCGACGATGGGCATCACCTTGAACCTGACGGTGGCCGATCCTGCCGATCCGGACCGGGAAGGGGATGTGGACGCGGCCCGCAGGGTGGATGGGCAGTCGAACCGGCTGTTCCTGGACCCTATCTTTCGCGGCTCATACCCGGCGGACGTGCTGGACGACGTCGCGCACCTCGGCATGGACGACGTCGTCCGGCCGGGGGACCTCGAGGTGATTTCGGCACCCGTCGACGTGCTGGGCGTCAACTACTACCACGGCGACGCCTTCACCACCGACCCCGAGCCGCGGCCCGCGCAGCCGGCGTCACCGCTGGTTGCGGCCGACGGCGTCCGGCAGGTTCCGCGCGGTCTGCCCGTCACCGGGATGGGCTGGGAGGTGCAGCCCGAGGGCCTCCGCCGGCTGCTGAACCGGCTGCAACGCGAGTACACCGGCCCGGCCGGCGTCCCGATCTACATCACGGAAAACGGCGCCGCCTTCGAGGACGTTCCGGATGCCGCGGGATTTGTCGATGACCAGGCGCGGCTTGCCTTCTTCGACGAGCATCTTCGGGCCCTGCACGCGTCGTTGGCTGATGGCGTGGACGTCCGCGGCTACTTCGCCTGGTCCCTGCTGGACAACTTCGAATGGGCCTTCGGCTACCACCAGCGCTTCGGGCTGATCCGGGTGGACTACGACACCCAGCGCCGCATCCCGAAGGCCAGCGGCCTGTGGTACTCCCGCGTTGCCGCGTCCAATGCCCTGCCGGTGACGGACGAATAGCCTGCCCCTGCCCGGGAACCCCGGCCAGCGCAGACGGGCCTAGGCGCGGAACCCCGGTGTGGCGAGGATGCCGCCGTCGTTCCGGATGGCGAGTACCTGAACGTCCCAGCCGCTTGTGGCCCGGTTGAGCATGGGAACCCCGCCGGCCACGATGGCCGTCGCGAGCACATCGGCGGTGACGATGTCCGCCGCGGCGACCGAGACCTGCCGGAAGGCACTGACACCGGCGCCGCTGGTCCAGATGTGGTCGCCCCGCTCGGCGGAACCGGAGGTGGCCAGCGCCCCGATGCCGGTGCCGCCGCCCAGCGGGTAGGCGGCGATCAGGGTCGTGCGGTCCTCCGGGTCGACGATCCCGGCCTGCCAGGCGGCCCGGCTGCCGGCGATGGGCGAACCGGTCACGAGCACATCGCCGCCGGCATTCAGGCACCAGTCGCCGAGCCCCAGCGACTGCAGGGCGGCTCCGGCCTCTTTGATTGCGAAGCCCTTGACCAGCCCGGACAGGTCCGGAAGACCGTCGGGCCGTTCCGGCGTGAAGGCGCCCTCGGTCAGGAGTCGCCATTGGGCGGCCTCGGCATAGCGGTCCCGGAAGTCCTGCGAGGCCGCCCGCAGCGTCAGTTCCCCGCGGGCAAGCCTGCTGGCCTCGGATTCCGGCCGGTACAGGCTGAAGCGGGCGTCGAGGTCCTGGAAGAGCCGTTCGACGACGTCGGTGGCGTCCGCCAGTGCGCTGTCCGCCGCGGCGTTCCAGTTGCCGGGGGCGGCCGGAACGGTGAGGCTGATGACTGTCCCCATGCACCGGAAGGTCTTCGCCTTCAGCGCTGGCTGGCCGAGGTCAGAGGTTTGCTGCATCGATGGCTGCCTGGAGCGATGTCAGGTACGCGGAACTGGTGACAGTGGCGCCGCTGATGGTCTGGACCTTGGCCGATTGGGCCTTGAGGACCGCGGCGCGCAGCAGCGGGGCGGCGCGGTTGCTGATCTGGACCGAGCTGCGGTCCTCGTCTGTGAGCTGGAGCGCCTTCACGTCGGTGATGGTGCCGGCGCTGACAGTGATCTGCACCTGCACCGCGCCGAAGCGGGTCTGCACAACCTTGCCGGCAAAGGTTCCGGCGGCGTTCGCGCCGGTGCCCGAGGAACCGGACGAGCCGGCGGACCCGGAGGCGGCCGCGGAGCTCCCCGCGGACCCACTCGAGCCCTTGCTGCTCGACCCGGATCCCGACGCGGTTGAGCCGCCGGCGGTCCCGGCGCCTGTAGACCCGGCGGGCCCGGCCGTGGTGGCGCTGGCCGTGTCCGCCACGTGGGTTCCCGACTGCCAGCCGGCCACCAGGATCCCGGCGGAGGCCAGGGTTGCTGAAACAATTGCGCGGATTCTCACCAGTCGAACCTTTCGTAGTGGAGTTGCTCTTCCCGCACGCCGGCCCGGCGTGCGTCATCGAGGACGTTGAGGGCCCATCCGGCCGGCCCGCAGACGTAGACGTCGGAGTCGGCCAGGTCCGGCGCGTAGCTTGCCAGCCGGTAGCCGGCGCGCTCCTCGCTCTCCGGCAGCCATGTCTGCGCTCCCGACGGCCGGCGCCCGGTCAGGTGGAACAGGGTTGCGCCGCGGCGCTGGCAGAGCTCGAGGATCTCGTCGCCGAGGTACAGCCCGGACGGGCTGTGGCCGCGGAGGATCACGGTGGCGTCCCCTGGCTCGAACGGAGTCCGCTCCAGCAGGGCGCGGATGGGAGTGATGCCGATGCCGGCGCCGATCATCACGACGTGCCGGCGGCTGCGGGCCGCGGTGCTGAACAGCCCGTATGGTCCTTCGACCGCAACCCGGGTGCCCGGCTTCAGCCTCGCCAGCGCCGCCGAGCCCCGGCCGAGGTTGCGGACCGTGATCCGCAACCGTCCGCCGCCGTCGGCGTCCACCTGCAGCGGCTCCGCGGAGAGGCTGAACGGATGCGGGTGCCACCACTGCCCGGGGGCGAGAAACCGCCAGATAAAGAACCGGCCGCCGCTGCCGGACAGCTCGTCGAGGTGCCGGCCCGCCATTTCGATGCTGACCACCCCATGGCCCACGCCCACCACCCTGCTGACGCGCAGCTGGTGCCGGAGCGTGGCGACGACCGGCTCGAGGACCCGGTAGTGCACCAGCGCGGCGCCCGTGCCGATGCAGACCGCAAGCCAGTACCAGCGCTGCCAGGTGCCCTCCGCAAAGAGTCCGCCAACGCTGAACTGGTGGGGCAGCGACGTCAGCACCGCGGCGTAGGTCAGCAGGTGGACGGCGTACCAGAACTCGTAGGGAAAACGACGGCGGACGGCCACCAGCGAGGTCACGACGACGGCGATGAACAACGCCAGCGAGACGAACGCGAGCCACATGTCGGGCACGAGCACCCACAGGGCCACCGCTTCGCTGACCGGGTCGAGGCCCTCGGCCAGCCCGTAGCCGGTCGCGAGCAGCACGCCGTGTGCCAGCAAGAGGTAGAGGGACGGTTTTCCGAGTTTGCGGTGGAATTCAAGGGCGCGGTCATGGCCCACGGCGCCGTCGATGACGGGCAGGCGGGCCGCGAGGAGCAGCATCAGCAGCACCAGGTCCATCCCGGCGAGACCGGCCACAATCCCCAGTGCCGTGACGGCTCCGGCAACGCTCGAGAAGCCCGCGGCACCGCCGTCGGCGAGCCACAACGCCACGGCCCCGGCCAGGGAGGCCCAGGCAATCACCGTCAGGAGGTCTGCTTGAATCATCCGCCGGCGGTGTTGTCCCTTGAAAGGGTTACCGGGGGCCCGTCGGACCGCGGGGCGCAAGGCGGTCTGGGTTGATGTGTTCATGCAACCAAGACTCTGCCCGTTGCCTATCATTTTGCTGTGAAAGGACTGCGCCCCTGTTATGACTTCGCTGCGGGGGCCGCCGCCGCTTATACACCCCGGAGACCCGGATTGGTCTTTAATTCGCCAAACTCGTAGACTTGGTAGGCGCTAGGTGGCGCGGAGCGTGTGCAATTGCTCCGGTTGGCGGGAAAGTCTGCGAAATCAGGCACTCCCGGTGGCCGGTAGTTAGGGGCTCAAGTTGCGTGCACTCCTGTATTCGCCCAGTATCCGGGCACTCCGCGGTGGTTACTTCAAGAGTTTCCTCCGCCCCGTGCCCGAGACTCACAATCGTCGCCGCAGTGATGACTGCAACCGGTTCAGCCGGCTGCCGCAGCACCGCCGGACGCATGTGGGAGCTGGATGCGGACGCTGCCGATCGCACGGTTATGCGGAACTCCGCCAGCCGTTTCATTTTATTTTCACGAGGAGAGTCGTCATGGCAGCACACTGCCAGGTGACCGGAGCCGAGCCGGGCTTTGGACACAGCATTTCGCACTCGCACCGCCGCAACAAGCGCCGGTTCGACCCGAACATCCAGAAGAAGCGCTACTGGGTTCCGTCCCTGCGCCGTAATGTCACCCTGCAGGTCTCTGCACGTGGCATCAAGACCATCGACGTACGCGGCATCGACGTAGTCGTCGCCGCCATCCTGGCACGAGGAGTGAAGCTCTAGTGGCAAAGGACAAGGACGTACGTCCGATCATCAAGCTCAAGTCGACCGCGGGCACGGGTTACACCTACGTGACGCGTAAGAACCGTCGTAACGACCCGGACCGTATGGTCCTGCGGAAGTACGATCCCAAGATCCGCCAGCACGTCGAATTCCGAGAGGAGCGCTAAACACATGGCTAAGAAGTCAATGATCGCTAAGAACGAACAGCGTAAAGTCATCGTCGAGCGTTACGCTGCAAAGCGCCTCGAACTGAAGAAGGCTCTGGTTGACCCCAACTCAACCGACGAAGCACGCGAAGCCGCACGCCTCGGCCTGCAGAAGCTGCCCCGCAACGCCTCGCCGGTCCGCCTGCGTAACCGCGACATCATCGACGGCCGCCCCCGCGGTACGTTCCAGAAGTTCGGTATCTCCCGTGTTCGCTTCCGCGACATGGCTCACCGCGGTGAGCTCCCGGGCATCACGAAGTCTTCCTGGTAATTCGGTACTCCTGAATCCAGTGGCTTGAAAAGGGCCGGCACCCGTTTGGGTGCCGGCCCTTCTTGCGTTGAGCGCCGTTCCCGCCATGCGGCTTCGCCGACGGCGCTGTGGTGACGGAGCACACGCGCCAACTTTCGACGTCGGCTGCCCCGGAAGGGGAGCTGTCGACCCGTTTAGGCCCGTCTTTCCGCGGATCTTCGTGCCTGGGGGGCCGATTTGTTTGGGGTCGGGTTGGTGTGTAAAGTAGATCGAGTCGCCGCCGCTGATGCGGAAAGATAGCGACCGACCCCCTTCTAAACAGCCTGAAAATGGTTCGCAAATTTGCGCGCTGAATAATGGCGGGGACCTGCTGTGTGGGACTGGAAATCGCGGAAACGCCGATTTGCTTCAGGCCACGGATGCGGGTAAGTTTGAAAAGTTGCTCCGGAGCGATCTGCGGCCCTGAGGGGTTGTGGTGGTGCCGGGTGTGTCTGTTGTTTGAGAACTCAATAGTGTGCCAAGTTTGTTGATACCAATTTTTTGTATTGAATTGGTTGATTGTGCCGGATTGTCCACCCCGTGGATGGTCTGGTGTTTTTAGCTGGTTTCAAATTTTGTGCAGTGTGTGTTCCCGTTTTCCCGGGGGCGGATGCTGTGTCTGTTTTTCTTCAACGGAGAGTTTGATCCTGGCTCAGGATGAACGCTGGCGGCGTGCTTAACACATGCAAGTCGAACGATGATCCGGTGCTTGCGCCGGGGATTAGTGGCGAACGGGTGAGTAACACGTGAGTAACCTGCCCTTAACTCTGGGATAAGCCTGGGAAACTGGGTCTAATACCGGATATGACTCCTCATCGCATGGTGGGGGGTGGAAAGCTTTATTGTGGTTTTGGATGGACTCGCGGCCTATCAGCTTGTTGGTGAGGTAATGGCTCACCAAGGCGACGACGGGTAGCCGGCCTGAGAGGGTGACCGGCCACACTGGGACTGAGACACGGCCCAGACTCCTACGGGAGGCAGCAGTGGGGAATATTGCACAATGGGCGCAAGCCTGATGCAGCGACGCCGCGTGAGGGATGACGGCCTTCGGGTTGTAAACCTCTTTCAGTAGGGAAGAAGCGAAAGTGACGGTACCTGCAGAAGAAGCGCCGGCTAACTACGTGCCAGCAGCCGCGGTAATACGTAGGGCGCAAGCGTTATCCGGAATTATTGGGCGTAAAGAGCTCGTAGGCGGTTTGTCGCGTCTGCCGTGAAAGTCCGGGGCTCAACTCCGGATCTGCGGTGGGTACGGGCAGACTAGAGTGATGTAGGGGAGACTGGAATTCCTGGTGTAGCGGTGAAATGCGCAGATATCAGGAGGAACACCGATGGCGAAGGCAGGTCTCTGGGCATTAACTGACGCTGAGGAGCGAAAGCATGGGGAGCGAACAGGATTAGATACCCTGGTAGTCCATGCCGTAAACGTTGGGCACTAGGTGTGGGGGACATTCCACGTTTTCCGCGCCGTAGCTAACGCATTAAGTGCCCCGCCTGGGGAGTACGGCCGCAAGGCTAAAACTCAAAGGAATTGACGGGGGCCCGCACAAGCGGCGGAGCATGCGGATTAATTCGATGCAACGCGAAGAACCTTACCAAGGCTTGACATGAACCGGTAATACCTGGAAACAGGTGCCCCGCTTGCGGTCGGTTCACAGGTGGTGCATGGTTGTCGTCAGCTCGTGTCGTGAGATGTTGGGTTAAGTCCCGCAACGAGCGCAACCCTCGTTCCATGTTGCCAGCGCGTAATGGCGGGGACTCATGGGAGACTGCCGGGGTCAACTCGGAGGAAGGTGGGGACGACGTCAAATCATCATGCCCCTTATGTCTTGGGCTTCACGCATGCTACAATGGCCGGTACAAAGGGTTGCGATACTGTGAGGTGGAGCTAATCCCAAAAAGCCGGTCTCAGTTCGGATTGGGGTCTGCAACTCGACCCCATGAAGTCGGAGTCGCTAGTAATCGCAGATCAGCAACGCTGCGGTGAATACGTTCCCGGGCCTTGTACACACCGCCCGTCAAGTCACGAAAGTTGGTAACACCCGAAGCCGGTGGCCTAACCCCTTGTGGGAGGGAGCTGTCGAAGGTGGGACTGGCGATTGGGACTAAGTCGTAACAAGGTAGCCGTACCGGAAGGTGCGGCTGGATCACCTCCTTTCTAAGGAGCACCTACAACAACCCCGCCCCGCGTTTCGTGGGTGTGGTGGTGTTGTCAGGAGTAACGCCCGTTGCGCAGACGCAAGTTCTGCGGCGGGTGCTCACGGGTGGAATATCAACAAATAGCGGCCGCTGCGTTTCCTCCGGCACCCAGTACGGAACCACCCTTGTGTGGGTCCTGGAACGGTGTGTGAGGGTTCGGGCGGTTTAGTGTTTGGCACACTGTTGGGTCCTGAGACAACAGGACCGGTTGCTACGGCCTTCGGGTGGTGGTGTCCGGGACTTGTGTTTCTGGTTTCCCGGCTGCGGCGTTTCATGCACTGTGTGGGTCCCTTTGGGGTCCGGGTGTGTGGGGTGTGTGGTACGGGGTTGTTGTTTGAGAACTACATAGTGGACGCGAGCATCTTTTATAAGAAGCAATTTCCAAGAATATGAACCTGGATCTGGCTGCGCGTGATGGTGTCACTCTTTTGGGGTGGTGTTGTTGGGTGTGGTTGGTTTCGTGGTTCTCTCGAAATTACTCCTTGATCTTTTGTGGTCAAGTTTTTAAGAGCACACGGTGGATGCCTTGGCATTAGGAGCCGAAGAAGGACGTAGGAATCTGCGATAAGCCTGGGGGAGTCGATAACCGGACTGTGATCCCAGGGTGTCCGAATGGGGAAACCCCGCCAGACGCGCGAGTGATCTGGTGACCCGCATCTGAACACATAGGGTGCGTGGAGGGAACGCGGGGAAGTGAAACATCTCAGTACCCGCAGGAAGAGAAAACAATAGTGATTCCGTTAGTAGTGGCGAGCGAACGTGGATCAGGCTAAACCGTTCCATGTGTGATAGCCGGCGGGCGTTGCATGGTCGGGGTTGTGGGACTTTCCGTTCTGTCTCTGCCGGGACAGTGGGGTGAGAGCATGTGCATAGGTGAACGGTCTTGAAAGGCCGGCCAGAGAGGGTGTGAGCCCCGTAACCGAAATGTAGTGTGCCGCCTGGGAAGTATCCCAAGTAGCACGGGGCCCGAGAAATCCCGTGCGAATCTGTCAGGACCACCTGATAAGCCTAAATACTCCCTAATGACCGATAGCGGACCAGTACCGTGAGGGAAAGGTGAAAAGTACCCCGGGAGGGGAGTGAAACAGTACCTGAAACCGTGTGCTTACAATCCGTCGGAGCCTCCGCAGCTTGCTGTGTTGGGGTGACGGCGTGCCTTTTGAAGAATGAGCCTGCGAGTTAGTGTTACGTCGCGAGGTTAACCCGTGTGGGGAAGCCGTAGCGAAAGCGAGTCTGAACAGGGCGTTGCAGTGGCGTGATCTAGACCCGAAGCGAAGTGATCTACCCATGGCCAGGTTGAAGCGACGGTAAGACGTCGTGGAGGACCGAACCCACTTCAGTTGAAAATGGAGGGGATGAGCTGTGGGTAGGGGTGAAAGGCCAATCAAACTTCGTGATAGCTGGTTCTCCCCGAAATGCATTTAGGTGCAGCGTTGCGTGTTTCTTACCGGAGGTAGAGCTACTGGATGGCTAATGGGCCCTACAAGGTTACTGACGTCAGCCAAACTCCGAATGCCGGTAAGTGAGAGCGCAGCAGTGAGACTGTGGGGGATAAGCTTCATAGTCGAGAGGGAAACAGCCCAGACCACCAACTAAGGCCCCTAAGCGTGTGCTAAGTGGGAAAGGATGTGGAGTTGCGAAGACAACCAGGAGGTTGGCTTAGAAGCAGCCATCCTTAAAAGAGTGCGTAATAGCTCACTGGTCAAGTGATTCCGCGCCGACAATGTAGCGGGGCTCAAGTACACCGCCGAAGTTGTGGCATTCAGATAGTAGCTAAGCCCTTGTGGTTCAGGCGTCTGGATGGGTAGGGGAGCGTCGTGTGGGCAGTGAAGTCGCGGTGGAAACCAGCGGTGGAGCCTACACGAGTGAGAATGCAGGCATGAGTAGCGAAAGACGGGTGAGAAACCCGTCCGCCGAATGATCAAGGGTTCCAGGGTCAAGCTAATCTGCCCTGGGTAAGTCGGGACCTAAGGCGAGGCCGACAGGCGTAGTCGATGGACAACGGGTTGATATTCCCGTACCGGCGAAAAACCGCCCATGCTGAACAGGGGATACTAACCGCCCGAGACCTGCCCGACACCCCTTGTGGGTGAAGGGTTTTGGTGGAGCGCGGGACCGAAACCTGGGAGGCAAGCGTATTAACAGGTGTGACGCAGGAAGGTAGCCGAGCCGGGCGATGGTTGTCCCGGTCTAAGGATGTAGGGCGAACGGTAGGCAAATCCGCCGTTCATGATGCCTGAGACCCGACGGGACCCCCGTATGGGGGGATTCGGTGATCCTATGCTGCCTAGAAAAGCATCGACGCGAGGTTTTAGCCGCCCGTACCCCAAACCGACACAGGTGATCAGGTAGAGAATACTAAGGCGATCGAGAGAATTATGGTTAAGGAACTCGGCAAAATGCCCCCGTAACTTCGGGAGAAGGGGGGCCCCTATCGTGATGGACACTTGCTGTCCGGAGCGTGCAGGGGCCGCAGAGACCAGGGGGAAGCGACTGTTTACTAAAAACACAGGTCCGTGCGAAGTCGCAAGACGATGTATACGGACTGACTCCTGCCCGGTGCTGGAAGGTTAAGAGGACCGGTTAGCCGCAAGGCGAAGCTGAGAATTTAAGCCCCAGTAAACGGCGGTGGTAACTATAACCATCCTAAGGTAGCGAAATTCCTTGTCGGGTAAGTTCCGACCTGCACGAATGGAGTAACGACTTCCCCGCTGTCTCAACCATAAACTCGGCGAAATTGCAGTACGAGTAAAGATGCTCGTTACGCGCAGCAGGACGGAAAGACCCCGAGACCTTTACTATAGTTTGGTATTGGTGTTCGGAGTGGCTTGTGTAGGATAGGTGGGAGACGTTGAAGCCCGGACGCCAGTTCGGGTGGAGTCATCGTTGAAATACCACTCTGGTCACTTTGGACATCTAACTTCGGCCCGTAATCCGGGTCAGGGACAGTGCCTGATGGGTAGTTTAACTGGGGCGGTTGCCTCCTAAAAAGTAACGGAGGCGCCCAAAGGTTCCCTCAGCCTGGTTGGCAATCAGGTGTCGAGTGTAAGTGCACAAGGGAGCTTGACTGTGAGAGAGACATCTCGAGCAGGGACGAAAGTCGGGACTAGTGATCCGGCGGTACATTGTGGAATGGCCGTCGCTCAACGGATAAAAGGTACCTCGGGGATAACAGGCTGATCTTGCCCAAGAGTCCATATCGACGGCATGGTTTGGCACCTCGATGTCGGCTCGTCGCATCCTGGGGCTGGAGTAGGTCCCAAGGGTTGGGCTGTTCGCCCATTAAAGCGGTACGCGAGCTGGGTTTAGAACGTCGTGAGACAGTTCGGTCCCTATCCGCTGCGCGCGCAGGAAATTTGAGAAGGGCTGTCCTTAGTACGAGAGGACCGGGACGGACGAACCTCTGGTGTGTCAGTTGTACTGCCAAGTGCACCGCTGATTAGCTACGTTCGGATGGGATAACCGCTGAAAGCATCTAAGCGGGAAGCTCGCTTCGAGATGAGATTTCCATACACCTTGCGTGTGAGAGGCCCCCAGCCAGACCACTGGGTTGATAGGCCGGATGTGGAAGCGAGGACTAACGACTCGTGAAGCTGACCGGTACTAATAGGCCGATAACTTACACCACACACCCCTCCCGCGAACCAACATCAAAAGGGGTTCGCACCACGGGAAGGGTACAAAGAAACAAGACTGCTTGCGTCCACTATGTGGTTCCCAAACAACAAACCCGTCGCCAGACGAAACGTTGCACAGGAACCAAAACAACTGAATACAACACCACAAGTTGTAACCACAGATTTCCCACCCCAGGCCCCCGGCCAGGGCGCGGACACAGGGTTACGGCGGTCATAGCGTGGGGGAAACGCCCGGTCCCATTCCGAACCCGGAAGCTAAGACCCACAGCGCCGATGGTACTGCACCCGGGAGGGTGTGGGAGAGTAGGTCACCGCCGGAACATCATTGAGGTCGAGAGCCTCCAACCACCAGGTTGGAGGCTCTCCCCCTTTAACCCCCAAACCACCCACCGAACCCTCCCGCAGCACTGACACTCATCCGACTGACCCTCCCGCAGATCCTGCCGGCACGACACCAACCCTCCCGCACTTCCGTGGCCTAACGTCGGAACCCTCCTGCAGCAGCGTGTGCCCCCGCGTCGGTCGAGGCACTCCAGAGGTGAGGGAGCGTTGGGCAGAAACGTGCCAGAGGTGCGGGAGCGTTGGGGAGAAGCGTGCCACATGTGCGGGAGCGTCCGGCCGAAGTATGTCAGAGGTGAGGGAGCGTTGGGGAGAAGCGTGCCAAACGTGAGGGAGCGTCGGGAGGGAAGCCGCGACGATCGCCGTCGGCCGCGTCAGCGGGGAAACTTTCGGCCGTGAAGCCAGGCCAGGAGCTCGATGGCGAGACCGCCGGCAATGCCGGCGGCCAGCGCGGCCAGCAGCAGCCCGGTCGGCGGCCAGGACAGGATGAAGAACTCCTGTGCCAGGGGGAGGTTGAGCAGGATCACGAGCGCAGCGCACATCGCCGCCAACACCCCCACCCGGCCTACGTTGAGCGGCCGGGACACGACCGCAAGGATCCAGAGCCCAATCACCGAGAGGGTGAGGACGGAAGCGGATCCCACGGTCTCCGGCGTCGTTCGTCCCAATAGCGCGATACCGTTCAGCGCCAAAAGTGCGGCCGCGACGATTAGCCCCGCCGGCACGGAGAACCAGAGGGAACGGCGCAGGAAACCCGGCTTGTATCGGCGGGCGTTGGGCATCAGCGCCAGGAAGAAGGCCGGGATGCCGATTGTCAGGCCGTCGGTGAAGGACAGCTGGCGGGGCAGGAACGGGAAGGGCCACTGCATCAGCCCGAACGTCACCGCGATGGCGATCGAATAGGCGGTCTTGCTGAGAAAAAGGCTCGAGACCCGTTCGATGTTAGCGATGACCCGCCGGCCTTCCGCCAGCACCTCCGGGAGCCGGTCGAAGCGCCCGTCGAGCAGGACCAAACGCGACACTGCTTTGGTGGCGGGTGCGGCGGAATCCATGGCTATGCCAAGGTCCGCCGTCTTGAGGGCGAGGGCGTCGTTGACCCCGTCCCCGGTCATGGCCACGGTATGTCCAAGCCGTTGAAGGGCGGAGACCATGTCCTTTTTCTGGTCGGGGCTGACCCTGCCGAACACCGTGTTGCTGCCCATCACCTCTTCGAGGAGCGCCGGGTCCTCCGGCAGCTCGCGGGCGTCGTAGCCATCCGCCACGTCGAGGCCAACCCGGCGGGCGATGGCGGCGACGGTCCGGGGATCGTCGCCGGAAATGATCTTCACCTCGACCCCCTCGGTGCGGAAGAATTCCAGGGTCTCGCGGGCGTCCGAACGGGGTTGCTCCCGGAACGTCAGGAGCGCTACGGGCCGGAGTCCGGTAGGCAGTGTCGCCACCTTGCCCGCTTCCGGCAACCCGTCAGCTCCGGCCAGAAGCAGCGTTCGCAGTCCCGCCCGGGCCAGCTCGCCGGCTTGTTCCAGGACGCCGGCGTGGCCGGCGGGTGCCAGGACCATTTCCGGTGCACCCAGAATCCAGGTGGGCGTTGTGCCGTTGTTGCCGCCGAAGGAGACCCCGCTCCACTTCCGGGAGGACGAAAAGGGAACATAGGAGACCGACTGGAATCCGCCGTCGTCCTCGAAAGCGCTGGCCAGGCTCCGTGCCGTCGCGTTCGCCTCCGGCTCGGTGGCAAACCACCCGAGGGCCTGCTGCCAGCCGGGGTCGGGCGAGGGAGTTAGCTGGTGGACGGCCTCGAACCTGAGACCCCCCTCGGTCAGGGTTCCGGTCTTGTCCATGCACAGGATGTCGACCCGGGCGAGTCCTTCCACGGCTGCGAGCTCCTGAATGAGCACCTTGTGTCCGGCCAGCCGGAGGCCCCCGACGGCAAACGCCACGCTGGCCAGCAGCACGAGACCCAGCGGAACCATGGCAATGACACTGGCGATGACGCCCACCATGGCCCCGGTCCAGGCGCCGGTGGCAAGGGCGTCCTGCCAGCCGCCCCGCGCCTGCAGTTCGCCGTTGATCACCACGACGGCGACCGGGAGGATCCCCCACGCGATCCAGCGGAGGACCCGGTTGAGGCTGTTACGGATCTCCGAGTTCACCAGCGAGAAGCGGCGCGCATCCGCCGTGAGCCGGCTGGCGAAGGATTCGGCCCCCACCCTGATCACCCGCGCCTTGCCGTGGCCGGCCACGATGATGGATCCCGAAAGCACCTCGGCGCCGGCATCCTTGTCGATCGGATCCGATTCGCCGGTAAGGAGGGATTCGTCGGCCTCCAGGCCGGCCGCGTCGAGCACCGAGGCGTCCGCGGTGACCTGGTCCCCGGCGCGCAGGACCAGAACGTCATCCCGCACGACGTCGGCCGTGGCGATCTCAAGGATCTGGCCGTCGCGAAGCACCCTGGCCCGCGGGGCGTCCAACACCGCGAGGCGGTCCAGGGATCTCTTCGCCCTGAACTCCTGGACGACCCCGATCACGGCGTTGCCCGCGGCGGCCAGCCCAAAGAGGGCATCCTGCCAGCGGCCCAGGAGCAGCAACACCAGGAAACT
The DNA here is from genome assembly GCF_007858535.1 of Arthrobacter sp. UKPF54-2. Taxonomy (NCBI): domain Bacteria; kingdom Bacillati; phylum Actinomycetota; class Actinomycetes; order Micrococcales; family Micrococcaceae; genus Arthrobacter; species Arthrobacter sp. UKPF54-2. Next base: position 1,392,944 of record NZ_CP040174.1, read on the forward strand.
GGTGCCGACGATCGCGTTGAAGAGCGTCAGGACATTGGCCCGGAAAATTTGCCAAAGGCTCCGGCTAGTCTTGTCGGGCAAACGGTTGTCCAGGCCGCTTTCAATACGGGCAGCTACCTCGTGGCGCGAAAGCCCGTTCACGGCGGGGCCGGACACACGCCGATGGAGCAAAGCGGGGTTCTGGCGCCGGCGTTGTGCCCTCACCCCCCCGATGGTAACGGCCCGGGGGCCGGACGTGATGGAGCTTACGGCCCTGATCCCTCCGGAAATCGATGACGCCGGCCACCCCGGGCGGGTGCGCGGAGCCCGGCGCGCCCCCGTGTGCGGCGGAACGGCGGGGATGTCGCGGCCGTTGCGCAAATGGAGGAGAGGCTCCGGGGCGGGTTTGCGATTGGCGTCGGCTGGGTGTATTGTTTTCTAAGTCGCCACGAGGGAGACCAGCGGAAATGCTGGAGTACCGGAGGCGGCCAACCCCCCAAAATAATTCAAAACCAAGGTCTCCCGTCGCCTCAGGCGCCAGGAGAATTCTGGTGGGGCTGGTTCGTCTGCTGATGCAGGTCGCGGAAACGCTGATTTGCTTCGCAGGGTGGGACCGGGTAAGTTTGAAAAGTTGCTCCGGAGCGATCTGCGGCCCTGTTGAGGGGTTGTGGTGGTGCCGGGTGTGTCTGTTGTTTGAGAACTCAATAGTGTGCCAAGTTTGTTGATACCAATTTTTTGTATTGAATTGGTTGATTGTGCCGGATTGTCCACCCCGTGGATGGTCTGGTGTTTTTAGCTGGTTTCAAATTTTGTGCAGCCGGGTTTCCGCGTTTTCCCGTGGTTCCTGGTTGTGTCTGTTTTTCTTCAACGGAGAGTTTGATCCTGGCTCAGGATGAACGCTGGCGGCGTGCTTAACACATGCAAGTCGAACGATGATCCGGTGCTTGCATCGGGGATTAGTGGCGAACGGGTGAGTAACACGTGAGTAACCTGCCCTTAACTCTGGGATAAGCCTGGGAAACTGGGTCTAATACCGGATATGACTCCTCATCGCATGGTGGGGGGTGGAAAGCTTTATTGTGGTTTTGGATGGACTCGCGGCCTATCAGCTTGTTGGTGAGGTAATGGCTCACCAAGGCGACGACGGGTAGCCGGCCTGAGAGGGTGACCGGCCACACTGGGACTGAGACACGGCCCAGACTCCTACGGGAGGCAGCAGTGGGGAATATTGCACAATGGGCGCAAGCCTGATGCAGCGACGCCGCGTGAGGGATGACGGCCTTCGGGTTGTAAACCTCTTTCAGTAGGGAAGAAGCGAAAGTGACGGTACCTGCAGAAGAAGCGCCGGCTAACTACGTGCCAGCAGCCGCGGTAATACGTAGGGCGCAAGCGTTATCCGGAATTATTGGGCGTAAAGAGCTCGTAGGCGGTTTGTCGCGTCTGCCGTGAAAGTCCGGGGCTCAACTCCGGATCTGCGGTGGGTACGGGCAGACTAGAGTGATGTAGGGGAGACTGGAATTCCTGGTGTAGCGGTGAAATGCGCAGATATCAGGAGGAACACCGATGGCGAAGGCAGGTCTCTGGGCATTAACTGACGCTGAGGAGCGAAAGCATGGGGAGCGAACAGGATTAGATACCCTGGTAGTCCATGCCGTAAACGTTGGGCACTAGGTGTGGGGGACATTCCACGTTTTCCGCGCCGTAGCTAACGCATTAAGTGCCCCGCCTGGGGAGTACGGCCGCAAGGCTAAAACTCAAAGGAATTGACGGGGGCCCGCACAAGCGGCGGAGCATGCGGATTAATTCGATGCAACGCGAAGAACCTTACCAAGGCTTGACATGAACCGGTAATACCTGGAAACAGGTGCCCCGCTTGCGGTCGGTTCACAGGTGGTGCATGGTTGTCGTCAGCTCGTGTCGTGAGATGTTGGGTTAAGTCCCGCAACGAGCGCAACCCTCGTTCCATGTTGCCAGCGCGTAATGGCGGGGACTCATGGGAGACTGCCGGGGTCAACTCGGAGGAAGGTGGGGACGACGTCAAATCATCATGCCCCTTATGTCTTGGGCTTCACGCATGCTACAATGGCCGGTACAAAGGGTTGCGATACTGTGAGGTGGAGCTAATCCCAAAAAGCCGGTCTCAGTTCGGATTGGGGTCTGCAACTCGACCCCATGAAGTCGGAGTCGCTAGTAATCGCAGATCAGCAACGCTGCGGTGAATACGTTCCCGGGCCTTGTACACACCGCCCGTCAAGTCACGAAAGTTGGTAACACCCGAAGCCGGTGGCCTAACCCCTTGTGGGAGGGAGCTGTCGAAGGTGGGACTGGCGATTGGGACTAAGTCGTAACAAGGTAGCCGTACCGGAAGGTGCGGCTGGATCACCTCCTTTCTAAGGAGCACCTACAACAACCCCGCCCCGCGTTTCGTGGGTGTGGTGGTGTTGTCAGGAGTAACGCCCGTTGCGCAGACGCAAGTTCTGCGGCGGGTGCTCACGGGTGGAATATCAACAAATAGCGGCCGCTGCGTTTCCTCCGGCACCCAGTACGGAACCACCCTTGTGTGGGTCCTGGAACGGTGTGTGAGGGTTCGGGCGGTTTAGTGTTTGGCACACTGTTGGGTCCTGAGACAACAGGACCGGTTGCTACGGCCTTCGGGTGGTGGTGTCCGGGACTTGTGTTTCTGGTTTCCCGGCTGCGGCGTTTCATGCACTGTGTGGGTCCCTTGTGGGGTCCGGGTGTGTGGGGTGTGTGGTACGGGGTTGTTGTTTGAGAACTACATAGTGGACGCGAGCATCTTTTATAAGAAGCAATTTCCAAGAATATGAACCTGGATCTGGCTGCGCGTGATGGTGTCACTCTTTTGGGGTGGTGTTGTTGGGTGTGGTTGGTTTCGTGGTTCTCTCGAAATTACTCCTTGATCTTTTGTGGTCAAGTTTTTAAGAGCACACGGTGGATGCCTTGGCATTAGGAGCCGAAGAAGGACGTAGGAATCTGCGATAAGCCTGGGGGAGTCGATAACCGGACTGTGATCCCAGGGTGTCCGAATGGGGAAACCCCGCCAGACGCGCGAGTGATCTGGTGACCCGCATCTGAACACATAGGGTGCGTGGAGGGAACGCGGGGAAGTGAAACATCTCAGTACCCGCAGGAAGAGAAAACAATAGTGATTCCGTTAGTAGTGGCGAGCGAACGCGGATCAGGCTAAACCGTTCCATGTGTGATAGCCGGCGGGCGTTGCATGGTCGGGGTTGTGGGACTTTCCGTTCTGTCTCTGCCGGGACAGTGGGGTGAGAGCATGTGCATAGGTGAACGGTCTTGAAAGGCCGGCCAGAGAGGGTGTGAGCCCCGTAACCGAAATGTAGTGTGCCGCCTGGGAAGTATCCCAAGTAGCACGGGGCCCGAGAAATCCCGTGCGAATCTGTCAGGACCACCTGATAAGCCTAAATACTCCCTAATGACCGATAGCGGACCAGTACCGTGAGGGAAAGGTGAAAAGTACCCCGGGAGGGGAGTGAAACAGTACCTGAAACCGTGTGCTTACAATCCGTCGGAGCCTCCGCAGCTTGCTGTGTTGGGGTGACGGCGTGCCTTTTGAAGAATGAGCCTGCGAGTTAGTGTTACGTCGCGAGGTTAACCCGTGTGGGGAAGCCGTAGCGAAAGCGAGTCTGAACAGGGCGTTGCAGTGGCGTGATCTAGACCCGAAGCGAAGTGATCTACCCATGGCCAGGTTGAAGCGACGGTAAGACGTCGTGGAGGACCGAACCCACTTCAGTTGAAAATGGAGGGGATGAGCTGTGGGTAGGGGTGAAAGGCCAATCAAACTTCGTGATAGCTGGTTCTCCCCGAAATGCATTTAGGTGCAGCGTTGCGTGTTTCTTACCGGAGGTAGAGCTACTGGATGGCTAATGGGCCCTACAAGGTTACTGACGTCAGCCAAACTCCGAATGCCGGTAAGTGAGAGCGCAGCAGTGAGACTGTGGGGGATAAGCTTCATAGTCGAGAGGGAAACAGCCCAGACCACCAACTAAGGCCCCTAAGCGTGTGCTAAGTGGGAAAGGATGTGGAGTTGCGAAGACAACCAGGAGGTTGGCTTAGAAGCAGCCATCCTTAAAAGAGTGCGTAATAGCTCACTGGTCAAGTGATTCCGCGCCGACAATGTAGCGGGGCTCAAGTACACCGCCGAAGTTGTGGCATTCAGATAGTAGCTAAGCCCTTGTGGTTCAGGCGTCTGGATGGGTAGGGGAGCGTCGTGTGGGCAGTGAAGTCGCGGTGGAAACCAGCGGTGGAGCCTACACGAGTGAGAATGCAGGCATGAGTAGCGAAAGACGGGTGAGAAACCCGTCCGCCGAATGATCAAGGGTTCCAGGGTCAAGCTAATCTGCCCTGGGTAAGTCGGGACCTAAGGCGAGGCCGACAGGCGTAGTCGATGGACAACGGGTTGATATTCCCGTACCGGCGAAAAACCGCCCATGCTGAACAGGGGATACTAACCGCCCGAGACCTGCCCGACACCCCTTGTGGGTGAAGGGTTTTGGTGGAGCGCGGGACCGAAACCTGGGAGGCAAGCGTATTAACAGGTGTGACGCAGGAAGGTAGCCGAGCCGGGCGATGGTTGTCCCGGTCTAAGGATGTAGGGCGAACGGTAGGCAAATCCGCCGTTCATGATGCCTGAGACCCGACGGGACCCCCGTATGGGGGGATTCGGTGATCCTATGCTGCCTAGAAAAGCATCGACGCGAGGTTTTAGCCGCCCGTACCCCAAACCGACACAGGTGATCAGGTAGAGAATACTAAGGCGATCGAGAGAATTATGGTTAAGGAACTCGGCAAAATGCCCCCGTAACTTCGGGAGAAGGGGGGCCCCTATCGTGATGGACACTTGCTGTCCGGAGCGTGCAGGGGCCGCAGAGACCAGGGGGAAGCGACTGTTTACTAAAAACACAGGTCCGTGCGAAGTCGCAAGACGATGTATACGGACTGACTCCTGCCCGGTGCTGGAAGGTTAAGAGGACCGGTTAGCCGCAAGGCGAAGCTGAGAATTTAAGCCCCAGTAAACGGCGGTGGTAACTATAACCATCCTAAGGTAGCGAAATTCCTTGTCGGGTAAGTTCCGACCTGCACGAATGGAGTAACGACTTCCCCGCTGTCTCAACCATAAACTCGGCGAAATTGCAGTACGAGTAAAGATGCTCGTTACGCGCAGCAGGACGGAAAGACCCCGAGACCTTTACTATAGTTTGGTATTGGTGTTCGGAGTGGCTTGTGTAGGATAGGTGGGAGACGTTGAAGCCCGGACGCCAGTTCGGGTGGAGTCATCGTTGAAATACCACTCTGGTCACTTTGGACATCTAACTTCGGCCCGTAATCCGGGTCAGGGACAGTGCCTGATGGGTAGTTTAACTGGGGCGGTTGCCTCCTAAAAAGTAACGGAGGCGCCCAAAGGTTCCCTCAGCCTGGTTGGCAATCAGGTGTCGAGTGTAAGTGCACAAGGGAGCTTGACTGTGAGAGAGACATCTCGAGCAGGGACGAAAGTCGGGACTAGTGATCCGGCGGTACATTGTGGAATGGCCGTCGCTCAACGGATAAAAGGTACCTCGGGGATAACAGGCTGATCTTGCCCAAGAGTCCATATCGACGGCATGGTTTGGCACCTCGATGTCGGCTCGTCGCATCCTGGGGCTGGAGTAGGTCCCAAGGGTTGGGCTGTTCGCCCATTAAAGCGGTACGCGAGCTGGGTTTAGAACGTCGTGAGACAGTTCGGTCCCTATCCGCTGCGCGCGCAGGAAATTTGAGAAGGGCTGTCCTTAGTACGAGAGGACCGGGACGGACGAACCTCTGGTGTGTCAGTTGTACTGCCAAGTGCACCGCTGATTAGCTACGTTCGGATGGGATAACCGCTGAAAGCATCTAAGCGGGAAGCTCGCTTCGAGATGAGATTTCCATACACCTTGCGTGTGAGAGGCCCCCAGCCAGACCACTGGGTTGATAGGCCGGATGTGGAAGCGAGGACTAACGACTCGTGAAGCTGACCGGTACTAATAGGCCGATAACTTACACCACACACCCCTCCCGCGAACCAACATCAAAAGGGGTTCGCACCACGGGAAGGGTACAAAGAAACAAGACTGCTTGCGTCCACTATGTGGTTCCCAAACAACAAACCCGTCGCCAGACGAAACGTTGCACAGGAACCAAAACAACTGAATACAACACCACATGTTGTAACCACAGATTTCCCACCCCAGGCCCCCGGCCAGGGCGCGGACACAGGGTTACGGCGGTCATAGCGTGGGGGAAACGCCCGGTCCCATTCCGAACCCGGAAGCTAAGACCCACAGCGCCGATGGTACTGCACCCGGGAGGTGTGGGAGAGTAGGTCACCGCCGGAACATCATTGAGGTCGAGAGCCTCCAACCACCAGGTTGGAGGCTCTCCCCCTTTAACCCCAAAACCACCCACCGCCGTCGCGCGTAGAAGCCGCGGCGCCGCCGCCGCGAAGGGGCCGCTTCCGTTGCCGGCGCCCGGTGGGCGGTTGGCGCGTCCGCTGTTGGCTGAAAAGCGGCGTCCAAGGCCCTCGAAACCCGGAACTTTTCCCAAAAAAGGGCGAAAACACGCGGAATTTGCCACCTTGGCGGCGGCAAGCTGGTAAGTTTTCGAAGAGTGGCTTGCACGCATGCCGCGTGCAGGCTTCAGAAATTAGAACAGTCCAGGAGGACATAAATGGCTAAGAACCGTAGTGAACTTGTTGCAGAGGTAGCTGGCAAGGCCGGCACCAGCCAGGCAGCCGTCAACTCCGTGCTCGATGCACTGTTCGAGGTTTTCGAGACCTCTGTCGCCGCGGGCGAGAAGATCACCATCCCCGGCTGGCTTGCCGTCGAGCGCACCGACCGTGCAGCCCGCACCGGCCGCAACCCGCAGACCGGCGAGACCATCCAGATCGCCGCTGGCCACAGCGTCAAGCTGACCGCCGGCTCCAAGCTGAAGGCTGCAGTCGCCAAGAAGAAGTAGTCTTCTTCGAACGCTTGAAAGGAGCGGCAACCTACGGGTTGCCGCTCCTTTTGCGTTAACCCCCGCCGCCAGGATTCGGTGCGCGGGCGGCCGTAGCGGACAATGGAGTTGTGCCTTCCGCAGCAAAACCCCGAACTTCAGCAGCGCCTTCCCCGAGCGGGGGAGCGTCCGGCTCCGCTGCCGGAGCTACGGGGATTGGCCGGCCCTGGCAGCTCGCCGGCCTGGCCGCTGTCTTCGTGGGACTGGCGGCTGCGCTGCTGTTCTCCGGCGCTGCGGGTGCCCGCGCGGTCTCGGACCCCGGAGCGCTGGTCCGCTGGGGTCTCCCGGTCAGCAAAGCCGTCCACAACGTAGCCCTTGCCACGGTGATCGGCGGCCTGATCTTTGCCGTCGGGATCCTGCCCAGAAATCTCAATGGTGCTCGTTCCAGGGACAGCGACGCCCCGGAACATCCCGCGTTCACCCGCGTCCTGGCCGTCGCCGCCGCAGCCGGCGTCGCCTGGACCCTCTCCGCCGTCGCTGTACTGGTGCTGAGCTACTCCGACATCGCGGGCCAGGCGATCTCTGGGGACCCGGAATTCACCAGGTCCCTCGTCTACTTCATGACCGACATTGAGACCGGGCGGGCCTGGTTGGCGGTCGTCATCATCGCCGCGGTGGTCACCACCGCGCTGTTCGGCGTCCGCTCGCGCGGCGCCCTGGTGCTCACCCTGATTCTGTCGCTGGCGGGACTGGCCCCGGCGGCGCTGATCGGGCACTCCTCCAGCTCAAGCGACCATGAGGGCGCCATCAACTCCCTGGGCCTCCACCTGGTGGGTGTCTCGGCCTGGCTGGGCGGGATCATCGTGCTGACGCTCCTTTCCGGCATCCTGTCCGCTCCCGCCGGCAAGGCCGACATCACCGAGCCCACCCTCCGCCGTTTCTCCGCCGTGGCCGGATTCGCCTTCGCCTTGGTCTTCGCCTCCGGCGTGATCAACGCGAGCATCCGGGTGGGCAGCTGGGCCGACCTCACCGGGTCGACGTACGGGCAGCTTATCGTCGCGAAAGCGTCAGCCACGCTGGTCCTGGGCGGCGTCGGGTTCATGCACCGCCGCTGGGTTATCCCCCAGCTGGGCGCTAAGGGCGCCGGCCTGTCTGCCCGACGGGTGCTCTGGCAACTGGTGCTCGTGGAACTGCTGGTGATGGGCGCGACGTCGGGCATCGCCGTCGCGCTTGGCCGCTCCGCTCCGCCGCAGGGCGAGACGCCCGCCCAGAACGCCTCCCCGGCCTTCATCCTCTCCGGCTACGAGCTGCCGCCGGAGCTGACACCGCAGCGCTGGCTCACCGAGTGGCGGTTCGACTGGCTGTGGGTCGCCGTCGCCGTCGTTGGCCTGGTGACCTACGTGCTGGGCATCCGCAAGGTCCGCCAGCGCGGCGATTCCTGGTCCTGGTTCCGGACCGTCAACTGGGTGATCGGCCTGGCGGTCCTCACGTACGTGACATCCGGGCCGCCGTCGGTCTACGGCCGGGTGCTGTTCTCGGCGCACATGGTCGACCATATGGCGCTGACCATGGTGGCACCGATCTTCCTGGTCTTGGGCGCCCCCGTCACCTTGGCGCTGCGCGCGCTGACCCCGCGGCGGGATAGTTCCCGCGGGCCGCGGGAATGGCTGCTGGTCTTTGTGCACTCCAAGTTCTCACAGCTCGTCACGCATCCGCTGTTCGCAGCGGCCAACTTTGCCGGGTCGATTGTGCTGTTCTACTACTCGGACGCTTTCGGCTACGCCATGCGCGACCACGTGGGCCACGAGCTGATGAACCTGCACTTCGCGCTGACCGGCTATATCTTTGTGCTGACCATGATCGGCACGGACCCCCTGCCCCGGCGGGCGCCGTACCCGATGCGGCTGCTGCTGTTGCTGGCCACCATGGGCTTCCACGCATTCTTTGGCGTCGCGATCATGGGAGGCACCGGCCTGCTGGCCGCCGACTACTTCGGAAACCTGGGCCGCACCTGGGGTCCCTCGGCCCTGCTGGACCAGCAGATGGGCGGCGCGGTGGCGTGGGGGATCGGCGAAGTGCCCACCCTGCTCGTGGCGATCGGCGTCGCCGTGATGTGGTCCCGCTCCGACGCGCGGGAGTCCAAGCGCACCGACCGCGCCGCGGACAGGAATAACGACGCCGATCTCACCGCTTACAACGATATGTTTGCCAAGCTCGCCGAGCGCGATGCGAAGCTGGCCGAACGCAATTCAAAGCTGGAAGGACGCTGATGAGCGAAACCGTACGCACCCACCTCCGGGTCCGGGCCTCCGAACTCGTAGGCCGCGGCTGGCTGAACACCGGCGGCAAATCCCTGGACCTCGAATCCCTGCGCGGCAAAATTGTGCTGCTCGACTTCTGGACCTTTTGCTGCATCAACTGCCTGCACGTCCTGGACGAACTCCGCCCGCTCGAGCAGAAATACTCCGACGTCCTGGTGACCGTCGGCGTGCACTCGCCCAAGTTCGAGCACGAAGCGGACCCGGTGGCGCTGGCCGCCGCCGTCGAACGCTACGAGATCCACCACCCGGTCCTGGATGACCCGGAGCTGGAGACCTGGAAGGCCTACACCGCCCGCGCCTGGCCCACCCTGGTGGTCATCGACCCCGAGGGCTACATCGTGGCGCACCTCTCCGGCGAGGGCCACGCGGACGGCCTGGCTGTGCTGATCCCCGAGCTGATCGCAGAACACGAGGCCAAGGGCACGCTGCACCGCGGCGACGGCCCCTACGTGGCGCCGGAACCGACGTCGGGCACACTCCGGTTCCCGGGCAAGGCGCTGTACCTGCCGGCCGGCCGTGGCAGTTCCGCCGCAGCGGCCGACGCCGGGCAGGAGAAACCGGCCGGAACCTGGCTGGTCACCGACACCGGCCACCACCGGCTGGTTGAACTGGGCACCGACTTCGAGACGGTGCTGGGCACCTACGGATCGGGCGAGAAGGGCCACGCCGACGGCGGCGCCGCCGACGCCCGCTTCAACGAGCCGCAGGGCCTGGTGCTGTTGCCGGAGGACGTGGCCGCGAAGGCCGGCTACGACGTCGTGGTTGCCGACTCGGTCAACCACCGGCTCCGCGGGCTCTCCCTCGCGGACGGCACCACCACCACTCTTGCCGGCAACGGGGTCCAGCGGCTCCTTGAGACCGGCCCGGCCCGAGTGGACGAGGAGGGCGCCGCATACGGTGCCCGGCTCGAGGCCGATCCGCTGCAGGTCTCGCTGAGCTCACCCTGGGATGTCGTGTGGTCCAGCAAGCTCAACGCCGTCGTGGTGGCCATGGCCGGGGTGCACCAGATCTTCAGCTTCGACCCGGTCACGGGCGCGGTGTCCATCATCGCCGGCAACGGCCTGGAGGGCCTGCTCGACGGCCCGGCCGCCGAAGCCTGGTTCGCCCAGTCGTCCGGCCTGGCCGAGGACGCGGAGGGCAACATCTGGGTTGCCGACTCCGAGACCTCCGCGCTGCGCAAGCTCGTCATCGCCGACGGCGGTGCCATCACGGTGGAGTCCGCCGTGGGCAAGGGTTTGTTCGACTTTGGCTTCCGGGACGGCCCTGCCGCCGACGCACGGCTCCAGCACCCGCTGGGCGTGACGGTGCTGCCGGACGGCTCCGTCGCGATCGCCGACACGTACAACGGTGCCGTGCGCCGCTACGACCCCGCCACGGGCACGGTCTCCACGCTTGCGCGCGGGCTGTCCGAACCCTCGGACGTCATTGTGGACCACACGCACGTGGCCGGCGCCGAACCGCTGCTGGTGGTGGTCGAGGCGAACAAGCACCAGCTCGTCTACGTTCCGATCCCCAAGGAGGCGCAGCAGGTGGACGAGGGGGCCGTGCAGACGCACCGTCCGAAGAGCCCGGTGGCGCCCGGGCTGCTGTCCCTGGCGGTACGCTTCACCGCCCCGACCGGGCAGAAGCTCGATGACCGCTGGGGCGACCCGACGCAGCTGAAGATCTCATCCACGCCGCCGGAACTGCTGGTGGCCGGGGGCGGGACCTCGGTGGGCCTGCTCCGCACCCTGGAGCTCTCCTCCGACGTCCCCGAGGGCGTGCTGCACATTACCGCCCGCGCCGCGGCCTGCGACGGCCCGGAAACCGAGGACGGCGAAATCCCGGACCACGCGGCCTGCCACCTGTACCAGCAGGACTGGGGCATCCCGGTGGTGCTGCAGGCCGACGGGGACACCGAGCTGGTCCTGGACCTGCGCGGCATGGACTGAAGCTGAGCGGACGCTGACTTAGGGCTGCCGTCCGTGGCTTAAGTGTCACGGACGGCAGCCTTTTGTGTGCCGCGGGGCACTCCCGCCGTGGTTTCTCGCGGGTCTTCGGCCTTGGCGAGGGCAAAAGGCTGCGGGGAATGACGCCGGGATGTCCACATAGGGCGTCCGGGGCGCGCCTCTCAGTCCCGGCAGCCGGGAACCTTGCCTGATGGGGACTGTGGGCAATCAACGCCGTCGGTCCCGGCCATGTACACCATCGCCGCGGCGAGACGGTCGCTGGGGAGACTCACCACGGGGGCCTGCTCTTTGAACCACACCCGCATCGGCCAGTGGCGGCCCTGGTCGATGTAAGGCCCGTCAGGTACTTGACTGGGTGGACCGCGGGGCCGAGTCCCTGCTGGAAACTCTGGCCCGGACTTACTTCCGGCAGGCCGGGATCACGGTGGAGCCGCAGGTCTACATTGACGGGGTCGGATACGTGGACCTTCTCGTGGAGGGCAGACTCATCGTGGAACTGGACGGCCGCCACCATGGCAGCTGGGCCCAGATCAAGAAGGATCAACGCCGCAACAACGTGTCTGTTGTTCGCGGCTATGCAGTGCTCCGCTACCACTACGACGACGTGGTACACCGCCCCGCGCAGATGGTGGCCGAAGTCCTGGCCGTGCTGGCCCGGCGGCCGTCCGCATGAGGTGTCACGCCGTGCATGTTATTTTGCGTCCGATACTTGGGAATCCCCGCAGTACCGCGGACGGTCGACCATGGCTGACGCAAAAGACTGTGTGGCGTGACGGTCAGTGGCTAAAAACAGCCCCGGCGGCCGGACGCCTAGTTGCTCAGCTGCGGCGTGAGCTTCACCGTGTCGCCGTCGATGTCCAGGCGGGTGGTGAAGCTAAAGTCGTGGACCGCGTTGAGCTCGGTGACGGCGCCGGTGAAGAGGTCCGTCTGCCGCGCCTTGATCCGGGCCTTGCCGTCCAGCGGAGCTACTACCCAGCGGCCGCCGAAGGGCTCGATCTTGACGACGGGATAGTCGGTGATGCTCCAGTCGATGGTCCCGTCCGCCACGCGGTTGTTGGTGGTGTGGTAGAACGGGCAGTCCGGCTGCAGCTGCTGTTTCTTGTCCGCCTGGTCGGCGCAGTCGTCGAGGAACTGCTTGACCTTGGCGCTGACCGCGTCCTTGAGGCCGTCGGTGGCTTGGGTGAGCAGGTTCAACGGGGCCGGGGGAGTGTCCCGTCCGGAGAGGGTTGCCCGGGTCGCCGGGGCGGCGAAGAACTGCCCGTTCAGGGTCGCCTCGTACTCGCCCGGGTAGAACACGGCGAAGGTGTTGCGGCCGTTGGGCATGTTCACGGGAACCCCGTTGAGCGTGGCCTGGTTCGAGTTGACGACGGTGACGCTCAGGGTCGGCAGTTCGGCCGGGACAAAGGACCAGTCGTGGAAGAACAGCCACTGGGTGCCGGAGCGTTGGAGCAGGAACTCGGTGTGGAGCTGGGCGCCGTTGATGGTGTAGTCGATCGGGACCATAACCTGGTCCCCGCCGCGGTCCTCCGCGTCGCCGAATTTGACCCCGGAGATCCGCGCGGCGGCGGTCTTCAGCGCCTCGCCGTCGAGCATGGCGGGGTTGCTTTGCGGCACGGTGGCGTGCAGCAGGCCCAGCGCTTTCCCGCCTTCACCCTTTTGCAGGGCGTCCAGATACTCGCGGACCGGCTGCTGTGGGCTGGCAAGGGAGTTGTTCACCAGGTTGATGGCGACGACGGCGCCGGCCACGGCGAGCATCAGGCCCATCAGCCACCCGGCTGCAGTCCTGACCAACGCCTGACTCATCTGCACGTCTCTTACGTTACCTGCACGCCCACTGAATACATGTGTCACAGGGGTCACGTGTGACGCGCACCATCACCGCCGGACGCGTCCGGCGGTGACAGCGCGCCTAGCGGCGTCGGCGCCGGGATGCGGTTCCGAAGACGCCGCGCAGCAGTTCCCGGCCGATCTGGGTGCCCAGCGAGCGAGCCATGCTTTTGAGGCCGCCGCCGAGGGCCCCGCCCAGGGCGCCGGCGAGATCTCCGGCCATTCCTCCGCCGGAGTCCTGCGGCTGGGACCGCCGCTGCGGTGCGCGTTCCGGTTCGGGCGCCGGGGCGGGACGGCTGCTGGGGCGGCCGAGGATTTCTTCCTCGATCCGGCGGGCATCCGCGTCGACGGCGTTGGGGTCCAGTCCGGCCCCGGCGCCCGTGGGCGGCTGCGCCGCGGAGCCGCCGGCGGCGGGGCCGGTGGACGACGCCGCCCGGCCGGTCAGCTTCTCGTAGGCGGAGACGTTGTCCACGGCCGTGCCGTACTTGGCGAGCAGGGCGGATCCGGCCACGGTGCTGGCGATAAGCGCGTCCTCACTCGGGCCCATCACGGACTCCGGCGCACGCAGCCGGGTGAGGGCCACAGGGGTGGGTGCGCCCTTCTCGTTCATCACGGTGATGACGGCCTCGCCGATTCCGGCCGAGGTGAGGGTCTCCTCGAGGTCGTAGTCACTCATCGGGAAGGTGGACACCGTCGCCTTGAGCGCCTTGGCGTCCTCCGGGGTGAACGCGCGCAGGGCGTGCTGGACCCGGTTGGCCAGCTGGCCCAGGACCTCCGCCGGCACATCCTTCGGTGTCTGCGTCACGAAGAAGATGCCTACACCCTTGGAGCGGATCAGCCGGACCGTGGTGGTAATCGCGTCCAGGAAGGCTTTGGAGGCGCCGTTGAACAGCAGGTGCGCCTCGTCCAGGAAGAAGACGAGTTTGGGCTTGTCCAGGTCGCCCGCCTCGGGCAGGTCCTCGAACAGGTCGGCCAGCAGCCACATCAGGAAGGTCGAGAACAGCATCGGCTTGGTCTGCAGCGTCGGCAGTTCCAGGCAGGTGACGACGCCGCGGCCGTCCGGGGCGGTCCGCAGCAGTTCGGCGGTGTCGAACTCCGGCTCGCCGAAGAACTTCTCCATCCCCTGCGCCTCGAGGGTGATCAGTTCGCGGAGGATAACGCCAGCGGTGGACTTGGAGAGGCCGCCCAGGTTCTCGAGTTCGTCCTTGCCCTCGTCCGAGGTCAGGAACTGGATAACCGCCCGCAGGTCCTTCAAATCGATCAGCTCGAGGTTGTTTTTGTCCGCGAAGTGGAAGACCAGTTGCAGGCTGGACTCCTGGGTCTCGTTGAGCTCCATCACGCGGGAGAGCAGGATGGGGCCGAACGAGGTGATGGTGGACCGGACCGGGATGCCGGCGCCGTCGCCGCCGAGGGCCAGGAACTCCACCGGGAACGTCTTGCCGGACCAGGCCTGGCCGATGCTGTCCGTGCGGGCCTTCAGCTTCTCCGAACCGGAAGCGGCCGTGGCGAGGCCGGAGAGGTCGCCCTTGATGTCAGCGAGGAACACCGGGACGCCGGCGGTGGAGAGTTGTTCCGCCATCATGTGCAGGGTCACGGTCTTGCCGGTGCCGGTCGCGCCGGCCACCAGCCCGTGCCGGTTCATCATCGACAGTGGCAGCCTGACGGGGGCCTCTTTGTGGAGTTCGCCGTCGACGATCGCGGCTCCCAGCTCGATCGTGGGCCCCTCCAGGGTGTAACCCTTCTGGATGGTGGCGACTTTGTCTGCAGTGGATTTGATGGCCATGCCGTTAGCTTAGCCGGGTCCGGCGGCGCGGACCCGGCATCGGCTTGGCTTTGTTGCGGCGGCTTTGTTGCGACGGAGCGGGGGCTCTAGTCGGCGAGGGCCTTGAGGACCTCCTGCGCCACGTCCTCGCTGGACTGCGGGTTCTGCCCGGTGATGAGGTTGCCGTCGATGACCACGTTGGAGCTCCAGGCCGCACCGTTGTCGATGACGGAACCCTTCTCCTTCAGCACGTCTTCGACGAACCAGGGCGTGTTCTCCCCGGTGCCCCCGCCGAGCTCCTCTTCGTTGGTGAAGACGGTGAGGCGGCGCCCTGAGAAGGCGAAGTTTCCGGCGTCGTCGACGGCTTTCAGCAGCCCTGCCGGGCCGTGGCAGAACGGCGCGATGACCTTGCCGGCCGTGTTCGCCTCGATCAGCAGCCGGCCGAGGTCCGCGTCCTCGAACAGGTCGGCCATGGGCCCGTGGCCGCCGGGCATCACGATCGCGTCGTAGCCGGCAAGGTCGACGTCGGCGAGCACCAGCGGGGCGGAGAGTTCGGCGTCGATGTCGGCCAGGTACGCGCGGAAAGCGTCGGCCCGGTCCTGGCCGCCCGCCGATTCCGCGGCGAGGCTGACCTCGTCCACAGTGGGCTTGGCGCCGCCGGGGGTCGCGATGTGGACGGTGTGCCCGGCGCCGCGCAGGGTCTGGTGCGAGACGACGAGTTCCTCGGCCCAGTAGCCGGTGGGGTGCTTGGTGCCGTCGCGCATGGTGAGGGAATCTGCTGCGGATACGACCATAAGGATGTTAGCCATGTTGTGCTCCTGTTCCGCCGGCGTGGAAGCCGGCCGCGGGGGTGGGATAGGGGATGGGCCTAGCGTGCGGCGTCGAGCTCCGCGAAGGTGGCGTCATCGAGGACGACGCCGGCGGCGGCAAGGTTCTCCTCGAGGTGCGTGACGGACCCGGTGCCAGGGATCGGCATCATGACGGGGGAGCGGCGCAACAGCCACGCGAGGGCAACCTGGGAGGTGGTGGCGCCCAGCCGGGTGGCCGCGTTGTCCAGCGGGCCGCCGGGCCGGGCGAGTTCGCCGGCCGAGATGGGGGCCCACGGGATAAAGCCGATGCCGTTCTCCTCGGCGTAGCCCAGGACATCCTCGGAGCTGCGGTCGATGAGGTTGTAGCGGTTCTGCACGGTGGAGACGGTGAAGTAGCGCGCGGCCAGCTCAAGCTCGGCCACGCTGACCTGGGACAACCCCAGCGCCTTGACCTTGCCTTCCTTCTGGAGGTCGCGAAGCACGCTGAACTGCTCCTCCGGGTCCACCTTGGGATCAATCCGGTGCAGCTGAAGCAGGTCCAGCGCATCGACCTTGAGCTTGCGCAGGCTCAGCTCGGTCTGCTGGCGCAGGTATTCGGGGCGGCCCAACGGCACCCATTCGTTCGGGCCGGTGCGGGTGAAACCGACCTTGGTGGCGATTTTCAGGCCGTCCCGGTAGGGGTGCAGCGCCTCGGCGAGGATCTCCTCGCTGATGTTGGGGCCGTAGGAATCGGCGGTGTCGATGAAGTCGACGCCGAGCTCGACGGCGCGGCGGACGACGGCGACGGCCGCGTCCCGGTCGGCAGGTTCGCCCCAGACGCCGTCGCCGACGATGCGCATGGCGCCAAAGCCCAGGCGGTGCACGGTTCCTAGGTCCTTAAGCTCAATCGTTGCCAATGGTTCCGGATGCTGTGAGGTGTCGTGGCTCATAAGGGCGGCAACAAGCTAAGGGTGCTGAGTATTCCTCGCCGTCGGCCCTGCCGGTGTTTCCCGCCCGCAGAAATAAGCCGGGCGGCGGCGTCGTTGGCATCAGTGTGCGTCCGCCGGCATCCCGGCGTGGCCGCCCCCTGATCTTGATCATGCTCCGCAACGAAAGGCCGGCTTTTCCGTGACTGTTCCGCTTTCCATCCTTGACCTGGCAATCATCGGCAAGGGCCAGAGCGCGGCGGACAGCTTCGCCGGCAGCGTGGCCATGGCGCAGCGCGCCGAGGAACTGGGCTACCGCCGCATCTGGTACGCCGAGCACCACAACATGTCCTCCATCGCTTCCTCCGCGACCAGCGTGCTGATCGCCCACATTGCCGCGCAGACCAAGAGCATCCGGCTCGGGGCGGGCGGGGTGATGCTGCCCAATCACTCGCCGCTGACCATCGCCGAGCAGTTCGGCACGCTCGAGACCCTGCACCCGGGACGGATCGACCTGGGCCTGGGCCGCGCCCCCGGCAGCGACCAGAACACCATGCGGGCACTCCGCCGGGACCCGATGAGCGCGGACAGCTTCCCGCAGGATGTCCTGGAGCTGCAGGGCTACCTGAGCGGACCCACCCGCATCCCCGGCGTCGAGGCCACGCCGGGCAAGGGCACCAACGTGCCGCTGTACATCCTGGGGTCCTCCCTGTTCGGGGCGAAGCTGGCCGCGCAGCTCGGGCTGCCCTATGCCTTCGCCTCGCACTTTGCCCCGAACGCGCTGCAGGACGCAGTGGCCTTGTACCGCCGCGAGTTCCGACCTTCCGCGCAGCTGGACGCCCCGCACGTGATCGCCGGCGTCAACGTGATTGCCGCGGACTCCGCCGCGGATGCGCAGGAGATGTTCCGGGCCACCAAGCGGGCCCGGGTGTCGCTGTTCTTTGGCAACGGCCGCGTTTTCAGCGATGACGAGGCGGACATGATCCTGGATTCGCCGCAGGGCCAGCACATGGCGCAGATGATGAAGTACTCCGCGGTGGGCACCCCGGGCGCCGTGGTCGACTACCTCGAGGAGTTCACGGCGCACGCCGACGCCGACGAACTGATCGTCGCGCACCAGAGCGCCCGGGTGGAGGACAGGCTCCGGTCCGTGGAACTCCTCGCGGAGGCCGCCGGAATCGTTGACTTGGCAGCAGGGCGCCCCTAGCGTTAAGCCTGCCGCGGGCTGCACTCCGGCCACCGGCCACAATGCCGCTTTGCGGTCCGGATTCATCTTCAGAAGTCCAGGTGTCACTATGAAGATCAAGTCCATAGCTGCACCCCTGCTGGTGGTCCTCGTGCTGCTGGGAGGTTCCCTTGCGGGAAGCTGGGCGCCGGCCGCCGCCGCAGGCACCACCTACTTCCTCAGCGTTGACGGCAACGACGACAGCGACGGCACTTCCCCCGGCTCGGCCTGGCAGTCCCTGCTGAAGCTCAACACCACGGTGCTGCAGGCTGGTGACTCCGTGAGTTTCCGGCGGGGCGACACCTGGACAGGCAGCATCGTGGTCAACCAGAGCGGCACGGCCGACGCCGCCATCACCCTGACCGGCTACGGCGCCGGCAGCACGCCGACCATCACCGGCGGCGAATCCAGCGGGCAGGGCGCGAACTGCGTCACGATCAACGGGAACTTCATCACCGTGGACGGCCTGCGCGCCGATTCCTGCGGGTACGCAGGGTTCAGCGTCTCCGGCGACCACAACACCCTTAAGAACTCCACGGCGACCCACAACGCCGCCGGCATCAAGGTGGGCCAGGGCTCGGATTTCGGCCACTATGTGAACAACAACCTCGCCAACAATGACGTGATGAACGTCAACACGCCCGGGATCAACTGCGGTACCCCGCAGTCCGTGAGCTGCAACGACGATTCGGGCGCCTTCGGCGTGCTGATCAACGGGAGCGACAACGAGTTCACCGGCAACACCGTCACCGGATCCACCGCGAAGTCCTACGATTTTTCCCACGACGGTAGCGCCTTCGAAATCTTCAACGGGAACCGGAACAGCATTCACCACAACGTGGCCGTGGACAACAACGTGTTCTCGGAGATCGGCCGCTCACCCGGGGCCACCGCAGACGGCAACACCTACCGCTACAACCTGATCCGCTCCAGCTGCGGCGAAAACTGCTCCCAGGCCACCGGCCTGATCGCCCGGGGACCGAAGTCATCCTTCGGTCCAACGGACGGCACCGTCTTTGAATTCAACACCGTATGGCTGGATGGCCCCGAGTCCCAGGCCGTGGTGTGCCACGCGGCGTGCCCCGCCTCCACGGTCATCCGGGGCAACATCCTCGTCGCCGTGCGGAATTCGCTCTGGATCGACGGCACGGGCTGGACCGAACAGGAGAACGTCCTCAACGGGCCCAGCTCGGTGGAACCCGGCGGCACCTCAACACGGGAGGCGGCAGACTTCGTGGACGCCCCCACCGACCTCCACCCGACCAGCCTGAGTCCCGCGATTGACCGCGCAGGCACCAGTCCCTTCACCGTAGACCTCGACGGGCAGCCCGTCGCCCAGAACGGCGACTGCCAGGGTGACGCGGGGGCCGACGCCGGAGCCTACGAGTACCAGGCTCCGGCCTGCTAGCCGGCGCGGCTACTCGCAGGCCACCCCGTCGCCGTCGCGGTCCAGTTTGCTGCTGTATCCGGGCTGCCCGCGGCGGATGGGCGCCGCGCCCGCGGCCCGCACGGCGGCGCAGTTGGCGTAGACCACCGCGGCCGGGACGACCGCCGCCGGCGGGACGGGAGCGGGGGCCGGGGCAGGTGCTGCCTGGGCCGGGGCCGCGGGCGGTGCGGCGGCCTGGGCCGGCGGAGCCGCCGCGACTGGTGCGGGGGCCGGCGGCTGCTCGCTGGTGGGGGCCAGGGAGTCCGGGCAGCTGCCCAGGATCCGGGCCATGGCGTCGTGCTCGGCCTGGGTCACCCAGAGTGCGTAGCTGGCCTTGACCGAGATCTGACGGGCCACGTAGGCGCAGCGGTAGGACTTGTTCGGCGGCAGCCAGGTGGCGGCGTCGCCGTCGCTCTTTTGCATGTTCGCGGGGCCGTCCACGGCCAGGAGGTTGAGCGGATCATTGGCGAAGGCGAGCCGCTGGGCCGGGCTGAGCTGCTGGGCGCCCTTCTGCCAGGCGTCGCTGAGCGCCACGACGTGGTCGATCTGGACGGCGGCGCTGGTGTTGTTGCCGCGGACGAAGTTGATCAGCTTGGCGGTGTAGGGGTCGTTCAGGGCGCCGGAGAGCACAACGCAGTCGCGGGTTCCGGCCTTGAGCGCCACCGCCGTGAGGTCGCGGCGGAGCGTGTCGTTGCGGGTATCGCAGCCGTTGCGGTCGACGTCGGCCCAGGCCTGGCCGAACTGGTCGCGGGAGTACCCGGTCTTGGGCGCCCTGCCCTTGACCGGCAAGGTGGCGAGCACGTCGAGGGCCTTGCTGGCGTAGGCCGGCTGCTGGCGCGGAGCCGAGGCCCCGGCCAGGCCGGCGGCGGGGGCGGTGTCCGGATCCAGGGGGGCGCCGGCGTCGGCCGATGGGCTCGGCGTGGGCGAGGGTGTGGCGGCGGGGGCGGCCGCCGTGGCCGACGTGCTCTGCGCAACCGGGGCCGTTGTTTCCGCGGCCGGGGCCGGGCCGGCGCAGGCGGTGGACGAGACCAGCAGCAGCCCGGCCACGCCGCAGGCGATCCAGTCCACGCCCCGGCGGCGCGCCGTTTCCGGTGCCGTGCCGCCCGACGGGCCGTCTACGGCGCTATTCTTGCGCAATCATTCCCCCAGTTTGTGCCTGTTTCCGGGCCGGTTTTTCGCCCTTTCACAGCCTACCGGCGCCGGTGCCCGAGCCCGGGCAGGCCACGCGGGCCCCGTGCCCGGTGAGGGCCCGGCGGCCTCAGGCCAATAGCACCGCCACCCCGATCATGGCGGGGACCGCGACGACGGTGGTGATGAGGACGGTGTCCTTGGCGACCGTGAGTCCGGTCCGGTAGCGGTTGGCCACCACGTAGACGTTCTGCGCCGTGGGCAGGGCGGAGGTGACCACTACGGCGAACAGCGCCGTGCCCTGCAGGCCGAGGGCGGAGCGGGCGAAGAGGAAGGCGAGCAGCGGGTGGACGATGAGCTTGAAGCTACTGGCCAGCAGGGTGTCGGTCCGCCGCGCGGCCGAGGCCTGCAGCGGCCGGGACCCGTTGAGGCTCATGCCGAAAGACAACAGCATGGCCGGGATCGCGGCCCCGCCGATCAGGTGGATGGGCTGCAGGATGAGCGCCGGTACCTCCCAGCCGGCCCCGGCGACGAGCAGTCCCAGGCCGGAGCCCACGATCATCGGGTTGCGCAGGATCATCAGGACGAAGCTCACGGGGGTGGTGCGGTGCGCGCTGGTGGTGGCATCGAGGATCAGCAGGTACATCGGGGTGAAGAAGGCGAGCTGGAAGATCAGCAACGGCGCCACATAGCTGGCATCGCCGAGCACGTAGACGGCGATCGGAATGCCGAGGTTGGCGGAGTTGGCCAGGGAGGCGCTCATGGAGGACACCAGGGCCTCCGGGAGCTGCCGTTTCAGGACGAACCGCACGAGAGCGAAGTAGAGGGCCGCCGTCGTGATGGCACCCACCGCGGTCACCAGCAGGGGCGCCGCGAAGATGTCGTGGAGGCGGGCTTTGCTGAGCGTCTCGAACAGCAGGGCCGGGCTCGCCACAAAAAAGGTCAGGGCGCTGAGGACGGAGCGGGCGTTTTCGCCCAGGATGTTGCGCCGGCCGACGAACATGCCGACGAGGATGATGAACCAGACGACGAAGAATCCAGCCAGGACGCCTAGCACTCCGGCGCTGCTAGTTCAGCGTGGCGTTGTTCAACGCGTGCGGCGGGCGCAGGAGCCCGGCCGTGTGGCTTTCCGCCGGATCGTTGCCGATCTGGACCACCTTGTTGTCCTTGTCCACGTGGACCACCCTGGGGTTGTAGGCCTTGGCCTCTTCCGTGGTCATTTGCGCGTACGTGATCAGGATGACGATGTCGTTTTCGTGCATCAGGTGCGCAGCCGCACCGTTGATGCCGATGACGCCGGATCCGCGCTCGCCGGCGATGGTGTACGTTTCCAGCCGCGCGCCGTTGGTGACGTCGACGATCGCGACCAGTTCTCCGGGCAGGATGTCGGCGGCCTCGAGCAGGTCCAGGTCCACGGTGACCGAGCCGACATAGTGAAGGTCCGCGTGGGTGACCGTGGCGCGGTGGATTTTGGATTTGAACATTGTTCGATTCATAACGTCAACAGTCTAGCGCCGGCGCCGCGGCTGCGCTGTGAGCCAGGGAACACCGACGTCGGGGTCCGGGCCCGGGCGGCGTGCACGGCTTCAGGCGGCCAGGCCCGGCGTCGGGGGTCAGGCGGCTGGGGTGATCGACGCGGCGGTCTCGGCGAGGATTTCGCGCGCCGCGACGATCGCGGGCCGCTTGGCGCTGGAGCGGCGCACGGACGTGAAGACGGTGCGGTGCGGACTGCCGGGGAGCTCGATCAGCTGGGCCGTGGTGCCCCGGCCGGTCCAGACCAGGTCCGGCATCAGCGCCACCGCGTTGCCCGACTCGATCAGCCGGATCTGCGCCTGCAGGTCGGCGGTTTCAAAGCGCACATCGGGCTCGAACCCGGCACTCCGGCAGGCCTGCTCGGCCCAGTGCCGGGACGCGGCGCCCCGAGGTTCCATCACCCAGGACAGTCCGTTGGTGTCGGCGAGGGAGGTGATCGCGGGGCGGCCCGGGGACGCCGGCGGAACGGCCAGCCGGATCGCGTCGCCGGTCAGGCGGACCCGGTCCAGTTCGGCGTAGCGTGGCGCGGCGTGGCCCGGGTACTGCTCGGCGATGACCAGGTCGAAGTCACGCGCCCACGTCTCGTGGAGGGCGGTCTCGGGCTCCCGCTGCACCATTTCGATCCGGACTTCCGGGTAGCTGGCGGACATCCGGGTCAGGGCGTCGGGCATCAGGGCCAGCGCCGCGGACTGGAACACGGCGATCCGCACCGTCCCGGTCACCGTGGTCAGCGAGGCGGCCAGATCGGCCTCCGCCTGCTCCAAGGTTTCCAGCAGCTGGGCGGTGTGGGTGACCAGCACCTCGGCCTGCGGGGTGAGCTGTACGCGGCGGCCCGTTTTCCTCAAGAGTTCGACGCCGGCTTCCTTCTCCAGCAGCGCCAGTTGCTGCGAGACCGACGACGGGCTGTACTGCAGCGCCTCGGCCACCTCGGCCAGCGTGCCCCGGATCTTGAGTTCGCGCAGCAGGCGTAACCGCCGGACGTCGAGCATCACTATTCCTTTGTGAATTCTAATGGTTATTGATTAGGAGAATTCACTTTATCTAATGGGATCCGGCTTGCATACTGTTGTGATCCAGTAACCCCCATCACAGGGCGGATTGATGGGCGACACCCCACTGCAGGAGACCCTGATGAGCACCAGAGATGTGACCCGATCGATCATGCGGCGCAAGCCCATCGACGACATTGAAGAGGAAAACAAGCACAGCGGCCTGTTCAAGAGCCTGGGCCTCTGGCAACTGACGGCCATCGGCGTTGGCGGCATTATCGGCGTCGGCATCTTCTCGCTGGCGGGCCTGGTGGCCCACGGAAGCGAGAGCGAACCCGGGGTGGGCCCCGCGGTGCTGTTCTCCTTCCTGATCGCGGGGCTGGCGTCCGCCGCCGCCGCGCTGTCCTACGCCGAATTCGCGGGCATGATCCCGCGGGCCGGCTCGGCCTACACCTACGGGTATGTGGCACTGGGCGAGGTGATCGGCTGGTTCATCGGCTGGGACCTGCTGCTGGAGTACATCGCAATCGTGGCGGTGGTGGCCATCGGCATCTCCGGCTACTTCGACGCGTTCCTCTCCGGCATCGGCCTCCACATGCCCGCCTGGATGACCTCCACGGTGGATGAGGGCAAGGGCGGCGTCGTGAACATCCCCGCGATTGCCGTCTGCCTGCTCGTGACCTGGATCCTCTCCCGCGGCACCAAGACCTTCGGCCGCTTCGAGCTGGTGGCCGTGGCCATCAAGGTGGTCCTGATCCTGTTCATCATCGGCCTGGGCATCTTCTACATCAACACCAACAACTACAACCCGTTTATGCCCAGCGGGTTCGGTCCGGTGTTGGCGGGCTCGGCAACGGTGTTCTTCGCCGTGTTCGGCTACGACGCGATGAGTACGGCGGCGGAGGAGGCCACGGACGGCAAGAAGCACATGCCCAAGGCGATCATCCTGTCCCTGATCGTGGCCATGCTCCTCTATGTCGCCGCGACCCTGGTGCTCACCGGCATGCAGAACTACCAGGACATCGACCCGAAGGCCGGTTTCGCCTCCGCCTTCAACGGCGTGGGCCTGCCGGTCATCGCCACGATCATCTCCGTCTTTGCGGTACTCTCCATCCTCACCGTGATGCTGACCTTCCTGCTCGGTGTCACCCGCGTCTGGTTCTCGATGAGCCGGGACGGGCTGCTCCCGGGCTGGTTTGCCAAGACGGACCGCCACGGCACCCCGCAGCGCGTCACCTGGATCGGCGGCGTGGCCTCGGCCCTGCTGGCCGGCGTCTTCCCGATCAAGGCCGTCGCCGACCTGACCAACATCGGCATCCTGGCCGCGTTCGTCGTCGTCTGCCTTTCCGTGATCATCTTCCGCTACAAGAAGCCCGATGCCCCGCGCACCTTCCGGCTGCCGCTGATGCCGGTGGTTCCGCTCTTCGGGATGCTGGCCTCGGCGTTCCTGATGCTGCAGCTGCACTGGGAGACGTGGGTCCGCTTCGGCGTCTGGCTGGTCATCGGCCTGGCCATCTACTTCGGCTACGGCCGCAAACACTCCCTGATGAATCCGGAGAGCCCGCGGCACCAGGAGGCCGTGGAAATGCACCGGCACGTCGGCTAGCTGCCCGCGCCCCCGCGCTCCCTGCGGCGCTGCCCGGACGCTCCCTCAGGTCCGGCCCGATTCCGACGAACCCTCCCGCACCCGCTGCGGGAGGGTTCGTCGTTTTGGTGCCAAAGGTGAGGGAGGATCGCCCCGCGAAAGCTTCGATTTTTCTAACCAGTATTGCTCAGAAAACATCGCTTTATCTTATGAGAATTTGCTCTCATACTGATTTCAAGAACGGTCCACATATTGAGAAAGAACGAGTGCCACCATGACCAAAACCTCAACGGAATCCGGCCTGGCCAGGGGCGCGGATGCGGGCAACGAAGCCACGCACGCCGCCGTTTCGGAGGGCTCGCCCGTGCTTGAGGCCGCAGCCTTGGCCGAGGAGACGATCACCCTGGTGCGCCGCTGGCTCACCGAAGCCGCCGAAGTCCCGGTGGACGCCTCCGCGGAGCAGCTCGCCGGGGTCCTGAAAGACCCCAACGGCCTGGACTTCACCGTCGGGTTCGTCGACGGCGTCGTCCGTCCCGAGGACCTGCAGGTGGCCGCGCGCAACCTCGCCGCCCTGGCGCCCAAGGTCCCGGCCTTCCTGCCCTGGTACATGCGCAGCGCCGTCCGCCTTGGCGGCACCATGGCCCCGGTCCTGCCGCAGGTGGTCATCCCGATTGCCCGCCGCGTGCTCCGTGAAATGGTCGGCCACCTGATCGTCGACGCGACCGACGCCAAGCTGGGCCCGGCCATCGCCAAGATCCGCCGGGACGGCATCAAGCTCAACGTCAACCTTCTCGGCGAGGCGGTGCTCGGCGAGCACGAGGCCTCCCGCCGGCTCGAGGGCACCCACACCCTGCTCGCCCGCCCCGACGTGGACTACGTCTCGATCAAGGTCTCCTCCACCGTTGCCCCCCACTCGGCCTGGGCCTTCGACGAGGCCGTGGAGCACGTGGTGGAGAAGCTCACTCCGCTCTTCACCCGCGCCGCGTCCTTCGCCACCGGCGGCAAGAAGGCCAAGTTCATCAACCTGGACATGGAAGAGTACAAGGACCTGGACATGACCATCGCGGTCTTCACCCGGATCCTGGACAAGCCCGAGTTCAAGAACCTCGAGGCCGGCATTGTGCTGCAGGCCTACCTGCCGGATGCCCTCGCCGCGATGATCCGCCTGCAGGACTGGGCAGCGGCCCGCCGCGCCGAGGGCGGCGCCGCGATCAAGGTCCGCGTCGTCAAGGGCGCCAACCTGCCGATGGAACAGGTCGAGGCCTCCCTGCACGACTGGCCGCTCGCCACCTGGAACACCAAGCAGGACTCGGACACCAACTACAAGCGCGTCATCAATTACGCGCTGCACCCGGACCGGATCGGCAACATCCGGATCGGCGTCGCAGGCCACAACCTCTTCGACATCGCCTTCGCGTGGCTGCTGGCTAAGCAGCGCGGGGTGGAGTCCGGCATCGAGTTCGAGATGCTGCTCGGCATGGCCCAGGGCCAGGCCGAAGCCGTCAAGCAGGACGTCGGCTCGCTCCTGCTCTACACCCCGGTGGTCCACCCCGCCGAGTTCGACGTCGCGATCGCCTACCTGATCCGCCGCCTGGAAGAAGGCGCCAGCCAGGACAACTTCATGTCCGCGGTCTTCGAACTCAGCGAAAACGAAACCCTGTTCGAGCGTGAGAAGCAGCGCTTCCTCGCCTCGCTCGCCAAGCTCGACGACGAGGTCCCGGCCCCGAACCGCCGGCAGAACCGCAGCCTCCCGGCCGCGCCGCTGCCGCACGACTCCTTCGAGAACACCCCGGACACCGACCCGTCACTGCCGGCCAACCGCGACTGGGGCCGCGCCATCCTGGGCCGTGTGACCACCTCCACGCTGGGCAACGCCGCCGTCGAGGCCGCCACCATCAACGACGCCGAGACCCTGAACACCGTCATCACCACAGCCGTTGAAAAGGGCAAGGCCTGGGGCGCCCTCACCGGCGCCGAGCGCGCCGAGATCCTGCACCGCGCCGGCGACGTCCTTGAGGCCCGCCGCGCCGACCTTCTTGAGGTCATGGCGTCCGAGACCGGCAAGACCATCGACCAGGGCGATCCCGAGGTCAGCGAGGCGGTGGACTTCGCGCACTACTACGCCGAATCGGCCCGCAAGCTCGACGACGTCGACGGCGCCAGCTTCGTCCCGGCCAAGCTCACCGTGGTGACGCCGCCGTGGAACTTCCCGGTGGCCATCCCGGCCGGCTCCACCCTCGCGGCGCTCGCCGCCGGATCCGCCGTCGTGATCAAGCCGGCCAAGCAGGCCGCCCGCAGCGGCGCCGTCATGATCGAGGCGCTCTGGGAAGCCGGCGTGCCGCGCGACGTGCTGACCATGGTGCAGCTGGGCGAACGCGAACTGGGCCAGCAGCTGATCTCGCACCCGGCCGTGGACCGCGTCATCCTGACCGGCGGCTACGAGACCGCCGAGCTGTTCCGTTCCTTCCGCAAGGACCTGCCGCTGCTGGCCGAAACCAGCGGCAAAAACGCTATCATCGTCACCCCGAGCGCCGACCTGGACCTCGCGGCCAAGGACGTCGCGTACTCCGCGTTCGGCCACGCCGGCCAGAAGTGCTCCGCGGCCTCGCTGGTGATCCTGGTAGGGTCCGTGGCGAAGTCCAAGCGCTTCCACAACCAGCTGATCGACGCCGTCACCTCGCTCAAGGTCGGCTACCCCGAGGATCCGGCCAGCCAGATGGGCCCGATCATCGAGCCCGCCAGCGGCAAGCTCCTCAACGCCCTGACCACCCTCGGCGAGGGTGAGGCCTGGGCCGTGGAACCGAAGCAGCTGGACGACTCCGGCAAGCTCTGGAGCCCGGGCGTGCGCTCAGGTGTGCGGCGCGGGTCCTACTTCCACCTCACCGAGTTCTTCGGCCCGGTCCTGGGCGTGATGACCGCAGAAACCCTGGAGGAGGCCATCGCCATCCAGAACCAGATCGAGTACGGCCTGACCTCCGGCCTGCACTCGCTCAACGCCGACGAACTGGCCCTCTGGCTGGACACTGTCCAGGCCGGCAACCTCTACGTCAACCGCGGCATCACCGGCGCCATCGTGCAGCGCCAGCCCTTCGGCGGCTGGAAGAAATCAGCCGTTGGTGCCGGCACCAAGGCAGGCGGCCCCAACTACCTCGCCGGGCTCGGCGACTGGGCCAGCAAGCCCAGCGCCGCCGCGGCCACCTCGGCGCACTCCGGCGTGCGCCGGATCGAGGAAACGGCCAAGGGCTTCCTGACTGCCGAGGAACTGGCCCCGCTGCAGCGCTCGCTGGCCTCCGACGCCCTTGCCTGGGCCGAGGAATTCGGCACCGCCAAGGATGTCTCCGGGCTGAGCGCCGAACGCAACGTCTTCCGCTACCGTCCGTTGCCGGTTACGGTGCGGCTCTCCCGCGGCGAACCGCTCGGCGCGCTGGTCCGGGTGGTTGCCGCCGGCGTCCAGGCAGGATCGGAGCTCACGGTGTCCAGCGCCGTCGAACTGCCGTCCCAACTGCGCGCGGTGCTGTCCGGCCTGGGCGTTGACATCACCGTGGAGGACGACGCCGCGTGGCTGGCGTCCGCGGCCCGGCTGGCAGGGGCTGCAAAGCTCTCCGTCACGCGGATCCGGCTGATCGGCGGCGACGCCAAGGCGCTGGCCGAGGCGACCGGCGGCCGGCCCGACTTGGCTGTCTACTCGCACCCGGTCACCGAAGCCGGACGGGTGGAACTCCTGCCGTTCCTGCACGAGCAGGCCGTCAGCATCACGGCGCACCGCTTCGGCACCGCCAACCACCTCTCGGACGGCCTAATCTAGGCGGTCCTCCGGGCCGCACCCGGCAGACAGCGTCGCCGCCGTGACCGCAGGAATACTGTGGGCACGGCGGCGACAGCCGTTTAAGGCTCTCAGCCCAGGTACCAGCCCGGCGGCACCCAGGACGCGGGGACGGCGTGTGCGGAGAAATCCTCGCAGCTGGAGCAAAAGTACGCCACTTCTCCCAGTTTGCTGACCGAGCCGTCGCGGCGGTGCTTGGCGGGAACAAAGGACTCGAGGTACACGAACTCATCCGTCCCGCACCGCTCGCAGAACGGGATGCCCACGTAGTCCGCGTCGGTGCGAACGGAAGTGGCATGCGGGTCGAGGCGGCCAAGCGGCGGATGCGGCGCGCTTTCCAGCGGCGGCACAGTCACTGGCGGCGGGGCAGCCAGTGGCGGGGCGGCCGCCAGCGGCCGGGCCGCAGTCAACGGCCGGCCGTGCCGCACCGGGCCCGGTCGCATGGCGGGATGGGGACGATGTGTGACTGGCGTCATGGCTGGCCTATCCCGAACGCTCCCCGCAGCCTGCCGCCATAGCCGAATGGCAGCAGCCAGCGACAGCGTTCGTTGTCTCGAAATCGTTGTGGCGGGCCTCTGCTTGACCTTCAACACAGTCAGGATAGGACAAGTACCACCCGCGTTCAATGGCTGCGTATTGACCCGGCCAGCCAAGTATTTTGCGGCAGGTAGCGGGGTGGGACTGAGTAGGTACATGGGAGGGCGCGGACTAGGTGGAGCGGTTCAGGGCGCGTCCCACTATGGTCTGGGTCAGGGCTTCGATGACCTCGGTGTTGGCCAGCGGATTGCGGATCAGGGTGAAATCGACGTCCCCGACGCTGGGCAGGTCGAAGCGCCGGGTGATGATCTTCAGGTCCTCCGGCACCAGCGACGACGGCATCACCGCGACGCCGATCCCGGCGCGCACGGCGGCCAGCACCCCGCTGATCTGCCGCGTGGTGCAGGTGATCCGCCAGGTCCGGCCGGTTGCCTCAAGCGCATCGATGGCCAGCTTCCGGCTCAGGCTGGGCGCGGGGTAGGCGATCAGCGGCACGGGATGGCCCGGGTCCAGGGAAGTCTGCTCAAGCCCCACCCAGGCGAAGGAGTCCTGCTGCACCACGGTGCCGTCCTTGGCGCCGGCGACCCACTTGACGAAGACCAGGTCCAGTTGCCCGGCGTTGAGCCGCTTGTAGAGCTGGTCGCTCTGTCCCACCGTGAGTTCGAGGTTGATCTGGGGGTAGATCTGGCGGAACTCGCGCAGGATCCGGGGCAGCCCGGTGATGGCCAGGTCGTCCGCGGTGCCGAAGCGCAGCCGGCCCCGCATCGCCGAACCGGAGAAGTAGCGGGCCGCGGAGTCGTGCGCGGCGAGGATGCTGCGCGCGAAGCCCGCCATGGCGTCGCCGTTGTCCGTCAGGCGCACGTCGCGGGTGTCGCGGGCGATCAGGGTCCGCCGGGCGGCGGCTTCCAGTTTGCGGACGTGCTGGCTGACGGTCGGCTGCGCCAGCCCCAGGCGCTCGGCGGCCCGCGTGAAGCTGAGCGTCTCGGCCACGGCCAGGAAGGAGCGGAGCTGGGCGGGTTCAAACATGCGGCCTCCCGGCCCGGTGGTCAGAGTCTCGGTCCATCCTTTGTCCCCCATTGCGATTCGTGATGCTAGTTATATGCGGAATAGCCTTCCATAATCGACTGGGGCCAGCATAGCGTTAAGGCAACCCCGTAGACCCGCTCCCTTGAGGACTTTCCGTGGCACCCCCTCCGCCTTTCCAGGCCACCGAACCGCATCACGCACAGCCCCGGCAGGCCCCCCTGCCGCCAACCGTCCAGAGCGCCCCCGCCCCGTCTTCCACCGCACAGCCTTCCACCGCACAGATCGGCGTCGTCAGTCAGCGGCTGCCGTGGCGGCACACCTTCATTTCACTCAAGGTCCGCAACTTCCGGATCTTC
The DNA here is from genome assembly GCF_007858535.1 of Arthrobacter sp. UKPF54-2. NCBI lineage: Bacteria > Bacillati > Actinomycetota > Actinomycetes > Micrococcales > Micrococcaceae > Arthrobacter > Arthrobacter sp. UKPF54-2. The sequence goes on from NZ_CP040174.1 coordinate 1,423,111, forward strand.
GCGATCGGGCACTTTGTGGCCGTGGTGGCGCTTTGGATGCAGCGCATCGCCCAGGACTGGCTGGTCCTGCAGCTCTCCGGCTCCGTCACCGCCGTCGGCGTCACCGTGGCCCTGCAGTTCCTGCCCTCGCTGTTCCTCGGCCCCTGGGCGGGCGTGATGGCGGACCGGTTCGCCAAGCGCCGGATCCTGATGCTGTGCCAGTCCGTGGCCGCCGTCCTCGCGGCGCTCCTCGCCGTCCTGGCGCTGACGCAGCGGATCGAGGTGTGGCACGTCTACGCGATCGCACTGACCCTGGGCCTGGTCACGGTGCTGGACCAGCCGGCCCGGCAGGTCTTCGTCAACGAGCTGGTGGGTCCGGCCTACCTGCGCAATGCCATCAGTGTGAACTCCACGATCTTCCAGCTCGGCGGCCTGATCGGGCCGGCCTTTGCGGGCGTGCTGCTGGGCGCCGTCGGCGCAGGCTGGGCCTTTGCCGCCAACGCCGTCGCGTGCTGCTTCACGGTGACCATGCTGCTGGTCCTGCGCAAGGATGAGCTGCACCTCACGCTGCCGGCTGCCAAACGGAAAGGCATGCTCAGGGAAGGGCTGCGGTACGCCCTGGCCAAGCCCACCATCTACTGGCCCTGGCTGATGGCCGGCTTCGTCGCGGTGTTTGCGATGAGCCTGCCGGTGCTGCTGGCGGCCTTCGCGGACCGCGTGTACGACGCCGGTGCCGGCGGCTACGGCCTGCTCAACGCGCTGGTGGCGCTCGGGGCGCTGGCCGGGGCCATTACGTCCGCCCGGCGGCGCCAGCTCCAGCTGCGCTCCGTGGTGCTCGGCGCCGGGATGTACGGGCTGATGCTCTGCCTGGCCGCTGCGGCGCCCACGATGGAATGGTTCGGCGCGGCGATGGTGCTGGCAGGCTTCTGGTGCCTGATGTTCCTGACCGCCGCCAACCAGCTGGTCCAGGTCAGCGCCAACATGGGGATCCGCGGCCGGGTCATGAGCCTCTACATCATGGTGCTGATCGGGGGCCAGGCCATCGGGGGGCCGCTGATGGGCTTGCTGGCCGAGCATCTGAACCCGCCGACGGCGATCCTCGTCTCCGGCGGGGTGCCGGCGCTGGCGGCGGCGGCAGTCGCCGTCGTACTGGCCCGGCGCGGGCAGCTGATGCTGAAGGTGGACCTGAAGGACCGGCGGCGGCTGCTGCGGATAGTCCGGAACCGGCGCGAAAATCTGGAAGCGGCGCGAACCTAGCCGGCCAGCGGCAGATGCGGGTAGGCGGGCTGCCGGCGCTGGAACTCCAGGACATCCGGGTTCAGCACCACGCCGTCACGGATCTCGATGGCCCGGCGGATGGTCTCGTTGCCGTCCCAGGCCGCGGGCCCGGAGAGCACCGTCGCCAGGAACGGTAACAGCGCCTCGCTGATTTCCCAGCTGGCTGAGTTCCAGAGGTAGGACGGGCTGTGGTCCACCGCGTAGTAGTCGATGTGGTCGCCCACGGTGAACATCGGCTCGGCGAAGGTGGTGGTCCTCGCCCAGCTAAAGCCCATGCCCTCATCGCAGGACACGTCCACAATCAGGCTGCCGGGCTGGAAGGCTGCCAGGTCGTCGGTTCGCAGGTAGGTCAGCGGAGCGTTCGGATCCTGCAGGGTGCAGTTGACCACGATGTCGCTCTCCGCGAGGAAGGGCGCCAGCGGCACCCGGCCGCGTTCGGTGATGACCTCGCTGAGGAACGGCGCCTTGCTGTCGTGGTCGAACTGCGCAATCCGCACCGAGTGGATGGGCGAACCAACTGCGGCGACCCCACGGTTGGTCAGCACCTGCACATCGTGGACGCCGTGGGCGTTGAGGGCCGTGACGGCGCCGCGGGCGGTGGCCCCGAATCCGATCACGACGGCGCTCAGCCGGCGGCCGTAGTCCCCGGTGGACCCGGTCAGGGCCAGGGCGTGCAGCACCGAGCAGTAGCCGGCGAGCTCGTTGTTCTTGTGGAAGACGTGCAGGCCGAAGCCGCCGTCGCTGGCCCAGTGGTTCATTGCCTCGAAGGCGATCAAAGTGAGTTTCTTGTCGATCCCGAGCTGGGTGATTGCCGCGTCCTGGACGCAGTGCGGCCAGCCCCAAAGGACCTGCCCGTCGCGGAGCTCGGCCAGGTCCTCGGGCTGCGGCTTGGGCAGGAGGACCACGTCGGCCTCGGCCAGGAGATGGGCCCGCGGCGCGAGCCTGCCAACAAGGCCGGCCAGGTGGGCGTCCGAGACGCCGAAGCGCTCGCCGTAGCCCTCTTCCAGGATCAGCCGCTGCCTGAGCTCCGGGGCAATGCGTTCAAAGTGGCGGGGATGGATGGGAAGGCGGCGCTCGTCCGGCTTTCGCGTGGTGGCGAGGACGCCGAGCGTGAGACGGTTCGGGGAACCGGTCACTTCTTTTTGGGGCTTGCCGTCTTGGCGGCGGTCACCTTGTCGAGGGAGCTGGGCGGCGCTGCGGCGGCCCTCTTGTCGGCGCGCTTTTCCTTGATGGACTTGGCGGATTTCTTGGATGCTGCTTGACGGGGGGATTTGTCAGCCATGATTGCTCCTGTAGCGGAACCGAAGAGGTTCCTGACTCCTGACGATACAGGTAGCCACCTAACCGGCTCCGGCGGGGGCAGGCAGGGGGAGGACTGGAGCGGCTGACGGGAATCGAACCCGCGTATCAAGCTTGGGAAGCTAGCGCTCTACCATTGAGCTACAGCCGCATCGGGACTGTCCAGAATGCTGGATCTGGTCCCGGTGAACAACGAGATTTACCTTACCCCAGTCGGGGGACTTCCCAGAACAGCGACGCTCTTCCGTTGTGCTGCCACGGCGCCAGGGTGGGTAACCGAGCCCCTGGCCCGCGTACTACCTGCCGGCGATGGAAGCTTTCATCTGGCGAAGATGAGTAGCCCACACCCGTGTGCCCACGAAAGCGATCTATTTAACTTGGGGGACCGCAGCCAACAAAACTAAACGCTAGAGGGTCCAACTATGCTTTTTCGGACGTCAATAGGTGTCACTGCTTTCCGGACCATGGGTGGAGTCCGCCGGCCAATTACCGCGTGCAGGGAGATTCGGGCCGCCGTCCATAACCTGGGGGACCCTGCCGGCACCACGCTGAGGCCGTGATGAGCGAACTCAAGCAGCGCCGGCATTTCCATGCAACCGCCCGAGTGGCCGCTCCGCCAAGGTCCGCGAACCGCCTGCACACTGCGCTGCGGCATCAGCACTCGGTGCGGGAGGACGAACCCGGTCATGCCCTCGAGGCCTCGAGGGCCGTGGTCTCCCGGATGTGGAGGAACTTCGCAAACCGGCTCCGTCTCACCGACGCCGCCGGAATTGCAGTGGCGGTGACGTCGGCGTATTTGCTCAGGTTCGACAGCGACGCTGCGGCTCCCGCGGGGGATGGATTCGAGGCCAGGTACGTGGTGGTCTCCGTGCTGCTCTTGGGTGGGTGGCTCGCTGTTTTGGAGATTTTCCACACCCGGGACCGGCGGACCTTAGGCGTCGGCGGCGCCGAATATAAACGCGTGATCCAAGCAACGCTCAAATTGTTCGGGGCCTTGGCTATCGCGATGGTCTTCGTCCGTTTCGATGCGCTGCGTGGCTACTTTGCCGTCGCCTTACCCCTGGGGATCGTCCTGCTGACCGGCAGCCGCTGGCTCTGGCGCAAGTGGCTGAACCGCAAGCGCTCCGAGGGCCGATACTTATCCCGGGTCATCGTGATCGGGGACAGGGCCGACGTCGAGTACATCATCAGCCAGTTTGAAAAGAACCCCAGCGCGGGGTACGAGATTTCCGGGGTGGGGCTGCCGACTCTGGACCAATCCATGGAACTCCGGCCGCCTTGGTACCGGATCCCGGTGGTTTCGACCCTGGCGGATGTTTCGAAAGCCGTGGAGCTCGCGAGGGCAGACGCCGTCGTGGTGGCCGGCCATGTTCCGGGCGGCAGCACCTACATTCGGGAACTGGGATGGAACCTAGAGGCGACCGGAACGGAACTCGTCCTGGCCTCCAGCCTCACCAACGTCGCCGGCCCCCGGATCCACTTCCGCCCCGTCGACGGGTTGCCGCTGGTACACGTCGAGCTGCCGCAATATTTCGGCGGTAAGCATGTCCTCAAAAGAGTCATCGATATCGCCGTGGCCGCTCTGGCGCTCGTAGCGCTGTCGCCACTCATGCTGGTCGTCGCCCTCATCGTCAAACGCGACAGCCCAGGACCGGTTCTCTTTCGCCAGCAGAGGGCAGGCAAAAATGGCGCCCCCTTCCAGATGCTGAAGTTCCGTTCGATGGTCGAGACCGCCGAAGCGGACCTGGATGCCCTCAGGGAGCTCAACGAAGGTTGCGGACCCTTGTTCAAGATCCGTAACGATCCGCGGATCAGCCGGTGCGGGCGATGGATGCGGAAGTACTCCCTCGACGAACTCCCGCAGCTATGGAACGTGCTTACCGGCGAAATGAGCCTGGTTGGCCCCCGGCCGCCGCTGCCTTCCGAGGTTGAACGCTACGAAAGATTCACCAGCCGCCGTTTGCTCATCAAACCCGGCATCACGGGGCTGTGGCAGGTCAACGGTCGCTCCACGCTCCCTTGGGAGGAAAGCATCCGTCTGGACCTCTACTACGTGGAGAATTGGTCGCTTACCGGTGACCTGATCATCATGTGGAGAACTTTTAGGGCCATACGCACCTCAACAGGGGCTTACTGACGGGACGATGTGGACGCCGCCCGGAGTGGGGTATTTTTGAACCTGTGCTGATCTCTGACCGCGACATTCGTACCGAAATCGATTCCCAGCGGATTGTGCTGGAGCCGTTCGACCCCGCCATGGTCCAGCCCTCGTCGGTGGACGTGCGGATTGACCGGTATTTCCGGCTGTTCGACAACCACAAGTACGCGCACATCGACCCGGCCGAGGACCAGCCCGAGCTGACGCGCCTGGTGGAGGTGGATCAGGGGGAGCCGTTTATCCTGCACCCGGGCGAGTTTGTCCTGGGCTCCACCTACGAGACGGTCACCCTGCCGGATGACATCGCGGCGCGGCTCGAGGGCAAGTCCTCGCTGGGCCGCCTCGGCCTCCTGACGCACTCGACGGCGGGGTTTATCGATCCGGGGTTCTCCGGCCACGTGACCCTGGAGCTCTCCAACATGGCGACGCTGCCGATCAAGCTCTGGCCGGGGATGAAGATCGGCCAGCTGTGCTTCTTCCGCCTGAGCTCGGCGGCCGAGCACCCCTATGGCTCCGGTGAGTACGGCAACCGCTACCAGGGCCAGCGCGGCCCGACGGCGAGCCGCAGCCACTTGAACTTCCACCGCACCGACATCTAGGCCGGCCGGACCTCAGCCGGCCGGACGGACCGGGAGCGTCGCGCGCCGGGCCGGCCGCCGCAGCATCCGCACCACGGGCTCGACGAAGCGGGCTGCCAGCGGACCCATGATGGCCATGATCAGCACGTAAGCGGTGGCCAGGGCGGCGAGCTCGCGGGGCACCACGCCGGAGGCCACGGCGAGCCCGGCGATCACAATCGAGAACTCGCCGCGGGCAATCAGGGCCGCCCCGGCACGGAAGCGCCCGGCGATGGCGATTCCGGCCCGCTTGGCTGCCCAGACTCCGGTGATGATCTTCGTGGCCGCCGTCAGGACGGCCAGGACCAGCGCCCAACCGAGGACCGGCGGAATGGATGCAGGATCCGTGTTCAGGCCAAAGACGACAAAGAAGATTGCCGCGAACAGGTCCCGCAACGGCTCCAGGATCCGTGTAGCGCTGTGCGCGGTGGCGCCCGAGATCGCAATCCCGAGCATAAAGGCGCCCACCGCCGCCGAGACCTGCATCGCGGCGGCCAGCCCCGCGACGAGCAGGGCCGCGCCGAGCAGGTTGAGCAGGAAGACCTCGGAGTTTTCGCTGTGGACGGCCTTGGACACGTGGTGGCCGTGGCGAAGGGCGACCACCAGCACCAGCGTGACGACGGCGAGCGAGATTCCTACGGTCTGCAGGCCCACCAGGAACGTCACCCCCGCGAGGGTGGCGGTCAGGATCGGCAGGTAGATGGCCATGGCCAGGTCCTCGAACACCAGGATGGACAGGATCACCGGTGTCTCGCGGTTACCGATCCGCCCCAGATCGGTGATGACCTTTGCTGCGATTCCCGACGAGGAGATGTAGGTGACGCCGCCCATCACCATGGCTCCCACCAATCCCCAGCCGAGCATCAGCGCCAGGGCCGCCCCCGGGACGAAGTTCAGGACGAGGTCCAGCACGCCGGCCTGCCAGGAGCGCCGGAGGCCGGTGACGAGCTCGGCCGCCGTATATTCCAGTCCGAGCATAAGCAGGAGGAGGATGACACCGATTTCACTGGAGAGATGGGCAAACTCGTGCATCCCCTCGAGCTTGACGACCCCGCCGGCGCCGAAAAACAGGCCGCCGACCAGGTAGAGCGGGATGGGGGACATGCCGATCCGCCCGGCCAGCCTGGCCAGCAGGCCAAGGCAGAACACGACAGCCCCCAGTTCGATGAGGGTCAGGGCGAGCGGATCCATGCCGCTTATCCGTTGCGCAGGATGCTGGCTGCCGTGTCCAGGCCCTCCTGCGTGCCCACCGCGACCAGCAGGTCACCGGGGTGCAGGACGACGTCGGGGCCGGGGGAGGGGAGGACTTCGCCTTCGCGCATGATGGCAACAATGGAGGCACCGCTGCGTGTCCGGATGCAGGCATTCCCCATCGGCTGGTTCTGGAAGGGGGAGTCCGCGGCGATGGAGAACTGCCGGGTGACGATCCCCGGGACCTCCCGGTGCGCCTCGGACAACTGCATGGCCAGGCGCTGCCCGCCCAGCAGATTGCCGAGCGCGGCGGCCTCGTCGGCGGTCAGCGGAATGGACGCCTGGCAGGTGTCCGGGTCGTCCCAGGTCGAGACGATCAGCTCGGTCTGGCCTTCGCGGTACTCGACGACGCCGATCCGGCGCCCCGAGGCGGTCATGAAGTCCTTGCGCCGGCCCAGGCCGGGAAGGTCTGTCTCATCCACGTTCATGCCTCCAGCCTAGTGCGCCTGCCGGGTTTTGGGGCGGTTCAGGCCGGGGGCACGACGGCGATTTCGGTCTTTCCCGGCGGCTTGACCGGCAGCATCACCAGCAGCCCGGCCAGCAGCACCACCATGATCCCGAGGATGCCCCAGCGCTGAGCTTCGCCGGGGGCAACGAGGGGCGTCGCGATGGTGATGCACAGGGTGAAGAGCGCCGGCGCCAGGAAGCTGACGGCCCGGCCGGTGGTGGCGTACAAGCCAAACAGTTCGCCGGATTCTCCGTGCGGGGCGAGCCGGGCCAGGTAGGCGCGGGACGAGGACTGGGCCGGGCCCACAAACAGGCACAGGAAAAGACCGAACACCCAGAACGTGGTGCTGCCGGCCCACTCCATGCCGAGGAAGGAATACTTTCCGTTCCCCAGGGCCAGGAGGACGCTGCCCGCGACCAGCAGGCCGGCCAGCGAGCCGATGATGACCGCCTTGGGTCCCGCCTTGTCGTCGAGGAAGCCGCCCAGCAGGGCGCCGAGCGCGGCAACCACGTTGCCGAAGATGGCGAAGAAGATGACCTGTTTGAGCTCAAAGCCAAAGGTCCCGGCGGCGATGATGCCGCCGAAGGTGAATACTGCGGCGAGCCCGTCGCGGAAGATCGCGCTGGCGAGCAGGAAGAAGATCGTGTGCGGGCTGGTCCGGTAGATGGCGCGGATCCGGCGCACCAGCAGTCCGTAGGAGGCGAAGAATCCCAGGCCGGCCTGCCGGGCCTTGGGCAGCTCGGGGACCGCGAACATGACCGGAATGGCGAAGGCCAGGAACCAGAGGGCGGAGAACACCGCCACGAGGCGGATGTTCAGGCTGTCCGCGGTGGAGGCGCCGAACCAGTCGATGCTGGGCTGGACGAAGAGCTGCAGCACAATTAGCAACGCCACGATGCCCCCGAGGTAGCCCGAGGCCCAGCCGAAGCCGCTGATCTTTCCGATATTGGCGGGGGTGGAGATCTGGGCCAGCATGGCGTTGTAGATGACGCCGGCGAATTCGAAGAACACGTTGCCCAGCGCGATCAGCGTCACTCCCAGGAGCAGGAACTCCGGGCGGGGGAAGACGAAGAAACAGAGCCCGGTCAGCAGGGCGACCGCGGCGGTGTTGACGCCAAGCCAGAGCTTGCGCCGGCCGCCGGTGTCCGAGCGCTGCCCGGTGACCGGGGCCAGCAGGGCGATGGCCAACCCCGCGATGGCCAGGGCACCGCCCAGGACCGCCGAGGCTTCGTCTTCGCCGCCGAAGGCCTTGGAGGTCAGGTAGACGGTAAAGACAAAGGTGGTCATCACCGCGTTGAAGGCAGCGGAACCCCAGTCCCAGGCGGCCCACGCAACGACCTTGCCTTTGCTTGTGGCGTGGCTGCCGGACTCGAGTTCCGAGGCCGGGCGCATGGCCTCGGGGGCGGTGGCGGAGTTCATAGCCTGATGTTAGCCGTCCGGTCCGGCCCGGCCGCGGAGGAAACGGCGCGGCCGCGGCACCGTCATGCGGAAAAGAATTTGTGCACGCTTGGTAAACTTGCCGCACCGAACCTAACCAATGCCCCGCCTGCTCCAACTTTTTGACAATCGAGTTCCTGACGTTGCGGAGATACCAGTGATCACAGTCCTTGCCGTGCACTTCGCGGTGGCTGCTGTGGCGCCGTTCCTCTTCCGCCGGCTGGGCCGGAACGCGTTCTCCGCGCTGGCCGCGGTGCCCGCGGGGTCGTTTGTCTGGCTGGCCTTCCAGCACGATGCCGTGTATTCCGACGCAGGGTCCACCTCTGCGGTGCTGCCCTGGATCCCGGACCTCCAGCTGGAGCTGGCCTTCCGGATGGATGCCCTGGCCTGGGTCATGTCGCTGCTGATCCTGGGCGTTGGGGCGCTGGTCCTGGTCTACTGTGCCCGCTACTTCAAGGACAAGGACAGCTACCTGGGGGGGTTCGGCGCCCAGCTGCTGGCTTTCGCCGGGGCGATGTTTGGCCTGGTCACCGCCGACGACCTGCTCCTGATGTTCGTCTTCTGGGAACTGACCACGGTGCTGTCCTACCTGCTGATCGGCTACGCCCGCACCCGGTTGTCGGCCCGCCGCTCGGCGCTGCAGGCCCTGGTGGTCACCACCGCCGGGGGCCTGGCCATGCTGGTCGGGCTGATCATGCTCGGAGCCGCCGCGGGAACCTACCGGATCTCGGCGCTCCTGGCGATGGCGCCGGAGCTGGTGACCGGCCCCGCCGCAGACGCGGTGGCGGCCGCCGTCGTGCTGGTCCTGCCAGGGGCGATCACGAAGTCCGCGCTGGTCCCCTTCCACTTCTGGCTTCCCGGGGCGATGGCCGCGCCGACGCCGGTGAGTGCGTACCTGCACGCCGCTGCCATGGTCAAGGCGGGCATCTACCTCGTGGCGAGGCTCGCCCCCGGGTTCGCCGAGACGGCGTTCTGGCTCCCGGTGGTGCTCGGCCTGGGGCTGGCCACCATGCTGGTGGGCGGCTACCGCGCCCTGCGCCAGACCGACATCAAGCTCATCCTCGCCTACGGCACCGTCAGCCAGCTGGGCTTCCTGACCATGGTGGTGGGCCTCGGCCAACCCGACGCGGCGCTCGCCGGACTCGCCCTGCTGCTGGCGCACGGACTCTTCAAAGCCACCTTGTTCCTGGTGGTCGGCATTATCGACCACCAGGCCGGGACCCGCGACATCCGCAAGCTCTCCGGGGTGTACCGCTCCTCCCGCGCCCTGGCCATCGTGGCCGCCGTCGGCGCGGCCTCCATGGCCGGCATCCCGCCGCTGGCCGGCTTCGTGGCCAAGGAATCCGTCTTCGAGGCGTTCGTGCACTACGGCACCGGCGCCGCGGCAGGCCCGTGGGGGCCCGTGCTCCTCGTCGGGCTGGTCGTGGGCTCCGTCCTGACCTTTGCCTACAGCGCACGGTTCATGTGGGGCGCCTTCGCGGTGAAGCCCGGCGTAGAGACCACCCCGTTCAAAGCCGTTGAGCCCGCCTTCCTGGCGGCCCCCGCCGTCCTGAGCCTGCTGACCATCCTCTACGGGCTGTGGCCTGCCGCGGCGGATGCGTGGATCCAGCCCTACGCCGCGCTGTTCGTGCCCGACGGCGAGGATCCGGCGGCCGTGGCCGGGCACCTGACGCTGTGGCACGGGCTCACCCCGGCGCTGGGGATGACCGCGATCACGTTCGCCCTCGGTGCGGCCATGTTCTACGGACGGAACGCGGTCGCCCGCGCCCAGGGGCTGGTCCCCGGCTGGGTCGACGGCGACCGCGCCTACCAGCTCACCATCGGCGCCCTCGACGATGCCGCGGTCTGGGTCACCGGCCGCACCCAGCGCGGTTCGCTCTTCTTCTACCTGGCCGTCATCCTGAGCGTCGCCTTTGTCCTGCCGCTCACCGCGCTGCTGCTTTCCAACAAGCCGCTGCCCGGGGGCCTGTACTTCATCGACCCGGGCTCGCCGCTGCAGCCGGTGATCGGCGCCGGCATCGTGATCGGAGCGCTCGCCGCGGTGCGGGCCAATAAGCGTTTCCTGGCCGTGCTGATGGTCTCGGTCACCGGCTACGGGATCGCCTTGATGTTCGCGCTCCAAGGCGCCCCGGACCTCGCCCTGACGCAGATGCTGGTGGAGACCATCATCCTGGTGGCCTTCGTCCTCGCCATGCGCAGCCTGCCGGCCGAACTGCGCGACCGCACCGGCGGCAAGTACCGGGTGGTCCGGGTGATCATCGGCGCGGCGTTCGGCCTCACGATGATCTTCGTCGCGATCCACGCCCTGGGTGCGCGGGTGGCCACCCCGGTCTCGCTGGAGTTCCCCCGCCTGGCCTATGAAGGCGGCGGCGGCCTGAACATCGTCAACGTCACCCTCGTGGACATCCGGGCCTGGGACACCTTCGGCGAGATCTCGGTCCTGGCCCTCGCGGCCACCGGCGTCGCCAGCCTGATTTTCGTCCGCGGCCGCGGTGACCGTATTGGACGGTCCGCCTCGGTGGCCGAGGGGACGGTCGGGCGTCGCGCGGGCGTGGCCGGCAACACCCGGGACAACGCTGCGCTGGCCATGAGCCGGCGTTTCGCCGCGTCAGCGCGCGACGCATGGCTGGTGGCCGGCCGGACCATGGCTCCCGAACGCCGCTCGATCATCTTCGAGGTGGTCACCCGGCTGATCTTCCACTCGATGATCGTCTTCTCCCTTTACCTGCTGCTCGCCGGGCACAACCTGCCCGGCGGTGGCTTCGCCGGCGGCCTCACCGCCGGCCTGGCGCTGGCCATCCGCTACCTGGCCGGGGGCCGCTTCGAACTCCGTGAGGCCACGCCGGTCAGCGCCGGGGCGCTGCTGGGGATCGGCCTCGCCACCGCCGCGGCGTCCGGGGTCGCACCGCTGCTGCTGGGCGGCCAGGTCTTCCAGAGCGCCGTGATCGAGCTCTGGCTGCCGGTCTTCGGCGACATCAAATTCGTCACGTCCACGATCTTCGACATCGGCGTCTACGTCGTCGTCGTCGGCCTGGCCCTGGACGTGCTGCGCAGCCTGGGCGCGAAAATCGACGAACATTTCGAAGAACGGCCGGAAGACCAGCCGGACGAGCAGCCTGGGGTGCTCTTCGACGACGATCAGCCTGACGGCGTCCCGGCCGAAACCACCGCCAAGGGGAGAACATGAGCGTCAACCTGACCCTGCTGACGGTGATGGGAGCCCTGTACGCCTGCGGCATCTACCTGCTCCTGGAACGCAGCCTCACCCGGGTCCTGCTCGGCCTGATGCTGCTGGCCAACGCCACCAACCTGCTGATCCTGGCCACCGGGGGCTACGCCGGGCTCGCCCCGCTCTTCAGCAAGGACACCCCCGCGGGGGACTACAGTGACCCGCTGCCGCAGGCGCTGATCCTGACCTCGATCGTGATCTCCTTCGCGGTCACAGCTTTTATGCTGGGCATCATCTACCGCACCTGGGTGCTGGCCCGGCAGGATGAAATCCAGGACGACGCCGAGGACCGCCGCGTGGCCGAAACCCCCAGCTTCGACGCGGAGGACGACGCCGTCATCCCCGCCGAGACCTCCGAGTTCCCGCTCGTATCCGCCGCCGGAAGCGACGACGTCGTGCTGGCCGGTGCCCGCCTGATGCCTGCCGCGGACGCCGCGGCCGAGGAACAGCCCGGCTCCCAAAACCTCGACGCCGGCCCGGACGGAGGGACCACGTGAACATCGCCAGCTTCGCCCCCCTCGCCGTCGTCCTCCCCATCCTCGGGGCCGCCCTGACCTTCCTCCTCATCCGGCATTCGAGGGCCCAGCGGACCGTGAGCATCGCGCTGCTGTCGCTGACCCTGCTGCTGGAATGCTGGCTGCTGGCCTCCGTCTGGGAGGGCGGCACGGCAGCGGTAAACATCGGCGGCTGGCTGCCGCCCTGGGGCATCGTGATGGTGGTGGACCAGTTCTCCTCGCTCATGCTGGTGGTGTCCTCGGCCGTCAGCCTCGCCGTGCTGGTCTACGCCACCGGCCAGGGCATGGCCGACGGGGACAGCGACGCCCCCGTGTCGATCTTCCACCCCACCTACCTGATCCTCGTCGCGGGCGTGTCCAACGCCTTCCTCTCCGGCGATCTCTTCAATCTCTATGTGGGCTTCGAGATCCTGCTGACCGCCAGTTACGTGCTGATGACCCTCGGTGGGACGGGACCCAGGATCCGCGCCGGCGTGACCTACGTGGTGGTCTCGGTGGTCTCCTCCGTGCTCTTCCTGATCGCGATCGCCATGATCTACGGCGCCACCGGCACCATCAACATGGCGGACCTCGCCATCAAGCTCGCCGACCTGGACCAGGGGACCCGAAATCTCCTGCACGTGCTGCTGCTCGTGGCATTCGGCATCAAGGCCGCCGTGTTCCCGCTGAGTTTCTGGCTCCCCGACTCGTATCCGACGGCGCCGGCCCCGGTCACCGCCGTGTTCGCCGGGCTGCTCACCAAGGTGGGTGTCTACGCGATCGTCCGCACCGAGACCCTGCTTTTTCCCGGGGACACCTTCAATACCCCGCTAATGGTCGCGGCGCTGCTGACCATGGTGGTGGGCATCCTGGGCGCCCTGGCGCAGAGTGACATCAAACGGTTGCTCTCCTTCACCCTGGTCAGCCATATCGGCTACATGGTGTTCGGTCTGGCCATGTCCTCGGTCGCGGGGCTCGGGGCTGCGGTGTTTTACGTGGCGCACCACATCACCATCCAGACCAGCCTGTTCCTTGTGACCGGCCTGATCGAGCGCCGCGCCGGGAGTTCCTCGGTGGACCGGATCGCCGGCCTGGCCAAACTCTCGCCGCTGCTGGCCGTGCTGTTCTTTGTGCCGGCCATGAACCTGGCCGGCATCCCGCCGCTCTCCGGCTTCCTCGGCAAGCTGGGCCTGCTGCAGGCCGGTGTTGCCCTGGGGACCCCGCTGGCCTACGCCCTCGTGGCCGGCGGCGTGCTGACCAGCCTGCTGACCCTGCTGGCCGTCGCCAGAGTCTGGAACCGTGCGTTCTGGCGCGAGCCCGAGGACGCCGAACACCCGGATCCCGTGCTGCTCGCGGCCCCCGGGGACCAGGCCACCGGCGACCGCGCCGGCCAGCAGAACGTGACCCTGCTGCCCCGCACCATGGTGGGCTCCACGCTTGCCCTGGTGCTGCTGGGGGTGGCGTTGACGGTCTTCGCCGGGCCGCTGTTCCGGGTCGCCGGGCAATCGGCCTCCGAGATGCTGGACCGGTCCTCCTACATCCAGGCCGTGCTGGGTGACGAGGCCCCGGTGCCGGTGATCGCGCAGCAGCGGCAGGAGGGGGCACCATGACGCGCAAGCGGGTCTCGCTGCGCCAGGAGCTGCCACTGCTGGTCTGGCTCGTCATCGTCTGGGGCGCCCTCTGGCAGGACTTCAGTGCCGGCAACCTGCTTTTCGGCGCCCTGATCGCCGTCGTGGTGGCGCGGGTGTTCTACCTGCCCCCGGTGGAACTGGGCGGCCGCTTCAACGTGCTGCGTGCCGTGCCGTTCGCCCTGGTGTTCCTTGCCAAGGTGGTGGCGGCCAGCTTCCAGGTCCTGTTCCTGGCCCTGGCCCGGGGCCCGCGGGTGATCAGCGCCGTCGTCGCTGTCCCGCTCCGGAGCCACTCCGACCTGCTGGTGACCGCCACCGGGCATGTCATCTCACTGATCCCGGGGTCGCTGGTGGTGGAGGTGGACCGGTCGACGTCCACGCTGTACATCCACGGCATCAACGTCCGCGACGCCGAGGATGCCGCCAAGGTCCGCAAGGAAGTCCGCGACACGGAGGCCGGTCTGATCCGGATCATGGGCACCAAGGCCGAACTCTCCGCCCTGAAACAGGAGGTGGGCGCATGATGCCCCTGGTCCTGGCCATTACCGCCGTCGTGCTGTCCCTCGCCGCCGGCGGGGCGATCATCCGCATCGCGCGCGGACCCTCGCTCCTGGACCGGGTGCTCGCCGCCGACGTGCTGCTCGCCATCCTCGGCGCGGCGCTGTGCATCGACATGGCCGTGAACCGGCACCTGAACAACCTGATGCTCCTGGTGGCCATCTCGATCATCGGCTTTGTGGGCTCGGTGACGGTGGCCCGTTTTGTGGCGGACCGGAGGAAGCAGCCCAATGAATCCTGAGACGTTCCCCGCCGACGCCGTGATCGACGCCGTCTCGGCCGTGTTTATGGTGCTCGGGGCGGTGATGTCCCTCGGCGCGGCGATCGGCCTGCTGCGATTCCCGGACCTGATGAGCCGGATGCACGCCGCGACCAAGCCGCAGGTGCTGGGGCTGTTCCTGCTGCTCTGCGCCGTGGGGCTGCAGCTGCGCACCTGGTGGGTGTGGCCGGTGCTGGTGGTGGCGTGGATCTTCCAGCTGCTGACGGTGCCGGTCTCGGCCCACATGGTGGGACGGGCCGGCTACCGCACCAAACACCTGCACCCGGAGCTGCTCAGCGCGGACGAGCTGGAGGCCGTGGTGCAGCAGGCGGCCGGGAAGAGCGGGTTCACCGACGACGACGTCGAGTGACGCCGCCGCCGGGACACGCGGCTCTCTACGAGGCGGCTTAGACCAGATCCTGGGTCTTCGCGAAGCGGGTGATCGCGCGCTGCGTGCCGCGGTTGGCGAGGACCTGGATGATGGCGCTGACCGAGGCCGAAATCAGGGCGAAGGTCAGGGCCTGGCGCAGCGTGGTGGGAACGTCGTCGTCGTGGCCCTTGGGCGGCTTGTTGCCGGTGGTCTTTTCCCAGACGGTGTCAACCACCTTGGTGCCGACGAAACCGGCGACGAGGCTGATGCCGGTGCCAAGCAGTTTGATGAAGATGTTCATGCGTCGTACTCCTTGCGGGAGGGAACAGGGCTTCCCCTAGCCTAGCCTCCCCTGGCGCCCCGGCCGCCGAGGAATTCGGTCAGGGCCTCGACCACCAGCTCGTGGTCGGCCTTCTGCGGCAGCCCCGAGACCGTGACCGTGCCCACCGCCCCGGTTCCGCGCAGGTAGATGGGGAACGAGCCTCCGTGGGCGGCGAACTCCTGCTGGTCGAACCAGGCGTTGTCCTCGATCCTGCGCCCGGCAGCCCGGGCACGCAGGCCCACCAGCAGCGACGGGACCTCATACCGCGAGGCCGTGCGCTGCTTGGCCCTGATCCAGCGCTCGTTGTCAGGGGTGGCGCCCTCGAGGGCCGCGTGGAAGAGCACCTGCTCACCCTTGGTGATGTCGATGGCGATGGGGTGGGAACGCTGCCGGCCGAGTTCCACCAGCAGGAACCCGAGCTCAAGCGCGTCATCCTTGCTGAAGGATTCGAACTGCAGTTCGTCGATTTCCGTCAGGATCCGGCCGATGAGCGCGGCCAGGGCTCCCGGCGGCTGCGGATCCGCGGAGTCCGGGTCGTAGTCGGGGGAAGGCGCTGGTGCGTCGCTCATGGGACTCAGCTTCCGTTACGTTCTGCCGCTGCGCAAGCCTTACCGGGTGTAAACTGGCCCAGCCCACAAGGGCGATTTTAAATACGACAGGGGAGCGCCGCCGTCGGCAATCCGGAGCAGTCCGGGGATCCACAGGTGGGCGCTGAGAGTGCGGACAGCCGCAGACCCTCGAACCTGATCCGGTTAGTACCGGCGCAAGGGAGTCGAGTTCTCAGGGTGCCCGGCACCACGGCGGAAGCCGCGCTCAGCCGGACCACCCTCCCCTCCTGTACCTCAGGAGGACGATATGACTGATATTTCTGCGAAGCAGACACTGGCCACCGGCAAATACCACTGGCGTGTGGTCGACATTGTGCTGGCAGCGTTGATCGCCGTTGCCGGCGGCGTGATCTTCTGGGCCTGGTCCCAGGGCTCCAACCTCGTAGCCGTGCCGCTCAACGCGGTCTACCCGCCGCTGACCGGGCTCTACGCCGGCGGCTGGATGATCCCGGCGGTGCTCGGCATGCTGGTCATCCGCAAGCCGGGGGCCGCGCTGTTCTGCGAGACCGTGGCCGCCACGGGCGAGCTGATCATGGGCTCGCAGTACGGCGCGTCCGTGCTGTTCTCCGGCTTCGTCCAGGGCCTCGGCGCTGAACTGATCTTCGCCGCCTTCCTCTACAAGCGGTTCAACCTGCCGGTGTCCCTGCTGGCCGGCGCCGGCGCGGGCCTGTTCTGCGGCCTCAACGACTCCTTCCTGCCCTGGGGCTGGAACATCGCCTACGAGGCCGGTGACAAGGCCGCCTACATCGTCTTCTGCGCCGTCTCCGGTGCCGTGATCGCCGGCGGACTGTCCTGGCTGGCCACCCGCGGGCTCGCCAAGACCGGGGTGCTCGCCTCGTTCGCGTCCCGCAAGGCGGCATCGGAACCCGTGTTCTCCTGATGCCCGCACACGCATGACATCCCTCGACGCCGGCCGCCCAGCCGCGGTCACCGCCCGCGGCTGGGGCTGGCGGCACGCCGGCCGGCCCCGGCCCGCCGTCAGCGGACTGGACCTGGAGATCCGCCCGGGAGAGCGTGTGCTGCTGCTGGGCCCCTCCGGCGCCGGCAAGTCCACGCTGCTGTACGCCCTGGCCGGGGTGCTGGGGGAGGGGCCCGGCCCGTCCGCAGCCGCTTCCGCCGACGCGGACGACGCCGACGAGACCGGCAGCCTGCTGATCGACGGTGTCCCGCCCCGGGCCGCGCGCGGACGGGCCGGCCTGGTGCAGCAGGACCCGGAAACCCAGGTGGTGCTCTCCCGGGTCGGCGACGACGTCGCCTTCGGGGCCGAGAACCTTGCCGTTCCCCCGGCGGAGATCTGGCGGCGGGTGGCGGAAGCGCTCGACGA
Source organism: Arthrobacter sp. UKPF54-2 (assembly GCF_007858535.1). Classification (NCBI taxonomy): domain Bacteria; kingdom Bacillati; phylum Actinomycetota; class Actinomycetes; order Micrococcales; family Micrococcaceae; genus Arthrobacter; species Arthrobacter sp. UKPF54-2. Next base: position 1,440,370 of record NZ_CP040174.1, read on the forward strand.
CGTCGGGCTCGGCGGGCTTCCGTTGGAGCACCCGACGTCGGCGCTCTCCGGCGGCCAGAAACAGCGGCTGGCGCTCGCCGGCATCCTCGCGATGAGGCCCGGGCTGCTGCTGCTGGACGAACCCACCGCCAACCTCGACCCCGCCGGTGTCCTGGAGGTCCGCGACGCCGTGGGGCGCTGCCTGGACAAGACCGGGGCCACGCTGGTGGTGGTGGAACACCGCGTCGCCGTCTGGAAAGACCTCGTGGACCGCATCGTTGTGCTGCAGCCGGGGTCCGCCGCGGACTCCGCCGTGCTCTTGGACGGGCCGCCCGACCAGGTCCTGGAGCAGGCGCGGGACCTGCTCATCGCCGCCGGCGTCTGGGTGCCCGGCCACGTCCCGGCCACGCGGGCGCGCAGCGCGGGCACCCGCGGTGGCGGCCCGGCGGGCTCAAATGCCGGGCAGCTGCTGCTCGCCGCCGAGAAACTGGCCGTCTCCCGCGAACGGCCCCGCCGCGCCGGCCTGCGCGGGGGCTTCCGGACCGTCCCGCCGCAACCGGTGCAGTCCGGGATCACGGCCCAGGTCCGGGCCGGGCAGGCCCTGACCATCACCGGCCCCAACGGCTCAGGCAAATCGACGTTCGCCCTGACCCTGGCCGGGCTGCTGGCGCCGGTTGCGGGGGCCGTCTCCGCCACCACCGGGCTGAGCGCCGGCGCCGGCATTGATCCGTACAAGTGGAAGGCCCAGCAACTGATCGCCAGGATCGGCACGGTGTTCCAGGAACCCGAGCACCAGTTCGTCACCGGCCGGGTGCTGGACGAACTGATGTTCGGCCCCCGCCATCTGGGCCGCGGCGAAGAGCGGGTGGACGAACTGCTGGAGCGCCTGCGGCTGCGCGACCTCGTGGACGCCAACCCCTACACGCTCTCCGGTGGCGAAAAACGTCGGCTCTCGGTGGCCACCGTGCTCGCCGCGCACCCGCAGGTGCTGGTGCTGGACGAACCCACCTTCGGCCAGGACGCCAACACGTGGGCCGAGCTGGCCTCCTTTCTTTCCGAGCTGCTCGACGCCGGCACGGCCGTGGTCTCCGTGACCCACGACGCCGAATTCAGCCAGGTCCTTGGCGGCGCCGAACTCGCCCTCGGCGCCCCGCAGCCCGGACTGCCCGGCCGGGCGGCCCCGGGGGTGGCTGCGCCGTGAGGGACACCCTGACCCTGCGCGGCAACCAGGCCCTGCTCACCCGCGCCAACCCGCTGGCCAAGTTCTCCGGCGTCCTGCTCATCACCGTGGCGCTGGCGCTGTCCATCGACTGGGTCTCCGCGTCCCTGGCGCTCGCCTTCGAGCTCCTGCTGTTCCCGCTCGCCGGGCTGACGCTGGCCCTGCTCTGGCAGCGCGGCTGGCCGCTGATCCTCGCCGCGGCCGTGGGCGGCTGGAGCACCGCGATCCTGGCGGCAGACCACGGGCGGACACTGCTCGACGTCGGCGTCTGGTCCATCAGCGAGGGTTCACTGCAGCTCGGGATCGGGTTCCTGCTGCGCGGCCTCGCGATCGCCCTGCCCGCCGTCCTGCTGATGAGCTGCACGGACCCGACAGATTTGGCCGACGCCCTGGCGCAGCAGGCGAAACTGCCGCACCGCTTTGTCTTGGGCACCCTGGCCGCGCTGCGGCTGGTGGGGCTGATGGCCGAGGAATGGCAGACCATCGGCATGGCCCGCCGCGCCCGCGGGGTGGGCTCGCACGGAAACCCCGTGCAGCGGCTGAAGGCCACGCTGGGGCAGAGCTTCGGGCTGCTGGTCCAAGCGGTCCGCCGCGCCTCCCGGCTCGCGGTGACCATGGAAGCGCGGGGTTTCGGCGGCGCACAGCGGACCTGGGCGCGGAAGGCGACGTTCAGCCGGCTGGACGTCTGGGTGCTGCTCGGGGGCGTGCTGATCGCCGCCGCCGCGGTGGCCACGGCGATCGCGGCCGGCACCTGGAACATGGTGTTCCTGGGTCAGCAGTAGCCGCCCGGCCGGCCCCGGATCCGGGCATGGGAGTCGATATATCGCACGAGGTGAATATTTTGTGAGATTGACTGCTATTCGCGCGGCCAGAAGAGGTCCAATAGCTCATCCGTGATATTTGTTGGATATGACTCAACAGACTGCAGAATACGTTGGCGCCGTGCTCCGGGATGCCCGCGGCGAGAAAGGCTGGACCCAGGGACAGCTCGCCGCCGAGCTGGGAACCAGCCAGAGCGCCATCGCCCGGATGGAGCAGGGCAAGCAGAACCTGAGCCTGAAAATGATCCAGCGGCTCGAATCGATCTTCGGCCGCACCATCGTCAAGGTGGGCCGGCCCGCCATGACGCACCTCCGGGTGGAGGGCGGCCGCACGCTCTCCGGTGCCGTGGACGTGAACAGCAGCAAAAACGCCGGCGTCGCGCTGCTCTGCGCCAGCCTGATCAACCGCGGCACCACGGTGCTGCGCCGGCTGGCCCGGATCGAGGAGGTCAACCGGATCGTCGAGGTCCTGACCAGCATCGGCGTCGAATGCACCTGGCTCAACGCCAACGACCTGCAGATCCGCCGCCCGGCCGTGCTGGACCTGGACTCGATGGACGTCGAGGCGGCCCGCCGCACCCGGAGCGTCATCATGCTCCTGGGCCCGCTGCTCGATGAGTCCACCGAATACCGGCTGCCCTACGCCGGCGGCTGCGACCTCGGCACCCGTACCGTGGAGCCGCACATGCAGGCCCTGCGCCAGTTCGGCCTCAGCGTGGACGCGAAATCGGGCTTCTACAGCGTGCAGGCGCCGCCCTCGGACGGCCACGACCGCTCCTTCGTGCTGAGCGAACGCGGCGACACCGTCACCGAGAACGCCATCATGGCCGCCGCCCACCGCCGCGGCACCACGATCATCCGCAACGCCAGCCCGAACTACATGGTCCAGGACCTCTGCTTCTACCTGCAGATGCTGGGCGTGGAGATCGACGGCGTGGGCACCACCACGCTGAAGATCGTCGGCCGCCCGTCGATCGAGGCCGACATCGAGTACTTCCCGTCGGAGGACCCGATCGAGGCGATGAGCCTGATCACCGCCGGCATCGTGACCAACTCCGAGGTCACCATCCGCCGGGTCCCGATCGAGTTCATGGAGATCGAACTCGCGACGCTCGAGCAGATGGGCCAGCGGCTGGAGGTGTCCGCCGAATACGTCGCCCGGAACGGCCGCACCCGGCTGGTGGACGTCACCACCCAGCCCTCGGAGCTGCGGGCGCCGGAGGACAAGATCCACCCGATGCCCTTCCCCGGGCTGAACATCGACAACCTGCCGTTCTTCGCCGTGATCGCCGCCAACGCCCACGGCCAGACCATGATCCACGACTGGGTCTACGAGAACCGGGCCATCTACCTGACCGAGCTGAACAAGCTCGGCGCCCAGGTCCAGCTCCTGGATCCGCACCGGATCTACGTCAACGGGCCCACCAAGTGGCGGGCCGCCGAGGTAGGCTGCCCGCCGGCCCTCCGCCCGGCGGCCTGCCTGCTGCTGGCCATGCTGGCGGCCCGCGGCGTGTCCGAGCTGCGCAACATCTACGTGATCGAGCGCGGCTATGAGGACCTGGCCGAACGGCTCAACACGATCGGCGCCAAGATCGAGTACTTCCAGGACTGAACTCTCTGATGCCCGGCCGTTGGGGGTAGCGCGACGGGGGAGGTGCTGGCGGACAATGGTTCCATGCGCACCTTTGGCGTTGAGGAGGAACTGCTGATCGTGGATCCCGCCACCGGGGTCCCGTTGGCGCTGGCCGACGCGCTGCTGGGCGGTCTGAAGCCGGCCGCCGCCGGGGCGGCGGCGGCCGCGGCCACGGAGCCCGCCCACGACGATTCGGGGTACAGCTTCGAGCTCAAGCTGGAGCAGATCGAAACCCAGACGCTGCCCTGCCTGGAGTACGGCGCCCTGCTCCGGCAGATCCGGCAGGCCCGGGCTTTCACCGACCGGGCCGCCCGGGCGCACGGCGCCCGGGTGGCGGCCCTGGCCACGTCGCCGCTGGCCTCCGTTACGCACACCACGCCCAACCCGCGCTACGCCACTATGCAGAAGCGTTTCGGCCTCACCGTGCAGGAGCAGCTGACCTGCGGGTTCCACGTCCACACGTTTGTGGAGTCCCCGGAGGAGGCGGTGGCGGTGCTGGACCGGATCCGGGACAAGCTCGCCGTGCTGATCGCACTCAGCGCCAACTCGCCCTACTGGAACGGCACGGAGACCGGGTTCGAAAGCTACCGGACGCAGGCGTGGAACCGCTGGCCGGGGTCCGGGCCCACCATGATCTTCGGCAGCCTGCCGGTTTACCGCCGGGTGGTGAATCGGCTGGTGGACACCGGCGTGCTGATGGACGAGGGGATGGTCTACTTCGATTCGCGGCTGTGCCGGCACCACCCCACCGTGGAGGTCCGGGTCGCCGACGTCTGCCTGCGGGCCGAGGATGCGGCGCTGATCGCCGTCCTGGTGCGGGCGCTGGTCGAGACGGCGGCCCGGGAATGGGACGACGGCGTCGACCCCGCCCCGGTGCCGACGCTGCTGCTGCGGATGGCCGCCTGGCAGGCCAGCAACTGCGGGCTGCGCGGGCAGCTGCTGGACTTCGGAACCTTCACCCCCGCCCCGGCCGCCGAGGTGGTGCATGCCCTGGTGGACTTCCTGGCCCCCGTGCTGGCGGAGCAGGGCGAACTGGACCTGGCGCGCCGCGGTGTCAACCGGATCCTGGCGGACGGCACGGGGTCGGAGCAACAGCGGCAGGCGCTCAGCGCCCCGGGCCGGGAGACCCCCGCCGACGACGCCGGGCTGGCCGCCGTCGTCGCCCACGCGGTGCGGGTCTCCACACGCGGCGCGGAGACTGAGGAGATGGAGGGCGCGGCGGAACCGGCCCCCACACTGTCCCGGGTCCGCCGGAGCTAAACCTGCTTGAGTGCGTGCCCGAGGTCCAGGATCAGGTCCTCCACGTCTTCCAGGCCCACCGACAACCGCACCACGCCGTCGCTCAGCCCGATCGCCGCGCGGCCCTCCGGGCCCATGGCACGGTGCGTCGTGGTGGCCGGATGGGTGATCAGCGACTTGGAGTCGCCCAGGTTGTTGGAGATGTCGATGATCCTCAGCGCGTCCAGCAGCGCGAAGGCGGCCTCTTTCGCCGAACGCCCCGGGGAGGGGGACAGCTCGAAGGTCAGCACGGTGCCGCCGGCCTTCATCTGCCGGGCGGCGAGTTCGTGCTGCGGGTGGGAGGGCAGCAGCGGGTACTTGACCCAGCTGACCGCGGGCTGCTCCTCAAGCCAGCCGGCCAGCCGCAGCGCGGAGGCGGAGGAGTGGTTCACCCGAAGGCCCATGGTCTCCAGGCCCTTGGTGAGTACCCAGGCGTTGAAGGCGGAGAGTGCCGGTCCGGTGTGGCGCATCAGCTGCTTGACCGGGCCCTCGATGAACTCTTTGGTGCCCAGGATCGCGCCGCCGAGCACCCGGCCCTGGCCGTCGATGTGTTTGGTGCCGGAGTAGACGATCACGTCCGCGCCGAGGTCGCCGCAGCGCTGCAGCAGCGGGGTGGCAAAAACATTGTCGACGACGACCGTCGCGCCGGCGGCGTGGGCCAGCCCGCTCACCGCGGCGATGTCCACGATTTCCTGCATCGGGTTCGAGGGGGATTCGAAGAAGACCGCCGTCGTCGGCTCCGAGAGCGCGGCGCGCCACTGCTCCAGGTCCGGGCCGTCGACAAAGACGGTCTCCACACCCCAGCGGGGAAGGATCTCGTTGAGGATCACAAAACAGGAGCCGAACAGCGAGCGGGCCGCGACCACCCGGTCGCCGGCGGCCAGCAGCGCCCCGAGCGCGGTGAACACCGCGGACATGCCCGAGGCGGTCGCGAAGCATGCCTCGGTGCCCTCGAGCAGCCGGAGCCGCTCCTGGAACGTGGCCACCGAGGGGTTGCCGTAGCGGGAGTAGACAAAGCGCTCGTCCTCGCCGGTGAAGGCACGCTCCGCCGCTGCCGCGGATTCGTAGACGAAGCCGGAGTTCAGGAAGATCGGCTCGGTGGTCTCCTGGAAACCGGTGCGGTCCAGCCCGCCGCGGACGGCCTGGGTATCCGGGCTCCAGCCCTGGGCGTCGGGATTGAAGCCCACTTAGTGCTTTCCGGGGTTGGTGGGGAGGCCGCGGTTCTTCCAGCCATTCACGGTGCGGGCGCCGGAGGCGTCCGGTTCGCCCTCGAAGCCCTCCAGGACGTTGTAGGCGGTGAAGCCGGCGGCCGTGGCGGCGGTGGCTGCCGCCACGGAACGCGCGCCGGAGCGGCACAGGAAGATGAGGTCGGCGCCGTCGTGGTCCGGTAGTTGCGCCCGCAGCTGGTCCAGGAACTGCCGGTTGGGGTACCCACCGGCCAACGTCCACTGGATGAACAGCGGCTCCCGGCGTCCGCCCGCGGTGTCGGGGACGCCAATGTGCGCCCACTCGCCCTCGGTCCGGACGTCCACCAGGACAGCGCCGGCCGCAAGCCGTTCCCAGGCCTCCTGCGGGGTCAAGTCTCCGGCGTAGCTCACGCGTGGCCTTCGCCCTCGAACTCGACGGCGTCGAGTTCGTCCACGGCGTTCGCGACGGCCGCGTCGGCGCTGGCGATCGCGGCGGGCAGCACCACGGCCTGCGCCACAATGACGGTGCTGCCGTTGAAGGTGGCGGAGGGGCTGCCATGCAGGACGTAGCCTTCGGCCAGCGCGGCGGACACGCGCTCGCAAAAGGCGCGGTCGTCGGGGCCCGTGAACAGGCGGTAAGCCAGCTTCTCCTCGGCGCCGGCGGGGGACGATGCGGTTGCTGTATCAGGCACAGCGGGGGCGGACGCGTCAGGCACGACGGATCTCCTTCTTTCACGCTTGCAGCTCGAATTTCGATATGCCGAGTATTCACCTGAGGCACCCCGCCGCGAAAGGGAGGGTTGCCGACCGGCCAGTCAGGGCTTGGCGCCGGGTCTCATTACTCACCAAAAACGTAACACCCGCGACGCCGGCCCGCAGAGCCGCCGTCGTCATGTTAAGTAACCGGACCCGCGCCGGCGCCTGGACCTTACTCGATCGTGGCGTACAGCGCGTTCAGCTCGGCCGTCAGCTGCCGGCGCAGTTCGGGTGTTCCGATTTCCTTGCCGTCGATGTGGTTTACCGGCGCAAGGAGCCGGATGCTGGAGATGAGCCACACGGCGTCGGCGTCGTAGAGGTCGGCGGGTACCAGCGGGCCGTAGCCCAGTTCCCAGCCGGCGGCCTTGGCCGCGGTGAACAGGGCGCCCTGCGAGGTGCCGGGAAGGATGCCGCTGTCCAGCTGCGGGGTGATCAGCCGGCGCACGGTGCGGACCCCGCCCGCGCCGTCGTCGGAAGTCTCCAGGTGCGCCAGCAGGACGGTCGACGTCGGGCCCTCCAGCACCCTGCCGTCGGCGGAGGTGAAGATGACGTCGTCCGCGCCCTGGTGGTGGGCGTAGCGGAGCGCCGCCATGTTCACGGCGTAGGACAGGGTCTTGGCGCCCAGCAGCAGCCACGGCGCGCGTTCGCCGACCTCGCTGTCATAGCCGCGGTCGAGCAGGAGGACGTCGATGCCGCTCTCGCGCTGCTGGCGCCCGGCGGCCGGGGGCGGGGAGGCCTGGACCCAGCAGGTGGGGGTGGCGGCGCCTTCGACGCCGCGGGTGGCGAGGAGTTTCACCACCAGTTCGTCTGTCCCGTCGGCGTCGCCGCCGGACCGGCTGCGGAACTCGCTGATCGCGGTCCCGATCGCGCGGCGCCAGGCGTCCTCGGCCGGGATTTCCAGCTCCAGTGCCCGGGCGGAGCCGGCCAGCCGGCTCAGGTGGGCCTGCAGCTTCCGCGGCGTACCGCCCACCGCCAGCAGCGACTCGAAGACGCCGTCGCCGCGGGTGGCCCCTTGGTCCGTGGCCATCAGTTGCGGCCGGGACGAGTCGGCGATCCGGCCGTTCTCGTGCGCGGGATCGAGGAACACCAGCACCGTGGCGGGGGCGGGAACAGAGGCGGAGGCAGTCATGCCTTCAGCTTAGTGCGGCCCGCGGCGGGATAAGCTGTGCGGGTTGCCCGTTCCGGAACTGTTCCGCGGGTCTGGAGCTTGAGGGGTACGCCTGTGCTGTGGCCGTTTCCGCTGACCGGGATATTGCCGTCCTGGGTGATTCTGATCCTGACGGTGATTGATCTCGTCATCCGTGTGCTGGCGTTGGGCATCATTCCCGGCAACCGCCGGCCCACCACCGCGATGGCCTGGCTGCTGGGCATCTTCTTTGTGCCGGCCCTTGGCCTGGTGCTGTTCCTGCTGTTCGGCAACTTCCGGCTCTCCCGCCGCCGCCGCGCGCAGCAGGAGGCGGTGAACACGCGGGTGCGGGCCGGGACCTCGGCCTTGGCCGCCGCTGAAAGCAACTATGACGGGCCCGAGTGGGTGGCGTCCGCCGCGGAACTGAACAAGACCCTCGGCTCGCTGCCGATGGTGGACGGCAACAGCGTGGAGCTGCTGCCCGGCTACCCGGATTCCATCAAGGCAATGGCCGCGGCGGTCCGGGAGGCCAAATCGTTCGTCAACGCCGAGTTCTACATCATGAGCTCGGACCACGTCACCGACGATCTGCTGACGGCCCTGGAGGACGCCGCCGAGCGCGGCGTCGAGGTCCGGATCCTGTTCGACCACCTTGGCACGTTGCGCATCAAGGGGTACCGCAAGCTGATTGCACGGCTCGAGGCGAGCAAAATCCGCTGGCGGCCCATGCTGCCGCTGCGGCCGGTGCACGGCCAGTGGCGCCGGCCCGATCTGCGCAACCACCGCAAAATCATGGTGATCGACGGCGAGGTGGCCTTCACCGGATCGCAGAACCTGATCGAACCGTCCTACAACAACCCGAAGCACCGCAAGGTGGGCCGCGAGTGGGTCGAGCTGATGACCTGCATGCGCGGCCAGATCGTCACCACCCTCAACGTGGTGTTCGCCACCGACTGGCTCAGTGAGACGGATGAGTCGCTGGAACACCAGCTGGCCCACCAGCCCGAATCCGCCCCGGGCCATGTCACCGCCCAGGTGGTGCCCAGCGGCCCGGGGTTCATCACCGAGAACAACCTGCGGCTGTTCAACACGCTGATCTACTCGGCGCAGCACAAGCTCTCGATCTGCAGCCCGTACTTTGTCCCGGACGACTCGCTGCTCTACGCGGTGACGACGGCAGCCCAGCGCGGGGTCGACGTCGAACTGTTCGTTTCGGAGAAGGGTGACCAGTTCCTGGTCCACCACGCCCAGCAGTCCTACTATGAGGCGCTGCTGGAGGCCGGGGTGCGGATCTACCTCTACAAGGCGCCTTTTGTGCTGCACGCCAAGCACTTCACGGTGGACGACGAGGTGGCCGTGCTGGGCTCGAGCAACATGGACATGCGCTCGTTCTCGCTCAACCTTGAGGTCTCCGTGATGCTGCTCGGCGAGGACATCGTGCAGCGGATCCGCGCCGTGGAGGACACCTACCGGGGCATTTCGCGCGAGCTCAAGCTCGAGGAATGGGTCAAGCGGCCAATGGGCGTCAAGTACGTGGACAATGTCGCCCGGCTCACGGCCACCCTGCAGTAACCCGCCGCGGCCCCGGTGCGGCCTCAGGCTTAGGCATGCACCTAGCCCGGGGGGAACTCAGCGCCGAGCGCCGAAAGAACCCCGAAGGCCTTGGTCCTGATCTCCTCGTACTCTTCCTGCGGGGAGGAATCTGCGGTGATCGCACCGCCGACGCCGAGGCTCACGGTGTCGCGGTCCGGGCCGGAGGCGACCACCAGGGTGCGGATGGCCACCGCGAGGTCGGTGGCGCCGCTGAGCGAGAAGTAGCCGATCGCGCCGGAGTAGACGCCGCGCGGCGCGGCCTCGAGCCGGTCCAGGATGGCCATGGTGCTGACCTTGGGCGCCCCGGTCATGGAGCCGGCCGGGAAGCAGGCCGCGACGGCCTCGGCCCGCGGCATCCCGGGCCGGAGCCGTGCGTCGATGGTGCTGACCATCTGGTGGACCGTGGCGTAGCTTTCGATCGCGCACAGCCGGGTGACTGACACCGAGCCGGGCACAGCGAAATGGCTGAGGTCGTTGCGCAGCAGGTCGACGATCATGATGTTCTCTGCCCGGTCTTTGGGCGAGGATTCGAGGTCGTGGCGCAGTCTCTCGTCGAGGGCGGCGTCGGAGTCCCGGCCGCGGGTGCCCTTGATCGGCTCGGCCCGCATCGCGCCGTCGGCGCAGATGCGCAGGAAGCGCTCCGGCGAGGTGCTGGCCACGGTGAGGTCCGCCAGCCGCAGGAAGCTCGCGAAGGGCGCCGGGTTGCGGCGCCGCAGCGCCAGGTAGGTCTGCCACGGGTCGATCTCCCCGGCAGCCACGGTGGCGGTCAGAGCAGTGGTGAGGCAGACCTCGTAGCTGTTGCCCTCGGTGATCTCGTGCTGCGCCGCGGCGATCTTGGCCTTGTACGCGGCCTCGGAGTCCCGTGCGCCGAAGTCCAGGGCGGTCCCGGCCGAAGGTCCGACGCCGCTGCTCCCGCCGGCAGCGGACCCGAGGACCTGCTCCGCCGCCGCGACGGCGGCGCGGGCCGTGGCCAGCCACTCGCCTGCATCCGGGGTGTCGAGGGCGAGCAGCCACGCGGTGCGTTCGAGGTGGTCCAGGACCACGGCGCGGCCGGCGAAGATCAGGCTGGCATCCGGGGTCGCGGCGTCCACTTTGCTGCCGCCGGTCTCGCGTTTGAGTTCGTAGCCGAGGTAGCCGAGCCAGCCGAGGGTGAACTCGCACGGGTAGCCCTCAGGGGCGCGCAGTGCTCGGCGGCCCCACACGCCGTCAAGCCAGCGGAAAAACCCGCCATCGGTCTGCACGGTGGAGTTGCCGACGGTCACCCAGGTCCGGCCCGAACGGTGCCGGACGGACTGGCCGTAGCTGCCGCCGTCGTCGGCCAGGATGCTGAAGCGGCTGCGTTCGGCGGCGGCGCCGCCCTCGGCCAGCGAGGAATCGAGCCACACGGCGTTCGGCGAGCCGCCGTAGAGCAGTTCGAAGAGCCTGGCCGCGTGGGGCGCGGCGTCGATCCGCTCGGCCGCCAGCTGCAGCCCCCGGCGTGCCGAGAGCTCCGGGAGCAGCGCCGGGGCCACGGCGGGAAGGTATTGGAGGGCCTGCAGCACCTCGGCCGGGGCGGCGCCGTCGGCAAGGTTGAGGACCCGCACGTCGGCCCGGGACGGGACATTGTCCGCGGCCAGCCATTCGTCTTCCTGCCGCGCCCACTGCTCCCAGTAGGGGCCGTAGCTCTCGCCGTCGCGGGCCAGCGCCCGGGTTTGGCGGTCCTCGTCGGGGGAGTCGGCCCAGATCACGGCGTCAAGATAGGGTGCGGCGGCCGCGGCAGCCGCACCGACACCCTCGACCAGGACGATCTCGGCCGGCTGGGTCAGCCGTGTTTCGCCGTCGTAATGCCGTTCCCAGTCCCAGCTGACCCAGCGGGCCGCCTCGCCGCGGCGTAGCGGGGCCAGCACGGTGGCGGCGTAGCGATCGATGCCCGCGGCAAGCCCGTTCCAGCCGGGGTAGATGTCTTCGAGGTGGAAGAGGGAGACCTTGTGGTGTTCGCGGAGCCGGGCCGCGAGTTCGATCGCCAGGGTAGTTTTGCCAGCGCCCGAGCGTCCGTCGATGGCGATGATGACGGGTGCGGGGCTCATGAAGTAGAGCGTACCGGGTGCACTGTGTGCTGCCGGGCGGCGCGGACGTGCTCGAGGATGCCCGGGACCGCGGCGTGGATCAGGTCCCAGGTGAGGTCGAAGTCGGCATGGCCGCCGTACCAGGGGTCCTCGATGCCTTGCTCCAGCGGATCCCTGCCGGCGACTGCGGGGTCGAAGCTGCGCAGCATCCGGATCTTCGCCAGCGAGGCCGGATCCGGCGCGGCCTGCCGCAGCCAGCCGTAATGGTCCACATCCAGGGCCAGGATCAGCTCGCGGGAGTGGAACCAGTCGCTGCGCCACTCGCGGGCGACGTGCAGCTCGGAGCCAATATGGTGGGCGGCCAGCTTGCGGGCGGCGCGGGGGTCGATCGGCCGGCCCACCTCGTAGGCGGTGATGCCCGCTGAATCGACCTGGACGCCGGTGAGCTGCGCCGCGGACGCGGCCTCCGCCAGCATCAGCTCGGCCATCGGGGACCGGCAGATGTTTCCGGTGCAGACCGTGATGATCCGGTACTGGCTCGACATTGAGGTCATGATTAAGCATGAGGGATTCGGTGGCGGCTTGGCCAGTTGTGCCGGTCCGCCAGGCAGCGCGGCCGGGCCCGGCCTGCCGGCGGGTCCTTTGGCTCTGGACCGCCGGCCGGGGCCGCTTCAGACTGGGCTTATGACGGATCAGGAGCCGCCGGCCTTCCGGACGTCCGGATACGGCCCTGAGCCCTGGGCCGCGGACGGGGATGCGCCCTACGGGTCTCCGCCGGGGGAACCTGCGCTCGAACGCGAGGGGCCGCCGCCGTCGGAGAATGTACCAGCGCGGCGGGACCCGCCGCCCCCCGAGGGCAGGAATCCCAGCCGGCGGGCGAAGCGGTTCTCGCTGGGGTTCCTGCAGCTGCTGGGACTCGTCCTGGTCGCTGCGCTGGCCGGCGCCGGATCATCCCTGCTGGTCGCGCGGTTCAGCGGCTGGGGAACCCCGACCGTGGTCAAGCAGTATGTCAGCACCGGCGGCGCGGTGTCCGACCACCCCACTGACATCAAGGGGCTGCTGGCAACCTCGCTGCCGGCCGTGGTCTCGGTGAAGGCCACCACCACCCAGTCCAACCCGTTCCTGGATCCGAGCGGCGCAACCCGGGTGACGGCCGAGGGGACCGGCATTGTGATCGGGAGTGCCGGGGAGATCCTCACCAATGCCCATGTGGTCCGGGGCGTGGTCAGCGGCGCGTCGACCGTGAGCGTGACCTTCCACGACTCTAGCCGGCGCGCGGCCCAGATTATCGCCTCCGACAGCGGGAACGACTTGGCGCTGTTGAAGGTTACCGGCATAGCGGGCCTGACCGTGCTGGAACTGGGCGATTCGGGGGCTATGGCGCCCGGCGACCCGGTCATCGCGATCGGCTACGCCCTGGGGCTGGACGGCGGCCCCAGCGTCACCACCGGCATCATCTCGGCAACCGGGCGGACGACGACCACCGAGACCGGTTTCGGCACAGACTCCCGGCTCACCAATCTGCTGCAGACCGATGCGCCCATCAGCTCGGGTGACTCCGGCGGCCCGCTGCTCAACACCGAGGGCCAGGTGATCGGCATCAACACCATGGTGGCCACATCCACCTCGCAGACCGCCGCGAACGGCATTGGCTTCGCGATCGCTGCGGACACGGTGAAAGCACTGCTGCCGGCCCTCCGCGCGGGCGGTTAGTCCCGGTTCCAGAGCGCCTTGCGGAGCAGTCCCTTCAGCGCGCTGATTTCGTCGCCGCTGAGCCCGGCCAGGGCCGCCGCTTCCGCGGCCCGCGCGGCGGCTTCAGCCTGCCGGAAGAGCGCCGCTCCGTCCGCGGTGGCGGAGACAATCTTGGCCCGCCGGTCCAGCCGGCCCGGCGCGCGGACCACCAGGCCGCGCTGCTCCAGCTCGTCAATGAGCGAAACAATCTGGCTGGGGTCGAGGCTGAGGAACTCGGCCATTTCGCGCTGGGTGGGCTCCAGCTCGCTGTTGGCCAGGGCCAGGACAGAATACGAGCGTTCCTTGAGGCCGAACTCGGCCAGCGCGCGGTTGTTCAGGACCGAGCCGGCGGCGTGCAGCTTCGCCAGCAGGAAGCCCGCATCCCGGCTGATGGAAGCCGCCACGAGCTTGTCCTCCGGCCGGGTATCCGGCTGGGCGTCTACTTCGGTCGTCATGCGGGCTCCAATAGTCTAAAAAATAAATCGTTGACATTTTCAATTATCCATACTTTCATGGATGCAGAACAGCATCCCACGCCGGACGGCCGGATGCACACGGCAGCTAGCAAAGGAGCAGCATGAGCCTGTCAGGAAAAGTAGCAATCGTCACCGGAAGCGGCCGTGGCCTCGGCCTGGCCTACGCCCGGGAGCTGGCCCGCCAGGGCGCCGCCGTCGTCGTCAACGACGTGGACGCGGCGGTCGCCGAAGAGGCGGTCCGGACCATTGCCTCCGACGGCGGCCGGGCAGCGGCCGTCGTGGCCCCGGTGGGCAGCTCCGAGGTCGCCAAGCAGCTGGTCCAGGCCGCCGTCACCGAGTTCGGCCGGCTCGACATCCTGGTCACCAACGCCGGGATCCTGCGGGACAAGAGCCTGCTGAAGATGACGGACGAGGACTTCGACGCCGTGATCAACGTCCACCTCAAGGGCACCTTCACCTGCGCCCGGGAAGCATTCGGGTACTTCAAGGAGAACGGCATTGCCGGCCGCATCATCACCATCGGCTCGCCCACCGGCCAGCGCGGCAACTTCGGCCAGACCAACTACGCGGCCGCCAAGGCCGGGATCGTCGGCATGGTCCGCACCTGGGCGCTGGAGATGAAAAAGGCCGGTGTCACCGCCAACGCCGTCATCCCGGTTGCTGCCACCGCCATGACCAAGACCGTCCCGTACTTCCAGAAGGCTGTGGAGGCCGACGAGCGCGGTGAGGCCATGCCGGCCTTCTTCCGCCACGACCTCGGCTTCGGAACCGCCGACGACGTCGCCGGGCTGGTCGCGTTCCTCGCCTCCGACGCCGCCGCCGGAGTCACCGGCCAGGCCATCGGCGCGGGCGGTGACCGTCTGCAGCTCTGGACCCATCCCGAGGCGGCCGCCACCGAATACCGCGAAGGCGGCTGGGGCTACGCGGACCTCGTCGAGAACTTCGGGGCGCTCTTCGGGGACAAACTGCAGAGTGTGGGCGAGGAGTTCCTGCCGCTGCCGGAGGACCTGCAGCCCGAACCGGCCCAGGTCCGCTGAGATGGCCAACGCACGCTACGAACTCGGTATCGACGCCGCAAAGCTCGCTGCGATCGACATGCACGTCCACCTCGAGGTGGACGGCCACGGCCACGGTTCGCTGCCGGCCGAGCTCACCGAGGCCTCTGCCAAGTACTTCAAGGCCGAGGACCGGACGCCGTCGCTGGACCGGATCGCGGAGCTCTACCGCGAACTGAACATGGCCGCCGTCGTCTTCACCGTCGACGCCCGGACCCAGCTCAAGCACGAGCCCAACAGCATCCCCGAACTGATCGCCGGGGCCGCCCGGAACAACGACGTGCTAATTCCGTTCGGGAGCGTCGACCCGCGCACCGGCGCCGAGGCCATCCAAGGCGCCAAACACCAGGCCGTGGACCTGGGCGCCCGGGGCTTCAAGTTCCACCCGAGCCTGCAGGGCTTCGACCCCTCCAACGAGCAGTTCTACCCGCTCTGGGAAACGCTGCAGGAACTGGGCCTGCCGGCGATCTTCCACACCGGCCAGAACGGCATGGGCGCGGGCCTGCCCGGCGGTTTCGGCATCAAGCTGGCCTACTCCAACCCGCTGCTGCTCGACGCCGTGGCCGCCGACTTCCCCGAGCTGCAGATCATTATGGCCCACCCCTCGGTGCCGTGGCAGGACGAAGCCAACTCCATCGCCACGCACAAGACCAATGTGTTCATCGACCTGTCCGGCTGGTCCCCGAAATACTTCCCCGAGTCGCTGGTGAAGATGTCCAACTCGGTGCTGCAGGACAAGGTGCTGTTCGGCACCGACTTCCCGCTGATCACCCCGCAGAAATGGCTGGCCGCCTTCGCGGACCTGCCGCTCAAGGACGAAGTCCGGCCCAAGATCCTCAAGGGCAACGCCGTCCGCCTGCTCGGGCTGGAGGGCTGAGATGGATACGACGACGGCGGAACCCTCAGTGAGTGCCCCGCAACGGCTTTTCGAGGTGGCTGACTTCTACGATGCGGAATCCCTCCTGACCGACAGCGAGCGCCGCGTGCTGGGCAGGCTCCGCACTTTCCTTGACGAGAAGGCACGCCCGCTCCTGGCGGAGTACTGGGAACGCGGGGAATTTCCCGACCAGCTGGCCCGTCCTCTGATCGACCTGGACCTGATGGAGCCGGCCGAACTGACCGCTGATGCTCCGGCACGCGGGATCTATCAAGGCTTCCGGATCTTCGAACTTGCCCGCACGGACGCCTCGCTGGCCACCTGGTACACGTCCCAGGCGGGCCTGTTCCGCACGGCCATCCGCGTGGGCGCTTCGGAAGAGCAAAAACGCGAGTGGATGCCCAAGGTGATCGACTTCTCGCTTAAGGGTGTCTTCTCATTGACCGAGCCCGAGTCCGGTTCGGACATCGCCGGCGGCCTGTCCACGACGGCCCGCTTCGAAGAGGACGCCGACGGCGGCACCTGGGTTCTGGATGGCGCCAAACGCTGGATCGGGGGCGCGGCCACCGCCGACGTCCTGGCCGTCTTCGCCCGCGACGAAGCCGACGGGCAGGTCAAGGCCTTCCTCGTGGAGCGCGAGGCCCCCGGCGTGACCCTGGAGAAAATCCACGGCAAGACCGCGCTGCGGATGATGCAGAACGCGCACATCACCCTCGACGGCGTCCGCGTCCCGGAGTCGATGCGCCTGCACAACGTCAACTCCTTCAAGGACGTGGCCGCGATGCTGCGGGCCATGCGCTCGGATGTGGCCTGGATCGCCACCGGCATGGCCGCGGGCGCCTTCGAGGCCGCGCTGCGCTACGTCACGCAGCGGGAACAGTTCGGCCGGCCCGTGGGGTCCTTCCAGCTCGTCCAGGAAAAACTGGCCCGGATGCTCGGCAACGTCACCTCGGCCCTGTCCCTTGTGGTCCGGCTGACCGAGCAGCAGGCCAAGGGCATCTACCGGGACCCGGACTCTGCGCTCGCCAAGATGCAGACCTCCCTGCTGATGCGCGAGACCGTGGCGCTGGCCCGCGAGGTGGTGGGCGGCAACGGCATCACCCTCGAGACCGACGTCGCCCGCTTCCACGCCGACGCCGAGGCCGTCTACTCCTACGAGGGCACCCACGAAATCAACGCCCTGATCATCGGCCGCGCCCTCACCGGCCACAGCGCCTTCACCCGCTAGACCCCGACGCCGGCCCGTCCCGCCGCCGTCGATCCGCTCAGCCCAACCACCAGAGGAGCCCAAGATGCCCAACCTCGTCGTCGACTTCGACAAACTGCTCACCCTCTCCGGCACCGACCTCGGCGCCACCGAATACCGAGAAATCAGCCAGGAACAAATCAACAAATTCGCCGACGCCACCGGTGACGACCAGTGGATCCACGTGGACCCGGAACGCGCCAAGGACGGGCCCTTCGGTGCCCCGATCGCGCACGGCTTCCTCACCCTCTCGCTGATCATCCCGTTCTGGGGCGAGCTGTTCGACGTCGAGGGCGTCACCACCAAGGTCAACTACGGCTTGGACAAGGTCCGCTTCACGTCCCCGGTCAAGGTCGGCTCGAGGATCCGGATGCGCGCCACGATCGCCGAAGTCACCGAGGTCAAGGGCGGCGCCCAGATCAAGGTCGCCAACACCATCGAGATCGAGGGCCAGGAACGGCCCGCCGTCGTGGCCGAATTCCTCGCCCGCTTCTACAAGTAGACCCGCCACCCCCCTCTGCCCCTAAGGAACAACGATGTCCCAGATTTCGCAGTTGCAGGCCATGGACGTGGGCACACGCCGCCGGGAAGCCCGGACCGTCATCGCCTCCAGCTACCTCGGCAGCACCATCGAGTACTACGACTTCCTGCTCTACGCCACGGCTGCGGCCGTGGTCTTTCCCAAGGTGTTCTTCACCGGCATGGACGACTGGGTCGGCGTCGTGGCCGCCTACGGCACCTTCGCCGCGGGCTACGTCGCGAGGCCCCTGGGCGGCATCATCTTCGGCCACTTCGGCGACAAACTCGGCCGCAAGGGCATGCTGATTGTCTCGATGCTGGTCATGGGCATCGCGTCCACACTGATCGGGCTCGTCCCGGACGCCTCCGTGGCCGGCCCCTGGGGCGCCGTCCTGCTGGCGATCCTGCGCGTATTCCAGGGCATCGCCGTCGGCGGCGAATGGGGCGGGGCGGCGCTGATGGCACTGGAGCACTCCGAGTCCGGCAAACGCGGCTTCGCGGCCTCCTTCGTCAATGCCGGCGCCCCCACCGGCGCGGTGCTCGGCACCCTAGTGATGGGCGCCTTCTCCGCCCTGCCGAACGCGCAGTTCCTGGCTTGGGGCTGGCGCGTGCCGTTCCTGCTGTCCTTCGTGCTGCTGGGCGTGGGCATGTTCGTCCGGCTCAAGGTCTCCGAGAGCCCGATCTTCAAGGCCGCGCTGGAGAAGGAGCAAGCCGAGGAGGCGGCGCAGGGAGCGGCGGCCCGCCGTGAGGTCCCGCTGCTGCAGGTCCTGCGGCGGCCGAAGACCCTGATCTTCACCATGCTGGCCGGAGCCGCCGGGTTCGCGCTGCAGGTGGTGCTGGCTACTTTCTCCGTCACCTACGCGGTGTCCAAGGGCGCCGACCGCCAGGGCGTGCTCTACGCGTTCGCGGCGGCGTCGTTTGTCTCGATCATCTTTGTGGTCATGGGCGGCCGGCTCTCCGACAAGCTGGGCCGGCGGCCCGTGATGATCGGCGGCCTGGTGCTCTTCATCGCCTACCTCGTCCCGATGTTCCAGCTGCTCTCCTCCAACAACATCGGCCTGATCTTCGTAGCGTTCGCGGTGGGCCTGATGATCCACTCCACGCTGTTCGGCCCGCTCGCGGCCTTTGTCTCCGAGCAGTTCGGCACCACCTCCCGCTACACCGGGGCCTCGCTGGGCTACCAGCCGGCCACCCTCCTGGGCGCAGGGTTCACCCCCGGGATCGTGGCGCAGATCTTCAAGGACTCGGGACAAAACACCTCCTCCGTGGTCTGGTACCTCGCCATCATGTCGGTCGTGTCGATCATCTTCATCCTGCTGACCCGGGAGCCGAAGAATAACGATCTGGAAGCCGTCCGGTCCTAACCGGCCCGGCAGGCACTACCGTCGAACTAGAAAGGATTTGCCATGGAGAATCTTGGCATCGGCTCCTGGCTGCAACGTCGCAGGCCAAAGTCGGGCACAAAGGCCGCCGTTATCGCCGGAACCCGGGAGCTCAGCTACGAGGCGTTCGCCCGGCGCGCCGCCCGGCTGGCGAACGCCCTGCGGGACCGCGGGGTGGCCAAGGGCGACCGGGTGGCGTACCTCGGTGAGAACGATCCGTCCTTCTTGGAGACCCTCTTTGCGGCAGGGCTGCTCGGTGCGGTGTTCGTGCCGCTCAACACCCGGCTGGCTCCGCCCGAAATCCAGTTCCAGCTCCAGGACAGCGGAGCGGTGCTGCTGGTCCATGCGGCCGCCCTCGCCGGCCTCGCCGAGCGCGGCTCGGCGGGGACGGCGGTGCGTGGCCGTGTTGTCGTCGCCGACGACGCGACGGCCGCCGGCGCGGCGGTGCCCGACGGAGGCGGCGCAGCCCCCGCATCCGGAGCTTCCGCTTCTGCCGCGTCGGTCGAGGAGTTCGAGGCGGTGCTGGCCTCCGGCGCCGAGCCGGCCCCCGACGTGCCCGTGGGGCTCGACGACCCGGCCATGATCCTCTACACCTCGGGAACCACCGGCAACCCCAAGGGGGCCCTCCTGACGCACGCCAACATCACCTGGAACTGCATCAACGTGCTGGTCGACTTCGACTTCTCCTCCGCCGACGTGGCCCTGATGATCTCGCCTATGTTCCATGTGGCCTCCCTGGACATGGGCGTCCTGCCCACGCTCCTGAAGGGCGGCACCGTGGTCCTGGAACCCAGGTTCGACCCCCGCCGTACTCTGGAGCTGATCCAGCAGCACCGCGCCACCACCATCAGCGGAGTACCCACCACCTACCAGATGCTCTGCGAGCACCCGGACTGGGATTCCACCGACCTCAGCTCGCTGAACAAACTCACCTGCGGCGGGTCCGCAGTCCCGATGCGGGTCCTGGAGGCCTACGAGCAGCGGGGCCTGCGGTTTTCCAACGGCTACGGCATGACCGAGACCGCCCCCGGCGCCACCACCCTGCCGGCCGCCCGGTCCCGGGACAAGGCCGGATCCTCCGGCCTGCCGCACTTCTTCACGGACGTCCGGGTGGCCGATCCGCTGGACCCGGAGGCCGGCCAGGCCCCGCCGGGCACCGTGGGGGAGATCCAGATCAAAGGGCCCAACGTCATCGACCAGTACTGGAACCGGCCCGAGGCGACGGCCGATTCGTACACCGCCGATGGCTGGTTCAAATCCGGCGACATGGGCTACAAGGACCCGGACGGATTCGTGTTCATCTCCGACCGGCTCAAGGACATGATCATCTCCGGCGGGGAAAACATCTACCCCGCCGAGGTGGAGCAGGCCATCGCCGAGCTCGACGCCGTCGGAAGCGTCGCCGTGATCGGCGTGCCGGACGAGAAGTGGGGCGAGGTGCCCCGGGCCGTGGTGCTGCTGCGGGAGGGGGCCCGCCTCACGGAGGATCAGCTGCGCGCCCACCTGGACGGCCGGCTCGCGCGGTACAAGATCCCCAAGTCCGTGGTGTTCGTGGACGAAATGCCCCGGACCGCCAGCGGCAAGATCCGGAAGGCCGATCTGCGGAAACTGGCACCCGCCACGGGGCAATAAGCGCGAACGGACATTTGCGGCCCCGGAACCGCCGCGACTAGTGGAGCAGGGCCAGCAGGACGCCGACGGCCATAAACAGCACACCGAAGGTCCGGTTGAGGATCCGCTGGCCCCGGGCATCGTGCGTGAAGCGCTGGAAGGTGGTGGCCGCCGCCGCAAAGAAGAACCACATGACCAGGATGTCGATCACGATCACGGTGGCGGCGAGGACCAGGTACTGCGCCAGCAGCGGCTGTTCCGGCCGGATGAACTGGGGCATAAAGGCCAGGAAGAAGACGATCGCCTTCGGGTTGAGCAGGTTGACCCAGAGGCCTCGGCGGAACATCGAGAACGCGGGTTCGTTGCGCAGCGCCGCGGCCTTCTCCTGGTCCAGGTCGGGCTTGTGCCGGAACTGCTGGATGCCCAGGTAGACCAGGTAGGCGGCGCCGGCGTACCGGATGATGTTGAAGGCCAGCGGCGAGCTCGCGACGAGCACCCCGACGCCGAGGGCCACAACGAGGATGTGCACCACCAGCGCTGCCTGCTGCCCCAGGATGCCCCAGATGGAGCGCCGGAAGCCGGAGTTCAGGGAGTTGCTCATGGTGTTGATCGCGCCCGCGCCCGGAGTGAAGCTGATCAGGACACCGGCGCCGGCCAGGGCGAGCCAAAGGGAGAGTTGCACCTGCCAAGTTTACGGTTCCGGCCCTGCCCGGCCCGCCTTGATGACGGGCCGGGCCCATGGGCGGGCCGGGTTCAGCCCTGGCGGATGCCGTATTCGAGGATCATGTTGCCCTTGCTGGTCTGCTGGGACGACTGCAGCTCGAGCCGGGTCAGGGGGTCGCCGTCGTTGAACAGCCGCCGGCCGCTGCCGGCAATCACCGGATGGACGATCAGCATCAGGCTGTCGAGCAGTCCGGCGAACAGCAACTGGCGGACCAGGGAGATGCTGCTGAAGACGCCGATGTCGCCGCCGTCGCCGTTCTTCAGGTCCGCCACGAAGTCCTCCAGCGGCCGGTCGATCAGCCGGGAGTTTTGCCACTCCAGCTCGCCGGTCAGGGTCCGGGAGGCCACGAATTTGGGCAGCGGATTGATGAAGCCGCCGAAGTCGGCGTCGGCTTCGGCGTTCGGCCAGTACTGGGCCCACTGCTGGTAGCCGACGCGGCCCAGGATCCCGGCGTCGATCCGGCCCATCATCTCGCCCATCCCCGCTCCCAGCTCCGCGTCGAAGCTGTCGAACTGCCACAGGAACGGGTCTTCCACCACACCGTCCACGGAACTGAACAGGCCGGCCGTCACCTTGCGCATACTTTCTCCTCACCGTTGGGTACTTGACTGCACCCTAGCGGCAGTCGGGATGACGGGGAAAGGGCCGCAGGAAGATGCTCCGGACCGCGGCGCCGCCGGGGTCCGGAGCCTTTCCGAGCGGGGTGCGGGTCAGCCGTTGGCCGCGGACCCGTCCGAATCCGCGTCGCCGGGGCCGCCGTGCCCGCCCGGGCCCTGGCCCTCCTGGGTGCCGGTCACGGCGAAGTTGTCATCCAGCAGCACGGTGGCACGCGTGCCGTCGGCCTTGGTGATGTGCGCTTCGTACGTCGCGCCGTCGGCGTCGGTCTCCATCCGCTCGATCGTCGCACCGGGCTGGTCTGCCTTCACCGCCGCTTCGACCTTCGCGGCGGTGTCACCGGTGAGGATCTCCTCCGTTTTGCCGTTGGCCTGGTGCGGACCGTGCGCGGCCGCGCCGCTCCCCGCCGTTCCGCTGCCGGTGGCTGCGGTTGTGCTTGACGACGTCGTCCCGGCCGCGTCGTCGGCCATCGCCGGGAGGGCCGAGACGCCGATCGCGCCGCCGCCGATGACCGCTGCAAGCATGAGTGCCGCTGTGCCTTTGTTGATCTTTGCCATGGTGCTGCTCCTTCGCTGGGGTCCGGGATTCCGGGCCGGCCGACGTTTGCGGCTGTAACCAGAGTGGTACGCGCAGATTTGGCAGGACTTTGGCGGCACTGTAGCGCCGCTGTGAAGGCAGCGGAGCCGGCACGGCTCCGCCCGCGCGCGTGGAGACAACCAGGGCGCTGGACGTTACGATGCTCTCAATCGTGCGGCATCAGTGCGGCAGCCAGGCTTGGGGGAGTCGATGGACAGGATCGTCGGAACGATGGTTGCCGGAGCCTTACTGCTTACCGCGTCGTCCTGCGCGCTGCCCGGGGCCGGACCGCCGTCGTCGTCCGCACCGCCACTGTCCGCTACGCCCCCATCTACCACGCCCCGGTCCGTGCCGGCCGTGAGCTCGGCGGGCCCGTCCGCCGTGCCCGGGCTTCGGTTCGCCAACCCCGACTACTACGCCATGCCCGGCCAGACAGTCACTTTCAGCGTCTCCGCATCGCTGCCCCGCGGGGTCAACATTGCGCAGTACGAATGGGATTTCGACGGCAACGGGGTCGTTGACCAGGTGGGGCCGATCCCGGTGGCGACCCACAGCTATCCCGCCCTGTTCGAGGGCACTGCGACGGTGCGGATCACCCATGCCACCGGGGGACTGTCGACGGCCTCGACGGGCGTCCACATCGGCCGCGGCCCCAGGGACGGGCTGCCCGTCGCCCCCGTCAACGTAACCGTGGCGGTGACCGCCCATTCCAACGGCATCAGCACCGTGCAGATAACCTGGGAACCGGGCGGCCCGGAGCCCTACCGGTGGGCCCTCACCGTGGACGGCATCCCCGCGGGCATGGTGGAGGGCGCGGCGCGGTCAGCGACCATCACGGACGTGCACCGGGCCAGGGACGTAAGGATCGGGGTTGTGGGTTTCACCCAGAACCAGGGCATGGGGGACCCGGCCGCGGTGACGCTTCCCGCACTTTCCTACTAGGCTCCCGCTCCACGCCCGCAGGGTCTCAGGCCCGGGCGATCACCTCGCCGTTCGGGATCAGGAACCAGCCGTCGTCCGTGGAGCCCCAGCGGTGCCAGCCCGCGGAGATCCGGGCGAGGTCCGCGGCGGTGGCGAACCCGTACTCGAGCGCCTGGTCTGCGAACGCCGAATGCAGCACCCGCTCGCCCCACACCCGGGCCTGCCAGCGGCGCTGCTGGCCGGTCGCGTAGAGCCAGTTGCTGCTCGACGGCGCGACGTCGGTGAACCCGGCGGCCTGCGCCCAGGACACGAGCCGCCGCCCGGCGTCGGGCTCGGCACCGTTCCGGCGCGCGATGCGCTGGTAGAGCTCCATCCACTCATCCAGTTCGGGGACGGCGGGGTACCAGCTCATGCCGTGGAAGTCGGCGTCGCGCACCGCCACGATTCCGCCGGCCTTGGCGACCCGGCGCATCTCCCGGAGGGCGGCCACCGGATCGGTGAGGTGCTGCAGTACCTGGTGGGCGTGGACGACGTCGAACGTCTCGTCCCCGAAGCCAAGGTCGTAGATGTTGCCGGCGACGAACTCGACGCTCTGTACGCCGCGCTCGGCCGCGAGGGCAGCGGCATGGCCGATCACCTCGGTGGAGCGGTCCAGCCCGGTGACTTTCCCGGCGGACACAAGCCCGGCGAAATCGCACGTGATGCTGCCGGGTCCGCAGCCGACGTCGAGCACCGACACCCCCGGGGCGAGGTGCGGAAGGACGAACGCCGCTGAGTTCTCCGCCGTGCGGGAAGCGTGGGCGCGGACCACGGATTCGTGGTGGCCGTGGGTGTAGACGTCGTCGGGCTGCTGGGCGCTCATAAGGAAACGCTACGCCGACCGCGGCCGGATTAGGGGCCGGTGGCGGCTTCTTCGCCGGCCTTGACCGTTGCGTCGATCATCGCGTGCATAAACCGGGTGGCGAGTTCGAGCTCCTCGGGCGTGAAGCCCGCAAGTGCGGCGGCCATGTGCCGGGCGAGCGGCGCGAACATGGCGCCGCCGTCGCGGTAGGCCTTGGGGGTCATCCGGAGCTGGACCTGGCGGCGGTCCGTGCCCTGCCGTTCCCGGACCACGTGGCCGGACTTGTCGAGCCGGTCGATCAGGGCGGTGGTGGCGGGGGAAGAGAGGTGGAGCTCCCGGCGCAGCACCCCGGGCGTGACCACCTGGTTCCTGGAGGTGTGCTGCATGATCACGGACAGGGCGTTGAGGTCGGTGCGGTGCATGTCATTGCGGGCGCCGGCCGCGTCCGCAAAGCGGTTGGCTTCCAGGCTGAACTCCTGCAACAGGCTGACCAGCGGCGGCGGGCCTGCGGCGTCGGGGCGTCCCGGCGGTTCAGTTGACATCTCACCCCTCCTGCTCCGCCCCGCGGGGCTTGCGCGGTTTGCGCCATCCGGAGTTTACTCCAGCCCGTCCGCCGGACCGGCGAAATTATTTCTAGACTGTCACTTATATCCATGATGGAGATAATCTATGATTTACTAAATTCTACTCCGCGTCACCACCCGAGAAGGACACCATGAAACACAGCCGGCAAAATCCCCACCGAGTCCCGTTCTGGCTGCGCTGGCTCGTGCCCGCCGTGCTGGTGGTCGCCTGGCTGGCCATCGCTGGCATCGGCGGCCCCACCTTTGGCCGGCTCAGCGAGGTCTCCTCCAACGACCAGGCCTCATTCCTCCCCGCGGGGGCCGAGGCCACGGAGGCGCAGGATTGGCAGGCCAAGTTCCGCGACTCCAAGGAGATCCCCGCGGTCATCGTGATCGAGAGCGATTCCGCGTTCACCCCCGCGCAGCTCGGTGAAGCCGCCGCCATCAAGGGCAAGCTGGAAGAGCTCAAGGCCGGCAGCAGCGTGATCGGGCCGATCCCCTCCAAAGACGCCAAGGCCGTGCAGTTTGTGGTCCCCATTGCCTCCTCGGACGAGGTCAAGAACGTGATCAAGGAGGTCCGCGACGAGGTCAAGGCCTCGGCGCCGGAGGGCATGCGGACCTTCGTCACCGGCCCGGCGGGCCTCACGGCAGACCTGGTCAGCGCCTTCGGCGGCATCGACGGCATCCTGCTGCTCGTGGCGCTCGGGGCCGTGTTCGTGATCCTGCTGGTGGTCTACCGGTCCCTGCTGCTGCCGATCGCGGTGCTGTTCACCTCGGTTTTCGCGCTCTGCGCCGCCATTCTGCTGGTGTTCGGCATGGCGAAGCTGGGCTGGATCCAGCTCAACGGCCAGAGCCAGGGCATCCTGTCCATCCTGGTGATCGGCGCCGCGACGGACTACGCGCTGCTCTACGTGGCACGGTTCCGCGAGGCCCTGACGCACACCACCAACCGCACCGCGGCTGCCCTCACCGCCTGGAAAGCTGCGTGGGAGCCGATCCTGGCCTCCGGCGCCACGGTGATCATTGCGCTGCTCTGCCTGCTATTCTCCGACCTGAACTCGAACAAGGCACTGGGCCCGGTGGCGGCCGCTGGCATCCTCTGCTCGCTCTTCGCCGCGCTCACCCTGCTGCCGGCCATGATGGCGCTGCTCGGCCGCACCGCGTTCTGGCCGTTCCGGCCCAAGTTGCTCCCCGAGGAGGAGCGCGAGCCTGAATTCGTCACCGGTCTCGAGGGCCAGAGGGGCCTGTGGCGGGCCACCGGCACGCTGGTTTCCCGCCGCCCGCGCACTGTCTGGGTGGCCTCGGTACTGCTGCTGGTGGTGGCCGCCGCGGGCGTGCTCCAGCTCAAGGCCAACGGCGTCCCGCAGACCGCCGTCATCCTCTCCGCCTCCAACGCGGTAGACGGACAGAAGGCCTTGGCCCGCCACTTCGACGCCGGCAGCGGCAGCCCCGCCGTGATCGTCACCGACCAGGCCAAGGCCCAGGACGTGCTGGCCAAGACCAAGGACACCGACGGCGTGGGCGACGCCTATCTGGTGGCCGACTCCGGCGCCCCCGTTATCCCCGGCGCCCCCGGTGCCGCCACCAAACCCGCGGTCCGCGACGGCCGGGTCCTCATCAACGCCACCCTGAACGACGCGGCCGACTCCAACGAGGCCGAGAACGTCGTCGTCCAACTCCGCACGGAACTCAAGACCATCGACAGCGGCGCGCTCGTCGGCGGGGTAACCGCCACGGCGCTGGATACCAACACCACCGCCCAGCGCGACCTGGTCACCATCATCCCGGTGGTTCTGGCCGTCATCCTGGTCATCCTGATGCTGCTGCTCCGCTCGATTCTGGCGCCGGTGCTGCTGGTGGCCTCGGTGGTGCTCTCCTACGGCGCCGCGATGGGCGTCTCCGCCGTCGTGTTCAACCACATCTTCGGCTTCCCCGGGGCGGACGCCACCGTTCCGCTCTTCGGCTTCGTCTTCCTCGTCGCCCTCGGCGTGGACTACAACATCTTCCTGATGAGCAGGGTCCGCGAGGAGTCCATCAAACACGGCACCCGGCCGGGCATCCTGCGCGGCCTCGGCGTCACCGGAGGGGTCATCACCTCGGCCGGCGTGGTGTTGGCGGCGACCTTCGCGGCCCTGGGCGTCATCCCCATCATGTTCCTGGTGCAGCTTGCCTTCATCGTGGCGTTCGGGGTGTTGCTGGACACCGTCCTGGTCCGCTCCCTACTGGTCCCGGCCCTCGCCTATGACATCGGCCCGCGGATTTGGTGGCCGGGCAAGCTCGGACGCCCCGACGCGGACGCGGCCGGGCGTGAGCTCCCGGCCGCCCCGGAGCCGGAAACCGCCGAGGCGGGAATCCGCTAGCCGAATCCCCGCCAGCCGAAACCGCCCGCGGCACCCTCCGCCGCAGCCGCCGTCACCGTCCCTGGTTCCCCCACCAGGCCACGGTTGCGGCGGCTGCTTGCGCAAGTGGCGTCGGCTGCAGGCCCAGCGCCGCCTCACTTGCCTGCGAGTCCATCACGAAGGGGTACTCGAACTGGTACAGGGTTTCGGCCAGTTCCCGGGTGCCGGGAGAGACTGCCCCCAAGGCCCGCAGCGCCCAGCCCGGGACACCCGCCACCCGGGGGCCCCGCATCCCGGCAGCGGCGGCGAATGCTGCGGCCATCGCGCGCTGGCTCGCCGCGGGTCCGGTGGGCGCATGCCACACCCGGTTCCACAGCGAAGGATCCTGTGCCGCCCTGATCATGGCGGCGGCCAGATCCGGCACATAGGTGAACGAGTGCGGTTGGTCCGCGCTGCCGACCACCAGCAGGCGCCTGCCTGCCAGCACCGGCTTCAGCATGCGCTCGCCGGCGTGCGCGCCGAGCACCCGGGGACCAAAGAAGTCGCTGGCCACCACGCTGACGGTGTCCGTGGCGGACGCGGCCCGCGCCCTGAGCAGTGCGGTGCGGATCCCGCGCTTGCCGCCGCGGGCCTCTCGCGGACTGTCTTCGCGCATCGTCCGGGCAGGTTCGCTGTAGGAGTACAGGCTCTCGGGGAAGACGACGACGGCTCCGGCTTCGGCTGCCGCCGCCAGCACCGTCTGCTCCGCGCCCGGAAGCTCGGCTGCCCAGGCGTTGGCCGTGTACTGCGAACCGTGGATGCAGTGGAAGACGGCTCTGGCGTCCCTGAACAGCTCGCCCAGCCGCGCCGGGCTGGAGACGTCTACGGCGATTCGCTCGACGCGCGGATGGATCGGCCCGCTGCCGGAGCGGGTGAGCACCCGCACCCGGTGGCCGGCCGCGGCAAGTTGCTCGGCAACCGTCCAGCCGACCGGACCGGCGCCGGTGACGACAAACATTGCAGGGCCCGGGACGCCGGGGAAGCCGGAGGGGGACATGGTCTTCTCACTTTCGCTGCTACGGTCATTGAGAGCAGTGCTCTCTCAGTCAGAATGCGGCGAGTTAGGGCAAAAGTCAAGAGCAGTGCTCACATTTGTTGACACTGCTCCGGGCTGTGGAATGCTGGAGGCATGCCGCAGACTGCCTCCGCTCCGCCCGTCGAGCCCTCCATCACGCCCTCCACGCCGCGCGCGCGGGCCCGGGAGCGGACCATCCAGGACATCGTGCGCATCGGCCGGGAGCATCTGGCCCTGCACGGCGCCGCCGCGCTGTCCCTGCGCGCCGTCGCCAGGGAGCTCGGCGTCGTTTCGTCAGCCGTGTACCGGTATGTCGAGAGCCGCGAGGAACTGCTGACCCTGCTGCTGGTCGATGCCTACAACGAGCTGGGGGATGCGGTGGACGCCGCCGTGGGGGCTCGCCCGGAGGGCGATTTCGAGGGGAGGTTCGAGGCGCTAGGAGGGGCGGTTCGGGCCTGGGCGGTGGCGCAGCCGGCCAGCTACGCGCTGCTCTTCGGCAGTCCGGTACCCGGCTACCAGGCTCCGTCGGAGCGGACCATGGTGCCGGGGACGAGGGTCATCAACTCCCTCATGACACTGCTTGACGGCGCCTACCGCTCCGGCCTGCTGGCGGTGCCCGACGACCGGGCCGCCGTCGTGCCGGCGCTTGCCGCTGACCTGGAGCGGATCCGCAGCGAGGCCGGACTGGAAGTGCCGGACGAGCTGCTGGCGCGTGGTGCCTTGGTCTGGACCTCGCTGTTCGGCGCCATCAGTTTCGAAGTGTTCGGCCAGTACGGCGCAGACACCTTCGCGGCCCGGGATGAGCTGTTCGCGCATCATCTTGCCGTCCTCGCCGGGATTGCCGGGCTGCGATCCTAGGTGTACGTCCGCGCCGGGCTGCGCGTCGGCGCGGACCCCTGTTGCCTCCCGGTGGTGCTCGATAGACTGCGACTGCGCCAACGCCGGCGCCCACCGCCTGCAGGAGGGATCCACACATGTCTGAAAACAGTGAGTTTGATCGAACGGCAGCACAGCAGCGCCCCGGCGCCGCCCCGGTCCCGGCTGCCGCCGAGCCCGCAGCCGACGCCGACGCCGGCCAGTACGTTGAGGGCGACTACGGCAAAGCGGGCGTTGCGGGCGAGAACCCGGCAGACGCGCCCGAGGGCGAATACCCGGAGGGTGACTACGGCAAGGCGGGGGTGGCCAGCGGCACGCGCGTAGGCGACGAAGCGGGCGACTACCCCGAGGGTGACTATGGGCGCGCCGGCGCAACCGGACCGGACACCGTCGTCGGCGAGGAAGGCGAGTACCCCGAAGGCGATTACGGCACGGCGGGCGCCGCCGGTCCTCGGCGTGCAGGGCACCGGGCCGAGGGTGCCGCGGAGGAACCGGCGGGGCGCGACGGCGCAGTCAGGGACGACGCGGGCCGCGAGGACACCTAGGCCGCCCGAACTCACTTCGCTCCTCCACCCGGCGTTCTCGCACAGCGAAACCAGCCGCCACGGCGCCTCGTCGCGCCCAAAACCCGCGGAAATTCGGGGCCTTGAGAAGGACTTGGCGCGCCCGAATCGCCCCTGCGCCCAGAGTTGAGTGAACCAGACTCAACTTCGGATTGACTTCTCCCCGGTGCTGGGTAAAGTTGAGTGCAGAGCGCTCAATAAGTGGGCGCGCCTCGTCCTCGACGGGCTCGAACTCCGGGTATGCCCCGGCCGCCGGGCACCCGCCCGACAGCCGGGGCCAGCAAGTTTCCAAGGAAAGAAGGAAGCAACACATGTCACGTGCAGTAGGTATCGACCTCGGAACCACCAACTCCGTCGTCTCCGTTCTCGAAGGTGGCGAGCCCACCGTCATTGCCAACGCCGAGGGTGGCCGCACCACGCCGTCGGTTGTTGCGTTCTCCAAGTCCGGCGAGGTCCTGGTCGGCGAGATCGCCAAGCGCCAGGCCGTCAACAACATCGACCGCACCATCGCCTCCGTCAAGCGCCACATGGGCACCGACTGGACCGTCGCGATCGACGACAAGAAGTACACCGCGCAGGAAATTTCCGCGCGCATCCTGATGAAGCTCAAGAACGACGCCGAGTCCTACCTCGGCGAAAAGGTCACCGATGCCGTGATCACCGTTCCCGCGTACTTCAACGACGCCGAGCGCCAGGCCACCAAGGAGGCCGGCGAGATCGCGGGCCTCAAGGTGCTGCGCATCGTCAACGAGCCCACCGCGGCAGCCCTGGCCTACGGCCTGGACAAGGGCAAGGAAGACGAGCTCATCCTCGTCTTCGACCTCGGTGGCGGAACCTTCGACGTCTCCCTCCTCGAGGTCGGCAAGGACGAAGACGACTTCTCCACCATCCAGGTCCGCGCCACCGCGGGTGACAACCGCCTCGGCGGCGACGACTGGGACCAGCGCGTCGTCGACTACCTGCTGAACCAGCTCAAGGTCAAGGGCATCGACCTCTCCAAGGACAAGATCGCCCTGCAGCGCCTGCGTGAGGCTGCCGAGCAGGCCAAGAAGGAACTTTCCTCCTCGACCAGCACTAACGTCTCCCTCCAGTACCTCTCCGTCACCCCCGACGGCCCGGTCCACCTGGACGAACAGCTGACCCGCGCCAAGTTCCAGGACCTCACCAAGGACCTGCTGGAGCGCACCAAGAAGCCGTTCCACGATGTCATCAAGGAAGCCGGCATCAAGCTCTCCGACATCGACCACATCGTGCTGGTCGGCGGCTCCACCCGTATGCCGGCCGTCTCCGATCTGGTCAAGGAGCTCGCCGGCGGCAAGGAGCCGAACAAGGGCGTCAACCCGGATGAGGTCGTCGCCGTGGGCGCCGCACTGCAGGCCGGTGTCCTCAAGGGCGAGCGCAAGGACGTGCTGCTGATCGACGTCACCCCGCTCTCCCTCGGCATCGAGACCAAGGGCGGCATCATGACGCACCTGATCGAGCGCAACACCGCCATCCCCACCAAGCGCAGCGAGACCTTCACCACGGCGGACGACAACCAGCCGTCCGTGGCCATCCAGGTCTTCCAGGGCGAGCGTGAATTCACCCGCGACAACAAGCCGCTGGGCACGTTCGAACTGACCGGCATCGCTCCCGCCCCGCGCGGCGTTCCGCAGGTCGAGGTCACCTTCGACATCGACGCGAACGGCATTGTGCACGTCTCCGCGAAGGACAAGGGCACCGGCAAGGAACAGTCGATGACCATCACCGGCGGCTCCAGCCTCTCGAAGGAAGACATCGACCGGATGGTCCGCGACGCCGAGGAGCACGCCGCCGAGGACAAGGCCCGCCGCGAGGCGACCGACACCCGCAATACGGCCGAGCAGCTCGCCTACTCCGTGGACAAGCTGATCGCCGACAACGCCGACAAGCTGCCCGAAGAGGTCAAGACCGAGGTTCAGGCCGACGTCGACGCCCTCAAGGCCGCGCTCGAGGGCACTGATGACGCCGCCGTCAAGACCGCGTTTGAGAAGCTCCAGGCTTCGCAGACCAAGCTCGGCGAGGCCATCTACGCCCAGCCCGGTTCCCCGGACGGCGCCGCCGGCGCCCAGGGTGCCCCGGCCGGCGAGCAGGCAGCTTCCGACGAAGACATCGTTGACGCCGAGATCGTTGACGAAGACGAGAAGAAGTAGTCATGCCGCACCACGGTAACGAAGAAGAGCACGCTGGCGAGGGCCGGGACGAGAACCAGAAGCCGGTGATCCACGACAACCGCAAGGTTGATCCGAAGACCGGCCAGGCCCGCCACCCCGACCAGGAACGCGCGGGGGACGCCGACGCCGGGGACGCGCTGTCCCAGGCCGAGGACATCCTCAACAGCGTCGACGTTCCGGCAGCGGAGTCGGTGGCCCAGGGCGTCGACGCCGGGGAGGCGGAGGAACTGAAGAACGACCTCCGCCGCCTGCAGGCCGAGTACGTCAACTACCGCAAGCGGGTTGAACGCGACCGTGCCGTGGCAGGGGAGATGGCCGTCATCGGCGTCCTGAACGCCCTGCTCCCGGTGCTCGACGACGTCGACGCCGCCCGGCAGCACGGTGACCTCGCGGACGGACCGTTCGCCGCGATCGCCGCCAAGCTGGAGAATGCGCTGAAGACCTACGGCTTGGTGCGCATTGATGAGACCGGCGTGGAGTTCGATCCCACGATCCACGAGGCCCTCATCCAGCAGCCCGGCCCGGACGTCGTCACCGACACCGTCAGCCAGGTCCTGCGCTCCGGCTACAAGTCCGGCGACCGGGTGCTCCGCGCAGCCCAGGTCATCGTGTCTGTTCCGGCGTAGTCACCTTTGGCGCCTCCACGCCTTCGCGGATGAGGGGGCCCCGCCCCTCCGCGTGGAGGCTATGGTCCTGCGGACCACAGCCTCCACGCTCCGGCAGGCCCGAAGCCACACCCGGGCCCCCTCATCCGCTACGGCGTTCAGCTTTCGGGTCACCTAAGGTGAGATGATCACAAGCTCGCAGCGATACATGGGCCCCGGGAGTGGCATCGGGCCTGTCGGAGCCGGGTGTCTTGGGATCGCAGATCCCAAGACACCCGGCGAAGGGGCGGGGGCCCATGTATCGCGGAGAGCTCGGTAAGAACAGATTTGAAAGGAAACGCCAGTGGCTAGCCAGGACTGGGTGGACAAGGACTTCTACAAGATCCTTGGAGTCGCCAAGGACGCTTCCGACGCCGACATCAAGAAGGCCTACCGGAAGCTTGCTCGGCAGCACCACCCGGATACGAACGCCGGTGACACCGCGTCGGAGAAGAAGTTCAAGGACATCTCCGAGGCGTACTCCGTGCTGTCCGACCCGGACGAGCGCCAGCAGTACGACGCCATCCGCGCCATGGGCGGCGGCGCGCGCTTCGCCCCCGGCGGCGCCGGTGGGGCCGGTGGCGGCGCGGGGTTCGAGGACCTCTTCGGCGGCCTGTTCACCGGCGGCGGCGGACGGCACTCCGGCGGCTACAGCACCGCGGGCGGCATTCCGCCCGAATTCGCCGACCTCTTCGGCGGCGGGGGCTTTGGCGGTGGCCAGTCCTTCCAGCGCGGCCCGCAGAAGGGCGCCGACCGCACCGCGTCGACCAGCATCTCCTTCGCCGGGTCCATCCGCGGCACCACCATCGGCCTGCGCGAGCCCGACGGCGAGGTCATTGACGTGCGGATCCCGGCCGGAATCAAGGACGGCCAGAAGGTCCGCGTCCGCGGCAAGGGCCAGTACGGTCCGGCCGGCAACGGCGACCTGATGGTCACCGTGTCCGTGAAGCCGCACGATTTCTACACCCGTGACGGGGACAACCTGCGCATCCATGTCCCGGTCACGTTCCCGGAAGCCGCGCTCGGCGCCGACATCGAGGTCCCGACCATCGACGGCGACAAGGTCAAGGTCCGGGTGCCGGCCGGGACGCCGTCGGGCCGGACCCTGCGCGTCAAGGGGCGCGGTGTGAAGCACACCAAGGCCACCGGCGATCTGCTGGTCACCATCGACGTCGCCGTGCCCAAGAAGCTGGACAAGGCCGCCGAGGAAGCGGTGAAGGCCTTCGCCGCGGCCACCTCCGGCGAGGACGTCCGCGCCGGCCTGGCAGCCAAGGCCCGGCTGTAGGAGTCCTGGCATGGACATCGAGTTCGACCAGCCGATCTTCGTCATCTCCGTCGCCGCGGAGCTGGCGGACATGCACCCGCAGACGCTGCGCCAATACGACCGGCTCGGCATCGTCTCGCCCAGCCGCGCCCCCGGCAAGTCCCGGCGGTATTCGCAGCGTGACGTCAACATGCTCCGTGAGGTGCAGCGGCTCTCCCATGAGGGGGTCTCGCTGGAGGGTATCAAGCGGATTCTGCAGCTGGAGAACCAGGTCGCGGCGCTGCAGCGCCGCGTTGCCGAGCTGACTGAGGAGCTAGGCCGGCGCCGGCAGCCATTGGATTCCCGGATATTCGCCGCGGGGGCAGCGGGCGACGTCGTCACGCTGGCCCGCGGCCAGCGGCCCCGCGCCCGTTCGCAGGCCCTGGTCGTGTGGCGACCCGGAGCGTTGGACCACTAAGCGCCGCTATCCGGGACGCCGACCGGGGTCAGTAACTGGCGGGGGAGTCGCCGTCGGCCGACCGCACAAATTGCGCGGCAAGGGCCTCGGAGCCCCGGGCCAGCAGTGCGACGTCGGCCCCCACCAGGATGAAACCGGCACCGCTGGAGAGGTAGTGCCGGGCGGTGTCCGGGTTGAAAGCGTTGACGCCGGCGGGTTTGCCTGCCGCCTTTGCAGCGGAGAGGCAGTGCTCAACGGCGGCGCGGACCTCGGGATGTTCCTGCTGTCCCAGCAGGCCCATGGACGCTGCAAGGTCGGAGGGCCCCAGGAAAATCGCGTCCACACCATCCACGTTCAGGATGTCCGCCACGGCATCTACTGCCGCCACCGACTCGATCTGGACCGTGACGCTGATGGTTTCGCCGGCGCGGGCCAGGTAGTCAGGGACCCGGTTCCAGCGCGCGGCCCGGGCCAAGGCCGAGCCGACGCCGCGTACGCCGTGCGGCGGATAGCGGGTGGCGGCGACGGCGGCTTGCGCCTCCGCCGCCGAGTTCACCATGGGAATCAGCAGGTTCTGGGCGCCCAGGTCCAGGTACTGCTTGATCACCACCGTGTCGTTCACCGGGGGCCGGACCAAGGTGTGGACCGGATAGCCGTGGATGGCCTGCAGCTGGGCGAGGATGGATTCGAGTCCGTTGGGGCTGTGCTCGGCGTCGACCAGGAGCCAGTCGAGCCCGGAGCCGGCACAAATTTCGGCCACGAGGGGGCTGCCCGAGCACACCCACATCCCGGCCAAAGGCCGTCCGGAGGCGCCGGTCTGGCTGCGCAGGGCGTCCCGGAAAGTGTTGTCTACTCGAAACGGCATGTGATGCTCCCCAATGGTCCGTAGTCCGCGTGGACGGTATCACCCTTGTACACCCACATCGGCCGGGTGAACGAGCCGGCGAGGACGATGTCGCCGGCTTTCATGGCGTCCCCGTGTGCGGCGATCTTGTTGGCCAGCCAGTGCACCCCGTTGGCCGGATGGTCAAGGACGCCGGCGGCAACACCGGTTTCCTCCACGGTCTGGTTCTTGTACAGGATGGCCGAGATCCAGCGCAGGTCGACGGTGTCCGGCTTCACCGGGTTGCCGCCGATCACCATGGCGCCCATCGCGGCGTTGTCCGCGATGGTGTCCACGATGGTCCGGCCGTCCATCTCGATCCTGGAGTCCAGGATTTCGAGGGCCGGCACCACGTAGTCGGTGGCGTTCAGGACGTCGAAGATGGTGCAGCCGGGTCCCTTGAGCGCATCCTTCAGCACGAACGCCAGCTCCACCTCAACTCTCGGATGCGTGTACCGGTCCCACTCCACTGAGCAGCCGGTCTCAAGCACCATGTCATCGAAAATCGCACCGTAGTCCGGTTCGGTGATGCCCGTGGCGGCCTGCATGGCCCGGGATGTGAGGCCGATCTTGCGGCCCACCAGGGTCCGGCCGGCGTCCTCATTGCGGCGCCGCCAGAGCTGCTGCACGGCGTAGGAGTCCTCCACGGTCATGTCCGGGTAGCGGGCTGTCAGGCGGGGGACCGGGGTCCGGCTGCGGCCGGCTTCCAGCAGTTCGTCGGCGATGGCCTCGATCGTCTTGGCATCCAGCATGGCTACAGCTGCGCCCCGAGCTTGAACCCCTCGGCCGCAGAGCCTTCCTTGCGGGTGTAGGAGAATCCGTCGGCCCCCACGGTGACGGCCATTTCGGAGGCGTCGGTGCGTTCGATCACCGGTTGGGGGTTCCCGTCGAGGTCCAGGACCAGGGAGGCTTCGGTGTACCAGGACGGGACCACGGGGTTGCCCCACCAGTCGCGGCGTTGGTTGTCGTGCACGTCCCAGGTGATGGTGGGGTTGTCCGGGTCTCCGGTGTAGTAATCCTGGGTGTAGATTTCCACGCGGTGGCCGTCCGGGTCCAGGATGTACAGGTAGAACGCGTTGGAGACGCCGTGCCGGCCGGGGCCGCGTTCGATCCGGTCGCTGATCCGCAGGGCGCCCATCTTGTCGCAGATCTGGATGATGTTGTGCTTCTCGTGGGTGGCGAACGCGACGTGGTGCATGCGCGGGCCGTTGCCGCCGGTCAGGGCGGTGTCGTGCACGGTCTGCTTGCGGTGCATCCACGCGGCGTACGTGACGCCGTCGGAGTCCTGGATGTCCTCCGAGACGCGGAAGCCGAGGTCCTCGAGGTACTTGCGGCCGCGCGGGACGTCCGGGGTGACCTGGTTGAAGTGGTCCAGCCGGACCAGCTCGCCGGCGGAGTAGAGATCGTAGCGCTGGGTGAGGCGTTCCACGTGCTCCACCTCGTAGAAGAATTCGTAAGGGAAGCCAAGCGGGTCCTCGACGCGGACGGCGTCGCCGATGCCCTTGGTGAAGCCGTCCTTGCGGCGCTCGGTACGGCACCCCAGTTCCTTGTAGTAAGCCTCGGCGGCGTCCACTTCGGCGGGGGACTTCACCCGGTAGGCGAAGGCCGCGACGGCGGCGATGGGGCCCTTGCGCAGCACCAGGTTGTGGTGGATGAACTCTTCGAGGGAACGCAGGTAGATCGCGTTCTCGTCCTCCTCGGTCACGTGCAGGCCCAGGAGGTCCACGTAGAACTCACGGGACTTGGCGAGGTCGGTGACCACAATCTCCATGTAGGCGCAGCGGACGATGTCCGGTGCCGGGACCGTGGGGGTGGGGATGAAGTTGGTCATGGGATTCTCTCTTCTTTGAAAGGGTTCTGGGGTGGCGCTGGCCGGAAGGCTCAGGCGCCGAACTTCGGGGTGTGGACGGCGCCCAGAGTGATGTGGACGGCCTGCTGGTCGGTGTAGAAGTCGATGGACCGGTAGCCGCCCTCGTGGCCGAGGCCGGAGGCCTTGACCCCGCCGAAGGGGGTGCGCAGGTCGCGGACGTTGTGGCTGTTGAGCCAGACCATGCCGGCCTCGACGTTCTGGGAGAAGTTGTGCGCGCGGGTCAGGTTCTGGGTCCAGATGTAGGCGGCGAGGCCGTAGCGGGTGTTGTTCGCGAGCGCGAGGGCTTCGTCGTCGGTGTCGAAGGGGGTGATGGCGACGACGGGGCCGAAGATCTCCTCCTGGAAGATCCGGGCGTCCGGGGCGACGTCGGCAAACACGGTGGGGGCGATGTAGTTGCCCTCTGGGAGATGGTCCGGGCGGCCGCCGCCGGCCAGCAGCCGGCCCTCAGACTTGCCGATCTCCACGTAGCGGGAGACCTTCTCGTAGTGTTCGGGGTGGACCAGGGCTCCGACCTCGGTGTTCGGATCATGCGGATCGCCGACGACGATGTTCTTTGCCCGGGCGGCGTACTTCTCGCAGAACTCCGCGTAGATGCCGCGCTGGACCAGGATGCGGGAGCCGGCGGTGCAGCGTTCGCCGTTGAGCGAGAACACGCCGAACAGGGTCGAGTCGATCGCGGCGTCGAGGTCGGCGTCGGCGAAGATGATCGCCGGGCTCTTGCCGCCAAGTTCCATCGAGAGGCCCTTGAGGTTCTCCGCGGCGTTGCGGAAAATCGTCTTGCCCGTGGTGGTTTCACCGGTGAAGGAGATCAGCGGGACGTCCGGATGCTTGACCAGGGCGTCCCCGGCTTCCTCCCCCAGGCCGTTGACCAGGTTGAAGACACCGTCGGGCAGGCCGGCGTCCTTGAAGATCTTCGCCCAGAGCGAGGCGGAGAGCGGGGTGAATTCGGCAGGCTTGAGCACCACGGTGTTGCCCGTGGCCAGCGCCGGGGCGAGCTTCCAGGATTCGAGCATAAAGGGCGTGTTCCACGGGGTGATGAGGCCGGCGACGCCGATCGGCTTGCGGTTGACGTAGTTGATCTGGGCGCCGGGGACCTTCATGGCGTCGTCGAACTGGGCCACGATCAGGTCGGCGAAGAAGCGGAAGTTCTCGGCCGCGCGCAGCGCCTGGCCCTTGGCCTGGGTGATCGGCAGGCCGGTGTCGAAGGTTTCGAGCTGCGCGAGGCGGCTCTCCTGGGCCTCGACCGCGTCGGCGATCCTGTTCAGCACGCGGGCGCGTTCGCGCGGTTTCATCCGCGGCCACGGGCCCTCGGTAAAGGCCTTGCGCGCGGCGGCGACGGCGAGGTCGATGTCCTCTTTCTGGCCGGCGGCGGCGGTGGCGTAGGTCTCGTTGGAGACCGGGTCCAGGACGTCGAAGGTCTTGCCGCCCACGGAGTCCACGAATTCACCGTTGATGTAGTGCTGGATATGGGTGGGCAGGTCCTGCGGGACGTAGCGGGTTGTGGTAGCAGGAGCAGTAAACGTCATTGTTGTCTTCCTAACTGTTGCCCTGGGCGAGGTAGGCGTCCAGGGTTGCGGAGCGGTGCAGGCGGGCGGCCTTTTCGATCTCGTCGGCGCTCGCGCCCGACTCGATAAGCCGCAGGAGCATCTCGTGTTCTTGCACCGATTCCCGGGCGCGGCGGGGGACGAAACGGAAGGTGGACGAGCGGAGGGACGCCAGCCGGTTCCAGCCCCGGTGGACCAAGTCCAGGATGTGGGGGTTGGGGCAGTGCTCAAACAGAATGCCGTGGAAGGCCTGGTTCAAGCGGGTGAACCGGTCGGGGTCGAAGTCCTGCAGGCACTCGCGCATCTCGGCGTTGACCGCCCGTGCCCTAGCGATGTCCGGCGCGCTGATCAGGGGTGCCGATAGCGCCGTCGCTGCCCCCTCCACGATGCTCAGGGTCTGCATGGTGTAGAGATACTCGGTGGGGTCGATCCCGAAGACGGTGGCTCCGACGTTCCGCTCGAATTTCACCAGGCCTTCTGCCTCGAGCCGGCGGATGGCTTCGCGGACCGGCACCACGCTAACGCCCAGGTCCTCGGCGATCTTCGCCAGTACCAGCCGGTATCCAGGGGAGTACGACCCGTCCACGATCCGGCCCTTGACGGCCGCATAGGCCCGCTCGGACTTGCTGACTGCCTGCGGGCCAGCGGTGCTGGTGGTGTCACCCATGGGCTTTGCCGGCTTCCCATTCCTCAAAGCGCGCCCGCCATGCCGCGTTGAGCGGGTACAGGCCGTCCACGCTGTGGCCCTGCTGCACCATCTCGGCGATGAATGATTCCTCACGCTCCTGCGCGATCGAATCATCCGCGAGTTCCTCGGCCAGCGCCGGCGGGATCACCAGGATGCCGTCCGCGTCGGCCACGATGATGTCCCCGGGCTGGACGGTCGTGCCGCCGCAGGCGATGGTGATGTCCGTGTCCCACGGGATGTGCCGGCGCCCCAGGACCGCCGGGTGCGGGTTGGCGTAGAAGGTGGGCATGTCCAGGGCAGCGACGGCGGAGAAGTCGCGGACCCCGCCGTCGGTGATGACGGCCGCCGCGCCGCGGACCTGGGCGCGGAGGGCCAGGATGTCGCCGATGGTGCCGGTGCCCTTCTCGCCCCGGGCCTCCATGACCAGGATCTCGCCGTCGTTGACGGAATCGATGGCCCGCTTCTGGGCGTTGAAGCCGCCGCCGTGGGTCTTGAACAGGTCTTCGCGGTTGGGGACGTAGCGCAACGTTCGGGCCAGGCCCACAATCCGCTTGTCCGGCCGGGTGGAGGTCAGGCCGTCGATGCTGACGTTGTCCAGGCCGCGCTTGCGCAGCTGGGACGACAGGGTGGCGGTGCAGACGCTCTCCAGCTTGGCCTTCAGCTCGGGGGCGAGGGCAGGTGCGGGGGACGCGAGCCCCGCCGCCTCGCGCGAGCCGTACGCCTCCTCCCGCTGGAGGTCGTCGGTCTTCGGCCGGGCGCCGAAGTCGGCGAACGGCGTCGTTCCCTCGGCGATCCGGGTGGCGAGGCGGCCGGTGCTGAGGTCTGCGCTGCTGACTTCAACCTCGACGAGGTCGCCGGGCTTGGCCACGGAGGCGCCGGCGGGAGTGCCGGTGAGAATGATGTCGCCCTTTTCGAGGGTGAGCAGTTGGGAAAGATCCGCGATGAGCCGGGCGAACGGGAAGAGCAGGTCCTCGGTGCTGTCGTCCTGGACCAGGCTGCTGTTGTGCCAGGTGCGGACCCGGAGTTTGGCGGGGTCAACGGCGTCCGCCGCGAGCAGGGCCGGGCCTACGGGGGTGAAGCCGTCGCCGCCCTTGGACCGGAGGTTGGATCCCTTGTCCGCGTAACGGAGGTCGTAGACGCCGAGGTCGTTGCTGGCGGTGACCCACTCCACGTGGCTCCAGGCGTCGTCGATGGCCACACGGCGGGCGGGCTTGCCGATGACCAAAGCGATCTCGCCTTCGAAGCCGAGGAGTTCGCAGCCGGCCGGGCGCTCGACACTCGAGCCGCTGAGCGCCAGGGAGGACGATGGCTTCAGGAAGTAGGACGGCTGCTCGGGCGTCCGGCCGCGCTGGGCCGCCCGGCTGGGGTAATTGATGTGCACCGCGATGACCTTGCGGGCCGAGGCCAGGGTGTGGTCGGTGACCTGTTCCAAGTGCTACTCCTCAACGAGTACGATATCGTATACGAAACTATCCCTCACGAATCGTGGCACGTCAACCCCTAACCGGACCAAGTAGTCGGGCCGCCGTAACTGAGTACCCGCGACAAAAGTCAGGTGGTCGTGCCCGCATAGTCGCGTACCGGCAGCCCGTGACTCCCGCCCGGGCTGCCGGTTGAATTGTCTTGGCAGTCGGGTGGCAGCCCAAAACAGGAGTTCCAGTGCAAATGTCGGGGGGCAGCACATGTTCACTTCACTGATTCCGGACGCGACAGCGCCGGTGTCCGCAACGATCGCGGACCGGCCATGAACTCCGGATTGCAGGCCGTCGCCCTCTTCGGAAGCTCTCTGCCCGGGCTGCTCCTGTTGACCCTCGGACAGGCGCTCGTCGTCGTCTGCGTCTGCTTTGACCTGGTCCGGGCCGTCTCCGTGCCGCGGACCCGACGCCGTTATGTGGCCAACACGGTGTTCCG
Source organism: Arthrobacter sp. UKPF54-2 (assembly GCF_007858535.1). Lineage (NCBI taxonomy): Bacteria > Bacillati > Actinomycetota > Actinomycetes > Micrococcales > Micrococcaceae > Arthrobacter > Arthrobacter sp. UKPF54-2. The sequence continues at coordinate 1,481,408 of NZ_CP040174.1, forward strand.
CACCCTGGCGCTGCCGTCGATCCTCAGCATGCTCCTGATCGTGTTGGTCCAGGCGGCGTCGGGAGCTTGGGAACAGGTAGCCGGCGGTGTCTTCGTCCTGGTGTCCGTCATTTTCCGCTGGCACCACGACAGCGACGAGGACAGTTGGTGGAAGGGCAAGGGCAAACAGCTCGGCCGCTGGCTCCGGAGCCGCGCAGCGACACGTTTCGTCACCGCGCCCGCCGCCGCCTGAGCCATCCCCGGCCGACCCTCAGCCACCGGGCAGCCTAGTCGGTGAAGAGCCCGGCCAGGTCCTCGGCGGTCAGCGCCCCGCCGGAAAGGGCATCGCCTTCCATCACGTCGGCGAACAGCTGGGACTTCCTGGCCTTGAGCGCCATGACCTTCTCCTCGATGGTGTCCTTCGCCACGAGCCGGTAGACCATCACGTTGCGCGCCTGCCCGATCCGGTGGGTCCGGTCCACCGCCTGCGCCTCCGACGCCGGGTTCCACCACGGGTCCAGCAGGAAAACATAGTCCGCCTCGGTCAGGTTCAGGCCGAAGCCGCCGGCCTTCAGGCTGATCAGGAACACCGGGGCTGCGCCGTTTTTGAACTCGTTGACGACGTCGGTGCGGTTGCGGGTGCCGCCGTCGAGGTAGCAGAACTCGATGTTTTCGTCGATGAGCCGCTCGCGGACCTTCCCGAGGAAGCCGGTGAACTGGCTGAAAATCAGCGCCCGGTGGCCCTCCGCCACAAGATCCTCCAACTGCTCGAACAACACGTCGAGCTTGCTGGAGCGCACCCCCGAGAGGGAGGGGTCGATCAGCGACGGATCGAGGCTGAGCTGGCGCAGCAGGGTCAGCGACTGGAAGATCGTGAAGCGGTTCTTGTTGACGTCCTCGATCAGGCCCAGGATCTTCTGCCGCTCGCGCTGCAGATGCGTCTGGTAGACCTTCTGGTGCCGCGGGTTCAAGACGACTTCGAGGACCTGCTCCTGCTTCGGCGGCAGATCGTGGATGACCTGTTCCTTGGTGCGGCGCATCATGAGCGGGCGGACCCGGCGGCGGAGCTTGTCCAGCTGCGCCTTGTCACCGTTCTTCTCCACCGGCTTCTGGTAGTACTCCGCGAAGCGCTTGGGGCTGGAGAAGAGCCCCGGCGCCACGATCGAGGTCAGCGCCCAGAATTCCATCAGGTTGTTCTCCAGCGGCGTGCCGGTGATGGCCAGCCTGAAGCCGGCGGGGAGTTTCCGGGCGCACTGGTACGCCTTGGACTGGTGGTTCTTGACGAACTGGGCCTCGTCCAGCACCAGGCCGGCCCACTGCCGGGAGGCATAGGCCTCGTAGTCGATCCGGAACAGCGCGTAGGACGTGATGACAACGTCGGCGCCCGCCATCGCCTCGGCCGGCACCGAGCCGCTCTTCGCGAAGGTTTCGCTGATGGCCCGGACCGTGAGGCCGGGCGCGAACCGCGCGGTTTCGGCCTGCCAGTTGCCCACCACGGAAGTGGGCGCCACCACGAGGAAGGGGGCCGTCGCTGGAACGTCTGCCTCAGCGGCCGCGACCTTGGCGGCGCAGATCAGCGCCAGCGCCTGGACGGTCTTGCCCAGGCCCATGTCGTCGGCCAGCACCCCGCCCAGGCCGTGGCGGTAGAGGAAGCTGAGCCAGTTGAAGCCCTCCAGCTGGTACGGGCGCAGCTCGGCATTCAGGGTGGGCGGCAGCGGCAGCCCCTTGACCCCGCCCTCCAGCAGCCCGCCCACAGCCTCGCGCCAGGCGGCGGCCTGCTCGTCGACGATCCCCAGCTGCGCCAGCTCGTCCCAGAGCCCGGCCTGGAAGCGGCTGATCTGCAGCGGTGCGTCCTTGTTGTCCTGCAGCTCCCGGGCTTCCTCGATCAGGGCGCGCAGTTGGTGCAGCTCAGGCAAGTCCAGGGAGAAGTAGGCGCCGCTGGGCAGCAGCATCTTGGTCTGGCCCGCCGCGAGGGCGGAGAAGACGGCAGCGAAGGAGACCGGCTGGCCCTCGAGCGAAATCTGGATGCCCAGGTCGAACCAGTCCCGCTGCTCGGTGGCCTTGGTGGAGATCGAGACCACCGGGGCCTCCTCGGCCTCGCGGTAGTCGGCCATCTCGCCGGCGGTGTCCACGGAGACCTCCGGCAGTTCGCTGAGCCGGGGCAGGACCTCCTCGGTGAAGGCGAGCGTGTCCAGGCCGCTGAGTTCCGCGGACGCCGCCAGCCGGGGAGTGCCCCAGCCGCCCGTGGCGGATTCGCCGAGCTTCGGCACCACGTCCCAGGGCTGGCCCACGGTCTCCAGGATCCGGGCCTCGGCGGCATCGTCGCGGTAGCCGTGGTCACCCGGGTGACGCCACAGCGGCTGGGCCGTAACCAGGGTGCCGGAGGTGTAGTGCCACTCCCAGTGCAGCCGGACCCGGTGGTCGGCGCCGTAGTCCGCCAGCAGGGACAGGGTGGGGACCGCCAGGGCGGGCAGCTCCACGGATTCGTCGGAAGCCGTCACCCGGGCGGTCTGCTTGAGCTTGGGATAGAACCCGGTCAGGAAGCGGCCTTCGTCCCGGGCCGGAATGCGCAGCGTGGTGCCGGCGGTGACGAAGGTCAGGAGCTCCTCGCTCAGGCCGCCCTCCAGCGGCGCGAGCGTGATCGCCGCATCCCCCGGAGCGACGCCGGGCAGCGCGTCGGCGTCGGAGGCCAGGAAGATCCCATGGGCTGGCCGGCCGATTGTGCCCACCGACGCCGGATCAACCACTGTCCCCTCCACGGTGATGGTCGGGGCGAGCGCCAGCCCGCCGCCGTCGTTCTCCTCGGCGCCGAGCCGGGTCAGGTTGAGTCCGACGGCGGCCGGCTCGCCGGCCAGGTGCACGGGGTCGTCCCCGCGGCCGTGGACCAGGACGAGGCCGATCTTCCGGGCTTCGGCCAGCAGGCTCCACAGGTTCTTCCCGGCGTAGGTGTTCAGCCCCAGCCAGGGCGCGGTGCCGGAGTGCTGGCGGTTGGCCAGGGCGGTATGCGAGGCCAGGAATTCCAGCATCCACTCGACGTGCGCTTCGTTGCACTCACGCCGGTAATTCAGGTAGCTCAGCGTGTTCCAGGAAACGTCGCCGCGGATCCACTTGCCCTTGGCGCCCATGATGACCGGGCGGGCCTTCAGCTGGCGGACGCTGCGCAGCGGATCCCGGCGTCCGGTGTAGGAGAAATGCGGTGCCGGTTCCTCGATCTCGAACTGCAGCGCCAGCGGGACGCCGTTGGTCGAGGCGGTGATTCCCGGCCGGGCGAGCAGCGGGCTGAGCGCCTGTTCCCAGTCCGGCAGGTCCTGGGCCGGGGGCTGGCGGGAGAGCCGGGAGGAACCGGCGGGTGCCAGCAACTGCATGCGGGTGGCCGGGTTGTCCTCGGCGGCGAAAAGCAGCGCCGCCACGTGCTTGCAGTCCTTCCGGACGGGGCAGCTGCACACCCCGACGCTGCAGCTCCAGCCGCTTCCCTTGCGCACCAGCTTCGCCGTTGTCGAATACGGCACGGGCGCGCCGCCGCGGACCTTGCCGAGCAGCAGACCGGTGGCGGGATCGAAGGACATCCCGGAAACCCGGCTCCCCATGGCGTAGGCAAGCCCGGCCGCGAGGGAGCGGTCGTTGATCGCGGGGGTCTGTATTGCCAGTGCCGCACTCTCGTCCGGATGGGATGGCATGTGCGCACTACTTTCAGCAGTTGGTCATCTGATCCATCTTAGCCAGCCCGGCGGGGACCGGAAACTTCGCCAGACGTTCACCTGCCGCAGGGGTCGCCGGCAACGGCGCAGACCTACGGTGGAGGGGACCGGAGCAGCACCCGCACCACCGTGAGGATTCCCCATGAGCAGCAGCCTGATCCCGAGCCCGACCGCCACCGGCCACGCCCCGGTCCTGACCAGGGACAGCCTGCACGGCGGCAACGTGGACGTTGTGGACGCGAACGTGGACGTCGTCAATGCCATGTACGCGGAACTGCTCGACGCCGAGGAGATCGCGCCCGCCGCGCTGTGCAGCTACTACGTGGACTTTTACCTGACGCAGGCCCTCGACGGGGGCTTCGCCCAGTACGTCTTCACCGTGCCGGAGCGTGCGGAAATTGACGGGTACATCCGGGCCGGGCTCGCCGGCATGGGCGCGACGGCGCACCTGGACCTGTTCAACCGCAGCGTGGCCGCCTTCGACGCCCTCTCGGACGAGGAAGCCGACGCGTACCTCGACGGGGAAGGCAGCGAGGCCGGGGCGCCGGAGGCCGTCCAGCTCCTGGAGCGGCTCGACGGCGAATTCGAGCCGCTGCTGGAAACCGAGGACCTCGTCGCACTCAACGCTGCCTGGCTCCGCAGCCAGCCGGACCTGCTGGTCCTGGACGGAGACGAACTCGACCGGCACATCCACGAACGGGTGTCCCGGATCCCCAACCTGGCGGAACGCCAGGCCGAGGCAGCCGAGGAGGAACGCCTGACCGCACCGGAGTTCGAACAGATCATCCGGGAACTCTGCGAGGTGGCCGGACACACCCTGCTGAAGATCACCATGGGCGACCCGAACCACGACCACAACGGCGAACGGGTCCTGGCCTGGCACTTCACCACGGACCAGGGCGAGTTCCTCATGCTGGAGGACGACGACGAGGCTTACATGGTCCACCCGGAGACCCGGGAGATCGTGGCCGCCGTCGAGTTTGTGGACGAGGACGGCGACGACGAGCCAGAGTCCGGCTCCTAGTAACCGCCCGCAGCGGAGGTGATCATCTCCCCGGCCGGGTTCACGAGGTACCAGACTCCGCCGACGCCTTGGCCGGTGATGTCGCCGGGGGCCTTGTCCTTGACGTAGTAGTACACCGGCATCCCGTTGATGGTCAGCTGCTTTTTGCCTTCCGGCGTGGCGATGGTCCCGATCTTGCCCGTGACGCCTTCGACAGCGGGCGCGTCGGAGTCGGCGAGCACCGGCGGCCACGCCGCGATGCAGGAGCCGGTGCAGGCGCTGGTGCCGGAGTCCTTGGTGTCCTTGGTGAAGTAGTAGACGCTCATGCCTTTGGCGTCGACCACCACCTGCCCCGCCTTGGTCGCCGCCGTCTTGAGCGCCGCGGCGGACGCCGGGGCGCCCGACTCGCTGCCCGCTGCCGGGGTGGACGCTGCCGGGGTGGAGGACGAAGTGGCAGGACCAGTCGTCGTGCCGGCGGTGGACGCCGGCGAGGTGGAGGTTCCGGTGCCGCCGGCGCAGCCGGAAAGAACCGCGGCGAGGGCGAGGGCGGACAGGGTGGCGCCGTAGTGCTTTGTCATGATTGGCTCCTTGGCTCGGTGCCGGTCCTCTCGCGGTCCGGCTAGTTGATACGACGGCGGCGGGTGAAGAATGGTTCACGGGCGGGCCGGTGAACTTTTTCGATCGTATGGACGTCCTAGTGGGGCAGCAGGAGAAAGCCCGGGAGGTGCCGCGTGCCGCTTGATGAAGATGTAGTTGCTGCGATCTACCGCGACCACGGCACGGCCCTGCGGCGGTTCGTCCTGGGCGCCTGCCACGACCCGCAACTGACGGAGGACGTGGTGCAGGAAACGGTGCTGCGCATCTGGCGGCAGGCGCCGCAGATCACCGGCAGCCTGCGCAGCTACCTGTTCCGGACCGCGCGCAACATCCTGATCGACAACTACCGCAGGGCCCAGCACCGGCCGCTTGAAGCGGCGGAGCGGGACGTGCCCGACCCGGCCGGGGCCGCCGACCGGGTGGATGAGCTGCTCAACCGGGTCCTGATGGAGGAGGCCCTGCTGCGCCTCAGCGCCGAACACCGGGACGTGCTGGTGGCCCTCCATTACCGCCGCTTCACCGTCCAGGAGGCTTCCGACCATTTGAATATTCCAGCCGGCACGGTGAAGTCCCGGGCCTTCTACGCTGTCCGGGCGCTCCGGACCATCCTGGACGAAATGGGGGTGCAGCGGTGAACGGACCCGAACGCCACCAGTTGCTCGGGGCGTACCTGCTCGGCGGCCTGCGGCCGGACGAGTCCGCGGCCTTCGAACGGCATCTGGCCGAATGCCGGGACTGCCGCGCCGAACTCGATGAGCTCGCCAGCCTCCCGGCGCTGCTGGACGCGGTCCCGGTGCCCGACGCCGTCGCGCTCGGGGCCGCTGCCGCCCCCGGGCGAGAGCCGGCGCCGTCGGATTCCGCTCCGGCGGTGCCCCGGCGGCTGCTCGAGGAATTGTCCTCCCGCCGTCGGGCGATTCGACGCCGGTGGACCGCGGCGCTCGCTGCCGCTGCGGCGGCGTGCCTGGCGCTCGGCATCCTGGCCGCGCCGCTGTTCAACCAGCCGCCCAAGCCGGATGCCAGCTACTCCGTCCAGGCCGGCGACGGGCTGCAGTTCACGGTGTCCCTGGTCAAGAAGAGCTGGGGTACCGAGCTCGCCGTCGACGGCCGGAGCCTCCCGCTGGACGGGACCTTGTCGCTTTGGGTGAGGGCCGGCGACGGCGGCGAAGACCGCGCCTGCGCCTGGACGGCAACGGCGAGCGGGAAGGCGCGCGTCACCGGAGCCACGCCGCTGCAGCTCGCCAACATCGCCAGGATTGAGATGCGGAACGGCCAGCAGACCATGGCCGTCATAGCCGTGCCGCGGGGGTAGGGCCCGTAGCCGGGGGCCCACTCCTACATCCGGGCGAGCCGGGCCCGGACGGCCATAAAAACGCCGTAGCAGATCAGCCCCGCGCCGACGGCGGCCAGCATGTACATACCCAGCGGCTGGTCGCGTAAGGCCTTCAGCCCGCCGTCGAGGCCTGTCGATTCGTCCGGGTCCGCCTTCACCGTGGCTATGACGACCAGCAGGCCCGTCAGCAGCAGCGCAACACCCTTGGCTGCGTAGCCCGCGATTCCGGTGACGGACACCGCGGTCCGGGCGTGCTCATTGGAGGGCATGCGCAGATACTTGATGAATGACTTCCTGAAGCCGCGGATGGCGTAGACCACCCCGGTCACGGCCACCGCGGCACCGATGACGATCAGCAAGAGGACGCCGCCCGGGGCCTGCATGAGCTGCAGGGTGAGGTCGCTGGTGGAGCGCCGGTGGTCTGCATGGGCGCCGATAGCGACGGAAGCCAAGGTGAGCGCGAACCCGGTGTAGACGACTGCCTGGAGGGCGGCCTTAGATTTGTTGGCGATCTTCTTCTTGGTCGGCAGGTGTGAGAAGTCGAAGATGGCATCACTGGTCTGCCAGATTGCCAGCGCGACGCAGGCGGCGAAGGCGCTCCACAGCAGGATGGGGCCCGCCGGTTGGCCGGCCAGCTCCGAAACGGCACCGCTCACATCGGCCTGCCCCTGGCCGCCCATGGCGAGCCTGATCGCGACCAGTCCGATCAGGAAGTGCAGGATTCCGGAGACGGCAAACCCGGCCCGTGCCGCGTATTCGAGCGGCTTCGAATTGGTGACCTCCTCGGCGACTTCGGCGGCGTCCTGAAGTTCTTTTTTAATGGTCGGTCCCTTGCGTCCTTGAGCTATTCCGCTGCGGTGTTGCCGCCGCCAGCCATGTATATCCCGTAATCGTGCCACGGGAATCGGCCGCGAGACAGCAGCTACGCGGCACCAATGGCGGACCCGGGCCTGCCGTCCCTGCGGCCGGCCGCGTCAGCGGCGGCGGTAGCAGAGATCGAAGATCAGCCGGCCGGCCTCGTGGGCCTTGTTTTCGAAGCTGGTCAGGATCCGGCCCTCGAACCTGGGCGCCCAGCCGCCGACGTCGTCGACCCCCTCGTTGGGGCCGGTGTGCTCGGTGCTGACCGGGGCGCGGCCTTCCTTGACCGGGGCGCCTCCCACGACTGACTCGACGCCGGACTCCCAGACCTGCGTGAGCGGGCTGTCGTCGCCGCTGCGCTCGCCGTCGTGCAGGTTCTCGAAGTCGGCCGAGCCCGCCAGGACCTCACGGACATGCACGGCGTAGTTGGACCAGTCGGTCGCGATCCGCCAGATGCCGCCGGGTTTGAGCGCTCGGGCCGCGAGTTCCGCGAAGGCGGGCTGGATGAGGCGGCGCTTGTGGTGCCGGGACTTGTGCCACGGGTCAGGGAAGAAGACCCAGAGCTCGGTGACCGAACCCTCCGGGAGCATGCTGGCCAGCACCTCGGGGGCGTTGGCTTCCACCACCCGGACATTGGTCAGCCCGCGGCTGTTGATTTTGATGAGGGTGTTGGCCAGGCCCGGGGTGTAGACCTCCACGGCGAGGAAGTCCGTGTCCGGATTCTGCTCGGCCGCGTGGCACACGGCGTCGCCGAGACCCGAGCCGATCTCCACGATCAGCGGGGCCTTCCGGCCGAATTCGGCTTCAGCGTCGAAGACGTAGTCCGGATGTACGGAAGTGTTGGCGACGTGCCGCGGCACTTCGACCGCCCACCGGTCCGAGTGCTCTTCCCACGCGGCCTGGCGCCGGCCCTGCAGGCGGGTTCCGCGGCGCACGAAACTGACCGGCCGGCCGCCGTAGGTGCCAAAGGAGGCTTGGCTGCCGGGCGTGACCGGGCGGGGATCCTGCGACGGCTGGGGGGATTCTGGAGACTCACTCATCACCTCCAGAATAGTGGAGTTCCGGCGGCCGCTCCGGTTCCGGCCGGGCGGGCTGGCGCCAGCTTGCCCTGTCCGGGCCCCATAGCAGGCTGTCCGCATGAATGGCGCGACACGCGAATACTGGGACAGCCAGGCAGCGGATCTTGACCGGGAAGCCGACCACGCCGCCGGAACTGACGGGGGACCACCGCCGGTGCCGCTGTTGAAACGGCGGGCGGCACGGAGCCTGCCAGAATGGCGTACGTGACTGCATCAAAAAGCTCCCAGGGCTCCACCGCCCGCAGCGCAGCCGGCGGTCACCGGCACCAGCGGCTGGAACCCTTGGTGGACGCCGAGATCGACGACGTTCCCGCGGCAGAGCCGACCGTCGTCGGGGGCCGCCGCACGCTGGCCTATCTTGGCGTCTGCCTGGTGCTGATCGGACTGAACCTGCGCACTGTCTTCTCCAGTTTCGCCGCGGTCCTTCCGGAGGTGACGGCCGACGTCGGCCTGCCCGCCTGGGCCGTCGCCGCGCTGAACACGGCGCCGGTGACCCTGCTTGGTGTGTTCGCCCCGCTCGCGCCGCGGCTGGCCCGCCAGTTCGGGGCCGAACGGGTGCTGCTCGGAGCCACGGCCGTGCTGACCGCAGGCCTGCTGCTGCGCCCCGTGGACATGCCCGGCGTCGGCCACCTGCCCGCGCTCCTGGCCGGCACGGCGGCCTGCGGCGCCGCCATCGCGGTCTGCAACGTCCTGCTGCCAGGCCTCGTGAAGCGCGACTTCCCGCATCGACTCGGCCTGATGGGCGGGCTCTACACCACCGCGATGTGCGCTTCCGCGGCCCTCGGCGCCGGCTTCACCTACCCGCTGTTCAGCGCGAGCGGCCAGTGGACGGCGGCGCTGTGGTTCTGGGCGCTGCCCGCCGGCGTCGTGCTGCTGCTGTTCCTGCCCTTGGCGGCGGCCCAGCGCCAAGGACGGCACGGGACCGCGGCCAGCGGGATCAGCGTTTGGCGCTCGGCGGTGGCCTGGCAGGTGACTGGGTTCATGGTGTTCCAGGCGATGATGTCCTTCAGCGTCTTCGCCTGGCTGGCGCCGATCCTGCGCGAGCGGGGGGTGGACGGCGGCACAGCGGGCCTGATCGTGTCCGCCTCGATTGTGCTGCAGATGCTGGGGTCCTTGTTTGCCCCGGCGCTCGCGGCCCGGCTCCGGGACCAGCGCCATCAACACGGTGGCGGCCCTGATGACCGGCGGCGGGTTCGCCTTAAGCATCTTCGGCCCGCTGGACCTGGTCTGGGTCTGGACCGGGCTGCTGGGCCTGGGCCAAGGCAGCCTGACGGCGGTGGCCCTCACCATGATCATGCTGCGCACCCGCGACGCCCACACCGCAGCCCACCTCTCCGGCATGATGCAGGGGGTGGGCTACGGCGTCGGGTCGGCCGGAACCCTGCTGGTGGGCCAGCTGCACCAGGCCACGGGATCCTTCGCCGCGGCAGGGGTCCTCTTCCTGGTGGTCGGCTCCCTGGCGGCCGTGTTCGGCTTCCGGGCGGGCAAGGACCGTTTCGTCGGCGGCTGACCAGGTGGGAGCAACCGGCCCTGGCGCGCGAACTCAGAGTGTGAGGTCCTTGCCCTTCGTCTCCGGGATGGTGAAGACGAAGACGGCGGAGACGGCCAGGAGCAGGACTGCGTACACATTGAACAGTTGCGGCAGCTGCAGGCTTGAGCCCAGCCACTGCTGGAGGTAGGGTGCGGTCCCGCCGAACAGAGCCACGCAGATGGAGTACGGCACTCCGACGCCCACGGTGCGGATGCTGGTCGGGAAGAGCTCGGCGTAGACGGCCGGAACGATCGCAGCGCTCGCGGCGATGAAGATCAGCATCACGGACATGCTCACGGCCAGCTGCCAGGCGGAGTCCTTGAGCAGGGCGGTCATCGGGAAGTGCATGATGCCGGCGCCGATGGCCCCGGACCACAGCACCTTCTTGCGGCCGATCCGGTCGGACAGCTTGCCCCAGAAGGGCAGTGCGGCTATGAAGACGATGTTGCCGACCACGCCCGCCCACAGGGCCTCGCCGCGGTCGATCTTCAGCGCGGTGGTGGCGTAGCTGGGGGCCACAACACCCCAGATGTAGTAGATGACCGTGAGGCCGACCGTCAGGCCGATCACCTGCAGCGCCTGCTTGCGGTGCCGGACGATTTGCGGCCAGATCGGGGCGCGCTTTTCCTCCGCGGCTTCGCCAGCAAAGACGTCCGTTTCGTGCAGCCGGGACCGCATGATCAGGGCGTACAGACCCATCGCCGCGCCGACCAGGAACGGGATGCGCCAGCCCCAGGCGTTCATCACTTCGGTGCTCAGGGCCATGTTCAGCACGGCGCCCAGCAGGGTTCCGAACAGGATTCCCACGGTTCCGGAGGTGTAGATCAGGGTGGCCCAGAAGCCCCGGTGTTCCCGCGGGGCCATCTCGGAGAGGTAGGTCTGCGACGACGGCAGCTCGCCGCCGTGCGCCAGGCCCTGGACCAGCCGTGCCACCAGCAGCATCAGTGAGGCCCAGGCGCCGACCGCCGCGAAGGTCGGCGCGATGCCGATCATCAGGCTGCCCACGGATGCCAGGCCCACGGCCAGCGTCATGGACGCCTTGCGGCCGATCCGGTCACCGATCCAGCCGAACAGGAAGCCGCCGAAGGGACGAGCCACGAACCCGACGGCGAAGATCGCCAGGGTGGACAGCACCGCCGACGCCGGATCGGACTTGCTGAAAAGCTGGCTGGCGATGAACGGCGTAAACGTGGCGTAAATGGCCCAGTCGTACCATTCGACGGCGTTGCCGATGCCGGTGCCGATGATGGTCTTGCGGGTGGAGGTCCGGGTTGCCGTTGGCATGGACGCGGTTGCAGTCATGGGTCTTCTCCCTTGGGAATGGGGTTAGGAATGAGTGGGGGCGGCGGCGTGGGCCGGGGCGGAGGCGGCCGCAAGGGCTGCCAGCCGGGAGATGGCGAGTTCCGCGTAGAGCGCGGCGCCGTCGGCCAGCACGCCGTCGTCGAACGTGGCGTACGGGGAGTGGTTGAACGCGGTGGTGGTGTGGTCGGCGTCGCGGGGGACGGCGCTTAGGCCGATGAAGGTGCCGGGGACCTCGGCGAGGACCCTCGAGAAGTCCTCGGAACCGCTCAGCGGGGTGGCCCAGCGCGCCAGCCGCGAATCGCCGAACATGCCCTCGATGACGGTCTCCGCGGTGCGGGTCTCGTCCTCGTCGGTGATGGTGAGCGGGTACTCCTGCTGGTAGTCGACGTCGACGTCGAGCCCGTGCGCCGCCGCGATGCCCTTCAGCAGCCGCGGCACGGCCTCCATCATCTTCTGCCGGGATTCCTCGGAGAAAGTCCGGATGGTGGCCTCGATGCGGGCGGTTTCCGGGATGATGTTGCGCTTGGTGCCGGCCTGGAGGACGCCCACGGACAGGACCACGGGGTCGAACATGTTGAACTGGCGGGTGACCATGACCTGCAGGGCGGTGACCATTTCGGCGGCTGCGGTGACCGGGTCCTTGGCCGAGTGCGGGGCCGAGCCGTGGCCGCCGGCGCCGAGCACCGTCACCGTCAGGCCGTCGGAGGAGCTGAGCATGACGCCGGGCTTGGTGCAGAACGTTCCGTGCGGCTCAAGGGCGGAGAAGACGTGCATGCCGTAGGCGGCGTCCACCCGCCGGCCGGGCGCGTCCAGCACGCCTTCGCGGATCATGTGGCTGGCGCCGTCGAAGCCCTCCTCACCGGGCTGGAACATCAGGACGACGTCGCCGGAGAGCCGGTGCCGGCGTTCGGCCAGCAGGGTGGCGGCCCCGGTGAGCATGGCGGTGTGCAGGTCGTGGCCGCAGGCGTGCATGGCGCCGTCGATCCTGGAGGTGTAGTCCACGCCGGTCTTTTCCTGCACCGGCAGGCCGTCCATGTCCGCGCGCAGGAGCACGGCCGGGCGGATGCCGGCGCCGGGGGCCCCTCCGCGCAGGACCGCCGTGACCGACGTCGTGTCCTGGCCGAGTGTGATCTCGTAGCCGAGTCCGTCGAGGGCCTGGAGCACCTTCTCCTGGGTCCGGGGCAGCGTCAGCCCGATCTCCGGCTCCCGGTGCAGTTCATGGCGGAAGCGGGCAAGGTCCGCCTGCATTTCGCGGGCGTCTGCGGTGATCGGCACGTGGTCTCCTTTGTGGTGGGTGCTGTGGTGGGTGCGGCCGGGGTCGGCCTGGCGTGGACTTTCGTCTATTCTGGAGTGACCTGACTCACAGGCCTGGAAACGTCTGAAAATATGCAAAAAGTACGTCTCCCTGCAGGATTCGTGCACCGTTGAAGGGGAAACTATGGAACTCAGTGAGGACGACCTTGCCCTGATCAATGTCCTGCAGATCGCCCCGCGCCTGAGCTGGGCGGACGCGGCGGAGGTGCTTGGCGTTCACGCCACCACCCTCGCCGCCCGCTGGGAACGGCTGCGGGCGGCCGGCGTCTCCTGGGTCACCGCGCACCTGATCGGCGACCCGCATCAGATGTGCCTGGCGTTCGTGGCCGTGGACTGCGACATGAACCGGCGCGAGGAAGTAACAGCGGAACTCGCCGGGATGCCGGAAATCGTGACGGTGGAAGAGGCGGCCAGCAACCGGGACCTGATGCTGACCGTAATCACCCCTTCCCTGGACGACTTCAGCTCCAGGGTGGTGTCGCGGCTGAAGGAGATTGACGGACTGCTCAAGTACCAGATCGCCCTGTGCACCCGGCTGCACTCAAGCGGCGGCTCCTGGCGGCTTAACGTGCTGAGCCGGGCCCAGCAGGCCACCGTGCGCGCCATGGCGGGCGCTGAGACCACGGGGGCCGTTCATTCCACCGCCCGGGACGAGCTTCCGGCCAGCCACCTGGCCCTGCTGCCCTTCCTGGCCAAGGACGGCCGGGCCACGGCGGCGGACATAGCCCGCGCGCTGGGCCGGCACCCCGCCACCGTCCAGCGGCAGCTCAACCGAGTGCTCGCCAGCGGGATCCTGTCCTTCCGCTGCGAGGTCGCCCAGAAGCTTTCCGCCTTCCCCGTGACCTGCCAATGGTTCGTGAACGTCCCGGCCGGCCGGCACGAGGCCGCGGCCGCCGAGCTGAAGACCATGCGTAACGTGCGGCTCAGCGCCTCCACCACGGGCCCCACCAACTTTGTGATCATCATGTGGTTGCAGTCCCTGGCGGACGTCATGAGCATCGAGCTGGTGCTGCAGCAAAAGGTGCCCGGCATCGTGCTCGTGGAAAGTGTCATCATGCTCAGCACCGTGAAGCGCGTGGGCTGGATGCTGAACCCGGACTCCCGGGCGAGCGGCGCCGTCGTGGTGCCGGCGCAGGGGCTCGACGCCGCCGGCTGAGTTCCGGGGTCCGCCCGGTCGGGGCCCAGCCGCTGCCCTGCCGCTGCACGCCGGGCGCCGGGGGAGCGGCGCTCTTGTAGGCTGTGGCACGTGCCCCACACCGACCCGCCCGCACCCCGCGGCGCTGACGCCCCGGAAGCTGCCGGCATTTTCCACCGCCGCTACCTGCTGGTGACACTCGGCGCCCTGGCCCTTGTGTTCCTGGCGGCCTTCGAATCGTTGGCGGTGACCACCATCATGCCGCTGGTCAGCCGGGAACTCGACGGCGCCAGCCTCTACGCCCTGGCCTTCGCCGGACCGCTGGCCACGGGCGTGATCGGGATGGTGGCGGCCGGCAACTGGTCGGACCGGCGCGGCCCGGTGGGTCCGCTCTGCGCGTCGGTGGCACTGTTCGTCCTGGGCCTGCTGATCGCCGGAACTGCGGGGACCATGCCGGCCCTCGTTGCCGGACGGCTCGTGCAGGGTCTGGGCGGCGGTGCAATGACGGTGGCGCTCTACGTTGTGCTCGCCCGCGTCTATCCGCCGGTCCTGCACCCGAAGATCTTCGCCGCTTTTTCCGCAGCCTGGGTGATCCCCTCCCTGGTGGGCCCGTTCGCCGCCGGGCTGGTGGCACAACTGCTCAGCTGGCACTGGGTGTTCCTCGGCGTCGTGGGGCTGGTGGTGCCGGCTCTGCTGATGATCGTCCCGGCCCTGCGCGGACTGCGCGGCGGTCCCGAAACCGAAGCGGAAACGGCGGCGCAATCTTTGCCCGGGAACGGGGGCCCCGCCGGTACCCCGCGGCCTCCTGGGCTTCGCCGCCTGGCGTGGGCCGCGCTCGCGGCGCTCGCCGTGCTCGGCCTGAATCTCTCCGACAGGCTTCCGACGGCGGGCGGCATTGGGCCGTCGCAGCCGTCGCAGCCGTCGCCGTCGCGCTGGTTGCGGTCCGTCCGCTCTTGCCCCGCGGAACCCTGACCGCCCGACGCGGCCTGCCCAGCGTCATCCTGACCCGCGGGCTGGCTTCGGCGTCGTTCTTTGGTGCCGAGGTCTACCTGCCCTACCTTCTCGTGGAACGCTACGCATTCTCGTCCGCCTTTGCCGGAGTGACCCTCACCGGTGGCGCGGTCGCCTGGGCTGCCGGGTCCGCGGTGCAGGGCCGGCTCGGGGCGCGCCTGGATCACCGCCGCGCTGTTCGAACCGGCGCCGCCCTCGTGCTGGGCGCCATCGTCCTGGTGCTGGTCACCACAGTCCTTCAGTGGCCGGCCGCCGTCGTGATCACCGCGTGGGTGTTCGCCGGCGGCGGCATGGGCTTAATGTACGCGCGCCTGAGCGTCATGACCCTGGCCTTGTCCACCAAACGCAACGAGGGCTTCAATAGCTCGGCGATGTCCATCTCCGATTCTCTCGGAGGCGCCCTGGCCCTGGCCTCCACGGGGCTCGTCTTCGCGGCGTTCACGACGGCAGCAACGGGGACAGGCGGCGCCGGCGCCGCACCCTTCGCGGGCGTATTCGCTCTGACCGCCGCGATCGGCGTCGCAGTCGTGGCGGTCGCGCCCAGGGTGTCCGGCGCCAGCCCGGCATAGGCGCGTCCGGCCCCCCGAAAACGGGAGCGGGCGCGCAGATGCTAGACTGAAGGAACTTGATGTGCAGTGATGCCCACTCTGGATTCGGTTCGGCCAGCTTCGGCCCGGGGCGGATCCCCTGCAGGATTCCTCCGGAACCCGGCGCAGCGGTGGGCTTTATTCATGTGAGAGGCACATCCTGCGTCGATGAACGCGTTCTATTTGGTCCCGGCCGCCGGCAAAATTGCTGGCAGCCCGGTTGATCACCTGACTTTTCTTCGGCGAACCCCTGGTCCAACCGGCGCCGGGGGCCGATATCCGTATGGATACCGCCTGAAAGACCTTGAAACTTATGACTACTTTTGCTGCCCTCGGCACGCCCAAGGCCCTCGCCGACACCCTCACCGCCCAGGGGATCGAAACGCCGTTCCCCATCCAGGTCAAGACCCTGCCGGACACCCTGGCCGGACGCGACGTCCTGGGCCGCGGCCGCACCGGCTCCGGCAAGACCATCGCTTTCGCCATCCCGCTTGTAGCACGACTCGCTGAGCGGGAAGCCGCGCACTTCCGCAAGCCCGGCCGCCCCATGGGCCTGGTCCTTGCACCCACCCGCGAACTGGCCACCCAGATCAACGCGACCATCGAACCGATGGCCAAGGCCATGGGCCTGACCACCACCGTGATTTACGGCGGCATCTCCCAGGCCCGCCAGGAAAAGGCCCTGCGCGCCGGCGTCGACATTGTCATCGCCTGCCCGGGCCGCCTGGAGGACCTGATCCGCCAGCGCATCCTGACCCTCGAGGCCGTTGAGATCACCGTCCTGGACGAGGCGGACCACATGGCCGACCTCGGCTTCCTCCCGGTAGTCAAGAAGCTGATGGACATGACCCCAACCCAGGGCCAGCGCCTGCTGTTCTCCGCCACCCTGGACAACGGCGTGGACAAGATCGTCCAGCGCTACCTGTCCAACCCGCTGACCCACTCCGTGGACGACCCGCAGGCCGCAGTGACCACCATGGAGCACCACGTCCTGGTGGTCAACGACCAGACCGTCAAGAAGCAGCTGATCGTTGAGCTCGCCTCGGGCGCCGGCCGCCGGGTGCTCTTTATGCGCACCAAGCACCACGCCCGCAAGCTGGCCAAGACCCTGACCGACGCCGGCATCCCTGCCGTCGACCTCCACGGCAACCTCTCGCAGAACGCCCGTGACCGCAACCTCGCAGAGTTCTCCTCCGGTGACGTCCGCGTTCTGGTGGCGACGGACGTCGCGGCCCGCGGCGTCCACGTCGACGACGTCGAGCTGGTCATCCACGTGGATCCGCCCACGGAGCACAAGGCGTACCTGCACCGCTCGGGCCGGACCGCCCGCGCCGGTTCCGACGGTACCGTGGTCACGCTGACCCTGCCCGAGCAGCAGTCCGACGTCAAGAAGCTGATGAAGGCCGCCGGCGTCGAGGTCAACTTCGAGCGCGTCACCGCCAACTCCCCGCTGGTCGCGGAGCTGGTGGGCGAAATGGCCGAGAAGATCGATCCGCGCACCCGCGCCGCGCTGCTGGCCACCAAGGCCAAGCAGCAGGGCGGCGGCACCTCCACCGGTGCCAACGCCGAGCGCAAGCGCGCCCGCCGCCAGGCTGCACCCACCGCGGGTGGCCGGGGCGGACGCGGCGGCCGGGGCCGGGTTTCCGCCGAGGCGCCCCGCACGGACCTTCCCCGCGCCGAGCGCCGCGCCGTGGCCTACGAAGGCCAGGCCGCTGCCCGAAACGCCGCAGAGCGCGTCGCGGAAAAGAACCAGGACCGGGCCGACGCCGAGCGCGCCGAGCGGCGCAACGCCCGGGGCCGTGGCCGCACCACGGCCTACGCGCACCACAACGATGTTCCCGCAGCCGGCGGCCGCGCCTCGGCTGGCCGTGGCTCGGACGGTCGCGCTGCGGAGGGTCGTAGCGACTCCCGCGGCGGTTCCGCACCCCGCAGTGGCGCACCCCGCAGCGGCGCACCCCGCACGGGTGGCGCAGGCCGGGCCGGCGCGCCGGCCGGTGGCCAGCGCGGCGGACGCCCGGCAACCGGCCAGCGGGCAGCTGCCGGCGCCAAGTCCGGCGGTTCGGCGCCCGTGTGGTCCTCCAACACCGGTGGCACCTCCGGCGGATCCTACGCAGGTGGCGGCAACGGCCGCTCCGGCGAAGGCCGTCCGGCACGTAGCGGCGGCCCCCGCCGCGCGTCGGCCCCGGCGTCGAACGAACGCCGCAGCCGCTAATCCCCAACCGCTCCCTAACCTCGCAAGCTCGGTCAGGGAACCCGGCGGTCGTGGCCTCAGCTCAACTATCGGTGGTTGAGCTGGGGCCCCAAGCGGGTCAGCCGCTGCCTTATTACCAGCCGCGGGCGCGCCACTCCTCCAGGTGCGGGCGCTCCGCACCAAGGGTGGTGGGCTTGCCGTGGCCCGGGTGGACCACGGTGTCATCCGGATAGACGTCGAACAGCCGCTCCGTGACATCGCTGAGCAGCTGGGCAAAGCGCTCGGGATCTTTTTGCGTGTTGCCGACGCCTCCCGGGAACAACGAGTCGCCGGAGAAGATGTGCGCCGGGCCCTCCGGGTCCTGGTACACGAAGGCCACCGATCCCGGGGTATGGCCGCGCAGATGCACCGCCGTCACGTCGAAACCGTCGAAGTTGCCGACGTCGCCGTGATCGAGCAGCACATCAACCTTCACCGGCAGCTCGGCGGCGTCATCCGTCCCCGCCGCCGTCTTTGCGCCGGTCGCTTCAACGAGGCCGGGCAGTGCGCGGACGTGGTCCCAGTGCTGGTGCGTGGTTGCGATCAGCGTCAGTTTCGGCGCCGCGGCCGTGTCTGCAGCGGCGTCGGCCAGCAGGCCCTGGATCGCGGCCAGGTCGTCGGCTGCGTCGATCAGCAGCTGCGCGCCGGAGGCCTTGGCGGTAAGCAGGTACACGTTGTTGTCCATCTCGCTGACCGAAATCCGGCGGATGGTGATGTCACGAAGCGAGTGTATGAGCGAGTCCATGGGCTGCAGTCTACTGATTCGCTATTCACGGCCCTCGGACACCCATGTGGGGTCCGCTGAACGGGAACCGACGACGGCGTCCGCAGCGGCGTCGAGCCGCTCCAGTTGCGCCGGGGTCAGGTCGAGCGTCAAAGCGCCGAGGTTTTCATCGATCCGGTCGGCCTTGCGCGTGCCGGGGATCGGGACCACGGGCAGGCCGAGCTTCCGGCCCTGCGCGATCAGCCAAGCGAGGGCCACCTGGGCGGGCGTTGCAGCCTGGCCGGGGCGGCCCAGCTCGGTGGCGACCGCCCGGACCGCGGCCACCACAGTCTGGTTGGCATCCAGTGCTGCCTCGGCGAAGCGCGGGATGTTGCGGCGGAAGTCGTTGCTGCCCAGTTTGGAGGCGTCCACGGTGCCGGTGAGGAATCCCCGGCCCAGCGGCGAGTACGGCACAAAACCGACGCCGAGTTCGGCAGCGGCAGGCACGATGTTGCGTTCCACGTCGCGACTCCAGATGGACCACTCGCTTTGGACTGCGGCGATCGGATGGACGCTGCTGGCCTCCCGCAGCTCCTCGGCCGTCACCTCGGACAGACCCAGGTGCCGCACCTTGCCGGCCTGCACCAGCCCCGCCATGGCCTCCACGGTTTCCACAATCGGAACGCGGAGGTCACGGCGGTGCATGTAGTACAGGTCGATCGTGTCGGTGCCGAGGCGCTTCAGGCTGCGGTCCACGGCCTGCCGCACGTAGGCGGCGTCCCCCCGGATGTCCGAGTAGCCGGTGGCCGGCGTCCCCACCAGGCCGAACTTGGTGGCCAGCTGCACCTCGCCGCGGCGTCCCTTGAGCAGCTTGGCGATCAGCTCCTCGTTGCTGCCGCCGCCGTAGATGTCCGCCGTGTCGATGAAGCTGACGCCCGCGTCCACCGCATGGTGCAGAGTGGCCAGCGCCTCCGCCGGATCCACCTCCCCGTACACGGGAGTCAGGGCCATGCCGCCGAACCCCAGGGGACTGACGCTGAGGCCGTCGCCCAGCCGGACTGTCGCTGCATTCATCTTTGGTCTCCTGTCACTGCTGCAGTAGTGCCGTCCCTGCCAAGAACTCCGGCGCCCGCGCGGCTATTCCGGACCTAGGCCCCAGGTTCTCCCCACCTTTGACCGCTGCCCGGGCCTCGACGACGGCGCGCCGCGGGGAACACGCCGTCGCGCTGGCCTAAATGTGGGGAGATTCCGCGGCGGAGGCCGGCAGCAGCTTCAGCCCGGCGGCGCAGCCGACGATTCCGGCGATAAACAGCAGTTTCAGCGGACTGGCGGGCTCGACGCCGGTCGCCATCGCCCAGCCGACCGTCAGGGCAGCCCCGATTCCCACCCAGACGGCGTAGGCCGTGCCGAGCGGGATGCGCTTGACGGCCAGGCCCAGCCCCACCATGCTGAGGATTGCCGTCACGGCGAACACGAGGGTGGGCAGCGGCCGGGTGAAGCCGTCGGAGAGACCCAGAGCCGTGGCCCAGACCGCCTCCAGTACGGCGGAGGCAAGCAGAATGAGCCAGGCCAGGGTTGTTGCCGGGGCCTTGCCGGCCGGTGCCGGCGTGCGATTCGCGGCCATGGCTACGCCACCAGTTTCAGGCCGGCAACGCAGGCGACGATCCCGCCGAGCAGCAGGATCCGCGCGGTCGTGGCGGGTTCCACTTTGGTGGCCATGGCGTAGGCGGAGGTCAGCAAGACGCCGACGCCTACCCAGACGGCGTAGGCGGTTCCGGTGGGGATGGACTGCATGGCGGCGGCGAGCCCGCCGGTGCTGGCGAGCACAGAAACGAGGAAAACGGCGGTCGGTGCGATCCGGCGGCGGCCCGTGGCCTGTGCTGTGCGGTGCAGGGCTGCGGCCCAAACGGCTTCCAGCGAGCCTGAAAGAATGAGAATTAACCACGACATGGCGGCTCCAATGGCCAGTCTTGTCGCGTGCCGGGTACTGATCCGTCGTCCGGAGGCCCAAGACAGGGCCTTGATTCCAGCCTAGCAACGCCCGGGCGGAGGGGCGGGCGGGCAGCGGCAGTTTCTAGAGCGCCGCGGCCCCCGCCCAGATCTGGAACTTCCGGCCCACGGGATACACGCTGCAGCCTTCCTCGGCTGCGGTGAGGTCTCCGGCGGCGATATCAGGGGCCGCCGACACGATCGCGCGGCCGTCGGCGTTCACCAGGGTGGCCCGTTCCCCGATCCGGCGCAGGGCGGGCAGGGCGCCGCGTTCGAGCCGCTGCACGGTGACGTCCATCCCCACAATCCCGGAGACCGGCCCGTCCGAGCGGCAAAAGACCGGGTGCGTGAACGTCAGCACGTACTCGTCTGTGCACAGGAAGTCGACGTACGGCCCGGTGACGTGCGGTTGGCCGGTATCCACCGGCACGCGGAACCACTCCGATTTCACGTAGCGGCTGATGGAGTTGGGGCTGAAGTTGGCCAGGGCGTCCACGTGTTCCAGATCCTCACCCTGCCACCAGGCGATGTAGCTGCGTTCCGGGCCCAGCAGCCCGGCGTTGGCCAGGAAGCCTGCGCCGGCAATGTAGCCGTCGGGGGTCCGGACCAGTTCCTCGACCACCGGACGGACGAGCTTATCCACAGCAGTTCCGCTGACCTTGGCGGAGAGGGCCGCCAAGGCGGTTCCCGTTTCCGTCGCCCACTCCGTGAGCCTGCTCTCGATGTCGGTAATGACGGCGTCGAGGCCCGCGGCGGCGCAGAGGATCGGCGTATTCGAGGAAGCGGTGATTTCGGACATAAGGGTCGCTCCCTTGGGTCGACGGAACGGGGGGATGGTCAGTGGTAGCGCTTGGATTGTTCGTTCAGCAGCCAATCCGTGGTCGCGGCGACTAGGGCTTTCACGGCTACTTCGGCGGTGGACGACTGGCGGCCCTCGACGGCGGCCGCGATGTCATCCAACAGTCCGGCGGTGGTCCGCCGATAGGCGGGGTCGGCGCAGGGCAGCATGGTGAGGGGACCCAGGTCCGCCTGCAGCCGGATCAGCTCCCGGGCGAGCCGGGCCGAGCGGGCGATCGCGGCTACTTCGAGCAGGAACTCGGAGACGGCCAGCCGCCAGTGCAACGGATCCGCCTCCGCCGTGGGAATGAAGGAACGCAGCGTTGCCATGTCCGCGGCGTCAGAGCGCCGGGCCGCGACGCCGGCGCACGCGGCAGCAATGGCCTGGTAATGCAGCCCCAGGTCGCTGATCTGGAGCCGGGTCAGCTGCCGCAACTGCTCCAGAGCGCGGTCCCGTGACGGCAGGACGTCGTCGGCAATGAAGCTGCCACCGCTGCGACCGCGGGCTGTGCGGATAATGCCCGAGGTCCGCAGCTGCGACAGGGCTTCGCGGGCCGTCACGGCGGAGACCCCGAGTGCGGCGGCGAGCTCCGTCTCATTGGGCAGGCGCTGGCCGCTGGTGAGCAGCCCGGTTTCCACCGCCTGCTCGATCCGGCTGCACACCTCGTCCACCAGGCCGCGGGACCTGATCGGAGTGAACACGGCCGCCAGGCTGCGGGAGGCGCCCTGCGGTGTCAGCAGCATCGGGCCTCCCTGTACGTCTCCGGCGGTAGCTGCCATCCTAATCCGGGCTTCTGCGGGGGTCTATACACAAATCCTATGGAGTAATAGTATTTGGCCCAACAGCATGTTGTGGCCTGGATCACACCCCGCTGTGTCGCATCTAGGACGACCCGGCAACGGAGTTAGGCGCACCCCATGACCGAGATGCTCGCGACAGGCCGGCCGACGGAAAGGGGCGCGGTTCCCGCGATCCGGCTGCGGAAACTCACCAAAGTTTTCGGTGACACCGTGGCCGTCAACGCCGTGGACCTGGACATCCGCCAGGGCGAGTTCTTCTCCATGCTCGGCCCCTCTGGATCGGGGAAGACCACGGTCCTGCGCCTGATCGCAGGCTTCGAATTACCCACCTCTGGAAGCGTTGAACTCGAGGGCAAAGACGTCACAGGCCTGGCGCCCTTCGAACGGGACCTCAATACCGTTTTCCAGGACTATGCGCTGTTCCCGCACATGTCCCTCATCGACAACGTCGCGTATGGGCTGCGGGTGCGGGGGATGGCCCGGAGGGAGCGCCACGAGCGGGCCCGTGAAGCCCTGGAGCGCGTGCAGCTCGGAAAATTCGTCGGGCGCAAGCCTGCCCAGCTCTCCGGCGGCCAGCGCCAGCGGGTGGCTCTTGCCCGCGCCCTGGTGGTGCAGCCCAAGGTCCTGCTGTTGGACGAACCACTCGGTGCGCTGGACCTGAAACTCCGGCAGCAGATGCAAGTGGAACTGAAGGAACTGCAGCGTTCCCTGGGTATCACCTTCATCTTTGTCACCCATGACCAGGAGGAGGCGCTGACCATGAGTGACCGGATCGGAGTCTTCAACAACGGCAGCCTGGAACAGATCGGCACCGCCCACGAGATCTACGAGCGACCCGTCGGCGCGTTCGTGGCCAACTTTGTCGGGACCTCTAACATCTTCGACGCCGCCCTCGCCCAGAAACTCTACGGCCGTGCGGAGCAGGTCTGCATCAGGCCCGAACGGTTGCGCCTGTCCTGGACCGGGGCGCCGGAACCGCGCGCCGGCGTCACCTCCCTGCCCGGAACCGTCTCCTCACTCGTCTACGTGGGGCATGCCACCCAGGTGCGGGTACAACTCGACGACGGTCCCGCCGTCGTGGTGCTGGTTCCGGAGGCACTCCCCGGCGGCGACTGGGAGCTCCCGGGCCGGCACGTCAACGTGAGCTGGGACGACGACGCCGCCGTCTGGCTGCGGTCCCCGGCTCCTTAAACGTAAGTTCCCGGACTGAGTCCGTTTCACCCCGCAACGAAAGGTAAGGATCATGGCATCACGGAACAGGGCCACCCTCGTGGTCGGGTTGGCCGCGGCGGCAGCCCTCGCGCTGGCGGGCTGTGGCACCAGCGGCGGGGGATCGGCGTCGCCGTCCGCTCAGGCGACCAAAACGGAGATCGGCCCGGGCGAAGGGCAACTGTCCATCCTTGGGTGGCCAGGATATGTCGAAGACGGCAGCAACGACCCGGCGGTGGACTGGGTTCATCCGTTCGAACAAGAGACCCAGTGCAAGGTCAGCTTCAAGCCGTTCGGCACCTCCGATGAAGCTGTGACGCTTATGCGCACCGGACAGTACGACGTCGTTTCGGCGTCCGGGGATGCCTCGCTGCGCCTGATCGCCGGCCAGGACGTCCAGCCGGTCAACATGAGCCTGCTGAAGAACTACCCCGATGTCTACCCGTTCCTAAAAGACAAGGCCTGGAACACCGTCAACGGCACAAACTACGGCATGCCCCACGGCTGGGGCGCCAACCTGCTGATGTACAGCACAGACAAAGTCACCCCGGCGCCCACCTCCTGGAGCGCGGTATTCGACGACGCCGCCAAGAACACCGGGAAGGTCACCGCCTACGATTCGCCGATCTACATCGCCGACGCCGCCGTGTACCTGATGGCCCACAAACCGGAGCTGGGAATCAAGAACCCGTATGCGCTGGATAAGGACCAGCTTGCCGCCTCCGTCAACCTCCTGAAGGAGCAGCGCAAGCACATCGGCGAGTACTGGAGCGACGTCGTCAAGGAGGTCCAGGCCTTCGCCAGTGGAAGCACTGTCGTCGGCACTACCTGGCAGGTGGGGGCCAACATCGCAGCTGCCGATGGCGCCAAGGTCGCGACCCTCCTGCCGACAGAGGGCGCCACCGGGTGGTCGGACACCTGGATGATCGGGTCCAAGACCAAGAACCCGAACTGTGCCTACAAGTGGCTTGACTACATCGCCAGCCCCAAAGCCAACGCGGCAGTTGCGGAGTACTTCGGCGAATCGCCGGCCAACCCCAAGGCCTGCGAACTCACCAAGGACAAAGCGCACTGCGAGACCTACCATTCCGGTGACGAGGCCTACGCGAAGCAGATCTGGTACTGGACCACCCCGGTGGCCGCCTGCCTGGACGGCCGCAAGGACGTCAAGTGCACGGACTACTCGGAGTGGACGAAGGCCTGGACCGAAATCAAGGGCTGAGATGGCGCTCCAGTCGCAGCAGCCGGCCCCGGGGGCTCCTTCGGTCGCTTCCGCCGTGCCCCGGCCGAAGGCCAACAAGGTCTCGGCGCTGCTCCACCGCTCGCCAAGGCTGCGGCTGGCCGGGCTCATCACGGCCCCCGCCGGCTGGCTGGTGCTGGTCTACATCGCCGCCCTGGCCGCGCTGCTGATTACCGCGTTCTGGACCGTGGACACCTTCACCGGCAAGGTGTCCACGGCGTGGACGACCGACAACCTGGTCACGGTCGTGACCGATCCCGTCTACCAGCGCATCACGCTGCGGACGCTCTGGATCGCGTTCGCCGTCACCGTGATCGACCTGATCCTTGCGCTGCCGATGGCGTTCTTCATCGCCAAGGTGGCCAGCGCCCGCTGGCAGAAGCTGCTGGTGGTGGCCGTGCTGATGCCGCTCTGGGCGAGCTATCTGGTGAAGGCGTACGCCTGGCGGAACGTGCTCGCCGATGGCGGCCTGCTCGAATGGCTGGGGGCGCCACTCGGGCTGCAATCGCCGGGTTACAGCGAAACGGCCGTGATCCTGACGCTGTCCTATATTTGGCTGCCGTTTATGATCCTGCCGATCTACGCAGGGTTTGACCGGGTCCCCGATTCGCTCCTGGAAGCCTCCAGCGACCTCGGCGCGAAACCCCTGGCAACCGTGCGCCTGGTCGTGTTCCCGCTGCTGGTCCCCTCCATCATTGCCGGAACGATCTTCACGTTCTCGCTCTCCCTGGGGGACTACATCACGGCCCAGATCGTGGGGGGCACCACCCAGATGCTGGGCACCGTGGTCTACGCCAATGTTGGAGCCGCAAACAACTTGCCGTTCGCCGCCGCCGTCTCGCTGGTACCCATCGCGATCATCACGCTCTACCTTTTCATCGTCCGCCGGACCGGCGCCCTCAACAGCCTCTGAACCCGGACAGCCAGGAGCACCATGAGACTTTCCCGAAGCGCCAAAGTCATCCTCGGCGTCGTCACCGTGCTCGTGTTCCTCTTCATCTACGGTCCGTTGCTGCTGGTGGTAGTGAACTCCTTCAACGCGGACCGGACCTTCGGCTGGCCGCCTCGGGGGCTGACCCTTGAATGGTGGGGGCGGGCGTTCGACTCCAGCGGCGTCCGCGAGGCCCTCGTGTCCTCGCTCTGGGTGGCCGCCGTCTCGACGATCATTTCGCTGGTGCTGGGCACGCTTCTGGCGCTGGCGCTGCTGCGTTACAAGTTCTTCGGCCGGGACGTGATCAGCCTGCTGGTGATCCTGCCGATCGCCCTGCCTGGAATTGTGACCGGCATCGCGCTGAACAACATGTTCACCACCATCCTGGGTGTCTCGCTAAGCCTGTGGACGGTCGTGATCGCGCACGCCACTTTCTGCATGGTGACCGTCTTCAACAATGTCATTGCCCGGCTGCGCCGGATGCAGGGCGGCCTGGAGGAGGCATCTGCCGACCTGGGCGCCGGCGTGTTCACCACCTTCCGGCTGGTCACGTTTCCGCAGCTCCGCTCGGCCCTGCTGGCCGGCGGCCTGCTGGCCTTCGCGCTGAGTTTCGATGAGATCATCGTGACCACCTTCACCATCGGCGCAGGGGACACTACGCTGCCGATCTGGATCCTGCAGAACCTCTTCCGGCCCAACCAGGCACCGGTAGTCAACGTGGTGGCCGTGGTGCTGATCGTTGTTTCCATCGTCCCCATCTGGCTCGCGCAGCGGCTGTCAGAGGACTCGGTGGGGATCGGTGCGGTGCGCGTGAAGGGCTCGAAGGGCTAGTCCCCGGCCGGGTCGATCGACACCACGGCGAGGAAGCCGCGGCCCAGGATCTCGGGGGAGGCGCTGTCCGTACCGACGACGGCGTCGTAGCGGTCCAGCGGCTCGGTCCCGGCTGCGGATGCGCCGCCGTCAGCGGCGCCTGGTGTGGCCGTGGCCTGGCCCTGGAGCAGGATGCCCAGCTGTCCCCCGAACAAGGGGTGCGCGCGTTTCTTTGAGAGCTCGATGATGGAGGTGTAGCCCTTGAACGCCCCGCGTCGTGTGATCACGTTCAAGTCGCGGATGTTGCCCGTCGGCAGGGCACCGGCGGCGGCGGCGTCGCCGGAGAACCGGAACGGCCGGTACTGCTCCAGAGGGTGCTCGGCGCCGTCGACGCTCAGCAACAACAGTTCCCCCTCCACCACGGTCAGGACGCGGTCCATCCCGGGAAACGCCGAGAAATCCCCGGCCTTTGACATCTCCGCGATGCTCACCCGCCAATCCCAGCTTCCGTCCTGGGTGCCCTCGGCGGCAGATTCCGGGAACCGGGCCAGCTCGCGGGTCACGCCGCCCCCGTTGCGCCAGGGACGGGGCTTGAGCGCGGCGTAGCGGATGATCTCCATGGACCCAGCCTAGCCGCCAGCCCCGCGGGCCGCGGCAGCGTAACCTCTGCGGTGCGGGGGCGGGCTTGCTAACGTCAAAGGACCAAGGGTTACGAAGGGATCCGCGATGTTCGTCAAAGTGTGCGGCCTCAGCACCGCCGAATCGGTGCGGGCCGCGGTCGAGGCCGGGGCGGATGCCGTTGGCTTCGTGCTGACCCCCAGCCCCCGCCAGGTGGCGCCGGACTGTGCCCGGGAACTCCTCGCAGGGGTGCCGGCCGGGTTGCCCGCCGTGGGCGTCTTTCGCCACGAGGAGGCGGCCGACGCCGTCGCGGCAGCCCGGGCCGCCGGGCTGGACTGGGTGCAGCTGCACGGCCGGCGCAGCCCCGGGGATGTGCGGACCGTGCACGCTGCGGGCCTGAAGGTCATCCGGGCCATCACCATGGCGGCCGCGCCGGAAGAGTTTGCCGACTGGGGTGAGGACCTGCTGCTCATCGACGCCGCTGTGCCCGGATCCGGCGAGGCCTGGGACTACGCCTCCGTCCGCGGCCTGGGGCTGGAGGGTCGGAAGTGGCTGTTGGCCGGCGGCCTGGACCCCGCAAACGTGGCCGTTGCCGCCGCGGCGGCCGGCGCGTGGGGCGTGGACGTCTCCTCCGGAGTCGAACAGTCCCGCGGCGTCAAGGACCTCGCCAAAATCAGGGCCTTCGTTGCGGCGGCCAAGACGGTCTGAACGGCGAAAAGCGGCGGCCGGGGAACTAATCCCCGGCCGCCGACGTGCGCTACGTGCAGCTAGGAGCGCTTGATGACTACGTCATCAATGTAGCAATCGCCCATCTGGCGATTGTGTTCGGCCCCTAGCTGGACCTTGCTCAGCCCGGTGCCGGCCATGCTGACCGCACTGCTGGAGTATTTCAGCACTCCGTCAAACCAGACCTGGATGGTCGACTTTGTGCCGTTGCTGGTGACTCGCATCTGGACCCGGTGCCAGGCGCTGAGGCTGATGCTTCCGGAGATCAGCTTGGTGTAGACGAACGTCCCGTTGGGAGCGGTCACCCTAAGCCACAGCTGGCCATTGCTGTTGTATCGGTACACATCGGCCACCCGTGTGCTGCCGGAGAAGACTCGAAAGTACGGCACATCGTTGCCGGCCACTCCGGCCTTGGTGATGTTGAACCAGCCGTCGGCATAGACGGTCTTGGTTCCGGAAGCGAGCGTAGGGCTGGAGAGGTTTGCCAGCGAACCGGCGTCGGTGGTGACGTGAAGTTTGGCCGAGCACGTCCCTGTCTTCGCCAGCGGGCTCGTGACGGCCGCCGTACCGGTCCCGGACACCGTCGGGATGAACGGGTCGAGGCTGCCGGACTCGAAGTTCGTGGCGACGGCGACGGTCCCGGGGAAGCTGTTCGTGGGCACGGCGGTGCCGGCCTTGCAGGTAGCCGCTGAGCTCGCCTGCGCTGTACCGAACAGCATGCCCGTGACGAGCAGGCCCGTGGTGCCAATCGTGCCGAGTGCTTTTAGTTTTCTCATTAGATCTACTCTCAGGATTTCGTGTAAGCGGTTATTTCAACTGATCCGGCGGATGCGGATCCGCCGGCGCTGGGTACAGCAGCCCATTCGGCTGCCCGATCAGCGTCACGCCAATAAAGGGTCATCGCGCCTCCGCCGGGGCTGGCCTGGTTCGCCGGTAGTCCACGGCCAGCAGGCCGAGGGTGACAAGGGCAAGGAGGCAGACCCCGGCCGGAGGGGCCCAGAGCCGCGCGTAGATCATGGCGGTGGCCACGAGCGTGGAAAGGGTGAGGCTGACGGCGACGGCGAGCGCGGTTGCCAGAGGGATCGCGCCGGCGGCGACCGTGGAGCTGGAGCTGTCCGGTCCGAAGCGGATCAGGAGGACCAGCGCCGTGCCCGGGCCGGCGAGCAGGAACAAGCCGACGACGGCGAGCCGTAGTGCTTCCGGCCCCACGAAAGAGAGCGGTATGGCTGCTACCGCCACGGCTGCCGTTGCGTAGCCCACGTGCGCGCGTTCAATTGCCATTTTTTGCTCCTTCGATGTGGAAGATGACGCCGCCGGCGTTTTCGCTGACCTTCTGCCAGCCCGGGCCGGTGCCGCAGGTGTCGATAAAGCGCTGAAGATCCCCGGCCGGCGTCGTGCCGCGCAGTTCCGCGGCGTGCTGCTGGGATGCCGTCACAATCAGGTAGGCCCCGGCACGCCGGGCGATCTGGTTGACTGTGTCGCAGCTCAGCGGTGCTGCATCCGGCCGCGGTTCTGCTGCTGCCAGGGCGCGGTAGTCGTAGCGGGCATAGTCCTGGTATTTCCACGGGGTGTTGCGGATCGCCTCGATCAGTACGGAGCCGGGAGGTGCCGTAGCGTACAGCCGGTCCACGAGGGCAATCTCGGCGCGGGAAAAGGTCTCCATGCTGTCATTGCCGTAACGCGTGACGAGCGTCGTTGTGGCCAGCGCCGCGCCCAGCACGAACAGGGCCACACCCCGGACCAGTCCGGGCCCGGCCGGCCGGTCCCACATCAGCGGCAGCACCACGAGGCACGCGGCGAACGGCAGGCTGAACAGGAAGAGCCGAAGCATCAGTTCGCCGCCGTAGGGCTGGACCGAAACCAGCAGGAGCGGCGCAAGGGCGCCGACGGCCGCGGCAAGCCACGGTGTTGACCGCCGGTAGCCGGTCACGGCGCCGATGATCGCCAGGATCCAGATCACCGCGACCTCCGCGACCCGGGTGTAGACCACGGCGAGGTGTGAACCGCTGCCGGAGATTCTGTCGTTCAGCGCCCCGACCGTGTTCGCGCCGATGTCGCCGAAGGAGCCGAAGAGCTGGTCCTGGTGGCCTTGGAAATAGGCGGAGGCGACAAAGACGAGCCAGAACACCGGCAGGACCAGCGCCAGCAGCGGCAGGAAGCGCGAGCGCAGTCTGCCAATCAGCATGAACGCCACGAGGACCGGGACAGCGGCGAACGGGGTGAGCTGGTGCGAGGCTGTCATGGCGAGCAGGATCAGCGCGCAAATCCCCATCAGGATCGCCGAGTCCCGCGGGGACGGCTGGACCAGGCCATGACGCTGCGGTACGGAGTTATCCAGCTTCTCCACGGTCCGGGCAAGCGCCGTGGTGAAGCGGTTCCCGCCGGTGGGCCACGCCCAGCCGCTGAAGGCGCTTAGGAGGCAGGCGGAGAGTGTGACGAGCAGGATGAACGCGTAGGCCTGGGGCGCGAGGTAGTCCTGCCCGACCCAGCTGGTCAGGTAGAAAATCCAGACGCCGGCCCACGCCTGCCGCCGGCTTGCGGTGAGGCGTGTGGCCAGGGCCAGCAGGGGGGCCAGCAGCAGGAGGTTGATGCCCACCGGTGCCCACGTCGCGATGGTCATCAGGTCCTTCGCGCCCGTTGCGCCGGAGAGCATCCCCAAAAGGTCGAAGAAGCCCGGCCAGTTGAAGTAGGCGTCCAGGTTTGGGTTCAGCTGTCCGGACTGCGCGATGCTGTCGGCAATGCCGAGGTGCCGGTAGCTCGCTTCAAGCCGGGGCAAACCGTGGATGATCGGATCGGCTCCGTGCAGGATGAGTACCGTGACCAGCACCTGGCCGGCAAGCAGCGCGGGGACATACTGCCGAAGGTTCAGGGACGCGACGAAGCCGGTCAGGCTGAGGGCCAGGGCCACGAAGTACACGGGGGGGAGAAGTGCGATGAGTCCGGCGCCGCCGGTCTGGGCCGGGTCGACGTCCCGCAGGCCCCAAATGCCCAGGACCAGGGCTAAAGCCGCGATCCCCGCCAACGCGCCGATCTGCCAGAGCGGGCTTGATTCCACCCGGTGCTCGGCGGACGGGGGAGTGGCGCCATGTTTCACGGGGTGTTTAGCCTCGTCCCTGGGTCCTTCGTGACGGCCATGCGCCTGGGGAGCAGCAGGGACAGCGGTGGAAGGTTCGGGTGTCATGATTTCTCGATTCCAGTGGGCTCGTTGAATGCCGCTGAAGAGACCGGGTCAGGTGCAGCGGGCTTCACTCGGGTCAGAGTGATCAGACGCCAGACGGCGATCAGCGCCGCGGCCGCCTGGGCGGCGGACCAGAGCACGGATACGCCGGTAAGGCCAAATTGCTGGGCAACGGCGGCGGCCGGGATGACCACCAGCGCGGCCGTGAGGACCGCGACGAATGTCGATTCCACCAGGCGCCCGCGGGCGCGGCACAGGCCGTAGTAGACCTGGGTCACGCAGCTGAGCAGCAGTGCCGGCACGAGGACCGGCAACAGCACCCATGCGGAGGCATAGTGCGGACCGAGAAACTGCAGGAGGTAGGGGCCCAACAGCAGGAGGATCAGCCCGGCCGCGAGGGTGAGCAGCAGGCTTGCGCGGATTGCGGAGGAAACCAGCCCCGGCCTGGACCGCGTTCCGGCCAGGGCTGTCTGGAGTGAGAACCCGGCCGACTGCGGGACGAAGAAAACCGCTGACGCCATCATCCACACGATGTACCAGGCGGCCGTCGTGGCCGGCCCGAGGGTGGCAGCGACGATCAACGGCAGGAGGTATCCCGGCGCCCGGTCCGCCATCATAAGGGCGTGGTTGGGAAGTCCGGGCCTGAGCAGTCCGACGGCGGACCGGGGGCGCAGACCGTGCCGCCAGTCCGGTTCAAGTCGTGCACGGCGCAGCTGCCGCAGTCCCGCGAGCACGCTGACCAGGGCACCCGCGGCCACGGCGCCCACCACGATGGAGAGGTCGCGGATCCCCGCGGCGAAAGCCAGGCCGAGGACCCCCAGCTGCACCAGGCTCTGCAGCAGGCTGCGGACCAGGGCACGGTCGGCCCGCTCCTGGGCCACGCCGATGTGGTCCAGCTGGTAGGCCGCGCTGGCGAAGAGCGCCGTCGCCAGGAAGATGATGGTGACGACAGGGTTGCGCCAGGCCTCGCCGACGCCCGAACCCATCGAATAGGTGACCGCGGCCAGCACACCGCCCACCAGGAGTGCCGAGACCCCTACGGTCAGCAGGCTCGTCGCGGTCAGCCGGCGGCCGCCGTCGGGCTCGCTGGGCAGGAGCGTCAGGGTGGCCGGTCCGACGCCGAGCATGCCCAGCTGGACGGTGAGGAGGGCGGCGGCCACCACGGCCGACCCGAGCCCGATCTGTTCCGGCGGCAGCAGGAGCGCCGCGAGGGCCCAGAACAGGAACCCCGTCACCATGGGGGCGATCCGGGCCGCCGCGAGCCAGGCCGCGTTGCCTCCGACCGAGAGCGGGCGCGCCTGGGGGCGGAGGATCTCCCCGAACATGGCACGGTAGTTGTAGAGCAGGAAGCCGGCCCAGTAGGGCAGGAAACGGGGAGCGTGGACCAGGGACAAGCCGACGCCGCGTACTGAGGCCAGCAGCGGCAGGACGGCCAGCCAGCCTGCCCGGCCCGGATGCTTCCGGATGGTCCGGGCCATGCCGGCGCCGTCCTGGAGCCATTGGTCGCGGGCGCAGTCGAAGGTGTCGGCGAAGCGGTGCCGGACCACTGTTGTGGGGGAGACGCCGAGCTTGTAGCCGCCGTTCTCGAGCCGGATCCGCAGTTCGATGTCCTCACCGGAACGGAAGTTGTCGTCGAAGCCGACGGACAGCAGCACGTCCCGGCGCATCAGCGTGGCGCTGACACCGAACCAGGACCGGACGCGGCTGTGGTTGTGGTGCCAGGCCAGGGCGGCGCCCCAGTAGCCCGGGCCGTCGGACTCGCTGGCCAGCCCGAACTGCAGGCCGTCGTAACCGCCGTCGTCGAATTCACGCAGCAACCGGCTCAGCGTGCCCGGCGGAAGCACGACGTCGGCGTCGATCAGGGCGACGACCTCGCAGCCCGCATTCTGCACCCCCAGCATCCGCGCGGCCGGCAGCCCGCGGCCCTCGTCGGAGAGCACGCGGGCCCCAAACGACCGGGCAATACTGACGGTGTCGTCCAGCGAACATCCGTCGACCACGATGATCTCGCGCGGGTGCTGGGCGCGGACCGACTCCAGGCATTCGCCCAGCCAGGCCTCGGCATTCCGCGCCGGAATGATCACCGACACCTCAAGTTCCCCCACGGGTCCGTACCTCACTCATCCAATTTCGAGCGGACCAGGTTGGCCACGTAGTCGGAGGTCCGGTCGGCGGACCAGTCGGCAGGGATTCGCAGGAGCGAGCAGGGCACGTCTTCCAGTGCCCGGCGCACAACCGCGGCCTTTTGCCCGAAGTGGTCCTCGAGGGGGACCAGCCCGGTCGCGCCGAGGGCTTCGACCAGGCGGCGGGAGACCATCGGCAGTTCGGAGTGGAAGTTGCCGATGATGCGCGAGGTCATCCACTCCCGGCTGCGGGCCTCCAGCCTTGCATCGGGGCCGTCGAACCGTTCGAGGAAGATCGCCAGCCGGGCCGGCGCGGCCGAGGAGATCCGTTCGGCCCCGAACACCTGGTCCGGATGCACCATCCGGTGCTCGGGGGACCAGCGGCGGGTGAACGCCGCCGTCTTCGGGTACCGGACGATTACCGGGTGCACGGCCGTCGCAAGGCGCGCGACGGGGTTGGTGAGCCAGCCCGGCGCGAGGGGCTTGCGGGTTCCGTGGAACAGGTCGGGGTAAATGGCGCGGTGGTGCGGTTTGATGAACATCGGCTTGGCGTAGCCCATGAGCATGCCGTCCGCGCTGGTAAAGGCCCAGTCGTCGGCCATAAAACGCACGCCCGGGGTGGCGACCAGCTTGGCGACCGTGCTGGTTTTGCCCACCCCGCCCCAGGCCGGCAGCAGGACGCCGGAACCCCGGAAGTCCACGACGGCGGCGTGGATCATCGCGGCGTCCTCGCGGACGCAGAGCCTGTCCAGCAAAGGGATGACGGCGGTCAGGAGTTCCCCTTGGCCCTGGACGCGGTAGCCGTCACGGGTTTCGATGATTTGCACGCGGTCGGCGGGCAGGTACAGCGACTCGCCGGTGAAGCGGTAGGCGTCCTCGGCGTGCGACTGGCCGGAAACCTGGGAAACGGCTCCGCTGATGTGCAGCCGCAGCGGCGCCCGGGAGCCGCGCAGGAATGGCGCGAGCATGTCGCGCAGCTGGGACTCGCCGGGTGTGCCGGGCTCGACGTCGATGCCGACCAGCCCGTGGACGTCGAAGCTCGCGCCGGCGGAGGCGCCGGCGGGGGTGAGCACGTCCCGCTCCGACTGGCTCATGGTTGGAGCCTCCGGGCGAATTCGCCGGGCCCGCCTACTGAGATCGCTTTCACTGGACTTCCCTCCACAGATCATCGGGTGCTGGCTGGCTGGTTTCTTGCGGTGCTGGGGCTGGGGGCAGCCGGCGCCCGCGGACGTACCCCAGGGCAGTCGTGGCGAGCACAGCCATCACGGCGGCGGAGCGGCCGAGGCCGGCGAGGTCGCCACCTCGCACCGCGTCGCGGATGCCGGCGAAGACGGCGCGCGGCAGGACCTGCCGGACATAGCGCCGTTCCGGGCCGAGCGCCCGCTTGTGCCCAACGAGCCGGCTGACCCGGGCCTTGGAGATGCCCTCGGACCAGGACCGCGCCAGCATGTACTTCAGCGTGCCGCGCTCCCGGGGGACGTGGTGGTGCACCACTGCCGCAGGTTCGTAGACCACCCGCGAACCCGGCGCCCCGATGACAGCCCGGATGCACAGCTCCGTTTCTTCGCAGCCGAGGGGCTGCGCGTCCTGCCGGCCGAGTTCGGGGTTGAAGCCCCCGACGCGCTTCAGCACGTCGGCCCGGAAGGACATGTTCGCGCCGATCACGTTGCGCACTTCGGCGGCGACTTTGGGCAGGCCGTGGTAGGTGCAGCCGACGATCCAGTCGAGTTCCTCGGCGAAATAGCGCGGCCGGCCGGCGTCCCAGGCCGGCTGGACGCTGCCGCCGACTGCCAGCACGTCGTCGTCGTCGTACATGGCGGCGAGCCGCTCGAGCCAGTCCGGGTCCGCCTCGGCGTCGTCGTCCAGGAAGGCGACGATCTCGGCATTGGCGACGCCGGCGCCGGTGTTCCTGGCACCGGAGAGGCCCTTGGGCCCAGTGTTCTCCACGATCACGACGTCGGGAACGCTGAAGATGAGCCGCTTGTACAGGTCCACGTTGTAGTCCACGACGACGATTGTCTGCTGCGGTCTGTGCGTCTGGGGCCGTAATGAATCGATGGCGCCGATGAGCAGGTCCCAGCGCTCTTCCGCGTAGGAGCAAATGACGACGGACACACTGGGCAATCCCGGGATCTGGGACATCCTATTCCCCTACCGCTACGCCGAGCACGCTCCGCGGATCTGTGGGAATGTGCGGGAACGCCTTATTCGGATACTTGTATTTGACCCGGCGCAGGGCCTCGGGCCGGGCGCCGGCGGTCGGTGCCTCCCAGCTGAGGCGTTCCCGGGCCAGGGTGCGCAGCACGCGCCACCCGTCCCGGAAGGTGTGGAGGTTTGAGTTCCCGGAGATCCGGGCCAGTTCTCGGCTGGGCACCTCGGCGATCCTTAGCCCGGCCCTGGAGGCGCGCACGATCAGCTCAGTTTCGATTTCGAATCCGTCCGATTGGAGTTCCAGCACTTCGACGCATTCCCGGCGCAGGGCGATATAGCCGTAGCAGAGGTCGGAGAAGTCACTGCCCAGGACGAGATTGGCCAGCGCGGTGAGAAGCCGGTTGCCGGTGGTCCGCACCAGGGTGATGTCATCGGAGCCGCCGCCGGTCACATAGCGGGATCCTTTGACGAAGTCGTATTCGTGCTGGAGCGGGGCGACCAACCAGCCGATTTCCTGGGGGTCCATACTGCCGTCCCCGTCCAGCATGACGATGATGTCGCCCGAGGCGGCGGCGAAACCTGCGCGGACCGCGGCGCCCTTGCCTGCCCGGTGCTCGTCCACCACCACGATGTCCAGACGCAGTGCCTTGGCCACCTCCACCGTGCTGTCGAGCGAGCGCCCGTCAACGATCACAACCTCATCCACGTAGGAGGGCATGCGGCGAAGGACCCAGGGCAGGTTCATGGCCTCGTTCAAGGTGGGGATAACCACGCTGACGGAAGCTGGAATCATAGGCGGCGTCGTCTGAGGGCGCGATTTTGAAGCGAGATTTGGGATGGACATTAGCCTCACCACTCAATGACGTTGTTAGCTTTCGCCCCAACTGCAGTCATTTCCCGGTCTTAGGAACCAGGATGTAGACCTACGTGCGTACTGCCCGCTGCGGCAACTTCCATGAATTCCCCCTTTCCATAGTCGACTCAGGAGCTTGTAAAAACCTTGGGTTAACTTGAACATTCAAGCTATTTCCGCGGGGCCGGCAAAACCGTTGATCGGCGCCGCCGTCGGTGTCAGACTGGCGCCATGCGGATACCCGGTGAAGGCGGAGCTACCCGGCGGCCCAGGGGCCGGAGGCCCCGTTTCAGACGCCTGCTCGTGCCCGCCGTCGTCTTGCTGGTCACCGGCTGCTCTGGCGGGGGCGCGCCGAATCCGCCGGGTGCCCAGTCGCCGCCGCCCGCATCGAGTGCCCAGTCCACGGCGGCCCCGCCTGCCTCCCAGGCGGCGCCGCCGGAAACATCCGCCGGACCGACGCCGCCGCCCGCACCCGCGGCCGAGCCGGCACCCCCGCCCGCCGCACTGTCGGACCTAGAACTGGCGGGGCTGCAAAGCCTGCCGGTGGGGGATCTGCCAGGCTGGAAGCAGGTCTTCACCGAGGACTTCACCCTGAGTGATGTCCCGATCGGCGCCTTCCCTGGGCCCGCCTACCAGGCGCGCTGGAGCGCCGGCTACAAGGACGGGACCCCGGACACCGCGGGCCAGGCGAGCGGAGGTCAATCCGGCTACTATCCCAGCAAGGTGCTGAGCGTAAGCAACGGCACCCTCGACTGGTTCATGCACTCGGAAAACGGGGTGTTCATGGGGGCAGCCCCGACGCCCCGGATACCCAACGCCAGTACCGCGCCGCCGCGGGCCAACAGCCTGCTTTACGGGCGGGTTTCGGTTCGGTTCAGGGCCGATTCGCTGGCCGGCTATAAGACGGCATGGCTCTTCTGGCCCGACAGCGGGGTCTGGCCGCGGGACGGGGAGATCGACTTTCCGGAGGGGGACCTCGCCGACTATATTTATGGCGCTTCACATTGGGCCGACCCGGACCCAGCGGCTGCTGACGTCTTTTTTTCGAAATCGCGGTTCCCTTCGTGGCACATCGCCACCACTGAGTGGACCGAGGGGCGCGTCGCTTTCTTCCTCGATGGGCAACTGTTGGGCGCGGGTATTACGCGAACGCCGAACACACCCATGCACTACATCCTGCAGACTGAGGCGTGCCTGCCGGCGTGCCCGGCGCCGCAGACCCAGGGACATGTCCAGCTTGACTGGATCGCCCTCTGGTCACGCGTTTAGCGGGCTATTTCCGGCGGATCTCAAAGGCATCGGTGTGGCTGTAGCCTTCGGCCGGCACCAGCCTCGCGGTGAGCGAATCCCGCCCCGCCCGTACATCCAGGGTGCCCAGGGTGGCGTTACGGTTCTTGCCTGACCAGCTGGCGAAATAGCCAACTTCCGGATCGTCGTCGTGGACGTTGTAGTGTCCGACGCCGCCAATGCCGACGCCCACAAAAACTGTCCCGGCACCCTGGACCATCGTGTCGTCGGTGTCGGCCAGGCACTGGGTCGAGAACGACGCCGGGACCAGGGCCGGGCAGTCGCCGGAGAGGCCCAGCTGGTGCGTTCGCTGGTAGACGTGGTCGTGGCCGGTGAGGACCAGGTCCACCTTCTTCTCGATCAGCATGTTGGTGAATTCCTCGCCGGGCTGGCAACCATAGTTGCCCAGGCTAAAGCACGGGGCGTGCATGCCCACCACGGTCCACGGGATATTGCGGGACTTGGCCCCGTCCAGCGCCTCGGCGGTCCAGCGCCAGCGCTCACTGCCCCTGGAGTAGTCCAGCGGGTTCCCGCCCCGGAAGTCTATGCCGGGCGAGACCATCACGATCCGCACCACAGGGTCCTGTTCCGGGACGTCCACGTACCACTGGGTCCCGTACTCGCCCTGAAGCCCGGGCAGCCGGTTGGGCAGGCACTTGACGATATTGGCGATGTCCCCCTCGTGGCCGTCACTTTCGTGGTTGCCCGTGACGACCTCGTACGGGAAGCCGGCGCCAAGCTTGTCGGCCACCAGGTCGCAGAACTGCTGCTCGATCCCCGCCTTGTACGTGTAATCGCCGAGCCCCAGGTTCAGTTGGGGTTTGATCTGCGCAATCACATCCAGCACCTTCCGCGCGCCGGAGCCGACGCCGGTGTCCCCCTGGGCAGTGAAGTGCACGGTGGAGCCCTCGATGGGCGGGAGCGGGGGCTCCGGCGGGGTCCGCGACGTCGGCTGCCCCGCGGAGCTGGAGGGTGGAGGCTGCGGGGTCTCCGGGGTGCAAGCGGGCAACAGCAGGGCCGCCGTCAGCAGAGCCGCTGCTAGGCCGAACCTGTTCGATGCGCGCGATGATCGGGCCACGGTTCCTCACATCAAGAGTCTGAGTCCGGCCGGCGCGGCCGGGCAGTGCCGGACGGTTTGGCGGCGGACAATTCGACGGCTGCTAGGCCTAGGGTAAGCCCGGCTGCTTGGCCAAGGCCAGAGGACTCTGGCTGGTTGGCCGCGGGGCCCCGGGGCAGGCGGCCGCGGCACCTATCGCCGCCCGGGCTTCCTCGTTAGCATGCTTCTTGGGGACTTCCGGTTCCCGGCGGGCACGCCCGCCGCCGATGCGAAGGAGAAATGGCGATGACCCTGCCCGAAGGATTGACCCCCGGCGTCTGGACCTTGGACATGTCCCACAGCGAAATCGGATTTAGCGTCCGCCATGCCGGAATCAGCAAGGTCCGGGGCCGCTTCAACGAAGCCTCGGCCGAGGCGCGGGTGCGGGATTCCCTCGCCGACGCCAGCCTGCACGCCACGATCAAGACGGCCAGCTTCGACTCCGGCGACGCCAACCGTGACGGCCATGTGCGCGGACCCGACTTCTTCGACGTCGAGAACTTCCCCGAGATGACGTTCCGCGCCACGTCCATCAGGGGCGACGGCGAGGACTACGTGCTCACCGGCGACCTCACCATCCGCGGCGTCACCAAGCCTGTGGACCTGGAAGTCGAGTTCACCGGCATCGCTGTGGATCCGTTCGGCGCCACCCGGGCCGGCTTCAGCGCGGAGACGGACATCAGCCGCAAGGAATTCGGCCTGACCTGGAACGCCGCCCTCGAGGCCGGCGGCCTGCTGGTCAGCGACAAGGTGAAGATCAACGTCGAAGCGGCCATGGTCAAGCAGGCCGACGCCTAGCAGCGGCGTGGAATCAGGGGCTGACCCCAAATCAGGGGCCGCTCAGGGCAAACCCTTGATCCGGATCCGCGGCCGGCGGGAGACAATGGTGCCATGAAGACACTGCTCAATATCATCTGGCTGGTTTTCGGCGGCCTCTGGCTGGCGCTGGGATACTTCCTGGCCGGCGTCATCTGCTGCCTGCTGATCATCACCATCCCGTGGGGCCTGGCCTCGTTCCGGATCGCGTCCTACACCCTGTGGCCGTTCGGCCGCATGGTGGTGGACAGGCCCGGCGGGAACGGCGTCTTTACCCTGCTTGGAAATGTCATCTGGCTGCTGGTGGCCGGCATCTGGATCGCGATCGGGCATGTGGTCACGGCCTTTGCCATGGCGGTCACCATCATCGGCATCCCGCTGGCCATCGCGAACCTCAAGCTCATCCCGGTGTCCCTGATGCCGCTGGGCAAACAGATCGTTCCCACCGATCGGCCCTTTGTGACCGGCTACCGCTAGGCCGGCCCGGGCGGACCGCCCGGCAGCCGAGGGAGAGTGCAATGCCAGAGTCAACATTTCCGGACGCAGTGCCCAGCGACGATGAGCTGATGCTGGTCATCACCCGCGAATTCCAGGTCCCCATCAGCGCGGTCTGGTCCGCCCTGACCGATCCGGACCAGGCGCCGGCCTGGTGGGGACCGCGGGGGTTCCACGCCCCGCGGGAGAGCATTGACGCCGACCTGGAGGTCGGCGGCCTGTACCGGGCCTGCATGGTCCAGGACGCCACCGGGCAGGAGTACTGGTGGAGCGGGGTCCACACGGACATCGAGCCGCCGAACCTGTTTGTGTTCACCCATGCCTGGGACAAGCCGGACGGGACCAGGGGCTTCGAGACCGAGGTGACGTTCCGGCTGGAGGAGATCGACGGCGGCACCCGGATGACCTTCACCCAGGGCCCCTTTGATACGGCGGAGAACCGCGATAGCAACGGTGCCGGCTGGAGGGAGTCGTTCGAGCGCCTGGCTGAACACCTCCGCCGCGGCGCCCCCTGACTCCGCGTTGCGGTTAGGGCTGCTGTTTCAGGGCTGCAGACTCACGGATTTCGTAACTGAGGTTCTGCAGGTCCTCGTCGGCCTCGTTGACCTGGATGCGGTAGCCGTCCGGATCCAGGACGGTGAGGAATCGTCCGAAGGTTTCATCCATGACGGGCGAGGTCTCGAAGCCGGCCGCGGCCAGCCGCTCCGCCAGAGGCTCGAGCTTCTCATCGCTGGTGAACTGCAGGGCCACCGCGCCGGCGTCGTCGTGTGTGCCGGGGTGCCGCGCGATGTGCAGCCCCAGCGAGCCGCCGCCCGCGTTGAGGTCCGCCCAGGTGCCGCTGGTCGCCTCGGTCTGTTCTGCCAGGCCCAGCAGCGCATAGAAGGCGCGGGAGGCCTCGACGTCACGGACGAAGCGGATCGGGGTGAGTCTCATTCGCTGTGGCCTTTCGTTGTGTCCAGGGTCCGGGTCAGGGCCTCCTCCACGAAGGCGGACAATGAGAGCCCCTCCTCGATGGCGGCGTGTTTGACCCGCTTCACCAGCGGTGTCGGCAGATAGACGTTGAACTGCACTTTCTCTGTCATGGCTAGAATGCTAGCAACCTAGCCAGTCGGCCACAAGGGGTTTCCTCAGCCGAGTTCTCCCTGCAGGTTCCGCCGCGCCCCGTCCTGCCACAGCTCGCGGCCACGCGCCGTGTGGAAGAGCGGATCCAGTTCCAGCAGCCGGCGGACGACGGCGGCGCGTCCGGCAGCGAAATCGGCGTCGCCGATGTGCGCGAAGTCTTCGCGGACGGCGGCGAGGTAGCGGGCGTAGGCCGCCGGCTCGCAGGCCAGGACGGAGAGATCGGCGTCGCTGAGCAATGCGGCGGCACCGTCGTCGGGATCCGGCCGGTGGTCCGCCGTCATCCTGACCAGACGCGCGACCTCATCCACCTCGTCCGCCGGCAGCCCGGCGTGCGCCAGCCGCTCCTCGGCGAGCCGGGCCGACTCCTCCTCGTCCTCGCCGGCGATGCCGCGGTACACCGCGTCGTGGAACCAGGCGGCGAGCAGCACCGTATGAGGCGGCCGCGCCGGCGCGGTCAGAAGGTCAAGGGCCTCCAGCACGGCGAGCAGGTGGGTGCGGCCGTGGTACTTCCGGTGCTCCTCGCCCCAGCGGTCCAGCAGGTCCAGAAAGAGCGCGTCGTGGCCCGGGAGGACCTCGTTCCAGCGGGTCAGCAGCGGCAGTTTCAGGGACCCGTTGCGCCGCCGGGCCGGAATCCGCAGGCCGCTCGCGATCAGCTTGCGGACCAGGACCCTGCCCTCCACCGGGATGGCCCCGGCGGCCACGAGAGCGGCGTAGCGGGCTTCGGCGACGTCGTAATGGTCGCCGTCGAACGCCCGCTCCGGGATGCCGGCGGCCCGGGCGAAGGCATGCAGTTCCTCGAGCGAGCTGTCCGAGATGAGGTGCGAAAAGCGGGTTCCGTGGGCGGGCCACAGCGGTGGATCAAGGTAGACGGCCATGCAGGCAGTCTACGAGGCGGCCGGCAGGATGTTCTGGTTGCCGCGGAAGACGTTCCCCGGATCGAACTCGCGCTTTACCCGGGCCAGCCGGGCGTAGTTGTCTGCGCCGAAGGCCGCCTGGACGCGGTCCGCGCCCTCGTCCCCGACGAAGTTCAGCCACAC
Source organism: Arthrobacter sp. UKPF54-2 (assembly GCF_007858535.1). Taxonomy (NCBI): domain Bacteria; kingdom Bacillati; phylum Actinomycetota; class Actinomycetes; order Micrococcales; family Micrococcaceae; genus Arthrobacter; species Arthrobacter sp. UKPF54-2. Next base: position 1,523,084 of record NZ_CP040174.1, read on the forward strand.
GCCGCCGTTGGCGAAGGGGGCGATGTCCTGGAGGAACTTCCTCACCCAGGCCCTGGCCTGCTGCCCGCCCTCCGGTGTCTCCTCGATGCCGAAGGGGTGCGTGACCCACTTGGCGCCACGGTTCTGCAGCGGGGTCTGGGCCGCGGCGGCTCCGGCCACCGCGCCGCCCCAACGGGCCACCAGCTGCTGGGAGTGCGTCCGGCACGCGGGTTCCGGAGGATGAGGGTCTGTAGCGGCCAAATTGACGCAAATGCGGGTTAGAGTGAGCCCATGACTCGTATTCGCGTTTCCGAGGCCGCCCGGTTCCTCGGCGTCAGCGACGACACCGTCCGCCGCTGGACCGAGAACGGCAGCCTGACCCCGCTCAAGGATGAGGCGGGCCGGCTCGCCGTCGACGGCCTGGAACTCGCCACCCTCGCCCGGGACCAGGCGAAACTGCCGGAGGACCCGGCCCGCGCCGGAAGCTCGGCCCGGAACCGCTTCGTCGGACTGGTCACCGCCATCACCGCGGACACCGTGATGGCCCAGGTGGAACTGCAGTGCGGGCCGTTCCGGGTGGTGTCCCTGATGAGCAGCGAAGCCGTCCGCGAACTCGGCCTGGAACTGGGCTCGGTGGCCACCGCCGTCGTCAAGGCCACCACGGTGATCATCGAAAGCCCGCACGGGAGGTCGCTGATATGAGCCGGTTCCGCAGCGCCGCCGTAGTGCTGGCAACGGCCCTGGCGGCCGCGGTCTCCGGCTGCGCCGGCCCGGCCGGCGGGGGTGCGCCGGAGAAGGCCCTGACGGTGTTTGCGGCGGCCTCGCTGAAGGGGCCCTTCACGGCGCTGGCGAAGAAGTTTGAGGCCGGCCACCCCGGGACCAGTGTGACGCTGAGCTTCGCCGGCTCCGCCGACCTCGCCACCCAGCTTGGCCAGGGCGCCCCCGCGGACGTCTTCGCCTCCGCGGACCAGAAGAACATGGCCAAGGTCGCCGGCGCCGCCCTTGTGGAGGGTGCCCCCCAGGACTTCGCCAGCAACGTCCTGGCCATCGCCGTGCCACCCGCCAACCCGGCGAACATCGGCTCGTTCGCCGATCTGGCCAGGCCCGGGACCAAACTCGTAGCCTGTGCGCCCCAGGTTCCCTGCGGCGCCGCGGCCGCGACGATTGCGGCCAAGGCCGGTGTGGCACTGAAACCGGTCAGCGAGGAATCCGCCGTCACGGACGTCCTCGGCAAGGTCACCTCGGGGGAGGCGGACGCCGGGCTGGTCTACGTCACCGATGTGCGGGCCGCCGCCGGCAAGGTCAAGGGGATCGACTTCCCAGAGTCCGCCTACGCCGTCAACAAGTACCCGATCGCCGCGCTGAAAGGCAGCAGCAACAAGGAGCTGGCCGCCGCCTTCGTTGGGCTGGTCACCGGAGCCGAGGGGCAGCAGCTCCTCACAGACGCCGGCTTCGGCCGCCCGTGACGCGGCACGCCTACAGCGGCATCCCGCGCTGGGTGCTGGGCCTCGCCGCCACCGGGGCACTGTTTGTGCTGCTGCCGCTCGCGGCCATGGTGGCCCGGGTCAATTGGGCCCAGTTCCTGCCGCTCGTCACCTCGCAGGCCTCGCTCACCGCCCTGGGCCTCAGCCTGCGCACCGCGGCGGCCAGCACCGTGCTGTGCGTTGTGCTCGGGGTTCCCCTGGCGCTGGTGCTGGCCCGGGGCGAATTCCGGGGCCAGCGGCTGCTGCGCTCCTTTGTGCTGCTGCCGCTGGTGCTGCCGCCGGTGGTGGGCGGCATCGCGCTGCTGTACACCTTCGGCCGGCAGGGCCTGCTGGGCCGGAGCCTTGAGGTGGCCGGCCTCCAGATCGCGTTCTCGACGACGGCGGTGGTGCTCGCGCAGACCTTTGTGGCGCTGCCGTTCCTCGTGGTGAGCCTGGAAGGTGCCCTGCGCTCCGCGGGCAGCCGGTACGAGGCCGTGGCGGCCACCCTCGGCGCCCGCCCCACCACGGTGCTGCGCCGCGTGACCCTGCCGCTGGTGCTGCCTGGCCTCGCCTCCGGCGCCGTGCTCTCCTTCGCCCGCAGCCTCGGTGAATTCGGGGCCACCCTCACCTTCGCCGGCAGCCTCCAGGGTGTCACCCGTACGCTGCCGCTGGAAATCTACCTGCAGCGAGAGGCCGACGCCGACGCCGCCGTCGCGCTGTCGCTGCTGCTCGTTGCGGTGGCGGTCATCGTCGTCGGACTGAGCTACAGGAGTTCCTCGCCTGCCGGCCGCCCAGTCGGCAGCCCTGCTGCGGGCGGCCTTTCGGCGGCCGGGCGGGGGCGGGCATGACGTTCACGTTCGACGCCGCCGTCGCCGCCCGCGGGTTCGACGTCGCGCTGGGCCTTGGGCCGGCGGAAAAGGTGGCGGTCCTCGGGCCGAACGGCGCCGGGAAGTCCACCCTGCTCTCGGTGGTGGCCGGCCTGGTGCGGCCCGATGCCGGCCGGGCGGAGCTGGACGGGCGGGTCCTCTTTGATCTGGGGCAGGGTCCGCAGGCATGGACCCCGCCGCACCGGCGCGGCACGGCCCTGCTGGCCCAGGAGCCGCTGCTGTTTCCGCATCTGAGCGCGCTCGAAAACGTCGCGTTCGGTCCCCGGAGCGCCGGTTCACCCCGGGCCCAGGCCAGGGAAACGGCCCGGCACTGGCTGGCCGAGGTCGACGCGGCGGACCTGGCCGGCCGCAGGCCCGCGGAACTCTCCGGCGGCCAGGCCCAGCGGGTGGCGGTGGCCCGGGCGCTAGCCGCCGACCCGGGACTGCTGCTGCTGGACGAGCCGATGGCCGCCCTGGACGTGCACGCGGCCCCGCTGCTGCGGCGGCTGCTCAAGCGCGTGCTGGCAGGGCGCCGGGCCATCATCGTGACGCACGACGTGCTCGATGCGTACATGCTGGCTGACCGGGTGGTCGTGCTGGAGGGCGGCAGGATCACCGAGGAGGGCCCCACCCGGGAGGTGCTTCAACGGCCGCGTAGCCGCTTCGCCGCGGGGCTGGCCGGGCTGAACCTTTTGGCCGGGACCGTCACCACGGGCGGGCTCCGGACGGGCTCAGGCCAGGAACTGGCTGGCCGGTACGAGGATCCTCCGGTTCCGGGACTGAACGGCGTGGCGGCCTTTCCGCCGTCGGCTGTCTCCGTGTTCCTGGACGAGGCGCATGGCAGTCCTCGGAACTCCTTTCCGGTGACGGTGACCGACCTGGAGCCGCACGGCGACCAGATCCGGGTGCGGGCCGGGGAGCTGTCCGCGGACGTGACGCCCGCGGCGTCGGCGGATCTGGGCCTGGCACCCGGGGTACGCGTCTACTTTGTGGTCAAGGCGGCCGCGGTATCGATCTACCCGGCCTAGGGTGGAGGGAAGCCTGCCCCGCAACCAAAGGAATCACGTGCACAACAGCTCAGCCCCGGCCCATGGACGCACCGCCCTGGTGGTCGGAGCCAGCGGCATCGCCGGGTCCGCCCTCGTCACCCTCCTCGCCGAGAGGGGCTGGGAGGTGCTGGCGCTGACCCGCGGCGGGGTTTCGCAGCCCGGGGTCCGGTCCATCAGCGCCGACCTCACCTCACCGGGGAGCCTCGCGGCTGCCCTCGCCGGCGAAAAATCGACGCACGTGTTCTTTACCGCGTGGTCGCGGCAGGACACGGAACGGGAAAACATCGAGGTCAACGCCGCGCTGCTGCGGAACCTGCTCAACGCCCTGCACCACAGCCCCGTGGAACATGTGGCCCTGATGACCGGCCTGAAGCACTATCTGGGCCCGTTTGAGGCCTACGCCGCCGGGGAAATGCCGGACACGCCCTTCCACGAGGAGGAACCCCGGCTACCGGTTCCCAACTTCTACTACGCCCAGGAAGACGTCCTGTGGGCCGCGGCCGAACGCCAGGGGTTCAGCTGGTCGGTCCACCGCGCCCACACGGTCATTGGCCACGCGGTGGGCAACGCCATGAACATGGGGCTCACACTGGCGGTGCAGGCGTCGATCTGCAAGGAGCTGAACCGGCCATTCGTCTTCCCCGGCTCGGAGACGCAGTGGAACAGCCTCACCGACATGACGGACAGCGGACTGCTGGCAGAACACATGCTCTGGGCGGCGACGGCGGAGGCGGCGGGCGATCAGGCATACAACATCGTCAACGGAGATGTCTTCCGCTGGCGCTGGATGTGGCCGCGCCTTGCAGCTTACTTCGGCGTTGACGCCGTCGGTTTTGAGAGCGAACCAAGGCCGCTGGAAGTGCAGATGCGGGGCATGGAAACGGGGTGGGCGGACATGGCTGCCCGGCACGGACTGGCCGAACCGGACCTCGCGCGCGTCTCCTCGTGGTGGCACACCGACGGCGACCTGGGACGCAACATCGAGGTGCTGGCCGACATGAGCAAAAGCCGCCTCGCGGGCTTCGCCGGGTACCGCCGAACCCTGGACTCCTTCACTCAGCTGTTCGACCGTCTCCGGGCGGACCGACTGATCCCGTAGCTGCCGGCTGCGGGGCCGTTTACCCGGGTTGGGTTTCCTGGTCCTTGTTGCCCTGGGCCTTGTTCCGCACCGGGTGCTGGCTGACGATCGAGACGCGGTTGAAGGCGTTCATGGTGATGGCGAGCCAGCTGATCGCGGAGAACTCGGTGTCGGTGAGGTGCCTGCGCGCCCGGCCTCCTTCGTGCTCGCGGGCCTCGGCATCGGAGATGTTGGTGATCGCTTCGGCGAGGGTCAGGGCGGCCCGTTCCCTTTCGCTGAAAAGGTTGGTGTCGCGCCAGGCCGGGAGTACAGCCAGGCGCTGGGCTGATTCACCGTTCTTGACCGCGTCGCCCACGTGCAGGTCGAGGCAGAAGGCGCAGCCGTTGATTTGCGAGATGCGGACGTTCAGCAGCTCGATCAGCGCCTGGTCCAGCCCTGCCTCCTCCGCGGCTTCCTTGGCTTTCAGGCCGAGGCCATTAAGCGCACGCCACGCGGCGGGGTGCGCCTTGTCCAGGAAAACGCTTCGGGTGCTGTGCTCGGGTGCCGGAGTCTCATCCATGAGTCCCAGATTACAGAGGTCCGGCCACCCTTGCCCGCGCGGCATGTGACAAAGTTGTCAAATGTGTGACAAGCTTTACTCATAGCCGTTATTCGATCCGGTGGTCGGTTCCTTGGGGGAGCCGACCGCCGGGTCGCGTCTCTAAGCCGGCGCGCCTTCAGGACGGCGCGCACGCAATGTGGGCCAGTCGCGAACCGGCCGCCACCATGGCATCAGCGTCGCTGGCCACGATCACGCCCGTAAAGTTGTCCGCGTAGTCGCCGAGGTCCTCGTGGATGGAACCGACGACGGCGTAGACCGGCGTGGTGCCGCTCCGTGCCAGGATGGCGGCAATGATCTTGCCCTGGCCCGTCTGGGAGTCCAGCCGGCCCTCGCCCACCACCACCGCGCTGCTGGCGGCGGCGTGCGCGTCGAAGCCGAGCAGGTCCAGGACGTGGTCCGCGCCGGACACCAGCCGGGCGCCGTATTTCGCCCACATGCCACCGGAGAAGCCGCCGGCGGCCCCGGTGCGGTCCACCGGGCGGGGATCGCGCCCCAGTTCCCGAACAAACCCGTCCGCCAGGGCGTCGAGGCGCCGCGTGAGGGCCTCCACCGTGGCGGGGTCGGCGCCCTTCTGCGGGCCGAAGACCCGGGCGGCGTCGGCGAAGCGGGTCGTCACGTCGCTGAGGACCACCACCTCGGCGCCGTCGAGGCCGCCGCGTTCCTCAATCGCGGCGATGGCCCCCGCCCCGCCGTCGGTGGTGGCGGAGCCGCCGGCGGCCACCAGCAGGAGCCGCGCCCCGAGCCGGACGGCTTCCGCCATCATCACCCCGGTGCCGTAGGTGCTGGCCCGGACGGGGTCCCGGTCCCCGGCGGTGGGCAGGTTCAGTCCGCTGGCAAAGGCGAGCTCGATGACGGCGGTGCCGTCCGGCGCCAGCGCGACCACGGCGTCGACGTCGTCGCCCCAGGGGCCCACCGTGCGGACCCGCACGGGCCGGGCGTCGAGTCCCCGGACCAGCACCTCGAAGGTTCCCTCGCCGCCGTCGGCCACGGGAAGTTCGACGGCGGACGCCCCGGCAACCCGGATTCCGGCGGCGATGTGGGCGGCGACGTCGGCGGCCGTGAAGGTGCCCTTGAAGCTGTCCGGGGCGACGAGGATGCTCACCGGCCTAGAATCCCACCTTGTCGCGGCCCTTGAGCTGCAGCATTTCGCGGGCTTCATCGGGGGTGGCGATCTCGAAGTTCAGCGCCTCGAGGATGGTGCGGATCCGGGTGACCTGCTGGGCGTTGGAGGTGGCGAGCTGGCCGGGGCCGATCCAGAGTGAGTCCTCCAAGCCCACGCGGACGTGGGAGCCCATGGCCGCGCCGATCGTGGCGAGCGGCATCTGGTTCTTGCCGGCGCCCAGGATGGACCACTGATAGTCGTCGCCCAGCAGCCGGTCTGCGGTGCGGCGCATGTGCATCAGGTCTTCGGGGTGGGCGCCGATCCCGCCGAGCAGGCCGAAGACGGACTGCACGAACAGCGGGCCGCGGGCCAGGCCGCGCGCGTGGAAGTGGGCCAGGTTGTTCAGGTGCGAGATGTCGTAGCACTCGAACTCGAACCGGGTGCCGTTCTCGTTGCCGATGCCGAGGATGGTCTCGATGTCCTGGAAGGTGTTCTTAAAGACCAGATCGCGGCTCTTCTCGAGGCCCTCGCGCTCCCACTCGTGGCCGAACTCCGTGAACCGGTCCAGCATCGGGTACAGGCCGAAGTTCATCGAGCCCATGTTCAGGGAGGCCAGCTCGGGCTTGAACAGGGCGGCCGGCTGCATCCGCTCCTCCACGCTCATGTGCGGGGAGCCGCCGGTGGTGATGTTGATGACGGCGTCAGTGTTGCGCTTGAGCTTGTCCAGGATCGGGGCGAAGTGCTCCGGGTCCTGGGAGGGCCGGCCGTCCTTGGGGTCGCGGGCGTGCATGTGCACAATCGCGGCGCCGGCCTCGGCGGCGCCGATCGCGGCGTCGGCGATCTCGTCCGGGGAGACCGGCAGGTGCGGGGACATGGACGGGGTATGGATGGCGCCGGTGACGGCGCTGGTGATGATGACTTTGCGTGCGGCAGCCATGGGGGCAGCTCCTTCGGGGCTCAGTAAAGCTTTTCGGTGTTGCCGTCGACGGCGAGGGCCTGGCCGTTGACGTTGCGGGCGAGGTCGCTCGCGGCGAAGGCGGCCATGTTCGCGATGTCCTCGGCCTCGATCAGCCGGCCCAGGGACGACTGGTTGTGGTATAGCTCGGAGACCTGCTCGGCCGGCAGGTCCAGCATCTGCGCTTTGGCGGCGATGACGGCGTCGATCCGGGGGCCGTTGACGGCACCGGGGCAGATCGCGTTGACCCGGATCCGGTCAGGACCCAGCTCGATCGCGAGGGTCTTGGTCAGCCCGATCACGGCCCACTTGGACGCCGAATAGGCGCTGCGCCCGGCCATGCCAAGCCGGCCGGCCGCGGAGGAGAGGTTCACGATCGAGGCGCCGGTGCCCTGGCGGAGCAGGGGCAGGGCGTGCTTGATGCAATAGAACTGGCCGTGGATGTTGACGTCGAAGGTGGCCTTCCAGGCGGCGGCGTCGAGGGTCTCCAGCGGGCCGGTGGGCCCGGCGATGCCGGCGTTGTTGACCAGCACGTCCAGGCCGCCGAGTTTCTCGGCCACCGTGGCCATGAGTTCGCGGACCTGGGCCTCGTCGGAGACGTCGCTGACCGCGGCCGCGAGGCCGTTGACGCGGGCCTTTTCGACGGCGTCGGGGTCAATGTCGGTGACGAAGACGGCGGCGCCGAGTTCCTGGAACTTCTTGGCGATGGCCAAGCCGATGCCGTTGGCGCCGGCGGTCACCAGGACGCGCTTTGCGGTGAAATCCATGGGGTAGTCCTTGCTGTGGTGGTTCGGGGTGCCGCTCCGCCGGCGCGCAGGGCGCCGGCGGAGCGGCAGGGGTGGCGGAGGCCCTAGTGGGCGGCCGGAACGCCGTCGGGCTTTTCCGTGCCGCGCTTGAGCATGAGCGAGAGCAGCGCGCCGAGGATGCACATGCCCACGATGAACCAGAGCCCGGAGAGCTTGGAGCCGGTGGCATCCTGCATCATGCCCATCACGTACGGGCCGAGGAAGCCGCCGCAGAGGCCGATGGTGTTGACGAAGGCGATGCCGCCGGCGAGGGCGGCTCCGGTGAGCCGGGTGGCCGGGTAGGTGAAGAGGATCGGCTGCAGGGCGAAGAAGTTGAAGGCCGCGAGGCAGAAGCCGATCATGCCCAGGAGGGGACCGCCGACGGCGCCGAGGGCGAAGCCGGAGACGATGCCGATCATCGTTCCCGTGACCAGCAGGCGGGAGCGCCGGCCGTCGGTGGCGAACCGGGGAATCAGCAGGGCGCCGGCGGCGGAGAAGATCCACGGGATGGCCGTCAGGAGGCCGATCTGCAGCGGGTTGAGCTTGCCGTACGTGCCGATGATCGACGGGAGGAAGTAGGACAGGGCGTACACGGCGATCTGGTGGGTGAAGTAGATACCGACCACCAGGAGGATCTGCTTGTCCTTGAGGATGTCGCGGAGGCGGTGGTTGCCGGACGCTTCAGCGCCGGCCTTCTCCTCGGCGGCGATGCGGGCCTCGAGGTCCGTGGCTTCCTCGGCGGTGAGGAACTTGGCCTGGGTGGGACGGTCCGGGAGCTTCTTCCAGACGACGTAGGCCAGGAGGCAGGCGGGCAGGCCCTCGATGATGAACATCCACTGCCAGCCGTGCAGGCCGCCGAAGCCGTCCAGGGTCAGCAGCAGTCCGCCCAGCGGTGCGCCGACAATGTTGGCGATGGAGACGCCCAGCAGGAACATGCCGTTGGCCTTGGCGCGGTCTTTCACAACGAACCACTGGGTCAGGAAGTACATCACGCCGGGGAAGAGCCCGGCCTCGGCGACGCCGAGCAGCATCCGCATGATGTAGAAGGACCATTCGCCCTGCACGAAGGCCATGCAGGCGGAGATGATGCCCCAGGTGATCATGATCCGCATGATCCAGAAGCGCGCGCCGACCTTGTGCATGATCAGGTTGGACGGGATCTCGGAGAGGGCATAGGTCAGGAAGAACAGGCCGGCGCCGATGCCGTAGGCGGTGGCGGAGATACCGAGGTCAATCTCCAGGCGGTCCTTGGCCATACCGATGTTGGTGCGGTCCAGGAACGCCATGATGTAGGCGCCGATCAGCAGCGGCATAACGCGGCGGAGGATCACGCCGTTTATTTCCTGCGGTGTACGCATCTTCGTTGGTGCGGATACAACTGACATGGGTCTTCGTCCTTGAATTGGGTCAGGGTTGATGGTCAGGGTGGCAGCGGGCAGCGCGGTGGAAGCCCTTGACGCAGCGGATGCGCTTGGTGCTGGTGTTTAGGGTGGTGCGGGGTGGTGCGGGGTGTCAGGGAAGGGCGGGGGAGCAGCCGCAGGTGCGGCCGATATGGAGGCGGTGCCGGCACACCCGGGAGGTGTAGCTGCCGGACGGGGTCTCGATGCGTTTGAGCAGCATGGCGAAGGCCTCGTGGGCCATTTCCTGCTGCGGCTGGACAATGCTGGTCAGGTTGATCAGCCCGGAGCGGCTGTGCGGCAGGCCGTCGCAGCCGGCCACGGCCACGTCCTCCGGGATCCGCAGACCCCGAGCCAGGGCGTACTCCATGACGCCGATGGCGAGCTCGTCGCTGCCGCAGACCACTGCCTGCGGCGGTGTTCCGGAGGCGAAGAGGCGTTCCGCGGCCAGCCGGCCGCCCTCGTTGTTGACCCGCGTGCTGATCTTCCGGTCCCCGCTGATGACGACGCCGGCAGCGGCCGCCGTCCGCACGAAGGCCTGTTCCCGGGCCAGCGATGCGGTGGAGAAGCGGGGCCCGATCACGGTGGCGATCTCGGTGTAGCCGTGGCCGAGCATGTGCTGCATCAGCAGCGTGGCCGCGGCGTCGTCGTCGATCCCCACGAAGTCGGAGTCGAGGAAGTCGGCCCGGCGGGACAGGCAGACGTAGGGGGTCCGGGCGGCCCGCAGGGTGCGGAGGGCGCGGGCGTCGTCCCGGAGCGAGGCGGCGAGGATGACGCCGTCCACGTTGCGGTTCGCCAGCGTCGCCGTGACCTGGGCGAGGATTTCCGGGTCGTCCTGGGTGGTGGCGACGAAGACCTCGTAGCCGGAGTCTGCTGCCGCCGAAATGATGCCCTGGGCCCAGCGCGGGAACATCGGGTTGATGATGTTCGGCAGGATCAGGCCGATCACGCGGGTGCGCTGCAGGTCGGTGGACTGGGAGGACTTACGTGGCCTGAAGCCAAGTTCGTTCGCCACGTGGATGATGTGGCGCCGGGTCTCGGGGGAGACGCCGCCTTTGCCGTTGAGCACGTAGGACACGGCAGCGGAGGAGACTCCCGCCGCCCGGGCCACGGCCGCCGCGGAAACCGTGGCAACAGGGCCGTCGGCGGCAACAGTCGTGGCTTGCTCCTGCATTCTGACCCTCCTTCGCGTCGGTTTCTCCCGCTGTGACCTCAGTTACAGTACTGAGCGCGCCGAACGTTAAGCAACGTTAAGTGTTTTGGTGGTGCGGTATGTGGTTCCGGCGCCTTGACCGACGGACATGCCCATCCTCGGGCGCGGCACGGGCTTGGTCTCGGGTTAGTTGCCGGCGGGAGCGGGCGCGGCTCGGTTGCGGCTCGGGTGCGGCTGGGCGAGGCGGGTGAAGCCTGGGTTGATCGCGGCTTGGTGGCGGACTGGATAGGCGGGCTCAGAGCAGCGGTGGCCGAATTCCGGTCCTAGCTCCGCTGGACATGCCCATCCTCGGGTTCGCCCAGCGGACATATTCGGATTATGTGCACTCGTCGGCTCGAACGATGGGCACGCCCATTGGCGCGAAGAGTGGCCAGCGGGCATGTCCAACGCCACGCGCGAACGATGGGCATGCCCGCAAGCGGTAAGGGCTGCCAGCGGGCATGTCCAACGCCGCGCGCGAAGGATGGGCATGTCCGTTGGTGCGAAGAGTGGGCGACGGGCATGCTCAGTATTCCGCGCGAAGGATGGGCATGTCCGTTGGTGCGAAGAGTGGGCGACGGGCATGCTCAGTATTCCGCGCGAAGGATGGGCATGTCCGGAAGTGCAGCGGTCCGGCCCTAGACAGCAGTTTCGCCGTGGGCAAACATGGACCAAAAGGGGCCGGATGCAAAGTTGAGCGAGCTAGACTCAACTTTGACGACAGTCTTATCCCGGAAGGAGCTCTCTTTGGACGCCAAATTCACCACCAAGAGCCAGGAGGCTCTTTCGGCAGCCGCCATGAACGCCTCGACGGCCGGCAACCCGCAGCTGGAGCCCGCCCACCTGCTCAAGGCGCTGATGGACCAGCGCGAGGGGGTCGCCGTCGCGCTCCTGCGCGCCACCGGTACCGATCCGGATGCCGTCAGCGTCCAGGCGAGCTCGGCGATCAAGGCGCTGCCCTCCAGCTCCGGCAGTTCGGTGCAGCAAGCCCAGCTCTCCCGCGCGGCGATGAACGCTATCAAGAACGCCCAGAACGAGGCCGAGCGCCTCGGCGACTCCTTCGTCTCCACCGAGCACCTGCTGCTGGGCCTCGCGTCCGGCAACGACGACGTCGGCCGGCTGCTGCGCGACGCCGGCGCCTCCCACGAAGCGCTGCTCGCGGCACTGCCGGGGGTCCGGGGCGACCGCAAGGTGGACAATGCGGACCCCGAGAACACCTTCCAGGCATTGGAGAAGTTCGGCACCGACCTGACCGCGATCGCACGCTCCGGCAAGCTGGACCCGGTGATCGGGCGCGACGCCGAAATCCGCCGCATCATCCAGGTGCTCAGCCGCCGCACCAAGAACAACCCGGTGATCATCGGCGAGCCCGGCGTCGGCAAGACCGCCGTCGTCGAGGGCCTGGCCCAGCGGATCGTGGCCGGCGACGTCCCGGAAAGCCTGCGCGGCAAAACCCTGATCGCCCTGGACCTCGCCTCGATGGTGGCCGGCGCCAAGTACCGCGGCGAATTCGAGGAGCGGCTCAAGGCCGTGCTCGAGGAGATCAAGAGCTCCGAGGGCCAGATCGTGACGTTCATCGACGAGATCCACACCGTGGTGGGCGCCGGCGCCACGGGGGACAGTTCCATGGACGCCGGCAACATGCTCAAGCCCATGCTGGCCCGCGGCGAGCTCCGCCTGATCGGTGCCACGACGCTGGACGAGTACCGCGAGAACATCGAGAAGGACCCGGCCCTGGAACGCCGCTTCCAGCAGGTCTTTGTCGGCGAGCCCAGCGTGGACGACACCATCGGCATCCTGCGAGGGCTCAAGGAACGCTACGAGGCCCACCACAAAGTGGCCATCGCCGACTCCGCCCTCGTGGCCGCCGCGGCACTGTCCAACCGCTACATCACCGGCCGGCAGCTCCCGGACAAGGCGATCGACCTCGTCGACGAGGCCGCCTCCCGCCTCCGCATGGAAATCGACTCAGCGCCGGAGGAAATCGACCGGCTCCGGCGCCAGGTGGACCGGCTCACCATGGAGGAGCTGGCGCTGGCGGGCGAGACCGACGCCGCCTCGGTGGAACGGCTCGCCGCACTGCGCGCCGACATGGCCGACAAGAAGGAAGAACTCGCCGGGCTCAACGCCCGCTGGGAGGCGGAAAAGGCCGGCCTGAACCACGTCGGCGACCTCAAGGCCAAGCTGGACGAGCTGCGGTCCGCCGCGGACCGGGCCCAGCGCGAAGGCGACCTGGAAACGGCGTCGCGCGTGCTGTACGGCGAGATCCCCGCCCTGGAACGCGAACTGAACGCGGCGGCCGAGGCGGAGTCCGCCCGGGTGGCCGGCGGCGGCGCCAAGCAGGACCTGATGGTGGCCGACGAGGTCACCGCGGACGACATCGCCGAGGTCATCTCCGCCTGGACCGGCATCCCCGCCGGGCGCATGCTGCAGGGCGAGAGCCAGAAGCTCCTCGAGATGGAGCACGTCCTTGGCGAGCGGCTGATCGGCCAGACCAAGGCCGTCACCGCGGTGTCCGACGCCGTGCGCCGCGCCCGCGCCGGCATCAGCGACCCCAACCGGCCCACCGGCTCCTTCCTGTTCCTGGGGCCGACCGGCGTGGGCAAGACCGAGCTCGCCAAGTCGCTCGCCGACTTCCTGTTCGACGACGAACGCGCCATGGTCCGGATCGACATGTCCGAGTACTCGGAGAAGCACTCCGTGGCCCGCCTGGTCGGGGCGCCTCCCGGCTACGTGGGCTACGAGGAGGGCGGCCAGCTCACCGAAGCCGTCCGCCGCCGGCCGTACTCCGTGCTGCTGCTGGACGAGGTGGAGAAGGCCCACCCGGAGGTGTTCGACATCCTGCTGCAGGTGCTCGACGACGGCCGCCTCACCGACGGCCAGGGCCGCACCGTGGATTTCCGCAACGTGATCCTGGTCCTGACCTCCAACCTGGGCAGCCAGTTCCTGGTGGACCCGAACCTCGACGCCGCCGCCAAACGGGACGCAGTCATGGCAACGGTGCACGCCTCGTTCAAGCCCGAGTTCCTGAACCGGCTCGACGAGGTGGTGCTCTTTGATCCGCTGAGCGTGGAGGAGCTGGCCGAGATCGTGGAGCTGCAGGTCAAGGAGCTCGGCGAACGGCTCAAGGGCCGCCGGCTCAACCTGGAGGTCACGGAGGGCGCCCGAGCGTGGCTGGCCGTCACCGGCTACGATCCCGCCTACGGCGCCCGGCCGCTGCGCCGCCTGGTCCAGCGTGAGATCGGCGACCGGCTGGCCAAGGCCATACTGGCCGGCGATATCACCGACGGCGACACCGTGCTGGTGGACACCGCCCCGGACCTGATGGAGCTCACCATGGGCGGCCCGGACGTGTCCCCACGGCCCGACGGCGGCGCCTCCACCGGCAGCGGCCTCTCGGTACGCCGCAAGGAGTAAGACCGTCGGCACGCCTGCAAGGGGCCGCCGGCCGCCTTGTGCCGCTGGCGGCCCTTTTGCTGGGTTGCTTTTAGGCGCGCCGCTCGTCAGTCGAGGCAGAGGCAGAACGGATGGCCGGCCGGGTCCAGGAAGACCCGGAAGGTTGTACCCGGCTGATGTCCGTGTTTCCTCGCGCCCAGCTCAAGGGCCGCCGCCTCGGCGGCATCGAGGTCATCAACGGCGAAGTCGAGGTGCATCTGCTGCGGGACGTCCTGGCCGGGCCACTGCGGCGGCGTGTAGGAATCGACTCGCTGGAAGCTCAGCGAATCACCGTAGTCGGCGCGGATGGAGCACCAGTCATCGTCGTCCTGCTCCACCTTCCAATCGAGCAGGGTGCCGTAGAACTTGGCCAGGGACTTGGGATCAGGGCAGTCCAGTACAACGACCGGGAAGCGTGCGATAGCCATGGCGACACTCTAGGACATTTCCGGCCGAGCGCACCGGAAATGCCGGACGCGGGCAACCGTTGCCCGAAGATGCCGGTGCGGGTAACAATGATCCCGCCGAATCCAGCCCGGCCGAAAGGAAGCCTTCCGTGACAGCGCGCGACACCTCCTCCGTCGGTGCGCCCTGCTGGGTCGACACCTGGCAGCCCGATCCCCGGGCCGCCAAGGACTTCTACGGGCAGCTCTTCGGGTGGACGTTCGACGATCCGGAACCGATGCCGCCCGGTCTCGACGGCGGCTACTACAGCGCGCGCTTTCGCGGGCAGTTGGTGGCCGGCATTGGGCAGGCCCCGCCGCTGTCACCGCCGGGCTGGCTCACCCACGTCCGCGTCCACGACGTCGGGGAATCCCTGGCTCGCGCCGAGCGGGCAGGAGGCAAGCGCCTCGGGCTGGCTGATGACGGCTCCGAGGGCCGCTTTGCGGTGCTCGCCGACCCAGCCGGCGTCCCGTTCTGCCTGCGGCAGTCGGGGGCAGGCGACGGGGTCGAGCTGGCCGACGAACCGAACTGCTGGGCCATGAGCTCCCTCCACGCCCCCGACGTTGGCCAGGCCCAGGCCTTCTACGGAGCTTTGTTCGGCTGGGAGCTCAAAGCGGTGCCTAACGCTCCCTTTTCACTGTGGCTCCTCTCGGACCGGGTCGTGGCAGTCGTTGCGGCCACCGACGGCATCGAGGTTCCGCCGCATTGGAGCGTCAACTTCGCAGTCCGCGACGCCGACGCCACTGCTGAGCGTGCTGTCTCCCTGGGCGGCGGCCTTTTGATGGCGCCGGCGGATACTCCGGGATTCCGGAGCGCCGTGATCAGGGATCCGCAGGGCGGCGTCGTCGCGGTCAGTGCCGCCACCACCTGACGCGGGTC
The DNA here is from genome assembly GCF_007858535.1 of Arthrobacter sp. UKPF54-2. NCBI lineage: Bacteria > Bacillati > Actinomycetota > Actinomycetes > Micrococcales > Micrococcaceae > Arthrobacter > Arthrobacter sp. UKPF54-2. Next base: position 1,538,309 of record NZ_CP040174.1, read on the forward strand.
GCCAGCGATAGCTCGCGTCGAGCAGTCTCGACGCGACGTGGGCCGTTGCCCGGAACCGGGCGCTACAGCGTCTTGGAACTACGGCAGGAGGGATTCCATAATGACGTTGCCGGCGTCCACGGCGACGTAGCAGTCCACCCGTCGGTCGCCGGTGCCCCAGCTGGAGGAGCTCGGGTAGGCCAGCTTGTAGCTGAGCAGGTAGTCGCTGGACTTGTCGGTCAGCAGGGCCGACTTGCAGGCGTCGAGCGCTTTTTGTTTCAGCGGGTCGCGGCCGGGGTAGGCGTCCGAGGCAGCATACGACTCGATGGCCACCAGCTGCGCCGAATGTCCCGTGTCGCAGGCGACCACCGTGGACGCCGCGGCGTTCGGGTCGAAGTCCTTGAAGCAGTCGCCGAGGCGGAAGTCCATCGGGTTGACGCCTTCCAGCGGCAGCGCGCCGCGGGCCGCGGGGGTTGCGGAGGACGCGGACGCGGCCGGTGCGGGCGAGGTGCCGGCGGCAGGCTGCTGCTTGGCGGCGCCGAGGGCGGTAAGCCACCAGATCACCAGGCCGAGCACCACGACGGCGGCGAGGGCCGCCCCCACCTTGGCCAAGCCCAGCCGCTGGGCGCCGGCCCACAGGGTGCGGCCCAGCTCCTGGGCGCCGGATGCCGGCTTCGAGGCCCGCAGTTGCGCCGTCCTGGCCGAAAGGAGCTTGCCGAACTGGGCGGTCCCGGAGGCCGGGTTGCGGTTTGGTCGGACCTGCGGCAGCGCCGACGTCGGCGGTGCGGAAGGCCGCGGCGGGATATGGACGGAAGAGGGCAGGCGCGCCGGCGGGGTCGACGCCGGGCGGCGCCCGGCGTCGTGGGGGTGCGGAACGTCAGGCATTCCTGCATCGCCGAGCCTGGCGTTCTCGCTGCTCTCAGGCCTCTCGGTCACTCGGGAAATCACCTCATCCATGCGTTGCGCCGGGGCTGGACGTCCGGCTCTGGGCCCCCGTCGCCGGGAGCCCATCAAGAGACTCTATCGAAGAAGCGCGCGGGCCCGCATACAGGCCGGGGTCCGAACCGGGGCCCGATGGGCGCGGCGGGACGCGCAGCTTGCACCGTGACGCCGTCCACAGCTGCCGGGCCGGCGAGCAGTACCGGCCGAAAGCATGTAATCTAGGTGTACGACAAATTGACCAAACATTCCGGGGCCTCACCGATCGCCAAATGGTGACCACCTCCGGTCCGAGTACAAAAGGGGGTCACGCCATGGGGCGCGGCCGTCAAAAGGCAAAAGCTACCAAGCAGGCTCGGGATATTAAGTACTATTCCCCGAACACTGACTACTCTGCGCTTCAGCGTGAGCTGAAGAGCTCCGAGGGTCGTGCACCGAGTCGTTTCTCGAGTGAGCCCGTTGAGCCGGACTATTCGGCTTATGTCGATAAGTACGCGGACGATGTGGAAGAGGACGACGACGAGGTAGATTCCCGTCGGATAGGTTAGTCGCCACTTCACTCCGGGATCCCCTGCAGGCAGGGGACCCGGCCATGTTTTTCAGGCCCGCCGGCCACACCCCGTTCGGGGCGTGCCCGGCGGGTTTCTTGCGTCCGGCCCGTACCGTCCGTTGCTTGCCGGGTCCTGCACCGCGGGCTACCTTGGGTGTGCCGGAGTGCCCGGCGTTCTCTGGGAAGGACTGCCATGGCCATTCGATCGGGATTCAGCCAGGGGGAGGTCTGCTGGACCGACCTCCAAACCTCGGATGTGGCGGCGGCCAAGGACTTCCATACCGCCCTCTTCGGCTGGAGGTACGAGGATCTGCCCACTCCTGATGGCCGCAGCTATGCCCAGGCGTTCCTGGGCGAGGAGCTGGTGACGGTGATCGCGCCGCAGAACCCCCGGCAGCGGGAGTCCGGGGCGCCGGGGCAGTGGAACGTCTACTTCACCGTGGACGACGCGGCCGGGCTCGCCGCTGAACTGACCCACGCCGGCGGGACCCTGGAATTTGGCCCGGAAGCCGTGGAGGGCACCGGCGTGATGGTCTTCTTCGCCCCGCCCGGCGGAGGGAGCACCGGGGCGTGGCAGGCCGGCAGCCACTTTGGCGCGGCCCGCACCGAGGAGCCGGGGCCCTGGCGTGGGTGGAACTGCTCACGCCCGAGCCGCAGGCCGCCGTCGGGTTCTTCCAGCAGTTGCTGGGCCATGACGTGACCGAATACCCGCAGGACGACGGCGGAACCTACACGACGCTGATGGTGGCCGGTACGGAGGTGGCCGGGATCGCCACGGTACCGGCGGCCGAACGGAACCTGGAGCCGGGCTGGCAGGTGTACTTCGGCGTCGAAAGCGTGGCCGATGCCGTGGCCGCGGCGCGGGCGGCGGGCGGAGTGGTGCTGGTCGAACCGGAATCCGGTGACGAGGCCGGCACCATCGCCACCCTGGCGGATCCGCAGGGCGGCGTCTTCAGCGTGCTGGAGGTTTAAAAACCAATCGAGTGCTCCAAAGGTGCCGTTTTGAGGGGTCTAAACGGCACCTTTGGAGCACTCGATGGGGGCTTAGGCGTAGGCGTTGACCATCCGGACGGCGCCGCCGTCGACGCCCTTGGCGCCCTGGACGTAGTCCGGACCAGTCTTGAGAACCGAGTCGGAGTCTTCCCCGACCGTGCCCATGATCCACGAGGGCAGGCCGTGGGCGTTCAGGTGGTTCACGGCGGCGTCGGCGGCTTCCGGGGAGACGATCGCCACCATTCCAACGCCCACGTTGAGGGTGCGCTCGAGGTCGGCCAAGGGGACGTTGCCCAGCTCGGAGACCAGCTTGAAGATGGCCGGCAGTTCCCAGGTGGCGCGGTCCACGGTGGCCAGCAGGCCCTGGGGCAGGACGCGGGCCAGGTTGGCGGCCAGCCCACCGCCGGTGACGTGGCTGAAGCCGTGAACGGCCTGGCCGGCGGCGGAGCCGTCCACCGGGAAGGTGCGGGCCAGGTCCAGGCAGTCGGCGGCGTATACGCGGGTGGGCTCGAGGAGTTCCTCGCCCAGGGTGCGTTCGAATTCGGAGACGTGCCGGTCCAGGGCCCAGCCGGCGTGGTTGACTACGCGGCGGACCAGGGAGTAGCCGTTGGAGTGCAGGCCGGAGGAGGCCATGCCGATCACGACGTCGCCGGCGCGGACGCGTTCCGGGCCCAGCAGGGAGTCGGCCTCGACCACGCCGGTGGCGGCACCGGCGACGTCGTACTCGTGTTCGCCGAGCAGACCCGGGTGCTCGGCGGTTTCACCGCCCACCAGGGCGGTGCCGGCCACCGAACAGGCGGCCGCGATGCCGCGGACGATGTCGGCGATCCGTTCCGGGACCACCTTGCCGCAGGCGATGTAGTCGGTCATGTACAGCGGCTCGGCGCCCACCACCACGATGTCGTCCACCACCATGCCCACGAGGTCGAACCCGATGGTGTCGTGGATGTCCATGGCCTGGGCGATGGCCACCTTGGTGCCCACCCCGTCGGTGGACGTAGCCAGCAGCGGCCGCTTGTAGGTCAGCAGCCTCGAGACGTCGTACAGGCCCGCGAAGCCCCCGACGCCGCCGATCACCGAGGAGTTGTGGGTCGCCTTGACGGCGTCCTTCATGAGTTCGACGGCGCGGTCGCCCGCCTCGACGTCGACGCCGGCGGAGGCGTAGGTGATGCCGGTGTTCTGGGCGGAGTTCATGTCAGCGGCCGGGGAGGCGGAAGTCATACTGGCTCTTTCTTGTCGGCATCAAGCTTGTCGGCGGGTACGCGGTCGGCGTCGGTGAGCAGTTGTTCGAATTCGGCGTCGGGCCCCGGATCGCAGCCGGTGGCGCCGGCCTTCTCGGCCGGATCCTCATCGGCGGGGATCGCGGCGTCGGACACGGCGTTGGCGGCGGCCCCCTTGGCGGGAAGGCCGCCGAGGTCCGTGCGCTCCAGCAGGTTCTTGCCCAGCTTGTCCGCGCCCGGGAGCTCGATCGGGTACTGGCCGGTGAAGCAGGCCGTGCAGAGGCGTTCGCGCGGCTGCCGGGTGGCCCCGATCATGCCGTCCTCGGAGATGTACGCGAGGGAATCTGCGCCGATCGCCTGGGAGATCTCGTCGATGGTGGCGCCGTTGGCGATCAGCTCGGCGCGGGAGGCGAAGTCGATGCCGTAGAAGCAGGGCCACTTCACCGGCGGGGAGGAGATCTTCACGTGCACGGCGGCGGCGCCTGCTTCGCGCAGCATCCGCACGATGGCGCGCTGGGTGTTGCCGCGGACGATCGAGTCGTCCACCACCACCACACGCTTGCCGCGGATCACGGATTCCAGCGCGTTGAGCTTGAGCCGGATGCCGAGCTGGCGCAGCGTCTGCGAGGGCTGGATGAAGGTGCGGCCCACGTAGGCGTTCTTGACGAAGCCGTGCGCGAACGGGATGCCGGATTCCTCGGCGTAGCCGACGGCGGCGGGGGTTCCGGATTCCGGGACCGGGATGACGATGTCCGCTTCCTGGGTGTTTTCGCGGGCCAGCTGGCGGCCCATCTCCACGCGGGATTCGTAAACGGAGCGGCCGGCGATCGCGGCGTCCGGGCGGGCGAGGTAGACGTACTCGAAGACGCAGCCGGCCGGCGTCGGCTCGGCGAAGCGCTGGGAGCGGACGCCCTGTTCGTCGATGGCGATGAATTCGCCGGGTTCGATCTCGCGGATGAAGCTCGCGCCGACGGTGGCGAGGGCGGACTGTTCCGAGGCTACGACCCAGCCGCGCTCCAGCCGGCCCAGGACCAGCGGGCGGATGCCGTAGGTGTCGCGGGCGGCGTAGAGGGTCCCTTCATCCATAAAGACGAAGCAGAAGCCGCCCTTGACCTTGGGCAGCAGTTCCAGGGCGGTCTGTTCGAGGGACTTGCCCTCCTCGCCCTCCAGCAGGGCGGTGACCAGGGCGGTGTCCGAGGTGTTGCCCTGCTTCATTTCGCCGCTGAGCTGGCCGCCGTTGCGCTCCTCGATCATGGCCTTGAGCTCGGCGGTGTTGGTCAGGTTGCCGTTGTGCGCCAGGGCGACGGTGCCGGTGGCGGTGGCGCCGAGGGTGGGCTGGGCGTTGGCCCAGTGGCTCGCGCCGGTGGTGGAGTAGCGGCAGTGGCCGACGGCCAGGTGCCCGGTCAGGGTGTTCAGCGTGGTCTCGTCGAAGACCTGGGACACGAGGCCCATGTCCTTGTAGACGTTGATCCGCTTGCCGTCGCTGGTGGCAATACCAGCCGACTCCTGGCCGCGGTGCTGCAGCGCGTACAGCCCGTAATAGGTGAGTTTTGCTACCTCTTCGCCGGGAGCCCAGACCCCGAAGACGCCACAAGCGTCCTGCGGGCCTTTTTCGCCAGAGAGAAGATCATGAGAAAGTTTTCCATCGCCGCGTGCCACTGGTCGATTATCTCACGTTGTGCGCTAGGACTTTTCCGGGCGCCGGTTTGTGACCTGCCGGGCCAATGGGACGGCCGTCTAGGCGCGGTCGCCGTCGTCGGTGTCCGGCACCGAATCCGGGACGGACTCGACGACGGCGTGCTCGGCGCGGCGGACGCTCAGCCGGTCCAGCACCAGCGCGACGACGGCGCCAAGGATCGCGCCGCCCGCGGCGCAGAAGGTCAGGAAGAAGCCGAAGACGGAGTTGGCGTCGTAGCCCTCGTCGCCCGGCAGGCCGTAAGCAATCACGGCGGCCACCACAACGCCCAGCAGGCCGCCCAGGATCAGGAAGGGGACGTACCTCGGGGCGCGGCGGACGGTGACGGCGCGGCGTTCGGGCGCAACGGGGGTGTCTTCAGAAGCCATGGCATTAAGCCTACTGCCCCGCGGGCGCCTCTTCTCCGCCGGTGAAAATCCCGAACCCTAGCGGGAAGGCGGCCGTCGGGGCACACTATGTGGTGGGGGAGGGTGCGGTCCGGACTTCTAAGGACGCACCATGTCAGTCGCAGCGGACAAGATCCGGAACCGGCAGCGCATCATCTGGGACAAGTTCGCAGCGGGCTGGAAAAAGTGGGACGCGGAACTGCTCGACTGGCAACGACCCTTCGGCGCCGCCGTGATCCAGGGCGCCGGGCTCCGGCTGGACTCCACTGTGCTCGACGTCGCCTCAGGCACCGGTGAGCCCGGACTCACCGCGGCGGCGCTGGTGCCTGGCGGCGGCGTGGAGCTGACCGACATCTCGGCCGGGATGCTGCAGGTGGCGCAAGAGAAAGCATCCACCCTGGGAATGGGCAACGTGAGGTTCAGGGTCTGCGACGCGGCAGAGCTCCCCTTCGACGACGGCACATTCGACGCCGTGCTGTGTTGTTTCGGCCTGATGTTCTTTCCCGATATGCGGGCGGCGTTGCGGGAGATGGTCCGGACGGCCAAACCCGGGGCCCGGATCAGCGCTGCGGTCTGGGGCCGGGCCGCCGCCAACCCTTGGGCCAGCCTCGTCCTGGGCACACTCGCGCAACATACCGAGCTGCCGGCTCCGCCCGCGGACATGCCGGGTTTGTTCCGCTGTTCGGCGCCCGGCTTCATGACCAGGCTGTTCCGGGGCGTCGGGCTGCTGGCCGTGCAGGAGCGGACGGTCAGCACCGATCTGGTCCACGATTCGCCGGCGAGTTACTGGGAGTTCATGACCGACATCGCGACCACCGTGGCGACGGGCCTGGCGCTGGCGGATGAAGAGGCACGGTCGCTGATCCGGTCGGACGTGTTTCAGATGCTGGGCCGCTACGAGCACGGGGGCCTACTCCGGCTCCGGTCGACGGCGACGATCGTGACCGGTATCCGGGCCTAGGGGTTTTCCGGGACGGCCGGGCCCGAGGCGTCGGCGATGATAGCCCGGACAGAGTTGTTGCGCTTGTCGTGGGTGAGCTCCACCAGGCCCAGCGCTTCCAGCAAAGGCGGCAGGTACATGCCGAACCGTCCGCGGTATCCCTTCCGCAACCCGTACCACCCGCCTACAGGGTTCTCCGGGTCCCGGCCCCAGGCCTCGACGGTTCCTTTGGCGGCCGGCTTGTTCTCGTCGGCAGCACCCAGGGGCACCCAGTCAGCCTTCTCCATCAGCCACAGCTGAAGATCCTCAACCGCTCGGAGACGGTACTTCAGCGTGGTGGCGCCGACTTGGCAGACGAGGGCCGGCGGATCGGACTCTTCGTCCCGGTACATCGTGTACTCGGAGGTCCCCGGCGCCGTCTTGAGCTCCCAGGGATCCTGCTTGGTTCCAGCTGCCACGTGGTGACCACCTTCGGTAAGGCCGATTGCCGGCTGATGGGACCGAGCCTACCCAGTGCAGCCCGCCCGGCGCGAGGGCTTAGACGCCGAGCTCTTCCTTGAGTGCGGCGACGTGACCCTCGGCCTTGACCTGGTACTGCGCCAGCTTCACCTTGCCCTCGGGGTCGAGGACGACGGTGGAGCGGACGATGCCCTCCGTGATCTCGCCGCGGACCAGCTTTTCGCCCCACGCGCCGTAAGCCAGGGCCACAGCGTGGTCCTCGTCGGCGAGCAGCGGGAAGGTCAGCGCGAAGTCACCGGTGAAGTGCGCCAGGGCCTCCGGGGCGTCGGGGGAGATGCCCAGCACCTCGTAGCCGGAGCCCTGGAGGGAGGAGAGGCTGTCGCGGAAGTCGCAGGCCTCGGTGGTGCAGCCCGGGGTGGCGGCCTGCGGGTAGAAGTACACAATGACGTTCTTGCCGCGGTAGTCGGCCAGGGACACCGGCTTGCCCTCGGCGTCGGGCAGGGTGAAGTCGGGGGCCGGGGTGCCTGGCTGAAGCTTGACGGTGATGTTCTGGCTCATGGGAGTCCTTCGCTGGCAGGGCGGTGGGAAATGGTCTGTGGTGCACAACACCACGGTCGGATGCGGTATTCCGGCGGCTCAGCGGAGTCCGTGCCGGTCCGCGCCGGGCCCCGACGACGCCGGGTCAGCGGGCCGTGCGCTGGCGGAGGGCCCAGTCGAAGGCGGTTGCCGCCGGGCCTTGTATTCGAGGGCAACGTAGCCCTCGTAGCCGAGCTCGCGGCTGCGGGTGATCCAGCGCTCCAGCGGAAGGTCCCCGGTGCCGGGCGCCCCGCGGCCGGGGGCGTCGGCGATCTGGACGTGGCCGAAGTCCTCAGCGTGCTCCTCGATGACCGCGCCGACGTCGTCCCCGTTGACCGCGAGGTGGTAGAAGTCTGCGAGCACCTTGATGTTCTCCGCGCCGGTTTCCTGCCTCACCCGGGAGATGACGCTGAGGGCGTCGTCGGCGGTGAGGAGCGGGTAGCGGGGCGCGCCGCTGAGCGGTTCGAGCAGCACGGTTCCGCCGATCCGGGCCACGGCGCCGGCGGCGGCTGCGAGGTTCTGGACCGCCAGTTCGTCCTGCGCCTCCGGGGTGTGCCCATCGTGCCGGTTGCCGTACAAGGCGTTGAAGGACGTGCAGCCGAGCCGAGCGCCAATGCCGGCCACGACGTCGATGTTGTCCCGGAACTCGGCGGCGCGGCCGATCCAGGACACGAGGCCGCGGTCCCCGGCCGGCATGTCGCCGGCGGCGAAGTTCAGGCCGGTCAGCCGGACGCCGGCATCCGTGATGGCGCGCTCGAAGCGGCCGAGGTCCGCGTCCCCGGGGACGGAGCTCGCGAACGGCCACCAGAATTCGACGGCGTCGAATCCCGCAGCCTTCGCCGCGGCGGGACGCTCGAGCAGCGGCAGCTCGGTCAGCAGGATGGAGCAGTTCACGGAAAACGTCACGGTGCGCTCTTTCTGGAGTCGTTCTGGCCCGGAATGGTCCGGGATGGGCTAGCGACGCTTCCGGGGGTCTTTCCGGGCGGCCAGGCCCACCAGCGCCCCGATGCCAAGGCCGATCAGCAGCCCGGTAAAGGGCTTGTCGACGGTGGCCACGCCAATGGAATAGCCAAGCGCGGCGCCAACGAGCATTCCGATCCACAGGGACTGGTATTTCACAGGCTCAGGCTAGCAAGCCCGGCCGCAGGGGCGGCGGCCGGCGGTCACACTGCCCCGACTGTGACAGCAACGGCGGCCTATAGTCGGAGGGTGGAATACCGCATCCCGGTCCAACCCAGCCGGGCGTCCGAGATTGAAGGGTTTGTGCGCCGGCTTGCCTCCGTGGAGACCGGCCCGGGCTGCGCCAACTTCTTCGATCACACCGTGCCCGCGAACGCGCTCCGCCGCAGGAACCTGGCGATTTACCTGCAGGAAATGCTGGAGCGCGCCCCGAAAGTGCTGCTGGTGGGGGAGGCCCCGGGCTTCAGGGGCATGAAGATCACCGGGGTGCCCTTCACCAGCCGCACCATCCTCGAGGGGCCGCCCAACGGATTCGGCCTGTTCGGGCCCGGCAAGGGCTACGTGCTGCCGCCGGAATCGCGCGGCGTCCCGGCGGAGCCTACGGCCACGGTGATGTGGAATGTGCTGGCGGAGCTGGACTTCCTGCCGCTGCTCTGGAGCGCCTGCCCCCGCACACACACGTGCCGGGCCAGCCGTTGTCCAACCGAACCCCCACGGCGTCCGAAGCCGCGCTGGGGAGCCCGTTCTGGCAGGAGCTGGCCGAAATGTTCGCAATTGAGACTGTGGTGGCCGTGGGCAACGTAGCGCACCGCAACCTGCACCGGAACGGCGTCGACGCGCCGAAAATCAGGCATCCCGCCCACGGCGGCCGGTCCGGATTCAAACGGGGGCTGGGGGAGCTGATCGCGGCCGTCGCGTGACGCCGGCGGGTGGAACAACGAGACGTAGCCTTCTAGCCGTCAGCGCCCCTGCCAGACTGACAGCACCTCGCTCTTGTCCCAGCTGCTCCAATCGGACAGATGCGCCAGCCCCCGCGGCGTCCTCGGAAAATCGCTACGGAAACGGACTGGCGCACCCCGGGCTGACAGAGAGGGGGCCCGGGGTGCGCCAGTCCGAATTCGGCGCGGAAACCGCGGCTGGCGGCCTACTTCGCCAGGAAGCCCAGCAGCGCCTCGCTGACCTCGGCGGCGTGGGTCCAGAGCATGCCGTGCGGGGCGCCGTCGATCTCCACGTACTCCGCGCTCGGCAGGGCCTTTGCGAAGCGGCGGCCGGTGACGTCGATCGGCAGGATCCGGTCGGCGGTGCCGTGCACAATCAGGGCCGGGACGTCGATCTTGGGGATGTCCCCGCGGAAGTCGGTGAGCCAGGTGGGCTGGGCGGCGACGGACGCCGTCGGGCCGCCGGAGGTGGCGAGGTTCCAGCCGGCCCGCATGACTTCCTCGCTGAGCCGGGGCGTGCCCAGGAAGGCGTCGCTGTTGTAGAAGTTTTTGAAGAAGTCGGTGAAGAAGGCGTAGCGGTCGGCCGTGACCGCCTCCAGCAGGCCGTCGAACACGGACTGCGGGACTCCCTCGGGGTTGTCCTCGGCCTGAAGCACGTAGGGCTCCAGTGAGCCGAGGAAGACGGCCTTGGCCACCCGGGCGGAGCCGTAACTGCCGAGGTAGCGGCCCACCTCGCCGGTGCCCATCGAGAAGCCCGCCAGCACGGCGTCGTTCAGGTCCAGGTCGGTCATCAGGGTGTTGAGGTCGGCGGCGAAGGTGTCGTAGTCGTAGCCCTCGGTGGGTTTGCTGGACTTGCCGAAGCCGCGCCGGTCGTAGGTGATCACGCGGTAGCCGGCGGCCAGGAGCGCGGCGGTCTGCTTCTCCCAGGAGGATCCGTCCAGCGGGTAGCCGTGGATCAGAACCACCGCCTGCCCGGTTCCGTGGTCCTCGTAGTAGAGCTCGACGTCGGTGCTGTTTTCGGTTCCAACCTTGATGTATGCCATGAAGCGATCCTCTCGGTACGGTCTGAAGTCAGTTCGTGCGTCCCGCAGCGGGTCCCACTGTAGGGAACCAACGCCCTGCCCGGCTAGCGTGTTCCGCGAATTTGCGCCGGATACCCCCAGGGGTATAGTGGAGCGACGAAACCTACCACTGAGGAGACACCAGATGTGCCGACAGGTTGCATGCAAGAAGTGCGGTAAGACCACGTGGGCCGGCTGCGGCCAGCACGTTGACCAGGTCATGCGCGGCGTGAAGAGCGCGGACCGCTGCAAGGGCCACGAGAACGAGCCCAAGACCGGCTTCTTCGCCAAGCTCTTCGGCCGCTAGTCGCCGTCGGCAACCGCCGCCGAATCAGCAGCCTCAACCGGCGGCGGCTGCCGGCCCGGCGCTGTCTGCCGCTTCGCGGAGGAGATCCGCGGCGAGGCCGGCCCACTGGGGGCGGAAGGAATAGAGGCAGCCGAGCCGCAACTTTGCGGCAGCGGCGTAGGCCCCGAAGCGGGCCGGTGTGACGCGCAGTTCCACGGCCGCTGCGGTGACCTGGCGGCGCGCGGCGAGGTACCGCTCGTCGGTCAGACGACCCTGGCGCAGGCGCAGGTCAAGGTGGGCAGCAAGGTTTGCGAGGTCGGCGGCGGCTTCGGCCAACCCTGCCTCGTCGAAGTCCAGCAACCCGAGGGGGGCGCCCGGAGCCGTGGCGAAAATCTGCTTGTCATGGAGATCCCCGTGCGACCACACCAGCGGATCAGGGGGAGTTCGCAGCAGCTGCGCGGCGGTTTGCGCGGCGGCCGCGCGGACGGCGTCCCGCTGGGCCCTGGCCGCCGGTATGTCCCCGGCGTGCAGCAGCCACAGGTCCACCATGCGTTGAAGGTTGTCCAGTTCGACGGCGGCAGTCCGCCGCGCCAGCGACGCCGGTGCCTCCGGCGGACTGTGCGCAGCCGTGCCCGCGAGGGTCAGCTGACGGACCCAGGCACGGGACCATTTTTGCCAAATTTCCTCGAACCCGACGTCGCTGAGCGCGGCACCGCTTCCGAGCTCGAACAGGGAGCGGCCGGGCAGGGCCGTGAGGAGCAGGCAACCTTGGGTGTACCAGATGACCTCCGGGCTGACGAAGTCCCCCGCGGCCAGGAACGCGCTGGCCCGGGTGTGCCGGTCCGCGGCCTCGTCCGACTGCCGGGGCCGGAAGATCTTGAAGTAGTGGTCGCCGGCCCTGACCACGGCCCGCTTGTGGGCCCGGTGCACCACCACCTCGCCCAGAGGTTCCACGCGCGCCAGGTCCGGCAGCCGCCGGTCACCCCCGGCCGGGAGCAGCTCCACCCGTCCTGCCCGCAGATGGGCGGCGCGGACACCCGGCCGCGCCGGCGCCGCAAGCTCCATGGCATAGTCGCCCGCGATGGGTTCCGGCCATGCCCGCCGGACCAGCCACTGCGTTCCTTCCTCGTCCCGGACGGAGGGCGGGACGGGCGGGTGCCAGCTCACGGCACAGGCTCCTGCACCCGGTGCGCCGGCGGGTGCGGGGCCCGTTCCTCGAGCGCGGCGAGGGCCAGGGCCAGGCGTCCCGGCAGCGGGGAGCAGGCCAGCCGCAGCCACGCCGCGTCGGAGTAGGCGCGAAATCTGGGCTCACTGACGCGCAGCCGGCCGGCGACGGCCATGACCTGCCGATGGGCAGCGAGGAACCTCGCGGGCGTAATGCGGCCCTGGCGTACCAGGAACTCCAGATGGACATCCAGGTTGGCCAGATCCAGGGCGGCCTCGGCGCGGGCGGCGTCGTCGAAGTCGAGCAACCCGAACCCGGGCAGCCCGAACCCGCCGTCGAGGGCGATGATCTGCTTGTCGTGCAGGTCGCCGTGGGCCCACACCAGCGGATCCGGCGCCGACCCGAGCAGGCCACGCGTCACGTTCTCCGCCGCGGCGCACAGGGCATCGCGTTGAGCCGACGCTTCCGGGATGTTCCCGTAGTGGCGCAGCCAGCGGTCTACCCACCGCCGCGCATCCGCCGCCTCGACGTCCGGCGACCGCACGGGCAACGCGGCCAGGGCGTCGTGCCCGGCGGTGCCGTAACGGGCATTCACCTGGGTGGACCAGGCCTGCGACCAGTCTTCCCACAGCAGGGCAAACGATGCGTCGGTGAGCGCCACGTGGTCCTGCGCCAGCTCGCCCAGCGTCCGCCCGGGGAGGGAACTGAACACGATCACGTCCGCGGAGCTGCGGAGAACCTTCGGCGCCCGGAACGGCCCGGCGCCCAGCAGGATCTCCGTGTGGGTGAGGCGTTCGGCCGGCGCGGTCGCCTCGCCGGGCCGGAAGACCTTGACGTAGCACCCCGCCGCCCGCACCACGGCACGCGCATGGGGCCGGTGGGCAACGATCTCACCGTGCCTCGCTTCAGCCCGAAGGGCCGGCAGTCCGGGGTCATCCCGTGGGACCAACTCAAAGTGTCCGGACCGGAGATGGGCCGCCCTGACGCCGGGCCGACCGGCCGCCAGGACCTCCAGTTTGTAGTCTCCGGGGGTCCTGTCGGGCCACGCCCGGCGGACCTGCCAGGTCTGCCCGGAAGCGTCCACGGCGGACTTCGGGAGCGGCGGCTGCCAGCTCATGGGACCAGCTCCCAGGCGCCGTCAAGATGCCGGGACATGCCGGCGGCCCAGTCACGGGACCGGTCCCGGAACGGGTCCACGCTGCCGGCGAACAGCCGCAGTGCCGCCCAGGCGTCCGCCGCCGCGGGCCTGAACCGGCCGCCCGCGTGGACATAGCCCTCCACCAGGGCGGCCGTGAGCGGGGTGCCTGCCGTGGTTCCGCTCCAGCGGCCCATTTCTTCCGCGGCCGCGAAGGAGCCAAGATCAGCCTCCGGTACACCGGCGCGGGCGCGGTCGAAGTCGATCAGCCGGACCTCTTCTCCGCCAACGAGCACCTGGTCGGCGGAGAAGTCGCCATGGACGACGACGGCGGGGCCGCTCACGCCGTCGCCGTCGAGGCGGCGGCGGATCCGGGCCGCTACCGCGGCGGCGCGTTCTTCCAGTGCGGGAACGAGCGCGGCAACCATGGCGCAGGTGACCGCCAATTGCCGCTGCACGAAGTCCGCGGCGGCGGAACCCGCGCCGTCCTCCGCCGCAATGCCGTGGAGCCGGGCCAGGGCCTCTCCGGCTTCCCGGGCTCCCTTAGGGCTGCCGCCGGACGCCAGGTCGCGCTCTCCCCAACGGGGGCTGGCGCTGGTGCCGTGGTCCAGGAAGTCCGCGGTGCCGAGCATGGGAAGCACGGGAACGCCGTGGTGCTGCAACTGTCGGTGAAGGCGGCCTGCGTTGCCGGCGGGCGGTCGCGCTGCGGTCTTGATCACCAGGGGCGCGTCCTGGTTGTGCTCCAGCAGGACCACCCGCCGCTCGGGTTTGTAGCGCAGCACCGTGGCCCCGGCGCGGAGGAGGCCGGAACCGGGCGGCCGCACCGCGCCGAGCTGTTCCAGCCCCTGACCGGCAAGCCAGCGCAGGTTCGTGCCCAGGGCCCAGTCGTCTTCGATGCCGCCGACGGCGATCACGGCGTCGGCGTGGGGCGGAGCGGCAGGCAGCAGTCGCAGGCTTCCGCCATGCTGCTCCGACTTCCTGGCTCGTCCGGAGAGCTTGACGTTGTGAGCGGTCGTGAGGGCCCAGCCATACTCCTCCGCTGATCCGGCGGGGCGGCGGAAGGCTACCAGCGCCGAGGTGCCCGGTTTGTACCGGACCCGGGTAATGCGGACCGGTTCGCCGAGGAGCCCGGAGAGCAGGTCGTCGTCGAGCACCACGGCCAGGCCGGGCAGGCGCTGGTCCCGGCCGGCGAGCAAGAGATCGGCCGTGCGCGGGGGAACCCGGACCGGCGTCACGTGGGTACCTCGATGTCCCGGCGTTCGTCGCCCGGCCGGCGCTCCGCCGCGTCTTCCTCCGCCGCCCGGGATGCGGGCGGATCCCCCAGCCACCTGCTGAACCGGCTGCCGGGATCCTGCAGCAGCTCGAGCGGACTACCCTCTTCAAGGATGCGCCCCTCCTCGAGCCAGATGACCCGGTCGGCCAGGCGTGCGGCGAACGCATCGTGGGTGATGGTGATGGAGGTCCGTCCCCGCGTCAGGATTTCCAGGGCATCCAGGATCGATTCCCGGGAGGCGGGGTCCAGCCCCGCGGTTGCCTCGTCTAGGATGACGATCGGCGCCTCGCGGAGGATGGCACGCGCGATCGCGATCCTTTGCCGCTGGCCGCCGCTGAGGTCCTTGGCGGCCTCGCCCAGAACCGTGTCGTAACCCGCCGGCAGGGCGCGGATGAAGTCATCCGCCTGTGCCAGCGCGGCGGCGTGCTCGATCTCCGCGTCGGACGCGTCGAGACGCCCGAACCTGATGTTCTCCCGCACGGTGTTGCCAAAGAGGACGGAATCCTGCAGGAGGATGGAGACGTGGGCCCGTACCGAGGCGATCTGGAGCTCCCTCAGGTCCTCGCCTCCCACCCGGACCGTGCCCGTGGTGGGATCGATCATGCGCAGGATGAGGCTGGCCAGGGTTGATTTTCCGGCGCCGGACGGGCCGATGATGGCAAGGCGTTCGCCGGCCGGAATCGTCAGGTTGATGCCGTGCAGCACGATGGTCCCCTCGCCGTGGCCGGCGGAGACGTTGTCGAACACGACGTCCGGCCTGCGGCTGTCCAGGGGGCGGGCGCCGGCGGGCTCGGGCAGGTCGGTCTCGGCCTCGAGCAGGTCCGCCACGCGCTCGCCGGACGCCGTGGCCTGCGCAATCCGGCTTGTTTGCTTGGCGAGGTCCTTCAACGGCTTCATGCCGGTCTTCAGGTAGGTGAGGAAAACAACGAGGTCCCCGGGGGTGATCGAGTGGTCGAGCACGCGCCAGCCGCCTCCGGCCAGGACGATTGCGGTGGCGACGCCGATCAGCACATCAGTACGCCGTTCCAGGCCGGCGGCCAGCCGGAGGGCCGCGACGCCGGTCCCGAGGGTGGCCGAGTTGCTCTTCCGGAAGTTGGAACTGATGGTGTCCTCAAGTCCGTAGGCCTGCACTTCGCGCATGGCCCCGAGGGTCTGCGCGGCCGTGCTGGCCAGGGCCCCCTCGCCCTTGCGGGTCCGGCCCGCCGCCTTGGCAATCGAGCCCGAACTCCGGCGGGACAGGACGGCGAAAATGCCGGCGGCCAGGAACACCACGAGGGCCAGCATCGGGTCCAGCCAGAGCATGATGAGGGTCATGGCCAGGAGGGTGACGGCGTTGCCCAGCATCGGCAGCCCGGCCGTGACGGCCACGTCCTGCAGGCGTGAGACGTCGCTGACCAGTCGCTGGACAGTATCGCCGGAGGACGCCCGGGTATGGTGCCGCATGGACAGGCCCTGGACGTGGCGGAACGTGCGGGCCCGGAGGTCGGCCGCCACCCGGGAACCGACCAGCGCGAACGAGACGGCGGACCAGTAGTTGGCCACGGCACGCAGGATGCTGATCACCACGATCGCGCCGCCGCACAGCAGCAGGGTCTGGGTGCTGGCTTCCAGGGCGGGCCCGGGCCTCCGCAGGGTGGCGCCCAGCGAGCGGGTCACGGCGTCGATCACCAGCTTCACCGGCCAGGGCTCCAGCAGGCGGAAAAGGACGTCGGCGGCGAGGGCCGCGAAGCCAATGGCCATCCTCAGCCGGTGCTCGCGCAGATGCGGGCCGACGCACCTGAGGGTCCGGCGGAGCCCGGAGGCCGGCTTGTGGCCGCGGCGCGGCGTCATGGCCACGCCACCTGCCGCGGGACCGGCAACGCGGCCGTGATCCGGGCAAGGACCCGGTCCCAGCTGAAGCGCTTCTCCGCGTCGTCGCGGGCACGGCCGCCCAGGTCCGCGCGCAGGGCGGGATCGCCGGCCAGCCGGGTCAGCGCCGCGGCGAGGGCCGCGGGCTCGGAGGGCGGGACCAGCAGGCCCGTGCGTCCGTTTTCGAGGATTGAAGGGATCTGGCCCACGGAGCTGGCGATGATCGGCATGGCCGCCGCCATGTATTCGTACACTTTCAGGGGCGAGAAGTAGTCGTCGTGGCGCTCCTCGTCCGACGGATAGGGCGCTGCTGCGGCGTCGCATTCGTGCAGCAGTGCGGGCACGTCGGCGGGCCGCACCGCGCCGGTGAACTCCGCCCTGATCCCCAGCGAGCCGGCGAGCCGTTCCAGCTCCGGCCGGCCGGGCCCGTCCCCGATGATCCGGACCGCCCAGCGGCTGGCCGGATCCGGTGCCGTGGAATTCGCCAGCGCGACGGCCCGCAGCAAGTCCGGCACCCCGTGCCAGGGCTTCAGCGTTCCCACAAAGGCCACGGTGAGGTGGTCCGGGTTCCTCCGGCCGGGCCTGCGGGCGGTGATGCGACGGGCGTTGACGCCGTTTGGTGCCAGGACGGTCCGGGCTCCGGGCACCCGTTCGTGCACCCAGCGGACCACGGGCTCCGAGACGCAGGCCACGACGCCGGCCGTGCCGGCGTTGCGGCGCAGGATCGTTTCGGCTTTCTTGACGTCCAGCAGTTGGCGGTACTTCTGCTGTTCCTCGATCAGCGGGGCGTTGACTTCCAGGACCGAGGGGATGTCCAGGACCCGGGCCAGCACCGCAAGCGCCGGGCTGAACAGCGAATAGCGTTCGTACACCAGGCCGCATCCCTGGCGCAGGACCTGGTCGACCATTGAGAGCGCGGCGTCTTCGAGCGCCTGTTCGCGGACCGGTCCGGGCGCCGGGGGAACTTCGACGACGTCGAGGTCCTCGAGGTCCTCGGGGCGGTCGGTGCCGCGGCGGGCGCAGTAGACCGTGACGCCGGCGCCGGCCGTGCGCCAGGCCCGGACGATTTCCTGGACGTGCACGGAAGAGCCCTTGGTGCCAAAGACCGGCACCCCGGGGTCGGCGCAGATATAGGCCACACGCATCAGGCCACCCTCCTGGCCGCCAGGGAGAGGGACCGGAGCAGCTCGGCCTGGCGGCGGACGTCGAAGTCCTCCTCGATGAGGGCGCGCGCGTTGCGGGCCATCAAGACCCGGTCGGTGCCCGGGGCGCTCATTTTTTCGATGGCGCGGGCCAGGAGCCGGGAATTCCCCGGCCGGGCCAGGATGCCGGTGGAACCATTGCGGACCACTTCCGGGATTCCGGTGACGGCCGTGCTGATACAGGGCACCCCGGAGGCCATGGCTTCCAGCAGGACCGTGGGCATGCCGTCCGCGTTGCCGTCCGCCGCGACCACACAGGGCGCCACGAAGATGTCGGAGGACTCGAGCAGCTCCTGGACCTGGTCCTGCGTCTGGGCTCCGATCAGCCGGACATGCCCGCCCAGCCCGAGGCGTCCGACGGTCTCCTCCAGCTCCTCGGCCAGCACGCCGGTTCCGGCGATGCGCAGGTCCAGGTGAACACCGGCCTCCAGCAGTTCGGCGGCCGCCGGCAGCAGATACTGGAATCCCTTCTTTTCCACCAGGCGCCCGACGGCGGCGATCCGCACCACGGCGCCTGGCGGCCGCGGGTCCCGGTACGGGAACCGGTCCAGGTCCAGGCCGTTGCGCACCAGGTGGAGCCGGCCGGTGGCGGCGGGGAACTGCCGGCGCAGATAGCGCAGGTTGAAGCGGCTGATGGTCACCGCGTGGTGGGCCTGTTCGAACTTGATCCTCAGGTCCTCGCCGCTGACCGACTCATGGAAGATGTCCACGGCGTGGGCGGTGAAGGAGAACGGGATGCCTGTGATGGCCGACGCCAGCCGGGCCACAGTTGTGGCGCCCGAGGCGAAGTGGACGTGCATGTGCCGGATATTCCGGTGCTGCAGGGCCACGGCCAGGTTGATGGCACGGACGGCATCCTCCGGGGCCGCGGCGGCGAGCTCGGCGAAGTTCCTGCCCAGCGCGGCGGTGAGGCCGGCGGCTTCGGCTGCATGGAAGCTCTCCCAGAGGTCGGCCGTCTTGAGCGGCCGGTCAATGTAGGTCACCGGCGCCCGCACCCTTGCCAGTTCGGAGTGGAAGCGGGGGTCGTTGGGCGGCAGCAGCGAGAAGATCTCCAGCCGGTCGCCCGCCGCTTCCCGGGCCAGAATCTCGGAGACGATGAACGTTTCGGAGAACCGCGGATACATCTTAAGGACGTAGGCGGTCCCCGGCTCAGACGGCGACACGGCTGGCACTCTCCTTCGGATCGAGAGCCGGAACGCTCGACTTCGGACGGAAGAGGGGCTGGAGCAACTCGGCTGCCAGCTGCGGCACCCGGATGAGCCCGTCAAGCACCGCCCGACGCCGGTCCACCGCGGCGCCGAGCCTCGCCGCCAGCCATCCGCCGAAGATCTCGGGGGTCAGGGTTCCGATGTCCTGATGTTCCAGATACCCGGCGGCGGCCAGGGACTCCGCCCTGATGCGCTGCTCTTCACGTGCCTCGGTCCGCGGAACAATCAGGGCAGGCACAGTGGTGCTCATGATCTCGCACACCGTGTTGTAGCCGCCCATCGAAACAACGGCCGCCGCGTGGCGGAGGTGGTAGGGGAGGTCGTCCACTGCGGAGACAACCTTGACGCCGGGGCCGGCCTGGCGCCGCAGGTCGTTGAGCTGCTCCACGGGCATCTGGGGACCCGCCACGATCAGGTGGCCCAGTCCCGCCGGCACGGGTGCGGCCACTGCCACGCGGGCCAGGGCGTGGCCGTCCGAGCCGCCTCCGACCGTCGTCAGGCAGTAGGGCCCGGGCATGCAGCTCGTTCCGGAGCCGGGCGGCCGGCCGGCAGCCAGGTAGCCGGTGTAGCGGATGAGCTTCCGGAGCGAGAAGGGTATTTCACCGGCGGCCACGGGATCGTGGACGGCGGGGTCACCGTAGACCCAGATCTGATCGAAGAGGGCCTTGACCAGCCGCGGTCCGCCGATCCGCGCCCACTCCGCGGAGGCGACCGCCGGGGAATCCAGGACTTCCCGAAGACCCAGCACCACCCGTACCTGGCCCACGGAACGGGAACGCCGCAGGGCGGATTCAAGTTCGCGGTTCACCCCGGTGGCGTGGCGGTCCACCACCACCAGATGCGGGCGGAACCCGGCCAGGACGGCTTTGAGGAGCCTCGCCCGCATGGACACGAGATCGTCCATCGGCATGGAGAGGTTCCTTGGCAGGTAGCCGGCGGGGCTCTTGCCCACCCCCGGCAGCAGCACCCAGTCCCAGCCGTCCGGCGCCGGGAACGCGGGCGCCAGCGCGGTCCCGGTGATGAGGATGCCGGTGACCGGGCGGCCGGTCAGGCCCGGAAGCTGGTTGCTCAGGGCGTGGGCCAACGCCAGATTCCGGCGCATATGCCCCAGGCCCACCGAATCGTGTGAGTAGAGCACTATCCGCATGGGCTCCATTGCGATCCTCCCCATACCCCACACTCAGGGGTGTTCCTTGCCGGCGGTGTTTGCTGTCAAGACCACCTTGCAGCACCATCGTGAGGCACGGATGAGGGGAAGGTTAAGGAGTCTTCATAAAGCGCGTGGCGCCTGCTGTGAGGTCATAGGTCCGCCCCCACGGACTGCAAAGGAATCCTGATCATGAAGCGCGAACCCTGCCCGTAGGCGGATTCCACGGTGGCTGATCCGCCGTGGGCTTCGGCGATGGCCCTGACGATGGCGAGGCCCAGGCCGGATCCTTCCTCGCCGCGGCCCGGGCGCGCCCGGCCGAACCGCTCAAAGATCCGCTCCTGGTCCTTCATCTCGATGCCGGCGCCGGTGTCCCGCACCCAGAGCACCAGGGTCTCGGGCCCGGGCACCCGGGCGCCGTCCGGCGCCGTCGCGCCTTCCACCTTGCTGCCCAGGGCGATCGTGGCGGCACTGCCGGTGTACTTAACGGCGTTGGCTGCCAGCTGGACGAAGGCCTGGGTGAGACGCTGGGGGTCGGCCTCCACCGTGCAGTCGGCGCATTCGTCGATCTGCCAGCGTCGGTCGCCGAGGACATGGATTTTTTCCATCACCTGAGGGAGGAAATCCGGGATCCGGATGGGCGCCGTCCTGATGAAGTCAGGGTGGCCGGCATTGGCGAGCAGCAGCAGGTCATCGACCAGGCGCTGCATCCTGTCCACCTCTTCCAGCAACACCTCGCGGGTGGCCATCACATCGGCGGGGTCGTCGACGGACACCAGCTCCAGGTGCCCGCGGAGAATCGTCAGCGGGGTGCGCAGTTCGTGGCCGGCGTCGTCGAGGAACTGTTGCTGCTGCCGCGCGCCCTCGTCGAGTCTTTCCAGCATGGTGTTGAACGTCTTCGCGAGAAGCGTTACATCGTCCTCGCCGTCGCGTACTTCCACCCGCTGGGTGAGGTCCTCATGGCTGACCACGCGGGTGGCTTCGCGCAGGCGGCGGAGCGGATCCAGCAGGCGCCCGGCCACCAGGCCTCCGATCAGGGCGGCGGCGAGCAGCGTGCCGGCGGCCACCAGGGAGTAGGTCTGGACGGAGGCGAGATTGTGGTCCCTCTGGTCGGCGGCGTCCCGGCCGAGCAACAGATACGTCCCGGTGTTTTCGCCTGCCGTGCCAGGCACGGGCAGGGCCACCGTCCGGAGTGGGCGGCGGCCGGCGTCGAACGCGCCGAAGGCGGCGGCCCAGCGGTTGGGGAGCTTGGTGACTGAAGACTGCAGGGTGGCGTCCAGCAGCGGCTCCTCCGGGTTCCCCTCCTTGATCCACGCTATGCGGCCGTCGACGATTCCGGCCATCACTTCGTTGCTGCGGGGTTCGATGTCCTCGGCGGCCTCATGGAGCCGGTTCCCGTAGGAATCACCGCTGGCCGCGTTGTAGGTTTCAACCAGCTTGACCACTGAATTGCCCTTGTCGAGGATGGCCTGGTCCACGCGGGCATCGGAGTCCTGGAACTGGACCGTGAAGGCGATCAGGCCAGCCGTTACCAGCCCTGCGAGCATCATGCCCAGCATGGCGGCGATCACCCGGAAACGCACCGAGTGGAACTTTGCGCTCCACCCGGACGGGTCCGTGCCCGCGTCGGCGCGGGCTCCCCCGGGAGCTTTGCGGCCTCTTTGACGCAGCCGTTCCAACATGGAGGTCACGGTTCCCCTTCCCCGGCCAGCCGGTATCCGGCGCCGCGCGTGGTGACGATGTGGTCCGCACCGATTTTTTGCCGTAGCTGGCGGACATAGACGTCCACCACGTTGGACGTCCCGTCAAAGTCGTAGCCCCAGATGTGGCTGAGGAGCTGTTGCCGGCTCAGGACCTGTCCCGGGTGTAGCAGGAACATTTCGACCAGCGCGAACTCGCGGGACGAGAGTTCCACCGTTCTGTCCCCGACGCTCACCGAGCGCGTGTGGAGGTTCAGCTCCAGGACGCCGTGGCGGATGATGTGGTCCGAGGGCGGGTCGTTGTTCTCGCCCGGGCGGACCCGTCGCCGGATCCGTGCGACCAGTTCCTCGAAGCGAAACGGCTTGGTCATGTAGTCATCCGCACCGCCGTCCAGGCCCGCAACGGTGTCCGCGGCCGAGCCCCGCGCGGTGAGGATGATGACCGGAAGGTCCACCCCGCTTTTACGGAGCGCGGTCAGGACGGTGAAGCCGTCCAGACGGGGAAGCCCGACGTCCAGAAGCAGGAGATCGAACTGGCCGCTGGACGCGTAGTCCACGGCCGTGACGCCGTCGGTGACCACGGTGGGAACGAAGCCGGCAGCCCGCAGGCCCTTCTCGATGAACCGGGAGATGCGTTCTTCGTCTTCGGCGATGAGTATGCGGATCACTTCGACCCCGAGGAGTTCGAGCCTTCTCGAAAACTTTGGCGTCTCCTGCATATGAGCTGGGAGGAACGTCAGGGGCCCCAGCAGCCCCGATCGGCCCGTACGGGCGAAACCCGGACGCGGTCAGCGTCCGTGCGCAAAGCTCCGGCATCCACGATTGGCTTGGGATCCGGTTTCCTCCCATCCTGCCCCTGCAGCGGGACCTACGCCACCCCCTCGCGGTACGCATTTTTCGCACCGCGATTTATCGCGACGCCGTGGGCGCCCGCCCGCTAGGCTGGCAGCTATGCCGAAGAAGATTACCGTCAGCCTGCCCGACGCGACCCTGCGCGAGTACCTCCAGCCGCACCCGGATGTCACCGTCCTCGAGTGGGATTTGTCCGGTGAACCGCCGCAGTCGCGCCTGGACATCGTGGTCCCGCCGTACATGGGCGGTGCCAAGGTCCTCCGCGGGCTGGAAGGTGTGGAGACCGCCCTGGTGCAGAGCCAGTCGATCGGCTACGACGGCGTCGAGGAGTTCCTGCCGGCCGGGCGGGTGTTCGCCAACGCCGCCAGCGTCCACGAAACCTCCACCGCCGAGCTGGCCGTGGCCCTGATCCTGGCCAGCCAGCGCGAGTTCCCGCGCGTGCTGGCGAACCAGCGCGAGGGCCGCTGGGAGGGTCGTCCCACTGCCAGCCTCGCGGACCAGCGCGTGCTGATCGTCGGCTACGGCGGCGTGGGCAAGGCGATCGAGGACCGGCTGCTGCCGTTCGAAACCACGGTGACCCGGGTGGCCAGCCGGGCCCGCACCGATGACCGCGGCCACGTCCACGGCATTGACGAGCTCCCGGCCCTGCTGCCGGAGCACGACGTCGTGGTTGTGGGGGTCCCGCTCAGCGACTCCACCCGCCACCTGATCGACGACGCGTTCCTTGCCGCGATGCCCGACGGCGCGTTGCTAGTCAACGTGGCGCGCGGCCCGGTCGCGGACACCGAGGCGCTGGTCAAGCACACGTCCTCCGGCCGGCTGCGCGCCGCCCTGGACGTCACTGATCCCGAGCCGCTGCCCCAGGACCACCCGCTGTGGGCGATCCCCGGCGTCATCATCAGCCCGCACGTGGGCGGGGCGAGCGCGGCCATGCGCCCGCGGATGGGAAAGCTGGTCCAGCGGCAGATCGAGCTTATGCAGGCGGGCGAACCGCCGGTGAACGTCGTAATCAACAGCTAAGTGGAGGGCACCCCGGTGGCGGAGAGCTAACAGTGGAGGAAGGGTCCACTTCGGGTGCGCGAGGGCGGCAGCCATGACGCATTCGAGAGCTACCTGCCATCTATCCAGCCCTGCAGGCAGGTAGCTGAGGAGCGTAGAAGCGGCTAAAAGACGGGTAGCGGGTACTGGAGTGCACGGCGGGGTGCGACAGTAGCCTCTCGCTTGTCAGGTTCTCGAGCCAGCAAGCGCTCCAATCGTTTGGGGGAAATCATGCTACCTTCTGCCCGCCCATCTTTCCGTCGGCCCCCCAGGCATCGGCTGGCCAGACCGGCCGTCGTCGCGGCGCTCGCGCTGCTGATCAGCGGCATGGGCCAACTCGCCGGGATGCCAGACATTTTCCCACCGGAAGTGGCCGCGGCCGCAGTCCCCTTGAGCGCCACCGACGTCACGAAGGTGCCACACTACTTCGGCCCCTACCCCAACTGGGCCAACAGCCCGCAGACCCTGGCGGACGCGATGGTGAAGATCAGCGTCGGGACCCCGACGCCGGTCCCCTACGGCAACCCGCTGACGGAACGCAGGTACGCGACCGACTATGCGAAGCCGACCGGTGAGATGGGTCCCGTGCTCGTTGTGCTCGACCATGCCAAGCTGCCTGCCGGCACCCTCAACGACTTCCAAAGCTGGAACCAGGGCACCGCCGGAGGAAGCCCGACCACCTCCGCGGGCAACATCTTCCACGCTTTGGTGCTGCGGCCCACGGGCACCGCGGGCGAGTACACCGTTGTCTACGCCAGCGACGAGCTGAAGGTGCCGACGCCGACCGTGGCCACCGGAGAGGTCGAGACCTATTCCGTGCCGCCGGTGACCGTGCAGAAGGACGACGTGATCGGCTTCTACGGCCAGGGGATTCCGGTCGATACCGGTGTCCCCGCCAACGGCGACACCTTGAGCACGCCGGCAAGCGGTGACCCGACGCTGGCCACGAACGTAGCTCCGGCCAAGGACAGCACGGTCAAGCTCGGCGCCTCGAACTACCCGGACTTCTCGCACGACCGCACCTACTCCTTCGGGGCCGACGTCACGCCGACCATTACCGATCCGGGTACCGGAGCGGAAGCTACGGCCTCGGTCGACCCGAAAACGGGCGCCATCTCCGGTATCACCGTGACCAGCCCAGGTGCCGGTTATGCCGTTCCACCAACGGTGGAGATCACGACCGCCGGAGTCACCCCGACCACGGTGGCTACGGCCACCGCCAAGATCGCCACTGGCGTCATCACCAACATCGACGTCAACGAGACCGGCTACGGTTTCACCAAGCCCGCCGTGACCCTGACGGGCGGAAACCCCCCTGCGGGCTCCGAGGCGCACGCGCGCGCCAGCGGGACGGTGGACAACCTGAAGCTGACCGACGGCGGCAAGGGTTACAAGACCCAGCCCCTGGTGAACATCTCCAAGCCTGACCTCGCCGACGGCGAGCAGGCCACCGCCAGCGCCACGATGGACGCCAACGGCGTGGTCACCGGCGTCGAGATTGCCAACGCCGGCAGCGGATACACGTCCGCCCCGACCGTCGCCATCAGCGACGCCAGCAAGACGGACCCCGACCAGGAGGCCAAGGTTGAGGCCACCATCGGCGTCACCCGCATCGACGTCACCGACGGCGGGGCGGGCTACGCGTCGGCACCGACCGTGACGATCGCCGACACGGTGGGCACGCCGGACAAGGGCGCCAGCGCCACCGCCAAGGTGGCGGTCAACGGCTCGGTCACCGACATCGTCGTCACTAACCCCGGAGCGGGCTACCTCACCCCGGGGATCAAGAAGTTCGTCGACACCCTTCCCGGCCAGGGAGAGGCCAACGCCAACGACCTGGGCCAGTACATCCCGGTCGCCGTCCCCGACACCACCACCTACCCCGGCACCGACTACTACGAGATTGCGGTTGTGCAGTACCGGATGAAGTTCCACCGCGACCTGCCGGCCACGCTGCTCCGCGGATACGTCCAGCTCTCGACCAGCGTCGTGCCGGGCAAGAAGGTCGCCCTCAGCAACGCCAACCTTGACCCGGCCCTGCCGGACAGCCCCATCAGCTTCACCGGGGTGGACAATCCGCACTACCTCGGCCCGACGATCGTTGCCACGAAGGACCGGCCCGTCCGGGTGCTGTTCCGCAACCTGCTGCCTACCGGCGTGGCTGGCGACCTGTTCCTCCCGGTCGACACCACGGTGATGGGCGCGGGTGCCGGTCCCAGCATGATGACGCTTGACCCCACCACCAAAGTCCCGATGGACATGGCGAAGGATGAGAAGAGTGTCCTGGACGGCGTGCGCAATCCGATGTGCGGGCAGACGCCGAAGCCGACCACGTGCTACTCGGAAAACCGCGCCACCCTGCACCTCCACGGCGGAATCACCCCGTGGATCAGCGACGGCACGCCGCACCAGTGGGTCACCCCGACCGGCGAAAACACCGCCTACCCGAAGGGCGTCAGCGTCAGCAACGTCCCGGACATGCCGGACCCAGGCCCCGGTGCGGAGACCTTCTTCTACACCAACCAGCAGAGCGCACGGATGATGTTCTACCACGACCACTCGTGGGGCATCACGCGGCTCAACGTCTACGCCGGCGAGGAAGCCGGCTACATGATCACCGACGAGACCGAGCAGAAGCTGATGGCTCCCGGTGGCGCCCTCGAAGGCCTCGGCATGGGGACCTCGCTCACCATCCAGGACAAGACCTTCGTGCCGAGCGCGAAGCGGATGGCCCAACTCGACCCCACCTGGGATCCGAAGAAGTGGGGCGGGGAGGGCAACCTCTGGCAGCCGCACGTCTACATGCCGGCGCAGAACCCTGGCGACCCCAGCGGGATGAGCGCGTTCGGCCGCTGGTTCTACGGCCCGTGGTTCTGGCCGCCTGCCAAGGACGCCAAGTACCCGCCGATGGCCAACCCCTACTACGATCCCAACTGCGACCCGAACACCGCTGACTTCTGCGAGCCGGCCCTGATCCCGTCGACACCAAACAACTCGGTCGGCATGGAGGCCTTCCACGACACCCCGGTCGTGAACGGTACCGCCTACCCGACGACGACCATGGACCCCAAGACGTACCGGTTCCGGATTCTCAACGGCTCCGATGACCGGTTCTGGAACCTGTCCTGGTACGTCGCCGATCCTGCCACCGGCACCGAGGTCGCGCTGAAGGCCAGCGAAGTCTCCATGGCTCAGACCGACCCGGTCGTCACACCGACGCCGGACACCACAAAGAGCCCCAAGGGACCGGACTGGATCCAGATCGGCAACGAGGGCGGCTTCCTGCCGACCCCGGCCGTGGTCCCCGCGCATGAGACGACGTGGATCACGGATCCGACAAGGTTCGACGTCGGCAATGTGGACCAGCACGCACTGCTGCTCGCACCGGCCGAACGGGCCGACGTGATCGTCGACTTCTCCGCCTACAGGGGGAAGACACTGATCCTCTACAACGACGCACCGGCGGCGTTCCCGGGCCGGATCCCCGGCTACGACTACTACACCGGCGGACCGGACATGTCCCCGGCCGGCGCCCCCACGACCCTGCCCGGCTACGGGCCCGATACCCGGTCGGTCATGCAGGTCAAGATCTCCAACGCCGCACCGGCGCTGGCCTTCGACCGGCCGAACACCACAGCTGACCAGATGGGCAAACTGATGGCGGCGTTCGACCACCATACCGACGCGGCCGGCAATCCCGCCGGCGTCTTCGAGTCGAGCCAGAACCCGATCGTGGTCGGCCAGGCGGCGTACAACCAGGCCTACGGGAAGAGCTTCGTCAACAGCGGATACTGCAACGCGGCCACCAACGCCTCCGCCAAGTGTGACGGCTTCGCCCGGATCGCCGAGCAGGGAGGAGACAGTTTCAAGTTCGACACCCTGGCCGGCGCCCAGCTCAGTATTCCCATCGAGGGCAAGAGCGTCCACGACGAGATGAACTCGGCGAACTTCGACGAGTGGGGCCGGATGAGCGGCAACATCGGATTGGAGGCGCCCGGAGCAACACCGCTGCTGCAAAACGTCATCCTGTACCCGTTCGTCAACCCGGCCACGGAGAAACTGGACGGTACCAAGGGGACGGACAGCCTCCACGTGACCCCAATCTCTGCCGCCGCTGACGGCACGCAGATCTGGAAGATCACCCATAACGGCGTGGACACGCACCCGCTGCACTTCCACCTCAATGACGTGCAGGTGGTGAACAGAGTTACCTGGGACAACATCATCATCCCGCCCGAACCGACAGAACTCGGCTGGAAGGACACCGTGCGGGTCAGCCCACTGGAGGACACGATCGTGGCGGTCCGGCCCATCCTGCCGAAACTGCCGTTCGCCATCCCGGACAGCAGCCGGCCGCTCAACCCGATGATGCCGCTGGGCGCCAAGGGCTCGACGAGCGGACCGAACGGATCCGAAGCCGGGTTCAACAACACCGACACGAACGGCAACCCGATTGCGCCGATCAGCAACGACATGACCAACTTCGGCTGGGAGTACGTATGGCACTGCCACATCCTCAGCCACGAGGAAATGGACATGATGCGGCCCATCTCGGTCAGCGCGCCGCGCACACTGCCCGACGCGTCGGTGGCGAGCTTCACTAGACCGACAAATGACGTGCTGCTGAGCTGGACCGACGGGACACCGGTGTCGCTTACCGACCCCACAACCTGGGGCAACGCGAAGAACGAAATCGGCTATAAGATCGAGCGCGCGCCAATGACCAACGGCACGGTCGGCGCCTACGCCCAGATCGCCACCACCCTGGCGAACGTCACCAACTACACCGACAAGTCCGCCGGGACAGGGCAGTACGCCTACCGGATCAGGGCGTGGAACGCGGCCGGGGACACTGTGTCCGCACCGCTGCTCACCGCGTCCACTACGCCGACGGTGACCGCCAAGAACCCCTCAGCCGGGGCGACCGGCGTCGCGACCAACGTCCGGCCGACGGTCACCTTTAACGAACCTGTCACCGGTGTCAGCAACAGCACGTTCACTTTGAAGCAGGGCACCACGGCCGTTCCGGCGTCGGTGACCTATGACGCGACGTCACGGACGGCCACCCTCGTCCCGACCGCCGCACTGGCCGCTGACAAGCCCTACACTCTCTCCTTGACCACGGCCATCAAGAGCGTCTCCGGTGGCTCGCTGGCAGCGACGAGCTGGGACTTCATCACCGGGCCCAGCCCGACGGTGACCACCACCAACCCCGCCGCCGGAGCCACCGGCGTCGGCCTGGGAACGATCTTCTTGCGGACTCCGCTGACTGCACAGTTCAGCGAGCCCGTGACCGGTCTGCCCACCACCGCTGCCAGCACGCCCAACTTCACCCTGAAGCTGGGGACGGCGACCATCGCCTCCAAAGTGAGCTACAACGCCACCACAAGGGTCGCCACGCTGACCCCGGACGGTCCGTTGATCAGTGACCGCACCTACACGCTGTCCCTGAGCAGCTCCATCAAGGACCTGGCCGGCAATCCGCTCACCGCCAAGACATGGACCTTTATCACCGGGCCCGCTCCGGTCGTCATCGCCCGGACCCCGGCGGTCAATGCCACCCGGGTGAGCCGGACGGCGAACATCACCGCAACCTTCAGCGAGGCGGTCACCGGGCTGCCGAGCACGGCCGCGGCGAACGCCAACTTCACAATCAAGCGGACCTCGACCGGCACAGCCTTCCCCGCCAGGGTCAGCTACTCCAGCACCACCAAGACAGCAACGCTCAACCCGTCTGGAACACTGCTGGCCAACACCCAGTACACCGTCACCCTCAGCAGCGGCATCAAGGACACCGCTGGCAACCTGCTGGCTCCCGTTACGTGGAACTTCACGACGGGCAATTAGCACCTTCGAAGGTCGAGGAGACACTCGTGTTGAGAGGAACGCCCCCGTGGGCCCGGGACCGGGGATCCTGGGCCCACGGGCCCCGCGTGCGCCGGCTTCTGGGGCTGGTGTTTGCAGTGTCGGTGCTGCTGGGGATGCCCGCCGTTCCGGCCTGGGCGCATGGCGAGCTCGTGTCCACGACGCCGGCCGAGGGCGCCGTACTGCCGGGTGCGCCGGGCTCGGTTGAGCTCGCCTTCGACGAGCCGGTCTCCCTGGTCCCCGACGGCCTCCAGCTTTACGACGGCAGCGGTGGTCACCGCTCATTGCCTGGCGAGGCGGTGGAGGCGACGGTCCGGGTTACCTTGCCGTCGGATCTCGCCGAGGGCAGCTACGTGCTCGGTTGGCGGGTGGTTTCCGATGACTCCCACCCCGAGTCAGGGGTGCTCTCTTTCGCTGTGGGGCAGGCCGGCGCATCGGTCCCGACCGTCGTCAAGAGCGACGCCGGGCCGGTGGACGTCCTGTACGGGGTGCTCAACGCCTTCGGCTATCTGGGGCTCTTTTGTCTCGTGGGTCTCACGGTCTTTGACCTGTTTATCGCCCGCGCCACCGCGGCGGGCCGTCGGCTGCCCCGGGCGGCCGCACTCGTCGCCGTCGGCGCCTACCTCGTGCTGGTGCCCCTCACCACGGTGCGGGAGCGAGGGCTGGGTCTCGGCGCGCTGTTTGATCCGGCGGTCGTCACGGGGTGGCCGTGGGGGCCTGTGCTGACCCTGGTCCTGGCCGCATCCGGCGTGGTGCTGATGCTTTTCCGGGCGCGGCTGCAGCGCCGGGCAGGCTTCTGGGTCGGGACGGTGGGAGCAGCGGCGGCGCTGGCCTCGGTGCTGCCTGTCGGCCACACCCAGACCTTCGGACCCAGGTGGCTGGTGATGGGCGCCGACCTCGTCCACGCCGCGACGGCCGCGGTCTGGCTGGGTGGTCTTGTGGCACTGATCCTGCACCTCACCAGCGCCCGACGCCGGAAGAGCGACCCGGCCGCGGCTGCCGTCGTCCTGGGCCGGTTCTCCACCTTGGCCGGCGGCGTCGTCGTCCTGCTCGGCCTCACCGGGACCATCCTGGCCGTGGTGATCGTTGGCTCAGTGACCGCCCTCGTCGGGAGCTCCTATGGCCTGCTGCTGCTGGCCAAGCTTGCCATGGTCGCGGTAATCGGCGCCCTTGCGGCATGGAACCGCTTCGGGCTCGTCCCTCGCCTGGCTCGCGCCGGCACAACGGGGACTGCTTGGCCCAGGCTGGCACGAGCCATCCGCCTCGAAGCGGCCGGGGTAGTGGTGGTTGTTGGGCTTACTTCGGCCCTGACGCTGACGAACCCGCGTGAGACCGACGCCACTGCCGGCCCGGCTACGGCCGGGAAAGCCGCTGCGGTGGGGAGCCCGGTGCTCGCCGACCTCGGCACCGGACACCTAGCCGGCCGGTTCAGCCCGGGCACGGCCGGAGCCAATGTCATCACCTTCGACCTCACCGATGCCGGAGGTGCCCCGATCGTGCCGCTCGGCATGCCACAGGTCAGCGTGGCTGAGCCCAACCTGAGTCTGGGACCGCTGGCTGCCGAGGTTGAGCCCGGCGAAAAGCCGGGCAGCTACCGGGCCAAGGTCCTGCTGCCCGTGGCGGGTCAGTGGAAGATTACCGCCGCCGTCCGGGTCAACGAGCTGGAGCAGCCCGCGGCCGTCGCCGACGTGGTCGTGGTCGCGTGTCCTATGGGGAAATCCGTCGGCCGCTCCGATGGCGCAACCGGAGCCATACCACCGTGCTGAGAACGAGCGGCACTTGGGCCAGTGCATAAACGCCGTGGACCAGGTAATGGCTGAGAGTCTGCTCCGGGACGAAGGGGAGGACGGGTAAAGGAAGGACGCTGAGCACGCCGCCGCCAACCAGATTCAGCACGCCCCAGCACAGCAAAGCTATGGTTGCGGCCTGCCTCTCTGGCGTGAACCATCCGGCGACAAGCACTGCGGTGACCAGCAGCGGGACGAGCGATTCAGGGCTAAGGAAGCTTTGTCCGGGCAACTCGGCCAGGTTGTGGACGAACAGGCCGGCCCAGCCCAGAAATGCCCCGATGGGGACAGCGAGTGCAGGTGTATCGCTCATGCAACTGCCTGCCGGTTCCGGTTTTCGGACCAGAAGGCCAGGACGTGCTGGGTGATTTCGCCGGGTGCTACGAGCAGCGGAGCCACGTGGCCCGCACCCGTCACTCGGACACAGCGTCCGTCCGGAATGCTGCGTGCGGCGCGTTCCGCCTCCTCGGGATCGTTCATGGGGTCGTCCCGGCCCACGAGCATCAGGGTAGGGACCTGCAAGAAGGGCAGGACCGGGCGGAGGTCAGGGCGGTGAAGCATCACTGACTGCATTGCCCAGTATCGTCCGGGTTTGTTGCCGCGGCGGAACGCATCGCTCACCGCCGCGGCCGCCTGGGGTGCTGATTTCGCCGCGCCCCGCCCGGCCAGCGCGTCCACCAGCATCCCGCTGAAGGGTGCCGGGCCCAGGGCCCGGTAAAGGTGGACCAGCAGGGCAGTTTGCAGCCGGTCAGCAGGCGTCAACGGATAAGGGGGCGTGCCGATGGTGGTCAGGGTCCGGCACCGCGAGGGGAACCTGTGCGCGAAAACGATGCCTACATGACCGCCCCAGGCGTTGCCCACCCAGTCCACCGGCGCAGAGATACCCAACGCATCCAGGATCTGGG
Source organism: Arthrobacter sp. UKPF54-2 (assembly GCF_007858535.1). Lineage (NCBI taxonomy): Bacteria > Bacillati > Actinomycetota > Actinomycetes > Micrococcales > Micrococcaceae > Arthrobacter > Arthrobacter sp. UKPF54-2. The sequence goes on from NZ_CP040174.1 coordinate 1,570,417, forward strand.
CAGCCGCGGTCGCGCAGTCCTCAAGGGAATAGCGTCGGTGGGGTCCGGGACTGCCGCCATGCCCGGGTCCGTCCACCAGGAAAAGTTCACGTTGCTTGCCCAGATCCTCCACGACGCCGTCGAAGGTCTCGGAATCAACAAAGAGGCTGTGCCACAGAACCGCCGGCGCGCCGGCGCCGGTCCGACGGACCATCAGTGGACCCAGAGTTGTATCAATCATGGTCGACGAGGTTTCCGCACGCATTTCCGGCCTCCAAAGAGCACTCGCATCAAGCCAACTATTTAGGGGATAATTTGCTTCGGATTCCGAAGCTTATGAGATAGAGTTTGCTCCGTGTCTATGCCACCGTCAAGAGATTCCGAGCGGCCAAGGCTTCCCGTGGGCCAGTTGCTTGTCCGCCTGCTGGCCGAGTTTCGGCGCGAGCTCCTGGCCGAAGCGGAATCCCACGGGTACGCCGACATCCGCCTGGCTCACCTGCAGATCGCGGGCAACGTCGGAACCAAGGGCATCCGGCTGACTGCCTTGGCGGCCCGGGCGCAGCTCAGCCTCGCTGCCACGTCCGAACTTGTTAACGAACTGCAGGACCTGGGATACCTGGAGCGGAGGCCCGACCCCACCGACGCCCGAGCGAAACTCATTTTCCCGTCCTCCCGGGGACTGCAGATGCTGCGGGAGGCGTCAGCCAAAGTTCGGGAGCTCGAACAATTGTGGGGCTCCTATGCGGGCGGGGAACGCTTCGAGGCAGCCCTCCAGACTCTCCAGGACGTGCTCGATGCGACGGGGAAACCGGAGAGGCAGGACCGCGGGCAGGCCTAGGCGGTTTTGGAACCCCGTTCACTCCCAGCCTCCGGACGTAAACTGACCTCCGGACCACCAATCGGGGACCGTGCGTGGAACTGGAGACCGGATGCTCTGGAAACTGCTCGTCGAATACCTGAGGCCGCAGCGGCGGCTGCTGCTCGCCGTCGTCGTCTTCCAGCTGGCGGCCTCCATCGCCTCGCTCTACCTGCCCACCCTGAACGCGGACATCATCGACCAGGGCGTGGCGCGCGGGGACACCGATTACATCCTGCGCGTCGGCGGCGTGATGCTGATGGTCACCCTGCTGCAGATCGCCTGCACCATCGCCGCCGTCTACTTCGGCGCGAAGGCCGCGATGGCGCTGGGCCGGGACGTGCGCGGGGCGATTTTCACCCGGGTGGCGGAGTTCTCCGAGCAGGAGGTGACCCGGTTCGGCGCGCCCAGCCTGATCACCCGCTCCACCAACGACGTCCAGCAGGTCCAGCAGCTGGTGCTGATGTCCGCCACGCTGATGGTCACCGCCCCCATGCTGAGCATCGGCGGCGTCATCATGGCGGTGCGGCAGGACGTGCAGCTGTCCTGGCTGATCGCGGTCAGCGTGCCGGTGCTGCTCATCGCGGTGGGCCTGATCGTTACCCGCATGGTGCCGCTGTTCCGGCTGATGCAGACCCGGATCGACACGGTCAACCGGGTGCTGCGCGAACAGCTCACCGGCATCCGCGTGGTCCGCGCCTTCGTCCGCGAGGACATCGAGACCGCCCGCTTCGGCCGCGCCAACGAGGACGTCACGGACACCGCGCTGCGCGCCGGCCGGCTGATGGCGCTCGCGTTCCCCACCGTGATGCTGGTGCTCAACGTCTCCTCCGTGGCCGTGATCTGGTTCGGCGCGTTCCGGATCGAGGACGGCTCCATGCAGGTGGGCACCATGATCGCGTTCCTGAGCTACCTGATGCAGATCCTGATGTCCGTCATGATGGCCACCTTCATGGCGATCATGATCCCGCGCGCCGCCGTCTCCGCGGACCGGATCGGCGCGGTGCTGGGCACCGAATCCAGCGTCCGGCCGCCGGAGTACCCGGTCAGCCTCGCCGGTGCAGCCCGCGGCGAGCTGGAGATGCGCGACGTCGGATTCGCCTACCCGGGTGCCGAGGCGCCCGTCCTCTCCGACGTGGATTTCACCGCCCGCGCGGGGCAGACGACGGCGATCATCGGGTCCACCGGCTCGGGCAAGACCACCCTGGTGAACCTGATGCCGCGGCTCTTCGACGCCACCTCGGGCTCGGTGCGGATCGACGGCGTGGACGTGCGCGAGCTGCACCCGGACCTGCTCTGGGGGCACATCGGCCTGGTCCCGCAGAAGCCCTACCTGTTTTCAGGCACGGTCCGCAGTAACCTGCTCTACGGCAAGCCCGACGCCACCGAGGACGAGCTCTGGCGCGCGTTGTCCATCGCGCAGGCCGAGGACTTTGTCCGCGAGATGGAGGGCGGCCTGGACGCGCCCATCTCGCAGGGAGGCACCAACGTCTCCGGCGGCCAGCGGCAGCGGATCGCGATTGCCCGGGCGCTGGTGAAACGGCCCGAGCTCTACATCTTTGACGACTCGTTCTCCTCACTGGACACCGCGACGGACGCCCGGCTGCGGCAGGCGCTCCGGCAGCACACCGCCGGCGCGACCCTGGTGATCATCGCCCAGCGGGTGTCCAGCATTGTGGACGCGGACCAGATTTTGGTGCTCGACGACGGCAGGATCGTCGCGCACGGCACGCACGAGGAGCTGCTGGAGACCTCGCCGACGTACAACGAGATTGTGAATTCCCAGCTCGCGGCGGAGGAGGCGGTATGAGCAAGGTGGAGTCCCAAACCCCCGGCGCCGCCGCTGGTGGAGCTGGCCCCGCGGGCGCCGCTAAGGACGCGCCGCTGCGCATTCCCCGTCCGGCCGGCGGGCCCGGCCGCGGCGGCCCGTTCGCCGGAATGAACATCCCCGCGGAGAAGGCGATGAACTTCGGCCCCTCCGCCCGGCGGCTGCTGGGCGAACTCCGCCCCGAGCGGATCTGGCTGACGCTGGTACTGGCCCTCGCCGTCGTCAGCGTGACACTGTCCGTGATCGGGCCGCGGCTGTTGGGCGAGGGCACCAACCTGATCTTCGCCGGCGTCGTGTCCAAGCAACTGCCCGCCGGGGTGAGCAAGGCCCAGCTGATCGCGCAGCTGCGGGCCGCGGGGGAGAACCAAAAGGCGGACATGCTGGGCGCCATGGCGCTGACGCCCGGGAACGGGATCGACTTCGCCGCGCTGTCCTCCGTGCTGCTGTGGGCGCTGGTGTTGTATGTGCTGGCGTCGTCGTTTATGTGGATGCAGGCATATATCCTCAACGGCGTGGTACAGCGCACCGTGTACCGGCTGCGCGAGCGGATCGAGGCGAAGATCAACCGGCTGCCGCTGCGCTACTTCGACACCGTGCAGCGCGGCGAGCTGCTCAGCCGGGTGACCAACGACGTGGACAACATCTCCCAGAGCCTGCAGCAGTCCATCAGCCAGGCGGTGACCTCGCTGCTGACCGTGGCCGGGGTGCTGGTGATGATGGTGATCCTGTCGCCGACGCTGGCCATCATCGCCCTGGTGACCATTCCGTTGACGCTGGTGACGACCGCGGTGATCGCCAAGCGCTCGCAGAAACTGTTCGTGGCGCAGTGGAAGAACACCGGCGAGCTGAACGGCCAGATCGAGGAGACCTACACCGGGCACGCGCTGGTGAAGGTGTTCGGCCGGCAGCGCGAGGTGGAGGAGACGTTCCGGCAGAAAAACGTGGAGCTGTACCAGGCGAGCTTCGGGGCGCAGTTCATTTCCGGGCTGATCATGCCGGCCATGACGTTCATCGGGAACCTGGTCTATGTGGGGATCGCCGTGGTGGGCGGGCTGCAGGTGGCCTCCGGCGCGATGCAGTTGGGCGACGTGCAGGCGTTCATCCAGTACTCGCGGCAGTTCACCCAGCCGCTGGCCCAGCTCGGCTCGATGGCGAATCTGCTGCAGTCCGGCGTGGCGTCGGCCGAGCGGGTGTTCGAGCTGCTGGACACGGAGGAGCAGTCGGCGGATCCTGTGCCGTCCGTAGCGCCCGACGGCGGGCGGGGGCGGCTCGTGTTCGAGGACGTGTCCTTTGCCTACTCGCCGGACAAGCCGCTGATTTCCAACTTGAGCCTGGTGGCCGAGCCGGGGCAAACCGTGGCGATCGTTGGCCCGACCGGGGCCGGCAAGACCACGCTGGTGAACCTGATGATGCGCTTCTACGAGCTCGACGCCGGGCGGATCACGCTGGACGGCGTGGACGTGGCCGCGATGTCCCGGCATGAGCTGCGTTCGCGGATGGGCATGGTGCTGCAGGATACCTGGCTGTTCGGCGGGACCATCCGGGACAACATCGCCTACGGCCGGCCGGATGCTTCCGAGGCGGAGATCCTGGAGGCGGCGAAGGCGACGTACGTGGACCGGTTCGTGAAGTCCCTGCCGCAGGGTTACGACACCGTGCTCGACGATGAGGGTTCCAATGTTTCGGCGGGGGAGAAGCAGCTGCTGACGATTGCCCGGGCGTTCCTGGCCCGGCCATCGGTGCTGATCCTGGACGAGGCAACATCGTCCGTGGACACCCGCACCGAGGTGCTGGTGCAGAAGGCGATGAGTGCGTTGCGCTCGGACCGGACGTCGTTTGTCATTGCCCACCGGCTCTCCACCATCCGCGACGCCGACCTCATCCTGGTGATGGAAGCCGGCCAGATCGTGGAGCAGGGGACGCACGCTTCGTTGCTGGAGGCCGGCGGGGCGTACGCCCGGCTGCACGAGGCCCAGTTCGCGGCGCCGGTGGCGGAGGTTTGAGGAAAGGGCTCCCCGCAGCCGCAGAAGGCACGCCCTACAACCGGTGCGGGTCCTCGGCGTACATCTGCAGGCGGATTTCCAGGGCCTCGGTCATGTGGCGGGCTGCGATGTCGCCCGCCACAGTCGCGTCGCCGGCCTCGATCGCGGCAACCAGGGCCTCGTAGTCGGCCAGGACTGCCTCCCAACGGCCCGGGTGGGTGAGGGTGGTCAGGGTATAACGGCGGACCTGCTGGTCCAGGCCTGTCAGCAGCCGCATGAGGGACGGGCTGTGGGCCGCGGCCCAGATCAGGCCGTGGAACTCCCGGTTTGCCTCGGCCAAGGCTGGCCCGTCGGCCGGGTCCAACGCCCGCATGCTCTGGTACTTGGCCCGCAGCAGCCGGACATCCAGGTCCGTTCGCTTGCGCGCAGCCTTGGCCGCCGCCGCCCCCTCGAGCACAATCCGCGACTCGTAGATGTCTACGATCTCCTCGGCCGTGTGCGTCCGGACCGCCAGGACCTTGCCGCGGCGCTCCAGCAGGCCGTCCTGCTCCAGCCGCTGCAGCGCCTCGCGGACCGGGGTGCGGGAAGCGCCGTACCGCTCCGTCAGCTTGACCTCGGTGAGGGTCTCTTCCGGTGGGATCGCCGAGCTCAGGATGTCCTCCAGCAGGCGGCTGTAGACCGACTTCTCCAACACCACGCACGCTCCTCACTGGGCCCGGACCTTACGTCCACGGGCAATCCATCCGGGTTCCCATCACACCAGCTCGCAGTATACATTTGCATTCAATCGCGGCGCCGGAGCCCCGGCCGCCGCAGCCGGGGCCACCGAAGGAGCTTCCATGCCCGCCGAGATCCTGCTGGTCCACGGGAGCATGCTCGGCGCCTGGTGCTGGGAGGACACCATCGCCGAACTCGCCGCCCTCGGCACCGAGGCCGCCGCGTTCGACCTCCCCGGCCACGGGAACGACGCCACCCCGCGCGGCTCGGTGACCGTGGCCGACTACGTCGACGCCGTCGTCGACCGGCTAAACGCCGCGCCGGAACCCGTGGTCCTCGCCGGGCACAGCATGGCCGGGTACCCGATCGCGGCCGCGGCCCTGGAGCGCCCGGACAAGGTCCGGCACCTGGTCTACTTCAGCGCGCAGGCCCGGAAACCCGGGCAGTCGTGGGCGGACACGCTGGACCCCGCCATCCGTGAGACGTACGAACGGGAAGCCGCCGAGCGCGGGGACGGCAGCTACGTCGTTCCGGAAACAGTGGTGGCCTCCCGCTGGCTCTCCTCGCTGCAGTCGAACGCCCCCGCGGTCCAGGCGATCCGCTCCCGCCTCACCCCGCAGCCTGCCGGGCCGCTCTTCGAACCGTGGAGCCTGCCCGCCGGCGCCCTGGACGGCGTCACCGTGACCTACATCTGGCCCGAGAACGACCGGCAGAACACCGAGTGGCGGATGCGGATGTCCCTCTCCAACCTCCCGGCGGCCACCCGGCTGGTCACCATAAGCGGGGACCACTGCGCCATGCTGACCGACCCCGCGGGCACCGCCGCCGCCCTCCACGCCGTCGCCACCTGGTAGCAGCAAACGCGAGAGCAGGGTCGGAAAGGGGCTCAGGCGATCGAACCGGCCCGCCGGCCGAAGACCGCGCCGGCGGCCAGCCCGCTGCCGCCCGGATAGTTGCCGCTGAACAGACCGCCGAGCGCCTCGCCGCAGGCCAGCAGGCCCGGGATGGGGGCGCCGTCGTCGTTCAAGACGCGCCCGTAGGTGTCCGTCTTCAGCCCGCCGAACGTGAAGGTCACGCCGCAGGTGACGGGGAAGGCGTAGAAGGGGGCCGTCTCCAGCGCCAGCGCCCAGTTGCTCTTGGGCGGCACCACGGCGGCCGCGCGGCCGTCCTTGACGTTGGGGTCGAACGCCCGGCCGGTGTCGATGCCGTCGTTGTAGCCGGCCAACGTGCGTTCCAGCCCGGCCGGGTCGATGCCCGCACGTTCGGCCAGGGTGGCCAGGTCATCGGCGACGATGACCGAGACGCCGGGCATCTCGTATTCCTCGGCGCGGAGCATGGGCCGGGTCGTGGCGTCGAACAGCTGGAACGCCACGGCTCCGGGCTGCTGCAGGATGTCCCGGCCGTAGCGGGCGTAGGTGTAGTTGCGGAAGTCGGCGCCCTCGTCCACGAAGCGCTCGCCGTCGCGGTTGACCACGATGCCCAGCGGGTAGCCGCCGCGGGTCAGCTGGTTGGTCAGCTCAAAATTGCTCTCATTCTCGGCAAAGCCGGCATCCCAGGCGACGCTGTGGCAGGTGGACCAGTCCCCGCCCTGCGCAGCTCCGGCGTCCAGGGCGGCGCGGATCATCTCGCCGGTGTTCCCCGGGGTGCCGCGGACCTTCGCGTTCTGCCAGCCCTCGCCCAGGTAGCGGCGCCGCATCTCCGGGTTCGCTTCGAAGCCGCCGGAGGCCAGGATCACGGACTCTGCCCGCACCTCTCCCTCTACGCCGTCGTCGTCGCGGAACGTCGCGCCCACCACGCGCGCATCCTCGACGATCAGCCCGGTCGCGGCGTGGCCGTAGCGGACGCCGACGCCGGCGCGTTCGGCCGCCGCCACGTGGTCCTCCATCAGGCCCTTGCCGCCGCCGACGTTGCCGATGTGCAGGCCGCCCCAGAACAGGAACGATCCGTCCGGCCGGTTGTACGCCTGGCGTTCGTACATCAGCCGGTACTTCAGCCCCTGCTGCTGCAGCCACCGCAGGGTCCCGTGGCTTTCCTCCACCAGCACCCGGGAAAGCTCGGGATCGTTCCGTCCACCCGAGACTTTCTCCAGGTCCGCGAGGTAGTCCTCCTGCGTGTACGGCGGAACCTCCGTGACGGCGTGACGCTTGTCGGGTTCGACGACGTCGGCCAGGTCTTCCAGCCCGCCGTGCGGGATGCGGGTGGCGCCAGCGGTGTAATAGCTGTTGCCGCCGGCGCGGTCCTTCTCCGCCTTCTCCAGCAGCAGCACCGAGCGGCCGTTTTCGGCCGCGGCCAGTGCCGCCGTGAATCCGGCGTTGCCGCCGCCTACCACCAGAACGTCTACGTTCTTCACCATTTCAGACTCCATTCTCGCTGTTGAATACGAATGTATACAACAGAATGCAATCGGACAAGGGGTTACGCGAAGTATTGCGGGGAAGTGGTGGTGGCGCAAGAAACTCAGCAGGGAGCTCGACCGTATCCGGCCGAGCTCCCTGCTAATCCCGCCGCACCGCCGCTACGGGCGCGCTGTGGTCAGTTGGTTTTGGCGATGAAGACGTCGCACGGTGCGTTGTGGGCGACCGTGTTGGCCACGCTGCCCAGAACCCTTCCCAGGCCCTGCATCCGGCGGTTTCCCACGACGATGACCTTGGCCTCGAGGCGTTCGGCCTCGCTGATGAGGACCTCGTGCGGCTTCCCGTGCGCGGCGGTGTACGTGGTGGAGACGCCCGATGCGCCCAGCAGCAATGCCACGCGCTGCGCCACCTTGGTCGCCTGCTCGGAGTCGGAGACAGTCCAGTCCTCGCCCGCGATTTCCACTACTTCGGTCTTGTCGCTCGCGTACGCGGTGACGACATTGAGGGTTGCGCCCATGGCCGAGGCCAGGTCCGCAGCGGTACGCGCGGCCCGCATGGCTGTTTCTGATCCGTCGACGCCGACGATGACGATGCCTGACACTGGTCGATCTCCTTCTTTAGTCACTCATGGCGGTGCTCCCGGATGCCCCGCGGGCACCGGGTGACGTGCAGGGGTTTACGGCGCAGGGATCTCCTGTGCGTCGATGTACATCTCGATCCGGATGTTCTTGGCAACTTCCAGGTGGGCGCTGGCGATCTTGCCGGCCCGCTCCGCGTCGCGGTCGCGGATGGCGGCCACCAGTTCCTCGTGTTCCTTCAGAACCTGGTTCCAGCGGGCGGGTGTGGCCAGGGTGGTGCCGGGGTAGCGGATGAAGTGGACCAGGATGCGGTCGAGCAGATCCAGCAGCGCGGCGCTGTGGCTCGCTGCCCAGATGCGCTCGTGGAAGGTGCGGTTCACGGCGGCCAGCTGGGCCGCGGTGGCCTCCTCGAACTTCAGGTCCACCATGCTCTGGTGGGCGCGTTCGATCAGCATCAGGTCCATGTCCGTGTGCCGCAGAGCTGCCGTCTTGGCGGCGGCTTCCTCCAGGAAAGAGCGCACCTCGTAGAGGTCCAGCATCTCCTCGGGCCGGTACTCCCGGACCTGCATCCGGGAACCGATCCGCTCCACGAGGCCCTCGGTTTCCAGGCGGCGCAGGGCTTCCCGGATAGGGGTACGGGACACGTTGTACTTCTTGGCGAGCGCGGTCTCCACCAGCTGGGCCTTCGGCGGGAACTCCTGGGCAATGATCGCGTTGCGAATCATCAGGTACGGACTCATGAGTGCCGGATTGCTCATCGCTGGTCTCCTCCTTGTGGCAGCAGCTGTTGTGAACATCAGGCGGTCCTGATTCAACTCAACATACAGTCGCAGGCCATTTTAACACACGGTATACATTCTCCGCGTTCGGTCGACACGGAAGGAGCGCCCTCCCCACTCTATGTCACGGTTCAGTAACGGGTGTGTGCCAACACACATTTTTGTTGCTCGCTTCCTTCAAACGGTATACATTCGATCCAAAGCGAGGACAGTTTCTCAAAACTGTACCGAAAGTGCTTCAAAGATCGACCGGTACCAACGACGGTACGCAGGCACCATTGAGGAGACACCATGACCAGCCCCACCGGCACGGTCCAACTAGGGGAATCGGACTCCCCACGAACGTCAGTAATTCAGGTCCCGGCCGCCCTGGTCCGCGGCGGGACCAGTAAGTGCTGGATCTTCCGCCAGAGCGACCTGCCAGCGGACACCGCGGACATCGAACGCCTGCTGATCCGCACCTTCGGCTCACCGGACCTCCGCCAGATCGACGGCGTCGGCGGCGCATCCTCCACCACGAGCAAGGCGATCATCGTCGATGACCTCGGCTCGGCCGACGGCGTGGTGAACTACCGCTTCGCCCAGGTGGCGATCGACAACCCCTCGGTGGAATGGGACAGCAACTGCGGCAACTGCGCCACGGGCCTGGGCCTTTACGCGCTGCACGCCCGGCTGGTAACTCCGGCCGACGGCGTCTCCCGTGTCACGATCGTCAACACGCTCACCGGGCTCAGCCTGGTCTGCGAGGTCCCCACCCCGGGCGGCGAGGTCCCCACCTACGGCGCCCGGCAGATCCCCGGGCAGTACTACCCGGGCGTGCCGGTGGACATCATTTTCGAGAGCAGCAGCTGGACCAGCTTCGAGACGGAAATGCCCACCGGCCACGCCGTCGACGAGGTCACCGTCCGGGGACGCACCTTCCACGCCACCCTGATCGACGCCGGCGCCCCGGCGGCGCTCTTCGATCCGCAGGACTTTGGCTTCACCGGCCGGGAGGACGCGGAAGAGCTGGAGGAACTGGTGGCCCTCGCACCGGAGCTGCGGTCCGCCGCCGCCAAGGTCATGGGCATCCCCAGCCACCTGACCTCCATCCCGAAGGTGGGCATCGTAGGCCCGCCGCCGGCAGGGGAGACGGGCGTCTCCGCACGGATGATCTCCATGGGCGCCCTCCACCCCGCCATCGGCCTCACCAGCGCCGTCGCCATCGCCGCCGCCTCCGGCCGCGCCGGCTCCGTCGTCGCCAACGCCGCGGTGAGTAACGCCGAAAGCGCAGGCCACGACGGCGGCGACACCCTGGCGATCCACCTCCTGAACGGTGCCACCAGGACGGCACTGGACGCAGCGGTTCCCACCAAAGTCGCATTCCAACGGTCCGCCAGGGTCATCAGCGAAGGAACAGTGCTCGTCCCCGGCGACTGACCGGGCGGCAGGCTTACATTCACAAGGACGTGTCATGAAAATCAGCATCCAGAATTTGCAGCTCAAGTACGGCGACTTCGTCGCCATCGAGAACCTCAACCTAGACATCGGCGACGGCGAGGCCCTGGTTCTCCTGGGCCAGTCCGGCTGCGGCAAGACCAGCACCATGCGCTGCCTTGCCGGCCTGGAAGAACCCAGCTCCGGCCGGATCATCATCGACGACGTCGTGGTGTTCGATTCGGAAAAGGGCATCAACCTGCCGCCGAACAAGCGCAACGTCGGCATGGTCTTCCAGTCCTACGCAGTGTGGCCGCACATGACGGTCTTCCAGAACGTCGCGTACTCCCTGAAGCTGCAGCGGCTCTCCAAAGCCGAAACGCAGGACCGGGTGATGGAAGTGCTCACTATGGTGGGCCTGGAGAAGTTCGCGGACCGCGGCGCCAGCCTCCTCAGCGGCGGCCAGATGCAGCGCGTGGCCCTGGCCCGCAGCCTGGTGATGCGCCCCAGCGTCCTGATGCTCGACGAACCGCTCTCCAACCTGGATGCCCGGCTCCGCGACCGCCTCCGCGTGGAACTCCGTGAAATCCAGCTGCGCCTCGGCCTGACCTGCGTTTACGTCACCCACGACCAGCACGAGGCCTTCGCCCTGGCCGACCGCATCGCCCTCCTCCAGGGCGGAAAGATCGTCCAGATCGGCGGCCCGCGGGAAATGTACGAGACCCCGGCCAGCGCCTCGATCGCCCACTTCCTGGGCGTCTCCAACGTCATGGACTGCGAATCGGTGCCCGCCCCGGACGGCTCCGCCACCGCCAAGGTTGCCGGCCACGGCCTCACCATCCACTCCGCCCAGCGCGCCGCCACGGCCCCGCAGCACATGAAGGTCTGCATGCGCGCCGAAGACCTCCAGATCAGCTCCCGGCCCACGACGGCGCCCAACGCCTGGCAGGGCAAGGTCATGGTGGCCGGCTTCCAGGGCAACGACGTGCGCTACGCCGTCGAACTGGAGGGCGGGCTGGAACTGGACGCCCTCGGCACCATCAAGCGGGGCGAACAGCACGAGGTGGGCGACTCGGTCTGGGTCAGCATCGACCCGTCGCAGGTCCAGATCCTCCCGGCGGAGGTGCTGGTATGAGCCTCAAGACGCCCCTGGCGGACCCCGTCATCACGGCCAGCCCAGCCCCCGTCGCCTACCGCGGGACCAAGGCTCTGGGGAACCTGCGCAAAAGTACCCCCGCCATGATCATCATCGCGATCCTGGCCGTCCTGGTGCTCCTGCCGCTGGCGCTGGTGCTGCTCGCGGCGTTCTCCGACGCCGTTCCCCGCCCCGGCAACATCTCCCTGGGCGGGCTGACGCTGGACAACCTGATCCTCCTGGCCAGCCCGGAAGCCCTCGGCGCGCTCGGCAACTCGCTCATGGTGGGCGCCGGATCGGCCGTCGTGGCACTCGTCATCGGGGCGTTCCTCGCCTTCGTCTGTGCCCGCACCGACGCGCCGCTGCGCAAGTTCATCTTCTTCATCGGCATGGCCCCGATGTTCATCCCCGCGCTCGTCGGCGCCCTGGCCTGGTCGCTGCTGTCCTCCCCGAGCGCCGGCTACCTGAACATCCTGCTCCGCGACCTGGGCATCGACTTCATCATCAACATCTACAGCCTGCCGGGGCTGATCTTCGTGCTCGGGATCTTCTACGCCCCGTACGCGTTCCTGCTGATGCACAGCTCGCTGTCCATGATGAACGCCGACCTCGAAGAGGCCGCCACGGTCCACGGGGCCACGCTGAAGACCATGCTGCGCACCGTCACGCTGCCGCTGGCGCTGCCGGCCGTCCTCGGGTCCGCGATCCTGGTCTTCGCCCTGACCATGGAGAACTTCCCGGTGGCCCAGGTGATCGGCAACCCGGCCGGCATCGACACCCTGCCCACCTACATCTACCGCCTGATGAGCGCGACGCCGGCCAAGAGCAACCAGGCGGCCAGCATCGCCATCGTCCTGACGGCGGCCCTGCTGATCATCACCGTGATCCAGCAGCGCATCATCAACAAGCGCAAGTTCACCACGGTCACCGGCAAGGGCAACCGGCCGCGCCAGGTCCCGCTGCGGAAGCTGCGCTGGCCGTTCACCATCATCGCGCTCGCCTACTTCGCCGTCGCCGTCGTCCTCCCGATGCTCGCGCTGCTCGCAGCGTCCATGCAGGCAACCCCGTTCGTGGCTTCCATCTCCCAGCTCTTCGAGACCGGGGCGATGAGCTTCGCCAAGCTCGCCGACGTGCTCGGCTCCCACGATTTCCAGCTCGCATTGCGCAACAGCGTGATGGTGGCCCTCCTGGCCGCGATCGCGGGAACCACACTGAGCTTCATCGCCTCCTACGTGCGCTACCGGACCAAGTCGCGCCTCGGTCAGCTGATCGAGCTGATCGCCATGACGCCGCTGGCGGTTCCCGCGATCGTCATGGGCATCGGCCTGCTGTGGACCTGGCTGCTGCTGCCGGTTCCGGTCTACGGCACGCTGGCGATCCTGGCGATCGCCTGCGTGGCGGTCTTCCTGCCGCAGGGTTACCGGGGCATCTCGGCGTCGATGCTGCAGATGGACCAGGACCTGGAGGACAGCGCCGTCATGCTCGGTGCGCGGCGGGCCAAGGCGATCGTCTCGGTCACCCTCCCGCTGATGCGCGTCGGCATCACCTCCTCGTTCCTGCTGTTCCTGATGCTCTCGATGAGGGAGCTCAGCGCCTCGATCTTCCTCTTCACCTCCAACACCCGGATCCTCTCGATCCTGGTGTTCGACAACTTCGACAACGGGCAGAGCCAGGCGGCCGCGGCCGTCAGTGTCCTGTACATCGTCGTGATCGCCGTGCTGGCGGTGATCGCCCAGAAGGTGGGCGCCGACCGCAAGCTCGGCGCCAAGTAACGCTTCCCAAAACCACACCATTTGAAAGGGTCTAAACAATGAAGTTAGCGTCCAAAATCCCCCTGCTCGGACTCGGCGTCGTCCTCTCGCTGAGCATGGCCGCCTGCGGCGGCTCCGCCCAGGGCACCAGCGTTGTCACCGCCACGGCGGAGGTGAAGACCGAGGACGGCCTGGTGATCAACGGCGAAAACATCGCGGACAAGGCCACCTATGAGAAGGCCAAGACGCAGACGCTGAGCCTGTATTCGGGCTACACGGAGTCCTCCGAGAGCGCCCTGGTGGCCGCCTTCAGCAAGGACACCGGTATTAAGGTCAACGTGGTGCGCCTGACGCCGAACAAGCTCGCCGAGCGCGTCCAGTCCGAGCAGGGCGCCGGCAAGCTGGGGGCGGACGTCATCCGCACCTCGGACTACCGGATCGCCAAGACCCTGGAGGACGCAAAGGTCTGGAAGACCTACGACGTGCCAGGCGCCGCGCAGTTCAAGGACGTCTCGATCGACGGCGGCCAGTTCACCCGCATGTTCAACTCCGTCTACACGCTCGGCTACAACACCCAGCTGGTCAAGGAAGCGGACGCCCCGAAGTCCTGGGCCGACGCCGTCAGCGGCAAGTGGCAGGGCAAGCTGGGCATCGTCCAAGGCGGCTCCGGCGGCAGCACCGCCTCCTTGAGCCGGTTCATGGAATCGAAGATGGGCTCGGACTACTTCGCCAAGTACGCGGCGCAGAAGCCCACCATCTATGACTCCCTTGGCGCCGAGGCCACCGCGCTGGCCCGCGGCGAGGTGGCGGTGGGAACCGTGACCATCAGCGGCACCAACATCTCCGCCGTGCAGGACAAGGCCCCGGTGAAGTTCATTGTTCCGGATGAGGGACTCGTGGCCTACGACTACTACCTGGGCATGGCGGGGTCCGCCACGAACCTTGAGGCGGCCAAGGTGTTCATGAACTACAACCTGTCCAAGCAGGGCCAGAAGGTTTTCGCGCAGCTGGGCGAATACCCGGCCCGCACCGACGTTGAGCCGCCCACCATCATGGGTATCAAGCTGCCGGCCGCCGACTCCGGCAAGGTCTACCGGATGGCGAACTCCGACGCGACCAGCTTCGGCAAGGACGACCTGGCCAAGTGGAACAAGGTCTTCGGCTACAGCAAGTAACCCGCAAACTGCCCGGGCCTGAGGGCCCGGGCAACGGACCGCAGTGGGGCGGCGAATGATGATCACCGGGATCATCGCCAATTCGCAACGTGCGCCGCCCCGCTGCACCAACCCGATCCCTGAGCGTCCGGCCCGTAACTAATCCCCACATACTCCCGCGCCGGATAAGCTCTACCAAGCCGCTGCAGTCACGCTCCCTCGGCGAGCAAGGGCTCCAGGCCCGCCCCTGCGTGGGCCGGCCGACGACAGCGCCGTAAACGACTGCCTCGCAGTAGCCGCTCTCAAGGAGGAGACCAAGGTGACTAAGACCGCGCAGCGCACTGCTGCTCCCGTGGGCGACGCCCCCGGCAAACGTCCGCAGCGTACTGCCCCCCGGCGCCTTATCCTGCTGATGGCTGCGAGCGTGCTCGCCGTCCTGGCTCTGGTTTTCCTCGTGCTCGGCGGTGGCAACTTCCAGCCGGCGTCCGCCGCGAAACCGGAGGGGACCATGACCGCCGTCCAGATCATTCCCCTCGTCATCCTCGTCGTGATGTTTGTCGTCGCTACTAAGTGGCCGTTGAACATCGGCGTCATGGGGCTGGTCGCATCCTTCGGCGTCGGCTACTTCATGCTCGGCATGACCGACAAGGAGATGCTGGCGGAGTTCCCCGCCAGCATTGTCCTGACCATCATCGGGGTGACCTATTTCTTCAGCATGGCCCAGCGGAACGGCACCATCGACATCATCGTGCAATCCTGCGTGCGCCTCGTCAGGGGCAAGACCATGCTCTTGCCGTGGGTGTTCTTCCTCATTGCTGCCGCGTTGACGTCGCTGGGTACTTTTTCTCCGGCCGCTGTCGCGCTGCTGGCACCGGCGGCCCTAGGTTTTGCCTACGAATCGCGCATCCATCCCGTGCTGATGGGCGCGTTCATCATCAACGGAGCCCATGCTGGCGGCTTTTCCCCGTTGTCCGTGGCCGGTGTGCTGGTACACGACGTCGCGCTGAAGAACGGCTTTCCTATTTCTCAGGGGGCACTCTTCACGGCGAGCTTCGCCCTCAACCTCATTCTCTCCGTCCTCACCATTGCCGTCTTCGCCCTCCTGGGAAGGCTGCGCGATGGTGAGGACGGCCAACATGCGGATCTCGACACAACCCGTACGGCTCGTCCCCACGGCCAACAGATCCTTACCCTCGTGCTGATCGCCATCATTCTGGTGTGCACCCTTGGGTTCCACCTGCCGATCGGCTTTGTCGCCCTCTCCGCCGGACTCCTGCTGGCCTTGGTCAACATCAAGGAACAGCAGACATTCATCGGCGGCATCTCCTGGTCCACGGTCCTCCTCGTGGCCGGCATGATCACCTATGTCTCGCTGCTCCAGCACGTGGGCGTCATCGACACGCTCGCCAAACAGGCCCTGGCCCTCGGCGCACCACTGCTGATCGCACTGGTGCTCTGCTACGTGATCGGCGTCGGATCAGCCTTCGCCTCCTCCACGGCACTGCTGACAGCGTTCATCCCCCTCGCCGGTCCCCTCCTGGCCAGCAGTTCGTTGAGTGCTTCCGGAACAGTCGCGGCACTGGCTATTGCTGCCACCGTCGTGGACGTCTCACCGTTCTCCACCGACGGAGCGCTGGTGGTCGCCAACGCCCGCGGCGACGACCGGCAGCGTGTCTACCGGCAGCTCATGGCCTACGCCGGGGCAGTTGTGCTGGTCGGCCCGGCGCTCGCCTGGGGACTGCTGGTACCGACCGGCATTATGTAATCGTGCCCGCGGATCCCAGGTAGCCAAGGCGACCTGTCTCGTGGGCCCTGTGGGCACAACGGCGGCGGGCAGGACGACGCTGGTGAACCTTTTGATGCGCTTTTACGAGCTCGACGCCGGGTGGATCACGCTGGACGGCGTGGACGTCGCCGCGATGTCCCGGCACGAGCTGCGCTCCGCGATAGGGGTCCCCGCCCGAGCTTGCGAGGGATGGGGAAATCGCGGAGCGCTAGGGGGTGCCATGGTCCGGAGGCGAGGTCTACGGTGGAGGAGTGAGTGATCGCCCCGAAATCTTCACTGTTGGTGAACTGCGTGCCTCCGGCCACGTCCACAAGGACCTGCGCCGCGAAATCCGCGACAACCTGCTCGCCGCGCTCGCCGCCGGCCGCGACCCTTGGCCCGGGATGTTCGGCTTCAGCCGCACCGTCCTGCCACAGCTGGAACGCGCCCTCCTCGCCGGGCACGACGTCGTCCTGCTCGGCGAACGCGGGCAGGGCAAGACCCGGCTGCTGCGCACCCTGGCCGGGCTGCTGGACGAATGGTCGCCGGTGATCGAGGACTCGGAACTGAACGAACACCCCTACGAACCCCTCACCGAGCACTCCCGCGCTCTGGCCCTCACCGAGGGGGACCGGCTGCGGGTGGCGTGGCGGCACCGCTCCGAACGGTACGTTGAGAAGCTCGCGACGCCGGACACCTCCGTCGCGGACCTGATCGGCGACGTCGACCCGATGCGGGTGGCCGAGGGCCGCCGCCTGGGCGACCCGGAAACCATCCACTACGGTCTGGTCCCGCGCTCCAACCGCGGCATCATCGCCATCAACGAACTCCCCGACCTCGCCGAGCGGATCCAGGTGTCCATGCTCAACGTGATGGAGGAACGCGACATCCAGATCCGCGGCTACGTGCTGCGGCTGCCGCTGGACGTCCTGGTGGTCGCCTCCGCCAACCCGGAGGACTACACGAACCGCGGCAGGATCATCACCCCGCTGCGGGACCGCTTCGGCGCCGAGATCCGCACCCACTACCCGATCGAGCTCGACGACGAGGTGGCCGTCATCCGGCAGGAAGGCCACCTGGTGGCCGGCGTCCCGCCCGTCATCCTCGAGATCCTGGCCCGCTACACCCGGGCACTGCGGCAGTCCCCGGCGATCAACCAGACCTCCGGGGTGTCCGCCCGGTTCGCCATCGCCGGCGCCGAAACCGTCGCCGCGGCCGCCCTGCGCCGCGCCAGTGTGCGCGGCGAGGACCAGGCCGTGGCCCGGATCATCGACCTCGACGCCGCCGTCGAAGTCCTCGCCGGAAAGATCGAGTTCGAATCCGGCGAGGAGGGCCGGGAACAGGACATCCTGGACCACCTGCTGCGGATGGCCACCGCCGAAGCCGTGCGGGCGCACTTCCACGGCCTCGACATGGGGGACCTCGTCGCCGCCCTGGACGGCCACACCACGGTCACCACCGGCGAGCTGGTCACGGCGCGGGAGTTCCTCGACAACCTTCCGTCACTCAACGGATCCAGCCTCTACGACGACATCGGCGCGCGCCTGGGCGCGGACAACGACGGGCAGCGCGCCGCCGCCGTCGAACTGGCCCTGGAAGGCCTCTACCTCGCCCGGCGGATCTCCAAGGACTCCGACGACGAGGCAACCGTCTACGGGTAACGCAGCCAAGGCTAAGGAGGGCCCATGACCGCTCACCACCGGTCCCGCTACAGCCGCTACGCTGGCGGGCCCGATCCGCTCGCCCCGCCGGTGGACCTGGCGGAAGCGCTGGACGCCGTCGCCGAAGACGTGATGGCCGGCTACTCTCCCCGGCACGCCCTTCAGGAATACCTGCGCCGCGGCGGCCGGAACCGGGAAGGGCTCGACGACCTCGCCGGCCGCGTCCAGCAGCGGCGCAAGGACCTGCTGGGCCAGCACAAACTGGACGGCACGCTCAACGAGGTGCAGAAACTGCTGGAGACCGCGGTGCTGGAGGAACGCAAACAGCTGGCCCGCGACGTGCGGATGGACGACACGGACCGCGCCTTCCGCGAGATGCAGCTGCAGAACCTGCCCAAATCCACGGCGGCGGCGGTCAACGAACTCGCCTCCTACGACTGGCAGTCCAGCACCGCCCGCGAGGCCTACGAGCAGATCAAGGACCTGCTGGGCCGCGAGATCCTAGACCAGCGGTTCGCCGGGATGAAGGAGGCGCTCGAGGGCGCCACGGAGGAAGACCGCGCGGCGGTGGCCGAGATGCTGGCCGACCTCAACGAACTGCTCGACAAGCACCGCCGCGGCGAGGATACCGACGCGGACTTCCGGGACTTCATGGCCAAACATGGCCAGTTTTTCCCGGAGAACCCGCAGTCCGTCGAGGAACTGATCGACGCGCTCGCCCAGCGCGCGGCTGCCGCCCAGCGGCTAATGCAGTCCATGTCCGCCGAGCAGCGCGAGGAACTGATGCGGCTTTCCGCCCAGGCGTTCGGCTCGCCGGAGCTTATGGCACAGCTGGGCCAACTCGATGCCAACCTGCAGGCGCTGCGCCCGGGGGAGGACTGGTCCGGCTCCGAACGCTTCGAGGGCGAGGAAGGGCTGGGGCTCGGCGACGGCACCGGTGTGCTGCAGGACCTTGCCGAGCTGGACGAACTCGCCGAACAGCTCTCGCAGTCCTACAACGGCTCGCGCCTGGACGACGTGGACCTGGACGCCCTCGCCCGCCAGCTGGGACAGGACGCCGCGGTGTCCGCCCGCACCCTGGCGGAGATCGAGCGGGCCATGCACGACGGCGGCTTCCTGCAGCGCGGCGCCGACGGCGACCTCAAGCTCTCCCCGCAGGCCATGCGGCGGCTGGGCCGGTCGCTGTTGCGCGACACCGCGAAGCAACTCTCCGGCCGGCAGGGCCGCCGGGACACGCGCGTTGCCGGGGCGGCGGGGGAGCAGACCGGCTCCAGCCGGCCGTGGGAGTTCGGCGACGCCGAACCGTGGGACGTCACCCGGACCATCACCAACGCGATCCGCCGCACCATCGCCGACGGCGGCGACCCGCGCCACGGCCTGCACCTGGCCGTGGACGACATCGAAGTCACCGAAACCGAGGCGCGCACGCAGGCCGCCGTCGCACTCCTGGTGGATGTCTCCTTCTCGATGGCCGCCGAGGGGCGCTGGGTGCCGATGAAACGCACCGCGCTGGCCCTGCACCACCTCGTGTCCACCAAGTTCCGCGGCGACCGGCTGCAGCTGATCAGCTTCGGCCGCTACGCGCAGACCATCGACATCGGCGAGCTCACGGCCCTGCCGGCGTTCCGGGAACAGGGCACCAACCTGCACCATGGGCTGCTGCTGGCCGGCCGGTTCTTCCGCCAGCACCCGTCCATGCAGCCGGTCCTGCTGGTGGTGACCGACGGCGAACCCACCGCGCACCTGGAAGCCGACGGCGAATCGTGGTTCTCGTATCCGCCGGACCCGGAGACCATCCGCGTCACCGTCGCCGAGCTGGACCGGCTGGGCCGCGCCGGCACCCAGGCCACGTTCTTCCGGCTCGGCAATGACCCCGGCCTGGAACGGTTCGTCGCCCGGATGGCCCGCCGGATCGATGGCCGGGTGGTGGCGCCAGACACCGGGGACTTGGGCGCCGCCGTCGTCGGCGAGTACCTCCGCGCGCACTTCCGCGGCCGGGCGTACGGGGATGAGGACTGGGCGACCTAGAATTCTGTTCGACGCCGATATTCAAGGGCGCTGGTTCTCAAGGACACGGATTTATCGAAACTGGAAAGGGCCGGAATGGCGCGAATGCCGCCAGCCCCGCTGGAACCGGATGACGCCGTCGTCCAGTTCCTCGTCAAGGACCAGCGGCCCGATCTCGCAGACCGTCCTCTGGTGCGGCTCACGAATGGCTGGGACAACGCGACCTTCCGGCTCGGCGACGAGCTCGCTGTCCGGCTGCCGCGCAGGGCAGAGGCCGTGCCGCTGATTCTCCATGAGCAGCGCTATCTTCCCGGCATTGCCCGCCGCTCCCCGGTGGCGCTTCCCGTTCCCGTTCATGCCGGCCGGCCGACGTCTGACTTTCC
Source organism: Arthrobacter sp. UKPF54-2 (assembly GCF_007858535.1). Lineage (NCBI taxonomy): Bacteria > Bacillati > Actinomycetota > Actinomycetes > Micrococcales > Micrococcaceae > Arthrobacter > Arthrobacter sp. UKPF54-2. The sequence goes on from NZ_CP040174.1 coordinate 1,590,762, forward strand.
CTACCCGTGGAGCATCGTTCGGTGGGTCCCCGGAACCGGTGCGGCCGACGTCGGCCCCGCAGGCCGCGGGCCAGCCGCTGAAGGCCTGGCCGATTTCCTCCTGGCCCTGCACGTGCCTGCCGACACCGGCGTCCCCGTGAATCCTTTCCGCGGCGTGCCGCTGCCGGACCGTGGCGCTGCAGTGGTGGAACGGCTCCGGGACCGCGGACGCTACCCGCAGGCGGCGGCGCTGAGGGCGGTGTGGGCGCGGGCGTGTGCCGCCCAGGCCTGGGACGGTCCGCCGATGATGCTCCATGGGGACCTTCACCCGGGCAACATCCTGCTGGCGGACGACGGCTCGCTGGCCGGCGTCATCGATTTCGGCGACGTCGGGGCAGGGGACCCGGCCGTCGATCTTGCGGTGGGATGGCTGATGTTCGACGCCGGCGCCCGCCAGCGCTTTATGGACGCCTTGGGCCCAGCAGTGGACGGGGACACCTGGCTGAGGGCCCGGGGCTGGGCCCTCATCCTGTCCACCGCCCTGCTGAGCAACTCCGACGACAACCCCCGGATGCTCTCCGTGGGGGAGTTCGGGATCAGGCAGATCCTGGAAGGCTGAAGTTGCCTGCAACCCTGACGCCAACGTTAAATGTCGGTGGCTCCTGCCATGCTGTGGGTATGGAAGGCGGAGCAGTTGCGCAGACGTTGGAAGCCATGGAGGCTTCCCTTGCCAGGCTGGCTGCTTTTGCCGGTCGCGGAGCCCGGAACGCGGCCTCGACGGGCGCCGACCCTCTTCGGGACGAAGCCGACGCGTGCTTGGACGGTATGGCCGAGGTGGCCAGCATGGAAGCCAGGCTGGCCGGGTTGAAAGTCCACTTCGCCGCCGGATATGCCGGCGCTGCCGCCGCTATGGCCGGCGCAGCCGCTTCGCCGCAGGCGCGCATGGCCCAGGAAATGGCGGTGACTGCAGAGGTGGCCTGCGTGCTGACCGTGAGTGAACGATCGGCGGCGGCGCTCCTGTCCGAGTCAACCACCCTGACCACCCGGTTGCCCCGGACGCTGTCCGCGCTGCAGGCAGGAAGCATATCCTGGCAACACGCGCGGGTGATGTGTGACGAAACGTCCGGTCTGGACCCCGCTGCGGCGGCTGCGTTGGAGGCTCATTTCCTGGACCCCGAAGCTGCCGTGGCCGCGCGTGGCTGCCCGGCGGGGGAGTTGGTGCCGGGAAGGTTCCGGGCCAAAGCGCGCCGATGGCGTGAGGTGCATCATCCTGAAAGCATCGAAGCACGCCACCGCAAAGGTGCCGAGGACCGTCGGCTGGAATACACGCCGGACCGCGACGGCATGGCCTGGCTCTCGGCCTATCTGACTGCGGATGCGGCGGTGGGTGTGTGGTCCCGGGCCACGGAAGCGGCGCGTGCCCTGCAGGGGCCGGATGAATCCCGGACCCTGACGCAGCTCCGTGCGGACGTTGCCGCTGACTGGCTGCTGGCGGGGGTGGTGGAAGGAACTCCGTCACCCAAGGCACAGGTCCTGGTGACCGTGCCGGTGCTGTCTCTTCTAGGCGCCGTGACGGAACCGGCCACGCTGGATGGGTACGGTCCCGTTCCCCCGTCCATGGCCCGCCGGCTGGTGGGGGATGGTGCCAGATCATTCCTCCGTGTGCTCACCGATCCGCGCAGCGGAGCGCCGCTGGAGATCGGCCGGACCAGCTACAGGGTTCCGAAGGCGATGCGCCAATGGTTGCGGCTACGGGACGGCCGGTGTCGGTCCTACGCCAGCGAAGGTCAGGACTGGGAACCACCCCGCTGGCCGCAGGGTCTCGGCGATGAGGGTGAGGGCTGGGAGTTGGAGCCGCCCGACTGGCCCGACGACGTTGACGGCGCCGTCGGACCCGGGGAGACCGGGCCACCATTGCCCGTGGATCCCCTTCCGGACTGGGAACAGTTCATCGCGGCGTAGGATCGGCGCTCTCACAGATGGACGCTGTTCCGGGGGCTGCGCATGACGACGACGTGGGCGTGGCATCGGGAAGTTGGCGTGCGCGTTGTGAGAATGGCCGTTCGCGGCAGTAACCCACTGACGGGCCGCTGCCATATCCTGTCGAATCGGGGCAGAGTTGTTCGTAGTAGAGGTGAGCGAGCTCCCAGACAGGGCGCCCCCAAACCTGAGGAGATGACTCGAAATGCAGTATTTGCTGTCCGTGATCAACGACAAGCTTGAGCTCTCGCCGTCGGAGGAGATGGCGACCATTGACGAGTTCAACGACCAGCTCCAGGCCGACGGCCACTGGGTCTTCGCCGGCGGCCTCGGCTTTCCCAACACGGCCACCGTCATCGACAACCGTGGCGAGTCCCCGGTGGTGACCGACGGGCCGTTCGTGGAGTCGAAGGAGTTTCTGGCCGGGTTCTGGATCATCAACGCCCCCGACCTCGACGTCGCGCTCAAGCTGGCCGCCGAGGGCTCGAAGGCCTGCAACCGGAAAATCGAGGTGCGGCCGTTCCTGTGAACGCATCCGACGCCGGAGGCGCCGGGGGAGCGGTCAGCCAGGCCTACCGGGAGAACTGGGCCCGGGTGGTCGCCGCGCTGGCCCGCCGTTTCGGGGACCTTGACCTCGCGGAGGAGGCGGCGGCCGAGGCGTTCAGTACCGCCGTCGAACGCTGGCCGTCCGACGGCGTCCCTGCCAACCCGGGTGCCTGGCTGACCACCACGGCCAAGCGCAAGGCCATCGACCGGCTCCGGCGCGAGAACAAACGCGACGGCAAACACCAGGAGGCCCAGTTGGTGTTCGACGACGAACCGGCCGAGCCGCTTGGCGCGGTCGAGGACGACCGGCTCCGGCTCATCTTCACCTGCTGCCACCCGGCGCTCGCGTTGCCGGCCCGCGTGGCGCTGACCCTGCGGATGGTGGGAGGGCTGACCGTGCCGGAGATTGCCCGTGCCCTCCTGGTGCAGGAGAGCACCATGGGACAGCGGATCACCCGCGCGAAGGCCAAGATCAAGGCCGCACGGATCCCGTACCGGGTGCCGGCCGCAGAGGACCTCCCCGCGCGCGTCTTGGGTGTGCTCGCCGTGCTCTATCTGGTCTTCAATGAGGGCTACCTGGCGACGGGCCCGGACACCGGACCGGTCCGCTCCGAGCTGACGGCCGAGGCGATCCGGCTCACCCGCCTGCTCCGGACCCTGATGCCCCACGACGGCGAGGTGGTAGGCCTGCTGGCCCTGATGCTCCTCACCGAGGCCCGCAGCGCCGCCCGGATCTCGGCAGGCGGCGAACTGGTGACCCTCGACGAGCAGGACCGGGGTGCCTGGGACGCGTCCCTGATTGCCGAGGGCCACCGCCTGGTGCGTGAACGTCTCGCCTCCGGACTGGCTCCGGGGCGGTACCAGCTCCTCGCGGCCATCAACGCCGTCCACACCTCGGCCCGCGACTTCCGCGACACCGACTGGTCCCAGATCGTCGCGCTCTACGACCAGCTGGCGGCCCTCGACCCGTCGCCGATTGTCGCGCTCAACCGGGCCGTGGCGGTGGGGGAGCTGGACGGGCCGCAGGTGGCGCTCGCCGCCGTCGACCGGCTGGAACCAGAGCTGGCCGGCTACCACGCCTACCACGCCACCCGCGCCGACTTGCTGCGGAGGTTGGGCCGCGCCACGGAGGCGCGTGCGGCGTATGGGAAAGCCATCGAATTGGCGGGCAACTCCGCCGAGGCGGCCACCCTGAAGCGCCGCCGGGACCAGTTGGGTTCCTGACCCGGGGCCCGCCCGGATCTTGCGCGGCACTGTGCGGTCCGCGAGGATGAACGCCATCCCCCCGAACTGCAAAGAAGGGTCCACCCGATGACCAAGTACCTGATCTCGTTTCCGAGTGCCGCCATGGTCTTCCCCGAGGAGGAGCTGCAGGCCGTTGCGGACGCGGCCCATGCGGTAGTCCAGGAAGCGAAGGACGCTGGCGTCTGGGTGTTTGGCGGCGGCATCGACGAGAGTATCCCGCCCATCATGGTGGACGCCGACGGAAGCGTCCGCGAGGGCACCTACCCGCAGACAGTGCAGCTCGAAGGTGGCTACTCAGTGCTGGATTTGCCGTCCCACGACGCGGCCGTGGAGTGGGCGGCCAAAATCGCGGGAGCCTGCCGCTGCGCGCAGGAGGTACGAGCCTTCCAATACGACCCGGCCAGTTGATCAGGACTTTCAGCCATGGAGCCGATGGATTGCCTGGTCATTTACGTCCCCGCTGAAGCTGCCCACGACGTCCGGCAGGCGATCGGCGACGCCGGGGCGGGCAGGCTGGGCAATTACTCACACTGCTCGTTCAGCGCGGAAGGAACCGGGCGCTTCACGCCCCTGCCGGGCGCGACTCCTGCCATCGGCGCCGTCGGTTCCCCCGAGGAGGTTCCGGAAACGCGGGTCGAGGCCATCTACCCGCGTTCCCTGCGCGACGCCGTCCTCAACGCGGCACTGTCCGCGCACCCGTACGAGACGCCGGCGTTCATGACCTTCCCCATCGACGCGAGCCTGCCGGCCGGGTCCCGGCCGGACGCCTAGGGTTCGACGAGCATCAGGATGGTGTCCGGCCGGACGCCGTCGTACTTCATCGCCTCGGCTGCCTCTGCGGACGCCATGACGCGCTGGAACGCGTCCAGGTCCGGGACTTCGGCGATCAGGCCCACGCGCTGGCTCTTTGCCGGATCTGTGAAGGTCCGAACCGTAATGCCCAGAGGCCCGAAGACTTCCTCGCGTTTGGGCGACTTGAGCCAGTGTTCGACGTCGTCGACTTCATGGAAGATCAATAGTGTTGGCATCACATGCCTCTGCTTTCTGGGACTGTGCCAGGAGCCGAGCAGGTCAAGGGGCCGTGTCCGGACATCCCGATCACGCTGAACCTACCACGGCCCCGGAAGCGGCGGTAGGAGCGACGAATTGGCCGTCAGGACTCCCAACTAGCGGCTGCTGACCTTCCCGAACAGCTTGGCGATCGGGGCGAGCACGATCGGGCGGGCGGCGTACCAGCCGGCCGCGGTGATGGCGATGGCGGCCGCGAAGAGCCAGAAGCCCACCCAGTTCACCTCGTCGGTCCCGGCGAACATGTGGTTCAGGTTGCGCAGTGCCCCGGTCGCGAATACCAGGAACACGTGGATCAGGATGAACAGCACGAAGAACAGCATCGTGGGGAAGTGGAGCGCGCGCGCCACCTCCACGGGGTAGGCCTTGTTCAGCGCCTTGGCGTTCTTCGGCCAGAACTCGCTCATGCGCGCCCCCGTGATGGCCGCGAGCGGGGCGGCGATGAACACCACCACGAAGTACATCAGCTGCTGCAGGCTGTTGTAGTTCACCCAGCCGTTCTCCACCGGCCAGTCCAGCGTCAGGTACTGCAGCAGCGCGGAGGCCGCGTTCGGGAACACTTCCCAGCTGGTCGGGACAATCCGCATCCAGTGGCCCGAGGCGAACAGCAGCACCGCGAAGATGAGGCCGTTGGCCAGCCACAGGATGTCCAGTGACTGGTGCAGCCACAGCGTGATGCTGATCTTCTTGCCGCCGCGCTTGGGCGCCCAGAACGCCGGCGGCTTCTGCTGCGTGCGCACCTGGTAGCCCGAGCGGATGATCAGCGCCATCAGGAAAATGTTGAAGAAGTGCGCCCACTGCGCCCACCACGGGAAGCCCGGCTGAGCCGTCTCGGGCAGGTCATATTCGCCGGGGTACCGCTCGAGGAATGCCGGCACGCCCGGCAAAGTCGTCACACCGCGCGCGGCGAGGATGAGGATCCCGGCGGCGGCAATCGCGCCGACGGCGAGCAGCGCAATGCGCTTAAACCACTGCGCCAGGGTCCGCGAGCCGTAGAGTTTCGCCTCGGCCTTCGGCTTGGCGGGAGTTGCGGGTGTTGCGGGTTGTTCGACGACGGCGGGTGGAACCTCAGCGGGGACAGGAGCCTCGGCGACACGTGCGGGAACCGCCGGCTCGGCCTGCGCGGGCGCGGGAACCGGTGCAGCAACAGGAGCAGGGGGTGGGGCGTCGGCAGCCGGCGCAAGTCCGGCCGGCGGCCACGGTTCGCCGCCCGGGACGCGGGGGAGTCCGCGGCGAAGCTGGTCGGCTCCGGACGTGGGCGCAGTCGTGGCAGCAGCGAGCGCTGCTGCAGTTGCCGGCGTCTCCGCCTGCACTGACTTTTCCGGCGGAGCAATCGGAGCGGCCGGCGTCACAGCGGCGGCCGGATTAGCCGACGCGGGCTCGGCGGCTGCAGCCGGCGCCTCGGACACGGGCGCCGCCGACAGCAGAGCCGCACCACCGGGAGGCCAGGGCTCGCCTCCCGGCACCCGCGGCAGTCCACGGCGGAGCCGCGGGGCCACCGGGGCCGCAGCCGGGGCCGTTGCGGCGCTGCCGGCGTGCTCTGCGACGGCCGCCGTCGCCGTTCCTGCGTCGTTGATTTCCGCAGCAGGAGGGGCCAACGCCGCCAACGGCGCCGTTTCCTCAACAGCGGCCGGTACCGCTTCTGTCATGGCAAAGCGAGCGGGCGCCGTTCCGGCCGGAGGCCACGGCTCGCCGCCCGGAACGCGCGGCAGGCCCCGCCGGACGGACCCGGACTGAGTTGCCATGCCTACTTCTTCCGGGCCTCGAGGGCGCCGATGAGCTGGGGGACAACCTTGAAGACGTCGCCCACCACCCCAAAATCGGCGATCTCAAAGATGGGCGCGTCGGCGTCCTTGTTGACGGCGACGATCGTCTTGGCGGTCTGCATGCCGGCCCGGTGCTGGATCGCGCCGGAAATGCCCAGCGCGATGTACAGCTGGGAGGACACGGAGACCCCGGTCTGGCCTACCTGCTGCGACTGCGGGACGTAGCCGGCGTCCACCGCGGCGCGCGAAGCACCAATGGCGGCGCCGAGGGTGTCGGCGAGCTGTTCGACCAGGGCGAACTGTTCCGCCGACCCGAGGCCGCGGCCGCCCGCGACGACCTTCGCGGCGCCGCGCAGCTCCGGCCGGGTGGTGGCGGCGACCACCTCCTCAAAGGAATCGACCCGCGCGGCCTTCTTGTCGGAGGGCGTCACCGCCAGGGTCTCCGACGCCGGCGGCTGCGCCTCCGCGCGAGCCTCGATGGAGCCCTGGCGGATGGTGATGACCGGCGGCCCGAAGGTGGCGGTGGACGTCACGTCGTAGGCGCCACCGTAGACCGAGTGGTGGGCGACGACGCCCTCGTCATCGCGGGAGACTCCGACGGCGTCGACGCACACCGCGGCCCGCGATCGGGCCGCGTACCGGCCGGCGAGGTCGCGCCCGTTGAGGGAATGCGAGATTAGGATGGCATCCGGCCGCACCCGCTCGACGGCGGCCGCCAGCGCGTCAACGCCCGGCACGCCCAGCGCGGACGCATCCGGGGTTTCGGCGATCAATACGTGCGCGGCACCGAGGTTGGCGCCCTCCGCGGCGGCGGCGCTCCCGGCGTCGGGGGCGGCCAGCACCAAGGCAACCGCGGTGCCGGCTGCGGCGGCGGCGCCGAAGAGTCCCGCCGCTGCCTTCTCGAGTTCACCGGAGGGCCGGGTTTCGACGACGACGAGGATTGCGTCACGAGGGAATTCAGTCATGTCCGTTGTTCCTTACGCCAGTCGGTTTTCGATCAGGAACTCGGCCAGCTTCTCGCCGGCATCGCCCTCGTCAACGATCTTGGTGCCTGCCGCGCGCGGGGGCTTCTCGGCGATGGCCAGCATGATGGACCGCGCCGCGTCGGGGGCGTCAGCCGTGACACCGAGGTCCGCGAGGGTCAGGACCTCAAGGGGCTTCTTCTTCGCGGCCATAATGCCCTTGAAGTTGGGGAAGCGCGGCCCGGGAAGCGCCTCGGTGATGGAAATGACCGCGGGAAGCTCCGCGGACACCTGTTGCACGCCGGATTCAACGGCCCGGGTGCCGGAGACTGCGCCGTCGCGGATGTCCACGGAGCTGAGTCCGGTGGCGAGCGGCACGTCCAGCAATTCCGCCAGCATCGCGGGGATCATTCCGCCGGATCCGTCGGTGGAGACGTTGCCGGCGATGACAAGGTCAAAGCCGGCGCGGCGGATCGCCGCCGCGAGGGTTTCGGCGGTGAGGCCAAGATCCGCGCCCCGGAGCGCCTCGTCGCAGATGTGGATGGCGCTGCCGGCGCCCATCGCGAGCCCCTTGCGGATCGTCGCCGTCGCACCTTCGGGGGCGAGCGAGAGAACGGCGACGTCGGTGCCGTCGTGCGCGTCGGCGTAGCTCAGGGCCAGCTCCAGCGCGCGCTCGCCGATCTCATCGATGACTGTTTCGCTGGCCTCCCGGTCTGCGAGACCTGTTTCAAGGTTCAGTTTTCGGTCCCCGTACGTGTCGGGGACCTCCTTGACTAGGACGATAATCTTCATCGATGACTCTTCCTGTGGCGGGCATGTCCCCAGGGGGACACGTCGGATCTCCATAGAGTCTACGAAAGTGCAGCGCGGCCCGGGGGACAGGGGCCGTGTCGGCCGGGGGAGCACCCCCCACAACGCGGAGGACGGCGGGAGATCCCGCCGCCCTCCGAGTATGGGGTAAGGCCAGGGCCTACCTCAGGACCACCGTCCGGTTGCCCTGCAGGATCACCCGGCCTTCGCAGTGCCAGCGCACAGCGTTGGACAGTGCCTTGCATTCGGTGTCCCGGCCCGCCGCGACGAGGTCTTCCGGCCCGTAGGTGTGGTCCACCTCCACCACTTGCTGCGAGATGATCGGGCCCTCGTCGAGCTCCGCGTTGACGTAGTGCGCGGTGGCACCCACGGTCTTCACGCCGCGGGCGTAGGCCTGGTGGTACGGCTTGGCGCCCTTGAAGCTGGGCAGGAAGGAATGGTGGATATTGATGGCCCGGCCGTCCAGCTTTCGCGTCAGGCCGTCGCTGAGCACCTGCATGTAGCGGGCCAGGACCACCAGTTCGACGTCGAACTCATCGATAAGCGTCAGCAGCCGGCCCTCCGCCTCCGGTTTGGTGGCGGCGGTGACGGGCACGTGGAAGAACGGGATGCCGTGCCACTCCACCAACGCCTGATGGTCCGTGTGGTTGGACACCACGGCCACCACGTCGACCGGGAGCTCGCCGACCCTGGCGCGGAACAGCAGGTCGTTGAGGCAGTGGCCGAACTTGGACACCATGATCAGCACGCGCCGCTTGGAACCGTGCGGCTCCAGCCGCCAGCTCATCCCGAACCGCTCAGCCACCGGGGCGAAGGCCGCCCGCAGGGTGTCCGCGGTGGACGCATCGCCGTCGGACGCGAAATGCACCCGCATAAAGAAATGCCCTTCGGAGCGCTCGCCGAACTGCTTGTTGTCGATGATGTCGCAGCCGTGGTCCAGCAGGAACCCGGACACTGCGTGCACAATGCCCGGGGACTCCGCGCAGTCGAGCGTCAGGACATGCTCCACGGTCGTTTCCGCAGACGGGCCGGTCAGGGGCTCAGTTTCAATGGCGGTCATGGCTCAGCACTCGATGACGTTGACGGCGAGACCCCCGCGGGAGGTCTCCTTGTACTTAGTCTTCATGTCCGCTCCTGTCTCGCGCATGGTTTTGATGGCTTTGTCCAGAGATACTTTGTGGCTCCCGTCGCCGTGCAGTGCCAGCCTGGCGGCGTTGATGGCCTTGACGCTGGCGATCGCGTTCCGTTCGATGCAGGGAATCTGCACCAGGCCGCCGACGGGGTCGCAGGTGAGGCCGAGGTTGTGCTCAATCCCCACCTCGGCGGCGTTCTCGACCTGCTCGGGCGTGCCGCCCAGCACCTCGCACAGCCCGGCCGCGGCCATGGAACAGGCGGAACCCACCTCGCCCTGGCAGCCCACTTCAGCGCCGGAAATCGAGGCGTTGATCTTGAAGAGGATCCCGACGGCGGCCGCCGCCAGCAGGAACCGGACCACACCGTCGTCGTCGGCCCCTGGAACAAACTTCATGTAGTAGTGGAGCACCGCGGGCACGATGCCGGCCGCGCCGTTGGTCGGTGCGGTGACGATGCGTCCGCCGGCGGCGTTCTCCTCGTTCACGGCAAGGGCGAAGAGGTTCACCCACTCCATAGCGCGAAGCGGATCAGTGGTTCCGTTATCCGCCGCCAAGGTCTGGAAGAGCGACGGCGCCCGGCGCGGAACGTTGAGGCCGCCCGGAAGAATCCCTTCCGCGGCGCAGCCGTTGTCCACGCATTCCCGCATGACGGCCCACAAGGCGAGCAGTTTCTCGCGAAGCTCTGCCTCGCTGTGCCAGACGAGTTCGTTGGCAAGCATCACCTCGGAGATGGACAAGCCCTCCCGCCGGCAGGTGGCCAGCAGTTCGTCGGCGGTGGTGAACGGGTAGGGCAGGACAGTGGCGTCGGCCACCACCTTGTCCGCACCGTCGGCGTCCCCGTCCACGACGAAGCCGCCCCCAATGGAGTAGAAGCTCCGCTCGCTGAGCACGGCCCCGGCGTGGTCCAGGGCCCGGAAGGTCATGCCGTTCGGGTGGGCGGGCAGGGACTTGCGGCGGTGCAGGACCACGTCCTCGTCCCAGTTGAAGTCCACCCGGTGGTCCCCGCCGATCCGGAGTTCGGCGTCCAGGGCCGCCGCGGCCACCTGGTCGTCGGCGGTGGCTGTGTCCACGGCTTCCGGGTCCAGGCCCTGCAGGCCCAGCACCACGGCCTTGTCCGAGCCGTGGCCGCGCCCGGTGGCACCGAGCGAGCCAAACAATTCGGCCTGGACGCGTGCCGTGGCGCTGAGCTTGCCGTCAGCCTTAAGCCCGTCCGCGAACAGCTTCGCCGCCCGCATCGGGCCGACCGTGTGAGACGACGACGGCCCGATGCCAACGGAGAACAGGTCCAGGACACTCAGCGCCATTTAGGGCACCTCAGGCGAGGCGTACTCGCGCATCGCATCGAGGAGCCAGCGGCCCAGGAAGTCCGCGAAGGACGCGCGGGGGAACAGCCTGAAGCTTTCCTCCCCGGTCTTCTGCAGCACCACCGGAATGCCGCCCACCTCGGTGGAAAGCGCCGTACCCGGGATGAAGCTGCGCGGGTGCAGGTCCAGGGCGCAGCCCTTTTCCAGCACGGCCCGGGCGCGGGGGCCGGAGAGCTCGAACATGGTGCGGTTGGCGGACAGGTCCACCACCTGGCCCGGAGCGTCGCCCAAGGCCTCCGTAAGGGAGCCGATGAGGTTGCCGCCCAGGAAGTCGTGGGACTCCTCGGGTGCAACCACCAGGAATTCCGACGGTCCCAGCCAGAGGACGCTGGTGCTGCCCGTGCCGGTCACTTCGCCGCAGCGTGCCGGCAGTCCGCCGGTGACGGCTGCGATCCGTGAAGCGCCCTCGGAGCGGGGATCCACGCGGACCCCGGCCATGGTCTGGAACGGGCCCTCGGCGAGGACAACCTTGCCCTGGACCGAGCCCGCCTCGAGCGCTGAGGCCAGGTGGGAGGCGGGGCTGCGGCGGATTTCCCGGAGTCCATTGATGCCTTCGAGTGCTGCTGAATTAGCCATCTTTGCGGGTCCCTTCGGGGTCAAACAGTACGGTTTCTGCTACAACAACATCGACCAGCTGGTCGCCGGAGACGGCCACCATGGTTTCGCCGATGCGGTTGCGGCCATTCTTGATCAGTGCCAGTCCAAAGGAGCGTCCCAGGGCGGCGCTGTGGTAGCTCGAGGTCACGAAGCCCTGCATCGGGACGGGACCGTAGGCGGGGCTGGTGCTGATGCCCTGCTCCACAAGCTGCGTTCCTTCCGGCAGGCGGATGGAGCCGTCCACCGGCAGGACGCTGACCAGGTGCTTGCGGTCCCCGCGCTGGCCGTCGGCGCGGGCGTAGGAGCGCTTGCCGATGAATTCCTTGGCCTTGGAGACGATCCATTCCATCCCCGCGTCCTGCGGGGTGACTGTGCCGTCAGTGTCCTGGCCGACGATGGGGTAGCCCTTCTCGGCGCGGAGCACGTGCATGGTCTCGGTGCCGTAGGGGGTGATGTTGAATTCGGCCCCGGCCGCGGCAACGGCTTCCCAGGTGTTCAGCCCGTACCAGGACGGCACGTTGATCTCGTAGGCCAGCTCGCCGGAGAACGAAATCCGGCAGATCCGGGCCCGCACGCCGGAGGCCAGCGTCGTCTCGCGGAAGGTCATGAACGGGAAGGCCTCTGCTTCCAGTCCGCCGTCGGCTGCCAGTGCCGGTGCCAGCTTGGCGAGGACCGCGCGGGATTTGGGCCCGACGACGGCAATGGTGCTCCACTGTTCGGTGACCGAGGTGCAGTGCACGTCGAGTTCGGGCCATTCAGTCTGGAGCCATTCCTCCAGCCAGTCCAGGACCTTGGCTGCGCCACCGGTGGTGGTGGTCATGAAGTAGCGGTCATCGTCGAGGCGCAGCGTCACGCCGTCGTCGAAGATCATGCCGTCAGGGCCGCACATGACGCCGTAGCGGGCGGAACCCGGGGCCAGCTTCTTGAATGCGTTGGTGTAGACCCGGTTGAGGAATTCACCGGCGTCCTTGCCGCGGATTTCGATCTTGCCCAGGGTGGTGGCGTCCATGAAGCCCACGGAGTCGCGGACTGCGGCGCATTCGCGCAGCACGGCGGCATCCATGTCCTCGCCGGCCTGCGGGTAGTACCAGGGGCGCTTCCACTGTCCGACGTCTTCGAACAGCGCGCCCTTGGCCTCGTGCCACGGGTGGATGGAGGTCTTGCGGGCGGGGTCGAACAGTTCGCCGCGCTGGCGTCCGGCCAGCGCCGCGAAGGCCACCGGGGTGAACGGTGCCCGGTAGGTGGTGGTGCCGATGTCGCCAATGCCGCGGGACGCTTCGCCCGCGGTGCGCAGTGCGGCGGCGATGACACCGATCGCGTTGACCCCGGAGGTCTTGCCCTGGTCGTTGGCGGTGCTGATGGAGGTGTAGCGCTTGATGTGTTCCACGGACCGCATGCCGGCTCCGGTGGAACGCAGCACGTCTGCCACTGACTGGTCGCGCTGGAAGTCCACGAAGTGGTGGTGCCATTCATCCGGCGTGCCTTCCTGGCCCGGGACCAGCCACAGCTGCCGGGTCGGGGCGGAGGCCCTGGGCTCGCCGAGCGAGGCGGGCGTGGTGTCCGAGGCGAAGCCCGCGGCGATGGCCGCGGCGGCGCCGGCGGAAATGCCCTCGGCGAGGCAGTCGTCGAGCTCGAAGCTGCCACGGCCAGAGCCGATGGTCTGCTGGTTCGGGACAACCGTGCTCGGCACAAAAGCGGCGAGCTCGTCGTCCCAGCGGAGCTTGCCCTGGCGCTGGGAGTGGAGGTGCACCAGCGGGCTCCAGCCGCCGGAGACGGCCAGCAGGTCGCAGGCGATTTCCTCGACGCCGGAGGTGAGTTCGCCGTCGTCGTTGATGCTGCGGACGGTGACGCTCTCAACACGGCCGTCTGCCGCGCCGGAAGCGGTGTTGGCCACCGCGCTGCCGACCAGCACGCGGGTCCCGGCTTCGGCGGCTGCGCTCGCCACTGCGGTGAGCTGTGGGCGGGCGTCCACAACGGCCGCAACCTTCACGCCGGCGGCGCGCAGGTCCGCGGCGAGGGCGTAGGCGCTGTCGTTGGTGGTGCTGATGACCACGCGCTGCCCTGCCGCCACGGCGTAGCGGTTGAGGTAGCTGCGGACGGCGGAGGCCAGCATGATGCCGGGCCGGTCGTTGTTCTCGAAGACCAGCGGGCGTTCGTGGGCGCCGGGGGCCAGGATCACCTGGTTGGCACGCACGTGCCAGATCCGCTGGCGCGAGACGCCGGGCGCGGCGGGGCTGGAAAGGTGGTCGGTGCGGTTCTGGACGGCGATGACGTAGTTCGCGTCGTAGGCACCGAAGGCGGTGGTGCGGTTCAGGACCGTGGACTCGGCACCGGAAACCAGTTCGGCTTCCACGTCTGCCACCCATTCGAGGGCGGGCTTGCCCTCAATGGTGTCAGCCAGCTCAGCTGCGGTGGAACCTGACAGCAGGCTGCCGCCGAGTTCGGGCTGGTCGTCCATGAGGATGACGCGGGCGCCGGTGCGGACTGCCTCGCGGGCTGCGGCGAGGCCGGCGGGGCCGCCGCCGATGACCAGGACGTCGGTGTGGACGTACTTCTTGTCGTATTCCGCCCTGTCTTCTGCCGGGTCCAGCTTGCCGAGGCCACTGAGCAGCTCCGCCTTCAGGCCGTCCACCAGGGTGACGGTGGTGGCGGGGAGCATGGATTCGGCCACGTGTCCGGGGAACCGCGGCGCGATTTTGACCATCGCGTTGGATTCCTCAACTCCGGCGGACATGATGCCGCGGGCGCGGTCCTCGTAGAGCGAATTGCCGGCGGCGATGCGTCCGTTGGAGATCAGGGCGGAGGCGAGGGTGTCGCCGGGGTGGCCCGTGAATTCCTCGCCGTCCACGGTGAAGCGCCAGGAGATGGAGCGGTCGATGCGTCCGCCGGCGGCGAGACGGGAGTTCTGGGAAGTCACTTGGTTGCTCCTTCCGGGGCGGTGGTGCTGGAGATGCTGGTGGTCGAGGTGCTGGGAGCTGCGCTTCCGGTGGTGGTGCTGTCGGGGGCGAGGCTCGCGGTGCCGGTGTCTGCGGTGGCCCGGCCGGCGGCATCAGGGCGGGGCGAGCCCATCGGGTAGACCGCCTTGATGTCATAGGTGACGGTGTCGCGGAGCATGTTGAACCACTGGCGGCAGCCGGTGCTGTGCAACCAGCGTTCGGCGAAGATGCCCTTGGTGTTTTCCCGGTAGAACAGGAAGTGGGCCCATTCTTTGTCGGTCAGTTCATGCGGGTTTTCCGGGTAGGGCACGTGGGCCTGGCCGCCGTAGTGGAATTCGGTCTCGTCGCGCGAGCCGCAGTTAGGGCAGGAGATGAGCAGCATGTGCGTCTTCTTTCTGGGGGAGGGCTGCTAGTGGGCGACGGCGGCTGCGCCGTGCTCGTCGATCAGGGCGCCGGTTTCGAAGCGTTCGAGCGAGAAGGGCTGGTTCAGCCGGTGCGGCGTGCCGGTGGCGATGTTATGTGCGAACGTCATGCCGGCTGCAGGGGTGGCCTTGAAGCCGCCGGTGCCCCAGCCGCAGTTCACGAACATGTTCTCCACCGGGGTGTTGCCCACGATGGGGGAGGCGTCCAGGGTGGTGTCCACGATGCCGCCCCAGGTCCGCAGCACGTGGGCCCGGGCAAATATGGGGAAAAGCTCGACTGCGGCAGCCATCTGGTGCTCGATCACGTGGAAGGAGCCGCGCTGGCCGTAGCCGTTGTAGGAGTCCACACCGGCGCCCATCACCAGCTCGCCCTTGTGGGCCTGGGAGACGTAGACGTGCACGTGGTTTGACATGACCACGGTGGGGTGGACAGGCTCGTGCAGTTCGGAGACCAGGGCCTGGAGCGGGTGGGACTGGATAGGAAGGTCGAAGCCTGCCATTTCGGCCAGCACGGAGCTGTGCCCGGCTGCGGCGAGACCGACCTTTTCGGTGTTGATGGTCCCGCGGTTGGTCTTGACACCGGTGACCCGGTTCCCGTCCTTGACAAAGCCGGTAACTTCGCAGTTTTGGATGATGTCCACGCCCATTTCGTCGCACTTGCGGGCGAAGGCCCAGGCCACGTGGTCGTGCTTGGCGATGCCCGCGCGCGGCTGGTAGGTGGCGCCCATGACGGGGTAGCGGATGTTGTCGCTGATGTTCAGGATGGGGCAGAGTTCCTTGACCTGCTTGGGGTCCAGCCATTCAGCGTCCACCCCGTTGAGCTTGTTCGCTCCGACGCGGCGCATGCTTTCGCGGACGTCACCGAGGGTGTGGGCGAGGTTCATCACGCCGCGCTGGCTGAAGAGGAAGTCGTATTCGAGCTCCTCGGGCAGGATTTCCCAGAGCTTGAGCGCGTGCTCGTAAATGGCCGCGCTCTCGTCCCAGAGGTAGTTGGAACGGATGATGGTGGTGTTGCGGGCCATGTTGCCGCCGGCCAGCCAGCCCTTTTCCAGGACGGCAATGTTGGTCATCCCGTGGTTTTTGGCCAGGAAGTACGCTGTGGCCAGGCCGTGCCCGCCGCCGCCAACAATCACGGCGTCGTAGCTCTTTTTGGGGTCCGGGTTGCGCCAGAGGAAGTCCGGGTGCTCGGGGAGGAGGTCTGCACTCACTGGGCTGCTCCAATCAGGTCGGATTCGAAGGCGGCGATTTCGCCGCCGCCGTTGAGGTGGGGGTAGAGCGGGAACTGGTCGGCCAGGGCAGCCACCCGGGCGCGGAGTTCGGCGGCGGTTTCCTCGCTGAGCGTGGAGTCCCCGCCGCTGCCGGGGGTTGCGGCCGCGATGAGCGCCGTCGCGATGATGTCGGCGACTTCGGCGAACTCCGCCGCCCCGAAGCCGCGGGTTGCGAGGGCGGGCGTGCCAATGCGGAGTCCGGAGGACACCATGGGCGGGCGGGGGTCGAAGGGCACGGCGTTGCGGTTGACCGTGATGCCGATGCGGTGCAGGGCGTCTTCGGCCTGCTGCCCGTCCAGTTCGGAGTTGCGGAGGTCGACCAGGATCAGGTGCACATCCGTGCCCCCGTTGACCACGGAGATTCCTGCCGCGGCGACGTCGTCGCGGAGGAGCCGTTCAGCGAGGAGTTTGGAGCCCTGCAGGACCCGCTCCTGGCGTTCTTTGAATTCCGGGCCGGCGGCGAGCTTGAAGGCGACGGCCTTGGCGGCAATCACGTGTTCGAGGGGCCCGCCCTGCTGGCCCGGGAAGACGGCACTGTTGATTTTCTTGGCGTACTGCTCCTTGGCCAGGATGACTCCGCCGCGCGGCCCGCCGAGGGTCTTGTGCGTGGTGGTGGTGACGACGTCCGCGTAGGGGACGGGATTGGGGTGCAGCCCCGCGGCCACGAGGCCCGCGAAGTGTGCCATGTCCACCATGAGGTAGGCGCCGACGAGGTCGGCAATGCGACGGAACTCGGCGAAATCCAGCTGCCGGGAGTACGCGGACCAGCCGGCCACGATCAGCCGCGGCTGGTGTTCGAGGGCCAGTGCCTCCACCTCTGCCATATCGATCCGGAGGTCTGATTCACGGACGTGGTACGGCACCACGTTATACAGCTTGCCGGAGAAGTTGATCCTCATCCCGTGGGTGAGGTGGCCTCCGTGGGCCAGGTCCAGCCCCATGATGGTGTCGCCCGGGTTCAGCAGGGCGAACATGGCGGCGGCGTTGGCCTGCGCGCCGGAATGCGGCTGGACGTTGGCGAACTCCGCACCGAACAGCGCCTTGACCCGGTCTATGGCAAGCTGCTCCACAACGTCCACGTGCTCGCAGCCGCCGTAGTAGCGCTTGCCGGGGTAGCCCTCGGCGTACTTGTTCGTCAGCACCGAGCCCTGGGCCTCCATCACCGCGGAGGGGGCGAAATTCTCCGAGGCGATCATTTCAAGCGTCGACTGCTGTCGGCCCAGTTCCCGGGAGATGGCCTGCTGGACCTCGGGATCGACGACCGCGAGTCGCTCGTTCAACTGCTCAACCACGAATACTCCTTTGAAATACCACTATTGATGTAACTGATATATCAGTGTGAGGTCAATGCTATGATGGGGATCACACGGAGTCAATAGAGGCGGGAAAGTTTCGAAGGTCCCGCTTCCGGGCGCTCCTTTGGAAGCCCGGCACCTAGTAGCGAAGAACGGAGCGGAGCCTTGTCAGTACTTCCGGTCGTGTCCCCCGCAGAGGACGACGCGCTGTCGCAGGCGGAGTCCGCCTACCGTCAACTGCGCGACAAGCTGATCATGCTGGACATCCGGCCCGGGGAACCCATCAATGACGGGCAGCTGGCGGCAGAACTCGGCTTCGGCAGGACGCCGGTCCGCGAGGCCATCAAACGCCTGGAAGGGGACCACCTGGTGGTCTCCTACCCGCGCCGCGGCACGTTCGCGACCGTCGTGGACATTACCGAACTGGCCGATGTATCCGATATTCGTGAATTGCTCGAACCCCTGGCGGCCCGCCGCGCGGCGGTTAACGCCAGCGCCGACATGCGCGCCGAACTCCGGCAAGTAGCCCGGGCCCTTGCCGCGTTGGATGACAGGCCTGCTGACAAGCGCGAACTCATGCGCTACGACCTTGCCGTCCACCGGCTGATTTACCGCGCCGCGGGGAACCCCCACCTGGAAGACACCCTGATCCGCCACGACAACCTGGCCACGCGGATCTGGTGCCTCGTGGTGGACAAGGTGCCGTCCGTCGCCAGTCACATCACCGAGCATGTCCGGCTGCTGGAAGCGGTCGCCGACGGCGACGCGGAGCTCGCTGCGAAGCTGGCCTTCGAGCACGTCTCGAGTTTCGAGAAGACCGTGCGGCAGGTCCTCTAGCCACCGCGCGGGCCAACGGCAGCCGCTGCCGCAGCCGCGGCGATGTGGATGCTGAAGAGCCGGCCGGAGGTCCGCGGGTCGCCGCCCAGCAGCGCCTGGATCTTGCTAAGTCGCTTGTGCATGGTCTGCCGCTCGATATTCAAGGAGGCGGCCGACGTCGTCGTGTTGCACCCCGAATCGAGCCAGCACAACAGGGTGGCCAGCAGGGTGGTGCCATGCTTCCGGTCCCACTCGAGCACTTCGCCGAGTGCGGATTCCACGTAGGAGTCAAGGAACGCCGGATGCGGCACGGCGGCCAGGATCCGGCGGCCGAGGAAGTCCATGGCATCCAGCACCTGGCCCGCGCCCGGCATGCCGAGCTTCATAACTTCCTGCGCCTCGACGAACGAGTCGTGCGCTCGGGAACCCTCGGCCACGTTGGGTCCGAAGGCGGCGCATGTGTCCGAACCGGCCAGCGCCTCCCGGGCAGCGCGGAGCAGCACTTCGCGCGCGGCCCGTGCGCCTTGATGCGGGTGTGCCAGAAGCACCGCGCGCTCGCCGTCCCAGAGGTGGGACTTCACCTGGACTCCGCGCACCTGCAGCGCACGCTCGACGGCGGGAAACTTGGTGTCCCGGCCGGAGGCGCGGAACACCGCCACGATCGCGGCGTGGCCGGGGTCGAGTCCGGCCTGTAGCCAGAGCCGCTGGACGGACTCGGCATCCGCGCCCTCGATCACCGCCTCCAGCAGTCGCGCCTCGGCCACTTGGGCCGGCGTGGGCCGAAACGCCTGCGCCAGCGCCAGCGCCAGGATCCCGGATAAGCGGTCGGCGGCCAGTTCGAGCAGCAGCGGGTCTTCCGATGGTGATCGCAGGGTCAGCTGCGCCGCGTGCTGGCCGCCGACCACGATGCCGGCCTCGGCCCTGGAGCCTCCGTCGTCGACGGCGTCGCCGGCGCGCCCGAGCAGGGACCCGTCGGGTGCCGCGAGCGAGACCTCGGCGTCAAGGGCCCCTGCAAGCAGCTGGAGGATCGTTGGCAGGTGCGGGCCCTTGTCCGTGATCTGCCGGGCAATCCGCCGCGAGAGGTCATCGACCACCAGGTGGGCGGCAGCCTGCTCGTTGACCACCAGCCGGTTGACCGCCTCGGCGATGTCCACGAAAGGTGCCACGGTCCGCAGTTCGATCAGTGGCAGGCCATTCCTGTCCGCCGCCGCGACCAGAGTTTCCGGCAGCGGGACCCCCGCGCCGGCATTCTGCAAAGCCAGCGCCGCGATGTGCCGGGCCGCGAGGCTCCGGACGTACGTCTCCTGCTCCGCGGCCGGCAGCGCCAGCAGCGATTCCCCGCCGGAGAGCAGCAGTTCCCCGCCGCGCAGCAGCGGGGCGATCTCGAGGACCTCGCTGGAGTGCACCCAGCGGACGGCCCGCTGCAGCGTCCCCGGCACGCTGCTTCGCACCACCGGGGTGGCGGCCGCCATAGGTGCTGTGGCGAGGACTTGGGAAAGGGTGATCATGGTGGCCCGGCCTCATAGGGTGCGTCATATCGTCACTGGTTGGGACTTCAGTGTAATCAAAACGGCTCTACTTTGTGGGGCGGGTCACTCATAAACTGGATTTACTCCCCGTTCTCCCTCACAACGAAGTGAATTGAGGCACAGCATGACCCAAGCTCAACACGGCACGCACGAAGCGGCCACTGTGGAGGTTGAAGATGTCCTCCAACCCATTCCCGAGTCCGCACGGACCACCAAGCTTTCCGGTCAGTTCTGGATCTGGGCCGGCGCTAACGTTGCCCCCATCAACTGGATCCTCGGCGCACTCGGCATCCAGCTCGGCCTGGGCCTCGGCGACACGCTCCTGGTGCTGATCGTCGGCAACCTGATCGGCATGGCCGGCTTTGGATTCTTCGTAATCCTCGGCCAGCGCACCGGCGCGACCGGCATGCTGTTGGCCCGTGGGGCTTTCGGCCGCCGCGGAGCCTACCTGCCGGCCGCGATCCAGGCCACGATCGCCATCGGCTGGTCCGCCGTCAACACATGGGTCATCCTCGACCTGATCCTGGCCCTGTTCGGCATGATCGGCTGGGTCGATCCCGCCGAACGCAACATCGGCGTGCGCATCCTGGTGGCTGCAATCATCATGACCGTCCAGGTCGCGATCTGCTACCGCGGCTACCGCGCCATCTCCAAGTTCGAGCGGATCACCATGCCGCCCACCATCCTGGTCCTCATTGGAATGTCGATCGTTGCGTGGACCCAGCTGGACATCAACTGGAGCTACGCCGGCCCCGCCGGCGCTGTCCTGGAAGGGCTGCCGCGCCTGGCCGCCATGTCCTCGATCATGACGGTCATCGGCATCGGCTGGGGCATCGGCTGGTTCACCTACGCGCCGGACTACTCCCGGTTCGTCAGCCGCAAGGTCAAGCCCGCCAAGCTGTTCGCCGTCAGTGTCCTCGGCCAGTTCCTCCCCGTGGTTTGGCTCGGCATCCTCGGTGCCAGCCTCGCGACCAAGAACGGCCAGGCCGACCCCGGCGAGCTGATCGTCTCCAACTTCGGCACACTGGCCATCCCGGTCATCCTACTGGTCATCCACGGACCGATTGCCACGAACATCATCAACCTCTACACCTTCGGCGTTGCCTTCCAGGCACTCGACGTCAAGATCTCGCGGCGCAAGCTGTCCATCATCGTCGGAATACTGTCCATGTTCGCGGTCGTCGGGTTCATGTTCGCCGAGGACTTCGCGATGATCCTCGACTCCTGGCTGGGTGCGATCGTGGCGTGGGTGGCCACTTGGGGCGGCATCATGGCTGTCCACTACTTCATCTTCGAGCGGAAGCACAAGGACTTCTCCTACCTGTTCCTCGATTCGAAGAAGACCTCCCTGAAGTCCGTCAACCCCGCGGCGTTCATCGCCTTCTTCGCCGGGATCCTGATGACCTGGATGTTCATGTACGGCGGTATCCCGGCCCTGCAGGGCCCGATCGCCACGGCCATGGGCGGCGTCGACTTCTCCTGGCTCGCCGGGACCGTCACCTCGTCCGCCATCTACTTCGCCCTCGGCTACACCCGCTTCCGCCGGCGCATCCGGGCCGGCGTTCCCCTGGGCATCCGCCTCGACCTGCACGAAGAAGCAGTGCTCGCCGAACACGGCGACGCCTGCGAAGACAAGCACAGCCTCCCGGCGCCGGCCCCCGTGGCCTGAACCGGCACCAGCCTTCCCCTGAAAACCCCGCAACGTAAGGAACACGCATGACCATCACCACTTCTGCCCCCGCTGCAAACGTCTCCGAGCTGGAGCGCCTCAAGGTCCTGAACAACGGCCAGAAGGTCAGCCTGACGTTCTCCGACGCTGAATTTGAGCGCCGCCTCGCGGGGCTTCGCCGGATCATGGCGGAGAAGGACCTCGACGCCGTCGTCCTCACCAGCTACCACTCGATCAAGTACTACTCCGACTTCCTCTTCACCTACTTCGGCCGGTCCTACGCCATGGTGGTCACCAAGGACGACACCGTGACCGTCACGGCCAACATCGACGCCGGGATGCCCTGGCGCCGCAGCTACGGCGACAACGTGGTCTACACGGACTGGCGCCGCGACAACTACATCTTCGCCATCCAGGAGGTCCTCCGCACCCGCGGCATCAACCCCCGCCGGATCGGCGTCGAAGATGACTCGCTCCCGCTGGACAACCGCAATAAGATCCAGGCAGCCTTTGCCTCGGCCGCTCTTGTCGATGTCGCCCAGGCCGCCATGCGCCAGCGGATGATCAAGTCGGCCGAAGAGATCGAGGTCATCAAGCACGGGGCGCGCATCGGCGACCTCGGCGGCGAGGCGATCCGCAACGCCATCACGGCCGGGATCACCGAGTACGAGGTCGCCCTGATCGGCACCGAGGCCATGGTCCACGAAATCGCCCGGACCTTCCCGGACTCGGAAATTCGTGACACCTGGGTTTGGTTCCAGTCCGGCATCAACACCGACGGCGCCCACAACTGGGCCACCACCCGCAAGATCCAGGAACACGACATCCTGTCCCTGAACTGCTTCCCCATGACCTCCGGCTACTACACCGCCCTGGAACGCACCCTGTTCTACGGCGAACCGGATGCCCGTTCGCTGGAACTCTGGAACATCAACGTCGAGGTCCACAAGCGCGGCCTGGAACTGATCAAGCCCGGTGCCGTCTGCAAGGACATCGCCGCCGAGCTGAACGAGATCTACGTGGGCCACGGGCTGCTCGCCAACCGGACCTTCGGCTACGGCCACTCCTTCGGCGTCCTGAGCCACTACTACGGACGCGAAGCCGGACTCGAGCTCCGCGAGGACATCGACACCGTCCTCGAGCCCGGCATGGTGGTCTCCATGGAACCGATGATCACCGTCCTGGACGGCCAGCCCGGCGCGGGCGGCTACCGGGAGCACGACATCCTCGTCGTCGGCGAGGACGGGGCCGAGAACATCACCAAGTTCCCGTTCGGCCCGGAATACAACATCATCGGCGCCTGACACCCGCGCCAACGGCAAGAGGCAGGGTGCGGCGCCACGGATACCGTGGCGCCGCACCCTGCGGCAGATTCGACGCCGCACGAACAAGGAGCACCACCAGCATGCAAAAGTCAGTATTCCTGGAAGACCTGGATGCGTTCAGCTACCGCGAAGTCCTTGGCTCCGGCGAGGCGATGGTCCTCATCCCGGTCGGTTCCTTGGAGCAGCACGGCCCCCACCTTCCGCTGGGCACGGACACCGTCCTCTCGTCCCGCTTTGCCGAGGGGGTCGCCAGGCAGGTTGGCGCCCTGGTGGCCCAACCCATCGCCTACGGCTACAAGTCCCAGCAGAAATCAGGCGGCGGCAACCACCTTGCCGGCACCACGAGCCTGGACGGGACCACCCTGATCGGGATGGTGCGCAACCTGGTGAAGTCCTTCCTGAACCAAGGCGTCCGGCATCTGGTCCTGATCAACGGACACTTCGAGAACTACCAGTTCCTCTACGAGGGAATCGACCTGGCCCTGGAAGACCTGGGGATCAAGCCCGGCGCAGAGCAGAGCGTGCTGCTGTTGTCCTACTGGGACTTCGTCAGCCAGGACACCCTTTCGCAGGTTTATCCTGACGGATTCCCGGGCTGGGAAATCGAGCACGGAGGCGTCCTGGAAACCTCGCTGATGCTCCACCTGGAACCGGCGCGGGTGGCCATGGACCGGCTGGTGGACGGTCCGCCTGCCGTGTTGCCACGCTTCGACAGGCTTCCGGTGGTGACCGAGCGTACTCCGGCCACGGGCTGCCTCTCCTCGGCGGCCGGATCCAGTGCCGCCAAGGGCAGCCTGCTGTATGCGCAGGTCATCGAAGACCTGGTGGCCGACATCGTCGGAGAGCTGGTCAGGGAACCCGCCGCGGCCGCTGCCCGTCACTGACCGGCGAGGGCTGGGCAGTGACGACGATTCAGGCGACATTCTTGGTGACGGGCCTGATGCTTCTTCCCGCGTCGGCTCTCTTGATGGTCCCGGAGGTGCGGCGGGACGGGCCCGTGGCGGCCCTCCCTGGCCGCCGCGGGCGGCTGATCTTCGCAGGGCTGGTGGGCGCGCTGGGAGGGCTCCTGCTGCTTGCCGGCACGCTGGCGGGGGTTTAACTCCCGCTGCAGTTCCTGAGCAATGGACGATTCGGCGTCGGGCTAGGGCAGGCGGGACGGGCGCAGCAGGGTCGCCTCGCCGGCGCGGTCCGGGTCCAGCGGCACGGGGCTGACCAGCACTGCCGGTCCGCGGTGCAGGACGCCGTCTGAAAGCACCTGGCACCGCACCCCGCCCCGCCCGCGCATGGCCTTGTGGGCGCCCGGGGCAAGCACCGCGTCCATCCAGGCGCAGGGATGCGCGGGCCGTCCGGCTTTGAACCGCACCAGGTCCCCGCCGGATTCCAGTGCGAAGTCGTGGCCCAGCAGCGGAGCCAGCTCGGCGCCCCGGAGGTGCACGTTGCGGCGCGTCAGCAGCGCGTCGAGCGGGGCAGTCCCCTGCTCGGCGGCGATCGCGTCGAGGGCCTCGACGGCGAAAATGGTCACGGCCGCATCCATGTGCGCGGCCTTGCCGAAGAACCGGTCCCCGGCGATTCCCTTGCCGGCCACGAACTCGGCCCGCGCGGCGTCCGTGGTGGGAACGTCGGCTGCGCCGTCACGGGCACGGCCGAAGTAGGCGTGGGCGGGCGAGACGAGCAGGTGAAGGATCTCGACGTCGTACCTGTAACTAGCCGTCATCCCACCAAACTATCGTCTCGCGGAAGTCTCACGGGAAGAGGGTCGGGACGAAATCCTCATTGTGGGGCCCGTCCAACAGGGCCACGATGATCCTATGGATGCTGAGACAAAGAAGACCGCGGAGCTGAGCCTTCCCCAGGCCTTCCTCCTGCTGGCGACGAACGACGACGATGGCAAGCCTGCAGTGCCGGTGTTCGCCCTCAGGACCACGCTGGCCGGGGCCGTCCTGGCCGAGCTGGAACTGGCCGGCGCGATCGAGCTGAAGGGAAAACATGTCCGCGCTACGGGCATGGCAGCGCCGGCGGACTACCAGCACGAGCTGGAGCTCATCCGGGGCAAGTCGCGGCCGCATACTCCCAAGCGGTGGGTGTCCATGCTTGAAGGCCGCGCCGAAGTGCAGCGTGTCTACGAGACGATGGCGTCGCGGGGGATCGTGGAACATGTCGGCGAGAAGCACCTGGCCCGGTTCCGGGCCGTGCGGTACCCGGAAAAGGACCATGCTCCGGAGGCGGCGCTGCTGGAAAAGCTTGAGGCCGCGTTGAGCGGTGCACCGTCCGCATCCGAGAAGCCCGGGCCCGAGGCGCCGGCGGCTGCCCAGGCCGACACCACCTCGGCCGATACGGCGCCGGCCGAAGCGGCGGCTCCGGCCGCCGGCACGCCTGATGCCGCGGGGCCCGGAGCGGGGCCCGAAAACGCCACTCCCGAAGCCAAAGCGCCCCAGTCCCAGGGGCCCGACGCCAGAACGACGGCGCTGTTCGCGTTGCTGCATGCGGCCGGATTGTTCGGGAAGCTCTTCCCGGCGGCAGACCGGGTCTTTGCGGACGAGCTGGCAAAGGACTACTGGCCCGCCCGCGCGGTGGAGGATGAACTCCGGCTGATCAGGCTGGCGCAGGAAGAGGCCGCAACCTTGTAACACCGGCTCAGGGCTGGGGCCACGCTCGGCTTTACCGGCTGATTCTTTTCAGCGCGCGGTGGGCTTCGGCCGCGGTGGGCCGGTTGCCGGGTTCGGCGTCGGTCATTGAGTGCAGCAGCATCGACCAGCGCCGCCGGACCGTGTCCGGGAGCCGGGGTGCGCGGAGCGTTCGGGCCACCATGGACTCCAGTGCGGGGCCGGGGAAGGCCTTGATTCCGGTGAGGCACTCGAACGTGACCAGCCCCAGCGCGTAAACGTCGCTGGCCGTGGTGGTGGTTGTTCCATGCACGGCTTCGGGGCTCAGATAGTGCGGTGTGCCGGAGCCGGCATGGTTTGGCCGGTGCCACGAACTGGTGGCAATGCCAAAATCGGTCAGTTTCGCGAGCCCCGCGGGACCGGCGCTCGCGGAACGGTCCACAAGGATGTTGGCCGGTTTAACGTCATTGTGGACCACGCCCTTGCGGTGGACGTGCGCCAGCGCGCCGGCGACGTCGCCCATCCAGGCCGCCACGAGGGGCATCCGCAGCGGACCGTCCTGAAGGACGGTCCGAAGGTCCGGACCGCTCACCAGTTCGGTGACAAGGTAGTTCCGGCCCGAGCCGCTGCCCCCGTCATCCGGCCCGTGGCCGTAGCCGTTGACGCGCACGATATGCCGGTGGTGGAGCGGGGTGTGCAGGTCTTTCTCCCGGCTAAACGGCGATGCCGCGTCGCTGGCGTCGGACCGGAAGATCTTGACGGCCACCTCGGAACCGTTGGCGGCGTCGGTTGCCCGGTAGACGTCGGCCTCGGAGCCCCTGCCTGCCAGGGTCCCCAGCCGGTACCGCTGGTCCAGCAGGCGGTCTTCCGCAAGGGGGCCGAAGAAGGCCGCCCGGGGAGCGGCAGCCCGCGCCGGCCGCCGGGTGAGGGCGAGTGTCACTGCAGCAAATTTTGCAGCTCGTCCGGTGTCAGCCCTGCGGCCAGGGCCATGGCCGGGCGGTCCGCCCCGAGGCCCGATGCCGCCTTGAGGGCATTCTCGAAGCGCTCCTGGGCCGCGTCCAGCTCCCAGTGCAGGCTCTCCACCCGGGCGGAGGCCAGCCGCACGGCGGCAAGGGGATCAGCGGCAATATCGGCGTCCAGCCGGTAGCCACACCCGCAGGTCCACGCCGCGAACCCCGACTGCAGCGGCGCCCACGGCAATGAAGCCGACTCGGCCGCCAACATGGTCATGGCCGCGCCGCAGTGGGAGGGAGCACCCGATGCAGGAGCGCCGACGTCCGTGACGGCAGCGGTATTGGGTCCAGATGTCTTGCGATCAACTACGGCCGTCATTCGATCCACCATTCTAGTAACTAGTTCACAATGTAGCTAGTCTAACTAGTGTTTGGTGGTTGTCCAGTCGACGCCGGTCTTACTCGCCGTCGACGTCGATTTCGTCCACGGCTTCGCGCATGTGCAGCAGGAAATGCAGCACTGCCTTTGCTTCCTCGTCGCTCAGGGATTCAGCCACCTCGATCATCCGACCGTGCATCTTGCCCAGGGTGTGGCGGACTTCCTCGTCAGCGCCGCGGGTGGGGCGCAGAATGATGGCGCGGCGGTCCGACGGGTGCGGCTGGCGCGTGATGTACCCGCTGGTGGCCATGCGGTCAACCAGGGCGGTCATGGATGCGGAGGTCATTCCCAGTCGGGCGGCGAGTTCCTTGGGGCGGACTTCCTGGCCCGCAGTCTCAGCCTCAAGCAGGTACCGCAGTGCCAGGAGGTCGGTCTCGCCCATCGCCATGGAGTTGCGGGTGCGCCGCCGCATGGCGGTCTCCGAGGCCCGATACTCCCGGAGCGCGTTCAGGATATCGACGGCGTAAGGCTGCCCGTGTGCCTTCGGCGGGTACCAGTAGCCTTCTCTTTCAGCGGGCGGAGTCACGCTAATTCCTTCGATGGACTAGTTGTACGTTCGTCTAACCAATGGATACTAGCCCAACTTACCGCTCAGGGCGGCACCGCCTCCGAAGGTGCGGCGCCTACTCTGCCGCTGCGCCGGGTTTGTCCTCCAGCAGGCCCCCGCTGGCCCAGCGACGCAGCGCGAGCTTCTCGGCGTCGTCGAACTCCATCAGCGCAACCCGGCAGAGCTCCTCGACGTTTATCGTCCACGCCGCCGCCAGCTCCGGGGCCGGCAATGCGCCCGTGAGCGGGACCCCGGCATACCCCAGGCCCTGGAGAACGAAATTGACGGCCGCGCGGGAGACCGGCTGGCCCGCCGCGACGCAGTCGTCCCGCACCGCCTTGGACAGCTCAACGCGGTTGCCGGGGTGTTCGCGCAGCTTCGTCTCCAGCGACAGGAAGACCTGCCGGAACTGGTCGGACGAGAGCGCCGGGACATCCGTCACCCGGATGATCTGTTCCTCGATCGCCGGCTGCAGGCTGGCCGGGGCCGGAAGATCCTCGGCCGAGAAGCGCTGGGCGTCCCACACCCAGCCGCTCTGCGCTGGAGAGTAGTCCACGTCTTGGCCGATCTGCGCCACCCAGGCGCCGAACTTTCCGGCACCTCCCCAGTCCGTCTTCAGCGACGGGTCTGCCGTGAGCGCGCGGTGGGCAACCATCGCGCCGGCAACCGGTCCCGGAGCGGAACGGACAAAGGCCACGAGCTCGCGGACCGCCGGCGAGGCGGGCTTGGGTTTCGGCTTGCCCGCCGCCGGGGCTGGTTGTTGCTTGGGGGACGCCACTGTGTGGATGGACTCGGCCGCGCTCCCGTTGAGGACGGCCACGAAGTCGTGGGATTCGACCACGCTGTCCGCCATCTCCCGGTACGCGAACGCCACGGCGCCGGCGGCGATCACCGTCGTCATCCGGTCCGCGGCACGGAAGCGCTGGATCAGCGAGGTGAAATCCGCATCCGCCGAGGCCACAAAGAACTCTTCAATATGTGCCGCACCGGACAGGGCATCCATCGCGTCCAGGACAAGGTTGATGTCCGTGCTGCTCTTGCCCCGCTGCGTGAGTGACGGGCAGTCGATCACCCGGAAGCCCGCCCGGGTCCAGTACGGCCGGTACTTGGAGTAGATGACGGGGTTGAGGTAGCAGTTGCGGATCAGGAAGCGCCGGGAGTCCTCGCCCGCGACGCCGTCGGCCAGCGCCTCCGTCCAATGCTTGGGATCCTCGGCGAACCGCTTGTCGGCCGCCGGGTCCAAGGCCATCAGGCCCGTGTAGACGTTGTCGAAGTCCACGAACATCGCGGCGCGGATCCCCGGCCGCCGGGACTGATGGAGAGGTTCGGTCATCGGCTCAGTCTGCCAGCAGGAGTGCCGGGCGGGGCAGAAGTGAATCCGCGCGTTGCCGGGCCCGCCGTGGTCATGCCGCCGAGGAAACTTTCAAGGGCTCGATTTTGCCCAGTATGAACACGTAATTCGCGGCACCCAGCAGCGAGATGAAACCGATGACCGCGAGGGGTGCCACAAAGGATCCAGTCCGGTCCACCAGGACGCCGATCAGGACGGGCGTGAAGATGCCCGCCAGGTTGGATGCGAAATTCTGGAGACCGCCGATGGATCCGACGTGCCGGGAGCTCGGGGCGACGTCGGCGGGTAGTGACCAGATCCCGGTGGCGGCGACCGTGAGGCTGGAATAGGCAACGGACAGCAGCGCCAGGGCCATCCATGCCTCGGGAACAGTCGCGGCGAACATGATCACCGACCCGCCGATCAGGCCTCCGGCGATGGCGGTCTTGCGAACCCTGGTCACCGAGGTGCCGCGCTGCACCGCTCGGTCGGCGAGGTAGCCGGCCAGCCAGCCGAAGGCCACCGCGCAGATGCCGGGGATTGCACCGAAGATGCCAAGTTTGAGCAGGTCGAATCCGCGCTCTTTGACGAGATAGCCCGGGAAGAAAGTGATGAAGAAGTAGATGGCGCTGTTGAGGCAGAAGAAGCCGAACATCATGCTGAGGATGGTGCGGTATTTGAAAAGTGACCTCCACGGCAGCTGCGCGGCGGCGTCGTCGTCGGAGGCTTCGCTCCGGGCGCCCCCTTCCCGGATGTAGGCCACTTCCTCGGCGTTCGCACCCGGGTGTTCCTCGGGGTTGCGGTACGCATTCCACCACACGGCCGCCCAGATGATGCCGGCCATGCCGATGATGATGAAGACCGCGTGCCACGAGGTGAACGCGACGATCAGCGTGACGATGGGAAGCGCAATGACTGCACCTACGCGGGATCCGGAGTCCCAGATGCTGGTCGCGAAGGCCCGCTCGCGGAGGGGAAACCAGGTGGCCACGACCTTGGCCGCGGTGCTTGGAGCCGGGCTCTCCCCGACGCCCAGCAGGAACCGGGCAGCGAAGAGCGACCAGAAGTTTTGCGAAAAGGAGGTGGCGATCGTAAAGGTGGACCACCACAAGGCCGCCAAGGAGAAGGATTTCCGCGGTCCGACCTTGTCGACGTACCACCCGGCTGCCAGTTGGCAGAAGTCGTAGGCCCAAAAGAACGCTGCGAAAATCAACCCCTGCTGGGTCGCCGACAGTTCAAAGTCCTTGCCCATGAACGGCAGCGCCACACTGAGGCTGGAGCGGTCCAGATAGTTGATGCTCAACCCAACGAACGCGAGCCAGATGATCACCCAGCGCCTGCGCGATCTCGTGCGGGGCGCCGCGGAGGACGACGGCGATGCGTGCCTGCTGCCCAAGGTGGTCATATGGTCTCCTTTGACACGACAGAAGCTTCGGATGTTCCGGCAACTGGGCAGCGAGAGGCCAAGCACAAGGCGTCGCCCAATTCATGCCGAAATCTGGCTAATCATATAGAGGGTGCGGTCAACGGACAGACCCGAGCAGGCAACCTTGCGACACATCGGGCAAAGGCCCGTGGCTTATGATTCCCACAGCGACTCAGTTCAACCATCCCAAAGAGGTAACCGCGTGCCCCCTCGTCTTCCGTCCGATACGTCCAAAAGCAAGGCGGCCGTCGGCGATGTCTATGCCTCGATGCGGGCTTCCATCCTCAGGGGCGAAATTGAGCCCGGTGCCAGGATCAACATTGATGCGGTTTCCCGCAGTCTAGGTGTTTCGCAGACCCCGGTCCGGGAGGTTCTGCAGCGGCTGGAGGGCGACAACCTGGTGATTTACAGCCCCGGTCGGGGCTATAGCACCACCCCGTTGCTGGATCTGGCCGAGTTGCGGGCCCTCTTTGAGTTCCGGTTGCTGGTGGAGCCGTGGGCTGCCCGCTCGGCCGCCGTAGATCGCCTCGCCAACCCAGCAGCGGCGCTGGAAAAGGAGCTGTCCGCCTTTCGGGCCACCATGGAAGCCGGTGGCGAACTGCGGCAGGATCTAGTTGCCCATGACACCCGCTTCCACGACACCATCCTCGCCGCCGCGGGAAACCCGGTGGTGCGCCATGCCTTTGCCCAGACCCATTGCCACCTGCACACGTTCCGGCTCTACCCGGCGGACATCGACGGCGCCATCACCGCGGCCGAACACTCCGCCGTGCGGGATGCCATCTCGGCCTGCATGCCTGACGAGGCCGAACAGGCGATGGCTGAACACATTAGGAACTCCTTCCACCGTTTCGCCCAGGCGTTCGAGGGCGGCGACGAGCTCCCGCCGCTGGAAGACAATGGCCCTCCCCGAAGGCGAATCGTCGAGTAGAAGGAAGCCCTGGCCAGCCGGCCGGGGCTTCTTTGTTTCCTGGGCACTTGATCTGGATCACGGTTCCTATATGATTAACTCAATTCATATAGGAATTGCGTCCGCTCGTTGAATTGACCAGAGAGAAGATAACTGTGCCTTCCATCGTTTCCATCCACACCCAGGACGTACGCTTCCCCACGTCCCTCGAGCTTGACGGCTCTGACGCCGTCAACGTCGACCCGGACTATTCGGCCGCCTACGTCGTCATCCGCACCGATGCCGGCGACGAGGGCCACGGCTTCGTCTTCAGCTGCGGTCGCGGCAACGAGATCCTCACCCACGCGATCGACGCCTACGCCAAGCTGCTCCTCGGCCGGGACATCGAGGAACTCATCTACGACCTCGGCGGGGCGTCCAAGCGCCTCGTCCATGATTCCCAGCTGCGCTGGCTGGGTCCGGAAAAGGGCGTCACCCAGATGGCCTGCGGGGCGCTCGTCAGCGCCCTCTGGGACATCCGTGCCCGTCGGGAAAACAAGCCCCTGTGGCTGCTGCTCAGCGAGATGCCCGCAGAGGAGATTGTCGACGTCGTCGACTTCACCCACATCCGCGATGCCCTGAGCCCGCAGCAGGCACTCGACATCCTGCGCGCCGGCGAGGCCGGCAAGGCCGCCCGCATCGCGTCGCTCAAGGTGGATGGTTTCCCGGCGTACACGACGTCGCCCGGCTGGCTCGGCTACAGCGACGAGAAGCTGGTCCGGCTCAGCAAGGAAGCGGCCGCCGACGGGTTCTCCATGATCAAGCTCAAGGTGGGCGGCGACATCAACGACGACCGCCGCCGCATGGCCCTGGCGCGCCAGGCCGTCGGCGACCTGCCCATCGCCATCGACGCCAACCAGCGCTGGGAGGTCTCCGAAGCCATCGAATGGGTCAACCAGCTCGCCGAGTTCAACCCCTACTGGATCGAGGAGCCCACCAGCACCGATGACATCCTGGGCCACGCCGAGATCCGCAAGGGCGTTTCCCCCATCCGCGTCGCCACCGGCGAGGCCGTCGCGAGCCGCATTGTCTTCAAGCAGCTGCTGCAGGCCGGCGCCATCGACGTGCTCCAGCTGGACTCCACCCGCGTGGGCGGCGTGAACGAAAACATCGCCAACCTCCTGCTCGCCGCCCGCTTTGACGTCCCGGTCTGCCCGCACGCTGGCGGTGTGGGACTCTGCGAGCTCGTCCAGCACTTCTCCTTCTTCGACTACGCGGCCGTCAGCGGCAGCCAGGACGGGCGCATGATCGAATACGTGGACCACCTCCACGAGCACTTCGCCGAACCGGTCCGGATAATCAACGGCCGTTACGCGGCCCCGCAGCTGCCGGGCACCGGCGCCGAAATGATCACCGCTTCCCGCTCCCGGTGGGAATTCCCGGGCGGCGCGGGCTGGCTGGAGGTCGGGAACCGGGCCGCCGTGACCGGCGCCTCGCTGACTCCGACCGGCGCGGTCCGATGACGACCACAGCCGCCGAGCTCAACGCGAAAGTTGAGGCGGCCCACACGGCGTTCGAGAAGGGCCGCGCCGCGGACCCCCGGACCCGCGCGGGCTGGCTCGAGGCAGTGGCCGACGGTCTCGAGACCGACGCGGAAGCCCTGGTGGAAATCGCCGGCGAGGAAACGCACCTCGGCGAGGCGCGGCTCCGCGGCGAATTGAAGCGCACGGTCTTCCAGCTCCGCCTCTTCGCCGCCGAAATCCGCGCCGGCGAGCACTTCGACGCCACCATCGACCACGCGGACGCGGAGTGGGGCATGGGCCCGCGGCCGGACCTGCGCCGGCTCAACGTGCCAATCGGCGTCGTCGGCGTGTTCGGGGCATCCAACTTCCCCTTCGCCTTCAGCGTGATCGGCGGAGACAGCGCCTCGGCGCTCGCCGCGGGCTGCGCCGTCGTGCACAAGGCACATGACGGACACCTGAAGCTGGCTCTGCGCACGGCCGAGACGGTGGCCGCGGCCCTCGACGCCGCAGGGGCGCCTTCCGGGCTCTTCTCGCTGGTCACCGGAAGGGCAGCTGCGGAGGCTTTGGTCGACCATCCCTTGGTGAAAGCCATTGGATTCACGGGTTCGACGGCGGGTGGCCGGGCACTCTTCGACCGCGCCAACGCCCGTCCGGAGCCGATCCCGTTCTACGGCGAACTCGGCGGCATCAACGCGGTGTTCGTGACCGAAAAGGCGTGGGCCGCCCGGCGTGACGAGATCCTCGGCGGCTATGCCGGCTCGTTCACGATGGGCATGGGGCAGTTCTGCACCAAGCCGGGCCTGCTCTTTGTGCCCGGCGGCCAGACCGACAAGGTGCGGGAGGTCCTCCGTGCGGCCCTGGCGGACTTTGTGCCGGCACGGCTGCTCAGCAGCCGGCTGCACGAGGGTTTCTCCGAGGCAGTCCGGGCGCTGCAAAGTGGGGACGGAGTCGACGTGCTGGTCGAGGGCGACTTCGCTGCGACCCCGGCTCCGACCCTGCTTCACACGACGTCCGCCGCCGTGCGCCGTGATCCGTCGGTCCTCCGGCAGGAGATGTTCGGACCCGCCAGCGTGCTGGTCGAATACGGCGATGAATCCGAGCTCCCGTCGCTCGCGGAGCTCCTGGAAGGCCAGCTCACCACCACCCTGCAGGCGGAGCCGGACGATGACGTCGCCGAGCTCGCAGCACGGCTGACGGACATCAGCGGCCGGGTGCTCTGGAACGGCTGGCCCACCGGCGTTACCGTCAGCTACGCCCAGCACCACGGCGGGCCCTACCCGGCAACGACGTCGGCCACCACCTCGGTGGGTACGGCCGCCATCCGCAGATTCCTGCGTCCGGTGGCCTACCAGTCCTTCCCCGAGGGGAGGCTGCCCGAACCCCTGAGGGATGCCAACCCGTGGAACGTGCCGCAGTGCATCGACGGTACTTGGCGGCTGCCCGCGGCTGAATCCGCGGTCCAGGGCGAGGGGCAGCGGTGAACGCGCCGCTGGCAGCGCCCTCGGTTCTGCCCGATGATGCGGCGCAGGCCCTGCTGGTCGGCCGGCTCTGGGACCCGGCAACGGGGGGCCCGCGGGTGGTCGCGGTCCAGGAAGGGGTTGTCTTCGACCTGACCGGCCTGGCGGGAACCGTCTCCGAACTGCTGGAGCTTACCGACCTGGCCGCAGCGGTTCGTGCCGCCCTGACGGAGCCGCGGTGGAACACCGCCGACGTTGTCAGCGCATCCCTGGCGCGGGACGCGGACCGTCCGCACTTCCTGGCGCCGGTGGACCTGCAGGTCATCAAGGCCTGCGGCGTGACCTTCGTGGACAGCATGATCGAGCGTGTCATCGAGGAGCGCTGCGGCGGCGACGCCAGCCGCGCCCTCGAGGTGCGCGAGCTCGTGGGCCGCGCACTCGGCGGCAGCATCGCCTCCATCCGCCCTGGTTCGGCGGAAGCGGCCGAGGCCAAGAAGGTACTCATCGCCGAGGGGCTGTGGTCGCAGTACCTGGAGGTCGGCATCGGGCCGGACCCGGAGGTCTTCACCAAGGCTCCGGTCCTCTCCTCGGTGGGGCTGGGCGCCGGAATCGGCATTCCCGCGTTCTCCTCCTGGAACAACCCGGAGCCGGAACTGGTGCTCATCGCCACCTCGAAGGGCGCCGTTGTGGGCGCAACGCTGGGCAACGACGTGAATCTCCGGGACGTGGAAGGACGCAGCGCCCTGCTGCTGGGCAAGGCGAAGGACAACAACGCGTCAAGCGCACTGGGTCCCCTGATCCGCTTGTTCGACGGAAGCTTCACCCTCGAAATGTTGCGCCAGGAGGAAATCCTGCTGCGGGTGGAAGGGGAGGACGGCTACGAGCTGGAGGGCCGCAACTCCGTGGCGCGGATCAGCCGGCCGTTCGAGGAGCTGGTCGCGGCAACGTACGGCAGCCATCACCAGTACCCGGATGGGTTTGCTCTGTTCACGGGGACCCTCTTCGCGCCGACCCAGGATCGGGCGGAGCCCGGACAGGGCTTCACCCACCGGCCGGGCGACCTCGTGACTATCCGCAGCCGTCACCTCGGGGCCCTCATCAACCGGGTCGGGGCGGCGGAAGAGCTGCCGCGATGGTCCTTCGGCCTGCGGGAACTCTTCGGCTACCTGCAGGACCAGCGCACAGCCCGGGAATCCAGCTTCAGCGCCAGCTAAGCCACAAAGCCCGGCCCGCCGGGCTGTCCGCTGGCGGACCGAATCGGGAAGACGACGGCCGGGAGCTTCCCGCCGTCGTCCTTCTGCGTACCGATGAACGACCGAAAGGAACTCTCCATGAAGTTTGCCCAGATTGGCGCCCCCGGCGCCGAACAGCCTGTTCTCGTCCACGAGGGGAGGCACTACGCGCTCAGTAGCCTCACCGCCGCGATCGACGGAAACTTCCTGTCCCAGGGCGGTCCTGCGGCCGCCGCCGCCGCGCTGACCGCGGGCACCCTCGCGGAAATTAATGCCACGGGCGTGCGCTACGGCGCTCCGATCGCGCGGCCGTCGGCGGTTATCTGCGTAGGCTTGAACTACGCCGCACACGCCGCCGAATCCGGCGCGGAGCCGCCCACCCACCCGGTCATTTTCCTCAAGACCCCCAACACCGTCGGCGGCCCGGATGACGCCGTGGGCATCCCCCGCGGATCGACCAGGACCGACTGGGAAGTTGAGCTCGGAGTGGTCATCGGGAGCCGCGTCTCCTACCTGGAGTCCCCCGAAGCCGCCCGGGACCACATTGCGGGCTTCGTCGTGGTCGATGATCTCTCCGAGCGTGATTTCCAGCTGAACGTTTCCGGCGGCCAGTGGTCCAAGGGCAAGAGCTCACCGGGGTTCTGCCCCACCGGGCCGTACCTGGTCACCCCGGACGAGGTCGGTACCGGCGAGCTGCGCCTCCGCAGCTGGGTCAATGGCGAACTCCGCCAGGACTCCTCCACGGCTGACATGATCTTCGACGTCGAGACCATCGTCTGGAACCTCAGCCAGTACATGGTCCTCGAACCCGGCGATCTGATCTGCACCGGCACGCCGGAGGGGGTCGCGTTGTCCGGGCGCTTCCCGTACTTGAAGGCCGGCGATGTGGTGGAAATCGAGATCCAGGGCCTGGGGCGCCAACGCCATGAGTTCGTAGCATGAACGGGGACCACGGCATGGAGTTTGCCGGTATCCGGGTCATCGTCACCGGCGGAGCCTCCGGAATCGGTGCCGCCACAACGGCCCATCTGCTCGGCAGGGGGGCCAAGGTGGCGGTGCTGGACCTGAATCCGGAGGCCGTGGCCGCGCCCGCGCTCGCGATCCGGTGCGACGTCGCCGACGACGCCTCCGTCCGCGGCGCCGTCGAGCAGGCAGCCCGGGAGCTCGGAGGAATCGACGTCGTCGTCAACAACGCCGGGATAGGGGCGCAAGGCACCGTCGCGGACAACGACGACACCGAATGGCACCACGTCTTCGACGTCAACGTGCTCGGCGCA
This sequence comes from Arthrobacter sp. UKPF54-2, assembly GCF_007858535.1. Taxonomy (NCBI): domain Bacteria; kingdom Bacillati; phylum Actinomycetota; class Actinomycetes; order Micrococcales; family Micrococcaceae; genus Arthrobacter; species Arthrobacter sp. UKPF54-2. The sequence continues at coordinate 1,627,148 of NZ_CP040174.1, forward strand.
GTCCGCGTGAGCCGGGCCGCGCTGCCCTACCTCCGCCAGTCGGCAGCCGCCGCCATCGTCAACACCTCATCCATCGCGGCCACCGCCGGGCTGCCGGGGCGGGCGCTCTACGCGGCCAGCAAGGGCGCTGTCCGTGCCCTGACGATGAGCATGGCGGCGGACCACATCCGTGAGGGCATCAGGGTCAACTGCGTCAATCCGGGCACCGCGGACACGCCATGGGTCAGCCGCCTGCTGGGCCAGGCTGACGATCCCGTGGCGGAACGCGCCGCGCTGGAGGCCCGCCAGCCGCACGGCAGGCTGGTCGCCCCGGAAGAGATCGCCGCCGCCATTGCCTATCTTGCGAGCCCGCTCGCCGGTTCGACCACGGGGACCGAACTGGCCGTCGACGGCGGCATGCAGGCGTTGCGCCTGCGTCCCGCCGGCTAGGAGGCGGCCGGCCGGTCCGGGGCCATCCGCACCAGGGTGGCTTCGGCGAGGGGCGCCGGCTCCTCGTCGAACGCCCGCGCGAAGCGGTAGAAGGAGCTGCGGATGTGCTCGCTCATGGCGTTCTCGGCCGCCCCCGGGTCCCGGTCCGCAATGGCCGCGTGGATGCCCTGGTGCTCCACCAGGGTGATCCGGCCGTCCCAGTCGGCGGGGTAGAGGCGGAACATGTGGAGGTGGCAGTGGGTCTGGACATAGGCCTGCTGGACCACGTGGTTTCCTGCCGCTGCCAGGATCAGGTCATGGAAGCGCGCATCATGGGCCACCAGGTCCTGGCGCAGGTTGGCCGTGTCATCAACGTGGCGTTCAAGTGCCGCGAGCTCGGACCGGAGGGCGCCCGAGGGGTTTGACAGCCGCTCCACTGCCGCCGAGCGCGCCGCCCACGGTTCCACCAGGAGCCGGAACTCAAACAGGGAACGGAGCTCTGCCAAGCTCAACAGCGGCGTGGTGCTGTAGCCCCGGCTTGGGTAGTACCTCAGCAGGTTGTCGCCCTCGAGCCGCTGCAGCGCCTCCCGGACCGGCGTGTGGGAGACTCCCAGCCGCCGGGACACGGCGTCGATGTTGATGCGCGTGCCAGGCGTGATCTCGCCGTCCAGGATCGACTGGCGCAGCGCCGCGTAGACCCCGCCGGCTGCGACCTTGGTCATCGATGTGTCGCCTGCGGTTGGTGCCGTCATTTCTTCCTCTCGGTGCCCGAGGAGGCGCCCGCGGCGCCCCCTCGGCAGTAGTGCGACAGACCTAAGTTCACAAAGCTTGACCTGGATCACATTGCATATATGATACAACATATTCCTATACGATCCTCGACCACACAGCGGCCGGGGACACCCGGGACGCCGTCAGCGCCCGCATCCGATACGCAGTAACGATCACAGGAGAGTTCCCATGTTCAGAGCAACACCGAAGTTGCTTCTTGTTCCGGCAGTCGCTTTGGCCCTGACGTTGGGGGGCTGCTCCTCGGGCGGCGCCGCGAACGCAGGCGCTTCGGCAGGAGCCGTGGCGGACAGCCATCTCACGAAGATTCTGAAGTCGAAGACGATCAAGATCGCCGTCAGCGCCGACTCCCCGGGTTACGGAGTCATGAATGCGAACGGAGACCGCGAGGGCTTCGATATTGACGTCGCCAACGCGCTGGGTGCCTCGCTGGGCGCGAAAATTGAATTCGTCACCGCCACGAACGAAAGCCGCATCCCGCTGCTGCAGACCGATAAGGCGGATGCCGTCATCGCCACCTTCACCGCTTCCGATGCGCGTGCCCAGGTGGTCGAGATGTCTGACCCGTACGCGGCCAGCTCCACGGTCTTTATGGTGCCGGCCGGAAGTAAGATCGCCAGCTACGCCGATCTGGACGGCAAATCGGTCGCTACCTCACGGGGCAGTGTTGGCGAACAGATCCTCAAGGCCAGCTTCCCCAACGCCAAAGTGACCGGGTTCAACACCACGGCTGACTCAATCCAGGCGCTGAAGAGCGGCAAGGTGGACGCCCTGATCGAAAACAACGCCATCGTCGGCGGGCTCGTGAAGAAGGAACCCACCGCGTTCCAGGTCGTCAAGGGCGACCCGATCAAGCCGGCCCTGTTCTCGATCGGCGTGAAGCCGGGCGACCAGACGTGGCTGAACTACCTCAACAACTTCATCCGGAACTACAACATCTCCGGACAAAACGAGGCGTCGCTGCAGAAGTGGTTCGGGCTGAGCCTGCCGCCCTTCCTCGCCCACTAACAGATAGTCGAACGCGCCTCCAGCGTGGGTGGGGGAGAGCAAGCCACCCACCCACGCTGCCGTTCACGGACAGGACCCTTTGCACATGGCTTTATATTTTGGAGACCTTCTCCCGTACAGCTCGCTTCTTCTGGAGGGGCTCTGGACAGCTTTGTACATCACCCTCGTGGCCATGCTGGCGGGCAGCGTGCTCGGTGTACTCGTGTACCTGGGGAAGGCCGGACCCGGAAAAGCAATCAGCATCCTCTGCACCTGCTACATCGAGGCCATCCGCAACACGCCTCTGCTCGTTCAGCTGTACTTGATCTACTTTGCCCTTCCCGCTCTGGGCATCAACCTCGAGCCCGTCTGGGCGGCCGTTATCGGCCTGACCCTGAACAACGCCGCCTACACGGCCGAGATCTACCGTGCAGGGTTCGAGTCCGTGCCCCGCGGACTGCGTGAGGCCGGAAAGGCGCTGGGCATGAAACCCGCCCAGATCGTTCGCTACATTGTGCTGTTGCCGGCCACCCGCAACGTCTTCCCCGCATTGACCAACCAGCTCATTCTGCTGTTCCTGGCTTCGTCGATTGGATCCATCATCTCGCTCCCAGAATTGACCAACGCGATCATGAGCGTCAGCAACACCACGTACCGGACCATTGAGGTACTGGCCGTCGGCGGGCTCCTCTACCTCGGAGTGTCAGCACTGATGTCCCTTGTCTCAAAGCGGGCCGAAACGACCCTGTTCCGTTGGGCGGTGGGGACGCATGTTTAGGCCCTTCGATTGGCAGGACCTCGTGCCCCTGGCCGAGGGTGCCTGGCTGACTATCCAGCTCTGTGCAGTTTCCGGAGTGCTTGGTGTGATTTTCGGCCTGATCCTAGGCATCGCCCGGACCTCTCCGAGCAGGATTGCGCGGTGGATCAGCACCATCTACATCAGCTGCGTCCGCGGGATTCCCGTCCTGGTCATCATCTTCTTCGTCTTCTTCGGAATCCCACTGCTGTTTCCGGGCTTGGAGCCGGATAAGTTCTCCTCGGCTGTCATAGCCCTGACCTGCTTCGCAGCCGCCTACGTGGCCGAAATCGTACGCGGCAGCATCGAGGCCGTGGAGAAAGGCCAAAGCGAAGCGGCCGACGCACTGGGCCTCGACTACTGGCGCAAGCTCCGGTATGTCATCCTGCCGCAGGCGGTCAGGATCATGGTCCCGCCCGGAATCGGCTTCCTCATAGGGCTCGTCAAGGACTCGTCCTTGGTCACCGTCACCGGCCTGCTCGAACTCACCCACGCGGGCAATGTCGTCACCAACCTGACCGGTGATCCCATCAAGACATTTCTGGTTGTCGCCGGCATGTATTTCGTCATCTGCTACGGCATCTCCCTGCTGGGGCGGCTGTACGAGAAAAAGACCGGGATCCACGTGGACCCTCTCAAACTCCCAGAGCCCGCGGGCATCTAGAACGGAACATGAAAAGTGATTGTTGTTGAGAACCTGAACAAGAAGTTCGGACAAAACCATGTGCTGAAAGGGGTGGATTGCCACATCCGGGAGCGTGAGGTCGTGTGCGTCATTGGCCCTTCCGGTTCCGGCAAAAGCACCTTCCTGCGGTGCATGAACGGCCTGGAATCGATCACCTCCGGGAGCATCGTTATCAATAAGCACCGGCTGGATGACGCGAAAACCAACATCAACCTGGTTCGGCAGGAGGCCGGGATGGTCTTCCAGCATTTCAACCTCTTCCCGCATTTGAAAGTCATCGACAACGTCATGCTGGCACCGCTCAAGGTCGGCAAGGTTTCAAAGGAAGAGGCCCGGGCCAAGGCGGAAATGCTCCTGGCCAAGGTTGGTCTCGCCGCAAAGACGGAAACTTACCCCGGGAGCCTGTCCGGCGGCCAGATGCAGAGGGTGGCCATTGCCCGGGCCCTGGCCATGGATCCGAAAATCATGCTCTTCGACGAACCGACGTCCGCCCTCGACCCTGAGATCGTCGGCGAAGTGCTGACCGTCATGAAGGACCTGGCAAACGAGGGCATGACCATGGTGGTCGTCACCCACGAAATGGGATTCGCCAGGGAAGTGGCGGACCGCGTGATCTTCATGGACCAGGGGCTGATCGTCGAGGAAGGCACCCCCGAACAGATCTTTTCCACTCCGCAGCACGCGCGAACTCAAGGGTTCCTTAGCAAGGTCCTTTAGCCCGCTAGCCCTCAACCATTGCAAGGAGTATTTCCATGACCGCCGCCACGTATATCGGATCCCGAACCTTCAGCACCACTCCAACCGCCCAGACCCCGCCGCGAGCCGGGGAAGTGCAGATTGCGGTGTCCTACACCGGGCTTTGCGGCACCGATCTGCACATCTTCCACGGCGACATGGACGCCCGCGTCAGTATGCCGGCGATTATTGGCCACGAGATGTCCGGTGTCATTGCCGGCCTGGGTGAAGGCGTGACCGGGTGGACTTTCGGCCAAGCTGTGACCGTGATGCCCACCCTGTCCTGCGGTTCCTGCGCCGCCTGCACCCGCGGACACGGGCACATTTGTCACAAGCTGGACTTCATCGGCATCGACTCGGACGGCTCGATGCAGAGCTCCTGGAACGTGCCGGCCGACGTTGTGGTCGCCCTGCCCGAAGGCCTGGCGCTCGACGAGGCCGCGCTGATTGAACCCACGGCGGTGGCCGTCCACGACGTGCGCCGCGCACGGCTCGTCGCCGGTGAATTCGTCGTCGTCATTGGCGGAGGCCCGGTTGGCCAGCTGATCGCATCCGTCGCGCTGCGGCGGGGAGCCCGGGTGGTCCTGGTCGAATTGGACCCCGCCCGGCGGGCACTCGCGAAGGAATCCGGCATCAACGCCATCGACCCGCGCGAACAGAACCTGCTCGACCTCGTCCTGCAGGAAACGGACGGAGCCGGTGCAGATGTGGCCTTTGAAGTCTCCGGCGCGGCGGCCGGGGTGAACTCCGCCGTCGATGTCCTCACCACGAGGGGGCGGCTCGTCATGGTGGCGATTCATCCCAAGCCCAAGGAGATCGACCTGCACCGATTCTTCTGGCGCGAGCTGGAAATGTTCGGTGCCCGGCTGTACCAGCGCGAGGACTTCGAGGAGGCAGTGAGGCTCGTGGCTTCCGGCGCGATCCCTGCCCGGCGGCTGATCTCGCGGATCGTCAGCCTTCACGACGTCGAGGAGGGGTTCTTGGCCCTCGAGTCCGGCGGTGCCATGAAGGTCCTCGTCGACTGCCGTCCCGTGGCCACGTCATGAGTGGCGGCCTTTTCGACCTCACCGGGCAAACCGCCGTCGTCACCGGTGCTCGGCGGGGCATTGGACTTGCCATGGCCGTGGCCTTGGCCGAGGCAGGCGCGGACATTATCGGAGTGTCCGCGAATCTTGAACCCGTCGGCAGCGCGGTCGAGCAGCGCATCACGGAGCTGGGGCGACGCTTCACCGGCATCCGCGCGGATTTCGGCGACCGCGAAGCCGTGCGCGGCCTGACCGACGAGCTGGCCGGTGTCGGCCCGATCGACATCTTGGTGAACAACGGCGGCACGATCGCCCGAAAGCCCGCGGCCGAGCACCCGGATGACATGTGGGACCAGGTCATCGAAGTGAACCTCTCCAGCCAGTTCATGCTGAGCCGGGAAATCGGGAAAACCATGCTCAAGCGGGGGAGCGGGAAGATCATCTTCACGGCCTCACTGCTTAGTTTTCAGGGCGGCATCAACGTGCCGGGGTATACCGCGTCCAAGGCCGGCATCGCCGGTCTCACCAAGGCGCTCGCCAACGAGTGGGCGCCTAGGGGCGTGAACGTCAACGCCGTGGCACCGGGCTACATTGCCACCGACAACACCCAGGCGCTGCAGGATGATCCCGTCCGGGAAAAGGGCATCCTGGACCGGATTCCCGCTGGCAGGTGGGGACGCCCCGACGACCTCGCAGGCGCAACGGTGTTCCTTGCCTCAAGGGCCTCGGACTACGTCAACGGGGTCATTCTTCCCGTCGACGGCGGATGGCTGGGCCGCTGAGATGTCCTCACTGCAGCTCCCGACGGTCGCCAGCCGGCCCGCGCCGTCGCAGATCCTGCGCGACACCCGCGTGATCGCGGTCCTGCGGGCCACCCACGCCGCCGCCTACGCTCCCGTCATTGAAGCCCTCCTTAAGGGCGGTGTTGTCAGTGTCGAACTGACTCTGAGCACCCCCGGAGCGTTCGAGGAACTTCCGCGGCTGCAAGAACGATTTGGCGCCGACGCCGAATTCGGGGTGGGGACCATAACCACGGTTGCCGAGGCACTGGAGGCGATCGCGGCGGGGGGCAAGTACCTCGTCACCCCGCTGACAGATCCGGCAGTCATCGCGGCCGCCGTCGACCATGGTGTGGCTGTCTACCCGGGTGGCCTGACGCCTTCGGAGTTGTTCGGCGGCTGGTCGGCGGGGGCCACCGCCGTCAAGGTCTTCCCGGCATCGGTGGTCGGTCCGGGCTACGTTTCCATGCTCCGCGGACCGTTTCCCGGCATCGAATTGGTTCCGTCGGGCGGGGTGGGAATCACCGACGCCGCGGACTGGATTCGAGCCGGGGCACTTGCCGTCAGCCTGGGCGGACCCTTGATTGGCGACGCCTTCCAAGGTGGAGATTTGAAACAGCTCACCGAACGCGCCGTGCGGCTGCGCGGCCTTGTCGACGAGGCGGGGGCGGGGCAGTGAGCTCGTCCATTCCGCCGGCCCCCTATCTTGTAACCCTGGGGGAGACGATGGCGCTCCTCACGGCGGAGCAGCCGGGGCCGCTGGCCCATGTGTCGACCATGGGCCTTGGCATAGGTGGGTCCGAATCGAACGTGGCCATCGGGGTGCAGCGGCTCGGGGGAAATGCCGTGTGGTGCGGACGGGTGGGCGCCGACTCGCTGGGGCAACTCGTCCAGCGCGAGATCCGGGCAGAGGGGGTTACGGTGCGGGTCACGGAGGATCCGGACGCGCCGACCGGCCTCATGCTGAAGGAGCGTCGCACGCAATCAACGCAGAAGGTCAGCTACTACCGGGCAGGCAGCGCGGGCTCACGCCTCTCACCCGCTGACCTTGATCCGCTGCTGATCGCGGGCGCGTCGGTTCTGCATGTCAGTGGCATTACCCCTGCACTGTCCGGTTCCGCTGCGGCAGCCATCCGGCAGGCCATGGAGTTGGCGAGGGAACACAGCGTGAGCGTCTCGTTCGACCTCAACTACCGGGCCAACCTCTGGTCTGCCGCAGCCGCCGGAAAGTCCTACCGGGCACTGGTTCCGCTGGTCGACGTCGTCTTCGCCGGGGATGAGGAAGCAGCCCTGGCGGTCGGAAGTGCGGACAACCCGGCTGAACTGGCGCAGCGTATGGCAAACCTGGGCCCGGCCCAAGCCGTCATCAAGCTCGGCAGCGACGGCGCGGTGGCCTGGATCGACGGGAAAATCTTCCGCCAGGAGGCAGTGCCGGTCCAGCCGGTGGATACTGTTGGCGCCGGCGACGCCTTCGTCGCCGGCTACCTGACGGAACTCATGGCCGCCAGCGCACCGGCGCAGCGGCTTGAGTTGGCCGCGAAAACCGGAGCCTTTGCCTGCCTTGCCTACGGCGATTGGGAAGGGCTCCCGCGACGGGAGGAACTCGGCCTCCTGCAACAGCGCGAAGCTGTGACGCGCTGAAGGTCCCTCCCGCGCCAGCCTTGTATTTTGTTCCGGCGGCCAGAATCAACTCCTGAGGCCGAGTGCGGCTTTCGCGTTGTTCTTGCGCTCAGCGAGTTCCCTGCGTGCCGCCAAGGCTTCATCCATGCTCACGGCCACGAACCTGGTGGACGTGCCGGGGGCGGCGCGGGCCACCAAGTCCATGTCGGCGCTGATGACTGTTCCCACCATGGCATAGCCGCCGCCGGAGACGGCATCGCGGTGCAGAATGATCGGCTGGGTACCGCCCGGAATCTGGATGGACCCGACGGCGTAGCCGGCATCCACGATGTTCGACGGGTCGGAACCGGCCCCGAAGGGCTGCTCCCGTTCCTTCCACTTCACGCCGGGACCGGAGTACCGCAATCCCATCCGGTCGGCCACCGGAGTCACCTTCCACTCGCCGTTCAGGAGATTGTCCAGTCCCTCGTCGGTGAGGCGGTGGTCATAGAGTCCCAGCACTATCCGGACGGTCTGCTCCTTGGCGAAGGCGGGCCGGAACTCTTCCGGAACCGTATCCGCGTCGGGCACGGCTCCGTCGTTGAGCGGGCTGCCGACAGAAATCCGGTCGCCGGCCTCCAGCTTGCGGCCGTGGAATCCGCCGATTGCGCCCAGGCTGTAGGTGGACCGGCTACCCAGCACCTCGGGCACATCAATGCCGCCCTGGACCGCGATGTAGTACCGTGTGCCGCCCCGGATGACGCCGAAGCTGAGTTCGTCGCCGGCTTTCAGTTGCAGTCGGCTCCACTGTGGCCGGGGTTCGCCATTGACCCTGACCTCAACCGGGGCCCCCGTGACGGCAATGACAACATCCTGGTCGGCGGTCAGCGCCGGGCCCAGGTACGTGCATTCAAGGACCGCTTCCTTGGCGGTGTTGCCCACCAGTGCATTGCCGAGTTCGGCCGAATACTGGTCCAGGGAACCGCTCTGCGGGATGCCGACGTTGTAGTGCCCGGTGCGTCCCTGGTCCTGGACCGTGGTGGCAAGCCCGGGGCTCGTGATATCAAATGCCATTGAGGGCCTCCATGAGTTCCTTGTTGTAGCCTTCGGGATTCGCCAGCGCTTTGGACAGATCGAAGGTCACGGGCGACTGCCGGTAGCGGAACGTCCCCGCGGCGATTTCGGCCTGGATGCTGTTGTACTCGGCCTCGGTGACAGGCTTGAACTTCACGATGTCGCCCGGCCGGAAGAACACCATAAAGTCCTTGAAATCGGCCAGGGCCTGCGCCGGATCGAAGATTGGCGCGGCAGCGATTCCGAACATCTGATACCCGCCCGCTCCCCGTACCGAGTAGATGCAGCCGAAGCAGCCACCGTGGCCCACCGTCAAGGCAGGTGTGTCCGTGCGGGGGCTTAGGTACTTGGGGACTTCCAGCTGTTTCTCGCGCTCTACCAGCTGGAAGAGGAACGGCAGGCCGGCGACGAATCCGACCATGGAGACGAGCCAGGGCTGCTCGTGGTGCCGCTTTATGAACTCCGCGGCGTCCTTGAGGTTGTTGACTTTGGCGGCATAGTCAATGTCGCTGCCGCCCGGCTCTTGGTGGAATCCTTCGCGGAAGCGCTCTGCCACCTCGGCCGTGAATGGATCGTCGTACCAGACCGGCACTTCGATGATCCGGGTTTCGAGGGCCTGCTGCTGGTGGTGCGCCAGGTCCGCCTCAATGGTCCGGACGGTCTCTTCAAGGGTCGACGGCGGCAGGACGTCGGGATCGAACCGCACCAGCAACGAGGCGTTGGCCGGGCAGATGTCCACGATGCCCGTCAGCTCCAGCTCTGAAAGCTTCTCGGCGATGGACATGACCCTGAAATTGGCGGCCAGGCTCATGGACTCGGAGACCTCGACGAACAGGAATTCGTCTCCGCCCCAGGTGTAGCGGGCCTCCAACGCGGCGGGTGCGGGGCTACTCATGGTGCCTCCATCAGATTGTCTACGGTTTCTATGAACTTGGAGTGGTGCTTTACGGCGGCGAATTCGAGCCGGTCCAGCAGCTTCTTGAGCACGGGAATTGTTGTCTTGACCCCTTCGATCCGGGTCCTGTGCAGCGCCTCCAGCGCCCCCTCGATGGCGGCTTCGCGGGTGTCCTTGTGGACAATGAGCTTGGCGAGCATGGAATCGTAGTACGGGCTGACCGTGGACCCGGCCTCCACGCCTGCGTCAATGCGGATCCCGTCGCCTGACGGCCATTCAAGGGCGGTGATGAGGCCCGGGCTGGGAAAGAAGTTGTTGTGCGGGTCCTCGGCGTTGATGCGGCACTCGATGGCGTGGCCGCTAAATTGGATGTCCTCCTGCCGGACCGACATGGATCCGGTGGAGGCAATGAGCAGCTGTTCACGGACTAGGTCGACGCCGGTGATTTCCTCGGTGATGGGGTGCTCCACCTGAATGCGGGTGTTCATTTCGATAAACGCGGCCTCGTGGCCGGCCGGGTCATAGAGGAATTCGACCGTTCCGGCACCGCTGTAGCCGCATTCCCGGGCGAGTTCCACCGAGGATTCGCGGATGGTCCGGCGGACGGCGTCAGGAAGGTCGGGCGCCGGAGCTTCCTCAATGACTTTCTGGGAGCGCCTCTGCATGGAGCAGTCTCGGTCTCCGAGGTGGATGAAGTTGGTGCCGTCGCCAAGGACCTGTACCTCCACGTGACGGGCGTGCTTCACGAAGCGCTCCAGGTAGACGGTCGGATCTCCGAAGACCGACGCCGCTTCCCCGCGCGCCATCTCAATGGTTTCCAGTAGTTCGCCCTCGTTGTGCACAAAGCGGATGCCCCGCCCCCCGCCGCCGGCGGAGGCCTTGACCACCAGCGGGTAACCGATGCCGCGGGCCGCTTCCAGGGCGTCGGCGTCGGGGTCGAGCGGACCGTCGGAGCCGCGGAGGATTGGAACTCCCGCTTTGCGGGCGGATTCCCTGGCCAGGGACTTATTGCCCATCATCTCGATCGCGTCGGCGTCGGGACCCACCCACGTGAGCCCCGCTGCTGCGACCTTGCGCGCAAACGTGGCGTTTTCGGAGAGGAATCCATAGCCAGGGTGAACGGCGTCGCAGCCGTTATCCACGGCTGCAGCGATGACGGCGTCCTGGTTCAGGTAACTGGCGGGGGCAGGGGCCGGGCCTATCACGACGAAATTGTCGGCCGTGCGCGCTGCCAGGGAATCGGCGTCGGGTTCGCTTACGACGAGGAGGGTCTCAATACCCATCTCGCGGGCGGTCCGGGCAATGCGCACTGCGATTTCGCCGCGGTTGGCGATGAGCAGTTTCTTCATCACTAGCCTTCTCGGATGACGATGATGGTGTCGCCCGGATTGACCATTTCGCCCTCGTTGACCTTAAAAGATTCGAGGGTCCCGGCGACATCGGACTGGATTTCGGTGAATTGCTTCATGATTTCGATGATGCCTACGGTCTGGCCGACTTCTATGGTGTCGCCCTCGTTGGCGAAAGGCGGCTTTCCCGGGCCGGGCTTGCGGTAAAAGACTCCGGGGAGCGGGGAAACAATGTTTGCCATGGGGTGCTCGCTTTCAGGTGGTTGGATTAATCGGCTCTAGCCCAGGACCGCACGCACGGCGCTGGCCACGGCAGTGGAATTGGGGGCGTCGGAGTGCACGCAGATACTTCTAAACGGAATGTCCAGTTCGGTGCCGTCAACGGCCAGTACCGGCTCACCGGCCAGGGCGCGGCTGACGCGTTCGGCGGCGGCTGCGGGGTCAGTGGGAACCGGGCGTCGCTGGATCAGCAGCTCCCCTGCAGGACCGTAGTTGAGGTCAACATAGAGCTCCGGCACGAATTCCACGCCCATCGCCCGGCACACCTTTTCGTGGGCGGTCCCGGCGAGCCCGTAGAACGGAACTCCGTACTGCAGCGCCGCTCCGGCGGCGGCCTGCATCAGCTCCTCGTCGCCGGCCAGCATTCCGTAGAGGGCGCCATGGGGTTTGATGTGGTTCAGCGAGAGCCCGTGCTTGCCCAGGAACGCCGTCAAGGCCCCGGTCTGGTACAGGATGATCGACTCGACCTCGTCAGGGCTAAGCACCATCCGGCGGCGGCCGAAACCCACCACGTCGGGGAGCCCGGGGTGCGAACCGACAGCCACGCCGTGCTCGGCGGCCAACGCCACGGTCCGGTTCATCACGTCGGGATCACCCGCGTGGAACCCGCACGCCACGTTGGCAACGTCGATGACGCGCATGAGTTCCTCGTCGTTTCCGAACTCGTGGAGGCCCAGGCCCTCACCCATGTCGGAATTCAACAACACACGCCCTTCAGGGCGGGGAGAAGTGCCGGGAGTCACATTTGTTTGCATGGTGCAACGCTACTCAGCTTCCGGGGGAGCCGATATTGTGCAGGTCGATGAATCGAAGGGCCTGACTTATGATGTTTGCACTATCTGGAGGGTTTGGCCCGCCACTCATTGGAGGCTCCGTGAGAATCTCAGACCTGATTGACGACGCCGATCTCAACATCCGGCTTCGTGTTCGGGGCGCCGAAGGCCGTCTGGACCGGCCGATCACCTGGTGTGCACCCGCCGAACATATGGACCCCACGCCTTTCCTCAGCGTCAATGCCCTGCTGCTGACCAACGGCATGGGGCTGAACGTTAGAGACTTCAGGATCTGGGACGCCTACGTGGAACGGCTGGTCTCCGTCCCCGTGTCCGGACTCGCATTTGGCCTGGGCGCCGCGCACCGCGAGCTGCCGGAGGGCCTGCTGCAGGCTTGCGAGGCGCACGGACTGCCACTGCTGGAGCTCCCGCCGGATGTGCCCTTTGTGCTGGTCATGCGCCACGTGGAGCGGATCATTGCCGCCGAGCGCTATGAGGAGCTGCGGACGGGCTGGGAGCTGGCAGACGAATGCACCCGCCTGGCGGCCGACGGACATTCCTTGGGGGAGGTGCTTGGGCGGGTGGCGGGCGCCGTCAACGCGAGGGTGGCCGTGGTCGATCAGAATGCATTCGAGCTCGTAGCCGCAGGCACCGCCCACGGCCACACCGCGCGGACCACGCTGCGCCTGCCAAGCGGCGCATCCGAGCAGTTCAGGCTGGCCATCGAGGGGATCGGTAGCGACATTGTGCTGCAGCCCGTCCTGGGCCCGGTTGCCGCAGTCATCGGCATGCAGCTGAGCTACACCCTTGGCTCGCGATCGCCCCTGCATTCCCGGGAAGCAGCGCGCTTTATGGAGGCCCTCTATGCGGATCACGGTGAGCCGTCCCTGCCGCTGCGGCGCTATGCGCTGGAGTCCGGCTTCGATCCCGACGGTGACTGGAGCACGGTACTCATCGGCAGCTCGGAGGAGGTCGCGCCCGCCAAGCTGCGTGCCATCGCATGGCGCGCCCGGGTGGGATTGCAGGCCACGTTCAGCACGGTGCGCTTCATGGAGGAAAACGGCCTCACCTCGCTGTTGCTGCAGCGCCGGCAGGGAACGGCGGACCTGCTTGCTGCCGTGCGGGAGTTCTTTCTGGACGCGCCGGAATTCTCTGTCATCGTCACCGAGTCCGCGAGCCTCAGCGAACTGCCGCTGACGCTTCAACTTGCCCGGCGCCAGGTGGGGCGGCCGGGCGTGCGTAGGGCGCCGCTGGCCGACCTCGCCGGCATAGTGCAGGGGCTGCCCAGCCCGGGGTTGGTGGCGATGTGCCAGCGACTGCTGGCCCCCTTGACCTCTGACCGCGGCATTGCGTTGAGGGAGACGTTCGACGCTTACCTCCGGCACAGCGGGAATTCCACTAAAATCTGTGACGAGCTCTTCATCCACAGGAACACGCTCAGCTACAGGCTGAGGAAGATCCAGGAGCTCCTGCGCCTTGATCTGGCCGACGGCGAGGTCCGTGCCACCTACATGCTGGCTTTGAGCATCGTCGCGGCAGCCCGCTAAGGCAACGCGATACACGGCGCAGGCGCGCCGTCCGGCTGATCGCAGATCTCTCCGGGAGTCTTCGAGATCACCCGGGGATCGCCTGAGCGCTGCTTTCCCGGATGCATAGGGTCGGTTCGAGCAGGACAGGTTCGACCGGTTCGCCGTCCAGCACGCGCTTCAGGAGCTGCATGGCGGTCCGGCCGATATCCAGCATCGGTGAGCGGACCGAGGAAAGAGGGATGGGAAGCTCCGCGGCGACCGACGTGTCGTTAAAGCCCACCACCGCGACGTCACGGCCGACGGTGAAGCGATGGGACCGCAACACGCCCATAGCCCCGATTGCCGCGAAGTCGTTAACGGCGAACACGGCCGTGGGATGAGGCTTCCCGCTGGCCAGGATGGTTTCGGTTGCTTCGCGTCCGCCGGACGTGTCGAATCGGGACCACACCACAGCGTCGTCGGGAATTTCGCCGCCCAGGGATCGCCACCGGTCCACGAACCCGGCCGTCCGGTCAACGGCTGTGCTGGCGTACGGTTCACCCGCAACCACGGCCACGTTCCTGTGGCCTTTGCTCCACAGATGGTCCGCCGCAAGTCGGCCTCCGAGGACATCGTCGCAGGTGGCCGAGGGATAGCCGGGAACGCGGCGGTTCACGAGCACGAAAGGGACCTTGCGCTCGGTCAGCTCACGCAGCTGGTTGCCGTCCAGGTGCGCATCTCCAATGATCAGCCCGTCCACCCGGCGGGCCAGCATGGTGTCCGTTTTTCGGCGCTGTTCCTCCGGGTCGTCCCGGGAGTTCATGACGAACGTCGAGTAGCCGAGCTCAGCCGCGGCCTCCTCAATGCCCTCGTACATGATGGCCAGGACGAGGTCCGAAAGCCGGGGAACGATTACGCCCGTGAGGCGGGTCCGCCGCGTCCGCAGGCCGGCGGCCTGGGGGTTGGGGGAGTAACCCCGCTTCCGCGCCAACTCGCGAACGCGTTCGGCCGTCGCCACGGACGCGGCGCCGCGTGCCACGTCCGAGCCGGAATGAAGAATCCTGGACACGGTCGACGGGTGGATGCCGAGCTCATTTGCAAGGTCCTTAAGCGTGACCGTGCGGCCATCGGCCGTGATTTCTTTCATTTGCTCCCCTGTCGCAGCTCAAGAAGGCGTCATACAAGACTGCCCGATGCTGCGCGAATCCTCAGCACTGGGACCCTTGACGTGTCCCAAGTCACATCCTATAGTCAGTTTAACCTCTTACCCAATCGATTGGGTAGCCCGGCGGGTCGCATTCCACGCCAAAAGTGTTTACATCGCCGAAACGCCGGGCGCCATGTGGGCGAAACATCGCACAGATACTTTTTAGCCAGATACCCAAACGATTGGGTAAGCGTTCGCCGGAGGCGGATGCAGGAGTAACGGAGTCGAACATGACCGTCACAGATACGGGCCAGGCACACGTGGTACTGCTGGCCACGGGCGGCACCATCTCCTCCCGCGGGTCAGAGGGGGGCGGCGGAGCGGTGGCCTCGGACACGGGAGAGCAGGTCTTTGCCAGCGTGGGCGGCCGGGCTGCCTACCCGGTTCGCGTGGTGGACGTCTTCCGGAAGGGCTCGTACCTGCTGACCGTTGACGACATGATCGCCATCTGCGCCAGGATCCGCGAGGCCCTGACGGACCCGCAGGTTCTCGGGGTAGTGGTCACGCATGGCACGGACACGATGGAGGAAACGGCGTACCTGGCGGAACTCACACATGACGATGCCAGGCCGGTCGTCTTCACCGGAGCCCAGCAGGCTGCCGACTCCACCACCCCTGATGGCCCGGGAAATCTCGTCCGTGCGATCGCCGTCGCCGGTTCCCCCGCAGCCCGGGGGAAGGGTGTTCTCCTGGCCTTTGCCGGGACCATTTTCCCTGCGGCTGGAGTGCGGAAGTGCCACACCACAAGACCCGAAGCCTTCGCTAATCCGGATTTCGGAACGGCCGGATCGGTCAGCGATGCGGGAGAAGTAAGGCTGACGGCGGTACGGCCGCCGATTGAGGCGTTGCCGTTGCCGTTGCCGGGCGACGGGTCAGGTTCGCCTCGCGTGGACCTCATAGCCGCCTACCCCGGCGCGGACGCCGCCCTGCTGCGAAGTTCCCTCCAGGCCGGTGCGGCGGGGATTGTCCTCCAAGGAACCGGAACGGGCAACGCCAACCGCGAGATCTGCCGGGAGGTCGCCGCGGCCACCGCGGCCGGCGTGGTGGTAGTGACAAGCACCCGCGTGGAGGCCGGCGCCGTCGTGCCGATCTATGGCGACGGCGGCGGCGACGATCTGCGCGCGGCGGGCGCCATATCCTCTGGGCTGCTCCGGCCCTCCCAGTCGCTGGTTCTCCTGAGCCTGCTGCTCCGCCTCGGCGCACCACCGGACCGCATCGCGGCAGCCTTCGCCCTGCGTGGCAGGTTGCCGGACCCCGACCACCCCGAAGACAGTACCTCACCACACAACTCCAACAAAAAGCCCAGTGAAAGGTTGATCTCATGACTAAGGACATCCAAGTCGCGTTCGGCGTCGACGTGGACGCCGTTGCCGGAATGCTCGGCTCCTACGGAGGCGAAGACTCTCCGTGTGACATCTCCCGCGGTCTGTTCAGCGGTGAAGTCGGCGGCCCGCGCCTCATCCGCCTCTTCGAGAAATACGGGCTGCCGGCCACCTGGTTCGTCCCGGGTCACTCGATCGAGACGTTCCCGGATCTGACGCGGATGATCGTTGACGCGGGGCACGAAATTGGCGTCCACGGGTACTCGCACGAGAACCCCATCGCAATGACGCGGGAGCAGGAGACGGCCATCCTTGATCGGTCGATCGAACTCATCGAAAAAGTCTCCGGCCGCCGCCCCACGGGGTACGTCGCTCCCTGGTGGGAATTTTCGCAGGTTACCAACGAAATCCTCCTCGAACGCGGGATCAAGTACGACCACTCTCTGATGCACCGCGACTTCGAGCCCTACTACGTCCGGGTCGGTGACAGCTGGAAGAAGATCGACTACACCAAGGACGCCGAAACCTGGATGGAGCCGCTGGTCCGCGGCAAGGAAACCGACCTGGTCGAAATTCCGGCCAACTGGTACCTCGATGACCTGCCTCCCATGATGTTCATCAAGGCGTCCCCGAATTCGCACGGCTTTGTGAGCCCCCGCGACATCGAGCAGATGTGGCGCGACCAGTTCGACTGGGTGTACCGGGAAATGGACCAGGCCGTCTTCACCATGACCATCCACCCGGACGTCTCGGGCAGGCCCCAGGTCCTCCTCATGCTCGAACGCCTCATCGAACACATCAACTCCCATGAAGGCGTCAGCTGGCTCAAGTTTGACCAGATCGCAGACTCCTTCCTCGCTCGCAGCCCCCGAAAGGAAAACCAGTCATGACCATCCAGCAGCCCGCCGTCGACCTGACGAACCCGACACCTGACGAGAAGCGCCGTTTCCCGGTCTTCTCCAAGCGCAACACGACCACCGCCACGGTACTGGCCCTGCTGGCCTGGACCATCGCCGTTTTCGACTACGGCCTTTTCGGCACCCTCTTGCCGGCCATGCAGGAAGAGTTCGGCTGGACAGCAACCGAGGCCTACGCCATCAACACCTGGATCGCCGTCGGCACTGCCATCGTCTGCTTCGGCATCGGCCCTGTCATTGACCGGCTTGGCCGGCGCAAGGGCATGATGACCACGATCGGCGGCACCGCCGTCGTCTCCGGCCTGACGGCCCTGATTCCGACTGGCATCCCGTTCCTCAGCAACGGCATGCTCGTGCTGGTCCGGTCCTTCGGCGGCCTCGGCTTCTCGGAGCAGGCAGTCAACGCGACCTACATGAACGAGGTCTACCAGGTCACCGAGGTTGCCGATAAGCGGAAGCGTCCCGGTTTCCACTACTCCTTCATCCAGGGCGGCTGGCCGCTGGGCTTCCTGCTCGCCAGTGCCCTGGCCCTCGCTTTCCTTCCCTCCCTCGGCTGGCGCGCCCTGTACCTCATGGCGACGATTCCGGCAGCGATCATCGTGTGGGTCATTTCCAAGAAGCTCAAGGAGACTCCCCAGTTCGAACTGCACCACAAGCTGACCCAACTTGAGAAGAGCGGCCAGTCCGGGGACGCGCACGCCCTGGCCCACGCGTACGGTGTCGAACACTCGTCCGCGGCCCCGCTGAAGCGCATCTGGGAACCGCACCTGCGCCGGAACACGATCGTCTTCTCGCTGGCCTGGATCTTCAACTTTTTCGGGATCATGATCTTCAGCATCCTCGGCAGCTCCGTACTGAAGAACGCCAAGGGCGTGGAACTTTCGGATGCGTTCTGGATGCTGATTGTCATCAACATGCTGGCGTACTTCGGTTACGTCTTCCACGGATGGCTCGGTGACAAGATCGGCCGCAAGCGGACCATCATCGGCGGCTGGATTCTCTCCGGCCTGTCCTTCACCATCATGCTCAGCCCCATCGCCACCAGCCCGTTCATGATCATCCTCACCTACGGCGCCGGGCTGTTCTTCCTGGTCGGACCCTACGCCGCCATCCAGTACTTCATGGCCGAGTGCTACCCCGTCAGCTGCCGTGCCACCGGCACCGCATTCATCGGTGCCATGAGCCAGCCCGGCACCATCCTGGGCGGCGCACTGTTCACCGCAGCGGCAGCCAGTGCGGGCACCGGCGCTGCAGCCCTCTGGGTCGGTGCAGCCGGAACCCTGTTCTCCGGGCTCCTGATGATCGCTGCGAAGCCGCCGGCTGAGGCCCTGCTCGAGGACCACCCGCACGAGGTCGACGCATGACCGCGGACACGAGGGTGGCCGTGATTACCGGGGCCGCCAGCGGAATTGGCCGCGCGCTCGCCGTTCATTACGCCAAGCATGGCGTGCGGTCGGTGATCGGCACCTTCCCGGGGGATCCCCACGACCCGGAGGAAACCCTGCGCCTGGTGAAAGATGCGGGGGGCCAGGCGGTGATCCACGAAGTGGATGTCCGCAGCACTCCCTCGGTTGACGCGTTCGCCGAACGTGCGGTCAACGAATTCGGCCGGCTGGACTACGCCGTGGCGAACGCCGGAGTCCTTCGAAACTCGTCCCTCGGCGAGATGACCGACGAACGCTGGGACGACATGCTCGACGTCGACCTCACCGGCGTGTTGCGGACCCTGCGGGCGGGATCCGCGCAGATGACCGAGGGCGGGGCGATGGTTGCCGTGTCCTCAATCGCCGGCGGTGTCTACGGGTGGGAGGAGCATGCCCACTACGCGGCCGCCAAAGCCGGCGTGCTCGGGCTGATCCGCAGCGTAGCCGCAGAGCTGGGACCGCGTGGCATCCGCGCCAACGCCGTCATCCCCGGGCTCATCGAGACGCCGCAGTCCCTGGACCCAGTGAACTCGCTGGGGCCCGAGGGCCTGCAACGCGCCGGGCGGGACATTCCGTGGGGCCGGGTTGGGCGGCCCGAGGAGGTTGCCAGCGTGATCGGCTTCCTGACCTCCGATGACGCCGCCTACGTCACCGGCCAGTCGGTAACAGTCGACGGCGGCCTCACGATCAAAATGCGGGCCTGAGAAGCACTGGAAGGAACGAATGAACAACACGTACACCTCACCCAACCAATCGGGCCGGGCTGTGGTGGTCACGGGCGGCGCCAGCGGCATCGGCAAAGCCATCGCCGAGGCCTTCACCGCCAATGGCGACAGAGTGGCCGTCTTGGACCGGTCGGGCGCGGGGGGAGCCATCGCCGTCGATGTCTCGGATGAAGAGAGCGTGAAAGCCGCCTTCGCCACGGCACGGGACCAGTTGGGCAGTATCGACATCCTCGTTAACAGTGCGGGGCTGCTCACCGAATCGCGGCTGGAGGACATGACCCTGGCCATGTGGAACGAGACTATATCCGTCGACCTGACCGGCGTCTTTCTCTGCTGCCGGGAGGTCGTGGGGGAGATGCGGCAGCAGAAGTGGGGCCGCATCATCAACATCGCCTCCCAGCTGGCCATCAAAGGCGGAACCGGGCTCAGCCACTACAGTGCCGCCAAGGCCGGGGTGGTGGGGCTGACAAAAGCCTTGGCCCTGGAAACCGCCGGCGACAATGTGCTGGTAAACAGCATCGCCCCGGGTCCGATAGAAACCCCGCTGGTTGACGGAATATCGGAAGACTGGAAGGCGGCCAAACGTGCCGAGCTTCCGCTGGGGCGGTTCGGAAAACCGGCGGAGGTGGCACCCACAGCTCTCCTGCTAGCGAGCGACCCCGGGGGAAACCTCTTTGTTGGGCAAACTCTCGGCCCCAATTCCGGCGATGTAATGCCCTAGAAAGGGGAAACCGCATGTGCGGTGCCTGCGGACGAACCGTGGTGCCAGATCCCATTCTGGGCCCGGTCAGAACGATGCGGCAACACCTGATTGTCGCAGCCACGATCAACAGCTTGTGTCAGGGCCTGCCGGGAGCCCCCAGAGTGACCGCGCTCAAAGAGGGCTGGATCATGACAGGCCCTTCCGGGGCTTCAAAGCAATGCGAGACCCTTGAAGAACTAGGGGCAGCTGTCCTCGCTTGTTTTACTGAAGCCTCGGTTCGCGGACGCCTGCGCAGGCGTCAGAAAGACTACGCGGCCGACCCGTCCAATGAAGGGCTGCCCGCTCGTGCGGCCGGCATGTTAGCAACAAATCGCAGAGGAGATCTTATGATTGACTTCACCCCCCTTTGGTCACCCTTTCAGATCGGTTCCACTCACCTCGACAACCGGGTGGCGCTGGCTCCGATGACACGGATCAGTGCCACTGAAGACGGACTCGCCACGGAACGAATGGCCTCTTATTACCGGACGTTCGCCCGCGGTGGTTTTGGACTCCTCATTACCGAAGGGATTTATCCTGACACGGCGCACAGCCAGGGCTACCACTACCAGCCAGGCATTGCGACCGAGGAGCAGACCCGGTCTTGGGCCACCGTCGTCGACGGCGTCCACTCGGCTGGCGCACGAATGTTCGCCCAGCTCATGCATGCAGGAGCGCAAAGCCAGGGAAACCGGTTTGTCACGTCCTCGATCGGTCCATCAGCAGTGGCTCCCAAGGGGGAGCAACTCGCGTTCTACCGCGGTGAGGGGCCGTATCCAGTTCCCGCGGAGATCACCCCAGACCAGATGACCGACGTCCGGAAAGGCTTCGTCACGGCTGCGCTGAACGCCAAGCGGGCCGGTTTCGACGGCGTCGAAATCCACGGCGCCAATGGGTATCTGCTGGATCAGTTCCTCACGGACTACCTGAACCAGCGCACAGACAGCTACGGAGGATCGCCGGAAAACAGGGTGCGCTTCGCTGCGGAGATCTGCCGCGACGTCCGGGACGCGGTGGGCCCCGACATGACAGTGGGCATACGAATTTCACAGTCGAAAGTCAGCGACAATGACCACCGATGGAGCGGCACCGGGGAAGAAGCGGAAGTCATCTTCTCCACGCTGGGGGCCACCGGCGTCGACTTCATCCACACCACGGAATACCAGGCGAGCGAGCCCGCATTCGAGGATTCGGAGGAGACTTTGGCCGCACTGGCCAAGGCGCATTCCGGAGTGACAGTGATCGCCAACGGCAAACTCGACGATCCCGAAACCGCGGTGTCCATGTTGCGTGACGGTGCTGCCGACGTCGTCGCGCTCGGCAAGGCCGCCCTGGCCAACCGGAACTGGCCGCATCTGGTCCG
This sequence comes from Arthrobacter sp. UKPF54-2, assembly GCF_007858535.1. Lineage (NCBI taxonomy): Bacteria > Bacillati > Actinomycetota > Actinomycetes > Micrococcales > Micrococcaceae > Arthrobacter > Arthrobacter sp. UKPF54-2. Next base: position 1,648,529 of record NZ_CP040174.1, read on the forward strand.
GAACAACTTGGAATTCGACGAACTCGACCCCGGCGTTTTCGCTCCCCTCGCGGATGTCAAAGACTGGGAGTTAGAACCTCCCGCCTAAGCCCCAAGACCGCCGTACGCGGTGCCCGGGCGTCATTGCTTTTGCCGCGCCCACAGACGCGACGACGACGGCGGGAGCCTCCCGCCGTCGTCATCGTTTAATGCTGGGTTATGTTCTTAGGCGGAGGCCGAATCCAGGTTGGCTGCACCGTTGTTCAGGCTGAGCGTGAAGGTGTTGGGGCCGCTGGCGTGAACCGCGATGTTGGACTTCGCGGTGTTGTGCCGGACCGAGAGGTCGTGGACCAGGGCGTCCAGCTCGTGATGCATCGTGGAGCGGTCCCAGAGCTTGTGGGTGACAGAGTTGGCAGTTTCAAACGTCATTGTTCAGTGCTTCCATTCATGTTTCCGGGTGTCCGGCCGCCGCACCGATGCGGAGCCGCCGTGTCCATACCAGGAACGCCTGAGACTGGGGCAGCTCTGCGAGCTCACCGGTTTGGCCTCATTGCGTCCACCAGGATGGTGCCCTGGCTCGCTGCGGACGCGTGGCGTCCAGCGATGACCGGGGCTAAGCGGGAGGGGAGTCGAAACCCCGCCTGCCTTTTTATGATGCACAGCGGCCCGACGGCGGCTCAAGCCAGATGGCGATTATTGCGGGTGAGACTCATCACACTCACGCTGCGGGCCGGCGCCAGCGGACCGCCCCGCTCCTGCGCTTTACGCGTCGCGCGTGTGGGCCGTAGCGACGGATTTCCCTACGGCGATCTGGCGTTTGACCTGCTCAAGCTCTTCTTTGAGCTCGTCGACGGTGGCGCGGTATTTGTCGAAGGCCGCGGCCCGGCGCCGGGCCGCGATAAAACTGACGACGGCGGCAATTACGGCCAGCGGGAACGACAGCAGCAGGGCCCACCCGGCGGAGCCGAGGAATTCCAGTGCGATGGGAAGGGCGTGTTTGAAGGCCAAGAAGTCGTTCACCCCGCCGACGACGCCGTTCAGGGCTGCGTCCAGCGGGCCCAGGAACTGGCCCACCACCGGTGTGCCGGACAACGACGGCGCGCTCAGCGGCGGTTCGGCCCCGGTCGACCAGCGCGGATCGGTGAAGTGGTTCAGGACGTAGATGCCGGCGACAGCGTTGAGGGCCGCAAAGAGCAGCACGGACCCCAGCGCGGTCCAGTGCAGGCTGCGCGGGCGCCAGAGGCCGGCCACGAGGGCGAAAACGGCGGCCGCAACCCACATGAGGGTCCGAAGTTCCTCGCGGCCCAGGCCGGCCAGTAGATCCACAGAGTTCCCGCCTTAACGGTTGACGTCGATGCTTGTTCAGGTCCCGAGAGAGCTTATCCCAGTCGCCTCGCCGCCAGTTCGGCGGCGAGCGACGCCGCGTCGACCGGCGCGGAGGTGTCGACGTGGACCGTCCGGCCCACGCCCAGGGGGACCGCATTCTCCGACCATTCAGCCCAGTCGCGTTCTGCCGCGTTCGCGGTCGGATGAATCGCGTGGCGTTGCCGGCCCTGGTAGCGATCCCACGCCAATCCGGGCGGGACTTCGCACCAGACCTCGGTGAGCCGGGGATTGCCGGACTGAGCGACGCCCTCGCGGACGAAGTCAAGGTCCCGCGGCCGGTACCACCACGATTCGACGATCGCCGTGCCCGGCATCGCGGCGACCAGCTGCCACATGGTTTCCGAGGCGATCTGGCCCAGCTTGCCGCTGCCGACCCGGCCCAGGGCCAGATCCGCGAGGGCTTCCTTGATGCTGTCCTTGGAGATAACCGGCACGCCCAGCACCTCGCCGAGCCGGGCCGCCAGGGTGCTTTTGCCCGCGCCGGGAAGACCGTTGATCAGGATTACAGATTCAGCCATGGTTCATTGTGGCTTGCCGGCGGCGTCCGGCTCGAAAGCAGCGCTATTAAGGAAAAACCGAGGGTGATCAATCCCGATATCGACCACGAAACGTTCAGCAGCGGTGAATGCCTGCGCCTGGGCTGCCTGCGAGGCGCGCCAGTCGTTCGGCACCTGCAGGGAGTGGTCGGCGTCGTCGATCTCAACAAAGGTGCCGGCGGTCCCGGACAGTCCGGCGGTGTCCCAGAACTTGTCACGCAATCCGCCGATCAGCAGATCGGCTTTGGTGGTCCGGGAGAGCGTTGTGCGGATGGCGGCGTCCGTCCAGCGGATGGCGCGGACGTGCCAGCCGCGGTCCTTGAGCAATTCGGCGGGCCAGTCCAACAGGGGAGACTCGACCTTATAGCCCGCGCCGGGAACAACAACGGCGACTTTGGGCGCGCCCTGTTGATCAGGCGCGCACCCGGGCCGGAGGAAGGTCTCCATGGGGTCGATCCTAGGGCGGACTCCCGCCTGAGCCGGGTAGCTCAGCCGGACAGGCGCGCCTTGGCTGCATGTTCAACAAGGACCGGCACGAAGTCGCGGATCCGGCCACCATCCAGTGCCTGGTGTTCCTCCCGCACGGCCTCTTCGATGCTGGAGCGCGAGAGGTGCGGAAAACGTTCCGCTAGGCGGTCGACGACAATCCCGAGAGCCTTCACTTCGTCGTCCCTGTTCACTCCCCAAGTGTCCCGCCCGCCGGGCCGGACGGTCAAGGATCACCCGCCTCGCCGCCGCCTCGCCGCCGGACGGTCGCACCCGCAACGCACCCGTATTACGCAAAGCTTTTGTATCCTAATTTGGCTTAGGCAAGCCTAAGCCAATACCATCGTCCGGGTGACCACGCAGCTTGACTTTATGCGGGTGCCCTTCGCCGCCGACCTTGCGAGCTACGGGGACCGACCCGCCATCCTGACCGACACCCTGACCCTGAGCTACCGGGAGCTGGCCGAACGCGTCGACGAACTCGCCCTCCGGCTCGGCCCCGAACGCCGGCTCGTGGCGTTGACCGCCGCGAACGACGTCGGCTCGCTCGTCGCCTACCTGGCGGCGCTGACGGGCGGCCACCCTCTCATCCTCCTGCCCGAGGACAAGCCCGCCGCCCTGGACTCCCTGCTTGCGGCCTACGACCCCGACGTCGTGCTCCGGCCCGGCGGCGGGCACCCGCTCCTGGAGGAAAGGCGGCCCGGCACACGGCACGAGCTCCATCCGGATCTTGCCCTGCTGCTCAGCACCTCCGGATCCACGGGCTCGCCCAAGCTCGTCCGCCTCTCGCACACCAACCTGCAGTCCAACGCCGAATCCATTGCGGCATACCTGGACATCGCCCCGAACGACCGCGCCGCGACGACGCTGCCCATGTCCTACTGCTACGGGCTGTCGGTGATCAACAGCCACCTGCTCCGCGGCGCAGGCCTGGTCCTCACGGACCTCTCCGTCGTCGACCCGTGTTTCTGGGATCTGTTCCGAAACCGTGGGGCGACGGCGTTCGCGGCGGTGCCGTACACGTTCGAGCTGCTCGAACGCGTGGGGTTCGCGGACATGGAGCTGCCCGGGCTGCGCTACGTCACCCAGGCCGGCGGCCGGTTGGCGCCGGAGTCGGTGCGCCGGTACGCCGAGCTGGGCCGCCGGAACGGCTGGGACCTCTTCGTGATGTACGGCCAAACCGAGGCGACCGCCCGGATGGCGTACCTGCCGCCGGAACTCGCCGCCAACGTCCCCGGCGCTGTTGGCGTCGCCGTGCCCGGCGGTTCGTTCCGGATCGACCCGGTTCCTGGCCTGGAGCACGGCGAACTGGTCTACTCCGGCCCCAACGTCATGCTGGGCTATGCCGAGACCCCGGCGGACCTCGCCTTGGGCCGGACCATCACGGAACTCCGCACAGGCGATCTCGCCCGGCAGCACCCCGCAGGAGTGTACGAGGTGGTGGGCCGGCGCAGCAGGTTCGTCAAGATCGTCGGACTGCGCGTCGACCTGGGGCAGGTGGAACGACTCCTGGCAGACCTCGGCGTGCAGGCGGCCGCGGCCGGGACGGACGACGGCATCGTCGTCGCCGTCGAAGGCGACCACGACACCCGCCTGCTGGGCAAGGTCCTCGCCCAGGGGATGGGGTTGCCGCGCGCGGCCCTCCAACTCCACGCCGTCGATGAGCTCCCGCGCCTGGCCTCAGGCAAACTCGACTATCAGGCCGTCCTGGCGCTGTCCCGGCCCGAGCGGGGGACCGTGGCCGCGGAGGCGGGCGCCGACGGCGCCGGCGTCGCCGTCGGCCCGGGCAGTGTCCGCGGGATTTTCCGGGACGCCCTGGAGCGCGAGGAGATTGCCGACGGCGACACGTTCGTCTCGCTCGGCGGGGACTCGCTGTCCTACGTGGCCGCCTCGGTGCGGCTGGAGCAGGCCCTGGGCCACCTCCCGCAGGACTGGCACGTGACCCCGGTCCGGGACCTGGAAGAGCGCGCGGGCGGGGTGCCGGTGCGGAAACGGCGGCGCGTCTTCGTCCCGGTCGAAACGGGCACCGTGTTGCGGGCGGTGGGGATCGTCCTGATCATCGGCACCCACGTTGGACTCTTCACGTGGCAGGGCGCCGCCCATGTCCTGATGGCCGTGGCCGGGTACAACTTCGCCCGCTTCCAGCTCGCCGGGGAGCGCCTGCCGCGGCTGCGGCGGCAGCTGGCCAGCGTGGCCAGAATCGTGGTGCCCAGCACGGCGTTCATCCTGTTCGCCTACCTGGCCACCGACAACTACAGCCCGGCCAACGTCCTGCTCCTGAATGCCGTCATCGGGCCCGAGGCCGTGACCACCCAGTGGCATTTCTGGTTCGTCGAGGTCCTTGTCTACCTGCTCCTGGCCATGACGGCCCTGCTGGCCATACCGTGGGCGGACCGCGCCGAGCGGCGCTTCCCCCTGCTGCTGCCGCTGGCCCTGACCGGCGCCGGCCTGCTCACCCGCTACGAGCTGGTGGATCCCGGCGTGCCGCACACGGCGCCGGCGCTCTGGCTCTTCGCCCTGGGCTGGGCCATTGCACGGTCCCGGACGGCGGCCCAGCGGTGTGTGGTTTCGGCCATCGCCGTGCTGACCGTGCCGGGGTTCTTCGAGAACGCGGCCCGGGAAGGAACGCTGCTGGCCGGGATCCTGCTGCTCATCTGGCTGCCCAGCCTCCCGGTGCCGGCGGCGCTCCGCAGGCTCACCGTGCTCCTGGCCAGCGCCTCTCTTTATGCGTACCTGGTGCACTGGCTGGTGTACCCGCCGCTCGCCGGAATCAGCCCGGCCGTCGCCGTGGCGGCCTCGCTCGCCGCGGGGGTGGCGTATTGGGCGCTGTGGACCCGGGCGATGTCCGTGGCCGGCCGGTGGCGGACCGGCGCGCAGCTCCGCAGGGCGGCCCGGCGGCTGAAAAGTCAGGGGCCGGAGAGCTCCAACCGCGGATAGAGGACGTCGAAGCCCGCGCTGAGCCCGCCGTTCAGCGCCCCGATGACATGGCCGCCATTGGGAACCTCGTGGTACGTGACGGTCATTCCCGCGGCAGTTGCCGCGGCGGAAAGGTGGCGGGCCGCCTCCAGGTACACCGGATCGTCGGTGGACGCCGTGAAGATGGCCGTGGTGTCCGGGTACTTCCGCTGCTTCAGGATGTTGGCTGGTTTCTCGGCGTCGTAGGCCGCCTGGCTGCCGCCGAACATCTCCCGCAGGTTGGTCTCCGGTTCTTCCGCTCCCGGGTATTCCTCCCCGGAGATGTCCAGGACGTTGCCCCAGACGGAGGGATACTTTGCCGCAAAAGAGATCGCGCATTGGCCGCCGTGGGAATAGCCGGCGATGGTCCAATACTTGCGGTCGTCGATGATGTGCAGGTGGCCCCGCGCCCAGTCCACCACGTCGCGGTTAATGAACGTTTCGGGACGTCCGTGGAGCGGCGAATCCAGGCAGAGATTGTCGACGGCGGGGTTCCTGAGTTGGTCTGCGACGATCACGATGGGGGCCAGCCCGTCGTGGCGTGAGGCAAAGTCATCCAGAATCGTCTTGACGTACTGGGGGTCCGGATTCCCGGGCTGCCCCATCATAAAAACCACTAGCGGTAGGGCGGGCGGGTCGGCCACCAGGGCCGCCGGGGGAAGATACAGCCCCGCCGGCCGCGAGTCGAAACCGGACACTGTTGGCGGGATGGCGATCTGGGCTGTTGTTCCCTCCGGCGGCAGCTGCTCCGGCGCCTTCCAGCGCTCCCACAGCGGCGCCTGATGCTTGGCCGGGGTGTGGGGTTTGACGGGATCCAGCTCGATCCTGGGGGCGAGGGAAATCCCCAGCAAGGACGCCACAGTCGGGTGCAGACCGTAGTAGGCGTTGACTCCCAGCACCGCGGTGACGGCAAAAACGAGGGCCGCTGCGCACGCCAGCGCTTTCCGCCACGGCCGTGATCGCCGGAGACTGGCCGCGCAGATTCCCAGCCCCGCGAAGCACGCGATCACCCAGAGCCGGACGTGCCACCCCAGCGGGCCGCCGAAGGCGTGCATCAGGCCCTCCGAAACAATCAGGAGCGCGGCGCCGACGGCGGCGCCAACCACCCCCGCCTTGGCCGGGAAGACCAGGAGCCGCAGCCGACGTCCGAGCAGAAGCGCGACGGCGAAGCCCACACTCAGCGCGTAGAACGTCACGATCAGGGGGCCGTCAACGATGTTGAGGGTCAGCAAGAAGGAATCCATTGAACCCAAGAATGCGTGATACGGGGACCGTCCCCGGCCGGGACGGCAGCTCCCGCGGCGTGAGGGGGCCGGTGCTAACAATCAACCAGAGCGGGCTGCGGCTCCGGTCATCGCGTTGATCATACTGCCGCGGCTGGCACCCGGCCGAGTGGGCGGTGGACGTAACCACGAACCGGCAAAAGGAAACGCCACCCCCTATCCGGCGGGTGGCGTTTCCTGACGGTTCTCTGAGCTGGCAGCGAATCCGGCCCCGAGGCTACTTGTCGCGGCTTTTGCCGCCGCTGTCGCCCTTGTCCTTGGTGATGGACTCTACGGCGCCGGTCTGTTCGTCGAGCAGGACCTTATCGGAGCGCTGCCTATCGAAGTTGAACATGGCGCTCAGCGAGCCGGCCTATTTGGCCGGGGTGACGGCGGCCTCGTAGGTGAGGATTTCGGTGCCGTTGCCCTCTTCGCCGTTGTCGGGCGCGACCTTCATGGTGAGGTGGTCGCCGTCGGCGGTCATCTTGAAGGGGTTGCGAGTGGCGACGTGCCCGGCAGTGGACCACTGCTGGAACGGGGCCTCGCGGGTTACGCCGTGGGACTTGAGGTCGATCATTGCCATGCCACCGAGTTCGTACGTGGCTCCGGCGCCGCCGGCCGCCGGGGTCTGCGGCAGGTTGGTGATGCCGCCGCAAAGCATCTTGGCGTTGGGCACGTACTGGCAGTCCTGGTAGTCGATGAAGAAGTTCGGGTTTTCCCAGGTTGAGAGCTGCTTGCCCTGAAGGTCCCATTCGGCGAAGCGGCGCGAGCCCCAGGTGTTGCCGACCAAGTGGCCCGTCTGCTTGTCCATCACGATGCCGCCGAAGTGGTCCGGCACCTCGAACTGTTTGTGCACGTCGAGCCTGTTCGCGTCGACCTTGTAGATGATCGCGCTGCTGTTGGGCCGGTACTGGGCCACCGGGACCCACACACTGGTGCCGTCGAAGTCGATGCCGCCCGGGTGGTACATGTCTCCTTCGCCCAGGACGATGTCCTTCTGCAGGTTTCCGGCAGTGTCCATCACAAACAGGTGACCGATGCCCTTGCCGGGCGAACGGTCGAAGCCGTTCTGCGGGGTCGGAAACTTTGTGGTGGGTTCGGTGATCTGTACGGCGGAGAGGAAGATGTGGTCCTGGCTGTAAGCGATTCCTTCGGTGTGGTACGTGGGGAAGTTCAGCTTCAGCTTGGACGTCTGCTGCCACTTCGTGTTGCGGTCGACGCCGTCGAACGCGTCGGCCAGTGCGGTATCCGTTTCATGATGGGAACCTGCTCCGTTTCCGGCGGGCTGATCGTTGGTTCCTGCAGCCTGGGCGGCAGCGGTGCCGCCAATTGCGGACGCGGCCAGCACGAAGGCTGCGGCGGCGGTGAGGATGCCTCGGGTACGAGTCGTGCGCATGGGAAAGCCTCTCAAAGGTTGGGTCTCTGGGACTTCCCCCAAGCTACGCATGGGTAATGAACCGTGCGTGTAGGGAGGGTGAACAGCGCGCCGACTAGCTGTCGGGCGGCGCGGCGGCGGATCGTGGGGCGCTAAGCCGACTCAAGGACTCGCTTAAGGGTGCCCAGCTGGTCCACCTCGGCGCGCATGGTCCGGGCGATCATCGGCCCGACAACCTTCATAAGTCCCTTGGGCTCAAGGTCCAGGCTGAAACGAACGGTGGTTCCGCCCGTAGCTTCGCTCAGGTGGTACGTTCCGGCCGGACGTGCCGGGCCCGCGACAACCTGGAAGTCCAGCCGCCTCCCTGGGTCCGCGGCGGTGATCTCGTAGTCACCGGTGATGGGCCGCCCGCCTGGCCCAGAGAGTGTCTGGGCGTAGATTGCCCCGACGGCACCCGGGGTGCCCGTCTTAAGTGCAATGCTCTGAATCCCCGACCGCCACGCAGCGTTGTTCAGCCCGTCGGCGAGGAATGCAAATACGTCCTCGGGTGAACGGTTGATGGTGAGGTCGTTCTCGGCGTGAGCCACGGCTGCCCCTCATAGTTTTCCGGCTGCCGGTTCCTGGACTGAGACGAGCCGACAATGACCACACTCTACTGCGCCGTGTTGTCCCGCCGAGTGGCCCGGCCGCGCCTAGACTTGGCCGAATGACGCCAGAACCAATCCTTGCTGCGAGCGGGAAGAACTCCCTATGCGTCAATGGCGGCATCATCGAGTCGGTCTGGGCGCCGGGGTCGTTTGTCGACGTCGTTGACGCCCGGGACGCGATGCGGGCCACCGCGCTGCTCGCCGAGGCGGGGCGGATGCCCATGCTTTCCGTGATGACGGACGTGGAGATCAGCGCAGCGGCGCGCTACGAGTTCGCCAAGTCGATTGATGTGCTGGCCATCGCCGTGCTGGGATCCAGCGCGGTGGACCGCGTCGTGGCCGCGGCAACCAGCCGGGACACCCAGTACCCGCACGAATTTTTCACGTCCAGGGACGACGCCGTGGCCTGGCTCAACGGGTTCGTCTCCGACTCCGGAGGCCTCAGGCAGGACGAACCCGATTCCACCACGGCGCCGCGCTCCCGTTAAGGCCCTTCTCGACTCCGGCTAAGTCCCCAGGATCAGGCCGGCGAGCTGCCGGGGGCGGCTGATGAACGGCGAATGGCTCGCATCCAGGCTGACCACGGTGGTGCAGCGCTCGCCCATACGTTCCTGAAGCCCGGGACTAAGGGCCCGGTCCTGTTCGCATCTGAGGTAGGTGCTCCCGACGCTTTCCCACGCGATGCGGTCGGGAACCCCACGGCCGTGACCGGGCCGCTGTCGCACGAGCAGCCCGGCAGCGCGCTCGCTGTCGGCTTCGGTGCAGTCGGCATAGAGGACCTCCCGGGCCTTCTCCGGCCGGATGCTGGTGCTCCCATCCTCATGGCGGTGTACCGCTGCGTTCACCAGCGCCCCGGCGCCGCCCAGCAGCGCACCGCTCTCGCCGGCGGCCGGCACGAAGGCCGCGGCGTAGACCAGATGACGGACCCGGTCCAGCCCCGTAATGACGGATCCTCCGTAGGAATGGCCCACAACGACGGGCTCCGTCAGGCACCGGTCAACGGTCGCCTGGACCGTTGAAGTGTCGGCCGCGAGCGAGCCGCGGTGCAGCCGGGGGATGTGAACGGTCGCTCCCTGTCCGCGCAGTTCTTCCGCCAGGCGGTCGAAGTGCGCCGGCTGATGCCACAATCCGTGGACCAGAACGACTTCCAGCTTTTGCCTCATCGCCTCAGCGTACGGGCCCTCTAACCTGAACGGAGATTTTCGCGCCGGCCCCGATAGGGGACGGGCCGTCGTCGCACACCGTGCCAAATGGTGCAGAACTGCTACGCTCCACGTATCGGCCCGGCCCGGCGCGGCTCAGGCGGGCTGAGGCACGTTTCGTACCAGCTTCGGTGTGAGCGAGGGATTCAGCATGACGGTTGCCGAAATCCAGGTGGACCAGCGCGTGATCGGGATCGACTCGCGGCGCTTTGCCTCGGTCGAGAAAGCGCTGGTGGAGCTGATCACCAACAGCGACGACAGTTACGCCCGCCTCGAAAGAACCGGCGGGCACACGAGCGGCCGGATCCACGTGCGGTACGAGCGCCACCACGCCGGCGCGGTGATCACGGTCGGCGACCAGGCGGAGGGCATGTCCTTCGAGCAGGCCGGCCGGATCCTCAGCTACGGCGGCGCGCACAGTCCGCTGGCGCGCGGCGAGGGCGACGGCCGCGGCTACTTCGGCCGCGGCCTCAAACAGGCGATCTTCGGCCTGGGCCACGGCTGGATCGAGACCATCCAGGGCGGCCGGTTCACCCGGATCGACGTCTTCCGCGGCGAGAACGGCGGCTACCTCTACGACGACGGCGGCGAGGACCGGCGCGCCTTCCCCGCCGACTACGCCCGGCTGGGGATCGACGAAGAGCCGGCGGCCAGCGGCACCCGGGTGAGCGTCGTCGTCGACAATCCCCACGTCCGGATCACCCAGTACAGCACCCTGCTGGAGTCCCTCGCCGACAACATCTACCTGCGCGCGGTGCTGGGGCGCCGGAGCGTGGAGCTGGAACACGGGCAGCCGGGAGCGGGCGACTACCGCAGGGAGCCGGTCCGGTTCCGGGAGCCGCCGGCGGCGCTGCTGCTGGGGCCGGACCTGCCGGGCAGCGTCGATTTTGAGGGCCAGGAGTACCCGTTCACCCTCACGCTGAAACGCGCCAGGGACACCGAGCTGACCCTTAAGGGCGACGAACGCACCAACGGCCTCATCGTCCTGTCCGGGCAGGCCGTCCTGGACTGTCAGCTCTTCGACTTCGAAAACCAGGTGGGCACCGAATACCTCTTCGGCGCGGTGCGCTGCGATGCCCTGACCGGGATGCTGGGCCGCGGCCGGGCGGTCATCAGCGACGAGCGCGAGGGCCTGAACCCGCGCGACCCCTTTGTGGCCGCGTTCGCCCGGGCCGTGAGCCGGATGCTCGCCGACGCCGTGCAGGCCGAGAAGGAGAAGCTCACGCACCTCGAGCGTGCCACCACCTCCGGGCGCACCGCCGAAATGATCGAACAGCTGCTGCAGCACATGAACGCGGCGGCCGTCGTCGACCTGGGGCTGGAGACCGCGCCGAGGCCGGGGAACGGCCTGCCGGCGGGGGATGAGGCAGCGGCGCTGCGCTTTACCACCCCGTTCTACTACCGGCCGCCGGGCCAGCCGTTCCATGTGTCCCTGCTGCTGGATCCCGCCCGGCTGCCCGACGGCGGGACGCTCACTTTCGAGGCGGACCTGCCCGGCTCGATGCGGATGGACCCCGCCCCGGCCCCGGCCGCCGTCGACGCGCTGGGGCAAACCCGGCGGCTAGAGTGGACCGTCACCGGCGAGCGGTCCGGTGACCGGGGCGAGCTCACGGCCCGGGCCGGCGACTACTGGGCGCTCTGCGAGATCGTCATCGCCGAGCACGCCTCGCACCGGAGCGCCGACCAGCCGCCGCATCCCTCGGCCGCCGGAGTTGCGCCCGGCGGTGCCGGCGTCGCCGTCGGGCAGCAGGGGCGGCCAAACCGGGGCGGGCACAAGGAGGGACACCGGCCGGTCCGGGACCACGGCGTCGACCTCTTCACCGGATATGAGTTCCGCAGCCTGCACAACAGCGCGGACCGCGCCGTCTATAGCGCGCAGGAGCGCAAGGTCATCATCAACACCGCCGCCCCCACCGTCCAGCTCTACGTTGACGGGCGCGGCCGTTTCCGCGATTCGGCGCGGCTGCTGTTGGCCGAACTGTTCCTGGACGTGATCGCGGACGAGCTCGCCCGGCGGCGGGCGGAGCAGCACGGCCACGGCGGGGACCTCGAGGCGTTCCGGAGCGCCAAGCGGGACATCATCCGCCGCTACGGCAGCGACGTCCACCGTACGTTCATGGGGTGAGGCGGCGCCAACCCCGTTGACGGCCACCCGGCTGGGGTCTATCCTACAACCAAATGGTTGTAGATCGGTTGAGTGACGAAGTGGTGGACCGCCTGTTCCAGGCGTTTGCCGACTCGACCCGCCGGGACATCGTGCGCCGCGTGACGGTGGCGGAGTACTCGGTCTCCGGGCTCGCCGCGCTCTACGCCATGAGTTTCGCTGCCGTCCAGAAACATGTGGCGGCGTTGGAACGCGCTTCCCTGGTGACCAAGGAGAAGCGCGGACGGGAGCAGATTGTGCGGGCCAACCACGACGGACTGCAGAAGGCCCGCAGGATGCTCGATGAGTACGAAGCTATCTGGCGACAGCGGTCCGAACGGATCGCGGACCTGCTCTCCGACACGGATCCACCCAACGGCCCGCCGGGCAGCAGCGAGGCGGAAGACGGCTAACAAGGATAGGAAGGGTTGGGCATGACAGTCATCAGTTCAGTCAAGAACATTGAGGCGCTGAGTCTCAGCATCGTCGCGGAGTTCGACGCCGGCGTCGAACGCGTGTGGCAGATCTGGGAGGATCCGCGCCAGCTGGAGCGGTGGTGGGGGCCGCCCACGTGGCCGGCCACCTTCGAGAAGCACGACTTTGTCCCGGGCGGCGAGGCCAGCTACTACATGACTGGACCCGACGGGGAGAAGGCCCGCGGCTGGTGGCGGTTCGTCATCATTGACGCCCCGCACAGCCTGTCATTCGACGACGGTTTCTCGGACGACAGCGGCGAGCCGGTGGCCGAGATGGGCTCCATCCACGGAGTTGTGACGCTGGAACCCATCGGCGACCGCACCCGGATGACGGTGCTCTCCACCTTCGAAACGGAGGACCAGATGGAGAAGATCGTCGCCATGGGCATGGAGGAGGGCATGAAGGGGGCGCTGGGCCAGGTGGACGCGATCCTCGCCGAGCACGCCAACGCCTGAGCCGCCGCGCCTCCCGCCTCCCGCCGTCGAATTCGCCGGACGCACGCCAACTCGCCGGAACATTCCGGCGACTAGGGGAGTTTCCGGCGAATTCGGCGCGCAGCGTCCGCACCTAGTTGTGAACCGCCGCGTAAAGGTTCAGGCTGGCCGAGAACACCAGCCAGGAAACGTAAGGCAGCATCAGCAGACCCGCCGTCGTGCTGATCGGCCCGAAGCGCAGCACCGCCACGGTCGCCAGCGCGGTGTGCGCCGCGATCAGCAGCAACGCCAGCCACAGGGCGGCGGTCCCCAGCGCCGGGTACAGGCCGAAGAACATCAGGGGCCAGGCAAGGTTCAGCAGCATCAGGCCCGCGTAGACCGTGAGGGCCTTCCGGCGCGGGAAGAGCTGCTGCCGCCACACCAGCCACGCCGCCACGGCCATCGCCGCGTAGAGCGCCAGCCAGGCCGAGGTGAACATCCACCCGGGCGGGGTCCACGGCGCCTTGTCCGCCGCCGCGTACCAGCCGGCGTTCATCCTGATCGGCAGGGAGCCCAGCAGCGAAACCGCCCAGGATGCCGCCAGGAAAGCGATGAGGGCCGCAAACTGCCGCGGGCGGGTGCCGGGGGCGAAGGTGCCCGGGGCGCTTTGTTCAACGTTCAAGAGCACTGACTCACTGTGGACAACCGCGCGCCCTCCCGTCAAACTACGACGGCGGGACCTTGCGAGCTCGGCACGATCATCTACGTCTGGAAGGACATCATGGGCAACGACGCTTCATGGCAGGAAATCATCACCCCGGGCCGGTTCGCCGGCAAGACCGTGATCGTCACGGGCGCCGGCTCCGGCATCGGTCTTGCCACAGCGCTGCGCGTCGCTAAAGAGGGCGGCAAGGTCATCGCGGCGGACATCAGCAAGGAGCGCCTGGACGACCTGGTGGCCCAAAACCCGGGCCTGGAACTGGTGCCGGTGCCCGGCGACATCTCCACCGAGGAAGCCGTCGACGCCGTAGTCGCCGCCGCGGGCGGGCGGGTGGACGCGCTGGCCAACGTCGCGGGCATCATGGACAACTTTGCCCCGATTCACGAGGTGGACGACGCCGTCTGGGAGCGGGTGTTCCGGGTCAACGTCACGGCCCTGATGCGCCTGACCCGCGCTGTTGTCCCGCTGATGCTCGAGGCCGGGACCGGTTCCGTGGTCAACGTGACGTCCGAGGCCGGTCTGCGGGGGTCCGCCGCCGGTGCGGCTTACACCGCGTCCAAGCACGCCGTCGTCGGCCTGACCAAGAACTCCACGGTGATGTACGGGCCGAAGGGCCTGCGCTTCAACGCCGTGGCGCCCGGGGCGACGATCACCAACATCGTGGCGGACTGGGGCTCGCAGCTGGCGGCCGAACGGCTGGGGCCGCTGATGGGCGCCAACATCCCGGCCCCGGCCACGGCGGCGCAGCTGGCGGCCTCGATCACGTTCCTGCTCAGCGACGACGGCACCAACGTTAACGGCGCCATCCTCGCATCCGACGGCGGCTGGTCCGCGCTGTAGGCCCTCCCACCCCGGACGCTCCCTCAGGTTTGGTGGTCTCTTGATGGACGCTCCCTCAGATCAGCTGAGGGAGGGTTTGTCGTTTGGCGGCCAGAGGTGAGGGAGCGTCCGAATTCGCACGCACGCGCAGTTCGCGAAATGATGTGGGCATGGAGCACACTGACCAGCAGCCCTGGGTAAAGAACTACCAGCCGGGCGTCCCGGCCGAGATCGAACTGCCCACGGAGTCGCTGGTGGCCATGCTGGAGCGGTCCGTGGCCGAGGCCGGCAGCGCGCCCGCCCTGGAGTTCTTCGGCCGCCGGACCAGCTATGCGGAGCTCGGCGAGCAGGTGGACCGGGCCGCCGAGGGCCTGCGCCGGCTCGGGGTCCGGGCCGGGGACCGGGTGGCCCTGATCCTGCCCAACTGCCCGCAGCACGTCGTCGCCTTCTACGCGGTGCTACGCCTGGGTGCCGTCGTCGTCGAGCACAACCCGCTATACACCTCCCGCGAGCTGCGCCACCAGTTCGAGGACCACCAGGCCCGCGTTGTGATCGCCTGGGACAAGGCCGCGGCCGCCATCCGCGAGTTCCCGTCCGACGTCGAGATCGACCACGTGGTCTCGGTCAACCTGCTGGAGGCCCTCCCCGCAGCTAAGCGGCTCGCCCTGTCCCTGCCGATCGGGAAGCTGCGCGAGACCCGGGCGTCGCTCACGGCCCCCGCGCCGGGCACGATGCCCTGGAAGGAACTCCTGGGCCACGGCCGGATCGACCCGGCACACCCCCGCCCGGCGGTAACCGACCTCGCCGCGATCCAGTACACCTCCGGCACCACCGGCCGGCCCAAGGGCGCGATGCTCACGCACTTCAACCTCTACGCCAACGCCCTGCAGGGTGAGGCCTGGATGGCCGGCGCCGAATACCGCAAGGAAATCTTCTACGCGATCCTGCCGATGTTCCACGCCTTCGGCATGACGCTCTACCTGACCTACGGCATCCGCAAGCAGGGCCTGCTGGTCCTCTTCCCCAAGTTCGACCCGGACCTGATCCTGGCCGCCATGAAGAAATCGCCCGCCACCGTCTACTGCGCGGTCCCGCCGATCTACGAGCGCACCGCCATGGCCGCCAAGGAAAAAGGCGTCTCGCTGCGGTCCTGCAAGTACTGCATCTCCGGCGCCATGAACCTGCCCGACCACGTGGTGGAGCTCTGGGAGTCCGTTTCCGGCGGCCTGCTGGTGGAGGGCTACGGCATGACGGAGTCCTCCCCGGTGGCGCTCGGCAACCCCTTCCACCCCACCCGCCGCACCGGCACCATCGGGGTGCCGTTCCCGTCCACCCTGATGAAAGTGGTCGACGTCGACGACGCCACCGTGGAGGTCCCGCAGGGCCAGCCCGGCGAGCTGCTGATCAAGGGCCCGCAGGTCTTCCAGGGCTACTGGAACAACCCGGAGGAAACCGCGAAAACCCTCACCGCCGACGGCTGGCTGCGCACCGGCGACGTGGTCACTGTGGACCAGGACGGCTTCACCACAGTGGTGGACCGGGCCAAGGAACTGATCATCACCGGCGGCTTCAACGTCTCGCCCACCGAGGTGGAGTCCGTGCTGCGCCTGCACCCGGACGTCCGGGACGCCGCCGTCATCGGCAAACCGCTGGAACGCGGCGGCGAGCTGGTGGTGGCCGCCGTCGAACTGGAGCCTGGCACCGAACTGGACGAAGAAGCCCTGCGCACGTACTGCCGCGAGCACCTCGCCGGCTACAAGGTCCCGCGCCGGATTGTTCCCGTCCCGGACCTGCCCCGCTCCATGCTCGGAAAGATCCTCCGGAAGCAGGTCCGCGAACAGGTCCTGCCGGGGTTGTAGCCATGGGTGCGCCCGCAGCGATCGACTTCACCTCCGGCGTCCCCCGGCCGGGTGACCTCACCGTTTCCTGGATCCACGGCTCGGAGTCCGCCAAGCACAACACGGACCCGGACATCCAGGTCCACGCCTACAACGAGCACACCTTCGTGCTCCGCCAGAACATGGCGGTCAACTACGAGGCGCCGTTCATGTTCCTGCTGTTCGGCAATGCCCGGGCCGTGCTGATCGACACCGGGGCCACCGCCGCAGCCGAGTTCTTCCCGCTCCGCCGCATCGTCGACGGGCTGGTGAAGGCGTGGCTCGCCGCCCATCCCAGGGAGGGCTACGGGCTGTTGGTGCTCCACACCCACCCGCACGGTGACCACATTGCGGGCGATGCCCAGTTTGCAGGCCGCCCCGACACCCTGGTGGTGGACGCGGAGCAGGGCGGCGCCTGGGAGTTTTTCGGGTTCACCGACGACGACGGCCCGCCGGCCCGGATCGACCTGGGCGGCCGGGAACTGCAGTGCTGGCCCAGCCCGGGACACCACAGCGCCGCCGTCACCTTCTACGACCGGTACACCGGGTTCCTGCTGACCGGCGACACCGTCTACCCCGGCAGGCTCTACATCCAGGACTGGGCCGCCTTTGTCCGCACCATCGACACGCTGGTGCGCTTCTGCGCGGAAAACCCGGTCAGCCACGTGCTGGGCTGCCACATCGAGATGGCGGGGAAGCCCGGCGTCGACTACCCGGTATACACCACCTACCAGCCGGACGAGGCGCCCCTGCAGCTCAGCGTGGACGACCTCGTCGAGCTCCGCCGGGCCATCGACGTGGTGGACGGACGCCCCGGACGGCACGTCTTTCCCCGCTTTGTGCTCTGCCTCGACGGGGACTGAATAGCCCCGGGTCCGCGGCGCACGGGCCTTTCGGCCCCGGCCGGTTGTTGCGCATACTGGAAGGCAAACCCGGGATTCCGGGACAGGTTCCGGCAGGCGGGAAGGACGGTGGCCCATGGGCAGCGGGGGAGGCTCGGCGTTCCGGCGCCGGGTGGAACGGGCGGCAGAGCTGCGCTCCATCCGGGCCAGCGGCAGCACGGTCCAGGAGAACGACGAGCTCAGCGTGGCCGAGGAGGAACTCCGGCAGAAGCGGGCCGCGGTGGACGACGCCGCCAAGGCCGACTACCTGATCCGCGACGCCATGGCGCAGGGGAAGTTCGACAACCTCAAGTACGCCGGCAAACCCATTCCCGGCCTCGGCGAGGTATACGACCCGGACTGGTGGGTCAAGGGGCTGCTCCAGCGCGAGAACATCACGGGGCTGGGCCCCACGGCCATCCTGCTCCGCACCGAGGACGCCGGACTCGATGCACGCCTCGACGAGCAGTTCTCCGAGAAGCAGGTGCGGGACATCCTGACCGACTTCAACGCCCGCGTGATCGACGCCCGGCGCCAGCTCCAGGGCGGACCCCCGGTGGTCACGAGGACCCGCGACGTCGACGCCGAACTCGTGCGGTGGCGCGAAGCCGGGCTGCCACGGCGGCAGCGGCCGCCGCGCCCGCACCGGAACCGAAGCAGCCCTGGTGGCGGCGAACCTGGAACCGCGGCTAGGCACGCCGCGGTTCGGCACGCGGCGGCTGGGTGCGCCTACCGCCCGGAGCATCCGGCCGGGATAATTCCGCCCGGATCATTCGGCCGGGATAATTCCGCCCGGATCATTCGGCCGGGGGCCGCCGTCGCTGCTGCTTCGTCGCTGCCCGCTGTTCCTTCGCTGCGAGCCGCCGGCGGTTCGATGCGCGGGTGGGCTTGGTGGCCCGCCGGCGTGCTGCGTCGGGAGCGAGGGCCCCTGCGACCAGGGCGGAGAGCTTGGCCAGGGCAATCTCGCGGTTGCGCAGCTGGGAACGCCGCTCGGAGGCGGACACGGTGATGACGCCGTCGATGAGGCGTTGTCCCAGGCGCGAGGTCAGCCGCAGCCGCTGGCCGTCCGAGAGCGCCGCGGACCCGGCCACATTCCAGGAGAGCTCGACCCGGCTGTCCGAGGTGTTGACGTGCTGGCCGCCCGGCCCGGAGGACCGCGAGAACCGCCAGCCGAGTTCCGACGCAGGGATCGTGAGAGCGGGTGACACCTCCAGGTCCATGCCACTAGCGTCGCACGTTAGCGGCGCGAGTGTGCAGCGCGGGGACCGGGCGGACGCCGGACCTTTTCATGAGTCAGCGCGGACTGTGGCCCCGCGGGAGCAAGCGGCGTAGCCTGCGCTTATACGCACCTATCGCGCACTGCACGACTCGCGCAGTTGCGCGCCGGCACGAAGCGGGCGATGCCCATGCAGCAGTTCAGGTCAGAGGAAAGTCCGGGTGCCCGGCCGGCTGGACCGGCACGGCCAGCACCGCCCCGTGCGCCATTGCGGCTGGCCGCCACGCTCGCCTTTGCCGGCGTCGTCGTCTCCTTGCTGGCCGGGCTGTTCCACGCCGATTCCGCCAATGCGAACGACCACGCGGCGACGTTCGCGGAGTACGCACGCAGCGGCATCTGGACGGCCGTCCACCTGGGCCAGTTCGCAGGGATGGGGTTGCTGGTCGCGGGGCTGCTGGTCCTGATCGTGGTCCTGAAACCGCCGGACGGTGCCCTCGCCTGGACGGCCCGGTCCGCCGCGGTCGCGGCGGTGGCAGCGCTGGTTTTGTACGCGGCGCTCCAGGCCGTGGACGGGGTTGCCCTCAAACACGCCGTGGACGCCTGGGCTGCCGCCGCGGAGCCGGAGAAGGCCGGCCGGTTTGCGACAGCCGAGGGCATCCGCTGGCTGGAGTGGGGGATGCGCAGCTACCAGAGCTTTGTCCTGGGCGCGGCCCTGGTCCTCACCGGCGCCGTGATCGCCGGCACCGGCCGGGTCTCCCGGCCGCCCGGGTACCTGATGGTGCTCTCCGGGCTGGCCTACCTTGCCCAGGGCTGGATCATCGGCGCCGTGGGCTTCTCTTCGGCGAATGCCATCCCCACGCTGGCGGGTATTGTCCTGGTCCTGGTGTGGTCCGTGTGGCTGCTGGCCGTTGCCTGGTCGGGGAAAAGCCGTGCTCCCGCGGGGGAGCGGGAGGCATAGGGACGGCGGCGGGCGCCGCCGCCGCCGTCGTGAAGCACCCTAGTGGGCGCGGAC
Organism: Arthrobacter sp. UKPF54-2; assembly: GCF_007858535.1. Classification (NCBI taxonomy): domain Bacteria; kingdom Bacillati; phylum Actinomycetota; class Actinomycetes; order Micrococcales; family Micrococcaceae; genus Arthrobacter; species Arthrobacter sp. UKPF54-2. The sequence continues at coordinate 1,667,916 of NZ_CP040174.1, forward strand.
GGTGCGGGGTGCCTTGGCCAGGTTGTCCCGGAGTTCGGCGGCGTTTTGGCGGACCACGTACGCCGGGCGGTCCCGTTCCACGCGCCAGCTTTCGGACAGCGGGCCGATGTTGACGGTGTCGAAGCCGAACTCATCGTAGAGCCGGGTCACGAGCTCGGCGGCTTCCGGAAAGTCGCTCGCGGTGGCCAGCGCACGCCGGTTCTCCGTGCCGTCGGGGGTGCCGTCGGTGGTGATCTGGGCGGCCATGATGTGGTTGAACCCCTTGGCCACCTTGGAGGCGGGCAGGTGCTCCTGCAGCAGTCCCGACGTCGTGGCCTCGCCGTTGTCCAGGGCGGGGAACCGGCCGTCGCGCTCCCAGTAGTAGTTGTTTGTATCGATCACGATCTTGCCCGCCAGCGGCTCGGCCGGGATGTCCTTGATGTTCTTCAGCGGGACGGTCACGACGGCGAAATCGCCGGCCGCGGCGGCCTCCGCCGCGGTGGCTGCCCGGGCCCGCGGCCCCAGTTCGGCGACGAGTTCCGTTAGGGTTTCCGGGCCCCGGGAGTTGCTGATCACGACGTCGTAGCCGAGCTGCACGGCCTTCCGTGCGACCTGGCTGCCAATGTGTCCTGCCCCGATGATTCCGATTGTTGTCATATCCGGGCCAACGGCATCCTGGGCGCGGATATTTCACGGGCCGCCAAGCGGGCCCGGCCCAAGCCCGTGCTCAGGGCCGAAGCCAGCCCTGCTCGAAGTCCGGATGGTCGAAATAGGGCAGCGCCAGGGCCTGCAGCGAACGCTCCATCCAGTCCAGCGACCGCGGCGCCCAGTGGGCCTCCTGGAGCGGATCGCTGACCATCGCGGCCAGCGCCGACTGCCGTGCCGCCTCGACGACGCCGATCAGCCGCCGTTTCGCCTCGCATTCGAGCAGCAGGCGCTGTTCATACCATTCGCCGGACTTGGAGACGGTCCGGTCGCTGAGCAGGGTCCGGGCCGCGGCCTCGTCCTCGGAAATGCGCTCGGACAGAAACTCGACAATGTCCACAAACCGAGGGTACGCGCGGCGCACCTACTTGGCATCACCCCAGCAGGTCGTCCTGGTAGCACCAGCGCCAGTCCTCGCCCGGCTCGATGCTGCGCATCACCGGGTGGCCGGTGGCCTCGAAGTGCCGGGAGGCGTGCGTTCCGGGGGAGGAATCGCAGCAGCCCACGGTTCCGCACGCCAGGCACATCCGCAGGTGCACCGGCGTCGTGCCCTCGCGGCGGCAGTCCGCGCAGAAAGGGTCGGGCGGCACGTCCGGGTCCGGCGCGGCCTCGAGGTGTCCGCAGACCCCGCCGGGCCGCGCGATCCCTTCCCCGCCGCCCTCGCCGGCGGTGTCCAGCTCATCGAGGGCGACGTCCAGCATGGATTCCTCCACATCCAGCCGGTCGAGGACTTCGCTCAGGACCTCGTGGGCGTACTCGCCGCCACGGCGCAGCTCCAGCACCTTGGCCCGTTCCGCGTCCAGCATGGCCAGCCGTAGCTGGGCATAGCGCTGGCTGGGGGTCGCGGCTTCCGCCGTCGGCCGGCCGAGCCGTTCCCAGGCCGCCAGCCCGCGCTCCTGGGTGCGGCGCTTGAGCATGGCCACGACCTCCGGCGGATCGTTGTCCGTGCGCAGTTCCTGCAGCCGCGCCACCCCGGCCGCGGTGGCCAGCTGCATCAGCGACGCCTGGTTCAGGGCGTCCTCGCGCTGGTCCGGGCCCTGCACCCGGAGCAGGCGCACCAGCGCCGGCAGGGTGAAGCCCTGCAGCGTCAGCGTCCCGCCAACCACCACCAGCGCGGCCAGGACCAGCACCTGCCGGTGTTCCAGGTCCGCGGGCAGCACCAGCACCGCAGCCAGCGTCACCACCCCGCGCATCCCCGCCCAGGACACAATCGCGGCGAACTGCCACGGCGGTGCCGGGTCCTTGCGCCGGATGGACGGGATCAGCCGGGGCAGGTACGTCGCCGGGAACACCCACACCGGCCGGAGCAGCAGCACTGCCAGCAGGATCACCGCGCAGCCGGCCCAGATCCGCCCGGCGCCCAGCGAGTCGTCCTGAACGCCCTCGATGATGGTGCTGACCTGCAGCCCGATCAGCAGGAACACGGAGTTTTCGAGCAGGAACTGCACGGTGTTCCAGTTGCTGCGCTGGCTCAGCCGGGCGGCCCCGTTGGGCATTGACGGCGCCTTGGTGCCCATCACCAGCCCGGCGACGACGACGGCGAGGACCCCGGAGGCGTGGATCGCCTCGGCGGGGAGGTAGGCGACGAACGGGGCCATCAACGACGTCGAGGTGTTGATGGCGACGTTCCGGATCCGCTTGCGGAGCTCGGTCAGGACGTAGGCGGCAGCCAGGCCCACCACCAGCCCGCCTCCGGCCGCGAGCACGAAACCGCCCGCGATCCCGGCCGCGGACACGGTCCCGGCGATCGCCGCGATGGCGGCGCGCAGGCAGACCAGCGCGGTGGCATCGTTGACCAGTGATTCACCTTCGAGGATGGTGACGATCCGGCGGGGCATGCCCACCTTGCGGGCGATGGCAGTCGCGGCCACGGCGTCCGGCGGCGCCACCACGGCACCCAAGGCGATCGCCGCGGCCAGCGGAATTTCCGGGAACAGCCACCAGACCACAAAGCCGACGGCCAGGGTTCCGAAGATGACGTAGCCCACCGAGAGCAGCCCGATGGCGCGGCGGTTGGAGCCGAAGTCGAAGAGCGAGGTCCGCAGCGCCGCGGCGTAGAGCAGCGGCGGCAACAGTCCGACCAGGACCAGCTCCGGGTTCAGCTCGATCGGCGGGACAAAGGGGAGGAAGGAACCCGCCACGCCTGCCAGCACCAGCAGCAGGGGGACGGAGACATTGAGCTTGCGGCCCAGTGCGCTGCCGGCGCAGACCACGGCCACGAGCACCAGGAGTCCGAGGGCGAGTTCCATGAGGCCATTCTGTCAGGCTGGTCTTTCGGCGGATGCCGAGGGGTTCCCGGCCCGCCCCGCAGCGTTACACGAAGCTGTCTTCCCGCACGCGCTCCGGCTGGCCGTGCGGTGCCGTAGCAGCAGCGGCAGCGGCAGTCGCCGCGGCGTGGGCGTTCACGTGGTGGGCCTGGAGGTGGTGCCCGAACGGGTTGAAGCGGCTGTGCGCCAGGCCGTCGAATTCGTAGGCGGTCTCGGCGTGCTCCGAGCGGTCCACGCCGGCCACCTCGTCCTCGTGGCTGACGCGGAAGCCGATGCTCTTGTGCAGCGCGAGCCCGATGACCGCCGTGCCCAGTCCGGACAGCGTGACGGTGATCAGCACGGCCACGGTCTGCGCGAGCAGCTGGTGCAGGCCGCCGCCGTAGAAGAGCCCGCCGCCCTGGCCGTCCACCGGCAGTGCGATGAAACCAAGCGCCAGCGTCCCGATCAGCCCGCCGCCCAGGTGAACGCCGACGACGTCGAGCGAGTCATCGAAGCCGAACTTGAACTTCAGGTCCACGAAAACGCAGCAGGCGGCGCCGGCCACCAGGCCCAGGACGATCGCGGCGAGCGGGCTGATGTTGGCGCAGGACGGGGTGATGGCGACCAGGCCGGCCACGACGCCGGACGCCGCGCCCAGCGAGGTGGGGTGGCCGTGGCGGACCTTTTCGGCCACCAGCCAGCTGAGCATGGCCGCGGCCGGGGCGGCGAGGGTGTTGACCCAGATCAGGCCGGCCTGTTCCGCCGTCGTCGCCGCACCGGCGTTGAAGCCGAACCAGCCGAACCAGAGGATCCCGGCGCCGAGCATGATGAACGGGATGTTGTGCGGCCGGTGGGCCGGATCCTTGCCGAAGCCGTGGCGGTTGCCCAGGATCATGACCAGCACGAGGGCGGCGGTGCCGGAGCTGATTTCGACCACGGTGCCGCCGGCGAAGTCGATCACCTGGCCGAAGATGGAGCTGACGGCCCCGCCGGCGCTCATCAGGCCGCCGCCCCAGACCATAAAGGCCAGCGGGCAGTACACCAGGGTGATCCAGACCGGAACGAAGAGCGCCCAGGCGGTGAACTTGGCACGGTCGGCGATGGCGCCGCTGATCAGGGCGACGGTGATGATGGCGAAGGTTGCGCTGAAGCCGGCCTTGAGGAGCTCCGGGGACCCCATCAGCCCGGCCAGGCCGAAGCTGGCGAACGGGTCTCCGAAGATGCCCAGGACGCCCTTGCCGCTGGTCATGGGGTAGCCCCAGAGCACCCAGACCACACCGACGATGCCGGCCGAGACGAAGCTCATCATGATCATATTCAGGGAGGCCTTGGCCCGGGTCATGCCGCCGTAAAAGAGCCCCAGGGCCGGGGTCATGAGCAGCGCGAGGGCCGCCGAGACCATGATCCAGATGTTTCCCGCAGTGAGTTGCACCTGAGTGTCCCTTCTCAACAAATCGCCGTACCGGGACACCTCGCCGCCGGCCCCCAACCTGGTTTAATCCTCGCGGGCCCGTGTTTCAGGCAGTCGGGAACTACGTTGCAGGGAAGTTACAGGAATCGGCGTTGTGTGAAGAAGGCGTCTCGGCCATGTTTCGGGCATGTTAACGCCGGCTCTCCTGCGCCGTTTCGACGGTTCCCCGCGCGCTCGACGTTTCCCGGCGTCGATCGCACACGGAACCGTCGAAGTGGGCCCGGAATGAAACTCAATACTTGAATGTTCAATAAAGCATGGACTTTGGCATCTTTACCTTTGGCGAGCTTTCCCGCAACATCAGCACCGGCAGTGCCCGGTCGCCGCAACAGCGGTTGACGGAGATCATCGAGCTGGCGAAGCTGGCCGACCAGGCGGGCCTCGGGTTCCTCGGCCTCGGGGAACACCACCGCCACGACTTTGCCCTCTCGGCGCCGGAAATCGTGCTCGCTGCGATTGCCCGGGAGACCAAGAACCTGAGGCTCGGCACCGCCGTCACCGTGCTCTCCACCCAGGACCCGGTGCGCCTCTTCGAGCAGTTTTCAACCTTGGACCTGATCTCGGACGGCCGCGCCGAGATCATCGTGGGCCGGGGCGCCTTCGTGGAGTCCTACCCGCTGTTTGGGCACCGGCTGGAGGACTACGACGAGCTCTTCGACGAGAAGCTGGGGATGCTGCTGGAACTGCGGGACAACGCCGTCGTTGACTGGAACGGGCGCCTGACGCAGAACCTGGCGGGCATGGACGTGGCGCCGCGGCCGGCGCAGGCCAAGCTGCCCGTCTGGGTGGGCGTGGGCGGGACGCCGGCGAGCTTTGCCCGCGCCGGACGGCTTGGCCTGCCGCTGTTCGTTGCGCTGCTGTCCGGTCCCGCCCGGTTCCGCCGGCTCGTGGAGCTCTACCGGCAGAGCGCGGCCGACGCCGGCCACGACGCCGCCGGGCTGCAGGTGGGCGCCGGCGGCCACTTCTACGCCGCGCCCACCTCGCAGCAGGCACGCGACACCTTCTACCCGCACTACCGCGCCTACTTCGAGCAGAACATGCCGCGCCCGGTGGACCACTTCCCGCGCGCCACCTTTGACGAGTGGACCGAGCCCGGCGGCGGCCTCCTGGTGGGGAGCCCGCAGCAGGTCATCGAGAAGCTGCTGGAAATCCACGCCACCCTCGGCAACAGCCGCTACCTGGCCCAGATCGGACTCGGCAGCCTGCCCTTTGCCGAGACCGCGCGCTCCATCGAGCTGCTGGCCACCGAAATCATGCCCGCGGTGAACCGCGAGATCGGCACCGCCTAAGCGGCAGGCTTGGCCAAGCTCCAGGCGGTCACGGCCACGTAGCCGCCGCTCACCATGTCCAGGTCCGCGGGCAGGCTGGTGCGGGGGACGCCGGCGAAGGGTGCCACCAGGATGGTGCCCACCCGTGTGTCGCCCGCGCCGGCCATGGCATTCCAGCCCAGGAACGCCTCGGCGGTGGCGCCGGGGGCCACCGTGACAGGGCTGGGGCCCCGGTCCGTGGTCATAAATGAGCCGCCGTGCACCGCCAGGATGTCCATCGCCCAGCCTGCGGTGTCGTTGAACGCGACATCCGGATAGGCATTGAGTACGCAGGGCGTTCCGCCGGTGTTGAGCAGCCGGAGGGGCATGCCCCGGTGGCCGGTGGCGGCGTCGGGTTCGCCGAGGGTGATCCGGACCTGCTCGCTCCGGCACCAGGCCGGATCGGCAGCCTGCAGGGACGGACCAACGGTGGGCGAGCCGTAGACGACCGGCGGAGGGGTTGGCGATGGCGCGGGGGCCGGCCGGGCCTGCGCCAGGCTGGCGGCGCGGGTGGCCGACCCGGACAGCGGCGCGGCGGCCACCAGCAGCATGGCGACGACGGCGGTGGCCGCCACGGGGGCGCCCGCAGGGAGCCGGCGCGGTACGGCGTCGGGAACAGTGCCTTGCCCGTGCGGTGCGCGGCGGGCCACCCGAACCCAGGCGACGGCCGGGACCCAGCCCCAGACAATGCCCCAGTAGCCGGCGGACAGCAGGGCGGTGCCTGCGGCGTCGAACAGCATCGCGGCACGTGGCGGCGGCCATTGCGCCAGGATGCTCCCGGCGGACCAGAGCGCGCTGGTCAGGAACGACGCGAGCACCACACACAGCCACACGCTCATCAGATCGGCCCGAGAACCGGGCTGAGCACCGGGCCGGTCCGCCGTCGCGCGGGGAACGGCAAAACGCAGCAGGAGCAACAGCACGCCCAGCAGCGTCAGGACCGAGAGCACGGGAATAGCCAGCGGCCACGGCATCACGGCGCGCCAGGCGGTCGCAACCACTGTTTCAGGAACCAACAGGCGCACCAGGGAGGCGGGCAGAACACTGAACCAGCTCAGCGCGGCGAAAAGTGCTCCGCTGAGAAGCCACCCGATTCCCGCCGCGGCTGCCGCCGCTGTTGTTGCTGCGCTGCCTGACATTCCTCCGCTGCGTATCCCCATGCCCGCCAGCCTAGTTCAGCCCGCGGACCTCGCCCGACGGCGGGCGGCGGCGCAGTGGCGCGGCCGCCCGGCACGGGTCCGGTGCCGCGGCTCAGGAGTGGCCGGTGTGGCTCCCGCTGCCGTTGCCATTTCCATTCCCGTTGCCGTTGCCGGGGCTGCCCGGGTCGAGCACGCGGTACCGGACGAGCATGCCGGCGGTGATGTGGTCGTTGACGTGGCAGTGGAAGAGCCAGGTGCCCGGGTCGTCCGGGACCATGTCGGCGGTGACCATGGTGGCCGGGAGCAAACTCACGACGTCGGTGCGCATTCCCAGCGCGGTGACCGTGTTGCCGTGCCAGTGCGGGGTGTGCAAGTCCACTTCGGTGCCCATGCCCATCAGGTACCAGCGCACCCGTTCGCCCTTTTTCATGGTCAGGGCGTCCAATGGCAGGTTCCCGTACACGTAGCCGTTGACGCTGTGCATGAGGTTGCTCTCGATGAATTCCTCGTCTCCGGGGTTGACCGACCCGGGGTTCCCGGCGAAGCGCTGGATGTTGCGCTGCAGGTACGGGCTGGCGTTCTCATTGCTGACCTTGAACTGGACGAAGAATTCCCGGTCAACATCGTCCGGTGTGCCGTCGGCGCGGGCGGACCCGGCCTTGGTGATGACCATCGGACCCACCAGCCCGGCGTAGTCGTCGCCCACCTCGTCGGTGTGCGAGTGGTACATCCACATGACCGAGCTGCCGTCCATCGGCCCGGGGCCGGCCCGCTCCGGGACCTGGTAGCTGTAGGTATAGACGCTCCCGGGCGGTACGGCGTCGTCGCCCTTCTGCGCGGGGCCGGTGCCGTCGTTGTAGGGGGCGCCCTCGTTGGCCTTGTCGTAGAACACGCCGTGCACGTGGACGGCGGCGGGACGGTCCAGGTTGTTCTTGAACACCACCTTGATGGTGTCCCCGACGACGGCGCGGATGACCGGGCCCAGCATGCCGAGGTGCTCGTCCGCGGCGCTGCGCGGCTTCAGCGTCCGGAAGGAGGAATCGGTGTACTCCCGGTAGAGGGATTTGATGTACGTGCTGCCGATGCGGTCGGGGCCCTGGCGGGTGAAGACCGCGGCCGTCTCGTCGAACGGCTCACCCGTGAGCTGGTTTGATCCGGTGGGTGCGTAGTTCCAGTCCGTCTCGTCCGCGCCGATGTAGTAGGTCCGCACCTGCGGGACGTATTTGCCCTTGGCCGCAAAGGTGTCCGACGCCGAGCCGATCAGGCCCGGAAGGAACGACAGCGCCGCAATCAGCGCCACCACCAGGGTCAGCAGGACCACCCGCGGCAAGGTCAGCAGGCTCCTGGCCTGCCGGGGTGCTGGTGCCGGAAAATTGCCGTCCATGGTGCGCCTTCTTTCGGTACGGGTGGGGCTCCAGTGACTTGCCGTCACACCCAGCCTAGAAAGGGCACGTTGGAATTTCCTTGGGCTCCGCGCGGGGCCTGCCGCTGCCCGGCCGCGGACCCGGCCGGCCCCTAGAAGCGGATGATTTCGGTCAGGTAGCCGTAGTACTTCGGCCCCGCCGGGCGCAGGGGGTCCCCGCCGAACCCGAAATCGTGGTGCCGCTTGTTGTACGACTCGGCGAGGTCGAGGAACTGCTCGCTGATGTCGGCGCCCGACCCGCGGCAGGCCTTTTCCTTGATGCACTGGGCCACCGCGCCGGCCACGGCGGGACTGGCGAAGCTGGTGCCGTGGTTGACGCTGTAGCCGCCGGGGGCCGTGGACAGGATGCAGACGCCCGGCGCCGCGACGGTGTGCCGCTGGTCCTTGATGTTGACCGCGTAGTTCGAGAAGAACGCCGGCTGGTCGTCCCGCTGGCCGAGCGCGCTCCAGTCGTCACGGCCGCAGATGCTGGGGGCGAGCCCGTCCGGATGCCCGTCGAAATCCGCCATGGCCGTTGCCGTGACGACCTCCTGGTACGCCGCGGGAATTGTGCCGGCGATGTCGGAGGCGGCGTTTCCGGCCGCGACCGTGTACGCCACCCCGGACCGGACCGAGCGGCAGATCGCGTAGTGGATGGGATCCGTTCCCTTGCCGCAGTTGGGCGTGTTGGAACCGGGGCCGGCGATGCTGATGTTGGCGACGTCGATGTCGTTGTTCCGGTCCTTGTCCCGGCGGGTCGAAGTCACCCAGTCAATGGCGCAGATCAGGCTCGCCTCGGTGATGGCTCCTTGATCGGACACCACCCGGACGGACCAGAGCGGGGTTCCCGGCGCCGTGCCGATGATGCCGGCGCCGTCGTTGCGGGCCCCGATGACCCCGGCCACCGCCGTCCCGTGGCCCATCACGTCAACGGGAGTCACCTTGACCGGTTCGCCGCTGGTGCAGTCTACCCCGCCGCGCACGTTGAGGTCCGGGTGGCTGCCGTCAATGCCGCTGTCGATGACCGCCACGTTGACGCCGGAACTGCCGTCGTCCTTGGAGGCCCGCTTATTGGCACCCTCCCGGGCATCGTCCAGGCTGCCGCCGATCCGCAGCCACCAGAACGGTGCCACCTCGGTGTTCGGCGCCTTGGGCTCCAGCGGCTTGTCGAAGTGCCGGCCGAGGGTGACGAAGTCGACGCTCGGGTCGGCGGCGAGGCTGCCGGCCTGGGCCGCCGTCAGGGCGACGGAGTACCCGCTCACCGCGTCCCGGTACACCTTGGACGCCGTGAAGCCGAACTTCCCCTGGTGGGCGGCGGCCACGGCCCCCGGGTCGCCGGCGGTGTCCTTAAGCACCACAATGTAGCTCTGGGCCGAGGAGGCGGCGGCGGGTGCGGCGGCCGCGATCCCGCCTCCAGCGGCCAGCGCGAGGGCGGCCGCGCCGGCCAGGACGCGCCGCGGGCGTGCGCCGTCGGGCGGGGGAGCGGCCGCGCCGGGCCGGGAGCGGTGCCAGCCCGTGGCCACGGATGTCTTCTGCATGCGCGGGAAGATTTTGCGGACAGTGGTGAACATCGTGGCCTCCAATAAGCGTTGTCGCTTTCGAGTGCCCCCCGTCCATCATGGTAGGCCTGCGGCGCGGAAAAATCAGGGGGTAAATGGTAGCCGCGGCCTGGTGACGGACCGGCGGGCGGTTACGCCAGCGGCATTTCCAGGCAGCCGCCGGCCTCATCCCAGCTGCTCGCGGCGCCCAGGTCCGCGCACAGCCGCTGCATCCGCCCGGAGATACTCCGGGCACTGTGCCCTGCCAGCCTGGCCTGAAAGCCTGCGATGACCGTGGGAACCATGAGGAGCCGCCGCGGCGTCCCGCCGTCGGTCTCCAGCAGGAAAACAAAGGACCGGTCGTTGCGTTCCTCCGGGTCCACGGCATAGTCATCGACGAAGTCCCCCGCGCCGTAGATCACCGGCCGGCCCCGGTAGACCTCGACCCCGCGGACAATGTGCGGCGAGTGCCCGAAGACGACGCCGGCGCCCGCCTCGACCAGCCGCCGCGCCAGGGCCCGGTGCGCGGCCGGGGGCTCGGAACCCCAGTTCCCGCCCCAGTGTGCCGAGACGATGAGGAGCTGGACCCGGGAGGCGGTCCGCCGGACCAGTTCCAGGAGTTCCTCAACCCGCTCCCCGGCGGCCTCCGCCGGAACGTAGTGGACGCCTGGGGAGCCGGGCGCTTCCTCCCAGTCCGGCTGGTTGTCCGTGAAGGCCACGAATCCGACGGCGTCGGCCCCCACCCGGCGCACCGCCGGCCGCCGGGCCGTGTCCCGGTCCGGGCCGGCCCCGGCATGAAGGATCCCGTGCCGCTCCAGCACCGGCAGCATCTCCCGCAGCGCGTCCGGCCCGTAGTCGAGGACGTGGTTGTTGGCCAGGGAGACGACGTCGATCTGCGCCGCGACGAGGCTGCGCACGTTTTTGGCATCGGAGCGGAAGGTGAAGACCTTGCCCGGCTCGGGAGCGCCGCCGTCGGCGAGCACACACTCGAGGTTGGCGATTCGCAGGTCCGCCTGCCGGAGGACGGGCAGGGTGTCACCCCAGGGATACGCCGGGCCGGCGGTCTTCAGCCGCTCGTTCACCAGCCGGCCGAGCATAACGTCGCCGACGAACGCGATCTGCATGGCACCAGCATGGACCGCGCCGCCGCGCCGGGAAAGGGGACATGGCCGTCCCCTCAGCCGCCCTTAGCCGGGCGGCCTGCCGCCCAGGTTCCGGTACTTCTCGAGCCGGCGCGGCAAGAGGTTGCGGATGCCATCGGCTGCGACTAAGGAGAGTTCGTATTCGATGGCGGCGCCCATCCGCCGGCAGAAGGCCCGGGCCTCGGCGGCGGCGTCGGGGCGTTCGTCGACGATGTGGTCGATCAGGCCGTTGGCGTGCAGGGACGCCACGTTGACGCCCTGGGCCGCCGACATGGCCGGCGCGAACTCGGTGCTGCGGTGCACGATGGCGCTGGCACCCTCCGGCGGGAGCGGCGAGAGCCAGGCGTGCTGGGCGGCTATGGTCCGGTCGGCCGGAAGCAAGGCCAGGGCCCCGCCGCCGGCGCCCTGGCCCAGCAGGACCGACACAGACGGGGACTGCAGGCCGATCAGGTCATGCAGGGACCGCGCGATTTCACCTGCCAGTCCGCCCTCCTCGGCCTCCTGTGACAGTGCGGCCCCGCCGGTATCGATCACGGTCAGCAGCGGCAGTCCCAGTTCCTCGGCCAGCCGCATGCCGCGCCGTGCCTCGCGGAGCGAGGCCGGGCCCATGGCGGTTTGCCGGGCGGGCCGCGGCCGGGTGTGGCCGAGCACCACACAGGATTTCCCGCCGAACCGGGCCAGCGCCAAAAGCAGCCCGGGGTCCTTCTCGCCCTGGCCCGTTCCGTTGAGCGGCAGGACGTCCCCGGCCCCGTGCGCAAGGAGCTGGCGGAGGTCCGGCCGCCGGGGATTGCGCGAGATCTCGATCGAGTCCCACGCCCCGGCGTCCGACGGCGCCACAGCCAGGGTCGGCGGCGGCGCCACCACGGCCGGGGCGCCGCCGGTGAGGATGTTCAGCGCCCGGTTGACGACGTCGGACAGCTGCTCCGGAGGCACCACCGCGTCCACGAGCCCCTTGTCGAAGAGGTTCTCCGCCACCTGGACGTTCTCCGGAAACGGCGTGCCGTGCAGCGCCTCGTAGACCCGCGGGCCGAGAAAGCCCAGGAGCGCGCCCGGCTCGGCGACGGTGATGTGCCCAAGGGAGCCCCACGATGCCATCACACCGCCCGTGGTGGGGTGCCGCAGGTACACAAGGTAGGGCAGTCCGGCCAGCCGGTGTGCCCGGACGGCGGCGGAGATCTTGACCATCGACAGGAACGCCAGAGTTCCCTCCTGCATCCGGGTGCCGCCCGAGGCGGGTCCGGCCAGCAGCGGCAGGCCCTCCGCGGTGGCACGTTCGACGGCGAGCACGATCCGTTGCGCCGCGGCGGCCCCGATCGACCCGGCGAGGAAACGGAACTCGCTGACGATCACGGCCACCCGGCGCCCGCGGATCAGCCCCTCCCCGGTCAGCACGGACTCGTCCACGCCGGACCTGCTGCGGGCGGCGTCGAGCTCCGACCGGTAGGCGGGATCCGGGTCGGGGTCCGTGACCGGCCTGTCCCAGCTCCGGTAGGAGCCCGGGTCCAGCACCGTGGCGATCAGTTCGGTGGCATCAAGGTGCCGGACTTTTTGGTCCGTGGGCATATCAGCGACCCGCCCTGCCCGCGGTGCCCGCCACCCGTTCGTGGGTGGCGCTCTCCAGCCAGCGGCGGATCTGCTCCCCGTCCTGGTCCAGTAGGGGCGGCGCGCTGTGCGAGGTCAGCGTGGTCTCCGCGGCGTCGCCCGGGCTGAAGAACCGCAGCGGGGGACCGGGCAGGCTGATCGTCCCGAGGATCCGGTGCTCGACGTCGACCACCAGGCCCTGCGAGTGGACCTGTTCCCACGCGTAGACCTCGTCCAGGGTCCGGACCTTGCCCGCAGGGATGCCCGCCTCGTTGAGCTTGGCCAGCAGGGGCCCGGCCTCGTACCCGGCGAAGGCGTCCTCCACGGCCTCGATGACCTTTTCCCGGTTCCGCACCCGGTCCGCGTTGGTGGCGAACTCCGGCACGGTGCCGTCAATGCCAAATGCGGCGGCGAAGGCGCTCCACAGCTTCTCGCTGCCGACGCTGATCTGCACGCTTCCCTGCCGGCAGTGGAACAGCCCGTAAGGGGCGATGGACGGGTGGTGGTTGCCCTGGGCCTGCGGCACTTCGCCGGCCACGGTCTGCCGCGTGCCCTGGAACGCATGCACCCCGATCAGGGCGGAGAGCAGCGAGGTCCGGACAATCTGGCCCTTGCCGGTCCGTTCGCGCTGCAGCAGGGCGGCGAGGGTGCCGAACGCCCCGTACATCCCGGAGAGCAGGTCCGCGATCGGGACCCCCACCCGCTGCGGGTCGTGCGGGCCGGAACCGGTGAGGGACATCAGGCCGGCCTCGCCCTGCAGGATCTGGTCATAGCCGCTGCGCGAGGCCTCCGGACCGTCGTGCCCGAACCCGGTGATGGACAGGATCACGAGGGTCGGATTCAGCGCATGCATGTCCGCCGTCGAGAAACCGAGGCGGTCCAGCACCCCGGGGCGGAAGTTCTCCACCACAACGTCGGCCCGCTCAAGGAGTTCCCGTAGGACCTGCCGTCCGTCGTCGCCCTTGAGGTCCAGGGCGATCGACTCCTTGTTTCGGTTGCAGGACAGGAAGTACGTGGCCTGCGGATCGTCCTCGGGCCCCACGAACGGCGGTCCCCAGCCGCGGGTGTCATCCCCGCCTCCGGGGTTTTCGACCTTGATCACCCGGGCGCCGAGGTCCGCCAGCATCATGCCGGCGTGCGGTCCGGCCAGGGCGCGGCTGAGGTCCACCACGAGGTAGCCGGTGAGCGGGCCCTCGGTCGGGTGGTCGGAATCGTTGCTCATGATTGATCCTTTGTTTGCAGTTCCTGCGGAGTGTCGGGGGCGGCGGCTGCCGGGCGTGGGCGGCTACATCCAGCCGGGGACCACCATCACCAGCCAGGCGACGGCCGGCCCGGCAGCGACGACGATGCCGCTGTAGGCGAGGATCTGCTTGTAGAACTTGTCCTTGTCCACGCCCTCCGGGGCGTTGGCGAGGACAAGGGCGCCGTTGGTGGAGAAGGGCGAGACGTCCACGATCGTGGAGGAAACGGCGAGGGCGGCGATGACGCCCACGGCGCCGATTTCGCCACTGGCCAGGAACGGAACCGCCAGCGGGATGAGGGCGGCGAGGATGGCGGTGGAGGAAGCGAAGGCGGAGACAATGCCGCCGATGTAGCAGATCAGCAGGGCCGCCAGCAGGGGCATCCCGAGCTGGGCGACGCCGCTGGAAACGAACTTGATGGTGCCGGCCTCCTCCAGGACCCCGACGAAGGTCAACATGCCGCAAATGAGCAGGACCGTGGACCAGCTGATCTTGTTCACGGCCCCCTTCTGCGCCTCGGGGGAGACAAGGGCCAGAATGATCGCGACGGTGATGGAGACGAATCCGACGTCGACCTTGAACCCGAGCGAGATGACGGCCAGTGCAATCAGGCCCAGGACGGTGACCAGCTGCGGTACTGTCGCCCGGGCGCCCCCGGAGGTGGCGGCGCCGTCGGCGGTGGAAGATTCCGCGGAGCTGCCCTTGGCAGACACGCTGGCGGGGGAGATGTCCGAACCGGACCCCTGCAGGGTGACGCCGGCCGCCCGGGCGCCGACGCTGACCTTCATGCGCTTCTCGGCCGCCTGTTCGATGAACTGGCCGGTCCTGGAGGAGAGCAGTTTGTTGCCGCCGAGGACGATGAACAGCACAAGCGCCACGACCAGGTTGAAGAAGAAGCTGGCCAGGAAGATGGCCATCGGGCTGGCGGCGAGTTCCGTCTTGGCGATGATGCCGTTGACGGTGACGCCGTAGACCGCGATCGGGGAGAAACCGCCCGCCTGCGCCCCGTGGATCACCATCATGCCCATCATGAGCGGGTTGATCTTGTGCTTCGCGGCAAAACTCAATGCGATCGGCGCGATGATGGCGACGGCGGCCGGGGACAGGGCGCCGACGGCGGTGATGAGCGCGGTAATCGCGAACATGACCCACGGAATGAGGGCGACTTTGCTGCCCACCATCCGCACGGCGCCCCGGACCAGAAGGTCGATGGTGCCGTTGTTCTGCGCGATCGCGAAGAGGTATGTCACCCCGACGATCGTCAGGAACAGGCCACCGGGGAAGTTGGACAGGATCTCGGTGGTGGACATTCCGAGGAAGACCGAGCCAAGCAGGAATGCACCGACAAACGCCAGGGCACCCATGTTGAGGGGCAGCACCGTGGCCAGCAGGAACATCACCGCCAAAATGATGATGGAAAGCACGGGAGCGGACATCTTTGTTCCTCCGGGGTAAGTGTGACGGGGATTACAGGACTACTGGCCTAGCCTCTTAGACAGTAGATGAGTTTGTCAATACTCCTCCGGGGTAAGATGACGTCAGCGCTACGTCGAAGAGGAAACGAAAATGGCGAAGAAATCCGAGGGTCCCGAGATTTCCCGCGTGTCCAGGCCGCGGCTCTATGAGCAGCTCGTGGCTCAGCTCCTGGACTTCATCGCGGCGGCCGAGCTGGGTCCCGGCGACCTCCTGCCGGCCGAACGGGACCTGGCCGAACGGCTGGGTGTCTCGCGCGCCACCCTGGCGCAGGCGCTCGTGGCGCTGGAGGTGCTGGGGGTCATCGACGTCCAGCACGGCACCGGCGCCGTGCTGGTCTACCGCCCCAACGTGCCGGCGGTCATCAAGGGGCTGCGGGAACACCGCAGCAGGCTTCCGGAGATCGTCGAGGCCCGCAGTACCCTCGAGGTCAAGCTCGCCGAACTGGCCGCCGCCCGGCGGACCGACCAGGACATGCGGGCCATTGACGCCGCGATCGACGCCATGGCCGAGGAGGTCGCCGCCGGCTCCAAGGGGGCGCGCGGCGACGAACTATTCCACCAGGCGGTCACGGCCGCCGCCCACTCCGCGGTATTGGGCCAGCTGATGGCGTTCATCGCGGAAATGATCCTGGAGACGCGGCTGGAGTCCCTGGGCCAGCCGGGGCGTCCTGAGCAGTCCATCGCCTCGCACCGGAAGATCGCCGACGCCATCCGGGCGCAGGACGCCAAGGGTGCCGCCGCGGCCATGATGGCCCACATCGACATGGTGTCCGACGTCGAACTTCTCAAGTAGCCGGCGCCGGACTGCCGGGCTTAGCCGTTGTAGCCCTCCACCTGCGTGACGGGACGCGCCTGGGCGTCGTCAGGATTCTCGCCGTATTGCTTCTTGGCCCGTCGCTGCCGCAGCAGGTCCCAGCACTGGTCCAGGTTCTCCTCGAGCTGGCGGAGCCGGAGCCGGTCCGGGACGTGGTCATGGTCGGCACTTGCGGACTCTGCCCGTTCCCGGAGCTCTCGTTCCTCCTCCACCAGCGAGGTGATGCGCTGGAGGATGTCCTGTTCGTCCATGGTGTCCTACTTCCTGCATTCCTGACGTGTTGGGTATCCGCCAGCGTAATCACGGCCGTCACGGCTGGCCAGAGGCCGGCAGGAGGACCCGCCCCGCGGCGGTCCCTCCGGCCGGCCCCCTGGCCGCACGGGCCTAGGCGGTCCGGCGCCGCAGCTTCAGCAGCGCACCTCCGCACAGGAAGGCCAGGGCGGCGAGGCTTGCCCCGTTCTGCCCTCCCGGTGCGGTGATGCCTGCTCCCGGGCCCGTGAGCGGCGCGGCGTGGCCGGCGGGGACGAAACCGACGCTTTGTGCGGTGCACTGCGCCCCGGCGGCCTTGCCGGCGCCTGATGCGCCGCCCGAGGCGCCGCCGCCGGAGCGGCTGCCGGGCGGGGTGGCCGCGCCGTCAGTCCCGGGTTCCGCCGGGACTCCGGCGGTGGCGGCGGAATCGCCGAGCAGCCCGATCGACGTCGCCCCGAGCGTCACCGGTGCGGTGGCGGGGGCCGTGACCTGGGTGCCGGAGGCGGTGCCGGCGTCGCCGGAGGTGGTGTTCCCGCCGGTGCCGTTGGAGGGGGCCGGGGTGGTGGTTCCGTCGCTCCCGCCGGCGCTCTCCCCGGTGGTGCCGCTGGAGTCCCCGGCCGGTGCCCCGCCGGCGCTTCCGCCGGTGGCGGCGGAGTCGCCGAGCAGCCCGATCGACGTCGCCCCGAGCGTCACCGGTGCGGTGACAGGGGCGGTGACCTGGGTGCCGGAGGCGGTGCCGTCGTCGCCGGAGGTGGTGTTACCGCCGGTGCTGCTGGATGCCGGGGCGGTGGTGCCGTTGCTCCCGCCGGTGATGGCGGCGGAATCGCCGAGCAGCCCGATCGACGTCGCCCCGAGCGTCACCGGTGCGGTGACAGGGGCGATGACCTGGGTGCCGGAGGCGAGGCTGTCATTGCCGGACGTGGTATCCGCCGCATAGGCGACCGACGTTCCGAGGGCCAGCAATCCGCCGGCAAAGAGGGTGCCAAGCAGCCCTCTGCGCACGTTTGCATGCATGATGAACTCTCCTGAAGGTGTTGGTGTGGCGGGCATCCAGGAAGGAAGCCCGATTGGCCGCGGCCCGCCCGTTTCGGGCAGGCGGGCACCAACTAGTCGGGAGAGGAGCCGGGGTCGAAGGACACCGGGTCGGGGGCGGCAGTGAGCGGGTTGCGGGCGTTGCCCGTCCCCGACGGCGGCCGAAGTTTGAAGGCCATGGTCTCGGCCGCAGCGCCTGCTCCCGGACCGGGCGCAGGCTGGCTGCTCCCCGCAGCGGATCCCGGAATGCCGGGAACCGTGGCCGGGGCTTCACCGGGGCGGGGGTGGTGCTCCGCCGGCCCCGCCGCCTCGCTTGGGCTTGTGCCGGCAAGGTCCGAGGGGCGGTGCGGAGCCCGGGGCTGCGCGGTGGCGGCAGGCGGCACAGCGCGCCCCGCCGCAGCAGAATCCGAATCAGCCCGGGCCGGGCTAGAGCTCGCGGCCCCGCCGGGATCTGTTGCGGGCACTGCGGGAGCGGGTGCGGCGGGCAGGATTGCCGGTGCCGTTGGCAACGGCACACGGCCGGTCAGCACGACGTCGAGCGGGTCCAGCCCGCGTGCCGACGCGGGCACGAGCCCGGCAAGAATGGGGCTGGCCGTCTGGATTACTCCTGAAACCGTGCCGTTCACGAGCTCAACGGCAGGGGAGGCCAGCTCCGTCAGTGCACTCGACGGAACCACCGTTCCGGCCGGGATTGCGGCGCCCGCCAGCTCAACGGCGCCCGGGAGGATGCTCAAAACCGGGGACAACAGCCCAGAGCTGTCGCCCCCGGAACTTGGTGGCGTGGACACGGCCGGCGCGGCGGCAGCGGAGAGCGCCGGGCCCGGCCTTCCGGAGACTTCGTCGTTTGGCGCGCCGGTCGCCGCACCCGCGCTTGTCGCGGAAAGAGTTAGCCACACTGCGGCCGCGGCGCCGGCCAGCAGCACGGGTCGCAGCAGGCGCGAGGCGCGTCCGGAATGTCGTTCGTTCTTCACGTGCAACACCCCCAGGTGCGGCGCAGTAATCGAGACGAAAAGTTCGGCAACTTCCGTCACCGTAGCCACACCCGAAACCTGAAGTCCAGAGTTGCAGCGAGAATTTCCCAATATGATCAGCTTGCTTATTATTTTCCGTCTTCCTAAAGTTGAAGGGGTAAGGCAACCAAAAACCCCGCGTGGGACTTGCCCGGCCCGACGGCCGACACCCCCTCGCGCTGGCCAAGGAGGACACATGTCGGAGCACACCATTGCAGGCAAAAAGGTCGCGTTTCTGCTGACGGACGGCGTCGAACAGATCGAGCTGACCAGCCCGTGGGACGCCGTCAAGGAAGCCGGTGGCGAACCCACCCTGGTGGCGCCCAAGGACGGAAAATTGCAGGGCTACGACGGCACCGAAAAGGGCGAGACGTTCGACGTCGACCTCGCCGTGGACCAAGCCCGCGCCTCCGACTTCGACGCCCTGGTGATCCCCGGCGGCGTCGTCAACGCCGACCATCTCCGGGTCCACAAGGGTGCCCAGGACTTCGTCCGTGGGTTCTTCGAACAGCACAAGCCGGTGGCCTCGATCTGCCACGGACCCTGGCTGCTGATCGACGCCGGCGTCGTCAGCGGGCGGAACGTGACCTCGTACCACACGCTGCAGACCGACCTGAAGAACGCGGGCGCCAACTGGAGCGACGAGGAAGTGGTGGTGGACCAAGGACTCGTGACCAGCCGGAACCCGCACGACCTGCCCGCGTTCAACAGCAAGCTGCTGGAGGAAATCGCCGAAGGCGAGCACGCCGGCCAGACCGCCTAGGCGGGACGCCGGCCGTCGGGATCCGCCGGCACCGGGCTGGGTTGTCCGTGCCGGAGCCGGGCCTATGAACTGTGCCCGATTTCCGGCAGGATATGCCCTGTAAGCCGCGCCGGAGCGGCGGCTGACGCCTGCCTGCTCCCCCGCCACCAGCCATCAAGGAGTCCCGGCTATGACGACGCTCAATCCCTACCTTGGCTTCCGCGACACCGCGAAGGATGCCATGACCTTCTACCAGTCCGTGTTCGGCGGGGAGCTGAACATGAGCACCTTCGCCGAATTCCAGGCGAGTGAGGACCCCGCCGAGCAGGACAAGATCATGCACGCCATGCTGACCAGCGACAAGGGGATGGTGCTGATGGGGGCCGACACGCCCAACAGCATGGACTACACCCCCGGCAACAACTTCTCGGTCTCCCTCAGCGGCACCGACGAGGCCGAGCTGCGCGGCTACTGGGACAAACTGTCCGACGGCGGAACGGTCAGCATGCCGCTGGAGAAGGCCCCCTGGGGCGACACCTTCGGCATGTGCAAGGACAAGTTCGGCGTGGACTGGCTCGTCAACATCGCGCCGGCCGCCGGCTAGCGGGAAGCCGCCGGCCGGGCACCCCGCGGCAGGGTGCCCGGCCGGCGTCGCGCCCTGGCTCAGTCGGGGCTGGTGTCCGTGGTGAGGCCACGGTCATCCGCCGTCTTTTCATCCTGTTCCTCGGCCGGTCCGGGCACTTTGTTCGCGTCGCCTGCGCCGGGGGCGTGGCCTTCCGCGCCGCCCGACGGTCCGCCCGACGTCGGCGCCGCAGCGCCCGTGGTGCCGGTGCCGCTCGCACTGCTAGCGCTGCCGGGGTCGCGGGGAACGGGCGTCCCGTCCTCTGCCACCCCGTCGCTGACGATGTCTCCCGGGTCGGCGGGTGTGCTGCTCATGCGTGCCTCCCATGCTGGCCTGCGGGACGTGCGCCCCGAATGTTCCACCCAAGGTACAGCGGGCCCGGACCGGCGTACAGGCCGCCGCGTCCCTGCCGCCGCTTCGGGCGCGGGCTGTCAGTATGCTTACTAGACGCTGATCCGTGGCGTCGAACAGAAACGAGACCACCATGAGCAGGCCCGTGCGCATCGAGGTCGAGGCCGCAGGACACCTCGGCCACGTCTTCGCCTCCCGGCGGCCGGCCGGCACGGCAGGGGAAGCCGCCGTCGTGCTGATCCACGGGATCGGCGCCTCGCACCGATACCTGCAGAGGCTCCACGGGCTGCTTGCAGAATCGGTGGACACCTTCTCGATCGACCTGCCGGGCTTCGGCGCCACCCCCAGGCCGTCACACACACTCAGCGTGGCGGAGCACGCCACCTATATCCTCGGGGCCCTCGAGCAGTTGGGCGTGACGGAGTTCGTGGTGGTTGGCCACTCGATGGGCACCCAGTTCGCGGTCGAAGCGGCGCGGCAGCAGCCCTCGCGGATCCCGCACGTGGTGCTGATGGGTCCGGTGGTCAACGACCGGCGGCGCACCGTGGCGCAACAGGCCCTGGCGCTCGGCCGCGACTGCCTGTTCTTCGAGAGCCCGTCCTCCAACGCGCTTGTCTTCACCGACTACCTCCGCTGCGGACCAAACTGGTACCTCAAAAACCTGCGGGTCATGATGGACTACCCGATCGAGGAGAAGATTGCAGGCGTCACCGCACCGGTACTCGTGATCCGCGGCGCGAACGACCCGGTAGCGCCGGCGGACTGGTGCCGCCGGCTCGCCGCCCGCGCAGCCTCCGCAACGTTCCTCGAAATCGAGGGAACCGGGCATGTGGTCCAGCACAACCGGGCCGTCCAGGTGGCCGACTCCATCCTCGGCTTCACCGGCGCCGCGGCTTCCGGAAACGAAACGGCCCAGGGGTCTACCGCGTGAGTTCGGTGCTCCGGCTCGCCGGCTGGTGGGCCCGGGACTACGCCTACGCCGCCGGCCGGCAGCTGCGCAGTGCGTTATCCCGGGTGGGCCCCGAGGAGTTCCTCAGCGGCGCGGGCCGGCCCGTGGTGGTGATCCCCGGCATCTTCGAGGACTGGCGCTTTATGCTGCCGCTGATCCGGGAGCTGCACGGAGCCGGGCATCCGGTGCATGTGGTGACGGTGCTCCAGCGCAACCGGCTTGCCGTCCCGAAAGCGGCGGCCCTGATTGCCGGCTACCTCGGGGATCGGGACCTGCGGGACACCCTGATCGTCGCCCACAGCAAGGGCGGACTGATCGGCAAATACGTGATGATGTCGCTGGATCCGGAGCAGCGGGTCACTCGGATGGTCGCGGTCGGGTCCCCGTTTTCGGGCTCGCGTTACGCGGGCTACATGCTGCTGCCGAGCCTGCGGGCTCTGTCCCCGCGCAGCGCGGTCACCGTCCAGCTCTCCCGCGAACAACGCGTCAACGAGCGGATCACCTCCGTCTACGGGCTCTTCGACCCGCACATCCCGGAGGGCAGTGTGCTCCCCGGTGCCCGGAACGTACTGCTGGACACGGGCGGCCACTTCCGGATTCTCGCCCATGAGGTCACCATCAGGACGGTCCTGGCGGAGGCGGCGGCGCCGCCGGCGCCCCGGGTGGCTGCAACGCCAAAGGCCCGCGGCCCGGAGGGCTAATCCTCGAAGTGGGTCCTCGCCGGACCGTGGCCCATGGCGTCAACGATTGCCGCGGCGACGGTGTGCAGCTTGACGTTGCGGGTGCTGGACGCCGTCTTGAGCAGCTCGAACGCCTCGGCCTGGCTGCACCGGTTCTGCGCCATGATGATGCCGATCGCGACGTCGATCGCCGTGCGGGTCTCCAGCGTCGCCTTGAGGTTGACCGCCGTTTCGCTGAAGTGCGCGAACCGCACGGCCAGCCCGAGTGCCATGGTCGTCTGGCTCACGAAGATGCTGGCCAGCTGCTGGGCCCTTTCGTCGAAGCGGTGCGGCCGGTGCGAATACAGATTGAGGGCTGCCCGGGTTTCGCCGTCGAGCAGGAAGGGGACGGCGAGGATGGAGCGCATGCCGTGCTCCCGGACCCTGGCCGCGCACTGGGGCCAACGCGAGTCACCGTCCAGGTCGGCAATGTGCACCGTGACCTGTTCCCGGGATGCCGTCACGCAGGGGCCGTCGCCGAAGCCGTACTGGATCTCGTCCATGGCCTGTGCGGCGGCGCTGCTGCTGGCGACGGTGGCCGCCTTGCGCTGCCGGAGCAGGGTGATCCCACACAGGATTTCATCGCCGGGCTCGGACAGGCTGCGCGCCGAAACCCTGGCTAACTCGCCGAGGAATTCCTCCACGTCGGCGCTGTTCAACACAAGCTGATGCAGGTGCTGGTTGATCGATGTTGCGGTTGACTCGCTTACCACTATTCCTTGATGCCGTTTCGCTCGAACCGAATCGAACCGGCCAGGCGCGGTGCACCACAGCAAGGAAGGAGGGCAGTGGTAGCGGCAGCGTAGCCGGATCGAATAACTATCCAACGGCCTTCTGCTAAACCGTACCAAAAAGAGATTATATACAGGACTTTGCCGGCGTTTCATCTGCCCTTCACCCGGCCAAATGACTCCCGGCCGCCGCCGACGTAGGCTTAGCCGTACCTCGAGGTATCCGGACGGAATCTGCATGCCACAGCTCGAAACCCGGGAGGCCGCCTCCCCGCCCCTGACCATCGCCGACGCCGCTCAGACCGACGCGGCCAGGGTGCTTGCCCGCCTGGGGTCGGGCGCGCGCGGGCTGGACCACGCCGAAGCGGCGGAGCGGCTTGCGGTGCTGGGGCCGAACGCGGTCCGCACCCACGAGGCAAGCGGCTGGTCCGTGCTGGGCAGGCAGTTCCGCAGCCCCATCCTGATCCTGCTGCTCGTCACCGCCGGGCTCTCGCTCTTCCTCGGGGATGCCACCAACTCGATCGTGATCGGGGTCATCCTGCTCGTCAGCGTGGGCCTGGGCTTCAGCAACGAATTCCGGGCCGAACGGGCGGCCGAGGCCCTGCATTCGCGGGTCACGCACACCGCCGTCGTGCTCCGGGACGGGACCGCCCGCGAGGTGAACGTCACCGCCCTGGTGCCCGGCGACGTCGTGCAGCTGGGGCTCGGAGCCATCATCCCGGCGGACCTGCGGCTGCTGGCCGTCAAGGACCTGCTCTGCGACGAGAGCATCCTGACGGGGGAGTCGCTGCCGGTCGGCAAGGATCCCGCCCCGGTGGCCGGCGGGGTCGCACTGGGCGACCTGACATCGTGCCTGTTCATGGGCACCGTGATCCAGTCCGGCGGCTGCACCGGGGTGGTGGTGGCAACCGGGGCCCGGGCGGAATTCGGCCGGATCGCACTGGGCCTGGGCGAGCGGCAGCCGCAGACCGAGTTCCAGCTCGGGCTCAAGCGCTTCTCCTTCCTGCTGCTGCAGGTCGCCATCGGGCTGACCTCGCTCATCTTCATCGCGAACCTGCTGCTCCAGCGCCCGGTGATCGAATCCCTGCTGTTCTCCCTGGCCATCGCCGTGGGGATCACCCCGCAGCTCCTGCCCGCCGTCGTCAGCACCAGCCTCGCCACGGGCACCCGGCAGCTGGCCAAACGCAGGGTGCTGGTCAAACGCCTGGTCTGCATCGAGGACCTCGGCGACATGGACATTCTGGTCACGGACAAGACCGGGACCCTGACGGAGGGCCGGATCAGCTTCACCGCGGCCCTACCGGTGGCCGGCGGCGTGTCAGCGGAGCAGCTGTTCACCCTCGGGCTGCTCGCCACCGAGGCGGACTACGCGGAGGCGAAGCGTTCCGTGATCGGGCAGAACCCGCTGGACGCCGCACTCTGGGAGTCCCCGCAGGCCGCGGCCTTCGAACCCGCCCGCTTCGAACGGCTCGACGTGATCGATTTCGACCACCAGCGCCGGCGGACCAGCGTGCTGGTCCGCGACGCCGGCGGCCCCGCCCGGATCATCACCAAGGGCTCGCCGGAGGACGTGCTGGCCCTGTGTGGCGCCACGCCGGCCGCGGTGCAGGCCCTGCTGGATGAACAGTTCGACGCCGGCTCCCGGGTTGTGGCGGTGGCGACCAGGGACGCGGCCGGGCTGGAGGACATGTCACAGGCCGACGAAAAGGATCTGGCCCTGGCCGGGTTCCTGGTCTTCCTCGACAAGCCCAAGGCCAATGCGCGGGAGTCCCTGGACCGGCTCGAGGCGCTGGGCATCACGGTCAAGATCGCCACCGGGGACAACGCCAAGGTGGCGGAGCGGGTCTGCGACGAGCTCGGGGTGCTCTCCGGCGGGACCATCACCGGCGCCGAGGCGGAGGCCATGTCCGATCCGGAGCTCAGCGCCGCCGCCCGCGAGGCCAGCATCTTCGCCCGCGTCTCGCCGGAGCAGAAGGCCCGGATCATCCGGCTGCTGCGCCAGAGCGGCGGAGCCGTCGGGTTCATGGGCGACGGCGTGAACGATGCGCTCGCGCTGCACCAGGCGGACATCGGCATCTCCGTGGACAGCGCTACGGACGTCGCCAAGGACGCCGCCGACGTCGTGCTCCTCGACAAGGACCTCGGCGTGCTGGCCGACGGCGTGATGGAGGGCCGGCGGATCTTCGCCAACACGATCAAGTACGTGCTGATGGGCACCTCCAGCAACTTCGGCAACATGTTCAGCGCGGCGACGGCGTCCGTGGTGCTCAGCTTCCTGCCGATGTTGCCCGGCCAGATCCTGCTCAACAACCTGCTCTACGACACCGGCCAGTTGGCCATCCCCGGCGACCGGGTGGACAAGGAACAGCTGCTGGCCCCGGCCCACTGGAACATCGCCTTCATCCGGCGCTTCATGTTTCTCTTTGGCCCCATCAGCTCCGTCTTCGACTTCGCGACGTTCGCCTTGATGCTGTTCGTCTTCGACGCTGTCCCGGGGGAGTTCCGGGCCGGCTGGTTCATCGAGTCCATCGCCACCCAGACGCTGATCATCTTCGCGATCCGGACCCGCCGGGTCCCCTTCCTCCGCAGCCGCCCCTCGCTCGGACTCCTGTGCGCCTCGCTGGGCGTGGTGGCCCTGGGGGTGTTCCTGCCGCTGTCCCCGCTCGCCGGTGTGCTGGGCTTCGATCCGTTGCCGGTGCCCTTCTTCCTGGCTCTGCTGGGCATGACCGTGGTGTACCTGGTGCTGGTGGAGATTGCCAAGCAGTGGTTCTTCTCCCGTGCCGCCCAGCAGCCCGCGGTGCCTGTACTGCCGCGGGTCCGCCGCCGGGGCAAGGACCACCACGTGGCCCGGCGCGCGGCACGCTTCAGTACGACGAACGCCGCCACGGCGCACGCCCGCCGGGCACCGTTGGCGCCCCGCCGGGGCAGGCCGGGCCGGGGCAAGCGAAACCGGGTACAAGGGCCCTCACATCCACGGAACTCCTGACAGATAGTGGGAGAAAGCGGCCGACCGCTCCGATGCCCATGCTGCTCCGGTGTCCAGCCTCCTCCGATGCCCAGCCCGCGGAGCACATCACCCCAGGGCCCGTCGGCCGGCGCCCGATTGGAAAGCCAAGACGATGAGCATTTTTGAAGACAGGGTCGACGCCGGGCGGCAGCTGGGGCGGCGTTTGGCGGACCTTCGCGGCAAGGACATCGTGGTCCTTGGCCTTCCGCGCGGCGGGGTACCGGTGGCGTTCGAGGTTGCCGCCGCGCTGGATGCGCCCCTGGACGTGATCGTCGTGCGCAAGCTCGGACTGCCGTACCAGCCCGAGCTCGCCATGGGGGCGATCGGCGAGGGCGGCGCCCGGGTTTTGGAGGAGCATGTGCTGGCCCAGGCCCGGGTCAGTGACGCGGAACTGCAGGCCGCCGAAGACCACGAGCGGGCCGTGCTCGAAAACCGGGTGGCACGGTTCCGGAAGGGCCGCACCCGCCAGGACCTGACCGGGCGCATCGCCGTGATCGTCGACGACGGCATCGCCACCGGCTCCACCGCCCGGGTGGCCTGCCGGATTGCCCGCAAACTGGGGGCCGCGAGGGTCATCCTGGCGGTGCCGGTTGCCCCGGCCGACACCCTCGCAAGCCTGAGCGAACCCGACGAGGTGGTCTGCCTGGCCACGCCCCGGCAGTTTTCCGCCGTCGGCTACCACTACCGAGACTTCTCACCCACCGAGGACGACGAGGTGATCCAGTTGCTCGACGCCGCCGCCCGGCGGCTGCTGGATTCGCCGCCGGCCGGGGCCACTGCGGTCACCGAGGACCCCGCGGAGTTCGATGAAGAGGTGGAGATTCCGTCCCGGGGAGTCCGGCTGCAGGGCCAGCTGCACCTTCCGGTGCCGGCCCGGGCCGTGGTGCTTTTTGCCCACGGGAGCGGCAGCAGCAGGCACAGCCCGCGGAACCGGTTTGTGGCCAGCGTCCTGCAGCGCGCCGGCCTGGGCACCCTGCTGCTGGACCTGCTCACGCCGGCGGAGGAGCGCAACCGCGCCAACGTCTTCGACATCGAGCTGCTGGCCCGCCGGCTGTCCTCGGCCACCGACTGGCTGGCCACCCGCACGGACACCGCATCATGCGCGATCGGCTACTTCGGCGCGAGCACCGGGGCGGGGGCCGCGCTGTGGTCCGCGTCCGAACCCTCCGCCCGGGCGTCCGCCGTGGTCTCCCGCGGCGGACGCCCAGACCTGGCCGGTCCGCGGCTCTCCGCCGTGCGGGCGCCGACGCTGCTGATCGTGGGCAGCTTCGACTACGAGGTGCTGGAGCTGAACCGCAAGGCCAAGGCCATGATGCGGTGCCCCAACCAGCTGGCCGTGGTCCAGGGCGCCACCCACCTGTTCGAGGAGCCCGGGACGCTGGCCGCGGCGGCCATCCTGGCCCGGGACTGGTTTGCGAAGTACCTGCTGCCCGAGACCGAACCGCCCCGCAAGGAGTGACCATGAACTACACCTACACCGTTGCCGTGCCGCTCAGCTGGGCGGACGCCGTCGAGAAGACCCGCACCGCGCTGGCGGGCCAGGGCTTCGGGATCCTCTCCGAAATCAACGTCCGCAACACCTTTGCGGCCCAGCTCGGCGAGGAGGCGGCGCAGGCCCTGGGCGACTACGTGATCCTGGGGGCCTGCAACCCGCAGCTGGCGAGCCGGGCCCTGGCGGCCGAACCGGAAATGGGGGCCCTGCTGCCGTGCAACGTGGTGGTCCGGCGGGCTCCGGGGGCGGCGGAGACGACGGTGGACGTGATCGACCCGCAGACCATGGTGCAGCTCAGCGGCAGCCCGGCGGTCCGTGAGGTGGCGGACGACGCCGGCACCCGGCTCCGCGCCGTCGTGGCCCAGCTGGCGGGGGACACGTAGGGAGCGCTGCTTGATTCTAGGTGCCGTGCACCTTGCGCGCGCCGCCCCGGCGGGCGCGGTAGGCATAGACCAGCAGGGCGATCCCGGCCACGATCATGCCGGCAGGGACGGCGAAGTCCAGGGCAATGAGCGCCGCCGTGGCCTGCAGGGCGAAAATTGCGCCGAGCACGCCGAGGGCTGCGGCTGGAATCAACGGCCACTTCATCCGGCCCTGGTGCTCTGAAGGCCCGTCGGACAGCCGCACCCGGACCAGGGACAGCAGGCCGAACGTGGCTGCCAGGCCCAGGAACAGGACGGCGGCGACGGCGGTGCCGGGCAGCCCCGGCGGGAGGGCCACAATGACTGCCAGCGTCAACATCACCCCGCACGGGATCAGGGCCCACCAGTTGCCCCGTTCGCGCAGGTAGACCGCGGCGAATCCGGCCGCCATAAAGAGGAAGAGGTAGGACCCGCCGCCGTCGCCGGGGGAGAGCTGCGTGGCGGTGATGACCGCGGCCAGGCCCAGGAACACCGAGCCCGGGATGGCCGCCCACCAGTTCTCCCGGCTTCGGACGAACAGGGACACGAACACCAGCCCCACCGCGGTGAAAATCAGCGGCGGCAGGAACGCGGCGATCTTGAAGACGCCGAGCAGGTCCAGCAGCAACAGGCCGCCGACCGTCATCAGGACAATGCCCGCGACAATACTTGTCTTTGCCGATTTCACCGTTGGCCTCCCGGAATCCGGCGGGCGGCCTCGCCGCTCGGTTATTTCAGGCTATGACGCCCCGGGGAGCCGCCGTAGGGCACAAAGCCCCCGCCCTCAGCGCCCCCGGCGACGACGGCTGCGGGGGCGGCGGCGCTCGACTCGGGCGCGGATGCCCAGCAGCATCCGGCGCTCCATCAGGAACTGCAACGGCTCAAGCACCACCCGCAGCGGGATGCCCAGCGGCAGCGGCGAGTAGTCATAGCGCGTCCTCGCCAGCAGCCGGGTGCTGCGGGCGCCGAGGGGCTGCAGGACAAACGTCCAGCCGGCTTCCAGGCGGGGACCGCTCACGCGCCGTCCGTCCCAGGCGCCATCCCCGGCAGGCTGCCCGGTGCGCGGGTCCAGGGTTCCGCCGAGGGCCAGCACCCTCTCGGGTTCAAGCCGCCGGACCGGAATGCCGCCGCTGGCGGAGAACGGGATGATGTCGCCGACGGCAAGCTGCTGGAACTCCGGGAGGATCCGGTCGGCGCTGTGCATGCCGAGGCCGGCCGCATTCTCCAGGGCGTCGTAGCTGTACATCCCGCCGCGACCGGCACCGAGCTGGACCAGCCACGGCCACACGGCCGCCGGCGGGGCGGCGATGCTCACGGCCCGCGTGCTCTGCAGCCGGGGCGTCGGAACCAGTTCATCGCCCGCCAGCGGGCCCGCGGCTTCCTGTGCGGTCGCGCCCCAGTTCAGCAGGCGCGGCCGGACGGCGAGGACGTAGCCCGCGGCCGCAGCCGCGGCGCCAAGGGCTGCCAGCGGGCCTTTCCATCCGGCCGGTCGCTGCGCGCGGGGCGCGGCGCGGCCGATCCGGCCTGAGCTCATTCGCCCGGCTGGCCGTCGCGGGAATCCTGGCCGACCACCAGCACCGGGCAGTGGGCGTGGGCCGCGCAGGCGCCGCTGACCGAACCCATAACCTGGGCGAGGAAGCCGCCCTGTCCGCGCCGGCCGACCACCAGCAGCTGGGCATCCTTGCTCTCTTCGATCAGCACCTTGGCCGGCGGTCCGAATTTGACCTGGCGGGTGAGCCGCTCCGGGCGTGCGTCCCCGAAGGCCCGTTCCAGGGACTGCTCCACGAGGCGCTTCGCGGTTTCCTCAAGCTCTTCGGTGGAGGCGGTGCGCTCCTCCGGCAGGTGGGATGCGAGGAAAAGATCCGAGGTGCCCAGGCACGTGATGACCTCCAGCGGGGCGTTCAGGCTGGAGGCCATGCGCCCGGCGAACCGGAGCGCCGTCGTCGAAAATTCCGAGCCGTCCACGCCCACGACTACCCGCTGATCTCCGCTCATGGCTTCCACCTTTCCGGGTCGCCCCGGCAGTGCCTAGGGCCAAAGGTCACCGCGGCCCGGGGCGGGTGCTCGGGCCGCCTGGGGTGCACCGCGGCCGCCCGCCGTTCTAGGCTGGGGGGAGCGCAGCCAACCGACCACCGAGGAGACCCTGATGAAAATTGCAGTGACCGGAGGAAGCGGAAAACTCGGCAGGAACGTGGTCCGCAGGCTCGGTGACGACGGCCACGAGGTCATCAACCTGGACCAAGCGGGGGAGCGGGGTCCCGGATTCACCCGGGTGGACCTGCGCGACTACGGCCAGGTGCTGGATGTCATCCTGGGCCTGGACGACCGGCACGCCGGGTTCGACGCGATCGTGCACCTGGCGGCCATCCCGGCGCCCGGCCTCGCCCCGGACGCGGCGACGTTCGAGAACAATATGCAGGCCACCTACAACGTCTTCCAGGCAGCACGGCGTGCCGGCATCAAGAAGATCGTCTACGCCTCCAGCGAGACGGTGCTGGGCCTGCCGTTCGACGTCGACCCGCCCTACCTCCCGGTGGACGAGGAGTATCCTGCCCGCCCGGAGAGCACCTACTCGCTGGTCAAGCACCTGGAGGAGCAGATGGCCATCCAGCTGACCCGCTGGGACCCGGCACTGAGCATCACTGGGCTGCGCTTCTCCAACGTGATGGATCCGGTGGACTACGAGGAATTCCCGTCCTTCGACGCCGACGCCCGGCTGCGCAAATGGAACCTCTGGGGCTACATCGACGGCCGGGACGGCGCGCAGGCCGTGGCCCGGGCGCTGGCCTACACCGAACCCGGGTTCGAGGCGTTCATCATCGCGAACGCGGACACCGTGATGAGCCGGCCCAGCAGCGAGCTGGCCGCCGAGGTGTTCCCGAACGTCACGGTGGTCAGGGAACTCGGCGAGCACGAGACGCTGCTCTCGATCGAGAAGGCCAAGCGGCTCCTCGGCTACGCCCCGGAGCACAGCTGGCGCAACTACCACTCGCTGCGCACCACCCCCACCGAGGACTGACCGCAGACGCCACCTGACCCCGCGCTGCGCTTGGAGGGTCAGGTGGCGGCGCGGTCGGGGTGGTGGCTGGACCAGATGTCGCCGATCTCCTCGGTGGACTGCTCCACGATCCTGCGCATGGCCGCGTGGGCGGCGTCCATCTCGCCGCGCTGGATGGCGCTGGCCACGTCCACGTGCAGCTGGAGTGCCTCATGCTGCGGCAGGTGGGGCATCAGCCCGTGCTCCGTCCGGCCGGTGAGGACCTCGGCGACGAGGTTGTGCAGCTGGGAAAACATCGGGTTGCCGGAGGCCCGGAGCACGGCGGCGTGGAACGTGATGTCCAGCCGCAGGAACTCGTCCTGGTCGCCGCGCTGGCCCGCCGCCCAGAGCCGCGCGGCCTGCGCGACGAGGTCGCTGCCGGTGTCCCAGGAGGCCCGCTCGGCGGCCAGCCGGGCGGCCTGCGGTTCGATTGCGCCGCGCAGTTCGTTCAGGGCGCGCAGCTGGTCGACCCGCCGGGACGAGGCCAGCCGCCAGCGGATCACCTGCGGGTCGTAGAGGTTCCAGGACTCCTCCGGCTGCACCACGGTGCCGAGCCGGCGCCGGGATTCCAGCATGCCCATGGAGGCGAGCACCCGGGTTGCCTCCCGCACCACGGAACGGGACACGCTGTGCTGGGCCTCCAGCTCGTCCAGGCGGAGGATCGAGTGCGGCGCCAGGCTCCCCTCGGCAATGGCGAGCCCCAGGGTCTGGACGAGCACGGAGTGCAGGTCAGCTGAAGACTCCGCCTTTGGGGTTTGCATGAATAAATCATACGGGTGGGCGCAAGGGGTTGTTTAAGTCTGCTTTATTTCTCTAAGATCGCTCCAGAGCAGATGTAAAGATGCATCCGCGGGCGGCTGGAGCTCGATCCGGCCCTGAAGACAAGGGAGTCGTAATGAAGCGGCGTTCAATTGTGAAGTACGCGGCCGTGGCCGCGGCGCTGTCGCTCGGCCTGACCGCCTGCGGCGGCGGCAGCGGCAGCGGCGATGCCAAGGCCGCCGGCACGGTGCGGGTCACGCTGGCCAACCACGTGTGGACCGAGGGCATCAAGGCAGCCATTCCGGAATTCGAAAAGGCCAGCGGCCTCAAGGTCGAGCTCACCCAGCTCGGCGAAGACCAGCTCTCGGACCAGTACAACGTCAAGCTCAACGCCGGCAGCGACGAAATCGACGTCATGATGTACCGCCCGCTCCAGGAAGGCAAGGCGTTCGCGAAGAACGGCTACCTCGCCGACCTGACCTCCAAGGTCTCCTCCGACGCGACGTGGGACTGGAAGGACTACCAGGAGGGCCCCGTCAAGGCCACCACCGTGGACGGCAAGGTGGTCGGCGTTCCGATCATCACCGAACGCGAAGTGCTCTACTACCGCAAGGACCTGCTGCAGGCCGCCGGCGTCGCGGTCCCCAAGACCATGGACGAGCTGCAGGCCGCCGCGAAGAAGGTCTCCGAAACCACTCCGGATACCGCCGGCTTCGTGGCCCGCACCGGCAAGTCCGCCGCGGTCACCCAGTTCTCCAGCTTCCTTTACAGCTTCGGCGGCGACTTCACCGACGCCAGCGGCAAGTCCGCCGTCGGCAGCGACGCCGCGAAGAAGGCCTACTCCTTCTACGGCGGCCTGATCAAGAACTACGGCCCGAAGAACGTCAGCACCGACATGAGCTGGCCTGAGGCGATGGCCATCTTCACCCAGGGCAAGGCCGCCTTCTACACCGAGGCCGACTCGCTCTACAAGAACGCCACCGATCCGGCCAAGTCCAAGGTCGCGGACAAGGTCGGTTTCGCCGCCCTGCCCGCCGGCCCGGCCGGTTCCAAGCCGTACAACATCCCGTCCTGGGGCCTTGCGGTCAACCAGGCCTCCGGCAATCAGGACAACGCCTGGAAGTTCATCCAGTGGGCTACCAGCAAGGAACGCACCCTGGAGGCACAGAAGGCCGGCGTCCCCGGCCCGCGCGCCTCGGTCTGGGCTGATCCGGCCGGAACTTCCACCTACCCGAAGGACCTGGCCGAGGCCATTGCCGCCAGCGCCAAGGTCGGCGTGGGCCACGACCGTCCCGAGGTTGTCACCGTGGGCAAGGCCCGCGAAATCGTCGGTGCCCCGATCGTTGCCACCATCACCGGCGCCGATTCCTCGGCCGCGGCCGACACGGCCCACGACGCCTTCCAGAAGTTCCTGGACAGCGAAAAGAAGTAGCGCCCCCGGCGGTCCGCGCCGGGCGCCGGGCAGCCGGTGCCTAGTGCCCAATGCCGGACGCCCAACGCGAACCGCCCTCGCACACCGCCGCGGCGGGACGGCTGCCAAGCCGCCGTCCCGCCGCGGCCATGCTCTGAACTTCACCCCCGACTCCTTAGGTGAACCATGTCTGTTCTGAACACTTCCCGCGGCGAGACCGCCCGTGACACCGCCCCCGGTGCCGGCCGCAGCCCGGCCCGCACGCCCGGTCCGCGGGAGAACTTCTCCGCCTGGGCCAACCGGCACCGCAAGTGGCTCTTCGCCGCACCGGCGATGATCTTCGTCGGCGTGCTGATCGTTTTCCCGCTCGCGTGGACGCTCTACCTGAGCCTCACCGACTCGCAGGGTTCGGTCCGCGCCGCCTCCCAGTTCGTCGGCCTCGAGAACTACCTCACGGTGCTCTCCGACGTCGAACGGTTCTGGCCCGCCGTCGGCCGCACGCTCAGCTTCACCGGCGTCGCACTGGCCTGCGAAGTTGTTCTGGGCATGGGCATCGCCCTGCTGCTGTGGCGGCCCTTCCGCGGCGAAAAATGGGTGCGCGTCGCCATCCTGCTGCCGCTGGTTGCCACCCCCGTGGCCGTCGGCATGATGTGGCGGCTGATCTTCGACCCCAACATCGGCTTCGTCAACCAGCTCCTCGGCATGATCGGCATCCCCCCGCAACCGTGGCTCTCCGGCCAGGACACCGCCCTGGGCACCACGATCTTTATGGACATCTGGCAATGGACCCCCATGGTGGTCCTGATCCTGCTCGCCGGCCTGACCTCGCTCTCCGAGGAACCGGACGAGGCCGCCCGGATGGACGGCGCGAACGCCTTCCAGCGCTTCTTCTTCATCACCCTGCCGCTCATGATGCCGACCGTGATCGTCGCCGTCCTGCTGCGCGGCATCGACGCCCTGAAGACCTTCGACATCCTCTACGCCACCAAGGGCAAGGGCGGCGGGTCCTTCCACGAGGTGGAGACCCTCAACGTCTACGCCTACGGCCTGAGCTTCGACTACAACCAGTACGGGCTCTCCTCCGCGGTGCTGATCCTGTTCTTCATGATCATCATCGGCACCATGTGGCTGCTGACCATGCGCAAGAAAGCGGTAAGCAAATGACCGTCCTGAACCAGACCACCGACAACACCACGGCCGCCCGGACCGCCCCGGCCCCCCGCCGCCGCAAGCCGCTGGCCACCCGCGCGTACAAGGTCTTCCGGGTTGTTGCCCTGGTCGCCGTCGTGCTGTTCCTGATCGCCCCGCTGTTCTGGATGCTGCTGGCCTCCTTCAAGACGAACGTGGACATCTACGACACGGCCAAGTCCTTCGTCTTCACCCCCACCGGCGAGAACTACGCCAACGTGCTGCAGCGCAACAACTACTTCGTGTTCATCTTCAACAGCTTCTGGGTGGCGTTCGTCTCCACCGCGCTGTCCCTGGTCCTCGGCGTGCCGGCGGCCTACGCGATGAGCCGCTTCACCATGCACCGCTCGGCGCTGGTGGTCCTGATGGCCCGCGTCATCCCCGGCGTCTCGCTGCTGGTGCCCTGGTACTACGTCTTCTCCAACCTGAAGATGGTGGGCGGCTTCGAGGTCCTCATCCTGAGCCACATGTTCGTCGCGCTGCCGCTGATCGTCTACATCATGATGAGCTACTTCGACTCGCTGCCGCTGGAGCTGGAGGAATCGGCGCAGGTGGACGGGCTCACCCCGATCGGCGCGTTCCGGCGCATCACGCTGCCGCTGTCCGTCTCCGGCATCGCCACCGCCGGCATCCTGTCCTTCATCTTCTCCTGGAACAACTTCATGTTCGCCCTGGTGCTCTCCGGCTCGAAAACCAAGACCCTTCCCGTGGCGATCTTCGACTTCGTCTCCTACGCCAGCATCGACTGGGGCGGGCTGATGGCCGCCGCCACCGTGGTCACCATCCCGATCATGATCATTGCGCTCTTCACGCAGAAGTACATCGTCTCCGGCCTCACCGCCGGCGCGACCAAGGGCTAGGCCACCGATGACACGCATCAGCAGGATCGAAACTTTCCTCGTCGCACCGCGCTGGCTCTTCGTCCGGATCGAAACCGAGAGCGGGATCGTCGGCTGGGGCGAAGCCAGCTGTGAGGGCCGCAGCGAAACGGTCCGCACCGCCGTCGACCAGCTCTCCGAACTGCTGATCGGCAACGACGCGCTCCGCATCGAGGACCACTGGCAGGTCATGACCAAGGGCTCCTTCTACCGCGGCGGCCCCATCCTGGCCAGCGCCGTCTCCGGACTTGACCAGGCCCTCTGGGACATCGCCGGCAAGCACTTCAACACCCCCGTGCACCAGCTCCTGGGCGGCCACGTCCGCGACCGGATCCGGATGTACGGCTGGGTGGGCGGGGACGAGCCCAACGAGGTGGCGGACCAGATCAGCGCCCAGCTGGAGGTGGGGCTCACCGCCGTAAAGATGAACGCCAGCGGCCGGATGAGCCCCGTCGCCACGGTCGCCGAGCTCGACGGCGTCGTCCGGCGGGTCGCGGCCGCCCGTGAGGTGCTCGGGGACCACCGCGACGTCGCCGTCGACTTCCACGGCCGCTTCAGCCTGGCCAACGCCCGGCGGGTAGCGCCGCTGCTGGAACCGTACCGGCCGTTCTTCCTCGAAGAACCCGTGGTCCCGGAAAACACGCACCTGCTGCACGAATTCACCTCCGCCACCACGACGCCGGTCTCCACCGGCGAGCGGCTCTACAGCCGGCAGGAATTCCTGCCCGCGCTGCAGGCCGGAATCGCCGTAGCCCAGCCGGACCTCTCACACGCCGGCGGCATCACCGAGGTCCGCAAGATCGCCTCCCTCGCCGAAATCTACGAGGTCCAGCTGGCCCCGCACTGCCCGCTGGGACCGCTGGCCCTCGCCGCCTGCCTGCAGGTGGGCTTCGCCACCCCCAACTTCCTGATCCAGGAACAAAGCATCGGCATCCACTACAACCAGGGAGCCGAGGTGCTGGACTACGTGGTGGACAAAACCCCGTTGAAATTCGTCGACGGGCACATCGAGCGGCTCACCGGCCCAGGCCTCGGCATCGAGATCGACGAGGCCGTGGTCCGGGCCGCGGACAAGCGCGGCCACGCGTGGCGCGGACCCGTCTGGCGCCACCCCGACGGCGCCTTCGCAGAATGGTGAACAACATGGCATCCGAGCCCACCCCCGAGCACCTGCTCGCCGGGATCCGCGAGACGCGCCTCGTGGCGATCGTGCGTGGCACCGACGGCGGAGCCGCCGCCAGGGCCGCCCTCGCGGCCATGGAGGAAGGTTTCCGCTACGTCGAAATCGCCCTGACCACCCCGGACGCGCTTGCCGCCATTCGCACGGTCCGCGCCGCCGCCCCAGCAGGCTGCTTCGTCGGAGCCGGCACCGTCCTCACCGCCGCGGACGTGGCGGAGGTGGCCGAGGCCGGCGGCCAGTTCATGGTGACGCCGTCGCTGGCGAGCTCCATCCAGGAATCCGCCCGCCTCGGCATCCCCGTCCTGGCCGGCGCGCTGACCCCCAGCGAGGCCTACGAGGCGATGAACCGCGGCGCCACCGCGGTGAAGCTCTTCCCCGCCTCGATCGGCGGCCCCGGCTACCTCAAGGCACTCCGCGACCCCTTCCCCGGCATCCCGTTCATCGCGGTGGGCGGCGTCGGGCTGGACCAGGCCGCCGGATACTGGGACGCCGGCGCGGTCGCCGTCGGACTCGGCGGCCCGCTGTTCGGCGACGCCGGCTCGGGCGGCGACCTTGCCCCGGTGCGCGAGCGGGCCCGGGCGTTCGTTGGCCTGGCCGCCGGCTACGGCCGGGACAGCGCCGCGGAGCCTGCGCGGTGAGCGTCGACGTGCTCACGCTCGGCGAGTCGATGGTCTCGCTGCGTTCGGCGGGGCCGCTGTCCGCCGGCGGCAGCCTGGCCATGCACGTGGCCGGGGCGGAGTCTAACGTCGCCGTCGGCGTCGCCCGGCTGGGGCACAGCGTGGCGTGGGCCGGCGTCGTCGGCGCGGACCCGCACGGCGAATTCATCCTGCGGCAGCTGCGGAGCGAGGGCCTCGCGGTGCACCACCGGGTGGATGCCGCCCGCGCCACCGGGGTGATGTTCCTGGAGCGGCGCACCGCGGACATCAGCCGCGCCTACTACTACCGCGCCGGGTCAGCGGGCTCCACGATCAGCCGCGGGGACGTGGACCGGGCCTTCGCCGCAGGCCCCCGGGTCCTGCACCTGACCGGCATCACCGCCGCCCTCAGCCCCGAAGCCCGCCGCGCCGTCGAATACGCCGCCGCACGCGGCGCCGCCGAAGGGCTGGTGGTCTCCCTCGACGTCAACTACCGCAGCAAACTGTGGTCCCGCGACGAGGCTCGCGCCGTCCTCACCCCCCTCGCCCGGCACGCCACCGTCCTGGTGGCCTCCGACGACGAACTCGGCCTCGTCGCCGACGGCGGCGCCGCCGTCGGCGCGGACCCGGACGCAGCCGAACTGGCCATGGCCGCCGAGCTGCTGGACCGCGGCGTGCGGGAAGTGGTGGTCAAGCGCGGCGCCGCCGGCGCCGGCGTGCACACCGCCGCAGGCCGCCTTGAAGCCCCCGCCGTCCCCGTGACCTGCATCGACACCGTCGGGGCCGGGGACGCCTTCACCGCCGGCTACTTGTCGGCCCTGCTCGACGGCGGGGACGTCGCCGAGCGCCTGCGCCGAGGCACCCTCGCCGGCGCCTTCGCGGTCAGCACCGCCGGTGACTGCGAGGGCCTGCCCAGCGCCGCGGAACTGGCGCTGCTTGGCACCGCCCCGGACGGCAGCACCCAACGCTAACCCCAACCCCTGGACCCCCTCCCGACCGACACCGAAAGCCTGGACCCGCCGTGAAAATTATTGCCGCCGACGTTTTTGTCACCAGCCCCTCCCGGAACTTCGTTACCCTGCGGATCACGACTGAGGACGGTGTCACCGGGATCGGTGACGCGACGCTGAATGGCCGTGAGCTGGCCGTCGCCGCGTACCTCAAGGAGCACGTCGCTCAGCTGCTGATCGGCAAGGACCCGCACCGGATCGAGGACACCTGGCAGTTCCTCTACCGCTCCGCGTACTGGCGCCGCGGACCCGTCACCATGGCCGCGATCGCCGCCGTCGACATGGCCCTGTGGGACATCAAGGGCAAGCTGGCCGGGATGCCGGTGTACCAGCTCCTGGGCGGGGCCTCCCGGAACGGACTGCGCGCCTACGGTCACGCCTCCGGCTCGGACCTGGAGTCCCTGTTCGACTCGGTGCGCGAGCACCTGGCGCTGGGCTACAAGTCGATCCGCATCCAGACCGCGGTGCCCGGCATCAAGGCCGTCTACGGGGTCGCGGCCCAGGCGCAGGCCTCCGGCGAACGGTACGACTACGAACCGGCCGGGCGCGGCGCGTTCCCGCAGGAAGAGGACTGGGACACCCGGGCCTACCTGCGGCACCTGCCCACCGTGTTCGAGGCCGTGCGCAACGAGTTCGGCCCCGAGCTGCCGCTGCTGCACGACGGGCACCACCGGATGACGCCGATCCAGGCCGCGAAGCTGGGCAAGGCGCTGGAGCCCTACGACCTGTTCTGGCTGGAGGACTGCACCCCGGCGGAGAACCAGGAGGCGCTGCGCCTGGTCCGGCAGCACACCACCACCCCGCTGGCGATCGGTGAAATCTTCAACACCGTCTACGACTTCCAGGCCCTGATCAAGGAACAGCTGATCGACTACGTCCGGGCCGCCTCCACGCACTTCGGCGGGATCAGCCCGCTGAAGAAAGTCATGGACTACGCCGCGCAATACCAGATCAAGTCCGGCTTCCACGGCCCCACCGACATCTCCCCGGTCGGGTTCGCCGCGCAGCTGCACGTGGGCCTGGCGATCCACAACTACGGGATCCAGGAGTACATGCAGCACTCGGATGCGACCAACGATGTCTTCGAGCAGTCCATGACCTTCGTGGACGGCTACCTGCACCCGGGCGAGACGCCCGGCATCGGCGTCGAATTCAACGAGGAAGCCGCTGCCGCGTACCCCTACCAGCAGGCCTACCTGCCGTACAACCGGCTCGTCGACGGCACCGTTCACGACTGGTGACGGGCTGAGGCCGGGCGGCCGCTTAAGCACAACGGTCCCCGGCGGCGATTCGATGCTCAGCCGCCCGGGACCTGGCTTGTGGGACCCGGAGCCGGACGGCCCGGGGGTGCGTCCCGCCCCGGTGGAGGTGCCCTAGTGGACGAGTTCCCGGGTCATCCCGAAGGGAACCTGGTCCGAGAGCGCGGCCGTGTAGTGGCCGGGCTTAAGGCGCGTCAGCAGGATGCCGTGGGTGCCCGTGAGCATCGCGAGGCGCTGCAGCCCCAGGACCGCGTCGTTGAGCCGGTCGTCAAGCAGCCGGCGGCTGTCGACCTGGATATCAATGCACTCGCTTGCTGTCGTCATCGCACAGTCTTTCCTGGAGGTGGTCGCCCTAATGGCCAACGGCTGAAGCGAGAGTAACGTCTGATTTAAATGTGAGTCAACTCACCACGCGGGGAGCTGGCGGACGGTGTTGATCCGGGCCGGCCGGCGCGCCACGAGCGGGCGCCTCGGCATGAGGCGTCCTACGTCACCACCGTGAACCGGGCCTCCGGATGGCGCACCCCGTTGACCTGCGGCTGCAGGGCGTGATCGCCGGCGTGGTGGACCCGGGTGGTCATCTGGCGGAAGGCGTGGCGCTTCGTAAAGGTCCTCGATTCGCCCGGCCCGAGCACGGCCGTTCCGAGCTTGAACACCTTTTCCGCCAGGACGCCGCTGGCCTTCGCGTAGTGCACAACGTAGTCGACGGCGATGCGGGCCTCCTCCGGTCCGGTGTTGGCGACATCGAATGCGAACCCGAGTTCCCCGGGAAGCTCGACGACGCTGCGGTCAAGCCGGGGCGGCGTCACCGCGAGCGGAGCCGGCGGGAACCCCAGCAGCTCCAGCGCCCCAGGGTGGGCCTTCTTGATCAGGGTCCGCAGGCCGTGCCGCACCACCCGGGCCGTGTTGGCGTCCGGGGCAGCCATCCAGCGGGCGGCGGTGGCCACCACGGCGTCCGGAGCGTGCCGGGCCAGATCGTTCAGGTGGTTCGCGACGGACCGCCGGACATCCTCGACCGGGTCGCGGTACAGGGCGTCGAGGATCGGCAGGGTTGCCGCGGGGCGGGCCGTGAGTTCGGGGACCCGGATGGCCCACGGCAGGTAGGCCCTCGTGCCCTCGCTGGCCAGTCGGCGGACGTGCCAGTCCGGATGGGAGGTCCAGCCCTGGATAACGTCCAGAGCGCCGTCCAGGTCCG
The DNA here is from genome assembly GCF_007858535.1 of Arthrobacter sp. UKPF54-2. NCBI lineage: Bacteria > Bacillati > Actinomycetota > Actinomycetes > Micrococcales > Micrococcaceae > Arthrobacter > Arthrobacter sp. UKPF54-2. The sequence goes on from NZ_CP040174.1 coordinate 1,707,813, forward strand.
CGGCGAGGAGCCGCCGGATCGCGAATTCCCCGGTCAGCCGGGGAGTCAGCTCGGCGAGCAGCGCCAGGCAGTCCGTGAAATCGCCCGGATGCGATCCCGCGAGCGCGCGGCTGACCGCCGACTCGCTGACGGGCCAGATCATCCAGCCGGTAAAGCCCGGGTCCGTCAGTGCCCGGCGGAAGAGGGACGCCGCCTCGGCGTAGCCGCCGGGGAGATCGGCGAGGATGGCGCGGCTAAGGAGGTCGGTGCGTTCCCGCAGGCTCCGTGCCTCAAGGAGCCCGGCCGTTGCGGCGAGCTGGGGCAAACGGAGGCCGGGGGATGCCGCGGCCAGGATGTGCTCCAGCGTGGCCACGACACCCGGGTTGATCAGTTCATTCATCACGCCCATTGCCTAAGGCTACCGGCGGGAGGCCGCGCGGTCGCGGGCGGGCCCACAGCGCCCAACGCGCCGGCCGAGACGGAACCGGGATATTCTGCACGATGGGAATGTCAACACACGGCTCAAAGGCGGATGCGGGAATGGCAGAGCAAGAAACCGGGAAATCGTCCGGCTGGTGGCGGGTCTTCCACGACAAGTTCGTGGTGGAGGAACGCTACATGGATGCGGATGCGCGGAGAAACCTCTACCGCACCGCCGTCGGACTTATGGTCGCCGGTGCCGTGTTGTTCACCTTCATCCTGGTCAGCGTCCTGCAGCACGGCGGAATCAGCGCGGTGGATGAGCCGGTGCGTTCCTGGCTGGTGACGCTGCGCGGGGAGCCCGCCACAACCATCATGATCATCCTGGCCATCGTTTTCGGACCCATCGGGCTGCCCATCATCATCCTGGTGGTCACCGTGGCCTGGGGCCTGCTGGCCAAACACGCCTGGCGGCCGATGGTACTGGCCGGCGCCATGCTGACCGGGGTCATTCTGGCGCAGCTGATCGGCCGGACGGTGGGACGGCAGCGGCCGCCCGTGGACCTGATGCTTTTCGGGGCCGACTCCACGTTCTCGTTCCCCTCCGGGCATGTCCTGGGCGCGTGCGACTTCCTGCTCGTCACAACGTTCCTGGTCTTCTCCCGCCGCCAGAACCCCAAGGCCGCCGTCGCGGGCTTCGCTGTGGCCGGCGTCGGCATCTTTTTCGCCGCCGTCAGCCGGCTGTACCTGGGCTACCACTGGACCACCGACGCCCTTGCCTCGCTGTCCATCTCGTTCGTGATCCTGGGCGCCGTGATCCTGCTGGACACCTGGCGGACGGCCCGGATCCCGGGGGAGCCCGTCACCGGCGAACTCTCCAAGCCGGAGACCGGCGCCGACTAGGCGGGCAGGGACTGCGGGGCGCGCTGCCGGTCAGCGCGCCCCGCGGCGTTTAAGTTCCGCACGCAGCCGGGCGTTGGCCGTCTCCAGCTCCAGCACCTTGGCCACGCCGGCCAGGTTCAGGCCCTCCTCCAGCAGTTCGCCGATCCGGCGCAGCACCGCCAAATCCGTGTCGCTGTACTGCCTGGTGCCGCCCGCCGTCCGGTCCGGCGTCAGCAGGCCCTTCCGTTCATACAGCCGGATGTTCTGCTGCCCTGTCCCCACCAGCTGTGCCACCACTGAGATCGCATACACGCCGACGTCGGGCCCCCGTTCCGCCATGACCTCGCCTCCTTCATCCCTCGGGAGATTTCCCCTTGCAGTAGTCTCGCACTAGTGCTATAAAAAATCTATATCCACTACCACAGATAATTGCGGGCTGGATACGAACAGGAATTGGACTCTCTTTGATGAAGGAGTGGTAAGTGATGTTGATGCGTACCGACCCGTTCCGCGAACTGGACCGGCTGACGCAGCAGGTGTTTGGAACGACGGCCCGCCCGGCCGCCATGCCGATGGACGCATGGCAGGAGGACGGCGAGTTTGTGGTTGCGTTCGACCTTCCCGGCGTCAACGTTGACTCGGTGGATCTCGACATCGAGCGCAACGTCCTCACGGTGAAGGCCGAGAGGCGCGACCCGACGCAGCCCAACGTCGAACTGCTGGCCTCCGAGCGGCCCCGCGGGGTGTTCAGCCGCCAGCTGATCCTGGGCGACAGCCTCGACCTGGACCACGTCAAGGCCCACTACGCCGACGGCGTCCTGACCCTCCGCATCCCCGTGGCGGAGAAGGCCAAGCCGCGGAAGATCGAAATCACCCACACGCAGGACAAGCTGCAGGAGATCGGGAAGTAACCCCGGCCCCGGCCCCGCGGCCGGGGCATTCGGGGACCAGAGTCCGGGAAGCAGAGCGCGGGGATCAGGCCCGTCCGGGCCGGCCTGATCCCCGCCGGATCGCTGGAGGGGGTGGAACGATGAACCGTGACCCGCGTGGGTTCTACGCCGCCCTGCAGGTGGCGCCGGACGCCACGCCGGCGGAGATCCAGCGCTCTTTCCGTGCGCTCATGCGGCTCCGGCACCCGGATCGGGAGGCAGCCGCCGCCCCAGCCGTTGCCGGCGCCGAGCCCGGCGCCGCGGACCGGGCCGCGGACGAGGTGCGGCTCATCCTGGAGTCGTTCGCCGTCCTGAGGAATCCGGCGTCGCGAGCGGAGTATGACCCCGCCGTACGGTCCCCGGCCGCCGGGCCCGCGGCGGCCGAAGGCCGCAGTATCCCGGTCCGGCACCACCGGGACCGGGAACCGGTGCTGCGGGTGACCCCGGTGCGGTGGGAGCGTCCGGAATGACCGCGGCGCCGGGACTCCCGGCCCGCTTTGCCAGGCAAGGAAGTCCAAGAAAAGGAGTACGGCCATGAGCGCATGGCGGCGTTACGATTCGCACCTGATGCCGGCCTTTCACGAACGCTTCGAGGAGCGGTGGGGCGAGGGAACGGCACCGTTCCTTGACCCGGAGGCCCACGAATTGCCCCTCCCGCGTGCGCAGTGGATCAACGTGGACACCGGGGCGGCGCTGGCAGTGGTGCCCATCTGGTCCGCCGAGGACAGCCAGCAGCGTTCCTTCGGGGTGTTCTATTTGCCACCAGCCGGGGACATCTGGGTCCTCAGGCCCGGTTTCACCGGCTACCTCGAGCCGGCCGCGGACGAGGCGGAACAGCTGCTGAGCCTGCGCAATGACGCCTTCAAGAAGGCCGTGGCGCATGCCAAGGAGTTCCTCCTGGGCCCGGAGGCCTCCACGTACTGAGCCGGCGGCCCTGGTGGGCCGGGGGCGCGCTGGGGCCCGGTTGTGGCGCGGGCACCTGCCGGGGCCTAAAATCAATCAACCACCAGCGCAACTGCATAGGGGATCCGCCAATGAACGCTTCCGCCCACGATCTGGCAGCCCTGCTGCCGCCCGGATTCACCATGGGCGTGGCGACCGCCGCTTTCCAGATCGAGGGGGCGCTGGACGAGGACGGGCGGGGACCCTCGGGCTGGGACATGTTTGCCGCCCGGCCCGGCACGATCGTTGATGACCACAGCCCCGCGATGGCCTGCGACCACTACCACCGGATGCCCGAAGACGTGGCGCTGATGAAGGAAATGGGCATCGATTCGTACCGGTTCTCGCTGTCCTGGCCGCGGATCCAGCCCGGCGGCAGCGGCCCGGTCAACCCCAAGGGGCTGGACTTCTACGACCGGCTGATCGACCTGCTGCTGGCCAACGGGATCTCGCCGATGGCCACGCTCTACCACTGGGACACCCCGCTGGAACTGGACGAGGCCGGCGGCTGGATGAACCGGGACACCGCCTACCGGCTCGGGGAATTCGCCGCGATCGCCGCCGCGGCCTACGGCGACCGGGTGACGCGCTGGGTGACCATCAACGAACCCGCCACGGTGAGTGCCAACGGCTACATGCTGGGCGTGCACTCCCCGGGGGAAACCCATATGCTCAAGGCGCTTCCCAGTGTCCACCACCAGCTGCTGGGCCATGGGCTCGCGATGCAGGCGCTGCGGGCGGCCAAGGTGCCCGGCGACATCGGCCTCACCAACGTCTATTCGCCCATGGTCCCGGCGTCCATCAACCCGCTGGACAAGGTCAGTGCCGGGCTGATGGACATGGCCCAAAACCGCCTGTACGCGGACCCGGTGCTGCTGGGCAAGTACCCGGACGCGATCAGGGCGGCCACGTTCTTCTCCTCCTTCAGCCCCTCCAGCGAGGACATGGAGCTGATCTCGCAGCCGCTGGACTTCTATGGGCTGAACTACTACATGCCCACCCGGGTGGCGGCCGGCCCGGGTGAGGGCACCGTACCCAAGGGCATGGCCGAGGCCATGGGCAACGACCTGAACGGCGACGGCGGCGCGACCCCGTTCCACGTCCAGAGTTTCCCGGACACCGAGATCACCGCCTACGGCTGGCCGATCAGGCCGGACTACATGGCCGTGGCGCTCGCGGAAATGGCCGAGCGTTACCCGGAACTGCCGCCGGTCTACATTACCGAGGGCGGCGCGAGCTTCGAGGACCTGGAGATCCACGACGCCGAGGGGCGGCTGATCGTCCCCGACGAGCGCCGCGTCCGGTATCTCGCCGAGCACATCGGCGCCGCCATCGAGGCGACGTCGCCCGGCGGCGCCGCCGAATCGATTGAGCTGCGCGGCTACTACGTGTGGTCGCTGCTGGACAACTTCGAATGGTCCGCGGGCTATAAGCAGCAGTTCGGCCTGATCCATGTGGACCGGGACACCATGGCCCGCACCCCGAAGGCTTCCTTCTACTGGATCCGGGAGCTCATGGCGGCCCGGAACCGCGCCGCCGGCGCAACCGGTGCCAACACGGCCGACGCGGGCGCAGCCGCAGCCAACACGGCCGGTGCCAACACCGCCGACGCCAACACGCCAGCCGCCGGCACGCCAGCCGCGGACTCGCCGGCGCCGGCCGCGGGTGCGCCCGCGGCCGGGGGCTAAAGGAGGTCCAGCTCCTGCAGGCGCTTGGCCATGCCGGCGCCGTCGGGGGAGTAGACCCAGGGCACGTTCGAGCCGGTGTGGTCGCCGGTTTCGGAGTGTCCGCCGGCCAGCACGGCCTCGCCGGTCGAGAGCTGGCGGATGCCGATCGCGGCCACCCGGTCGCCGTGGGCCTGGGCGAACTGCGAATAGATCGCCTCGTCGTGCTGGCCGTTGTCGCCGAAGAGGAGCCAGCGCATGTTGGGGAACTCCTTGGCCAGCAGCTCCAGATTGCGGCGCTTGTGGTCCTGGCCGCTGCGGAACCAGCGGTCGTGGGTCAGGCCCCAGTCGGTCAGCAGCAGGGTGCCGGGCGGGTACATGTTGCGGGTGATGAAGCGGGCCAGCGTCGGCGCGGCGTTCCACGGCCCGGTGGACAGGTAGATCACCGGCGCCTCGGGGTGTTCCACCAGCAGCCGGTCCATCAGCACGGCCATCCCCGGCGTCGCCATCCGGGCCCGCTCATTGAGCACAAAGGTGTTCCACAGAGCCAGGAAGGGCCGGGGGAGGGCCGTCACCATGATGGTGTCGTCAATGTCCGAGACGATGCCCAGCGTGGTGTCCGGGGCGATCACGTAGATTTTCGCTTCCGCGGGCTCGGTGCCCTCGGCGCGAAGCACGGCGGTGTGCCAGCCCGGCGTCAGCTGGACCGGGACCACGGTGTCCACAATGCCGCCGCGGTCGGCGTTCACGCGGGTGGTGGTGCCGCCGATCTCGATGTCCACCTCGACGAACTGGATCGGGACGGACGTGAAGGCACGCCAGCCGCGGATGTTCTGGTTGCCGTTTTGTGCCGCCTGCTCGGCCCGGCTGCCGGGGGTCGGTTTGCTGGTGAGCACCACGCGGCCCAGGATCCGGACCCACTCGGTGGAACCGTAGCCCTGGTAGGCGATGGTTTGCGGGCTGAACTTCCAGCGCCGGGCGGCCTTGAGGCGGAGGTGGTTGACCGTGTCCGAGACGAGGTGGGCCAGCCGGAAGGCCTGGCTGCCCTGGACCCTGTTGTCCGAGTCCTTCTTAGCCTGGGGTGGTTCCTGCGACGCCATTTCCATAGCTCCACTCTCCCACAGCGGTCCGCCGGGCCGGCGATTACGTCGGCGGTTCACGGGCCGTTCAGCCGCGGGCGCAGCCCGGCGTAACGCGGAATCCCCGTCCGGCGTCGGGCCGTGCGGCACTGTAAGACCCATGGCACGCATCGAGGATTACGCTATGGTCGGCGACCTGCACACCGCCGCATTGATCAGCACGGAAGGCTCCATCGACTGGCTGTGCCTGCCGCGCTTCGATTCGCCGGCGTGCTTTAACGCCCTGCTGGACAGCCCCAAGGCGGGCCGCTGGCTGCTCGCCCCCGCGGCCGGCGGCGAATGCACCCGGCGGCGCTACCGCAAGAACACCCTGATCCTTGAAACCGAGTGGGAAACCCCGGAAGGCAAGGTCAAGGTCATCGACTTCATGTCGCCCCGCGACGGCGCAGCGGACATCGTGCGGATCGTGGTGGGGGTCCGCGGGTCGGTGCGGATGCGCGGCGAACTGGCCCTCCGGTTCGACTACGGCCACATCGTCCCCTGGGTCCGCCATGACGAGCACGGCATCCACGCCGTCGCCGGCCCCGACGCCGCCTACCTGGTGACCGAGGCGCCCCTTCGCGGTGAGCACATGCAGACCGCCAGCGACTTCACCATCAAGGCAGGGCAGCGGGTCCCCTTTGTCCTGACCTGGGCGCCCAGCCACCTCGGCCGCCCGCGGACGGTGGATCCGGAGGCGGTCTTGGAAGCCACCGAGTCGTTCTGGCTGCAGTGGGCGGCAAAGTGCCAGGTCACCGGCCCGTACCGCGATGCCGTGCTGCGCTCGCTGATCACCCTCAAGGCGCTGACCTTCGCCCCCACCGGCGGCATCGTGGCGGCCGTGACCACCTCGCTGCCGGAGGAACTTGGCGGGGAACGGAACTGGGATTACCGCTACTGCTGGCTCAGGGACGCGACCCTGACGCTCCAGGCCCTGCTCGCCTCCGGATACTCCGAGGAAGCCGCGGCGTGGCGGAACTGGCTGCTGCGGGCGGTGGCCGGGGATCCTGCCGACCTTCAGATCATGTACGGGCTGCACGGGGAGCGAAGGCTGCCGGAAATGACGCTGGACTGGCTGGCCGGCTACGAGGGATCAAAGCCGGTGCGGATCGGCAACGGCGCCGCCGGGCAGCTGCAGCTGGACGTCTGGGGCGAAGTCCTGGACTGCCTCGCCCTGACCCGGACCTCGCTGCTGCAGGACGGGGATGACTCCTGGGACGTGCAGGTGGCGCTGATGGAGCACCTGGAGTCCGCCTGGGACCGTCCGGACAACGGACTCTGGGAAATGCGCGGGCCGCGCCGCCATTTCACCCACTCCAAGGTGATGGCCTGGGTGGCGGCGGACCGGATGGTCAAGGGCGTCCGGGATTTCGGCCTCCCCGGGCCGGCGGACCGCTGGGAAACGCTCCGCGACACCATCCACGCCGACGTTATGGCCAAGGGATTCGACGCCAAACGCAACACCTTCGTGCAGTCCTACGGCCGGCCCGAACTGGACGCCAGCCTGCTGCTGATCCCGCACGTGGGTTTCCTGCCCCCGGACGATCCACGGGTGCTCGGCACCATCGACGCCGTGCAGCGGGAGCTCACTCACGACGGCTTCCTGCTGCGCTACCGGCAGGAGCAGAGCGACGACGGCGTCCCGGGCGGGGAGGGCGTTTTCCTCGCCTGCTCCTTCTGGCTCGTCGATGCCCTGATCGGCGCCGGCCGGCGTCGGGAAGCCAAGGAACTGTTCGAACGGCTGCTGGCGTTGCGCAACGACGTCGGGCTCCTCAGTGAGGAGTGGGACGTAGCCGCCGCGCGGCAGCTGGGCAACACACCCCAGGCCTTCAGCCACTTCGCGCTGGTCCGGAGCGCCCTGCAGCTGCAGGCGGACGGCCGCTGAGGCGGGCTTTTCTCCAGAGCTTAGATAAGTATACTTACTAATATCCCCGGTGGGGTGAGGATGGTAAGGAGAAGGCAATGGCTGGATATTTCGAACTCGTGGATGCGCCCGACGGCGGCTACCGGATTCGGATGATGGACGCTGCGGGCGCCCTGATGGCCGTCTCCGTCACCTTCCCCACCAAGCGGGCGGCGGTCGCAGGCATCGCCCAGGCACGGGAGATTGCCGGCACCGGCCTGGTCCGGGACCGCAGCGGCGACGGCCAGTCCGCCGTGATGGCCTCGGTGGCCAAGCGCCGGACCGGCGGCGGCACGGGGCGCGGCTCCTCGCTCTCGGGCGGCACCCTCGCGGCCACGAAGCGCACCCGTGCCCACCACTGAGCCGGCCGCCCCCGCCCGGCGCCGGGGCGCGGTCCTCTTCGACGTCGACGGGACGCTGATCGACTCCTCCTACCTCCACACCCTCGCCTGGTGGCAGGCCTTCCGGCAGGCGGGCTACGACGTGCCGATGGCTGGCATTCACCGGTCGGTGGGCATGGGCGGGGACCGGATCCTCGACCGCCTGCTGCCGGCGGACCGCGACACCGACGCCGATGCGGACATCCTGACCTCCCAGGCCGCCGTGTTCTCCACGTTTTGGCCGGCCCTCCGCCGGCTCGACGGCGCCCGCGCGCTGCTGGCGCAATGCCACGACAGCGGCCTCGCCGTCGCGCTCGCCTCCTCGGCCCGGGACCGCGACCTGGAGATACTGCGCGCCGTGATCGACGCCGACGCGTACATCCATGCCGCCACGAGCTCGGCCGACGCGAAGGAGAGCAAACCGGCGCCGGACATCCTCGCCGCCGCGCTGGACGCCGTGGGCGTGGCCGCCGAAAACGCGGTCTACGTCGGCGACGCCGTCTGGGACATCTACGCTGCCGGCGCCCTCGGCATTCCCGCCATCGGCCTCACCTGCGGCGGAACCGGCGAAGCCGAGCTCCGCGAAGCCGGTGCCGTGGAGGTCTACGAGAGCCCGCGGGCACTGCTGGACAACCTGGCCGGCAGCGCCATCGGCGCCCTCGCCTCGCGCGTCCGCTGACCTGCCGACGCCGGGCTCAGGAGGACGAGGGAAACTTCGCCCAGAGCTTGAGGAAGGCCCGCTCCGCGGCGGCCGCCAGGGCTTCTTCCTTGGCGTGCAGGCGGCCGTAGCTGAATCCGTTCTCCCCGCTGCGCAGTGCCCGGCCGCCCAGCTCGGCCAGCCGCGCCCGGGCCACGACGCTGTCCTGGTGCAGTCCGAGGAGCTGCTGGATCCTACGCGCGGAATTTGCCGTCCGCTTGGCGCGACGGAGCCGGTTCCGGGCTTTCTTTCCGGCTTTCTTTCCTGTGCCGCTGCCGCCGGGCTCGTTCGGCAGCGAGGCCGCCAGCTCCGCCGAGTACCGCAGGCGCTTGGCGGCCTTGCGGACCTCGTGCAGGCCGGCGTCCCGGGTGTCTTCGCCGTCGTCGGAGCGCGGGGTGAGGCGATTGACGGCGCGCCGCAGCCTGCGCTCGTCCCGGGCCATGAGCTTGCCGATCCCCGGCCCGGGCGCCGCGGCCGCCGCCGGCGACTGCGGCGCGCCGGCCAGGAACTGCTCCAAAGCGGCCAGCAGCAGGTCATAGCGCTCGCTCGCGAGGGCCTCGATGGCTGCCAGGAATCCGGCGGCGGCCAGGGCGTCGAGCTCCTCGTCGATCCGGGTGGCCGCGGGGCCAAAGCGCAACGCTTCGGGTTCCCGGGCGAGCAAGGAGTCGAGCCGTTCGTGGACCACTCCGGGATCGCGGGCCGCCCCCAGCAGTCCGGAGAGCCAGCGCAGTTCATCGCGGAGGGGGTCCACGGCGCCTTCGTCGAACAGCGGCCGGCCCGAGGCCAGCAAGGAGCGGAGGCGGCGGGCCGCCACGCGCATCTGGTGGACATCTTCGGGCTGCTCCGCCAGCACGCCCGGCGCACGACGGCGCAGTTCGGTGAGCTGCGCTCGAAGATAGGCCAGCAAGGCTTCGCCCGCGGTGGTTGCCACGCTTTACTGTACGTCCTGGCCGCAGGCCCCGGCAGTGGACCGGGAAGGCATTTCGCGGCAATGTTTGTGCCGGGCACTGCCGTGAAGTGCCATCTCGGCATAGGCTGTCCGGGACCGGATTCCAGCCCGCCACTCTAGGGAGCTCCTCATGACACGCCAGCACCACCTCGGCCGGGTCGCCGTCGTCACCGGGGCCGGCTCCGGAATCGGGCGGGCCGTGGCGCGGCTGATGCTCGCCGAAGGCTACCGCGTGGTGCTGGCCGGACGCCGGGAGGCGGCCCTGCTGGAGACCGGCGCAGGCCACGCGCAGGCGCTCGCCGTTCCCTGCGACGTCACCCGGGCCGACGACGTCGAACGGCTCTTCGCGGTGGTCCTCGAACAGTGGGGGCGGGTTGACGTGCTGTTCAACAACGCCGGCGTCTTTGGCCCCGCCGCCGCGGTGGACGAGATCAGCGTGGCCGACTGGGACGCCACGGTGGCGGTGAACCTGACCGGCTCCCTGCTCTGCGCCGCCGCCGCCGTCCGGGCCATGAAGGCGCAGTCGCCGCAGGGCGGCCGGATCATCAACAACGGTTCCATCGCCGCGCACTCGCCCCGGCCCCGAACCGTCGCCTACACGGTCACCAAACACGCGATTACCGGTCTGACCAAGAGCATTGACCTCGACGGCCGCGGCTTCGGCATCAGCTGCGGCCAGATCGACATCGGCAACACCGCCACGGAGCTGATGGATGAGATCGGCGTCGGTGATGGAGCGCTGCAGGCCGACGGCAGCCGCCGGGTGGAGCCGACGTTCCCGGTTGAGGACGCCGCCCGCGCGGTGCTCCTGATGGCGGACATGCCCGCGTCGGCGAATGTGGGCTCGATGGTGATCACCGCCGCCGGCATGCCGTTCATCGGCCGCGGCTGAGGCCCTAAAGCGGCAGCAGCCCTAGAGCGGCAGCAACCCGGACAGGTCGGCCCGCAGCCCGGAGGCGGCCACCGTGCCGGCGTCGACCGCGTCCGCCCAGCTCAGCCGGCCGGTCACCATCGCCAGCCACGTGGCGGCGTCGCACTCGATGACATTCGGGGGAGTGCCCCGGGTGTGCCGCGGGCCCTCCACACACTGGGTGACGCCGAACGGCGGGACGCGGACCTCCACCGAGTTGCCCGGTGCCCGGGCGGTGACTTCCTCCAACGTGTAGCGCACCGCCGTCGCGATCGTGGTACGGGAGACCGCCGGTCCTTCCGCCGCGGGTCCTTCCGACCCTGGCCCTTCCGACGCCGGCGCATCCGCCGCCGGCGCATGGGCGTCGCGCCAGGCGGCCAAGGCCGCGCGGCCCTCGTCCACGGGAATCCGTCGCCGCTGAACTGCCACGGGCCTAGTCCAGCAGCGCCGAGACGGCGTGGCCGAGGCGGATCTTGCCGACCGGCCGGCCCCCGCCGAGCACCGGGTCCACAACCTTTTCCAGCACGCTGGAGACCTCGGGAATCTCGACGGCGCCCGCGGCGGCCAGCAGGGTCAGGCCCACCAGGGTGGTGGCGCGGATGTTGCCGTCGAGGACCTTGATCGCCACCGAGACGCCCTGCGGGGTGGCCATGACCAGCACGCCCTCGGCGCCGATCTTGGCGATGATCCCCAGCTCGTCCATCACAATCGTGTTGGCCTGCCCCCGGCCCTGCACGGCCCACGGGTAGTCCAGCATGGAGGTGGCGATCGTGGCGGCGCGGGCGTTGGAGTTGTTGTCCCCGGGGGCCTTGGCCAGGCGGGAGAAGGCACGGGCGAGCCCGGTGAGGGACACCGCCGCCACCGGGGCGCCGCAGCCGTCGATGCCCAGGTGGGCGATGCGCTCGCCGCAGTACTCCTCAATCACGGAGCGGATGCGCTGCTGCAGGGGGTGGTTCGGTTCGAGGTAGCTGTGCGTGTCCCAGCCGTTTTCCGTGCAGGCCCAGAGGAACGCCGCGTGCTTCCCCGAGCAGTTGAACGCGAGCTTGGACTTCCCGCGTTCCGTCTGGACCAGCCAGGTCCGGGCCGTCTCGTCCTCGGGCCACGCCGCGGGGCACTGGAGCTGGGCCTCCTTCACGCCGGCGGCCTTCAGCATGCCCTCGACCACGTCCATGTGGTCAAGGGACCCGACGTGGCTTCCGCACGCAATCGCCACCTGCGCGCCGCGCAGCGGGACGCCGGACTGCATGGATGCAAGGGCCTGCAGCGGCTTGAGCGTGGACCGGGCGTAGATCGGGGTGGTGATGTCGCCGAGTTCGGTGACGACCTTGCCGTCCGCGGACAGCACGACGGCGGAGCCGATGTGCCGGGACTCGATGAAACCGCTGCGTTCAACGACTGCCAGTTCGACGGCGGACTCAACAGTGAAGGTGGCATGCGGGTTCGAGGGCATGCAGCAATTCTATGGTGCGATCCCGGCCCAGCCCGGTTACTCCACGGTGACCATCACGGACTGCCAGCCGGAGGCGCCGTCGGGCACAGGATCGGCGCGCTTGTCCGTTTGCACCTCGCCGGTGCCGTCGGTGGCGCGAGCCTTGATGTAATGCGGCCCCGGGGTGGCCTCCCAGTCGAAGGACCACTGCCGCCAGGTCACCACGGAGGCCTCGGCCGAGAGCACCGCCTCGGTCCACGGGCCGTTGTCGATCTGGACCTCCACCCTGGTGATGCCGCGGGTCTGGGCCCAGGCCGTGCCGCCGATCGCAACCTTCCCGGCGGGGACCTTGGCGAAGGACTTGGGAACCTCCACCCGGGCCATGGTCTTGATCGGGCCGCGCTCGGACCAGCCGCGCTGCGTCCAGTAGGCCTTGTTGTCTGCGAACCGGGTCACCTCGAGATCCACCACCCACTTGGTGGCCGAGACGAAGCCGTACAGGCCGGGGACCACCATCCGCACCGGGTAGCCGTGCTCCAGCGGCAGGGCCTCGCCGTTCATGCCGATCGCCAGCATCGCGTCCCGGTCATCCTGCAGGACCTCCAGCGGCGTGGAAGCGCTGAAACCGTCGACCGAGGTGGAGAGCACCATGTCCGCGCCCGCCTTGGGCCGGGCCAGCTTGAGGGCGTCGCGGATGGGCATGCCCAGCCATTTTGCGTTGCCGGCCAGGTTCCCGCCCACCGGGTTGGAGACGCAGGTCAGCGTGACGTGGGATTCGATCAGCTGCGCATCGAGCAGGTCCTGGAAGCTGAGCCGCACCTCCTGTTCGACCATGCCGTGGATCCGCAGCTCCCAGTCCTGGGCGTTGATTTCCGGCACGCTGAGGGCGGTGTCGATCCGGTAGAAATCCTTGTTCGGGGTTAGCCAGGGGGTGACGCCGGGGGCCTTGGACTGGACGCCGGCGGGCACCGCGGCCGCGGCCCTGGCCGGGGCGGGCAGCCTGAGGGCTTCCCGGGCCTGCGCCACATTGCTGCGGGCGGCGCTCAGGAGCCGCCCGCCCGTGGCCGCGACGGCAGCCGCCACGGCGGTGATGCCGGTGGCGGTGAAGAACGTACGGCGGCTGGTGGCCGGCCGGTCCGGCTCCTTGGCGCCAAGGTCCGAGGCCACCTCCGGCCATTCCCGCATCCGCCACAGCTTGCCGATCAGGAACCGGAGTACCACCAGTCCGGCGACGGTTCCGATCAGCGAAGGAACGGCGTCCAGGGGCTTCACACTGGCCCGGGTCACCACACTGGCCACGATCACCGTGCCCAGCAGCAGGACACCGGCTACACCCAGGGTCCATTTGCGGAAGGCGACGATGCCGAGCACACACGCCAGAACCAGGATGGTCAGGCCCATGCCCACGAAAAGGGCGGCCTTGTCATTCGTGCCGAACGTGGCGATGGCAAAGTCCTTCATCCACGGCGGGGTGAAGTCGATGAAAGTTGAGCCCAGCGCGATCAGGGGCGTGGCACGGGCCGTGAAGAACGCCCCGATCAGCTCCGCGACGGCCAGCACGACGCCGGCCGCGACCACCCCGGCCAGCGCTGCGAGCGCGGTGGGCCCGGACAGCAGCTTGGGCCGCTTCCTGGATTGCGGAGTCGTGCCGGGCTTCGGGGTGCTGGGCGTTGTCATACAGGGTGTTCGGAGCGGCGCGGCCCGCGGATTGACCTGCCGGGGTGCGAAGCGGGCAGGCCCGGCTGCCGTTCCGCCCTGGGCGGCGCGGGGCATGCCCTTCCCTGGGCGTGAGGGATGGACATATGCGGATTATGTTCAGTGGGAACGGCCGAGAACGGGCATGTGCGTTGGCTGGCCCGGGGGTTGGCGCGTCCGCGTTGGCCGGTCCGGGGCTTGGCGCGGGGCATGTCCTTCCCTGGGTGTGAGGGATCGGCATGCCCTTCCCGGGGCGTGAGGGATGGACATATGCGGATTATGTTCAGTGGGCGCGGCCAAGAACGGGCATGTGCGTTGGCTGGCCCGGGGTTGGCGCGTCCGCGTTGGCCGGTCCGGGGCTCGGCGCGGGGCATGTCCATCCGTGGGCGTGAGGAGTGGACATATGCGGATTATGTCCAGTGGCTGCGGCGTGGAACGGGCATGTCCTGTGGAACCTGGGCCCGAAGGATGGGTATGCGCGTCAGACCGGTATGTGGGACGGGCATGTCCAGCAGGGCGGTCACAGCTTAGGAGCCGGCCGGGTCCACAACGTACCCTTGGGAACTGTGAAGGTACTTGTCATCGGCCCCGGCGGCCGCGAACACGCCATTGTCCGGTCCCTGCTCGCCGACCCGAATGTTTCCGAGGTCCACGCGGCCCCGGGCAACGCCGGCATCGGCAAGCTGGTCCCCACCCACGCCATCGACGCGAACGACCCCGACGCCGTCGCCGCCCTGGCCACCAGGCTCGCCGTCGACCTCGTGGTGGTGGGACCCGAGGCGCCGCTCGCCGCCGGTGTCTCGGACGCGGTCCGCGACGCCGGAATCCCGGTGTTCGGTCCCAGCAAGGCCGCCGCCCAGCTCGAAGCCTCCAAGGCCTTCGCCAAGGAAGTCATGGCCGAGGCCGGCGTGCCCACCGCCATGGCCCGGGTGGCGTCCAACGCGGCGGAAGCCGCCGACGCGCTCGACACCTTCGGCGCACCGTACGTTGTGAAGGATGACGGGCTCGCCGCCGGCAAGGGCGTTGTGGTCACCAAGGACCGCGACGAGGCCCTGGCGCACGCGCAGAGCTGCTTCGACGCCGGCGGCACCGTGGTGATCGAGGAATTCCTCGACGGCCCGGAGGTCTCCGTCTTCGTCCTGTGCGACGGCAGCACCACCGTGGCGCTGTCCCCGGCGCAGGATTTCAAGCGCATCTTCGACAACGACGAGGGCCCCAACACCGGCGGCATGGGCGCCTACACCCCGCTGGACTGGGCCCCCGAAGGCCTGGTCCAGGAGGTCATCGACCGGGTCGCGCAGCCCACCGTCAACCAGATGGCGCACCGCGGCACCCCGTTCGTCGGCGTGCTGTTCGTCGGCCTTGCCCTGACGTCCCGCGGCACCCGCGTGATCGAGTTCAACGTCCGCTTCGGCGACCCGGAAACCCAGGCCGTCCTGGCCCGGCTGAAGACGCCCCTCGGCGGCCTGCTGATGGCCGCCGCGAAGGGCGAACTGGACAAGGTCCAGCCGCTGCGCTGGTCCAAGGAGTCGGCGGTCGCCGTCGTCGTCGCCGCCGAAAACTATCCGGGGACGCCCCGGACTGGGGACCGGATCCGCGGCCTGAAGAAGGTCGAAGCCATTGAGGGCGTGCATGTCATCCATGCCGGCACCAAACTCGACGACGAGGGCAAAGTCGTCTCCGCAGGCGGCCGCGTCCTCGCCGTCGTGGCGCTCGGGACCGACCTCGTGGAGGCACGGGAGCGCGCGTACGACGGCGTCGAACTGGTCCAGCTCGACGGCGGCCAGTTCCGCACCGACATCGGCGGCAAGGCCGCGCGCGGCGAAATCAAGGTGACGGCGCCCGGCACGGCCTCCGCCGTTGCCGCAGCTGCGGCCGCGAAAGCGAAGGCCTGACCATGAACGCCACTGACTCCTCCCTGCCCGCGGGCGGCCTCGACACCGTGACGCTGGAGCTGCCCGGCTGGACGCACGTCTACTCCGGAAAGGTCCGCGACCTCTACATCCCGGCGGACCCCTCCATCACGGAGCGCTTCGGCCACGAGTGCGTCCTGGTGGTGGCCAGCGACCGCATCAGCGCCTATGACCATGTCCTCGCCAGCGAGATCCCGGACAAGGGGCGCATCCTCACCCAGCTGAGCCTGTGGTGGTTCGAGCAGCTCGGCGTGGAGCACCACGTGCTCGCAGCCACGGTCGACGGCGGCGTCCCCGCCGCCGTGGAGGGCCGCGCCATGATCTGCAAGAAGCTCGAGATGTTCCCGGTGGAATGCATCGCCCGCGGCTACCTGACCGGGTCCGGGCTGGCCGAATACCGGGAATCCGGCACCGTCTGCAGCATCCCGCTGCCGCCGGGCCTGGTGGACGGGTCCCGGCTCGCCGAGGCCATCTTCACCCCCTCGGCCAAGGCCGAGGTGGGGGAACACGACGAGAACATCACCTTCGAGGACGTCGTGGAGCTGGTGGGCGAGGACGTCGCCGGCCGGCTCCGTGAGCTGACCCTGGAGATCTACACCAAGGCCGAGGAAATCGCCGGGACCCGCGGCATCATCCTGGCCGACACCAAGGTGGAGTTCGGCATCGACACCGCCAGCGGCGTCATCACCCTCGGCGACGAGGTCCTGACCCCGGACTCCTCCCGCTTCTGGGACGCAAGCACCTACGCTCCGGGCAAGGCGCAGCCGTCCTACGACAAGCAGTACGTGCGCGACTGGCTGACCTCTGCGGAGTCGGGCTGGGACAAGGCCTCCGACACGCCGCCGCCGGCACTGCCGGCCGACGTCGTCGCCCGCACCCGCAGCCGCTACGTGGAGGCTTTCGAGCTGCTTACCGGGCGGTCCTTCGCCTGAGGCGGGTGCTGCGGGTCAGGTGCCGGCGGCGGCCGCGGCGCGGCGCTGGGCCAGCCGGATCTCGAGCACGGCGTCCATGGCCTGCTGGACCCGGTCGGAGGCGCCGGCCGCGCTGAACTCCTTCTGGGCTTCCTCCAGGTACACGAGGGCCTCCTCGGCTTCGCCGGCGGCCTTGAGTGCCTTGCCCAGCAGGAGCGAGACCTCGCCCGCGGTGTGCTTGGCCAACACGTCCCGCTCCGCGTGGATCTCGCGCAGCTTCTGCACGGCGCCCACGATGTCGCCCGTGAGGTAGAGCCAGCGCGCCCGGATGAAGGCAACTTCGAGGTGGTCCGTTTTGTTGCCGCCCACAATTGAGAGGGCCAGTTCGGCGCGTTCGATCGCGGACAGGGTTTCCGGTTCGACGATCCCGGAGGAGAGGCGTACTGCGGCGGAGGCCTTGTTGAACCTGGCCCAGAGGTCGATGTCGTTCGCGGGGGAGAGCAGCTTGGCGGCTTTCTCGTGGTACTTGATGCCCTCGGGGTAGTCGTGGCGCATAAAGGCGACGTTGCCCACCACCCAGGCCACCTCTCCGGCCAGCTGGGACATGGACTGCTCATCCATCTGCTCGTTCATGTCCTGGCAATACTTCCAGGCCTCGTCCAGACGGCCGCTTTCGGCCAGGGCGCCGATCAGCGCGCGCAGGGCGCCGATGATCAGGGTGGAGCCCTTGGGCAGCTGTGAGCAGAGCCGCACCGCCTCCTCGGCCTGTTCCACCGCCGTGGTCAGCTGGCCCTGGCCCTGGGCGGCGGCGGCAAGCATCTGCCGGGCCCGCACCCCGAGACCGGCCGACTCGGCGGCCATCGGATGGTCCAGCAGGCGCTGCACGATCGCCTTGCAGTCGGCCCACATGCCCTGCTTGATCATGCATTCGGCCTGCATGTAGGTCATGTTCCACCAGGCGCTGGTGTTCTTGGCTTCCAAGGCGATCTGGGCGGCAGCCGCGGCGTGTACCGCCGCCAGCGGGTAGTCCCGGAGGTCCCAGGCCTGGCGGGCGTACAGGCCGGCCAGTACGTACTCGGCGTCGCTCACGGAAACCGGCTGGCTCCACGCTTCGAGGGCTTTGGGAGCCAGCTCGAGTCGGCGGGCGAGTTCCTCGATGACATCCGCGGTAGGTTCCCGGCGGCCCGTTTCGAGCAGCGAGATGTAGCTCGGCGAGTAGAGATCCTTCCCCAGCTCGGCCTGCGTGAGCCCACGCTCCAGCCGTTCCGCGCGGAGTTTCTCCCCGAATCCGTTCCCCACGGATACCACCTCATTCCGGACACTTCATGTACTAAATGCTTGACACTCTCTGTGGAAAACATTTTACAATGTATGTCAACAAGGGCAGTGCTGACTTGGTAACGACTCCGACTCAAAATTGAGGAACTCTATGTTGAAGAAGATTGCAGCCGGCGCGGTTCTCGCGGGCGCCCTGGCTTTCTCCGCAGCGGCTCCGGCCGTTCTGTCCGCAGGTTCCATCGCCGATACCACCAACATCACCGCCGTTGGCAACTGGCCGGACCCCATGCGTACGGCCACGGCCGTGGGCAACTGGCCCGACCCGATGACCTACTCCACGAACGTGGGCAACTGGCCCGACCCGATGTAACCAGACGCTCGAAGGACAGCCCCGGCAACGCCACTAGGTGTCCCGGGGCTGTTTTTTATCTCATCCCCGTCGACTGCTCCGTCATGGCCGTTTTAAGCGGTCAAAACGGCAGTTACGGAGCAAGCGAGGGGTTTATGGCGACGGCGGCGACCTGGGGTTATAGGACAAAATGTGTGTCTGCGTGAGGCCTGCTTCCTAGTGCCGGGGCGGTAATGCGGGGTTTGCTATGCCCTGAGACTCGTAGTTGTGGCTGGTGCTGGGAATTCCTCGCGTTGTGTGCTCTGTGGTTCTGGACTCAAGCGGAACGGTAAGACCTCCGCCGGGCGGACCCGGTGGAGATGTACGGGGTGCGGTGCGAGCAGCACCAGGACCCGGCCCGATGTGGAACGCCGGGCCCAACTGGGCGCCTTTCTCGGCTGGCTCATGGGCAAGAGCTCCCAGGTCGAGTGTGTCCGGGAAGGCGCCGACCGGTCCTTCCGCCGCCGGACGGGCTGGTGCTGGAATATCGCCCCACAGATTCCCGTCACCGGCGAGGTCCACGACCAGATCCAGGTCGACGGGATTTACGTCGGCTCGTGGTGCTGCCTGATCGCGGTCGCCGGCGATTACGTCCTCGGGTGGCAATGGTGCGACACCGAGAAAAAGGCTGCGTGGGCGGCCCTGCTGGCAAGGTTCCCCGCGCCCACGGTCGTGATCACCGACGGCGGCGCCGGGATTGCCGCCGCCCTGTCTGAATGCTGGTCCGAGACCGCGGTCCAGCGCTGCCAGGTGCACGTCCAACGCAACGTCCGCACCTACCTGACCGGCCGGCCCAGAACCGAGGCCGGCAAAGCGCTCCTGCGCCTTGGCCGTGCCCTGACCAGAATCACCACGGCGACCGAAGCCGCGGCCTGGCTCGGAGGCCTGAACGACTGGTATCAGGACCACGGGCACCTCGTCCGGGCCAGGACCTACCGCAACGGCACCGCCCTCGTGCCGGGATGGGTGCGGGCAAACCAAAGCTGGTGGTTCACCCACGACCGGCTGCGCAAGGCCTACCGGCTCCTCGAACGCCTCAGCCGGGCCGGGACTCTCTTCACGTACCTGCGTGCCGAACACGCCGGGCTCAACATTGCACCCACAACCAACCGAATCGAAGGCGGCACGAACGCCCAGCTCCGTCTAATCCTCCGGGCCCACCGCGGGATGAGCGAAGAGCACCAAAAGCGCGCCATCGAGTGGTACCTCTACCTCCACAGCGAAAACCCGCTACCGCCGGCCGAGCTGATCGCGGCGCACCACTACGAGCTCCCGCGGCCGAAGCGAACGGTGATCACGGACGGTACTCCGGGCCCGGAACGTTATAGCGCCGGTCTCAGCGCCGAAGAAGGCCTCTGGGCCAGAAAAGGCTGGGCAGGACGCACCTAACACGCCCGAAAAAGACACACATTTTGTCCTATAACCCGCGACCTGGGGCCCGCTGTGAAAACAAAAGAGGGCCTTCCGAATGGAAGACCCTCTTTGACTGGTCGGGATGACAGGATTTGAACCTGCGACCTCGTCGTCCCGAACGACGCGCGCTACCAAGCTGCGCCACATCCCGATCCGTTACTTCAAAAGCAACTTCACAAGAGTATCCGATCCGGCCCCCGGATGCGAAATCGGAGCCGTCACAGGGAGGGCGGGCGCCGCCGGGTCAGACCAGCGAGTCCTTCCACGCCCCGTGCAGCTTGGCGAAGCGTCCGCCGCCGCCGATCAGCTCCGCTGGCGTGCCGTCCTCGACCACGCGGCCGTCGTGGACCACCAGCACCCGGTCCGCGGTCTCCACGGTGGAGAGCCGGTGCGCGATGATCAGCGCCGTGCGGCCGGCCCCGCCGGAGCCGGCTGAGCCGACTACCCGCAGCAGGCTCGCCAGGCCGGCCTGGACCAGGCGTTCGGACGGGATGTCCAGCGAGGACGTGGCCTCGTCCAGGATCAGCACCGCGGGCCGGGCCAGGAACGCCCGGGCGAAGCTGATCAGCTGGCGCTGGCCGGCCGAGACCCGCCCGCCGCGCTTGTTCACGTCGGTGTCGTACCCGTCCGGCAGCGCCATGATGAACTCGTGGGCGCCCACGGCCTTCGCCGCGTCCTCGATTTCCTGACGGGACGCCTCCGGCCGGCCGAGGGCGATATTGTCCGCCACGGATCCGCTGAACAGGAACGCCTCCTGGGTGACCATCACCACGTTCCGGCGCAGGTCCGACGTCGTGAGCTGGCGCAGGTCCACGCCGTCGAGCGTGAGCGAACCGGAGGAGACGTCGTAGAAGCGCGCAATCAGCTTGGCGAGGGTCGACTTGCCGGCGCCGGTCTGGCCCACAAGGGCGACCGTCTGGCCGGCCGGGATGTGCAGGTCCAGGGCGGGGATGACCACTGGGCCGTCGCCGTAGCGGAACTCGACGTTCTCGAAGTCGATGCGGCCCTCCGCCGCCGGCAGCGCCACCGGGTTCTGCGGCGGACGGACCGTGGGCACCTCCTCAAGCAGCCCGGAGACCTTTTCCAGCGCCGCCTGCGCGCTCTGGAAGGAGTTGTAGAACATGGCCATCTGGTCGACGGGCTGGAAGAAGCGCTTGGCCGAGAGGATCAGGGCCAGCAGCACGCCCACGGCGAGTTCACCGGAGAGTACCCGGAAGCCGCCCGAGAGCAGGACGACGGCGACGCAGACGTTACCGATCAGCACCAGGCCGGGCTGGAGGACACCGTTGAGGTTGATCGACCGGACCGTGACCTTGCGGTAGTCCTCGGAGAGTTCGGCATAGCGCTGGGCGTTCTGGCGCTCCTTGCGGAAGGCCTTGACGGCGCGGATGCCGGTCATCGTCTCGACGAAGTGCACGATCAGCCGGGCCGAGACGACCCGGGATTCACGGAACGCGATCTCGGAGTGCTTCTGGTACCAGCGGGCCAGGAAGTACATCGGCACGCCGGCCGCGAGCACCAGCAGCCCGCTGCGCCAGTCGAGGGCGAACACCG
Source organism: Arthrobacter sp. UKPF54-2 (assembly GCF_007858535.1). Classification (NCBI taxonomy): domain Bacteria; kingdom Bacillati; phylum Actinomycetota; class Actinomycetes; order Micrococcales; family Micrococcaceae; genus Arthrobacter; species Arthrobacter sp. UKPF54-2. The sequence goes on from NZ_CP040174.1 coordinate 1,729,167, forward strand.
TGACGGCGGTGAAGACCATAAACAGCAGCCCGGAGGCGAGCGAGCTGACGCCGGAGTCGAGCAGTTCCCGCAGCGCCTCAAGGTCCGAGGTCTGCCGGGCGATGATGCGGCCCGAGGTGTATTTCTCGTGGAACTCCAGGCTCAGCCGCTGGGTCTGGCGGAAGACGCGCACCCGCAGGTCCAGCAGCATCGCCTGGCTCAGCCGCGCCGTCGAGGTCACGTAGAGGGCCGTGAGGCCCGCGGTCGCGACGGCCGCGGCGAGGTACGCGGCGCCGGCGAGCATCAGCGGGAGGTTGTCGCCGGAGCGGAGGGCCGGCAGGGCGTGGTCGATGCCGAACGCGATCAGCGCCGGGCCGGCCACGCGGGCAGCCTGGGACAGCACGACGGCGGCGATGGTCAGCCAGAAGCGCCGGCGGACCGGCCGGATCAGTGAGCCGAGCAGGGCCAGGGAGCGGCGTCGGACGGCCCTGCTGTCGGACTTGGACAGGTGCGCGTTGTCCTCGTTGGCGGTACCAAAGGTGGCCGTGCTCATCGGGACACCTCCTCGGCCTCGAGGGCGGACAGTTCAGAGTCCAGATCCCGCGGTTCCGGGTCCAGGCTGGCGATCACGTAGCGGTAGTGGCTGTTCTCCGCCAGCAGTTCCGTGTGGGTGCCGACGGCGGCGATCCGGCCGTCCTCCAGCAGGGCCACCCGGTCGGCCAGGGCCACGGTGGAGGGGCGGTGGGCCACGATCAGGGTGGTGGTGTCCGCGAGCACGACACGCAGCCGGGCCTCGACGAGCTCCTCGGTGTTGACGTCCAGGGCCGAGAGCGGATCGTCCAGCACCAGCACCAGCACCTTCGGCTTGGCGGCGACGGCCCGGGCCAGGGCGATCCGCTGACGCTGCCCGCCGGACAGGCTCAGGCCCTCCTCGCCGATGAGCGTGTCCAGGCCCTCGGGCAGGGAGTAGGCGAAGTGCGCCTGAGCGGTGTCCAGCGCCTCGGCCAGGATTTCTTCCCGGCGCTCCGGAGACTCCTGGCCCTGTACTCCGAGCAGCACGTTGTCCCGCACGGAACTGGAAAAGAGGGTGGTGTCCTCGAAGGCCACCGAGACGATGGTACGCAGTTCCTCGACGCTGAACTCGCGCAGGTCCACGCCGTCGATCGTCACGGAGCCCGCCGTGACCTCGAACAGGCGCGGCACCAGCTGCAGCAGGGCGCTTTTGCCGCTGCCGGTGATGCCCACCAGGGCCATCGTCTCGCCCGGCCGGATGTCCAGGCAGATGTCCTTGAGGACCGGCTTCTCCGGCGCGTCCTCGAAGGCGAAGGTGGCGTTGTGGAAGCCCAGGGCGCCCCTGAGCTCGGCCGGGCGGCGCGGCTCGTCCGGGCTGGTGATGGTGTTGACGGCGTCCATCACCTCGAAATGCCGGTCCACCGCGGTCTTGGCGGTCAGCGCCATGGCCAGCAGCATGCCGCAGAACTCCACCGGAGCGGCGATCACGGCGGCGGTGGCGAAGAACGCCACGAGCGAGCCGATGCTCAGCTGGCCGCCGGCGGCCAGCATGATGCCGACGACGAGCCCGGCGCCCAGGGCCAGCTCAGGCAGCAGGGTGACGACGAGGCTGAAGGCGGCGAGGTGCCTGGCCTTCACAATCTCGGTCTGGCGCAGTTCCTCGGCCTGTTCGTTGAAGTTCTCCAGCGCCTCGCGGCTGCGGCCGAAGGCCTTGAGCACGCGGATGCCGTGGACGGACTCCTCGACCGTGGTGGCGAGGTCGCCGGCCTGGTCCTGGCTGCGGCGGGCCACTTTGCTGAACCGGGTGCGGAAGCGGAAGCCGTAGATCATGATTGGCACGGCGGCGGCCAGAAAGATCAGCGCGAGCTGCCAGCTCATGGCAAACATCACGACGACGCCGATCACCACCGTGAGGGTGGTGACCACCAGCATGATCGCACCGAAGGCCATCCAGCGCCGGAGGAAGTTCAGGTCCGTCATGGCGCGGGAGAGCAGCTGGCCCGAGCCCCAGCGGTCGTGGAAGGACACGGCGAGGTCCTGGAGGTGGTCGTAGAGCGAGACCCGCATCCGGGTTTCCACCGTGGTGGCCGGGTTGATCACGAACTGGCGGCGCAACGCCACCAGCCCGGCTTCGGCGATGCCCAGGACGAGAATCACGGCGGAGGCGATCCAGACGGCCTGGCTGCTGCCGCCTGGCTGCAGCCAGTCGTTGATGAGCACCCGCAGCACCTGGGGGATGGCGAGGGCGACGAGGCTGGCCATCAGGGCAGAGACCAGGCCCAGGACAAGCCGCGGCATGATCGGCCTGACGTGCGGATAGAGACGACTGATTGACGAGAAAAACGGTGTCTGCTTGGCCATGCCTGCTTCTTAACTGCGACTGCGAAATGAATTACGCAACTGGATGTAGTTTCCTATAGCAACTACCCTAGGCCATCCCGTGACCGGGTTCACAGGATATCGGCCCGTACCGCAAACTGGCGCAGTAATTATGTTCCGTAATGTCAGTGCGGGGAGGGGCTTGCCAGCAGGACATGCCCATCGTCCGGCGTGCCGGCGGGACATGCCCATGCCAGCGCGGCGCGGTGGGGCATGCCCATCGCCCGGGCAGCGCGGTGGGACATGCCCATCGTCCGGCGTGCCGGCGGGACATGCCCATCGCCCGGGCAGCGCGGTGGGACATGCCTATTGTTGGGTCCCTCAAGGTTCGGACATGCCCGTTCCGCGGCCGCCCAGTTGAGCATGCTCATTCGTCGCTACAGGGCTAGACCGACATGTCCATCCTTGGACGCCGGGGATGGGCAAAATGCCGTTATGTCCATCGCTGGGCGTGAAGACCGGGCATGTCCGGTGGAGCGTGGGTCTTTGACCGGGCATGTCCGTTGCTGGGCGTGAAAGCTGGGCATGCCCGTTGGAACCTTGGCCTCGGGCATCTGCGGTGTAGACGCAGGTACGGGGGATGGGCATGTCCCTCCGAAGCTGGCGCAATGTCCCCCGCATCCGGCCAAGGTGCACCGGGGGAGATCCGGGTAGGGTAGCGCCGGGTCAGCTCCGGGCGGTCAGGGTGAGCAGCACGGCCTCGGGCTTGCAGGCGATCCGTACGGGGGCGAAGCGCGAGGTGCCAATGCCGCCGGAGACGTTCACCGGCGTCGTGCGGCCTTTGCTTTCCCAGTCGTGCAGGCCCTTGGCCCGCCAGGTGGGCAGGTCGCAGTTGGACACCAGGGCACCGTAGCCGGGGACGCAGATCTGCCCGCCGTGGGTGTGCCCGGCCAGCAGCAGATCTGCGGAATCCTCGGTGAAGTGGTCCAGCACGCGCTGGTAGGGGGCGTGCACAACGGCCACCCGCAGGTGCGGCTTGGCATCCTGGCCCCTGGTGCCGCGGGGCCAGCCGGCGTACCGCTCCAGGCGCAGGTGCGGATCATCCACGCCTGAGAAGTCCATCCGCAATCCGCCGATCACCAGCGACTGGCAGCGGTTGGTCAGGTCCACCCAGCCGGCCATCCCAAAGCCCGCCTTCAGCCTCGGCCAGTCCAGCTCCACGGGTTTCTTCGGCCGGCTGGAGGGTCCCCGGAGGTAGGCGGCCGGGTTCTTGAAGCCGGGCGCGTAGTAGTCGTTGGAGCCGGGAACAAAAACGCCGGGGAACTCCATCAGCGGCCGCAGGGCCTCCAGCACCGGCCCCACCGCCTGGGGGTGGCTGAGATTGTCCCCGGTGTTGACCACCAGGTCGGGTTTGAGTCCGGCGAGGGACCCGAGCCAAGCGGCCTTGCGGCGCTGGCCGGGCACGAAGTGGATGTCGCTCAGGTGCAGCACCCGCAGCGGCCCGAAACCAGGCGGCAGGATCGGGAGGGTTTCCTCCCGCAGCACGAACTGGTTCTTCTCCCACAGCCCGTAGCCGGCCGCGGCGGTGCCTGCGGCAGCTCCGACGACGGCGGTCACGGCAAAGCCGCGCCCGATGCTCCGGGCGCGGCTAGCCAGGGTGCTGGCGGTGGCCATGGCTAGGGCTTCTGCCCCGGGGGCGTCGGCGGAGCGTTGCCGGGCGGTGCCGGTGCAGGTGCCGGGCTGCTCGGCGCAGGGCTGTCGGTGGGCGCCGGTGCCTGGGTGGGCGCCGTCGATGGCTTCGGGGCTGCCGGGGCCGGAGCCGGGGCGGTGACCGGGCCGGAGACCATGTTCGAGGGCGGGGCCGGGAACGGATCGGTACCGTACGCCGGGGCTACTTGGGCCATGAAGTTCGAGAACTGCGGGCCGGCGATCATGTAGCCGTCGATCCCCTTGTAGAACTGGCCGTTGATGGTGATGTTCTGGCCGGGGCGCCGCTGGTCAAGCAAAGCGTCGCCGAACCAGGACGCCGTGGCCAGGCCCCGGGTGTGGCCGACCACCCAGGTGGACCCGTTGTTGTTGGAGGTACCGGTCTTCGCCGCGATCGGGAAGTTGGTCCGGGTGGAGATCCGCGGTTTGATCAGCGCGCCCGAGCCCCGGTTCAGGACCTCCTGCAGCGCGTAGTTGACGCCCCGGGCGACCTCGGGCTTGATGGCGTCCCGGCAGTTGGTGGCCTGGGCCGGCAACTGGGCGCCGTTCTGGTCAGTGACCGAGGTGATGGCGATCGGCTCGCAGTACTTGCCGTCGTTGGCGAAGGTCGCAAACGCGCTGGCCATGGACAGCGGCGAGGTCTGGGTGGACCCCAGCAGGTTCGCGGTGGTGAACATGTTGATCTTCGGGTTCGCCTCGAGGATCTTGCCGTCCTTGTCCACTTCAGGCAGTCCGGAGTGCAGGCCGACGGAGTCAACGATTTTCTGGATGCCGCAGAAGTCCAGCTGGGCCGCGGAGGCGAAAGTGATGGTGTTAATGGAGTTGTAGAGGCCCTCAAGAACGGTCAGGGGCCGGTACCAGGTCTCCTCGGCGTTCTGCAGGTCGTCCGCCGCGCCGAGGTCCTTTTCGGCGGTGTTGTAGGCGCCGGTGGTCACACCGCACGAGTTCCTCCACTTGAAGTTCAGCGGGTACTTCCGCACGGCGCCGTTGAGCACCTGGTTCATCGACTTGCCCTCATTGAGCCACTCGGCAAACGTGAAGGGTTTCATGGTCGAGCCCGGCTGCGCGCCGCCGAGGCCGTTGAGGTCGTTGCCCTTCTCATCGAGTTTGTCGACGTTGAAGTTCAGGTTCGTGTCGAACTTTCCCTCGGCGGGGAACCACACGGTGTTTTGGGCCATGTTGATGATCTTGCCGGTGCCGGGCTGGACCGAGACCAGGGAGGCGCCCCATTTGTCCGGGTTCGCGCCGGCCGAGGCGTCCACCTGGGCCTGGGCGACGGCCTGGGCGTTGGGGTCCAGCGTGGTCTTGATGGTCAGGCCGCCGCGGAAGATCTTCCGGTTGCGGGCGTCGGCGTCGGCGCCGTAGGCAGGGTTGTTGAGCAGCAGGTGCAGCACGTAGTCACAGAAGTACGGCGCCGTGGAGGCGTACGCGCAGCCCTGCTTGGCCTGGGTGACCTTGGTTTCCACCGGGGTGGCAACGGCGGCGTCGTACTCCGCCTGCTTGATCTTGTCCTGCGTCAGCATCGCCTTCAGCACCAGGTCCCGGCGCACCTTGGCGTTGTCCGGGTGGGTGATCGGGTCATAGAAGGACGGGCTGTTCACCAGGCCGGCCAGCAGCGCGGCCTGCGGCAGGGTCAGGTCCTTGGCGGAGGTGCTGAAGAAGAACTTCGAAGCAGCCTCAATGCCGTAAGCGTCGCGGTTGAAGAAGACAATGTTCAGGTAGCCCTCGAGGATCTGCTCCTTGGTGAACTTCTTCTCCAGGGCGATGGCGAGCTTCATCTCGCGGAGCTTGTCCCCGACGCCCTTGTTGACGCCGTTGAGTAGGACCTGATCGCCCTTGCCCTCGGATTCCAGCGAGGAGTTGATGACGTTGTTGACATACTGCTGCGTGATGGTCGACGCGCCCTGCTTGCTGCCGCGGGCGGTGCTGACCAGCGCGCGCAGGATGCCGGTGGTGTCCACGCCGCCATGTACGTAGAAGCGGCTGTCCTCGATGGCGACCACCGCGTCCTTGATGTACGGCGACATCTTGTCCAGCGACACCCGGGTCCGGTTCTCGGAGAAGAGGCTGGCGATCACGCTGCCGTCGGCAGCGAGGATGTTGGTGGACTGGCTCGGGGGATCGACCTGGAGCTCGGCCGGGAGGGTCTCAAAGAACTTGATCGAGCCGCTGGCGGTGTTGCCGGAGAGGGCGGCCGCCGGGACCAGCAGCCCCGCCACGAGCACACCACAAATGGCGCTCACGCCCAGGAAAAGAATGATCTTTCCGAGGGTGGTGGCCGTGTCGAATAAAGGGTTCTTACCAGTCGCCATGTTTTCCACTTTACCGGCAAGGACTAGGCTTTACTTCATGACCAAATGGGAGTACGCCACGATTCCGCTCATTATTCACGCGACCAAGCAGATCCTGGATCAGTGGGGTGACGACGGCTGGGAGCTTGTCCAGGTTGTTCCGGGCCCCGATGGAAACGGCCTGGTTGCCTACTTGAAGCGGGAGAAGCCGTAGCCATGAGCACCCCTGAAGCGGCCGCCCCGGCCGCCGGCGCACGTTCCACAAACAGCAGTGCAACAGCCCCGGCCGGCACCGAAAACGCCGCGGGCACCGGCGCGTCGTCCGCCGTCGAACAGCGGCTCGCCGAGCTGGGCCTAACGCTTCCCGCCGTGGCCGCTCCGGTGGCCGCCTACGTCCCCGCGGTCATCTCCGGCAACCATGTCTACACCTCGGGCCAGCTGCCGTTCATCGACGGCAAACTCGAAGCCACCGGCAAGGTCTCCTCCGGGACCGAAGGCACCTCGGACGAACCGACCGTGTCCCCGGAGGCGGCCAAGCGCTACGCCGAGGTCTGCGCCGTCAACGCCCTGGCGGCGGTGAAAAGCGTGATCGGCGACCTCGACCGCATCACGCGGATCGTCAAAGTGGTTGGCTTCGTCTCCTCCGACCCCTCCTTCACCGGCCAGCCCGGTGTCATCAACGGCGCGTCCGAGCTGCTGGGCAAGGTCCTCGGCGGCGCCGGCCAGCACGCCCGTTCCGCCGTCGGCGTTGCCGTTCTGCCGCTCGACTCGCCGGTCGAGGTCGAGCTGATCGCCGAATTCGCCTAGAAGCCCGGACGTCTCCCTTGCCGCACCTAGCACGACGCCTGTTCGTCCTCCCCCCGGATCTTGAGGGGGCAGCCCGCAGCTGGCTTGAACACGGCGAACGGACCCCCCGCGCGCCCCGCTACGCCTCCTCCGTGGTCCTGCTCAGGGACTCGCCCACCGGCCTGGAGACGTGGCTGGGGTACCGGCCCGGTTCCTCGCCGCTGGGCGTGCTCGCCTTTCCGGGCGGCTCGCTGGAAGCCTCCGACGACGACGCCGTCGGCTGGCTCGGGCCCCCGCCTCAGTTCTGGGCCGAGAAGATGGGCACGCCCGACGTCGGGCTGGCCCGCCGCCACGTGGTGGGTGCGATCCGGGAGCTGTTTGAGGAGACCGGGATCCTGCTGGCCGGCCCGGACCTGTCCACCACGGTGGAGGGGACGTCCTCGGCCGAGTGGATGCGCGCCCGGGAAGCCGTGGCCGATCAGGAGAAATCCTTCACCGACGTGCTGGTCAAGCGCGGACTTTCGCTGCGGACCGACCTGTTGAAACCGCTGGTCAACTGGCTCAGCCCGGACTTCTCGCACCGCCGCTTCAATACCCGGTACTTCGCCGCGACCGTCCCGATGAACCAGCAGCCCTCGCTCCTGGCCAGCAAGGGCGTGTGGGGGCGCTGGGTCTGCGTCCGCAAGGTCATCGCCGAACGGGACACCACCGCCCTCGGCGACGAGGTAGGCCAGCCGAACACCGTGGGCCTGAAGCTCGGCCAGCTCCTGGTGCCGGGTTCGGAGATCATGCTGGAGAAGATGGCGGCGGCGAACGGCTGCATCGCTTACCTCAGCTACAAGCGCACGGCACACGCCTACCAGCCGATCCTGGTCGAGGAGGACGGCCAGCTGATGCTGGAGGTCGAGGCGGCCAAGACCGTCGCCGGCGAGCCGCAGCGCGAACGCTAGCAACTCCTCCGGCGCGGGCGCCCCGGTACCCGACCCGAAAAGCGACATCCTCCGCGTGCTCGCTCGTTCCTCGCTTAGACGCACGCTTCCGGATGCCACTTTCCGGGTCTTTACACACGAAGGGCCGGCCCGTTTCAAACGGGCCGGCCCTTCGCATATGTTCTTCGGCGATGTTTCCTGCGGTTTAGCGGGAGCGCTGGCGCAGGCGCTGCATGTCGAGGATGACGACGGCGCGGGCTTCGAGGCGCAGCCAGCCGCGCTGGACGAATTCGGCGAGGGCCTTGTTGACGGTCTCGCGGGAAGCGCCGACCAGCTGGGCCAGCTCTTCCTGGGTGAGCTCGTGCGCCACCAGGACGCCGTCGGTCGCGGGACGGCCGAAGCGGTCTGCCAGGTCCAGCAGTGCCTTGGCGACGCGGCCCGGGACGTCGGAGAAGACGAGGTCGGAGAGGGAATCGTTGGTGCGGCGCAGGCGGCGGGCCAGGGCCTGCAGCAGCTGGGCAGAGACCTCCGGGCGGGTGCGCAGCAGGGCGTTGAGGCTCTCGTTCTTCAGCCCGGCCAGGCGGGTTTCGGAGACGGCCGTGGCCGTGGCGGTGCGGGGGCTCGGGTCAAACAGCGCCATTTCGCCAAACAGTTCACCCGGGCCGAGGATGGCGAGGAGGGACTCGCGGCCGTCGGGGGAGGTGCGGCCGAGCTTTACCTTGCCGGAGACGATGAAGTAGAGCTGGTCACCCTGGTCGCCTTCCCGGAAAACCGAGGCTCCGCGAGAGAGGTCCACCTCGGTGAGTTCGTCCGTCAGCAGACGGAACGCCTCGTCGTCGAGCGTGGCGAAAAGGGGTGCGCGGCGCAATACCTCGATATCCATGAAATCTCCTGACTTACTGTGTCGGCTGGGGCGCTTCAGCCATTGTTTCAGAATTTTGCGGCTTCTGTGACGTACTTGGCACCGAAACGCGCGAAACGACGCCGGAGTGCGCGCCCGGGGCGCCGGTGCGCAGCCGGGTGCGGGACCGTCGGGTCCGGCGGCCGCCGCCCGACAAAGTGTCGGTGCGCGCCGGTAGAATGGTGGCCTACACGTTTCTAAGGAGCCCCCGGTGTACGGCTTGACCATTTTGGACCTGGCGCTGATCCTCACGCTCCTGTCCTACCTGATCTACGGCTTCCGCAACGGCTTCCTGGTGACGCTGGGCGGCATTGCAGGGTTCGCGGCAGGGGCCGTGGCCGCTTTTGTGTCGGTGCCGATTGTCAGCGACCTCGTCGACGACCCGTCATGGCGCCTCACCGCGATCATCGCCACGGCTGTGCTGCTGATGATGCTCGGGCACGGGCTGGGCACCATGATCGGACGGCGCATCCGCAGCGTCGTCAGAATCAGCCCGCTCCGGCTGGCCGACCGGGTGGTGGGCGGCGGCGTCAACGTGGCGGTGTCCGCCCTCGTGATGTCCATGCTGGCCTTCAGCATCAGCGCCCTTGGCGTTCCCTTCGTGTCCCAGCAGCTTGCGGACTCCAAGGTGATCGGGTTCATCGACGGCGTCACCCCCACCCCGCTGAAAACGTCCATGGCCCAGCTGCGGTCGGCCGTGATCGGCGACGGGATACCGACCCTGTTCGAAGGCATCGGCGGCCAGCCGGTGCCCGTCCCGAATGCCAGCACCGACACCCCGGCGCTGAACAAGGCGGCCGCGTCGGTGCTGAAGATCGCCGGAACCGCGTACCAGTGCGGACAGAACCAGACCGGAACCGGATTTGTGGTCTCGCCCGGCCGGGTTGTGACCAATGCCCACGTGGTGGCCGGCGTCCCCGAGCCAGTGGTCGAGGTCCCCGGCGGCGGGGCGCTTCCCGGCCGGGTCGTCTACTTTGACAGCCGCCACGACCTCGCCGTGCTGGCCGTGGACGGGCTGCCCTCAGCGCCGCTGCCGCTGGGGCCCAATCTGCCGGCCGGCAGCCCGGCGGCGTTTGCCGGCTATCCGCACGGCGGGCCGTTCCAGTCCAAGCCGGCCACCGTGCGGGATGTCGCAACCGTCCTGGTCCCGGACATCTACGGCAACAACGCCGCCGCCGAGGATGTCTACCGGCTCGCCGGCGACGTCCAGCCGGGGAACTCCGGGGGCCCGCTGCTGACCATGGACGGGCAGGTGTCCGGCGTCGTCTTCGCGAAATCCACCTCGGAGGCCTCGCTCGGATTCGCCATCACCATGAACGACCTCGGCCCCGTGGCCGCCCAGGCCCCCGGGCTGGGCGACGCCGTCTCACCCGGGCAGTGCATCAAGAAGTAGTCACACCGGGCGAGGGGCTAAGTCAGCCGGCGCCCGCCTCGATCCACTCGAGGCTCTGGCCGTGCGGTCCGGCTATGGCCACCGGCAGGCCGTCCTCCAGCAGCAGGAAGCGGCCGCTGAGGCGGGCGGCGTCCATTTCCGGAACCACGCTGGAGCCGTCCGCCTGGACGATGACCGTGTGGCCCTCGTTGGAAATCCAGTGGCAGCCCCGGTCCGCGGCCAGCAGCGCAACGGTGTCCCGGAAGCGTTCGCGCCCGGGGGCGTCGAGGTAGGCCATCACCGCGCTGTGGAACACCACCAGGGCGGCGTCCGCCGGGGCCTGCCCGGCCAGGGAGATGAGCTGTTCGTTCAAATCCCCGGCGACCAGCAGCGGCGGATCAGCCTGCGCGATGCTGATCGCCTGGCGCAGCCTCTCGCGGCGGAAGTCCTGCTCCGGCCAGATCAGCGCCTCAAGCCAGGCGACGTCGTTGGGGTCGTTGATGTCGAGCGGATTCAGGTCGATGCCGGCGCGCCAGGCCACGGCGGGCAGCCCGGCCGGCAGCGGTACGGGCCCGGTGGTGGCACAGCGCAGGACCGGGTAGCGGCCGGCCGCGGCCCCGGCGGGCGCCAGGCGCGTCACCCCGCCGGAAGCGTTGCCGTACTCGTAGCCGTAGCGGTCAGGGAAGAGCGCCAGGCCGGCCGAGGCGCCCACTTCGATGAGGGCCAGCGGACGGCCCTCCGCGGCGGCGATGCGGGCCAGGGACGGGAGCAGCGCGGCGCAGCGCCCGGCTTCGTTCGTCTGCGTGGACCGGGAGAGCACAATCCGGGAGACGTCGTCCCAGCGGGCGTCCAGGAAACTCCGGAACTCACGGTAGGGGCCGATCCGGGCGCCGAGGAAGCGGGCGGCGGCCAGCATCAGCAGGGGCTGGCGCTTATTGTGCGGCCAGGCGTCGATCCGGCGGATCAGTTCGGGATCGTCCGCGACGGCCACCGACCATTCGGCATAGCAGGCGGAGTTGCCCGGGGCGTCGACGGTGCCGAAGTGGCGGTACCAGTCCGCGGTCCCGGCGGGCTCCGCCGCGGAGGCCATGCTCAGTCCCGGCCCGCGTGCAGTTCGGCGAGGTATTCGATGGCGAAGCGGTACCCGAGGATGCCCGCCCCGGCGATCACGGCCTTGCTGACGTCCGAGAGATAGGAGTGGTGCCGGAACGGTTCCCGGGCGTGCACGTTGGTGATGTGGACCTCGACGGCGGGCAGCTGCACCGCCGTGATCGCATCCCGGATCGCCACCGAGGTGTGCGTATAGGCGCCGGCGTTCAGGACGATGCCCACCGCCTTACCGCGGGCGGCGTGGATGGCCTCCACGAGCGCGCCCTCATGGTTGGACTGGAAGCATTCGACGTCGAGCCCGTGCGCCGCGCCGGTGTTCTTGGCCAGCTGTTCGACGTCGGCGAGTGTGGCCGTGCCGTACTTCTCGGGCTCGCGGGTGCCCAGCAGGTTCAGGTTCGGTCCGTTGAGGACCAGGACGGTGCCGCGGCCGGCGACGGTGTCCAAGGGGGTGGCTTCGCTCATGCCAGCCAATGTACCGCGGAACCGCGGGCTCTGGCCCGTACCGGGGCCGCTGCCTAGACTGAAAGGACCATCGTGCGGAGCCTCCGTAGCGGTCGGTCCGCGCAACAAGCCCAATTCTCTTGGAGCGTCACCATGCGCAACATTCACGCAGTGAAAGCAATCCGCGGGGCCGCCGTGGCCCTCTTGGCGGCGGTTGCCGTCCTGGTGCCGGCGCCGCTGTCCACCGCCGCAGGAACCGATTCCGGACACGGCCACTCCGTGATCACCCTGCCGGGGGCCACCGGAGCGGAGGGCATCGCGGCCGGTGAAGGGTCCACGTTCTACGCCGGGGACCGGCTCAATGGGAACATCTACCGCGGCGATCTCCGCGACGGGACGGCAAGGAAATTCATCACGGTCCCGGCCGGCCGCGCCGCGCTCGGCATGAAGGTGGACCGGCGCCACGACCTTCTCTTCGTCGCCGGCGGCGGCACCGGGCAGGCCTACCTCTATGACCTCAAGTCCAGGAAGACCGAGGCGACGTACCAGCTGGCCGCGCCCGGGGCGAGCTTCATCAACGACGTCACCCTGACCAGCCGCGGCGCCTGGTTCACCAACTCCCAGGCCGGCGAGCTCTACTTCGTGCCGGTGGACCGCGACGGCGAACCCGGAACCGCCCGGACCCTGACGTTGACGGGCCCGGCCGGCACCGTGGACCAGGGCTTCAACCTCAATGGCATCGCCGCCGCGGATGAGGACACGCTGATCGTCGCCCACACCAGCCGCGGCGTGCTCTACACCGTCAACACCCGCACCGGGGCGAGCGCCGAGATCGGCGGCGTCAGCGTCCCTAATGTCGACGGAATCCTGTTCAAGGACGGCACCGTGTGGGCCGTGCAGAACCTGGACAACCAGGTCAGCCGCGTCCGCCTGGACCGCCACTTGGACTCAGGCAGGGTGCGGCAGGTCATCACCAGCCCGGACTTCGACATCCCGACGACGGCAGCCCTCTTCGGCGGCACGCTCGCGGTCGTCAACGCGAAGTTCACCAACCCCGCGGCGACAAGCTTCGAGGTGGTCCGCGTCGACGCTCGCTAGCGCCGGGAGCCTACTTCCTGAGCGAGTGCGCGATCTGGGCCATCACGGTGTTGTCGGCCAGGGTGGTGGCGTCACCCACTTCGCGGCCCTCCGCGACGTCCTTGAGCAGGCGGCGCATGATCTTGCCGGAACGGGTCTTGGGCAGTTCCGGGACGATCAGGATGGTCTTGGGTTTGGCAATCGGACCGATTTCCTTGCCCACATGGTTGCGGAGCTCCTGGACCATCGCCTCGCCCGAGTCCACCGCGTCCCCGCGCAGGATGACGAACGCCACGACCGCCTGGCCGGTGGTCTCATCCGCCGCCCCGACGACGGCAGCTTCGGCCACGGCGGGGTGGGACACGAGGGCGGATTCGATCTCGGCGGTGGAGAGCCGGTGACCGGAGATGTTCATGACGTCGTCCACCCGGCCGAGCAGCCAGATGTCGCCGTCGTCGTCCTTCTTGGCGCCGTCGCCCGCGAAGTACATCGTCTCGAAGCGGGACCAGTAGGTTTCCTTGAACCGTTCCGGGTCGCCCCAGATGCCGCGCAGCATGGCCGGCCACGGCTCGCGGATCACGAGGTAGCCGCCCGAACCGTTGGGCACGGACTCGCCGGCTTCACCGACGACGTCGACGGCGATGCCGGGCAGCGGGACCTGGGCCGAGCCCGGCTTGGTCGCGGTCACCCCGGGCAGCGGGGCGATCATCTGAGCGCCGGTTTCGGTCTGCCACCAGGTGTCGACGATCGGGGCCGGGTTCTCTTTCGTCTCCCCGTTCTTCCCGGCGTTGGCGCCGATGACCTCGCGGTACCACATCCACGCCTCGGGGTTGATGGGTTCGCCCACCGAGCCCAGGACGCGGATCGACGAAAGATCAGACTTCGCCGGGATCTCCTTGCCCCACTTCATGAAAGTGCGGATCGCGGTGGGGGCGGTGTAGAGGATAGAGACCTTGTACTTCTCCACAATCTCCCACCAGCGGCCTTGGTGCGGGGAGTCGGGGGTGCCCTCGTAGATCACCTGGGTGGCGCCGTTGATGAGCGGGGCGTAGGCGACGTAGGAGTGGCCGGTGATCCAGCCGACGTCGGCCGTGCACCAGTAGACGTCCGTCTCCGGGTGCAGGTCGAACACCGCCTTGTGCGTGTAGGCGCCCTGCGTGAGGTAGCCGCCGGTGGTGTGCAGGATGCCCTTGGGCTTACCCGTGGTCCCGGACGTGTACAGGATAAACAGCGGGTGTTCGGCGTCGTGGCCGACGGCGGTGTGCTCGGCGGACGCGGCCTCGACGGTGTCGGCCCACCAGTGGTCCCGGCCCTCGTGCCAATCGACGTCCTGGCCGTTGCGCTTCACGACGACCACGTTCTGCACGGTGTGCCCGCTGCCGTCGCCCTCGTGGGCGAGGGCCTCGTCGACGGCCTGCTTGAGCGAGCTGGGCTTGCCGCGGCGGTAGGTGCCGTCGGCCGTGACCACCAGTTTGGCCTCGGCGTCGTCGATCCGGGAGCGGAGCGCCTCGGCAGAGAAGCCGCCGAACACCACCGAGTGGATGGCGCCGATCCGGGCGCAGGCCAGCAGGGTAATGACGGCCTCGGGGATCATCGGCAGGTACACGGCGACCCGGTCGCCCTTGGCCACGCCGAGGGATTCGAACGCGTTTGCGGCCTTTTTGACCTCTTCGGTGAGCTGCGCGTACGTGTAGGTGCGGGTGTCGCCGGGCTCACCCTCGAAGTAGATGGCGACGCGGTCCCCGTTGCCGGCCTCGACGTGCCGGTCCAGGGCGTTGTACGCGGCATTGATCTCGCCGCCGACGAACCACTTGGCGAACGGCGGGTTGGACCAGTCCAGCGTCTGGGTGAAGTCCTTGCTCCAGCTCAGCAGGCTGCGGGCCTGCTTGGCCCAGAACGCCGGCCGGTCGGCGTCGGCCTCGGCGTAGTCGGCGGCGGTGACCACGGCGTTGGCGGCGAACTCGGCCGAGGGGGCGAACTTCCGGTTCTCCTGCGACAGGTTTTCGAAGGTGTCGCCCTGCCGGGGCGCCTGGGTTGTCGTGGAGCCTGGGGTCTGCTGGGACATGGTGAACCTCATCATTCATCGAGCCGTGCCGCACGGAACGTCCATTTGCGCCGCAGTGCCGTGCCGCATGCGCGGCATCGGGCATCGGCTGGTCACGGACGGGCCGCAAGAGCTGTTCCGAAATACACACTAACCCTTGGCCCCGACCGAACGTGTGCCCCGTCACACAGGGAGCCGTGAGCGGTGTTTATTAAGCGCCGAATGGCGGCCGGGAGGGGAGGGCCGGCTCTGGCGCGGTCCCGGCGCCATGAGCCACACTGAACCCACTGCTCGTGATGACTGGGGGAGGCCATGGGATTCAACCGACCGGTGCCGGGGCCCGCATGGCCACAGGGCATGGCCATCCGCGTGGACGAGACGCCGCATCACCTGAGCATCCTGCTGTTTATCCGCCACGCCTGGGACATAGCGGCCGATGCCGACGTTCCCCGGCTGGACCCCCGGCCCGAGGCCGGCCGCTCGCGGATTCCCGACACCGCTTCCCCCTCGGAGTGGGACGCCCGCTGGCGCCGGGCGTGGGGGCGGGCGTGGGACTGGTATGCCGTGGCCGAGCCCGACCCGACCATCCATCCGACCCCGGAGTACATCCGGTCCGTCTCGCAGCCGGGCCACGGCCTCGACCCGCTGATTCCGCCGTTCTGGCAGGCGGACTACGGCTGGGACGGGATCGACCCGCATGCGTACACAGCCTGGGAAATGGCCTGCAGTCCGGGGGCCTACGGCCGGCCGCGTACGAAGGCAGCCGACGCGCCGGAGCCCCGGAGCCTTCCCGCGCTGATCGCCGCCTGGGAGCACGGGCTGGACACCATGATTGTCCTGCCGTACCAGGGCTACTTTGCCCGGCGGGTCACGGCCAGGCATCTGGCCGTCTCGGCTGCCACCCGCAACGAACCGGCGGCGTACAGCCGTGCCTTGCGGGCAGCCGTCGAGGGCGGGTGGCCGGGGTGAGGCGCCGTGCCGCCGCACCCGCTGCGCTCGCCGTCGTGCTGCTGCTGGTGGGGTGCGCGGGGCCGCCCGACGCGGCGGACCGCAGCTACCGGGGCATGCTTTCGACGTCGGCCGCGGCGCCGGGTGCGCCCTCCGCCGCGCCGCCGCAGACGCTGGGACAGCCGGTGGTGGCGTGGGTGGACAGGCCCCGGCGGTTCGGCATCACCCTCTGGGGAAGCTCCAGTTGCCCGGCCATCCCGTCCCGGATCGAAGCGGCCGCCCCCGACCGGGTCAGCATCCGGATCGAACCGTCCGCCGGAAACCCCTGCACCGCGGACCTGGCGCCGACCTCGCACGAATTCGGCATCCCGCCCGGTGCGGGCACACTCCCGCTGACCATCACCCTGGTTTACGCGCAGGGCGAAAGGACCCGCACGCTGGTGCTGGAGTGACGGCCAGTCAGCTAGTGATCGGTCCTGCACTTGGCTAGGGTGAGATGGAGTTGTGACATCCGATGGGGGCAACAGGACCGCTGGCGGTCCTGTTTTTGCCTGCCGTTAGGCGGCACCGTCCAGGGTGCGGCCACGCTAAGGAGAACAGAATGAACGAGCAAAGCAACGGGCAGCTCAATGCGCCCTCCCGCAACGACGCGACGGCCGGCCCGGCGCAGGCCGGCGGGCAGGCGGAACAGCCCCGCTTCACCGTGGACAAGCCAAACGCGAAAAACAACGAGGCCGTCCTGGGGCCCTTCACCGTCCGGGACCTCACCGTCTTCGGGTCCACGCTGGTTCTCTTCATTGCCTCCCTGATCCCGATGTTCGCCATCCGGTACAACCTCTGGAACCTGGGCAGCCTATTCTTCCTGGGCCTGGGGATCCTGCTGCCGCTGATCGTCGCGGCCCTCTTCGTGGCACGCCGGGTCAGCCCGGGCACCAAAATCCGGATCGGCTCCCTCTCGGTCGACCAGTTCGCCTCCGTTGTGGCGTCGTTCAGCCTGGCCTTCTTCTTCCTGGCCGCCGCCGGCGCCTTTGTGCCCAGCATGCTGTTGGGCCTGCTCGGAGCCCTCGGACTCTTCACCGCCACCGTGCTGGCACGGCTGATTCCGGTCCTCGCCGGCGACTTCCTGCACCGCGCCGAAACCCCGGCCCATGTTGTGGCCCGCGAAGCCGCCGAGCCGGTGCGCAAGCCGCGCGCCCCCAAGGCGCCCAAGGCCCCGAAGGCCGCCGGCGAGGCCGCGGCCGCCAAGCAGGGAACCAGCCCGCTGGCCGGCTGGGCCAAGAAGATTGTCCCGGGCAAGCAGGCCGACGGCTCGGAGCACGCAGCGCGCGGCCATGAAACCCACGGAGCATCGACTGCTGCCGCCGCCGGTGCGGCCGGTATCGCCGCCGGTGCCGCCGCCGGTGCCGCGGCGGCCCACGGCCGTCCCGCGGCCGAAGAGCCGGCAACCCAGGCGCACGGCGTCGTGCCCGCAGCCTCCCCGACCCCGACGGCGGCCTACACCCCGGCGGCCCCCGCCGCTCCGGCGGCCGCTTCTCATCCCGCGGCAGACGCGGAACCGTCCGCCGCCGAGCAGACCCAGGCTGCGGCAGCACCGAACGCCCCTGCAGCGCAGGGCGCCCCCGCAGTGCAGGGCGCCCCCGCCGAACAGCGCGCGGGCCTGGAAGAGACCCAGGCGGCCGCGGTCCCGGCAGCGGCAGCGCCGGCCGCGGCAGGCCACGAGGCGCCCACCGCGCTCACACCCCAGGTCCGTTCGCAGGAACCGATCGGCGCCACGGTGGATCCGGCGAGCCGGCCCGCGGCCCAGCAGCCCGCCTACGAGGCGTTCTGGTTCGCCGTCGCCCAGCCCCGCACCGCCGTGGACGAGCACACCGGAGCGCCGGCGTTCGTCGTCGAGCCCGGCGGCTGGGTTCTCGCCCTGGAAGACCGCGGCCACGAGTTCCTGGTCCAGCACACGGACGGCCGCGTCGGTGTGCTGCGGGACCTGAGCAACATCGAACGCGGCTAGCCGGACCATGGCCACCGAACCCGGGAGCGCCGCGGGGGTGCCGGCCGAGGGGCCCGCCGCGGGGCCCGGCGCGGTGCCCGTCGCGGCGGCCGGCGGCGCGCGGACCGGGGGCATGCGGCCCGGGGGCGCCAAGTCCCGCAGGACCCTGGCATCCGGGGAGACACTGCTGGGGCGCAAACGCCGTGCCCGCCGGATCAACAAGGCGCTGGCCGAGCAGTACCCCTACGCGCATGCGGAACTGGATTTCCGCAGCCCGTTCGAACTCGTGGTGGCCACCGTGCTCTCTGCCCAGACCACGGACGTGCTGGTCAACCAGATCACGCCGGCCCTGTTTGCCCGGTACCCGGATGCCCGCAGCATGGCCGAAGCCGAGCCCGCCGAGCTGGAAGCCATCATCAAGCCCACCGGGTTTTTCCGGGCCAAGGCGCGGAACCTGATGGCGCTGTGCACCAAGCTCGTGGACGACTATGACGGCGAAGTGCCCGGCCGGCTGGAAGACCTGGTGAAGCTGCCCGGCGTCGGCCGGAAGACGGCCAACGTCGTCCTGGGCAACGCCTTCGGCGTCCCGGGGATCACGGTGGACACCCACTTTGGCCGGCTGGCCCGCCGCTTCGGCTGGACGGAGTCGGACGATCCGGTCCGGATCGAGTCCGACGTCGCCGAGCTGTTCGAGCCCAGGGACTGGACCATGCTTTCGCACCGGGTGGTCTTCCACGGCCGGCGCGTCTGCCATTCGCGGAAGCCGGCCTGCGGCGCCTGCGCGGTGGCGAACTGGTGCCCCAGCTACGGTGAGGGCGAGACGGACCGGGAGAAGGCCAAAAAGCTGCTGAAATACGAGCTGGCGCCGGGGCAGGAGGACCTGCTGGCGAAGCTGCTGGCGGAAACCCACCGCGCCGCCGAAATCCGGATGGAATCGCAGCGGAGGCCGCGGTGACCGCCCGCCAGGACCTGGTCGACCTCGTGGCCGCGGTGGAGGCCGGAACGGCGCCGGCCCCGGACCCGCGCTGGCGCGAGCTGGCCGTGGAGCCCGGCGAGCGGGTGCGCCGCGCGGCCGTGCTGATGCTTTTCGGGTCCCTGGACGACGTCCCCGCGACCTCCGTCAAGTTGCTGGCGCCGGCGGACCTGGACGTGCTGTTGCTCCAGCGCGCGCAAACCCTTGATGACCACCCCGGCCAGGTCGCATTCCCGGGCGGCGGCATCGACCCCGGTGAAACCGTCGTCGAGGCCGCCCTCCGCGAGGCCGAAGAGGAAACCGGCCTGGACCCGCGCGGTGTGGAGGTCCTCGGCGTGATGCCGGAACTGGCCCTGCCGCGCGGGAACTTCCTGGTAACCCCCGTCCTGGCCTGGTGGGCCTCGCAGTCGCCCGTCCGGGTGGTGGACTACGGCGAGTCCGCCCAGGTCTTCCGGGTCCCGGTGCGGGACCTGCTCGACCCCGACAACCGGGTCATGGCGACCGTCAGCCGGGCCGGGCAGACGTTCCAGAGCCCGGCCTTTACCGTCAACGGTGTGGTGGTGTGGGGCTTCACCGGGATGATCCTCAACCAGCTGTTCGACCAGTTGGGCTGGGCCGTCCCTTGGGACCGCACCCGCCTCCACGGGATCGACGTCTAGCAGTACTGGCCCGGCACGTTGGTGAGACCGCGGGCGCAGTGCGTCAGCGCGATGTTACGAGCGGGCCGGGTCGTGCCGCGGCTGGCCTGCCGGGCGCCTTCGCGGCGGCCGGTTTGGCGGCCGGCTTGGAGGGTGCGCCCGGCCTGCCGGGCGTCTTCGCAGCGGAGTGGTCCACGACCAGCCCGGTGGCGGCGTTCTCCCGCACCGCGGTGATGCCCGCGGCCGCCCCCTTGATGGAGCTGAAAAGCGGTGACACAGCAACAACTGTCCCGTCCGGTGCCGTCAGCCTGAAAAAATACGACTCTTCTCCGGCCGCTGCAATCTCGAATACGCCAGCCACGCTGCTGCCTCCCCCCTTCCCTGCCTCATTGCTTTGCGCCGGCGGATCATTCGGGATCGTCGCCGGCCTTTTCGAGCGTAACGGGGCTCACAGAGCGGGCGCAACGCTACTGGCGGGTACGTTACCCCGGGCGTCCGGCCCGGCGCCGGGCGGCAGTTTCATATCTGCTATTTGGCGTTGTCGTAGGAGTCGACGACGGCGACGCTCACCGGAAACTCCACCGGAATCCTGCCGAACAACAGCTCCTTGGCGGCCGCCGCGGAGTCCTCGATGGCCCGGACACTGGCCTCCACGGCGGCCTCGGGGCAGTGGACCATGACCTCGTCATGCAGGAAGAACACCAGCTCGCCGGCCGGGGCGCCGTCCGCGCGAAGGGTCCGCAGCCGGCGTCGTAGTTCCGCCAGCCAGCAGGCGGCCCAGTCGGCGGCCGAACCCTGCACCACGAAGTTCCGGGTAAACCTCCCGCGCGAACGGGCGAGGGCCTCGGCCCGGCGCTGTTCCTCCGCGGTGGTGGATTGCTGGCTGCGCAGCCAGCGTTCGGAGGGCGGCGGGCTGCTGCGGCCGAGCCGGGAGGTGACGGTCTTGCCGGCCTCGCCGTCGCGGGCGGCCTGCTCCACGAAGCCGACCGCGCGCGGGTAGGTGCGCGCCAGCTGCGGCATCAGCCGCCCGGATTCGCCGGTGGTGGCGCCGTAAATGGCGCCGAGCAGGGCGACCTTGGCCTTGGCCCGGTCGCCGCCGAAGCCCTGCGCCGCGATGCCGGCGTACAGGTCCTTGTCGCGGGCGGCCTCCGCCATCCTGGAGTCCTGGGCCAAGGCGACCAGCACGCGCGGCTCGAGCTGGGAGGCGTCGGCGACGATGAGTTTGTGGCCCGGGTCGGCGTGGACGGCGCCGCGGATCTGCCGGGGGATCTGCAGGGCGCCGCCGCCGCGCGAGGCCCAGCGCCCGGATACCACGCCGCCCACCACGTATTCGGGCTGGAAGCGGCCGTTCTTGACCCAGGCGTCCAGCCAAGCCCAGCCGTTCGCGGCGTGCAGCCGGGCGAGTTTCTTGTAGGCCAGCAGCGGTTCGATCGCCGGGTGGCTGGATTCCTTCAACTCCCACTGCCGCGTGCTTTTGACCTCGATGCCGTTCCGGTGGAGGGCGCGCATTAGGTCCTGCGGCGAATCCGGGTTCAGCGCCGGGGAGTGCAGCAGGGTCCGGAGCTCCGTGTTGAGCGCCTCGAGCTTGGCCGGCCGGTGGCCCTGGGGCGGACGCGGGCCGAGGTAGTCGGCGAGGATCCGCTCGTGCAGTTCCTCGCGCCACGGCACGCCGGTGTGCTGCATCTCGGCGGCGATCATGGCGGCGGCGGACTCGGCGGCGAGCAGGAGCTGGAGCCTTTGCTTGCGACGGTCGCCGTCTGGGGCGACCGAGCCGACGGCCTCCTGCTGCGCGGCGTACTCGGCGCGGAGCTCCTCGGGGGAGTGCCTTGGCGCGGCGCGCAGCCCGGGGTCATCGAACAGGGCGCCTTGGTCCGCGGGCGGGGGAGGCGGCTGCAGTGCCCGCGGCGGCTGCTGGACGTCGTCGTCCTGGGTCAGCTTCTCCGCGTTGCGGGCGTACTCGGTGTGGGCGGTGAACTCCGAGTGGGCCAGGATCGCGCCGCACAGAGTCAGGTCGTAGCAGCGTTCCAGCTCGACGCCGGCGGCCAGCAGGGCCGGGTACCAGTCCTGCGTGCGGTGCCAGATCCAGCGCGGACGCTGCAGTTCCAGCTGGCGCACGACGCCGGCCAGCTCAGCGGCGCTGACCAGACGCGGTTCGGGGGCCGCGGGGTCGGGGGCGCCCGACGGCGTGAGCTGTTGGAGGGCTGCGCCGTCGGCGTGGGCGGCGAGCAGCAGGTACATAGGCTCAATTCTGCCCTGGCGGGGCGCCCGGTTTTCCACATAGCCGAAGACCTCGGGCAAGAACAGCGTCCGTAGCCCCCAACGTGGTGACATGAGCAGGCATCAACTACCCGAGCCAGTTGCCGGACACCGCCCGTCCCGGCAGTCCGTGTCCAGGGCAGGGCCCCAGTCGGGACCGGACCCTGCGGCCACCCCCGGGTCGTGGCTTCCCGAAGGGGCGGCGGAGACACTGCTCGTCACGGCCTCCGAGGTCCTGCGCGCCGAAGTGGAGCGCATCGTCGCCGCGGCCGGGCGCCAGCTGAGCCTGGCCCGCGATGCCACGGAGGCGGCCCCGTACTGGGACACTGCCGGTGCCGTGCTCGTCGGCAGTGACGTCCGGGAACTCCCGATCCGGCGCCGTGCACCGGCAGTTCTGGTGGGACTGCACGGCGAGGGGGACGGCCTCTGGCAGCTGGCCGCGGTCCTGGGGGCCGAACGGGTGGCCGTCCTGCCCGAGGGCGGACCTTGGCTAGCCGAGTACCTCAGCCGATCGCACGCCCCGGATCCGGGCGGGCATGTCCTCGGCGTCATTGGCGGCTGCGGCGGCGCCGGGGCCACCACCGCCGCGATCTGGCTGGCCCAGGCCGCCGCGGGCCTCGGCGCCAGAGTCCTCCTGATCGACGGAGACCCGTGGGGCGGCGGTCTCGAACTGGCCCTCGCTGCCGAAGAGGAGCCCGGGCTCCGCTGGCCGGACCTCGCCGACGCCAGCGGCAGCATCGACCCGGACCAGCTCCACGAGGCGCTGCCCGAAGCGGGCGGGTTCTCTTTTCTGTCCTGGCCGGGCACCCGGGAACGGCCGCCGGCCATCGACACGGCCGCGGTCGCCGGGGTGCTCGACGCCGCGCGTCGCTGCTATGAGCTGGTGGTGCTGGACATCGGGCGCGGACTCGAGCCGCTGCGGACCTTCGCCTGGGAGTGCGACCGCCTTGTCGTTGTGCTGCCCGCCCAGCTCCGGGCCGCGGTGGCAGCCGCCCGTTTGGTGCCGGAGCTGCCGGCGGTGGAGACGGCGCTGGTGATCCGGACGAAACCCGGGGTCGCTTTCGATTACCAGCTTATTTCCCAAGCCGTGGGGCTCCCCGTGCAGGCCATCCTGCCCGAGGTCCGGGGCACGGCCGCCGCCACGGAACTCGGGCGCCTGCTGGACGCCGGCGGACGGCGCAGCGTGCAACGCTTCACCGAGGGAGTGCTGGCCTTCGGCGCGGACGGGTTCCCGTGAGTTCGCTGCTGGCGCCCGACCCGCCGGACCCGGAGAAACCACGGCTCCGCCGGCAGCTGCGCGGCCCCCAGCGGCGGGTGGATGCGTTGCTGCTTGAAGCGGTCCGCGAATCGGTCATGGCCGACGCCGGCCCGGTCACGCCGACCCGCGTGGCCGCAGCCGTGCAAGCCAGCGGCAGGCTCCTCGGCACCGCCGGGTCGCTGGCCGCCGTCGAAAGCATCAGCGCCGAACTGAACGGGCTGGGACCGCTGCAGCCGTTGACGCGCGACCCGCTCGTGACCGACATCTTCGTCAACGGCCCGGCCTCGGTGTGGCTGGACCGCGGCCGCGGGCTCGAACGCGCCCCGGTTACCTTTGCCGGCGAGGCCGAGGTCCGGGCCCTGGCGGCCCGGCTGGTGGCCGCCGGCGGACGCCGGCTGGACGACGGTTCGCCCTGCGTGGATGTCAGGCTCGAAGGCGGGTATCGGGTCCACGCGGTGCTGCCGCCGATCTCCACGGCCGGAACGCTGCTGAGCGTGCGGATCCGGCGCGGGTCGGTCTTCTCCCTGGACGAGCTCGGCCGTACCGGCATGTTCGGCCCCCTCGTGAAGGAGGTGCTGGAACGCATGGTGGCGTGCCGCCTGAGCTTCCTGGTCAGCGGCGCGACGGGGTCGGGCAAGACGACACTGCTGGCGACCCTCCTGGGCCTGTGCCGGCCGGGGGAGCGGCTCGTCCTGATCGAGGACGCCTCGGAACTGAACCCCGTTCATCCGCACGTGGTGTCGCTGGAGTCCCGCCACAGCAACCTCGAGGGCGGCGGCGCCGTCGATCTCGGGGAGCTGGTCCGGCAGGCACTGCGGATGCGTCCCGACCGGCTGGTGGTGGGGGAGTGCCGCGGCGCGGAGGTCCGGGAACTGCTCTCCGCGATGAACACCGGGCACACCGGTGCCGGCGGGACCATCCATGCCAACACTGCCGCCGCGGTCCCGGCCCGGCTGACGGCCCTGGGAGCACTCGCGGGAATGGGGCCCGACGCCGTCCGGCTCCAGGCGGCCAGCGCCCTCGACGTCATTGTCCACCTGGAACGGGCCCGTCACGGCAGGCGAGTAGCGTCCGTCGGGTTGGTCGGGGACAACGGATCTGAACTGGCCGTCCAGTCGGCCTTGGAAACGATTGACGGCTCGGTCATGTCCGGTCCAGCCTGGCCGGGGCTGGCGTCCCGCCTCGGCATGGATCCGGCTGCCGTGCCAGGCTGTCCTGGCGCCGCCGGAACTGTCCGGCCCGGCGTGGCCCCAGGCCGGCCATGACCGCCGCCCTGACCGGAATCCTGGCGCTGGCGCTCTGGCTGGTTTTCGCGCCGCCCGGTGGCCCCGGCCCGCGACTGCGGAGGGTCCTCGCCGTTCCTCGGGCTGGGCGCCTGCCGGACACCGCCGCTATTCTCCCGCGCGGCTGGCGGGCACGCTGGGCACTGAGGCCCGGCGGGCGGGCAGCCGCCTCGGAGGTTCCCATGACCGTGCTCGCGCAACAGCTGGCTGCGCTGCTTAAGGGCGGACGGACGCCTGCCCAGCTGTGGGAGGACCTGTGGCAGCTCTACGGGGACCCGTCGCCGGCAGGCTTCCCGCCGGACGGCTCCGGCCAGCCCCACGGCGCGGCAGCCCAGGCCGGCGGCGCGGGTGCGACCTCGCGCGACATCCTGGCCGCCGCCCGGGCTGCGGCGCTGCGGGGATCACCGGTGGCCGCGGCGATCCGCAGGCGGGCCTCCCCGGACCATGGACGAGGCCGCCCCCGGGGTTCCGACCGGAGGGAACGGGCGGTCTGGATGGAACTTGCCGCGTGCTTCGACGTCGCCGAGGCAAGCGGCTGCCCGCTGGCCGACGTCCTGACGCGCTTCGCCGCGCACCTGGAATCCGAGGGCGATGCCCGGGCTGCCCGAAGGACTGCCCTCGCCGGGCCCAAAGCCACGGTCCGCATCCTGACCTGGCTGCCCTTCCTGGGGCTCGGAATCGGGGTACTGCTCGGCGTGGATCCCTGGGCCGTCCTCCTCGGCACTCCCTGGGGGATGGCGGCTCTCGGCGCAGGGCTGGCCCTCACCGCGGCCGGCCGGATCTGGTCCGCCCGCCTCGTCCGGGCCGCGGCCGGGCGGCAGCCGTGATCCCGCAGCCGGGCAGTCTCGCAGTTGCCGTCCTGCTGGCCGCGGCGGTGGTCGTGGCGGCCACGGACCGGCGGAGGTCGGGCCGGCGCTGGAGGACACAGGACCCGCACCGGCCCGGGAAATCGGCCGGCCGCGTCAAGGGCGGCGGCCACCCGGCGGGCCCGGACCTCGGGCTCCGGGATCCGGCGCTGATGCTGGAACTGATCGGCGCCATGCTGGACACCGGCGCCGGGCTCGGCCGCTCGCTGGACCTGATCGCCGGGCACGCCTCCGAAGAGATCCGCCGACCGCTGGTGCCTGTCGTCTCCGCCCTTGCAATCGGCGCCGACTGGGAGACCGCCTGGCGGGGCTCCGGTCCCGTTCCCGCCCCGGTGCTGGCACTCAAGGAGGCCTTGGATTTCGCGGCGAAAACCGGAGTGCCCTCAGCGGCCATCCTTTACGCGCAGGCGGCCCGGCTGCGCCGCGAGCAGTTCCGGGACGCCGAGCGGCACGCCGCCGCGCTGGGCGTGAAGCTGGTCATCCCGCTGGGGCTCTGCTCGCTGCCCGCCTTCGTTTGCCTGGGCATCGTGCCGGTGTTGCTTGCACTTCTGCCCCCGGGTACGTGAGTCCCGGCGCTCCGAGGAACCGCGGCCCGACCAACTCGGGAACCGCGGCCGCCGCCGGTGCACCACCGGCCACTGGAACTGGCCGCCGCCAGACCGCTCCCGCAGGGGCGCCGTGCCGCGACTTCTCCTCCACAGCCGGACTTATCCACTTGGGCCCACAGCACTCTTACCGCTGTTGGACCGCGCCCCCGACATTGGAATCAGCCGGTTACCGTGCCGGAATCTCCCGAGAGGAACGCTCATGACTTTCCACCGAAACGCCCCCGCCGGCACTGACCGCGCGTCCGAGGAAATCGGAACCGCGGACGTACGCGAAATCTACCCGGGCGCCCGGCAGGCGCCGCCGGTGCAGGTCTTTCCCAGGCCCGCCCGCCGGCAGCGGAAACTCCGCCATTCGGAAGCGGGGATGGCGACCGCCGAGTATGCCATCGCCACCCTCGCCGCCGTCGGGTTTGCCGGCCTGCTGGTGCTCATCATGCGCAGCGACGAGGTGCGGGGGTTCCTGCTGAACATCATCCGCACGGCCCTCGCGCTGCCGTGAACGGCGCGCCGCGGGGTGCATCAGCCCCGCCGCGACGCTCCCGCGGCTCCAAACTTCCGGGAACCCTGCGGCCAGTGCCCCGGCCCGGCGCGGAAAGTCTTGGCCACCGGGGCGGGCAAGGGTGCCGGGGCGCCGTGACGGCCGAGTTCGCCGTGGCGTTACCGGCCGTCCTCCTGGTCCTTGGACTGTTGCTGGCCGGTTCGGCGGCCGGGCTGACGCAACTCCGGCTCGAGGAGGCGGCCCGGGCCGGCGCCCGGGCGCTCGCCCGCGGTGAGGACGCCGGTGCTATTGGTGGTATCGTCCGGCAGCTCGCCGGGGATTCGGCGCGGTCAACAGTGACTGTCGACGGCATCTGGCTCAGCGTTACGGTGTCCGGAACCGTCAGCGGAGCGGCTGCTCCCCTGATCCCGTGGACCCTCACGGCGAAGGCCTGGGCGCGGCGTGAGTCCACGGTTGCCGCGGCGCTCTCCGCGCCATCAACCGCGCCTCTTGGCCTGAGCAGGGATGCATGATGGCCGTCCCCGTACGGAACTCCGAGCTCGGCGCGGGCACCGTCCTCGCCGTGGGCCTCGGGCTGATGCTGCTGCTGGCAGTGAGCGCCGTGGTGCTGCTGGCCCAGGCCGCGGTGCTGGCCACGAAGGCCGCCTCGGCGGCGGATCTGGCGGCGCTCGCGGCGGCGGACGCCGCCCGCGGCCTCAGCCCCGGGGAACCGTGCGCGGTCGCCGCCGAGGTCGCGGGGCGGCACGGCGCCCGGTTAGTGAGTTGTTCGGTGGCATCCGGCACCGTCCAGGTCCGGACGGAACTCCCCTTCCACGGCATGTTCGGGTCGGCTACGGGGCTTGCCCGGGCGGGACCGCCGCCGGCAGTGGAAGACGGGGCGCCGGAGCCGGCCCGCGGACCGCCGGGGACCGGCGACGCGTAACGCCTCCCGCCGGTCCGGGCTGCTGGCCCCTCCGGATCGCCCGGCCCGCCTGGCCTCAGGCTGCCGGTCCACCCGGCAACGCCGCCTACCCGGCGGGGCTGGCCACCGGGCCTGCGGCCCCCGCGACCGGACTTGCCGACTCCCCGGCAGGGCCCCCCATCAAGTCCGTGGCGTCGGTCAGCAGCATCTCGATCAGCGTGACGGCGGCGTCCTTGTCCAGCGGGTTGTTCTTGTTGCCGCATTTGGGGGACTGGACACAGGACGGGCAGCCGGACTCGCATTCGCAGGCTCTGATCGCATCGCGCGTCGCGGCGAGCCACACCCGGGCCTTGTCGTAGCCCCGCTCGGCGAAGCCGGCTCCGCCCGGGTGGCCGTCGTAGACGAAGATCGTCGGGACTCCGGTGTCGGCGTGGATGGCCGTGGAGACCCCGCCGATGTCCCACCGGTCGCTGGACGCCACCAGCGGCAGCAACCCGATGGCGGCGTGCTCGGCGGCGTGCAAGGCGCCGGGGAACTGCGCCTCGATCAGCCCGGCGCCCGTCAGGGACCTGTTGTCCATCACGAACCAGACGGCCTTGGTGAAGAGGTCCCGGGCCCCCAGTTGAAGCGGTTCCTCGCCGAGGATCTCGTTTGAAATCAGCGCCTTGCGCTGGAAGGAGACCACCTGTGTCGTCACTTTCACATCGCCGAAGTGCACCGCAACGTCACCCCACTGCGTCGTGCGGAGCGTCTCCAGGACCTCGATCTGGGTCACGTCCCGCGCCGTCGTGTAGTAGTCGGGGTTGGCGCGCCGCACCACGACGCAGTGTTCGCCTTCGTTCAGGTCCTCAACGACATAGCTTTCGCCCTGATGGACGTAGATGGCGCCGGTGTGCGCCTGGTAGTGCGTCTGCGGCGAATCCATGGTGCCGAGCAGCGAACCGGTGTCGGCGTCCATGATGCTCACCGGGCCGCCGCCGTCCGCCCGCAGGTTCACCATGGCCGCCGCGCTCTGCGGGTGGGTCCAGAACCAACCGGCGGGACGTTTGCGCAAGTAGCCCTGGGCGACAAGCTGGTCCAGCAGTTTCTCGGCGGTCGGGCCGAACAGCTCCAGCTCCGCATACCCCAGCGGCAGCTCCGCCGCGGCCGCGCACAGGTGGGGTCCCAGCACATACGGATTGGAGGGGTCGAAGACGGTGGCCTCCACCGAGACGTCGAAGATCGCCTCGGGGTGGTTCACGAGGTACGTGTCGAGCGGGTCGTCGCTGGCGACGAACGCGGCGATGGCATCCTGCCCGGCGCGGCCCGCCCGGCCGATCTGCTGGAACAGCGACGCGCGGGTGCCCGGCCAGCCGGCGACCAGGACCGCGTCGAGGCCGGAGATGTCGATGCCCAGTTCCAGCGCCGAGGTGCTGGAAACGCCCAGCAGCTCGCCGGAGCGCAGCGCCTTTTCCAGCGCCCGCCGTTCCTCCGGCAGGTACCCGGAACGGTAGGCCGCCACGCGCTGCGGCAGGCTCGGGTCCACTTCGTCCAGGAGGCGTTTGGTGATGGAGGCGATCGTCTCGGCCCCGCGCCGGGACTTGATGAACGCGATGGTCCGGATCCGGGAGGAAACCAGGTTCGCCAGCAGGTCCGAGGTTTCGGCTACGGCGGTCCGGCGCTCCTTGGCCCCGTTCTCGCCGCGCAGCTCCGTCAGGGCCGGTTCCCAGAACGCCACGGTGGTGGCCCCGTGGGGCGAGCAGTCCTCGGACACCGCCCGGACGGGGGCGCCGATGAGCCGGCCGAAGGACGTTCCCGGATCGGACGCGGTGGCCGAGGCGGCAATGAACACGGGCCCCGGATGGCCGGCGCCGGGACTGTAGTAGGCGCAGATCCGCCGCAGCCGGCGCATCAGGTTGGCCACGTGCGAGCCGAAGACACCGCGGTAGCTGTGCGCCTCGTCCACAATCACGTAGCGCAACCGGCGGAAGAACCGGGCCCACCAGGCGTGGTTTGGGAGGATCCCGAAGTGCAGCATGTCGGGATTGGCCAGGATCACGTTGGCGTGGTCCCGGATCCAGCGCCGTGAAGCAGGGTCGGTGTCGCCGTCGTACGTTTCGGCACGGACGGTGGGCAGCTTGAGCGAGCGGATGGCGGCCAGCTGGTCGGCGGCCAGGGCCTTGGTGGGAGAGAGGTAGAGCGTCACGGCGCCGTCGTCGTGGATCTTGCCGGGATCGGCCAGGACGCGCAGCTCGGAGCGGTGGACCGCGTCCAGCGCCGGCAGCTGGTAGGCGAGGGACTTGCCCGAGGCGGTGCCGGTGGCGATCACCACGTGTTCGCCCGCGTGGGCCAGGTCGGCAGCCTGCACCTGGTGACGGTAGGGCTCGTGAATGCCGAGCGAGCCGTAGGCCTGCACCAGATCCGGATGGACCCACTCCGGCCACGGCTCATTGACGGCCATCCGTGCCGGGATCGTCCGCACATGCCGCAGCTGCTCCGGGTCCGGGCCGCGGCCCAGCAACGGGATCAGGGACTCATGGGGATTCACTCCAACATTGTTTCACCCGGGCTCAAATCGCCAGGCGGGCGCCCCTGCATAGTGGGACCCGCGTGGCCGGACCCGCGTGCAGGGACGGGATTCGCCCTCACTCCCGGGCAGGAATCGGCTTCACTCCACGGAAAGGTCGGCGCCCTCATCCGAGGAAGAGAGCATCAGCACGTGGCACACCGTGGTCCAGCCCAGATGTGAGTACAGCTGCTGGCCGTCCAGCGAGGCCAGCAGGAGTCCGCCTTCGACGTCGTGCTCGAAGGCCTGCGCGGCCAAGGCCCGCATGATGAAACTGCCGAGCCCCCGACGCTGGAAGCCGGGTTCCGTGACGATCCGGTCGAAGACGGCGGTGTGGTCGGCGACGAACACCCGCCCGCTGGCAGCGACCTCGTCGCCGGCATAGACGACGGCGTGGTGCACGCCGCCCGCGGTTGAGGGCACCCACCTGAGGTCGTCGTCCGGAAGCCAGGGGTCCTCGGCGTCCTGGGTCTCCATGTCCACGATCATCATGGTCTGCGTCGCGGAGGTGACGTTCAGCCCGTGCTGCGCGGCCAGGGACGTGTAGCGGGGCACATTGTTGGTGAGGATCGTGAGGATCCGGGCCGGGACCTCGGCGGTCTTGACGGCCAGGTCAGCAAACTCCGAATCCGAGGGATCATGGGCGAAATACTCCCATTCGTGGGTGGTGTCCGCTCTCAGCGCCGCAGGGAAACGGCCCTCCCTGCGGGTCTCGTAACCCCGGCAACCGGCCCACCCGGCAACCCAGACCTCAAGGAGGTGGGTGGTGTCTTCAACCATGGCGTCAAGACTCATGAGATGAGCGTATTCCAGCCCCGCCACAAGCAACAGGGGCCGGGTTCCGTGACGGCGCTTGCTTACGCAATTGTGACTCCACTGCGGCCCTCCAGGACCGTGCCGCCCAACGATCCACAACGGTCCACACCGGGGCCTGCGCCGCGTTTTGCCCCGCCCAGTACGCTTAAATACGTGAATCGAATTGTGCTCTTCTACGGTTTTACCCCGATCGCGGACCCGGACGCCGTCCGGCTCTGGCAGCGGGCCCTCTGCGAGAAATACGGGCTGATCGGCCGGATCATCATCTCCAAAGACGGCATCAACGCCACGGTCGGCGGCGAGATCGGGGCCGTCAAGCAGTACGTCAAGACGACCCGCGAATACAAGGGCTTCCGTGGGATCGACGTGAAATGGTCCGACGGCGGGGCCGAGGACTTCCCCCGGCTCAGCGTGAAAGTACGCGAGGAGATTGTCTCCTTCGGCGCCCCCGGAGAGCTCAAGGTGGACGAAAACGGCGTCGTCGGCGGCGGCACACACCTTGCCCCCGAGGAACTGCACCGGCTGGTCGAGGAGAAGAAGCAGGCCGGCGACGAGGTGGTGTTCTTCGACGGACGCAACGGCTTCGAGGCCCAAATCGGCAAGTTCAAGGACGCGGTGGTCCCCGATGTTGCGACCACCCACGATTTCATCAAGGAACTCGACTCGGGCAAGTACGATGCCCTCAAGGACAAGCCGGTGGTCACCTATTGCACCGGCGGCATCCGCTGCGAGGTCCTCTCCAGCCTCATGGTCAACCGCGGCTTCAAAGAGGTTTACCAGCTCGACGGCGGGATCGTCCGCTACGGCGAGGCGTTCAAGGACCAGGGACTCTGGGAAGGATCGCTCTACGTCTTCGACAAGCGCATGCACCTCGAGTTCAGCGAGGACGCCAAAACGATCGGCCAGTGCGTCCGCTGCGAAATGCCCACGAGCAAATTCGAGAACTGCTCCAACCCGAGCTGCCGCACCCTGACCCTCTACTGCGCCGACTGCGCCTCGGACCCGGCGACGCTGCGCTGCCCGGACGGCTGCGCCGCCTGAGGCCAGGATTCAGAGCCGGCTGACGCGGTAGGCGAAGTTCGCCGGCGCCAGCGACTCGATCCGGACACTCAGCACCGTGTCCGCGGAGAGCTGGACCACGTTGACCCGCGAGGTGCCGCACCGCAGGCTCAAATCCACCAGGATGCTCTCCTGGTTCCGGATGGTGAAGGACACCCTCCGGGTGCTCCGGCAGACCAGCGTCAGGGCGTAGGTCCCGCTCGGCAGCTGCGTTGTGGTTTCGTTGCGTGTGGCCCCGGCGTCCAGCAGCCCGTAGCCGGTGTGAAAAACCTGGCCATGGATCTCCGGCAGCACCTCCGCGACCCAGTGGTTCAGGTCCGCCCCGGTCACCGGCTGGTTCATGGCGGGATCCTGCGGTAGCGCCGCGTCGGTATAGGTCACCGACGGGGACGGCAGGTCGTCGGCGGACAGCCCGTCGTCGTACTCATACTCGCAAGCCGACAGCCCGCAGGCCACTACGGCGGCAAGCGCGACGGCGGCAACTGCGCCGCGCGACCGCTGCGGCCGGGGTGCCTGCGCGGGGGGCATACTCCGACTGTAGGCCCGGCCGCGGCGCCGGACCAGAGCCGATCGGCCCGGAACGCCGGGGCTTCGGCCCAGCAGGGCCGGCCGCCCCCACGGTCCGCGGCCCCGCTCAGCTGGCGGGCACCAGCTGGTAGGCAAAGATGAGCGGGGCGTCCACGCTGGAGGCGCTGATCGTCAGCCGGCCCGCGGCGGGAATCTTGATCCTGGCGGTTTCCCGGCTCCCGTTGCAGGCGGCTCCGGCCTCCGTCAGCCGCGTGCCGTCGAGGGCGACGGCGAAGAACTCCTTGCCGCCGCCGTCGCAGGTCATGGTGAGGGTGTAGCTGCCGGCCGTGACGGAGGCCTCCCGGGCGATCGGATCCCGGTTCAGGATCTTGCCCGCATCTGCCAGGACAACCCTGCCGGCCGGCGGCAATGCGGTGGCTTTCCAGGTCTCCACGTTGGCGGATTCGATGGAGCCGGCAGGGGAGCACGCCGAGGCGCCGAGTACGACGGCGGCACCGGCCGCCGCAGCGAGGACGCGCCGGAACACGCGGGGGCGGGCCGGAAGCGGGGGAGCTAAAAGCATGCCTCCAACTTACCGGCTCCAGCGTCCCTCCCCGGCCGGGCCCGGCTCACGCTAGCCCGGCCCGGGCCACGCTAGCCCGGCAAGGCTTGACCTTGACGCTGCGTCAACATTTAGGCTCGCTGTAGCGGGCCGGAGAGACCGGCCTGCGCGGGAGGAGACGTCGTGGAGTGGTCCGTCCAGCAGATCGCGAAGCTAGCCGGCACCACGAGCCGGACGCTGCGGCACTACGACGGCGTCGGGCTGCTCAAGCCCAGCCGCACCGGGGACAACGGCTACCGCTACTACGACCAGCCCGCCCTGCTCCGGCTGCAGCGCATCCTGCTCCTGCGCGAACTCGGCCTGGGCCTGCCGGCGATCGCCGAGGTCCTCGCCCAGGAGCGGCCGGCGGAAACCGCGCTGGCAAGCCACCTCGAGTGGCTGAAGCAGGAGCAGGACCGGCTGGCCCGGCAGATCGCGTCGGTCCAGCACACCATCGAGGCAGTGCAGGCAGGAAAGGAAATCATGGCAGAGAAGATGTTCGACGGCTTCGACCACACCCGGTACCAGAAGGAGGTGGAGGAACGCTGGGGCCAGGACGCCTACGCACAGGGCGACGCCTGGTGGCGCGGCATGGGTGCGGCGGACAAGGAGGCCTGGAAGCGGGCGTCCCGGCAGCTCAGCGACGACTGGGCCGCGGCGGCGGAATCGGGTGCGGCCCCGGACAGCCCGGAGGCGCAGGACCTGGCCCGGCGCCAGGTCGAGTGGCTCACCGCCATTCCGGGGACCCCGGCCGCAGCCGGCGCGAACCTAAAGGACTACGTGTCCGGCCTCGGCGAGATGTACGTGGCGGATCCGCGCTTCGCCGCGAACTATGGCGGCGCCGCCGGAGCGGCGTTCGTGCGGGAAGCGCTGCAGGCCTACGCACAGAAGCGCCTCTGAGGCCTCGGCCCCTGCCAGACCCGGGACCGCTTACCCCGGACCCCGGACCCCGGCCCGCGCCGGGCAGGCCCGCGCCTAAACTTGTCCGGTGACCCCCTCAACGCTCTTCACGTCCGGCAACACCCCCGACGCTCCCCGCAGCGACCTCCCGGACCTGCTCCGGGCGCTCGCGGAGGACCTGCGCCGGACCGGCTACACGGTCGACGGCGTCGCCGGTCTGCTCGGGCCCGCCGCCCACGCGGCGCTGGCCCGGGACCAGCTCATCCCGGCCCTGATCGCCACCGAAGCCGCCGCCGGCGAAGAGACGACGGCGGCGCTCGCCGCCGTCGTCCGCCTCTGGCTGCTGGCCGAGCCGCAGCCGGCCGGAACCCTCGACGCAGCCCTGCCGGGCATCCGCACGGCGGGGCTGCTGGAGCTGGGCCTCGTGGAGCCGGCCGGGGAAGGCCGGGTGCAGGCAAAGGTGGACCTCCGCCCGTATGGCTGGGAGGGCAGTTCAGACGACGGCGCGCAGGGCGAAGATACCGTCAGCAGCGGCGGCGCCGAGCTCTGGGTGGCCAGCGACCTGGCCGCGCACCAACGCCCGGGCGTGCTGCGCCACGACCACGTCCTGGGGATCGGGCAGGCGTCCACCACCCTGGTGCAGGTCACTGCCCGCCGGCACGTGGCCCGCGCCCTGGACCTCGGCACCGGCTGCGGCATCCAGACCTTCCACCTCCTGCACCATGCCGAGCACGTCACGGCCACCGACATCTCCGACCGGGCGCTCGCGTTTACCCGCTTCAACCTGCTGCTGAACGCGGAGGCGCTGCACCTTGACCCCGCCGCCTTGGAGGCCCGGGTGAGCCTGCGGCTGGGCTCGATGCTGGATCCCGTGGCGGGGGAGGAGTTCGAGCTGGTGGTCTCCAACCCGCCGTTCGTGATCACGCCGCGCAGCCCCGGGGAGGCCGCGGCGGACCAGTTCACCTACCGCGACGGCGGCCTGCCGGGCGACGACATCGTTGCCGCGCTGGTGCGGGACCTTCCGACCGTCCTGAGCCCCGGCGGAACGGCCCAACTGCTCGGCAACTGGGAGATCCGGGCCGGCGCCGCGTGGGCGGACCGGCCGCAGTCCTGGGTCAGCCCGGACGCGGACGCCTGGTTCATCCAGCGCGAGCAGGTCAGCCCCGAGCAGTACGCCGAGACGTGGCTGCAGGACGCCTCGGAGGCCCGCGACCGGCGGCTCTACCAAGACTCCTACGCCGCCTACCTCAATGACTTCGCGGCCCGGGACGTGGCGGCCATCGGCTTCGGGATGATCTGGCTGCGGCGACCCGCGGCCGGCGCCCGGCCGGTGATCTCCCGCTTCGAGGAGATCAGCTACCCGATCGAACAGCCCGTCGGCCCGCACCTGGGCGCCGCCGTCGAGCGCGCCGACTGGCTCGCCGCCCACGAGCTGGAATCCGCGCACCTGCTCGTCGCCGACGACGTCACGGAGGAACGGCACCAGCGTCCCGGCGCCGAACACCCCGGCGTCATCCTGCTGCGCCAGGGCGCCGGGCTGCGCCGCACCAACCTGCTCAGCACCGAGCTGGCCGGCTTTGTCTCAGCGTGCGACGGCGAGCTCTCCGTCGGGCAGATCATCGGCGCCCTTGAGGCCCTGCTGGGCGGGTACGAGGGCTACGACAGCGGGGCGTTCCGCGAGGGACTCCTCAACGAGGTGGCCAACCTGGTGCGCGACGGCTTCCTGCTCCCCGCCTGAGCCGGGCACCGCAGCGGGCGCGACCGACGCCGACGCCGGAACCGATGCCGGCGCGGCCGCGCCCTCGCGGCCGAACCGGGGCAGCACATAGGCGGTGACGGCCAGGGCTACAAGCACGCCGCCGGCGCCCGTGATGAGAAAACTCAGCCGGATCGGCAACAGCGCGCCCAGCAGGCCGCCGATGGCCAGCGCGGCGATGGACACCGCGCGGGTCATGCCGCCGATGATCGCCATCGCCTGGCCGCGCCCGCTTTCCGGGATGCGCAGGATCGCGATGGCCCCAAAGCACGCGTTCAGCGCGCCGCAGGCCATGCCCATCGCCGTGTACGCCACGAAAAGCAGCTCCACGGTGGGAACCAGGGCCATCACCCCCAGGAAGGCCGAGGTCAGGACCATCGAGACCAGCAGCACCCGCAGCCGGGCCGGCGCAGTCGTGATCCGCCCCGCCATGGCGGCGCCGGCCGCCATGCCCAGTCCGAAGGCCGCCGCCAGCAGCCCGTACTGGGTCTCGGTGGCGCCCAGCTCGCCCCGGGCCAGGAACACCTCGAGCACATTGGTCGCCTCGCCCACGACGATAAAGAACAGTGCGCCGAGGACCAGGGCCCACACCAGGGCGTCCCCGCGGACCAGCCGCAGGCCGTCCAGCAGCGCCGGCGCTTCCCGGCCCCTGAGCTCCGCAGCGGTGCCGCGCCGGGTCCGGATCAGCAGCGCACCGGCGCCCATGGCCAGATAGCAGCAGCTCGCGACGCCGAACACGGACCCCGAGCCGCCCCAGCCGCTGAGCAGCCCGCCCGCCGCCGGGCCGGCCATGCCCGCAATCATGACGGTGGCCTGCATGGTGCCCATCGCACGCGGGGTGCGTTCCTCGCCGACGATCCGGGGCAGCAGCGCCTGCCAGGTGGGGCCGGCCACGGCCTGCGCGGCGTCGAGCAGGAAGGTCAGGGCGAACAGCACCGGGATGGGGTGATCCGTGAATTGCAGGCTGACGCCCATCCCGGCCACGGCGACGGCGCTGACCAGGGAGGCCGCCGTCGCGAGCGTGCGGGAGTCCCGGGTGTCCGCCAGCCGGCCCGCCCACGGCGCCAGCACCACCAGCGGCAGCGCCGAACACAGCAGGTAGCCCGCCACCAGCCAGGGCCCGGCAGCCGCCGTCGGGCCGGCGGCCGAAACGTTCTGGAGGTGCAGCATGATGCTGACAACGACGGCGCCCATGCCGGCGGTGGCGAGGAACCGGGAGCTGCTGGCGAGCAGAAAGTCGCGGTTGCGCCACAGCGGAGAGGTGCCGGAGGCGCCCTGCCCTTTATGAAGTATCTGTTTCATAAGTAGCAAGGTAGCGCGCCCCGAATCACAGTGTCAAGCATTTCTTTCATAGTTTGGCGGGCGTCGGTAGACTGGAAGCGTGAATGCAGAAATCCCGAAGGCGGAACTGTCCGCCGCTCCGGCCGCCAAGCGACGGCAGCGTCCGGAGAAGAAGGTCGAGATCACCGACCCGAAGGCGATCCGGGCCCTGGCCCACGCCGCGAGGCTCGAGGTGATTTCCGAGCTGTATTCCACCCAGGTCAGCCGGACCGCCACTGAACTGGCTGCCCAGACCGGCCTGACCCCCAGTGCCATGAGCTACCACCTGCGCGCCCTGCAGAAGTGGGGCATTGTGGTGCCGGCCGCCACGGCCGGCGACGCCCGGGAGCGCCGCTGGAAAGCCGCCGGCACCGACTTCACCATCCACTCGCTCGGGGGAGTGGCCAGCGGGGAACTCGCGGTTGTCGACCTCGAACTCGATGCCTACCGCCGCCGGGTTCTTGCGTACGCCAAGGCCCGCAATGAACGGCGCGAGGCCGGCGACACGGCCGAGGGCCCGTCCGCGGTGGTGCTGGCCAGCAACCTGCTGTACCTGACACCCGCCCAGCGCGCGGAACTGAACGAGAGGCTTTTTGACCTCCTGAAGGACTACGAGCTCGAGGACCCGGACCGGGTGCCCGAGGGCGCGGAGCGGATGGCCACCATGTGGTCCATGATTCCGGACGACCGGGGCAAGGCCGCGCCGGCTTCCTGAAATGCCGCACCGCCTTGGCGTCCGGGAACACAGTGACCTGTGACGTCAGTAAGACGTGGCGGGAAGCCTGGGATTTCCACCCGGATGCGCGGTATTCCGCAAAATATGGTGAACTAGGCGGGTATGGGCGCATCTGCCCGAGCCACCTTTTTCTGTAGGAGCACCGTGCCAAGCAAGGCCCCCACCGGCAAGAAACTCGTGATTGTGGAGTCTCCCGCCAAGAGCAAGACCATCGCCAAGTACCTGGGCGAGGGCTTCATCGTTGAGGCCTCCATCGGTCACATCCGCGACCTTCCGCAGCCCTCGGAGCTCCCTGCAGACCTGAAGAAAACGCCGCTGGGCAAGTTCGCCGTCGATATCGAGCACGACTTCAAGCCGTATTACGTGGTGTCCCCGGACAAGAAGAAAAAGGTCGCCGAACTCAAGGCCCAGCTCAAGGGCGCCGACGCGCTCTACCTCGCAACCGATGGGGACCGCGAGGGCGAGGCCATCGCGTGGCACCTGCTGGAAGTCCTCAAGCCCAAGGTGCCGGTCTACCGGATGACCTTCGGTGAAATCACCAAGGAAGCCATCCACCGCGCCATGGACAACCTGCGCGACGTGGACCAGGACCTCGTGGACGCGCAGGAAACCCGCCGCGTGCTGGACCGCCTGTACGGTTACGAAATTTCGCCGGTGCTCTGGCGCAAGGTGGCCCGCGGCCTCTCCGCCGGCCGCGTGCAGTCCGTCGTGACCCGCATGGTCGTGGACCGCGAACGCGAACGGATGGCCTTCAAAGCGGCCTCCTACTGGGACCTCACCGGCCAGTTCGGCGCCGAGTCCGGCTCCTTCAAGGCCAAGCTTGCCTCCGTCGACGGCGCCAAGGTCGCCAGCGGCCGGGACTTCAACGACGACGGCGAGCTGACCTCCCGCAACGTTGTGCACCTCGACGAGGAGCTCGCCACCTCGCTCTCCGCCGGACTGCAGACCGCGGACTTCCGGGTCCGCTCCGTCGACACGAAGCCCTACACCCGCCGTCCCGCGGCGCCGTTCACCACCTCCACGCTGCAGCAGGAGGCCGGCCGCAAGCTGCGCTTCTCCTCCAAGAGCACCATGCAGGTGGCCCAGCGGCTTTACGAAAACGGCTACATCACCTATATGCGTACGGACTCGAACGCGCTGAGCAACGAGGCCATCACCGCCGCGCGGCGACAGGCCTCGGAGCTGTACGGTCCGGAGTATGTCCCGGCCTCGCCCCGCGTCTACAGCGGCAAGGCAGCCAACGCGCAGGAGGCCCACGAGGCCATCCGTCCCGCCGGTGACTCCTTCCGCACCCCGGC
This sequence comes from Arthrobacter sp. UKPF54-2, assembly GCF_007858535.1. Taxonomy (NCBI): domain Bacteria; kingdom Bacillati; phylum Actinomycetota; class Actinomycetes; order Micrococcales; family Micrococcaceae; genus Arthrobacter; species Arthrobacter sp. UKPF54-2. The sequence goes on from NZ_CP040174.1 coordinate 1,767,887, forward strand.
GCAGGTCGCCAAGCAGCTCTCCGGCGACGAGTTCCGCCTCTACGAGCTGATCTGGAAGCGCACCGTCGCCTCGCAGATGGCCGACGCCAAGGGCTCGACGGCGACCATCCGCCTCGGCGCCGTTGCCACCGACGGCAGGGACGCGGAGTTCTCCGCCTCCGGCACCGTGATCACCTTCCCGGGCTTCCTCGCCGCCTACGAAGAAGGCAAGGACGAGAGCCGCGGGGACGAGGACTCCGAGGAAGCGCGCCGGCTGCCCAACGTGGCCAAGGACGACGCGCTCACCGCCTCCGAGATCATCGCCGTCGGGCATGAGACCTCGCCGCCGCCGCGCTACACCGAAGCGTCGCTGACCGCGGAACTGGAAAAGAAGGGCATCGGCCGCCCGTCGACCTACGCCTCCACGATCTCCACCATCCAGGACCGCGGCTACGTCCGGAAGCAGGGCTCCGCGCTGGTCCCGAGCTGGATCGCGTTCTCCGTGATCCGGCTGCTGGAGCAGCACTTCCACGACTATGTGGACTACGACTTCACGGCCGACATGGAAGCGGACCTGGACAAGATCGCCAACGGCCAGGAGGCCGGACCCGCCTGGCTCAAGCACTTCTACTTCGGTGCCGATTCCGAGCCCGGGCTGCTGAGCATCGTCAACAACCTCGGCGAGATCGACGCCCGTGAAATCAACTCCATCCCGATCACCGACGGGATCACGCTGCGGGTCGGCAAGTTCGGCCCGTACCTGGAAAGCTCGGTCCCCACCGTGGACCCTAAGACCGGCGAGGTCGTCGAATCCGCCCGCGCCAACGTCCCCGAGGATCTGGCCCCGGACGAGCTCACCGCTGCCAAGGCCATCGAGCTGATGGAGACCGCCGCGCCCGAGGAACGCGTGCTCGGCACGGACCCGCACACCGGACACACCATCGTGGCCAAGAACGGCCGCTACGGTGCGTACGTCACCGAGGTCATCCCCGAAATGACCGACGAACAGCTCGCCAACCAGCCGGTCGAGTACTACAAGAACGGCAAGCCGAAGCCGCCCAAGAAGCCCGTCAAGGCCAAGCCCCGCACCGGCTCGCTGTTTGCGTCGATGGGCGTGGACACCATCACCCTGGACGAGGCCCTGCAGCTGATGAGCCTGCCGCGCGTGCTCGGCCAGGACGCCGAAGGCAACCCCATCACCGTGCAGAACGGCCGGTTCGGGCCGTACCTGAAGAAGGGCACAGACTCCCGCTCCATCGGGTCGGAGGAGGAAATCTTCACCATCACGCTGGAGCAGGCACTGGAGATCTACTCCCAGCCCAAGCAGCGTGGTGCCCGCGCCGCTGTCCCGCCGCTGGCCGAGTTCGGTCCGGACCCGGTCTCGGAGAAGAACATCGTGGTGAAGGAAGGCCGCTTCGGCCCGTACATCACCGACGGCATCACCAACATAACCGTGCCGCGGTCCACCTCCATCGAGGAACTGACCCGGGAACAGGCCGTTGAACTTCTCGCCGAGAAGCGCGCCAAGGGCCCGGTCAAGCGGACGACGACGGCGCGCAAGGCCCCGGCCCGCAAGAAGGCCCCCGCGAAAAAGTAAGCGCGTTTACCTCCCGCTCGCGGGTTCCTTTCCCGCTCGACGTCAGAAGACGGCGACGGCGGACGGAACCCGCGAGCCGTTGTTCACATACGTGGTTCACCGACTTTCGGATGCGTAGCGGCGGCGGCAGGCTGGCATCATGGCATACCCCGTCGCCGAGCCTGAGGATCCCCTCGCCGCAGAGTGGGCCGGTTTTGCGAAGTCAGGCCCTTCAGCCACGGTCCAAGAGCCCCCGGCAGCAGCCCTGGCAGCGAAGCTTCCCGAAGCCGCCAATCTCTGGCGCACCGAGGAACTGCTGGACCGAGGCCTGTCCGCACGGCAGATCCTGCAGTTGACCCGGGCAGGCGTATTGGTCCGGCTCCGCCGCGGCTGCTACGTCCGCCGGTCCTTTTGGGCAAGGCTCGAAGCGGACGGTGCCTCGCGCTGCCGGATCGAGGCCTACGCCCACCGTTGCCTGACGAGCTCAACGGGCGCCTACGTGTTCAGTCACACCACGGCTGCCCGGCTCCACGGGCTCTGCTTATGGCAAGTGGGCGACACTATTCACCTCACGGTGCCGTTTCTCCCGTCGGCCGGCGGCCACGCGAACGACGTGAAGGCACATACCCGGCCGCTGGCCCCCGACGACGTCGTGCACTTGCAAGGTCATCGCGTCACGTCGCTGGCCAGAACGGCCGCGGACAGCTGCCTCGTCCTGAACTACTCCCAGGGGCTGATTCTGATGGATCATGCCCTGCGACTCGGGGCCGACCGCGGGGCACTGGAGGCGGAGTGCGCCCGGCTCCGCGGCGCGCCGGGTGTCGCGACGCTGAAAAAGGTCCTCTCCCATGCGGACCCGCTGTCCGAGTCACCGGGTGAAACCCTCGCCCGCGACCTGATCCGGAGACTTCGGCTCCCTCCGCCGGTGCTGCAGCTCGAGGTCCGGACCAGGCTGGGGACCTGCAGGCTGGACTGTGCGTGGCCGGAGAGCCGGGTCGCACTGGAGTTTGACGGCCAGCGCAAATATTTCGACTACGCGCCCACCGCCGAGGTCATCTTTGCGGAGCGGCGCCGTGAGAAAGCCCTGATGGAAATGGGCTGGAAATTCATCCGTATCGAATGGCGGGACCTGTTTCGTGAGCACGAGCTAAAAGCAAGGCTGCTGCGGTTGCTGGAGCCTTGAAATCCCCGTCCGCTCGCGGGTTTCGGCCGGGCTCGCTGTGTGCAAACACCGGGCGTGGACGGAACCCGCGAGTGGGCCGGCCGGGCGGGGAAGGAATTGCGGACCAGAGCGGGACGTGATCGAGTAGGAACATGACTGAACAGCCCGCACACCTGGACAACCAGCCGCTCAACGACCTCGAAGAGATGCTCGCCCGGGGGGAACAGCCGGACGCCAACCCGGTGGACGTCATCCTGGCCTTCCTGAACAACGAGGTGTACATCGTCAGCTCCGATACGATCGAGGGCCCCGATTCCCAGGTCGAGCCGCTGGTGCTGGCGAACTCCGCCGGCAAGCCGGTGCTGGCCGTCTTCTCGCACCCGAGCCGCGTCACAGAGCAGTACCTCGCCGCGGCCCCGAACGTGCTCGGCACCCAGGGCTCGGCGATCATCGGCAACCTCGGCGACGAGCTCGGCATGGTCATCAACCCCGGCGCCGTCTACGGCTTCGAAATCGATCCGGAGGGCGTGGCCAACATCCGCCGCGACTTCAAGCCCTCCGAGGACGAGCCGGACGCGCCCGGGGACGGCAGCCAGGCCTAGCCGCGGGACCCGCCCCGGCGGGCACCCGGTTAGGGCACGGACAGCCGGAGGACAATAATGGCCCTATGCGTCTTGGCGTCCTCGATATCGGCTCAAACACCGTCCACCTCCTCCTGGTGGATGCCCACCCCGGCGCGCGCCCGGTCCCGTTCGCCTCGCACAAGCGGCCGCTCTCACTGGTGCAGTTCCTCGACGCGGACGGCAGCATCAACGACGCCGGCCAGCACGAGCTGATCGAGTTCGTCCTTGAAGCGTGGGAGTTCGCGGCGAAGCACAAGGCCGAGGACCTGCTGGCGTTCTGTACGTCCGCGATCCGCGAGGCCACCAACGGGCCCGCCGTCCTCGCCCGGGTCAAGCACGAAACCACTGTCACGCTGCGGGAACTGACCGGCAGCGAAGAGGCCTCAATGACGTTCTTCGCCGTCCGCCGCTGGTACGGCTGGGGCGCGGGACCCATGCTGAACCTCGACATCGGCGGCGGATCCTTCGAAATGGCCTACGGGGAAGACGAACTCCCCGAGCTTGCGACGTCGGTCCCGCTCGGCGCGAGCCGGCTCACCCGCGACTGGCTGCAGGAGGACCCGCCGTCGGCGAAAAGCGTCAAGGAGCTCCGCCGCTACATCCGAAGCACCCTGAAGCCCGCTGTCCGGGACATCGCCAAGCTCGGCAAGGCCAACCACGTGGCCGGCACCTCCAAAACGTTCCGCTCCCTGGCCCGCATCGCCGGGGCCGCCCCCAGCGGCGCCGGCCCCTACGTCAAGCGGGAACTGCACGCCACGGACCTGGGCCTCTGGGCGCAACGGATCTCCGCCATGGAAGTGGAGGACCGGTTGAACCTCCCCGGCGTCTCCGAAGCCCGCGCACCCCAGTTGCTGGCCGGCGCGCTGGTGGCGGAGGCGGCCCTGGAGATGTTTGAGTTCCCGAGCCTGGAGATTTGTCCGTGGGCCTTGCGGGAGGGGCTGATCCTCCGCCGTCTGGACCAACTGGTCACCGAGGGCCCGCTGCAGCCCGCGCCGCACGTCGCCATGGCCGAGGAGCCGGCCGAGCCGCAATCACCCGGCGATGAGGGGCCGGACGCGGCGTAAACGGAGTCCAGAGCCGGGATGTCGTTTCTGGCGCAGGCCGTTCGTCGAGTAGGTGGAGGCCAGCCAAAGGAACCGGCCCGTCAGCCAAGGAGGACAGCATGGCACAGTACCTGCTCAGCGTTTACCAGCCCGCCGGCCCCGCCCCGGCCCCCGAGGTCCTCGCGCCCATCATGGCGGACCTCGAGGCCCTGAACCGCGAGCTAAAGGCGGCCGGCGCTTGGGTGTTCGCCGCGGGCCTCGACCCCGCCGGCGCCGCCACGGTGGTCCGGCAGCAGGGCACGGAGACGCTCATGACGGACGGGCCGTTCACAGAAGCGAAGGAGCACCTCGGCGGTTTCACCGTTATTGAGGCACCGGACCTCGATGCGGCGCTTGGCTGGGCCGGCCGGCTGGCCCGTGCCACCACCCTTCCCATCGAAGTGCGGCCCGTCCAGCACTAGGCGCCCACCAGCACCGGAGCGCGGCACACCGAATGTTTAAAAGCGAAGGCACCGGCGGCCCGCTGCGGGAAATGGGGGAAAACCCGCTGCAGACCCCCGGTGCCGGGCAGACATCCGCATGACTGCCTATCATCACTCGCACCCTCAATGAGGTAGTTCCTACGCTATTCGCGGAGTTTGGGAGCAAGCTGCGCTGAGGATGTGAGCTGGCTGTGAATCGCGGCTGACTGCAATGATGGGGGCATGAGCAACCGAATCGCATTCCTGGGCTGTGGGTCAATGAACGAGGCAATCATGAGCGGCCTGATCGCCGGGGGGACGGACCCCGCCGACGTCGTCGCCACGGTCCGGCGTGCCGAACGGGCCGCCGAACTGGCCGAGCGGCACCACGGCATCACGGCCATCGCCAGCGACGAAGAACCGGAGAACAACACGCAGGCCGCCACCGGCGCCGCCGTCGTCGTCCTGGGCGTGAAGCCGGTGGGGATCGCGGACCTGGCCCGCGAGATCAGCGGCTCGCTCTCGCCGGAAACGATCGTCGTCAGCGTCGCGGCGGCCGTGTCGCTGGAGCAGCTGGAAGCGGCGCTTCCTGCCGGCCAGCCGGTGATCCGCGCCATGCCGAACACCCCGGCCAGGCTGGGCCGCGGCGTGGTGTCGGTGTCCGCCGGGAAGCACTGCTCGGCGGCACAGCTGCAGCAGGCGAAGGACATTTTCGCCGCCGTCGGCACGGTCGTCGAGATTCCCGAGGAGCAGGTCGATGCGCTGTCCGCGATCAGCGGCTCCGGCCCCGCCTACGCCTTCTACCTGGCCGAGGCGATGGCGGCCGCCGGGGCCGAACTGGGCCTGGACGCCGAACTGTCGCTGCTGCTGGCCCGTGAAACGGTCGCCGGTGCCGGGCTGATGCTCGCCGAACCGGGCGCCGACCCCGCCGCGCTGCGCAGGGCCGTGACCAGCCCGAACGGCACCACCGAACGGGCAATCGCCACCTTCGACGAGCGCGGCCTCCCCTCGATCATCGCCGACGGCGCCCGGGCCGCCGCCGAGCGGGCCGCGGAAATCACGAAACAGCTCGGCTAGGGGCACCGCAGGCCATGACGCGGACCGGCTCCGGTGGCAGGATAGGACCCATGGAACTGCACATCACAGGGGATCCCGCGGCGGACAAACTGCTCAGCGACGACGCGTTTGCGCTGCTCACCGGCATGCTGCTGGACCAGCAGGTGACCATGGAGTCGGCGTTTGCCCGCCCCGAAAAGATCCGGACGCGCCTCGGTTCCCTGGCTCCGGCCGCAATCGCCGAATACGATCCGCAGGCGTTCGTCGAGCTATTCAAAGAACGCCCGGCGGTCCACCGGTTCCCCGGCTCGATGGCCGGCCGGGTCCAGGCCCTGGCCGAAACCGTGCACAGCCAGTGGAACGGCGACGCCACCGCCATCTGGACCCGGGGTAATCCGGACGGGCCGGAGGTGCTGCGCCGGCTCAAGGCGCTGCCGGGATTCGGCGAGCAGAAGGCCAAGATCTTCCTGGCCCTGCTGGGAAAGCAATGCGGGCTCCGCGCCGAGGGCTGGCGCGAGGCCGCTGGCCACTATGGCGCGGAGGACGCCTACCTGTCCGTCGCCGACATTGTGGACCCGGAGTCGCTGTCCAAGGTACGGGCGAGCAAGCAGGCAGCCAAGGCCGCCGCGAAAGCGGCAAAGACGGGCGGGCCTTGACCCTGCGGTAGCAGCCAGCGACGCCGGGAGGAACCTGCCCGACGCCGGAGGGAACCTAGTGCTTGGAGGTCGGGACCATCACTGAACAGCCGGCAGGACGGCTCCTTTCGCTCTGGGCGGCCACCGCCGGGAAAGCCACGTACCCGTCATTCGACGCATCCGCCGACTCGCCCGAGGAAGTTGACGTTGCCGTGATCGGCGGCGGCATCGCCGGACTGACCGCCGCCCTGGCCCTGAAACGGGCGGGCCAGACTGTCGCGGTGCTGGAAGCGGCGCGGGTGGGCACCGGCGTCACCGGAAACACCACGGGAAAGGTCACCTCACTGCACCGGCTCGCCTACTCCGAGCTCGCGGCCCGCCACGGCAGGGGCGCGGCCGCCATTTACGGCCAGGCCAACGAGGCCGCCATAGCGCACATCGCCGGCATCGTAGCGGCGGAAGGCATCGACTGCGGCTTCCGGCAGGTGGCCAACTACACCTACGCCGAAACCGGGACGGCGCTTGCCCTGGTCCGGGAGGAAGCGGCGCTGGCGGAGCGGCTCGGGCTGCCGGCATCCTTCACCACAGATGTGCCGCTGCCCTTCGCCGTTCGGGGCGCCGTCCGGTTCGACGGGCAGGCCCAGCTGCACGCGCTCAGGTATGTACAGGGCCTGGCCCGCGCTGTGCACGGGGACGGCAGCTTCGTCTTTGAGGAATCGCCTGCCACGGGATTCCGCGACGGTTCCCCGGCCATGGTGGACACCGGGCACGGAACGGTCCGGGCAAAGGACATCATCGTGGCGACCAACCTGCCCTTCGGGGACGACGGGCGTTTCGCGGCCCGGTGCTACGCGCACCGCTCGTACATTGTTGCCGCCCGTAGGGCCGGTCCCGCGCTGGACGCGACCTTTGTCAGCGTGGAGGAACCGATGCGCTCCATCCTGACGGTCGACGTCGAGGGCGCCAGATACGTGCTGGCCGGCGGAGAGGGACACCGGGCCACTGAGAGCGTCGACTCCGCCCAAAGGTACGCCCGGCTCGCGGCCTTTGCCCGCGACCGCCTCGGCGCGGCGGAGACCGTCTTCCGCTGGTCCACCCAGGACGCCATGCCTGCCGACGGGCTGCCTTACGTTGGCCTTCTGGGCCCGGAGTACCGGCATGTCCACGTGATCACCGGGCTGCGGAAGTGGGGCCTCACCAACGGCACCGCCGCCGCCCTGATCCTCCGCGACACGCTCTGCGGTACCGCCAACCCGTGGGCCGAGCTGTTCGACAGCAACCGCAGCGCCGGCCAAACGCAGGAGGTGCCCGCGGGGCCTGCCGTGGGGGCGGCGTCTGCGGCGGGGCCGGCCGGGGCGGCGCCGGGCGCCGCTGCCGCTCCGGATGAGGGAATCCCGGCGGACATAGCCCCGGGGGAGGGGAAGGTGGTGGACATCCGGGGTGCCAAAACCGCCATGTATGTCTCTCCCTTGGGGGACGTACAGGCGGTCTCCGCGGTCTGCACCCACCTTGGCTGCACGGTGGAGTTCAACCGGGCGGACGTGACGTGGGACTGCCCCTGCCACGGCTCCCGTTTCGCCACGGACGGCACCGTCATCCAGGGCCCGGCCACCAGGAATCTGGCGGCCGCGCCGGAGGATCCGGGCCGTCCCGGTGGCGGTGCCTAGCCGGCGCCGGCGCTACGGCCTCGCCGCGAACCGTTCCAGCAGGTCCACGTGCCCGGAGACGATCAGCATGTCCCGCGCGGACACCTTCGTCTCAGGCCGGGCATAGGTGAAGTCCTCGCCCGGGGACTTCACGCCCACGATCGTGACCCCGTACTTGGAGCGCACCTTGGACTCGTCGAGCGTGAAACCCACGGTTTCGCGCGGCGGGTACATCTTCACGATCGCGAAGTCGTCGTCGAACTCGATGAAGTCCAGCATCCGGCCGGACACGAGGTGCGCGGCCCGGACACCGGCGTCGGCCTCCGGATAGATCACGTGGTTGGCGCCGATCCGGGTCAGGATCTTACCGTGCGAGGGCGTGATCGCCTTGACCCAGAGGTGTTCGATGCCGAGGTCCACAAGGTTCACCGTGATCAGCACCGAGGATTCGATCGAGGTGCCCACGCCGACGACGGCGGAGCTGAACTCCTGGGCGCCGAGCTGGCGGAGGGCGTCGATGTTGGTCGCGTCGGCCTCAACAACGTGGGTCAAGACGCTGGCCCACTTCTGCACGAGGCTGCGGTCGCGTTCGATCGCCAGCACCTCGCGGCCCTGCTTGACCAACTGCTCTGCGGTGGACGCGCCGAAGCGGCCCAGCCCGATCACCAGCACGGGCGCGTTGTGGGCGGGGCGGTTGACGGCGCCTGAGGAACTAGCCAATGATCGGTCTCTCTTCCGGGTAGTGGTACAACTGGCTGCGCTGGCGCAGGGCCAGCCCAGCGGCGAGGGTGACGGTGCCGACGCGGCCGGCGAACATGAGAACGGTGAGGACATAGACGCCCGCCGGAGGCAGCTCAGCACTGAGGTTGGTGCTCAGGCCCACCGTGGCGAAGGCGGAAATCGTTTCAAACAGCACCCGGTCCAGGGACGCGCCGCTGATCTGAAGCAGGAGCAGGGCCGAGACTGCCACGAGCGTGGCGCCGGCGACGATGACCGAGATGGCCACCCGCATGGTGCCCTCGGGGATGGTGCGGCCGTAGACTTTCACGTCCGCGTCGCCCCGGGCCTCGGCGACGATGGCCAGGAACATCACCGCGATGGTGGTGACCTTGATGCCGCCGGCGGTCGACGCAGAACCGCCGCCGGCGAACATCAGCGCGTCGGTCAGCAGCATTGTGGTGGAATCCATCTGGTTCTGGTCCACCAGATTGAAGCCGCCGGAACGGGTCATCACGGAGGCGAAGAGCGAATGCGTGACCTTGTCACCGAGGCTCATGCCGCCGATGGTGCGCATGTTCTCCCACTCCATCAGGCCCCAGAGCACGGTGCCCGCGGCCAGCAGGATCAGCGAGACCTGGATGGTCAGCTTGGTGTGCAGGTTCCACTTCTTCCAGTTCAGCCCGTTCTGCTGGAGCACCATCACCACCGGGAAACCGAGGCTGCCGAGGAAGACTCCGATCATCAGCGGGATGAGGATCCACAGGTCGGTCTCGTAGGGGACGATGCCGTCCGAATGCGGGGTGAACCCGGCGTTGTTGAACGCCGAGATGGAATAGAAGACGCCGTGCCAGACTGACTGGCCGAAACTTTCGCCCAGCGCGAGGAACCGCGGGATCAGGGCCACGGCCAGCACCGCCTCGATCACGACCGACGTGACGATGACGATCCGCAGCAGGGTGCCCACCTCGCCGAGGCGCCCGGCGTTCATGGCCTCCTGCGCGATCAGCTTGCCGCGGACGCCGAGTTTCTTGCTGACCATCAGCGCCAGCAGCGAGGCCAGGGTCAGGGTGCCGAGGCCGCCCACGAAAATGCCAACCAGGATGACCAGCTGCCCGAAAAAGGACCAGTGCACCGCGGTGGAAACGACGGTCAGCCCGGTGACGCACACAGCCGAGACCGCGGTGAACAGGGCCTGGTGCAGGGGCGTCGCCTGCCCTGCGGCGGAGGACACCGGCAGGGAAAGCAGGCCGGTGAAGATCAGCACCACCACGGCGAAGGCCGAGACGGCCAGGCGTGCGGGGGAGGTGTTGGCGATGTTGTCGATAAAGTCGCGCAACCGGGTGAAGATCCAGAGCCCCTCGCGCTCCGGCTGGCCGGGGTGCCAGCCGGCCGGGCTCGATGACCTCGACTGGCTTTGCGTCATGTGCGGCTTGTCCTCGGTTGAAACGGCGTCCTCAGTAGTAAACCACTATATTCCGCGCAACGACGGGGGAAGGGGCGGTGCGCTCCGGTAGCCTGTGATTGATGACCTTCCTGCCCGGACTCGCCCAGACCGCCCTGCCGACGACGGTGGTGTGGGACTCGGCCATGACGGCATACAACTTCGGCCACAGCCACCCGATGGCGCCGGAGCGGATGGAACTGACCGCACGGCTGGCCCGCAGCCTCGGCCTGCTGGACCTGGGCCACGTCTCGGTGGCGGCCCCCGAAGTGGCCACCGACGAGGAACTCGCAGCGGTGCACAGCGCGGACTACATCGCCGCCGTCCGGCGCGTCAGCGCGGACCCGGACACCCCGGACCTGGAACGGGGTCTCGGCACCGAGGACGACCCGGCCTTCGCCGGCATGCACGAGGCCAGCGCCCGGCTGGCCGGCGGCTCGCTCCTCGCGGCAGCCGCCATCCTCGACGGCAGCGCCGTCCGGGCGGTGAACTTCGGCGGCGGCATGCACCATGCCGCCCGGGAACGTGCCAGCGGCTTCTGCATCTACAACGACGCGGCCCTGGCCATCGCGCGGCTGCTCGACGGCGGCGTGCAGCGGGTGGCATATATCGACGTCGACGCCCACCACGGCGACGGAACCCAAAGCATCTTCTGGGACGACCCTCGGGTGCTGACGATCTCGCTGCATGAGACCGGGCTGACCCTGTTCCCGGGCACCGGCTTCGCCAACGAGATCGGCGGCCCGAACGCCCAGGGCAGCGCGGTCAACGTGGCGCTGCCGGCCGGGACGGGGGATGCGGGCTGGCTGCGGGCCTTCCACGCGGTCGTCCCGCAACTGGTGGGCGCGTTTGAGCCGGAGGTGATCGTCAGCCAGCACGGCTGCGACTCGCACCGCCTGGATCCGCTGACACACCTGAACATCAGCGTGGACGGCCAGCGCGAGGCCGCCACCGCCATCGGTAACCTCGCGGCCCGCTACTGCGAGAACCGCTGGATCTCCACCGGCGGTGGAGGCTACAACGTGATCACCGTGGTCCCACGGTCCTGGAGCCACCTGATTGCCATTGCCGCCGGCCGGCCCGTCCCGCTGCGTACCGCCGTGCCGGAGGACTGGCGGCAGTATGTGCAGGAGAAGTACGGCGCCAAGTACGGGGTCGAACCGCCCTCGGTGATGGGCGACGACGTCGACCTCTGGTGGCGCTCCTGGGAGGTCGGCTTCGACCCGAACGACGAGGTGGACCGCACGGTGATGGCCACCCGCAAGGAAGTTTTCCCGCTCTACGGTCTGGATCCCTGGTTCGATTAGGGTGCCGTCCGGGCCGGCGGCCCGGGCCCGGTGGGGGACCTGTAATTGGTGGATGCCATCTGGCGTATATGTCGCTAGTGTGGAGGACATGGTGACAGACGACGTATTTGCCGTCATTGCTGAGGCGACCCGGCGTGACATTCTGGTGTCCCTCCGCAACGGGGACAAAGCGGTGGGGGAGCTGGTCCAGGAGCTCGAGGCGAGCCAGCCCACCATTTCCAAGCACCTCAAGGTCTTGCGCGAAGCGGACCTGGTCAGCATGCGCGCGCAGGGCCAGAAGCGCTACTACGCGCTGAACCCCAAGCCCCTCGCCGGCGTCGCGAGCTGGCTGGAAACATTCGACGTCGGCCGTCCCGCCGCCGAGCCGGCGCCTGCGACCGCTGCCCTCCCGCAGCCCGGCCCCGGCACCTTCGCCGGTACTCCGGCGGCCGCTGCGGCGCCCGCGCCGGCGCTGCCCGGGGTTCCCGCGGGCAGCGCGCTGAGCCCCGCCGTCGCCCTGCCGGTCGGGACCGCAGGGGAGGACCGGCGGCCGCAGCAGATCGGCCGCACGGTTGGCCGCGCCGCCACCCGCGCCGCGGACCTGCTGGCGAACCTGCCGAAATTCGGCCGCAAAAAGTAGCCCCGCCGCTGCGGCAACGATGTCATACGGGGCCGCCCCCGGGTATCCGAATAGAAATCCCCGCCCGCCCGGTGCAACCATGGAATGGCTTGTTTTGATGTGCCCAATGAGGGGCGCCAGGGTTGAGGAGTTGCAATGGACGCACGGCTTGAGGCCATCCGGGACACGGTGTTGGCGCGAAATCCCGGCGAAGGGGAATTCCGCCAGGCAGTCACCGAGGTCTTCGAGAGCTTGGGTCCGGTGCACGACCGGCACCCGGAATTCCTCGAAGGTGCCGTCCTCGAACGGCTCTGCGAACCCGAACGGCAGATCATTTTCCGGGTCCCGTGGGTCGACGACGCCGGCCGGTTCCAGATCAACCGCGGCTTCCGGGTGGAGTTCAACTCGGCCCTGGGGCCCTTCAAGGGCGGGCTGCGCTTCCACCCCTCGGTGAACCTGGGCATCGTGAAGTTCCTCGGCTTCGAGCAGATCTTCAAAAACGCCCTGACCGGCATGCCGATCGGCGGCGGCAAGGGCGGCTCCGACTTCGACCCGCGCGGGCGCTCCGACGCCGAAATCATGCGCTTCTGCCAGTCCTTTATGACCGAGCTGTACCGCCACATCGGCGAGTACACGGACGTCCCGGCCGGTGACATCGGCGTCGGCGGCCGCGAAATCGGCTACCTCTTCGGACAGTACAAGCGGATCACCAATCGCTACGAATCCGGCGTCCTTACCGGCAAGGGCATCTCTTGGGGCGGCTCACTGGTGCGCCCCGAGGCCACCGGCTACGGCACCGTGATCTTTGCCGAGGAAATGCTCAAGACCCGCGGCCTCTCCTTCGACGGCCAGCGCGTGGTGGTATCCGGCTCCGGCAACGTCGCGATCAACGCAATTGCCAAGGCCCAGACCCTCGGCGCCACTGTCGTGGCCTGCTCCGATTCCTCCGGCTACATTGTGGATGAGGCCGGGATCGACGTCGCCCTGCTGCGCCAGATCAAGGAAGTGGAGCGCGGGCGGCTCAAGGACTACGCGGCCCGGCGCCCCGGCGTCGACTACGTGGACGGCGGCTCCGTCTGGGACCTCGACGCGACCGTCGCGCTGCCGTGCGCCACGCAAAACGAACTCGACGGCGCCGCGGCCGCCCGGCTGGTCCGAAACGGACTGCTTGCCGTGGCGGAAGGCGCCAACATGCCCTCGACCCGTGACGCCGTCGCCGTCTTCCAGGAAGCGGGCATCCTTTTCGGCCCGGGCAAGGCCGCCAACGCCGGCGGCGTGGCCACGTCCGCGCTGGAGATGCAGCAGAACGCCAGCCGCGATTCCTGGTCCTTCGCACACACCGAGGACCGGCTCACCAAAATCATGGTCGGCATTCACGACCACTGCGCTGCCACCGCAGACGAGTACGGGGAACCGGGGAACTACGTGGTGGGCGCGAACATCGGCGGCTTCGTGAAGGTGGCGGACGCGATGCTTGCCCAGGGGCTCATCTAGGACTTCCCGCGCCCCGGCCCGAGTAGCGGGCTACCGGACGAGCAGCCTCACGTGGTCAGGGGTCAGCTCGGAGATCCGGCTGACGCCCAGCAGGGCCATGGTGCGCAGCATGTCCTTTTCCAGGATCGCGATGGCCCGGTCCACGCCGGCCCTGCCGCCCGCCATCAGCCCGTAGAGGTAAGCGCGGCCGATCAGCGTGAAGTCGGCGCCGAGGGCCAGCGCCGCGATGATGTCGGCGCCGCTCATGATGCCGGTGTCCAGGATGACTGCCGCGTCGCTGTTGTCCGCCTTGAGCGCCGCCGAGACGTCCGGGAGCAGGTGGAACGGGATCGGGGCGCGGTCCAGCTGGCGTCCGCCGTGGTTGGACAACACAACGCCGTCGGCGCCGTGGTCCACCACCTTGCGGGCGTCGTCGACCGTCTGGATACCCTTCACCACCAGCTTGCCCTTCCAGGTTTCCCGCAGCCAGTCGAGGTCCTCGAACGTCAGGGTGGGGTCGAACATGGAGTTGATCAGGTCCGCCACGGTACCGGTGTAGCGCGAGAGCGAGGCGAAGGTGAGCGGCTCGTGGGTGAGGAAGTTGAACCACCACGCCGGCCGGTAGGAGGCATCCAGCACGGTCTTCAGCGTCAGTGCAGGCGGGATGGTCATGCCGTTCCGGACGTCACGGAGCCGGGCGCCGGCGACCGCGGTGTCCACCGTGACCATAAGGGTGTCGTTGCCGGCCCGGGCCGCGCGCTCGATCAGTTCCAGCGAGCGGTCCCGGTCGGTCCAGAGGTAGAGCTGGAACCAGTTCCGGCCGTCCGGCGCGGCGGCCGCCACGTCCTCAATGGACGCGGTGCCCATGGTGGACAGCGTGTAGGGGATGCCGGCGGCCGCGGCGGCCTGCGATCCGGCGTACTCGCCTTCCGACTGCATCATCCGGGTGAAGCCGGTGGGCGCGATGCCCACGGGCAGCCGGGACGGCTTGCCCAGGATCTCGGTGCCGAGGTCCACGCTGGAGACGTCGCGCAGGATGCCGGGGCGGAACTCGATGTCCAGGAACGCCTCGCGGGCCCGGCGCAGCGTGATCTCCGCCTCGGCCGCCCCGTCCGTGTAATCAAAGGGCGCCTTGGGCGTGCGCCGCTTGGCCATGTCCCGGAGGTCCCAGATGGTGCTGGCCCGGCGCAGCCGCGCCTCGCGGCCGAACTCCGGCTTCTTGAACTGCATCAGCGGCGCGAGGTCGGCGTATTTCGGCACCCGGCGCCGGAGGGCGGCAGGCAGGCCAGTGCCCGGAGTCGCGCCGGCCACGCCGTTGTCGCGGGCCGCGCCGGCGTCGGCTGCGGCGTCCGTCCCGGCGGGCGCCGCAGGGCTTCTGGGGGTACCGGTCATGGTGGGTTGCGTCATTGCTTCCTCCGGGCGTCTCGATCCAACACTGTGGTCCAACCACACTGTAGGGGATGTGGTCCAACCACATCAAGTACTATGTGGCCATGCGTACGCACCAGGTCGTCCTGCAGTGGATCGAAGAGCAGCTCTCCAGCGGGCAACTGCGCGTGGGAGGAAGGCTTCCGGCGGAGCGGGCCCTGGCCGAGCAGCTGGGCGTCTCCCGCACCTCGGTCCGTGAGGCGATCCGGATCCTCGAAGCACTGGGCGTGGTCCGGGCGGGCGTGGGCTCCGGCCCCGACGCCGGCACCGTCGTGATCTCGGACCCGACGGCGGCCCTCGGCTCCGCGCTCCGGCTTCACGTGGCCACCGCGCACCTTCCCGTGGCGGACATTGTGCAGACGCGGGTGCTGCTCGAATCCTGGGCCGCTGCCCGGGCCCGGCCCGGGTCGCCCGCGCTCGCCGAGGCGGCAACGCTGTTGGAACAGATGGAGGGCTGCGAGGCCACGGAGGAGTTCCTGGCCCTCGATGTGCGGTTCCACCTGGCGCTGGCCGATGCCGCCGGCAACGCGGTGGTCAGCGCCATGATGGGCTCCCTGCGCGAGTCCATCCAGGACTATGCCGGACGCCTCACCGGGAACCTGCCCGACTGGGCCGCCACGGCGGCGCGGCTGCGGGAGGAACACCGGGGCATCCTGGCGGCCATCACCGGGCACGACGGCGCCGCCGCGGCCCGGCTCGTGGCCGAGCATATCGAGGGCTACTACGCCGAAGCCGGGCTGGGCGGCAGCGCCTGATCCGGCGGACGGTCCCGTCCCGGCCACTCCCGTCACGCCCGCAGCCGCGCCCGCGTCGGATTGTTACGGAACCGCTTTGCCCTCGGCCGGGGCCGGGGATAGGGTCATTGGCATGACTAACCGTTGGTATGCGTATTTTTCGTTGGCTCTGGAGGGGCCCGCGTCTAACTGACACGCATCCACACACCTTCAGAGCCAACAGGGCAGAGATCACTCTCTGCCCTTCGCCATTTCTCCGGCGGGTTCTGACCAGGGCCCGCTCCGCACCCCCGGAACAGGACCCGAACGATGAGCATCGAAACAGCCCCCGCCAGCCAGCAGTCCACCTCGAATTTGCGGGTCAGCGAATTCACGGCACTGCCCACCCCGCAGGACCTGATCGCGGAGTTCCCGCTGGACGCGCGGGGATCGGACGTCGTCGGGCGCGGCCGGGACGAGGTCCGCGCGATCCTGGACGGCGTTGACGACCGTTTGCTGGTGATTGTCGGCCCGTGCTCCATCCACGATCCGAAGGCCGGCCTGGAATACGCCCGGCGCCTGGTCAGCCAGGCCGAACGGCACCGCGAGGACCTGCTGATCGTGATGCGGACGTACTTCGAGAAGCCGCGCACCACGGTGGGCTGGAAGGGCCTGATCAACGACCCCCGGCTCGACGGCAGCCACGACATCGCCGCCGGCCTGCGCGCCGCCCGCCAGTTCCTGCGCCAGGTCACCGCCCTGGGGCTGCCCACCGCCACGGAATTCCTCGAACCGATCAGCCCGCAGTACATGGCCGACCTCGTGGCCTGGGGCGCCATCGGTGCCCGGACCACGGAAAGCCAGATCCACCGCCAGCTCGCCTCCGGTCTCTCCATGCCGATCGGCTTCAAGAACGGGACCGACGGCGGCCTGCAGGTGGCGCTGGACGCCTGCAGCGCCGCGGGCGCTGCCCAGGCGTTCCTGGGGATTGACGACGAGGGGCGGGCCGCCCTGGTCAGCACCGCCGGCAACCCCGACACGCACATCATCCTGCGCGGCGGCAGCGACGGGCCCAACTTCGCCGCAGCCGACGTCGAGGCCGCCTCCGCCCGGCTCGCCGCCCGGCAGCTGAACCCGCGGCTGATCGTCGATGCTTCCCACGCCAACAGCGGCAAAAACCACCACCGCCAGGCCGAGGTCGCGCTGGAGATCGGCGCACAGCTTGAGCACGGAGGCGGCTCCGCATCCGCGATCGCCGGCGTCATGCTGGAGAGCTTCCTGGTGGGCGGCGCGCAGGCCCTGGACGTCGCCGAACATGCCGCCGGAACCGACGAACTCGTCTACGGCCAGAGTGTCACCGATGCCTGCATGGACTGGGACGTGACGGCCGCGGTCCTGGGCCAGCTGGCGGCGTCGGCGCGCACCCGGCGCACCCGGCGCTGAGGCTGCCGGATCCGGTCCGCCCCGGCGGCGCCCGGTGGGACGTTCCTGCGGAAATCCTTCGCAGATTCCTGCGGAAACCTTTCACATTGGCACCACAAACCCCTAGAGTATCTAGCACATGGTTGTTTGATGGCTCAGCATCGGCACACCGCCATGTCGTTCAGACGGGGCAGCCGTTCGCTTGAGCAAAAGGAATAAGGGAAATGTCTTCGGAGGCCAACTTCTCCAACGCGCGCTTTCTCACCGTGGCCGAGGTCGCGGATGTCATGCGGGTATCAAAAATGACCGTGTATCGCCTGGTGCACTCCGGTGAAATGCCGGCGGTGCGCTTTGGCCGCTCCTACCGGGTTCCGGAAAACGCCGTCGAGCAGTACCTCAAGGGTGCTGTCGTCGACGGACACACTGAGACGGCCTGAGTCTTCTGCGCTCGTACCGGGCCGCAGCAGACCCCCTCGCGGGGCCTGCGGTCGTGGTGTGCCCCGGATAGGCGGTACCCTGTTAAGGAACGTTTTACGTCATTGTAAGAACCTGTCAGTTGTTCAGTTCGCTTGCCTAGCCCGCGGACCTTTCCCAACGGGCAGGTACTGCATCTAGCCGGTAAGGAACTTTCGTGGGTTCAGTTATTAAGAAGCGTCGCAAGCGTATGGCCAAGAAGAAGCACCGCAAGCTGCTTCGCAAGACGCGCCACCAGCGTCGCAATAAGAAGTAGAGATACTTCAACCAGCGTCAATGCCCGTTGCCTTTCCGGCGGCGGGCATTTTCTTTTGCCCGGCGGCCTCGAACCGGCCGGGGGAGCGGGCCTAGACCGTCGGGCCGCGGAAGCGGGAGAAGCCCCGCCAGAGGCCGTAGATGGCCCCGCCGACGGTCGCGGCCTTCAGGCCCAGGGTGGCGGCCCGCCGTCCGGACCGGAAGTCGTAGACCGGCCAGTTGTGTTCGCGGGCGTGCCGGCGCAGCCGGGTGTCCGGGTTGATGGCCACCGGGTGGCCCACCATGCTGAGCAGCGGGATGTCATTGTGCGAGTCGCTGTAGGCCCAGCAGCGGTTCAGGTCCAGGCCCTCGGACTCGGCAATGCCGCGGACTGCCACGGCCTTGGCGGGCCCGTGCAGAATCTCGCCCACGAGCCGTCCGGTGTAGGACCCGTCGCGGATCTCGCCCACGGTGCCGAGAGCTCCGGTGAGGCCCAGCCGGGTGGAAATCACGGTGGCGACCTCGATCGGGGTGGCCGTGACGAGCCAGACCGGGCGGCCCATGCGCAGGTGTTGTTCGGCGAGGGCCTTGGTGCCGGGCCAGATCCGGGACTCGATCATCTCGTCATAGACTTCCTCGCCGAGGGCCGCGATGTCCTCCACGGTGAAACCCGAGGCCAGGCTCAGGGCGGTGTCACGGACGGCGTGGACGTCGTCGATGTTTTCGCCGCGGAAGACGAACATCAGCTGCTTCCAGGCGAAGCCGGCCGCCTGGGGGATGGTGAACGCCCCGCGCTGGTACATCTTGCGGGCCACGTGGAAGAGGCTGGCGCCCCGCATGAGGGTGTTGTCGACGTCGAAGAAAGCGGCCTCGCCGTGCTGCGCTGACGCAACCGGCCTCGTGGCCACGGCGACGATCTTCTCCTCGGGCATGCACCGAGTCTAGTCAATCCCGGGGATTCCCATGCGCAATGGGTCACCGCCGCACCCCCGGCGACGCGTGCTGCGGCGGCCGCGTCGACGCCGGGTGGGGTGCCGGGCTACCGTGGATCCATGGCCACACCCGCGCCCCTTCCCGACGTCGTCCTCATCACCAAGGCCGACTGCCACCTCTGCGCTGACGCACGCGACGCCGTCGGCCGGGTCACGGCCGCGCTGGGGCTCGGCTGGTCGGAACGGTCCATCGACGACGACGCCGAGCTGCGCGAGCGTTTCGCCGAGGAGATTCCCGTGCTGCTGGTGGACGGGGTCCAGCGGGATTTCTGGCGGATCGATGAGGTGCGGCTGGCCCGGACGTTGCGGCGGGCGCTTGGGCGTCCCGCCTGAGCAGGCCCGTACCGCGGCCCGCGGGGGCGCCGGCGGCTGCTTTGTGGCCCGAACTGCCGGGGCTCTAGAGTGGAGTCACAACGCGACGCAACGGAGCAGATAGTGACCTCGCTGGATTCATCACCCGACGCCCTGCCCGGGGCAGCCGGGACTGCGGCCAAGCAGATCCCGCCCGCGGCCGTGGCCAGGCTGACGATTTATCTGCGCGCCCTGACGACGCTGCTGGCCGAGGGAGTGGACCGGGTTTCCTCCGAGTCGCTGGCCGAGGCGTCCGGCGTCAGCTCCTCCACTCTCCGCAAGGACCTTTCCTACGTGGGCTCCTATGGAACCCGCGGCGTGGGCTATGAAGTCCAGTACCTGAACCGGCATATTGCCGCCGCCCTGGGGCTGACCCGCGACTGGAAGGTCGCGATTGTCGGCGCCGGCAACCTCGGCAAGGCTCTCGCACGGTACGGCGGGTTCGAATCCCGGGGCTTCGACATCGTGGCCATTTTCGACGCCGACCAGATGGTGGTGGGCAGCGAGGTGGGCTGGCTGCGGGTGAGCGACGCCGCGGACCTCGAGGCCGTGCTGCACCGCACCGGTACCAACATGGTGGTGCTGGCCCTTCCGGCCGCGGTGGCGCAGGGTGTGTGCGACCGGGTGGTGGCCGCGGGCGTGCGCAGCATCCTCAGCTTTGCCCCGGTCATGCTCCAGGTGCCGCCCGGAGTGAACCTGCGCAAGGTGGACATGGCCACCGAACTGCAGATCCTCGCCTACCACGCGCAAAGGGCGCAGGACCCGGAAGACGCCGACTAGCTTTCGTCGGTTTCCGGATCCCGCGCCCTTCGGCCGGGCCCTGACCTAGCGGCCGTAGGGGTTCTGCGAATACGGGTTGGCGAACGGCTGCTGCTTCTGGAAGTACGGTGCCACCGAGGGCGTGTACAGAAGCACGATGCCTGCCGCGCCCATCAGGATCACGATGATCTGCAGGACGCCGGAGAGGACGCCGAAGGAGAACGCTCCGCCGAACAGGCCCAGCAGCGACAGGGCGGCGAAGACGGTGCCGAGGATCCGGGCCCAGTTCTTGCCCTTGCGGACCGGGAAGGCGACCAGGGCGTAGAGCCCGAAGGAAATCAGCCCGCCGATGACGCCGCTGACGGGGATGATGGCGCGCATCGCGCTGAGGTCGTCGGCGGAGAGCTTGGTGCCCTGCTGGGCGGCCGCCTGCTGCATGGCCGATTCGAAGTACGCGGTGCCGGTGAAGGCAACAACCAAGCTGCTGATGAGGGAAAGCACCCCCGCGCCGATGATCAGCCAGAAGGCCAGGTCCAGCTGGGAGGGCCGGGTCCCGGCGCCGCCGGCGGGAAGCTCCGACGGGTACTGCGCATAGGGCGACTGGCCGTAGGGGCTCTGCCCGTACTGGCCCTGGCCGTAGGCCGGCGGCTGCTGCCCGTACTGCGGGGCGTTCTGGCCGTATTGGGGTGCCTGCTGCCCGTACTGGGGAGCGTTCTGGCCGTATTGGGGTGCCTGCTGCCCGTACTGCGGGGCGTTCTGGCCGTACTGCGGAGCCTGCTGCCCGTACTGGGGAGCGTTCTGGCCGTATTGGGGAGCCTGCTTGCCCGACTCGGGTCCGTCCGGACTGGAAGGCTCGACTGGCGGGTTACTCATGGCGGTCCTTTGCATTCGATGGCGGATGGGACTGCCGGGACCAGTGTCTAACCCTGCCCCCAGCGTGGTTTAACTCCACCGTACCCCGGGCCTGCGGCGGTTTGGGTGATTCCGCAGAGGTATTCTCAGCCGCATTTCCCGCCGGTTTCGGGGCCCGCCGCACCGCGCTCCGGGACCCGGTACCGCCCGGGGGACCTCGCTTGGCCGCGGGCTAGAACCGGGGCTTGCCCGCGGTGAACCACGGCTGGGAGTTGGGCAGCCACATCAGCACGGTCGCGGCCAGGCTGATGAGGAAGCCCGGCCAGCTGCCCCCGCCCGCGATCCCGGTGCTGAGGGCTGCGAGCACCAGGCTGACGCCGGCGGCGATGGTCAGGGCAAAGCGGGCCCACTCCCAGCCCTCCTTCATCTTCATGGCGAGCGTGATCTGGGCCCCGGCCAGGGCGAGGGCCACCAGTACCAGCAGGAGCAGCAGAATGCCCGCCGGCGGCGACACCACAAAGAGCACGAGCGCGCCGAAGAGCCCGATCACCCCTGCGAGCAGGCCCAGCAGGCCGCCGATCACCCAGACCCAGTAGGAGATCTTCAGTTCCGTGGGCATCGCCGGGACGCTGAACATTCCGGAATAGCCGCCGGCCGGCATGACCTCGTTGAATGTCCGCGGCCAGTGGTCCGGCACCTTGAAACCGCGTCCGGGCTCCGGGGGATTGGCGCCCGGCTGTTCGGGCTCGGGGACGTCGCCGGTGGTGCTCATGAATTTCACTTTAGACCGCGGCATCAGTGCTTTCCAGCGGCCCCGGTTAAGCAAGGCACCCCGCCCCATCCGAGGATGGCGCGGGGTGCCTGCAGGGCATCCGGGGGGCCGGACGGCCCGTCCGCTGGGTGCGGAGGACGAATTAGGCTGCGGGGGCGATGAAGGCCAGTTCGAGGTTGATGGCAACCTTGTCGCTGACCAGCACGCCGCCGGCTTCGAGGACGGCGTTCCAGGTCAGGCCGAAGTCCTTGCGGCTGATGGTGGTCTCGGCGGTCAGGCCGGCGCGGGTGTTGCCGAACGGGTCGACGGCCACGCCGTTGAGCTCGGTCTCCAGCGCTACGGGACGGGTGACACCCTTGATCGTCAGGTCGCCCTGGAGCTCGTAGGCGTCGCCCTTGGGGACGATGGCGTTGGAAACGAAGGAGATCTCCGGGAACTTCTCGACGTCGAAGAAGTCTTCGCCGCGGACGTGGCCGTCGCGGTTGACGTCACCGGAGTCGAAGCTGGCGGTCTTGATGGTGGCGTTGACCTTGGAATCGGTGACGTTCTCGGCCAGGTCCAGGGTTGCGTCGGCTTCCTTGAACTGGCCGCGGACCTTGCTGATGCCTGCGTGGCGGACGGTGAAGCCGATCTCGCTGTGCGAGGAGTCGAGGGTCCAGGTGCCGGTGGTGAGGTTTGCGGGAAGTGCCATGGTGGTTCTCCTTGAGTCGGGTGGGTCGTGCGGAAAGTCATCTGATCGTTGGTTGCGGCTTCATTGGTTGAAGTCTCAACTAACTGCTTCACCCAGTATAAACATGCATTTGCATCTTTTATTCCGCCCCAGGGGAACATTTCGCAAAAAGTTTGAGTTCTACTTCTTGTAGAAGATTTCGTCATTGCCCCTGCCCTTTGAGAAACTGGTACACATGCCCCAAGCCACTGTTCATCTGCTCCGCCACGGCGAGGTCCACAACCCCGACGGTGTCCTGTACGGCAGGCTGCCCGAGTTCCACCTCTCCGAACTCGGCCGGCAGATGGCCCGCACGCTTGCCGGGCACTTCAGCGACCGCGCCGCGCAAGGGGCCAGGATCGTGCATCTCGCGGCGTCGCCGCTGACCCGCGCCCAGGAAACGGCCCAGCCGATCTCCGAGGCCCTCAACCTGGACATCGTCACCGAGGACCGGATCATCGAGGCCGCCAACTACTTCGAGGGCATGCAGGTCTCGCGGGCCGAGCTCCTCCGGCCGAAGCACTGGCCCATGCTGCGCAACCCGCTCCGGCCCTCCTGGGGCGAGCCCTACCGGGAGCAGGCCGCACGGGTGACCGCCGCGGTGCAGGACGCGCGGCTGCGCGCCATCGAGCTCGGCGGCGACGGCGCGGAAGCGATCCTGGTCAGCCACCAGCTGCCCATCTGGGCCACCCGGCTCAGCGCCGAAGGCAGGCCGCTGTGGCACGACCCGCGCAAGCGTGAATGCACGCTCACCTCCGTGACGTCCCTGGTGTTCGACGACGCCGGGACGCTGCAGCGCGTTGACTACAGTGAGCCCGCTGCCGCCCTGCTGCCCGGCGCCTCGAGCACCCCGGGGGCCTGAACATGCCAGGGACCGAACCCCGGCTGACCCGCCGCAGCATCCTCACCGCCGGCGGCGCGGCGCTGGCCGGCGTGCTGGGACTCTCCGGCTGCGCCCAGGAAGACGACCTCGCCAAGCAGGCCAAGGCGGGGGACAACAAGAACTACGTCGCCGGCGACGGCTCGGTGACCGAATTCGCCGTCGCCGACCGGAAAAAGCCGGTGGACATCAAAGGGACGCTGTTCGACGGGACCGCCGTCACGGCGTCGGACTTCCCCGGCAAGGTCACGGTGCTGAACTTCTGGTTCGCCGCCTGCGCCCCGTGCCGGGTGGAGGCCCCCTCCCTGGAGGCCCTGCACCAGGAGTTCAAGGGCCAGGGTGTGCAGTTCTTCGGTGTCAACCTGCGCGACGAAAAAGCCACGGCCGAGGCCTTCGACAAGACGTTCAACCTGACCTACCCCAGCTTCAACGACAAGGACGGTGCGGTGCTGCTGGCCGTCTCCGGACTGGTCCCGCCCGGCGCCGTCCCCACCACGCTGGTGCTAGACAAGCAGGGCCGCGTGGCGTCCCGGGTGCTCGGAGAAATCCAGAAGGGCACCCTCAAGTCCCTTATTGCCGCCGCCGTGGCCGAGTAGCGGAGTAGACGACGCCGTGAACAGCCCCTTCGCCGAAGCCATCCTGAGCGGGTCGCTGCTGCTCGCCATCCCGGTGGCGCTGCTGGCAGGACTCGTCTCCTTCCTCTCGCCCTGCGTGCTGCCTCTGGTCCCCGGCTACCTGGGCTACGTCACCGGGCTCACCGGCGTCGACCTGCAGCAGCAGAAGCGCGGCCGGATGCTGGCCGGGATCGGGCTGTTTGTGCTGGGTTTCTCGGTGATCTTCGTCCTGCTCGGCGGGGCGTTCGGGCAGCTCGGAACACTGATCACCGGCTCGCAGAACGCCTGGATCACGCAGCTGTTGGGTGTGCTGGTGATCTTGATGGGCATCGTGTTCCTGGGCGGATTCTCCTGGCTGCAGCGCGATGCGAAGATCCATGCCAAGCCGCCGGCCGGGCTGTGGGGGGCGCCGCTGCTGGGCATCACCTTCGGCCTGGGCTGGGCGCCGTGCATCGGCCCGACCTACTCGGCCGTGCAGCTGCTGAGCCTTTCCGGCGGCTCCTCTGCCGCCAAGGGCGCCCTGCTCGCCTTCGTCTACAGCCTGGGGCTGGGCATCCCGTTCCTGCTAATTGCCCTCGCCGTACGCCGCGGCATCGGCGTGATGTCCTTCTTCCGCAAGCACCGGCTCGCCATCCAGCGCACCGGCGGCGGCATCCTGATTGTGCTGGGCCTGCTGATGGCCAGCGGCGTGTGGGGTGCCTGGGTGTCCGGGCTGCAGTACTGGTTCCAAACCGATGTGAAATTGCCGATCTGATGAGCGAGCGAGTGAACGTAAAGAAGAACACCCCAGCCAGCGGCTCAAAGCTCAGCGGCGCACCCGGCCCTGGCGCACCCGGCGCCGGCACGACGCCCGCCGAGGATGCCGTGGCCGCGGCCAAGGCGGAAGCCGTCCTGCCCTCGCTGGGACCGGCGGGCATGCTCCGCTGGGCCTGGACGCAGTTGACCAGCATGCGCACCGCGTTGTTCCTGCTCCTGCTGCTGGCCGTCGCCGCCGTCCCCGGATCGCTGTTCCCGCAGCGGCCCGCGAACCCCGCCGTGGTCACCCAGTACATCAAGGACCACCCGGATTACGGCAAGATCCTCGACGCGCTGCAGCTCTACGACGTGTACTCCTCGGCGTGGTTCTCCGCCATCTACATCCTCCTGTTCATCTCGCTGATCGGCTGCGTGGTGCCGCGCGCCATCGTGCACTACAAGGCCATGCGGTCCCAGCCCCCGCGCACCCCCGCCCGGCTGTCGAGACTCCCCGAGTACGGCACCCTGGTGATCCCCGCCGACGCCGGGATCCCAGCGTCGCGCGCCATCGACGACGCCGCAGCGCTGCTGAAAAAGCGCGGCTACCGGGTGGAGGTCAGGGACCGCGACGGCGCCCGGCCCTCGCTGGGCGCCGAACGCGGCTTCCTCCGTGAGGTGGGCAACCTCGTCTTCCACACCGCCCTGATCGGGGTGCTGGTCTCTGTCGCGGCCGGCGGCCTGTTCGGCTACAGCGGGCAGCGGATCCTGGTGGAGGGCGACACCTTTGTGAACACCCTGGTGGGCTACGACCAGTTCTCCCCGGGCACGAACTTCCAGAGCAGCCAGCTGCAGCCGTATTCCATCCAGCTCGACAAGTTCCAGATCACCTTTGACCGCGAATCCAAGGGCAAGTTCGGCCAGCCGATTGACTTTAAGGCCGATGTGACCACAAAGGAGAACCCGGGGGCGCCGGCCGAGCAGCAGGTGCTCAAGGTCAACGACCCGCTCAACCTGGGCGGCACCAGCATCTATTTGACCGGCAACGGCTACGCCCCGGTGGTCACGGTGCGCGACGCCGCCGGCAACGTCGCGATGCAGGGCCCGGTCGTGGCCAAGCTGCAGGGCGACAACTACTACTCCTCGGTGGTCATCAAGGTTCCCGACGCCAAACCCGAGCAGCTTGCCTTCGCGGGATTCTTCCTGCCCACCGCGTTCGTCACACCGGAAGGCGTCTCCTTCAGCGGCGATCCCGAGCTGTTCAACCCGCAGCTGACGCTGAACTCCTACTACGGCGACCTCGGGCTGGACAACGGCTCGCCGCAAAACGTGTTCGAGCTCGACGTGAAGAAACTGACGCCCCTGAACGCCCGCAACCTGCCCACCAAGGGCATCGTGCTGACCCCCGGCGCCACCCACACCCTGCCGGACGGCAAGGGCACCATCAGCTTCGACGGAGTCAAGCGCTACGTCGGCGTCGACATCCACCACAACCCCGGCCAGGGCTACGCCCTCTTCTTTGCGTTGCTCGCCGTCGCCGGCCTGGTCACCTCGCTGTACGTCAACCGCCGGCGCGCCTGGGTCCGTGCCGGAACCCACGAGGACGGCCGGACCATGGTGGAGTACGGCCTGCTGGCCCGCGGCGAAGACCACCGGCTCGCGGGGGAGGCCGCAGCCATCCGGGCCCTGCTCGCGGCGGGGTGGCCGCTGGACGACGCCGGCTCCCAGCCCGCTCCCAGCGCGGGGGCGGATAATGACCGGGCGGACGACGGCGCAGGCCCCGGATCGCAGCCCGCCCAGGAACAACCCGCAGCAGATTCCCTCCAGACCACAGCAGGCTCTCCTGAGTCACAGAAGGATCAGTAATGTTCCCCATCAACGAAACCATGGGCCAGTACAGCGAGCTCTTTATGCTGCTCGCCGCCGGCACCTACACCGTGGCCTTCATCGCCTTCGCGTGGGACCTGGCCAAGAGCAGCAAGACGCTGCGCGCCGTGGACCTCAAGGCCGCGGAGCTTTCCGGTGCAGCGACCGCCCGCATCCCGGTGAGTGCCGGCGTCGGGGCCTCCGCCGCCGTCGACCGCGCCGACTCGGACGTCAGCGGCCCGGTCGGGCGCGCGGAGCGTCCGACGTCGTCGGTCACGGGCAGCCAGGGCGCCGGCCAGACTGCCGACGGCGGCATGCGCTACGGCGCGGAGCGCCGCGTTCCGGCCCGCGTCGCCGTCGCCGTGACCGTGTTGGGCGCGGCCATTCACGCCGCCGGCGTCATCACCCGCGCGCTCGGTGCCGGCCGGGTGCCGTGGGGCAACATGTACGAGTTCCTGACCACCGGCGCGTTTGTGGCGGTGGCGGTCTTCCTGCTGGTGCTGATCCGCCGCGACCTGCGCTTCCTCGGCACCTTTGTAATCGGCCTGGCCATCATCATGCTGGTGGCCGCCTCCGTGGCCTACTGGACTCCGGTGGGGCACCTCGTGCCGGCGCTGCAGAGCTACTGGCTGATCATCCACGTCTCCATCGCCGTACTGTCTTCGGCGCTGTTCACCCTGACGTTCGCGATGTCCGCGCTGCAGCTCGTGCAGTCGCACCGGCAGAAGACGATCGCCGCCGGCGGGGCTGACAAGCTGGGCTTTATGCGCCTCGTGCCGAACGCGTTGAGCCTGGAGAACCTGTCCTACCGGATCAACGCGATCGCGTTTGTGGGCTGGACCTTTACGCTGATGTTCGGCGCCATCTGGGCCGAGAAGGCCTGGGGCCGGTTCTGGGGCTGGGACACCAAGGAAGTCTGGACCTTTGTGATCTGGGTGGTGTACGCCGGCTACCTGCACGCCCGTGCCACCCGCGGCTGGACCGGCACCCGCGCGGCCTGGCTCTCGATTGTCGGCTACCTGTGCGTGGTCTTCAACTTCACGATCGTGAACCAGTTCTTCAACGGCCTGCACTCCTACTCGGGGCTGTAGGCGCCGGGGGACGTCCGCCCAGCGATTCTGCCTGGAAGGGCCGCCCATGATTTGCCGGAAATGGTCGCTAAGCCACCCGCTTAGCGGCCATCTTCGTCAGATGGGCGGCTGCACTGTCGGGGGAACGTGCCTCACGCGGCGCTGCCGGAGCCGTGGAGCCACCGTCCAGCCGCGTTCCACCAGCGCCGACCGTACCCGGGTGACTGCCGTCGGCTCCAGGCCGGGGGCGAACGGGGTCAGGTCCCACTGGGTCAGCACCACTACCCGCCACCCGGCATCCCGGGCTCTCTCGTCCCGGAAGATGTCACTGCGGCGCTGAGCCGGTGTGGCGTGGTGGCCGCCGTCGTACTGGAACGCGACCTTCTCCGTTTCGTAGGACAGGTCCGGGTCCTGGACCCAGCCGCCCGTTTCGTCGAACATTGGCACGTTGATTTCCGGTTCAGGCAGGCCATGGCGGAGCAGGAGCAGCCGGAGTTCGGTTTCCTTGGGCGAATCCGTGCCGGCACGGACCAACTCGCGGGCACGCATGGCGCGCCGGAAGCCCCGCGTGCCCCGCTTCCCTGCGAGATAGGAGTCCAACTCGGCGACCGTGGCTAAGGGATTCCTGCGTCGGAGGAGGAAGTCGCCGGCGATCACCACATCATCGAGGCTCAGCATGCCCGCGAGATCGAACCAGGTCCGTGTCCACTAAGGAGGCCGGCAGAGGGAAGCCCCACAACACCGCTGCGGAGAGGTGGCTCACCACTGCGGCAGTTACCCCAACCAGTGCGCGAACTCGTTCGAGGAGTGTGTCCGGGTTGGCGGCGGCGGTGCGCACTCCGTAACAGGGCGTGACGAGATCCCGGGCCCGGGTTCGACGTCGGCTTATCCCCGCCGCGCGGGCGTCTGCCATGGTGAAGGGCTTGTCTCGAAGCTGCGCGGGCAGCTCACTGGGTTGGCGCATGATCGAATTCTGCCCCTGCCGCGAGGCGGCTCCGACGTTATCCACAGAGCGGGCCGGGTGTGGGGGAGTAGTGGATCGGTGGCTTTACGTTCGTGTGGCGAGGGTGCGTGGCAGCGATTTGCCAAAGATGGCCGCTATGCGGGGTGGGGTTCCGGCCGTGTGTGGCGAATGGCCGCTGTGCGGGGCCGGGTTCCGGCCATGTGTGGCGAATGAGGGATGGTGGAGGCGCCGGTGGGGCTCGGCCTGGCGTCAGGGCGCCCGGTGTGGAATGAAGGCCGCACGGCCCGGAGTGGTGCTGCTGCCGGGCCTCGGTGCTACTTAACCTCGTCGGTGCCCTGCGTGGGGTCACCGGTGGCTTCGCCGGATTCCGGGCCGCGGGTTGGACCGGTGCCGTTGCCAAGCTCGCGTTCCTTTGCGTCCAGCTCGTCCTTGAGCTTCTTGAGTCGGTCGGCCTCAGCCTGGTTGCGGCGGCGCAGCTCCAGGTTGCGGAGGAAGTCGGGATCGTCGTCCGGGGCGGTCGGGTGGCGGTAGCTGGCGGGGGAGGCGGCGGCACCCCCGCGCGGCCTGCCCAGGAGGAACCACAGCACGGCGCCGAGCACCGGAAGGACGATCTGCACGACAATCCAGGCCGGCTTCGAAATGCCCTTGGCCTGGCGTGCGTCGGTCCGGATCAGGTCGATCAGTCCGTAGACGAACACGACCAGCAAGACGATGGGTACCACGACACGGAGCATAGCTTCAGTTTAGCCTCGATGCGAGCTTCCGGCTTCGGGCCGGGGCCGGGCCAGGACCGGGACGGCTAAACTGGGAGGGTGGCTTTCCTGAAATACTCCCTGATCCGTCTGGCGCTGTTTGTGCCGTTGTTCGCGCTGTTTGTTTACCTGAAGCTGGGCTGGCTGCTGGCAGCCCTCTGCGCCGGAATGATGGCCTTTGCCATCAGCTTCCTGTTCTTCCAGAAGCAGCGTGACGCGGCCACCGCATCGATCCACCACCGCTTCTCGGGCCAGGCCAAGCCGCTGCGCAGTGCGGGGGAAGCCGACGACGCCGCCGCGGAGGACCGCCTGGTGGATGAGCATCCGGACGTCACCGTGCGCACGGACACCCGGCCCAAGGACTCCTAGCTCCCGCCGGCGCCTGCCCGGGCGCCGGACACCGGCGCTGGCAGGACCGGCGCCGAGGCCTCCCGGACCCGAACCGAGCCCCGGGCTAGAACCCGTGGCTCAGCACCAGACCGAGCGAGAACAGCACGGCGTAGCCGAGGTTGATGAGCCCGGTCTGCTTCAGCACCGGGATGAGGCTCTTGCGTCGTCGTCCCGCGATCATCAGCCAGGACGGCATCAGGATGGCCGGGATGAGCAGCAGGACAATCAGCATCCACGGCTGCCGGGGAGCGAGCACAATCACCAGCAGGAGCGCGACCGCGAGCATCAGCACGTAACTTTCCCGGGCATGCTTGTCGCCCAGCCGCACGGCCAGCGTCTTCTTCCCAGCGACGCGGTCGGTGGGAATGTCGCGGACGTTGTTGGCCATCAGCAGGGCGCAGGCGATCAGTCCCGTGCCGATCGCACCGATCACGGCCGCGAGGCTGATCTGGCCGGCCTGCGTGTAGGTGGTGCCCAGCGTGGCCACCAGCCCAAAGAACACAAAGACGAACACGTCGCCCAGGCCGAGGTAGCCGTAGGGGTTCTTGCCCCCGGTGTAGCCCCAGGCGGCCAAAACGCAGCCCACCCCCACAAGGATCAGCCACCACGCCTGAGTGATGATGACCAGGGCCAGGCCGAACAGCATGGCCAGGCCGAACGCCGCGAACGCGGCCCGCTTGACGTGCGTCGGCGTCGCCGCCCCGGAGCCGACCAGGCGGAGCGGGCCCACCCGGTCCTCGTCGGTGCCGCGGATGCCGTCGGAGTAGTCGTTGGCGTAGTTCACGCCCACCTGGAGCAGCAGGGCCACCATGGCGGCCAGCAGTGCGTTCACGGGGCGGAACGCATCCAGCTCGTAGGCGGCTGCGGAACCGATCAGAACCGGCGCGATCGCGGCCGGCAGGGTGCGCAGCCGGGCGCCCTGGATCCATTGTGCGGCTGTGGCCACGTTCAGTACCTCGTTGATTCGGTGACGATCTGGTTGGACAGACTGGGTTGAAGCTTCTCTATTTTCCCTGATGCCGGGCGTCCAGCCGAACCGTCATGCCCAGCCGGTCCGGTTTGCCGTTCGGCAGCATCAAGAGTTCCGGGGCCGTGAGCACGGTTTTCGGGACCAGTGCGCCCGTCAAGGCGCCTGTTCCGCCGGCTGCGAACCGAGCCTCGAAGTCCTCGGCCGCGCCGCGCGAAGAGTCGTCCAGCACCACATAGGCCGCCAGCGCCTGGCCCCACTCGGCGGACGGAACCCCCGCCACGAATGCCGCCCGCACGCCGTCGAGCCGCTCCAGCTCCGCCTGCACGTGCGCGGCGGACACCTTGACGCCGCCGGTGATCACGACGTCGTCGGCCCGGCCCAGCACGGTCAGTGTGCCGTTCGCGGACAGTTCGCCGAGGTCGCTGGTGCGGTACCAGCGGAGGCCGTCCTCCTCGACAAACGCCTCCGCGCTGAGTTCCGGGGCGTCCAGGTACCCGGCGGCGATGGTGGCGCCGCCCAGCATGATGCGCCCGTCCCCGCCCAGCCTGACCTCGACGCCGTCCAGCGGCACGCCGTCGTAGACGCAACCGCCGCAGGTCTCGGCGGAGCCGTAGGTGGTGACCACCCTGACGCCGGCGTCGCGGGCGGTTTCGAGCAGCTCCGCCGAGGCGGGGGCACCGCCCAGCAGGACGGCGTTGAAGCGCCGGAGTACGGCCAGGGTCTGCGCGGAGGGGGCCTCGAGCAGCCGCTGCAGCTGGGTGGGCACCAGCGAGGTGAAGCGGAGCTTGTCGGTGAGCTCCAGGGCCGCACTGGTGAAGGCCTCCGGGGTGAAACCGCCGGTGAGGTCCATCGCCCAGGGGCGGGTGCCGGCGAACAGTGACCGGACCAGCACCTGCACGCCGGCGACGTACTGCACCGGCAGGGCGAGCAGCCACTGGCCCTCTCCCTTGAGGGCGATCGCCGTCGCCATCGAGGAGGCCGCGAGGGCGTCCACCGTGAGCACCGTGGCCTTGGGCGCCCCGGTGGAGCCGGAGGTCCGCACCACCACTGCGGCATCCTCAAAGCCGGACGTCCCAACGAGGCTGACGACGGGGGAGCCGTCCGGGCCGGCGGACAGTTCGACGGCGGGCCCCTCCCCGCGGAGGGCGGCTGCGAGGGCTGCGAGGGCGGGCTCGATGTTGACGGCAGTCACGTGCGTCGCCTCAGAAGTAGTACGGGAACTGGGACCAGTCCGGATCGCGCTTTTCCAGGAAGGCCTCCTTGCCCTCCACCGCCTCGTCCGTCATGTACGCCAGCCGCGTCGCCTCGCCGGCGAACACCTGCTGGCCGGCCAGGCCGTCGTCAGCGAGGTTGAAGGCGAACTTGAGCATCCGGATGGCCTGCGGGGACTGCCGGGCGATGTCGGCCGCGTATTCCAGGGCCACGTCCTCGAGCCGCTCGTGGTCCACGGCCTCGTTCACCGCGCCCATCCTCACCATGTCCTCGGCGGAATATTCGCGGGCGAGGAAGAAGATTTCCCGGGCGGCCTTCTGGCCGATCTGCCGCGCCAGCAGGGCCGAGCCGTAGCCGGCGTCGAAGCTGCCCACGGTGGCGTCGGTCTGCTTGAACTTGCCGTGCTGCCGCGAGGCGATCGTGAGGTCGGAGACGACGTGCAGCGAGTGCCCGCCGCCGGCCGCCCAGCCGTTGACGACGGCGATGACCACCTTGGGCATGGTCCGCATCAGCCGCTGGACCTCGAGGATGTGCAGCCGGCCGGCGCGCGCCGGGTCGATGCTTTCCTTCGTCTCACCGTCGGCATAGCGGTAACCGTCCCTCCCACGGATCCGCTGGTCGCCGCCGGAGCAGAACGAATGGCCGCCGTCCTTGGCGGAGGGGCCGTTGCCGGTGAGCAGTACGGTGGCCACGTCAGGGGTCATCCGGGCGTGGTCCATGGCGCGGTAGAGCTCGTCCACGGTGCCGGGGCGGAAGGCATTGCGGACCTCGGGCCGATTGAAGGCGATCCGGACCGTGGGCAGGTCACGGACCACGGCGCCATCCGCGGAGCGCTCCACCTGCCGGTGGTAGGTCATGTCCTGGAAGTCGTCGAAGCCGGTCACGGTGCGCCAGCGGGTGGGGTCAAAGACGTCGGACACCTTGGCGGGGATTTCGTTGCTCACAGACCGAGTCTAGTAATCGGCTCAGCTGATGCAGAACTCGTTGCCTTCCGGGTCCGCCATGGTGTGCCAGGAATGCGGCCCCTCGTTGGCGGTCCAGAGGTACGTGGCGCCGCGGGCCTCCAGGGCGGCGCGCATCTCGTCCTTGTCCGCGCCGGCGAGGTTCACGTCCCAGTGCACCCGGTTCTTCACGGTCTTCGCCTCCGGTGCGGTCTGGAACAGGATCCTCCGCGTGGCCGGCTTCGCCTCCAGATCCTCGGGTGGCCGGATGGCGGCGCCGGTCCGCCAGACCAGTTTGCCGTGGTGGAGCTTGGTCTCGGACTCCGTGGCGAAACCCTGCTCGATCATGGAGCGGATGAAGTCCTCGTCCTGCGGCTCCACGGCCCAGTCGAGGGTTTCTGCCCACCATTCAGCGAGGCCGTGGGGATCAGCGCAGTCAACAGCGATCTGGATGTTCAATGCCATGGGAAGAACCTACGACGCCGGCGGCGCCGGCGCTAGGGCTGCGGGCGCAGTCGGCCCGGCGCACGTCGCCCGGAGGGGCCTACTGCAGCTGCTCCAGGACTTCCGGCGGGATGGCATAGATGAAGATGACCGCCAGCAGGTTCTTCGCGGCGTGGACGAAGTAGGAAAACATCACGTTGTTGCCGGTCCAGACGTAGACCAGCACCAGGATGGCGCCCATCGCGAGGTACGGCATCAGGACCGGCAGCGACAGCGCCTCCTGGCCCACGATGTGCACGGCCGCGAACAACGCGACGGAGAGCACGCAGCAGAGCCAGATGTTCAGCTTCCCGCTCAGCTTGCCGATCAACAGGTGCCGGAAGATGTACTCCTCCACAAAGGGGCCCACCACCACCAGCAACGGCACCATCAGCCAGGCCGGGACCTGCTGCATCAGGGCCTGCAGGCCGGCCTGGTTTGCCGAGGTCTGCGGCGGCCCGGTCACGGCCACCAGCACGGCGGTCAGGATCATCGCGGCGATGACGGCAAGCGGCACCATCAGCAGCGTGAACCAGGGCCGGGTGGCCAGGACCTGGAGGTCCCGGCGGGCCACGTGGCGTACCGCGGCCAGGGCGAGCAGGCCGATGACCCCGTAAAAGACCAGATTGACGGCGTAGGAGGCTATCGCCGGGTTCGGGGAGAGCTGCAGCAGCAGCGGAGCAAGCAGCCCGGACGCGGTGGCAAAGAAGGCGCTCACCGCCGTGTAGATTCCCGCCGCTGCGCAGTCCAGCCGGGAGAAAACGTACAGCTCCGGACGTGGTGCTGGTAGTTGACGGAGAGCGGTGCCCATGGCTTCAGCCTAGCTCCCCGACAGGGCCCGCGATGTTGTCCGCGTCACGGTCGGGTTCCGAAAGCTAGTACTATGGATGAGCCGCGCGACGCTGCGAGCCATTGCGGTCTCCGGTTCCTCCGCTGACCCCACCCCCGGGCTTATACCTTGCCTTAGCGTGCCCCGGCCTGCCTGCCCGTCCCGGCGAGACCCCGACCCCAAGGAACAGTTGTGCCACAAAGTACTTCCACAGAAACCCAGAGCACGACGGCGCCATCCGCCGTCGTCGACTCCACCCTCAGTGCCGAGGGCTACAAGAAGTCCCTGAGCGGCCGCCAGGTCACGATGATCGCCATGGGCGGCGCCATCGGCGTCGGACTCTTTATGGGCGCCGGCGGACGGCTGGCCTCCACCGGCCCCGCGCTGATCTTCTCCTACGCCATCGCCGGCGTCATCGCCTACCTGCTGATGCGTGCCCTGGGCGAACTCATCATGTACCGCCAGACCTCCGGTTCGTTCGTCAGCTACGCCGGCGAGATGTTCGGCAAGAAGGGCGCGTACCTCTCCGGCTGGATGTACTTCATCAACTGGGCCATGACCGGCATCGCCGAGCTGATCGCGATCGGCCTGTACTTCCAGTTCTTCTTCCCCAACGTCCCGGTGGAACTGACCGCCATCGCGGCGCTGCTGCTCCTCGTCGGGGTGAACCTGCTGAGCGTCAAGGCGTTCGGTGAATTCGAGTTCTGGGCCTCGGTCCTTAAGGTCGCGGCCATCCTGATCTTCCTGGCCGTGGGCACATTTATGGTGGTCACCAACGCCAAGGTCGGCGCCGGTCACGCGTCCGTGAACAACCTCTTCGCAGCCGACGGCGGTATGTTCCCCAAGGGCGCCCTCGTGATGATCCTGGTGCTCAACGCCGTGATCTTCGCCTACAACGCCATCGAACTGGTGGGCATCACCGCCGGGGAGATGGAGGACCCGGCCAAGGAGGTCCCGAAGGCCATCCGCGCCGTCGTGATCCGCATCGTCGTGTTCTACGTCGGCTCCGTGACCCTGCTGGCCATGTTGCTGCCCTCGGACCAATACAAGGCCGGCGAATCGCCGTTCGTCACCGTCTTCGGCCAGATGGGCCTGCCGTGGATGGGCGACGTGATGAACATGATCGTCATCACCGCGGCCCTGTCCTCCAGCAACTCGGGCCTGTACTCGATCGGCCGGATCTTCCGCACCATGGCCAACAACGGCCACGCCCCGCAGTGGCTGACCCGGATGTCCAAGAGCCACGTGCCCTACGCCGCCATCCTGGCGATCGGCGCGGTGTACCTCGTCGGCATCCTGCTGAACATCTGGCTGGGCGGCTCGCACGCCTTCGACCTGGCGCTGAATACAGCCTCGATCGGTGTGATTTTCACCTGGGGATCGATCTTCGCCAGCCAGATCGCCCTGCGGAAGACCAAGGGCAAGGCTTCGTCGCTGCCCATGCCGGGCTCCCCGTGGACCAGCTGGGCCGGCCTGGTGGCGCTGCTGGCGATCACCGTGCTGATCGGGTTCGACACCATGACCAGCAAGTCCGGCGAGGTCTTCCAGCTGGGCTTGTGGACCCTAACGACCATTCCGTTCTTCGCGGTGGTGCTCTGGCTCGGCTGGCAGAAGGTCAAGCACAACGAGCCCAAGAGCCAGCTCTTCAGCTAGCACTCCAGGACACTAACGACGGCGGCGGCCACCTGCACAAGGTGGCCGCCGCCGTCGTCGTCTGTCCCGGACCCATCGATTGCTCCGATAACGCCGTTTTGCGGCCTCAAAACGGCGTCCTTGGAGCAATCGATGGGGCTCAGCCCTTCAAATGGCGGGCGAAATGATCCTCGATCCGGCGCCAGGCCTCCGGCGCGGATTGCGGATCCGGGCCGATGCCCATGACCCGGAAGAGCGGGCGCAGCGGCCTGGGCCCGGTCTCGGCGTCGTTGAGGAACGCGTGCCCTGCCGTTTCGAACTCCTTGATGTCATGTTCGACGCCCAGCCGTTCGAGGACCGACTCAAGTTGTGCCGCCGCTCCGGGGAGGGTCCGGTCCTTGGCGCCGAAATTGGCCACGACGGGGCAGGCGCCGGCGAGGGCCGTTTCCGGGTCCTTGGGGAGCCTGCCGTAGTTCACGGCCGCGGCGTCGAAGCCGTCGTTGGCCATCAGCAGGGCAAAACTGCCGCCCATGCAGAAGCCGATCACGCCGATCTTCCCCGTCGTTCGGCCGGAATCCAGCAGCCACTGCCGGGCCGTCGCCAGGTCGGTAAACGCCCGCCCCTGCCCGGCCGCCAGCGAACGCATGGTCGCCACGAGGCAGCGGCGCGCGCCGCCGTCGCTGTACAAATCCACCGCCAGGACCAGATACCCGGCGGCGGCCAGCCGCTCGGCGTGCCGGACGGTGATGTCGTCGAGGCCGAAGGCTTCGTGGACCATCAGCACGGCCGGGAATGGCCCGTCCCCCTCGGGCTCGGCCAGGTAGCCGTGGAGCCGGGGCGATCCGCCAGCGGCGCGGCTGGCCGCGCTGAGGTCGAGGTTGTGCCGATCGGTCGCCGGCTCCTCCGGCCGGCGGGCGGGATTCCTGGCCATGTGCGCTCCTCTGTCTGCGGACGGATGCTGCCTGGGGACAGTCTTGCATCCGGACACACAAAACGGCGCCGGACATCCCCCAAAGGAATGTCCGACGCCGTCGAGGTTAAGGACTAGTCGCGCTTGACCGCGTCCTTGACGTTCTCGCCGACCTTCTTCGCGTCGGCGACGACCTGGTCCTTCTGGCCTTCGGCCTTCAGGCGGTCATTGCCGGTGGCGTCGCCGGTAGCTTCCTTGGCCTTGCCGCCGAGGTGCTCCGCTTCGTTCTGAATCTTGTCTCCGATACCCATGGTGTGTTTCACCTTTCGTTTCCGGTTGAAATTCAACGCACTTTCACCATAACACAAAGCATGCTTACTAATTCAAGGGGTTTGACCTGATCAACTCCTTCGCCCCGGAGGCAGGGTTCCCTTTGGACCCGGCTAGGCTCGGATTTATGGAGATCGCAACCATCCTCAGAACCTGCCCGCCGGCCAGCACGGAATCCCTGTAATGGCGCGGGCTTCTGGCGGATCCAAGGTCGCAGCCCCGCGCCTGGTGCCGGTCCAACTGGCGGACCTTGTGGAGGATTTGGCCCCGGACTTCCGGCGCGGCGAGCGATACGACGGCGTCCGGTACAGCCGGGCGGCCGCAGACGGGCTGGAGCTCAGCGGAACGGACTTCGCCGAGTG
Source organism: Arthrobacter sp. UKPF54-2 (assembly GCF_007858535.1). NCBI lineage: Bacteria > Bacillati > Actinomycetota > Actinomycetes > Micrococcales > Micrococcaceae > Arthrobacter > Arthrobacter sp. UKPF54-2. The sequence goes on from NZ_CP040174.1 coordinate 1,805,250, forward strand.
CGAGTTCAATGGTGCCTCCTTCAACGAGACGCAACTGCGCGGCGCGGGCTTCCGCGACTGTGTCCTGGCCGAGGTCTACGCCCCCGTCTTCACGGCGGCCCGCTCCAGCCTGCGCGACGTGGAGATCCGCAATCCGCGCTGGGGGTCGGCGGAACTCTATGAAAGCGGCTGGCAGTCCGTGCGGATCGACGGCGGGAAGCTGGACTACGTCAATCTCCGCGGCTCGAAACTCACGGACGTGCAGATCAGTGATTGCATCATCAACGAACTGGACCTCGGCTCCTGCACCGCCACCCGGGTGGCCCTGTAGAACTGCACCGTTGGCAGCCTGGACTTCAGCGGTGCCCGACTCAGGGACTTCGACCTGCGCGGCACCGATTTCCGGTCGCTCAGCGGCCTCGACTCCCTCGCGGGGCTGGTGGTCGACGACAGCCAACTGACCCTGCTGGCGCCGTTGCTGGCCGGACAGCTCGGCATCACCGTGGCCTGAGCCGCCGCGTCATCCGGGGACGCTCGGTTGACCCCCTTGCCCTGCCGTGTAATCTTTATAGAACGAACGGTCGGTAATTTCCCCTGCTGCCGGCCCTGCTCCCTTGGTGAAGGATGTTCTCATGGTCGAGGCTTTTCTTGTTGGCGGTGCCCGCACTCCCGTGGGGCGGTACGGCGGGGCGCTCTCCGCGGTCCGTCCGGACGACCTGGCCGCGCTGGTGGTCCGGGAAGCCGTGGCCCGCGCCGGCGTCGACCCGGACGCCATCGACGAGGTTATCCTCGGCAACGCCAACGGCGCCGGCGAGGAGAACCGCAACGTCGCCCGGATGGCCACCCTCCTGGCCGGCCTTCCCCTCCACATCCCCGGTATCACCGTCAACCGGCTCTGCGCCTCGGGCCTGAGTGCCATCATTATGGCGAGCCAGATGATCAAGTCCGGCGCCGCGGACATCGTGATAGCCGGCGGCGTCGAATCCATGAGCCGCGCCCCCTGGGTGCAGGAGAAGCCGCAGACCGCCTTCGCCAAGCCCGGCCAGATCTTCGACACCTCCATCGGCTGGCGCTTCGCTAACCCGCTGTTCCAGAAGGGCGAGCTCTCCCGGGACGGCAAGATGACCTACTCCATGCCGGAAACGGCCGAAGAGGTCGCCCGCGTGGACGGCATTTCCCGCGAGGATGCCGACGCCTTCGCCGTCCGCTCGCACGAGCGCTCCCTCGCCGCCATCGCCGCCGGTCGCTTCGCCGACGAGATCGTCCCCGTGACCGTCAAGACGCGCAAGGCCGAGACGGTTGTGGACACGGACGAGGGGCCCCGCGCCGGCACCACCCTGGACGTGCTCGCGGCGCTGCGGCCCGTCGTCGCCGGCGGCTCCGTGGTCACCGCCGGCAACTCCTCCACCCTGAACGACGGCGCCTCCGCGATCATCGTCGCCTCCGAAGCGGCCATCCAGAAGCTCGGCCTCACGCCGCGGGCCCGCATCATCGACGGCGCCTCCGCCGGGTGCGAACCCGAGATCATGGGCATCGGCCCCGTCCGGGCCACACAAAAGGTCCTCGCCCGGGCCGGGCTCGACGTCGGCGACCTCGGCGCCGTCGAGCTCAACGAGGCCTTCGCCACCCAGTCCCTGGCCACCATCCGCCGGCTCGGCCTGGACCCGGAGATTGTGAACCGCGACGGCGGCGCCATCTCCCTGGGGCACCCGCTCGGGTCCTCCGGTTCCCGGATTGCCATCACCCTGCTGGGCCGGATGGAGCGCGAGGACGCGAAGATCGGCCTCGCCACCATGTGCATCGGCGTCGGCCAGGGCACCGCGATGCTGCTGGAGCGCGTCTAGTGGCGGCCCCGGCCCTCGAGCCGGCCGGCTTCGCCACGCTCCTGGTCGAGGAACGCCCCGACCGGGTGGTCGTGCTGCTCAACCGCCCCGAGGTCCGCAACGCGATCGACCAGCAGATGGTCGACGAGCTGCACCGGGTCTGCGCCTACCTGGAGCAGACGCCCAAGGTGCTGGTGATCGCGGGCACGGAGGGAGTGTTCGCCTCCGGCGCGGACATCTCCCAGCTGCGCGAACGCCGCCGCGACGACGCGCTGCAGGGCATCAACTCGACCATCTTCGTCCGGATCGCCAAGCTGCCCATGCCGGTCATCGCCGCCATCGACGGCTTCTGCCTCGGCGGCGGCGCCGAGCTGGCCTACGCGGCCGACTTCCGGCTCGGCACACCCGGGATCCGGATCGGCAACCCCGAGACGGGCCTCGGCATCCTGGCCGCCGCGGGCGCCAGCTGGCGGCTCAAGGAGCTGGTGGGGGAGCCCGTGGCCAAGGAAATCCTGCTGGCCGGCGCGGTGTTTCGGGCCGACCGGGCGCTCGCCGTCGGACTCATTACCGAGATCCACGAGCCCGAGCAGCTGATGGACGCCGCCCACGCGCTGGCGGACCGGATCGCGCAGCAGGACCCGCTCGCGGTGCGGATCACCAAGTCGGTGTTCCACGCCCCGGCGGAGGCACACCCGCTGATCGACCAGCTGGCGCAGGGGATCCTCTTCGAATCGCAAGCGAAGTTCGACCGCATGCAGGCCTTCCTTGATAAGAAGTCAGCCAAGAAATCAGCCAAAGAACCAGGCCCGAATTCAGACCGGAAGAAGTAAACATGAGCAACTCGGCACTCCCCTCGAATCTCCCCGCGACCGTCGGAGTGCTCGGCGGCGGCCGCATGGGCGCGGGCATCGCCCATGCCTTCCTGGTCAACGGCGCCAACGTGCTCGTCGTCGAGCGCGACGAGCAGTCCGCCGAGGCGGCCCGGGAGCGCGTGGAATCAGCGGCGGCCAAGAGCATTGAGCGCGGCGCCACTGACGCCAACCTCGACGAGATGGTCTCCCGGCTCTCCGTGACCGTGGACTATGACGACTTCAAGGACCGCCAGCTCGTCGTCGAAGCCGTACCCGAAGACTGGGACCTCAAGGTGGCCTCGTTGCGCGGAATCGAGCAGCGGCTCGCAGCCGACGCGTACCTCGCCTCCAACACCTCCTCGCTCTCCGTCAACGGCCTGGCCCGCGAGCTGAAGCGCCCGCAGAACTTCCTGGGCCTGCACTTCTTCAACCCGGTCCCGGCATCCACTCTGATCGAGGTGGTCCTCGGGGAACAGACGTCCGAGGCCCTCGCCCACGCCGCCCGCGGCTGGGTGGAAGCCCTCGGCAAGACCGCCGTCGTGGTCAACGACGCCCCGGGATTCGCTTCCTCACGGCTGGGCGTCGCGATCGCGCTCGAAGCGATGCGCATGGTGGAGGAAGGCGTCGCCTCGGCCGAGGACATCGACAACGCCATGGTCCTGGGCTACAAACACCCCACCGGCCCGCTGCGCACCACCGACATCGTGGGCCTGGACGTCCGGCTGGGCATCGCCGAATACCTGGCCTCCACCCTGGGCGAGCGCTTTGCCCCGCCGCAGATCCTCCGGGACAAGGTGGCCCGCGGTGAACTCGGACGCAAGACCGGCAAAGGCTTCTTCGACTGGACCACCTGAGCCTGACCCGGGCGGATACTCATTGGGGGATCCGTCCGGGCCGTGCAGGCCCCCAGCAGGCTCCCTGCAGGCGCCGGCCGCGCGCCGCCCGGCAGCCGGGCCTACTCTGAGGCCCGCGAGTCGAGGGCCTTCTTCATGCCGTCCATGGCGGGGCCGGCCAGGGACTGGAAGGCCGGCCTCACGACCGGTTCGGCGAGTTTGCGCCAGCCTTTGAGCTCGAATTCCGCGGTGTAATCGACTTTGGAGCCGGGGCCCGTGGACTCCACCTCGATGGTGTCCACCGAGATGACGGCCTTGTTCTCGCCGCGCAACGTGATGCGGCCTGCAGCCAGCTCCACCACCTCGTAGATCAGCGTCTGGCGCTTGCCACGGAACTCCGCTTCCGCCTCGTACCGGTGTCCTACCGCGACCGGCCCGTCGGAAAGCTTCCTGACCACCGGAGTTCCGGGATCCCATTCGGGCGTGTGCTCAAACGCCGAGAGGTACGCGAAGGCCTCGCCGGCCTCCAGAGCTGAGCGGACCGTGCCGGTGACTGTGATCATGGGCCCAGCCTACCCAGAAGTCCCCGAATGGACAGCACACCTGCCTCCGGGCCGTCCCGGGGCCGGCCGGGCGCAACGGTCCCGCGCCTAGGATGGTTCCGTGAACCGCATTCAACCCCTCACTCTCACCGGCCAGTACGTGGTGCTGGAGCCGCTGAGCCACGACCACCACGACGGCCTGGTGGACGCGGTCCGGGACGGCGACCTCTGGAAGCTCTGGTACACCTCCGTCCCTGCGCCGGAAGCCATGGCCGCCGAGATCGACCGGCGACTGGCACTGCAGGAGTCTGGTTCGATGCTGCCCTTCACCACCCGGCTGCTTGACCGGGCCACCGGCGTCCCGGGCCGGGTGATCGGGATGACGACCTACATGAACATCGACGCCGCCACGCCCCGGGTGGAGATCGGATCCACCTGGAACGCCGCCTCCGCGCACGGCAGCGGCAGCAACCCGGACTCCAAGTTGCTGCTGCTGCGGCACGCCTTTGAAACCCTCGGCTGCCCGGCCGTCGAGTTCCGCACGCACTGGCTCAACCACCAGTCCCGCGAGGCGATCGCGCGGCTTGGAGCCAAACAGGACGGCGTCCTGCGCAGCCACACCCGGACGGCCGACGGCGTGCTACGCGACACCGTGGTGTTTTCCATCCTGGAACACGAGTGGCCGATGGTCCGGAGCGCCCTTGAGTTCAGGCTGGCGAAGCGGCGCTAGCGCGGGTTCGGTGGGTAGGTGGGATGAGGTGATTCCGTGAAAGAGCAAAATCCTGGCGGCAAGGTGGGCTGGGACGGGGCGGTCAACGCCTGGCACGTTGCCGGCAGCGTCTACCGGATGGGGCGCCGGGAGTGGCTCACCGAGGACGGCTGGCAGCAGGCCTACGACGACGGCATCCGCACCGTTATCGACCTCCGCAACCCTGAGGAAATCCACCGCCGCGACACCGACCCGCCGGTGAGCGAGGAGGCGCTGGCGGTGTTCGACGTCGTGCACGCCCCCACCGAGGACCCCTCCAACAGTGAATTCCGCGCCCTGTGCGTCCCCTACCTGAACGACCCGGCGTCCTATCCGGACAATGCCAGGATCTTCCCGGGCAAGCTCGCTGCCGTGTTCAAGGCCGTCGCGGCGGCCCGCGGCGGCGTCGTGATCCACTGCTCGGCAGGCCGGGACCGCAGCGGCATGATCGCAGCCATGCTCCAGGACCTGGCCGGAGCCGGGGAGGACGCCATTGCGCTGGCCTACGAGCGCGCCCTGCGGGCCATCAACGAACACCACCGGGTGGCCGCCACCCCGCATCCGCACGAGCGCTACCTGCCCGAGGACGTACTCGCGCCGCTGGTCGCAGGCCGCCGGGAAAGCCTCCTGCGCTTCGTGCGGCAGGTAAAAACCGAGGAGTTCCTGGGCCACAATGGGGTAACAGTCGGGCAAATGGCCGCCCTTATGGCCAAATTGGGGCGTTAGAGTAACCGGGTGAAGACTCCCAAATACGTGCTGGTGGTGCGAATGGCGGCGGCCGCCGCTGTGCTCGCGGGCTCGTCGCTGGCCGTCCCCGCCTTCGCCGAGGCCGGGCAGGCCGGCACAACGGCCGCGACTCCGGCTGAGTCCACCGGATCCGAACCCACACCCGCTGCCCTCAGCGACGCCGGACTGGCCGAGGCCGTCCGGAGGGACCTCGGCCTGACAGTGGAGGAATTCAACGCAGCAGGACAGCTGGCCAAGCGTGCCGCCGATGCCGCAACGACCCTCCGGGAGCTCCCGGGCTACGGGGGCATGAGCCTTAAGGGCGGCAAAATCGTCGTCCGGGGCGGCGGCGCGGAGCTGCAGTCCCGCATCGAGGAGCTGAACGCGGCAGGCCCGACGGCGGATTTCGTGCTTGAGGGCCCCGGCCCGGCCGCCGCACAGGGGCAATTGCCCGCCCTGCAGGTGGCCTCGAGCGTGGACGAGCTGTTCGAGGCCTACGTCCGCGAGGTCGGTCCGGCCGGACTGCAGGCCGTGGCCTACGCCGACGGCCACTTTGTCATCCGCACCGGTGGGACCAACACGGCCGAGGCCGCGCTGCCGGACTTCCTGCCCATGCAGCCGCCGCCGACCCAAACTTCCGCGGCGGCCACGATGGCGGCCGCGGATTTTGTAGCACGGTACAACAATGTCCAGTTGGAAAAGGGCTCCCCGGTCACCACCCAGGCTGCGGTCGTCTCGGACCTCTTCGGCGGGCAGGGCTACGTCACGGACGGGAACTTCACGTGCTCCGACGGTTTCGGAGCCTACAACCGAACGACCGGTGCCCCGCTCGTCCTCACCGCCGGCCACTGCAGCAATGACGGCGCCAGCCACACGACGGGCATCGAGCCGGCCACCGCCTCGAAGGCCGGGGGTGCGACGACGGCCAAGCCTGCTGTCCTCGCGCCGCTCGGAACCTTCGGGTTCAGCCAGTTCGGCGGCCCTGGCAATACGGCGACTACCACTAACCCCGGCAACTTCGGGACCGACATCGCCGTGATCAAGGACCTAGCGGCAGGCATCAGGATCCAACCGGCTGTGACCAAGTGGCGTGGCGAGGAGCCAGCATATAACACCGCGGATCCCGCAAACCCGGGGCCCACGGCCGTCAAAATCATCGGAGCGATGGCCCCGAAGGTGGGCCAGCCCGTGTGCCGGTCCGGCCGCACCACCGGATGGAGGTGCGGCACGGTCGACTCGGTCGGCATCTGGCTGATCCCCGGCCCGAAGAGTCTGCCGCCAAACTTCGCCAACGACCTCCGTGCGGTCAGGGCTTTCGATTCCACCTCGGTCACGTCGGACGGCGGTGATTCCGGTGGCCCCTGGATCAGCGGCAACTTTGCAGTGGGTACCCACACCGCGGCCGAGAAGCAAGGCAGCACCCAATTGCGTGCCATCGCCGCCACCCTCGAGGATGCCCTGAAGCTGGTCCCGGACGTCCAACTGCAGTTGTTCCTGAACAAACCGGAACTCGTCGTACCCGCCAACCCGGCGGCTAACCCGGCGGTTAGTCCCGGGGGAGTCATCTCCGGGCAGGTTCGGGCAGCGCCCGCCTCCGCCGTAGCCGCCGGGTCTGCCGTCCGGATCACCGTCCCCGGCCAGTCGCCGACGGACGTACCCGTGGACCAGGCAGGACACTGGTCCTTCGCCGCCCCTGCGACCGCAGGCCACCTGACCTTCACGGCAGAGACGGTCAACGGCTTCAGCCGGTCAGGTGCGGTCACTCTTGCCGTTGACGTCTCCGCGCCGGCGGCCGCCGGCGCCGCCGCCGCGGCTGGCCAGGAGGTTCCCGGCGCGGTGCCGGTGCCGGCCGCCGAGCCAGCCGGAGCGGGGGTGGCCCCTCAACCGTATGGCTTCGCGCAGCCCGGGGAGCTATCCGACGACGGTGCCGTGTCGCCTGCCCCGCCCTCGGGCCCGTCCGGGAAGACCGACGTCGTGCCGGAGGCTCAGGCCAAAGAGCCGGCGGCTGCGCCGGCGGCGGCCCCGCCAACGCGGTCCGGACAGGTGCCGGGGCCCGGCATCGAGTGGCTGCTGCCGGCTGCAGGCCTGGCAGGCGGGTCCGTCCTGCTGGCCGCCGGGCTCTTGATCCAGCGACGCCGCCGGGCCGTCAGGGCCGCGCTGACCGAGTAGGCCCAGGCGGTGCCGCCCCCTCGGCTACCGGCGGGCGGGGCCGGGAGACGCCCGCCCGCCGGGGGTATCAGCCGAAATCGACGACGTAGCTGGGTACGCCCACTGCGTCAGTCGAGACTGGCGCGCCGGTGTCGTTGACCACGTGGTCCAGCGTTCCCGCGCCCAGGTTCACGGTCAGCAGCCCGTGCAGCCTGACGCCTGGCGTGACCGGGACCTCGAAGCCGCGGGTGGCGTGGATCGAGGGATCCACGTTGGTGTAGACGTAGCTGCCGCCGCCCCAGAGTTCGTGCGACCGGACGGCATCGGCAACCTTGTACCCGGCCCAGCCGAGGACGCCGTCGTGCTGCCATGCAGCCTGGTTCGGCGCGTCGTAGGGCAATTCGTTCTGGAAGAAGACCGTCCGGCCGCGCTCACCATTCCAGGTCACGTTGTACTTCTGGTAGTGCTCCACGAACAGGCCGGTGGCGGTGACGTCGTCGCCGTTGATGGTGACGCCGTTGTCGGCCGTGTTGGTGTCCCAGCCCACGCCGTTGCCGTGGTCCGCGCGCCAGGCCCAGATGTGGTCCAGGAGCACGCCGTCGCTGTTGACCTCGAGGCTGACGGAGGCCTTGCCCACGTGCGGGCCGCCGATGCGGAAGAACACGTCGTGCAGGGCCGTGGGGTTGGCCGGGTCCCCGTGCTTGCCGGAGGCATCCGTGTGGGAGGCGTTGCCCCTGGCCTTGCCCAGCCGCATCAGCGCCGGGGAGTTCACGGTGCCGGCGTCGATGGTGAGGCCGGCGACCTGGACGCCGGAGACGTCCGCGACCTCCAGCGGAACGGCGCCGCCGACGGCGGTCAGGGTGGTCATGCCGAGCCCGAGGACCACGGTGTCCGCACGCTTGACCTCAAGCGTGCTGTCGATGTCGTACACGCCCGGGGTGAAGAGCAGGTTCTTGCCGCGGGCCAGCTGGACGTTGATGTCCTTGGCCGAATCGGCGGGCGTGGCCACGTAGAAGTCGGAGAGCGGCACGCTGCGTCCCGCCGTCGGACCGTTCTCCCAGGTGGTGCCGGAGGAATTTTGCCGCGCGGAGGGAACGAACACGCAGTAGCTGCCGGCACCGTCGATGGTCAGGTACGGCTTCTCCCGGCTGACCGGGGTGCTGGCCAGCGTGGTGTACGGCGGGTCCGGGAAGGACTGTGCCGGAGCGCCGTTGACGCCGGAGAAGACCTGGTTCCAGACGGCGTTGGACCAGCCCCCGAGGGTGCTGTCGCGGACGTAGTACTGCTGCTGGGAGCCGTTGATCACGAACCCGGTCTTGGAGTCGGCGATGAAGCCGCCGCTGGCGTACTGCGGTCCGGCGGTGCAGTAATCCATCAGGGTGAGGTTTCCGCCGGTGACGTTGACCCGCCGCATCGGGGAGGCCTGGGAGGCGGCCCAGAAGTTGGCCGAGGCGCGGCAGCCGTCCAGCCCGGTGACGTTGATGGTGAGGTTGGAGACCGAGCGCCAGAAGTTGTTCAGGGCGATGCAGTTGTCCGCGGTGAGGCAGCGGTTGTAGGTGTCCACGTGGCCGTTGATGGTCACGTCGGTGGGGGAGTTGCCTAGGCCGGCCACCTCGGTGGAGTAGCCCACCTGGATGATCAGCGGCGTCTCCGCGGTGCCGTAGGTGCCGGGCTTGAACAGCAGCGAGTAGCGGTTGGTGCCCATCTCGTCGTCGACCTGCTGGGCGGCGATCGCGTCGACGGTGGCCTGGATCTGCGCCACCGGCATGCTCGGATCGAAGACCCGGACGTTGGGACCGAACGCGGACGCGGCGCCCGGTGCCGGCTTGGCCGCCGCGGCGGGCTTCGCCGGAGCGGACGGGGCTGGCGGGGTGGCTGGGGCTGCCGGGACGACGACGGCGGGCGGCGCGCCGGTGCCGGCGGGCACGGCGGCGGTGGCCGCGGCGCTGCCGGCCAAGGCCGCGGCGAGGGCGACGACGGCCCCGACGATCAGCCGGCCAGCGCCGTGCTGGGATTTGCGGAGGCCCGGCGGGGACGTCGGGCGGGACGGGAAGTGGGCTAGCGGCATTGCTCGGCCTGCTCTCTGTGGGGGTGGCGGGGCTCCGTGCGGAAGGTTGTGGGAGCGCTCCCGCCGGGAAGCGTAACACCGGCTCCAGGTCCCGGCAAGGGATCATCCGCTGCCGATGCGGGTGGGTTGACAAGGCCCTGTGATGTGCGACACCATCCTCGTGAGAGCGCTCCCACAATGGATGTGGGAGCGTTCCCATGAGGGTGACGGGACGCCATGAGTCCGCACCCGCCCCATCACCCACCCTGACGAAGGAGTCCCCGCGTGAAATTCCCCCGCAAACTCGCCGCGCTGTCGGCGTCGGCTGCCTGCCTCACCCTTGCCCTCAGCGGCTGCGGCGCCGACGCCCCGAAGAGTTCCGGCCCCTCGGGCGAGACCGGCAAGGAACCGGTGACCCTCACCATCGCCACCTTCAACGAATTCGGCTACGAGGATCTGATCAAGGAGTACCAGACCCTCAACCCGAACGTTACGATCCAGCACAAGAAGGCCGCCACCACCAACGAGGCCCGCGACAACCTCACCACGCGCCTGGCGGCCGGCTCCGGGCTCTCCGACATCGAGGCGATCGAGGTGGACTGGCTCTCCGAGCTCAAGCAGTACCCGGACAAGTTCGTTGACCTCAAGGATCCCGGCGTCGAGGGCCGCTGGCTGGACTGGAAGGCCAAGGCCGCGACCACCGACGACGGCCACCTGATCGGCTACGGCACCGACTCGGGCCCCGAGGCCGTCTGCTACAACTCCTCGCTGTTCAAGGCCGCCGGCCTCCCCACCGACCGTGAGTCCGTGGCCAAGATGCTCGGCACCACCTGGGACAGCTACTTCGACGCCGGCAAGAAATTCGTCGGCGCGAAGACCGGCCCGGCCTGGTTCGACTCCGCCGGATCCGTCTACCAGGCCATGAGCAACCAGCTGGACAAGGCCTACGAGAAGGAGGACGGCACGGTCATCGCCGCGGACAACCCGGCCGTCAAGGACACGTACACCAAGGTCCTCAACGCCTCCACCAAGGAAAATCTCTCCGCCCACCTGAGCCAGTGGAGCAACGACTGGGTGGCCGGCTTCCAGTCGCAGAAGTTCGCCACCACCCTCTGCCCGGGCTGGATGCTCGGCGTGATCGAGGGCAACGCCGCCGGCGTCAAGGGCTGGGACGTCGCTAACGTCTTCCCGGGCGGTGGCGGAAACTGGGGCGGCTCCTACCTGACCGTCCCGACCCAGAGCAAGCACCAGGCCGAGGCCAAGAAGCTGGCCGCCTGGCTGACCGCTCCGGAGCAGCAGATCAAGGCCTTCACCGCCAAGGGCACGTTCCCCAGCCAGGTCCAGGCCCTCTCCAGCGACGCCCTGCTGAGCCAGACCAACACCTTCTTCAACAACGCCCCGACCGGCAAGATCTTTGCCGAGCGGGCCAAGGCCGTGGGCGCCTCCCCGTTCAAGGGCCCGAAGTTCTTCGCCATCAATGACGCCATGCAGCAGGCCCTCACCCGGGTGGACGTGGATAAGTCCGACGACGCCGCTTCCTCCTGGACCAAGTTCCTCGCGGCCGTGAAGTCTCTCTAAGCCATGGCAGTAACGGACCGGGTCAGGCTCCAGGGGCCCACGGGCGGCAGCACGGACGACGGCGGCCGGAGCGTGCGCAGGCTTGCGTTCTCGCAGCGGCTCTCGCGGTGGGACGTCAAGGTCTCGCCCTACCTCTATATTTCGCCGTTCTTCCTGCTGTTCTCCCTGACGGGCCTGTTCCCGCTGGTGTACACGGGCTGGGTTTCGCTGCACAACTGGAACCTGATTGGCGGCCAGGGCAAGTTCATCGGCTTCGACAACTTCGCCTTCGTGCTCGGACAGCCTTATTTCTGGAACGCCGTGGGCAACACCGTGAGCATCTTCCTGCTCTCGTCGGTGCCCCAGGTGGTTTTGGCGCTGCTGATCGCGGCCGTGCTGGACGCCAACCTCCGGGCCAGGACGTTCTGGCGGATGGGGGTGCTGGTGCCCTTCGTCGTCGCTCCGGTGGCGGTGGGCCTGATCTTCAACAACCTGTTCGCGGACCAGTTTGGCCTGGTCAACAACGTGCTGCAGGCTGTAGGCCTCGACCCGGTCCGCTGGCATTCGGACCAGCTGGCCAGCCACTTGGCCATTGCCACCATGGTCAACTTCCGCTGGCTCGGCTACAACGCGCTGATCTTCCTGGCGGCCATGCAGGCCATCCCGCGGGACGTCTACGAGGCGGCCACCATCGACGGCGCGGGGCGGCTCCGGCAGTTCCTCTCGGTGACGGTCCCCATGCTGCGCCCCACCGTGATTTTCGTGGCCATCACGTCCACGATCGGCGGGTTGCAGATCTTCGATGAGCCGCGGGTGTTCGACCAGTCCGGGCTCGGCGGCGCGGACCGGCAGTGGCAGACGCTGACCATGTACATCTGGGAACTCGGCTGGGGCCAGCGCAACTTCGGGCGGGCCTCGGCCGTGGCCTGGCTGCTGTTCCTGATGATCGTCCTGATCGCCCTGACGAACTTCCTGCTCACCCGGCGCATCGCCAACCAAGGAGACCGCTCATGAGCTCCATCCCCATGATCCGGCAGTCCGCCGGCGCGGGCGCCGCCCGGAACGCCGAACGGCGCCTCAACCGCCCGGGAGGGCCTGGACGCAAGCCAGGCGCCGGGCGGGGCGGGGCCGTGCGCCGTCCCGGGGTGCTGACCTACGGCACCCTCACCGCCGTCGTGCTGGCCTCGCTGTTCCCGTTGTACTGGTCCTTCCTGGTCGGCAGCCACGACAGCACCGCGCTCAGCCGGGGCATCCCGCTGCTGCCCGGCGGGAACTTCCTGGCCAACGCGGCCAAGGTCTTCGACAGCATTCCCTTCTGGAAGGCCATGGGCAACAGCCTTCTGGTATCCAGTGTCACGGCCGCGTCCGTGGTGGTCTTCTCCACCCTGGCCGGGTTCGCGTTCGCCAAACTGCGGTTCCGCGGCAACAAGGCCCTGCTGGTGTTCGTGATCGCCACCATGGCGGTCCCCACCCAGCTGGGCGTCGTACCGCTGTTCATCGTCATGGCCAAGCTGGGCTGGACCGGCTCGCTCTGGGCCGTCATCATTCCAGGCCTGGTCACCGCCTTCGGCGTCTTCTGGATGACCCAGTACCTGCGGGACGCGCTGCCCGATGAGCTGATCGAGGCCGTACGGATGGACGGGGCGTCAATGATCCAGGCCTTCTGGTACGTCGGTTTCCCGGCGGCCCGGCCGGCGGCGGCCATGCTGGCCCTCTTCACGTTCGTCGCCACGTGGACCAACTTCTTCTGGCCCTTCATTGTGCTGGACCCCTCGAACCCCACCCTGCCGGTTGCCCTTCAGCTGCTGCAGGCGGCGCACTTCGTGGACTACTCAGTGGTGCTGGCTGGAGCTGTGCTGGCCACCGTCCCGCTGCTGCTGCTCTTCATCGCAGCAGGGCGCCAACTCGTATCAGGAATTATGCAAGGAGCAGTCAAAGGATGAGCACCACCCCGATCACCTTCCCCGAGGGCTTCCTCTGGGGCGCGGCCACCGCCGCCTACCAGATCGAAGGCGCCGCCCATGAGGGCGGCCGCAAGGACTCCATCTGGGACACCTTCGCCCGGGTTCCCGGCGCCGTCGCGGACGCCCACAACGGGGACGTCGCCTGCGACCACTACCACCGCTCGGGCCAGGACGTCGCGTTGATGAAGTCGCTGAACCTCAGCGCGTACCGGTTCTCGACGTCGTGGGCACGCTGCATGCCTGACGGCAGGACGCCCAACCCCGAGGGAATCGCCTTTTACTCCCGGCTGGTGGACGAGCTCCTGGCCGCCGGGATCACTCCCTGGCTGACCCTGTACCACTGGGACCTGCCGCAGGCGCTTGAGGACCGGGGCGGCTGGGCCAACCGCGAGACGGCGGGACTCTTCGCGGACTATGCGGCCGTCATGCATGAGGCCTTGGGTGACCGGGTCCGCATCTGGACCACGCTCAACGAGCCCTGGTGCTCGGCTTTCCTCGGCTACGCGGCGGGAGTCCACGCCCCCGGCCGGCAGGAACCGGCGGCTGCCCTAGCGGCGGCGCACCATCTGCTGCTGGGGCACGGACTCGCCACGGCGGAGCTGCGCCGGCGCGACCCGGAGGCGCGCCTCGGGATCACCCTGAACCTGACCGTCGCGGACCCGGCGGATCCGGACTCGGCGGAGGACCAGGACGCGGCCCGCCGGATCGACGGCCTGCATAACCGGATCTTCTTGGACCCACTCTTCCGCGGTGAATACCCGGCGGACGTGCTGGACGACGTCGCCGGCCTGGGCTTCGACGCCGTGGTGCAGGACGGGGATCTCGCCGTCATCGCCACGCCGCTGGACCTGCTCGGCGTCAACTACTACCAGGGCGAGGCGCTGACCAGGGACGCCGCTCCCGCCGAAGAAAGGGACCAGCCGGAGACCGTGACGACGACGGCGCAGGCGGCGCCGGCGTCGGACAACGGGCCGGCGCCCACGCCGTTTGTGTCCGCCGAGGGGGTGCACTCCGTGCCGCGCGGGCTGCCGGTGACCGGGATGGGCTGGGAGGTGCAGCCCGAGGGCCTGTATCGGTTGTTGACCAGGCTGCAGCGCGAGTACACGGGCCCTGCCGGCATTCCGATCTACATGACAGAGAACGGCGCCGCCTACCCGGACGCTCCCGACGCGGACGGTTTCGTCGACGACCAGGACCGGCTGGAGTTCTTTGATGTTCACCTGCGCGCGGTGCGCGCCGCGATCGACGACGGCGCGGACGTCCGCGGCTACCTCGCGTGGTCGCTGCTGGACAATTTCGAGTGGGCCTACGGCTACCACCAGCGTTTCGGTCTTGTCCGGGTCGATTACGAGACGCTGGAACGTATCCCGAAGGCGAGCGGCCTGTGGTACGCGACGGTGGCGGCGGCAAACGCCCTGCCGGCCCGCGAAGTTGCGCCCGTCAGCCCGGAACCCGGGGATGTCGTATTCTCAAGGTAATGAGCGCACAGATCCACCGGGGTCAGCAGGCCGGACCGGCCAGGCCCACCCCCACCCTTGAAGACCTCGCGACGGCGGCCGGAGTGTCACGCTCCACCGCCTCGCGGGCCATCAACGGGGGTTCCCGCGTCAGCCCGGAGGCGCAGGCGGCGGTGGACGCTGCGGTCATTTCCCTCGGCTACACCCCCAACCGGGCCGCACGCAGCCTGGTCACGCGCCGGACCTCCTCAATCGCCCTGGTCATCAACGAACCCGACGCGCGCGTCATGATGGACCCGTTTTTCGCGGCCGTCATCACCGGGGTCACGGAAGCGCTGCGGGAGACGGACATGCAGTTGGTCCTGTTGATGTCCCGTGCCGGCGGCGATCCGTCCCGGACTGTCCGCTACCTGCGCGGAGGCCACGTCGACGGCGCCATCGTGGTCTCGCACCACAAGGCGGACAGCTGGACGGAGCAGCTTGCGGCGTCGGGACTGCCCACCGTCTTCATTGGCAGGCCGTGGGACGCCGGGCTGGGCATCCACTACGTTGACGTGGACAGCTTCGAAGGCGGCCGGCAGGCCGCGCTTCACCTCGCCGCTGCCGGACGCACCCGGCTGGCAACCATTACGGGGCCGCTGGACATGACGGCGGCGGCGGACCGGCTTGCTGGCTGGCAGGCCGGCCTCAAGGAGGCCGGGCTGCGGCCGGGTCCGGTCGCCCACGGCGATTTCACTCCCGCGGGTGGGACTGAAGCCGCCGAACGGCTCCTCGCGGCGGACGGCAGTGTGGATGGCATCTTCGCCGCGTCCGACCTGATGGCCCGCGGCGCCATCACGGCCCTGCACGCTTCAGGGCGGTCGGTGCCGCAGGACGTCGCCGTCGTCGGCTTTGATGACCATCTGGCTGCACCGGGAGAACTGCCGTTGACAACCATCAACCAGCCCACCGTGGAAATGGCGACCCAGGCGGGCCGCCTCCTCCTCGCAGACATTGAAGACCCCGGTACCAGCCGGGAGCCACTCATCTTTCCGGCACGCCTCGTCGTCCGGGCGAGCAGCCAGCTTTAGCAAGGGCTAGGCCCGGCGCCAACAGCCGGGCCTAGCCCTTGCGCTCCAGCAGCAGGTTGGTGATGCGCAGTGTGCAGAGCCGTTCGCCGGCCTCGTTGGTGATCAGCACCTCGTGGGTGGTCACCGTGCCGCCCAGATGAAGGGGCGTGGCGGTGATAGTGATGATCCCCTCCCGGGCCGACTTGTGGTGGGTCGCAGACACGTCCACGCCCACAGCGGTCTTGCCCAGGGTGCTGGCGTGGATCACCGCGGCCCAGGAACCCACGGCCTCCCCGACGGCCAGCGAGGCGCCGCCGTGCAGCAGGCCGAAGGACTGGCGGTTGCCTTCCACCGGCATCGTGGCGACGACCCGTTCCACCGACTGCTCCACGATTTTGACGCCCATCTTCTCGTCAAGTTCGCCGAGCGTGATCTTCCACGGCTCGCCGGCGGGGGAATCGGGGGTCATAGCGTCTCCTCGGGGCTGGGCCCGTCTCGGGCCGGTCGGTCCTGCCGCTACTAGTGTGCCGCAGGGCTCCTTCATGTACTGTAGACATATTACCGAACGGACGGTCAGTAATGCTCTGGCCGTGTTGATCTTGCCCCGCGTTGGAAGGACCCGTCAACGATGACCACCACTGCAACAGCTCCGGAACCCTCAGTCGGCACCGTCGAGATCGTCCCCAGCTTCATCAAGAACTCGTGGTGGACCCCCGACGCCGCCTCTGCTGCCGGAGCCGCCCCGGTCCTGGACGCCAGCACTGGCGAGCTCCTGGCCAAGGTGAGCACCGAGGGCCTGGACCTCGCCGCCGTCGTCGACTACGGCCGCACCACCGGTCAGGCGGAACTGGGCAAGCTGACCTTCCACCAGCGCGCCCTCAAGCTCAAGGAGCTCGCTCAGTATCTCAACGGCCGCCGCGACGAGTTCTACGCGCTCTCCGCGCAGACCGGCGCCACCAAGGTCGACTCGATGATCGACATCGACGGCGGCATCGGCGTGCTCTTCACCTTCGGCTCCAAGGGCCGGCGCGAACTGCCCAACGCCCAGGTGGTGGTGGACGGGCCCATGGAGGTGCTGTCGAAGGACGGGTCCTTCGCCGGCGAGCACATCTACACCCGGATCCCCGGCGTCGCCGTGCAGATCAACGCCTTCAACTTCCCGGTCTGGGGCATGCTCGAAAAGCTCGCCCCGGCCTTCATCGCCGGCGTCCCCACCATCGTCAAGCCCGCCACCCCCACCGGCTACGTCGCCGCGGCCGTGGTGAAGGCGATCGACGAGTCCGGCATCCTGCCCGAGGGCTCGCTGCAGCTCGTCTCCGGCTCCGTCCGCACCCTGCTGGACCACCTCGACTACCGTGACCTCGTCGCCTTCACCGGCTCCGCGTCCACCGCCAACACGCTCAAGTCCCACCCCAACGTGGTCAAGGGCGGCGTCCGGTTCACCTCGGAGACCGACTCCCTCAACGCCGCGATCCTGGGCCCGGACGCGGTCAAGGGCACCCCGGAGTTCGACGCCTTCATCAAGTCCCTCGTCACTGAGATGACCGCCAAGGCCGGCCAGAAGTGCACCTCGATCCGCCGCGCGATTGTGCCGCAGGCGCTGGTGTCCGACGTCGTCGCCGCCGTGGGGGAGCGGATCGCTGAACGCGTCGTGCTCGGCGATCCCCGCGCCGACGGGGTCACGATGGGCGCCCTGGCCTCGCTGGAACAGCTCGCGGACGTGCGCGCCGCCGTCCAGTCGATGCTCGACGCCGGCGGCGAGCTCGCCTACGGCAGCCTGGATGCGCCGAAGGTCACCAGCGCGGACGGCAGCGTCGGCGTCGTCGACGGCGGCGCGTTTATGTCCCCGGTGCTGCTGAGCTGGGCCGACCCGGAAGCGGAAGAGGTCCACTCACTCGAGGCCTTCGGCCCGGTCTCCTCGGTGATTGGCTACACGGACCTCGCCGACGCCGTCCGCCTCGCCGCCCGCGGCGGCGGCTCGCTGGTGGCCTCGGTCTGCACCAACGATCCCGCGGTGGCGCAGCAGCTGGTCACCGGGATCGCGGCGCACCACGGCCGCGTGCTGATGCTCAACCGCGAGGACGCCCGCAGCTCCACCGGCCACGGCTCCCCGGTCCCGCACCTGGTCCACGGCGGACCGGGCCGCGCCGGCGGCGGCGAGGAGCTCGGCGGTATCCGCTCGGTCATGCACCACATGCAGCGCACCGCCATCCAGGGCTCGCCGAACATGCTGACCGCCGTCACCGGCGTCTGGCACACCGGCGCGGACCGGAACTTCACCCTCGAGACCGAGGGCCAGCACCCGTTCCGGAAGTCGCTGGCCACGCTGCACATCGGCGACGCCATCCGCTCCGATTTGCGCGAGGTCTCGCTGGAGGAGATCACCAAGTTCGCCAACTCCACCGGCGACACCTTCTACGCCCACACCAACCAGGAAGCCGCGGAGGCCAACCCGTTCTTCCCGGGCATCGTCGCCCACGGCTACCTGCTCCTGGCTTGGGGCGCCGGCCTGTTCGTGGAACCCGCGCCGGGCCCGGTACTGGCGAACTACGGCCTGGAAAACCTGCGCTTCATCACCCCCGTCGCGGCCGGCGACTCCATCCGGGTCACCCTGACGGCCAAGAAGATCACCCCGCGTGAGACGGACGAGTACGGCGAGGTGGCCTGGGACGCCGTCCTGACCAACCAGGACGACGAAATCGTGGCCACCTACGACGTGCTCACCCTCGTGGAGAAGTAGCCCTCCTCCCGACGCTCCCTCATCAGGTGTGCTTTCCGTGGGGACGCTCCCGCAGTTGGTGTGCTTTCCGTGGTGACGCTCCCGCAGGTGGTGCGCATTCCGTCGTGACGCTCCCGCAGTTGGTGCGGGAGCGTCACATGCCCGGTGGCGCAATTTGCAGGGTCTTTCCACCTCGCCCCGGCGTAGAATTTTGTTCGTAGGAGGTGGCGAAATGACCCTCGTATTAGATAAAGCCACAACGGTCCTGCCAGTCGATGATGTGGAGCGCGCCCACCGCTTTTATGCGGACACCCTGGGCCTGCCTCACCGTGGAGTGACAGACGACGGAAGTGAACTGTTTGGCTCGGCCGGCGGCCCGATGCTGCAGCTGATGCCAGTCCGGGATGGAAAGCATTCAGAGCACACCACCCTGAGTTTTGAAGTCAGCGAGATCGAACGCACCGTCAAGGAGATGGAAGCCAAGGGCGTCATGTTCCAGGACTACGATCTCCCCGATCTCAAGACCGAGAACCACATCTGCACCACGGATTCCGAGAAGTGCGCCTGGTTTATGGACAGCGAGCACAACATTCTCTGTGTGCACGAGAACATCACCACGGCAGCCGATTACCAGCTCTGAGCGGCAGCTCCCCGGCGTCCCGCCTGAAGAAACAGCACCCCGGCCCCCGGGGTGCTGTTTCCGGTCCGGCAAGGGTTTAGTGGACCTGTCCGAAGCGTCACCGCGGGTGTAGCGTGGGGCCAGATTCGCGTCCGGCGGAGGGAGCTGCCCAGCATGAGCCATTCCCCGTCCGGGCGGGCGCCCACGGCCGGCAGCCGCGCCCTCGCTTGGTTCCCCGTCACCCGGACGGGGAAGATAGCCCTGACCTTGGCCTATGTCACCGTCCTGTCACCGGCCTGGGTCCTTCTCGTCCTGGGACAGGCCGTGTTCCAGGCCGGAGCCTCCGACGACATTGTGGTCATCCTGCTGGTGGTCACGGTGGTGATGCTCTGGGCAGCCCTGCTGTGGGCGAAGGATCGTTCCCTGCTGGTCGCGGCGTTTGCCGTGCTCCTGTCCGCGGCCCTGATGTATTTCCTCTGGTGGGCCATGGCGTCCCCGGGCACGGTGGCGGGGTGACGGCGTCGTGAGTTGGCGGGGCCCGCGAGGGGCGGGCTAATCCGGCACGTGCAGGCCGTGGAACGCCATGGTGATAACGTCGTCGGCCAGCTTCTGCGGGGACAGGGAACCGCCCGGTTTGTACCATTCGACGATCGAGTTGATGGTGCCGAACAGCAGCCGGGTGACGGTGCGGGGGTCGATGTCCTGGCGCAGCGAGCCCTCGTCGCGGGCCGCGGAGATCAGGGCCGCCACCTTGTGGTCGAAGGTGCGGCGGCGCTCGAGGGCGTCCCGTTCGATCTCGGTGTTGCCGCGCAGCCGGAGGAGCAGCGTGACGAACGGCAGCCGCTCCACCAGCACCGAGATGGTTTCGCGGAGCACGAATTCCAGCCGGGCGTCCGCGGAACCGGTCTGGGCCTCCGGCTGGTCCAGGATGGCCTCGAGGCCGCCCAGGGCGTGGTCCAGGGCCAGCTTCAGCAGGTCGCCCTTGGATGGCACGTGATGGTAGATCGCGGATTTGGAGATGCCCAGGTTCTCGGCGAGGATGCCCATCGACGTGGCGTCGTAGCCGTGGCGGTTGAAGACGTCGACGGCGATGAGCAGGACCGACTGCTGGTCGTAGCCGGGTCGGCCGCGTTTGGTGCTGGTTGCTGTGCTGGGCATACTCGCTAGTTTCTCATGAACGGTCGGTCAGGCCTTGGGGCGCATGTCGTAGATCCGGCGCAGCTTGCCGTTGGAACGCTCCAGCGATCCCGGTTCGACGACGTCGACGGTGCAGGAGGATCCGACGTGGATCTTGATCTGCTGCTGCAGGACCTTGGCGGCCGAGGCGACCACGTCGCCCGTGACGGACTCGCGGCGTTCGATCCGGACGGTCAGCTGGTCCATCCGCTGGCCCTCCGGGCGGGTCAGTTCCAGCTGGAAGTGCGGGCTCAGCTCGGGGATCCGAAGGGCGATCTCCTCGATCTGCGAGGGGAACAGGTTCACGCCGCGCAGGATGATCATGTCGTCGCTGCGGCCGGTGATGCGGCCCATCCGGCGGTGCGCTGGGCGCGCCGTGCCGGGCAGCAGCCGGGTGAGGTCCTTGGTGCGGTAGCGGATGATCGGCAGGGCCTCCTTGGTGAGCGAGGTGAACACCAGTTCGCCGGGCTCGCCGTCGCCCAGGACCACCGAGGGATCAAACGCGTCGATGATTTCGGGGCGGAAGTGGTCCTCCCAGATGTGGCTGCCGTCCTGGGTTTCCACGGCCTCGCCGGCGACGCCCGGGCCCATAACCTCGGAGAGTCCGTAAATGTCGCAAGCCTTGATGTTCATGGTGGTTTCGAGCTCGTGCCGCATTTCCTCGGTCCAGGGCTCGGCGCCGAGCACGGCGTACTTGAGCGAGGTGGAGGCCGGGTCGATGCCCTGCTTCATCATGGCGTCGGCAATGGTCAGCAGGTAGGTGGGGGTGGCCAGGATCGCGTCCGGCTTGAAGTCCTGGATCAGCGTGATCTGGCGTTCGGTCTGTCCGCCGGAGATCGGGATGACGGTGCAGCCGAGGGCCTCGGCGCCGGCGTGGGCGCCCATGCCGCCGGTGAATAGGCCGTAGCCGTAGGCGTTGTGGACCTTCATGCCGGGCCGGACGCCGGAGGCGCGCAGCGAGCGGGCCACGAGCTTGGCCCAGTCGGCGAGGTCCTTTTTGGTGTAGCCCACCACGGTGGCCCGTCCCGTGGTGCCGGAGCTGGCGTGGATCCGGGCCACTTCGTGCTGCGGCACGGCGAACATGCCGAAGGGGTACTCCAGGCGGAGGTCTTCCTTGGTGGTGAAAGGGAACTTGCCCAGGTCGGAGAGCTCGCGGAGGTCCGTCGGGTGCACGCCGGCCTCGTCGAACTTGCGCTTGTACAGCGGGACCCGGTCGTAGGCATACGCCACGGTGTGCTGCAGCCGGCTGAGCTGCAAGGCCTCGAGCTCGTCGCGGGAGATGGTTTCTTCGCGGTCCAGGACGGCGTCGCCGGCGGCGAGGGCAGATTCAGCGGTGGGGGTGGTCATCTGGGGTTCCTACGTTTCTATTTCTTGGAGATGGTGCGGCTGCGGCCGCGGAACTCGGCGATGAGTTCGCCCGGGGAAGAACCGGCGGGCAGTTCGCCCGGGACCGTGGGGACAGCCGCCTGGCCGGCGGGCGCCGCCGTCGCGGTCTCTGCACCCGGGTCTGCGGCGTAAATCTGGATGTCATAGAGGCCGCTGCGGCCGGTGCTGGCGCGGCGGTTGGCGACGGCGGTCAGGACCTGGCCGCGGAAGGCCGGTTTGATGAAGTTGATGTCGACGCCGGAAGCCACGGTGATGGTGCCTTCCTCGGAAGGGCCAGGCGTCACCGGGTTGCAGGCAAGGGCGAACGCGGTGTCGCCGAAAGCGAAGATCATTCCGCCGTGGGCCATGCCGAAACCGTTGAGCATTTCCTGGCGGAGCGGCATCCGGATGGTGGCATGGCCGTCGTCGAGCGCAAGGACCTCAATGCCCATCCATTCGGAGGCGTAGTCGTCTTTCAGGATGGGGTGGGTGTTCCCGGAAATCGTCAGTCCAGCCATGCGTCGTTGCCTCCAGCTTTATTTACCGAATGTTCATTAGGTAATCCCATTCGGGTGCCTGCTGTCAAGGGGGGTAAGTATGCTGGGACACATGGCCAAAGGAATCTATGTCAGCGCGACCACGCCGGGATCCGGGAAGTCGCTGGTTGCCCTGGGCCTGGCGGATACGCTGCACCGGCACGCGGACCGCATCGGCTTCTTCAAGCCCGTCGTCCACGGCCGTGCCGGCGCCGATCCCATGGTTGCGCTGATGAAGTCCCGCTTCGACCTCGACGACGACCGCTGCCGCAGTGGCCTGACGTTCGCCGAGGTCCGCGGCCTGCTCGCTGAGGGAAAGCGCGAGGAAATCGACTCCCGCTGTGTCGAGATCTTCGCGGAAATGTCCCGACACTGCGACGTGGTGATCATCGAGGGCACCGACCTGACCGGCCAGGACGCCGCCGTCGAATTCGACCTCAACGCCCGCCTCGCCAACAACCTCGCCGCGCCGATGGTCGCCGTCGTCGGGGCGAAGGGCCGCACCGTGGCCGAAACCGCCGACGCCGTCGAGGTGGCCCGCAAGGAACTCCTCGCCGAGCGCTGCGCGCTGCTGGCGATCATGGTCAACCGCGCCGACCCCGCGGACCTCGAGGCCATCGCCGCCGCGGTCCGGCCCGGCGCCTCCGGGCGCCCGGTCTACGTTTTCCCCGAACTCGAGGACATTGCGCGGCCCACCACGGGCGAAGTGGCCTCCGCGCTGGGCCTCGGCCAGGTAGCCGGCCTGCCGGATCTGGAACGCGATGTGCACTCGGTCAAGGTGGCGGCCATGAACGTGGCCAACTTCCTGCACGTGCTCGACGACGGCGCGCTGGTGATCGTCCCCGGCGACCGTGCCGACGTGCTGGTGGCCTGCCTGGCGTCCTCCTTCTCGCCGGAGTTCCCGGTCCCGTCGGCGCTCATCCTGACCGGCGGCCTGGCCCCGGACCCCACTATCTACTCGCTGCTGGCGCAGGCTCCGTTCCCGATCTTCGCCGCCCCGGACGACACCTACGTGACGGCCAAGCGGGTCTCCGAGGTCCGCAGCGAAATCTGGTCCGGCCACCGCCGCAAGGTGGCCTCCGCCCTGGGCCTGTGGGCCCGGCGCGTGGACGAGGCCGAACTGCTGGAACGGCTGCACCTGCCCCGACCGGAGCGGATGACGCCGCTGCGGTTCCTGCATGACCTGATCGAACGGGCCCGTTCGCAGCGCCGCCACATTGTCCTGCCGGAGGGCACGGACGTGCGGATCCTGCGGGCCGCGGAGATCCTGCACCGCCGGGACGTCTGCGAGCTCACCGTGCTGGGCCGCGAGGCCGAGGTCCGGGAGCTTGCGGCCACGCAGGGGATCGACCTCGCCGGCATCAACATCGTGGACCCGGCCACCTCCGAGCTGCGCCAGGGTTTCGCGCAGAAGTACGCGGAGCTCCGGGCGCACAAGGGCGTGGACCTGGCCAAGGCGCTGGAGGTGATGGAGGACGAGAGCTACTTCGGCACCATGATGGTCCAGCTCGGCGTCGTGGACGGCATGGTCTCCGGCGCCGCGCACACCACGGCGCACACCATCCGGCCGGCGCTGGAGTTCGTGAAGACCCGCGACGGCGTCAAGATCGTCTCCTCGGTGTTCCTGATGCTGATGCCGGACCGGGTGCTGGTGTACGGCGACTGCGCCGTGAACCCGGAGCCCAACGTGGAGCAGCTCGCGGACATCGCGCTGGCCTCCGCCGAGACCGCGGCCCAGTTCGGCGTCGAGCCCCGGGTGGCCATGCTGTCCTACTCGACCGGTGGCTCCGGTGCCGGGGAAGCGGTGGACGCGGTCCGGCAGGCCACCGAGCTCGTGCGCCAGCGGCGCCCCGACCTCGCGGTGGAGGGGCCCATCCAGTACGACGCCGCCGTCGACGCCGCCATCGCCGAGTCCAAGATGCCCGGCTCCTCGGTGGCCGGCCAGGCGACGGTGTTCATCTTCCCGGACCTGAACACCGGCAACAACACCTACAAGGCGGTCCAGCAGTCGTCCGGCGCCGTGGCCGTCGGGCCCGTGCTGCAGGGGCTGCGCAAACCCGTGAACGACCTCTCCCGCGGCTGCACGGTGGATGACATCCTGAACACGGTGGCCATCACCGCGATCCAGGCCCAGTCGGTCCAGCCCGTGCCCGCGCAGCCCGCGCTGCAGCCCGTCGACTCCCAGGCCTAGGAGGCCCCCGTGCTCGTACTCGTTATCAACTCCGGCTCGTCTTCGCTCAAGTACCAGGTCCGCGACGTCGAGGCGGGGAGTGTCCTCGCCGAGGGGCTGATCGAGAAGATCGGGATGGGCAACGGCGGCGACGGCGACGGCGAGATCGAGGGTCCCCGCGACCACGCCGAGGCGCTGGAACGGGTGGACGAGGCGATCCACGAGGCACTCGGCGACCGCCCGCTGGACGCCGTAGGCCACCGCGTGGTGCACGGCGGCGAACGGTTCTCCGAACCGGTGCTGGTCAACAACGAGATTACCCGCGCCATTGAGCGGCTGAACCCGCTGGCGCCGCTACACAACCCGGCCAACGTGCTAGGCATCCGCGCCATCGCGAAGAAATGGCCGGAGCTGCCGCAGGTTGCCGTCTTCGACACCGCCTTCCACCGCACGCTGCCCGAGCACGCCTGGCGCTACGCCGTCCCGGACGAGCTGTACACGAACCACGGCATCCGGCGCTACGGCTTCCACGGCACCTCGCACGAATATGTCGCCCACCGGGCCGCGGCGCTGCTGGATGTGCCGGTGGAGGAATTCGACGCCGTGATCGCCCACCTGGGCAACGGCGCCTCCGTCACCGCCATCCGCGGCGGGAAGTCGATTGACACCTCGATGGGTTTCACGCCGCTCGAGGGCCTGGTGATGGGCACCCGCTCCGGCGACCTCGACCCCTCGATCCTGGTCTTCCTGGGCCGCGCCGGCTGGTCCGCCGAGGACATCGATTCGATGCTGAACCGCCAGTCCGGGCTCAAGGGCCTCGCGGGCAACAACGACATGCGCTCGGTCGTCGAGGCTGCCGAGGCCGGGGATGCCCGCTCCGCCATGGCGCTCGCCGTCGCCTCCTACCGGCTGTCGAAGTACATCGGGGGCTACCACGTGGCCGTCGGGGGAGCGAGGGCACTGGTGTTCACGGCGGGGATCGGTGAAAACTCGCACCAATTCCGCAGCCTGGTCGCGGAACGGCTCGGCGCGCTCGGCGTCGAGCTCGACGCCGGGCTGAACCGCCAGCGCTCCAAGGAACCACGGGTCATCTCGACGCCGGACTCCGCCCTGCCCGTGCTGGTGGTGCCGACCGATGAGGAGCGCGCGATCGCGGAGGCGACCGCCGCCGTCGTCGGCCAGTCATCCGTTGCTCCGTAACGGCCCTTTTGGCGGCTCATAACGGCGCTTACGGAGCAATCGATGGGTAGCGTGGTGGCTATGAAGGAACTGAACCTGCCCCTGCGCACCGACCGGCTGGTGCTGCGGCGCTTCGAGGCCTCCGACCTGGACGCCTACCATGCCTACCATTCGCTGCCCGAGACCGCCCGGTTCCTCCCGGGGGAAGCGAAGAGCTATACCAAGTCCATGGAGTCCGTGGGCAAGTACGCCAACTTCGTCTTCGAAAAGGAGGGCGACTGGATCTGCCTGGCCATCGAGGCCGCGGACGCGCCCGGGTTGCTCGGCGAGGTGGTACTCAAGTGGCTGCCCGGCTGCGGGCAGGCCGAGATCGGCTGGAGCCTCACCCCGGCGGCGCGCGGCAAAGGGATCGCGTCCGAGGCCGCCACAGCGCTGCTGAAGCTGGGCTTCGAAGACCTCGGCTTCCACCGGATCGACGCGAAGCTGGACGCCCTCAACACGGCCTCCGCGGCGCTGTGCGAACGCCTCGGGAGGCGGCTGGAGTCCACCCAGGTGGACAAGTGGCATTACAAAGGCCAGTGGGCCACCGAGGTCGTCTATGCCATGCTCGCCGACGAATGGCAGGCCCGGCAGCCGGGCTGACGCTCCCACCCAGTTACT
Organism: Arthrobacter sp. UKPF54-2; assembly: GCF_007858535.1. NCBI lineage: Bacteria > Bacillati > Actinomycetota > Actinomycetes > Micrococcales > Micrococcaceae > Arthrobacter > Arthrobacter sp. UKPF54-2. The sequence continues at coordinate 1,831,398 of NZ_CP040174.1, forward strand.
CCCGTCCGCGCCTGCCCGGCCCCGCTGTTTACGGGGTGGGCGGGGCCGTGGTGGGAGGGGGCGCGGCCGTCTCCCCGCCGGAGCTCGGCGCGGGCGCCGGGGCCGTGGGGTCAGCGGACTGGCCGGGTGCAGGGGCAGCCGGGGGAGCCGGTGCCAGCGTCGCATCGGGTGCCGGCGCGGCGGTTTCACCGGACGACGGCGGCACCGTGGCGCCGGGCGACGCTGACTGGGTGGCCCCCGGGGTCGACCCCGGGGTCGACCCCGGGGAGGCCGACGATGTCGCTGTCGGACTTCCGGCCCCGCGCGGGGCCGCACTGGGGTCGGTGCGGACGAGCTCCATGATCTGCGCCTTGAACCCCTCCAATTTCCCCTGGATCTCCGAGAGCGGGACATTCTGCAGGTTCCGGCCGTACTCCGCGATCTGCTGCCACAGCGCGTTCAACTTGGCCATGCCGTCGGCACTCAGGGGCCCGTCGAGCGTCAGGACCAGCTGGTTCGCCAGGGCATAGGTGAGGCAGCGGACGCAGTTGTAATTGGCGGCGGCGGAGAGGTTCTCCGGGACCACCACGTTGGTCTGACCCACAATCAGGACCACCTGAAAGCCGACCGCGACGGCCGCGCAGTCCTTGCAGCTGGCGAAGGCGTACGCCTCGTTGGTGTTGCGCACGTCGGCCCCGTCGTCGGCCCAGACCAGGGCGAAAGCGACGTCGTACACCACGGATCCGTCCCTGGTGTTGACGGCGAGCGACTGGTTGCCGCCCTCTTCCGGGGCGGCAGGTTTGTCGAAGGGGAACACCCAGGACGGGGCCGGCGCCGTGGTGCCGGACGCTCCTTGCGCCGCCGGGGTCGCCCGGGGCACCAGCACCATACTCAGTTGCGGTTCCTCGCGGGTCGGCTTGCGGGCGCCCTGGGGCCAGAGCGCCACCGTCCGTCCGGCCTGGCCCTGCTTCATCCCCTTGGCCGAAGCGGCGGGGAAGATGGCGGTGGTGGCGTCGGCGAGGGTGCCGCGTTCGTAGGGCTGGACCGGGCGGTAGCTCTCGCCGCCGGGCCACCAGGCCAAGGCGAGGCCGGCCATGAGGGCCGCAATGGCGGCGATCGCGGTACCGCGCTGCAGTGCCTTGCCGCGGGTCCGCTGCCAGAGGCCGGTGACCACCTGCCGGCCCAGGCGCAGCAGGATGTAGAAGATGCCCAAGATCGGCAGCGCGATGCAGAGGATCGCCAGCCCGCGCACGGTGGCGTCGGCAAAGTCTCCGGCCGCGGCGCTCTGGGCGAGCATGGCCTGCTGCTTCCAGCCGTTGTCCCAGGCGGTGCCGAGGACCCTCGGCAGGGTGATGACCATGGTGACGAGGCTGAAGACCAGCAGCGGAACGGTGACAAGCACCCAGACGGTGACAACGGCCCGTGCCCAGGGCTTGAGCAGCTGTGCCTCGGGGTCTGTCTTGCGCCAGGGAATTAGCGCCAGCAGGGTCGGTTTAATCCGCTGGAACAGGTCCGGCACTCCGGTGGCGTCGGCGAGGATGTGGTAGCCGTCGAAGCGGACCATGGGCAGCAGTTGGCGGACCATTTGCAGGATCTGGGTGACCACCACCAGCAGCAGAGCGTCGAAGCCGGTGGCCCACCAGATGCCCATGATGGCCACGGCCACGATCGCGTTGAAGTACAGGCCGCCGAGGTCGGTGCGGATCCGGCCGGCGCGGCCCAGCCGGTAGGAATCGGTGACGTCCGTGTAGAAGGCCGGCCACAGCAGGTAGAGGCCGGTGCCCATGGCGCCGGGCGTGGCGCCGCCGCGGCGGGCGGCGGCGGCGTGGCCGAATTCGTGGAAGCCGGCCGAGAGCACGGTGACCAGCAGGATCAGCAGCACCAGGCCGGGATTGGCGAAGGCCTCGTGGGTGGCGGAGGCGAGCCCCTTGACCATCAGCACCCACCAGCAGGTGGCCAGGAACGCGGCCGTCACGGCCACCACGATCAGCGGGTTGAAGAGCGTCGCGAAGGGCGCGGTGAGTTTCCGCGTCCGTTCCGGATCCGTGACGGAGTACCGGAACCGCATGCCCAGGAGCGGGTTGGATTTCTTGACCTGGGGCTGCGAGCCGTCGGCCAGGCGCAGGAGGCCAAGGGGGAGCAGCTGGGAATCGATCAGGGTCCGGACGTTGCCGGCGCTCACCTCCTTGCCGTAGGCGCTGCCGGCGAGTTCCGCTATCTCTTCCAGGCTGCGCCGCCCGTCCACGGCCTCCAGCACCAGATAGAGCAGTCGTGTGAGCTGGATCGTTTGGCCGTCGGCGCGCCGGACCAGGGACGGGACTTGCTTGTAGCCGGAGCCCTTGGTCTCGCCGAGCAGTTGGACGCCGTCGGCAAGCGCCGGCGGCGGCAGGGTGCCCGCTGGCGCGGACGACGCCGGAAGGCCGGGTTCCGCGGTCCCAGCGGCGGACAGGGCCGGAGGACCGCCCTGCTCGGACGGTCCTCCGTACATAGTGCTCATCTACGTGCTACTGGGTCAGATCGGACTGCTGGTCAGCCGAGGCATTGGCATTGCCGTGGATGTCCTGGTTGATGATGGCATCCTGGTGGGCGACGGCGTAGGCCTGGCTGTCGATGGAGCCGATGTTGGCGCCGACCGCGGCGTCGATCGGCGCCGCCACGTTGGCGTTGGCGGCCACGGCACCGTTGATGGGCGCGGCGATGCCCGCGTTGGCGTCCAGGTTCACGTTGACGTTGAGCAGGTTGCCGTTGAGCGCGCCGGCGGCACCTGCCCCAACCCCGCCGAGGGACGGAGCGGTTCCGCCGGGGAGTACGCCGCCGGGGACGAGGCCGCCGTCGGCCGTGCCGGCCGGGACAGCGGACGGATCAACGGCAGCAGGGACAGCCGAGGGATCAACAGCGGCGCCCGAAGCCGCGGGATCAACAGCGGCCGGTGCCGCCGTGGGGTCGGACGGCGCCGCGGCCGCTCCGCCGGTGGCCGCGGTGCCCTGGTCGATGGTGCTGTCCTGCACCGAATGGGCCGTGGCGTCGCCGGTGATGCCTTGGTTGATGAGGGTGCCCTGATCCGCCAGGGCCTGGGAATCGGACCCGAAGGACAGGACGTTGGCGGATGCGGCGGCGTCGATGGGAGCTGCGACGTTGGCGTTGGCCGCGACGCCGAGGTCGATCGGAGCGGCAGCGCTGATGCCGAGGTTGAGGTCCGCATTGAGGTCCAGGACGGACGCCACTTCCTTGTCCGGCAGCGCGGTGGCTCCTTCGGCCATCAGTTCCTCGTCAGACAGGCCGTTCATAGCTCGTTCGGTACTCACGAATGACTCCAGTTCCGGCACGGTTTTGTGCTGCCCCCAGTGAGCAGTGTCTCCACCGACGTGCCTAGTGCAGGTCAATAGTAAGCATGATGATCACTTTTGTGTACCTCGCCGGCCGCTTATCCCGTCGATTGCTCCGCAACGGCCCTTATGCAGGCTGAAAAGGGCCGCTACGGAGCAGTCGATCAGGCTATTTCAGCCCGGCGCCCGGGAGTAGTTCCGTGGCGCCGAGGGAGTCCGCGACGAAGGCGTAGTCCCAGGCGCGTTCCTTCCATTGCACGTAGCGGCCGGACGCGCCGCCGTGGCCGCCGTCCATTTCGATCTTCATCACGATCGGCTCGCTGCCGGTGTTCGCCTCGCGCAGCCGCTGCACCCACTTGGCGGGCTCCACGTAGAGCACGCGGGTGTCGTTGAAGGAGGTGACCGCCGCGATCTTCGGATACGCCGCCGCCCGGACGTTCTCGTACGGGGTGTACGACTTCATGTAGGCGTATACCTCCGGGTCCGTGATCGGGTTGCCCCATTCCTCCCACTCCAGCGCCGAGAGCGGCAGTTCCGGGTCCAGGATGGTGGTCAGGGCGTCCACGAACGGGACGGCCGCGACGATCGCGGCGTACTTCTCAGGCGCCAGGTTGGCCACGGCGCCCATCAGCAGGCCGCCGGCCGAACCGCCCATCGCCGCGATGCGGGCCGGATCCACCCAGCCGGAGGCGGCCAGCCAGTCGGTGGCCGCGATGAAGTCCGTGAAGGTGTTCTTCTTGTGCAGCTTCTTGCCGTCGTCATACCAGTGCCGGCCCAGTTCGCCGCCGCCGCGGATGTGCGCGATCACAAACACAATTCCGCGGTCCAGCAGCGAGAGCCGCGGAATCCCGAAGGCCGGGTCCATGCTCATTTCGTACGAGCCGTAGCCGTACACCAGGCCCGCGGCGGTCGAATCGCGCACCACCGAGGCGTGCCGTAGCACCGAGAGCGGGATGCGGGTGCCGTCCCCGGCCACCGCCCACTCCCGGGTCGCCACGTAGTCGGCAGCCGAGTAGCCGCCCAGCACCGGGCTCTCCTTGCGCAGCAGCAGTTCGCCGGCGGGCAGCTCCGCCGTGGGCAGCACAAAGTCGTAGACCCGCGACGGCGTGAAGTACGAGGTGTAGCCCATCCGGATCACGGGGGCCTCGTAGTCGGAGCCGGCCACTCCCGCGGTGTACAGCTCCTCCTCGAAGGCCGGCTCCACCGGCGCGCCTTGGTCCGCGGTGCCGAGTCCGGCCAGCGGAAGGACCTGCACGCGTTCGATCGTGTCCTTGCGGATGGACAGCACCAGGTGCGTGGACGTGACGCCGGCGCCGTTGACGCGCACCTGGTCGGAGTGCGCGACGACGGTCCGCCAGTGCTGTTCGGTGAGCGGCTTGGCGAGCTCGGCCGGGTCCACGAGCGAGACCATCGAGTTGATGGCGTCCTTGTTGTGCGTGATCAGGATGGTTTCCTGCGCGGCTCCCGCGGCGTCGGCCAGCAGGAACGGCTCGGCCTCGTACAGGATGCGCTCGTCGCGGGAGATCACGGTGGTGAGCCCGGCGTCGGGGGCATCAAAACGCAGCAACCGGGTCTCGCTGAACTCGGAGCAGCCGATGCCCAGGACCAGGTGGCGCCGGTCCGCGGAGAGCTCGAAGCCCAGCCACATGGCGACGTCGTCCTCCTGGTAGATCACCTCGTCCTCGCTGACGGGGGTGCCCAGCACGTGGGCCTTGACCTGGTAGGGGCGCCAGGACGCGTCCACCACGGTGTAGAAGATCCGGGTGCCGTCGGGGGAGAAGCAGATGCCGTAGAAGACGTTCTCGATCACGTCCGGCAGCAGTTCGCCGGTGCGGAGGTCCTTGATGTGCAACGTGAACCGCTCGTCGCCGGCGTTGTCCACGGCGTAGGCATACAGGGTCCCGTCGATGGTCACGGCGGAGCCGCCGACAGCGAAGAAGGGCTTGCCCTCGGCCTCGATGTTGCCGTCCAGGAGGACTTCTTCGCCGGGAATGTCGATGCCGACCTCGACGGCGGGCGGCGTCCAGTCGGCCACCGGGTCACCGCTGTCCTGGGCGCGGACCCGGCAGGCGATGCCGTATTCCTTGCCCTCGACCGAGCGGGTGTAGTACCACCAGCCGTCCTTGCGGTTCGGAACGGACAGGTCGGTCTCCTGGGTGCGGCCCTTGATTTCCTGGAAGATCGCCTCTCGCAGCGGTTCCTGGTGGGCGGTGACGGCCTCCTGGTAGGCGTTTTCGGCCTTCAGCAGTTCCACCACCTCGGCGGATTCCTTGTCCCGCAGCCACTCGTAGTTGTCCTCAAAGACATCACCGTGGTGCGTGCGGGGCACGGGGACCTTTTTGGCGACAGGGGGCTGCGGGGAAGGCTGCACGGGAGTCTGCGTCATGGACCCAATCTACCGCCGGGCACCTCCGGAAGCGGCCCCTGGCCGCTGGGCAGGACCGGGCGCGCCGTCAGTTCCCGTTCTGCAGGTTGTGGGACGCCACGTAGTTGCCGAGCCCTCCGGAGCCCAGCGCCGCAGCCACCTCGGCCGTGGCGGCAGGGTTCTGCAGGACAATCGACTGCCCGTCGGTGCTGGTGCCCACGCCGGCCGTTGGCAACGTGAAGAACACCCCGTTGCCGGCCGGGACGCTGCGCAGGCTGAAGGCGAGCCGCTCAAGCGTCTCCAGCGTCAGCCCCGGACTTACCGAGACATGGGGCAGCACCCCGGTCACGAACGTGTGCACCGTTGTCCGGTCCGCCAAAACGCCGCTGCCCGAAGCCTTGGCGAGCACGGCCTTGAGGAAGGTCTGCTGGTTCCGTACCCGCTGATAGTCGCCGTCGGCGAACGCCTTACGCTCGCGGACGAAGTCCAGGGCCAGGGCGCCGTTGAGCCGGTTCGGGCCGGGCGCGTAGAAATGCTGGGATTCAATCGTGCCGGTGAAGGGCCGCGTCACTTCGACGTCGATTCCCCCCAGCACGTCGATCAGGGCGGCAAAGCCCTCGAAGTCGACCATCACAGTGTGGTCAACGTGTGTGCTCAGCAGGGACTCCACCGTCTTTGTTTGCAGCGGAATCCCTCCGAGCTCAAGCCCGGCGTTGACCTTCGCCCCGCCATACCCGGGGATGTCCACCCACAGGTCGCGCATGATCGAGACGCCGTAGATGTTTTGCCGGTCGGCCGGGAGATGGAGGAGAACCAGGACGTCGCCGCGCTGGTCGGACACGTTGCCCGCCAAGGCCTCGCCCCGCGCGTTGACGCGGCTGTCGCTGCCGATCAGCAGGATGTTCAGGTCTGTCGGGGCCGGATCCGGAGGCGGCGTAGGAGTGGGGGCCGACGTCGGCGTGGGGGTCGGCGTCGGGGGAGCCGTGGTGGGAGGTGCGGCAGGGGGCGGGGCGGCCGCTTCGGGCTTCGGCAGGGACAGGACTACGGCCGTGACGACGACGGCGAGGACCAGCAGGGCCGCGGCCGCCGCCGCCGCCAGCCTACGACGCCGGTTCCAGCCGGCAGACGCCGGGAGGGCTCGCCCGTCAGGACCTTGGGGGTCCGGCGGTTCCTGTGCCATATAGTCCCTTTATTTGCCGTTGCCGAAGTTCTTGGCGTCAGTGTACTCGCCTAGTTTGTCGGCGGTGAGCGCCGCCTTGATCTCCTCAATGGCAGCGACATCCGGCAGGACGATTGACTGGCCGTCCGCGGAGGTGCCGATGCCGGCGGTAGGCAGTGTGAAGAACACGGCGTCCTCGCCTCGAACCCCGCGGAGGCTGAACGCCAGACGGGCCACCTCGACGGAGTCCAGCCCGGGCGCCACGCTGAGGTAGGGGGAGACCGCGCTCAGCACATTGTGCAGCGTGACCGGGTTCCCCAGCGTGCCGCCGTTGAACGTCTTCGCGATGACCGCCCGCAGGAAGGTCTGCTGGTTGCGAACCCGCTGGTAGTCACCGTCGGCGAACGCGTAACGCTCGCGGACGAACGCCAGGGCCTGAGCCCCGTTGAGGGTGTTCTTACCTTCCGTGAAAACATATTTGCGGCTGCGGTCCGCGGCAAAGGGTACCTTCACATCTACGTCGACGCCGCCGAGGGCGTCCGTGAGGCCCTTGAACCCCTCGAAGTCGATGCTGACCACATGGTCGATCCGCTGCTGGAGCAGTTCCTCGACCGTCCGGACCATCAACGGGACTCCGCCAAAGGCCAGGGCGGCGTTGATCTTGGCCTTGCCGTAGTCCGGGATGTCGACCCAGAGATCGCGCATCAGCGAGACGCTGTAGACGTGGCTGCGGTCCGAGGGGATGTGCAGCAGCATGAGTGTGTCGGAGCGCTGGTTGGACGCCTCCCCGGCAGCTGCTTTTGCCGACGCCCCGCCCTCGGACTTATCGCGGCTGTCACTTCCCATCAGCAGGATATTCATCGGCCGTTCCGCGCCGGCGCGGACGGTCGGGGGAGCGACGCGGAGGGCGTCGGGGGGAAAAGCGTTTTCGATCTTGATGGTCTGGGTGTCGTAGATCTGCGCCAAGGAGTGCAGATAGGCCCCGACCGCGCCGGAACCGAGCAGCAGTGCGGACAGGATGGCGGCCAGGAACGCGCCTCGCCGGCGCTTCCGCTCGCGGGTTTGGGCCGCCGGCACCTGCGGCGTTGACACCGGCAGATGTCCTGGCCCCTGTGCTTCCATCAAATAAAGTGCCGCACGCTTCGACATGAGCGTCCCCTGAACTTCGTGCAGCGTCCGGCGAGGATCGCCGGGAGACCTCGCTGCAGTCGGTCATGCAGAGGCTATCCGGCTGACCTTGGGGTTTCCTTGGGTCCCTCCGGTGCTTGACTCACTTCCCGCCTTCCGCATATCCTGAACGAACGGTCGGTAATTATTTATCGGAAACGCATAGGAGCAACCATGGCATCGCAGACCCTGCAGTCAGTGCCCGCCGGGCCATCGCCGGCACGGCACGAAATGAGCCCCGAGGACGCGGCCCGCCGTGATGCCGAGGGCCAGGCGTATTTCGACAAGGTCATGGCGGAGGATTCGCGGATTGAGCCCCGCGACTGGATGCCCCCGGCCTACCGCAAAACCCTGCTGCGACAGATCTCGCAGCACGCGCACTCGGAGATCATCGGCATGCAGCCGGAAGCGAACTGGATCTCCCGTGCCCCCAGCCTCAAGCGCAAGGCCATCCTGATGGCCAAGGTCCAGGACGAGGCCGGCCACGGCCTGTACCTGTACTCCGCCGCCGAGACCCTCGGCCAGCCGCGGGATCAGATGATGCAGGACCTGATGGACGGCAAGGCCAAGTACTCCTCCATCTTCAACTACCCCGCCCGCACCTGGGCGGACATGGGCGCCATCGGCTGGATGGTCGACGGCGCCGCGATCGCCAACCAGGTGCCGCTCTGCCGCGCCTCCTTCGGCCCCTACGGCCGGGCAATGGTCCGGGTCTGCAAGGAGGAATCCTTCCACCAGCGCCAGGGCTTCGAGATCCTGCTGGAACTCTCCCACGGCACGCCGGAGCAGAAGCAGATGGCTCAGGACGCCGTGAACCGCTGGTACGCCCCGGCCCTGATGATGTTCGGCCCGCCGGATGACGACTCGCCCAACTCCAAGCAGTCCATGGCCTGGAACATCAAGCGCTTCAGCAACGACGAGCTCCGCAACCGCTTCGTCGGAATGATGATGGAGCAGGTCAAGGTCCTGGGCCTAACGCTGCCGGACAAGGACATCCGCTTCAACGAGGAAACCCGCAAGTGGGAGCACGGTCCGCTGGACTGGGATGAGTTCCACGAAGTCCTGGCCGGCCGGGGACCCTGCAACGCCCAGCGCCTGGAACGGCGCCGCGAAGCCCACAACAACGGCGCCTGGGTGCGCGAAGCCGCTGCCGCGTACGCGGAAAAGCAGGCCCGGAAGCAAGCAGAGAAGGAATCCGCAGCATGACAACCCCCGAACCGCACGCAGGCAACGTCTGGCCCATCTGGGAAGTTTTCGTCCGCTCCAGCCGCGGCCTCTCCCACGTCCACGCCGGATCCCTGCACGCGCCGGACGCCGCCATGGCCCTGCGCAATGCCCGCGACCTCTACACCCGCCGCAACGAGGGCGTGTCCATCTGGGTCGTCCCCGCGGATGCGATCGCCTCGTCCGACCCGGACGCCAAGGGCGCGTTCTTCGAATCGCCCCAGGGCAAGGACTACCGGCACGCGACCTACTACACCAAGAGTGAGGGTGTGAAGCACCTGTGAGCACCTCACCTGAAACGGCAGCAGAGACAGGCGGTCACGGGGACATCTCCGTCGGCGTCCAAGGGGCGAGCGGCAGCGGCGAGGCCACGGCCAGCGCCACCCGCATCACCCCGGGCAACGCCCTCCGCCCGGAGGACATCGCCCTGGCCGTCAGCCGCGGCACCGCCAAGCCCAGCGAGGACGTTGCCGAGTTCGCCCTGCGCCTGGGCGACGACGCCCTGGTCCTCGCTCAGCGCCTGGGCCACTGGATCTCCCGGGCCCCGGAACTGGAGGAGGACATCGCCCTGGGCAACATCGCCCTGGACCAGCTGGGCCACGCCCGGTCCTTCCTCAGCTACGCCGGTGGCCTTGATGGCCGGAGCGAGGATGACCTCGCCTACTTCCGCCGCGAGCACGAGTTCCGCTCCGTCGAGATCTTCGAAATCCCCAACGGCGACTTCGCGGTCACCATCGCCCGGCAGTTTGTGGTGAGCTACTACCAGTTCGAGCTCTACCGCCGGCTCGCCGAATCCACCGACGCCACCCTCGCCGGCATCGCCGCCAAGGCCGTCAAAGAAGTGGACTACCACCGCGACCACAGCGCCCAGTGGGTGCAGCGCCTGGCGCTCGGCACGGATGAGTCCCGCGAGAAGATGGTCCACGGCTTCAAGGTCGTCTGGCCCTACGTCGACGAGCTGTTCCGCGACGACGAGCTCACCGCCCGGCTCAGTGCAGCCGGCGCCGCCGTCCAGCCCTCCAGCCTGCGCGCCGACTTCGACCGGCTCACCGGCGAAGTGCTCGCCGAAGCGGAACTCGATGTTCCGCACGTCCAACCCGCCCCGGGCGGCGGACGCCGCGGACTCCACTCCGAGCATCTGGGCTACCTGCTGGCCGAAATGCAGGTGCTGGCGCGCGAATTCCCCGGAGCGAGCTGGTAACCACCATGGAAATGTATGTCAGCCACCCCACGGCCGCGCCGTCGGCGCCCGGGGAGCAGAAGACTGCAGAGCAGAAGGCCTGGGACCTCGCCGCCACGGTCTGCGACCCGGAAATCCCGGTCCTCACCATCGAGGACCTGGGGATTCTGCGCCACGTCGAGGTGACCAAGGAACCGGCCGCCGGCGACGGCGGGATGGTCCCGTCGGTCCACATCACCATCACGCCCACCTACTCCGGCTGCCCTGCCATGGACACCATCCGCGACGACCTCACGGCGGCCTTCAACCGCGAAGGCTACCCGAGCGTCAACGTGGAGATGGTGCTGTCCCCGGCGTGGACCACGGACTGGATGAGCGAGGCCGGCAAGGCCAAGCTGGAGGAGTACGGCATCGCCCCGCCCTCCGGGCACTCCAACGCGCTGCGGCACGCCGGGCCCGTCAGGCTGTCCCTCGCCGTCAAGTGCCCGCAGTGTTCGTCGCTGAACACCAAGGAACTCACCCGCTTCGGTTCCACCTCCTGCAAGGCGCTCTACGTCTGCCAGGACTGCAAGGAACCGTTCGACTACTTCAAAGTTTTGTAAGGAACAGGTGCTCCCATGACTGTTGTCCGCCAGACCGCCGCTGAAACGGCTGCAGCCACCGGCCGCCGTCGTGCGTCCTTCCATCCGCTGGCGGTGGACGAGGTCCGCCGCCTCACCGACGACGCGATCGAGGTCACCTTCGGTGTGCCGGCTGAGCTGGCGGGCCAGTTCGACTATCTGCCCGGCCAGTACGTCGCGCTGCGCACCACCTTGCCGGACGAGTCCGGCGAGCCGAAGGAAGTCCGGCGCAGCTACTCCATCTGCGCCGAGCCGCGCAGCTTCGCCGACGGCAGCAGCGAAATCCGCGTCGCGATCAAGAAGGACCTGGGCGGCGTGTTCTCCACCTGGGCCAACGCCGAACTCAAGGCGGGCGACGTCCTGGACGTGATGAGCCCGATGGGCGCCTTCGTGTCCAGGCACGGCCGGGACGGCAAAGAGCAGAACCTGATGAACTCGATGAACCACCCGGAAGAGATGGCCAAGGCGATTGCGGGGGAGGCCGGCTCCTTCGTCGCGATCGCCGCCGGGTCCGGCATCACCCCGGTGATCGCGATTGCCCGCACCCTGCTCGCGGCACACCCGGACACCCGCTTCGACCTGATCTACGCCAACAAGGCGGCCATGGACGTGATGTTCCTCGAGGAGCTCGCCGACCTGAAGGACAAGTACCCCTCCCGGCTCGCCCTGCACCATGTGCTCTCCCGCGAACAGCGCATCGCCCCGCTGCTCAGCGGCCGGATCGACGCGGAGAAACTGCAGGCCCTGCTGGGGACCGCCATCCACGCGGACGACGTCGACGAGTGGTTCCTGTGCGGCCCGTTCGAGCTGGTCCAGCTGTGCCGGGACACCCTGGCGGCGCGCGGCGTAAACCCGGACCACATCCGCTTCGAACTGTTCACCACCGGCAAGCCGGACCGCCCCGAGGGCAACGCCGGCCGGCCGGTGATCGTGGACGAGTCCCAGGCGACGTACAAGATCACCTTCAAGCTCGACGGCCTCCAGGGCGAGGTGGCGAGCCCCACGCACGCCCGCGAATCGATCCTGAACGCGGCGCTGCGGGTCCGCCCCGACGTTCCGTTCGCCTGCGCCGGCGGGGTCTGCGGCACCTGCCGCGCCAAGGTCGTCACGGGCGCGGTCACGATGGACGAGAACTACGCCCTGGAACAGGATGAACTGGACAAGGGCTATGTGCTGACCTGCCAGTCCCATCCCACCACCCCCGAAGTCACCGTCGACTTCGACGTCTAAGTCTTTTCGACGCCCGCCCCCTGTAGCCAAGGAGCCGCATGATTTCCCTGACCATCGCCGACGCCGTCGCCGAGATCGTCCTGGACGCCCCGCAGAAGCTGAACTCACTCGATGAGCAGGCCCTGCAGGATCTGGCACAGGCCTACGACGACGCCGCAGCGGCCGCCGCGCGCGGCGAGGTGCGGGCGCTGCTGCTCCGCGGCGAAGGCCGCGCCTTCTGCGCGGGCAGGGACATTGGCGGCGTGACCCCGGAAAACGACGACGCCCAGGCCTACCTGGGCGGGCTCGTCCAGCCGCTGCTGAAGAAGATGAGTGCCTTCCCGGCCCCCACCTTCGCCGCCGCCCAGGGCGCCTGCCTGGGCGTGGGACTCGGGCTGCTGCTCGCCACGGACGTGGTGTACGTCGCGGAGAATGCCAAGTTCGGGTCCCCGTTCGCCAAGCTGGGCGCCACCCTGGATTCCGGCGGGCACTGGTACTTCACCGAGCGCCTCGGTATGCACCGGACCCTGGACCTGATCTACACCGCCGAGCTCATGAGCGGCGCCGAGGCGGTGGCGCAGGGCCTGTTCAGCCGGGCCATGCCCGCGGACGAACTGCTCGAGACCACCCGCGTCATCATGGCCCGGGTGGCCGCCGGGGCGACCGGTGCGTTCAACGCCAGCAAGGAGCTGGTGGCGCACCTCCGCGACCAGCGGCTGGGCCTCTGGGAAGCCATGGAAGAGGAGAACGCCGAGCAGGCCCGGCTCTGCAAGAGCGAGGACTACGCCGAAGGCTTCCGGGCGTTCCAGGAGAAGCGCACGCCGGTTTTCAAGGGCTGAATCAGGGGCCAAGGGCGTCACGCCGATTCTGTTTCGGGGAGTCAACTTGTATGGTTCGGTTATGACTTTGGGGAAATCAGTTCGTAAGGCCGTCATTCCTGCTGCCGGATTGGGCACGCGCTTCCTGCCGGCAACGAAGGCGATGCCGAAGGAAATGCTGCCGGTGGTGGACCAGCCGGCCATCCAGTACGTGGTGGAAGAAGCGGTCAACGCAGGGCTCACGGACCTCCTGATGATCACCGGCCGTAACAAGCGGGCCCTGGAGGACCATTTTGACCGCGAACCCTCACTTGAGCGCGCGTTGGAGCTGAAGGGGGACACGGCACGCCTGGACGCTGTCCGGTACGCCTCCAACCTGGGTCCGCTCCACTACGTCCGCCAGGGGGAGGCCAACGGCCTGGGCCACGCGGTCCTTTGCGCCCGCCAGCACGTGGGGGACGAGCCCTTCGCGGTGCTGCTCGGTGATGACCTCATTGACGAGCGTGACGAGCTGCTGACCACCATGATCGAGGTTCAGGCGAAAACCGGGGGCTCAGTGGTGGCGTTGATCGAAGTGGATCCGTCCCAGATCAGCGCCTACGGGTGCGCGGACATCTCACCGGTGCCGGGGGAGGGGTACGTTCGGGTCAACCGCTTGGTGGAGAAGCCCTCAGTTGCAGAGGCTCCGTCCAACCTGGCCGTGATCGGCCGCTATGTGCTGCACCCGGCCGTGTTCGACGTCCTAGAGGACACTCCGCCCGGGCGCGGCGGTGAAATCCAGCTCACCGACGCCTTGCAGGTCCTCGCCACTTCCGGCGCCCCGGGCGGCGGGGTCCACGGCGTCATCTTCCGGGGCCGCCGCTACGACACCGGAGACAAGCTGAGCTACCTCAAGGCCGTCATCTCGATCGCCTCCGAACGCGTCGAGTTCGGCGAGGAACTCAAGACCTGGCTCAAGGCCTTCATCAACTGACGGGTCCCGCCTGCGCGGGGCCGGGCTGCACGGGATCGGCCTTCGCCGGGCCCTTCGGCGGGCCAACCACCTGGGCGGCTACCGGCGTCCTGGCCGGCTTGCGTCCCACCAGCGCCGGCGGCGCCTCGAGCAACCACCAGAGCGGGCCGGACCGGATCAGCTTCCCGAGCCATACCGTGGCCACCACGATCGGGATCGTCATGAGCGGCGGCAGCAGCGCATTCGAGAGCGGCAGGTTCGACTGCAGGAGCTGCAGCAGGCCGCTGACCTTGACCAGGGCGCTGATCACCGAGATCAGGAAAATGTGGAAGATGTAGACCGGCAACGTCTGGCTGCCGAGGTTCTGCAGCCAGCGGGGGACCCGTGCGTCCATCCGCACCAGGGCCACCAGCTGCGCCATGGCGAACAGCGCCAGGCAGGACAGCGGCACCTTCAGCTCGAGTTTCAAGTCGAAAAGCATCATCGGGACCACCAGCGCGGCGTACGCGGCGGCGGCCAGGGCCAGCCGGCCGTACGAAGCCGACGCCATCAGCCGGTCCCAGAGGCTCCTGCCGTGCACCCCGAGGTAGAACCAGACGAAATGCGTCGCCAGCGAGGGGACTTTCAGCGCATCCAGCGGGGCCGTGATGACCGGCTGGGTCAGCGGTTCCAGCAGTGGCGAGAGGGCGCTGAGGAGCGCCAGCGGGATCAAGGCATAGGCACTGAACCGGCCCAGCGCCCGCCTCAGGAGCCAGGCCGCCACGAAGAAGACCGGCAGCGCATACAGATACCAGAACGACGTCGGGAGCAACAGGCTCAAGACCAGGTCGCCGGCGGAGGGTGCGGGGGCGCCGTTGCGCGAGAGCGGCAGCCAGAGCCGCATCAGGAACAGGAACGTCCAGATCAGGTAGACGTAGTACAGGCCGAGGGTGCGCTGCCGGGACTGGCCCAGGCCCTTGCCGAGGGCGCTGACACTGAGCAGCCCGGAGATGAAGAAAAAGAGCGGCATCCGGATCGGGCTCAGCGCCTCGCTCACCGGCCACCAGAAGCCCACAACATCGCCGTTGACCTGTGTTTCCATAAAAAGCGCGGAGTGGAACAGCACCACCAGCACCATGCAGAGACCCTTGGCAAAATCCACCCACGGCAGCTTCACCCGGCGCGCATCATTCACGCGGAGACCATTCTCGACGGACAGGTTAATCCCCCCCATACATGCGGCCTCTCACCCAGCTGCCGCCTGAGCCGCCAGCCTACGGGAACGCCGTGTGCCCGTCCAGAGTCTGTTTAGGCGGCGGCCGGGCCTCCCGCTGCCTCTCCGAGGGCCGGCCCCGGCTCCTAGCGGGTGTCCAGGTCCTCGAACACCAGGAACGTCTGGGTGTCCAGCACCCCTGGCATGGACTGCAGCTGGTCAAAAATCACCCGACGCAGGTCCACGTTGTCCACGGCACGGACCAGCAGGATCACGTCGAAGTCCCCGCCCACCAGGGCAATGTGGTGCACCTCGGGGATGGCACGCAGCAGCTCCCTTAGTTCCCGCCAGGAATGCTGGCGCACCTTCAAGGTCACATAGGCCGAGGACTTCAGGCCGGCCTTGATCGGATCCACCAGCGCCGTGAACTTGGTCAGCACCCCTTCACCGGTCAGCCGGGCGATCCGGGTATAGGCGTGGGCCCGGGAAATATGCACGTTCTCGGCCACCTGGGTGACGGACATCCGCCCGTCCCGGGTCAGCTCAGCGATGATGTTCCGGTCCACGTCGTCCAGCGGTACCGCCTGCTCCGGTTCCGTGCCTGCCATTTGTCTACAACCCCCGCCGGTAATCCAGCTCACACTTACATTTTGTCTTCCAGATTAGGGCAAAATTCGGGACTTCTCCACGATTTGGCCCGGAGGTGGATACGAAACAGCATCCCGGACCATACTGGAGGCGAATAGTGGCTACAGAAGGACGGACCAATGACGATCTCCGCAGACCACACTGCGCAGCAGCCCGAGCGCGGGGAGGTGCCTCCCGCCCCGGCGGAAGACGCCGCCAGCGAGGCCGTGCGCAAATTCGGCATCACGGTCGAGGACTACATGCTCCCGGCCCGCCACCCGATCCAGATGGTGGGCCCGGACGGCGCCCTGAACGCGGACACGGAGCAGGGCGCCCAGCCCGGCCACGAATACAGCCTCCCCGGGGATGCGGAACTGCTGGCCGCCTACGAGCAGCTCGTCGTCGGACGCCGCGTCAACGACCAGAACTCCGCCCTGGTCCGGCAGGGCCGGATGGCCGTCTATCCCTCCAGCCACGGCCAGGAAGCCTGCCAGGTCGCGGCGGCGCTCTGCCTGTCCGACGGCGACTGGATGTTCCCGACCTACCGCGACTCGGTGGCCGTGATGGCCCGCGGCGTGGACCCGGTCCAGACCATGACGCTGTTCCGCGGCGACTGGCACGGCGGCTACGACCCGGCCAGGCACAAGGTGGGCATCCAGTGCACCCCGCTGACCACCCAGCTGCTGCACGCCGTCGGCGTCGCCCACGCGGCCAAACTCCGCGGCGAGGACACCGTGGTCCTGGCAATGTGCGGCGACGGCGCCACCAGCGAAGGCGACTTCCACGAGGCGCTGAACTTCGCCGCGGTGTTCCACCTGCCCGTGGTCTTCTTCGTCCAGAACAACCAGTACGCGATCTCCGTGCCGCTGGCGCACCAGTCGGTGGCGCCCTCGCTCGCGCACAAGGCAGTCGGCTACGGCATGGCCGGCGAACGCGTGGACGGCAACGACATCGTGGCCCTCCTGGCCGTGCTGGGCCGGGCCGTGAAGCTCGCCCGCGAAGGCTCCGGCCCGCTGCTGGTGGAAGCCCACACCTACCGGATGCAGGCCCACACCAACGCCGACGACGCCACCCGCTACCGCCAGGACAGCGAGGTCGCCGAATGGGTGGCCAAGGATCCGCTCAGCCGGATGAAGACCTACCTGACCGAGCGCGGGCTGCTCGACGACGACGGCGCCGCCCTGATCGCCGAGAAGGCCGAAACGGTCGCCGCCGCGCTGCGCGCAGGACTCAGCGAAGACGTCCCGGTGGAACCCCTGGACCTGTTCAAGTACGTCTTCTCCACCCCCACGCCCCAGCTGAGGGAACAGTCCGCCATGCTCGCCGACGAGCTCTCCCGGGAAGAGGCCGCGAAATGAGCCCCACCGTCACCACCTCCTCCGAGGCAAACGGCAACGTCAGCGCCGCGACCGCCCGCGCGGCGGCCAAGGCCGCCGTGGAAGCTGAAAAGACCGGCCCGCAGACCATCACCCTGGCCAAGGCGCTCAACACCGCCATGGCTGACGCTATGCACGCGGACGAGTCGGTCCTAGTCTTCGGCGAGGACGTCGGCATGCTCGGCGGCGTCTTCCGCATCACCGACGGCCTGACTGCGACCTTCGGGACGAGCCGCTGCTTCGACACCCCGCTGGCAGAATCCGGCATCGTCGGCATGGCCGTCGGCATGGCGATGAACGGGATGCGCCCGGTCATCGAGATGCAGTTCGACGCCTTCGCGTACCCGGCCTTCGAACAGATCGTCAGCCACGTCGCCAAGATGCACAACCGCACCAAGGGCGCCATCAAGCTGCCCATCGTCATCCGGGTCCCGTACGCGGGCGGCATCGGGGGAGTGGAACACCACTGCGACTCCTCCGAGGCGTACTACGCGCACACCGCCGGCCTCAAGGTCTTCACCCCGGCCACGGTCGCGGACGGCTACCGGATGCTGCGCGAGGCCATCGACTCCGATGACCCCGTGATGTTCATGGAGCCCAAGAAGCTGTACTGGTCCAAGGACCAGGTGGACCTGGACGCGCTCCGCGCCGAACACGCGGCCAACACCAAACAGGGCACCTCCTCGGAGGGCCGCGCCGCCGTCGCCCGCCCGGGCACCGACGCGACACTGATCGCCTACGGGCCCTCCGTCCCGACGGCGCTCGCCGCCGCCGCGGCGGCCGCCGAGGAAGGCCGCTCGCTCGAGGTGATCGACGTCCGCTCGATCGTGCCGTTCGACGACGAGACGGTCTGCGCCTCGGTCCGCAAGACCGGGCGCGCCGTGGTCATCGCCGAGGCGCACGGCTTCGCCTCGGTGGCCTCGGAAATCGTGGCCCGGGTCCAGGAACGCTGTTTCCACCACCTCGCCGCGCCGATCCGCCGGGTCACCGGTTTCGACGTGCCGTACCCGGCGCCCAAGCTTGAGCACTGCTACCTGCCCGGCGTGGACCGCATCCTCGACGCCGTTGACGACCTCCAGTGGGAAGACTGACCATGAGCGAACCGAAAGTATTCCTCCTGCCGGACCTCGGCGAGGGCCTCACCGAGGCCGAGCTGGTCAACTGGCTCGTGGCCGTGGGTGACGAGATCCGCGTCGACCAGCCGATCGCCGAGGTAGAGACCGCCAAGTCCATGGTCGAGGTGCCCTCCCCGTACGCCGGCACCGTCGCCGTGCTGCACGGCGAGCCCGGGCAGACACTCGACGTCGGGAAGCCTTTGATCTCGGTCATGCCGGTTGGTGGTACGGCGGCTGGCGCCGGTGGCGCCGCCCCAGGCAATGCCGCCCCCGTTGGGGCCGCCGCGGATGATGCCGCCCCCGCCCCTTCGCCGGACAGCATCCGTCCTTCGGACGATGCTGCCGGCTCCGACAGGCCCGATGCCACTCCCGGGGCGGCATCATCCGCGCCGGCCGGTGGCGCTCTCGACTCACCTTCCGCTGAGTCGCCGGCAGCTGTTGCTGCCGAGGTTTACCGCGAGGAAGAAAAAGCGGGGTCCGGGAATGTGCTGATCGGGTACGGGACTCCTGGTGGGCATGGGGTTGCTCGGCGGACCCGGGCTCCTAGGCGGGCTGTTGCCGAATCGCTTTCCGAAGTGTCGGCTGCGGAGAAGGCTGCCGATGATCTGGTGCTGATGCGGACGCGGGTTCCTGGGAAGTTGGGGGCTGTGATTTCTCCGCTGGTCCGGCGGATGGCTCGGGACCATGGGGTTGATTTGAGGGAACTCCAGGGGTCGGGGGCCAGCGGGCTGATCATGCGGCGGGACGTCGAGGCCGCCATCAAGCCCGCCGCAGCGGACCGTCCGGCTGGGTCTCCGGCCGGTACGGAGGCCCCGGTCCAGGCCGGCGCAGACACTGACGCGCGGACCGGGCTGGGCATTGCCGGGCGGACCCCGGTGCGCGGCGTGCGGAAGGCCGTTGCGGCAAACATGGCGCGCAGCCGCTCCGAGATCCCGGAAGCCACGGTGTGGGTGGACGTGGACGCCACGGCCCTGGTGGAGATGCGGGCCGCGCTGAAGAAGGCGGACCCGCACAACACGCCGGGCCTGCTGGCGTTCATCGCCCGGTTCGTCACCGCCGGACTCAAGAAATTCCCGGAGCTGAACACCCGGATCGTCACCACCGAAGACACCACCGGCGGGGCCAGCCAGGAGATCGTGGCGTTCGACGGCGTCAACCTCGGCTTCGCGGCCCAGACCGACCGCGGCCTGATGGTCCCCTCGGTGCGCAACGCGGACAAACTCAGCGCCCGCGAACTGGACGCCGAAATCCGCCGCCTCACCGCCGTCGTCCGCGACGGCAAGGCGACGCCGGCGGAGCTCGGCAGCGGCACGTTCACGCTGAACAACTACGGTGTTTTCGGCGTCGACGGTTCCGCGGCGATCATCAACCACCCGGAGGTGGGCATCCTCGGCGTCGGGCGGATCATCGACAAGCCCTGGGTGGTCAACGGGGAGCTCGCCGTCCGGAAGGTCACCGAGCTGACGCTCACCTTCGACCACCGCGTCTGCGACGGCGGGACCGCCGGCGGCTTCCTGCGCTACGTGGCCGACGCGATCGAAAACCCGGGATCCGTGCTGGCAGATCTCTGAGAGGAGCGGGGCGCGCCGGCGCATTCGGTTCGAGCGAGTACCAAGAGGGTGAAGAGCAAAGACGGGTAGTCGCTACTCTGGCCCATCACGGGGCCTTCGCTTACTTTCTGAGTGTGTGCAACCTTGCCAGCGAGCACTGGGGGCAGTACTCGCCAACCGGGCTGCCCACGTCCGGCCCCTTTCGTCTGGGCCGTCCGGCCAGCCGATAGGGGTGGGAATGAGGGGATCGAGTGCGACTTAAGCCGAGCCCGCAACGTGCGTGGCTCCGGGTGGGGGAGGAAACGCCGGACCCCCTCAGTGCAGGCGTCGCCTACGTCGTCCTGTTCCTGCTCTTTGTCAAAGCTCCGGGGCTGACCCTGGTCCCGGCGATGGCAATGCCAGCTTTCGGGCTGCTCGCCGTGGGGTTCTTTTGGCCCACCGTGCGAGCCGCTAAGGGCACCGCCGGCCTCCTGTACGGAGCGGTGATCGCAATGGTGATAGGGCTGGCTCTAAGGCTCCAAGCTTCCGACCAAAACTTCGTCACGAACACTCCGACGCAGTTGTCCATGATCCTGCTTTGGGTGTTTGCCTTTCCCGCGCTCGTGCTGGCCGGTTACTGGGCGCTCGAACGGGTGGACCTGTTCCGCGGAACAGCCGTCGCGCTGGCCGGCGCGGTGGCGTCGTCCCTCTTCAGCGGCACCGAAATCGGTTGGAAGGGTGACCAGGGGATTTTCGTGACCATGTTCCTGCTCGCCTTGACGGCACGGAGGCTGCAGTTGACCAGGCTTGTCCTCGGCGGGGCGGCCGTCGCGAACGTACTGAGCGATGCCAGGACCATGGCCTTCGTGACCGTGGTAGCTCTCATCTGCACTTTCCTCACCCAGCAGAGTCTCCGCTGGGTGAGGCAACATCCAGGGAAATCCTTGTCTCTAATCATCGGCGGATTCCTCCTCACGTCTCTGGCGATGGTTCAAGCCATGCTGTCAGGTCTGTTGGGTCAGGAGATTCAGCGCAGGACATCGCTACAGCTTGGTGGCGGCCGCGACCTCATTTCGGCCGGTCGCACGGAATGGGCTGCAACTCTCGAGCTGTTCAGACAGTCCCCCTGGGGTTTCGGTACCGGCGTTACCCCCGATGGTGCCATGCAGAGGGACGCCATTGGAGCGGCCCAGAACGCGGGAGGCGACTACACCAACACCGTGTACTGGAGCGACTCGGTGTTTGGAGACCGGACGGACTTGCATTCCGTGCTGGCTGATTTATGGGCACACTTCGGAATCGGCGGCGTCATTCTCGCCGCAGCGATTGCTACGGTCTTCGTGGCCGCTATCCCAAGAGCTGTGGGTTTCATTCGCGAGCTCGGAGCGTTGCCGCTGTTTGCCATACTCACCGGGGCCTGGGATCTGTTGTTTAGCCCGATGGGTAATTCAGACCGAATCATCATGGGTCTTCTCGCAGGGGTCGTCCTGGGCCATCTGGCACGGTTTCCTGGGAGCACGCCCATAGCAATCCAGCACGGTCCCTGGAAGCGCATGCCGTCCGTCGGCGGAGTGGTGCCGGAGACTCGCGCCAAAGCGCGGCAAGACGGACCAGCCTGGGACCCTCGCCCGCCAAGGGCCTGACCCACCTCAACAGACTCCGGCTAAGGCCGCCTGGGCTCACTGCTCCTGGGCCGGGGTAGCGCTGATGCGCCACTTCAGAATGCTCCGAGCCTGCCCGGAGCGCGCGTCCGGGTGTTCCCTCCCGGTTAAAGCGAGTACTCGATACTGTGTCCCCTCTCCGGCATGGACGCTAACGTCGGTGATCGACGAGAGCTCGTATGCCAGTGGCGCCAGCCGCGCGGCTTCTCACCGGAATAACCACGGATAGCGGCAGCAATTGGGCGACACATGCGCAAGAAGGAATGGAGCACCTCGAGTGAAATGCATGACGGATTTGGGTACCCGGACCTGTCCTAGCTTCTGCGGGGAGCTTGAAAAGGCCGCCCGCCTCCGCGCAGCCCAGGTTGAAGGATGAACCGGGTTTGTGCCGATGACGGAACGGCGTTCGACACACTGTCGGCCTTGGGGGATCGGAATGAAGATTCTGTTTGATGGATTTTGGCTTCTCGACGGGCCACCTTCAGGCCGGCTGGTAGTCAAGGAAGTGTTGCGCGCCTGGGCGAACCACTTCCCTGAAGATGACATCGTGGTGGTCGTACCGAGCCATGCACGTGCGAGCAGTCTTGATATCCCCGGAAACGCGACGTTGCTACGGTCGCGGCTACGACTCCATCCCCTGATTAACGGCATTGAACTGACCGTGGCCGCACGGCGGCTGGGTGTTGACCTCATCTTTTGTCAGAACTTTTCCGCCCTTTCGGGACGCTCCGTGGTATTCCTGCACGACGTCCTGTTTCAGTCCAACCCGGAGTGGTTCACGCGCATTGAGCGTACGTATTTCCGGGTGATGATTTTTCTGGCGCGGTTCGCGGGCGCGATCGTTACCTCGTCCGAGTCGGAACGTCAGCGAATTTCAGCGCATAACCCGACGCTGCGGAAGGTGATCGCAACGCGCCTTGGCGTAGCGTCCGTGTTTTCAAACAACGCGGCGAATCGCCATGTCCCCGACCTCAAACCAGGGCAGTACCTGCTCACCGTGGGGCGACTGAATATACGCAAGAACTTGGTTCGGACGATTGAGGGTGCCCTAATGTCGGGGACCGTTTCCCCGGACTTTCCCCTCGTGGTGGTGGGAGACGCGTCCGGGAAAAAGGAGGAACTCAGCGACTCGGCCAGAGCGGCGATCGCGGACGGCCGGGTGCGTTTTACCGGCTTTGTGGATAGCCGGCAGTTGCTCTGGCTGTATTCCAACGCGGCGCTGATGATGTTTCTCTCGCTCGGGGAGGGCTATGGGTTGCCCCCCGTTGAGGCCATGGCCTTGGGCACGCGGGTGCTGGCCAGTGACCTGCCGGTAATGCACGAAAATCTGGGCGAGTACGCCACATTTGTCGACCCCGCGGATGTCAGCGCGATCGCGGCCGCCATCAGCGAGTCCCTCGCCGGCAGCGGACCGGGCGTTCCCGAACCCGTTCCGTCCTGGGAAGCCGTCGTACGCGCTTCCAGGGCCGCCCTTGCGGAACCCCTTGCGGCCTGGCGGCCCCGCGGGCTGACAAGGTTCATGTACCGGAAGCTTCGAGGGCGGGACCTGCCCCTTGAAGTTCCCCCGAGCGTGGTGAGCGAGTTCCTGCTTCGCAAAATCGTCGAAGCGCTCCGCGGTGCCACTTTTGGCTTCACGTACCGGCGTCTGCCGGGACTTCATTTCCGGGGTAGGGGGGTCCAGGTGCAATTCCCGCGGCACTTCACCGCCGGGCGCGGTGTGGCGTTGGCCGATCGGGTGAGGATAGATGCGTATTGCCGTGAGGGTGTGGTCCTCGGGGACAACGTCACGGTCGGTGCCGGCACTCTGATCGCCGGAAGTGGTGTGATCGCTGAGCCCGGGGAATATGTGCGAATTGGCGCCCGCTCGGCAATCGGCGTCAACAACGTCATCTGGGGTCAGGGCGGCGTCACGATCGGTGTTGACGCGCTGCTGGGTCCCGACGTCGTCATTGTCAGTGAGAATCACGAGAGTTCCTCAATCGACATCCCTATTCGACTGCAGGGTTCAGCCCGCGCTCCGATCCGGATCGGTGACGGTTGCTGGATCGGGGCCGGAGCCAAGATCCTCGCCGGGGTCAGTATGGGCAACGGATCGGTTGTGGGTGCGGGCGCGGTAGTGACCCGGGATGTACCTCCGTATGCCATTGTGGCCGGAGTGCCCGCCAAAATCGTGGCGTACCGAGGTCAGGGCGCAACATATGCCTCCTGACCACCAGACGCTGGACCTTTCGGTCGTTCTCGTCAGCTACAACAGCAAGGACGTAATCCTGAGTGCCATCGCCCCGCTCGTGGACGT
The DNA here is from genome assembly GCF_007858535.1 of Arthrobacter sp. UKPF54-2. NCBI lineage: Bacteria > Bacillati > Actinomycetota > Actinomycetes > Micrococcales > Micrococcaceae > Arthrobacter > Arthrobacter sp. UKPF54-2. The sequence continues at coordinate 1,855,193 of NZ_CP040174.1, forward strand.
AGAAGGCCTGGACATCGTCGTCGTGGACAACAATTCCCAGGACTCCACGGTCAGGGAACTGGAGATGCAATTCCCGTCGGTACGGATCATGAAGATGCCGGAAAACTTGGGATTTGCCAAGGCCGTGAACCGAGGCGTCGAGTCATGCGAATCTGAGGCCATCATGTTGCTGAACCCGGATGCGGTGGTAGGCCTCGACAGCGTGCGAGCCCTCGTCGGTGCCCTTTCGGGACCCTGTTCCGGAATTGTCGCGCCCTTGATCGTGGACGAAGGCTCCCGGCTCGGCATCCTGCCGGCCGGGCGTTTTCCGACGATTTGGAGAATGCTGCTCCATTACTCCGGAATCTCGCGGACATCGGGCGCGTGGCGGGCGCTGTGGGGCCATTATTTGCTTCCCACGAACGTTTCCCCCGCCCCTGTTTCGGTTGACTGGGTAACCGGGGCGTGCATGGTTTTTTCGAAACAGACCTGGGACTTGGCCGGCGGACTCACGGAGAAATGGTTCATGTACGCCGAGGACATCGACTTCTGTTTCCGGGTCAAGTCGCTGGGGTTATCCGTGGTCTTGCTCCCAGAGGCGACCGCACACCACCTGGTGGGCCAAAGTGATTCGAGCGGCAGCTTTCGCGCCAACCCGGCGTGGATCCTGAACCTCCATGACTTCTACAGGGCCCAGCTGTCTCGCTCGGCGATCCACAGCATTTCCTGGTGCCTGGTTGTATCGGTCGGCCTGCTGACAAGAAGCTGGGCCTACTGGCTAAGGAGTTTGGACGGAAGGAATGCGGATGTGGGGTGGTCCTATGAGGCGGCGCGATTCCGGCTGTTTTCAGTGGCGGTCGTCAAGCGGGCGCTCTCGGCCCGCAACAACCGCTCTGACCGGCAGACGATCAGCGTGGCGTTCAGCGATCCCGATGAATAAGCGCTTCTTGATTGCTGAGATAGGAGTCTGATGGGGAAGAAACTGGTGGTCATCGCGGCCTTCGCTTGCGATCCCAACATCCCGAGCGAACCCACTATCGGATGGGCATACTTGCGGACGTGGGTTGCCCTGGCGGAGTCCATGCCTGACGTTGAGGTCCTGGCAGTCATGAACGCACGATCCAAGGCGGCCACCGATGCGCATCTTGCGACGCTGGATCTGCGTTCCGCGGAGAACATCCGAACGGTTGGCCTGGATCTGCCCAGGGCGCTTAAGTTACTAGAGAATCCGTACTTGACACGCGTGGAGTATTTGGCGTGGAACGTCCTCGTGAGGCACTACTTCAAGAAACTGCCCGCGGATCAGGACATCCTGCTGGCCCGACATGTGACATTCGCTAGCGAGTTGCTACCCACGCCCATTTCGGTCCTTCGACACCGCTCGTTCACAGTCTGGGGCCCAGTGGGATCCTCCGGCGCTGCGGACGCTCTTCGGATGCATCCCCGGCACCCCCTGTGGAGGTATCACTTCGCCCAACAAAAGGTGCGCGACGTCCTAAGCCGGCTCCGCTCCCGGCGAATTGGGCGGGACATGGACCTGGTGTTGACGACCTCCCGGGCCATGGCAGAGGACTTGATTTCAAACGGCATCCGGGCTGAAGCCTTCCCGAACACGCGCGTAGATCCTCAGTTTCTTGCTCTCATTGCCGACCGCCGCGAGCAGCAAGTGCCGGACGCACCGAAGCCGGACGGCCGTGGTCTGCAGCTGCTTTGCGCGGGGCACTTGGTGTATTCGAAACGATTTGAGTTGGCAATTGCGGCGCTGGCTGACCCCAGATTAAGCAACGCACGGTTGCTGATTATCGGCAAACCATCCCCCGGAAAAGAGAATTATCTCCAGAGCATCGCGGCCTCGCTCAACGTCGAGGACCGGGTCGAGTTCGGGGGGCACGTGCCGCAGAAAGATGTCTTCGAAGCAATGCTGGGGGCCGATGTGTTCATTCACCCGAGTTCGCGCGAAGGCGGGTCCGGCGTCGTCGGCGAGGCAACTGCTGTGGGAGTTCCCGTTGTCTGCTTCAAGGGGACGGGTTCGGCGGCGGTCTTGGAGTTTTCCGGAGGGCATGGAGTGCAGGTTGACGCGTCTAAAGACAGCTCGGTCAAGTCCCTTGTTTCCGCCGTGATCGAGGCCTCCCGTCTGGGCAACCGACCTGCTGAGGTCTGGCGGGGGGACCGTTACGCGGAAGCAGAGGCGGAACTCTTGCGCGCGTCGTCGGCTTCCCCGCCCCGCAGGCGACTCACCGATGCCTAGGCACGCTGCTATGCGCCACAGCCAGCTTCGCGGGGGGACGCCGGGTGGCCACGGATTCACGCGTAGCGATCTGTTTGCCCGACTAGCGGACCAAGGACTCTGGTCCGCTGGATCCTTCGCGTTCAATCTGGTCGGCGCCTCGGTGCTTGCGGTGACCGAGTACGCCTCCCTGACGGTATGTGCCTCCATCGGGGTTATCGTCGCGGCTGCAGTCCGCGCCTACGCGGTGGATGGACGCGTGATAGCCGGCGCTCGTAACTCCCTCTCGGGCCAGGACTCCTTAACTCGGAAGTCGGTGTTGATGCCGGGTCTGGCGGGTGCCCTCGGCGCCGGCCTTTTCAGCCTTATGTGGCTCGTGGCCGGAAACTCCCTCACCAACTGGTGGCAACCCCTCGTCGCAGTCGCCATTGTCCTGGCCGACGGACCTCATTACACCGCCACCATGTACGGGTTGTTTCGACGTGCTGCCTATGTTGCCTTCGTCTACGCCCTCTTGGCGGGCGCCGTTCTTGTCCTGAGTTCCCAGCACGTGCCCTTCCCCTTGGTCCTCATCTGGGTGACGTCACTGGGGGCCGTTTGGGCCATGGGTTGGAACGCCATCCGCCCAATCCCCTGGACTGCTACCCCGATCGCCACAATGGGTGTGCCGCTCCGCCTCAGCGGAGAAGCGATGTACTCCGCCTTGGGGGCCCAGCTCGGAATTCTCGTCATCTTCCTCACCAGCCCTCCTGACGACACCGCCGGGATTCGGCTGGCATATTCCTTGGTATTCGCGCCGGTCTTTATGCTGATTCAGGGTTTCTCACCCCTGTTCCTGTCCCGAATGGCCCAGCTGCATTCCCTTGGCGGACCGGCACAGCTGCAGCTTCTCCGGATGTGGCTGTCGGTGTGGGCGGCGGGCATCGTCCTATCCGGCGCAGCCGGGGCGGTGCTCAGCACGTTCTGGCACAACAGTAACTTCGAAAAGGTCGTGCCCTTTCTCATTCCCGTCGGCGCCGCGATGCTGGGCAGCTTGCTGTTGGATTCCGCCCTGCTACCGCTGAGGTTTTCGGTCGCTCCCCAGCTTCCGCACCGCATTCGCCTCGGCGTCGTGGCCGCCGAAGCGGCCCTCCAGTTTGCGCTGGCACTGACGTGGGGCACGGGGGGACTGGTCGCAGCATTGATGATCGGCTTCTCGGCAAAGCTCCTGCTGTCGTGTCTGCTGGCAGTCCGCGTCTGGAGGTCCCGGGACCTCAGCGTGGATGAAGTCCACCTTCAGAGACGGAGTGCAGTCAGTTGATTGGGTTCTCGCAATTACCTTCATTGCACCCGGAACTGAGACGGATTTTACGGGATCTGACTCTCAACCGGGGAATCGGCTCCGCCTGGATACCCTCCCAGCTTCGCTGGGTTCTGCTCAACCGCCTCGGGGCAGACGTTCGAAAGTCGTACATATCTCCCGGGTGCTTCTTCGGGGGAAATACGGTATCCATCGGCGAGGGAACCTTCATTAACTGTGATTGCTTTTTCGATTGCGCCGATGTGGTCACCATCGGAGCGAACGTGCGGATCGGCATGAGATGCACCTTCGTGACGGGAACCCATCAAATAGCGGGGCCCAAGCAACGTGCCGGCTCCGAAGAATCCGCGCCGATCGACGTCGGCGACGGGACGTGGATCGGGGCGTCCGTGACGGTACTGCCCGGCGTCACGATCGGCGCCGGAGCAGTCGTTGCCGCCGGGTCCGTTGTTGTTCGAGATGTGGCCGCGCACACACTGGTCGCAGGCGTGCCTGCAAGATTCATCAGGGTCCTGGCAGCGGATCAATGATGGGCGATACCCCAAGTCGATTTGTGGAACTCAGCCACTCGGAACAAGGAGGTTTTACGATGGACATACCGAACTATTTGCGATTGTTGCGACGCCATTGGATTTTGGTAGTCGCCGGTGCGCTGATCGGGATCTTGGCTGGCGGGGCAGTTTCCGCCCTCGCCCGGCCCACATATACCGCTGAGACCCAACTGTTCGTGGCAATTCCCGGCTCAGGGTCTACCACGGACCTGCAGGAAGGAAACACTTTCAGCCAATCCAGGGTCCAGTCATATCTCAAGACGGTGGCCTCGCCAATGGTTCTGCAGCCGGCGATCGATACTCTGGGTTTGTCCGAAAGTGCTGAATCGCTCGCCAAACGGGTGACGGCCACCGCTGACATCAACACGGTCCTTGTCGACATTCGAGTGGTGGACTCCTCGCCTGCACAGGCTGTTGCTGTCGCACAAGCCGTTTCCAACGGCCTCATCCGGGCGGTCGACAATCTGGAGAAGCCGAAGACAGGCGGCCAATCGCCGGTTAGCCTTTCGATCACTAAGCCCGCGACGGCGCCCACCGCGCCCTCGTCCCCGAACGTAGGCCTGAATCTCTTGCTGTGGCTCGGCGTCGGGCTGGGAGTCGGACTCCTGCTTGCCTTCCTGCGGTCGGCGTTGGACAGTAAAATAGCGGACGAGCTGGACCTTCGGCGCGTCACCGATGCTCCGCTTTTGGCGGGCATTCCCTTCGACCGTGATGCTGCCAAGGCGCCGTTGCTGAATCACTGGGCAGCGGGCTCTAGGGCGGAGTCATACCGCAGGCTGAGGACCAACCTTCAGTTCATGAATATCCCGGGCCGTTCAAAAATCATCCTTGTGACGTCGTCGGTCCCCGGGGAGGGGGCGAGTACTACTGCGATAAACCTCGCCGTCGCCGTGGCGAAAGCCGGACAATCTGTCTGCCTCGTGGATGCCAATCTCCATCGTCCCAGGGCCGGGGAGTACCTGGGCCTCGAGCGGAGGGAAGGCCTCACAGACGTTCTCACGGATTCCGGTGTCCTGGGTGACTTGATTCAGCAGTCGGGGGAAATGCGGCTTTTCGTACTTGCCTCGGGCCCAGTCCCCCCGAACCCTAGCGAGTTGTTGGGCTCAGCTGAGATGAAAGCGGTGCTTGACTACCTGGCGTCGCGTTTTGATTCCATAATCATCGACGCGCCTGCGCTCATTCCTTTCACCGATGCGGCCGTTTTGTCCCAGGATGTCGGGGGCGTTGTCCTTGTGGTCGGCGCCTCGGAGGCTCGTATTCGAGAATTGAAGGGTTCCCTTGACGCACTCCGCATGGCGGGGGCCAACTTACTGGGCGTGGTGATAAACCGCGTAGCTGGCAAAAGGCCAACCGCCTATTCGCCCGGGGACGGCGGTAGGTACGCCCGGACGGAGGACGCTGATGCCCCGGGGAGGCATGCGAAGACCACTCTAGCTACGGCCCGCGACGAGGACGGACCTGACCAGGTGGCAGCAGATTCTGCCGAAATGACCCCCGAGCGACTGCGGCCCCCACTTCGAACCCGAAGGTGAAAGCCGGGACCCCTCGGCGACGCAGCGGCCAATTCCAGCCGACCCAAGGTTTACTCAAGGTGGCCCTCTTAGCTTGCATGACATGGGCATCGTTTACTCGACGGCCAGGCCCTCGGCTGGCCGGCAACGGTAACTCCGTCGGTTGCATGGGCCACACTCCCAAGCTGACAGGCCGAAGCCTCCCCGCAGGGACGGCGACTCCTTGCTGCGCCTTTGACGGAGCGCGGCGGCTTTCTGCCGTTCTTGTTTTGCGCGGACTAAGTCGAGCGGGCGGTGGTCCTCCTCCCGGACACAACAGGTCTGGGCGTGAATCTCCTCGAGCCTCCACGTTCGGTGGAAACCGGTGCCCAGAGCAGCCGCCTTCCCCCTACGGCCAAGGTTGAACCAGTGATGGGGAGTGACTCGGCGACGGGCCCAGGGCCGAAGCCGTTCAATCGGCGAACCCTGCTGGTGGTTGCCGGAGGCCTTGCGGTCGCGGGCGCCGTCCTCGCCCAGGGGGCGAGTAACTTAGCCTTGATCGGGAAAGATGAGCTGCATTTCAACGTGCGCGACCACGGCGCCAAGGGTGACGGCGTCACCGACGATACTGGAGCTATTCAGGCGGCCATAAATGCGGCCGCCTTGGCCTCAAGCCCTTCTGCCGTAGTGTATTTCCCCAAAGGCGATTACTTGGCCGAGAGCCTGGTGGTGAAGAAAGGCGTCACCCTGCAAGGATCCAACAGGGACCGGACCTCCATCTCTGCTAAAGCCGGCATAAAGACAACCGCCCTGATAACATTTGATGCGGGCTACGTGGATAACATGTTCATAAATGATCTAACCCTTCATGGTGCCGGAATCAATAACCCCAACAGTCATGGCGTCTACGCGTTCGCTTCTGCTGCGGACGATACTTCGGCAGGATGGGGCAACGGTGGGATGAACCGCGTTTCCGTCCGTAACTTCAGTGGCGATCCCATGTGGCTCAGGGCTGGCGGGGGCGGCAAGAGGGCCCTCCACCAGCACCAGTTCCTGGTATTCAACCAAGTCGACTTCATAGCGGATAAAGATTCACCTGCATCCCAAGCTGTTCTCATGTCGGGAAAGATCGGCCAGGTTACTTTCATAAACTGCCAGTTGAGCACCAGTGCAGGAACCTCGGAACATGCCGGTACAAATCTTAGAATCACCACAGAGATCGATGCCGGCGGCATGCCCCTTTCCACCGTAGGGTCTTACGGCATTGATTTCCTCAATTGCTCCATAGAGGGCCGTGCCAAGGGCGTAGAAATGGAAGGCGCATTTTCGATCACCTTCACGGGAACCTTCACCGAAGCGCTTGGGAATGCCTTCAAGGCAAGTGCGGATAGCCGCGGTATTACACTTATCGGCACTCACTTCGCGAATTCAGGCCACAATAGCGCAGGCAGCGGTTATTTAGTGGAGGGGTCCAATACTTCCACCGTTGCAGTCGTCGGAGGAGCCGTTCTGGGTGCAGCCGACAGAACATGGGTGAACGCGGTGGATGCCCGCAATGTCCACATGGAACCCGGGATTCCGACGAGTGGCAGCACCGGCCAAGTAGCCGTGAAAGACGGCACAATATCAACGTTTCAGTGGACGACGGTCCTGGTGAACGGGCCCGCAACCCTAGCCACCATCGATTCCCAAAAGAGTGTTGGCGAAACGATCTACATCAAGGCCTTCGGAGGCGACATCTCAATAAGCGGGTCCGGCAATATTGACCTGGCAGGCCGGGCCGGTCCCGTGCCAGTGGCTCAGAACCACGTGGCCGTGCTGGTGAAGTTCGACCTCACCGGCGGGTGGCACCTGGTCACTGCGGGAGGGTAAGGCAGTGCGAAGCAAGAGTGCGCAGTCAAGCTTTTCCAAAGGTTCAGACCCTATCGTCGGGCGCATGATCGACTATTTCTGGGGCGTAGAAAGTCAGCTGCTGAAACCGGGCAATCACTCACGGTGCAGTGGCCCACTCAGCAGGCAGCAACAACTCCCAGCCTCAGAGCACCTGCGCTTCGTGCCCGGCCCCGACCGGGCACCATGAAGCGCATGGTTGTTGCCCCGCACTGCGACGACGAGGTGCTCGGTTGCGGGGGACTGCTGGCCAAGTACCCGGACGAGTGCGAGGTGGTGGTGATGGCGAAGCCGTCCGCCACCAGGCTCCGGGAGCATGAGGCCGCGCGGCGGACTCTGGGCTACGATGTCACGCACTTCTTGTCCCTGCCAGACGGCAGCCTGCATGAGTCGCTTGTTGCCATGGTGGACTCGCTGGACCGGATCCTCGGCATGACCCGGCCGCAGGAGATGTACCTGCCCTATCCGGACCTGCACCAGGACCACATCGCCACATACGAAGCCGGGATGCGGGCGGCCCGCGCGAGCATGAAGCAGAGCCACTGGTATGTTCCCAGCGTCTACGTCTACGACGTCGCGGTCTACTCTTTTGAGCTCCGCCCCACCGGCCTGAACTACAACACGTTCGAGGACATCTCAGGCGATGCCGTGCTGGCGAAGGGCAAGGCCATGGACTGTTACGCCTCCGAAACGGCCCCGCCGCCATCCCCGGCCAACGGCGCGGCGTTGATCAAGCAGGCGGAAGCCTTGGGGGCAATGCATCATCGCTACGCAGTGGAACAGTACGCCGCCGTGAGGGTGTTGCGCTGAGCCTGCATCCCGCTATGGCTCTACTTCCTTCATCACAGTATCGAGCGGCGTTTCGTCGTCGAACAGAGCCGTCAGGATAGAGTCTCCGGTCGTTAGCGCGTGGCGGCTCCAGCGAATCCGGATGCCACGCGAGGAAAACTCCTCGTCCCCTTCGGCGATGTAGGCTTTCCCGCCGGTCCCGGCGAGGCACACGGTCCCGCCCAGCCTTGCCACGCGCTCCGCCACCCTGGCTGCACCTGCCAGTTCCTGGGGCTCCGCCGGTACCAGCGGGGTATCAATCGACAGGTACTCCGCGACGGACGCGATCAGGGACGTGTTGATCACCCACAGCCGGTCATCGACGAAGGCCTTCTGCAGCCAGTCATGCACCATCTCGTGCCGTGTGGCCCAGAACCGGGATCCCACGTATCTGCCTCGGATCACATCCCACAGATGGTCGCCCGCCTCCGGAGTAACCCGGAGATCGACTATGGGGCCCTGTCGGTGCGCCTGCGCGAGCGGGACCGACGCCCATTGGCCGCGCATCGTCACCCGGCGTTGATACCCTCTCGCCTGGAACTGATCATGTATCGCGAGGTCAAAAAGGTCCGCGTGGGCCATTTTGTACCAGAACCCGGTATATGGGAACAGGTCGGGCTGGTGGCCGGACACCACAACATCGTCTTTACCATCCACCGACATCCCGCGGACCTCCTATGTTGGCCAAGCCGTTACGATACTGAAATTCGATTTTCGGTTCCTGATCGTCCACATCTGGCGCCCAAGGCGGGGCGTCGATCCAGGTGCTCCGCAGGGAGGACCCGGATCAGCTGGATGCTAGCAGGAAAGGGGGCCGTGCGCAGCCCGTCGGGCTGCCACAGACTGCTGCCGGTGGCAACGAAATTTGTGAACATGGACGCTTTCACACCGTTTTCCTGACGGGTCCAACGGCGCCAGCGGTTAGAATCGAGGCCTGAATGTCGCAGGCCAACGGTGCTGCAGAGCGCCGGAATTACGGAGATTTCATGTCACGATGGCTCGAGGTCGGCCAGGACAACTATGTGCTGACTACCCAAGGATCCCTGCTCAACACCGGGCTGATCGTAGGCACTGAACGTGCCATGGTGATCGATACCGGCGGCGGGCCCCGGCAGGGCCGCGAGATCCTGGACGCCGTCCGGGAAAAGACGCAGCTGCCGCTGGTGGTGGTCAACACCCACGCCCACTACGACCACTTCTTCGGCAACGCCGTATTCGCAGACGACGGGGTGACCGAGTTCTGGGGGCACGAAAACTGCGCCGCGGAGATCGAGGAAAACGGAGACGCCCAGCGGCACCTCGTCGAAGCCGCGGAACCGGAAATGGCTGCCGGCGAGGGTGCCTCCGTGGAACTCGTGGTTCCGAACGCGATCGTCAAGGACCAGCCGGTCCTGGTGGACCTTGGCGGCCAGAGCGCCACCCTGTTCTACCTCGGACGCGGGCACACGGACGGGGACCTCCTGGTGGGCACGGGCACCACTCTGTACGCAGGTGACCTGGTGGAACAGGGCGCGCACCCGTCCTTCGAGGATTCCTTCCCGGAGGAGTGGGCCGATGCCCTCCGGCACCTGTCTGCCCTGCGGCACCGCTACGAATTCCTGATCCCGGGCCACGGCGAACCCTGCAGTGACCAGTTCGTGAAAACCATGGCCAACACCATGAGCACGGCGGTGCGGCAGGCCACCCAGGCCACCCGCGAGACCCCCAACGATGCCACCAAGGCGGTCCCGATCCTGCCCTACGGCCCCGAGCAGTCCCGGTGGTTCATCCGGCGCCTCCAGGAAACCCGCGCGCACCACTAAGCCACCCCGGAGTCGGGCCCGGTTTTGCGGGTCCAGACCGGGCCGGGAGACAATCCAGGGGCCGATAAAAGATAAGGGTGCTCACGACTGCGCCTAGACTGGCTCTTTGAAAGAAGTCACAACAAGCGCCGCAGCGTGCTCCGCGGTGAGTCCTGGGGGAGAAACCACAAGATGCCCGAACCGGTGGAAGACAACTCAGCTACCACTGCTGAAAACGCAGGACAGCCTGAACTCCGCCGCCGCCGCGACCTGCGTCGCGCCGACGGTGAGAACCCAGCTGCCCGGACAGGAACCATGCCGGTCGTAAATCCCCGCACCGCCCCCGCCGACACCCCGGAACCCCCTGCCCGCGCGGCGCCGCCGCGCAGCAGTTCCTGGGCCCAGGCCGCGGAGGCTGCCGATGAGCGCTTTGGCTACCCGGCCACCGGCGCCAACCCGGTGATCAGCCAGGTCCCCGCCGCTCCGCGGCAGCCCGCCGCTCCGCGGCAGCCCGCCGCCGCACCGACGTCGGCCGCCCCGCAGGCACCGACGGCCCAGGAAGAGCCCCTCGACGCCGCGGCCGCCCCGAACCGGAGCCCGGAGCCGGCTGTTGAATCTGCGTCCGGCAACGTGCCCCCGCCGCCGACCCGTGCCACCCGCTCCGCCAGCCGGGCCGCCGCCCTGGCCGACGCGCCGATGCCGGACTTTATCAGCTCGCCGGGCCTCTTTGTCCGCGAGCAGAAGCCCCGGCCGGTCGGCGGACTCCGCGGCGCCCTCTACAACCTGACGGGCGGCAGCCTGAACCTGGGCCCGAGCGCCCGGCAGCGTGAAGAGGACGAACTCGCACGGCGGATTTCCCGCCAGCTGCAGGGCAGCTACAACACCGCGGTGCTGAGCCTCAAGGGCGGCATCGGCAAGACCTCCACCACGGTCGGCGTCGGACTGACCCTGGCCGAATACCGCGGCGACCCGCCGTGCGCCATCGACGCCAACCCGGACTCAGGGGACCTCGTGGAGCGCGCCCTCGGCGAAGGAATCTACCAGCAGCAGGCCCCGCGGACCATCAGCGACTTGCTCCGCAACGTGGAGTCGATCGATTCGCTGACCGCCCTGGCCCGGTACATGCACCACGCCGGACGCCTGCACCTGATCGCCGGCGAACAGGACCCGGAAGTCTCCGATTCGCTCACCGCGGAAGAATACCTGCGTATACGCAAGCTGATCTCCGGCTACTACTCCGTGGCCCTCACCGACTGCGGCACCGGCGTCACCCACAACGCCATGAGCGGGATCCTGCAGTCCGCGGACAACCTCATCATCGCGGCAGGCTACGCCGTCAGCGGCGCCAAGCGCGCCCGCAGCACCCTGCACTGGCTGGCCGGGCACGGCTACGAGGACCTGGCGCGGAACGCCATTGTGGTCATCACGGACAAGGACGAGGTCTCCTCGCGGGTGGACAAGGACGCCATCGAGGACCACCTCTCCGGCATCTGCCGCCAGCTGATCGCCGTCCCGCACGACCGCGGCGTGGCCGACGGCGACCTCGTCACCCTCGACGCGCTCCGGCCGGAAACCCGGCGGGCGTACCGGGAGATCGCCGCGGCGATCGTCGACGGCTACGTTTAGCCGCTACATTTAGGCCATGAGCAAGTACTCCGGAACCGACGCCGGGAAAGATGCCGCGCTCCAGCTGCAGGAGCTGATCGCCGGCACCGAAAACGTCGAGGACTTCCTGGACCGGCTCGCGGAGTTCGCCGCGTCCGTCCTGACCCACTCCGCCGGCGTGGAGATCGAGTGCGGCGTGACCCTGCAGCGCCGGAAGAAAACCATGACGGTGGCCGGCAGCAGCCAGACCGCCGTCGTCCTGGACCGGATCGAGCAAAGCCTGGGTGACGGGCCGTGCATCGAGGCGCTGCGCACCAAGGGAATCGTCCTGCTGGCCGACGTGGACACCGACCCGCGCTGGCCCGAATACCAGGAACAGCTCGCCGCGCACGGCTGCCGCAGCACCCTCGGCGTCCCGCTGGAAATTGGTGACGACTCGGCAGCCGCCCTGAACTTCTTCGCCTCGACCACCGGCATCTTCACCGCGGACATCGTGGCCGAGGCGGCCGGCTTTGCCGACCTCGCCGGCCGCGCGCTGCGCCTGGCCGTCCGGATCGGGACCGCCCAGACCCGCGCCGAGGACCTGCAGGCGGCCATGGAACACCGCACCTCCATCGACCTGGCCTGCGGCGTCGTCATGGCGCAAAACCGGTGCTCGCAGGAGGAAGCGGTGGCCATCCTCACCCAGGTCTCCAGCAACCGGAACCAGAAGCTTCGCGACGTCGCCGCCGACGTCCTCAAGAACGTCACGGGTGAGGAAATCCACACGCACTTTGACGGCTGACCCTGCAGCGTCGGGGAATGTCCGGTCCTAGGATGAAGGGGATGACCACCACACGCCCCGCCGCCTTCAGCCTCCGCAGCATCGCCGTCCCAGCCTTCGGCCCGGCCTTGCTGTTCAGCATCGGCGAAGGCGCGATCCTGCCCGTGGTGGCCCTCTCAGCCCGGGACCTCGGCGCCTCGGTGGCCGTCGCGGCGCTGATCGTGACCCTGATCGGGCTGGGCTCGTGGTTCTTCAACCTGCCCGCGTCGCTCATCACCCTGAAGTTCGGCGAGCGCTGGGCGATCGTCGGCGCGGCCGCCGCGAGCGCCGTCGCCCTCGCTGCCGCCGCCCTGGCACCGCTGGTGCCGGACGGGATCTGGGTGCTGGCCGCGGCGATGGTGGTGGTGGGCATGGCCGCCAGCGTGTTCAGCCTGGCCCGGCAAAAGTACCTGACGGAGGCGGTCCCGGTGATTGTCCGGGCCCGGGCGCTCTCCACCCTGGGCGGGGTCAACCGGATCGGCATCTTCATCGGCCCCTTCATCGGAGCGGCGGTGATGCAGTTCGGCGGTATCAGCGCGGCCTTCTGGGCCGGCGTGGTGGCGATGGCCGCAGCCGCCGCCCTCTCCGTGACCATCCCCGACCTGGTCGCGGCGCCCGCCCCGGCGGACGGCACCCCGGTCCGGCAGCCCACGCTGCGCAGCGTCGCCGCCTCCCACGCCGGGGTGTTCCTGAGCGTGGGCATGGGGGTACTGCTGCTCAGCGCGCTGCGTGCCTCCCGCCAGGTGGTGATCCCGCTCTGGGCCGATCACCTGGGCATGGACGCGACCGGCGCCTCGCTCATCTACGGCATCTCCGGGGCCATCGACATGCTGGTCTTCTACCCGGCCGGCAAACTGATGGACCGCAAGGGCCGCCACTGGGTGGCGGTGCCCTCCACGCTGATCATGGGCACGGCCATGCTGCTGATCCCGCTCAGCACCGGATTCGTGGGGCTGCTGCTCGCCGCGCTCCTGATCGGCTTCGGCAACGGCATCAGCTCCGGGCTGAACATGACCCTCGGCGCCGACTTCTCGCCGGACAACGGCCGCGGCCAGTTCCTTGGGATCTGGCGGTTCCTGGCCGACGCCGGCGCCACCGGGGGCCCGGTGCTGCTCTCCGGCGTCACGGCCGCCGCCTCCCTGGGCGCCGGGGTGGGGGCCACCGGCGTGCTGGGCTTCGCCGCTGCCGCGGTCTTCGCCATCACCATCCCCAGGCTCCGGCACCGCCGGAACTACTGACGGGCTGCCGGTGCCGGGCTACCGGTGCCCGGCATCCCGGCGTCGTGCGGCATGGCCGAACAACCACACCAGGGCGACGGTGGCGAGGTAGCCGGTAATGACGATCAGCGAGGTGCCCGCCCAGAAGTAGTTGGTGGTGCTGCCTTCCTGGCCCGGCCCCGGCGCGATCTTCAGCAGCGAGTAGGCGGCCACGGCGGCGGAGGCGAGCCCCGCCAGCACCGGGACGGCGACCCACAGGCGGGCGGACGCCCAGTGGCTGTTGTAGCCTTCCCAGACATTCCAGCGGCGTCCGGTGCGCATAATCAGCCAGCCCGCGGGAAGCGTGAAAGCACCCACCACCAGGAACGCCGCCACCACGTCGGCGGGCCGGTGCCACTGGTTGATGAGCGTGGACACCCCGGTGGCGACGGCGAAGCTGCCGCCCAGGAACCCGGCCAGCGGCCGCCAGCGCGGCGACACCATCAGGAACACCGCGGCCGCGGCCGAGGCGGCCAGTGTGGTGTGGCCGGAGGGGAGTGAATTGAGCTCCAAGGTTTCGATGCCGCGGAATGGCCGGACCGGGACCAGGTCCTTGAGGACCTGGGTGGCGACGTTGGCGCCAGCGGCCGCCGCCACGGCGATGCCGGCGGCCCTCCAGCGGCGGCGGGCCACCGTCACGAACAGGACTACCAGCGACGCGATCAGCACGGACAGGGCCGGGAGCCAGTCCAGGAGCTTGTTGCTGGCCTTGCCGGCGGCGCCGTGGATTTCGACGGCCTCGACCAGAGCCGATTCGTCGATGAACTGACCGGTGGTGGTGCGCACAAAGAAGTAATAGGTGGCGGCGAGGGCGGCGGCACAGCCAAGGGTGGCCAGCAGGAAGAGGAATCCGGTGGCCCTGCCGGGACCGGGGGGTTCCGGGGCCGGCGGCGCCGGGGCGCGTCCGGGGGAGCGGTCCCCCCGGGTGCCGGGGGCCGCCTGCCAGCTGCTGCGTTCCTGCCGAAAACTCATCGTTATACAGGTTCCCACAGAACGCTAGGAGCCACCTGAAGGGCCCGGGGCGCCGGCAGGATTGACCCGCGCCGCGAACCGGACCAGAGTCGTCCCATGAGCAACCTGGAGCGCGGCACCGACGCAGCGGCCGCAGCGGCACGGCACCCGGACCCAGCCTTCCCCCGCTTCCATCCAAGGCCGGCGCAGGGCTGGATCAACGATCCCAACGGCCTGTGCTACGTCGGCGGCAGATACCACGTGTTCTTCCAGTACAACCCTGATTCGGCGCGGCACGACCGGATCTGCTGGGGCCACCTGAGCTCCCCGGACCTGCTCCGCTGGGAGGAGCACCCGGTCGCGCTCCGGCCCCAGCCCGGCGGCCCGGACGCGCTGGGCTGCTGGACCGGCGTCGTGACGGACGACGGCGGCGTGCCCACCGCGGCGTATTCGGGCGTCAGCGCCGCGGGCGGGCATTCCCAGGTGGTCCTGGCCCGGGGATCCCGCGGCCTTACGGAGTGGCGGCAGGAAGGGCAGGTGGCTGCCCCGTTCCCCGCGGACCCCCACGTCACGGCGGTGCGCGACCCCTATCTCTTCACCTTCCACGGCCGGCGGTACGCCGTGCAGGGGGCGGGCCTGGCGTCCGGTCACGCGGCCGTGCTGCTCTACCGCGCCGACAAGCTGGACGACTGGCGCTACGAAGGCATCTGGTTCACCACCGAGGACGCCCTGGCGGCGCGGCACCTTCCGGCGGAGATCTGGGAGTGTCCGCAGCTGGTCCGTGTTCCGGACTCCTCCGGCGCGGAGACCTGTTTGCTGATGGCCTCCCTCTGGCTCGCCTCGGACTACCACCACCACCCCAACGGCGTGGGCTACCTGCTGGGTTCGCTCGCCGAGGACCCCGTCACCGGGCTGCCGGTCTTCACCCCGGCGAAGGGCGGCAAGGCGGACCTGGGCCCGGACTTCTATGCGCCGCAAATCCTGTCCCTGCCGGACCGTGCACTGCTGTGGGGCTGGTCGAACGAGGTGTCGGGGCTGGACGGGCGCGCCGGCCGCGGGCAGGAGCAGACAGACGCCGCCGGTTGGGCCGGGCTGTTGACCTTCCCCCGGCAACTGGCGGTGCACGGCGGGAGCCTCGCCGTCAAGCCGGCATCGGAGCTGCGCGGGTACCGGGGCACGCCGCGCGCCAAGGGCGCCGCCGGAACCCTGCACCTGCCGGGGTGGACCGCCGAGGCGGTGGTCACCGGCGGGGAGGGCAGGTTCCGGCTGGTCCTGGCGTCCGCGGCGCAGTCCCGCCCGGTCTTCGCGGACACCGTGGCCGGCGGCGACGAACTGAGCATTTTCGTGGACGGCTCGATTGTGGAGGTCTACCGCCACGGCTCGGTGCCGGCGACGCTGCGCGCCTACCCGGAGCCCGGTGAACAGTGGCGCCTGGAACTGCCGCACGGCGCGGCGGCCGACGTCTGGGAGCTCCGGCAGCCGGCGACCACGTAGCGCCGCCGCCCAAGACAAGTAGCGGCTACCCGTGCCCGGCCCGGGGCGGCGTCCCTAGACTCGCAGAACCGGTGTGGCTGATCCCGCCGGAAGCTCCTTGGGCGGGGCCGATGCAGACGAGTGTCCTAAACCGGGAGCTCACCCCCAGTCGACGTCGGCCCGCCCAAGGCCTCACCCTCAGCGCCGGTAGAGTACATCCATGCCCACCAGTGCCGACACCCCTCCCGCTCCCGGCCTGAACCCCGGGGGAGTGGACGAACTCCTTGACGTGGCCCGGGTAGTCAGCCTGCCGATGCGGGTGAAGTTCCGCGGCATCACCCGGCGCGAGGCACTGCTGCTGCCCGGCCCGCTCGGCTGGGGCGAGTTCTGCCCCTTCCCCGAATACGGCGACGCCGAGGCGGCCCGCTGGCTGGCCGCCGCTATCGAGGCCGGCTGGCAGGGCTTCCCCGAACCCCGGCGGACCTCTGTCCCGGTCAACGCCACGGTTCCCGCGGTTGCGCCGGAGCGGGTGCCGGAGATCCTGACCCGCTTCGGCCGCGTGGACGCGGTAAAGGTCAAGGTTGCCGAGCCCGGCCAGACGCTGGAGCACGACGCCGCCCGGGTCGCAGCCGTCCGCGCCGCGCTGCCGGACGCCGCGATCAGGGTCGACGCCAACGGCGGCTGGGACGTGCCGGACGCCGTCGAGTCACTGACCCGGCTGGCCGCCGTCGGGCTCGAATACGCCGAGCAGCCGGTGCCGGACATCGCGGGCCTCGCCGAGGTTCGACACCGGCTGCGGGCCGCCGGCGTGCCTGTGCTGATCGCCGCGGACGAAAGCGTCCGCAAGGAGGCTGATCCCCTGAAAGTGGCGCGCGCCGGCGCCGCTGACCTGATTGTGGTGAAGGTGGCGCCCCTTGGCGGCGTGCGGCGGGCACTGGAGATCGTGGCACAGGCCGGCCTGCCCGCCGTCGTCAGTTCCGCCCTGGACACCTCCGTGGGCATCCGCGCCGGGCTGGCGCTCGCCGCGGCCCTGCCCGAACTGCCCTACGCGTGCGGGCTCGGCACGGTCTCGCTGCTCGACGCCGATGTCACCCGGGATTCCCTGGTCCCCGACGACGGCGCCATCCGGCTCCGCAACGTCGCCGTCGACCCCGAACTGCTGGCCGAACATGCGGCCCCGCCGGAGCGCAGGGACTGGTGGCTGCACCGGCTCCGGCGGGTCTACGGCGAGCTCGCAGCAACGCGCTAAGGCTTTCGCCCTTTCAATGGCGCGAGCCGCGGGTCAGCGGCCGGCCGCGTACAGGGCTCCAACCTGAGATTGGGTCAGCACCGTCGGGTAGACGGCGGCGTTGTCGATGCTGCCCCGGAAAATCGTGTTCTCGGCGGCCCCGGGCCATTCGCGGTTCTTGTCGAAGTCCATGCTGTCGTAGCCGACCCGCCAGTAGCCGTCGTAGGTGCGCTCGGCGACCAGACGCGGGTTGTCGGCCTTCGGGACGCCGTCGATGTAGAGCACCGATCCGGCAGGACCGGAGGTGGCCGTGGCGAGGTGCCAGCGGCCGTCGTTGTAGCTGGTCTGAGTGGTGAGGCCGGCGGCCTTGTACTGCTGGCTGTTCCCGTTGCGGGTGGCGACGCCGAACCCGACCCCTCCGTTGTCGGTGAGGTACAAGTGCCGGTCAGTGAGTGTTGACGTTCCGGTCTGTGTGTTGCCGAACCCGAGCAGGCGCCCTCCGGAGGTGGCCCCTGGCGTGGTCTTGAACCAGACAGAGACACTGAATGTCTCCGGGGCGCTGGCCAGCAGACGGGTGCTGACCATTCCTGCGGCACTGCCGAACGCCAGGGCGGGGCTGTCTCCCGCGCAGGATCCGGCGGTGCGTCGGACGGCGCCGGAGAGGATGCCGTCATTTCCGGTCCGGCTGCCGTCCTCGGCCGCCGGTCCGGACGCCTCATTGAAGCCGAAGAACAGCGCGGGGTTGTCCTGGGCGGGGCGGAACAGGCAGTCGTAGGAGCTTGCGGCGGCAAAGGTGCCGGCCTGGGCTGGCGTTGCGGCGGAGAACGCAGCGTGGGCCGGAGCCGCCAGCAACAGCTGCGGGGTGACGAGGACCGGAAGTGAGGCCAGGCAGAGCAGGGTGCGGACGGCGGTGGCCCGTCGCGCCGCAGTCCGGGCACGCCGCCGGATGGCCCGGCGGGTGGCGGGGAGGTGCCGGTGTTGCGACTGCCTCGGGGCGCCGCCGGCAACGGGCGCGGCGGGCGCTCCGCCGTCGTGCCGGCCTGCGCTGGAACCGGCGGCTGCGGCCACCGTCAGCGCTGAGATTCCGGCGAACAGGGCGGCGAGATTGGCCCAGTTCTTTTCGGCGAACCACACCACCGGGAGCCCGACGTAGGGGACCCTGAGAACTGCCACGCCGCGGACCGCTTCGGGTGCCACGGGGGAAGAATCATTGGCCGCGTTGGCGTCGCCGCGCAGGATGAGCTTGCCGTCCGGGGTGTCCTGAACGTAGCGGTGCAGCCGCAGCCTCCCTGCATGGTCCGGGTCATCGACCAGCAGGACATGGCCCAAAGCGGCCGTTCCGGTGGGGATGGGCCGGGCGATGAGCACGTCACCGGCTGATATCCGGGGTTCCATGGACCCCGTCATCACAGTGGTGGGAATCCAGCCAAGGGCGAAGGGGAGCAACGCCCAGGCCAGCATCCCGAGGAGGGCGAAGAGTATGGATTGCGCCGCGAAGGTGACGGCGAGGCGGACGGGCCCAACGACGGCGGCCTCCGGGCCGCCGTCGTTCGGTGCTGCGGGGACAGCCGCAGCTGCCGGGCTGGTCTCGGGGGAAGCGACGGAATAACCGTGGATCCTGGGGGCGGCTGCATGCACCCGGTGCCGGAGACCGGGGGTGTGGGGGGTACTGCTTTCCGGAGTTCCGCCGATGGTGCCGCGGGACGTCCGGGCAGCACGGTCCCCGGACGTCGCGGGCAGTCGGCTCGGTCCGGGCATCGGCTTAGCTGTTCTGTGCTTCCCAGGTGAAGCCGACGGCAGCGGTGCCGCCCTGGGTGCTGTTCGGGGCCTCGGGCTTGACCGTGTACGTGATCTGGTAAGTGCGGGTCTCAGCGCTCGCACCCTTGGTGACCCAGCTGCCGACGCCCGAGGAGAAACCGGTGTTCTTGGTGCCGAAAGCTGCGACAGTGCCAGCGAAAGCCGGCGTCGCGGGCGTCGACGCCGTGAAGCCCTCGCACGCGCTGTTCCCGCCCGTTCCTTCGTAGATGGCCAGATCGATGTAGGAAGCGAGGTCCTTCGCGTCGTTAGTGAAGCCCTTCGCGTAGAGCTTTACGGTGGAGGCCAGGGAGCCACTGGAGGTGACGGTGATGCACTTGGAAGCGGTGGAGCCCGGCTTCAGGTTCTCGGCCGCGAATGTTGCGGTGCCGGTGTTCTTGTCTGCGGTGCTGGAGATGGCCACGGTGCCGCTCTTCCAGCTGTTCGCGGCGCTCTCGGTGGTGGCGCTGAAGGCGGAGTAGGAGGCCTGGGACACGGCGACGCCGCTCACCAGGAGTGCTGCGGGCACTGCTGCCCATTTGGCCCAAGTGGCCGTGCGTGCTGAGACCTTTGCCATGACT
Source organism: Arthrobacter sp. UKPF54-2 (assembly GCF_007858535.1). Lineage (NCBI taxonomy): Bacteria > Bacillati > Actinomycetota > Actinomycetes > Micrococcales > Micrococcaceae > Arthrobacter > Arthrobacter sp. UKPF54-2. Next base: position 1,874,929 of record NZ_CP040174.1, read on the forward strand.
AACTCCTGGTGGTGTATGGGGCCCCCGCCCCGGATGAGACCTAGCACAGGCCCCCTGAGCGGAACCTGTTGAGAAAAAAGTACACTGAAGTGACTTGATAATCAAGCTAACGAATAATCTTCCTTGTTCTTGACGCCAAAAAACTGCGGATTTCCGGGTTTTTTGGGGAGTTAGCTTGAAAATAAAGTAGATCTCGAACCGGTTTGCGCGTCTCTTCGGGGCACAGTTAAGGGCAGTGCGCATATGATGAATTGCCCGCACACTGCAGGGCACATTTACTAGGAGCTAGACATGACAGACCAGGCGGAGGGACCGGCGGGGGACAAGGACGTGCTGTTGCGGATCACGCAGGGCCTGCGCCGGGTCGACGTGGGGACGTACGCCCTCCGGATCCGGCTGGCCGAGAAGCTGGGCATCGGCACCATCGATATCAACGCGATGGCCTTTGTCGGCGAAGTCGACGGCATGACGCCGAAGGCGCTCGGCCATCTGCTGAACATCACCACCGGATCCGTGACGGCCATGGTGGACCGCCTGGAATCCAAGGGATTCATGGTCCGCAAGCCCAACCCCACCGACCGGCGCAGCGTGCTCCTGCACCTGAGCCCGGCCGGGACCCACGCCATGCAATGGGCCACCGAGCACTTCGCCGACGCCGCAGCCGCCGTCCTCGACGGTGCGCCGGAAGAGAGCATCTCCGACGTCGCCGGCTTCCTCGAAGGAATCGGGCAGCGGCTGCTTGCGGCCGCCAGCGCGCCGGAGCAGCCGCGGGGCTGAGGGCCCCCTCGTGCCGTCCTCGCAGCAGGCACTCCCGCACCACCCTCCCCTTGAGTTAACCGGAACTTCACCGGCAGGACCGCTCCGCGTAGTCCGCCGCTGGCAGGGTGGCGGGGACGCATCCCCTGCCTTGGAAGGTCTCTCCCATGTCTGTCCCCACCGGACGAAAGTTCTCCCTGCTGCCCATGCTGGGCCACACCAAGGGCAAGCGCAGCCCCGTGACCTGCGCGCTCAAGTGTGACAACGCCTGCTCGGGCGAGGTCTGCAACAGCAGCTCCAACGACTACTTCCGCGACATTGCCTCCGCCACGATGTCCCGTCGCTCCGCACTCGGCTTCGGCGCCGCCGGCGCGCTCGCCGTCGTCTTCGGCAACGGCGTGACCTCGGCGCAGCCGGCCACCGCCGGCGGTCCCGGCCTGGCCGCCGCCGCCAAGGACGGCTTCGGCAAGTCCAAGCTCAAGTTCACCGCGATCGCTCCGGTTGACGCCGCCGTCGACGCGTTCACCGTCCCCGCAGGCTTCTCCTGGCAGCCGATCATCCGCTGGGGAGACCCGCTCTTCAACGATTCGCCGGCCTTCGACGTGGACCGCCAGAGCGCCAAGGCGCAGGCCCGCCAGTTCGGCTACAACAACGACTACACGGACATCCTGCCCCTGGACGCCAAGAAGCGCCGTGCCGTGCTCTTCACGAACCACGAGTACACGAATGAGAACATCATGGTCCCGGCCGGCTTCGACGCCGCGGAGACCCGGGCCATCGGTCGCGCCGCCCACGGGCTCACCGTCGTCGAGCTGGAGCGCAAGAACACCAACCAGCCGTGGAGCTACGTCAAGGGCGCGCCGCTGAACCGGCGCTTCCTGACCGACACCAGCTACGAACTGACCGGCCCGGCCGCCGGCTCCGCGCTGGTCACCACCGTTGCCGACCCGTCCGGGCGGACCATCAAGGGCACGCTGGGCAACTGCTCCGGCGGCACCACCCCCTGGGGCACCATCCTCTCCGGCGAGGAGAACTTCAACGGCTACTTCGTCTCCGCTGGAACATCCGCCGCCGACAAGCGCTACGGCCTCACCAGCAAACCGACCGCCCGTCAGTGGGAGCTGGACGACCCCCGCTTCGACACCCGCAACCCCGGGTACGCCAACGAAAGCAACCGCTTCGGCTGGATTGTGGAGGTGGACCCTCAGGACCCGACGTCAACGCCGAAGAAGCACTCCGCGATGGGCCGCTTCAAGCACGAGGGCGCCAACGTCATCATCGCCAAGTCCGGCCACGTGGTCGCCTACATGGGCGACGACGAGCGCTTCGACTACCTCTACAAGTTCGTCTCCAGGGACAAGTACCGCGAAGGCGACCGCAAGCACAACCTGACCCTGCTCTCCGAGGGCGACCTCTACGTCGCCAAGTTCACCGGGGACTCCCCGGCCGCCGAAATCGACGGCTCCGGCAAACTCCCCTCCGACGGAGCCTTCGACGGTTCGGGCGTCTGGCTTCCGCTGGTGGTGGGAGGCAAGCCCATGGTTCCGGATATGTCCGTCGAGGAGATCCTGGTCTATACCCGCGTCGCCGCGGACAAGGTGGGCCCCACCAAGATGGACCGCTGCGAGGACGTCCAGCCCAGCCTGCACACCGGCAAGGTCTACGTGGTCTGCACCAACAACTCCGACCGCGGCAAGACGGGCAAGGAGGGCGCCACCGAGGTAAACCCGCGCACCCTGAACCGTGACGGCCACATCGTGGAAATCACCGAAACCGGGGACCAGACCTCCACGAAGTTCAACTGGAACCTGCTGATGGTCTGCGGCGATCCGGCCAAGAACACCTCCGCCTACTTCGCCGGCTTCCCGGCCGACCAGGTTTCGCCGATTTCCTGCCCGGACAATGTGGCCTTCGACTCGGTCGGCAACCTGTGGATTTCCACGGACGGGGCCCCCTCGAGCATCGGTTACGCGGACGGCCTGTTTAAGGTCACCCTCGACGGGCCCGAGCGCGGCCGCGTTGAGCAGTTCCTTGCCGTGCCGCGCGATGCCGAGACCTGCGGGCCGATCATCCACGACGAGGAGCGGCATGTTTTCGTCGCCGTGCAGCACCCCGGCGAGGAGGGCTCGTTCGCGGCCCAGCACTCGGCGTTCCCGGACTACGTGCCCGCAGGCGCGACGCCGAAGCCGGGGCAGGCCCGGATTCCCCGCCCGTCCGTAGTCCAGGTCTTCCGCACCGACGACTAGCACTCCCGACGCTCCCTCACGTTTGGCAGCTCCGGCGCAGACGCTCCCTCACATCCCGTGGCTCACGCGCGGGATGTGAGGGAGCGTTTGCAGTTTGGGGGCCGGATATGAGGGAGCGTCCGGGGCGGCGGGGAACTGATAATTTGAACAGTGTGAATAATCCGGCCGAAATGGTTGTCCCCAGAGTCCAGGCAGCTATTGCCCATGCCTTCGGCGAGGAGTTCCGCCAGACGGACCCGGTGATCCGGCCCTCGCAGTTCGCGGACATCCAGATCAACGCCGCCATGGCCCTGGCCAAGAAGGTCGGCCTGGCGCCTCGTGACGCCGCCGCCAGGATCGTGGAGGTACTGGACCTCGACGGCGTCTGCAGCCTCGTGGAGATCTCCGGGCCGGGCTTCATCAACCTCACTTTCGACGGCACCTGGATCGAGGAACTGCTCAACACGCCGGAGCCGGCCGGCGGGCAGCCGGAGCCGATGCACCGCGTCGTCGTCGACTATTCCTCCCCGAACGTGGCCAAGGAAATGCACGTCGGGCACCTCCGCACCACCGTCGTCGGGGACAGCCTGGTGCGCGTGCTCGAGGCGCTGGGCCACACGGTGATCCGACAGAACCACATCGGCGACTGGGGCACGCCGTTCGGCATGCTGATCGAGCACTGGCTGGAGGTGGGGGAGGACTCGCCCGAGGCGGCGCTGCTGGTCGATGACCCGAGCGCTTTTTACCAGGCCGCGCGGGCGAAGTTCGATGCCTCCGCCGCCGACCCCGACGGCTTCGCCACCCGGGCGCGGCTGCGCGTGGTGGCGCTGCAGGGCGGGGACGCGGACACGTTTGCCGTCTGGCAGCGGCTCGTGGCTCAGTCGAAGCGCTACTTCAACGCGATCTACGCGATGCTCGGCATCAGCCTCACCGACGACCACATCGCCGGCGAAAGCTCCTACGACGCGCACTTGGCACAGCTGTGCCAGGAACTCGAGGAGCGCGGCATCGCCCGGATCAGCGAGGGCGCGCTCTGCACCTTCCCGGCCGGCTTCACCGGGCGCGACGGCGACCCGCTGCCGCTCATCATCCGCAAGTCCGACGGCGGCTACGGCTACGGCACCACCGACCTCGCCACCATCCGCTACCGGGTCCGGGAACTGGCAGCCGACCGCGTGCTCTACGTGGTGGGCGCCCCGCAGAACGTGCACCTGCGGATGGTGATGGCCACCGCCCGCGACGCCGGCTGGCTGCCCGACACGGTGGAGGCCACCCACGTCCAGATCGGCAACGTCCTCGGCGAGGACGGCAAGATCCTCAAGTCCCGCGCCGGCAACCCGGTCAAGCTGATGGCGCTGCTGCGCGAGGCCGTGGACCGTGCCCGCGCCGTCATCGATGCCAGCCGGCCGGAGCTCAGTGACGACGAGCGGGCGGTCACGGCCCGGCAGGTGGGCATCGGCGCGGTTAAGTACGCGGACCTCTCCACCGGCCACGACACCGAGTACGTCTTCGACTTCGACCGGATGCTCGCGCTGACCGGCAACACGGGCCCGTACGTCCAGTACGCCGCCGCCCGGATCCGGTCCATCCTGCGCAAGGCCGGCGCGCTGGAGCAGGACCTCGGCCCCGGCGCGCCGGCGGCGACCATCGCCGTCGTCGAACCCGCCGAACGCGCGCTGGCCCTGCACCTGCTCGAATACGACGCTACGCTGCACAAGGTCGGTGAACTGCTCGAACCGCACCGGTTCTGCGCCTACCTGTTCGAACTCGCGCAGCTGTTCACTTCCTTCTACGACCAGTGCCCCGTGCTCAAGGCCGAGGCCACGGTCCGCGACTCCCGGCTGGCCCTGTGCGGACTCGTGCTGCGCAGGCTCTCCAGCGGCCTGGACCTGCTGGGCATCGAGACGCCGGAGAACATGTGAGCCCGGAGGCGCCCGCGGCAGGCTCTCCTGGGGACGGTTCGTTGGGGTCGGTGGAGGCCGCACGGGTGGCCGTCGCCGCCCTGATCGGGTCCGGGGTGCGCTACGTCGTGGTGGCACCGGGATCCCGCTCCGCCCCGATGGCCTACGCCCTGGCCGAGGCCGACGCCGCCGGCCGGGTGGAGCTGCTGGTCCGGATCGACGAACGCGACGCCGGCTTCACCGCCCTGGGCCTGGCCCTGGCCACCGGCGCCCCCGCCGCCGTCCTGACCACCTCGGGCACCGCCGTCGGGAACCTGCTGCCGGCCGTGATGGAAGCCAACCACGCCGCCGTGCCGCTGGTGGTCCTCTCCGCCGACCGGCCCGAGGAACTCCGCGGCACCGGGGCGAACCAGACCACCGTGCAACCGGACCTGTTCGGCGAGCACGTCCGCTTCGCCGCCGACGTGCCGGCCGGCGAGAACCCGCTCCGGGCCGTCGAGACCGCGCTGAACGCCGCCACCGGCGCCTTCAAGGACATCCCGCCCGGCCCCGTGCAGCTGAACCTCGCCTTCCGCGACCCGCTGGTCCCGGCCGCGCGCGACGGCCTCGGCGAGGGCTCCGGCCGCCGGATCCACCAGGCCGCGCGCCACCCGCTGGCGCTGGACTTCCCGGACGCCTCCCCGGCCCTGCCCGAGCGGCGCACCGTCGTGCTCGCCGGGCACGACGCCGGACCGGTCGCCGAGGCGTTCGCCCGCGCCCAAGGCCTGCCGCTGCTCGCCGAACCTTCCTCCAACGCCCGCTTCGGCCCGAACGCCGTCGGACCCTACCGGCTGCTGCTGGAGCATTTCGGCCCGGACTCCGGCCAGCCGATTGAACGCGTGGTGCTGTTCGGCCGGCCCACCCTTTCCCGGCCCGTGTCGGCCCTCCTCGCCCGCGCCGACGTGCCCTCCGCCCTCTACCAGCCGGTCCAGGTGGCCTGGTACGAGCCCGGCCGGCGCACCGAGCTGCCGCTCGAGACCCTGGCGGACCTGGCCGACTTCGCCGGCCGGGGCAGCCCGGCGTGGCTCGACACCTGGCTGCTGGCCGGCGCCGCCGCCCAGCACACCCTGGACCTGGTGCTGGCCGGTTCAGCTTCCTCCTCTGCCGGCTCCGGGACCGCCTCCGGCCCCGCCTCCGGCCCCGCCGTGGGCGCCTTGGTCTGGGAGCACGCCCGCGGGCAGTTGGTCCTGGGCTCTTCCAACGGGATCCGCGACGTTGATCTGGCCGGCGCCCCGGCCCCGGAACCGCAGGCCACCGTCTTCGCCAACCGCGGTCTGGCCGGGATCGACGGTACCCTCGCCACCGCCACCGGCATCGCCGTCGGCGGCCGGCAGGAAACCACCGTGCTGCTCGGCGACGTGACCTTCCTGCACGACGCCGGCGGGTTGCTGCTCGGCGCGGGGGAGACCGAACCGGCGCTGCGGATCGTGGTCCTCAACGACGCCGGCGGGGCCATCTTCGGGCTGCTGGAGCACGGCGCCGTCGAGCAGTCCGGCCGCTATGGCACCGCCGTCGAACGCCTCTTCGGCACCCCGCACACCGTGGACTTCTCCGCACTGGCAGCGGCGTATGGCGTCGCCCACCGCACGGCCAGCACGACGGCGGAGCTCGCCGCGGCGCTGGAGGAACCCGTGCATGGCCGCAGCATCATCGAGGTGCGGACCGACCGCCAGGGCCTCCGCGAACTGCACGGACGGCTCCGCGAGGCCGTGTCCGCCGCCGTGGCAGGCGTCCTCGGCGGATAGCCCGCGTTTCCCCGCCGCCGCGCCAACGGGTTGCCGCTACGCAAAAGGACAGCCGCTACGTGGATCCACGTAGCGGCTGTCCTGAATCGGCGCGAAGAGTCCTAGTCGGCGATGTCGATGTGCGTCGGGTCGAGCACGCGCCGGAGGAATTCCTTGGTGCGGGGCTGGGTTGGGGCGCCAACAACCTGTTCGGCTGCGCCTTCCTCCACCACAACGCCGCCGTCCATAAAGACCACCCGGTCGGCGACTTCGCGGGCGAAGCCCATCTCGTGGGTGACCACCAGCATGGTCATGCCTTCCTTGGCCAGGTTCCGCATGACGGCGAGCACGTCGCCCACGGTCTCCGGGTCCAGGGCCGACGTCGGCTCGTCGAAGAGCATCAGTTCCGGGTCCATGCTCAGCGCCCGGGCGATGGCCACACGCTGCTGCTGGCCGCCGGAGAGCTGGTCCGGGAAGCGGTCCGCGAGGTGGTCCAGGCCCACGCGGGCCAGGTTCTTCCGGGCCACGGCCGCGGCTTCGTCCTGGCTGCGCTTGAGCACCTTGGTCTGCGCGATCGTGCAGTTCTGCAGCGCGTTCAGGTGCGGGAAGAGGTTGAATTGCTGGAACACCATGCCCACCTTGCGGCGCATCTTGTCGATGTCCACGTCCGGGTCCGTCGATTCGAACCCGCCGACGTGGATGGTGCCCTCGTTGGGCTGCTCGAGCAGGTTCACGCAGCGCAGCAGGGTGGACTTGCCGGAGCCGGAGGGTCCGATCAGGCAGACCACTTCGCCGGGAGCGACCTCAAGGTTGATGCCTTTGAGGACCTCGTTCGAGCCGTAGGACTTGCGGAGGTCCTTGATGGAGACCCCCGCGGCCTGGATCTGCTTCGCGGCGGCCGACGACGTTGATTCAGTCATGGTCCTAGCCCTTCGTCTTGGCGGTGCGGGATTCAAAGCGGCGGGCCAGAATACCGAGCGGCACGGTGATGATCAGGTAGCAGGCGCCGGCGATCACCAGCGGGGTCAGACCGGCGTTGGGCTGCGTGATGCCGTCGCGGCCGAACTTGGTCAGTTCGTACTGCGATGCGGCCAGGCCCAGCAGGTAGACGAGCGAGGAGTCCTTGGTCAGCAGGATGACCTCGTTGGTCAGCGGTGGCAGGACGATCTTGAAGGCCTGCGGAATCACGATCGAGACCATGGCGCGCCAGTGCGGCATGCCGAGTGACCGGGCGGCCTCAAGCTGGCCCTTCGGCACGGCCTGCAGCCCGGCGCGCAGGGTTTCGGCGATGTAGGCCGCCGCGACCATGCCGAGCGCCAGCATCACGGTGACGTAGATGTCGAAGCGGACACCGAACGCCGTAGGGATGCCGAAACCGAAGGCGATGAAGACCAGCAGGGCCGGGACGCCGCGGAAGAACTCGATGTAGAGCGTCGCGATCCAGCGCCACACGGCCACCGAGGAGAGTTTCATCAGTGCCAGCAGCAGTCCGCCGGAGAGGCCCACCACAAAGCTCAGGGCGGTGTAGATGAGGGTGTTCTTCAGCGCCAGGGTGATGATCTGCGGGAACTGCTTGACCGCCGAATCCCAGTTGAAGAACGCCTTGCCGATGGAGGCCCAGTCGGCGAAGAGGATAAACAGGGCGACGGCGAGCGCCAGCAGTCCGTACTGGACGGAGCGGCTGACGCGGGCCCGTTGGCGAACAGTCATAGCCATGTGATTTGCCTTTTACATGTTGCGGGGCGGTTCCGGGTCAGGAAGCGGCCGGAGCCAACGACTGATCCGGAACCGCCCCGGCTGTGCGGTCGGTCCGGGCGGGTTACTTGGCGGCTTCGCCGAACCAGGTGGTCTTGAGCTTGGTCATGGTGCCGTCGTCGGCCAGGCGCTTGAGCGTCTTGTTGACAGAGTCGGTCATGGCTTTGTTGTCCTTCTTGACTGCGACGCCGAGCTGTTCGCCGGTCTTGTAGGTCTCGGCGAAGACCAGGCTGTCGTCGCCCTTGGCCGCGAAGCCCAGTACGGACTGGTTGTTGATGGCCGCGTCGACGCCGCCGGTCTTGATCGCCTGGATCAGCAGGCCGGTGTTCTCGTACTGGATCGTCTCCAGGCCCTTGGACTTGGCGTATTCCTCGCCGGTGGTGCCCTGCTGGACGCCGACCTTCTTGCCCTTGAGGTCGGCCAGGTTCTTCAGGCCGGAGGCCTTGGTGGCCAGCAGCGAGAGGTCGTCGTCGAGGTACGGGGTGGAGAAGTCCATAACGGTCTTGCGGGCGTCCGTGATGGAGATGCCCGAGACGGCGATGTCGCACTGGTTGGTGTTGAGAGCCTGGCCCGACTGGATGCCTTCGAAGGCCACCGTGAGGACATTGGGCTCGACCTTGAGGTCCTTGGCGATCTCCGCGGCCAGGTCCATGTCGAAGCCGACGTTCTTGCCGTCCTTGACGAACTCGAACGGCTCGTAGGGGATGTCCGAGCAGACCGTGAGCTTGCCGGACTCGATGAGCTTGACGCCGGAATCGGTGGTCGTGGTACCGCCGGAAGTGCTGCAGCCGGTCAGGGCGAGGGCGCCGACGGCGAGCAGGACAGCCGCCTTGGCCGCGGGACCGGCCAGGTGGGAACGGGAGATCAGCATTTCTTTACCTTTTGTTGCAGGGGTATGCGTGACTGGAACGGCTTTTAGTCTATCGCCGAATGAGAGATGTGCATCACATGAAACTTAGTTTCACTATTGGATAACTAAACCGCCCCGCTTTTCAAGAGCCCGCGCGTTCCCGGTGTCTGGAATTCCGGACTTCCCGGTCAGTTGCTGATGCCGAGGGATTCCAGCATCGGCCGGAACTTCGCCCAGGTCTCGGCCAGCTCCGCCTCGGGGACGGAGCCCTCGACGACGCCGCAGCCGGCGTAAAGCCGGACCGTGTCCGGGGACTCAATGACCGCGCCGCGCAGGGCGATGCCCCACTCGCCGTTGCCCGCGGCGTCGAGCCAGCCGACCGGACCGGCGTAGGGGCCGCGGTCCAGGTGCTCAAGTTTGCGGATCAGGGCCCCGGCCACGGTGGTGGGGGTGCCGCAGACCGCGGCCGTGGGGTGCAAGGCGTTGATCAGAGCCAGGCAGGTGGGCACGTGGCCCTCCACTTCGGTCAGCTCGGCCTTGACGTCGGAGGCTAGGTGCCAGACGTTCGGCAGCTCCAGGATGAACGGCTCGCTGTGGGCGTTCATCGCCTCGGAGAAGGGCGCCAGCTGCGTGGTCAGCGACGCGATGGCGATGTCGTGCTCGTGCCGCTGCTTCTCGGACCCGGCCAGGACACGCTCGGCGAATTCCAGCGGCGAGCCGGCCATGCCCTCGGCGTCGCGGCGGTCCAAAGTTCCGGCGAGGACGCGGGCCTGCGCGGTCCGGCCCTCCACCTGGATGAGCATTTCGGGGGTGGACCCCACGAGGCCGTCGACGCCGTAGGTCCAGCATTCGCGGTAGCGAACCGCGAGCTGGCGCAGAATCTCGGCGGCATTCACGCCGTCGGGCACGGTGGCCACAATGTCGCGCGCCAGCACCAGCTTCTCCAGCGCCCCGGTGCGGATTTCCGCGACGCCCTCGGCGACGGCGGCCATCCAGTCCGCCTCGGTGAGGGAGCCGGTGCTCAGCTTGGCTTCCCGCCCGGCCGGGTCCGCAGGGGTCTCCGCCGAACGACCGGCGCCCTCCGCGTCCAGCCACCGGCCGAGGGCGGCGCGGGCGCCCGCCTCGGTGAGCTCGCCGTCGTCGAACGTGAGCTGGGTGAGCCAGGCGTTGCCGTCGCGCAGCCCCACCACGATCTCGGGCACAATCAGCCGGGACTCGTGCGCGGACACTTTGGAGAAGGCGAAGGAGCCAAAGGCCACCGGGCCGGTTCCCGGGCAATCGACGGCGTCGCTGATCTCCGCTTCGAGGACCAGGTGCCGCCACCAGATGTCCGCCTCGAGGAAACGCTCCGGACCGGTGGCGGTGAAGCGGCCAATTTCGCCGAAGCCGACCAGGCCGGCCTCGCGGCGGGTCCAGCACAGCACGTCGTCACGGACCAGAAACGACGGCAGCCCCCCGGGGAACGACTCTGCATCGAGGGGGACTGTCAGTGTCCTGATAATTCTGGTAGGGAGGGCGCTCGTCATGATGAGACAACACTACTCCGGCCGCACGCCGCGCCCCGGCCGGGCCGGTGGTTAGGGGGTGCGTCGAAGATTTGAGACAATAACGGGGTGAACCGAGCATCCTTGGATAAGCGTCCGGACGAAGTAGCCACGATGTTTGACGACGTCGCCCCCAAATACGACGTCGTCAACGATGTCCTGTCGATGGGGCAGACGCGCCGTTGGCGGCGGATCGTGGTCGAAGCCATGGACGTAAAGCCCGGCCAGCGCGTTCTGGACCTCGCCGCGGGAACCGGCACCTCCAGCGAACCGTACGCCGACGCCGGGATCGATGTCGTGGCCTGCGATTTCTCCCTTGGCATGCTCAAAGTCGGCAAGCGGCGCCGCCCGGACATCAACTTCGTCGCCGGTGACGCGACCCGCCTGCCCTTCGCGGACAACACCTTCGACGCCAGCACCATCTCCTTCGGCCTGCGCAACGTCAACGAGCCCAAGAAGGCCCTCGCCGAGATGCTCCGGGTCACCAAGCCCGGCGGCCGGCTGGTGATCGCCGAGTTCTCCCAGCCGGTGGTGCCGCTCTGGCGCACCATGTACACCGAATACCTGATGCGTGCCCTGCCGGCGATCGCCGTCAAGGTCTCCTCCAACCCGGACGCCTACGTGTACCTCGCCGAGTCCATCCGCGCCTGGCCGGACCAGGACCACCTCGCCGCCTGGCTGCAGGAGGCCGGCTGGGAGTCCGTCACGTACCGGAACCTCAGTGGCGGCATCGTCGCCGTACACCGCGCCCAGAAGCCGGCCGGTGCCGACCCTGCCGCGGGCGCCAAGGCACTGGCGAACCACACCGGGCCCGTGGCCAAGTTGCGGCGCAACATCACCCGGCCCGAGCGTTAGCTGATCGCTGCCGTGAAAGTACTGATCGTCGGGGCGGGGCCGGCCGGATCCACCGCCGCGTTCTACCTTGCCCAGGCCGGTATCGACGTCACGGTGCTGGAAAAGACCAGCTTCCCGCGCGAGAAGGTCTGCGGCGACGGCCTCACCCCGCGCGCCGTCCGGGAGATCCAGAAGCTGGGCCTGCCGCACCCGGAGGCCGACGGCTGGCGGCGGAACAAGGGCCTGCGCCTGATTGCCGGCGGCCGCACCATTGAACTGCCCTGGCCAGAGGTCTCCGACTTCCCGCAATACGGCCTGATCCGCACCCGCCTCGGCTTCGACGAGGAGCTCGCCCGGCACGCCCAGTCCGCGGGCGCCGTCGTGCTGGAACGCCACAGCGTCACCGAGGCGCTGCGCGCCGAGGACGGCCGCGTCACCGGCGTCCGCGCCGCACTGCTGGACGACACCGGCCGCAAGACCGGCGAAACGCGGGACTTTCCCGCCGACGTCGTCCTCGCCGCCGACGGGAACTCCACCCGCACCGCCGTCTCACTGGGCATCCAGAAGCGCGACGACCGTCCCCTCGGGGTGGCCGTGCGCACCTACTTCACCAGCCCGCGGCACGACGACGACTGGATGGAAGGCTGGCTGGAGCTTCCCGGCCGCGAGGGCAGGCTGCTGCCCGGCTACGGCTGGGTGTTCGGCGTCGGCGACGGCACCTCCAACGTGGGCCTGGGCATCCTGAACTCCTCCAAGGAATTCGGCAAGCTGGACTACAAGCAGGTCCTGCGCGAATGGACCGCCGGCATGCCCGCGGACTGGGGCTTCACCCCGGAAAACCAGGTGGGCGAAATCCGCGGCGCCGCGCTGCCCATGGGCTTCAACCGCACCCCGCATTACGCGCCGGGCCTGCTGCTGCTCGGCGACGCCGGCGGGATGGTCTCCCCGTTCAACGGCGAGGGCATCTCCTACGCGATGGAGTCCGCCCGCTTCGCGGCCGAGTTCATCATCGACACCGCGGCGCGGTCCGCGTCCGCCGGCTGGGGTGTTTCCGACGCCGATGCCCGGCTCGCGGGGTACGCGGACTTCGTCCGGGACCAGTGGGGCTCGCACTTCACCCTGGGCCGCGCCTTCGCCGCCGTGATCGGCAAGCCGGCCGTGATGAAACTGGCGCTCCGGACGGGCATGCCCATCCCGGTGCTGATGAAATTTGTGGTCCGGCTGCTGGCCAACCTGACCGACCCCTCGGCCAAGGGCATCGAGGACCGGATGATCCGCGTCCTGGAAGCCCTGGTCCCGGCCACGTCCAATACCCGGCCCGTTCCAGACTCGACCCCGCGGTTTCCGCAACAAAAAGTTAGGGTTAACCCGTGACCAACTCTGCAGACCAAAGCTGGACGCACGCCGGGCACGGCCTGCCGAGCGCTGAACCGGACCTGAACACCACCGCCATCGCCACCGGGCTCCAGCTGCCGGCCGGCTTCGCGGCGATCGCGGGGGACCCGGAACTCGGCCCGGCCATCACCACCAACCTGGCCCGTGTGGAGAAGAAGCTGCGCGAGGCCATCGCCAACTCGGATCCGCTGGCCGATGCGACGTCGCGCCACCTGGTGGAAGCCGGCGGCAAGCGCATCCGGCCCCTGCTGACCCTGCTCTGCGCCCACCTTGGCGACGCCTCGCTGCCGGCGGTCGTGCAGGCCGCCGTCGTCGTCGAACTGACGCACCTGGCCACGCTGTACCACGACGACGTGATGGACTCCGCCCCGTTCCGCCGCGGCGCCCCCACCGCGCACGAGGTCTGGGGCAACTCCGTAGCCGTCCTGACCGGGGACCTCATCTTCGCCCGCGCGTCCATCCTGGTCTCCGAACTCGGGTCCCGGGCGCTCGGCATCCAGGCCCGCACCTTCGAGCGGCTCTGCCTCGGCCAGCTGCACGAGACCGTGGGCCCGCGCCCGGACGAGGATCCGGTGGAGCACTACCTGTCCGTGATTGCGGACAAGACCGGCTCGTTGGTGGCCGCTTCCGGGCAGCTCGGCGCGATCTTCGCCAACGCCGATCCGGCCTACGAGAACCTGCTAGTGGAGTACGGCGAGAAGGTGGGCGTCGCCTTCCAGCTCGCGGACGACGTCATTGACGTCACCGGCGTGAAGGTTAAGTCCGGCAAGTCCCCGGGGACCGATCTGCGTGAAGGCGTGCCCACCCTGCCCGTGCTGCTGCTGCGAAAGGCGGCAGAGGACGGCGACGGTTCCGCAGTCGAGCTGCTGACACTGATCGACGGCGACCTCAGCTCGGACGAGGCCCTCGCTGCCGCCGTCGCCGGTCTGCGCGAACACCCGGTGACCGCGGAGTCCTGGGTCGTGGCGCGCGCCTGGGCCGATGAAGCCATTGCCGCCCTGGCGCCGCTGCCGGAGGGTGTGGTCAAGGATTCGCTGACCAGCTTCGCCCACGCCGTGGTGGACCGCAGCAGCTAGTTTCTGCTGGCCCGCCGGCGTCTGCCGAGAGGCCTGGCCGCATCCGCCTGAGTTATTAAACCGGAATGGCCCCGGTTCCTCACAACGTTACGAGTCGTCCGTTGTGCGGAACCGGGGCCATTTCTCCGTTCGCATCAGATTCACCGGAGGCATTTGGTGAACCCATGAATGAGTTTATGACAGTTGTGTCATACTGTCCAGCGATTCTGTAAATTTATTGTCACGGATTTAAGAGGGCGTTGCCGTGGCCGGATTTCCCCTGGTCTGGGCTTCGGAGGCGCCGAACCGCCGACGGGTCCCAGCAACCCGCCGTAGGGGGCAGCCAAAGGCGGGGAGTCTCCGTCCGGCACTTGTTCACATAGCCACTGGGCAACCTCCCCGGGCCGAGGGAGAAGCCGTCTATTGGAGGCATGGATCTCACGACCTACCTGAAATGTGCCGGCTCGGTCGCACGGACCGGCACGCTGTTGCAGGCCGGGTTCGCGGAACGGAGTATCCGCAGCTCGATTGCCGCGGGTGAATTACTGCGCTTACGCCATGGGGTAGTTGCGTTGCAGGGTGCGGCGCCGGACCTAATGGGCGCGGTCATGGCCAACGGCGTGCTGTCTTGCGTCTCGGCGACCGCACACCTTGGGATCTGGAGACTCCACGAGCCCTCCCAGCTGCACCTGTTCTGCCGCCACGGTTCGGCGAGGGGTGTGGTCAACCACAGAAACACGGTGGTCCCGCCGGAGTTTCCGCGGCCCGTGGCCGGGCTGACCGATGCGCTGCTGCACGCTCTGCGATGCCGGCCTCCGCTGGAATCCGTCATTATGGTCGAAAGTGCACTGCTGCAGGGTCGAACCACACTGGACTATCTCCGAGGGCATCTTCCCGGCAACCGCAACGGCGCAGCGCGGGCGGCGCTGGAACTGGTGGACGGTTCGGCGGGATCCGCGATCGAAGTGGTCGCCAGGCTGCTGTTCCGAAGCGAAGGGATCTTCACGCAGACGCAGGTGGATCTCCCGGGGATCGGAATCGTGGACTTCCTGCTGGAGGGATTCCTCATCGTCGAAATTGACGGCAGCTCCCACTTGGAAGCGCGGCAGGTGACAAAGGACCGTGGGCGGAACAATGCAAGTACCTTGGCCGGGTACACAGTGCTGAGGTACGGGTATCAAGACGTCGTCTTTAACCCCCAGAAAATCGTCGCGGAGGTGTGGCAGGTGCTGCGCGGAAGGGTCGTCCGCTGAATTTCCCCGTGTTTGAGCAGGAACTCTGCGAATCAACCGTCGGTTTTGACCAACACGCCGGAAGGCCCGCCCGAACGTGGGGAATATCCGCGGCCACGCAGGCGCCCCGTGGGCAAGGAGACCCCTAGTCCTCATCCTCGTCGTTGAAGGCCCACTCGAACATGTCGAAGACGAACTCGGAGAAGGTGCCTTCCTCGCTCTTCCACTGGCCACGGGCGTTGTTGCGGCGGTACACGATCGGGTCCGGAATGCTGAGGTCGCCCACGCGGAAGCCCCAGGTGAACTGCTCTTCCTCGTCCTCGAGGAACATCAGGAAGCCCTCGTCGTCGACTTCGAGCTCTTCGGGGTCCCAGAAGTAGTGGTAGGCCTCCATCAGGTCCTCGCAGCCGCCGAGGGCCAGATAGAACTCGCGCAGGACCAGCGGGACCTGGAACTGGTGCTCGGCGAGGGCCGCATCCAGCTCGTCAGCCGGCAGCCCATCCTCTTCCTGCCATTCGTCCTCGAGGTACTTCGGAACAAGCGCGCGGAACTTCTCGAGGAACATGTCAGTCATGACTCTTATCCTAGCTAATCCTTAAGGCCGCGTTCGGCCGTGTCCAGGCCCAGCCGGTGCCAGCCCCGGACCGCCAGCGGGGCGTACCAGTGGCGGCGCCAGGCCGTGACGCGGAAGGCGAAAACGACGGCGGCCACGGCGCTGGCCGTCAGCGCCGTGAACACCCCGGCGACGGACAGCGTCACGGTCATCGCGGCCCCGGCGAACGCCGGCAGGGCGTAGATGTCCTTGGGGTCAAACAGCTGCGGCACTTCGTTGGCGGTGATGTCCCGCAGCAGCCCGCCGCCCACCGCCGTCGTGACCCCCAGCAGCACCGCGGCTACCGGGTGCATGCCCGCGGCGAGGGCCTTCAGGCTCCCCGTGATGCAGAACAGGGCCAGGCCGCCGGCGTCGAACAGCACCAGCAGGGAGGTGAAGCGCTGGACGCTGGAGAACAGGAAATACACCAGGACCGTGGCCAGCAGCGGGGGAGCGAGGTAGGCCGGGTTGGTGAAGGCCGCCGGCGGGCCCGCATTGATGATGATGTCGCGGATGACGCCGCCGCCTAGGCTCACCACCGAGGCCAGCAGGAGGGAACCGACAATGTCGAACTGCTTGCGCGCCGCAAGCAGCGAACCGGAGACGGCGAAGAAGAAGACGCCCGCCAGGTCCAGCCAGACCATCACGAGGCTAAAGGAGAAAGTCATGGGGCGTCCCGGTCGGTAGCAGGGCGGCGGATAGGGCGGCTCCAAGGTTACGCTAACGGCTATGAATAGCCCCATCCTGATCGCCTGCGCCCACGGCACCTCCAGCCCCCGGGGCGCGGCGGAGGTCAACGCCCTGCGGGACGGAATCGCCGCGCTGCGGCCCGGGCTCGATGTCCGGGAGGCCTACGTCGACGTGCAGGACCCTGACCTGCCCGCCGTCGTGGCGGGGCTCCCGGCCGGGGCCACCGCCGTCGTCGTCCCGCTGCTGCTGAGCGTGGGCTACCACGTCAAGGTGGACATCGCCCGGGCCGTGAAGAGCCGGCCGGGCACCCTCGCCGCGGCGCCGCTCGGCCCGGATCCGCGGCTCGCGGCCTTGCTGGACGTCCGGCTGCGCGAGGCCGGCGTGACCGACAACGACGCCGTGATCCTCGCCGCCGCTGGCTCCTCCGACCCCACCGCAGCGGAGAACGTGGAGGAACTCGCCGGGCAGCTGAGGGCCCTCCGCTCCAACCGGATTGTGGCCGCCTACGGCGCCTCGGCGACACCCTCGGTGCCCGAAGCGGTGGCCATGCTGCGGGAGGAGGCCGCGGGAGGCGCCGGCGCGGGCCTCTCAGCCGGGGCGGTGGATCTGGGCGGACGGGTGGTCATCGCCTCCTATTTGCTGGCCCCGGGCTTCTTCCACGACCAGCTCGCCAAGGCCGGCGCGGACCTGGTCACCGCGCCCCTGCTGCCGTCCCCGGTGCTCGCCGAGATCGCGCTGGCGCGGTACGACGCGGCGGTCGCCGGCAACGGTTATGACGAAATGTTGCCCTAGGTGACCCCGCGTTTCTGAGCCATTGTGACGCCGTTACGGGCGCTCCTACAGTCGATCCATGACTGAAACAGCTCTAGCCGGAGCGTCCCCGGACCAGGCTGCCGCAGGCCGCGCCAAACGACCCGCCCGCCCCGCCGCCAAGCCGCACGGGCAGTGGAAGGTGGACGGAACCGCCCCGCTGAACGCCAACGAAACCTGGAAACAGGAAGACAACGGCCTGAACGTCCGCGAGCGCATCGAATCGGTCTACTCCAAGCACGGCTTTGACTCGATCGACGGCACCGACCTGCACGGCCGCTTCCGCTGGTGGGGCCTCTACACCCAGCGCAAGCCCGGAATCGACGGCGGAAAGACCGCCACGCTCGAGCCGCACGAGCTCGAGGACAAGTACTTCATGCTCCGCGTCCGGATCGACGGCGGCGCCCTCACCACCGAGCAGCTGCGCGTGATCGGCCAGATTTCCGTCGACTTCGCCCGCGGCTCGGCCGACCTCACCGACCGGCAGAACATCCAGCTGCACTGGATCCGGGTCGAGGACGTGCCGGAGATCTGGCGCCGCCTCGAAGCGGTGGAGCTCTCCACCACTGAAGCCTGCGGCGATGTGCCCCGCGTCATCCTCGGCTCCCCGGTCGCGGGGATCGCCAAGGACGAGATCATCGACCCCACGCCGCTGATCACCGAGCTCGCCGAACGGTTCATCGGCGACCCGGAACTGGCCAACCTGCCCCGCAAATTCAAGACCGCCATCACCGGCCACCCCAGCCAGGACGTGGTCCACGAGATCAACGACGTCGCCCTGGTGGGCCTGGTCCACCCCGAACTCGGCGCCGGCTACGACCTCTGGGTGGGCGGCGCACTCTCCACCAACCCGATGCTGGGCAAGCGCCTCGGCGCCTTCGTCCGCCCGGACCAGGCCGCCGACGTCTGGCTCGGCGTCACCAGCATCTTCCGCGACTACGGCTACCGGCGCATGCGCACCAAGGCCCGGCTGAAGTTCCTGCTGGCCGACTGGGGCCCGGTGAAGTTCCGCCAGGTCCTCGAGGACGAATACCTCGGCTACCAGCTCGCCGACGGCCCCGCCGCCCCCAAGCCGTCCACCCCAGGCGACCACATCGGTGTGCACGAGCAGAAGGACGGCAAGTTCTTCATCGGCGCCACCCCGCTGGCCGGACGCCTTTCCGGCAGCCAGCTCGTCAAGCTCGCGGACACCCTCGAAGCCCGCGGCTCGCGCCGGCTGCGGACCACCCCGCACCAAAAGATCGTGGTCCTGGACGTGCCCAAGGACGAGGTTGAGCCGCTCGTGGCCGAGCTCGACGCCCTGGGCCTGTCCGCCCGGCCGTCCGTGTTCCGCCGCGGGACCATCGCCTGCACCGGCATCGAATTCTGCAAACTCGCGATCGTGGAAACCAAGGGCACGGCCGCGACGGCGGTTGCTGAGCTGGAGCGCCGCCTCGCCGACCTCGTCGAGTCCCGCCAGCTCCCGCAGGCCTTGTCGCTGCACATCAACGGCTGCCCCAACTCCTGCGCCCGGATCCAGACAGCGGACATCGGCCTCAAGGGCATGATGCTTCCCACACCCGACGGCGATCCCACCCCGGGCTTCCAGGTCCACCTTGGCGGCGGGCTGGCGTCCGAGAGCCGCGAGGAGGCAGGCCTCGGCCGCACAGTCCGCGGCCTCAAAATCACGGCCGAAGAGCTGCCCGACTACGTGGAGCGGGTGGTGCGGAAATTCGTGGCGGACCATGCCGAGGGCCAGAGCTTCGCCGAATGGGCCTTCGCCGCCGATGAGGGGGACTTGCAATGACGGCCGCCCTCCGTTCCCGCGACGAGCTCATGGCCCTCGCGGAGGCCGGCGCGGCCGAGCTCGGCTGGGACGCCCCGGCGCGCGAGGTCATCGCCTGGGTGGCGCGCAACTTCGACCTGCCCACCGTCGCCGTCGCCTGTTCCATGGCTGACGCCGTGCTGCCGGCGCTGGTCGCCGACCAGCTCCCCGGCGTCGACGTCCTGTTCCTAGAAACCGGCTACCACTTCCCGGAAACCCACGCCACGCGCAACGAGGTCGCCGCGAACCTGCGCGTCAACGTCGTCGACGTGCTGCCCGAGACCACCGTGGAGCAGCAGGACCGGCTGCTCGGCAAGGACCTCTTCGCCCGCGACCCCGGGCAGTGCTGCGCCCTGCGCAAGGTCGCCCCGCTGCGCCGCACCCTCGCCGGCTACGAGCTCTGGTTCACCGGCGTCCGCCGCGACGAAGCCCCCACCCGCACCAACACGCCGCTGGTCACCTGGGACGAGGCCAACGGCTTGGTCAAGGTCAACCCGGTCGCGGCCTGGACCTTCGATGAGCTGGTGCAGTACTCCGATGACAATCTCCTGCCCGTCAACCCGCTGCTTTCACAGGGCTACCCGTCCATAGGCTGCCAGCCCTGCACCCGCAAGGTCGCGCCCGGCGACGACCCCCGCGCCGGACGCTGGGCAGGAACCGACAAGACAGAATGCGGACTACACGTATGAGCAACCTGAGCACGACGACGACGGCCGGCTACGCCTCCGCGGCAGATGCCGCCCCCGCCCCTGCGCCGCGCGGCATCCGTCCTTCGGACGATGCGCGCGGCTCCGGCAGGCCCGATGCCACTCCCTGGGCGGCATCTGCCGCTGCGGCTCTGCAGTCGGGTCACCCGAGTTCTGTGGCTCCGTGCCCGGCCCGCCTTTCGTCTTTGGATACTTTGGAGTCTGAGGCGATTCATATCATCCGCGAGGTGGTTGCCGAGTTTGAGAAGCCGGCGCTGCTGTTTTCCGGCGGCAAGGATTCTGTGGTGATGCTGCACCTGGCTACCAAGGCGTTTTGGCCGGGGAAGGTGCCGTTTCCGGTGCTGCATGTGGACACCGGGCACAATTTTCCGGAGGTGATCGAGTTCCGCGACCGGACCGTGGAGCGGCTGGGGCTGAAGCTCGTCGTCGGGTCCGTGCAGGAGTTCATTGACTCCGGCGAACTGGCCGAGCGGGCCGACGGGACGCGTAACCCGCTGCAGACCGTGCCGCTGCTGGACGCGATCGAGCGCAACAAGTTCGACGCCGTCTTCGGCGGCGGCCGCCGGGACGAGGATAAGGCCCGGGCCAAGGAGCGGATTCTGAGCCTGCGCGACGAGTTCGGCCAGTGGGACCCGCGCAACCAGCGCCCCGAACTGTGGAACCTGTACAACGGCCGGCACACCGTGGGCCAGCACGTCCGCGCGTTCCCGATCAGCAACTGGACAGAGCTGGACGTCTGGCGCTACATCGAGAGGGAGAACATCGAGCTGCCGGGCCTCTACTACGCCCACGAGCGCGAGGTCTTTGCCCGCGACGGCATGTGGCGTGCCGTCGGCGAGGTCTCCCGGCCGCGCGAGAACGAAGAAGTCATCACCAAGACCGTCCGGTACCGGACCGTCGGCGACATGTCCTGCACCGGCGCCGTCGAATCGGCCGCCGCCACCGTGCACGACGTCGTGATCGAAGTTGCCGCCTCCACCATCACCGAACGTGGCGCCACCCGGGCGGATGACCGCATCTCCGAGGCCGCCATGGAAGACCGCAAAAAGGACGGCTATTTCTAATGAGCACCACCGCAACCCTGCCCGAGGCCGCCGCTGAGAGCCTGGGCCTCTCGTCCGCCTCGCTGTTCCGCTTCGCAACCGCCGGATCGGTCGACGACGGAAAGTCCACTCTGGTGGGCCGGCTCCTGCACGACTCCAAGGCGATCCTGGCGGACCAGCTCGACGCCGTCGCCCGCACCTCCGCGGACCGCGGCTTCGGCGGCGCCGGTGAAGCTGGGGGCCCCGACGGGAAACAGCGGATCGACCTGGCCCTGCTGACTGACGGCCTGCGTGCAGAACGCGAGCAGGGCATCACCATCGACGTCGCCTACCGCTACTTCGCCACGGACCGCCGCAGCTTCATCCTCGCGGACTGCCCCGGGCACGTGCAGTACACCAAAAACACGGTGACCGGCGCGTCCACCGCGGACGCCGTCGTTGTGCTCATCGACGCCCGCAAGGGTGTCCTGGAGCAGACCCGACGGCACCTGTCCGTGCTGCAGCTGCTGCGCGTGGCGCACGTGATCGTCGCCGTGAACAAGATCGACCTCGTGGACTTCAGCGAGGACGTCTTCCGCGGGATCGAGGCCGAGGTGCAGCAAGTGGGCCGCGAACTGGGGCTGGGCAGTGACGGCATTGCCGACCTGCGGGTCATCCCGGTTTCCGCGCTCGACGGCGACAACGTGGTGGACCGCTCGGACCGCACACCCTGGTACAACGGCCCGGCCCTGCTCGAAGTTCTCGAGACGCTGCCGGCGGCAGACGAACTCGAAAGCCACCTGGAGAGCTTCCGTTTCCCGGTCCAGCTGGTGGTCCGGCCGCAGGGCGCACTGGCGCCCGACGCTGTCGCCGCCGGACTCGACGTCGCCGGCTACCGCGACTACCGGGCCTATGCCGGGCAGATCACCGAGGGCTTCGTGCAGGTGGGAGACACGGTCAGTGTCCTCACCCCAGGCCAGGCGCCGCGCACCACCACGGTGACCGGCATCGATTTCGCCGGGCGCTCGCTCACCGAGGCTGTGGCCCCGCAGTCGGTGGCACTGCGCCTCGCGGACGAGTTCGACGTCGCCCGCGGGGACACCATCGCGGCGACCGGGACGTTCACCGAGCCCACGGCAGACCTGTACGCCGCGCTGTGCTGGCTCTCGCCGAAACCGCTCCGCGAAGGCGCCAAGGTGCTCATCAAGCACGGCACCCGCACGGTCCAGGCGCTGGTCCGGAACGTGACCGGCAAGCTGGACCTCGCCACCTTCCAGCTGGAACCCGCGTCCGGGCTGGAACTCAACGACATCGGCCACGCGCAGCTGCGGCTCGCCGCCCCGCTGCCGCTGGAGAACTACCTGCACCACCGCCGGACCGGGGCCTTCCTGGTGATCGACCCGCAGGACGGCAACACCCTCGCCGCGGGCCTGGTCAAGGATCACCCCGGCGACCACGAGGACGAGCGCTACTCGCTCTAGGGGCGGCCGGAACACGCCCTCACGACTGCGTGTCCGGCGACCCCGCCGCCGAGGGCGGTCCTTGCCACCGCACTGTCTGCCCGCGATCATCGTTCAGGGAGGCGCGGTGGAGAGACTCAGCAACAAGCTGATCAGCTGGGCCTCCATCCTGGATGACGGGACCCGCCGGCAGGCGCTGGCCACCGCGACGCTGCCGATCATCTACCCCCACCTGGCGCTGATGCCGGACGCGCACCTGGGCAAGGGGGCGACCGTGGGATCCGTCATCCCCACAGTGGGCGCCATCATTCCCGCGGCCGTGGGCGTGGACATCGGCTGCGGCATGATCGCCGTGCGCACCCAGTACGTGCGGGCGGACCTGCCCCCGGACCTCGCGCGGCTGCGGGAGGGGATCGAACGTGCCATTCCCTTGTCGGCAGGCCACTTCAACCGCCGGATTTCCGCCACCGCCGGACCCCGGCTGGCCGGGCTGCGGAGGATGGCGGCCAGGGCCGGCTTCGACCCGGGCCGGTACGCGGCGAACTGGGAGCTGCAACTCGGGTCGCTGGGCTCGGGCAACCACTTCATTGAGGTCTGCGCAGACGAGGAGTCCGCGGTGTGGTTGTTCCTGCACTCAGGCTCCCGCGGTGTGGGCAACAAAATCGCGCAGCGCCACATCGCCGAGGCCCGGAGCGTGGCCCTGCGCCGGAACATCGCCCTGCCGGACCGGGACCTCGCCTACCTGCTGGAAGGCACCCCCGAATTCGAGCGCTACA
The DNA here is from genome assembly GCF_007858535.1 of Arthrobacter sp. UKPF54-2. Taxonomy (NCBI): domain Bacteria; kingdom Bacillati; phylum Actinomycetota; class Actinomycetes; order Micrococcales; family Micrococcaceae; genus Arthrobacter; species Arthrobacter sp. UKPF54-2. The sequence goes on from NZ_CP040174.1 coordinate 1,898,100, forward strand.
TGCGGGAACTGGGCTGGGCGCAGCACTTCGCCCTGCTCAACCGGGAGGAAATGATGGACCGGGTGCTCCAGCAGCTCGAAGCCTGGATCGGCGGCCCGGTCCGGGAACTCGAACGGATCAACTGCCACCACAACTTCACCGCGCAGGAAACGCACTACGGCAAGTCCGTCTGGGTTTCGCGGAAAGGCGCCATCAGGGCCCGGGCGGGGGACCCTGGCCTGATTCCCGGGTCCATGGGCACCGCGTCCTACGTCGTCGTCGGCCTGGGGAACGCCCTCGCCCTGGACTCCTCGCCGCACGGCGCCGGCCGGGAGTACTCCCGCACCGCCGCCCGCAAGACGTTCACGCTGGCGCAGCTGAAAACTGCCATGAAGGGCATCGAATTCCGGCCCCGCGAGGCCTTCATCGACGAAATCCCCGCCGCCTACAAGCCCATCGACGTGGTGATGCGCGACTCGGCGGACCTCGTCCGGGTCCGGCACACGCTTCATCAGCTCGTCAACGTTAAAGGCGACTAAACCGCTGGCCAAGGCCGGCCCTAGGCTCCGCATGTGACGCCGCGTGAACTAGCGTGACCCCCCGTTTCCGCATCATTGAACCCGGTTCGTGACCCTCCCTAGGGTGAAGCCATGACTACGCCAGATTGGTTCGACGGCCCCGCCCTCGGGGCGCCCCGGGGGCGATGTTGCCGGCGCTGACCTCCCGCCCGGCCCCCGCCACCCTCCACGAACCAGGACTCCGCCATGTCATCCGCCCCCGAAAATCCCACCCCCGGCACCACCCGGATCGTCGCCGGCGAACCGGCCAAGCCGAAGCGCAAGCGCACCGTTGAAATCGCCGTCGCCGTCGGACTGGCCCTGCTGATCGGCGCCGGCGCCGCCGTCGCCTCCACGGTGTCCCGCAACAACGACGCCGCCGCCCCGGCCGCCGGCACCGCCCCGGCAGCGGAACTCCGGCTCGGCTACTTCGGTAACATCACCCACGGACCCGCCCTGGTGGGCGTGACCAAGGGGTTCATCGCCAAAGAACTGGGCCAGACCAAGCTCAGCACCCAGGTCTTCAACGCCGGCCCCGCGGCCATCGAGGCCCTCAACGCCGGCGCCATCGATGCCACCTACATCGGCCCCAACCCGGCGATCAACTCCTTCGTCAAGAGCAAGGGCGACTCCGTCAGCATCATCGCCGGGGCAGCCTCCGGCGGGGCGCAGCTTGTGGTCCGGCCGGACATCACCTCGCCGGCCGACCTCAGGGGCAAGAAGCTCGCGACGCCCCAGCTCGGCGGCACCCAGGACGTGGCGCTGCGCGCCTGGCTCGGCAAGCAGGGCTACCGGACCTCCCCGGCCGGCGGCGGCGAAGTCACCATCAACCCCACCGAAAACGCCCAGACCCTGAAGCTGTTCCAGGACGGCAAGCTCGACGGCGCCTGGCTGCCGGAGCCGTGGGCGTCCCGGCTGGTGCTGCAGGCCGGCGCGAAGGTCCTGGTCGATGAAAAGGATCTCTGGGATGGTGCGCTCTCCGGCATACCGGGCGAGTTCCCCACCACCGTGCTGATCGTCAACAAGAAGTTCGCCGCAGAGCATCCGGACACCGTCAAGGCGCTGCTGAAGGGCCACGTCGAGTCCGTGGATTGGCTTACCAAGGCACCGGGGGCCGAGAAGGCCGCAGTCCTCAACGCCGCGCTGAAGGAGTCCGGCGGCGCCGCGCTGCCAGCCGACGTCGTCGACCGGTCGCTGCAGAACATCGTCTTCACGGTGGACCCGCTCGCCGGGACGTACCAGAAACTGCTGCAGGACGGGGTTGACGCGGGCACCACCAGGCAGGCGGACATCAACGGCCTCTTCGACCTGACCGCCCTGAACTCGGTGGCGGCGACGAAGATCTCGGCGCGGGGGCTGGGCAAGGACTAGTTCCTCTCCCTGTCCCTGCCGCCACCACCACGAAGGACGTGACCATGCCAGTCGTACTGGAAAACCTGGGCAAGCGCTTCGGCGACGGCGCCCCGGTGCTGGACGGCGTCAACGCCAGCATCGGGCAGGGCGAATTCGTCGCCCTGCTCGGAGCCTCCGGCTGCGGCAAGTCCACGCTGCTGAACATTATGGCCGGGCTGGAGGCCCCGACGTCGGGCGCCCTGGAGGTGCCCAGCGACGGCGCCGCCTTTATGTTCCAGGACGCGGCACTGTTCCCGTGGCTCACCGCCCGGGAAAACGTGGAACTTGCCCTCAAGCTGCGCGGCGTGGCCAAGGCCGAGCGCCGGGTGCAGGCCGGGGAGCTCCTGGACCTGGTGCACCTGGGCGGGGCCGGGGACAAACGGCCGCACGAGTTGTCCGGCGGCATGCGCCAGCGCGTGGCACTGGCCAGATCCCTGGCCCAGGACCGGCAGCTGCTCCTGATGGACGAGCCCTTCGCCGCGCTGGACGCGATCACCCGGGACCTGCTGCACGACGAGCTGGAGCGGATCTGGAAGGAGACCGGCCGCACGATCGTCTTTGTCACGCACAACGTCCGGGAAGCTGTCCGGCTGGGCCAGCGGGTGCTGCTGCTCTCCTCGCGGCCCGGCCGCGTGGTCCAGGAATGGCACGTCTCGGAGGAGCACCGCACCGACGCCGGCCTGGCCGGCCAGCTGACCGGCACCATCACTGCCCGGCTACGCGAGGAGATCCGCCGCCATGCCCAATAGCCCCCTCCCCGTGGCCGAAGCCCACACCGAGACCCTCAAGATCCACGCCGCCCTGACCCGGACTTCCACCGGTTCGGCCGACCTCCGCGAGCTTGAGGCCGGGCTCGATTCGCTGCAGTCCGACGCCGTCCGCAAGGCCCGGATCGACTGGAGCCGGATCCTGCTGCCGGTAGCAGCGCTCGCCGTGCTGCTGGTGGCATGGCAGGTGTACGTCTGGCTCGGCATCAAACGCCGCGACCTGGTGCCCGGTCCGCTGGACGTCGTCGACCAGCTCGGCACCCTCTGGGGCGAGGCCAAGCTGCAGGAGGCCGTTTGGACCTCGCTGCAGCGCGGCATTGCCGGCTTCCTGGTCAGCGTCGCTATTGCGACGCCGGTGGGCCTGCTGCTGGCCCAGGTCGCCCCGCTCCGCCGCGCCTTCGGTCCGCTGATTTCCGGCCTGCAGGTGTTGCCCTCCGTGGCGTGGGTGCCGGCCGCCATCATCTGGTTCGGCCTGAGCGACGCCACCGTGTACTTTGTGGTGCTGATGGGCGCGATCCCCTCGATCATCAATGGCCTCATCTCCGGCGTCGACCAGATCCCGCCGCAGTACCGCCGGGTGGCGACGGTGCTGGGCGCCTCCCGCCTCCAGCTTGCACTGCAGATCGTCCTCCCGGCCGCGCTGCCCGGCTACCTGAGCGGCCTCAAACAGGGCTGGGCCTTCTCCTGGCGCTCGCTCATGGCCGCGGAAATCATCACCGTGGGCGGCAGTATGGGCTTCGGCCTTGGCTCCATGCTGAACCAGGGCCGCGACTTGGCCGACATGACCATTGTGCTGGCCGCCATCGCGCTGATCCTCGCCGTTGGCATCCTGGTTGAGCTCCTGGTCTTCGCCCCGATCGAAAAGCGCCTGCTGCGCCGCCGCGGCCTCCTCGCCGGCAGCACCCGCTAGGGGCGTCCTTCTGCTGTTGTCTGGTGTCAGAGGCAGGCCTACACTCACGGCTAGAGGCCGGTTTATGGCCGGCCCACTCAAACTCCTGAGGAGACAGCCGTGGCACCAAAATTTGGAGTGCTGGCAATAGTCGAAGCCAAACTGGGGAAGGAACAGGAGGTCTGGGACTTCCTCAACGGCGGACGCGAGATCGTGCTGAAGGAACCCGGGACGAGGACCTGGTACGCCTTCCGGATCAACGATTACACGTTCGGCATCTTCGACTCCTTTGACACCGAAGAGGACCGCCAGGCCCACCTCAAGGGGGCCATCCCCGCGGCGCTCGGCGAACACGGGCCCACGCTGCTGTCCAAGGACCCCGACATCAAACTGATCGAGCTCATTGCCGTGAAGTAGCGCGCGCGGAACGGTTTGTGACCCAGCGTTACCCTGCGTGACCGGGTGTTTCCGCACCGTTGTTCCGCCGGATGACGCCGCCCTATCGTCGATGCATGGCAATTCAGGACATTTACCCCACGGCCCTGCGCCTGCTCGGCCGCCGGGTGCTGGTGGTCGGCGGCGGCCCCGTCGCCGCGCGCCGCGCCAAGGGACTGCTCGACGCCGGCGCTCAGGTCACGGTCGTCGCGCCGGCAGCCTGCCCGGCCCTGGACGACCTCGCCGGCGCCGGACTGCTGGACTGGCAACCGCGCCCCTACCGGTCCTCCGACGTCGACGGCGTCTGGTTCGTCCAGACGGCCACCGGCTACGCCGCCGTGGACACCCAGGTCGCTGCCGACGCCGAGGCGCAGCGGATCTGGTGCGTCAACGCCTCCGACCATGACGCCTCCGCCGCCTGGACACCCGCCGTCGCCGTTGTGGACGACGTCAAGATCGCCGTCAACGCCGGGGGAGACCCGCGCCGGGCCATGGCTCTGCGCGACGCCGTCGCCACGGCCCTGGAAACCGGGGACCTGCCGCTGCGCCGGCACCGCGCCCAGACGGACGCAACCGCCGGTTCGGTGGCCCTCGTGGGCGGCGGCCCCGGCGTCTCGGGTCTGATCACCGTCCGCGGCCGGCGGCTCCTGGGCCAGGCCGACGTCGTCGTCGCCGACCGGCTCGGCCCGCGCAACCTGCTGGCCGAGCTGGCCCCCGACGTCCGCGTGGTAGAAGTCGGCAAGACCCCCGGCCACCATCCCGTGCCGCAGGCCGAGATCAACCGCATCCTGGTGGACGAGGCCCTCGCCGGCCACCGGGTGGTCCGGCTCAAGGGCGGAGACCCCTACGTCCTGGGCCGCGGCGGCGAGGAAGCCGAGTTCTGCCGGCAGCACGGCGTCGAGGTCGAAGTGGTGCCCGGCGTCACCTCCGCCATCTCGGTGCCGGCCGCGGCCGGCATCCCGGTCACACACCGCGGGCTCGCCAAGGGCTTCAGCGTTGTCACCGGCCACGAGGAACTCGCCGAGGTCCCGGCCCGCCCCGACCACACCGTGATTCTGCTCATGGGGGTGGGCCAGCTGCGCGCCTCCGCGGACTCCCTGGCCCGGGCCGGTTTGCCAGCGGAGACGCCGGTTGGCATCGTAGAGAATGGTTATTTGCCGAACCAGCGGGTGACCATCGGCACGCTCGGGACCATCGCAGACCAGGCGGAAGCGGCGTCCGTCGCGAATCCTGCCGTGATTGTGATCGGCGACGTGGTCCGGGTCAGCCCGTTCGCGCCGTCGCACTTCAAGACGGCGGACTACGGCACCACGACCCCGAACGCCCCGCGCGTCGCCGCCCGTTAGTTTCACCCGCAGCACCCGGAACGACCCAAAGGAACACCGCCGTGTCAACGAACACCACCGTAGGAACTGCCGCCCGCCCGCTGCGCGTCGCCGTCGTCGGCTCCGGCCCCGCCGGCGTCTACGCCGCGGACATCCTGACCAAGAGCGAGGCCGTCAAAAGCGGCGGGCTGACGGTCAGCATCGACCTCTTCGACCGCTACCCGGCGCCGTACGGCCTGATCCGCTACGGCGTGGCCCCGGACCACCCGCGGATCAAGGGCATCGTCAACGCCCTGCACAAGGTCCTGGACCGCGGTGACATCCGTTTCTTCGGCAACGTGGACTACGGCACGGACCTCACCCTCGAGGACCTCCGGACGCACTACGACGCCGTCATCTTCGCCACCGGCGCCATCAAGGACGCGGACCTGAACATCCCCGGCATCGAACTCGAGGGCTCCTACGGCGGCGCCGACTTCGTCTCCTGGTACGACGGCCACCCCGACGTGCCCCGCGACTGGCCGCTGGACGCCAAGGAGGTTGCGGTGATCGGCAACGGCAACGTCGCCCTAGACGTAGCCCGGATGCTCTCCAAGCACGCCGACGACCTCCTGGTCTCCGAAATCCCGGACAACGTCTACGCCGGTCTGAAAGCCTCGCCCGTCACGGACGTCCATGTCTTCGGCCGCCGCGGCCCGGCCCAGGTCAAGTTCACCCCGCTGGAGCTGCGCGAACTCTCCCACTCCAAGGACGTGGACATCATCCTCTACGCCGAGGACTTCGAGTTCGACGCCGAATCTGACCGCCAGATCCAGAGCAACAACCAGACCAAGACCATGGTGGGCACCCTCACCAACTGGATCGCCGAACAGCCCGAGGACCTCGCCGAGCTCACGGCCTCCCGCCGCCTGCACCTGCACTTCCTGCACAGCCCGGTGGAGGTGTACGACGACGCCGAAACCCCAGGCCGCGTCGCCGGCATCAAGTTCGAGCGAACCGAACTCGACGGCACCGGCAACGCCCGCGGCACCGGCGAGTTCGTCGACTACCCGGTCCAGGCCGTCTACCGTGCGGTCGGCTACTTCGGCTCCGCGCTGCCCGAGATCGAGTTCGACCACAGCAAGGGCGTCGTCCCGAACGACGGCGGTCGCGTCCTGGACGCTGCCGGCACCCACGTGCCGGGCATCTACGCGACCGGCTGGATCAAACGCGGCCCGGTCGGGCTGATCGGCCACACCAAGGGCGACGCGCTGGAAACCGTGACCCACCTGCTCGAGGACCGAGAGGACCTGCCGCTGGCCGCGGCAGCACCCGCGCCGCAGGCAATCGTCGAGCTGCTGGCGGGCCGCGGCGTCGAGTACACCAGCTGGGAAGGCTGGCTGGCCCTGGACGCGCACGAACGCTCCCTCGGCGAGAAGGCCAGCGCGGCCGGCGAGTCGCACGGCGTCGCCGTCCAGCGCGAACGCATCAAGGTGGTCCCGCGCGAGGAGATGGTGGAAATCTCCCGCGGCGGCGTGGCCGCTGAGGTCTGACCCCCGATCGAACCGCAGCAAAGGCGGGAAATCCCGGCGGGTAGTCAGTAGGCTTACCGTCATGGATGAGCAGCGCACGCAAACCGCCGGCCCGGGTGTCCGCCGATGAGGCTCCGTCACAGCAACGCGTCCGGCCGCGGGTACCGCCGGGTCGCGGCCGGCACCGGCTTCAGCTACAAGGACCTGGACGGCTCCACCCTGGCGCCCGGCCCGGTGCGGGACCGGCTGGAAAGCATCGGGATCCCGCCGGCCTGGACCGACGTCTGGATCGCGCCCTACGAGAACGGCCACATCCAGGCCACCGGGCTCGACGCCGTCGGCCGGCGCCAGTACATCTACCACCCCAGCTGGCGGGAACGGAAGGACCGGCTCAAGTTCGACCGGTCGCTCCAGCTCGCCGAGACCCTGCCGTCCGCGCGCCGGCTCGTGACGCTGGACCTGCGCTCCGAAGGGCTCACCCGGGAGCGTGTGCTGGCGGCCGGCTTCCGGATGCTGGACAGCGGATCGCTGCGCGTGGGATCCGAGCGGTACACCAACGAGAACGGCAGCCACGGCCTGGCCACCCTGCTCTGCGCACATGTGAAGGTGCGCAAGAACGAGCTCCGGCTCAGCTTCCCGGCCAAGAGCGGCAAAACCTGGGAATCCCGGATCGACGACGCCGACCTGGCCGACGTCGTCCGCTCGCTTAAGCGCCGCGGCGGCAATGCCCGCCTGCTCGCCTACAAAGACGGACGCAGCTGGCATCCGGTCACCAGCGCGGAGATCAACGAGTACGTCAAGGAGCGCACCGGCGGGGACTTCACCGCCAAGGACTTCCGCACCCTGCGCGGGACGGTCGCCGCGGCCGTGAGCCTGGCCCGGAGCGGGCCGCAGGCGAAGGTCTCAGCCCGGAAACGCGCCGTGAGCCGCGCCATGGTGGACGCGGCGGCGGTACTCGGGAACACGCCGTCGATCGCCAGGAAGAGCTACGTGGATCCCCGCCTGCTGGACCACTTCGCCGCAGGGGAGACGATCGACCCGAAGCGGCTGGACTCGGCCGAGTCGGAAATCCGCGCGCTGCTGTACCAGGAGGGCCCGGTCGTCCCGCTGCGCTGAGGACCTACATCCGCCCGAACTTGGCCCGGATCAGGGCGAACACGCCGTAGGCGATGAACCCGGCGCCGATCGCCAGGAGCAGGAAGGGCCCGAACGGATGGTGCTGCAGCGCCTTGAGGCTGCCGTCCAGCCCGGTGGATGAGCCCGGGTCGTTGGTGGCTGCGGCCATCACGAACAGCAGCCCCGTCAGGACCAGCGCCAGGCCCTTGGCGACGTGGCCGGCGACGCCCAGGGCGCTGACGAGGTGGCCGCGGTGGGTCCCCTCGAAGTGCCGCAGCTCCTCCTTGAACTTCTTGCCCAGGCCCTTCACCACAAAGTAGACGCCGATCCCGCTCACGGTCAGGCCCAGGCCGATCAGCAGCGGCGCGCCCAGCGGCCGGTTCATCAGGGCCTCGCTGAAGGCGGCGGTGGAATCACCCGAGTCGCTGCGGACCCCGACGGCGAAACTGGCGAAGGTGAAACCGACGCTGCCGTAGGCAACGGCCAGGAAACCCGAGGAAACCAGTTTGCCCAGCCGTTCGCCGCGCGGCAGGTGCCGGGCCCGCAGGGTCGCCTCGCTCAGCTGCCACAGGGCGAGCCCCGCGCAGCCGATGCAGCCGGACCACATCACCGCGGGGCCCCAGGGGTTGGCGGCGAGCTGCTCGATGGCACCGGTGGGCTCGGCCTGGCCCGGCGCGCCCAGCACCAGTGCGACGGCGATCGCCCCGATGACAATGTGAAGCAGGGCCATCACGGCGAATCCCCAGCGTGCGACCACGTCCAGCACCCTGCTGTTGGAGGCGGCCTCCGCGGCATCGGCGGCATCGCCCAGAACGGCGTCGCGGTCCGGCTTCGCCGGCCAGCCGGGCAGTTTTCTGGTCAACCGTCTTCCTTCATGGCTACGAGCTTACGTGCCGGGATGCGGCCGGGACGGCGGGGCTACCAACTTTTTGGTAAGTGTGCTTACCATATGCGAGGTGCCGTCACGCAGGTGGCTGCACCGATCCGGATTCGCAATCACACGATAGGACGCTCATCATGGCAGGTAATCTTGTAGCCCGATCCATCCACGACCTGACCGCTGGTGCGTGGTTCGGCGGTTCGCTGATGGGGGCCATCGGTCTGAACGGCGCGACGGCAGAGGCCAAGGACCCCGCCGAGCGCACCCGGCTCTCCAGCCTCGGCTGGAAGAAGTGGGCCCCGTACCAGACGGCGGCATTCGGCGCGCACTTCCTCTCGGGCCTCGCCATCATGTGGGAGAACAAGGGCCGGATGGCCAAGCAGGACGGTGTGACGCGGCTGAGCGTCTACAAGTCCGTCGTCACCCTGGCGGGTGCCGCCGTGACGCTCTACGCCGGGCTGCAGGGCGCGAAGGTGGACAAGCTCGCGGCCGAGGGTGCCAAGGGCGCGACGGAGCCCAAGCCCGGGGCCTCGGAGGAACTCCGGTCCGCCCAACAGCAGCTGAAGGTCCTGCAGTGGGCCATCCCGGTCTTCGCCGGCTGGGTGATTGTCCTCGGTGCCAAGCACGGTGAAATGCAGCGGCCCAAGAACGTCTTCAAGGGCCTCGCCCGCTAGGACCACCAGGCCGGCGCGGGGCGGATCGGGCGTCAGCGGGGGTGGCGGGCGCTGAGCCGCTGGACGGCCAGCGCCAGCCACAGCTGCACCCGGTCCGCGGTCTGGGCCGGGTCGTAGCCGGTCAGTTCGGTGATCTGGGCCAGCCGGTAGCGGACCGTGTTGCGGTGCAGTGTCAGCTCCTCGGCGACGGCGGCCACCGAACCGTTGTTGGACAGGTAGCTCTCCAGCGTGGTCATCAGTTCGGCGCCGTGCGCGGCGTCGAACGTCCGGAGCGGGTTCAGCGACTCGTTGGCCATGTCCGCCAGCGGAACGTCCTCGCTGGCCAGCAGCAGTGAGGTCAGGCTCAGCCGCTCCGGTTCGTTGACGGGCAGGCCGTGGCTTGCCGCGTCGCGGGCTTCGAAGTAGCTCCAGCGCAAGCCGTTCGGCTTGGTGTACGCGCCGCCGATCCCGATCGTGGCGTGGATGCCGGCCTCGGCGAGGTGGTCGCTGAGGCTCCGGGCCAGCGCGCTGGCGCCGCTGCCGTCGTCGTGCACCAGCACCACCAGGTCCTTGCCGACGACGGCGGTCACGGCCGCCGCCAGCGGCTGCGGCAGCGAGGAACTGCCCAACTGCTTGGCGTGGGCGGCCGATTCCGCCAGCAGCACCACGTTCTTGCGGGTGCTGTTGACGCCGATGCCGGCCAGGCGCCGGGTGGCCTCCGTGGGCTCCAGCGTCCCGTGGATGACGTCCTCGAGCACCTGCCCGGCGAGGGCCCGCTGCGCCTGGCGCTGCTTGACCATGTTGTTGAGTTCCACGCTGATCAGGTTTTGCGCGTAGCCGACGATCCCCGAGTCCTCGAACGGGTGCCGGACCCACAGCGTGCAGGCGTCGCGGCGTCCGGTCGGGATCGGGTAGGAGGCCCAGCCGTCCGCGGTGGGCGAGGGGCCGCCGGCTGCGCTGTTGTAGAGCTGGGCGGTGAACTGCGTCAGGACAATGTCGGTGCGCAGCATGGAGCCCAGGTGTTTGAGCAGTTCGGCCAGGCCGCCGCCGGTCAGCAGGGCGCGGGCCAGGACCTGATGCCCGGCGATCAGGCGCTCCAGCTTGGCGTAGTGGTCCGCCGACTGGGCGTCGGCGACGAGCTTGCCGATCGCGATAAAGGGTGTCTCGTAGGGCACTTCGACTACCGGCAAGCCCCAGCGGTTGGCCTCCGCGATCAGGGCGGGAGGCACCGCCTCGTGGGTCAGGCCGATTCCGAAGCCGATGCCGACCGCGCCGGCGCGCTGGACCTGGCGCACAAAGCGGCGCTGCTCCGGCGCGCTCCGCAGCCGCATCCCGGTGGTGAGGATCAACTCCCCGCCGTTGAGGAAGCGCTGCGGGTCCTCCTGCTCCGTCACCGCCACCCAGTGGATGTCCTGGTGCCAGGTGGTCTCCGCGAGGCCCGCCTTGGTCAGCTTGAGGGACGGCACACCCAGCAGGGCCGCGAGCGAAATTGCCATGGAATCAGGATAGCCGGGCGCTGGTCAAGCGCACTAAATCCCTCTGGCTTCGGTGTGCAGCTGCCTATTCCCCGGCTTGGCCGCCTGGCATAGGCTCGGAGCAGTCGCAGATCCCTTCCCCCTGCCTTCGCCAGGCCAGCACGAAAGAGGTTGTACACCGTGGTTCAAACCTTGCAGAACTTCATCAACGGCGAGTTCGTCACCCCCGCCGGGACCGCCCTGCTGGACATCGTCAACCCCACCAACGGGGAGGTGGTGGCCAAGGCGCCGGTCTCGGTGCAGGCCGACGTCGACGCCGCCATGGCCGCCGCGAAGGACGCCTTCGCCAGCTGGAAGCACGTCACCCCCGGCCAGCGCCAGCTGATGCTGCTCAAGCTCGCCGACGCCGTCGAGGCCAACAGCGACGAACTTGTCGAAGCCCAGCACCGCAACACCGGCCAGGTCCGCTCCCTGATCGCCGCCGAGGAAGTCGCCGCGGGCGCCGACCAGCTGCGCTTCTTCGCCGGGGCCGCCCGTCTCCTGGAAGGCAAGTCCGCCGGCGAATACCTCGACGGCCACACCTCCTACGTGCGGCGCGAGCCGATCGGCGTCGTCGCGCAGGTCGCCCCGTGGAACTACCCGTTCCTGATGGCGATCTGGAAGATCGGCCCCGCGCTCGCGGCCGGCAACACCGTGGTGCTCAAGCCCTCCGACACCACGCCGGAGTCCACCCTGGTCCTGGCCCGCCTCGCCGGCGAGATCCTCCCGGCCGGCGTGCTGAACGTCGTCCTCGGCACCGGCGAGACCGGTTCCCTGATGGTCGAGCACAAGGTCCCGGGCCTGGTCTCGATCACCGGGTCCGTGCGGGCCGGCATCGCCGTCGCCTCCGGAGCCGCGAAAGGCCTCAAGCGCGCCCACCTGGAACTCGGCGGCAAGGCCCCCGCGATCGTGTTCAAGGACGCGGACATCAAAAAGAGCGCCGCAGCCATCGCCGAGTTCGCGTTCTTCAACGCCGGCCAGGACTGCACCGCCATCACCCGCGTCCTGGTCCAGGACTCCGTGCACGACGACGTCGTGGCCGCCATGGTGGAGCACACCAAGACCCTGCACACCGGCTCGCAGAACGACGAGGACAACTACTTCGGCCCGCTGAACAACATCAACCACTTCAACGCGGTCAGCTCCGTCGTGGAGCACCTTCCGGCGAACTGCAAGATCGAGACCGGCGGCCACCGGGCGGGGGAGAAAGGCTTCTTCTTCGAGCCCACCATTGTCACCGGCGCCAAGCAGACCGACGACATCGTGCAGAAGGAAACGTTCGGCCCGGTCATCACGGTGCAGAAGTTCAGCACCGAGGCCGAGGCGATCGAGCTGGCCAACGACGTCGACTACGCCCTGGCTTCCAGCGTCTGGACCACGGACCACGGCACCGCCATGCGGGTCAGCCGCGACCTGGATTTCGGCGCCGTCTGGATCAACACCCACATCCTGCTCACCGCCGAGATGCCGCACGGCGGCTTCAAGCAGTCCGGCTACGGCAAGGACCTCTCGATGTACGGCGTCGAGGACTACACCCGCATCAAGCACGTCATGTCCGCATTAGATGCATAGCGCTGCTGCGTAACGCCCACTGACCCCGCCGCCTGACCGGCCTCGCCGCCCACCCCCGCACGCTTAGAAAGGCGTCCCCATGACCACCACAGCAAACGACATCACTTACCGCCTTGAGCAGAAGCGCCGCGTCCAGGCCGACTTCCCGGGCCCCAAGTCCGTCGCCCTGACCGAGCGCCGCAAGGCCGTCGTCGCGTCCGGCGTCGCCTCCAGCGTCCCGGTCTACGTCGCCGACGCCGACGGCGGCATCATCCACGACGTCGACGGGAACTCCTTCATCGACCTCGGCTCCGGCATCGCCGTCACGAGCGTCGGCGCCTCGGATCCCGCCGTCGTCGGCGCCGTCAAGGAGGCCGTGGAGCACTTCACCCACACCTGCTTTATGGTCACCCCTTACGAGGGTTATGTGGCCGTCGCCGAGCAGCTGAACCGCCTCACCCCGGGCGACCACGAGAAGCGCACCGTGCTGTTCAACTCTGGCGCCGAGGCCGTGGAAAACGCCGTTAAGGTGGCCCGCCTCGCCACCGGCCGGGACGCCGTCGTCGCCTTTGACCACGCCTACCACGGCCGCACCAACCTGACCATGGCGCTGACCGCCAAGGCCATGCCGTACAAGACCAACTTCGGCCCGTTCGCGCCGGAGGTCTACCGGATGCCGATGAGCTACCCGTACCGCGAGGAAAACCCGGAGATCACCGGTGCCGAGGCCGCCAAGCGCGCCATCACCATGATCGAGAAGCAGATCGGCGGCGAGTCGGTGGCCGCGATCATCATCGAGCCGATCCAGGGCGAGGGCGGTTTCATCGTCCCGGCCGAGGGCTTCCTGCCGGCCCTCGCGGCCTGGGCCAAGGACAAGGGCATCGTCTTCATCGCCGACGAGGTCCAGTCCGGTTTCTGCCGCACCGGTGAATGGTTCGCCGTGAACCACGAAGGTGTTGTCCCGGACATCATCACCATGGCCAAGGGCATCGCCGGCGGCATGCCGCTCTCGGCCATCACCGGTCGCGCCGAGCTGCTCGACGCCGTCCACCCCGGCGGCCTCGGCGGCACCTACGGCGGCAACCCCGTCGCCTGCGCCGCGGCGCTGGCCTCGATCGGTTCGATGGAGCAGTACGACCTCAACGCCCGCGCCCGCCACATCGAGGAGATCGCCCTCGGCAAGCTGCAGGAACTCGCCACCGAGCTCCCCGTGATCGGCGACGTCCGCGGCCGCGGCGCCATGCTCGCCGTCGAACTGGTCCAGGCCGGCTCCAAGGAACCGAACCCGGAACTGACCAAGGCCGTCGCCGCCGCCTGCCTCAAGGAGGGCGTCATCATCCTCACCTGCGGCACCTACGGCAACGTCATCCGGCTGCTGCCGCCGCTGGTGATCTGCGACGACCTGCTCCTGGACGGCCTCGAAGTCCTGGCCGGGGCGGTCCGCGCCCACGCCTAACAGCGCGCCCGGCACCGGCCGGACGGAGGAGCCGCGGACCCATGGGTCCGCGGCTCCTTGGTTATGTCCGCGGGGTGCCGCAAAGTTCCGCACTAATCCCGGCGCTGCTGGGCTAGAGTCGTTCCTACCACTGCAGGAACGCAGACCGGCCGACGTCGCCCGGAGACCCGGAGCCAAGCTGGATTCTGCCCCAGACCCGTAAGGGGTTCTTAGATGCGATACGTAGTTGGCTACACACCCAACGACCGCGGCGCCGACGCCGTCGCGCTGGCTTCGGCCATGGCCCGGGCACAGGGCGCCCACCTGGACCTGGTCCATGTCGTGGACCGGAACACCCCGTATGTCGCGCTGAACCCGCAAGGGAACCGCGTCAGCGCGGCGGAGCAGGCCGTCCTCACCGCCGAACGGCAGGGACTCGCCCTGGTTCCGGAGGGCCTGGAAGCCAGGTTCCACGTACGCCAGGCGGACTCCTTCGCCGCAGGCCTGATCGACGCCGCCCGCGAGTACCGCGCCGGCCTGATCGTGGTGGGCGCCGCCAGCAACGGCCTGTTCAAGCGCTACAGCGTCGGCAGCGTGGCCAACGCCCTGCTGCACGCTTCCCCCGTCCCGGTGGCCCTGGCCCCCCGAGGCTACCGGCGCACGGAACCGATCAGCAGGCTCACGCTCGCCGTCGGCCGGCGCACCGGGGCCGAGGCCGCGATCGACGTCGCGATTGAATCCGCCGAACGCCGCGGCGTGCCGCTGCGGCTGGTCTCGCTGGTTGAGCTGGATGCCGAGGGCGACGGCGGAGAAAACGTCAACGCCGCGCACGTCCACGCCAACACCGTGCTCAAGGCCGCCGCCGAGCGCCTGCCGGCCGGCCACCACGTCAGCGTGGAGGTCGCGCACGGCCGGACCATCGAAGAGGCCATCGACGACCTCGAGTGGGACGACGCGGAGATCATGATCGTCGGCTCGTCCCGGTTGGCGGAGAAGAACAAGCTGTTCATCGGGAGCACAGCCAACAAGGTGCTCCGCGCCCTGCCGGTTCCCATGGTTGTGGTGCCGCGCGACTACGTGCGCATAGACAGCAGCCCGGAGGACTGAGGGTCGGCGCCGCCGCTGCCGGATTAGGGGCTTAGGCGGCGGCGCGGGCCAGCCGGCGGGTGACGGCGTTCTTCCGGGTGGTGAGCAACATGTCCGCCGTCAGCACCAGCAGGGCGAGCCAGACGACGCCGAAGCCGATCCAGCGTTCGGGCGTCATGGCCTCCCGGAACACCACCAGGGCCACGATGAACTGCAGCACCGGGGCGAAGTACTGCAGCAAACCGATCGTCGTCATTGGCAGCCGGCGCGCGGAGGCGCCGAAGAACAGCAGCGGCACCGCGGTGATGACGCCCGAAGCAGCGAGCAGCCAGAAGTGCCCGGCGCCGTTGCTGGTCAGGGTCGCCGCCCCCGTCGTGGCCAGGACGATCATGGTCACCCCGGCGAGCGGGGACAGCACAATGGTTTCCACCGAGAGGCTGGTGATCGCGTCCGCCCGCGGGCCCACGCGTTTCTTGACGAAACCGTAGAGGCCGAAGCTGAAGGCCAGGGTCAGCGCGATCCACGGCAGCTTCCCGTAGGAGTACGTCAGTACGCCCACGGCAACGAACCCGATCCCGACGGCGGCCCACTGCAGCGGTCGCAGTTTCTCCTTCAGGACAAAAACGCCCAGCAGCACGGACACCAGCGGGTTGATGAAGTAGCCCAGGGACGTTTCGACGGCCTGACCGGTGGTCACGCCGTAGGTGTAGGTCAGCCAGTTGACCGCGATCAGGCCGGCCGCCAGCGCGAGAGGGCCGATGACGGTGCGGTTACGGAAGGCCGCACCGATCACCCGCCAGGACCGGGTGACGGTGATCAGCAGGGTGCAGAACAGCAGGGACCACACCACTCGGTTGGCCACGATTTCGACGGCGCCGGCCGGGTGCAGCACAAAGAAGTACAGCGGCAGCAGCCCCCAGAGCCCGTAGGCTCCGACGCCGAACAGGATTCCCGCCGTCGTGTCCTTGTCCACGGCCTTGAGCTCGCCCGGCTTTGAGGCGGCTGCTCCGCTGGCGGGGGCGTGGGCGTGGGCCGGGGCGCCCGGCGGCGTCAGGGCGGCGGGGGCGGGTGATCGGTCCGAGATAGGCACAAGATCAATAACACCACTCCCGGAGCGCCTATTCCTGACGGCAGGCGCAGCCTGGGCCTGCGATTTCGGTCACGCGCGGAGCGCTGAAACCGCCGGAGACATTTAGAATGGGGGACTGTGCGCTCCAATTTGCCGGCGCACCCGCCAAGACTCAGAAGGGCTCCCGTGTCCAACTCGGCCGAATCTTCGTCCAAACGTCCCCTCCGCGTCGCGATCGTCGGCGCGGGGCCGGCCGGTGTCTACGCCGCGGACATCCTCACCAAGTCCAACGAGGTCAAGGACGGCGACTTCGAGGTCAGCATCGACCTGTTCGAGGCCTACCCGGCGCCCTATGGCCTGATCCGCTACGGTGTGGCCCCGGACCATCCGCGGATCAAGGGCATCGTCAACGCGCTGCACAAGGTCCTGGACCGCGGGGACATCCGTTTCCTCGGCAACGTCAGCTACGGCAGGGACCTGACCCTGCACGACTTCCGCGCCTTCTACGACGCCGTGATCTTCTCCACGGGCGCCATCAAGGACGCGGACCTGGACATTCCCGGCGTCGGACTGGAGGGCTCGTTCGGCGGGGCCGACTTCGTCTCCTGGTACGACGGGCACCCCGATGTCCCCCGGGACTGGCCGCTTGAGGCCAAGGAAATTGCGGTGATCGGCAACGGCAACGTGGCCCTGGACGTGGCCCGGATGCTGGTCAAGCACGCGGACGACCTGCTCGTCACGGAGATTCCGGACAACGTGTACCGCGCCCTCAAGAATTCGCCGGTCACGGACGTGCACGTCTTCGGCCGCCGCGGCCCGGCCCAGGTGAAGTTCACCCCGCTGGAACTGCGCGAACTGTCCCACGCCAACGATGTGGACATTGTGCTCTACCCCGAGGACTTCGAGTTCGACGAAGCCTCCGACGAGGCGATCCGCACGAACAACCAGATCAAGACCATGGTCAACACCCTCGGCAACTGGCTCGTCGAGGAGCACGCCGAATCCGAGGAACCGTCCTCCCGGCGGCTGCACCTGCACTTCCTGCATAACCCGGTGGAAATCTACGACGACGCCGCGCGCCCGGGCAAGGTGGCCGGGATCAAGTTCGAGCGGATGCAGCTGGACGGCACGGGCAACGTCAAGGGCACCGGGGAGTTCGTCGACTACCCGGTCCAGGCCGTCTACCGCGCGATCGGTTACCACGGCTCGCCGCTGGAGGAACTGGAATACGACGCCCGGCGCGGAGTCATTCCCAACGAGGGCGGCCGGGTGCTCGACGCCTCCGGCAACCCCGTCCCCGGCATCTACGCCACCGGCTGGATCAAGCGCGGCCCGGTTGGCCTGATCGGCCACACCAAGGGCGACGCCCTGGAAACGATCGGGTTCCTGCTTGAGGACCGGCTCACGCTCCCGCCGGCCCAGAACCCCGATCCGCAAGCCATCATCGACCTGCTGGAGGAACGCGGCATCGAATACACCACCTGGGAAGGCTGGAACCGGCTGGATGCGCACGAGCTGGCCCTCGGAGAGGCGTGGACTGACGCCCACGGGGCCGACGGCGTCGTGCGGGAACGCATCAAGGTAGTGCCGCGCGAGGAAATGATTGAGATTTCCCGGGGCTGAGGGCGACGCCGGCGCCTCCTCTGGCGGGGGCTCGGCGCGCCCCGTAGACTCGACCGGACACGGCTGCGCGCCCTCGCGCACCGACGACGGTGCCAGCAGGTGGGAGTTCAATGAGGAATCCGGTCGAGCAGGCCGTCACACGCGGTTCGGGCCTGAGCCCGGAGCTTCGCCAGCGGTACGCCCGCGCGGGGCATGAGGAACTGGGGTCCCTGGTGCCGGGGACCGAGCAGCTGCCGGGGCTGCGCAGCCTGATCCGGGAGTCCTGGCAGCGATCCGCGCAGCTGCACGCGAACCCGGACAACCCCGAAGCGCCGCTGGCCATGGACCGCGAGGAACTCGAGGAGTACCGCCGGCAGCACCCGCTGGCCGCGATCATGCCCGTCATCCACAAACTGCTGGTGCTTCCCAGCCACGACAGCGGCATGCTGGTGGCGGTAGGGGACGAGGTGGGCCGGCTGCTGTGGGTCGAAGGGGACCCCGCCCTGCAACGCCGCGCCGAGGGCATGATGTTCGTCCCCGGCGCCGACTGGTCCGAGGCCACCGTGGGCACCAGCGCGCCCGGCACCGCGCTCGCGCTGGGCCGAGGCATCCAGATCGCCGGCGCCGAGCACTACAAGCGCTCGGTGCACCCGTGGAGCTGCACGGCCGTCCCGTTCCACGACCCGGATTCGGGTGCCCTGCTGGGCGTCGTGGACATCACCGGCACCGAGTCCGCCGTCGCGCCCCACACCCTTTCCCTCGTGGAGGCGACGGTCGCCGCAGCGCAGGCGCACCTGCGGGTGGAGCGGCTGCAGTTGGCCGCGGCGCGCCAGTCCAGGCCGGCCCGACGCCGGTCCTCCGCCGGGGCCGCGGCCGCCCCACTGCCCGCGTCCCTGCCCGCCGGTGCGCGCACCCGGGCCTTCGGCAGCCTCTACCGCAACAGCCTGCAGCTGCTGGGCCGCGACCAGGCGGTGCTGAGCATCGACGGGCGCACGGTCACGCTGTCGGCCCGGCACAGCGAAATCCTCGCCCTGCTCAGCACGCACCCGGAAGGCCTGAACGCGGAGGAACTGAGCGCGCTGCTGTACCCGGACGGAGGCTCCACCATGACACTGCGCGCCGAGATGGTGCGCCTGCGCAAGGTCCTGCAGCAGCTCAACCCGGGCGCCGTCCCCGAGTCCCGGCCCTACCGGCTGTCCATGGACCTGGTCCCGGACTCGGCCCAGGTCCTCAGCTGCCTGCAGCGCGGCGCGCACCGGATCGCACTGGAAATCTACCGCGGTGCGGTCCTGCCCCGCTCCGAGGCGCCGGGGATCACCGAGCTCCGCGGCCGGGTCTCCGCCCTGCTCCGCGAGGCCGTGCTGACCGACGGCAGCGCCGAGTCGCTGCTGAAGTACGCGGAGCTGCCCGAGGCGCGGGACGACGTCGGCGTCCGCACCGCCGCACTGAAGCTGCTGCCGCCGCGCTCGCCGAAGCGGGCCGCCGTGGTCGCGGACCTGGAACGGCTGGACGCGGAACTCAGCGCCTGAACCCGCCGCCGCGGACGGCCCGGGGCCGCCGCAACGGACGGCTCCGGCCGCCCCCACCCGGGCCGACGTGATCCGGCTCACATGGTTGCAACCTGCTTGCAACCTCACCGCTCCTAAGCTGATGCCAGCGGCGGCCGCAGAGATCCTGGCCGCTCCCGCCACCCATCTTGCACAGCAAAGGAGCTAGCAATGACTGTCTACGCACAGCCCGGTACCGAGGGCTCGAAGGTCACCTTCAAGGACCGCTACGAGAACTGGATCGGCGGCGAATGGGTTGCCCCGGTCAAGGGCCAGTACTTCGAGAACATCACCCCGGTGACCGGCAAAGCGTTCTGCGAGGTCGCCCGCGGCACCGCCGAGGACATTGAACTGGCCCTGGACGCCGCACACAAGGTCGCACCGTCCTGGGGCAAGACCTCCGTCGCCGAGCGCGCCGCCATCCTGAATAAGATCGCCGACCGGATCGACGAGAACACCGAGATGCTTGCCGTCGCCGAGTCCTGGGACAACGGCAAGCCGATCCGCGAGACCCTCAACGCCGACATCCCGCTCGCGGCGGACCACTTCCGCTACTTCGCCTCCGCCGTCCGCGCCCAGGAAGGCCGGCTGTCCCAGCTCGACGACGACACCACCGCCTACCACTACCACGAGCCGCTCGGCGTCGTCGGCCAGATCATCCCCTGGAACTTCCCGATCCTGATGGCCGTCTGGAAGCTGGCCCCCGCCCTCGCCGCTGGCAACGCCGTCGTCCTGAAGCCGGCCGAGCAGACCCCGTCCTCGATCCTGGTGCTGATGGAACTGATCAGCGACCTGCTGCCGGCCGGCGTCGTCAACGTTGTCAACGGCTTCGGTGTGGAAGCCGGCAAGCCCTTGGCCTCCAGCCCGCGAATCCGCAAGATCGCCTTCACCGGCGAGACCACCACCGGCCGCCTGATCAGCCAGTACGCCTCCCAGAACCTGATCCCGGTCACCCTGGAACTCGGCGGCAAGAGCCCCAACATCTTCTTCAACGACGTCGCGGACAGCAACGACGCGTTCTACGACAAGGCCCTCGAAGGCTTCACGCTCTTCGCGTTCAACCAGGGCGAAGTCTGCACCTGCCCCTCCCGGGCCCTGGTCCAGGAAGGGATCTACGACTCCTTTATGGCCGACGCGCTGGCCCGGACCGAGAAGATCATCCAGGGCAACCCGCTGGACACCGACACGCAGCTTGGCGCCCAGGCCTCCAACGACCAGCTCGAGAAGATCCTCTCCTACATCGACATCGGAAAGCAGGAGGGCGCCAAGGCGCTCACCGGCGGCGCCCGCGCGGAGCTCTCGGGCGACCTCGCCGGCGGCTACTACGTCCAGCCGACGATCTTCGAGGGCCACAACAAGATGCGGATCTTCCAGGAGGAGATCTTTGGCCCGGTGGTCTCCGTGACCCGGTTCAGCGACTACAGCGACGCCATGGGCATCGCCAACGACACCCTCTACGGGCTCGGTGCCGGCGTCTGGTCCCGCAACGGCAATGTCGCCTACCGCGCCGGTCGCGAGATCCAGGCCGGCCGGGTGTGGGTCAACAACTACCACGCCTACCCGGCCGGTGCCGCGTTCGGCGGGTACAAGTCCTCCGGCATCGGCCGCGAGAACCACGCCATGATGCTGGACCACTACCAGCAGACCAAGAACCTGCTGGTCAGCTACAACGAGAACAAGCTCGGTTTCTTCTAGGCCGCGCGGCGGGGCGGACCTTGGCGGTCCGCCCCGCCCCCTTTCCCGGCGCCGGTGTCCCCGGCGCCCTTCCTACCGAACCCAGGAGAAGCGCATGACCCAGTCCAGGCTTGAAGCCGCCCCGACGCAGTCCGGCGAGGACTTCTCCCGTGTGGCCCTCACCCCCGAGGCCGTCGAGCTGCTCCGCAAGCTCTGGCTCCAGCACGGCCCGCTGATGTTCCACCAGTCCGGCGGCTGCTGCGACGGGTCCTCGCCCATGTGCTACCCCGCCGGGGAATTCCTCACCGGCGACTCCGACGTACTGCTGGGCCTCTTCGACATCTCGGACGGCGCGCAGCCGCAGCCCCTGGAGTTCTGGATGTCCCGGGAACAGTTCAACTACTGGAGCCACACCCACCTGACCGTCGACGTCGTCCCCGGCCGGGGGAGCGGCTTCAGCGTCGAGGCGCCCGAAGGCAAGCGGTTCCTGATCCGCTCCACCCTGATGGACTGGCCGGTCTAAGCCGCCGCCACCTTAAGCGCGAACGTACACGTGGGGCCCTCGCCGGAGGGCCCCACGTGTACGTCCGCGCTTCCGTGCGTCTCAGAATGTGGGACAAAAGCGGCCGTCCAGTGGATGGACACTACTATTAATAGGTCCGTTTCCAACCCAGCTACCGAAATTTTTGGACCTTCCTATGAACCTTTTCCGGACCAAATCCATTGAGCAGTCGATCGCCGACGCCGATGAGCCCGGACGCAAGCTGAAGCGCTCGCTCAGCACCTGGGACCTGATGATCATGGGCGTCGCCGTTGCCGTCGGCGCCGGGATCTTCTCGGTCGGGGCCAAGGCTGCCGCGAACTTCGCCGGCCCCGCCGTGACCATCTCCTTCGCGATCGCCGCCGTCACCTGCGCCCTCGCGATCATGTGCTACGCCGAATTCGCCACGGCCATCCCGGTGGCAGGCTCCGCCTACGTCTTCACCTACGCCACCATGGGGGAGGTGCTGGCCTGGATCATCGGCTGGAACCTCATCCTCGAGCTCTTCACCGCGGCCGCCGTGATCGCCAAGTACTGGGGCATCTACCTCAGCAAGGTCTTCGCGCTGATGGGGCTGGACGTTCCGCCGTCGATCTCCGTGGCCGGCGTCGACCTGTTCTGGGGCGCCTTCCTGATCGTCGCCGTCTTCACCGTGCTGCTGGTCCTCGGGACCAAGCTGTCCGCCCGGGTCGGCAACGTTTTCACCCTGATCAAGATCGCGGTGGTGCTCTTTGTGATCGTGGTGGGCTTTAGCTACGTGAAGTTCGAGAACTACGCGCCGTTCGTCCCGGCCTCCGAGCCCACCGGCGGCACCGGCGCCACGGACGTGCTCAAGCAGTCCTTCTTCGGCTTCCTCACCGGCGCGGCCCCCGCGCAGTACGGCACCCTGGGCATCTTCGCCGGCGCGGCCCTCGTGTTCTTCGCCTTCATCGGTTTCGACGTCGTCGCCACCTCCGCCGAAGAGGTTAAGAACCCGCAGAAGACGCTGCCCCGCGGCATTTTCGGCGGCCTCGCGATCGTCACCGTGCTCTACATCCTGGTCTCCCTCGCCCTGACCGGCATGGTCTCCTACACCAAGCTGGCCGAGGCAAAGAACCCCACCCTGACCACAGCCTTCGAGGCCGTCGGCAACACCGACGCCGCCAAGGTGATCGCTTTCGGCTCCCTGGTCGGCCTGACCACGGTGATCATGGTCCTGCTGATGGGCCTCTCGCGTGTGGTCCTGGCCATGAGCCGCGACGGCCTGCTGCCGCGCTCGCTGTCCAAGACCAGCACCATCCGCGCGACGCCGGCCCGCCTGCAGATCATCTGCGGCACGGCCGTGGCCCTCGTGGCCGGGCTGACCAACGTGGACCTGCTCGAGGAAATGATCAACATCGGCACGCTCTCCGCCTTTGTGATGGTCAGCCTCGGCATCCTCGTGCTGCGCAAAAAGCGCCCGGACCTCAAACCGGCGTTCCGCGTCCCGTTCGGAAAGGTGCTGCCGGTCGTGTCGGCCGTCCTGTGCCTGTACCTGATGACCAACCTGGCCGTGGAGACCTGGATCTTCTTCGCCATCTGGCTGGCCATCGGCATTGCGATCTACTTCGCCTACGGCCAGCGCCACTCCCGCCTCAACGGGAAGTTCGCCGAGGCCCGGGCCGCCGTCAACGGCGCGGACCGGGCAGGTAAGGCCGACACCGCCAACGCGACGGCCGACGCCAACGCCGCGGACGAGGACGCCGAGGCGCTCACCCGTTCCTGAGCCGCAGGCTCCCGGTCCGGGCACCTTCGCCTTGTGCCGGGAGCCCCGGCGTGGGGGTTGCTCCGCCGGGTCAGGGGGCGGCGTAACGGCCCTCCCATTCCACGAGGGGGCGCAGTGCCTCCCAACGGGTGGCCACTTCCTTGACTGCCCCAGGGCCGGCCAGCCAGTCGGGCTGGCCGACATTGACCCCGGCCGTCAAGGACTTGAACTTGAGCAGTTCCGCCCGGGGATGGTCCTTCTCGAAGCCCCGCGGCACCGTCTTCAATCGCTCGCCCTCCACCGCGAATCCGGCGGCACCTACCTTGTCCACAATCTCTGCCAGGGCCTCCCCGCTGGCGGGAGCGTCCACGGCGCCGCGGAAGCGGGCCAGCTGGGCCGGGCTTTGAGTATGGCAGCCCCCGCCGATGAGGAGGCCGTCGGCGCTGAGCTGGATGTAGAAGCCCACCCCCTCGTCCACCGACGCGAAGGCGCCCTGCGCGGTCTTGTACGGTGATTTGTCCGGTGAGAACCGGACGTCGCGGTTGGGGCGGAATAGCTTGGCGGGCCCGAAGCGCGGTTCTAGCTCGGCCAGGAGCAGGGTCAGCGGCTCCTTCACCGCGGCGTCGTACACAGGCTTGTGCTCCAGCCACCAGTCCCGGTTGTTGTTCTGTTCAAGGTCGGCGTAGAACCGGAAGGCCTCAGCCGGAATGCCAGTGAATGCGGTCATGCCCAAATCCTACGGAGCCGCGGCGGACTGTGGGGAGGCGGCCGCGACCCATGTGGATAACGCCAAAACGCCCCGCCACGGAGATCCGTGGCGGGGCGTTCGACGGAACGATCAGACCTTGTTGGCGGCCTCGGCGTCGGACTCGACCTGGCCGGCACCCAGGTTGGCGCGCAGCTTAGCGCCGAGCTCGGCGTCGACGTTGGTCCAGTACTGGATGGCGCGTTCCTTGATGGCAGCGCTCTTCACGCCGCTGACGGCGCCGGTGATGGTGTCCAGCAGGCGGGCCTTGGCGCCGTCGTCGAACACCTCGCGGTACAGCGTGCCGGCCTGGCCGAAGTCGCTGTCCTCAGCGTGCAGGGAGTGCGCGGAGAGCGTCAGCTCGCCGTCGTTCTCCCAGCCGCCGGCCGGGCTCTGCGGCTCCACGGCAGCCGGACCGCCGACGGAATTCGGGGCGTACACCGGAACCGAGGGAGCGTTGAAGTGGTACCGGCCAGCGCCGTCCTGGCTGTAGTTGTTGACCTGGCTTTTGGGCAGGTTCACCGGGAGCTGGGCGTGGTTGGTGCCCACGCGGTAACGGTGTGCGTCGGCGTAGGAGAAGATGCGGGCCTGCAGCATCTTGTCCGGCGAGGCGGCGATGCCCGGTACGAAGTTCGACGGCGCGAAGGTGGCCTGCTCGATCTGCGCGAAGTAGTTCTCCGGGTTCTTGTTCAGCTCCATGGTGCCGACCTTGACCAGCGGGTAGTCGCTGTGCGGCCAGACCTTGGTGAGGTCGAACGGGTTGAAGCGGTAGGTCTTGGCGTCCTCGTAAGGCATGACCTGCACGTGCAGGTCCCAGGAGGGGAAGTTGCCCGCGGCGATGTTCTCCTGCAGGTCGCGGATGTAGAAGTCCGCGTCCGAGCCGGCCAGGGCCTCGGCCTCGTCGCCTGTCAGGGACTTGACACCCTGGTTGGACTTGAAGTGGTACTTGACCCAGAAGCGCTCGCCCGCGGCGTTGATCCACTGGTAGGTGTGCGAGCCGTAGCCCTGCATTTCGCGCCACGAGGCCGGCAGGCCACGGTCGCCCATAAGCCAGGTGACCTGGTGCGCGGACTCGGGGGAAAGGGTCCAGAAGTCCCACTGCATGTCCGCGTCGCGCAGGTGGCTGCCCGGCAGGCGCTTCTGCGAGTGGATGAAGTCCGGGAACTTGATGCCGTCCCGGATGAAGAACACGGGGGTGTTGTTGCCGACCAGGTCGTAGTTGCCCTCGGTGGTGTAGAACTTCACGGCAAAACCGCGGGGGTCGCGCCAGGTGTCCGGGGAGCCGTTTTCGCCGGCGACGGAGGAGAAACGGATGAGCATGTCCGTCTCGGTGCCCGGCTGGAACAGAGCGGCCTTCGTGTACTGGGAGACGTCACCGGTGGTCTTGAAGGTACCGAACGCGCCGCCGCCCTTGGCGTGCACCACACGCTCCGGCACGCGCTCGCGGTTGAACTGGGCCAGCTTCTCGATCAGGTAGTGATCGGTCAGGATGATCGCGCCGTCGGCACCGACGGACTGCGAGTGGGCATCGGACGTGACGGGGGCACCGGACTGGGTCGTGGACACTGCGGGCGCAGCGATGTTCTGAGTCATCGTTCTCCTATTTCTGTTTCTAACTAGTTACGGTCGTCGGGAAGTGTTTGGGTGCGATGGCAGTCCTCGCAGATGCCCTGGTAGAGGACGTCCGCGATCTGGATGGTCATCGGCTTGGCGCCGGCATC
The DNA here is from genome assembly GCF_007858535.1 of Arthrobacter sp. UKPF54-2. NCBI lineage: Bacteria > Bacillati > Actinomycetota > Actinomycetes > Micrococcales > Micrococcaceae > Arthrobacter > Arthrobacter sp. UKPF54-2. The sequence goes on from NZ_CP040174.1 coordinate 1,923,812, forward strand.
CCAGTGCGGGGTCAGGCACGGAGCGTGGCCGACGGCGCACTCGACGTCCTCGACGCGGCCGCAGCTGATGCACACGGCGTGGTGGTGGTTGTCGCCCACCCGCGTCTCGTACAGCGCCGGGGAGTGCGGAGGTTCGAACCGGCGCAGCATCTGCAGCCCGGTGAGATCGCCCAGGACCACGTAGACCGATTGCGCCGTCAGCTCCGGCAGCTCCTCGCGGGCGGCGGCGAGGATGCCCTCCGCCGGCGAGTGCGGGTGGCGTTCGACGGCGGCCAGCACGGCCAGCCGCTGCTTGGTCACCCGGCGGCCGTTGGCGCGCAGGGCGGCTGCCCATGCTTCGCTGCTGCCCGCGGAATCCGTCATGGCCCAATTCAAGCACTTATTTTTAGTTGTTCACAATAAGGTTCGGCTTATTTCCCTTTTGTGTCCCACTAGAGTTGCCGGGTGGGGAAATTCTTGGCGGACATTACGCCGTTGCGCGAAAGCCCGGCGTTCCGCCGCCTGTGGCTGGGATCCGCCGCCTCGGCGCTGGGCAGCCAGCTCACGCTCGTGGCCGTGAGCCTCGAGGTCTACCGGCTCACCCAGGACAGCCTCTACGTGGGCCTGTTGAGCATCTTCGCCCTGGTGCCGCTGGTCTTTGGCGGACTGCTCGGCGGATCCATCGCGGACGCCCATGACCGCCGCAAGGTCGCGCTCCTCGCCTCCGCGGTGCTCTGGCTGACCACCGGCGCCCTGGCGCTGCAGGCCTGGCTGCAGCTGGGAAATGTGTGGCTGCTGTATGCCCTCGTGGCGGTGCAGAGCGGCGCGCAGGCCATCAACCAGCCGGCCCGCAGCGCCATCATCCCGGTGCTGGTGCGCAAGGAACTGCTGCCGGCGGCCAACGCCCTGAGCATGATGATCTTCGGCCTGACCATGACCGCAGGGCCGTTGCTGGCCGGGGTGCTGGTCGCCGCGGTCGGCTTCGCCTGGACGTACACCATCGACGTGGCCAGCTTCGCGTTTGTGGTCTGGGCCCTGTTCAGGCTGCCGCCGATGCCGCCGGGCCAGGTGTCGCACCGGGCGGGCCTGCGTTCCGTTGTGGAGGGCTTCCGCTTCCTGGGCACACGGCCCAACCTGCGCATGACCTTTGTGATCGACCTCGTCGCCATGATCCTGGCCCAGCCGCGGGCCCTGCTGCCCGCCGTCGGCGCGCTGATGATCGGCGGCGGCGAGGCCACCGTCGGCGTGCTCCTCGCCTCCACCGCCGTCGGAGCCTTCCTGGCCGGGCTGTTCTCCGGCCCGCTCGGGGCCGTCCGGGCGCAGGGCGCCGCCGTGGTCTGGGCCGTGATGGGCTGGGGCGCCTCGATCGCCGGGCTTGGCCTTGTTGTGGTGCTCGCCGGCCGCTCCGGCGCCGGCGGTGTGACCCCGTGGCTGCTTCCGGCCGCGGTGTGCTGCGCGCTCGCCGGCATCGCCGACTCCGTCAGCGCCGTCTTCCGTACCACCATCCTGCAGTCGGCCACCCCGGACCACCTGCGCGGCCGGTTGCAGGGAGTCTTTGTGGTGGTGGTGGCGGGCGGGCCGCGGATGGGCGACATGCTGGCCGGCAGTGCGACTAAGCTCCTCAGTGAGGGCTGGGTGCTGCTCGCGGGCGGTGTGCTGTGCGCGGTGGTGGCGTGGCTGGTGGCCCGCTGGCAGGCCGGCTTCCTGGCGTACGACGCGCGGAACCCGGTCCCGTAGCGAATCGTTTCTCAAGTGGGTGATCTTTTGGGGACACCCGGGCATGCGGGAGGATCAGTGCACAACCATCACAACGGACTGAAGACGGCGGCCCTGTTCGGCGTGCTCTGGGCGGTACTGCTTGGCCTGGGGGCCGTGATCGGATCGGGCACACGCAGCGCGGCGCCGATCTGGATCATGGCGCTGATCGGCGTCGGCACCACCGCCTACGGCTACTGGAATAGCGACAAGATCGCGATCCGTTCCATGCAGGCGTATCCGGTGACGGAGGCGGAGGCCCCTCAGCTGTACCAGATGGTCCGGGAGCTCTCGGCCCGTGCCAACCAACCGATGCCGCGGATCTACATATCGCCGACCATGGCGCCCAACGCGTTCGCCACGGGCCGGAACCCGCAGAACGCCGCGGTCTGCTGCACCCAGGGCATCCTGCAGCTCCTCGACGCCCGCGAACTCCGCGGCGTGCTCGGCCATGAGCTGATGCACGTCTACAACCGGGACATCCTGACCTCCTCGGTGGCGGCCGCCGTCGCCGGCGTGATCACCTCGGTGGGCCAGATGCTGCTCTTCTTCGGCGGCGGGGGCGACCGCCGCAACGGCAACCCGCTGGCCCTGCTCGCCATGGCTCTGCTGGCGCCGTTCGCCGCCTCGCTGATCCAGATGGCCATCTCCCGGACCCGGGAGTACGACGCCGACGAGGACGGCTCCGCGCTCACCGGCGACCCGCTGGCGCTGGCCTCGGCCCTGCGCAAGATCGAGCAGGGCGTGCAGCTCGCGCCGCTGCCGCAGGACCAGCGGCTGGTGAACGCCTCGCACCTGATGATCGCCAACCCCTTCCGCGGCGGCGGCATGGCCCGGATGTTCTCCACGCACCCGCCGATGAGCGAACGGATCGGTCGGCTCGAGCGGATGGCCGGCCGGCCGCTGCTGTAGGCACAAAAAAGCCGGGCCCGGCGTCGAGGATGACGCCGGAACCCGGCCAGAGCAGCCCTGCTAGCTGCGGAAGTTCACAAACTGCAGGTCGGCCTCGTCGAAGCCCTTGAGCAGGTTCATGGTCTCCTGCAGGTCGTCGCGGGACTTGGACGTCACGCGGAGCTCGTCGCCCTGGATCTGCGACTTGACCGACTTCGGTCCCTCGTCGCGGATCAGCTTGTTGATCTTCTTCGCCAAGTCCTGCGCGATGCCCTCCTTGATGGTCGCCTCGAGGCGGAACTCCTTGCCGGAGGGGTAGGGCTCGCCCGTGTCCAGGGACTTCAGCGAGATGCCGCGGCGGATGAGCTTGGACTGGAGCACGTCGAGGACGGCCAGCACCCGCTCTTCCGAGTTGGCCTTCATCAGGATCTTCTCGCCGCTGAAGTCGACCTCGGCGCCGACGCCCTTGAAGTCGTAACGCTGCGCCAGTTCCTTCTGCGCCTGGTTCAGCGCGTTGGCGACCTCCTGCTTGTCGACCTTGCTGACGACGTCGAATGTGGATTCGCCTGCCATGACTGTCCTCCTGTTGGTTGTCCGGGCGCCCTCCTGCAGGGCGGTGTTTTCTGCATTCCAGCCTAGTACGGATGCTGCGGTTGTGAAGGTGCCGCGGGAGGACCGGGCTTCACAGTTGGCTCAAAGCTGAACCACGGCGGGAACGAAGCCTCGCCCGGCAGGGTTGTATCCGTAGGAAGAGCCGCTTGAAAGGCAAGGCACATGAACCGCAAAGCCGTCCGTTACATCACCAGCACCACCGCCGCCGCCGCAAGCTCGCTCTCGACGGCGGCGACGTCGGTAGCCGCCGCGGCGCTGGCGGCCTCGATCATCCTCAGCCCCGCGGCCGAGGCATCCGCCCGCCTGGACGGGGTGCAGGCAGACCTCGCGCGGGCGGTGCAGCTCAACCAGGTCACGGCGGAGCAAGCGGCGAGGTTCGAGGCCAGGATTGCCGGCCGCATCCTAGGAGAAGCCTGATATTCCGGGCCTCCGGGGGCCTCGGAGTGCCGATTCGATTCTTCGGCGGAAGTTCTGTAAAGTTGTCTTGCCCGCGGTTGCTGGAAGCGGAACGGACTGGAAACAGGCGTTCCGAACACGGAAGCCGCGAGTGATCTTCTTTTGAAGTTCGGCAGATTACCCGAGCGGCCAAAGGGGGCTGACTGTAAATCAGCTGGCAACGCCTACGGGGGTTCGAATCCCTCATCTGCCACCCTCGAAAAAGCCTCCGGAACCCATCGGTTCCGGAGGCTTTTTTGTTCGTTCGGCCGGCGGCTGTTCCGGCGACGCTGTGATGGAACGTGAAAACGGCAGTTAAGGAGCAACCGACGTGCGGTCGACGGCGGCGAGAATGACCGCCCCCAATTCGGCCGGCCTAGTGAACTGCGGCCAGTGCCCGGTGGGCAGGTCTACATACTCAACGTCGCGGATCCGGGCCAGCTCCCCCACATAGGGGTTTTCCTGCGCGATCCAATCCTGGATCAGCGACGACGGAAATTCGCAGGCAATGATGGTGGCGGGAACGTCGTAGCGCCGTTCATCGTGCAGCTCCTGCCGATCCTGCGCCACTGCCTTGGGTTCCGGCACGGCCCGGGCGCGGAACGCGGCCCGCAGCTCCGGGTTCAGGTCGACGAGGTCCGCGTCCTCGAACAGCTCCCAAGGCGGCAGCGGAACCTCATCGCCGTCGGCGGGCAGCTGGTCGTTGATGACACCGCCGTCCCCCAACGGGCCGCTGTCCACGTAGATGGCCCGGGCAACACGGTCCGGGCGTGCGTCCGCGGCGCCGTGAATGATCGCCCCGCCTCCGGAATGGCCCACCAGCACCACCGGGCCGTCAATCTTGTCGACGGCGGCCACGACGGCGTCGATGTGGGTGCGCAGGCCAATCCCTGCACGGGGCGCGTCTGCCGCTTCGAGCCCGGGCAGCGTGAGCGGGTGGACCCGATGGCCCGCTGCGACGAGCGGCGGCGTGACCTCCGACCACGACGACGCATCCAACCAGAACCCGGGAACCAGAATGATGTCCATGGCGGCACCCTACGCGCTCGGGCCGCCGTACAGCGGGCGCAACGGGAACCATTCAGGGCTGGGTCGTCATTTTTCGGCCGAAAACGTAACCGGCGTCACGTTTCGGCCCGCAACGCGCTACTCTGTCGCGGGAGGGGGATCACGATGGATATAGTCCTGGCGGCCGGCAAAGGTACGCTCAGCCTGGGTGAGAGCGGCATTCTTCAGCTGGTCTGGGCCGGCGGCTCCGCGCTGGAGACTGCGGACGCGGCCGAATCCGTCCTGGCCATTTCCAAAATCAGCGCCGGGCGGATGCTGCCGCTGCTGATCGACATCAGCGACGTCAAACTGAGCGCCGGGGCCCGCAACCACTACCTGGAAAGCCGCTTTGTCTCCTCCGTGGCCCTGGTCGGCCAATCGAATGTTGACCGGGTGGTCGCGGCGTGGATGCGCCGCGGGAACGACTGCCCGCAACGGTACTTCACCTCCACCGCCGACGCCCTTCAGTGGCTGGGCGAGCTGGCCGCCAGCGACGGCGCGGCCCGGAGCGTCCCGGGCTGACGCTCTTCCGCCGCCATTTGTTCGCCGGCACGGCTGAGGGGCGCCGCCTCGACGGTGCCCCCGTTGTTCCCGGCGAGCGGGAACGTTAGTCAGCCTCCCTGCCAGCTAGTTCTTGCTCCACTGGTCGTGGACCTTGTTGTCCTTCTTGTGGTCCACCCATTTGTCGTTCCTGTGGTCCACCCATTTGTCGTTCCTGTGGTCCACCCATTTGTCGTTCTTGTCGGACCTGTGGTCTCCGGAATGGTCGTTCCTATCGTCGTGGCTCCGGGAGCTTCGGTCGTCGCGACGGTCGTCCCAATTGAACCTGCCGTCATGGCTCCACCAGCCCCAGCGGTCGTGCTCGCAACCGTTCCAGTCGTGCCAACGGCCATCGAAGTCGTCGTCGGAACGCCAGTTACAGTTGTCATCGCGCCAGCCGCCGTTGTCATCGCGGTCGTGGAAACGTCCCTTCGAGTCCCACCAGCCGTGTGAGGAGTCGTGCCTGTTCCTGCACGTGTCGTCGTTGAAGTTCCGGTGGTCGCCCGACATGGTTGCCGTTGTCTTTAGCCCGGTGTCCGCCGCTGCCGCTCCTGCGGAGAGAACGGTGCCGCCGAGGCCTAGCCCGCTGGCAAGCAAGGTGACGCCGGCCAGTCGTATTGAGCTCTTCATGAGGTTTCCTAGCGTGAGTTTCATCCTGATGAGCCGCAGGCATCCGGACGTGGGCATCCAGCCTCCCAAGACGTCTGCGGTGATGGGCCCCGAAAAATCCGGCGCAGGACCGCGCGCCAAACATTGCCTGGGGTCGCCTGGGGCCGTAGCGGGCGGAGAAAGCGCGTAGTCAGCGCGTTCGGGGCTCCGTGCCGGGTGTGAGTGGTGCGCGCCTGTCGCGCCTGGGCACGGTTTATTTTTCTTGGGGACCCCCCGCGCCTGCCCCAACGCCAACAGGGGGTTCACGGAATGGTAATCCTGGACCGGCTGCGGCTGGACGACACCCCGCCTCGTCATTGAGTCTACGGAGAGGTTCGTTCACCACCCACGATAGCCCGATGGAGTGAGTGACAACAGGGCCGGAGCCCAATTTCCTGCCGGCAGTGCCACAGGCGCCGGTGGCCGCCACGGCGACACCGGAACCGGACCTCGGCCTGATCGCCCCTACTCCGGAGTAGGGTTGGGCCGTTGATCATTGAGCCCAAGGAGCTGAAGTGAAGTCGTTTGCATGTGGTGACATTGTCCCCGGTTGTGAAGCCCGGTGGGTCTGCAGCACGGATGACGAGATCCTGGTCCAGGTAGGGGCGCACGCCGCCTCTGTGCATGGCCTGACCGAGCTGCCCGCCGAATTGGTCGAATCGGTCCACAAAGCGATCCACCCGGTTAGTTGACGCACGCGGCAGGCGGGCCAGTCGTGCAGCCGGGGCCGCCCGACTGGGACAGCCTGCTGGCCGCGGCCTGCCGCGGCATAGGGCTGGAGACCGCCTATCAGCCCATTATTGACACCGCCCGGGGCACGGTGGTGGGCTATGAGGCCCTTGCGCGGTTTCCCGGCTATGCCGAGAAGAACCCCGAAGTCTGGTTTTCAGCCGCGCGGGAGCATGGCAAGGCCGCCGAGCTTGAGGCTGCGGCGCTGCGAGCCGCGCTGAAGGCACGCGCCGCGCTGCCGGCCAACTGCTTCCTGACGCTGAACGTCTCGCCGGAACTGCTTACCTCGGACGCCATCCGCCGTATCTGGCGGGACGAAGGCGCGCTCGGCGGACTCATCGTCGAACTGACGGAGCAGACGCCGATTGAGTCGTATGTGAAGCTAGAACCTGACCTCAACCAGTTGCGCGCCGCCGGCGCCCTGATCGCCGTCGACGATGCCGGAGCCGGCTACGCGGGGCTGCGCCACCTGCTGGACCTGCGGCCCTCGATGATCAAGATCGACCGTGCGCTGATCCAGGACGTCGACCGCGACGAGGCGAAACGGGCCCTCATCGGGATGCTCGGCGCGTTTGCCAGCCGTGTCGACGCCTGGATCCTGGCCGAGGGCGTGGAAAGGGCCGAGGAGCTCGACGCGCTCGTGTCGATGGGGGTTCCCCTCGTCCAGGGTTACTACCTCGCCCGGCCCGCTCCGCCCTGGGCCGGCATTGACCTAGAGGTGGCGCACCGCCTCGCCAGCGCCCGTCCGGTTACCCACAAAAGGATCGTCCGCGACGTCGTCGAACCGGCGGCGACGGCGACGAGTGTCACGCAGGCGGCCGAAGCCTTCGCGGCCAACCCCGTGCTGGACGCCGTTGTGCTGCTGGGCGAGCACCTGCGGCCGGTCGCGGTGCTGGGCGCCGGTGCGTCCGCGCTCGGGGTGGTCAGCCCCGGGATGCGGGTGAACCTCGATACCCCGCTCAGCCTGGCGCTGGCACGTTCCATGACGAGGCCGCCGAACCAGCGGTTCGACCCGCTTCTGGTGACAGACAACGCCGGCCGCTTCGCCGGCGTCGCCCGGATGGAGCGCATGGTCATCGCAGTGGCCGGGACCGCCGACCCGTCCGACGGGACTGCCGACCGCTCCGCGGACCAGGGCGCGGACTAGCCCTCCCCGTTCCCGAGCGGCACGAGGCGGAACGAGTACTGCCCGGTGCCGCCGGAGGGGGCCATGCTCAGCTCGGCACCCTCCGAGGTCAGTTGTACTCGGGTGCTGATGACCTCCCCGCACGGGACGCTCACTTCGGCCAGGACCCCGGCGCCGTTCCAGCTGCGGATGGACAGCTGCGTCACCGGCGTCCCGCGGCAGGCGAAGTTCAATTCGTAACGGCCGGGAGGTGCCAAGAGGCCGAAGTTCGTTGGCGCGTCGGCCGTGGCGGACCCCCGGTACTCGCCGGGCTTGGACGGGTCCAGGACATCCCGTGCCCAGGCGCTGGCACCGAAATTCTCGCGCAGTGATTCGTCCGAGTTGGGCTCGATCTTGACCCCGGCGACGCCGGTGCCGAGACCGCCCAGTGCCGTGGCGCGGGCTGTCAGTTTTCCTCCGGTGTGGCGGAAAAACGAGGCCCGGGTTTCGCCGCAGGGGTAGTCCCAGGCTTGCGGAAGCGCCTGCTCGGGCAGCAACTTCACTTCGAGCCGGGCGGCACCGGAGCAGGCAGCGGTCAACAGGTAGTCTCCGGCGGCAAGCTGCACCGTCCACTCCGCCGGCGTTCCACTGGCGTACGGGAATCCGGCGACCGCCGGCGGTCCGCCGAGCTGCCTGGTCACTTCGGCGAGGAACACCCCAGGATCGACGGAGTGTGTGGCAGTCGGCGTGGGCCCTACCGGCTCGTCTGGGCTGTATTCGCAGGCGGCCAGCGGCAGGAGCAGAACCAGCAAAAACACCTTTGCGCGCAGGATCCGCGCCCCCCACAGAGCCGACATGCCCCGAGTCTAACGCCGGCGCCCCCCGCGGCGCGGCGCGGCGGGGGCTGCGGACCTGTGGGCAGGACCACGACCTCTTCCAGCGCATCCTCTACTGATCCTCGTGCCAGACTCTCAGGGTGACTGACGGATCTTTCGGTGCGCTGCACCATGTGGAACTCTGGGTGCCGGACCTGGGCAGGGCCACGGACCAATGGGGCTGGCTGTTGACCCGGCTCGGCTACGACCAGTACCAGGACTGGCCCCTCGGGCGGAGCTGGCGGCGCGGACCGACGTACATCGTCGTCGAGCAATCCCCGGACCTGAGCGGCACCACCCACCGGCGCACAGCGCCCGGCCTGAACCACGTGGCCTTCCATGCCGGGACCCGGCGGCAGGTGGACACCATGGCGGCCGACGCTCCTGCCCACGGCTGGACCGATCTGTTTCCGGAGAAGTATCCCCATGCCGGCGGCCCCGAGCACTTCGCCGCCTACCTGGTGAATTCGGACGGCTTCGAGGGCGAACTGATCGCCGCGGACTGAAGCGGGGCTGCCCGGCCGGTAGCGTGGCCCCATGAGCATCATCCTGGTGGGCGGCGGCCCCGATACCGTCACAACCCCGGTGGTCTTCGACCGCTTTGTGAAGGATGTCCGGCACCGCGCCGGCGGACACCGGCCTCCCAGGATCGCCGTCGTGCTCTTCGACCGCGACGGCAGCTCGGAGTATTTCCTGCCCGCCTACCTGGAGCCGCTGCAGGCGCGCATGCCCTGCGATGTGGCGGCCACCTTGCTGCGCACCGGCGAGCCGGCCTATCCGGCGGCGTTCGACGGCGTCGACGGGATTATCGTCGGGGGCGGACCGACCCCCGAGTACCTCGCGGGCCTGCTCGGCTCGGCGGCGGCGATCCGGGCCGCGGCTGCAGCGGGGGTGCCCTACCTGGGTTTCTCCGCGGGGGCCATGATCGCACCTCAGCGGGCGCTGGTGGGCGGCTACCGGATCCGGGGCACCGCGGTGTGCTCGGAGGAATGCTCCGAAGGCCTCGACGAACTCGACGTCCGCGACGGCCTGGGACTGGTGCCGTTCGCCGTCGACGTCCATGCCGCGCAGGCAGGCACCCTGAGCCGGGCGGTCGGGGCCGTGGCGGCGGGCCTCGTGGACCGGGCGGTGGCGGTGGACGAGAACACCGCGCTGGTGCTGCGCCACACGGACTTGGAGGACCTGGAAGTGATCGGCGCCGGGAACTGCTGGAGCATCCGCGGCTCCGGGACGAAAGCCACGGTGGCAGTCCTTTCCGCCCGCTGACGGAACCCCTTGGCACCTTTGTTACTGGCGGGTAACATAAGCTCCATGCATCTGCTCCTCCGCACCCTCCTCCTGCTCATCACGTCCGCCCGGCGCTCCCCGCTGAGCATCTGGGACGCCTCGTCGCTGCCGCTGCGTGTCCTGCCGACGGACATCGACATCGCGCTGCACGTCAACAACGGCATGTATTTCTCGCTGATGGACCTGGGCCGGTTTGACCTGATGGCACGCAGCGGCACCTGGAAGGCCATCCGCCGGCGGGGCTGGACGCCGGTGGTGGCGGGGGAGACCATCGCCTTCCGCCGCTCCCTGCAGCTGTGGCAGCAGTACACCATCGAGACCAAGGTGATCGGGCTGGACGAGAAGGCCATCTACTTTGAACAGCGCATGGTGGCCGACGGCGAAATCTACGCCCGCGCCCACATCGCAACGCGGCTGGTCAACAAGGGCAAGCCGGTCAGCCAGGAAGAGATCATCCGCGAATTCGGTGCGCCGCCGGCGGACCTGGAATTGCCGGCATGGATCCACTACTGGCGTGAGACCAATGCGCTGCCCGGCGCCCGCCGTCCGGCCCCGCATGTCTGGGCCTGATCTTTGCACCTGGCCTGCCGGCTGGCCCGCCCGGGATGTGCCAACAGCGAAACGCGGGGGACTTTCCCGGGCCGCTCGCGTACCGTTGAACCCATGGCAACCGTAGACATTACAGGTGAACAGTTCGCATCGACCGTCGAGGACAACGACATCGTCCTCGTAGATTTCTGGGCCGAATGGTGCGGCCCGTGCAAGCAGTTTGGCCCCACGTACGCCGCCGTCTCCGAGAAGCACCCGGACGTCGTGTTCTCCAAGGTGGACACCGAGGCGGAGCAGCAGCTTGCCGCCGAGGCGGGCATCACCTCGATCCCCACCCTGATGGCCTTCCGCGAGAAAGTGCTGGTGTTCTCCCAGCCGGGCGCGCTGAACGCCCAGCAGCTGGAGCAGGTGGTGGACGCCGTCAAGGCCCTGGACATGGAGGAAGTCCACGCCCACGTGGCGCGCTCGCAGGCCGAGGCAGCCGTATCCCCGCAGGACGGCACCCAGATCCCGGACGCCTAGTCGGCGCTTTTAGCTACGCGCTGCGGGGGCGCCTTAGAGCCGTTCCAGCCGCACAGGCTCGGCCAGCAGTGCGCTCAGGGACTCGTTCAGGTCCTGGAGGGCGGTGCCCTTGGCATGCCGGTCCAGGTCCTCCTGCGAGGCCCACTGCTCGGTCAGCACCAGCTTGTCCTCGGACGCCTCGGTCAGCTCGTACCGGAGACAGCCGGGTTCGTTGACCACCTCGTCGATCGCGATCTCGAGGGCTAGTTTCACGCGGAAGAATTCGCCCTCATTGGGGATGAAAGTGGCCTGCAGGTCAATGGGTGCGCTCATGGTTTCACCCTACCGGGCGGCCGTCGGCGCACCGCAGAATGTGCACAAGATTTCGTAGGACTTCCACGCTTTGCCCTTCTCATGCCGCCGGGCTGTTGGTAGCGTCGCACCATGCTTGCCTACACAGCCGGGGACACTGACGTCCCGCTGCTCAACGAGACCATCGGCGACAACTTCGAGCGGATCGTGGCCCGGTTCCCGTACCACGACGCCCTGATCGAGGCGGCGGCCATCCCCGGCGGGGAAGCCAGGCGGTGGAGCTATACCAAAATGAACGACGACGTCGACCGGCTTGCCCGCGCGCTCCTCGCCGTCGGTGTGGGCAAGGGGGAGCGGATCGGGATCTGGAGCCCGAACTGCGCCGAATGGACCATCCTGCAGTACGCCACCGCGAAGATCGGGGCCATCCTGGTCAACGTGAACCCGGCCTACCGCAGCCACGAGCTGGAGTTCGTCGTCCGGCAGAACGGCATGCGGATGCTGGTGGCAGCCCCCTCGGACAAGAACAGCGACTACACCGGCATGGCGCGCCACGCCCTGGCCGAATGCCCCGAACTGCGCGAGCTGGTGTTCCTGCCCGACGGCGGCCAGCCGGGCCTCGCCGCCGGAGCCCCGGAAAGCGAGGCGGAGCGGACGTACGCCGAACTGCTGCGGCGGGCCGACGACGTCGCACATTCGGACCTGTTGGCGCGGATGGCAGAGCTGGATCCGCATGACGCGATCAACCTGCAGTACACCTCCGGCACCACCGGCTTCCCCAAGGGCGCCACCCTGACGCACCACAACCTGCTCAACAACGGCTACTCCATCGGCGAGCTGCTGGGGTACACCGAGCACGACCGGGTGGTGCTGCCGGTGCCGTTCTACCACTGCTTCGGCATGGTGATCGGAAACCTGGCCGCCTTCAGCCACGGCGCCGCCACCATCATCCCGGGGCGCGGGTTCTCGCCGGCCGCGGCCCTGGAGGCCGTGCAGGACTTCGGCGGAACCTCGCTCTACGGCGTGCCGACCATGTTCATCGCGGAGCTCGCGCTGCCGGACTTCGCTTCCTACGACCTCTCCACCCTGCGCACCGGCGTGATGGCCGGCTCGCTGTGCCCCATCGAGGTGATGAACCGGGTGATCGCCGAGATGAACATGCGCGACGTCGCCATCTGCTACGGGATGACCGAGACCTCGCCGGTCTCCACCATGACCCGCGGCGGGGACACCCTGGCCCAGCGCACGCAGACCGTGGGCCGGACCTTGCCGCAGCTGGAGAGCCAGGTAGTGGACCCGATGACCGGTGAGGTGCTGCAGCGCGGCGACATCGGCGAGTTGTGCACCCGCGGCTACTCCGTGATGCAGGGCTACTGGAACCAGCCGGAGAAGACCGCGGAGGCGATCGACGACGAGGGCTGGATGCACACCGGGGACCTGGCCCGGATGGACGAGGACGGTTATCTCGTGATCGAGGGCCGGATCAAGGACATGGTGATCCGCGGCGGCGAGAACATTTACCCGCGCGAAATCGAGGAGTTCCTCTACACCCACCCGGACATCCAGGACGTGCAGGTGATCGGCGTCCCGGATGCCAGCTACGGCGAGGAACTCATGGCCTGCGTCATCCTCAAACCCGGCGCCGCCCCGCTGGACGCTGCTGCCCTTGCGGAGTTCTGCCGCGGGAAGCTGGCGCACTACAAAATCCCGCGCTACGTCGAGGTCCGCGAGAGCTTCCCGATGACCGTGTCCGGCAAGATCCGCAAGGTGGACATGCGCCAGGAGGCCGTGGCGAGGCTGGGCCTCTAAGCGCAACGAGGGGTCAGTGTTTCCGGTGGTCCTGGATGGTCATCCGCGGGCCGAAGACCGGCTTGCGGAAGCCGCTGAGGCCGATCATGCGGACCACCCGCTGCCGGTGGCCGGCCCAGGGGGCGAGCAGCCGCAGCATACCGGCGTCGTCCGTCCTCCGCCCGGTCAGGGCAGCGCCAACATAGGCGGCCAGATGGTAGTCGCCCACGGCGATCGAGTCCGGGCAGCCGTGGGTGCGCTGTACCACCTCCGCCGCGGTCCAGACGCCGATCCCGGGAAGTGTCTGCAGCTTCGCGGCCGCCTCGGCGGCGGGCAGCGCCGCGAGCCGTTCGAGCGCGACGGCGGAGCGGAGCGCCCGCATGACCGTGTCCGAGCGTTGCGGGCCTACTCCGGCCTTGTGCCATTCCCAGGACGGAATGCGCAGCCACTGCGCCGGCGTTGGCTGGACCCGGAGTTCCGCCGGCGCCACGGTGCCCGCGCCGGGGGCCGGGGTCCCGAAACGGTACATCAGGTAGCGGTAGCCCCGGCGGGCCTCGATCACGGTGACTTTCTGCTCGAGGACGGTGGGCACCAGCGCGTCGACCATCCGGCCGGTGGAGGGCAGCCGGACGGCGGGGTTCCGGCGTCGGGCGTCGATGACCATGCGGGGGAGGGTGGCGTGGAAGACCGGATCGTCGAAGGCCGTCCAGTCGTCGTCGTGGCCGAGCAGCCGCGGAACGGCCCGGACCGCCTCCTCCGCACCGGGTCCCCAGGCGCGTGCCTCGATCACGGGTGAGGCCGCCGGGCCGGTGCTGGCCAGGCGCAGCGTGGCCGGGCCGGCCGCCGTCGTGAATGCCATCCAGAAGCCGTCCGGCGCCACCCGGATCGCGGGGTCGCCGTGCCCCCGGCGGAGCGTGCCGAGGGTCTGCAGGAGATCGTAGGGCCCGCCCGGGTGCCACCGGAGCGAGGCGTCCGCCGCGGCGGCGGCGCGGGCCGGGAGCTCTGCGGTGGTCATCCGAATATGTTCCCACGCCCGGCCCGCGGCGGGGGCATCCGGGCGGCGTCCGGGACGCCGGCGGGCGCTCCCCGAGAGCACCGGCGGAGGGGAGCCGCGGGTCCAACGGCCCTTAACCGCCGCCCCGTGACGGGCTTAGAATCCGGCTGGGGCACGGAGTTCCGCGCCCGCCCGGGAACGGATCCCTTGAGTGTCAGGAGAGTGTGATGGCTGGTGGAGTGGTGCACTTCGAGCTTCCGGCGGACGACGAAAACCGGGCCCGGGAGTTCTACAGTTCGGTGTTCGGCTGGGGTTTCCAGGTCATGCCGGAGATGGAATACAGCCTGGCCATGACCACGCCGATGGACGAGCAGGGCCGTCCGGCGGTCACCGGGTCCATCAACGGCGGCCTGTTCCGCCGCGGCGACCTGACGGCGCCGGTGGTGACGGTCGACGTCGAGGACATCGACGCCGCGTTGGAGCAGATCGTGGCCGGCGGCGGCTCGGTCCACCGCGGCAAGATGGAGGTGCCCGGGTCCGGCTGGAACGCGTACTTCAAGGACACCGAGGGCAACGTTGTGGGGCTCTGGCAGAACGCGGTCCCGGAAGCCTCGGCGGAATCCGCGGGGAACGACCTCGGCGCGTGACGGGCCTAGTCCATGCCGCTGGCCAGCCACAGCGCCGTGACCGCCGCGGGCACGGTGAGGACGACCGCGACGAGGCCGGCCAGCGCGAAGCCGCCCCAGCGGACCTCGACGTTGAGCGCCCGCAGTCGTTCGTGCCAGAGCAGGGTGGCCAGTGACGCCCACGGAGTCACCAGGGGACCCAGGTTCACGCCGATCAGCAGCGCTGCGAGCCGCACCGGCGAGCCACCCACCGGCTCCAGCGCGAGGTAGGCCGGCAGGTTGTTGACCGCGTTGGCCGCGCCCGCACCAAGCCCGGCCAGCTGGAGCAGCGCCGGCAGGGTGTCCCCGGAACCGGCGACACCGCCCAGCACCCTGGCCAGGCCGTTGGCGTGCAGGGCCTCCACCACCATAAAAAGCCCGATGGTGAGCATCAGCGGCCGCCACGGGACCATGGACCAGCGCAGGCTTGACCGGCGGCGCCACAGGAACAAGGCCAGAAGGAGCGCGGCGGCGGCAGCGGCAGGAAGATACACCGGTATTCCGGACACCAGGGCCGGCAGCAGCACCAGCATCACAGCGGCCGAGGCGTAGAGCAGCACCCGGTCCCGCACCCGGTGGGCCGGCTGCGGACCGTAGCTGCCGCGCAGGTCCTTGCGGAAGGCCAGCCAGAGCAGCCCCAGGGGCAGCAGGATGCCCACCAGGGCCGGGGCCCAGACCAAAGCGGCGAAGCCGGCCGGGCTGAGGCCCAGCCGGGACTGGGCCAGCAGGTTGGTCAGGTTGGAGACGGGAAGCAGCAGCGAGGCGGTATTCGCGAGCCAGATGGTTGTCAGGGCGAAGGGCAGCGGCGGGATCCGGGCGTGGACGGCCAGCAGCACCACCACCGGGGTGACGAGCACCGCCGTCGTATCCAGCGAGAGGAACACGGTGGAAACGCAAGAGAGCCCGATCACCAGGAGCCAGAGCAGCAGGACCCGGCCCCGGCCCCATGCGGCCAGCCGGTCCGTCACCGCCCGGAACAGCCCGGCGTCGTCCACCAGCTCCGTCACCAGGGACATGGCCACCACGAACCCCAGCACCGGCACCGTGCGGCCGGCGAGCTCCTCGAAGGCAGGCCAGGGCAGCAACCCGGTGCCCAGCGCGGCGGTCCCGGCCAGCAGCATGCCGCCGGGGACAAGGTAGCTCCGCAGCGTCTTCAACCAGGACCTTCGCTTCACCGCCCTATCGTCGCACCCGCGGGGCTGTGGCGCGCACGCGACGTGACGGAATCCGACTCCGGCAGCTGCAGACGGTAACTTTGTACCTATGAAGTACGCCCAGTCCGTCCTGGACCTCATCGGCAACACGCCGCTCGTCAAACTCAACCACGTCACCGACGGCATCGCCGCCACGGTCCTCGTGAAGCTCGAATACCTTAACCCGGGCGGGTCCATCAAGGACCGCATCGCGGCCAAGATGATCGAAGAGGCGGAGCGCAGCGGCAAGCTCCGGCCCGGCGGGACCATCGTGGAGCCCACCTCCGGCAACACCGGGGTGGGCCTGGCGCTCGTCGCCCAGCAGAAGGGCTACCGCTGCATCTTTGTCGTCCCGGACAAGGTCGGCGAGGACAAGCGTGCCGTGCTCCAGGCCTATGGCGCCGAAGTTGTGGTGACCCCCACCGCCGTCGCCCCGGACAGCCCGCAGAGCTACTATGGCGTCTCCGACCGCCTGGTCACCGAAATTCCCGGCGCGTACAAGCCGGACCAGTTCTCCAACCCGGCCGCGCCGGCCAGCCACTACGAGTCCACCGGACCGGAAATCTGGCAGGACACCGAAGGCAGGGTCACACACTGCGTGATCGGCGCCGGCACCGGCGGCACCATCACCGGCACCGGCCGCTACCTCAAGGAGGTCTCCGCGGACAGGCCCGAGGCCGACGGCGGCGTGGTCAAGATCATCGGCGCCGACCCGGCCGGTTCGGTCTACTCCGGCGGCACCGGCCGGCCGTACTTCGTCGAGGGTGTGGGTGAGGACATGTGGCCGGCCAACTACGACAAGGCCGTGCCCGACGACGTCATCGCCGTCAGCGACGCCGACTCCTTCGCCATGACCCGCCGCCTGGCCCGCGAGGAGGGCCTCCTGGTGGGCGGATCCTCCGGGATGGCCGTCGTCGCCGCGCTGCAGGCCGCGAAAGACCTGCCCGCCGACGCCGTCGTGGTGGTGATCCTGCCGGATTCCGGCCGCGGTTACCTGGCGAAGATCTTCAACGACCAGTGGATGCGCTCCTACGGCTTCCTCGCCAGCGGCGACGAGGCCTCGGTGGGAGAAATCCTCAAGGCCAAGACCGGTGAACTGCCGGATTTGGTGCACATCCACCCCAACGAGAGCGTCCGCGACGTCATCAACATCATGAACGAGTACGGCGTCTCGCACATCCCGGTGCTGTCCGCGGAACCTCCGGTGGTGATGGGCGAAGTGCTGGGCGCGGTGGACGAGCGCACCCTGACCGCCAAGCTGTTCCGCGGCGAGGCGAACCTCACGGACAAGATCTCCGAACACATGGAGGCCCGGCTGCCGGTGATCGGTTCGCTCGAATCGATCTCGACCGCCCGCGAACTCCTCTCCGACGCCGACACCCTGATGGTGACGTTCGTCGGCGCTCCGGTGGGGATTCTGACCCGCCACGACCTCCTCGCCTACCTCAGCAACTGACCCGCCCAAGGAGTCCCATGTCCCAGTCAGAAAGCTCTTCCGCAAAGAACGCCGGCTTCAACACCCGCGCCGTGCACGCCGGCCAGGCCTTCGAGCCGCGCACCGGCGCCGTGGTGCCCCCGGTGCACTTCTCCTCCACCTATGCGCAGGACGGGATCGGCGGCCTCCGGGCAGGTTATGAATACGGCCGCGGCACCAACCCCACCCGCGACTCCCTGCAGGAACAGCTCGCGGCGCTGGAGGGCGGCTCCGCAGCGTTCTCCTTTAGCTCGGGACTGGCCGCCGAGGATTCGATGATCCGCGCCCTGACCCGGCCCGGGGACCACATTGTGCTCGGCAACGACGCCTACGGCGGAACGTACCGGCTGATCTCTCGTGTCCTGGGCGAGTGGGGGATCGGCAACACCCCGGTGGACATGTCAGACCTCGACGCCGTCGCGAAGGCCGTCGCGGCCAACAAGACCCGGCTGGTCTGGGTGGAGACGCCGTCGAACCCGATGATGAAAATCACCGACATCGCGGCGCTCGCCAAGGTGGCGCACGACGCCGGCGCCCTCCTCGTGGTGGACAACACCTTCGCCTCGCCGTACCTGCAGACCCCGCTGGCGCTCGGCGCCGACGTCGTGGTGCACTCCACCACCAAGTACATCGGCGGCCACTCCGACGTCGTCGGCGGCGCCATCATCGTCAACGATCCGGAGCTGGCCGAGAAGATCGGCTTTGTGCAGTTCGCCGTCGGCGCCGTGTCCGGGCCGATGGATGCGTTCCTGACCACCCGCGGGCTCAAGACCCTCGGCGTGCGCATGGACCGGCACAGCGACAACGCCCAGGCCGTGGCCGAGTGGCTGCTGCAGCGCCCCGAGGTGGAAGCCGTGCTGTACCCGGGCCTGCCCTCGCACCCGGGCCACGAGCTGGCCAGGAAGCAGATGAAGAAGTTCGGCGGCATGGTCTCCGTGCAGTTTAAGGGCGGTGAAGCGGCGGCACGCACGGTGGCCGAGTCCACTTCCGTGTTCACCCTGGCGGAGTCCCTGGGCGGCATCGAATCGCTGATGAACTACCCGTCGGAGATGACGCACGCCTCGGTCAAGGGCACAGAACTGGCGGTTCCGGTGAACCTGATCCGGCTCTCCTGCGGCATCGAGGACGTGGAGGACCTGATCGCAGACCTCGAGCAGGCTTTCGCGCGCCTTGAGCCGGGCAGCTAGCCTCCGGTGACCACCCTTTCGAAGACGGCCGGTTCCACCAACCGGGGCTGGATCGCTACGGCGGCCGGCGCCGCCGCCGTCGTCGCGGCACTGGTGGTGCTGTACTTGGCCTACATTCCGCTGCTGAACGACTTCGAGGTCTACTTCTACGGCGGAAACCGTGTCCTGCAGGCCGGCGAGACCGGCGTGAACGAGCTGTACGCGCCCCGGGACGGCCTGCCGTTCACCTACCCGCCGTTCGCCGCGCTGATTTTTGCCGCCATGGCGACGCTGGGCCAAGACGCCGGCGGCGTGGTCTTCACGGCGACGGCGCTGCTCGGCGCCGCCGTCGTCTCCGCCTGGCTGACCCGGCACTACTTCGGGCTGGGCCGCTGGCGCGACGCCGCCGCGGACTGGCGTTTCCGTGCCGTCGCCCTGGCCGGCACCGCGGCGATCCTGCTGCTGGGGCCGTGGCGGGACACCTTCGACTTCGGCCAGATCAACATCATCCTGATGGGCCTGATCCTGGCCGACTTCGCGCTGTACGGAAAGTCCCGGGCCGGCGAACTCCGCTGGCCCGCGGGCCTGCTGATCGGCATCGCCGCCGGGATCAAACTCACCCCGCTCGCGTTCGGGCTGTACTTCCTGGTCCGGCGCGACTTCAAGGCACTCGGCTGGATGGCCGCGGGGTTCTTCGGCTCGATCGCACTGGCCTGGGCCCTGCTGCCCGTGGCATCGGTGACGTTCTGGACCAAGATCCTGCCGGACACCGGGCGGATCGGCGGACCGGCCTACGTGGACAACCTCTCGGTCAAGGGCCTGCTGCTGCACCTGGGGCTGCCGGACTCCCCGCTGACGTCCGTGGTGTGGCTGGTGCTGGCGCTGGCCCTGGCCGCGGTGGCGGCGCTGGTGATCAAGTGGGCCGTCGAGGCGGAAGAGAACTTCGTCGCCGTGTCCGCCACCGCCTTGCTCATGTTGCTGATCAGCCCGGTGTCCTGGTCCCACCACTGGGTCTGGATGGCCGTGGCGCTGCCGTGCATGGGGTTCGCCATCCACCGGGTACCCTCGCGCAACGGGCGGATGCGGCTGGCCGGCTGGATCATCGTGGCGTTCTCTGCCCTGTCCTTCTACCTGACCCCCAAGTACCTCTCGGTCATGGCCGGGGCGGCCGAGTGGGGCAAAGACCCACAGACGCAGTGGCAGCTGATCGTGGCGAGCCTGGGCGTGGTCTGCGGCATGGCGATGCTGGTCTACTGGGCGCTCGCTTACCGTCCCTCCCGGGCCGGCCTGCGCCGGCAACTCTAGCTTTCTTCAAGAGAGTCAGCTACTCTGCGGGTATGGCACTTCGCTCCGACTGGTCCGGCCGCACCTGCAGCATGGCCCGCGGCCTGGATGTCCTCGGCGATCCCTGGGGCATGCTCGTGCTCCGCGAGGTCTTCTTCGGCAACGGGCGCTTCGACGCCATCAAGACCCGGCTCGGCGCCGCGGACTCGGTCCTGACCCGGCGGCTGGCCGCCCTCGTGGCCGCCGGCCTGCTGGCCCGGCGGCCCTACGACGACGGCGGCCGGCAGCGCCAGGAATACGTGCTCACCGCCAAGGGCGAGGACGTGCTCCCGGTGCTCAACGCCGTCGTGCTGTGGTCCGAAAAGCACCTGCCGGCGCCGTCGGAGCAGGCCCACATGTTCGTGGTCCACAGCGGCTGCGGGCAGCGTACCTCCTCCGCGGACAGCTGCACGGCCTGTGGTGAGCGCCTCACGGCCGGGAACACGAGCTGGCACAGCCTCACCCGGACCGACCACCCGCTACCCCTCGCGACCGCCCCGGCGCAGAAGACCGCCCAGCAGAACGGAACAGCAGCATGACCGCGCCCCGGACCACTCCCCGCCCCTCGGCCAGGCGCCGGGTCCATCCGGCCTGGATCGTCGCCGCCGTCGCGTTCCTGGCCCTGGTGGGCGCCGCCGGGTTCCGGGCCGCGCCGGGCGTGCTGATGGTGCCGCTGCAGAACGAGTTCGGCTGGTCCACCACGGTCCTCTCGGCGGCCGTCAGCATCAACCTGGTGCTCTTCGGCCTCACGGCGCCGTTCGCCGCGGCCCTGATGGAGCGCTTCGGCATCCGCGTGGTCACGTCCGTGGCGCTGGTGCTCATCGGGGCCGGGAGTGCCCTGACGGTCCTGGTGAACCAGTCCTGGCAGATCCTGCTGACCTGGGGGCTGCTGATCGGACTCGGCACCGGATCCATGGCCCTGGTGTTCGCGGCCACCATCGCCAACACCTGGTTCGCCAAGAGCCGCGGCCTGGTGATCGGCATCCTCACCGCGGGCAGCGCTGCCGGGCAGCTGGTGTTCCTGCCCTTCATCGCCGCCCTGGCGCAAAACCCCGGCTGGCGCCAGGCGTCGCTGCTGATCGCCGCCGGCGCGCTCGCGGTGGTGCCGCTGGTGCTGAAGTTCCTGAAGAACTCACCGGCCGACGTCGGCGCGCTGCCGTACGGAGCCGACGCCGCGGCGCTGCAGGAATCTCCGGCCACCGCGGCCGAACCGGAAGCTCCGATTGAACCGGCAAGCGCGGCCGAACCGGAAGAACCCCGCCGCAACGCCGCGGTCCGCGCGCTCCAGGTCCTCAAACGCGCCAGCAGGGTCCGCACCTTCTGGGCCCTCGTGGCCGGCTTCGCAATCTGCGGAGCCACCACCAACGGGCTGATCGGCACGCACTTCATTCCCTCCGCGCACGACCACGGCATGGCCGAAACCACCGCGGCGGGCCTGCTCGCCGTTGTCGGGATCTTCGACATCCTCGGAACCATCGCCTCGGGCTGGCTGACGGACCGGTTCAACCCGCGGATCCTCCTCGCGGTCTACTACCAGTTCCGCGGCATCGGGCTGCTGGTCCTGCCGCTGCTGCTCAGCGCCGAGGTCCAGCCCAGCATGATCGTGTTTGTGGTTATCTACGGCCTGGACTGGGTGGCCACCGTCCCGCCGACGGCCGCGATCTGCCGCCAGGTGTTCGGCGCGGACGGCAGCGTGGTGTTCGGCTGGGTCTTCGCCGCCCACCAGCTCGGCGCGGCCGCGGCGGCGCTGGCCGCGGGGGCCGTCCGGGACGCCACCGGCCAGTACACCTACGCCTGGTTCGCCGCGGCGGCGATGTGCACCATCGCCGCCGTCATCAGCGCGACCATCCGCAAGGACGCCGGACAAAAGGCCAAGGTGCCGGTCCCGGCCTGAGGGATCGGTAGGATGAACGGCGGGGACCGGCGCAGCCGCCGCCGGCGCGCTGCGCCCCGTCCCGCGCAGCAAATTCGCGCAGCAATTATTGGGGGATCCACACATGTCACTGCTCGACGCCGAAAACCCGCACGCCCCGCCAACCGGGACCCCGGTGGCGCCGCCGTCGGACCCGTCGCCGAAGAGGCGCCTGCCCCTCACCCCGGCGGGAGCCCTGTTTCCGCTGGGCGCGGCCGCCGTCGCGTTCGCGCTCTGGCGGTGGCTGGGTGTTTGGGGCGAGCAGGGCCTCGACTTCAGCGTCTACTGGCACGGCGGGAAGATCCTCAACGACGCCGGCCCGGCGGCCTCCGACCTCTATGAGGGCAACGTTGATTGGGCCGGCGGACCCGGGCTGCCGTTCACCTACCCGCCCTTCGCCGCGCTGCTGTTCAGCCTCCTGGCCCTGCTGCCCGAGAAGGTGGCACTGAACTGGTTCAACACCGCAGGCGTGATCGTTGCGCTTTGGGTCGCTGTCCGCGCGGTCCGCTACTGGACGGCCAAGGCAGACTGGCGCGCGGCCTTCCGTTCCCCTGGCCACCGCTGGGGCGCGGCCGTCCTGGTCCTGGCCCTGGTCAACCTCGGCCCGTGGCGCGAAACCCTGGCTTTCGGGCAGATCAACATCCTGCTGATGGGGTTGATGGCGGCGGACCTGCTGGCCCGGAACCCCCGCTGGTCCCGTGGCATTCCCGGCAGCGGTTTCCTGGTGGGCGTCGCCGCAGGGATCAAGCTGACGCCGCTCGTTTTCGGACTCTATTTCCTGGTCCGGAAGGACTGGCGGGGCCTGCTGAACATGGGCGCAGGATTCCTGTTCACCGTGGTGCTGGGCGCGCTGCTGCGCCCGGCCGAGTCGCTGCAGTTCTGGTTCCGGATCCTGCCGGACACCTCCCGGATCGGCGGGGCCGGCTACGTCGACAACCTCTCCCTCAAGGGCGCGCTGCTGCACTTCGGCGTCCCCGAGGCCGCCGTCACCGGGCCCTGGCTGGTGCTGAGCCTGCTGGTGGTCGCGCTGGCCGCCGGCGTCATCAAAGCCGCGAGCGAGCAGGGTGCCCGGGTCGTGGCCCTCTCCGCGACGGCGCTCACCATGCTGCTCATCAGCCCCGTCTCCTGGTCCCACCACTGGGTGTGGGTCGCCGTCGTTCTACCCGCGTTCGCCTGGACGCTGCGGGAAACGCCGCTCCGCTACCGGGGCACGCGCTGGCTGATGGGCGGTGTGCTCGGCGTGTCCGTGCTGGTGTTCCTGTTCTCCCCGAAGACGATCGGCACGGCCCTCGGCGCGCAGGACCTCAACGTCCAGACGCCGGGGTTCTGGATCATGGCGTCCAGCGCCGGGGTTTTCTGCGCCTTGGCCCTGCTGCTGTGCTGGCAGCTGGCCCTGCGCCGCGGGTCCTTGGCCCGAGCCTTCGCCGTGCACAGCGCGCCGGCCCGGGAACCTGCCGCCGCACCGGCCGGGGAACCTGCCGCCGCACCGGCCGGGCAAGGCTGAAGCGCATGACCCAGACTCCCGGTTCTCCCGGCCCGGCCCCGTTCCAGCGCAGGACGGCACTGGTCACCGGCGTCGGACGGCTGGCCGGCCTAGGGGCCGGCATCGCGCGGCGGCTCGCGGCCGACGGCTGGGACCTGGTGCTCAACTACTGGCAGGACTACGACGCCCGGATGCCCTGGGGCGTCCAACCGGACGACGTCGAGCGCCTCACCGCCGAACTGCAGGCCACGGGCGCCGCCGTGGTGGCACTGCCCGCCGATTTCGAGGACCCGCAGGCCGTGGATCGGCTGATGGCCGCGGCGGCGGACGAGGCCGGCACGCTGCAGGCACTGGTGCTCAGCCACGCGGAATCCGTGGACTCCGGCATCCTGGACACGTCGCTGGAGAGCTTTGAGCGGCACTTCGCCGTCAACACCCGCGCCAGCTGGCAGCTGATTGCGGCGTTCGCGCGGCAGGTTCCGGCCGACGGCGGCGCGATCGTGGCGCTGACCAGCGACCACACCGCGTTCAACCTCCCGTACGGGGCGTCCAAGGGTGCCCTGGACCGGATCGTCATCGCTGCGGCGAGGGAGCTGGGCCCGGCCGGCATCAGCGCCAACGTGCTCAACCCGGGCCCGGTCGACACCGGCTGGATGGACGCGCAGCTGCGCGAGGAGCTGGCCCGGCGGCAGCCTGGCGGCCGGCTGGGCACTCCCGCGGACATCGCCGGAACGGTGGCTTTCCTGCTCTCGCCCGAGGGCCGCTGGGTCTCCGGCCAGCTGGTCAAGGCCGACGGCGGCTTCTCGGCCTGACGTCCGAAGGCCCCGTGGCCGCCCTAGCGGAAGGCGGAGAGCCCGGTGATGTGCTGGCCTAGAACCAGGGTGTGGACCTCATCGGTGCCCTCGTAGGTGCGCACCGACTCCAGGTTCGCGGCGTGCCGCAGCGGCGAGTAGTCCAGCGTGATTCCGTTGCCGCCCAGGATGGTGCGGGCCTCGCGGGCAATCGTGATCGCCTCCCGCACGTTATTCAGCTTGCCCAGCGAGATCTGCTCCGGCCGCAGCGCCCCGGCGTCCTTGAGCCGGCCCAGCTGCAGCGCTAGCAGCGTGCCCTTCTGGATCTCCAGCAGCATGTTCACCAGCTTCTCCTGGGTGAGCTGGTAGCCCGCCAGCGGTTTGCCGAACTGCAGCCGCTCCTGCGAATACCGCAGCGCCGCTTCATAGGAGTCCCGGGCGGCACCCATCGCGCCCCAGGCGATCCCGTACCGCGCCTCGTTCAGGCAGGAGAACGGGCCCCGCAGGCCCCGCGCCGCCGGCAGCAGCGCCTCGGGGCCCAGCCGGACGCCGTCGAACGCCACGTCGCACTGGATCGAGGCGCGCATGGAGAGTTTCTGCCCAAT
This sequence comes from Arthrobacter sp. UKPF54-2, assembly GCF_007858535.1. Taxonomy (NCBI): domain Bacteria; kingdom Bacillati; phylum Actinomycetota; class Actinomycetes; order Micrococcales; family Micrococcaceae; genus Arthrobacter; species Arthrobacter sp. UKPF54-2. The sequence continues at coordinate 1,948,471 of NZ_CP040174.1, forward strand.
GGGCGTCGCGGTGACCCCCGGGGCGCCGGCGGGGACCAGGAAGCCGCGCACGCCGTCGTCGGTCATGGCCCAGACCACCAGGACGTCCGCCACCGAGGCCAGGCCGATCCAGCGCTTGGCGCCGTCCAGGACCCAGCCCGCGCCGTCGCCGGTCCCGTCCCGCCGGGCAAAAGTCTGCATGGCGGCCGGGTCCGAGCCGGCGGTGGGTTCGGTCAGGGCGAAGCAGCCGATCAGCTCGCCCGCGGCCATCCGGGGGAGCCATTCCTGCTTTTGCTCCTCCGAGCCCCATTTGTGGATGGCGGTCATCGCCAGGGAACCCTGCACGGAGACGAACGTGCGGATGCCGGAGTCGCCGGCCTCCAGCTCCATCGCGGCCAGGCCGTAGTCCACGGCGGAGCGGCCCGGGCAGCCGTAGCCCTCAAGGTGCATGCCGAGGACCCCGAGTTCGCCCAATTCCGGGGCCAGCTCCAGCGGGAACACACCGTCCTCGTACCAGCGCGCGATGCCGGGCCGGATCCGCTGGGTGGTGAAATCCCGGACCTTCTCCCGCACGGCCAGCTCGCCGGCGCTCAGCAGGGAGTCGATCGCCAGGACATCGGACACGTCTGTTGCTGCAACACCGCTCATGGGAGCATCCTACGTTCCGGTGCGGGCGCCGTCCCCGACGTTCCTGCCCGGTTACGTCCGGTAACCCCCACGGATCGCGGCCAAAACGCCGGTGTCGCAGCCAGGCCCGGAGGCCTGCGGGAAAGTAACCGGGCTGGAGCGTCGCCGGATGGCCCCGGGCCTACACTGGTGCCATGGACACCGCTTCTGTGCTTGCCGTCTGCCGGGTGCATCAGCTGCTCAGCGATGCCGGAAGCGTGGGCGTGACGGCCATCGACAAACGCCCCGTGGACGGTCCGGTCAAGGTGCACCGGCTGGGACTGCACGGCGACATCCAGGCCAGCCGCATCCACCACGGCGGCGAGGACCAGGCGCTTTACGCGTATTCGCAGGACGACGCCGACTACTGGGCCGGCGAACTCGGCCGGGACATCCCGCCGGGGTACTTCGGCGAGAACCTCCGCGTCGCCGGGATTGATGCCACCGACGCGGTGATCGGCGAACGCTGGAAGGTCGGGCTCGACGTCGAGGTGGAGGTGACCTCGCCCCGGATGCCCTGTGCCACGTTCCAGCGACGGGTGCAGGTGCCCAACTGGGTGGCGAGGTTCGGCGAGGCCGGCCGGGTGGGCAGCTACCTGCGCGTGGTCCGGACCGGCACCATCCAGGCGGGGGACCATATCCACCGGATCTTTGTCCCCGCCCACGGCGTCACGGTTGGCAAGTGGTTCAGCGATCCCACCCTCGAGGACATGGAGGCCCTGCGGGACGCGGACGCCGACGGAGAAATCCGCCTCCAGCCCGAGTACCACGAGGCTTTCGAGAAGCTGCGGCGCCGGCTGGGGCAGTAGGGGGCGGAAACGGCAGTGTGCGCAAGCTCACCGCCGCAGACGGGCCCTCCCGGTAGCACCTGCGCCGCGGCATGCCCTACACTTGAAATATCCCCCACTCCGGAAATCCCTTATTCCTGCCCAATTCTTGAGGCAGGACTGGTAAGTGTTGGGGCCCGCAAAACTGTGTTGCGGGCATTTTCATAGGGAGAGCCGGCTAAAGAAAACGCTGTACAGACTGCTGGGATAGCAGCCAAGAGATGCAGCGGGAAGTCCTGCCACGGGATTGCGAAAGCGCCGGGCTTCTATGTGACCGGCCGGTCAAAGTATGCCCGGCAGCATGTGTCACGCGTACTGCGGCTCCGCTCACCTCGGGTTGTGCCGCCTGGCCCCTATGGATGAGGAAGATTCCCCTATGCCCGAAAATCAGGACAACTCCGTCGACACCGAGAACACCAGCGCCGACGTCGAGTTCACCGCCCCGGCTGCCCCCGCCGCAGCCGAGACCCCCGCTGAGAACACCGCCGATAGCTCCGGCGACGACGACGGCGGCCTCCGCTTCGTTGACCTCGGCATCGACGCCCGCGTCCTTGCCGCCCTGCAGGACGTCGGCTACGAGAAGCCGTCCCCGATCCAGGCAGCGACCATCCCGGTTCTGCTCGAGGGCCGCGACGTCGTCGGCCTGGCCCAGACCGGCACCGGTAAGACTGCAGCATTCGCAGTACCGGCGCTGTCCCGGCTGGCCGAACTCCACGACCTGAACGGCCCGTCCCGCAAGACGCAGGCCCTGGTCCTGGCTCCGACCCGCGAGCTCGCGCTCCAGGTCGCCGAGGCCTTCACCTCCTACGCCAAGCACATCGATGACTTCACGGTCCTGCCGGTCTACGGTGGCTCCGCCTACGGCCCGCAGCTGGCCGGCCTTCGCCGCGGCGCCCAGGTTGTTGTCGGTACCCCCGGCCGCGTCATCGACCATATCGCCAAGGGTTCCCTGGACCTGTCCGAACTCCAGTACCTCGTGCTGGACGAGGCCGATGAGATGCTGCGCATGGGCTTCGCCGACGACGTGGAGCAGATCTTCCAGCAGACCCCCGAGGGCCGCCAGGTTGCCCTGTTCTCCGCCACCATGCCGAGCCAGATCCGCCGGTTGTCCAAGCAGTACCTGAACAACCCGGCCGAGATCCAGGTCAAGTCCAAGACCACCACCGGCGCCAACACCCGCCAGCGGTACCTGCAGGTCATGGGCCCGCACAAGCTCGACGCGCTGACCCGCATCCTCGAGGTCGAAGAGTTCGACGGCGTCATCGCGTTCGTCCGCACCAAGATGGCCACCGAGGACCTGGCGGACAAGTTGCGCTCCCGCGGTTTCCAGGCGGCCGCCATCAACGGCGACATCCCGCAGCAGCAGCGTGAGCGCACGGTCGAGGCACTTAAGGAAGGCCGCATCGACATCCTGGTGGCCACCGACGTCGCCGCCCGCGGCCTGGACGTCGAGCGGATCAGCCACGTGATCAACTACGACATCCCGCACGACACCGAGTCCTACGTGCACCGCATCGGCCGCACCGGCCGCGCCGGACGCTCCGGCGACGCCGTGCTGTTCATGACCCCGCGGGAAAAGTACCTGCTGCGTTCCATCGAGAAGGCAACCCGCCAGCCCGTGGAGCAGATGCACCTGCCCACCGCGGAGACCGTCAACACCCTGCGCCTGGGCAAGTTCGCGGACAAGATCACCGAGACCCTCGAATCCGAGGACGTTTCGGCCTTCCGTGACCTGATCGCCTCCTACGAGGAAGAGCACAACGTTCCGGCCGCCGAGATCGCCGCTGCACTGGCCGTCATGGCGCAGGGCGGGCAGCCGCTCCTGGTCAAGGAGCTGCCTGCCGCACCGGAATTCCAGAAGCGCGAACGCTCCAAGGACGGCTTCGGCTCCCGCGGCCCGACCCGCACCCTGACCGAGGGCAACGCCACCTACCGGATCGCCGTCGGACGCCGCCAGCGCGTCATGCCGGGTTCCATCGTCGGCGCCATCGCCAACGAGGGCGGCATCTCCTCGGCCCAGATCGGCGGCATCGACATCCGCTCGGACCACTCCCTCGTGGAACTCCCGGCGGACCTGAGCCCGGATCAGCTGAAGGCCCTGTCCCGCACCCGGATCGGCGGCGAGCTGATCCACCTCGAGTTGGATAACGGCCGCAAGCCCTCCGGTGACCGCGGCTCCTACCAGGGCAACCGTGGCGGAGACCGTGGCGAGCGCGGCGGCTACTCTGGCGGCAGCGGCAACTTCAAGGGCAACGGCGGCTTCAAGCGCGAATTCCGCAAGAACGACGGCGAGCGTTCCTCCGCCGACCGCGGCGGCCGCTCCTTCAGCGACCGCAACGAGCGCGGCGTCGGCGCGGACACCCGCAAGCCGCGCCACGAAGGCGGCTTCAAGCCCCGCAACAAGTGGTAACCGCTAGTTTCTAGGCAGTACCAGAACGGGCCGGCTCCTTTGAGCCGGCCCGTTCTGTGCTTAGGCCGTGGAGGCCGTGTCGGGCGTAATTCCGATCCCGCGCCGGACCCGCGAGTCGGCTTCGTCACATCCGCTGTGCGGACCCGCCATTATGGCCTCGCCGGACCCTGCCCGGGCCCCGGAGATCCCCGGAACTACGCGGGTTTTGCTGCGATGGCCGGGGGAGGCCGGCCGATTTGTTGGGAGCGGAATCTTCCGGTAGAGTATTTACTCGTTGCCCCCCTAGCTCAGTGGTAGAGCGCGTTCTTGGTAAGAACGAGGTCACCGGATCGATTCCGGTGGGGGGCTCTGGATGAGGGCCTGCGTCAAGGCGGTTTTGACCGGCTGGACGCAGGCTTTTCTCATTCGTGGCGGTGTAGCTCAGTTGGTTAGAGCGCACGACTCATAATCGTGAGGTCGGGAGATCGAGCCTCCCCACCGCTACCAGGTAGAACCCCCGGAATCCTTCAGGTTCCGGGGGCTTTTCTGTCTGCGGGTGCGCAAGGGAAGGGCTTGGGCAACAATGGGTCCATGACGCGCATCGCAATCATCGGCGGCCACGGCAAGGTGGCTTTGGAACTGTCCGGCATTCTCTCCAAGGAAGGCTCCGGAGTCACGTCCATCATCCGCAACCCCGACCACCGCGACGATGTCGCGGCCACCGGGGCCACCCCGCTGGTCCTGGATGTGGAGAAGTCGACGACGGCGGAGCTCGCCGCGGCGCTGGCGGGCCACGACGCCGTCGTCTGGTCCGCCGGAGCGGGCGGCGGCAGCCCGGAACGGACCTATGCCGTGGACCGGGATGCTGCGATCCGCTCGATGGACGCGGCTGCCCAGGCCGGCGTGCGGCGCTACGTCATGGTGTCCTACCTCGGGGCCGGCCCGGACCATGGTGTCCCTGCGGACAACGGCTTCCACGCCTACGCCGAGGCGAAGGCCGCCGCTGACACCTACCTGCGTGGCAGCGGCCTGGAGTGGACCATCCTGGGCCCCGGAGCGCTCACCGACGGCCCCGGCAACGGGCTGCTGGACGTCAACCCCACGGACACCTCGGACGGCACCGGAACTTCGCGCGCCAACGTGGCCCTTGTCGCCGCCGCCGTGCTTGACCTGCCGCAGACCGCGGGCCGGACCATCGAGTTCCGGGACGGGACGCTCCCGCTGGCCGCCGCCCTGGAGCTCGCGAACTAGCCTCCTCCCGGGCTCAGCGACTCCGGGCCGCGAATCTCAGGCCGACGCCTGCAGCTTCAGTTCCAAGGCATTCGCCTCGACGAAGTCCAGGGCGTGCCGGATGGCGCCAACCGTGACGATCGCATCGCCCAGCGGGGAAACCGTCACCCGCGGGGGAGTGGCGGTGAAGCGCGGCAGCGCGGCGGTGATGCCGGGCAGCAGCGCGCCCGCCGAGTCCGCGACGGCGCCGCCGATCACCACCTGCTCGGGGTTGAGCAGGCTGGCAATCGCGGCGATGACCCGGGCCATCCGCTCGGCGAGCCGGTCCAGGATGGCCAGCGCGGCGGGCTCCCCGGCGGCGGCATCTTCGAAGACCCGCAGCGCGCTTGCCTGGCCGCCGGAAGTGGGTCCGCCGGACGCGGCCTGCCATTGCCGGGCGAGGCTCGCGATACCGTCGCTGGAGCCGACGCCCTCCACCATGTCCAGGAACCCCATCTCGCCGGCGCCGCCGCCGCGGCCGTGCAGCAGCCGGCCGGACTCCAGCACGCCCGCGCCGAGCCGCTCGCCGGCCAGCAGCACCACGAGGTCGTCCACTCCCGCGCCCGAGCCGCGCCAGCGTTCGCCGAGCGCGGCCAGGTTGGCGTCGTTCTCCAGCAGCACCGGCCAGCCGTGCAGGTCCCGCAGGGCCGAACGCAGCCCGACGTCGAACAGGCTCCAGAAGTGCTGGGCGGCCAGGACGTTGCCGTCGCGGTCCACCGGGGCGGCGATGCCGGCGCCCACGGCCAGGACTTTCCCGGGCGCCTCGCCGGCGGCCGCCAGCGCCTCCCGGCACGCCCGGTCGACGACGCCGATCCGCTCGCCGGCCGGGATGTCCGCGGCGCGGAAGTGCCCGCTGGCGCGGCCGAGGACCGTGCCACGCAGGTCCGCGACCGCGGCCGTGGTGGTGGCGGCGCCGATATCGATGCCAAGCACGACGCCGGCCCGGGCCCGGAGTTCGAAGCGCCGCGCCGGCCGTCCCTTCTGCGGGCTGCCGGCGGCTTGGCCCCCAGCGGGCAGGGCATCCTTGCGGGGCGCGTCCAGTTCGCTGATCCAGCCGCGCCGCATCAGGTCCTCGCAAACTGCGATCACCGAGGCCCGGGTGAGGCCGGTGGCCGCCATCAGCTCCGTGCCGGTCGCCTCCTCGGTGCCGCGGACGGCTGCCAGCACCGCCTGGGCGTTGACCCGGCGCAGCAGCTGGGGAGTGGCGGCGGCCTGGCGCTTCGGAATCTTGACCTCCCCCTGAGTGCCGACCCATAATTGATCTGGCAATAGATTTAGCTTCTATCTAAATTATCAGACCCGCTCTCCAGCCCGAAGGATTCACCTTGTCGAACACCGCCACGCTGGCAACCCTGTCCGGTTCCGACCTCGCCGCCGACCCCAACTGGTGGCGCCAGGCGTCCGTGTACCAGATCTACCCGCGCAGCTTCTCCGACTCCAACGGTGACGGCCTCGGCGACATCAAGGGCATCACCGCCAAGGTGCCGTACCTGAAGGCCCTCGGCATCGACGCCGTCTGGCTCTCACCGTTCTACCCCTCGGCCCTGGCCGACGGCGGCTACGACGTCGACGACTACCGCGACGTCGACCCCAAGCTCGGCACGCTGGAGGACTTCGACGAGATGTCCGCCGCCCTGCACGCCGCCGGCATCAAGCTGATCGCGGACATCGTCCCGAACCACTCCTCCAACCGCCACGTCTGGTTCCAGGAGGCCCTCGCCTCCCCGCGCGGCTCCGATGCCCGGGAGCGCTACATCTTCCGCGACGGCAAAGGCGAAAACGGCGAGATCCCGCCCTCGGACTGGGAATCCGTGTTCGGCGGCCCGGCCTGGGAGCGCATCACCGAACCCGACGGCACACCCGGCCAGTGGTACATGCACATCTTCGCCAAGGAACAGCCGGACCTGAACTGGTCCAACCGCGAGATCCGCGATGATTTCCTCAAGACGTTGCGCTTCTGGTCCGACCGCGGCGTGGACGGCTTCCGCGTCGACGTCGCGCACGCCCTCACCAAGGACCTGACCGAGCCGCTGCTGTCCAAGGTCGAACTGAGCGAGGCCAACTCCGGCACCGACGGCTTCGACGACGGCTCGCACCCGTTCTGGGACCGCGACGAGGTGCACGAGATCTACGTCGAATGGCGTGAGGTGTTCAACGAATACAACCCGCCGCGCACCGCCGTTGCCGAGGCGTGGGTGCACGCGTCCCGCCGCGCGCGCTACGCCAGCCCGGAGGGGCTGGGCCAGGCCTTCAACTTCGACCTGCTGCAGGCCGACTTCGACGCCGACGAGTTCCGCGAAATCATCACCCGCAACCTCGCCGAGGCCACCGAGTCCGGCGCCTCCTCCACCTGGGTCTTCTCCAACCACGACGTCGTCCGGCACGCCACCCGCTACGGCCTGCCCAAGGGCGGCGGACGGCACGCCAAGGGCCAGGACGGCAAGGGCTGGCTGCTGGCCGGAGCCCCGGCCGAGGAACTCGACGTCGAACTGGGCCTGCGCCGCGCCCGCGCCGCGACCCTGCTGATGCTGGCCCTCCCCGGCTCCGCGTACCTGTACCAGGGTGAGGAACTCGGCCTGCAGGAAGTCGCCGAGATCCCGGACACCGAGCGCCAGGACCCCACGTTCTTCCGCAACAAGGGCGTGGAGATCGGCCGCGACGGCTGCCGGGTGCCGCTGCCCTGGTCCCCGGAAGGTCCCTCCTTCGGCTTCGGCGACGGCGGCGCCCACCTGCCGCAGCCAGCCTGGTTCTCCCGCTACGCCGTGGCCGCCCAGGACGGCACCGAAGGCTCCACCCTGGAGTTCTACCGCAAGGCCCTGAAGCTGCGCCGCGAGCTGCAGACCTCCGAGGAGCTGGAGTGGGTCGAGACCGGCAACGCGGACGTGCTGCACTTCCGCCGCCACGGCGGCTGGCAGTCCGTGACCCACTTCGGGGACAACGCCGTCGAACTGCCCGCCGGCGAGGTGCTGATCAGCAGCGGCCCGCTGGACGGACAGTTGCTCCCGGGCAACACCACCGTCTGGCTCCGGTGAGCGCCAAGGAACTGGTCCCCACCCAGGAACTGATATACGGCTGCATGGGCCTGGGCGGCAGCTGGTCGGCGGAGCCGTACTCGTCCGCGCACGTGGACGAGGCGGCCGCCGCCGTGGACGCTGCCCTGCAGACCGGCATCACGCTGTTCGACCACGCCGACATTTACCGCAGCGGCAAGGCCGAGGCGGTCTTCGGCGAGGTGCTGGCGCAGACCCCGGGCCTGCGGGAACGGATCCGGCTGCAGACCAAATGCGGCATCCGGCTGGGGGAGCAGGGCCTCGACGCGTACTACGACCTGAGCCGGGAAGGCATCCTGGACCGGGTCAACGAAAGCCTGGCCCGGCTCAAGACGGACTACGTGGACGTGCTCATGCTGCACCGGCCCGACCCGCTGGTGGATCCTGCCGAGGTGGCCTCCGCCGTCGGACAGCTGATGGCCGAGGGTAAAATCCGAGCGGTCGGCGTGTCCAACATGTCGGCCCCGCAGATTGAGCTGCTGCAGGACCGGCTCGAGGCTCCCGTGGTGGCCAACCAGCTGGAGATGAGCCTCTCCGCGCGTGCCTGGCTGGAAAGCACCGTGCTCGTCAACCACGCCGAGGGCACGGACTACAGCTTCCCGCACGGCACCGTGGAGCACTGCGTCCGGCACGGCATCACCCTGCAGGCCTACGGGGCCCTGTCCCGCGGACTCTACACCGGAGCGCCGGCGCCGGCCCCGAGCGCCGCGGAGGAGGCCACCGCCGCCCTCGTGGCCGAGATGGCCGCGGCGAAGGGCACCACGGGCGAAGCGGTGCTGCTGGGCTGGCTGATGAAGCACCCGGCCGGCATCGCCCCCGTAATCGGCACGGCCAAACCGGAGCGGATCCTGGCCTGCGCCGGGGCCGCCGAGGTGGCCGCGGCGATGTCCCGCGCCGAGTGGTACCGGCTCTGGATCACGGCCCGGGGCAGCAACATCCCCTAGGCACGCCCATCTCTCCCAACCGGCCCGCAGTTGTTCCCTAACCCCAACAACTGCGGGCCGGTCCTGTGTGCGGGCGTGATTTTGGTCGTATTGGTCGCCCCGAACGGGGGTATTACTTGGCGGCGGGCCGGTCCGGGCGGCTAGCGTAGAGACATGACCTCTACCACCACCGCCGGGATTGTCCGGCCCCAGCGCAACGTCCCGGCCGAAATCGCCCGCTCCTGGCTGCTGGTCAACGCCATGAAGCCCGAACTCTTCGGACAATCCGCGGAGTCCCGCGCGGACGCCATCATCCTGGACATCGAAGACGCGGTGGACCCCTCGCAGAAGGACGCCGCACGCGAGCACGTCATCGACTGGCTGACCGCCGGCGGCAGCGCCTGGGTTCGGATCAACGATGCCACCAGCCCGTTCTGGGCCGATGACCTCGCCGGACTCCGCGGCACCCCCGGACTGCTGGGCGTGATGCTCGCCAAGACCGAATCCGCGGACCAGGTCACCGAAAGCTTCCACCGCATGGACGGCAAGACCCCGGTCATCCCGCTGGTTGAATCCGCCGTCGGCATCGAGGAAGCCAACCACATCGCCAAGGCCCAGGGCGCGTTCCGGCTGGCCTTCGGCTCCGGCGACTTCCGCCGCGACACCGGCATGGCCGCCACCCCGGAGGCCATGGCCTACCCGCGCGCCAAGCTCGTCGTCGCCAGCCGGGTCGGCAACCTGCCCGGCCCCATCGACGGCCCCACGGTGGGCACCAACCACCCGATCCTGCGCGAGCAGACCGGCATCACCGTGATGATGGGCATGACCGGCAAGCTCTGCCTCGCCATCGACCAGACCCACGTGATCAACGAGGTCATCAGCCCCACGCCGTCCGACGTCGCCTGGGCCACCGACTTCATGGCCGACTTCGAGGCCAACGGCCGCGTGATCCGGGACGGCTCCGACCTGCCGCGCCTCGGCCGCGCCGAAAAGATCATGAAGCTCGCGGTAGCCTTTGGGGTGCAGCCGGCCCTGTAGCCGGACCCGAACCAAGGAGACCCCGTGACCGATGCCCGCTATCTGGTCCACGGGGTCTTTTGGGATGGTCCCCCGCCGGCCGCGGGGCACGACGCCGGCCGCGCGGCCCTGCGCCTGCAGGACCCCTCGGGCGGCTTCACCGAGGTGGCGCTCGACGCCGGCACGCGGCTGGGCTTCCGGCTGGCCTCGCCGGGCAAGCACTGCCTGGGCCACCACAAGGTGCACGGACCCGCGGACCGGGATCACCTCGTCTGCCCGGACCGGGCACCGGCTGCCCGCGGAAGCCAGTGCGGGCCGTGTTTCGCCGTCGACGATTCACGGCTGATCCACGACTTCCACCGCGGCGGGCGCGTTCCGTCCGGCCTGCGCTCCTACCTGATGCAGCCGCACTGGCTCTACATCGCCACCTTCGCCCACGGCGCCAGCAAGGTGGGAACCGCCTCACAGCTGCGGAAATGGCACCGGCTCGCGGAGCAGGGCGCCGTCGTCGCCCGCTACGTCGCCCGCGCCGGGGACGGGAGGGTGGTCAGGGTGCTGGAGGATCTGGTCACGAGCGATGCCGGGCTGCCGCAGCAGGTCCGCTCGGCTGCGAAAGCCGCCGGCCTCACGGCACCGGCAGCCGCCGCAGAACTCGATGGGCTGAACGGCCGGCTCGCCGCGGAGGTCCGGACCCTGCTCGCCGGCGCCGGCGGGGAGGGCTTCGACGTGGTGGACGAACGCTGGCAGCGGCCCGGGCTGGCCGACGCCGCCTGCACCCCCGCTGCCCGGCATGCCTACCCGCATGACCTCGGCGCCGACGCCCACGGCTTCACCGTCTCCTCGCTGAGCGGCAGCATCGCGCTGGCATGGCTCGACGGCGCCGACCTTGACTTTGTGGTCAACCTCGGCGCTCTGAAGGGGCGTGTGATCGAACTCGGGGACCACGGTTCCGAGGTCCCCGCCGTCCAGGAGTCCCTGTTCTGAGCCGCTGGCCACGGGCCGTGCACCAGGGCCCCGGTAGACTGGCACGGTGCTGAACGAATTCTGGGCCACCGCGCCAACCACCTACAAGGTGCTCGTTTTCAGCGCCATGGGGCTGATCGCCGTCGGCATCATCCTCAACCTCGTCGGCAATACCACCGGCAACCAGGGCCTGGCGCTGGCCTCCCTGGCCGTGATCGGGCTCGGGCTCGTCCTGCACATCGCCGGAATCGTGGTCCGCGGCCAGACGATCCGCAAAAACCTCAGGCGTTAGCGGCGGCGTTCCGCGCCACGTGGCTCCGCGCGTGCTCCACGGCCCCGGGCAGGCTGTCGAACAAGTGCTTATGGTGCCGGAGCGAGCGGATCACGCCCACGTTTGTCACCAAAGCCAGATGCTGCGGCTGGATGCCTTTGAGCAGCACCGTGACGCCGCGCAGTTCCAGCGCCGAGATCACCTCCACCAGCGTGTGCGCCCCGGTCGCGTCGAGCAGCCGCACCTGCGAGAGCCGGATGATCGCGACCTGGATGTCCCTGACCTGGCTGATTTCCTGCAGGACCCGTTCCGCCGCGCCGAAGAACATGGCGCCGTCCAGCCGGAAGATGGCGATGTGGCCGTCCCCGGGTTCCGGCGGCCCGGGGATGTCCTCGCGCTGCACCCCGCTGAGTGAGGCAAACTTCCGCAGCGTGAACACCGCCGCCGCGACGAGCCCGATCTCGATCGCCACGATCAGGTCGAACGCCACGGTGATCAGCGCCGTCAGGACAAAAACGAAGGCATCCGCCCGGGTGGAACGCAGCACCGCCGCCACGGTCTGACGCGAGACCATTCGCGTGGCCGTGACCATCAGGATCCCGGCCAGCACCGCCAGCGGGATCCTGCCCACCAGAGGCGCTGCGAGGTAGATGATGGCCAGCAGCACCAGGGCGTGCACAATCGCCGCGAGCCGGGTTTTGGCTCCGGAGCGCACGTTGACGGCGGTCCGGGCGATCGCGCCGGTGGCCGGCATCCCGCCGAAGAGCCCCGCCGCCACCGATGCCAGGCCCTGCCCGGTGAGTTCGCGGTCCGGGCTATAGGTGCCGGTGGGGCGGCCGTCCGGACCCACCATGCCGGCGGCCACCCGGGCGGACAGCAGCGACTCGATGGCCGCGAGCGTGGCGATGGACACCGCCGGCATCAGGAGCCCGCCCAGCGCCGACGGATCCAGCGCCGGCAGTGCGGGGGCTGCGAGCGAATGCGGCAGGGCACCGATCCGTGGGATCTGCAGACCCAGGAGTTCGGCCGCCAGGGTGGCCAGCAGCACCGCTGCCAGGCTCGCGGGAATGGTCTTGTTGAGCCGGGGGAGCAGGAACATCACCGCGGCGACGCCCGCCACCACGGCCAGGGTCTGCAGCACGGCGGGAGCGGAGGCCGAGGCTGCGCTCTCGACTGCGGCCAGCACGGTGTTGTGGCCCGGCACCCCCGCCGTCCCGGTGGCCATGGGCACCTGCTGCAGGAAGATGATGGCCGCGATGCCCAGGGTGAAGCCTTCCACCACGGGCCACGGGATGAAGGCGACCGCCCGGCCCATGCCGCTGATGCCCAGGAGGATGACCAGCAGCCCGGCCATCACGGAGACGAGGGCGATGCTCCCGGCCCCGTGCGCGGCGACCACGGGGGCCAGAACCACCACCATTGCGCCGGTAGGTCCGGAGACCTGGACGTGGGAGCCGCCCATCACGGCGGCCACCAGCCCGGCGACCACCGCCGTGATGAGCCCGGCCTCGGCGCCCACCCCAGAGCTCACCCCGAACGCGAGGGCCAGCGGCAGGGCTACGATGCCCACGGTGATGCCGGAGAGCAGGTCCGTCCGCCAGGACGTGCGCAGCCCCTCGTAGTCGCGAACGGACGGCAGGAACCGGGCAAGGTAGCCGCCCCGGGAGCTTCGGGAGACTGTCCCGGCGGTCACGAGGCGACGCCTGGCTGGGGCGAGGCGGGCAGCGGCGCGGCCGGCAGTTCCTGCGCGAGCCGGAGCTGCTCACCCGAGTCCGCGAGGCTGTCCAGCAGGAAGATCCGGGCGATGGCCAGCAGCTCGGCAATCTTCGGGTGCGCCAGCCGGTACGTTACCGCGTTGGCCGTCCGGACCGAGGTCACCACCCGGTGCCGGCGCAAGGTGGCCAGGTGCTGGGACAGGTGCGAGGCCTCAAGCCCTGTCTCGGCCAGCAGGTGGCTGACCGGGGCCGCGGTGTCCGGCGCGGCCGCCAGCAGTTCCAATACCCGGATCCTCGCCGGGTGGGCCAGGGCCTTGAACAGATTCGCCTTGATCTCGTACAGGGGGGCCTGCGCTGCGGGCATCATCGGAAGGACCTGCGCTCTCTCCGCGACCGGAGCACCGGGCCGCGGCTTGCTGACTTGATGTTTTCATCATACCGCTGTGAGGCAAGGCCGCCCGCGCGCCTGTAACGCGGACGGCCCGCCCGGGGTTGGGCGCTAGGCTGGAGCCATGACTATCAATCCGGATCTCCAGGGCCGCAATTACCCTGCCGCAGAGGTGTATGACGTCGGCCGCGAGAAGATCCGCGAGTTCGCGCGCGCAGTCAAGGCCACCCACCGGGCCCACTTCGAGGTGGACGCCGCCCGGTCCCTGGGCCACGGCGACCTGGTGGCCCCGCCCACCTTCGTGATCATCGTGGCGCAGCGCGCCGACGCGCAGCTGATCGAAGACCCGGAATCCGGCATCGATTTCTCCCGCGTGGTCCACGCCGACCAGCGCTTCGTGCACCACCGGCCGATCGTCGCCGGCGACCGCCTCGTGGCCGAACTCCACGTCGACGGCGTCCGCGCCATGGGGGGAGGGGCCATGATCACCACCCGCTCCGAGATCTTCGCCCTCACCGGCGGCGCCGCGGCCGGAGATTCCGGCGGCCGCGAAGCCGTCGCCACCACCACCTCGTCCATCCTGGTCCGCGGAGAGGGACAGTAGCCATGAGCATTGACATCGCAGAACTCACCGTCGGCCAGGAAATCGGCAGCCGCGCCATCGAGGTCACCCGCACCGACCTCGTCAAGTACGCCGGCGCCTCCGGCGACTTCAACCCGATCCACTGGAACGAACCCTTCGCCACGGGCGTGGGCCTGCCCGGCGTGATCGCCCACGGCATGTTCACGATGGGCGCCGCCGTCCAGCTCGTGACCGACTGGGCCGGCGACCCGGCCGCCGTCGTCGACTTCCAGACCCGCTTCACCAAGCCCGTCCCGGTGGCGGACACCACCGGAACCCCGGAGCCCGGTGCCGTGATCGAGGTCAGCGGCGCCATCGGGGCGCTCGACGCCGACGCCGGCACCGCCCGCGTGGATCTCACCGTCGTCGCCGGGGGCCAGAAGGTCCTGATGAAGGCCCAGGCCGTCGTCCGGCTGGCCTGACCCGATGATGCTGCCGTGATGGCACGAGCCGCGCAGACCGCCGAAGTCACCCGGTGGCGCAACGCCGTCGTGGCCGCCTATGCCTTCAGCGGCATAGCGTTCGCCAGCTGGGTGTCCCGGCTGCCGGCCATCCGGGACGGGCTGGACCTCACGCCCGGAAACGTCGGCCTGCTGCTGCTCTGCATGACACTGGGCTCCTTCGTCTCGGTGTCCGCGTCAGGGCTGATCGTCCTGCGCTTCGGCTCCAAGCAGACCATCCGGATCGGCAGCATCATGGTGGGCGCAGGCCTGGTCCTCGCCGGATTCGGCACCTCCGTCCTGGTCAATCCGCTGGCGGTCGCGGCCGGACTCGTGGTGGTGGGCCTCGGCACCGCCAGCTGGAACACCGCCTCCAACGTGGAAGGCGCCGCCGTCGAGCGCGCGGTGCGCCGCCACATCATGCCCCGGCTGCACGGCGCCTTCAGCCTCGGCACGGTTGCCGGCGCGGGAGCGGGCGCTTGGGCTGCCGGCGCCGGCGTGCCGGTCTTCTGGCACCTGGGCGCCGTGGGACTGCTGGTCGCCGCCTCCGTGGCCACGGCCGCCGGCTGGTTCCGCGCCGACGTCACCCCGGTGGAGGAGAAGACCTTCACCCCGGCCGGGACTGACACCTTCGAGGACCCCTCCACCGGGCCGCTGCCAGTCATCAGCCAGGCCACGCAGGGCCCGGAAGAACCGCTGGACAACAAACGGCAGATCGCGCAGGCGTGGCGGGACCGCCGGACCCTGCTGCTGGGCGTGCTGGTGCTGGGGCTGGCCCTGGCCGAAGGCGCGGCCGGCGACTGGGTGGCCCTGGCGCTCGCCGACGGCCACGGCCAGTCCGACGCCGCCGGAGCCGCCGGCTACGGCCTCTTCGTCACGTTTATGACCGTCGGCCGCTTCGCCGGGACCCTGGTGCTGGACCGCTTTGGCCGGGTCCCCGTGATGCGCTGGTGCGCGGCGCTGGCCGTGGCGGGACTGGGCCTGTTCGTCTTCGCGCCGGTGCCCTGGCTGGCCTACGTGGCCCTGGCCGTCTGGGGCCTGGGCGCCTCGCTGGGCTTCCCGGTTGGCATGTCCGCCGCCGCCGACGACCCGGTCAAGGCCGCCGCGCGCGTCTCGGTGGTGTCCACCATTGGCTACGGGGCGTTCCTCTGCGGGCCGCCGCTGCTGGGCCTGCTGGCCGAGCACGTAGGCATCCTGCACTCGCTGCTGGCGGTCATGGTGATGCTGGTGGTCAGCTTCCTGCTCTCCCCGGTGGCCCGCAAGACCGCTTAGCCCCACAGCGGCCGCCTTTCCGGGCAAGCCCCGGACCCGGCTAGGCTGGAGGGGTGACCCAGACACTGCTTTCCGCCCTGACCACAGCCGGCGTCGGCGGCCCCGCCGCCACCTACGTCGAAGCCCGCACCGAAGCGGAGATCATCGACGCCGTCCGTACGGCGGACGCCGCCGGCGAACCGCTGCTGATCATCGGCGGCGGCTCGAACCTGCTGGTAGCCGACGCCGGCTACCCCGGCACGGTCCTGAAAATCGCGTCCGAGGGCTTCACGGTCAACGCCGAGGACTCCTGCGGCGGGGTCGCCGTTGTGGTCCAGGCGGGCCACAACTGGGACGCCCTGGTGGAGCACGCCGTCAAACATGCTTGGTCCGGCATAGAAGCCCTGTCCGGGATCCCCGGCGCCACCGGGGCGACCCCGGTGCAGAACGTGGGGGCCTACGGGGCGGACGTCTCGCAGACCATCGCCGCGGTGCGGACCTGGGACCGGGAACGCAACGCCGTGCAGACCTTCACCAATTCGGAGCTCAAGTTCGGCTACCGGGACTCCGTGCTGAAACAGGCCACCTCCAACGGATCCCCGCGCTACGTAGTGCTCACGGTGGAGTTCCAGCTACCGCTGGGCCGGATGAGTGCCCCGGTCCGCTACGCCGAACTGGCCCGGGCGCTCGGCGTCGAGGTGGGCCAGCGGGCCTACTCCAACGATGTCCGCCGGGAGGTGCTCCGGCTGCGGTCATCCAAGGGCATGGTCCTGGACCCGGCAGACCGGGACACCTACTCCACCGGCTCCTTCTTCACGAACCCGATCGTGCCGGCCGCGGTCGCCGCGACACTGCCTGAGGACGCCCCGCGCTACCCGGGCGGCGCCGACGGGCTGACCAAGCTCTCCGCGGCCTGGCTGATCGACAAGGCCGGCTACGGCAAGGGTTTCGGGCTGGAGCCCGGCAGCGTCTCCGGGGGCCGGGCATCGCTGTCCACCAAGCACACCCTGGCCATCACCAACCGGGGAGGGGCCAGCGCCGCGGACCTGCTGGCCATTGCCAGGGAGGTGCGCCGCGGCGTCGCCGAACGCTTCGGGATCGAGCTGCACCCCGAGCCGCTGCTGATCGGCATCGAGCTCTAAGCCATCCGGCATCAGCCGGGCCTAGTTCCTGCCGCGCTGCGGGGCCACCTTGCTGAAGAGCATGAACGTGAAGCCGGAAGCCGCCGCGCCGAGGAGGAAGACCTGGCAGAACGCCACGGACTGGGCGCTGGGCCCGCTTCGCAGCAGGAGCCCGGCGCAGGCGAAAGCCACCGCCCCGGCCAGCAGCGCCAGCGAGCCGAGCAGGAAACTGCGCACCGTCGCCGGAAACTCGCCGCCCGGATCGAGATCGAGTTCCCGGCGATCGCCGACCCGATGGGCAGGGGTCCGCGGCTGGAGCGACGCGGCAGTCACAAAACTGGCCACCGCGACCGCCATGCACACCGACGACACCGCCTGGAACGTTGTCATCATGGGGGAGAGGCGGGTGCCGCTGGCAATGGCGACGGCGAGGCCGGCCCCCATGCCAGCGGCGCTGGCGGCCCAGCCGAGCAGGGCCAGCCTCCTGCACAGGGGCCGCAGGCGCGGCCACACTTCACCCAGAGTCATGCCTCTACCTTAAGGAAACCGGCTGGGCGCAGGCTGGGAGGGCGCCGGGCATCGCCCCGGCAGCTGCCGGGGCGGGGACGGAGTCTGCGGGAATGTCCGGCCCCCGGCCTAGGATGATGCCATGGCAGCAGTGGAGCGCACGCGTCTGAGCCCGGCCGTGATGGGCCGGCTCCGGCTGGCCTCGCAGGGGCTCGTCGGTCCGGGCTTCGGCTCCGTCCCGGAAGCCGTCAGATCGATGCCGGCACTGCAGGCGCAGGACCTGCAGGCATCGCTGTGGGCTGTGGGACAGCGCGTTCCGGGCTCCCGCGTGGCCGACGTTCGTGCGGCCCTGGACCGCGGCGAAATCGTCCGCTCCTGGCCGATGCGCGGCACGCTTCACCTGCTGGCACCGGAGGACCTGAAATGGATCCTGGCCATCACGTCCAACCGCCTCATCAAGAGCCTCGCCGGGCGGCACCGGGACCTCGGCATCTCGGCCGCGGACGTGGACGCAGCCGCCGAAGCCGCGCTGGCGCGGGTGGCGGGCGGCGGCGCGGCAAGCCGGGCGGAGATGTTCCAAGCCTTCGAACAGGCCGGACAGTCCACGGCGGGTCAGCGCGGCATCCATTTGCTGGCGATGCTGTGCCAGCGGGGCTTGCTGGTGCAGGGGCCGCTGGCTGGCAACCAGCAGCTGGTGGTGGCCGTCGACGACTGGATCAAGAATTCGCGGAGCCTGGACCGGGCTGAAGGCATTGCAGAGTGGCTGCTCCGCTATTTCCGCAGCCACGGCCCCGCCACCGAGCGGGACTTCGCCTGGTGGTCCGGCATTCCGCTGACGGACACCCGCGCGGCACTGGCCGAGGTACGGGACCAGTTGGTGGAGCTGGACTTTGAGGGAACGCCGTACTGGCTGTCGCCGGAGACGGCGGCCCTGCTCGAGGACGGCGTCCCCGGCCAGCGTGCAGTGCTGGCGCTGCCCGGGTTCGACGAGTTCCTGCTGGGCTACACGGACCGGTCGATCGCACTGCCCGCGCACCACGCGGACAAGATCGTCCCCGGCGGCAACGGGGTGTTCAAGAAGACCATCGTGGCCGGCGGCGTTGTGGTCGGCACCTGGTCGGCGCCCGGCAGTGCCGTCGTGCCGGAGCCCTTTGACGGGGTTAACGGACTGCGGCCCGCAGCTCGAAGGTCCTTTGAGCTGCAGGCCGCGAAGTACCGGCGGTTCCTGGGGTTGAAGGACCCTGGCCGGCCCTAGAGTGTGCCGGTGGCGATTTTGAGCATGCGCCGCAGGGGCTCGGCCGCGCCCCAGAGGAGTTGGTCGCCCACGGTGAAGGCGCTGATGTATTCCGGGCCCATTTCGAGCTTGCGGATGCGGCCCACCGGGATGTCCAGGGTGCCGGACGCCGCCACCGGGGTGAGATCCGCCATCGAGGCTTCCTTGGTGTTGGGCACCACCGTGGCCCATTCGTTGTCCGCGTCGAGCAGCTTCTCGATCTCGGCAACGGAGAGATCCTCGCGGAGCTTGAGCGTCAGCGCCTGGGAGTGTGAACGCATGGCGCCGATCCGGACGCACAGGCCGTCCATGATGACGCGGTCCGCGCCGGAGGTACCCAGGATCTTGTTGGTTTCCACCCCCGCCTTCCACTCCTCCTTGGACTGGCCGTTGCCGAGGTCCGCGTCGATCCAGGGGATCAGCGAGCCCGCCAGCGGAACACCGAACTGGGTGGCGTCGATGTCGGTGCGCTGGTGCGCCAGCACCTTGCGGTCGATCTCGAGGATGGCCGACGCCGGGTCGTCCAGTTCGCTGCTGACCTCGGCGTTGAGCGTGCCGAACTGGCTCAGCAGTTCGCGCATGTGCCGGGCGCCGCCGCCGGACGCGGCCTGGTAGGTCATCGAGGTGCCCCATTCGACGAGGCCGTTCTTGAACAGCCCGCCGAGGCCCATCAGCATGCAGGAAACGGTGCAGTTGCCGCCGATGTAGTCCTTCACCCCGCCGGAGAGGCCGGCGTCGATGACGTCGCGGTTGATCGGGTCCAGCACGATGATCGAGTCGTCGTTCATGCGGAGGGTGGACGCTGCGTCGATCCAGAGGCCGTCCCACCCGCGGCTGCGCAGCTCGCCGTGCACCTGCTTGGTGTAGTCGCCGCCCTGGGCGGTCACGATGATCGGCAGCTTCGCCAGCGTCTCGACGTCGAACGCGTCCTCAAGCTTGCCGGCGGCACCTGCCGCCGCGCCGGCGACGGCCGGGGAGGCACCTCCGGCGTTGGAGGTGGAGAAGAAGACCGGGTTGATGTTGGCGAAGTCGCCTTCGTCCTGCATGCGCTGCATCAGGACGGAGCCGACCATGCCACGCCAACCGACCAGTCCGACGGACGGGGTAGCTGCTGTAGTCATTGGGCCAGTTTAGACTTTGCGGTGGCAAGGCCGCAGTCGGTTACGTCACGGCCGGGCCGGTACCAGCCGATGCGGGAGCCGCTACTCGCCGTCGGGCTCGGCCAGCAGGGCGCTCTTACGCCGGCGCAGGGCGAACACCGCGCCGAAGGCGAACACCTGGGTGACAACAACGAGCACGATCGCGCCGGCGATCTTGTTGCCGCCGAGGATCATGGTCAGCCCCACGATCGCGGACAGCAGCGCCAGCAGCGGCAACAGCATGTAGCCAAGGACAAACAAAGTTTCGGGTTTACGCAGCATTACTTGGCCTCCGTCCGGCGCCACAGCGTGATCCGGTAGCGGGTGCCGTTTGCGGCGGTCAGCCAGCCGTCGGCCGGGAGGCTGGCCTCCGCGGCCCAGTCGTAACCCAGCTCCGGCGCGAACGTGTCGCCCTCGGTGGCGGTGTCGATCGTGGTGACCACGGCGACATCGGCCAGGTCCAGGGACTGGGTGAAGATCTCCCCGCCGCCAATGATCCAGACCATCTGCTGGCCCGGCGCGAACTGGGATTCCAGCAGCGCGTCATCGAGGGACTTGACCGCCAGGGCGCCTTCCGCCTCCGGCGTCCCGCCCCAGCCTTCCTGCCGGGTGATGACGATGTTCGTGCGGCCGGGAAGCGGCCGGTACTTGTCCGGGAAGGAATCCCAGGTTTTGCGGCCCATGATGACGGGGTGCCCTGAGGTGAGCCGGCTGAAATGCGCCATGTCCTCGGGCAGGTGCCACGGCATGGACCCGGCCTGGCCGATCACGCCCGTGCTGGTCTGTGCCCACACCAGCCCGAGCCCGGTGACGGTGCCGCGGACATGCTCGGTGAAATCGGCGGGTTCCATGTGTTTGCTCGTCTCGTTGCTCATACCGCGATCGGAGCCTTGATCGTCGGGTGGTGCTGGTAGCCGACCACCTCGAAGTCCTCGAGGGTGTAATCGAAGATGGACTCCGGCTTGCGGGTGATCTTCAGCTGCGGGTACTCGTACGGTTCCCGGCCCAGCTGGGTGAGGACCTGGTCCAAGTGGTTCTCGTAGATGTGGACGTCGCCGCCGGTCCAGACGAACTCGCCCGGCTCCAGCCCGGTCTGCTGCGCCAGCATGCAGGTCAGCAGGGCGTACGAGGCGATGTTGAACGGCACACCCAGGAAGGTGTCGGCCGAGCGCTGGTACAGCTGGCAGGAAAGCTTGCCATCGGCGACGTAGAACTGGAAGAACGCGTGGCACGGCGGCAGGGCCATGTCCTTGAGTTCGGCGACGTTCCAGGCCGAGACAATGTGCCGGCGTGAATCGGGGTTGGCCTTGAGGTTCTCCACAAGCTCGGCGATCTGGTCGATGTGTCCGCCGTCGGGTGTGGGCCAGGAGCGCCACTGCACGCCGTAGACCGGGCCAAGTTCGCCGTCGGCGTCGGCCCATTCATTCCAGATGGTGACGCCCTGGTCCTGCATCCACTTCACGTTGCTGTCCCCGCGCAGGAACCACAGCAGTTCCACGGCCACGGACTTGAAATGCACCCGCTTGGTGGTGATCAGCGGGAAGCTCTTGCCCAGGTCGAAGCGCAGCTGCCGGCCGAACACGCTGCGGGTGCCAGTGCCGGTGCGGTCGGATTTGTGCGTGCCGTGTTCGAGCACGTCGCGCAGCAGGTCTTCATAGGGCGTTGGGATGCTCACCGTTCCAGTCTAGGGGGTCTCCGCGGTCAAGGACCCTAGTCGTCGAAGGGCCGGAATTGCTCCACGGCGACAACCTTGCCCTTGGGGCGCGAGACATGGCAGACAATGATTTCCCCGGGGGAGAGGTAGGGGTCGTTTTCCGGCAGCAGGGCCCGCAGCCGGGAGTTCATGTGTTTGCCGAGCTGCGCGAAGACCGTGGGCAGGGCCGGGCGGTGCGTGCACAGGGCCACGGCCCGTTCCTTGTCGAAGAGGGACTCGACGACGTTGGCGGTTTTGTGCGGGCTCCGGCCGTGCAGGTGCTCGGTGAGGGACTCATGCAGCTTCACCTTGGCGTCCACGGCCTTGGCGTAGGGGGCGACCGTCGCCACGCAGCGCAGCCACGGACTGGTCACCACCCGCGACGGGCTCCACGCCCGCAGCAGCCGCCCCACGGCCTGGGCCTGGCGGGCACCGGTGGCGGCCAGCGGGCGGTCGCCCTCGGCCTTGGACCAGGACGAGCGCGGCTTGGCCTTGGCGTGCCGGACCACCAGCAGCGGCCAGGTATCGAGTTCATTGCGGGCATGCGCCGCCGCGAGGTGCTCCAGCGGGGCCCGGTCGCTGGGGTTGCTCAGCAGGGACGCGGCCTTCTCTGGCGAGCACCACATCACGCTGTCCACCTCCTTGCCGTCCGGGTGAAGCGGGGCGCCGTCGACGTCGACCGCCCAGTAGTGCACGACCTTCAGCCCGGCCGCCACGTGGTAGTGGATCGGTGGCAGCGGGATGCCGAGGGGTGCCTTGAGGCCGATCTCCTCTTCCACCTCGCGGGCGGCACACTCGGGGACGGTCTCGCCCGGGTCGAGCTTGCCCTTGGGCCAGGACCAGTCGTCGTACCGGGGGCGGTGGATCAGCAGGACCTCGAGCTTGTCCTTGTTGACTCGCCACGGCAGCGCCCCGGCCGCGACGACGGCGACCGGCTCGCCGGGATGGTCGGTCTGGTCCTCAACCAGCGAATCGCTGTTTACCACCGGTGGCCCTAGCGCAGGCTCGTCGAGCGCTGCCGCGAACGGGAAGCGAGCAGCCATGACTGGACGTCCTCGAGGGCGGTGCCGTCCTCCGCGAGGTGGTGGCGGACCCATTCGCCGTCGTGGTCCAAGTGCCAGCTGGCGGTGCCCGGGTCCATGTAGCGGCGCAGCATGTCGAGGACATAGGAGGTGTCGTCGCCGCTGCTGAGCTGCACGAGGGCCTCCACCCGGCGGTCCAGGTTGCGGTGCATCATGTCGGCCGAGCCGATGTACACCACCGGGTTGCCGGCGTTGGCGAACGCGAAGACCCGGGAGTGCTCCAGGAAGCGGCCCAGGATGGAGCGGACCGTGATGTTCTCGCTCAGGCCGGGCACGCCGGGACGCAGCGAGCAGATGCCGCGGACAATGACGTCCACCTGCACGCCGGCCTGCGAGGCGCGGTAGAGGGAGTCGATGATGGCTTCGTCCACCATCGAGTTCACCTTGATCTGGACGCGGGCGGCGATCCCGGCCCGGGCGTTGCGGATCTCCGTTTCGATCCGGTCGATCAGCCCCGAACGCACCGAGCGCGGGGCCACCAGCAGACGCTTGAAGGTGGACTTCGGCGCGTAGCCGGAGAGCTGGTTGAAGAGCTTGGACAGGTCCTCGCCCACCTGCTCATTGGCGGTAAGCAGGCCCAGGTCCTCGTAGTAGCGGGCCGTGCGGGGGTGGTAGTTGCCGGTGCCGATGTGGCAGTAGCGGCGCAGGCCGTCGACTTCCTGGCGGACCACGAGGGAGAGCTTGCAGTGGGTCTTCAGGCCCACGATCCCGTAGACCACGTGTACCCCGGCCTGCTCCAGCTTCCGGGCCCAGGAGATGTTGGCCTGTTCATCGAAACGGGCCTTGATCTCCACCAGGGCGAGCACCTGCTTGCCGGCCTCGGCCGCGTCAATCAGCGCATCGACGATCGGCGAGTCGCCGGAGGTGCGGTACAGGGTCTGCTTGATGGCCTGGACCTTGGGATCTGCGGCGGCCTGCTCGAGGAAGGCCTGCACGGAGGTGGAGAAGGAATCGTAGGGGTGATGCAGGAGGATGTCCCGGCGCCGCATGGCCGCGAAGACGTTCGCCGCCTTGGACGTTTCCGATTCGTTCAGGTACCGGGAGGTGTGCGGGACGTGCTTGGGGTAGTGCAGGTCCGCGCGGTCGATGCCCGCGATCACGGAGAGCCCGCGCAGGTCCAGGGGGGCCGGGACGGAGTAGACCTCGGATTCCTCCACGCCGAGCTCGCGGATCAGCAACGCCCGGATGTTGGGGTTGATGTCATTGGTGACCTCAAGCCGGACGGGCGGGCCGAAGCGGCGGCGCAGCAGTTCCTTCTCCAGCGCCTGCAGCAGGTTCTCGGCGTCGTCCTCTTCGACCTCGACGTCCTCGTTGCGGGTGACGCGGAAGGTGTGGTGCTCCAGCACCTCCATCCCGGCGAAAAGCTGGTCCAGGTGGACGGCGATGACTTCCTCGAGCGCGATGAACCGGGCCACCCGGCCCGGGACCGACCCGGCGCGCGGGCCGTCGATGGAGATCAGCCGCGGCAGCTGGTCCGGGACCTTGACACGGGCGAACAGTTCCTTGTCGCTGACCGGGTTGCGGACCACCACGGCGAGGTTCAGCGAGAGCCCGGAGATGTACGGGAACGGGTGGGCCGGGTCCACGGCCAGCGGCGTCAGGATCGGGAAGACCTTTTCCGCGAACATGGCGCTGAGCTGGTCCTTGGCCTGGTCGTCCAGTTCCTCCCAGTGCATCAGGTGGATGTGCTCGTACGCCAGCGCCGGGCGGATCTGCTCGGCGTAGACGCGGGCGTGGCGCTGCTGCAGCCGGTGGGCGGCCTCGCCGATTTGTTCCAGGACCTGCATGGGGCTCAGCCCGGCGGGGGAGGGCACGGCGAGGCCGGTAGCGATGCGGCGCTTGAGTCCGGCGACTCGGACCATAAAGAACTCGTCCAGGTTGGAGGCGAAGATGGACAGGAAGCCCACCCGCTCGAGCAGGTAGAGGTTGGGATCCTCGGCAAGTTCCAGCACACGCGAGTTAAACGCCAGCCAGCTCAGCTCCCGGTCCAGGAAACGGTCGGGGCTGATGTCGCCTTCCGGTTCAAGGTTGGGGGCGAACTCGGGGATGTCGATCCGGTCCTGGGTGGCGCGCGAGGCGGGCACTTCGGAGGAACCGAACCGCGCCCGCACGGGACGCGCAGCCTTGTCCGGCGTAGCGGTTCCAGAGCTGGCTGTCCGGGCAGAATCCCGTTGCATGGTCTCTCCTAATGCTGGCGCGAGTTAGCTTCAACCTTACAAGGAATCAGAGCCGGAAGAGCCCAGGTTTCGCCCGGCCGCGGGGGCGGGCCAAGACGCGGCTACTGCCCGTCGCGCGGCGCGTACATCACGTCTTTGTCCCAGCGGGAAAAGCCGAGCCGCCGGTACAGGGCGACGGCGGGGATGTTGTCGGCGTCGACGTACAGCATGACGGCGTGCAGGCCCTGCTGCTGCAGGTGCTTGATGCCGGCGACCGTGAGGGCTTTGCCCAGGCCGGTGCCTTGGGCTTCGGGGGCGACGCCGACGACGTAGACCTCGCCGATCGCCGGGTGCTCGCCGTGCCGAGGGTGGACCTTGGTCCAGTGGAAGCCGATGATCCGGCCCTCGGCGTCGATCGCGAGCAGGAAGCCCGCCGGGTCGAACCACGGCTCGGCCATCCGGGCGTCGAGGTCGGCGCGGCTCATGTTCCCTTGTTCCGGGTGGTGGGCGAACGCGGCCCGGTTGACCGCGAGCCAGGCGTCCTCGTCCTGGCCGGGCACAAAGCCGCGCAGCGAGATGCCCGCCGGCAGGACGACGTCGGGCAGTTCAGAGGCCGCTGTGGCGAGCCGCATCTTCCACAGCTCCCGGACGGGTGCGTAGCCGTAGCGGGCGGCCAGGTCGGCCGCGGCCTCGTGGTTGCCGTGCGACCAGGCCTTGAGCCCGGTGAAACCGCGGACCGTGCGCAGTTCGCCGACCAGCCGGTCCGCGACGCCCTGGTTGCGGTAGTTCGGGTGCACGGCTACTTCCAGCACCCCGGTCCCGTCCGGTTCCCCGATCACCACGGCGAACCCGGCCAGGTCGTTGCCGCGGCCGGCGTTGAGGCGGGCCGGGGAGTCCTCGCCGGAATAGTCGGGGGAGTAGAGGGCCAGGGCCAGCACGGTGTGCGGCCCGGCGTCGCGGGCGCGGAGTGTCACGAGGGTCTGTTCGGACAGCGGGGGGTTGCCGTCGGACTCCTCCGCGGCGGCCACGAGCGTGGTGACGTCCCGCAGCAGCTGTTCATCGACAGCTCCCTGCAGGGTAAGTACGGGCCAGTTCTCCGGATGCGCGGGACTCATGCTGCAAGGCTATACGGCCGCCGCCCAAAGCCGGGTGAAAATCCGGCCGATTTGATGCAACCGCCGTCGGGACGTATAGTCGATATCTCATCCGGCTGGACGGTGCGTAACCGTTGAATGGATGTGAGGGGGATCCACCACTGGGGTGGCCTCGATACGTTCGACCCGTATGTCCTCCACTGCAACGCCAAGCGGCGAAACGAAAGCCCCGGACTTTCCAGTCCGGGGCTTTTTCGGGGTTATAGGACAAAATGTGTGTCTTTTTCGGGCGTGTTAGGTGCGTCCTGCCCAGCCTTTTCTGGCCCAGAGGCCTTCTTCGGCGCTGAGACCGGCGCTATAACGTTCCGGGCCCGGAGTACCGTCCGTGATCACCGTTCGCTTCGGCCGCGGGAGCTCGTAGTGGTGCGCCGCGATCAGCTCGGCCGGCGGTAGCGGGTTTTCGCTGTGGAGGTAGAGGTACCACTCGATGGCGCGCTTTTGGTGCTCTTCGCTCATCCCGCGGTGGGCCCGGAGGATTAGACGGAGCTGGGCGTTCGTGCCGCCTTCGATTCGGTTGGTTGTGGGTGCAATGTTGAGCCCGGCGTGTTCGGCACGCAGGTACGTGAAGAGAGTCCCGGCCCGGCTGAGGCGTTCGAGGAGCCGGTAGGCCTTGCGCAGCCGGTCGTGGGTGAACCACCAGCTTTGGTTTGCCCGCACCCATCCCGGCACGAGGGCGGTGCCGTTGCGGTAGGTCCTGGCCCGGACGAGGTGCCCGTGGTCCTGATACCAGTCGTTCAGGCCTCCGAGCCAGGCCGCGGCTTCGGTCGCCGTGGTGATTCTGGTCAGGGCACGGCCAAGGCGCAGGAGCGCTTTGCCGGCCTCGGTTCTGGGCCGGCCGGTCAGGTAGGTGCGGACGTTGCGTTGGACGTGCACCTGGCAGCGCTGGACCGCGGTCTCGGACCAGCATTCAGACAGGGCGGCGGCAATCCCGGCGCCGCCGTCGGTGATCACGACCGTGGGCGCGGGGAACCTTGCCAGCAGGGCCGCCCACGCAGCCTTTTTCTCGGTGTCGCACCATTGCCACCCGAGGACGTAATCGCCGGCGACCGCGATCAGGCAGCACCACGAGCCGACGTAAATCCCGTCGACCTGGATCTGGTCGTGGACCTCGCCGGTGACGGGAATCTGTGGGGCGATATTCCAGCACCAGCCCGTCCGGCGGCGGAAGGACCGGTCGGCGCCTTCCCGGACACACTCGACCTGGGAGCTCTTGCCCATGAGCCAGCCGAGAAAGGCGCCCAGTTGGGCCCGGCGTTCCACATCGGGCCGGGTCCTGGTGCTGCTCGCACCGCACCCCGTACATCTCCACCGGGTCCGCCCGGCGGAGGTCTTACCGTTCCGCTTGAGTCCAGAACCACAGAGCACACAACGCGAGGAATTCCCAGCACCAGCCACAACTACGAGTCTCAGGGCATAGCAAACCCCGCATTACCGCCCCGGCACTAGGAAGCAGGCCTCACGCAGACACACATTTTGTCCTATAACCCCTTTTTCGCGTCCGGCCGGTGCCGGCGACGGGCCGCTTAGGCCTCGGTGAGTTCCTCGTCCGGCTGCCGGACCAGGGTCAGGCGGTAGCCGACGTTGCGGACCGTGCTGATCAGGTTTTCGTGGTCGGCGCCGAGCTTGGCCCGCAGCCGCCGGACGTGGACGTCCACGGTGCGCGTGCCGCCGTAGTAGTCGTAGCCCCACACCTCGGTGAGCAGCTGCTGGCGGGTGAAGACCCGGCCGGGGTGCTGGGCCAAGTACTTGAGCAGTTCAAATTCCTTGAAGGTCAGGTTGAGCGCCGCCCCGTTGACCCGGGCCGTGTAGCTGGCCTCATCAATCACGACGCCTGCCGCCCTGATCTCCGTGGGGGTGTCGTCCGCGTCGGGCAGGGCGCGGGCAACGCCGAGGCGGATACGGGCCTCGACTTCGGCGGGGCCGGCGGATTCGAGCAGGATGTCATCCACCGCCCAGGCCGAGGAGACGGCGGCCATGCCGCCTTCGGTCAGGATCAGCATAAGGGGGGCGCTCAGGCCGGTCGCCTTGAGCAGCTGGGTGAGGGAGCGGGCGCCAACGAGGTCCTTGCGCGCGTCAAGCAGGACAATGTCGCACGGGTCGGTTTCCAGCAGGGCCGTGGGCTCGGCCGGAAGGATGTGGACGCGGTGGTTGAGCAGTTCCAGCGCAGGCAGGACATCCACCGATGACCCGGTGCTGTTCGTCAGTAGCAGGATGTGCGACATGGTTCCTCCAAGGGGTGTCCGCGCATCTTTGGGCGTCTGAGCCGGGCTTTCACCGGCCGGTACTGAGCTTCCTGCCGGTGCCCTGCCTGCGGCTGCCGGAGGAAGTGTAGCTGATTCTTGAGTATACCCAACCGCCCCTGCGCAGCGGCTGTTGCGCCGCTCCAGCAGGGTTCTTTTGCGACACAAATCGTTCACATAGGGCAGGATTGATCCGGAGAACCGCATTGGGAAGAGCCGCAGGGGACAATCCGCAGGGGGAAACAGCAGTGGGAAGAGCCGTATTGGGAAGCGCCGCGTGAAGTCCTGGAGTGTCGGGGTCATCGGCCTGGCCGGGCTCGCCGCGATTATCGCCGGCGCCTACTCAACACCCGAAGCGCTGCTGGCCGTCGCCGCGATCACCGCCGCCTGCGTCGGTATCGGCTGGCCGCACTTCCTGGGCATCCCGGCCAAGAAAACCCTCGCCGCCCTGATCGGCCTGCCCGGAATCGGCTCGGCCGTCGCCGCCACCTACCTGCCCGCCCCGGGTTTCCTGAACTGGACGCCGGCGTTTGTGGCGGCCGGGGTGATGGCCGTTTTTGTGATGCAGTTGATCCGCGGCACCGGCCAGGCCCAGCGCCTCGAATCGACCCTGGGCTCCTGCGCCGGTGTGCTCCTCTCCTGCCTTGGAGCCGGCTGGATCGCCTGCTCGCGTTTCAATGGTGTCCGCGAGATGCTGCTCATCGCCGCCATCAGCGCCGCGATCGCCCTGGCGGCGGGCCTGATCCGCTGGCCGGACCGTATTGTGGCGCCGCTGGGCATCGTCGGGGCCGGGCTCGCCGGTCCGCTGGCCGGCCTGGTGCTCTCTGACATCGCCGTCCTGCCGGCCGCCCTCGTCGGGGTCGTCGTCGGGGCCGTGCTGGTCAGCTTCCGCCGGCTCGTGATCCTGCGCGGCGGAACCCTCAACCTGCCGGCCGTGCTGGGCATGGGCCTGGGGCCCGTCTCCGCGGTCGGTTCCCTGGCCTACTTCATAGACAAACTACTCATTCACTAAAGCGTTAGGATGGCATCATGTCCGTACTTGCATTTGAGATTTTCTTCCTTGTTCTGCTCGGCGTCGCCAGCCTCGCCATGGCCTGGTTCGCCGGCTTTGTGGTGTACCGGCTCTTCAAAGGCCAGAAGTAAGCAGCCGGAGCCACCACCCGTCCAGACCCCGTAGTTTCCAGAGGTAGCTGCTGTGCCGATTGAAATCCCTACCGACCTGACCCCCGAAATCGTTCCGCTGTCCTGGCTCATTGGTGAGTGGGAGGGCCGGGGACGGCTCGGTGCCGGGGACGAAGATTCCGAGCATTTCCTGCAGCACGTCTCCTTCACCCACAACGGCCTGCCGTACCTGCAGTACCGGGCCGAGTCGTGGCTGACCGATGACGAGGGAACCAGGCTCCGTCCGCTGACCGTGGAAACCGGCTTCTGGGCCCTTGAGCGCAAGCAGCGCGAGGAGGACGGCGGTCCCGGACTCATCCCGGCGGACATCGTTCCCGTGCTCAAGAGCGCCGACGAGGTCGAGGAGCTGCGCAACAGCGACGGCGGCTTCGACATTTCCGTCTCCATTGCGCACCCGGGCGGGATCTCGGAGCTGTACTACGGCCAGATCAAGGGCCCGCAAATCCAGCTCAGCACCGACATGGTGATGCGCGGCAGCCATTCCAAGGAGTACACCGCGGCCACGCGGATCTTCGGCCTGGTCGACGGGAACCTGCTCTGGCGCTGGGATGTCGCCACCGGCAAGGGCTCGACGCCGGGAGCCGGCCTGGAGGCCCACGCCTCCGCCATCCTCAGCAAAGTCGGCTGAACCGCGCGTCCGGCCCAAGGCCGGGGTCTCACTGATTTTCCGTTGTCCGCAGCGAACGCAGGGAGCACCACAGTGAACGGCACCGCCAAACCCGCACAGTACAGCGACCTCAAGGCAGTCTTCTTCAACGGCACCTTGAAGAGATCCCCGGAACGCTCCCACACGCAGGGCCTGATCGAGGCCAGCCGCGCCATCATGGAGAAACAGGGTGTCACCACCCGCGTCATCCGGACGGTGGACCACGACATCGCCAGCGGCGTCTATCCGGATATGCGCGAGCACGGCTGGGCCACGGACGAATGGCCTGAGCTGTACCCGGCCGTGCAGGAGGCGGACATCGTGGTGGTCGCCGGGCCGATCTGGCTGGGCGACAACTCCTCCCAGACCAAAAAGCTGATTGAACGGCTCTACGCGCACTCCGGCCAGCTGAACTCCAAGGGCCAGTGGGCGTTCTACCCGAAAGTGGGCGGCTGCCTCATTACCGGCAACGAGGACGGCATCAAGCACTGCGCCATGAACGTGCTCTACAGCCTCCAGCACATCGGCTTCACCATCCCGCCGCAGGCCGACGCCGGCTGGATCGGCGCGGTCGGCCCCGGTCCGAGCTACCTGGACGAAGGCTCCGGCGGCCCCGAGAGCGACTTCACCAACCGCAACACCACCTTCATGACCTGGAACCTGCTGCACCTGGCCCGCACCCTCAAGGACGCCGGCGGAATCCCCGCCTACGGCAACCTGCCGGACGAATGGAAAGCCGGCACACGATTCGACTTCGAAAATCCGGAATACCGCTGAGCGCTGGGGACTTCTACTTCATATGACTACCAAGAGCCCCCTGCTGTCGCGCCCGGGCGCGGTCGAAGCGGCCGGCGCGGACGCCGGCGTCGCCGCCCACTACGGCGAACCGCTGCGCGAACAGCGCGCCCTGGCCGCCGGCACCGCCGTCGTCGATCTCTCCCAGCGCGGCGTGGTCACGGTGAGCGGGCCGGACCGGCTGAGCTGGCTCAACACCCTGTCCTCCCAGCAGCTCACCGCCCTGGCCCCCAGGCAGTCGAGCGAGCTGCTGCTGCTCAGCGTGCAGGGGCGGATCGAATTCGACGCGCGGGTAGTGGACGACGGCGCCACCACCTGGCTGATCGTCGAGGCGGCCGAGGCCGCCCCGCTGGCCGAATGGCTCAACAAGATGAAGTTCATGCTCCGCGTCGAGATCGCCGACGTGTCCGCCGACTGGGCCGTGCTGGGCGCCACCCGCCCGGTTCCGGAGTGGTCCGGGCGGCTCGTCTGGGAAGACCCGTGGCCGCACGTGGGCGCCGGCGGCTACTCCTACGCGGTGGTCGGTGAAGACTCGCACCCCGGCCTGGAGCGGCCGTGGTTCGAATACCTCGTCCCGACCGCCGAGCTGGAGGCCGCCGTGGCGGACCGGCCGCTGGCCGGTGCGCTGGCGGCAGAGGCGCTGCGCGTCGCGGCGTGGCGGCCCCGCTGGGGAGCCGAGACCGACGACAAGACCATCCCGCACGAACTGGACCTACTGCGCACCGCGGTGCACCTCGCGAAGGGCTGTTACAAGGGGCAGGAAACCATCGCCCGGGTGCACAACCTGGGCCACCCGCCGCGGCGGCTGGTGTTCCTCCAGCTCGACGGGTCGCAGCACACCATGCCCGCCGTGGGCAGCGAAGTCCGGGCCGGCGACCGGAAGGTCGGCACCGTCACCTCCGTGGCGCAGCACTACGAAATGGGCCCGGTGGCCCTGGCCGTCATCAAACGCTCCACCGCCCCGGACGAGGTACTGACAGTGATGGACGGCGAGGAAGCCTACACCGCCGCCCAGGAGCTCATTGTCGCGCCCGACGCCGGGCAGGTCGTGGGACGCCAGACCGGGTTCCTCCGGGGGGCCCGGTGAACGGGGACCCGGTGGCCGGCGGCACGGAATCGGCCGCTGCCGACGAGGGGACCCTCGCGCTCGCCCATGCCCTGTTCGACGCCGCGCGCGGGGGCGACTCCGCCATGCTCGGTGGCTACCTCGCGGCGGGCGCCCCGGCCACACTGACCAACGCGGCGGGCGACTCGCTCCTGATGCTCGCGGCCTACCACGGCCACGCTGACACCGTCCGGCTGATCCTGGCCCACGGCGGGGACCCCAATACGGCCAACGACCGCGGGCAGACGCCGCTGGCCGGGGCGGTGTTCAAGGGCTACCCGGACGTCGTCGGGGTGCTGGTGGACGCCGGTGCCGACCCCGACGCCGGCAGCCCCTCCGCCCGGGCAGCCGCCCAAATGTTCGCCCGGGACGATATTCTGGCGCTCCTCGGCTGAACCCAGCCTTCCCCGATCCACCCCACCACTTCAACCGGCACCACGCACCGTAAGGAACCCCCGATGGAAAACGTAGCGAGGCCGTGGGCCGCCCTCTGGTCCCTGGTGATCGGATTCTTCATGATCCTGATCGACACCACCATCGTCTCGGTGGCCAACCCCAAGATCATGGAGGGGCTGAACGCGGACATTAACTCGGTGATCTGGGTGACCAGCGCCTACCTGCTGGCCTACGCCGTGCCGCTGCTCATCACCGGCCGCCTGGGTGACCGCTTCGGGCCGAAGAAGCTCTACCTCGCGGGCCTGGTGGTGTTCACTCTCGCCTCTCTGTGGTGCGGGCTCTCCGGCGACGTCCACACCCTGATCGAGGCCCGGGTTCTGCAGGGGCTGGGCGCCGCGATGATGACGCCGCAGACCATGGCGGTCATCACCCGGATCTTCCTGCCGGACCGACGCGGTGCGGCCATGGGCATCTGGGGCGCCACCGCCGGCGTGGCCACCCTGGTGGGGCCGATCCTCGGCGGCGTCCTGGTGGACGGGCTGGGCTGGGAGTGGATCTTCTTCATTAACATCCCCGTCGGCATCGCCGGCTTTGTCCTGGCTCTGCGCTTCGTCCCCTCCCTGAGCACCCACCCGCACAAGTTCGACATCCCCGGCGTGCTGCTCAGCGCAGTCGGCCTGTTCCTGCTGGTGTTCGGCATCCAGGAAGGCGAGACCTACAACTGGGGCACCATCACCGGCCCCATCACGGTGTGGGGCCTGATCATCGGCGGCCTCGTCGTCCTCGCCGCCTTCGTGGCCTGGCAGCGGATCAACAAGGGCGAGCCGCTCTTGCCGCTGGGACTGTTCAAGGACCGCAACTTCTCCCTGGCCAACATCGGCATCACCACTGTGGGCTTCACGGTAACCGCCTTCAGCCTTCCGCTGATCTTCTACTACCAGGTGGTCCGCGGCCTGACCCCGACCCAGTCCGCGCTCATGATGGTCCCGATGGCGGTCATCTCAGGCGGCCTGGCACCGGTGGTAGGCCGGATCATTGACCGGGTCAACCCGAAATTCATCACCGCCCTCGGCCTGACCCTGATGTCCGTTGCGCTGTTCTGGAACGCCTCGTTGATGCACCCGGACACCCCCATCTGGCTTTTCCTGCTCCCCAGCGCGGTGCTGGGCTTCGCGAACGCCGGGATCTGGGCGCCGCTGAGCTCCACGGCCACCCGGAACCTGCCGCCGCGCCAGGCCGGGGCCGGCTCCGGCGTGTACAACACCACCCGTCAGATCGGCGCCGTCCTGGGTAGCGCGGCCATCGCCGTGCTGATCCAGGCCCGGCTTGCAGCCGAACTCCCGGCGGCGCCCGGCGCCTCGGGGGAGTCGAGCCCGATGGCGTTCGGTGGCCAGCTGCCCGAGGCGCTGCACGCAGGGTTCTCGACGGCGATGGGCCAGTCGATCCTGCTGCCCGCGGCCGTGATTCTGCTGGGCGCGGCCGTGGCGCTGTTCTTCGCCAAACCGCAGCCGCACCAGGGCTGGGGGACCCCCGGCACGGTGCCGGCCGCCGAAAGCGGGCACGCCGTGGCGGAGGGGACCGGGGCCCGGCAGGGCTAGGGTCTGCTGCCCAGGCCGTACCTCCCCAACCGGGCGGCTAGCCCAGGAGCACGCTGGTCTGGATGCCCCCGGCGGTGAAGCCGAGCCTCCGGGCCAGGGCGAGGGAGCCCTTGTTGCTGACGTCGGATCGCCACTGCAGGGTCAGGCCGGAGGCGAGGGCCTCGTGGGCGGCGATGGAGGCGGCGAGCGTGCCGACGCCGCGCCGCCGCCACGCCGGGGCCACCAGCACCCCGAGCTGCGCCAGGATCCCTTCCCACTCGGTGTAGGCTCCGCAGGCGACGGGCGTCCGGCGGCCGTCCTCCAGGTGCATGATCGTGAAGCGGTGCTCAAGGTCCGCCAGGCCCACCTCGTTGACATCGTCCGGCGGGCACAGCCCTTCGAGTTCGA
Organism: Arthrobacter sp. UKPF54-2; assembly: GCF_007858535.1. Lineage (NCBI taxonomy): Bacteria > Bacillati > Actinomycetota > Actinomycetes > Micrococcales > Micrococcaceae > Arthrobacter > Arthrobacter sp. UKPF54-2. The sequence goes on from NZ_CP040174.1 coordinate 1,982,715, forward strand.
TCGCTTCCGGGTTCCCGTGCGAGACGGTCAGTTCCTCGGAGGGCTGCTGCAAGGGCAGGTCGTCGGCGAAGAACAGCGCGGCGGCGCCCAGCCCGTGGCCGCCGTGCCCGCGGGTGATGGTCAGCAGCGTGACGTGCTGGGCCAGTTCCTCGTCCGTGTAGCCGTCGGCGGCGTCGAGGGCCCATTGCGGCCCCACCAGGGCGGAGCTGCCGAACAGGCGGACGAACTGCAGCGATCGCGCAGCGTCGTTGGCCAGGGTGAGGCGGCGTCCCGCGGCACCGACGAAGGCGCCGTCGTCGAATCCCAGCCGGCGGTCCCAGGCGAGCTGGACGATTTCGGCGGAGCCGGGCGCAAGAGTCATGACCCAACCCTACCCAGCAGCTGCCCGGAAGCCTCAGCCGAAGAGGACCGCGGCTTCCTCGTAGCGGTCTTTCGGCACGCTCTTGAGGTTGCCCAGGGCGGCGTCGAAGCCGACGTGGACGATGTCCGTGCCGTGCAGGGACACCATGGTGCCCCAGCGCTGCTCGACCACCGAGTCGATCGCGGCCATGCCCAGGCGGGTCGCGAGGACGCGGTCGAATGCCGTCGGGACGCCGCCGCGCTGGATGTGTCCCAGCACGGTGGCCCGGGTCTCGATGCCCGTGCGCGCCTCCAGCTCGGGGGCCAGCAGTTCGGCGATGCCGCCAAGGCGGGGCCGGCCGAAGGTGTCCAGCCCGCGCTCGGAGTGAGGGGACTCCTGGCCCTCCGGGACGAAGCCCTCCGCGACGACCACCAGCGGGGCGCGGCCGCGGTCGCGGGCGGAGAGGACCCATTCGGTGATCTGCTCCATCGAGGCCTTCTGCTCGGGGATCAGGATGGCGTGGGCGCCGGAGGCCATGCCGGCGTGCAGGGCGATCCAGCCGACGTGGCGGCCCATCACCTCCGCGATCATGGTCCGGTGGTGGGATTCCCCGGTGGTGCGGAGCCGGTCGATCGCCTCGGTGGCGATTTCGACGGCGGTATCGAACCCGAAGGTGTAGTCGGTGGCGTCGAGGTCATTGTCCACGGTCTTGGGCACGCCGACGATCTTCAGGCCGGCGTCGGTCAGGCGCTTCGCCGCCGCGAGGGTTCCTTCGCCGCCGATGGCGATGATGGCGTCGATGCCCAGCCGTTCCATGTTGGCCTTGATGACCTCCGGGCCGCCGTTGTTCTCGAACGGGTTGGTCCGGGAGGTGCCGAGGATGGTTCCGCCCTGCTTGGCGATGCCGCGGACCAGCGCGCGGGGAATGTCGATGATGTCGCCCTCGACCACGCCGCGCCAGCCGTCCAGGAATCCCAGGAATTCGTGGCCGTGCACGGCGATGCCCTTCAGGACGGCGCCGCGGATCACGGCGTTCAGTCCGGGGCAGTCTCCGCCGCTGGTGAGGATTCCAATTTTCATGTCTCGGCTCAAATCCTGGTTCGAAGGGATACAGGCAGAGCGCCACGCTGAGCTCACCTAGAAGTGTACTGGCGCATGTGGGGCAGGACACAAACCGTGACCAACGCACAGTGCCCCTGCCGGCGTCGGCAGGGGCACTGGGTGCTTGGTGCTGGGGCGAGGATCCGGCCGCGGGTCCCCGGGGACCCGGCGCGGCCAAGGACCCGTTAGGGCTGGCCCGCGCGCCGCTCAAGGAAGGACTCGAGGACGATCGCGTTCCGCTGGTCCGGCAGGACCAGCCAGGCCGCCAGGTAGAACACAAAGGCGGGGCCCGGAAGGAGGGCGAAAAGCAGGAACGCGATGCGGACGAACGCGACGTCGACGTTCAGTTTGGCGGCGATGCCGCCGCAGACGCCGCCCAACCAACGCTGCGGACCGCGTTTCAGGCCAAGGCCCCGGACGATGCTGAAGAACTTATCCATGGTTCAAGACTTCCCTGTTGTGGTTTCTTTGTCACGTCCGCGGGCGGACAGCAGCCCGCCGATGACCAGCGCGGCGCCGGCGCCGATCATCAGGCCGATCAGGACGTAGGTCCCGTTCAGCGTGACGATCCCGAGGCGGGAGATGATGATCAGCGCGGCCAAGGCCAGCACGATCAGCCCCCAGACCACGGTGCCGACGCGGGCCCGCTGGCTGCCGGGCACTGAGGGGTCCGCCGGTGTTTCCGGCGCGTCCGTTGCCGGGTCATAGCTGCTCATGTCAGTTCCCTTCCTTCACGGTGATGTTGCTCAGCGTCCCGGAGATCTTGACGATCAGGCGGGCACCGGCTTTGTCCGTGTTGTAGTCGCTTTGCTGCGTGGTCATGCCGCCGTGGTTGCCGCGGCCGTCGTTGAGGTTGCCCATGGTCAGGTCCGTCTGGACCTGGACCGGGACGGTGGCGGGGATGGCCACCGTGACGTTGCTCGCCGTGGCATCCAGCCGGACCACGACGTCGGATCCCAGCGGCGGGTTCAGGTTCAGCTTGGTCAGGTCCACCGTGCCGGTCCCGCCCGTGATGTCAAAGCCGTCCGCGGCCTGCTCGATGCTCGCGGGGCTCCAGTCGACGTTCTGGAAGCGGGCCCGGTCGGCGTTTGGCACCAGGTTGAAGATCCCGCCGATGATCAGGGCGACGACGGCGAAGAAGCCCAGGATGCCGGCCGTCCGGCCGCGAAGACCGGAGATGAGAATGCCGAGGCCCAGCACCGCCGCGCCGCTGGCCCACACCACGGCGTTGCCCGCGGTTCCGAGATTGATCGCGTGCACGGCGTCGAGGGCCTTGATGCCGCCGCCGACCAGCAGGGCCACGCCGGTGGTGACGGCCACGGCGGGGGCGCCCGGACCCAAGTTTCGGGTCTTCGGGGCGGGCGCGGGGTGCGGCACCGGCCCGTAGCCGCCGTATCCGCCGCCGTATCCGCCGCCGTAGGGCGGGGTGCCGCCCGGAGGCGGAGGAGCCGCCGGGCCGGCGCCGGAGTGCTCCTGCCAGCCGTGGGCCGGGACGCCCTCCAACGGCAGCGTCTGATTGCTCAGGGTCGTGTCCGGTACGGACGCCGGGACCGACCCCGGGACGGTCGTGGCGGGGGCGCCCTGGCCCGGGAAACCGGGGGCGTGGCCGGCCGGTCCGTAGGTGGGGGTGCCGTGGGCGGCGGGGCCGCGGGCCTTGTTGCGCTGGGTCAGGTAATAGATGACGTAGATGGCGCCGCCCACCCAGAACACCGTCCAGACAAAGGCGCCGAAACCGTAGCGGTCCCAGCCCCAGGCGCCGCTGCCCAGGCTGGGGAAGCCGATGATGGTTGTGACCAGGGCTCCGGTCATGCCTGAGCTCCAGCGGCCGGCCGCCGCCTCCTGGACGTGAATCCGGCCGTCGGGTTCGGGAAGGAACGCCCACGCCAGCCCGTAAAGGAGGACGCCGACCCCGGCGAAGACCGTCAGGACGATCAGGATGCCGCGCACGATCAGCGGGTCGACGCCGAGCCGCTGCGCGATGCCACTGGCGACGCCGCCGATCCAGCGCTCGCGGCCCCGGTAGATGCCGTGCCCGCGGATCCAGTCAAAGAAGTTCTGGGGCTGCGCTCCGGGACCCGGGGCGCCGGGATAGCGCGGCGGCGTGGTGCCGGCGGAGGAGGAGTAGGGGCCGCCCGGCGGGTAGAGGGGAGGCGCGTCCTGGGCGGCGGACTCGCCGCCGGATGCGCGGTTCCCGTCGGAACCGCCGGAAGGGTCGTCGGGGGTGGCGTCCGGGGTGCCGTCTGGGTTGCTGTCCGGACGGCCCGGGACGCTCGGGTCTTCATCTGGGTGCGGAGTGTGCGGGTTCATACTTCGATCCTCCTGCCCGCGGGGGTCTCCGCTCTACTGGGGAACACCCTGAACCGTCCCTGAGCGGCCCCCGGTTCGGCCCGAAAGCGGCTCCGGGAAACCCCGGTCCGTGTTTGGATTGAGTCATGACAACAGCCGTTTCCCGCCCGCCGCTGGCGCGCAGCAGCGACCGCATGATTGCCGGTGTCTGCGCGGGCCTCGCCAACCACCTGGGCTGGCCGGTGCAGATGGTCCGGATCGGTATGGTGGTGGCGGCGCTCGCGGGCGGCGCCGGCGTCGCGTTTTATGCCTGGCTCTGGATCATGGTGCCCACCGCGGACGAGAGCGCCAAGCGCAACGCGCGGCGGCCGGCGTCGCCGATTGCCCCGGCGGTGAGTGACCACGCCGGCAACGTCCTTCCTCCCGCCGGCCGGTCCAGCGGCCCCGCAGCTGCGGCGGCCGGATCCTGGCGGACCCGGCTCCCGGGCATGCCGTACGGCAAGGAGATCCTGCTCGGCGCCGGGCTGCTGCTGGCGGCCGGCATCCTGATCGCCCGGCTGTTTGGCCTGGACGTCCCGCTGGGCACCCTGATCCCGGTGGCCGCGATCCTGGGCGGCGCCGCGATCGCGTGGATGCAGCTTGATGAGACCCGGCGTGCGGGCATTGTGGACAAGACCAAGGCCGACCAGGCCGGCGGCTGGGCCAGGCTCGCGGCCGGGCTCGGCCTGGTGGTGGCCGGGGTGCTGCTGATGGTCTCCGGTTCCGGGTCCTGGGAGCAGACCTGGCTGGCGCTGCTGGCGTCCGTCGCCGTCCTCGGCGGCGTGGCGCTGGTGCTGCTGCCCTGGGGGCTGAAGTTCTGGCGGGACCTGGAGGCCGAGCGCGCCGGCCGGGTGCGGGCCACGGAACGGGCCGAGATCGCCGCCCACCTGCATGATTCGGTGCTCCAGACCCTGGCCCTGATCCAGCGGCGCGCCGGCAGCGAGCACGACGTCGTCCGCCTGGCCCGCGCCCAGGAACGGGAGCTGCGGGGCTGGCTCTACCGGGACCCGGGACGGGAAGCAGGCCAGCTCTCCGACGCGCTGCAGGCCGCCGCCGCCGAGGTGGAAGATTCCCTCGGGCACGCCGTCGACGTCGTCACGGTGGGCGACTGCGCCCTCACCGAACGCCTTGAGGCCATGGTCCAGGCGGCGCGCGAAGCCATGCTGAACGCGGCCCGCCACGGCGGCGGCGCCGTCTCGGTCTACCTCGAGGTCACCGACGACGCCGCCGAGGTGTTCGTCAAGGACCGCGGCCCGGGATTTGATCCGGGGTCCATCCCCGCCGACCGCCTGGGGGTGCGCGAATCCATGATCGGCCGGATGCGGCGCCACGGCGGCACCGCAAGCATCGCCAGCAGCCCCGCCGGCACCGAGGTCCGGCTCAGGCTGCCCCTCGCGGCCTCCGCCGGAAGCAGCGGAACCAGCGGAACCAACGGAACCGACGGGGCCGCCGCGCCCAACGGAGAGGACACCACACAGTGAGCAACCAGCCATTGGCCGGCAGCGGGGCAGCGAACCCGCCCGGCGCCACACGCGTGGTCATCGTTGATGACCACGCCATCTTCCGGTCCGGACTGAAGGCCGACCTCGATCCCGGCATCCTCGTCGTCGGCGAGGCCGGGACCGTGGAGGAAGCCGTCGCCGTCATCGCCGCAACCCGGCCCGACGTCGTCCTGCTGGATGTCCATCTCCCCGGCGGACTCGGCGGCGGCGGCCGCGAGGTGCTGGCAGGCTCCGCGGCGTTGCTGGGCAGCACCAGGTTCCTCGCGCTGAGCGTGTCCGACGCCGCCGAGGACGTGGTCTCCGTGATCCGGGCCGGCGCGCGCGGCTACGTCACCAAGACCATCTCCGGGGCCGAGATCAGCGACGCGGTGCGCCGCGTGGCCGGCGGCGACGCCGTCTTTTCACCCCGGCTGGCCGGTTTTGTCCTGGATGCCTTCGGCACCGCCCCCGCGGACATTGCCGACAACGAACTCGACCGGCTGTCCGCCCGCGAACTTGAAGTGATGCGGCTGATCGCCCGCGGCTACAGCTACAAGGAAGTCGCCAAGGAACTGTTCATCTCGATCAAGACGGTCGAGACCCACGTCTCCGCGGTGCTGCGCAAACTCCAGCTCTCCAGCCGGCACGAGCTGACCCGCTGGGCCGCGGAGCGCCGCCTCCTCTGACCCAAAAATGCTCTATCACTTAGGGGCCGTTTGCCGGGGGCATGGGGACCCGAAGTGATAGAGCATCAGAGGTTCGGGGTGCTATTTGGCCTTGCCGAGGAAGTCCTGGAGGCGGCCGACGCCGGTGGCCAGGTCCTCGTCGCCCAAAGCGTAGGACAGTCGCAGGTAGCCGGAGGGACCGAAGGCCTCACCGGGAACCACGGCGACCTCCACCTCGTCGAGGATCAGCGCGGCGAGTTCGGCCGACGTCGAAGGCCGCACCGGGCCGTTCGCGGAGGGGAATTCCTTGCCCAGCAGCGCCCGGACGTCCGCGTACACGTAGAAGGCGCCCTTCGGCGTCGGGCAGTCGACGCCATCAATCGCGTTCAGGCCCGCCACGATGGCCTTCCTCCGCCGGTCGAAGGCCACCTTCATCTCGTCCACCGCGGTCAGCGGGCCGGACACGGCCGCGAGGGCCGCGACCTGCATGATGTTTGAAACGTTGGAGGTCGCGTGCGACTGCAGGTTGGTGGCGGCCTTGATGACGTCCGCCGGGCCGATCATCCAACCCACCCGCCAGCCGGTCATCGCGTAGGTCTTGGCGACGCCGTTGAGGATGACCACCCTGTCGCCGAGTTCCGGGACGGCGGTGGCGATCGAGGTGAAGGGCACGCCGTCGTAGGTCAGGTGCTCGTAGATCTCATCGGTGACCACCCACAGGCCCTTGGCAGCGGCCCACTGGCCGATTTCCCGGACCTGCTCCGGCGAGTACACGGCGCCGGTGGGGTTGGACGGAGAGACGAAGAGGAGGATCTTGGTGCGGTCCGTCAGAGCGGCCTCGAGCTGCTCCACCGTGACCAGGTATTCCTGCTCGGGCCCGGCGAAGACCTCCACCGGAACGCCGCCTGCCAGCCGGATCGCCTCCGGGTAGGTGGTCCAGAACGGCGTCGGGACGATCACTTCGTCGCCCGGATCCAACAGGGTGGCGAAGGTGTTGTAGACAGCCTGTTTGCCGCCGTTGGTGACCAGCACCTGGGACGCCTCGGCCGTGTAGCCGGAATCCCGGAAGGTCTTGTCCGCGATGGCCTGCTTCAGCTCGGGCAGCCCGCCGGCAGGGGAGTAGCGGTGGTATTTCGGCTGGGAGGCGGCTGCGATGGCGGCCTCAACGATGTAGCCGGGGGTCGGGAAATCCGGTTCGCCGGCGCCGAAGCCGATGACGGGCCGGCCGGCCGCCTTCAACGCCTTCGCCTTGGCATCGACAGCCAATGTGGCGGATTCGGCTATGGCGGAAATGCGCTGGGAAATGCGGGCGGCAGGCATTGCGGGTCCGTTCTTCGCGTTCAGCTCGTGGCTGGATGTGGGATTCGACGAAATCTACTCTATGCTGTTCAGCGGATCCTCCGGGGTGCCGGGTATGAATGTGACCCAGAGCGGAAATGCGGCTTCACTGTCCGCCGTTTCCGCAGGCAGCCAGGGGTCCGGACGGGGCCGGTTCGACGTGGACGCAGTTGTTGCGTAGACTGGTTCTCCGGTGTTGAAAACACGATGATGGCGTGCGCCTCAGGGAAGCCTGCGGAAAAGCGCGGTTTGGCTGGTTTTCGATCCATAGGGTAGTGGCGCAATTGGTAGCGCAGCGGTCTCCAAAACCGCAGGTTGCAGGTTCGAGTCCTGTCTGCCCTGCGCAAGCTGTTCCGGAATTTACCGGAACAAGCGCAGCAACCATGGTTCAGTTCAGAGCCGGGTATCCGACATCGCGAGGATGAGTGAGGATCAGGTGACCGAAACAGCTGCCAGCAGCTCCCAAGGCCGCCCCGCCAAGAATGCCCCCAAGGCAGGATTCTTCGCTCGGATTGCACTCTTCGTCCGCCAGGTCATCGGCGAACTGAAGAAAGTCGTTGCACCCACCCGCAAGGAACTGATCAACTACACGCTCGTGGTGCTGGTGTTCGTGGTCATCATGATGGTGATCGTCACCCTGCTGGACCTGGCCTTCGGGACCGGAGTGAGCTGGGTCTTCGGCGGAACAGGCGCCACGGACCGCTAAGGCGACCGGTCCGCAGACTGCGTGGAACTCTGGGAAACCGGAGCTTCTGCGGGGTGTGCGGAATTGAGCCATTTAAATAGGCATGTTAGGCAATGAGGAAGCAGGAGACCAAGTGTCTGAGCAGGAGCTCGAGGTAAACGAGACTGAGCTGGATAAGAGCCAGGACGCCGCGGTGGAAACCACGGAAGAGTCCGAGGCTGAGTCCGCTGCGCCCGCATCCGACGCCGCTGACGAATCTGCCGACGAGGCCGTAGCTGCCGAGGACACCGAATCCGGCGAGGAAGGCGACGCCCTTGCGGTGGCCGCCGCGGCTGCCGACGTCGACCCCGCCGAGGAGTTCAAGGCCAAGCTACGCCGCCAGGAAGGTGACTGGTACGTCATCCACTCCTACGCCGGCTACGAAAACCGCGTCAAGGCCAACCTTGAGACCCGCATCCAGACCCTGGACATGGAAGATTACATCTTCGAAATCCAGGTCCCGATGGAGGAAGTCGTTGAGATCAAGAACGCTCAGCGCAAGGTCATCAACCGCGTCCGCATCCCCGGCTACGTCCTGGTCCGCATGGACCTGACGGACGCCTCCTGGGGCGCCGTCCGCCACACCCCCGGCGTCACCGGCTTCGTCGGCAACGCCCACAACCCCGTGCCGCTGCGCCTCGACGAGGTCTTCTCCATGCTCGCCCCGGTCTTCGAAGAAGAGCAGGCCGAGAAGGGCAAGCCGGTCAAGCACGCTGCCGCCGCGGTCGACGTCGACTTCGAGGTCGGCGAGTCGGTCATCGTCAAGGAGGGCCCCTTTGAGACCCTGCCCGCCACGATCTCCGAGATCAAGGTCGATTCGCAGACCCTGGTGGTGCTGGTCTCCATCTTCGAGCGCGAGACCCCGGTCACCCTGGCGTTCAACCAGGTCAGCAAGATCTAGCAATACCAACAGAATTCGCCCCGGGCTGCCCGCTTAGCAGCCTCGGAGCGGCCGGCCGCCTCGCCATGGCGGCCACCAACCTGAGGCACGCTCCTGTGCCCCAGGACGTAATTGAGAGAAGGACCCTACATTGGCTCCCAAGAAGAAGGTCACCGGCCTCATCAAGCTACAGATCCAGGCAGGTGCCGCCAACCCGGCCCCGCCGATCGGTCCTGCGCTTGGCCAGCACGGTGTCAACATCATGGAATTCTGCAAGGCGTACAACGCTGCGACGGAAGCCCAGCGCGGCAACGTTATTCCGGTTGAAATCACGGTCTACGAGGACCGCTCGTTCACGTTCATCACCAAGACCCCGCCGGCTGCAGAGCTCATCAAGAAGGCTGCAGGCGTCGCCAAGGGTTCGGCTACCCCGCACACCGTCAAGGTTGCCAAGCTGACCCAGGCCCAGGTCAACGAGATCGCCACCACCAAGATGGAAGACCTCAACGCCACCAGCCTCGAAGGCGCCGCGAAGATCATCGCCGGCACCGCCCGCTCCATGGGTATCACCGTCGAGGGTTAAGTCCCCACCGCCGATGCGCCGGGTTCGGGGAACCGATCACGACGCCGTCAGCACCGCCGGGCGACCGGCACCACCTAAACATAGAAGAGCGGGAACCGGATACACCACCGGAATCCCGACTGTGGCAGGGCCCAGCGCGGTCCGCAGACCACAACTGCACAAGGAGAATAAGCAGCATGGCAAAGCGCAGCAAAGCATATGAGGCAGCCGCCGCCAAGATCGACGCGGAGAAGTTCTACGCGCCGTTCGAGGCAGTGACGCTCGCCAAGGACACCAACCCGTCCAAGTTCGACGCCACCGTTGAGGTCGCGTTCCGCCTCGGCGTCGACCCCCGCAAGGCCGACCAGATGGTCCGCGGCACCGTCAACCTGCCGCACGGCACCGGTAAGGTCGCCCGCGTCCTGGTCTTCGCCACCGGCGACAAGGCTGAAGCCGCCATCGCGGCCGGCGCCGACTTCGTTGGTTCCGACGACCTGATCGAAAAGATCGCCGGCGGCTGGACCGACTTCGACGCCGCCGTCGCCACCCCTGACCTCATGGGCAAGGTTGGCCGCCTCGGTAAGGTCCTCGGCCCGCGCAACCTGATGCCGAACCCGAAGACCGGCACCGTGACCGCTGACGTTGCGAAGGCTGTCAACGACATCAAGGGCGGCAAGATCGACTTCCGCGTCGACAAGCACTCGAACCTGCACTTCATCATCGGCAAGGTTTCCTTCGACGCCGTCAAGCTGGCCGAGAACTACGCCGCGGCCCTGGAAGAGGTTCTCCGCCTCAAGCCGTCCGCTTCCAAGGGCCGCTACATCCAGAAGGCCACCGTCGCCACGACGTTCGGCCCGGGTATCTCGGTTGACCCCGCCGTCACCAAGGTCCTGACCGAGGCCTAAGCCTCCGGCTAGCCTCACCAGGCAGTGAAAAGACCGTCCCGCGTCCGCGGGGCGGTCTTTTCTGCGTTCCGGGCGGAGGCTAGGCTGTGCCGGTGACTGCCGCAACGTACCACATCGAACCACTTTCCCTGCCCGAGTCCCTTGACGCGCCCGACGCCGCCGAGTTCCACGAATTCGGCCGGCTCTGCGACGCCATCACCCGGGAAATATGGGGCAGTATGGACCGCGCGACGGCGGACCAGGCGCGGCTGCGTTTCTGGCGGGACAACGCCTATTCACGGACACGGATCTTCTTCGTGCGGCTGGAGGGCAGAATGGTGGCGAAGGCCTGGGTCCGCTTCGAGCAGCAGGAAAACCTGGGCAGCGCCCTGCTGCAGGTTGCCGTACTGCAGCCCTACTCCGGCCGTGGGATCGGCCGCGCGCTGCTCGCCCACACCGAAGCCCTGGCCGCCGCCGACGGCCGCACGGTCCTGAAGAGTTACACGGAACATCCGGCAGACTTCGACGCCGAGGGTCCGGACGTGCTCGTACCGTTGACCGGCACCGGTGCGCTGCCGGCCGCTGCCCGCGGTGTCCGCTTCGCCACGGCGGCGGGCTACCGGCTGGAACAGGTCGAGCGGTACAGCAGCCTGGATGTCGCCGCAGCCCTTCCCGGACTGGAACCCCTGGAACGGGAGGCCCGGACCAAAGCCGCCGGGTATGAGCTGCTGGGCTGGACAGACCATTGCCCGGACGATCTCGTGGCGCAACTCGCGGTCCTGATGTCGCGGATGAGCACGGATGCGCCGACGGGCGGCCTCAGCTACGACGAGGAAGTCTGGGACACTGCCCGCGTCCGCCATGTCGAGGAAACGTGGAAGCGGGCCGGCAACACGTCGCTCGTGACGGCGGCACGCCACCTGGGCAGTGGCGAGCTGGCGGCCTACTCAGTGCTTGAACTGGCGCCCGGCAAGCCCTGGCTGGCCGAGCAGGACGACACCCTCGTGGCCGCGGCCCACCGCGGCCACCGCCTGGGGATGCTCGTCAAGATCGCCAACCTGCGGCGCCTTGCCGACTACCCGGACGTCCGGCGTGTCACCACGTTCAACGCTGCCGAAAACGACCACATGCTGGCCATCAACGTCGCCCTCGGATTCCGGCCGGCCGGCTGGGACGGGGAGTGGCAGAAGACGGTTGAGCCGGGAGCTGCCGCCGCTGCGGACTAGGCTCCGCCGGGCGGCCGGGGTGGGCGGAAAACTAGCCGTGCCGGGCCATGGAATGCGGGCCCGAACGGGCATATGCTGACGCTTGAAAGCCCGGCGCAAGCGGGGCATTGGGCGGCAGAATGGCTGGGAAGATGCCCGCTATGGCAAACGAGGTACAGGTCGAGCAGCTCTGGATTCCGGATTCGCTGGACGGACCGGATGCGGCAGACTTCCTTGCCGCCGTCGAAGTGGGGCGCAAGGTCCGGATGCAGACGTGGGGGAGCGACGACCTCGCCTACGCCCCGCTCGAGAAGCTGCTGGAAATGTCGGACCCGTACGAGCGGCAGGTGATCCTGGTGGCCCGGGTCGACGGCGTGATCGTCGGGACCGTTGACATCGCGCTGCCTCTCTCGGACAACCTGGACCTCGCCGAATTCACCCTGGACATCCTGCCCGAGTTCCAGGGGCGCGGCGTCGGCCGGCGGTTGCTGGAGGCGGCGGAACGCTTCGCCCGGGACGAGGGCCGCCATACCATCCTGATCGACACGAACCATCCCGGAGCCACGCTGGGGGACAGCAAAGCGGGGCAGCTGATCCCCGGCTCCGGCCTCGGGTTCGTTCCGCTCAACAGCCGGGAGGTGGAGTTCGCCCAGCACACCGGCTACACCCTCCAGCACATCGAGCAGTTCAGCTCCTGCGCCCTGCCGCTGGACAGCAAGCTCGTTGCCGACCTGCAGGCCGAGGCGGAGGAAGCCAACGCCGGGCGCTACCGGCTGCACCACTGGACGGACCGCTGCCCGGAGCAATGGCTGGAGGCCGTGGCGGCGCTGGAGAACCGGGCCGGCGAGGACGGCATCCCCGGCGCCGACGACGCCGCCCTGGTGTTCGACGGCGGGATCCTCCGCGAGGCGGAAGACGTCGCCATCGCGCAGGGCCGCCGGACGGTGGTCACCGCCGTCGAACACATCGCCAGCGGGGCCCTGGTGGGGCTGACCACCATCAGTGTCCTGGCGCTGCGCCCCGACGTCGTCTTCCAGGACGACACCGTTGTCCTGCGCGAGCACCGCGGCAACAAGCTGGGGCTGCTGATCAAGGTGGCCAACATGGAACGGCTCACCGAACAGTTCCCGGACGCCCGGGTGCTCTACACCTGGAACGCCCCGGAAAACCGCTACCTGCTGACCGTAAACAAGCAGCTCGGCTTCACCACCGCCGGCGTGACGGGCATCTGGCAAAAGGAGCTGCCCGACTTCGGACCCAGCATCAGCTGAGCCGATTTGGAGCGCGCGGGCCTCTTCCCGTAAGCTGGGAGGACCAAAGACCGTCGGTTGTTGGAAATCCACTCTCCCAAGCAAAGCTCACTTCTGCAGCCGCGCCGGGAGGGCAAGTGGATCTCCGGACGAAGGACCCTGAACATAGGGCGGCCGGCGCAGGTGAACGAAGCAAAGCTCCGCGGCACGTCCGCGTTGAGACAAGCCCCGTGCATCTGCGCGGGGCGTTTTTAGTTTTAGCTCATCCGAGCGGGGACCCGGACACACCGGCACTATCCCCGGAAGGAGGGTTATGGCAACGCCTACCAAGGTTTCAGCAGTAGCTGAGATCACTAACGATTTCAAGGAATCGAACGCCGCTGTCCTGACCGAATACCGTGGGCTCACCGTTGCACAGCTCAAGCAGCTGCGTGTTTCTCTCGGCCAGGACACCAAGTTCGCGGTCGTCAAGAACACCCTGACCGCTATTGCAGCCAAGGAAGCCGGTGTCGAAGCATTCGACGGCCAGCTTGCCGGCCCCACTGCAATCGCGTTCATCAAGGGTGACGCAGTTGCAGCTGCCAAGAGCCTGACGGATTTTGCCAAGGCCAACAAGCAGCTGGTCATCAAGACCGGTTACTTCGAGGGCAAGGCACTGAACGCCAGCGAAGTTGCTGCCCTGGCAGCACTCGAGTCCCGCGAGCTGCAGCTCGCCAAGGTTGCAGGCATCCTCAAGGCTCCTGCTGCCGCTGCTGCACGCATCATCGACGCCCTGCGCCTCAAGCTTGAAGAAGAGAACGGTGCACCGGCAGCTGCCGAAGCGCCCGCCGCTGAAGAAGCCCCGGCCGCAGAAGCAGCAGAGACCGAAGCTCCGGCCGAAGCCGCAGCCACCGAAGAGAACTAACTCTCTCTTTCAACCCAGACTCCGGTGCAAGGGCAACGGCTCCGGCCGCCAAGCACCACCTATAGGAAGGACGCCACACCATGGCGAAGCTCAGCAACGAAGAGCTCATTGAAGCTTTCAAGGAACTGACCATCATCGAGCTCTCCGAGTTCGTCAAGCTCTTCGAAGAGACCTTCGAAGTTACCGCAGCCGCTGTTGCCGTTGCCGGCCCCGCCGGTGGCGGAGCTGCTGAAGAGGCCGAAGAGAAGACCGACTTCGACGTCGTCCTCGAAGCCGCTGGCGACAAGAAGATCGCAGTGATCAAGGAAGTTCGCGCCATCACCTCCCTCGGCCTCAAGGAAGCCAAGGACCTGGTTGACAGCGCACCGAAGGCCGTCCTCGAAGGCGCCACCAAGGAAGCTGCCGAGAAGGCCAAGGAGCAGCTCGAGGCTGCCGGCGCCACCGTTACCCTCAAGTAACACTCGCAGATCCGGGAGGCTCCCGGCCTTCCAGCTCCTCGAAACCCCGTCCACTCCGGTGGGCGGGGTTTCCTGCGTTCCGGGGCCGCCGCAGGCACGTGAACCTTCGGTAAATGATTGCAGGCTCTCCTTTTCAGGACGGGACGGGGCACCTAGACTTTGGCATTGTGCCGACCGGCGCCCAACCCTGAGGAGCTCACACAATGACAGATCCGAACCCGTCGTTCTCCCGCCGCGCCATGCTCGCCGCGGCCTTTGTCGGCGGCAGCGCCGCCGCCGCGGCGCTCTCCGGCGCCCCCGCCGCACAGGCCGCGCCCGGCAACGCCAAGAAGCAGTTCAACCTGACCGTGCTGGGTACCACCGACCTGCACAACAACGTCTTCAACTGGGACTACTTCAAGAATGTGCCCTACGCGGACAAAGACGGTAACAGAATCGGCATCGCGCAGGCGTCCAGCCTGATCAAGGCCGTCCGGGACGAGCGCGGCGCCGCCAACACGCTCACCATCGATTCCGGCGACACCATCCAGGGCACGCCGCTGGCCTACTACTTCGCCAAGGTCAACCCCATCTCCGACACCGTCAAGCACCCCATGGCGCTGGCCATGAACGCCGTCGGCTACGACGCCGTCGCACTGGGCAACCACGAATTCAACTACGGCATCCCGATGCTGCGGACCTGGGAGAAGCAGCTGGACTTCCCGCTGCTCGGCGCCAACGTGCACGACGCCGTGACCGGCCAGCGCGCCTTCACCCCGTACATCCTCAAGCGGGTCAGGACCGGAAACGGCTGGCTGACCGTCGGCCTCGTCGGCTTTGTCACGCCCGGCTGCGCCCTCTGGGACCGCGACAACGTCCAGGGCAAACTCGACTTCAACGGCATCGTGGAGGAGGCCAAGACTGTCATCCCGGAGATGAAGGCCGCCGGAGCGGACGTCATCATCGTCTCCAGCCACTCGGGCGCGACGCCGGGCTCCTCCTACGGCGACGCCCTGCCGTTCGCAGAAAACGCCTCGACGCAGCTCGCCGAGGAGGTTCCGGGGATCGACGCGATCCTGGTCGGTCACGCGCACCTGGAGATCCCGGAGCGTTTTGTCACCAACAAGACTACGGGGAAGGCGGTGCTGCTGACCGAGCCGCTGAAGTGGGGCATGCGCGTCGCCGTCATCGACCTGCAACTAACCAAGGACAAGGGACAGTGGACCGTCACCTCGGCGCACTCCCACCTGCTGAACGCCAACACCGCCGATCCGGACCCCGCCGTCGTCAGCGCCGTGCAGGCCGGCCACGAGGCCACGGTGAAGTACGTGAACCAGGTGATCGGCACCTCCACCGCGCCGCTGACCACGGCGACCGCCTGCTGGGGCGACTCGGCCGCGATCGATGCGATCAACTATGTCCAGGCCAGCACCATCAAGGCGGAACTGGCCAACGGTCCCGCCGCCGGGCTCCCGGTGCTCTCCATCGCGGCGGCGTTCTCGCGCTCCGTGGACGTCAAGGCCGGCCCGCTGACCATCCGCGACGTCGCCGGGCTGTACATCTTCGACAACACGCTGCTGTCCATCAAGGTCACCGGGGCCCAGGTCAAGGCCTACCTCGAGTGGTCGGCGCAGTACTTCAAGCCGGTGGCCACCACGACGGCCCGCGCGCAGGACGTCACGAACGCCGCCACCACCATCGCGCCGAACGGCACGCCGGACTACAACTACGACGTCGTCTACGGCCTGGACGCGCCGCTGAACTATGAGATCGACCTGGCCCGGCCGGTGGGGGACCGGATCATGAACCTGACGTACGGCGGCTCGCCCGTGCCGGCGGACAAGGAGTTCGCGATGGCGATCAACAACTACCGCCAGAGCGGCGGAGGCAACTTCCCGGGCGTGAAGACGGCTCCGGTGCTCTCGAACAGCCAGCAGGAGATCCGCCAGCGGATCATCGACTACGTCATGGCCCGCGGCACCCTCGACGCCGCCGTGTTCAGCCAGAGCAACTGGCGGCTCACGGTCAACGGTGAACCCCTGACGGTCACCGCCTGACGCCTCCGCAACACCGTCGACTGCTCCGTAACGGCCGTTTTCAGCACCGAAAACGGCACTTACGGAGCAGTCGTTGCGTCCGGCCGGGGGTTAACCCGGCCGGGCTACGTTGTCACTGCAGCGGGTCGGAGATGTCCGCGACGACGGCGCCGAGGGCTGCGGTGAGCGCGTCGGCGTCGACGAAGGCGCTGTAGCCGTGTTCCCCGGCGCCCATCGAGATCCGCCGACCGGTGATGGTGCTGTCGGCGTACACCGGCCACGCGGTGGTGCTGCCCAGCGGCGTGATGGTGCCGCGCTCGTAGCCGGTTGCGGCGAGGGCGATGTCGGCGGCGGGCAGGGAAAGCTTGTTGACGCCGACCAGCTGGCGGAGTTTAGGCCAGCTGATCTGCCGGTCGCCCGGGACCAGGGCGAACAGGAAGCTGCCGTCCTTGTGCTTGACCACCAGGGATTTCACGATGTCCCCGGGCCTGATGCCGAGGATCGCGGCGGCCTCCTCCAGGCTGTGCGCGGCGAGCCGCTCCACCAGTTCCACCTCGAGGCTGCGCGCGGCGGCGTCCGCCAGGAACCGCTTCCTGCCGGCTCCGCCGCCACGCTCCTGGCCGGAAGAGAGACCGGCCGCCGGCCACTCCGCTGCCCCGTCCGTCGGCTCGGTCATCAGTCGCGGTACAGCAGCAGGGCCTCGCCCTGGCCGCCGCCGCCGCAGAGCGACACGGCGGCCTTGCCGGCGCCGCGCCGCTTCAGCTCGTGGGCCGCATGCAGGGCCAGCCGCGCCCCGGACGCGCCGATCGGGTGGCCCAGTGCGATCGCGCCGCCGTGAATGTTGCACTGCTCCAGCGGGTAGTCCAGGTCCTTGAGGGACTGCACGGCCACGGAGCCGAAGGCCTCATTGATCTCAATGAAGTCCAGGTCCGCGGCGGACCAGCCGGCCTTCTCCAGTGCGTTCTTGATCGCATTGGAGGGCTGGGAGTGCAGCGAGTTGTCCGGTCCGGCCACCTGTCCGGGCTTGCCCACCACGGCCAGGTACTCCAGGCCGTGCTCCTCGGCAAACTTCCGGGAGGTTAGGACCAGGGCGGCGGCGCCGTCGGAGAGCGGGGAGGAGTTGCCGGCCGTGATGGTGCCGTCCGTGGCGAACGCCGCGCGCAGCCCGGCGAGGGAGGCGACGGAGGTGTCCGGGCGGACGCCCTCGTCGGTGCCGACCTGGACCGGCTCGCCCTTGCGCTGCTTAACGCTGATCGGCGCGATTTCGCCGTCGAACACCCCGTCCTTCGCGGCGCGGGCGGCGCGCTGGTGCGAGGCCGCCGCGACCTCGTCCTGGGAGGTCCGGTCAATGCCGAGGGTGACGTTCTTGCTCTCGGTGGACAGGCCCATGGACTGTCCGTCGAAGGCGTCGGTGAGTCCGTCGTGGGCGGCGGCGTCGAGCGCCTGGACCGAGCCGTACGTCCAGCCTTGGCGGGAGCCGGGGAGCAGGTGCGGGGCCCGGCTCATGGATTCCTGGCCGCCGGCGACGACGACGGTAGCGTCGCCGCTGCGGATCATCCGGGCCGCGTCGATCACGGCGGTCAGGCCGGAGAGGCAGACCTTGTTGATCGTGACCGTCGGGACGTTCCAGCCGATGCCGGCGCCGATGGCGCTCTGGCGGGCCGGGTTCTGGCCGGCCCCGGCCTGCAGCACCTGGCCCATGATGACCGAGTCGACCTGGTCCGGCTTCACTCCGCTGGCGGCCAGCGCCGCCCGGATCGCATGGGCGCCGAGTTCGACGGCGGTGAAGCTGGCCAGCTGCCCGTTGAGCCGGCCCTGCGGGGTACGGGCGGCGGCGAGGATGACAACATCATTGTTGTCCGCGAAGTTGGTCATGGTTATCTCTTCCGATCTCTAACGATGTACTCCAAGGTTATCGTGAGGCCCATCACGGAGCCATTCAGCAGGACCGCAGGGGCGGCGCCGTGCGTGCTTGCAATCACGCCGCAAGTGGGGTAGACAAGTAGGTTGCTTTGCCGTATCGTAGATATTTGCGTCTTCCCTGTTTACCTTCAGCCTTCATATAGCGGTGGGCTTAGCCTGAGCGCTGCTCCATCAATGTGCCGTCTACAACGTGCACCAGCATGGTCAGTGCGGGTCCCGGGTCATATAGCGGAACCGGACTGGTAGCACTGCGGAGTCACTTCGCAGGGTGCATAACGGGGGAGATCTGAAAACGCCTGAAGGTCTGTGGAAGGATCCCTCTTGGTCGCCTCGAGCACCTCTAATGTAAACAACGCTACCGCTATCAATGCCGACAGCACCGACGGTGCAACCCGCCGGCTCTCCTTCGCAAAGATTCACGAACCGCTTGACGTTCCGAATCTGCTTGCCCTGCAAACGGACAGCTTCGACTGGCTGGTCGGAAACGAACGCTGGCAGGCGCGCGTCGCGAAGGCCGTCGAGGAAGGCGACCTCAGTGTCGCCACCACGTCGGGCCTGTCTGACATCTTCGAAGAGATCTCCCCGATCGAGGACTTCCAGGGCACCATGTCCCTGAGCTTCTCCGAGCCGGAGTTCGCTGACCCGAAATACACCATGGCCGAGTGCAAGGACCGGGACGCTACGTACTCCGCTCCGCTGTACGTCAAGGCCGAGTTCATGAACAACAACACGGGCGAAATCAAGCAGCAGACCGTGTTCATGGGTGACTTCCCGCTGATGACCGAGAAGGGCACCTTCGTCGTTAACGGCACCGAGCGTGTCGTCGTGTCCCAGCTGGTCCGGTCCCCGGGCGCCTACTTCGAGCGCACCGCGGACAAGACCAGCGACAAGGACATCTTCACCGCGAAGATCATCCCGTCCCGCGGCGCCTGGTTCGAACTCGAAATCGACAAGCGCGACCAGGTCGGCGTTCGCCTCGACCGCAAGCGCAAGCAGTCCGTCACCGTGCTGCTGAAGGCCCTCGGCTGGACCGAAGGCCAGATCCTCGAGGAATTCGGCCAGTACGACTCCATGCGCGCGACGCTGGAGAAGGACGCCACCGAAACCCGCGAAGACGCCTTGCTGGACATCTACCGGAAGCTGCGACCGGGCGAGCCGCCCACCGTTGAGGCTGCCCAGTCCCTGCTGGACAACCTGTACTTCAACTCCAAGCGCTACGATCTGGCCAAGGTCGGCCGGTACAAGATCAACCGCAAGCTTGGCATCGACCGCTCCCTTGGCGACAAGGAAGCTTCGGTCCTGCACGTTGAAGACATCGTTGCCATGATCAAGTTCCTGGTAGCCCTGCACGCCGGTGAGAAGACCCTCATGGGCAAGCGCGACGGCCAGGACCACGAGCTGCGCGTCGAGATCGACGACATCGACCACTTCGGCAACCGCCGTATCCGCGCCGTCGGCGAGCTCATCGAGAACCAGGTCCGCACCGGCCTGTCCCGCATGGAGCGCGTTGTCCGCGAGCGTATGACCACCCAGGACGTCGAGGCGATCACGCCGCAGACCCTGATCAACATCCGCCCCGTCGTGGCAGCGATCAAGGAGTTCTTCGGAACGTCCCAGCTCTCGCAGTTCATGGACCAGAACAACCCGCTGTCGGGCCTGACCCACAAGCGCCGCCTGTCCGCGCTGGGCCCGGGCGGTCTGTCCCGTGACCGTGCCGGCATGGAAGTCCGAGACGTCCACCCGTCCCACTACGGACGTATGTGCCCGATCGAAACCCCTGAAGGCCCGAACATCGGCCTGATCGGTTCGCTGGCATCGTACGGCCGGATCAACCCGTTCGGTTTCATCGAGACCCCGTACCGCCTCGTTTCCGAGGGCATCGTTTCCGATGAGGTCCAGTACCTCACCGCCGACGACGAGGCCGAGGTCCTGATCGCACAGGCCAACGCCCCGCTCGACGAGAACAAGCGTTTCGCCGAAGAGACCGTGCTGGTCCGTGCCCGCGGTGGTGGAGGCGAGCCCGTGCTGGTTCCCGCCGCCGACGTCGAGTTCATGGACGTCTCCCCGCGCCAGATGGTGTCCGTGGCGACCGCCCTGATCCCGTTCCTCGAGCATGACGATGCCAACCGTGCACTCATGGGTGCCAACATGCAGCGCCAGGCTGTGCCGCTGGTCCGCTCCGAGGCGCCGTTCGTCGGCACCGGCATGGAGCGCGCCGCCGCCGTCGACGCCGGTGACGTTGTCATCGCGAAGAAGGCCGGTGTGGTCACCGAGGTTTCCGCCGAGCTCGTCATCATGCTCAACGACGACGGCACCGAAACCAACTACCGGATCAACAAGTTCGCCCGCTCCAACCAGGGCAACTGCTACAACCACCGTGTCCTGGTGAACGAAGGCCAGCGCCTGGAAGTCGGCGGCATCATCGCCGACGGCCCGGCAACGGACCAGGGCGAGCTCGCCCTCGGTAAGAACCTGCTCGTGGCATTCATGTCCTGGGAAGGCCACAACTTCGAGGATGCCATCATCCTGTCCCAGCGGATCGTGGCCGAGGACGTCCTGTCCTCGATCCACATCGAGGAGCACGAGATCGATGCCCGCGACACCAAGCTTGGTGCCGAGGAAATCACCCGTGACATCCCGAACGTGTCCGAGGAAGTCCTGGCAGGCCTGGACGAGCGCGGCATCATCCACATCGGTGCCGAGGTTGAAGCCGGCGACATCCTGGTCGGCAAGGTCACCCCCAAGGGCGAGACCGAGCTGACCCCGGAAGAGCGCCTGCTGCGCGCCATCTTCGGCGAGAAGTCCCGCGAAGTGCGCGACACCTCCCTGAAGGTGCCCCACGGCGAGTCCGGCACCGTGATCGGTGTCCGCGTCTTCGACCGCGACAACGACGACGAGCTGCCCCCGGGCGTCAACCAGCTGGTCCGCGTCTACGTGGCTGCCAAGCGCAAGATCACCGACGGCGACAAGCTCGCCGGCCGTCACGGCAACAAGGGTGTTATCTCCAAGATCCTTCCCGTGGAGGACATGCCCTTCCTTGCCGACGGCACCCCCGTTGATATTGTCCTGAACCCGCTGGGTGTTCCGGGCCGTATGAACGTCGGCCAGGTGCTCGAAACGCACCTCGGCTGGGTTGCCAAGACCGGCTGGAAGATCGAGGGCGAGCCCGAGTGGGTCAAGCAGCTGCCGAACCTGCCGCGCGAAAGTGGCCAGACCACTGTCGCCACGCCGGTCTTCGACGGTGCGCGTGAAGAGGAAATCACGGGCCTGCTCGACTCCACCAACGTCACCCGCGACGGGGACCGCCTGATCAACTCCTCGGGCAAGACCCGCCTGTTTGACGGCCGCTCCGGCGAGCCGTTCCCGGATCCGATCTCGGTCGGCTACATGTACATCCTGAAGCTCCACCACCTGGTGGACGACAAGATCCACGCGCGCTCCACCGGCCCGTACTCCATGATCACGCAGCAGCCGCTGGGTGGTAAGGCGCAGTTCGGTGGCCAGCGCTTCGGTGAAATGGAAGTGTGGGCGCTCGAAGCCTATGGCGCGGCCTACACGCTCCAGGAACTCCTCACGATCAAGTCGGATGACATCCACGGTCGTGTGAAGGTCTACGAAGCCATCGTCAAGGGCGAGAACATCCCGGAGCCGGGCGTTCCTGAGTCCTTCAAGGTCTTGATCAAGGAAATGCAGTCGCTGTGCCTGAACGTGGAAGTTCTTTCCACGGACGGAACCACAATTGAAATGCGTGACTCTGATGACGCAGTCTTCACGGCTGCGGAAGAACTGGGCATCGATCTGTCTCGTGCAGAGCCCAGTTCCGTAGAAGAGGTCTAGCAGGTCGGGGTCCGACGGCGGGTCACCACCCGCCGTCGGACGCCACCTCCCTCTTCCCGTAACCCAAGACTTCAGAATTTAGAGAACAAGAGAGAACAGGGACCATATGTCCAGCGAATCCTCCTTCGGCCTCATGCAGATCGGCCTCGCCACCGCGGAAGACATCCGTGGCTGGTCTTACGGCGAGGTTAAGAAGCCGGAAACCATCAACTACCGCACGCTCAAGCCCGAGAAGGACGGCCTCTTCTGCGAGAAGATCTTCGGCCCGTCCCGCGACTGGGAATGCTACTGCGGCAAGTACAAGCGCGTGCGCTTCAAGGGCATCATCTGCGAGCGGTGTGGCGTTGAGGTCACCCGCGCCAAGGTCCGCCGCGAGCGTATGGGCCACATCGAGCTGGCCGCCCCGGTCACGCACATCTGGTACTTCAAGGGTGTTCCGTCCCGCCTGGGCTACCTCCTTGACCTGGCACCGAAGGACCTCGAAAAGGTCATCTACTTCGCCGCCTACATGATCACCAGCGTCGACGCCGATGCCCGCCACGAGGAACTGCCCAACCTGCAGGTTGAGCACGACATCGAGAAGAAGCAGCTGATCGACAACCGCGACTCCGACATCGCCACGATCGCCCGCGACCTCGAAAACGAGATCGCGCGCCTCGAGGGTGAAGGTGCCAAGGCTGCCGACAAGAAGAAGGCCCGCGACTCCGCGGACCGCCAGATGGCCAACGTGCGCAAGCGCGCGGACGCCGAGATCGAGCGCCTTGAGCAGGTCTGGGACCGCTTCAAGAACCTCAAGGTCGCCGACCTCGAAGGCGACGAAGGCCTGTACCGCGAACTGCGTGACCGCTACGGCATGTACTTCGAAGGCTCCATGGGTGCCGAGGCCATCAAGAAGCGTCTTGAAGGCTTCGACATGCAGGCCGAATCGGACCTGCTGCGCGACATCATCGCCAACGGCAAGGGCCAGCGCAAGACCCGCGCCCTGAAGCGCCTGAAGGTGGTCAACGCGTTCCTGACCACCAACAACAGCCCGCTCGGCATGGTGCTGGACGCCGTCCCGGTAATCCCGCCGGAACTGCGCCCGATGGTCCAGCTGGACGGCGGCCGCTTCGCGACCTCCGACCTCAACGACCTGTACCGCCGCGTGATCAACCGCAACAACCGCCTCAAGCGCCTGCTTGACCTCGGTGCGCCGGAGATCATCGTCAACAACGAGAAGCGCATGCTTCAGGAAGCTGTTGACAGCCTCTTCGACAACGGCCGCCGCGGCCGTCCGGTCACCGGACCGGGCAACCGCCCGCTGAAGTCCCTCTCCGACATGCTCAAGGGCAAGCAGGGTCGTTTCCGCCAGAACCTCCTGGGTAAGCGCGTTGACTACTCCGGTCGTTCGGTCATCGTCGTCGGCCCGCAGCTGAAGCTGCACCAGTGCGGTCTGCCGAAGCAGATGGCCCTGGAGCTCTTCAAGCCGTTCGTGATGAAGCGCCTGGTTGACCTCAACCACGCGCAGAACATCAAGTCGGCCAAGCGTATGGTCGAGCGTTACCGCCCGCAGGTCTGGGACGTGCTCGAAGAGATCATCACCGAGCACCCGGTGCTGCTGAACCGTGCACCTACCCTGCACCGTCTCGGCATCCAGGCGTTCGAGCCGCAGCTGGTCGAAGGCAAGGCAATCCAGCTCCACCCGCTGGTTTGTGGCGCCTTCAACGCCGACTTCGACGGCGACCAGATGGCAGTCCACCTGCCGCTGAGCCCCGAAGCCCAGGCCGAGGCCCGGATCCTGATGCTGTCCTCGAACAACATCCTGAAGCCGTCCGACGGCCGCCCGGTGACGCTGCCTTCGCAGGATATGATCATCGGCCTCTACCACCTGACCACCAAGCGTGTCGGTTCAGCTGGCGAGGGCCGGATCTTCTCCTCCGTCTCGGAAGCCATCATGGCGTTCGACCTGCACGAGCTGCACCTGAACTCCAAGGTCAAGATCCGGCTCGAGGACTTCGTCCCCTACGCCGGCTGGGAAGCTCCCGAAGGCTGGGAGCCGGGTCAGACCACGCTGGTCGAGACCTCCCTGGGCCAGGTCATCTTCAACCAGACGCTGCCCGCGGATTACCCGTGGGTGGAGGCTGTTGCCGACAAGGGTGAGCTGTCCCGGATCGTCAACGACCTCGCCGAGCGCTACCCGAAGGTCGTCACCGCGGCAACGCTGGACAACCTGAAGGATGCCGGTTTCTACTGGGCAACCCGCTCGGGCGTAACCGTCGCCATCTCCGACATCGAGGTCCCGGCCTCCAAGCCGGAGCTCCTGGCCGGCTACGAGACCATGGCCGCGAAGATCCAGGGCCAGTACGACAAGGGCCTGATCGACGACGACGAGCGTCGGCAGGAACTGATCGAGATCTGGAACAAGGCAACCAACGAGATCGCCCAGGCGATGCGTGACAGCCTGTCGCCGATGAACACCATCAACCGCATGGTGTCCTCCGGTGCCCGTGGTAACTGGATGCAGGTCCGTCAGATCGCGGGTATCCGTGGCCTGGTGGCCAACCCGAAGGGCGAGATCATCCCGCGTCCGATCAAGTCCTCCTACCGCGAGGGCCTGTCGGTGCTGGAATACTTCATCGCCACGCACGGTGCCCGTAAGGGTCTGGCCGATACCGCGCTGCGTACCGCCAACTCGGGTTACCTGACCCGTCGTCTGGTGGACGTCTCGCAGGACGTCATCGTCCGTGAAGAGGACTGCGGCACCGAACGCGGCCTCGTCACCCCGATCGCTGTGGCTGACGCCAACGGCGAGCTGGTCCTGGACGAGAACGTCGAGAACAGCGCCTACGCCCGCACCCTGGCCGTGGACGTCGTTGACGCCAAGGGCAAGGTCCTGGCAGCGGCCGGTACTGACTGCGGCGACGTCGTCATTGCCGAACTGTTCGCAGCCGGCATCACCGAGGTCAAGGTCCGCTCCGTACTCACCTGTGAGTCCAGCGTCGGCACCTGCGCCCTGTGCTACGGCCGTTCGCTGGCCACCGGCAAGACCGTGGACATCGGCGAGGCCGTCGGCATCATCGCCGCACAGTCCATCGGTGAGCCCGGTACCCAGCTGACTATGCGTACCTTCCACACCGGCGGTGCTGTCTCCGCCGGCGGTGGCGACGACATCACCCAGGGTCTGCCCCGTATCCAGGAGCTCTTCGAGGCCCGTACTCCGAAGGGTGTGGCGCCGATTGCGGAAGCAGCCGGCCGCATCGCCATCGAAGAGTCCGAGCGCCAGATGCGCCTGGTCATCACCCCGGATGACGGATCCGAAGAGATCGCCTACCCGGTGCTGCGCCGTTCACGTCTTCTCATCGAAGACGGCGAGCACGTCAGCGTCGGCCAGAAGCTCATCAACGGTCCGGTCGACCCCAAGCAGGTGCTGCGCATCATGGGCCCCCGTGCCGCGCAGAAGTTCCTGGTGGACGAAGTCCAGGGCGTATACCGCAGCCAGGGCATCGGTATCCACGACAAGCACGTCGAGGTTATCGTCCGCCAGATGCTGCGCCGCGTCACGGTCATCGAGTCCGGTGAATCGGATCTGCTGCCCGGCGAGCTCGCCGAGCGCAGCCGCTTCGAGGACGCCAACCGCCGCGTTGTGTCCGAGGGCAAGACGCCGGCCTCCGGCCGTCCCGAGCTCATGGGTATCACCAAGGCGTCCCTGGCGACCGAGTCCTGGCTGTCGGCAGCTTCCTTCCAGGAGACCACCCGCGTCCTGACGCAGGCGGCCATGGAAGGCAAGAGCGACCCGCTGCTGGGTCTCAAGGAGAACGTCATCATCGGTAAGCTCATCCCGGCCGGCACGGGTCTCCCGCGCTACACCGAGGTCACGGTGGAACCGACTGAGGAAGCGAAGGCCAACCTGTTCACCGGCCCGAGCGCTTTCAGCGACTTCTCCTACGATTCCCTGGGCGGCGACGGAGCTCCTGAGTTCCACGCCATCCCGCTGGATGACTACGACCTGGGCAGCGACTTCCGCTAACGGATAGCTTTCCCAAGGATGGTCCCGCACCGCAAGGTGCGGGACCATCCCCGTTTAACCGCCCGAGTGCATGCCGCCGGCCGGGGGGAGCAGGGGCCAAATCCCCGCCGATTAAGGGCTGGGGGGCCGTCCGTGTTAGACTGGAGACTAATTGTTATTGTGGCAGTGGATGAGTGCGCCGGTTGCAGCCGTGAGGCTGGACCAGGACGACGTTTCCGGTTTGCAGGGTTCTTGTGCAACGTATGCCACATTTTCGCATGCCTAGGGGCCATTCAGGATGAAAGTCCGGAGCCCGGGCGTGCGGTCCGACTATTAAGGCTTCGCCTCAGCTGCTCTGGAGAGAACTTCAAAGCTCGAGCGGCGGGGCGCAGCGACAAGAGAGCGGCTGCCAACGGCCGCTCCGGATAAAACGGAGAACACGAGAGTGCCTACGATTAACCAGCTGGTCCGCAAGGGCCGCACGCCTAAGGTCAAGAAGACCAAGGCTCCCGCGCTTAACGGCAGCCCGATGCGCCGCGGTGTTTGCACCCGCGTGTACACCACGACCCCGAAGAAGCCGAACTCGGCTCTGCGTAAGGTTGCACGTGTGCGCCTCAACGGCGGCGTTGAAGTCACCGCCTACATCCCTGGTGTTGGCCACAACCTGCAGGAGCACTCCATTGTGCTCGTCCGTGGCGGCCGTGTTAAGGACCTCCCGGGTGTCCGTTACAAGATCGTCCGTGGCGCCCTCGATACCCAGGGTGTGAAGAACCGTAAGCAGGCACGCAGCCGCTACGGCGCAAAGATGGAGAAGAAGTAATATGCCTCGCAAGGGTCCGGCCCCCAAGCGGCCGCTAGTACTAGATCCCGTTTACGGCTCCCCGCTGGTCACGCAGCTGATCAACAAGGTGCTGGTTGACGGCAAGAAGTCCACCGCAGAGCGCATCGTCTACGGTGCACTCGAAGGCGCACGCGCCAAGTCCGGCGGCGACCCGGTTGCAGCCCTCAAGAAGGCCATGGACAACGTCAAGCCTTCCCTCGAGGTCCGCTCCCGCCGCGTCGGTGGCGCCACCTACCAGGTTCCCGTCGAGGTCAAGCCGGGCCGTTCCACGGCCCTCGCCCTCCGCTGGCTGGTCGGCTACTCCAAGGCCCGCCGCGAAAAGACGATGACCGAGCGCCTCCAGAACGAAATCCTGGATGCCTCGAACGGTCTCGGAGCCGCTGTGAAGCGTCGCGAAGACACCCACAAGATGGCCGAGTCCAACAAGGCCTTCGCACACTACCGCTGGTAATACTTCCCGGACGCCGCCGGCTCACCCGAGCCGGCGGCGAACGTGCAGTCCATCCGAAAGGGAGACACCGTGGCACAGGACGTGCTTACCGACCTTAGCAAGGTCCGCAATATCGGCATCATGGCCCACATTGATGCCGGCAAGACCACCACTACCGAGCGCATCCTGTTCTACACGGGTGTGAACCACAAGATCGGCGAAACGCACGACGGCGCGTCGACCACCGACTGGATGGAACAGGAGAAGGAACGCGGCATCACTATCACGTCTGCCGCCGTGACCTGCTTCTGGGAAAACAACCAGATCAACATCATTGACACCCCCGGCCACGTGGACTTCACGGTTGAGGTTGAGCGCTCCCTGCGCGTCCTCGACGGTGCAGTCGCCGTGTTCGACGGCAAGGAAGGTGTGGAGCCGCAGTCCGAGACTGTGTGGCGCCAGGCCGACAAGTACAACGTGCCCCGCATCTGCTTCGTCAACAAGATGGACAAGCTCGGCGCTGACTTCTACTTCACCGTCGACACCATCATTAGCCGCCTCGGTGCCAAGCCGCTCGTCATGCAGCTGCCGATCGGCGCCGAGAACGATTTCATCGGCGTCGTCGACCTGCTCTACATGCGTGCACTGGTCTGGCCCGGCGACTCCAAGGGTGACGTCACCATGGGTGCCAAGTACGAGATCCAGGAGATCCCGGCTGACCTCAAGGAAAAGGCCGAAGAGTACCGCGCAACGCTCGTCGAGACCGTTGCAGAGTCCTCCGAAGATCTCATGGAGAAGTACCTCGAGGGCGAAGAGATCTCGATCGACGAGCTCAAGGCCGGCATCCGCAAGATGACGATCAACTCCGAGCTCTACCCGGTCTTCTGTGGCTCCGCGTTCAAGAACCGCGGCGTGCAGCCGATGCTCGACGCCGTCGTGGACTACCTGCCGAACCCGCTCGACGTCCCCCCGATGATCGGTCACGATCCTCGCGACGAAGAGAAGGAACTGACCCGTAAGCCTTCCGCTGACGAGCCGTTCTCCGCACTGGCGTTCAAGATCGCCGCGCACCCCTTCTTCGGCCAGCTCACCTTCATCCGCGTGTACTCCGGTCACGTGGAAGCAGGCGCACAGGTGGTCAACTCCACCAAGGGCAAGAAGGAGCGCATCGGCAAGCTGTTCCAGATGCACGCCAACAAGGAAATGCCGGTCGACGGCGCTACCGCAGGCCACATCTACGCAGCGATCGGCCTGAAGGACACCACTACGGGCGACACCCTCTGCGACGCATCCAACCAGATCGTCCTCGAGTCCATGAGCTTCCCGGAGCCCGTGATCTCGGTTGCGATCGAGCCGAACACCAAGGGTGACCAGGAGAAGCTCTCCACGGCCATCCAGAAGCTCTCCGCTGAGGACCCGACCTTCCAGGTCTCCCTCAACGAAGACACCGGCCAGACCATCATCGCCGGCATGGGCGAGCTCCACCTGGACATCCTGGTGGACCGCATGCGCCGCGAGTTCAAGGTCGAGGCAAACGTGGGCAAGCCCCAGGTTGCCTACCGCGAAACCATCAAGCGCGCTGTCGAGCGTCACGACTACACGCACAAGAAGCAGACCGGCGGTTCGGGCCAGTTCGCAAAGATCCAGATCGCGATCGAGCCGCTGGACACGTCCGAAGGCGAGATGTACGAGTTCGAGAACAAGGTCACCGGTGGCCGCGTTCCGCGCGAATACATCCCGTCCGTTGATGCCGGTATCCAGGATGCGCTGAACGACGGCGTCCTGGCCGGCTACCCGGTTGTCGGCATCAAGGCCACGCTGATTGACGGCGCGTACCACGATGTTGACTCCTCGGAAATGGCGTTCAAGATCGCCGGCCGTATGGCTTTCAAGGAAGCCGCACGCAAGGCGAACCCTGTCCTGCTCGAACCGCTGATGGATGTCGAGGTCCGCACCCCTGAGGAATACATGGGTGAAGTTATCGGTGACCTCAACTCCCGCCGTGGCCAGATGCAGTCCATGGAAGATGCCCAGGGCGTCAAGGTCATCCGTGCGCACGTTCCGCTGTCCGGCATGTTCGGCTACATCGGCGACCTGCGTTCGAAGACCCAGGGCCGCGCTGTGTACTCCATGACGTTCAACAGCTACGCGGAGGTCCCGAAGGCAGTTGCCGACGAGATCATCCAGAAGAGCCGCGGCGAGTAGTCCTCCGGGATTTCACGCAGCAGCGACACGAACTCGGGTGCGCTCCCTCAACAGGGGATCCACCTGGTGCTGGCGGCCGGTTTCCGGTCGGATGCAATCCGGTCAATCCGGCCGCCAGCACGAACAGGCACTAGGCACTAGTATTAGTTCCTGAATCAGCAATTTCACCAATCCAAAGCCCCCCAAGTAGACTTGCTGGAGTTTCGGCCGCGACAAGCGCGGACGAAGGGTAAGTCATTTGAAAACGTTCTAGGAGGAACCTGTGGCAAAGGCAAAGTTCGAGCGGACTAAGCCGCACGTTAACATCGGTACCATTGGTCACGTTGACCACGGTAAGACGACGCTGACGGCCGCCATTTCCAAGGTGCTGTACGACAAGTACCCGACTCTCAACGAGAAGCGTGACTTCGCGTCGATTGACTCTGCTCCCGAAGAGCGTCAGCGCGGCATTACCATCAACATCTCCCACGTTGAGTACCAGACCGAGAAGCGCCACTACGCACACGTAGACGCTCCGGGTCACGCTGACTACATCAAGAACATGATCACCGGTGCTGCTCAGATGGACGGCGCGATCCTCGTGGTTGCCGCTACTGACGGCCCGATGGCTCAGACCCGTGAGCACGTTCTGCTCGCCCGCCAGGTTGGCGTTCCCTACCTGCTGGTCGCGCTGAACAAGGCCGACATGGTTGAGGACGAGGAACTCCTCGACCTCGTCGAAATGGAAGTTCGTGAGCTGCTCAGCTCGCAGGGCTTCGATGGCGACAACGCCCCGGTCATCCGCGTTTCGGGCCTCAAGGCCCTGGAAGGCGACCCGGAGTGGGTCAAGTCCATCGAGGACCTCATGGAAGCCGTCGACGAGTCCGTTCCGGACCCCGTACGTGACCGTGACAAGCCCTTCCTGATGCCGATCGAAGACGTCTTCACGATCACAGGCCGTGGCACCGTTGTTACGGGCCGCGCCGAGCGTGGAACCCTCGCCATCAACTCCGAGGTCGAGATCGTCGGCATCCGCCCGGTCCAGAAGACCACGGTTACCGGTATCGAGATGTTCCACAAGCAGCTCGACGAAGCATGGGCCGGCGAGAACTGTGGCCTGCTGCTCCGCGGTCTGAAGCGCGACGATGTCGAGCGTGGCCAGGTTGTCGTCAAGCCGGGTTCCATCACCCCGCACACCGACTTCGAGGCCAACGTTTACATCCTCTCCAAGGACGAAGGCGGACGTCACAACCCGTTCTACTCCAACTACCGCCCGCAGTTCTACTTCCGCACCACGGACGTAACCGGCGTTATCACCCTGCCGGAAGGCACGGAAATGGTTATGCCCGGCGACAACACTGAGATGACCGTTGCGCTCATCCAGCCGATCGCAATGGAAGAGGGCCTCGGCTTCGCTATCCGCGAAGGCGGACGCACCGTTGGTTCGGGACGCGTCACCAAGATCATCAAGTAACTACTTGCTGATCAGAGCTTGAAGCCTGCCGGCCGCAACGCCGGATGGTAGGAACAGCCCCGCTGCACTGCAGCGGGGCTGTTCTGTTTAAGTCCCTGCTACGGTTGCCGGAGAAGAGTTAATCAGACAGAACGGAGTCCGCCATGGAGTGGATCATTTTCCTCGTAGTTATCGTTGCCGTCGTCGCAGGCGGCTTGTGGGTCAAGAAGCATTTCCGCCACGAGATCGAGCGCGCGAAGCGCATCAACCGCGCCAACAAGAACCGGTAGCGGTGCGGTCGGCTGGTTCCCTGTCAGGTTAATGATGTCGGGTAGGGTACCTGCTATGGCCGAAGCGAAGACAGCCGAGAGACGGAGTCATGGCGTCTCCGGCTCCATCCGTCCAGGTGAAAATCCCCTGAGGGCGTGGTTCCTTGCAGGCCTTGCCTTCGTGCCGTTATCGCTGGCCCGGGCTGAAATCTTCAGTGAGTCGGACACCCTTTGGCAGATCCGCGCCGGAATTGTCATCATGGACGACCGGAGAATTCCCACCGTTGATCCGTTTTCGTGGACAGCCGCCGGCGAAAGCTGGACGCTGAACTCGTGGGGTTTTGACGTGCTGTTGGCTCTAGCCTTCCGAACGGGCGGCTTAGTGTTGGTTGCACTGGCGTGCTGCGGGTTGGCCACTGCGGTTGCGGTCCTGACGTTGGTTTTGGCCCGGGGCCTCAACGCCGCGCCGGCCGTTTCCGGGTGGATCCTTGTGCTGGTCTCGCCGCTGCTGATCTCCTGGCTCTCGGCCCGACCGCACCTGGTGGACTACG
The DNA here is from genome assembly GCF_007858535.1 of Arthrobacter sp. UKPF54-2. Taxonomy (NCBI): domain Bacteria; kingdom Bacillati; phylum Actinomycetota; class Actinomycetes; order Micrococcales; family Micrococcaceae; genus Arthrobacter; species Arthrobacter sp. UKPF54-2. The sequence continues at coordinate 2,014,320 of NZ_CP040174.1, forward strand.
TGGCCGTACTGCTCCTCGTCTTCGTGTTGCAGCGCCTGCTCGCGAGTCCTTCGTTCAGGCAGCTCGGTGCCCTTGGCGCGCTGTCAGTGGTTTGGGTAAATTTGCATGCCGCTTCCTTGCTGGGTGTGGCCATGAGCGCCAGGATGTCAAAGTTTCATTGGACTCGCGAAACGACTTGTACGGCGCCGACCGGGTTGCCAGACTCGCAGGCTTCATCGAGAGCGGCGACGGGGACCTTGCGGTGAAACTGTCAGGGCTGATTGCGTGCTGGTCTCGCCCGGCACCGGGCTCGCCACCAGGCTGCGGACTGAACCGGGGTGGAAGCTGGAAGGAGAGGAGCGCAGTGCTACGCTCTTTACCCGAGTCCGGCTGGAGTCGAGCCGTTAGACGGATTCACCCCTGGACGTTCCCGGAGCCTGCCTGGCCCGGCTGAGCGCCTGGTACCAGTAGAACGATTCCTTCGGGGTCCGCTCCTGGGTCTCGAAATCGACGTGCACCAGGCCGAAGCGCTGGGAGTAGCCTGCGGCCCATTCGAAGTTGTCCATCAGCGTCCAGACGTAATAGCCCAGAAGTTCGACGTCGTCGGCTATCCCGCCGGGCGCGGTGGCGGCCAGGGCATGGCCGAGGTGGTCGGCGAGGTAGTTGATCCGGGCCGTGTCCGTGATCGGCCCGTCCACGTGGTCCGGTTCGGGGAAGCTGGCTCCGCTCTCGGTGATGTACAGCGGTGGCAGCGCCTCGCCGTAGCGGTCCTTCATTTCGCGCAGCAGCGGGCCCAGATGGTCGGGGGCAACGGGCCAGCCGAAGCCGGTGGTCCCGTACTCCTGGAACGCGGCCATGTGGAACGGCAGCCGCACCATCGCGTCGGCCGGTCCCACCGGGCTGTCCGCGGGCCCGCGGCCGGTGGCGACCTTCACCGGGTAGTAGTAGTTCAGGCCGTAGAAGTCCAGCGGCTGGTGGATGTTGCGCAGATCTGCGTCGGAGATCCTGCCGAGGGAGCGGAACCACGGGCGGGCCACCAGCGGGGGCTTCGGGTAGCTTCCCAGCAGGATAGGGTCGGCGTAAATGCGGTTCAGTGCCAGGTCGAACACCTTCGCCAGCAGCCGGTCGGTGACGGAGCCCGACGCCGGGCGGACGGGTGAGTGCAGGTTGGTGACGCCGACGGCGCCGCTGACCCCGGCAGCCCGCAGTGCCTGCACCGCGAGGCCGTGGGCCAGGAGCTGGTGGTGAACGGAGGGCAGGGCGTCGAAGAGCAGGTCGTGGCCGGGGGCGTGGACGCCGAGGGCGTAGCCGTTGAGCGTGACCGAAGCGGGTTCGTTCAGGGTCACCCACTGGGTCACCCTGTCGCCGAAGCGGACGCCGGCGGCCGCACTGTACTCGGCGAAGCGCTCCGCCGTCGTGCGGTTCATCCAGCCGCCCCGGTGTTCGAGCGGAAGCGGGGTGTCCCAGTGGTACAGGGTGGCCATTGGGGAGATGCCGGCCTCGAGGAGCCGGTCGATCAGCCGGTCGTAGAAATCGAGGCCCTCGGCGTTGAAGGGGCCCGTGCCGTCGGGCTGGATCCGTGGCCAGGAGATCGAGAAGCGGTAAGAGTCGATGCCCAGCTCGCGCATCAGCCGGACGTCCTCGTCCGAGCGGTTGTAATGGTCGCAGGCGACGGCGGGGGAGTGGCCGTCCTGGATGCTGCCGGGCTTCTCGGCAAACGCGTCCCAGCCCGAGGGCCCGCGGCCGCCCGCCGCGAGGGCGCCCTCGATCTGGAAGGCGGCGGAGGCCACCCCGAGCATAAAGCCGGGCCGCAGCTTTGCGGCGAGATCCTGCACTGCTGGGGAATCCTGCACGGTCATGCCCCCTATCTTCGTATCGACCGTTGCTGAAGGCAATGACCGGGACGCTCCCGGCGCCCGGCAAGGGAGACCGGCACGGTGCCGCGCCCGGGCCCGCGGGGGTGACGGAGGGCGCTGATTCGCTTCTGCCGATTAATTCCGGCATACTAGATGAGTTGTTCAAGCGCTCTTTCGCGTCCCGATCCGGATAATGCCGGGTGTCAGGGTCCAGGTAAGAGCCCAAACATAACCCACCTCCCAAGGAATTGCGGACGAGTACGCGTGCAAAGCGCGACACGCCCGACCGCGGGGGTCGGTTGCGCCGGCAGGTTGAGGAACCCGGATTTATCCGGATTCAGCTTGTGCGGCGGGTGGTAGTTACGACTTCAAATGCTTCGGCAGCCGCACAACAGGTAAGTAAACAGAGCAGCATTTACTGAAAGAGAGTCAGGCGACATGGCGGGACAAAAAATCCGCATCCGGCTGAAGTCATACGACCACGAGGTCATTGACGTTTCAGCACGGAAGATCGTTGAGACGGTCACGCGCGCAGGCGCAACTGTAGTCGGCCCCGTGCCGCTGCCGACGGAGAAGAACGTTTACTGCGTAATCCGCTCTCCGCACAAGTACAAGGACAGCCGCGAGCACTTTGAAATGCGCACGCACAAGCGTCTTATCGACATCATCGATCCCACGCCCAAGGCTGTTGATTCGCTCATGCGTCTCGACCTGCCGGCCGACGTGAACATCGAAATCAAGCTGTAGGGAGGTGCTGAGAGACTATGACCGCAACCCGTAACGTAAAGGGCCTGCTGGGCACGAAGCTCGGCATGACCCAGGTCTGGGACGAGAACAACAAGCTCATCCCCGTCACTGTGGTCCAGGCAGACTCGAACGTCATCACGCAGCTGCGCAACGCAGAAACTGATGGCTACGTCGCCGTTCAGATCGGCTACGGCCAGATCGATCCCCGCAAGGTCACCAAGCCGCTGGCTGGTCACTTTGAAAAGGCAGGCGTCACGCCTCGCCGCCACGTCGTAGAACTGCGCACCGCAGATGCTGACTCTTACGAGCTGGGCCAGGAGCTCTCCGTTGAGCTCTTCGAAGCCGGCCAGAAGATCGACGTCGTTGGCACCACCAAGGGTAAGGGCTTCGCCGGTGTTATGAAGCGCCACGGCTTCCACGGCGTTGGAGCTTCCCACGGTGCCCACAAGAACCACCGTAAGCCCGGTTCTATCGGTGGAGCATCCACCCCGAGCCGCGTCTTCAAGGGCATGAAAATGGCCGGCCGCATGGGCGCCGTTCGTCACACCACGCTGAACCTCACGGTCCACGCGGTTGACGTCGAGAAGTCGCTGCTCCTGATCAAGGGTGCCGTCCCCGGCGCCCGCGGCCAGGTCGTACTCGTACGCACCGCCGTGAAGGGAGCCTAGTTCAATGACTAGCACTGTCAAGGTTGACCTGCCCGCAGAGATCTTCGACGTACAGACCAACGTGCCGCTGCTGCACCAGGTCGTCGTTGCACAGCTCGCTGCTGCTCGCCAGGGTACCCACAAGACCAAGACCCGCGCCGAGGTTTCCGGTGCAGGTCGCAAGCCGTTCAAGCAGAAGGGCACCGGCCGCGCCCGTCAGGGTTCCATCCGTGCTCCTCACATGACCGGTGGTGGCATCGTCCACGGCCCGACGCCGCGTGACTACAGCCAGCGCACCCCCAAGAAGATGATTGCTGCTGCCCTGCGCGGCGCTCTCTCTGACCGCGCCCGTAACGGCCGCATCCACGTCGTTGCTGAACTGGTCGCCGGCACCAAGCCGTCCTCCCGTGAAGCACTGGCAACGCTGCGTGGCGTCTCCGAGCGCAAGAACCTGCTCGTTGTCATCGACCGCGCCAACGATGTTGCTGCACTCTCCGTGCGCAACCTCCAGGATGTTCACGTTCTGTACGCAGACCAGCTGAACACCTACGACGTGCTCGTTTCTGACGACGTAGTCTTCACCAAGGCTGCCTACGAAGCATTCGTTGCTGACAAGGCTGCAAAGAACGAGGAGGATGCCAAGTGAGCGCAGCCACCATCAAAGACCCGCGCGACGTCGTGCTTGCACCCGTCGTTTCGGAAAAGAGCTACGGCCTGATCGACGAGGGCAAGTACACCTTCCTGGTGGACCCCCGCTCGAACAAGACCGAGATCAAGCTGGCCGTGGAGAAGATTTTCTCCGTCAAGGTCGAATCGATCAACACCATCAACCGTGCCGGTAAGCGCAAGCGCACCAAATTCGGATGGGGTACCCGCAAGAACACCAAGCGTGCCATTGTGAGCCTCAAAGAAGGCACTATCGACATCTTCGGCGGTCCGCTCTCGTAGCGGAGACCACTTTAACGAGGAAATAAATTATGGGAATCCGTAAATACAAGCCGACTACCCCGGGCCGTCGTGGCTCGAGCGTAGCGGACTTCACCGAAATCACGCGGTCGACGCCGGAAAAGTCGTTGGTACGTCCCCTCCCGAAAAAGGGTGGCCGTAACAACACCGGTAAGATCACGACCCGTCACAAGGGTGGTGGCCACAAGCGCCAGTACCGTCTGATCGACTTCCGTCGCCACGACAAGGACGGCGTCAACGCCCGCGTTGCCGAAATCGAGTACGATCCGAACCGCACGGCTCGCATCGCCCTCCTGCACTACGTTGATGGCACCAAGCGTTACATCATCGCCCCGAACAAGCTGGCCCAGGGTGACACCGTGGAAGCAGGTGCCGACGCTGACATCAAGCCCGGCAACAACCTGCCGCTGCGCAACATCCCGGTCGGTACCGTAATCCACGCAGTTGAACTGCGTCCGGGTGGCGGCGCCAAGATGGGCCGCTCCGCCGGCGCATCGATCCAGCTCGTAGCAAAGGAAGGCCGTTTCGCCCAGCTGCGTCTGCCTTCCGGCGAAATCCGCAACGTTGACGTGCGCTGCCGCGCAACCGTCGGCGAGGTCGGCAACGCCGAGCAGTCGAACATCAACTGGGGCAAGGCCGGCCGTATGCGCTGGAAGGGCGTCCGCCCGACCGTCCGTGGTGTCGCGATGAACCCGGTCGACCACCCGCATGGTGGTGGCGAGGGTAAGACGTCCGGTGGACGTCACCCCGTCAACCCGAACGGTAAGCGCGAAGGCCGCACCCGCCGTCCCAACAAAGAGAGCGACAAGCTTATTGTTCGTCGCCGTCGTACTGGCAAGAACAAGCGATAGGAGCCTGGACACATGCCACGCAGCCTGAAAAAAGGTCCTTTCGTTGACCAGCACCTCTTTGTGAAGGTAGCCAGGGAAAACGAAAAGGGCACCAAGAACGTCATCAAGACCTGGTCCCGCCGTTCGATGATCGTCCCCGACATGCTCGGCCACACGATCGCCGTGCACGACGGACGCAAGCACATCCCGGTGTTTGTCACTGAGTCGATGGTCGGGCACAAGCTCGGCGAATTCGCTCCCACGCGGACATTCCGCGGCCATGTCAAGGACGACCGTAAGGGCAAGCGCCGCTAGGCGCCTGCACTTACGTCAAAGACGAGAGAAGGAAAGCAATGGAAGCCAAGGCAATTGCGCGTCACATCCGCGTAACGCCTATGAAGGCCCGGCGCGTCGTCAACCTTGTTCGTGGTAAGCAAGCGAACGAGGCTCTGGCAATTCTGAAGTTTGCCCCGCAGGCAGCTTCGGAGCCGGTATTCAAGGTAGTTCAGTCGGCAATCTCCAACGCCCGGGTCCTCGCGGACCGCGACGGCGTGGCGTTTGACGAAGGTGACCTCATCATCAGCGAAGCGTTTGTTGATGAAGGCCCGACCATGAAGCGGTTCCAGCCGCGTGCCCAGGGTCGTGCATTTCAGATCAAGAAGCGCACGAGCCACATCACCGTGGTAGTCGCTACCCCGGAGAAAGAGGAGGCTCGCTAAGTGGGACAGAAAGTTAACCCGCACGGGTTCCGACTCGGTATCACCACCGATCACGTATCGCACTGGTTCGCCGACAGCACCAAGTCCGGCCAGCGGTACAAGGACTTCGTTCGCGAAGACATCCGTATCCGCCAGCTCATGTCCACGGGCATGGAGCGCGCCGGCATCGCCAAGGTTGAGATCGAGCGCACCCGCGACCGTGTCCGCGTGGATATCCACACGGCACGTCCGGGCATCGTCATCGGCCGCCGCGGCGCCGAGGCAGACCGCATCCGCGGCGAGCTCGAAAAGCTCACCGGCAAGCAGGTTCAGCTGAACATCCTCGAGGTCAAGAACCCCGAGATGGAAGCACAGCTTGTTGCCCAGGGCGTTGCAGAGCAGCTGACTTCCCGCGTGGCTTTCCGCCGTGCGATGAAGAAGGCAATGCAGTCCGCACAGCGCGCTGGTGCCAAGGGCATCCGGATCGCTTGCTCGGGTCGACTGGGCGGCGCAGAAATGTCCCGCTCGGAGTTCTACCGCGAAGGCCGCGTGCCCCTGCACACCCTCCGCGCGAACATCGACTACGGCTTCTACGAGGCCAAGACCACCTTCGGCCGCATCGGCGTGAAGGTCTGGATCTACAAGGGTGACGTCACCGCCAAGGAACTGGCTCAGCAGGCAGCTGCTGCTCCGTCCCGCGGCCGCGGTGCCGGCGATCGTCCGGGCCGCCCGGGTGGCGCCGACCGTGGTGACCGCCGTCGTCGTAACGACCGTCCGGCCGCCGACGCAGCTCCTGCTGCCGACGCTCCGGCAGTTGAGGCTGCACCTGCTGCAGTAGAAGGAGGACAGGCTTAAATGCTTATCCCACGTCGAGTCAAGCACCGTAAGCAGCACCACCCGGGTCGTTCCGGCGCTGCTACGGGCGGCACCGAGGTCTCGTTCGGTGAGTGGGGTATCCAGGCTCTGAGCCCGGCATACGTCACCAACCGTCAGATCGAGTCTGCCCGTATCGCGATGACCCGCCACATCAAGCGTGGCGGCAAGGTCTGGATCAACATCTACCCGGACCGTCCGCTGACGAAGAAGCCGGCCGAAACCCGCATGGGTTCCGGTAAGGGTTCTCCGGAATGGTGGGTCTCAAACGTCAAGCCGGGCCGGGTTCTCTTCGAACTCTCCGGTGTTAATGAAGAGGTAGCTCGCGAGGCACTGCGCCTGGCAATCCACAAGCTCCCGTTGAAGGCACGCATTGTGCGTCGCGAAGGTGGTGAATAGAAATGGCAGTAGGGTCGAAGGATCTCGCACCCGCACAGCTGGACGGTTTCGACAACGAGCGTCTCGTTGAAGAACTCCGCAAGTCCAAGGAAGAGCTGTTCAACCTGCGTTTCCAGTCCGCCACCGGCCAGCTGGAGAACCACGGTCGTCTGCGCGCGGTAAAGAAGGACATCGCACGCATCTACACCGTTCTCCGTGAGCGCGAGCTGGGCATTCGTGCCGAGGTTGCCGCACCGGTTGTGGAAGCCAAGGAAGAAAAGAAGTCCAAGAAGGCTGCGACCAAGAAGGCTGACACGGCTGAAACGGTTGAGACCGAGGAGGACGCCAAGTGAGTGAAAAGGACGAGAACGTGACGGAAACTGTTTCCGACGCAGCCAAGGCTGACGAGCGCGGTTACCGTAAGACGAAGCGCGGCTACGTGGTCTCGGACAAGATGGAAAAGACCATCGTTGTCCAGGTCGAGGACCGCGTGAAGCACGCCCTCTACGGCAAGGTCATGCGCCGCAACACGAAGATCAAGGCTCACGACGAAGAGAACAGCGCCGGCATCGGCGACCTCGTTCTCCTCGCCGAGACCCGCCCGCTCTCCGCTACCAAGCGGTGGCGCCTGGTGGAGATCCTCGAGAAGGCCAAGTAACACCAGCACCCTGGTGATACAGCTGAAGCCCTCGTTCCCCTTTGGGGGAGCGGGGGCTTTTGCGTTGCCGGCGGAGGGACCTCGCCACGATGTCACGCAGGGCAGGCTTTGGCGGGCGTACGACGCCGGTGGCCCGGCTCCCGGGGGAGTGGGGCGGCCGGCGCGCCAAAGGGCTGCCCTGCATGTCGGCGTCGTGTGTGGTATTGGCTGATTCTGGCTGAGTCCCAAAACGTGCTAAGATTTTGAGTTTGTATGGCGCCTTTCGTGCGTCATCGTCAACCTCGTAAACAATCGTGCCACGGCATAGTGCCCCCTCGCGCCTCGCGCGCCCGGGAAGCAACTGTTTTTGGCACGGGCGTTTAGGCCTGGTCTGGCAAAATCCAGGCAGGTCAAGAGACACCCCGATCAACCGTTCCGCAAGGCTCATTCCGTAGCAAGATCACGGCCTGAGAACCGGCGCGACGCAAGGAGTAAATAGTGATTCAGCAGGAGTCGCGACTCAAGGTCGCCGACAACACGGGTGCTAAGGAAATCCTTACCATTCGCGTTCTCGGTGGATCTGGCCGTCGCTACGCAGGCATTGGCGACGTGATCGTCGCTACCGTCAAGGACGCAATTCCGGGCGGCAACGTAAAGAAGGGCGACGTCGTCAAGGCTGTCATCGTCCGTACCAAGAAGGAACGCCGCCGTGCGGATGGTTCCTACATCAAGTTTGACGAGAACGCAGCTGTGATCCTGAAGAACGACGGTGACCCCCGCGGTACCCGTATCTTCGGACCGGTTGGTCGTGAACTTCGCGACAAGAAGTTCATGAAGATCGTTTCTCTGGCTCCGGAGGTGCTCTAGTCCATGGCTAAGATCAAGAAGGGTGACCTTGTTCAGGTCATCACTGGCGCCAAGGCTGAGCGCGGCGGCGACCGTGGCAAGCAGGGCAAGGTTCTGCGCGTATTCCCGGAGACCAACCGCGTGTTGGTCGAAGGCATTAACCGCGTAACCAAGCACACCAAGGTCGGTCAGTCGCAGCGCGGCACCAAGACCGGTGGCATCGAGGTCGTTGAGGCTTCAATCCACATCTCCAACGTGGCCCTGGTTGACCCCTCCACCAAGAAGCCCACCCGCGTCGGTTTCCGCACCGAGACCGTTGAGCGCGATGGCGTGAAGCGTGAAGTGCGTGTCCGCGTGGCCAAGAGCTCAGGGAAGGACATCTAATGACTGAGACTCTCGAGACTCCGGCAAGCAAGATCGTTCCTCGTCTGAAGACCAAGTACGCGGATTCCATCAAGAGCGCGCTCGTTGAGGAATTCAAGTACGAGAACGTCAACCAGGTTCCCCGTCTGGTGAAGGTCGTTGTGAACATGGGTGTTGGAGATGCCGCCAAGGACTCCAAGCTGATCGACGGCGCTGTCCGCGATCTGACCCTGATCACCGGCCAGAAGCCGCAGGTAACCAAGGCCCGCAAGTCGATCGCACAGTTCAAGCTGCGCGAAGGCATGCCGATCGGTGCGCACGCAACTCTGCGTGGCGACCGTATGTGGGAATTCCTGGACCGTCTGGTCACGCTGGCACTGCCGCGTATCCGCGACTTCCGGGGCCTCAGCGGCAAGCAGTTCGACGGCAACGGCAACTACACCTTCGGTCTGACCGAGCAGGTTATGTTCCACGAGATCGACCAGGATTCCATTGACCGCGTTCGCGGTATGGACATCACCGTCGTGACCACTGCCAAGACCGACGACGAAGGCCGCGCGCTGCTCAAGGCGCTTGGCTTCCCGTTCAAGACCGAAGATTAATCTAGCTACATAGAAGGTCCGGCTGGCTGGCTCTGATGCCAGGGCAGCGGAAACCGTTATGAGGAAGGGCAAGAGCCCACATGACTATGACAGATCCTGTCGCAGATATGCTTACGCGTCTGCGCAATGCAAACTCGGCATACCACGATTCCGTGTCTATGCCTTACAGCAAGCTCAAGGCACGCGTTGCTGACATCCTGAAGGCAGAAGGCTTCATCGCCTCCTGGAAGGAAGAAGACGCGGAGGTTGGCAAGAAGCTGACCCTCGAGCTCAAGTTCGGTCCGAACCGCGAGCGTTCCATCGCTGGCGTTCGTCGTATTTCCAAGCCGGGGCTGCGCGTTTACGCAAAGTCCACCAACCTGCCGCACGTGCTCGGTGGCCTGGGTATCGCAATCCTGTCCACCTCTTCCGGCCTCCTGACTGACAAGCAGGCCGGCAAGAAGGGCGTGGGCGGCGAAGTCCTCGCTTACGTCTGGTAACGGGAAAGGAAGAGAATAATGTCACGTATTGGACGTCTCCCCATCACCGTTCCTGCCGGCGTTGAGGTCAAGGTTGACGGCTCTGTCGTCAGCGTCAAGGGTTCCAAGGGCGAGCTGAGCCACACTGTGGCCAGCCCGATCGAGGTCACCCTGGAAGATGGCACCCTGACTGTCGCCCGCCCGAACGACGAGCGCGCCTCCCGTTCGCTGCACGGCCTGACCCGCACCCTGATCGCCAACATGATCCAGGGCGTTACCGCAGGCTACGAGAAGAAGCTTGAGATCGTCGGTACCGGTTACCGCGTCCAGGCCAAGGGTTCTGACCTGGAGTTCGCTCTGGGCTACAGCCACCCGGTCAACGTCTCGGCTCCGAACGGCATCACCTTTGCAGTTGAGACCCCGACCAAGCTCTCTGTTTCAGGTATCTCCAAGCAGCAGGTCGGCGAGGTTGCTGCCAACATTCGCAAGCTGCGGAAGCCGGACCCCTACAAGGGCAAGGGCATCCGCTACGCCGGCGAAGTCATCCGCCGCAAGGTCGGAAAGGCTGGTAAGTAACCATGGCCATCGCAATTAACAAGAAGCGTACGAACAAGAGCAAGTCTGCCCAGCGCAGCCGCCGCCAGCTTCGTATCCGCAAGCGCATCTCCGGTACGGCTGTACGTCCTCGCCTGGTCGTCAACCGTTCCGCCCGCCACGTATTCGTCCAGGTTGTCGATGACACCAAGGGCCTGACCGTAGCGAGCGCCTCCACGCTGGAAGCCGACCTTCGTGCATTCGACGGTGACAAGACCGCCAAGGCCAAGCGCGTTGGCGAGCTCGTCGCCGAGCGTGCCAAGGCTGCCGGTATCGAAGCTGTTGTCTTCGACCGCGGTGGTAACAAGTACCACGGCCGGATCGCCGCCGTCGCTGACGGCGCACGTGAAGGTGGGCTGGCACTGTGACCGAAAATAACGAAAAGGACATTCAGGTGACTGAAGCTGTAGCTGCTCCGGCAACTGAGACCGCTGCGCCTGCTACCACTGACGACCGCCGTGGTGGCGCGCGTCGTGGCGAGCGTGGCGACCGCGGCCAGGGCCGTGGCGACCGTGGCGGCCGTGGTGGCCGCGACGGCGGCCGCGAAGCCGAGAAGAGCCAGTTCGTAGAGCGCGTCGTAACCATCAACCGTGTTTCCAAGGTCGTCAAGGGTGGTCGTCGCTTCAGCTTCACCGCCCTCGTCGTCGTGGGTGACGGCAACGGTATGGTCGGCGTCGGCTACGGCAAGGCTAAGGAAGTTCCCGCCGCCATCGCGAAGGGCGTTGAAGAGGCCAAGAAGTCCTTCTTCCGCGTTCCCCGCATCGGCAGCACCATCCCGCACCGTGTTCAGGGTGAAGCCGCCGCAGGCGTCGTTATGCTGCGTCCGGCTTCCGCCGGTACCGGTGTAATCGCCGGTGGTCCGGTCCGTGCAGTACTGGAGTGCGTGGGCATCCACGACATCCTCTCCAAGTCGCTCGGTTCCTCGAACGCCATCAACATCGTTCACGCGACCGTTGATGCGCTGAAGCGCCTCGAAGAGCCGGCAGCAGTGGCAGCACGCCGCGGCCTGCCCCTCGACGAGATCGCTCCGCCGGCAATGGTGAAGGCGCTCCTGAACCAGAAGGCAGGTGTCTGAGTCATGGCTAAGAACCTGATCCCCTCCGACGCTCAGTTGGAGATCACTCAGATCAAGTCCGCCATTGGCGGCAAGCAGAACCAGCGCGACACCCTGCGGTCCCTCGGCCTGAAGCGGATCGGACACACCGTTGTCCGCACCGCCGACGCCGTGACCGTTGGAATGCTCAACACGGTTCCGCACCTGGTAAAGGTAGAGGAGGCGAAGTAAATGGCAGAGAAGAACACCGCCGAGAAGGCACAGGGCGCCGCTGCTGAGAAGCAGAACGCACTGAAGGTTCACCACCTGCGTCCCGCCCCGGGTGCCAAGACCGCCAAGACCCGCGTTGGTCGTGGTGAAGGCTCCAAGGGTAAGACCGCTGGTCGCGGTACCAAGGGTACGAAGGCCCGCTACCAGATCAAGGCTGGCTTTGCCGGCGGCCAGCTGCCGCTGCACATGCGCCTGCCGAAGCTGCGCGGCTTCAAGAACCCGTTCCGGGTTGAGTTCCAGGTTGTGAACCTGGACAAGCTCAACGAGCTGTTCCCGGAAGGTGGCGACGTCACCGTGGAGAACCTGGTCGCAAAGGGTGCCGTTCGCAAGAACCAGCCCGTCAAGGTGCTGGGCACCGGCGACATCACCGTCAAGGTGAATGTCACTGCCCACGCATTCTCGGCCAGCGCCGCAGAAAAGATTGAGGCAGCAGGCGGCAGCACCACCGCCCTCTAAGGAGGCGGCGGGGCTCCAGCCCGTTGTTCAAACTCCCGGTACCGGGGCTCACGCCCTTGGTACCGGGAGTTTTTTCATTTTCCGGGCCCTGCCGATTGTCCGCGGGACGCATCCACCCGTTAGACTCGGTTGTTGGGTTTATTTGACCTATCTCACACGACTTTACTTAATACTCAGGAGGACGCTTGCTTAGCGCATTTGGCCGGGCCTTTCGCACGCCTGATCTGCGACGCAAGTTGTTGTTCACGCTGGGAATCATCACAATCTTCCGCTTGGGTGCCTTCATCCCCTCGCCTGGTGTGAACTACCAGAATGTCCAGCAATGCTTGCAGAACGGTCAGACCTCGGGCGGGATCTACCAGCTCGTCAACCTGTTCAGCGGCGGTGCATTGCTGCAGGTCTCGATCTTCGCGCTCGGGATCATGCCGTACATCACGGCCAGCATCATCGTCCAGCTGCTCCGCGTGGTCATTCCCCGGTTCCAGCAGCTCTACGAAGAGGGCGCCTCGGGCCAGTCCAAGCTGACCCAGTACACCCGCTACCTGACGATCGCCCTGGGCCTGCTGAACGCCACCACGCTGGTGTCGCTGGCCCGCTCCGGCCAGCTGCTGCCCAACTGCCAGCTGCCCATCATCCCGGACGCGAGCATCATCACCACCATCCTGATCATCATCACGCTGACGGCCGGCACCGGCCTCATCATGTGGATGGGCGAGCTCGTGACCGAGAAGGGCGTCGGTAACGGCATGTCCCTGCTGATCTTCACCTCGATCGCCGCCGGCTTCCCGACGTCCCTCGGCGCCATCTGGACCTCCCAGGGCCCGGGCACCTTCTTTATGGTCCTGGCCATCGGCCTGCTCACCGTGGCACTGGTCGTCTTCGTGGAGCAGTCCCAGCGCCGCATCCCGGTGCAGTACGCCAAGCGCATGATCGGCCGCCGCACCGTGGGCGGCACCAGCACCTACATCCCCATCAAGGTGAACATGGCCGGCGTCGTGCCCGTCATCTTTGCGTCCTCGATGCTGTACCTGCCGGGCCTGATCTCTCAGTTCAACCAGCCCAAGCCAGGTGAGCCCATCGCGCCGTGGGTTGAGTGGATCAACAACAACCTGACCCGCGGTGACCACCCCATCTACATGGCCCTCTACTTCGCCATGATTGTGTTCTTCACTTACTTCTATGTTGCGATCACTTTCAACCCTGAGGAAGTTTCTGACAACATGAAGAAGTACGGCGGCTTCATTCCGGGTATCCGTGCCGGCAAGCCGACCGCGGATTACCTGCAGTATGTGCTTTCCAGGATCACCCTGCCAGGCGCGATCTACCTGGGCCTCGTGGCCCTGATCCCGCTGATTGCCTTGGTCTTGATCAATGCCAACCAGAACTTCCCGTTCGGCGGCACCTCGATCCTGATCATGGTGGGCGTAGGTTTGGAGACCGTCAAGCAGATTGATGCGCAGCTACAGCAGCGTCACTACGAAGGGCTTTTGCGATGACGAGAATGTTGATTATCGGACCTCCCGGTTCCGGCAAGGGGACGCAGGCGGAACGCATTTCGGAGCGCCTCGGCGTCGTGGCGATCTCCACCGGCGACATCTTCCGTGCCAACGTCAAGGGGGAGACGCCGCTCGGCATCGAAGCCAAGAAGTACATGGACGCGGGCGACTTCGTTCCGGACAGCGTCACCAACAAGATGGTCCGTGATCGTCTCACCGAGGACGACGTCGAAGCGGGCTTCCTGCTCGACGGCTACCCGCGGACCACCGCCCAGGTCGACTACCTCGACGCGATCCTCGCGGACGGCGAGCAGAAGCTCGACGTCGTCCTGCAGCTCACCGCCGACGACGAGGAACTCGTCAAGCGCCTGCTGGGACGCGCCAAGGACACCGGCCGCAGCGATGACAACGAAGCCGTCATCCGGCACCGGCTGGACCTCTACCACGGCCAGACGGAGGCCGTGGTCGCCAAGTATGCCGAGCGCGGCATCCTCACCCAAGTGGATGGCATCGGCGGCATCGACGAGGTCACCGACCGCGTTATGCAGGCCATCAAGGCGGCCCAGTCCGCCTGATCCGGGCCCGTAAAACCGTTGAGGCTCCTCCCGCAGTGCCGGGAGGAGCCTCAGGCATTTCTCCGCGCAGCCCCCCGGGCCGGCCGGAAACACCGAAAGGACGCTGAGGATGGCATTCGGCCAGACCCGCATTGAATACAAGACCAACGCCCAGATGCGGACCATGCAGGAGGCCGGCCTGGTACTCAGCCACGCCCTGGACGCCGCCGTCGCCGCTGCCGTCCCCGGTGTGAGCACCCGCGACCTCGACGCCGTGTTCGCCGGCGTGCTGCAGGAGGCCGGGGCGAAGTCCAACTTCCTTGGCTATCACGGCTTCCCGGCCACCATCTGTACCTCCGTGAACGAGGAAGTGGTGCACGGTATCCCGGGCGACCGCGTCCTGCAGGACGGGGACATCATCTCGATCGACGGCGGTGCGATCGTGGACGGCTGGCACTCGGACTCGGCCCGCACGGTCATCGTCGGCACGGCCGACCCGGAGGACCAGCGGCTCTCCGACGTCACCGAGGCGGCCATGTGGCACGGCATCGCGGCGCTGGCCACCGGAAAGTTCATCGGCGACATCGGCAACGCCGTGGACGATTACGTCTCCTCCGTCCCCGGTAAGCCCCTGGGCATCCTGGAGGACTACGTGGGCCACGGGATCGGCTCGGAGATGCACATGGCACCGGACGTGCTGAACTACCGCACCGGCCACCGCGGGGCCAAGATCCGTCCCGGGCTGTGCCTGGCCATCGAACCGATGCTGGTCCGCGGGAGCATCGACACAGCCGTCCTCGACGACGACTGGACGGTCGTCACCACCGACGGCAAACGCTCCTGCCAGTGGGAGCACTCCGTTGCGGTCCACGAGAAGGGCATCTGGGTGCTCTCCGCCCCCGACGGGGGAGCCGCGAAGCTGGCGCCGCTCGGCGTCGTGCCTGTCCCGATTCCCTAAGTCCCCTTAAAGCCAAGTAGCTCGCATTTGTTGTCGTTCCGAGCGTTCGAAACGACAACAAATGCGAGCTACGTTGGCTTAAGGCCTAGCTCTTCAGCTTGGGCTTCACGTCCTTGGTGTAGATGCCTTCGAGGGTCGTCTTGAGTTCGGTCATGGTGGCCTTGACGTCGCCCTGCTGGGTGAGGATCTTCGCGGCAGCCTTGGCCATTTCCTGGTCGGCGCCGGGCAGGAACACGCGGGCGTTGTCCTGGACGTGGGTGACGGCGAGCTGGTCCATGGCGGTCTTGATCTGCGGCGTCTTGGCCAGCACTGCCCCCATGTCAGCCGACGTGCGCGTCGGCATGTAGCCGGTGGCTGCCGAGAACGCCGCCGTGTTCTCCGGCTCCGTCATGAACTTCAGGAAGGTCGCAGCCGCGAGCTGGACTTCCTTGCTCACCCCGCTGGGGATGCCGAGCCCGGCGCCGCCGGTGGGGCAGACGCCGGTGTCGTTCTTGGGGCCGCCCGGCAGGAAGCCGACGCCCACGTTGAACTTCGCAGACTTCAGCACCCCGAGCAGGTCGCCGGTGGACGAGATCGTGGCGGAGGCAATGCCCGCGGCAAAGTCGTCCGCGGCGTTCTTGGAGGAGACGCCCGCCCACTTGTCCTTGTAGACGGAATCCTGGGCCCACTGCAGCGCCGCCACGGATTCGGCCGAGTCGCAGTTGATGTCCCAGCCGTTGGACCAGCTGCCGCCCCAGCCCCACAGGTTGTTCTGCAGCGTCCAGCCGGCGTATCCGGCCAAGGCCGGGTACATGTACGCGTAGCTCGCGCCGGAAGCGGCTTTGAGCTTGGGAGCCCACTCGCCGAATTCCTGCCAGGTCTTCGGTGCCCGGTCCGGCAGGCCGGCGGCCTTGAAGTGGTCCTTGTTGTAGTAGAAGAGCGGCGTGGAGCGCCCGTAGGGGAGGGCCCACTGCTTGTCGGCGTACTTGTAGTCGGCCACGAGGGACTTCTGGAAATCGTCGATCTTGAAGTCCAGCTGCTTGATCAGCCCGTCCAGCGGGATGATGTTGCCGTTGGTGTAGTACCGGAACCACCAGACGTCCGAGAGCACTACCAGGCCTGGGAGTGCGGACTTGGCAGCCTGCGAGGTCTGGAACTTCTGCGCGATTTCCTCGTAGTTGGCGCCAGCGGTCACCAGGTTGACCTTGATGTCCGGGTACTTCGCCTGGAACTTGTCGATGATGGCCTTTTCCACGTCCTGGGACTTGCCCGGGTGGCTGGTCCAGAAGTCGAACGAACCGGCCGGCTTCACGCCGTTGAAGTCGATGTCGGACGCGCCGCTGGTGGCGCTACCGCCGCCGGTGGACGGTCCGCCGCAGGCAGCCAGCGCTGCTGCGCCGGCGCTGGCGCTGGCCAGTCCAAGGAAGTTTCTGCGGTCAAGGTTCATGGCCATAGTGGGTCCTCTCAAAAGAAGTTTTGACTCGGTTAGATGCAGTGATGGAGACGGGGTGGAGAAAATGGGTTTGGCGCTGTCAGGCGTTATCCGGTGACGCTGCCCTGGGTGAGGCCAGCGACGATGTAACGCTGCAAGGCGGCGAAGACCAGGAGAATCGGAACGATCACCAGCATTGCGCCGGCCATCAGGATGCCCCAGCCGGCGCCGTTTCCTTCAGAGTTCTGCAGCAGGGTCAGGCCTACCGGCAGAGTCATGGTCTCGGGGCGGTCGGTGATGATGAGCGGCCAGATGTAGTCGTTCCACTCGCTGACCACCGTCACGAGGGCTACGGTGGCAATGGACGGCAGCGACACCGGCGCGACAACCTGCCAGAGGCGGCGCCAGTGCCCGGCACCGTCGATCTCGGCGGCTTCCAGGATGGAGCCGGGCAGCGTCATGAAATGCTGCCGCAGCAGGAAGGTGCCGAAGGCCGTGCCCAGGCCCGGAAGAATGATGCCCCAGAGCGTGTTCTTCCCGCCGATGCCCGCGATCAGGATGTAGTTCGGCAGGATCGAGACCTGGGGCGGCACCATGAGGGCCACGAGGATCACCACGAAGATGACGTTCTTGAACGGGAAGCGCACAAAGACCAGCGCGTACGCCGTCAGGATGGCGAGGATGACTTTCACCGTGGAGCCGACGGTGGTGACGATCAGGCTGTTCAGGAAGAACTGGCCGAACGGCACGGTGGTCATGGCGGTGCGGTAATTGTCGAGGTTGAGGCTTTCGGGCAGGATCTTCAGATCCGTGGTGACGATCTCGCCGGGCTGCTTGAACGAGCTCAGCAGCATCCAGAGCAGAGGCACGACCACCACGAGGGTGGCGAGGATCAGCGGGACGTAGCCGCCGGCGATGGTCTGGACCAGATTGGCGCGGGAGAACGGCCGGTTGCGCTGCAGCGGGACCTCCGGACCGCCGTCGGGAGCGTACCCGGTGCCTGCGGCGGGATCAGGACTGACAGGGGAGAGCGTGCTCACGAGTAGTGCACCTTCCGTTCGACGAACCGCAGTTGCAGCACGGTGATGATAAGCAGGATGGCGAAGAGGACCACGGAGATCGACGCCGAGTACCCTGCCCGGTTGTAGGCGCCGAACGCCTGCAGATACGCCTCGTAAATCAGGGTGGACGTGCCGTTGCCCAGCGGGGTCATGATCCGGATCAGGTCGAAGGCCTGCAAGGAGCTGAGCATGGTGGTGATCAGCAGGAAGAAGGTGGTGGGGGAGAGCAGCGGGACGGACATGCTGATGAAGCGGCGGAAGCCGTTCGCGCCATCCAGCGAGGCCGCCTCCATCACGTCCTTCGGGAGCGATTGGAGGCCCGCGAGGTAGACCACGGCGCAGTAGCCGAGGTTCTTCCAGATGTAAACGATGATCACCATCACCAGGGACAGCTGCGGGTCGTTGATCCACTGCGGGCTCTGCTGGCCGATCCCTCGGAGCAGCCAGGACAGCACACCGTAGCCCGGGTCGAAGATGAACAGCCAGACGAGGCCGACGCCGACCCCGCTGAGCACGTAGGGGGCGAAGACGGCGGACCGGGCGAAAGTGGTGCCCCGGACCTTGGAGTTCAGCGCGAGGGCCACCAGCAGCCCGAGGACCATGGAGCCGCCGACCGTGACGACGGTAAAGATCGCCGTGGTCCCCAGCACTGTGGGGGCGTCCGTACTGGTAAAGAAGTTGATGTAGTTGTCGAAGCCGACCACTGTGGCGTTGGCGGAGCCCAGCGTCCAGTCCAGCGTCGAGTAGTAGATGTTGTTGATCAGCGGGAGGTAGGTGAACACCGCGATCAAAGCCAGATTTGGCAGGGCCAGCGCCAGGAACACGATGAAGTCCCTGCGGGTCCGGGCGGACCAGCGTCCCCTGCGCTGGTCCGGTGCGACGGTCCGGGCGGTAGCCGCTGGACGGTCAGTCAATTGTCTAGTCATAGGGGTCTCTAACGGATCCAGGCCTGCCGATGGCAGGCGGTTTGGGCGGGGGATCAACTTAACTTCACCACACGGTGGGTGGGCGGAACCCCGCACAAGGCCTTGCCAGAGCTTTGTTTTGCCAGGCTTCCTTGCCCGTTTACCTGTTGTTGGTTGCAGTATTCCACAATGTTCGCTTGCAGGCAGAGCGACCGCGGGGGCGGATTTCCGGGCGGCGCGGGCGCACAATGGAGCCATGACTGCGATTACGGACGTGCCCGGCATCCGCGTGGGCCATGCGTCCCGGACGGGGGAGAGGTGGCTGAGCGGCGTCACCGTGGTGCTCCCGCCCTCGGACACGGTTGGCTCGGTCGATGTCCGGGGCGGCGGTCCCGGCACACACGAGACCGACGCGCTGGACCCCACCACGCTGAGCACCGCCGTCGACGCCGTGGTCCTCACCGGCGGAAGTGCCTTTGGCCTGGCGACCGCGCACGGCGCCCAGCGCTGGTGCGAGGAGCAGGGCCGGGGCTTCGCCGTTCCCGGCGGCGTGGTGCCGATCGTTCCCGCGGCCGCTATTTTCGACCTGGGCCGCGGCGGGGACTTCGCCGCACGCCCCGATGAGGCCATGGGTTACGCGGCAATCGCCGACGCCGCCGCCCGCAAGGACGGGCACGACGTCGAACGCGGCAACGTCGGCGCCGGCACGGGAGCGGCCATCGGGCGGGGAGCCTACAAAGGGGGAGTAGGCACCGCCTCCATCACCTTGGACAACGGCGTCGTCGTAGGGGCGCTCGCCGTAGTAAACGCGCTGGGACTGCCCTTTGTGGTGCCTCCGGGACATCCCGAACCCTCGGTGCGCTCGGTCGTTCCTCCCTTAGACGCGCGCTTCCGGGTTCCCGATTCCCCTGCGGCGGAAGCCGCACAGGATCCGCCGCCCCTCAACACCACGCTCGTCGTCGTCGCGACCAACGCAGTCCTGGACAAGGCCGAATGCAAACGCACGGCCTCAGCAGCGCACGCAGGCCTCGCCCGGGCCCTGAACCCTAGCCACACCTTGGCCGACGGCGACACGGTGTTCGCGCTGGCCACGGGCGCCGTCGGGCTGGACCGGAGTACCGAAGCAGCGCGGCAGGTGAGCCTGATTACGCTGCAGAGCGCGGCGGCCGACGTCGTCCGGCTGGCCATCCTGGACGGGATCGCGGCGGCGGCGGCGGTGGAGACGCCGGCGGGGCGTTTTCGTGCATACGGGGACGGAGTGCGCTAGCATGGCTGGATTTAACATTCGGCCCGTAATGCCGTAGTGTTGACTGTTGGTTGTCTGCCCTGTTGTGCCCTTTTGTGGCCCAGGGGCCGTAGGCAAGCATGCAAAACAAGCAATTAAAATCGTCCGCAGTGATCGCCGGTGCAAGCCGGAGGGGCTGTGGCAACAACAGTTAGCGGAGGGTATGGCCAAGAAGGACGGGGTCATTGAGATCGAGGGCGTTGTGACTGAGGCGCTGCCTAACGCGATGTTTCGCGTTGAGCTCACCAACAAGCACATCGTTCTGGCACACATCTCTGGAAAGATGCGCCAGCACTACATCAGGATTCTCCCTGAGGACCGGGTAGTGGTGGAGCTGAGCCCGTACGACCTGACACGTGGTCGTATCGTCTACCGCTACAAGTAAACACTGGGCGGCCAAGGCAATAGCCTCGGGCCGGTCCAGCTGACCAACTGCAACACGCAAAGGAACGCCATGAAGGTCAAGCCGAGCGTCAAGCAGATCTGCGAAAAGTGCAAAGTGATCCGCCGTAATGGCCGGGTCATGGTGATCTGCGAGAACCCGCGCCACAAGCAGCGCCAGGGCTAATTTCCTTCACAGGAAATCCTGGGTTGCTAACCCACGCAAGTAAATAAAAGGCAGCACAAGCTGATCTGGGACATTGAGCTAGAACGAGTCCGGACAGCTAACCCCCGGTCGGAGGCTGGGGCCGTACGGAATGTGCGGGTGTACTGCCTACGACCTCCGGTTTATTCAAGGAG
The DNA here is from genome assembly GCF_007858535.1 of Arthrobacter sp. UKPF54-2. Classification (NCBI taxonomy): domain Bacteria; kingdom Bacillati; phylum Actinomycetota; class Actinomycetes; order Micrococcales; family Micrococcaceae; genus Arthrobacter; species Arthrobacter sp. UKPF54-2. The sequence goes on from NZ_CP040174.1 coordinate 2,034,985, forward strand.
CACTGCCACTATGGCTCGTCTCGCTGGCGTAGACATTCCCCGCGAAAAGCGGCTGGAAATTGCGCTTACTTACATCTACGGCGTGGGCAAGACCCGTGCACACGAAACCCTGGCTGCCACCGGCATCAGCGCTGACGTTCGGGTCAAGGACCTGACCGACGCTGAGCTGGTCCAGCTGCGTGACTACATTGAAGGCAACTACAAGGTTGAGGGTGACCTTCGCCGCGAGGTAGCCGCCGACATCCGCCGCAAGGTTGAGATCGGCAGCTACGAAGGCCTGCGTCACCGCAAGGGCCTGCCCGTACGCGGTCAGCGTACGAAGACCAACGCCCGTACCCGCAAGGGTCCGAAGCGTACCGTCGCCGGCAAGAAGAAGGCCGGACGCTAAAAATAGCGTTCTCCCTTCCCCCAATAACTTTCTGTAGGAGAAATAATGCCCCCGAAGACTCGTGGCGCGGTTCGCAAGCCGCGTAAGAAGGACAAGAAGAATATCGCGCTGGGCCAGGCGCACATCAAGAGCACCTTTAACAACACCATCGTGTCCATCACGGACCCGAACGGTGCTGTCATCTCCTGGGCTTCGTCCGGTGAGGTTGGCTTCAAGGGCTCTCGTAAGTCCACCCCGTTCGCCGCCCAGATGGCCGCCGAAGCCGCCGCAAAGCGTGCGCAGGAGCACGGCATGCGCAAGGTTGACGTTTTCGTCAAGGGACCGGGCTCCGGACGCGAGACCGCCATCCGTTCGCTGCAGGCCGCTGGCCTCGAGGTTGGGTCCATCCAGGACGTAACCCCCAGCGCGCACAACGGCTGCCGTCCGCCGAAGCGCCGCCGCGTCTAATTCTTAGCCGGAGCTTGCCCGGACCCTCACCGGTCCGGGCAAGCCCAGCCGCGTTAAGTCATTAGACCGATCTTTCCACCACCTGTGTTGCGTCATATAGCGGATGCTCGCCGAAAGGAAACCTAAGTGCTCATTGCACAGCGCCCCACCCTCTCCGAAGAGGTCGTCTCCGACAACCGTTCCCGTTTCATCATTGAACCGCTGGAACCGGGCTTCGGCTACACCCTCGGAAACTCCCTCCGCCGTACCCTGCTCTCCTCCATCCCCGGTGCCTCTGTCACGAGCATCCGGATCGATGGCGTGCTGCACGAGTTCACCACGGTTCCGGGTGTCAAGGAAGATGTCACCGAGATCATCCTGAACATCAAGAACCTGTCGGTCTCCTCCGAGCACGACGAGCCGGTTGTTGCTTACCTGCGCAAGCAGGGCCCGGGAGTCGTCACCGCCGCGGACATCGCTCCGCCGGCCGGCGTCGAATTCCACAACCCGGATCTGCACATCGCCACGCTGAACTCGAAGGGCAAGTTCGAACTCGAACTGACCATCGAGCGCGGCCGCGGCTACGTTTCGGCAGCTCAGAACAAGTCCGGCGACTCCGAGATCGGCCGCATCCCGGTCGACTCGATCTACTCGCCGGTCCTGAAGGTTACTTTCCGCGTGGAAGCTACCCGTGTTGAGCAGCGCACTGACTTCGACAAGCTGATTGTTGACGTCGAGACCAAGCAGGCCATCGCCCCGCGCGATGCGGTTGCTTCGGCAGGTACCACCCTGGTGGAACTGTTCGGTCTGGCCCGCGAGCTGAACACCGCAGCTGAAGGTATCGAGATTGGCCCGTCGCCGACGGACGCTGCCCTGGCAGCGGACATGGCCCTGCCGATCGAGGATCTGGACCTCACCGTCCGTTCCTACAACTGCCTCAAGCGTGAGGGCATCCACACCGTGGGTGAACTCGTTGCCCGCTCCGAGGCTGACCTGATGGACATCCGTAACTTCGGTGCGAAGTCCATCGACGAGGTCAAGGCAAAGCTCGTTGAACTGGGTCTGTCCCTCAAGGACTCCCCTCCCGGTTTCGACCTTGCAGCCCGCGCCGCAGCCATCGAAGAGGACGACGCCGCTTTCAGCGACGACGAGCTCTAAAACAGATCTTGGCCAGCAGGCTGGACGCACCGCAGCGTGCACAGCCCGCCGGCTTCCATATGAGGAGAAATAGTTATGCCTACCCCCACTAAGGGTCCGCGCCTCGGAGGCGGCCCGGCTCACGAGCGCCTTATGCTCGCGAACCTGGCAGCCGCACTGTTCGAGCACAAGCGGATCACCACCACGGTGACCAAGGCCAAGCGTCTGAAGCCCTACGCAGAGCGCCTGGTGACTTTCGCTAAGCGCGGCGACCTGGCTTCCCGCCGTCGTGTGCTCGGCCTGATCAGCAACAAGGGCGTCGTCCACGAGCTGTTCACCGACATTGCCCAGGCAGTCGAGAACCGCGACGGCGGCTACACCCGCATCACCAAGATCGGCAACCGCAAGGGCGACAACGCTCCCATGGCTGTTATCGAACTGGTTCTCGAGCCGGTTTCCGCCAAGCAGGCCGTCGTCGCCGAGGCTACTTCCGCTGCGAAGCGCGATGCAGACAAGAAGGACGCCGACAAGGCTGAAGCCGCCCCGGTCGCCGAGACCGAAGCAGCCGAAACCGAAGAGGCTCCCGAGGCTGAGGTTGCCGAGACTGCTTCTGAAGCTAAAGCCGACGAGACCGAAGAGGCTCCGGCCGCTGAGGAAGCTGCCAAGGACGAGAAGGACGCGAAGTAATTCGCTAAACCCTTCTTATAGACTTGGGTCTATGAACGAGCTCAAACCCGCTGCCCCCGTTATGGGGGGCGGCGGGTTTTTGCGTATCCGGCTGGACCTGTCCTACGACGGCGGCCCGTTCAGCGGGTGGGCGCTGCAGCCCGGACTCCGGACCGTCCAGGGTGTCCTTGAGGAAGCCCTGGCCCTGCTGATCCGCCGGCCGGTTCGGGTCACGGTGGCGGGCCGCACCGATGCCGGCGTGCACGCCCGCGGACAGGTCGTGCACCTGGACCTGAGCGAGGCCGAGTGGCGCGGGCTCAACCGCGGCGCTGAACTGGACCCCTCGGCGGCCTTGCTGCGCCGGCTCCGCGGCGCCCTGAGCCGAGGGCTGGGCGAACTCAGCGGCGCGGTCGAGGTGCATCATGCCGCGGTGGCACCGGCCGGCTTTGACGCCCGATTCTCCGCGCTCTGGCGGCGCTACAGCTACCGGATCGCCGACGGCACGGACCGCTGGGACCCGCTGGGCCGCTACTCGACACTCTGGCACAAGGAACGCCTCGACACGGCGCTGCTCAACGAGGGCGCCTCCCGGCTGCTGGGCCTGCAGGACTTCCGCTCCTACTGCAAGCCCCGCGAAGGCGCCACGACCATCCGGGAGCTGCAGCGTTTCGAGTTCACCCGCGGCGCCGACGGCGTTATTGTCGCCACCGTCCAGGCCGACGCCTTCTGCCACAACATGGTCCGTTCCTTGGTGGGATCCGCGCTCTACGTGGGGTCCGGGGCGGAACAGCCCGGCTGGCTGTACGAACGGCTGATCGCCCGGCAGCGGGACGCCCGGTCCGTGCTCGCCGCCCCGCACCCGCTGGTGCTGGAAGAGGTGGCCTACCCGACGGCCAGCGGGCTACTGGCCAGGGCCGAGCTGACACGCGCCCGTCGCGAGTAGGCCCAGCCGGCTAGAGCCGGCCGACTAGAAAGCCGCCGGGTGGCCGTCCGCCGGGAGGTCCACGGTAAAGGTGCTCCCGCGCCCCGGAAGGGTGCTGCACGAGATGGAGCCGCCGTGGCCTTCCACGATCGCCTTGGTGATGGACAGGCCGAGGCCGGCCCCCGGGATGGCCCCATCCCGGACCGCCGGGCTCCGGAAGAAGCGGGTAAAGACCCTGGCAGCGTCGGCCGCTGTCATGCCGATGCCGCTGTCCTCCACCTGCAGCAGCACCCGGCCGCCATCGGCGCGGGCCGAGACCGTCACCGCGCCGCCGTCGGGGGAGTACTTGATGGCGTTCGAGACCAGGTTGTCCAGCGCCTGGCTGATGCGCAGCGGGTCCACGTTCGCCCACAAAGGCGCCGGAACGTCCATCGAGAGTGAGACCTGCGAGGACTGGGCATGGGCCTGCGCGGAGCCGAGGCTTGCCTCGACAAGCCCGGCCAAGTCGGTCTTCCTCGGATGGACCTGAACCGCGGAGTTGGCGGACATCAGCAGGTCGGAGACCAGTGCCAGCAGCCGTTCAGCGTTTCGCTGGGCCACCTCGATCCGGCGCAGCACCGTCAGCGGCAGCTCCTCGCCGAGGACCAGGTCGAGGTTGCCGATGATCGATGTCAGCGGGGTCCGGAATTCGTGCGAGACCGTCGCGACCACGTCCTCCTTGGCCGCCAGGGCGTTCACCAGCCCGGTCACCTCGTTGTAGACCACGACGGCGCCGCGGAAGTCGCCGTCGTCGTTCTTCAGCGGCCCGGCCCCGGTGGAGACCACCCGGCTACCGGGCGCCGCCCCAAAGCAGACCAGGTGGTCCGCGAAGGATTCGCCGGCCAGGGCCCGGCGGAGCGGCCGCCGTTCGGGAGGCAGTGGCGTTGACTGGTCCCGGCCCGTCAGCAGGAGGCGCTCTTCCCGTTCCGGATCCTCGGGCCCGGCCCCACCCGGCGGTGCTGCGGACGCCTCCAGCCGGGCCTGCCAGCTGTTGGTGAGCAGCCGCCGGCCGTCGGCGCCGACCGCCACGATGCCGACGTCGACGGTGTCCAGGATGGTGTTCAGGAGCCGCTCGCGCTCCCGGCTTTCCGAGAGGAGGGCCTGCAGTTCCGCCTCCTTGGCCTCGACCTTGCGTTGCTGGCGGCGCAACTGCGCCCTGGCGAACTGCATGGCCAGCGAGACGGCCAGCGTCATCAGGGCCAGGAGAAGCACTGTGGCGATACGCCCGGGACCGTTGTCAGCACCTCCGGCGAAGAACCAGGGCAGCCCTGCCAGCAGCGGACCGAAGAAACTGAGGGGCAGAATTACGGCGGGGGAGAGCCTGGAAGCGGAGATCCAGACGACCGGCAGCACGGAGAGCACCCCGAGGCCCGGGAGTTCCTCCGCCGCAGCGACCCGGCTCAGCCCGATCGCGGCCAGGTCCAGGACCGGGATCGCCAAAGGGGCGAGCGGACCGAACCGTTGCCACGGCACAAAGAGGCTGGCGAGGAACAACACGGCATGCAGGGCCAGGGCGGCCTGGCCCGAGGCGCTCGATACGTGGAGGTTCCAGGCGGCAGGTGCGGCCGCGACGCCGGCGGCGAACACCAGGGTCAGGGGCAGTTGGCTCGCCACCACCCGGGCACGCGGGGGCAAAGCGCCAAAGTGGCGGTCGACGCCCACGCCGTTAACCAGCCGCCGTTCACTCAAAGACCAGTGCCCCTTCCTTGCAACTGGAGTTTACATTGCTGTCACACTAACTTGACATTAAACAGATGAAAGTTGCCTGTGTTACTGCGCCGGTGTCCGGAATCGGCGCCCGGGGTGGGTATTGTGGCAGGACATGCGTACGCCGTGGCCCTGCGGCGCGGCGTGGCAACCGGGGCATGGGGCCCCGGGGTGTAGCGGCCTTGGAGCCGACCGGCATCGGATGTGAGGGTGGCATGACTGACCTTGGGGTGGCCGTCGTTGTTGAGGACGACGCGGATGTGCGCAACCTCGTGGAGGCGGTGCTCCGTCAGGCCGGTTTCGAGGTGCATTCGGCCGCCGGGGGGCGGGAAGGCGTCGAGGTAGTCCGGCACCGGGAAGCGGATGTTGTCACCCTGGATGTGGGCCTGCCCGATATCGATGGGTACGAGGTGCTCCGCCGGGTCCGGCAGTTCAGCGACGCATACATCGTGATGCTGACCGCACGGACGGACGAACTCGACACGCTGACGGCGCTCCACACCGGCGCCGACGACTTCCTGACCAAACCGTTCCGGCCCCGTGAGCTGCGTGCCCGGGTCGCGGCGATGATGCGGCGGCCGCGGCACGACGGCCACGGGGTGTTGTCCCTGGCACCCGCTCGGAATGTCGACGCCGCCGAGGCCCCGGATAACGTCCTGCGGCACAACGGGCTGGCGCTGAACCCCGAGATGCGTTCCGTGACGGTCGACGGGGAGCCGCTCGCCCTCACCCGCAGCGAGTTCGACCTCCTGCAGGCCCTGCTGCGGGGTGCCGGCGCCGTGAAATCCAAGACCGAGCTGGTGCGCGTGGTGCGCGGGGAGTACTACCGCGCCGATGCCTACATCAGCGAGTCCGACGAACGGGCCGTTGAGGTGCACATCGGCAACCTGCGCCGAAAACTTCGGGAAGACCCGCTGCAGCCGCGCTGGCTCCAGACGGTGCGCGGCGTGGGCTACCGGCTGGCGCCCGTTCGCTCCTAGCGCTCCCAGAGGATGTAGCTGAACTGCAGCTCATCCACGGTTTCGCTGCCGCGGGCGGCCACGTCATCCAGGCGTGAGGCGGCCTCCGCCAGGTGGCCGGACCGGATGGCTTCCTCCAGATCGGCCGCGAGTTCGGCCAGGCGCAGGCCGCCCACCATCGACGAGGACGTCTTGAGGCTCAGCGCGGCGTCAAGCGCGGCAGCCTGGTCGCGGCGGTCCAGGGCCGTGGCCAGGGCCTCATAGCGCCGGTCCCACATCTGGGCGTAGTCCCGGGCGAAGCCTTTGGCGACGGCGGCGCTGTTCAGCTGCTCGCCCAGGTCCTGCAGGGCTGCCGGGTCCACCAGCGGCGCGGCACCGGAGCCCGGTGCCGCCAGGGGGGCTCCGCCGGCGGGAGCTTCGGCGGCAAGCACGGGGCCCGTTTTTCCGTCGTCGGGGCAGGCAGCTAAAAGAGACATGGCACTACGGTACTAGGTGTCCGGACCGGCGCCGGAGGGACCGAGCTATCCTGCGGAAACCCTGCGGCTATCCTTGACCCGCACTTCACCGCCTGCTCAGTGGCCACTGAAAGTCTCGATGGCGTTGATCACGGCGGGCCCTAGAATGGCGATAAAAAGCACCGGAAAGATGAAGAACAGCAGCGGGAACAGGATGGTGACCGGGAGCTTCATAGCCTTCTCCTCGGCCCGCTGGCGGCGCTTGACGCGCATCACCTTCGCCTGGATCCTGAGCACCCTGCTGATCGCGATGCCGTAGGTGTCGGCCTGCACCACGGCCTGGACGAAGCTGCGCAGCTCCGGGATGCTGGTCCGCTCCGCCAGGGCCTGGTACGACTCCCGCCGGGTGCGCCCCACCTGCATGTCCTGCAGGGTGCGGACCAGTTCCTCGGCGAGCGGGCCCTTCCCGTTTTCCCCGGCCCGGGCCATGGCACCCTCAAACCCCAATCCGGCCTCGACTGAAATGAGCATCTGGTCCAGGGTGTTGGCCAGTTCCAGCTGCATGATCTTCTGGCGCTCCTGGCCTTTGCTGTACAGCAGGAGGTCCGGGATGAAGTAGCCCAAGAGCATCACGAAGAGCCCGACCAGTTTCAGGACCGGCGCCGGGGTGCTGGCGAGCCACAGGCCCAGGAGGGCTCCCACCATCCCAAGTAGCGGTTTGGCCGCCAGCACCCGGCCGAGGGGGAGCGAGGCCGGGCGGCCGGCCAGGGCGAGCAGCCGGTCGAGTTTGCGGACGTAGGCCGTGGGGGTCAGGCGGTGGCCGAAGCGCTCCAGCAGTGCCGCCTTGGGCGGCCCGGCGGCCTGGGCCGGCCCGGAGCCCAGCGAGAGCATGTCCCGGATGGCGCGCTGGGATTTCCGGTCCACGGCAAGCAGGGACCACACGGTGTAGGCAAGCGGACCGCAGATCAGCAGGATGCCGGCAAGGATCAAGGGACTCATCGGAACCTCAGAACTTCAAATCGATGATCTTGCGCATCCACAGACCACCAATGGTCATCAGGATCACGGAGGCAGCCATCATGGCCCAGCCCAGCGGGTTGGTGAACATGACGTTCATGTAGCCGGGGTTGACCAGCATCAGCATGAGCACAATACCGATCGGCATGGCCATCAGGATGTAGGCGGAAAACTTGCCTTCGGCCGCGAGGGACTTGATGTGGCCCTTGATCTCGGCGCGCTCGCGGATGGTCTCATTGACCTGGTCCAGCACCTCGGCGAGGTTGCCGCCCACCTCCCGATTGATCTGGATGGCCTGCGCGATCCACACAAAGTCCTCATTGCACATCCGCCCAGCTGTGTCGTTCAGCGAGGCCAACAGATCTCGGCCAAGGCTGGTCTCGGTGATGACGCGGCGCATTTCCTCCGCCGTGGGGCTCTGCGATTCACTGCCGGCGGCGTCGATCGCCCGCAGGATGCTGTGCCCGGCCCGCAGGCCGCCGGAGAGCAGTTGCAGGGTGTCGCCCAGCTGGTCATCGAATTTGGCGCGGCGCTTGCCGGACAGGACTGTGAGGACCACGTGCCCGGCCACTGGGGCGAGCGCCACCAGCAAGATGGCCAGCAGGAGACCGCCGACGACGAAGCCGGCAAGTGCCCCCGCGAAGGCGCCAACCAGCAGCAGGACGTAGAAGTCGCCCTGGCCCATGCGGAGCCCCGCCTGCTCGAGGGCGTCCCGGTTGAACAGCTGGACTTTGCGCTGTGCGAAGAAGCCGTCCGCCAGGTTGACCGCGGAGCCGGCGAACCGGCTGAGCGAGGAATCCGTGACGGCCTGGACCGGGCGCCGTCGGTCCAGCGGAACGCGCGCGGTCCCCGGAGAGAGGACGGCCGTGGCCAGCAGGAGGACGGCAGTGACGAGGAAGGCGACGCCGACAGTCAGGGTCATGGCCGGCTCACGCCCTGCCGGCCGGAGCCAGGGGAGCCGCGAAGACGCCGGGGGAGACGTGGATACCCATGTCCTCGAACCGGTCGATGAAGCGCGGCCGGATCCCGGTGGCCACCGGTTTGCCGAGGAACCGGCCGTGCGCGTCCACGCCGGCGGAATAGTCGAAGATAAAGGCGTCCTGGAGCGTGACGATGTCGCCCTCCATGCCCTGCACCTCCGTGACATGGGTGATGCGGCGGGTCCCGTCGCGCAGGCGGGAGATCTGCACGATCAGGTTCACGGCGGAGGCGATCTGTTCGCGGATGGCGCGCAGGGGCAGGTCCATGCCGGCCATCAGGACGAGCGTTTCGAGGCGGGCGACGGCGTCGCGCGGCGAGTTCGAGTGGACCGTCGAGAGGGAGCCGTCGTGGCCGGTGTTCATGGCCTGGAGCATGTCGAGAGATTCGCCGCCGCGGACCTCGCCAACCACGATCCGGTCCGGCCGCATACGCAGGGAGTTGCGCAGCAGGTCGCGGATGGTGACCTCGCCCTTGCCCTCGGTGTTGGGCGGCCGGCTTTCCAGGCGCACCACGTGCTCCTGCTGGATCTGCAGTTCCACCGCGTCCTCGATGGTAACGATGCGCTCGTCGTGCGGCAGGAAGGAGGAGAGCACGTTGAGCAGGGTGGTCTTGCCGGTGCCAGTGCCGCCGGAAACGATGATGTTCAGTTTGGCCCGGACGCAGGCGTTCAGCAGCTCCGCCATTTCCGGGGTCAGGGTGCCGAAGTCGATCAGGTTGCGGACCGTGAGGGGCACCTTGGAGAACTTTCGGATGGTCAGCGAGGACCCGCCCACGGCCAGCGGGGGGATGACGGCGTTGACGCGGGAGCCGTCCTCGAGCCGCGCGTCCACAAGCGGGGACGACTCGTCGATGCGGCGGCCCACCTTCGAGACGATCCGTTCGATGACCTTGCGCAGGTGTTCCTCGGAGCTGAAGCGCGAATCGGTGAGGGTCAGCTGGCCTTTCCGCTCGACGTAGATCTGGTCCATCCGGTTGACCATGATTTCGGTGACCGCGGGGTCGTCGAGCAGCCGCTGGAGCGGGCCGTAGCCGAGCACGTCGTCGGCAACGTCGCGGACCAGGCGGGTGCGTTCCTCGGTGGAGAGCGGCACCTGTTCGGCGTCGATGATGCGGATCAGTTCATCGCGGGCGGTGGCGCGCAGCTCGTCCTCCTTGACCGCCGAATCACTGAACCGTGTGCCCATGCGCTCGAACAGGGCGGTGGCAGCGCGTTCCTTGAGTGCGGCAAAGGCGTCCACGGGCTGCTGGCCTTTCGCCCGGGCGGTGTCCGGGTGTTCCGCGAACGCCGACGCGGAGGCCGGCGCGGTGGCCGCGGCGAGGCGCGACGGCACGGGGCGTGAGGGTTCAGCGCGGGCCGCTCCGCCCAGCGGGGGAGTGGCCGGCGCTGCGGAAAGTGTAACCGGCGACGACGGCGGCACCGGATGCGTGAGCGGGCCGGCTTCCGCCGCGGAGAGGCGCTCGGAGAGTTTCACCTAGACCACCACCCGTCGGTGCAGCTTCTTCTGGGCGGTCGCGCGCCAAGCCGGATCGAAGCGCGTCACCAGCTGGCGGAGGCCCTTCACCGCCGGGTCCTTGCGGCCGTCCTGGAGCAGCGGGATCCCGCGGTTCGTGGAGTACGCCACGGCCTTGGAGCGCGGAATGCTGATATCCACCGGGGCGCCGATGGTGGCCTCGACGTCCTGGACGCTGAGCCCGGACTTCGAATCGGCCATGTTCAGGACCACGTGGCGGGTCTCCGGGAGGAGGTCCAGCCGGCGCAGGATTTCCAGGCCCGAGCGGAGCCCGCGGATGCTGGGCACGTCCATGGCCGTCACCCAGACGACGTCGGTGCACTGCTCCATCGCGGCCAGGCCCACCTCTGGCAGGCCGGGGGCGGTATCGATCACGACGTACTGGAACTGTTCCGCGAGCTGTTCGATCAACCGGCTGACCTGCTGGGGCGTGATGTCGTCGGCTTCCACCGGGGTACGGGGGGCGCAGAGGGCGTAGATGCTGCTGGGGTGGACCGTGAGGAAGGCTTTGAGCACCAGCGAATCCTGGCTGGCCGACGGCGAGACGGCGTCGGTCACGGTGTCCTCCGGGCTAAGGTACAGGCCGGAGGCGACGTCGCCGAACTGCAGGTCCAGGTCCACGATCACGACGCCCATCGGGGCGACCCGCCCCAGGCCGATGGCGATGTTGGTGGCGATGGTGGTCTTGCCGACGCCGCCCTTGGGCGAGAAGACGCCGATCACCAGCCCGCGGGGCCCGCTGTCCGGGTTTTTCACCGCGGCGGTGCGGTTGCGGCTGGCGAAAGACTGGCAGGCGCGTTCCAGCAGCACCCGGATCTGCGCCGGATCGGACCCCGGGCTGAGGATGTCGCGGATGCCGGCACGCATGGCCAGGAGCACGAAGTCCGGGTCGGGTTCACCCACCAGGATGACGCTGAGCTCGGGCAGCTGGACGTCGAAGACGGTGGCGAGCCTCAGGGCATCCTCGATGGGAACGTCCGGGCCCAGGATGAGCACCTCGGGGCGTTCCTGGTCGAGGTTGGCGAACAGCTCGCCGGGGTCCGCAGGGTTGACGAAGGCGAAGGTCTGGACGCCGCCGGGCAGTCCGCCCCCGACGGCCTGCCGGACCCGCGCGTCGAAGTCGGCGTTGGGCGTGATCAGGACAAAGCGGCTCATTTGTAGACCTCGGGTCGGGTCATGATGCCCGGGCGGGCAGCTTCAGTAGCATCGAGCGGTTCCTTGCTCAACCAGATACTCGCGATGTCCGCGAAGTTGGAGGCGTAGACGATCTTCGTAGCGTCCGGCTCATTGACGGCGACGGTGAGGAGCAAGGAGCCGGTAGGCAGCGAGGTGTCCTCCGCGGGGGCGGCCGCTGCGCCGCTGGGGGTCGACTGCGGGCTGGGTGTCGCCACGGGTGCGCGTTGCACCGCCGTTATTAGAACCTTGTGGATGGAGAGCTGGGTGGTCTCACCCTTGCCCTCCATTCCGCCGTTCTTCAGGTTGATGAAGATGCCGACGTGGTCCCCGACGGCGATACGGCCGCCGACCACCCGCTGCGGTTCGAGCTGGAAGGAGACCTCCTGCAGTCCTTTGGGTACTTCCACCGACCCGCTGGTCTTGAGCGCCTCCGGCTCGACCAGCCGCTCGGCCACGAGCTGCTCGCCCGGGAGCAGAGCGACGGCGGTGACCTTCCCAGCCAGCCCGTCCAGGTTCTTCAGCGCCGTTTTGGAGACAGCCTTACCGGGAAGTTCCTGGCTGGTGACAAAGGCGGCAAGCGTGGCGACCGGGGTTCCTGCGGGAACGGCCTTTTGCACGACCATCACGGTGACCGGTTCCAGGTTCTGCAGTGCCCTGCTGTCGGCGCCCTGGGCGTAGCTGACAACGAGGATGGCACCAACAATGGCCAGGACAACGGCGGCCAGTCCTGCCAATAAGCGTGACTTCAAAAACTGCTCCTGAACTTGTTGGTGGACGAGTCTGCTATTGCGTGAGGCGGACGATGGCGGCGCCATAGTTGTCCGTAGATCCAAGCGAGTAACCGTCGGCCAAGGAAACGAAGGTAATAAACGTTCCGATGATCCCGCGGCAACTGCCGGTGCATTCCAGCGCGGATGGCACGTGGGGGCGCGCGTTACGGAACGAATATGGCAAGGAGCCGTTTCCACTAAATTTCCAGCCGGAGACTGAGAAGGCAGCAAACGCGATCAGGCCGTACCGGGCGTTTCGCCCGGACCCGGTCGTCGTGTTGAATATGGGCAGAAAGACGGTCACCGGCCTGCCTGCAGTGATGTCATCGGCCCAGCGCTGGAGGAGGCCAGAACAGTTGCCGGGCGGGTTGTTTCCGGGATCGCTGGCCGCAACGCCGCGGGCGAGGTCGATCGTGGCACCGCAGGCGCCGTTATCTTGCATGAGCCAACCAAAACCCCCGGGCACGGCTGCACCCGAAGGTCCATACATGCAATCGGGGTTGGTGCCTTTGCCGTGATTTTGAAGCAGTTGCATGGGGCCGTTGACCTGCCCCTTGACCTGGCAAATCGAAAACGCCAGCGGAAAGGGCGCCTGCCCTGCCACGGGGCGGCCCCATTGCACGGCAGACGCGGCCGTTACCTCTGCGGTGTCGAACCCCAAGGCCCGTGCGAAGAACAAGGAAACCCGGTTAGGGTCCTTGCCGGGTTCCTGGGCCGCGGCGGCGACAGTGACAGTGCGGTTTGCCTTGTCCAGCAGCAGGGACTGAACGTTGCTAGCGCCGTCGGCCGCATTGCCGTTGGCAAGAACCCGTGCGAGCGGGGACGTGGGGGAGCATTCGACGTCGTTGATGTCTTTCGCGCACTTTTGCGCCACGGCAAGGGCCGCGGCATCGGAGCTGTTGCGCAGCTGGGTGCGTTCGGCGTACAGCATGCCGACGTCGACGGCGAGGGCACTGAAACCCAGTAGGGCCACCATCAGGATCGCGACCATGACCGCGATCCCGCCGCGCTCGCGGTCAGGGGGAGTTGCGCTGGTTAGCCGCCGCACAGCATGACTCCTTTGCCTTCCATCGGGAACGGTCCGGCAATGCCGGTCATGGTGGAGAGCGTGTAGGTGATCTTGACCGTGACCTGGGCGCCGGACGCACAGGGGGTGGGGCTGATGGTGATGTTGGAATCGGTGAGGGCCGGCTGCAATCCGCTGACGGCGTTCTTCACCGCCGTCTTGGCGGCGGTAGCGCTGTTGTTGATGGCCATCACCCGGACGCCTTCACGGGCCGCGCTGGAGAGCGAAATCTGCACGTTGTAGGCGCGGCCGAACTCCATGATGCCCAGCAGGATCATGACCAGAACCGGTGCCAGGAGAGCGAACTCCACCGCGACGGCGCCGCGCTCGCGTCTCTTGGACATCGGGGACCGCCTTCCTGGGTCGCTGGGTGCGGACGCCTGAAAACAGTTAGGGTCGGGAAAGGCCGGAGCCTTCCCCAACCCTGACTGGTGGATCGCTGAGCGGTGCTACTTGGAGCACTTGCCCGGGGTGGTAACGTCGCCGGCCGTGGTGGCTGCACCCATGGTGCCGCCCTTGACGCTGCAGGCAACCCCTTCGAAAGTGCTCGCAAGGTTTCCGCCGAGCATGGTGACGGCGACGATGATCACCACGGCGATGAGGGAGACCATGATGCCGTATTCGACGGCAGTGGCGCCGCGCTGGTCGCGGCGAAGACGGGTTGCGATGTTGGAGAAGAAGGAACGCATTGGTGACTCCTGAGCGAGTTGGGCGGCTGGCCCTGCACCAGCACTGAGAGGAACCTAGCAAGCGCCGGCACGCCGTCAATCCGACTTTCCAACATCCTGTGCCAAGACTTCCCAAACTGCCCATTTCCTGTACGTTCCCTGCGCGGATCCTGCGTCAGGCAGCCCTTCCCGGCGAAACCCAGGGCACAGAAGGACCCCCTCGGCTCTGGTCCAAGGGGGTCCGGTATCTGGGCAGATCGCCGGTGGCGGCTCTCGGCGGGTTACAGGCGGAAAGTCAGCCCGGAATTCGGAGAAGGTGTGAATGGGAGCTGATCGCGTTGATTGCCGAAACGAAGATCGGACCGAGGTCGGCCCCGTTCGAGGCGCAGAAGAAGTAGTCTCCGTCCGAGTTCTCCGCGGCCGCTAGTGCCGGCGTCGAACAGTCGTTGCTTGCGGTGCTTGGAACTCCGGGGGACTTCTCGGTTGCGGCGGCAGCGAGAACATCCCGCACGAACGCCGAACCGCTGCCACCACACCGGGCCGAAGTTGCTGCGTTGTACGCAACTGTCACGATCAGGATCCCTCGGGCCTTCGCGTCCGCCGCGACTGCCTTGAGATTATTGCAGGCCACAACAGAATCGGAATTCCTGATGTCGCCGGAGACGCCCACCGAGGTGACCCCCGAGATTCCGGACTCGTTCGGCTGACCATCCGTCTCCAGGACAATGGCCTTTCGGGGGGTCCCCGTGCGTCCCGGCAGCGTCCCGAGGTTGTTCGAATCCAAGCCGAGCAGATAGCGGGCCGCAGCCTTCACTGGCGAGGCAAGATAAGTACCGCTGCCCGAGTGGGCCAGGCATTGAATGCCCTTGACGAGCGCGCTGCCATTGTTCAGCGCCGGCGTTGGGCCAGGCGTGGTGTAGTCGTTGGAGAACGGAACCGGGAGCCACGGGCCGCTCGTAGCCGAGCCCGAAGGAGTCGTGACGCAGCCTGTGGTGGGGTTGCTGCGGCCGATGGTGCCAAGAGCCACGTACTGCTGGTCCTTCGTCATGGTCTTGAGCGTCGTCTGGAGCGCGGTTTTCATACTCGCAAGGTCCGTGTCGCTCATACTTCCGGTCCGGTCGGCCACCAGTGCAACGTCCATGGGATTGGGGGTCTGGGCGCCGCATGAACCTTTGCATGCGGTGGCGGACAATGAACCTGTATTACCGGTATCGATGCCGATTGCGGGGCCGAAATTGAAGGATACGGATTTGTCGTCGGTTACGGTCAGCGTGTTGCACGTGTGTCCGCTTCCCGGGACGCACGGCACCGCGCAGATCTTCTCGCTGCACCGCGCTCCGCTGGTCGTACCCGGATTGCAAACGCTGGGGACCTGGCCGTTGCCCACCGTTCGGGCCGTTCCGGAGGAGGCCACCACGCACCAGAAGGTGACCGTGGGATCAGCTTGAGGGTCGTTGGCCTTCGCAAACGCGATTGCAGCGTTGCGGGCACCAGCGGGGTCGTCGGGAAGGGCCGACACGCCGGCCAGGGCCGCAGCGTCCAGGGCGTTGTTCAGGTGCTGGTGTTCGTACACCAGCCTGCCCACGTCCAGGGCCAGGGCCAGGACGCCGAAGAGGACCGGAAGCAGCAGCGCGAAGAGCACGGCGGCCGCTCCTCGTTCCCCAGCACTCCCGTTCCGCGGGCCCGCACTTCCCGTCCGTCCTCCCTCAGGCCAGGCCTGAACTCCGGGACCTTCGCTCGTAGTCGGCGCTACAGCGTGCATGTTCCACCGCCCCAATTCTGCGCGCCAGACGTTACGGCGACTGCACCTTCCATTTTCATGACTGCTTTGGCTTCGAAGGTGCCGGAGAGAGCCCACGAATAAAAGCCGGACAGGGAGGACTGCGGGTAGCGCAGACATACGACCATGACGCCCGGAGCACCACCGGAGGTATTGACAGCGAACTTCACTTGGAGCTTGGCGCGGTCCAGTTCGCCCCCTCTGGCGTTGTTCGCGGCGGCGATGACATCGCCTTCGGTGACTCCTTGCCGGGCGGCCTCCCGCGCGGCGCCTTGAAGGTTGATTGTTTGGCCGTAGGCCGCCCCAAAATCGATCACGCCCAGAAGCATGGACAGGAGAATCGGAACTACCAAGGCGAACTCAACAGCGGCCGCTCCCCGTTGCTCATGATCCAGATAACTCGAGTTGGGTGCCGAGAACCTAAACATCTGCTCCTCCTTCAGTGTGGTCGGTGAACTTCCGGTGTTTCGGAAGCCAGGTGAAATGAGCCTCGGCATCAAATTCGTGTTCACCGCCCCGAAAAGGTGCTGATTGCATTGATGACCGCGGGGCCGAGGATGACGATAAAGAGCGGCGGAAAAATGAAGAGCAGCAAAGGAAAGACCACGGCCACGGGGAGCTTCATGGCCTTTTCTTCGGCGCGGAGGCGGCGTTTCGTTCGCATCTGCTCGGCCTGGGGCTTGAGCACACGGGCAATCGACAGGCCCTGGACATCGGCTTGGATGATGGCCGCTACGAAACTCTTCAGCTCCGGCACGGTGGAACGCGCGGCTAGGGCCTTGTAGGCCTCGCGCCGGGTCCTGCCGGCCTGGATGTCCTGCAGTGTACGAACAAGCTCTTCGGCCAGGGGGCCCCTCCCGCTCGTGCCGACGCGGGCCACTGCGGCCTCGAAGCCCAGGCCCGCCTCGACAGAGATCAGTAGTTGGTCCAGCACGTTGGGCAGGTCGAGCCTGATCCTTGCCTGGCGCTTCGTGCCGTTGTTGTATGTCAGCAGATCCGGCAGGAAGTAGCAGGCGGCCGTGAGCCCAAAGGCCAGGAAGGCCCCCTGCGGACTTCTGGCGGCCCCGAGCATGATGCCGACGAGGGCGCCCCCTAGGGCAGCGAGCGGCTTCAGTGTCAGAAGCCGATCCAAGGGCATTGAGGCGGGCCGGCCCGCGTTCGCCAGGAGCCGGTCCAGACGGGCGACGTAGGCGGCCGGTGTGAGGTCGCGGCCGAGGGTAGCGAGGCGGCTCGGCGCCTCGGTCGCGTCGCCGGTCCGGCGAGCGGCGACGGCGGTGAGCCGCGTCTGGATCAGCCGGCCGGAAGCTCGGTCGATCGAAATGACCGACCAGGCAAAGTACGACGCTGGAAGCACGACGGCGGAGATCATCAGCCACACTGCAACGGTCATGGTGGTTCCCCCTAGAAATTGATCTTGACCATGCGGCTGATCCAGAAGGATCCGATCGCCATCATGATCACGCCGACAGAAATGAGGACCCAACCGAGAAGGGACTCCGTCAGGACCCCCACATACGTCGGATTGGATAGGTGCAGGAAAGCCGCGACGAAAAAAGGCAGGGCAATGAGGATGTACGCGGAGAACTTTCCCTCCGCTGCCAGGGCGCGCACCTGGCCCTTAATCTGCGCCCGCTCCCGCACCGTGTCAGCGACGTGGTCGAGAACGCCGGCCAGATCGCCGCCGACTTCGCGGTTGATCTCAATTGCCTGGCTGAGCCACCCGAAGTCCTCGCACTCCATGGTCGCTGCTACCTCCGCCATCGATTCCGAAATATTACGACCGACCCTTTGCTCGTTGACGATCCTGGCCAGCTCTTCGGACATGGGGGCGGGCATCTCCGTGCTCGCGGTATGAAGGCTCTGGACGATGCCGTGACCGGCGCGCAGGCTGCCAGACAGCGACATCAGCATGTCGCTCAACTGTCCCTCGAAGGCGCTTCGACGCCGTCCGGACTTGACCGAGATGAGCATCCACCCGCCCATCGGCGCGAGCGCTGCAAGAACGACCGCCATAACGGGGTTTCCGACCAGAAGCCCGGTAGTACCGAGCACGAAGCTGCCAATGAGAACCAGGAGCGTAAACTCCGCCGGAGCCACTTTCAACCCGGCTTTGCTCAGCGCCACGCGCCCAAACGGCCCGCGTTGCCCCGAACCCATGGTTCGTTCCACCGCAGTCACCGTCGCCCCCGTCAGCGTGGATAGCCGGGAACTGCTTGCCTTGGGCGAGTACGGCCTCCTCCGGTTCAGCTGGATGTCCGCGTAACGCGGCTTGAACGCGACGAAGAGGGCCAGGGCTGCGGCGGCGAGGAGCGAAGCCGCTCCCGAGATCAGCGCGGTATCAGGGACCACAGCCCTCACCGCCACTGGTTCTGGGACGCCGGCAAGAAAATCTCCGGAGGAAGGACGACTCCCACGTCCGCAAATTTTTCAACAAACCGTGGACGCACCCCGGTGGCAATGGACTTGCCAAGGAAACGTCCCTCTGCGTCGACGCCGGCCGCGTAGTCGAAGGAGAAAGCATCCTGGAGCGTCACAACGTCCCCCTCCATGCCCAGCACTTCAGTAATGTGCGTCACGCGCCTCGTCCCGTCCTTAAGCCGGCTCAATTGCACAACAACGTCAACCGCACTTGCGATTTGCTCCCGGATCGCCCGCAGCGGAAGGTCCATGCCTGCCATGAGCACCAAGGTCTCCAATCGGGCGACGGCGTCCCGCGGCGAATTCGAGTGCACCGTGGAGATGGATCCGTCGTGGCCTGTGTTCATGGCCTGCAGCATGTCCAGTGCCTCGCCACCCCGGACCTCGCCAACTACAATCCGGTCCGGCCGCATGCGTAGGGAGTTCCGTACCAGATCCCGGATCTCGATGGCCCCCCGGCCTTCGATATTTGCCGGCCGACTTTCCAAACGAACGACATGGTCCTGCTGCAGCTGCAATTCGACGGCGTCTTCAATCGTGACAATTCGTTCGTCCGCAGGAATAAAAGAGGAAAGAACATTCAGCAGCGTGGTCTTTCCCGTACCAGTGCCACCCGAGACGATAATGTTCAGGCGGGCACGGACACAGGCATCCAGCACCTGGGCCATTGCCGGTGACAGGGAATCGAAGGCGATCAGGTCCGCCACAGTAAGTGGCGCAGCTGAGAACTTGCGGATTGTTAGCGACGGCCCGTCGACCGCCAAAGGCGGGATGACGGCATTGACGCGTGAGCCGTCCTGAAGTCGTGCGTCAACCAGCGGCGAAGACTCATCGATGCGGCGCCCGATCCGAGCAACGATGCGTTCGATGACGCTGCGAAGGTGGGCTTCGGAACTGAACGAGGTGCCGGTCAAATGCAGCTTGCCGGCCCGTTCCACGTATATTCTGCTGGCGCCATTGACCATTATTTCCGAGACCAGGGGGTCATCCAGCAGCCGCTGAAGGGGGCCGAAGCCCAGTATTTCGTCAACGATTTCGCGGATGAGCCGCCGTCGTTCCTCCGGCGTAAGAGGAACCTGCGCTTCGTCAATGAAGTCGCCGAGGGCTTCCCGCACCATTCGCCGCACGTCGCCTTCATCGAGGGTGTTGTCGGTGATCCGGCTGCCCAGGCGCGTAGTGAGTTCGTCTGCTGCACGCTTCTTGAGGCCGGCCAGGGCATCGGCGCTGGGAGAGGGCAGCGCTGCTGTGCCATTCGACAAATGGGAGTCGCTGCCTTTGAACAAGCCGGGAGAGGGTGCGGTACCCGAGTCGCCAACGGTCTTTGGCGCGGTTGGGTCGGCGGTCAGCCCTGCGGCTTCGAGCCGGTCGATGAGAGTCATGAGATCTCCGCCTTTCGGTGCATGCTCTTTCCGGCAGCTGATGGAGAACCCGCGAGCAGCCGGTCCACGAGGGCCCGGAGGCCCTTGAGAGCCGGATCCCGGCGGTTGTCCTGAAGAAGGGGCACCCCGGCATTCGTCGAAAACGGCAGAGACTTTGACCGGGGGAGCAGAATGTCCACAGGAAGACCCACCGTGGATTCCACGTCCTCGACAGTCAGGCCGCTGCGCTTGTCCGCAAAGTTGAGAACAATGGTGTTCGAGGCTGGCATGAGGTCCAGTTGTCGCAGTACCTCCAGCCCGTGGTTGAGTCCCCGGATGCTGGGAATGTCCATGCCGCAAACCCACACCCCGTCGGTCGCCAATTCCAAGACGGCCAAGACCACATCGCCGATTCCCGGGGAGGTGTCCAGGATTACGTAGGGGAACTCCAGGGACAGCTGGTTGATGAGGGTTGTTATGTGCGCCGGCTTGATCAGGTCCGCTTCTGCCGGCCGGAGCGGGGCACACATGGCGTAGGCTCCCGATGAGTGGTGGCTGAGGAACGCCTTGAGGACCATGGCGTCATGGGAGGCCTCGGCCGTGACCGCGTCACTAATGGTGTTTTCCGGCTCCAGACCCAACCCGGAGGCGACGTCACCGAACTGGAGGTCGAGGTCAACAATGACGGCGCCCATGGGTGCACTTTTGGCCAGGCCCACGGCAAGGTTGGTGGCCACCGTGGTTTTCCCTACGCCCCCTTTCGGGGACATGACCGAGATGACCCGTCCACGGGGGCGCGGCTGGCTGGCTTCCGCGGCGGTCGCTAGCCTGCGTGTAGTGGCTGCAAGCGCCGCGCGCTCCAATGCGGCACGCAACTGCTCCGCCTCGGCATCTGGCGTAATCACGTCTCGGATTCCGGATCGCATGGCGGTCAACGTCTGTTCGGGCGTCAGGGCTGCCGCCCACACCAGGACGGTACCGGGATGCAGCCGGTCAAGGGCCGCGGCCATGGCCACTGTGTGCTCGGCTGCCGAGTCCGGTCCGAAGATGATCACATCTACCGGCCCGCCCGGGTTCCGGGACAGGACGCCGTCGGCGGATCCGCCTGGCGTAACAGGTCCAACAACTTGGAGTTCGTCGGCCCTTCCCAGTGAAACGGTGAGTCGGCGCTGGAACTCCGCCGATGCGGTGAGGGCTAGGAAGCGGCTCATTTGAAGATGCCGATCGTGCTGACCGGGGTGCGGTCGCTGGGCGGCGTCTTGACAGACTGCTTGGTCAACCAGATGTTGCCCACTCGGGCGCTGAGGATGACTTTGGCGGAATCAGTGGAGTTGCGGGCCAGGGTGACAAAGGATGAGCCGTTGGGCACGGCCGACGTCCCTTCCGTCGTCGTTCCACCGCTGGGCGGCGCCTGCTGGACGGCCGTGACCAGCACCTTGTCGAATACCAGTTGAGTGCTGGCAGCCTGGGGCGAAGCCGGATCTGTCTGGGTTACGTAGAGGCCAACGAGGTCCCCAGCGCGGAGAGTGCCTCCCACGACGCTCTCCGGCGGCAGGAGGATGGTCACTTCCTGCATGCCATCCGGAACTTCGACGGCCCCCGGGGTGGTCTGCTCTGAAGGATCGACGAGACGGCTGGCCAGGAGTTGTTCCCCGGGCTCCAATGCTACGGACGTGACCTGCCCGCCGGAACCGCTGAGGGAGGCCAGTGCGCCGTCGGCTTTTGCCGCACTGGGAATGGAGCGGACCCGGACATGGGACGCCAGGTCTTCCACTTTGGTGCCGGCCGGAACCGGCGTATCGACGACGACGACGTCGATCGGGTCGAGCGCTGCCTGGGCTCGCCGATCGGCGTTAGAAACGTAGTTGGCCAGCATCAGCGTGCCGGCAATCGCCAGAGCAAGCGCCGCCAGCCCTGCGAGTAGACGGGATTTCATGACTCTTCCTCACCTCGGGGTACACCTCAACAATGCGTCGACGCACACGGTGGCGTCTGACTGCGGGCCGACCGCCCGTTAACGCCTCTGCCGGCTGCCCCCGATGCGGGGAACAGCCGGCAGGGTGATGGCTTCCGCCTTAGGGCTTGGGCTTCGTCTGGTTGACGATGTCCTGGAAAGCCGAGTTGAGGTTGGTGCCGAGCGTGGTCACCGCGGCGATGATGACGACGGCGATGAGCGCGACCATGATGCCGTATTCCACGGCGGTTGCACCTTTTTCTGAGGCGAGCCGATCTTTTACGCCGGCGACAAAAGCAATCATTGAGACCATGAGACCAGTCATTTCAATTTCCTTTTCCAGAGTTTTGAATAAAGAACGGATCACCAGCAAATCCCCTTTGCCTATTCGCTGGGGCTCCGTTGGAACAACATTTGCATGCCGATTATCAGCCTTGCAATGAATCCGCCTACTCGACTTCTGGCCACAAAAAAGTGCTTTTACTTACCCCTCTGGAAAGGTGTACTCAGTTCTTCCGGGCACGCCGGAAACGACTACTTGTTTTCATAAGGCGGCTTACTGCTTCGCCTACGTGGAAGGCGGGAGCGGGCGCTACGCGAAGAGCAGGATAGCCACCAGTGCGCCGGCCAGCATGGATGGCCCGTGGGCCACTTCCTTCGGCTTGTTTCCGCGGTTCTTGAGCACCAGGGCGACGGACACCAGGCCGCCGGCGACGAAGCCCAGGGCGCCGCCATAGAACAGCGGTGCCCAGCCCAAGTAGCCCAAGTACAGCCCGAGTGGCGCGGCGAGCTTAACATCGCCCATTCCGAGGCTCTTGGGGCTGATGAGAGCCAAGATGAAGTAGAAAAAGAAGAGGATGACCGCGCCGACGAGGCCGCGGGCCAGCTTTTCCCAACCTTCAAGTGCTAGCGAGGCCCCCGCGAGCAGCAGGATGCCGGCCCCCAGCAGGGGTACCACCAGCCGGTTGGGCAACAAATGATGGAGGATATCGATCCGCGCCAGCTGCACCCCGGTAATTGCGAGAAACAAAAACGCCGGTAGCTCCGGGGATGCGCCAAAACGCCAGGCCAGCAGGGCGCAAAGCGCAGCGGCGACCACCGCCGCCGTCGTCCGCTGCAGGGGAGTGGGGCGGACCGCAAGCTCCGGCAGGGTCCGCCTCACAACCGCGTCGCCCAACAGCCCGAGGCCCAGCCCGGCGGCGGCGATGACCGCAAGGAACACGAGAGGTGCGGCACCTGCGAGGGCGGGATCGGGCACGTTACCTCCAGGGGTGCGGCGGGCCGGAACAGCGCGGCGTGCTGGGCAGCATGCCACCGGACACCCCATTTTGACCCACGACCCCGGCTTCCGCTATTCTTGGTAGTCGTTGTGCGTGTCCTATCTCGATGATGCGTGCCCGCTTGAGAATCCGGTTGCAGGATAGCTACTCAACGTGCACATTCGAGCCCACAGGATGACTGGTTACATGGAGCCCTCACCTCTGTTCCGGTAGCGCATAGATAGTAGGTGCACCTTTGCGTGACGCCTAAAACAAGAACGCCAGAACAAGAACGAGGCAAACACCGTGCGTACGTACACCCCGAAGCCCGGCGATATCAACCGCCAGTGGCACGTCATTGACGCCACCGACGTTGTCCTTGGTCGTCTCGCCAGCCAGACCGCAATCCTGCTGCGCGGCAAGCACAAGGCCACCTTCGCGTCCCACATGGACATGGGCGACTTCGTCATCATCATCAACGCTGAAAAGGTTGCCCTCACCGGCGCCAAGCTGGAGCAGAAGCGCGCATACCGCCACTCCGGCTACCCGGGCGGCCTGACCTCCGTCAACTACGCGGAACTGCTGGAATCCAACCCGGTCCGCGCCGTTGAGAAGGCCATCAAGGGCATGCTCCCGAAGAACTCCCTCGCTGCCCAGCAGCTGGGCAAGCTGAAGGTCTACCGCGGTGCAGAGCACCCGCACGCCGCCCAGCAGCCCAAGACTTTCGAAATCACCCAGGTCGCCCAGTAGTCCTGGCCACCAACTAACTTATTAATACAAGGAGAACCGTGGCTCAGAACGAAGAGACCACCGAAGCCGTCGAGGCTGAGGAAAACCTGACCAGCTACACCTCGGAAAGCGGAGCTGCCGATGCGGCCGCGCCGAAGAAGGAACGTCCGGCACTGACCGTCGCCGGCGCAGCTGTTGGCCGCCGCAAGGAAGCCGTTGCACGCGTTCGCGTTGTGCCCGGCTCCGGCAAGTGGACCATCAACGGCCGCGAGCTGTCGAACTACTTCCCGAACAAGCTGCACCAGCAGGACGTCAACGAGCCCTTCAAGATCCTCGATCTCGAAGGCGCCTACGACGTTATTGCCCGCATCCACGGCGGTGGCCCCTCCGGCCAGGCCGGTGCACTGCGCCTCGGCATCGCCCGTTCGCTGAACGAGATCGACGTCGAGAACAACCGCGCCACCCTGAAGAAGGCCGGCTACCTTACCCGTGACGCCCGCGTCATCGAGCGTAAGAAGGCTGGTCTCAAGAAGGCCCGTAAGGCTCAGCAGTACTCCAAGCGCTAAAAAGCGCCTGCCCAGGCTAAGAAGCGCCTGGAACCGGAAGCCCGTCCCGCACTCGTGCGGGGCGGGCTTCCGTCGTTTAGAGGGTGCGCTGACGCCCGGGGCGGGAGCTGGGCGTGCCATCGACTAAACTTGGACACGATGTCTAGATTATTTGGAACAGATGGAGTCCGAGGCCTGGCTAACGGTCTACTCACGGCCGAGCTGGCAATGCAGCTGGCTCAGGCCGCCGCCGTTGTGCTTGGCCACGACCGCAGCGTCGACGGCAAGCGGCCCCGCGCCGTCGTCGCCCGGGACCCCCGCGCCAGCGGGGAATTCCTCGCGGCCGCCGTGGAAGCCGGGCTCTCCAGCTCCGGCATCGACGTCTACGACGCCGGCGTGCTTCCCACTCCGGCCGCGGCGTACCTGGTGGCGGACCTCGACGCCGACTTCGGCGTGATGATCTCCGCCTCCCACAACCCGGCGCCGGACAACGGGATCAAGTTCTTCGCCCGCGGCGGCCAGAAGCTCCCCGACGACGTCGAAGACGCGATCGAGGAGCAGCTCTCCAAGGAGCCCTTCCGCCCCGTGGGCGGCGAGGTGGGTCGCATCCAGCGCTTCTCCGACGCCGAAGACCGCTACATCGTGCACCTGCTGGGCACCCTCCCGCACCGGCTCGACGGGCTGAAGGTGGTCCTGGACTGCGCGCACGGCGCCGCCAGCGGATGCTCGCCGCAGGTCTTTAAGGACGCCGGCGCCGAGGTGTTGGTCATCGGCGCCGAACCGGACGGCCTCAACATCAACGACGGGGTGGGTTCCACGCATCTCGGCCCGCTCAAGCAGGCGGTCCTCGAATACGGCGCTGACCTTGGGATCGCGCACGACGGCGACGCCGACCGCTGCCTCGCGGTCGACCACGAGGGCAATGAGGTGGACGGCGACGAGATCATGGCCATCCTCGCCGTCGCCCTCAAGGACGCCGGCAAGCTCAAGGACGATGTCCTGGTGGCGACCGTGATGAGTAACCTGGGTCTCAAGATCGCCCTGCGGGACGCCGGCATCAGCCTCCGTGAGACCGGCGTGGGCGACCGCTACGTCCTTGAAGGCATGCGCGAAGGCGGCTTCAACCTTGGCGGCGAACAGTCCGGCCACGTCATCTTCGCCGACCACGCCACCACGGGGGACGGCGTGTTGACCGGTCTCCAGATCGCCGCCCAGGTGGCGCTGACCGGCCGTCCGCTCAAGGAGCTGGCAAAGGTCATGACCAAGCTCCCGCAGGTGCTGATCAACGTCAAGGGCGTCGACCGCACCCGCGTCAACGGCGACGAAGCTGTGGCGGAGGCCGTGGCGCAGGCCGAGGCGCAGCTCGGTGACACCGGCCGCGTCCTGCTGCGCCCCTCCGGTACGGAACCGGTGGTCCGGGTGATGGTGGAAGCCGCCGATCACGACACCGCGCAGGAAGTCGCCGAGGGCCTGGCCCAGGTGGTGCGGACCGAACTGGCCCTGGCTCTCGTGTCAGACTGACACCCCGTCCGCAAAAAAGAGTGGCCCGCCTCCGTACGGAAGCGGCCCACTGTTGTTTGCTGCCGGAACTAGGGGGTACGGGTCAGCGCGTCGCGGATTTCGGTCAGCAGGGCGATGTGCGGATCTTCGGCCGCTTCTTCCTTGACGTCCGAGTTGATGCCGAGCCGGCGGTTGCGGCGCTCGATCATGTGGTTCATCGGCACCACAACGACGAAGTAAATGGCCGCCGCCACGAGCAGGAAATTAACGATCGCGGTCAACAACACCCCGAACTTGATGTCGTTGCCGTTCAAGGTGACGACAGCGAAGCTGTCGAAGTTGGGGGAACCAACCAGGCCGGCGATGAACGGCATGAGGACGCTCTGGACAAGTGCCGTTACCACGGCGCCAAATGCGGCGCCGATGACGACTGCGACGGCAAGGTCTACGACGTTGCCCTTGAGAATGAAGTTCTTGAATCCTGTCAGCATGCCTTCAACGTAACCCCGCCGTGTGAACGGCCCGTGTCCCCGACGTAAGTTTACGGTTCCGTGTCGTCCCTTAGAGGTAGGCGGGTGCCGGTTCCAGGCCGAAGTACTCCTCGAGGGTGGCGACGCCCCGGCTTCGCATGTCGGCCGCAGCCTCGATACCGACGTAGCGCAGATGCCACGGCTCGTAGTAGTAGCCCGTGATCTCATGGAACATCCACGGGTAGCGGACCACAAAACCGAAGCGGTGCGCATTGGCCTTGGCCCACACGGCCGCAGGCTGTTCCGCGAAACAGGGCTGGAAGCTGCAGGCGCCCCCGCCGTCGCCGACGTCGAAGGCCCAGCCGGTCTGGTGCTCCGAGTGGCCCGGGCGGGCGGACGCGGTATCCGCCTCGGCGCGCCCGCGGGAGTCCACGTAGCTGTTGTAGGTGGCGCTCTGGGTGGCGAAGGAACGGTAGCCGCTCGCCAGGACCAGCACGACGCCGGCCGCCGCGGCGTCATCGAACATGCGCCGGGCGGCCGCCGCCGTCGTACTGTTCAACAGCGCAGCCTCCCGGGACGCCGCGAGCCGCACGGCCGGCTGCACCAGGTCCGCCGGGACGAAGGCCTCCGGGGAGAGTGGGCGGTGCTTGTTCACCACCACCCACGGACTCGCGGGATCCGTCAGCGAGTACTGCCGCCCGGGCGCGGCCGCCGCCGGGGAGCTGGCAGCCGGGGAGCTGGCACTGGCCGAAGCGGCCGGGCCCGGACCGGCGTCCGCCGTCGTCGGCGCGGCGGCCGGTGAGCCCGTGGAGGGAGGCGCGGTGGGGGAGGGGCTGCCAGTTGGCACGCCTGTGCCGGAAGCAGGAGCCGGTGTGTCGCCCTCAGGGGTGCAGGCGGCCAGTGCTGCCAGGGCCGCGAATGCCGCCCCCGCGGCCACGACTCGTCCGAACGCGCGCCGGCTGGGGGATTCCGGGGTCTCGGCGGCGTCCGGCGCGTTCTGGCACACCCGCGCTATACCTTGCGCAGCAGCATACGGCGGATGGAGTGGTCGGCGTCCTTGGTCAGCACCAGCTGGGCCCGGCCGCGGGTGGGGAGGACGTTTTCTTCCAGGTTCGGTTCGTTGATGCGCTTCCAGATGTCGCGGGCAGTCTGCTCGGCCTCGGAATCGGAGAGCGTCGCGTAGCGGTGGAAGTAGGACTCCGGCTGGGCGAAGGCCGTGGTCCGGAGCTTGCGGAAGCGGTCCACGTACCATTCCTCGATGTAGGAGGTCTTGGCGTCCACGTAGATGGAAAAGTCGAAGAAGTCGCTCAGGGCGAGGCCCTGCCTGCCGTCGTGGCGCGGACGGGCCGGCGCCAGGACGTTGAGCCCCTCGACAATGAGGACGTCCGGCCGGCGGACCACAACCTCCTTGCCCGGAACGATGTCGTAGGTGACATGCGAGTACCAGGGGGCGCGCACTTCCTCCGCGCCGCCCTTGATCTCGCTCACAAAACGCAGCAGGGCACGGCGGTCGTAGGACTCCGGAAAGCCCTTGCGGTCCAGCAGCTGCCGGCGCTTGAGCTCGGCGAGGGGGTACAGGAAGCCGTCGGTGGTGATGAGCTCCACGTTCGGGGTGCCCGGCCAGCGCCGCAGCATCTCCCGGAGCACACGGGCGATGGTCGACTTCCCCACGGCGACCGAGCCGGCCACGCCGATCACAAACGGGGTGCGCTGGGTCTTCTCGCCCAGGAACGTGGTGGTGGCTGCGTGGAGCTGGTTGGCGGCCTCAACGTAGAGGTGCAGCAGGCGGGAGAGCGGCAGGTAGACCTCCCGGACCTCCTTCATGTCAAGGGGGTCGCCCAGGCCGCGGAGGCGGAGCACGTCCTCTTCGTTGAGGGGCTGCTCCATCTGGGCAGCGAGCCGGGACCAGGTCTGCCGGTCCAGCTCAACGAACGGGGAGACGCCCTCGCCGTTCGCGTCGTTGCGTTGCAAAGTCACCCTAGAGATTCTGCCCTTGACAACGCCCAGCGCGAAATGGAAGCCCCCCGCGGGCCGCGGGGGCGCCCGGCGGCGGGGTGGCGGGCGGCACATCCTACGTCGGACGACCGGTAAACCAGCTAGGCTTATGCCCATGTGTGGAATCGTTGGATATGTAGGCCGCTCGGCTGGCCGGGTAGATACTGAACACAAGGCCCTGGACGTTGTCCTGGAAGGATTGCGGCGCCTGGAGTACCGCGGCTATGACTCCGCGGGCATCGCCGTCGTCGCGGACGGTGCCATTTCGTCCCGCAAGAAGTCGGGCAAACTGAGCAACCTGATCGCCGAGCTCGAGGCCAACCCGCTGCCCGAGGCCATGACCGGGATCGGCCACACCCGCTGGGCGACGCACGGCGGCCCCACGGACCAGAACGCGCACCCGCACCTGTCCGACGACGGCAAGCTGGCGCTCATCCACAACGGCATCATCGAAAACTTCGCGGAACTCAAGCAGGAACTCCTCCGCAAGGGTGTGACGTTCCACTCCGAGACCGACACCGAGGTGGCCGCCGCGCTGCTCGGCGACATCTACCGGAACCAGCTCGGCGGCGACCCCGCCAAGGGCGGCATGACCAAGGCCATGCAGCTTGCCTGCCAGCGCCTCGAGGGCGCCTTCACCCTGCTCGCCGTGCACGCGGACCAGCCCGACGTCGTTGTGGCCGCCCGCCGCAACTCCCCGCTCGTGGTGGGCCTGGGCGAAGGCGAGAACTTCCTCGGCTCCGACGTCTCCGGCTTCATCGACTACACCCGCCGCGCCGTGGAACTGGGCCAGGACCAGATTGTCACCATCACCGCGGACACCGTGGAGATCACCGACTTCTTCGGCGGCCCGGCCGAGGGCAAGGAATACCACGTCAACTGGGATCCGGCCTCCGCGGAAAAGGGCGGCTTCCCGTCCTTCATGGAGAAGGAAATCCACGACCAGCCGGACGCCGTGCTGCAGACCCTGCTGGGCCGCTCCGACGTGCACGGCAAGCTGACGCTCGATGAGCTCCGGATCGATCCGGAACTGCTCAAGGGCGTCGACAAGATCATCGTCCTGGCCTGCGGCACGTCCGCCTACGCCGGGCAGGTCGCCAAGTACGCGATCGAGCACTGGTGCCGGATCCCCACCGAGGTGGAGCTCTCGCACGAGTTCCGCTACCGGGACCCGATCGTGGACGCCAACACCCTGATCGTCTCCATCTCCCAGTCCGGCGAGACCATGGACACGCTGATGGCCGTCCGTTACGCCAAGGAACAGGGCGCCAAGACGGTGTCCATCTGCAACACCAACGGTTCGACTATTCCGCGCGAGTCCGACGCAGTGCTCTACACGCACGCGGGTCCGGAAATCGCCGTCGCCTCTACCAAGGCCTTCCTGGCCCAGATCACCGCCGCCTACCTACTGGGCCTGTATCTGGCACAGCTGCGCGGCAACAAGTTCCAGGGCGAAATCAAGGACATCCTCGCCGACCTGGGCAAGATCCCGGCCAAGATCCAGCAGATCCTGGACAACGAAGGCCAGATCAAGGAACTCGGCGAGGCCATGGCGGACGCCAAGTCCGTGCTGTTCCTGGGCCGCCACGTCGGCTTCCCGGTGGCCATGGAAGGTGCGCTCAAGCTCAAGGAGCTCGCCTACATCCACGCCGAGGGCTTCGCCGCCGGCGAGCTCAAGCACGGCCCGATCGCCCTGATCGAGGAAGGCCAGCCCGTCTTCGTCGTGGTCCCCTCGCCCCGCGGCCGCGATTCGCTGCACTCCAAGGTCGTCTCGAACATCCAGGAAGTCCGCGCCCGCGGCGCCAAGACGATCGTGATCGCCGAGGAAGGTGACGAGGCGGTCAAGGCCTACGCCGAGCACGTCATCTACATCCCGGAGGCGCCGACGCTGCTGGC
This sequence comes from Arthrobacter sp. UKPF54-2, assembly GCF_007858535.1. Lineage (NCBI taxonomy): Bacteria > Bacillati > Actinomycetota > Actinomycetes > Micrococcales > Micrococcaceae > Arthrobacter > Arthrobacter sp. UKPF54-2. The sequence goes on from NZ_CP040174.1 coordinate 2,064,777, forward strand.
CCCGCTGCTGTCCACAGTGCCGCTGCAGATCTTCGCGCTCGCCCTCGCCAGCGCCAAGGGCTACGACGTGGACCAGCCGCGGAACCTGGCCAAGAGCGTGACCGTAGAATAGCCGCATGATTGTTGGCATCGGCGTAGACGTCGTAGACATTGAGCGGTTCGGACGGCAGCTTGAGCGCACCCCCGGGCTGCGCGACCGGCTCTTCGTCCCGGCCGAGCGGGAACTGAACACCCGGTCCCTGGCCGCGCGGTTTGCCGCCAAGGAAGCCGTGGCCAAGGTGCTCGGCGCGCCGGCGGGCATGAACTGGCAGGACTGCTGGATCGGCCTGGACCAGCACGGCCCCACGGTCCAGGTCAAGGACACGGTCCTGGCCGTCGCGGAGTCGAAAGGCGTCAAACGCTGGCACCTCTCGATCAGCCATGACGGCGGCATCGCTACCGCCACGGTGATCGCTGAAGGCTAAGCACCACCATGATCAGCGCCTATACCGGAACCCAGATCCGAGAAGTCGAAAAACAGCTTCTCGCGGCAAGTGCGGACACCGGTATGGGCGCTGTTCTGATGCAACGGGCCGCCTACGGGCTCGCCAACACCGTGCTCCGCGAACTGCGGAACCGCGGGCTGCGGGCTTACGGCTCCAGCGTCACCGTGCTCGCCGGCAAGGGCAACAACGGCGGCGACGGCCTCTACGCGGCGGCGCTGCTGGCCCGCCGGGGCGTGCGGACGACGGCGGTGCTCACCGCCGGGGACGCGCACCCGGCCGCTTTGGCGGCGTTCCGGGCCGCCGGCGGCCGGGACACGATACTCGGCGATCCCAACGCGGCGGAGCTCGCCGCCGCGGCGGCCCGGACCGACGTCCTGCTTGACGCCGTCCTTGGAACCGGCGCCCAGGGCGGATTGCGGGGTCCGGCGGCGGCCCTGATCGAAGCGCTTGGGCGTTCCCGCCCAAAGCTCGTGGTGGCCTGCGACATCCCCAGCGGCGTGGACGCCGACACCGGCGAGGCGCCCGGCCCTGTCCTGGCGGCGGACGTGACCGTGAGCTTCGGCGCGGTCAAGGCCGGGCTGCTCGCGGACCCTGGCGCCGACTTCACCGGCCGGCTGCGGATTGTGCCCATCGGCGTCGAGCACGCCCTCGGCGGCCCGGCGCTGCGCCGGCTCGAGGCCGCGGACCTGGCCGCGCTGCTGCCCCACCCCGGCCGCCGCGCCCACAAGTACTCCCGCGGCGTGCTTGGGGTGGTGGCCGGGTCCACCCGCTACCCCGGGGCGGCCGTGCTCGCCTGCCGGGGAGCCCTGGCAGCCGGCGCCGGCATGGTCCGCTACCTGGGTCCGCCCGAGGTCGCCGACCTGGTCCGCCGGGCCTGCCCCGAGGTGGTGTGCGGCACCAGCGTTTCCGAGGCGCACGTCCAGGCCTGGCTCCTAGGCCCGGGCCTGGATGACGGCGCCCACGAGCAGCTGGAGCGCGTCCGCGAGGCGGCGGCCACCGGGCTCCCCACCGTGGCCGATGCCGGCGCGCTTCCGGCGCTGCCGGCGGCGCTGTCCCCGCAGACCGTACTGACCCCGCACGCGGGCGAGCTGGCCACCCTCCTGGACCGGTACGGCGCCGGAGGTGGGCGCTCCGGCGTCGAGGGCGCAACGCTGGCCGCCGCCGGGCAGGCTGCCGGGCTGACGGGGGCGACGGTGCTGCTTAAGGGCGCGACCACGCTCGTGGCCGCGCCGTCGGGCACCGTCTTTAGCCAGGCCGAGGCAAGCCCCTGGATGGCCACCGCCGGCAGCGGCGACGTCCTGGCCGGGGTGCTCGGGGCCCTGCTGGCCCAGCTGGGCGAGGGCACCAAAGCCTTCAGCGCCCGCGGGATCAACGGACCCGACCGGTGGGCCGCCGTCGCCGCGGTGGCGGCCAGCCTGCATGGCCTCGCCGGCACCCTCGCCTCCAACGGCGGCCCGCTGACGGCGTCAGACATCGCGGACGCCCTGCCGGAGGTGATCGGGCGGCTGTAATAAAGGCCACGCATCATGCGCCTGGTCAATTAGTAACCCTGCTTACAAGTAGTCTGTCTAGAGATAGTTCGCATCGCACGAGGAGTACACATGGAAGTCTGGCCCGGAACGGCTTACCCGCTGGGAGCCACCTTTGATGGCACCGGCACCAATTTCGCCCTGTTCAGCGAACAGGCGGAGCGGGTCGAACTCTGCCTCCTGGCTGATGACCTGACCGAGACCCGGATCGAGCTGACCGAGGTGGACGGCTACGTTTGGCACTGCTACCTGCCGCAGATCCAGCCCGGCCAGAAGTACGGCTACCGGGTCCACGGCCCGTACGAACCCGAAAACGGCAACCGCTTCAACGCAAACAAGCTGCTGCTGGACCCCTACGCCAAGGCCGTCCAAGGCCAGATCGACTGGCACCCGGCGCTCTTCACCTACGAATTCGGCGACCCCGACTCCCGCAACGACGCTGACTCGGCGCCGCACACCATGCACGGCGTGGTCATCAACCCGTTCTTCGAGTGGGACGGCGACCGCCAGCTGCGGATCCCGTACCACCAGTCGGTCATCTACGAGGCGCACGTCAAGGGCCTGACCGAGCTGCACCCGGATATTCCGGAGGAACAGCGCGGCACCTATGCCGGTGTCGCCCACCCGGCGGTCATCGAACACCTGAAGAAGCTCGGCGTCACGGCGATCGAACTGATGCCCGTCCACCAGTTCGTCAACGACGGGACGCTGGAGGAGAAGGGCCTGAACAACTACTGGGGCTACAACACCATCGGCTTCTTCGCCCCGCAGAACACGTACAGCTCCACCGGCGACGTCGGTCACCAGGTCCAGGAATTCAAGGCCATGGTCCGCGAGCTGCACCGCGCCGGCATCGAGGTCATCCTCGACGTCGTCTACAACCACACGGCGGAAGGCAACCACCTCGGCCCCACGCTGTCCTTCAAGGGCATCGACAACCAGGCCTACTACCGCCTGGTCGACGGCGACCTGAAGCACTACATGGACTACACCGGCACGGGCAACTCGCTCAACGTGCGCCACCCACACTCCCTGCAGCTGCTGATGGATTCCCTGCGCTACTGGGTGACGGAGATGCACGTGGACGGCTTCCGCTTCGACCTCGCCTCCACGCTGGCCCGCGAGTTCTACGACGTCGACAAGCTCTCCACCTTCTTCGAACTGATCCAGCAGGACCCGATCGTGTCCCAGGTGAAGCTGATCGCCGAGCCGTGGGACGTCGGCCCCGGCGGCTACCAGGTAGGCAACTTCCCGCCGCAGTGGACCGAGTGGAACGGCAAGTACCGCGACACGGTCCGGGACTTCTGGCGCGGCGAACCCTCCACCCTGGGTGAATTCGCCTCCCGCCTTACCGGCTCCGCGGACCTCTACGAAAGCTCCGCGCGGCGCCCGGTGGCCTCGATCAACTTCGTCACCGCCCACGACGGCTTCACCATGCGGGACCTGGTGTCCTACAACGAGAAGCACAACGAAGCCAACGGCGAAGGCAACAACGACGGCGAATCGCACAACCGCTCGTGGAACTGCGGGGAGGAAGGCGACACCGACAACGACACCGTGCTGACCCTTCGCGCGCGCCAGCAGCGGAACTTCATCGCCACGCTGCTGCTCTCGCAGGGCGTGCCGATGCTGTTGCACGGCGACGAGCTGGGCCGCACCCAGCAGGGCAACAACAACACGTACTGCCAGGACTCCGAACTGAGCTGGGTGCACTGGGAGGCCATGGACCAGCCGCTCGTGGAGTTCACCGCCTTCGTCAACAAGATCCGCCACGACCACCCGACGTTCCGCCGCAGCCGCTTCTTCGACGGCCGGCCGGTTGTCCGCGGCGAGGGCGAGAAGCTGCCGGACATCGTCTGGCTCAAGACGGACGGCACCGGCATGCTGCCCGAGGACTGGGACAGCGGCTTCGGCCGGACCATCGGCGTGTTCCTGAACGGCCACGGCATCCAGGAGCAGGATTCGCGGGGCCGCCGGATCACCGATGACAGTTTCCTGCTGGCGTTCAACGCCCACGACGACGACGTGGACTTTGCGCTGCCGACCGAGGAATACTCGCCGTTCTGGGACGTGCTGGTGGACACCGCGGACCAGGCCGACAAGGACGAACCGCTGAAGGCAGGGTCGGTGCTCAAGCTGGCCGCCAAGTCCATGGTGGTGCTGCAGGCGCACTCCGGCCCCGAAGTGGAGGTGGACTACTCCGCCGCCGCGTCGCTGGCCTCGATGGCCGAGCACGAGGACGCCCACGAGGAGATGGTGGAGGCCCAGGAGGAGGCCGCCGAAGCAGTCTCGAAGGCTGCCGCCAAATGAGGACCCCGGTCTCCACTTACCGGCTCCAGATCCGGCCCGGCTTCACCCTGCAGGATGCCGCCGAGACCGTGCCCTACCTGAAATCGCTCGGCGTGGACTGGGTCTACCTCTCGCCGATCCTGACCGCGGAACAGGGGTCGGACCACGGCTACGACGTCACCGACCCGGCCTCGATCGACCCGGACCGCGGCGGCCCGGAGGGACTGGCGGCAGTCTCCCGGGCCGCGCGGGACGCCGGCATGGGCGTGCTCGTGGATATCGTGCCCAACCATGTCGGCGTCGCCACCCCGGTGCAAAACCCGTGGTGGTGGTCGCTGCTCAAGGAGGGCCAGCAGTCGCCGTACGCGCGGGCGTTCGACGTCGACTGGGACTTCGGCGGCGGCCGGATCCGGATTCCGGTCCTCGGCGACGACTCGGATGTGGACGCGCTGGAAGTCCGCGACGGCGAGCTGCGCTACTACGACCACCGGTTCCCGCTGGCCGAGGGCAGCTACACGGCAGGGGATGACCCCCGCGCCGTCCACGACCGGCAGCACTATGAGCTGGTGGGTTGGCGCCGTGCGGACAACGACCTGAACTACCGCCGGTTCTTTGCGGTCAACACCCTGGCCGGGATCAAGGTCGAGGTCCCGGAGGTTTTCGACGAGGCGCACGAGGAGGTGGTCCGCTGGTTCCGTGAGGGCCTGGTGGACGGGCTGCGCATCGACCACCCGGACGGTCTCGCGGACCCGGCCGGCTACCTCCGGCGGCTGCGCGAGGCCACCGGCGGGGCCTACCTGCTGATCGAGAAAATCCTGGAGCCCGGCGAGGAGCTTCCCGCCGGCTTCGAGTGCGAGGGAACCACCGGGTACGACGCGCTGGCGGACGTGGACCGGGTCCTCGTGGACCCCGCGGGCCAGGCGGGCCTCGACGCGCTGGATGCCTCGCTGCGCGGCGGAACGCCCGCGGACTACGAGGAGATGATCCGCGGCACCAAGCGCCGGATCACGGACGGGATCCTGCACTCGGAGATGCTGCGGCTCGCCCGGCTGGTCCCGGCGTCCGCCGGGCTCGACGCGGAGACCGCCGTCGATGCGCTTTCCGAGATCACCGCGGCCTTCCCGGTGTACCGCAGCTACCTGCCCGAGGGCGAGGATGTGCTGCGCGAGGCATGTGAGCTCGCCGCCCGGCGGCGGCCGGAGCTGGAACCGGCCGTGCAGGCGCTGCTGCCGCTGCTGCTGCGCGCCGGCCCCGGCGCCGATGAGGAACTGGGCCGGCGCTTCCAGCAGACCTCCGGGATGGTGATGGCCAAGGGCGTGGAAGACACCGCGTTCTTCCGCTACACCCGGCTGGGCACCCTCACCGAGGTAGGCGCGGACCCCACCGAATTCGCGGTGTCCACCGACGAGTTCCACGCCCGGATGGCCCGGCGCCACGCTGCGCTGCCACTGTCCATGACCACGCTCAGCACCCACGACACCAAACGCAGCGAGGACACCCGCGCCCGGATCTCGGTCCTCGCGGAACTAGCCCCGGAGTGGACCGCATCGCTGCACCGGCTGCAGGACCTCGCGCCCCTGCCGGACGGGCCGCTGGCCAACCTGCTGTGGCAGGCCGTCGCCGGGGTCTGGCCCGCGGACCGGGACCGGCTCCAGTCCTACGCCCAGAAGGCGGCCCGCGAGGCCGGCAACTCGACAAACTGGCTCGATCCCAATGCGGATTTCGAGACGAAGCTGGCGGCGGCGGTCGATGCGGCCTTCGACAACGCCGAGGTCCGCGCCGAACTCGATGCCCTGGTGGCTCTGCTGGAGCCGTACGGTGCCGCCAACGCGCTCTCCGCCAAGCTCGTCCAGCTCACCATGCCCGGCGTGCCGGACGTGTACCAGGGCACCGAGTTCTGGGACCGATCGCTGACCGACCCGGACAACCGCAGGCCCTTCGACTTCGGCGCCCGGCGCGCCGCCCTGGCCGCCCTCGACGCCGGCGAGCTGCCGGCGTCGTACCGGGAGGACGCGGCAAAACTGCTGGTCACCTCCCGGGCACTGCGGCTGCGGCGGGACCGGCCGGAGCTGTTCACCGGCTACACGGCCGTGCCGGCCACCGGCGCCGCGGCCGGGCACCTGATTGCCTTTGACCGGGGGTCCGGCGCGCCCGGGGCCATCACCCTGGCGACCAGGCTGCCCCGCGGCCTGGAACAGCGGGGAGGCTGGCAGGACACCGCCATTGAACTCGCCGCCGCGATGACGGACCAGCTCAGCGGCAGGTCCTTCGGCCCGGGAACCGTGCCCGTGGGGGAGATCCTGCGCGACTACCCGGTGGCGCTGCTGGTGCCGGCCGCCTGATACGCACGAACTGACGAACCGACAGATGGGAACGGCAATGACTCTGCCCGCACACGGAACCGAACGCTTCGACCTCTGGGCACCCAAAGCCCAGCAGGTCACGCTGCTCGCCGGCGGACAGCGGTACCCGATGCGCCCGGCGTCCGGGGACGGCCGCGACGGCTGGTGGACCGCCCCGGAGGCGCCTTCGGGCGAGGTGGACTACGGCTACCTGCTCGACGGTGACACCACACCCCTGCCGGACCCGCGCTCGCGCCGCCAGCCCGAGGGTGTGCACTCGCTCTCGCGGACCTTCGACGCCGGCGTCCACGCGTGGGGCGACGGCGCCTGGACGGGCCGCGGGCTGCAGGGCGGGGTCATCTACGAGCTCCACCTGGGCACCTTCACGCCGGAGGGGACCCTCGACGCCGCGGCCGGAAAGCTCGGCTACCTGGCGGACCTCGGCGTCGACTTCGTGGAACTGCTGCCGGTCAACGGGTTCAACGGCACCCACAACTGGGGCTACGACGGGGTCCTCTGGTATACCGTGCACGAGGGCTACGGCGGCCCGGCCGCGTACCAGCGCTTCGTCGAGGCGGCCCACGCCGCGGGGCTGGGCGTGATCCAGGACGTGGTCTACAACCACCTCGGTCCCAGCGGCAACTACCTGCCCCGGTTCGGGCCGTATCTGAAGTCCGGGGAAGGCAACACCTGGGGCGACTCGGTCAACCTGGACGGGCCGGGCTCCGACGTCGTCCGGGACTACATCCTGGACAACGCCGCCATGTGGCTGCGCGACTACCACGTGGACGGGCTGCGGCTCGATGCCGTGCACGCCTTCAAGGACGAGCGCGCGGTCCACCTGCTGGAGGACTTCGGTGCCCTCGGCGACGCGGTGGCGGCGGAGACCGGACGCCCGGCGACCATGATCGCGGAATCGGACCTGAACAACCCGCGCCTGCTCTACCCGCGCGCCGTCAACGGCTCCGGCCTGGCCGGGCAGTGGAGCGACGACTTCCACCACGCGGTCCACGTCAATGTCAGCGGCGAAACCACCGGCTACTACAGTGACTTCGATTCACTCGCGGCGCTGGCCAAGGTCCTGGTGGACGGGTTCTTCCATGACGGCAGCTACTCCAGCTTCCGGGGGCGGCACCACGGCCGGCCCATCAACGCCTCCCTGGTCCACCCCGCTGCCCTGGTGGTGTGCAGCCAGAACCACGACCAGATCGGCAACCGGGCCACCGGCGACCGGCTCTCCCAGAGCCTCGGCTACGGGCAGCTGGCGCTCGCCGCCGTCGCGACCCTGACCTCGCCGTTCACCCCGATGCTGTTTATGGGCGAGGAGTACGGCGCCACCACGCCGTGGCAGTTCTTCACGTCCCACCCGGAGCCCGAACTGGGCAAAGCCACCGCGGAGGGCCGGATCAAGGAGTTCGAGCGGATGGGCTGGGACCCCGCCGTTGTGCCGGACCCGCAGGATCCGGCCACGTTCACACGCTCCAAGCTGGACTGGGCCGAGGCCTCCGAGGGTGACCACGCGCGGCTGCTCGAGCTGTACCGGAACCTGATCGCGCTGCGCCGCGCGACGCCGGAACTCGCCGGGCTCGGGTTCGAAGAGACCGCGGTGGCTTTCAGCGAGGCCGACCGCTGGCTGCGCCTGCGCCGCGGCGGCGTGGAGGTGGCGATGAACTTCTCCGCCGAACCCCGCCAGGTCGCCGTAAGTGGCGGCTCGCTGCTGTTGGCCACCGAGGACGGCGTCGCGATGGCCGCCGGCCAGGTGGAGCTGCTCGGCCACAGCGCCGCCGTCGTCTCCAAATAGGAAAGGATAGTAGTTATGACTTACGTTGCAGCAGAGAACCGCTATGACTCCATGCCGTACCGCAGGGTGGGACGCAGCGGCCTGAAACTGCCGGCCATCTCGCTCGGCCTGTGGCACAACTTCGGGGACGACAAACCCTTCGAGGTCCAGCGCGCCATCCTGCGCCGCGCCTTCGACCTGGGCGTCACCCACTTCGACCTCGCCAACAACTACGGGCCGCCCTACGGCAGCGCCGAGACCAACTTCGGCCGCCACTTCAAGGACGACTTCGCCCCCTACCGCGACGAACTCATCATCTCCAGCAAGGCCGGCTACGACATGTGGCCCGGGCCCTACGGCAACTGGGGCTCGCGCAAATACCTCCTGGCCAGCCTGGACCAGTCCCTGGGCCGGATGGGCCTGGACTACGTGGACATCTTCTACAGCCACCGGCCCGACCCGGAAACCCCGCTGGAAGAGACCATGGGCGCCCTGGACCAGGCCGTCCGCTCCGGCAAGGCCCTGTACGCGGGCATCTCCTCCTACACCCCGGAGCAGACCCTCGAAGCGGCCCGGATCCTCACGGATCTCGGCACCCCGTTGCTGATCCACCAGCCCAGCTACTCCATGCTGAACCGCTGGACCGAGAACGGCAGCCCCAGCCTGTACGAGGCGCTGGAGCAGGTGGGCGCGGGAGCCATCGCGTTCTCGCCGCTGGCGCAGGGCATGCTCACCGACCGCTACCTCGACGGCGTCCCGGCGGATTCCCGCGCGGCGCAGGACAAATCCCTGGACCAGGGCATGATTTCCGAGGAAAACCTGGGCCGGGTGCGCGGGCTCAACCGGATCGCCGAGGGCCGGGGTCAGACCCTCGCGCAGCTGGCGATCGCCTGGATCCTGCGCGAGCAGGGCAAGGGCACCTCGGTGACCTCCGCGCTGGTCGGGGCGTCCAGTGTCCGCCAGCTCGAGGACACCCTGGCCGCCGTCAACAACCTGGAATTCACGTCCGATGAACTGGACGCGATCGACGAGTTCGCCGTCGAGTCCGACATTAATCTTTGGGCACAGAAGTAGGCGAACGCCGGGGCGCCCGGCGGGCGTAACAGATTCGGTGCCGCGGCCGGGAACAACTTGAGCCCCGGCGCCGTTGACTAGAATGCAATAGAGCCGCATGGCGTTGTGCCCGTTTGCCGCCGCCGTACATCAGAGTATGGCCGCGCCGGGCACATGAAGTTTGTTCTCAAAGGGAGTTCCGTGTCTTCAAATCCGATTCGTGTTGCAATCGTCGGCGTGGGTAACTGTGCCACTTCGCTGGTCCAAGGCGTCGAGTACTACCGGGACGCCGATCCACAGGCCACGATCCCGGGTCTGATGCACGTGCAGTTCGGCAAGTACCACGTCAACGATGTCCAGTTCGTGGCGGCGTTCGACGTCGACGGGAAGAAGGTCGGCCAGGACCTGTCCGCCGCGATCCTCGCCAGCGAGAACAACACCATCAAGATTGCCGACGTCCCGCCGACCGGCGTCACCGTCCAGCGCGGCCCGACCCTCGACGGTCTCGGCAAGTACTACCTTGAGACCATCGAGCAGTCCCCGGAGGAGCCGGTCGACGTCGTCCAGGCCCTCAAGGACGCCCAGGTCGACGTGATGGTCTGCTACCTGCCGGTCGGTTCCCAGGAAGCCGCCGAGTACTACGCCCAGTGCGCGATCGACGCCGGCGTGGCGTTCGTCAACGCGCTGCCGGTGTTCATCGCGGGGACCAAGGAGTGGGCGGACAAGTTCACCGCCGCCGGTGTGCCGATCGTAGGCGACGACATCAAGAGCCAGATCGGCGCGACCATCACGCACCGCGTTATGGCCAAGCTGTTCGAGGACCGCGGCGTCACCCTGGACCGCACGTACCAGCTGAACGTTGGCGGCAACATGGACTTCAAGAACATGCTCGAGCGCGACCGCCTTGAGTCCAAGAAGATCTCCAAGACCCAGGCCGTCACCTCCAACGTTGAGGCCGAACTCGCCGCCAAGGACGTGCACATCGGCCCGTCCGACTACGTGCAGTGGCTCGATGACCGCAAGTGGGCCTTCGTCCGCCTCGAGGGCCGCAACTTCGGTGACGCCCCGGTGTCGCTTGAATACAAGCTGGAGGTCTGGGACTCGCCCAACTCCGCCGGCGTGATCATCGACGCCGTCCGTGCCGCCAAGATCGGCCTGGACCGCGGCATCGGCGGCCCGCTGCTCTCGGCGTCGAGCTACTTCATGAAGTCCCCGCCGGAGCAGTTCAACGACGACCTCGCCCGCGAAAAGGTCGAGGCCTTCATCCGCGGCGACCTGGAGCGCTAAACCCCACCCTCCCTCGAGTTGCCCTATCACTTACGGCGCCTAAACAGCCGGTTTAGCCGCCACAAGTGATAGGGCAACCGGCGTTTAACGGCCGTGGAGTGCTAGGCGGACCCGTCGGACGGCACCGCGGAAGTCGTCCGCCAGGTCGTCGGCGTTGAATTTGAAGTAGCGCCAGCCAGCCGCGTTGAACCTTTCGTCGCGGCGATTGTCGCGGGACTGTTGTTCGCGCGTGAGGTGGTGGCCGCCGTCGTACTGGATTGCAACCCGTTGCCTCCGGTATCCGAGGTCGGCCGCGGGGGAGAGAGGGTCGTCCGGCACCATCCTGAGCTGCAGCTCGGGCTCCGGCAGTCCGGCAGCGGTCAACGCCAGTCGCAGGAAGGTTTCCGGCGCGGAGTCGGAGCCGGGCCGGATGAGCTCCAGCGCCTGGCGCGCTTTCACGATTCCTTTGAGCTTGGGGTGCCGGGTGAGCATGTCCCGCAGCTGAGGGAGTGTCGCCCACGGCGCCGAACGGCCCTCCAGCTCCAGGCGGGGCTGCCGTACGAGCTGATCGCCCACGGCTACGAGATCCTCCAACGGCAGGATGCGGGCAAGGTCCAACCACGTCCGGGCAGGCGTTGAAATCCGGATGCCGTCCCAGACCATGAGCTCGTCGTCGAACGCAAGAACGGTATGGCCCACAACGCCCTCGCGCCGGACGGGCGGCAGCGCCTTCGGCTTGCTGAGATGGAGCTCCTGGCAGCCACGAAACCACGACGGGAGCCACAGTCCCAGCAACACAGCGGCCGTAAGGTGCGAAATCCACGCGCCCGGCGTCGCGGCCGAAAGGGCGCGGGCCAGGCCGCGGAGCTCGAACTCCCAGCCGGCAGGCAGGTAGAGCAACCGGCCGCCCGTCGCGAGGTCAGAAGCGCGGAGGCGTGACGTTCCCAGCGTCGCGGCCCGCGCTTCATAGACGGTAAACGGGGCCGAGGCGAGGTGGGCCGGCAAGGCAACAGGCGGTCGCATGCGGACCATTCTTATCCGACCGCCGGATCCCCGCTCCGGATATCCACAGGGGTCCGTTGAGCTATCACTTTTGGTCCCCATCCACCGGGAATGGCAGCCAAGAGTGATAGCTCAACCCGGTTAGAACAGGCCGACGGGGTTGCCGCCGGCGTCGACGTCCATCCGCATCGCCGCCGGGACCTTGGGCAGGCCCGGCATGGTCATTACCGCGCCGGTGAGCGCCACGATGAAACCCGCTCCGGTCTTGGGAATCAGATCGCGGACGTGGACCGTGAAGCCCTTCGGTGCGCCGAGTTTGGTGGCGTCGTCGCTGAAGGAGTACTGCGTTTTCGCCATGCAGACCGGCATCCCGGACCAGCCGTTCTTCTCGATTTCCGCGAGCCGCTTGAGCGCCGGGACGGAGAAGTCGACGCCGTCGGCCCCGTAGATCTCCTGCACGATGGTGCGGATCTTGTCCTCCACGGACATCTCCAGCGGGTACAGGTGCCGGAAGCCGTGCGGGGCGTCGATGGCGGCGGCGACCTTCGCGGCGAGCTCATCGCCGCCGTCGCCGCCTCCGCCGCGGCCCCAGACATCGGCGACGGCGGCCTGCACACCCTCCGCGGCGCACCAATCCAGCAGCCAGTCGAGTTCCTCCGCGGTGTCCGTGCCGAACTTGTTGATCGCGACCACCGGGGTGATGCCGAACTTCTCCACGTTGCGTACGTGCCGCTGCAGGTTCGCGACGCCGGCGGCCAGTGCCTCGACGTCGGGCTCCTTCAGTTGGTCCTTGGCGACGCCGCCGTGCATCTTGAGCGCGCGGATCGTCGCCACCACCACGACGGCGGACGGCGCGACGTCGGCCATTCTCGCCTTGATGTCCATGAACTTCTCGGCGCCCAGGTCGGCGCCGAAGCCGGCCTCCGTGATGACGACGTCGGCCAGGGCCCGGGCCGTCTGGGTGGCGATCAGGGAGTTGCAGCCGTGCGCGATGTTGGCGAACGGGCCGCCGTGGACCAGCGCCGGGGTGCCCGCGATGGTCTGCACCAGGTTGGGTTTGATGGCGTCCTTGAGCAGCATGGTCAGGGCGCCCTGGACGCCGAGGTCGGCCACGGTGACCGGTTCGCGGTCGTAGGTGTAGCCGAAGGTGATCCGGCCCAGCCGGGTGCGCAGGTCGTCCAGGTCGGTGGCCAGGCAGAACACCGCCATGATCTCCGAGGCGACCGTGATGTCGAAGCCGTCCTGCCGCGGCACGCCCTGCGTGGGGCCGCCCAGGCCGATGACCACCTCGCGCAGGGCCCGGTCGTTCATGTCCAGCACCCGCTTGAAGGTCATCCGGCGCGGGTCGATGTTCAGCGCGTTGCCCTGGTAGATGTGGTTGTCCACCAGCGCCATCAGGGCGTTGTTGGCGGAGGTGATGGCGTGGAAGTCGCCGGTGAAATGCAGGTTGATTTCGTCCATCGGCAGGACCTGGGAGTAGCCGCCGCCGGTCGCGCCGCCCTTCATGCCAAGGATCGGCCCCAGCGAGGGCTCGCGCAGCGCGATCATCACCCGGTGCCCGGCCCGGGCCAGCGAGTCCGCCAGGCCGACCGTGGTGGTGGATTTGCCCTCGCCGGCCGGCGTCGGTGACATGGCCGAGACGAGCACCACCTTGCCGGGGGCGTGCGCGGTGTCCAGGGTCAGCTTGGCCGGGTCGATTTTCGCCTTGTAGCGGCCGTAGAATTCCAGCGCCTCGGGGTTGATCCCGGCGGCGGCGGCGATGTCCTCGATCGGCCGCATGGTGGCCCGCTGGGCGATCTCCAGGTCGCTGGGGACCGGCGTTGCGGGCGCGGCTGCTGCGGTTTCCGTGGTGTTCTCAGACATCGTTGTCCTTCGGCTCGTGGCGTCATGGCGTTCCGTCAGGTGGTGCCGGCGGTTGGCCCGGTCTGGCTCCCGGTCAGGGCGTGTGGCCCACCGGGATGCTTCGTGTTCCAAAATACTGGACCAGGGCGGCCTGGTAGCTTTCCAGCGTGATCGCGGCGGTGCGCTGCCAGCCGAAGCCCTGGGCATGCACGGAAGCCGCGCGGCCCATGTCCTCCCGGGTGGCCGGGTCGTCGTGCAGGGCCTCGAGAGCGTCGGCCCAGTCCGCGGCCTTGTGGCCCTCCACCAGCAGTCCGGTCCGGCCGTCGAAAATCGCGCGCGAGAGCCCGCCGACCTTCGTGGCCACCACGGGGGTGCCGCAGGCCTGGGCTTCCAGGGCCACGAGGCCAAAGGACTCGCTGTAGGAGGGCATCACCACGACGTCGGCCGAACGGTACCAGCCGGCCAACGTGGGTGCGTTGACCGGCGGGTGGTGCGTGACGACGTCGTCCATGCCCGCGGCGGTGATCAGGGCCTTGAGGTCGAAATCCTTGGCCCCGCTCACCGCGCCCAGGATGGTGAGCTGCAGGTCGATGTCCGGGCGGCGGGCGCGCAGCAGCGCGGCGGCCTTGATCAGGATCTGCGGGCCCTTGAGCCGCTGGATCCGCCCGGCGAACAGCAGGTGGAACCGCCCGGGCGGGACACCGTGCTGGCTGCGGGCGCGGCTCCGGAAGGCGGGCGTAAACACGGAGAGGTCCACGCCCGGCGGCGCGACATCGATGCGGTCGGGGTCGGCGTCGTAATGCGAGACCAGCTCGGCGGCCTCGGTGCCGGTGTTGGCGATCAGCCGGGCGGCGCCGTCGACAATCCGGTGTTCGCCCTCCTCGCGACGGCGCGGCTCCGGCTGTTCGCCGGACTCCAGCAGCAGGTTCTTGACCTTCGCCATGGTGTGCATGGTGTGCACCAGCGGCACCCCCCACAGCTCTGACAGCTCCAGCCCCGCCACCCCGGAGACCCAGTAGTGGGAGTGGATGACGTCGTAACGGCCGTGCGGCTGCAGCTGCTTGATCCGGTCGATTTCGGCAACCATGCTGTGCAGCAGCGCCGGCAGTTCCTCCTTGGGCAGCTTCCGCGGCGGACCGGCGAGCACATTGTGGACGCAGACCCCGGGGGAGGGGTGCTCGACGGCGGCCTGGCCGGCCGCGGTGGACCGGGTGAAGATCTCCACCTCGACGCCGGTCTCCGCCAGGGCCGCGGCCAGGGCGCGGACGTACACGTTCATGCCCCCGGCGTCCCCAGAGCCAGGCTGTTCCATCGGCGAGGTGTGCAGGGAGAGGAAGGCGACGCGGCGGACCAACGGCATGCTGCTTCCCTCCCTTCGCGCTACGTGGATTCGGTAAAACACTACTCCTGAACCGCGGACCGGTCCGCCGCCGCCAGGGTGCTGCTAACGTGGCGGCTGTGAGCGCAACCGCAGAAACCCGGCCGGCCCCGTCCCCCTGGGAGATCCGTAAAGCCACCGCGCAGGACTGGCCCGCCATCTGGGAGATCCTGGAGCCGGTGATCCGGGCGGGGGAGACCTTCACCTGGGACCGCGACACCACCGAAGCCCAGGCCCGCGCCAAGTGGTTCAAAACGGCCCCCGGCCAGACGTTCGCGGCCGTCGGAACGGGCGGGTCCGACGGAGTTGTGCTCGGCACCGGCGAACTGCACCCGAACCAGGACGGCGGCGGCAGCCACGTTGCCAACGCCGGCTACATGGTCCGCGACGGGTACGGCGGTCAGGGCGTTGCCCGCGCGCTGTGCGACTACTCGCTGCGCGCGGCCCGGGCCGCCGGGTTCCGCGCCATGCAGTTCAACGCCGTGGTGGAAAGCAACGTCCGTGCCGTCGCCGCCTGGCAGGGCATGGGCTTCGAGATCATCGGCACCGTCCCGGAGGCCTTCAACCACCCGCGCCTGGGCTACGTGGGCCTGCACGTGATGTACCGCAGGCTCTAGGACCCCGTAGCCCACAGCTACGTTGTGCCCCACAGTACGGCGAGGTCCGGGAACGCCGCCTCGTAGCCGGCGAGCAGCCGGGCCGCGAGCTCCTCCGAATCGACCAGGGGGTGCCGGGCGAACGCCGCCAGGGCGGCCTCCCGCCGGCCCCCGCCGCCGGAAGCTGGTTCCGGGGCGGTGGCCCTGACCACGAGCCGTTCGACCTCCTTGACACGCCGCATTAGCGCCAGTTGCGCCTCGGCGGGCCGGTCCTGGGGGATCGGGACCACGCCGTCCGGGCCCACGCGGCAGGGGATCTCGACGACGGCGTCCACCGGCAGCCCCGGCACCGCCGCGCCCGGCGCCCCGCCCGGCGCCGGCACCGCGTTGCGGGTATTGAGCACCAGCTCGGCCTCGCCGCCGCCGGACAGCGCCCGCATCGCCGCCAGCGCAACACGTTCGTAGCCGCCCCCCGCCAGGTCGTCCTCGTCCCGGTGCTCCCCGGCCCCCCGGGCCTCAGCCAGGTAGCCCTCCTCGCGGGACCGGCGCGCGGCATCCCAGAGCCGGTACGCGTCCGGGCCGGCGGAGGCGAGCAGCGGATAGAGCTCGGCCTGCTGGGCGTGGATGGACTCCCCGCGGGTCTGCGCGGCGGCCTGCATGGCGGCCACGGCCCGGGCGGTCTCGTAGTAGTAGAACAGGTACTCGTTCGGCAGGCAGCCCAGCTGTGCCAGGAAGGGCTGGGGAAAGAGGCGGCCCTCCTCGAAACCGGCCAGCGCCCCGGCATCGGCGAGCAGGCCGGGCAGGGCGTCCGTGCCGCCGGCCTCCAGCTTGTAGAGCCAGCCCAGGTGGTTGAGCCCGTAGTACCCCGCGCCGTCGAGCCGGCCTGCCGGGAGCGCGACTCCGGCGGCGCGGGCGGCACGGTGCACCAGGCCGCCGGCCGAATCGCAGATCCCCACCACCCGGGCGCCGAGCGCCGGGACCAGCGCCTCGGTCACCATGCCCGCCGGGTTCGTGAAGTTCACCAGCCAGGCCGAGGGGCAGAGGCGCCGCATTGCCCGGGCCAGCTGGAGCATCGGCGGGATGGTGCGCAGGGCGTAGGAGATGCCGCCGGCCCCGGTCGTTTCCTGCCCCAGCAGCCCCAGGTCCTGTGCCACCCGCTCGTCGACGGTGCGTCCGGCCGTGCCGCCGGGCCGGATCGCGGCGAACACCATGTCCGCGCCCGTCAGTGCTTCCGCCAGGGCGGTGGTGGTCCGGATGCGCGGGCCGCCTGCCCGGCCCGGCGGGTGCGGCATGGCGGCCAGCACGGCCTCGACGGCGGCGAGCCGGCCGGCGTCGACGTCGTGCAGCACCAGCTCCCCGACCAGGCCGGCGAACGGCCCGGCGGAGAGCGCCCGGTACAGCAGCGGCACCCGGAATCCGCCGCCGCCGGCAATCATGAGCCGCATGCCTGCAGTCTATTCTGCGGGGCGCCGGAGAGCCCCGAGCGCCGTCTACCGCGGGCCGCGGGGACGGCGTAGTGTGCCGTGTATGGACGCGATTCCAGCGCCGCGCTTCGACCCGCTCGCCGCCGTCCGGACCCCGGCGGAGGGGGGCTTCGACCTGCTCCTGACGGGCACCGTGTTCCAGGACATCATTTTCACCGGCCTCCCGCACGCGCCCCGGCCCGGCACCGAAATCTGGAGCGAGGGGATGGGCAGCTGTCCCGGCGGGGTGGCGAACCAGGCCATCGCCGCGGCCCGGCTGGGGCTGCGGACCGGGCTCGCCGCCGCGTTCGGCGACGACGGCTACGGCGACTACAACTGGAAGATCCTGGACCGGCAGGAACACGTGGACCTCTCACTCTCCCGGCGCGTGCCCGGCTGGCATTCGCCGGTCACCGTGTCGCTGAGCGTCGAGAAGGACCGCTCCATGGTCACCCACGGCCACCCGGCCCCCATCACCTCCACCGAACTGATCGGCTGTCCGCCGCCGGCGCTCGCCGCCGTCGCCGAGCTGGGCGAGGAACTGGAACCGTGGGCCGTCGACGCGCACCGGGCCGGCGTGCGGCTCTTCGGCGACGTCGGCTGGGACCCCACCGGCACCTGGGCGCAGGCGCGGCTGGACAACCTGCGGTACTTCCACGCCTTTATGCCCAACCAGCAGGAGGCCATGGCCTTCACCGGCAAAGACAACCCCTGGGCCGCGCTCTACACGCTCGCGGACAAGGTCCCGGTGGCCGTGGTGACCCTGGGCCCGCAGGGGTCCATGGCGGTGGATTCCGAGACCGGCGAAGAGGAGTGGGTGCCGTCGCTGCCGGTCCCCGCCTTCGACCCCACCGGCGCCGGGGACTGCTTCGGGGCCGCGTTTATTGTCGGCTGCCTGGCCGGCTGGCCGCTGGGGGACCGGCTCCGCTTCGCCAACCTGTGCGCGGCCCTGGCCGTGCAGCACGTCGGCGGCTCGCTTGCCGCCCCCGGCTGGGGCGACCTCGCCGACTGGTGGCAGCGCGCCAACGCCCGCAAGGAACGCCAGGGCAGCCAGTGGCTGCGCCGCTACCGTTTCCTTGAAGAGATTGTGCGCAACGTGCCCCCCGAGGCGCAGCGGCGGGCGACGGCGACCATCGCGCACCTTTCCGACGCGTAGCCGGGGTTTGCTGGGGTGTGGGTTGGGACTGCGCTTGCGGGCGTCCCGGTTCGGATGGACATGCCCGTTGCTTGGTTTGAGGAGTGGACATATTCCTGATGTGTCCACTGCTGGCTGCCGGGGATGGGCATGTCCGTTGGTGGGGGATGGGCATGTCCGTTGGTGGGGTGTGGGGCGGGTTTCCTGTGGCGATGGGCATGCCCGTTGCTTGGTTCGTGGCGTGGACATATTCCTGATGTGTCCACTGCTGGCTGCCGGGGATGGGCATGTCCGTTGGTGGGGGATGGGCATGTCCGGAGGTGCAGGGCGGGTGCGGAATTCAGCAGCATCTGCCGCCACCCGTAGAATCGTAAAGTGATATACCCAGCAGCAACAGGTGATTTCCGGCCCCTGGCGGAAGCCGGTCCGGGCCATGGCGAGGAACGGTCGGCCGTGATCGACCTCGAGGCCATCCGGCACAACGTCCGGCGGCTGGCGGCCGTGGCATCGCCGGCCAAGGTGATGGCGGTCGTCAAGGCCGACGCCTACGGCCACGGCGCCATCCCCGTCGCCCGCGCCGCCCTCAGCGCCGGGGCCAGCTGGCTGGGCGTTGCCCACATTTCCGAGGCGCTGGCCCTGCGCGCCGCCGGCATCGAGGCCCCCCTGCTGGCCTGGCTGCACACCCCCGAAAGCAACTTCGCCGCCGCCGTGGCCGCCGGCATCGACATCGGCTGCTCCGGCTGGGAGCTCGGCCGGATCGTCGCCGCCGCCCGCGAGCAGGAACGCCCGGCCCGGATCCACTTGAAAGTCGACACCGGACTCGGCCGCAACGGGGCCACCCTGGAATCCTGGGACACGCTGCTGGGCGAAGCGATGGAGTACCAGGACCAGGGGCTGCTGCGCGTTGTGGGGATCTTCTCCCACCTGGCCGTCGCCGACGAACCCGACCGCCCCGAAACCGACGAGCAGCTGGCCGCCTTCCGCGAGGTGCTGGCGATGGCGCAGGACGCCGGCGTCGACCCGGAGGTCCGCCACCTCGCCAACACCCCGGCGACGCTGTCCCGGCCGGACACGCACTTCGACCTGGTCCGCGTGGGCCTAGGCGTCTACGGGCTCTCACCGTTCGAAGGGCAAAACTCCGCGGAAGTCGGCCTGCGCCCGGCGATGTCCGTGCGCACCGTCGTCGCGCACTGCAAGGACGTGCCCGCCGGCCAGGGCGTCTCCTACGGGCTGAACTACCGCACCGCCGGCAACAGCACCCTCGGCCTGGTCCCGCTGGGCTACGCCGACGGCGTCCCGCGGGTCGCTACCGGCGGCCCCATCCGGGTGGCAGGGCGGACCTACCCCGTGGTGGGCCGCATCGCCATGGACCAGATGGTGATCGACCTCGGTCCGCTGCACGTCTCCGCCGGTGGACCCACACTGCTCGGCGCGGAGGCCGTGCTGTTCGGCGACGGCGCCGACGGCGGCCCGACTGCCGAGGACTGGGCCCGGGCGGCCGGCACGAACAACTACGAAATCGTCACCCGGATCAGCCCTCGGGTGCCGCGCCGGTACATCAACGAAGAGCCCGCGCCCGACGCCGGGGCAGGACGGTGAGCGAAGCGGCCTGGGAGCGGACCCTCACCGTCGGGACCGCCGAGCAGACGCACGCCCTCGCGGCCGCCCTCGGCGACGGGCTGCAGGCGGGGGACCTGCTGGTCCTCACCGGCGAGCTCGGCGCCGGCAAAACCACCTTCACGCAGGGCCTCGGCGAGGGACTCGGCGTCCGCGCGGGGATCATCTCGCCCACCTTCGTGCTGGTCCGGATCCATCCCAACCGGCCGGACGGGCCGCGCCCCGGCGGACCGGACCTGGTGCACGTTGACGCGTACCGGCTGGAATCGGCCTCCGAAATCGACGACATCGACCTGGAGAACACCCTGGACAGCTCCGTGACCGTGGTGGAATGGGGCCGCGGCCGGGTGGAACACCTGAGCGAGAGCCGGCTCGAGGTGGAGCTGCACCGCCAGCTCGGCGGCACCCCGCCCGGCGACACCGCGCTCGGCGGCACCCCGCCCGGCGCGCAGAACGCCACGCAGACCCCCGGATCCCAGCCCGCCGGCGCCGTGCTGGACTTTGACACCGACGACGCCGACGAGCCCCGGACCGTGGTGTTCCGCGGCTTCGGCCCGCGCTGGGCCGAACCGCCGGCAGCCCTCGCGGCCTTCCCGTCCCCGCCCGCGACCCCGGAAACGGACTGACTGATGCTTATCCTCGCCATCGATACCTCGGCCGTTGCCAGCGCCGCGCTCGTCTCCGACGATTCGCTGGAGTCCGTCGTCGGGAGCTTCGCCACCGCGGACACCCGCAGCCACGCCGAAGTGCTGGCCCCCGGAATTGAGCAGCTGCTCGCCGGCGCGGGCCTTCGCGGCGCCGACGTCGACGCGATCGTCACCGGGGTTGGGCCGGGACCGTTCACGGGCCTGCGCTCCGGCATCGTCACCGCCCGCAGCCTGGCCTTCGTCTGGGACAAACCGCTGTACGGGCTGATGAGCCTGGACGCCGTTGCGCTGGAGGTGGCCGAGTCGACCCAGGCCCCGGCCGAGTTCATCGTGGCCACCGACGCGCGGCGCAAGGAGGTGTACTGGGCCCGCTACGCCCAGGCCGCCGGCCAGCTGCCGCGGCTGCTGGACGGGCCCCATGTGGGATTCGCCGCAGACCTGCCGGACCTTCCCGTGTACGGCGCCGGCGCCGGCCTGTACGCGGATGTCCTGAATGCGGTCCCGGAATTCTCCGGGCGGCAGCCCGAGGCGCTTTCGCTGGGCCAGTTTGCCCTTGCCCGCCTCGCGGCGGGGGAGCAGCTGCTGGACAGCACCCCGCTGTACCTGCGCGAATCGGACGCGCAAGTCCCCGGGCCGCGGAAGCGCGCGCTGTGACCGCCCCGGAAGCACCCCCGGAAGCGCCGCAGGACGCGCCGCAGGGCCCGTCCGGCGTGAAGCTCCGGCCCATGGTTCCCGCGGACATTCCTGCCGTGCATGCCCTGGAGCGCCGGCTGTTCCCGGTCGACGCCTGGCCCCTGCAGATGTTCGTTGACGAACTGGCGCAGACGGACACCCGGCGTTATCTCGTCGCGGAGGCCAACAGCGAGATCGTGGGCTACGCCGGGCTGATGTGCATTGAACCCATCGCCGACGTCCAGACCATCGCCGTCGTGCCCGAACAGGAGGGCCGCGGCATCGGCTCTGCCCTGCTGACCGAGCTGATCGGTGAAAGCCGGCGCCGGCATGCCGCGGATGTGCTGCTGGAGGTGCGCGCCGACAACCCCCGCGCCCAGCAGCTCTACCGGCGCTTCGGCTTCGAGCAGATCCACGTCCGCCCGCGCTACTACCGTGACGGCGTCGACGCGCTGATCATGCGCCTGCAGCTGCACACCCCTCCGAGCGAAACGGACCGAGCATGAACCACCTCCCGCGCAGCTCCCAGCCGCTCGTGCTGGGAATCGAATCGTCCTGCGACGAGACCGGCGTCGGCATTGTCCGCGGCACCCGGCTGCTGGCCAACACGGTCTCCTCCTCCATGGACGAACACGTCCGCTTCGGCGGGGTCATCCCCGAGATCGCCTCGCGCGCCCATCTCGACGCGTTTGTCCCCACCCTCCGGGAAGCCCTCGCCGCGGCCGACGTAACCTTGGCGGACATCGACGCGATCGCTGTCACCTCCGGCCCGGGGCTTGCCGGGGCGCTCATGGTGGGTGTCTGCGCGGCCAAGGCGCTCGCGGTCGCCACCGGCAAACCGCTCTACGCGATCAATCACTTGGTGGCGCACGTCGGCGTCGGCCTGCTCGAGCCGGGCGACGGCGCCCCGGGCATCTTTGCCGGCGGGAATGCGCTGCCGGAGAACCTTGGCGCGCTCCTGGTTTCCGGCGGGCACACCGAGATCCTCAGGATCCGCAGCATCACGGACGACGTCGAACTGCTCGGCTCCACCATCGACGACGCCGCCGGCGAGGCCTACGACAAGGTGGCCCGGCTGCTGGGGTTGGGCTACCCGGGGGGCCCGGCGATCGACAAGCTGGCGCGCACCGGCAACGCCAAGGCCATCCGGTTCCCGCGCGGCCTCACCCAGCCCAAGTACATGGGCACCGCGGAGGAACCGGGACCGCACCGCTACGACTGGTCCTTCAGCGGTCTTAAGACCGCCGTCGCCCGCTGTGTCGAGCAGTTCGAGGCCCGCGGTGAGGAGGTGCCGGTCGCGGACATCGCCGCAGCCTTCCAGGAGGCCGTGGTGGACGTGATCACTTCCAAGGCGGTGCTCGCCTGCCGCGAAAACGGCATCACCGAGCTGCTGCTGGGCGGGGGAGTGGCCGCGAACTCGCGGCTGCGCCAGCTCACGGAGCAGCGCTGCAGGGTGGCCGGAATCCGGCTGACGGTCCCGCCGCTGGCGCTGTGCACGGACAACGGGGCCATGGTCGCCGCGCTCGGCGCGCAGCTGGTGATGGCCGGCACCGCGCCGAGTGGGATCGGCTTCGCGCCGGACTCCTCGATGCCGGTGACCTCCGTGTCCGCCTAGGAACAGGGACGCGGCGACCGGAAACTAGGCTTCGGGGCCCTTGCGCATCTGCTTGACCAGGTCCAGGACGACGGCGCGCAGGTCACCGCCGTGCTCGGCGGCCACGCGGCGTTGGCGCTGGTAACCGGC
Organism: Arthrobacter sp. UKPF54-2; assembly: GCF_007858535.1. Taxonomy (NCBI): domain Bacteria; kingdom Bacillati; phylum Actinomycetota; class Actinomycetes; order Micrococcales; family Micrococcaceae; genus Arthrobacter; species Arthrobacter sp. UKPF54-2. Next base: position 2,087,617 of record NZ_CP040174.1, read on the forward strand.
GCCGCGCCGGATGATCTTTTCCACGTCGGCCAGTTCGGTGCTGCAGCCGAGCTTCGCGGCCACCGGTTCCAGCCGGGTGAGCGTTTCGCGCAGGTGGTCGGTGACGAGCTGTTCGTTGCCGTCGGCGTCGAGGATGATGATCGCGTCCAGACCGTACCTGGCCGCACGCCACTTGTTCTCCTGGACGTGCCAGGGCGGCATGGTCGGGATGCTGCCGCCGTTGTCCAGGGTGGTGGAGAACTCGTCCACGAGGCACTGCGTCAGGGCGGCGATCGCGCCGACCTCCTCCAGTGTGGCCAGGCCGTCGCAGATCCGCATCTCGATGGTGCCGAGGTTGGGCACCGGACGGATGTCCCAGCGGATCTCGGAGAGGGTGTCGATGACGCCGGTGGTGAACATGTCCTGGACGTACGACTCGTATTCTTCCCAGCTGGCGAACTGGAACGGCAGCCCCGCCGTCGGCAGCTGCTGGAACATCAGAGCGCGCTGGGAGGCGTAGCCGGTGTCCTCGCCGCCCCAGAACGGGCTGGAGGCGGACAGCGCCTGGAAGTGCGGGAAGTAATTGACCAGGCCGTCCAGCACCGGAAGCACCTTGTCGCGGCGGTCCAGGCCCACATGGACGTGCACCCCGTAGATGACCATCTGGCGGCCCCACCACTGGGTGCGGTCGATCAGCTTGGCATACCGCTCCTTGTCCGTGACGGGCTGCAGCTGCGGCGGGCTGAAAGGGTGGCTGCCGGCGCAGAAGACCTCCACACCCATCGGGTCCGTGACCTCGCGCAGCGCGGCGAGGGAGCTGTCCAGATCCGCCTTGGCTTCGGCCACGGTGGTGCAGATGCCGGTGACCAGTTCCACCGTGTTGAGCAGCAGTTCCTGTTTGATATGGGGATGTTCGTCATCCTCGTTCAGCTCGGGGTGACGGTCGGCCACCCCGCGGAGCACCTCGCCGGCCACCGAAGCCAGCTCGCCCGTTTCGGCATCGACGAGCGCGAGCTCCCATTCCACACCAAGAGTTGATTGCCTGGATGAAGCGAAATCAATCTTCATGTGGTCCCTTCGCTGTTGTATTGCCTGCTGTTTTGTCGCCCGCCGTATGGCTGCCCGCGGCGGCATGCTGTGGCAAGGCAACGGTGCTCCAAGTCTAGTGCAGGGGTCGCATCGAGCCGGTGGCCAAGGTACAGCTGGTACGTGAGAGTTTTCACAGCCGAAGCCTGTTGCCGGCGGCCCTGGCGCTCCTGACGGGGCTTGCCGTGACGGTCGGCTACAGCGGGGCCCCGGCGGCCGCGGATGCGGCGGTCGCCCTCGATGCCCCTGGCCGCGGGGAGCGGGCGCCGCCGGTGAGCCTGCGCCTGGCGTTTAATGGTGCTGTGCCCATCCTGAATAAAGACATGACCCTGTGCATCTCGCTCTCGGCCCGGCCGAGCAACAACGGGACCCGCTTCCACAACCACCTGTATGAACAGCTGGGCCTGAACTGGATCTACAAGGCCTTCGCCCCCACCGACCTGGCCCAGGCGATCGCCGGGGTGCGCGGCCTCGGTATCCGCGGCTGTGCGGTGTCCATGCCGTACAAGGAAGATGTCATCGCCTTGGTGGACGTCATGGACCCGTCGGCGAAGGCCATCGATTCGGTCAACACGATCGTCAACGACGGCGGCACGCTCACGGCCTACAACACCGACTACACGGCAATCGAGCAGCTGCTGGCGCGCAACGCCGTCCCCACGGACTACTCCGTGTGGCTGCTGGGCGCCGGCGGGATGGCGAAGGCCACCGCCGCGGCGCTGCGCGACGCTGGCTTCCGGAACGTCACCCTGGTTGCCCGCAACGAGGAGGCCGGCCGGGCGCTCGCGGCGCTCTACGGGTTCGAGTGGCGGTCCGGCCTGGACCTGTCAGGCACTGCCGAGCTGTTGATCAACGTGACCCCGATCGGCATGGCGGGCGGCCCCGACGCGGAGGCCCTGCCCTTCCCGCAGGAGGCGATCGACGCCGCGAAGGTGGTGTTCGACGTCGTCGCGCTGCCGGCCGAAACACCGCTGGTGAAGGCCGCCCGCGCCGCGGGCAAGCAGGTGATCACGGGCGCCGAGGTGGCCACGATCCAGGCCCTGGAACAGTTTGTGCTCTACACCGGCATCCGGCCCAGCGACGAACAGGTCCGGGCCGCCGAGGAGTTTATGCGGGCCCAGTAGCCCCGGCTGCCGGGACCTGGACCGGCTCCACCGAAATGGCCACCCGCTCCTCGCCGATCCTGGTGAGGACCAGGGTGGCCGTCTTGGTGGCCGAGTTCTTGGCGCTCCTGCCGCCCGGGAGCAGCTGTTTGCGCAGTTCCTCCGGGGTCACCGAGGTGCCGCGTTTTTTGATATCCAGGACGCCGACGCCGTTGGCCTTGACCCAGGCCTTGAGCGCCTTCACGTTGAACGGCATCACCTCGAGGACTTTGTACGCGCGGGCGAAGGGCGTCTCGCGCAGTTCCGGCGCGCAGATGTAGGCGATGTGTTCGTCCAGCAGATGCCCGCCCAGCTGGAGCGCGACGTCGGCCACCAGGCCGGCGCGGATCACGGCGCCGTCCGGCTCGTAGAGGTAGCCCTCCACGGCCCCCACCGGGGCGGCCGGTCCGGCGTCGAACTCCTCCGTGCTGGTGAGCTCCGCTGCGCCCTGCGGACCCAGGACCAGGGCGGCGCGGCGGATTCCGGGCCGGCGGACCGCGTTGAACCAGAGGGCCACCTCCGTGACGTCGCCGCCCACCGAGACCCACTGCGCTTCGCAGCCCGCGGGTACCGAGGCGTGCGGCATGCCCGGGCCCATCTTTACGCCGACGGCCCGGCCGGACGCGGCGAGTGACTCCACAAAGGACAAGGGCGGGGAGAAGTCCTCCGGGTCCCAGAGTCGCTTCGTCCCGGAGCTGGACGTGGTGCGGCGGGCCGGATCGAGCCAGACGCCGTCGATCCCGTCGAGCGGCACGGCGGCCGCGTCGGCGTGGACCACGGTGGCGTTCCGGAACGGGATCAGGTTCATGGTGGCGCAGGCGGCCGTGGTTTCATCGAGCTCCACCGCGGTGACCGTGATGTCCAGGGAGGCCAGTGCCATCGCATCCGCCCCCAGCCCGCAGCCCAGGTCCGCCACGTGGGAAATCCCGGCGGCGGCGAACCGCTGCGCATGCCGCGCCGCGACGTTGAGCCGGGTGGCCTGCTCCAGACCGGCCCGGGTGAAGATCATCTGCCGGGCGAATTCGCCGAACTTGGCCTCCGCCTTGGTCCGCAGCCGGGACTGCGTGAGTGCCGCCGAGACCAGCTCGGGAGAATGGCCGACTTTCCGGAGCGAGGCGTTGAGCCGGAAGGCCTCTTCCTCGCGGTACGGGCCAAGAGACGCCAGCAGTTCCCAGCCCTCCGGATTCAGGAGCGGGGCGATCTGGTCCTGCGTAGTCTCAGCCATGCCATCAAGCGTAGTTCAGGCGGGGAACGCCCGGCGCGACCGATAGGCTGGACGGCATGGACGACAGGGACACAGAAGACTTCGGCGCGGCAGGCACCCGGGAGCAAGGCGACGGGACGAATCCGGGCCGGAGCGGACTGGTCCGCTTCGCCCGGCCCGCGCTGATTGCGGGCAGTGTGGTGGCGGTCATCTGCGTGGCGCTGCTGGTCATCATTTTCGTCCTCGATTCCTTCAACGCCACCGTGTACTCCGTTGGCGGCAAGAACGTCACCGACGCCACCGACGAGGCGCGGGCCATCCGCGACACCTACGCCGCCGCCAAGGTGGGCGGCATCATCTTCCTCGTCCTGGGCGCGGTGGCCGCGCTCGCAGGCGGCTTTGTGCTCTACCGCGAACGGAACACCTCCCCGCTTATCGACGAGGACGACGACGGCCAGGACTGGGACTACGAGGACCTCGCGGGCCAGTAGCCGGCCGGCGGCGCCGGACGTGGCCCCCGGGCATGCCCGTCCTTCGCCGCCAGCACTGAACATATTGCGTATATGTCCATCCGTGGCGGCCCGCACTGGGCATGTCCATTCCTAGCCGGCGGGCCTGTCCGGCCGCTGAGCCGCCCGATGGGCATGTCCCCAACAGCGTTCACCACGGACGAACTTTCTGGCACTCACCTTGACCGAGTGCTAACTCCTTACATAGAGTCGTCATTGGCACTCTCCCTAGGCGGGTGCTAACACCTGAAGCTTGACCGGCCTGGCTGCTGCCGGCACCGCGACGACGGTCTGTACGCCATGGCACCACAGCTTTAAAGTCCACGAATTTGCTGACGAAAAGGAGAGGTCCGAGTGTCGGTCTCTATTAAGCCTCTTGAGGATCGTATTGTTGTCCGCCCGCTCGAAGCCGAGCAGACCACGGCTTCCGGCCTGGTTATCCCGGACTCCGCACAGGAGAAGCCGCAGGAAGGCGAAGTTGTTGCAGTAGGCCCCGGCCGCTTTGACGACAACGGCAACCGCGTTCCCGTCGACGTCGCCGTCGGCGACGTTGTCATCTACTCCAAGTACGGCGGAACCGAAGTTAAGACCGGCGGCACCGAGTACCTCGTGCTGTCCGCCCGCGACGTTCTGGCGATCGTCGTAAAGTAACTCTCTTGGACCCCCGCGCCGCCGATTCCTTCGCTTTGAACGGAACGGCTGCGCGGGGTTCTGTCTTGAAAGGACACAACCATGGCAAAGCAGCTCGCGTTTAACGACGCTGCCCGCCGGTCGCTTGAAGCCGGCATCGATAAGCTCGCCAACACGGTCAAGGTGACGCTCGGCCCGCGCGGCCGCAACGTCGTGCTGGACAAGAAGTGGGGCGCCCCCACGATCACCAACGACGGCGTCACCATTGCCCGTGAAGTCGAACTGGACGACCCGTACGAGAACCTTGGCGCGCAGCTTGCCAAGGAGGTCGCCACCAAGACCAACGACGTCGCCGGTGACGGCACCACCACCGCCACCGTGCTCGCCCAGGCCCTGGTCAAGGAAGGCCTGCGCAACGTTGCCGCCGGCGCCGCCCCGGGACAGATCAAGCGCGGCATCGAGGTCTCGGTCGAGGCCGTCGCCGCCCGCCTGCTGGAGAACGCCCGCCCCGTCGAGGGCACCCAGGTCGCCAACGTGGCCGCCATCTCCGCGCAGAGCGACGAGGTCGGCGAGCTGCTGGCCGAGGCGTTCGGCAAGGTCGGCAAGGATGGTGTGATCACCATCGAGGAATCCTCCACCACGCAGACCGAACTGGTCCTCACCGAGGGCATGCAGTTCGACAAGGGCTACCTGTCCCCGTACTTCGTCACCGACGCCGAACGCCAGGAAGCCGTCCTCGAGGACGCCCTCATCCTGATCAACCAGGGCAAGATCTCCTCGGTCCAGGAATTCCTGCCGCTGCTGGAGAAGGCGCTGCAGAGCTCCAAGCCGCTGTTCATCATCGCCGAGGACGTCGACGGCGAAGCCCTCTCCACGCTGATCGTCAACCGCATCCGCGGCACCCTGAACGTCGTCGCCGTCAAGGCTCCCGGCTTCGGTGACCGCCGCAAGGCCATGCTCCAGGACATCGCGACCCTCACCGGCGCCCAGGTCGTCTCCCCGGAGCTGGGCCTGAGCCTGGACACCGTGGGCCTCGAGGTCCTCGGCACCGCCCGCCGCATCACCGTGACGAAGGACAACACCACCATCGTCGACGGCGCCGGTTCCGCCGAGGACGTCGCAGCCCGGGTCGCCCAGCTGCGCGCCGAGCTGACCCGCACCGATTCGGACTGGGACAAGGAAAAGCTGCAGGAGCGCCTGGCCAAGCTGGCCGGCGGCATCGGCGTGATCAAGGTCGGCGCAGCCACCGAGGTCGAGCTGAAGGAAAAGAAGCACCGCATCGAGGATGCCGTGTCCTCCACCCGCGCCGCCCTCGAAGAAGGCATCGTGGCGGGCGGCGGCTCCGCCCTCATCCACGCGCTCAAGGCACTCGATGAGGACCCGGCCGTCAAGGCGCTCGACGGCGATGCGGCAGCTGCCGTGGGCATCGTCCGCCGGGCGCTGACCCAGCCGCTGCGCTGGATCGCCCAGAACGCCGGCTTCGACGGCTACGTCGTCGTCGCCAAGGTGGCCGAGTCCGCGGTCAACCAGGGCTTCAACGCCAAGACCGGCGAATACGAGGACCTGATCGCGGCCGGCGTCATCGACCCGGTCAAGGTCACCCGTGCGGCGCTGCGCAACGCGGCCTCGATCGCCGCGCTGGTTCTCACCACCGAAACACTTGTGGTGGAGAAGCCGGCCGACGAGGACGAGCACGCAGGGCACCAGCACTAAGGTTCCCGCGCACTAGTTCCCGCGCAACAACAAAGGGACCGGACCAGCGCCAGCTGGTTCGGTCCTTTTTGTTGTTTCCGGCGCCGGTCAGCGCCGGTAACTCACTCAGGGCCGGGGCGCCTGCGCCTTCCGCCGCAGCCGGGCCGCGGCGTCTCGCGGCAGGCGTTTGGTGACCACCCGGTAGAACAGCAGCACCGCCACGGCGGACACAACGATCCCGACCAGGTTCACCAGCAGCTGCAGCGCCGAGCCCGCGGCCTTCTGGTACTCACCGAGCACCAGTGCCACCGCCACAAAACCGGCCGCCGGAACCGTGGTCACCGAGATGAACACGCCGATCAGGGCCGCCGACCGCCGGCCGATCACGGACAACATGCCGGCGGTGCCGGCCAGCAGGGCCACAATCAGGGAATACGGCCCCGGATGGTAGATGAACTCCACCGCCGAGCCGCGGTCCAGCGCATCGGCGGGAAAAAGACCAAGCGGGACAGAGAGCCACGCCGTGAACGCCGCCGCCAGCATGGCAACGGGGAAGCCCACGCCGAGCGCCAGCGCCGCCCGGCGTCCCAGCCGCCACTGGCGCCGCACCAAGGCCACAGCCAGCGCGGCGAGCGGCCCGAACTCCGGCCCCACGGCCATGGCGCCCACAATCGCGATGGTCGAGTCGGTGACAATCCCGATCGCGGCGAGCTGGGTGGCCAGGACCAGGAACGCCAGGTAGCTCCACGTCAGCCGGGAGTCCTCCCCGGTCTGCCGGGACACCTCATCCCAGATCACGGCGTCCGCGCCCTCGCCTGGGGCCGCCGCTACCGCCTCGTCCGCGCGGTCGGAGAGCAGCAACTCGGGTGTGGTGACCGAGATGGAGCCGACCTCCTGGACGTTCAGGGCGTGGAGCTTCTCGATCAGCGCCTCGACGGATTCCCGCGCGATGAAAACCAGGATCACATCTCCGGGCGGCAGCACCGAGGCGCCCGGATGCAGCGCCACTTCCGCCACCCCGGGCCCCTCCGAACAACAGTCCACCACGGCGCCGGAGAGCTGCTCCGGGACACAAATCCGCAACTGCACGATCACACACGGCCTCCTTCGACTCGTTCCAGACTAGGGCCTGCTGCGCCGCGTCCGCCGCCGGCGGACCTCACGGCGATTGGCGCAGAAAATTACGCTTCGGTAACATTGACGTTTTGGAAGTGTGCCTGAGGGGTCCCCAGTGTCGAACGAGCCAACCGTAGCCAGCCCGCCGCTCGCATCCGCGGGTTCGCCGGCGCGCCGCAAATCGGGTTACCGGCCAGAGGTTCAGGGCCTGCGCGCACTTGCCGTCCTGATGGTGGTGACCTACCACGTGTGGCTGGGCCGGGTCTCCGGCGGCGTGGACATCTTTCTGCTCATCTCGGCCTTCCTGATGACCCTGAGCTTCGCCCGCAAGGTGGAAAGCGGGAAGCCGCTGCGCCTCCTGAGCCACTGGCTGCACCTGCTCAAGCGGCTGCTGCCCGCCGTCGTGGTGGTGGTCCTCGCCGTACTGATCGGCACCTGGGCCATACTGCCTGCCAGCCGGTGGCCGGACATCCTCGACCAGGCGTGGGCGTCGCTGCTGTACCGGCAGAACTGGCTGCTTGCCGACACCGCCGTCGACTATTACGCCCAGGACCACTCCGGTGCCAGCCCGCTGCAGCACTTCTGGTCCTTGTCCATCCAGGGGCAGGTCTTCCTGCTCTGGCCGTTGGTCTTCGCCGGTGCCGCCCTGCTGCACCGTGTACTGGTCCGGGCGCTGCGCCGCTGGACGAAGCTGGATGGCCGGCTGACGGACTATCGGGTGCTCCTGGCCCTGGCCTTCGGGGCCATCTTCGCCGCGTCGCTGGCCTACTCGATCGAGCAGACCGCCAGCAACCAGGCCTACGCGTACTTCGACACCCGGACCCGGCTCTGGGAGTTCGCCCTCGGCTCCCTGCTGGCCCTGGCGCTGCCGCACCTGAAACCGGGCAAGGCGCTGCGTGTGGTGTTGGGCTGGGCCGGCCTGGCCGCGATGCTTTCCTGCGGGCTGCTGCTGACCGTGGACCGGTCCTTCCCCGGGTTCATCGCGCTGTGGCCCACGCTGGCTGCCGCCGCCATCATCGTGGCCGGGCAGAGCGGCAGCCGCTTCGGCGTCGACCGTCTCCTGACGTGGCGCCCGCTGGTGGCCCTGGGCGACAACTCCTACGCCCTCTACCTCTGGCACTGGCCGCTGCTGGTGCTGGCGCTGGCCGGCATGGGAATCAGCGCGCCGGACCTGGTGCAGGGGCTCGCCATCGTGGCAGCCTCCGTGGTGCTGGCCGTGCTCACCACCCGCTACGTCGAAAAACCGCTGCGCGATTGGCACTGGCCGCAGCGGCGGGCCTGGCGCAGCGCCGTCGTGATCGCCGCGTGCGGTGCCCTGCTGGCCGGACCCGTCACCGCATGGCAGAGCCAGCTGATGGCCGACGAGGCCGCCGCCGCGGCCCAGCCCCGGGAACTGACCCCCGGCGCCGCCGCGCTGGCCCCGGAGAACGCCGGCAAGCCGACACCGGACGCCAAAATCATCCCCGGCCCCGCCGCCCTCAAGAACGAGTGGGCCGACATCGACGGCCTCTGCACGGACTCCAACGCACCCACCGACCTGCTGGCAGGCTGCCTGCAAAACAGCCGGCCGGACCACGTGACCAAGAGGATCGTGGTGCTCGGCGACTCCCACGCCCAGCAGTACATGGCGGCGCTGGGCCCCATCGCCAAGAGCCACGGCTGGGAAGTCGTCACGCTGCTCAAGGGCAACTGCCGTTTTGGCGGGGAATCGCCCGAACGCGACGCGGACTGCAACGCCTTCAACAGGGCCAGCGCCCAGTACGTGCTGGACCACAAGCCGGACGCCGTGTTCACGGTCGCCTCGCTCACGCACAAGGACGCCCCGTACGAAACCGAGGTGCCGCAGTACCTGGAGGGCATCAAGCCGTTCACCGACGCCGGGATGGACGTCGTGGGCATCCGCGACAACCCGCGGTTCACCATGAACATGCCCGAATGTGTGCAGAAGAAGGGCACCGACGCCGCCGCCTGCAACGTTCCGCTGCAGGAATCGCTGGCCGCCTCCTCGCCGCTGGACGCCTACCGCGGCAAGGTGGCCCGGCTGCACCTCATGGACATGAGCGACTTCATCTGCGCCAACGGCACCTGTCCCGCCGTCGTCGGGAATGTCTACGTGTATAAGGACGACAACCACCTCACCAAGACCTACGTCCAGAGCATGATCCCGATGTTCGAGCAGCGGCTGCTCGCCGCCACCGGCTGGACGTGACGCCCGCGGCACGGCCGGCCATGCCGTTGCTCACATTCGCGGCCCGGAATATGGGGATCGGGCCCGAGGTTCTACTATTTACACAACACTTCTGCACAGGCCACGCCCGTAATGACGGGCTGGTCATCTGCTGCAACCCCTACCCGTGAACCCAGAAACCAAGGTAAGAGGCGCACTCATGACCCAGCCCGAACACGACCCTTTCGGCTTCGTTGGCCTGACCTACGACGACGTCCTGCTTCTGCCGGGACACACCAACGTCATCCCGTCCGAGGCTGACACCTCCTCGCGGATCTCCAAGCGCATCACCGTGAACACCCCGCTGCTTTCCGCCGCGATGGACACCGTGACCGAGTCCCGGATGGCCATCGCCATGGCCCGCCAGGGCGGCCTCGGCGTGGTGCACCGCAACCTCTCGATCGCCGACCAGGCCGACCAGGTGGACCGGGTCAAGCGCAGCGAGTCCGGCATGATCACCAACCCGCTGACCATCGGCCCCGAGGCCACGCTCGCCGAGCTGGACGAGATCTGCTCGCACTACCGCGTCTCCGGCCTGCCGGTCGTGGACGAAGGGATGCGGCTGCTGGGCATCGTCACCAACCGCGACACCCGTTTTGTGCCGGAATCCGACTTCCCGATCCGGCTGGTCAGCGACGTGATGACCAAGATGCCGCTCGTCACCGGGCACGTGGGCATCAGCCGCGAGGAAGCCTCGCACAAGCTCGCCACCAACAAGATCGAGAAGCTCCCGCTGGTGGACGAGCAGGGTCGGCTCAAGGGCCTGATCACCACCAAGGACTTCACCAAGGCCGAGCAGTACCCGCTGGCCACCAAGGACGAGGAGGGCCGGCTGCGCGTCGGCGCCGCCATCGGCTTCTTCGGTGACGGCTGGGAGCGGGCCATGGCCCTGATCGACGCCGGCGTCGACGCCCTCTTTGTCGACACCGCCAACGGCCACTCGCAGGGCGTCCTGGACATGATCCGCCGCCTCAAGTCCGATCCGGTCGCCGCCCACGTGGACATCATCGGCGGCCAGGCCGCCACCCGCGAGGGTGCGCAGGCCCTGATCGACGCCGGTGCCGACGGCATCAAGGTGGGCGTTGGCCCGGGGTCCATCTGCACCACCCGCGTGGTGGCCGGCGTCGGCGTCCCGCAGATCACCGCGATCTACGAGTCCTCGAAGGCGGCGATCCCGGCCGGCGTGCCGCTGATCGCCGACGGCGGGCTGCAGTACTCCGGCGACATCGGCAAGGCCCTGGTGGCCGGCGCCGACACCGTGATGCTCGGCTCCCTGCTGGCCGGCTGCGACGAGTCCCCGGGGGACCTGATCTTCGTCAACGGCAAGCAGTTCAAGAGCTACCGGGGGATGGGCTCGCTCGGGGCCATGCAGACCCGCGGCAAGAACACCTCCTACTCCAAGGACCGCTACTTCCAGGCCGACGTCTCCGGCGACGACAAGCTCATCCCGGAAGGCATCGAGGGACGCGTGGCCTACCGCGGGCCGCTGTCCTCGGTGGCGTACCAGCTGGTGGGCGGCCTCCGCCAGACCATGTTCTACACCGGCGCCCCGACCGTCGCCGAGCTCAAGGCCCGCGGCAAGTTCGTCCGGATCACCCCGGCCGGGCTCAAGGAATCCCACCCGCACGACATCCAGATGACGGTGGAGGCACCGAACTACGGTTCGCGCTGACCCGCCACACGGCGGACAGGCAGGCCACGGGGTTACCCCGTGGCCTGCCCGCGTTAACGGCGGACGTGGACGCGCGGATCCGGAACTAGGCTGAAGGCATGTCCGAACTCCTGCCCGCGCGCGAGCCCAGGCGCAAACTGGCGCTGCGGCCCTATGCCCGGGCCGTGGCGCAGGTGCTGCGGGTCAGCTTCCGCGCCTCGCCGGCCGCCGTCGTGATGAAAATCGTGGGCTCGCTGATCTCGGCGCTCCTGCCGCTGGTCACCACCTACTTCGCCGCGCTGACCACGACGGCGCTCGCGGCCGCCTACGCCGGCAACGCCGAGGCCGGGCAGCAGGCGGTCGTCTACGTCATCATCACCGCCGCACTGGGCCTGTTCTGGGGCGCCTTCAGCAGCGTCGACCGCTACATCCAGCAGCTGATGAGCTTCCGGGTCGGCGCGATCGTCGGGGACCTGATGTACGAGCGGTTCCTCGCCCTCGACTTCTGGCGCTACGACGACAAGGAGACCGTGGACCTGTACGACCGGGCCAAGCGCTTTTCCGATTCCTACGCCCGCGTCCTGGACCGGATCGCGGCCATCTTCACGCAGCTGGTCTCGGTGATCCTGGCGGTGGGCGCGCTGCTGCTGGTCAGCTGGTGGATCGCCGTGATCGTGCTGGTGGCGATCGTGCCCAGCGTCTACCTGCAGTTCAAGCTCTCCCGCGAGCAGATCGCGCACTGGAACACCCAGGTGGACTCGCGGCGGCAGCGCCGCATGATCGAAACCAACCTGCTCCGCCCGCAGCACATCGCCGAGATGCGGCTCTACGGGATCGTCGGCTACCTGATGGGGCTGCGCTCCCGGCTCCGGGACGCGGACGAGAAGCGCCGGCTGGACTTCCAGAAGCGCTACATCCCCAAACAGCTCGCGGCGGACGCGCTGCAGTACGGCGCCGAGGTGGTCTCGCTGATCTGGGTGGTGGGCCAGATCATCGCCCGGGCGCAGCCGGTGGGGCAGTTCCTCTACGTCCAGCAGATCGTCAGCCGGGCCCTCTCCACCGCCAACAACCTGGTCTCCTCGCTCAGCTCCATCGATGAGGACCTGGCGAACCTCAAGGACTACGAGCTGTTTATGGCGCTGCCCGTGCACTCCGAGCACGCCCCGCCCCTGCTGCAGGCGCCGACGGCCGTGGAACTGCGGGACATCCGTTTCACCTACACCGGCAGCGAGCTGGAGGTCATCAAGGGCATCTCGCTGACCATACGGCAGGGCCAGCACATCGCGATCGTGGGGGAGAACGGCGCCGGCAAGTCCACCCTGATCCGGATCCTCGCCGGGCTCTACCGCCCGGATTCCGGGCAGGTGCTGCTCGACGGCGTCGACCTCGCCGCCGTAGACGTGACGTCCTGGCACCGCCATCTGGCGGTGCTCAGCCAGGAGTTCCTGAAATACGAGTTCGCCACCGCGGCGGAGAACATCTTCTTCGGCGACGTCCACGCCCCGCGGGACGACGCGCGGATCCGCCGCGCCGCCGCCGACGCCGAGGCCCTTGAGTTCATCAACAAACTGCCCAACGGGCTGGACAACCACGTCAGCAACTGGATGGAGGATCCGCGCGGGCGGAAGGGCAGCGGTCTCTCCGGCGGCCAATGGCAGCGTCTGGCGATGGCCCGGAACTTCTACCGCGACGCGTCCTTTATGGTGATGGACGAGCCGACGTCGGCGATCGACGCGCTGGCCGAGCACCGGATCTTTTCCCGGCTCTTCGCGGACCGCAGCAGCACGATCATCGCCATCAGCCACCGGCTCGCCACCATCGAGAAGGCAGACATCGTCTACATGCTGGAGGACGGCCGGATCGTGGAGCAGGGCACACACCGGGAACTCGTGGCGCTGCGCGGCCGCTATTTCCGGATGTTCGAATCCCAGCTGGCCGTGGACGAGGCCTAGGATCCTGTCACGGTGGTTTGCACCCGCGCCAGGCTGGGGGCGGCGGGGACGCTGCTGAAACCAAAGGAGACCGCGGGGCGGACGGCGGCAAGCGCGCCGGCGTCGGAGCCGTCCCAGCTCACGCGGGCCGCCGTGATGTGGTGCAGGTCTGTGACGCCGTAGTACTCCGTCCGTCCGCCCCTGGCCGTGCCCGCGGTGCGGGCGCCGGGGCTGATGCGGGCAGCGAGCGGGCTGACGGCCCGCAGCCACCGCGGGTGCACCGCCAGCGGACGCGGAACCAGGCGCACGAGGCCGCCAAGCCGGGTGCGGGCGCCGACGGCGGCGCGGACGCTGAGTGGACCGGCGTCGACGTCGAGCCGGGGGCCGTCATGCGACACCGCGACGTCCACCACGCCGGTCTCGTCAAAGGTGTAGACCGAGGCGATGAACGCGCCGATCTCGGCGGTCGGGGCCAGCAGAATCCGGTGGCCGGAGGGCAGCTCCACCATGGCGTCGGCGAAGGATCCGAACGGGGACCGCTGCCAGAGCCCCAGCACGGCGCGCAGCCCGGATTCCGTTCCCAGCCCCGCAATGTGGCCGTCGAAGATCCACCCCTTACCCATGCCGCCAGCGTCCCTGCCGCCGGAAGGCCGCCGGGCCGCCGTACCCCGGCGCAACGAATGGACATGCCCTTCCATGGCCGCGGCCAATGGACAGATTGCCACTATGTCCATTCCCGGGCGCAGAGAATGGGCATGCCCTTCCGGGGAGGGAGGACATGCCCATTCTTGGGGTGCGGCCGTGGCTAGGAGGTGGTCACCGAGGTGTCGTCCACGAAGAAGTAGGTCTTCAGCGAGGAGTCCTCGACGCCGAGGAAACGCAGTGTGACGCTCTTGCCCTTGAACCCGGACAGGTCCAGCGTCTTCAGCACGTAGCCGGCGGACTTGTTCAGGTTCGAGTAGGTGGCCAGCGTCGTGGTGACACCGCCGCTGATGGCCTGGACTTTCAGCGTGTCGTAAGCGCTCGCCGTGGTGGTCTCATCGGTCAGGGTCTTGAGGTAGAAGGACAGGGTGGAGCCGGTCACGGAGGACGGGATGGAGATGGTCTGGTCCAGCGTGTAGGACGTGGCCTGGCCCCAGCCGTTCAGGCCGGCGAAGCCGTTGCCGGTCCGGGCGTTGGTTCCGGTCTCGAAGGTGTCCGTGTGGTCGGAGGTCCACGAGGCCGCGCCGCTCTCGAAGCCGGGGTTCAGCAGCAGGTTCCCCGACGGCGGCGGCGGGGTGGTGCCGCCGAGCAGGCCCATCGTGGCGGTGGCGTCGGAGAGGCCGGCGCCGCAGCCCTTGGTGCAGCCGCCCGGCATGGCCCGGGTACCCTGTCGGAGGGTGGACTCGACCTGCGCCGGGGTAAGGGCGGGGGACTTGGCCTTCATCAGGGCCACAAGACCGGCAACGTGCGGGGTCGCCATCGAGGTGCCCTGGTAGCTGGCGTAGCCTGCGCCGCCCGGCGTCGTGGTTCCGGTGTTGATGGTGGAGAGGATGCCGCCGCCGCTGACGCTGGTGTCGCCGCCGGGCGCCGTGAGATCCACGGTGGCTCCAAAGTTGGAGTAGTAGGAGAGGGTGCCGCTCGGGTTGCTGGCGGCCACGGTGACCACCGAGTTGCAGTTGGCGGGCCGGAAGCCGGAGGCGTCCTGGTTGCTGTTGCCTGCCGCCACCACCACGGTGGTGCCGCGCGAGACGGCGGCGTCGATCGCGGCCTGGTACGTGGTGCCGCAGGCACCGGAACCGCCCAGGCTCATGTTGATGACCTTGGCGGGGTTCGCGTTGGCGGGGATCCCGGCGACGGTGCCGCCGGAGGCCCAGATGATGGCGTCCGCAATGTCGGAGAGCGAACCGCCGCACTTGGCCAGCACGCGGACCGGGAGGACCTTGGCGTTGGGCGCCACGCCGGCCACGCCCGTGGCGTTGCCGGTCACGGCGGCGACGGTGCCGGCCACGTGGGTGCCGTGCCAGGAGGAGTTGGAAGCCGCGGTCTGGCCGCATTCGCCGGCGGCGTACCAGTCGCCCTGGTCCTGGGGGTTGGCGTCCCGGCCGTTCCCGTCGCGGGCCGCGGTGGCGTCCGAGACGAAGTCATAGCCCGGCAGCACGTTGGCGTCCAGGTCCGGGTGTGCCGTGATGCCGGTGTCGATCACGGCGACGGTGGAGCCGGCGCCGGTGGAGACGTCCCACGCGCCGGGGATGCGCATGCCGTTCGCGGCGGTGAAGTCCCACTGCTCGCTGTAGCGCGGGTCGTTCGGGGAGAGCACCGCGGTCATGCGGGCATCGGGCTCGACGGCATCGACCGCGCCGGAGGCGGCGATCTCGGTCATAAAGTCCTTGGCGGCCTGGTCCGAGAGAGCCTTGTCGGACGCGATCAGGGTGCCGCCGGTGGCGAGGGCGCGCAGCTCCTTCACCGTGACGCCCCGCTGCTTGGCTGCCTTGCCCCACGCGTTCGCGCGGCCGCCCGGGGTGGCGTTCCCGGGGGTCTTCTTGAAGCTCACGATGAACTGCGTGTAGGCCTCGCCGGCGTTGACGTCCGGCGCCGGGACATTCTCCGAGGCGACCGGTCCGGTGCCGGGGGCGGCGAGGACCGGGCCGACGGCCAGGGTCATGGTGCCGACGAGGGCGGCCAGCGACAAGGCCAGCACGCGGGACTTCCTGAGTGATGCACTTCCCATGGGTTCTGCTTTCTATCACCGGGCAGTGCGGACTGCCCGGAACGGGGTGGGGAGGCCGCCGGGGAGATCCCCGGCGGCCGAAAGCAAACGTAAAGGCATTTTCAGGATTTGTAAACTATTGACAAAATATGTCAAGTTGGTGTGAGCTATCGGTTGTTTTGTGGGTTGTTGCAGGGTGCGGTAGCGGCCCCGGAGCGGCCAGCGGGCGCGGTCCGGACGGTCCGTGCCGGGTCAAAGGCGGGGTCAAAGGGTGGGTCAACGGCCGGGTCAAGTAAAGTGGGGACGTGACTTACGAGATTGAGATTGGCCGTGGCAAGCGTGGGCGTCGTGCCTACTCCCTGGACGACATTGCGATCGTCCCCAACCGGCGCACCCGCGACCCCAAGGACGTGTCCGTCTCCTGGCAGATCGATGCCTACAAGTTCGACATGCCCGTCATCGCCGCGCCGATGGACTCCGCGATGTCGCCGGAGACGGTCATCGCCCTGGGCCGGCTCGGCGGCCTCGGCGTCCTCGACCTGGAAGGCCTGTGGACCCGCTATGAGGATCCCCAGTCGGTGCTGGACCAGATTGCCGCCCTCGAGAACGAGACCAACAGCCCGGCCGTCACGCGCCGGATGCAGGAGCTGTACCAGGCCCCGATCCAGCCCGAACTGATCACCTCCCGGCTGGCCGAGATCCGCGCCGCGGGCGTCACCGTCGCCGGCTCGCTGACCCCGCAGCGCACCCAGGAGCACTACAAGACCGTGGTGGCTGCCGGCGTCGACATCTTTGTCATCCGCGGGACCACCGTCTCGGCCGAACACGTCTCCAAGGACCACGAGCCGCTGAACCTTAAGCAGTTCATCTACGAACTCGACGTCCCGGTGATCGTCGGCGGAGCGGCCGGCTATACCCCGGCCCTGCACCTGATGCGCACCGGCGCGGCGGGCGTCCTGGTCGGCTTCGGCGGGGGAGCGACCACCACCACCCGCCGCGCCCTGGGCATCCACTCGCCGATGGCCTCCGCGATCTCCGACGTCGCGGCCGCCCGGCGGGACTACATGGACGAATCCGGCGGACGCTACGTGCACGTGATCGCCGACGGCGGCATGGGGACCTCGGGCGACATCGTCAAGGCCATCGCCATGGGCGCCGACGCCGTAATGCTCGGCAGCGCCCTGGCCCGGGCCGAAGAGGCACCCGGCAAGGGCTGGCACTGGGGCCAGGAGGCCCACCACCTCGAACTGCCCCGCGGCGACAGGGTGAACGTCGGCACCGTCGGGCCGCTCGAAGAGGTCCTTTTCGGCCCCGGCCACCACACCAACGGCAGCTCGAACCTGATCGGCGCGCTGCGCCGCTCGATGGCGACCACCGGCTACTCGGACCTGAAGGAATTCCAGCGCGTCGACGTCGTCGTCTCGCCCTACGCCGGGAACTGAGCCCTGCGCAGGGCCCGGTAAAGCCCTGCCCATCCGGAGAACTTGGAAGTAGTGTGGTGCACTACGAGGTTTGATCCGGACGGAGGCGTGAGATGAACAGTTTTCCCGGTGGTGCTCCCTTGGCCGGCGGTGCGCTTGGACCCGCGGAACGCGAAGCGTCCCTGGCGGTGCTCAAGGCCAGCACCGAGCCCGGCAAGGAGCTCGACATCCTGATCGTCGGCGGCGGCATTGTCGGCGCCGGCGCCGCCCTGGATGCCGTGACCCGCGGCCTGAGCGTCGGCATTGTCGAGGCCAACGACTGGGCGGCCGGCACCTCCTCGCGGTCTTCGAAGCTCATCCACGGCGGCCTGCGCTACCTGGAGATGCTGGACTTCGCCCTGGTCAAGGAGGCCCTGCACGAGCGCGGGCTGATCCTCTCCGTCCTTGCCCCGCACCTGGCCCGGCCGGTGCCGTTCCTCTACCCGCTCACCAAGCGCTTCGTGGAGCGGCCCTACGTTGGATCCGGGATCGCCCTGTACGACGCCATGTCCATCACCGGCGGGCACAGCCGCGGCGTCCCGTTCCATAAACACCTGAGCCGCCGCGGCACGCTGCGGGCGGCGCCGAGCCTCAAGGACGACGCCTTCGTCGGATCCATCCGCTACTACGACGGCCAGGTCGACGACGCCAAGTACGTCGCCAACCTGGTCCGGACCGCTGCCTACTACGGCGCCCATGCGGTGAACCAGATGGCCGTGGTGGACTTCCTGCGCGAGGGCGAACGGGTGGTCGGGGCCAAGGTGGTCAACCACGAGGACGGCTCAAGCTTCAACATCCGGGCCAAGCAGGTCATCAACGCCACCGGGGTCTGGACCGACGAGACCCAGGCCATGGTCACGGACCGCGGCCAGCTCAAGGTGCGGGCTTCGAAGGGCATCCACCTGGTGGTGCCGAGGGACCGCTTCCAGTCCACGGTGGGCCTGATCCTGCGGACCGAAAAGTCCGTGCTGTTTGTCATCCCGTGGGGCCGGCACTGGATCATCGGCACCACGGACACCGACTGGCACCTGGACAAGGCACACCCCGCGGCGTCCAGCAAGGACATCGACTACATCCTCGAGCACGTCAACAAGGTCCTCAAACGGCCGCTGACCCGCGAGGACGTCGAGGGCGTCTACGCCGGCCTGCGGCCCCTGCTGGCCGGTGAGAACGACTCCACGGCCAAACTGTCCCGCGAACACGTGGTGGCCCACCCGGTTCCTGGCCTCGTCGTCGTGGCCGGCGGCAAGTGGACCACCTACCGGGTGATGGCGAAGGACGCCGTCGATGAGGCGACCCGCAGCATGGACGAGCGGGTCCCGCCGTCGTGCACGGAATCCATCCCGCTGCTCGGCGCCAGCGGGTTCAAGGCCGCCTGGAACAAGCGCAACCGGATGGCCGAGGAAACCGGCGTCCACGTGGCGCGGATCGAGCACCTGCTGAACCGCTACGGGTCGATGGCTCCGGAGGTGCTGGCCCTGATCGGGGAAAACCACGAACTGGCCGAGCCGCTGCCGGGCGCCGACGACTACCTGGCGGCCGAGGCCGTGTACGCGGCCAAGTTCGAGGGCGCCCGCCACGTCCAGGACGTGCTGACCCGCCGGACCCGGATCTCGATCGAGGCCTGGGACCGCGGTGTGTCCGCCGCCCCGGTAGTCGCTAAACTGATCGGTGAGGTTCTCGGCTGGAGCGACGCGCAGCGCGAGAGCGAAATCAAGCATTACCTGGCCCGGGTTGACGCCGAACGACTGAGCCAGGAGCAGCCGGACGACGAATCCGCCGACGCCGCACGGATGGGTGTGGAGGACATCGTCCCGCTGCGCTGACCGGGGCGCCGCCCGGCGCACCACCCGTCGGCGCGCACCGACGCCACATCGAAGGGACACCTCTTGGCGGAACAACTGGACCGGTACGACGCCGACCTCACCACGCCGCAAATGGTGATCCTGGAGCTGGACGCGACGGACAAGTTCGACGCCGCGGCCCAGCTCGCGCAGCGGATGTACGACGCCGGCCGGATCTCGGACCTCGAGGGATTCCTCGGCCACGTCAACGCCCGCGAGCACCAGCTGGCCACCGGGCTGCCCGGCGGCGTCGGCCTGCCCCACGCCCGCAGCGAGTTCGTCGCGCGCACCTCGATTGCAGTCGGCATTACCAAGTACGGCAAGGCGCTGGACTTCGGTGCGGCCGACGGCCCGGCCACCGTGGTCCTGCTGATCGCGACGCCGGCCAGTTCCTTCTCGGACCACCTGGAAGTCCTCGCCACCCTGGCCCGGTCGCTGTCGAAGGAGTCGTTCCGGGAGTCCCTCCGCCGCGCCTACGACCCAGAGGTGATCGCCGAACTGATCAATTCGTCCCTGGTGTTCTTCGACCACTAGTTTCCGCTGTGGCTGTAGCGCCCGTTTCGTTGTTCTACACGGGGACGAAGTACGGTTAAGGGGTGCTGAAAACCGCCCTCAAACCCCGCTGGATCGCAGGCCTGGTGTTTGCGATCGTCATTTCGGGGGTCTTCGTGCTGCTAAGCCAGTGGCAGTTCGGCCGCTCCACGCGGCCCGAGGCGCCGGTTTCCACCGGGACCGAGGAACCCCGCCCGCTGACCGCGGTCCTGAAACCCGGGCAGTTCTTCCCCGGCTCGGTGGCCGACCAGGTGGTCACCGCCACCGGCAGCTACGATCCGCAGAAACAGGTCCTCGTCCCGGGCCGGATCCACGACGGCGCCAAGGGGTTCTGGATCGTCTCCGCCTTCGCCGTGCAGGACGCCCCGGCCCTCACCGGTGCCGGTGCCTCGCCGCAGACCTGGATCCCGGTGGCGCGCGGCTGGGTCGCCGACCCCGCGGACGCCGCCGCACCGCCGTCGGGCCCCATTGAACTCACCGGCCGGCTGATCCCGTCCGAAGCGCCGCTGCCCAACACCGACGCCGGACCCGGCCGCGCCAGCGCCGTCTCCGTCGCCGAACTCATCAACCTGTGGGACGTCACCAGCTATCCCGGCTTCGTGGCCGCCAGCGCCGAACGCTCCGCCGGCGCCGACGTGGCAGCCTCCGGCCCCGTCAAGCCGCTGGCGATCGGGCCGCAGCCGCCCGCCCAGACGGTCAACTGGCTCAATCTGTTCTACGCCGCCGAATGGGTGGTCTTCGCCGGCTTCGCACTCTTCATCTGGTGGCGCCTGGTCAAGGACGACTACCGCCGAGGCCTCGAGGACGCCCAGGATGAAGAAGCCGCCCGGCTCGCCGCTGCAGGCGGGCCCCGAGACTCCGATTCCTCCGACACCAACCCGCATCCCACCAAACCGAGAGTGCAACCATGATCGAGCCCAAGCCGGCCATCGCGCCGCAGCAGCCCAACGGAACGGGAACCCCCGGCGGCCGGAAGCGCCGCTTCGGCGGGACCGAGGCGCAGATCCGCTCCGCCCTGAAGTTCTACAAGGTCCTGGCCTACCTGACCGGCTCCATGCTGCTGCTGCTCTGCGCGGAACTGATCGCCCGCTACGCCTTCGGCCAGTACCTCTTCGCCGGCGGCACCAACGCCGTCACCGGCCAGCCGTTCGGCTTCGGATTCGCCGACGCCGAGCCGCCCGGCGTCATCGGCGGAGTGAACCTGTCCGTTGCAGTGCTGATCGTGCACGGCTGGATGTACGTCGTGTACCTCATGTCCAACTTCCGGCTCTGGTCGCTCATGCGCTGGCCCTTCGCCAAGCTCATCATCCTGGCCCTCGGCGGCGTCGTGCCGTTCCTGTCCTTCTTTGTGGAGAAGAAGTTCCACGCCGAGGTGGAGGCCGAACTCGCCGCCAACCCGCAGGCGCCGCAGCGCTACTGAACCACCCCGGACGCGCCCGGCGCACCCTGCTGTGAGTTCGCTTACCCGCAGCTTCTCAAGGTGCGGGGGACCGGCGGCGCAACGTAGGCTAGGACGGTGACCACTCCCACTGCATCCCAGACGTCCCACAGGCCGGTGCTGGTTGTTGACTACGGTGCCCAGTACGCGCAGCTGATTGCCCGCCGCGTCCGGGAAGCGAATGTGTATTCGGAAGTCGTTCCGCATACCTACAGCACCGAGCAGCTGCTCGCCAAGAACCCCGCCGCCATCATCCTCTCCGGCGGCCCCGCAAGCGTCTACGCCGAGGGCGCCCCGAGCGTCGGCGCCGACCTGTTCGAGGCCGGCGTCCCGGTGTTCGGCATCTGCTACGGCTTCCAGGCCATGGCCAACGCCCTGGGCGGCAAAGTTGCCCGGACCGGCCTGCGGGAATACGGCTCCACGGAGACCACCGTACTCGGCGAGGGCCGCTCCATCCTCGAGGGCATGCCCCAGCACCAGAGCACCTGGATGAGCCACGGCGACTCCGTCCACGAGGCCCCGGAGGGCTTCGAGGTGCTCGCGACGACGGCGGGCGCCGACGTGGCCGCCTTCGCCAACGAGGAGAAGTGCCTCTACGGCGTGCAGTGGCACCCCGAGGTCAAGCACTCGGCCTACGGCCAGCAGGTGCTGGAGAACTTCCTCTTCAAGGGCGCCAAGCTGGAACCGAACTGGACCACGGGCAACATCCTCGACGAACAGGTCGAGCGGATCCGCGAACAGATCGGTGACGCCCGGGTAATCTGCGGGCTCTCCGGCGGCGTCGACTCCGCCGTGGCCGCGGCCCTCGTCCAGCGCGCCGTCGGCGATCAGCTGACCTGTGTCTTCGTAGACCACGGGCTGCTGCGCGAGGGCGAAGCCGAGCAGGTCGAACGGGACTTCGTGGCCGCCACCGGCGTCAAGCTCTACGTCGCCAACGAGCAGGAGCGCTTTCAGGCGGCCCTCGCCGGCGTCAGCGACCCCGAGACCAAGCGCAAAATCATCGGCCGCGAGTTCATCCGCGCGTTCGAGGAAGCCGAACTGGCCATCATCGCCGAGGCCGCCGCGCACGGCGAGAAGATCAAGTTCCTCGTCCAGGGCACCCTCTACCCCGACGTCGTCGAATCCGGCGGCGGCGAGGGGGCAGCGAACATCAAGAGCCACCACAACGTGGGCGGCCTCCCGGAGGACCTGCAGTTCGAGCTCGTCGAGCCGCTGCGCGCGCTGTTCAAGGACGAGGTCCGCGCGGTCGGCGCGCAGCTTGGCCTGCCGCAGGAAATCGTCGGCCGCCAGCCCTTCCCGGGTCCGGGCCTCGGCATCCGGATCGTCGGCGAAGTGACCAAGGAACGGCTGGACCTGCTCCGCAAGGCCGATGCGATCGCCCGCGCCGAGCTGACCGCCGCCGGCCTCGACAACGAGGTCTGGCAGATGCCGGTCGTGCTGCTCGCGGACGTCCGCAGCGTCGGCGTGATGGGCGACGGCCGTACCTATGGCCACCCGATTGTGCTGCGCCCGGTGTCCTCCGAGGACGCCATGACGGCCGACTGGTCCCGGCTGCCCTACGACCTCCTGGCCCGGATCTCCAACCGGATCACCAACGAGGTGGAGGGCGTCAACCGCGTCGTGCTGGACGTGACCAGCAAGCCGCCGGGAACCATCGAGTGGGAATAGCGTTGTGAATGGCCGGCCCCCTGCGGGGCCGGCCATTTTCCTTATGGCCGGGCCGCCGCGCTGAGGCAACTCGCCGCACGAATTTGACCCGTGCCAGTGTTGCGCCCCGGCACTGCGGCCTGATTCGGGCTACCCTCGAAAGCATGCCGGTATGGTCCAGGGCGTCCCGCGCGAACTCAGAAACCGTGAGCACAGAAAAGAAGGCAGCAGTGTCAGTAGGTCAAGGCCACCCCGAGGGCTCCGAGGAGTTCAGGAAATGGCTGTCGGGTCTCAAACCCGTCACCGGAGCAGACACCATGCTGCGTTTTACGAAAACGCCCGAAGGCTCCATTGACCTGACCCATGCCCATCCCTCCGGCCTGGCCCAGCTGATGGCCGGACGCCGCACCCGCCTGTCCACCCTGATCCGGGACCGCCAGCAGTACGTCGTCGCGGCCCGGGCCTCGCGCAACCTCCGCTCCAAGATCTTCGAACTCGCCAACGACCGCGGCATCGACGCCGGCTACCTGTCCGCCGGCACGGTCGTCTGGACCTCCGCTGTCGGCGGCAAACCGCAGCGGGTGTCCGCGCCGGTGATGCTCACCGCCGTGTCCCTGACCGTCCGCCCCGGCGAGGACGACTACGAACTGCAGCTCACCGAACAGGCCCGGATCAACCCCGCCCTGATCCGGCACCTGAAGACCATCCACGGGATCGTCTTCGACGTCAACGCCGTCACCCGGATGGCCTACAGCACCGCCCGGTACGACCCGCAGCCGGTCCTGGACCGCCTCGGCACCCTGATCCAGCCCATCCACGGCGCCGAGATCGAACACAACCTGCTGGTCTCCACCTTCGCCGACCTCTCCGGGAACCTGGACGATCCCTGGATCAACCAGCACAACCCGCTCGTGGCCGCGCTCGGGCGTGCCGCCGCCGGCGTCCCGATGGACGTCCCCGCACTCCAGGACGGGCGCTTCCCGAGCACCGATGAGCGCAGCCCCGCGGACGAGCTCCTGCTGCTCGACGCCGACACGGACCAGCAGTACGTGGTGGACGCCGTCCGCGCCGGCGACTCCCTGGTGGTCAGCAGCCCGCCGGGCACCGGCCAGACCCAGACCGCCATCAACACCATCGGTGCCCTGGTCGACGAAGGCAAAAGCGTCCTGGTGGTCGGCGACCGGCGCGCCAGCCTCGGCGAGATCTCCGCCCAGCTGGAGAGCCTCGGCCTCGAATCGCTGCTGGTCCAGCTCGCGGGCAACTCCACACCGCTGCAGCTCAAAGGCCAGCTGGTCCGGGCCATCGTCCGGAACGAGAAGTCCCTGGAACCGCAGCTGAAGAACCTGCACTCCACGCTGACCGAGCACCGGCACGCCCTGATGGACCACGTCGCGTCGCTGCACAACGTGCGGGCGCGCTGGGGATGCTCACCGTACGAGGCCATGCAGTCCCTCGCGGCGCTGACTGCCATCCACCCGGCGCCGGCCACCACGGTCCGGCTCAAGCGCAGCGTCCTGGACAGCATCCGCGACCGCGCGGAACTGGCGGGACGGCTCAAGCGCGCCGCCGAGCTGGGCAGCTTTAGCCGCGCCTCGACCATGAGCCCGTGGCACGGCGCCCGGCTGCTGACCCGCAAGGAGACCCAGGAAGCCCAGCAGGTGGCCCGCTCGGTCGCGGAGAAGCTTCCGCAGCTGCGCGAACGGATGAACGGCGTCGCCGAGCATGCGGAGATCCGGCTCGGCAGGACATTCGCCGAGTGGGGAGACCAGATCGACCTGCTGGTCGCCGTCCGCGAAAGCCTGGACAAGTTCACCCCGGACATTTTCGACCGGCCGGTCCACGACCTCATTTCCGCCACCGCCCCCTCGGCGTGGCGGCGCGAGCGGAACATCGACATGCCCTCGATGCAGCGCTCCCGGCTGCGGCGCGTCGCCAAGGAGTACGTCCGGCCCGGTGTGCACATCGCGGACCTGCACAGCTCGCTGGTGCTGGTCCAGGACCAGCGGGCCACCTGGGCCGACTACGCCACCAGCCAGCGGCACCCCGCCGTGCCGTCCGGCCTCGCCGAGATCACGGCCCTCTACCGTGAGCTCGAAGCCGAACTGGGGCAGCTCGGGGAGGCCGTCCGCCACACCCGCGCCGGGGGAGCTGTCCACGACACCCCGTACGAGGAACTTCTCGAGCGCCTGGACCGGCTCGTCGCTGACACCGGGACGCTGGAAACGCTGCCGGAGCGGACCCTGCTGGTGGAGAACATGCGCGAACACGGCCTGGGCGAACTCCTCGCCGACCTCGCCGAGCGCGAGGTGCCCGCCGAATCCGTGGCCGCGGAGCTGGAGCTGGCCTGGTGGCAGTCCGCGCTGGAGGCGATGATCAGCGGCGACGACTACCTCGCCATGTCCGACGGCGACGCGCTGCGCCAGCTCGAGGCGGAGTACCGCCTCGCCGACAACGCCCACATTGCCAGCGGCGCCGCCCGGCTGCGGTGGAAACTGGCCGAACGCTGGCGCGCCGCCCTGACCGAGCACCCGCGCCAGGCGGAGCTGCTGCGCAGCCTGCTCAAGGACGGGCGGGTTACGCCGGCGGCGCTGACCGCCCAATCGCCGGAGCTCGTCCCCAGGCTGGTGCCGGTCTGGTCCGTCAGCCCCTACCTCCTGACCAGCCTGCTGCCGGCCGAGCAGCATTTCGACGCGGTGGTGATCCTCGACGCCGAGGCGACGTCGCTGCAGGCAGTGCTGCCCGCCGTCGCGCGGTCCCGGCAGGTCATTGCGTTCGGCGACGACAAGATCGCCAGCCCGCGCAGCTTCTCCGTGGGTGTCGAGCGGCTTGCTGCCGGCGAGAACCCGCACCAGCGGGTGGACAGCGCCTATCAGGCACTGACCGCGGTGCTGCCGGTCTGGAAACTCAGAACCGTCTACCGCGCCGTCGACGAGGACCTGGTCCGGCAGTTGAGCAAGGGTTTCTACGCCGGCGAGCTCCGTCGTCTTCCCGAGGGCCAGTCGGCCACCGGCCTCGACCGGGCCCTGACCGTGGAATACCTCCCTGACGGTACCGGCCTGCCCAGCGCCGACCACGACGGCGTCGAATCGGTGGTGGCGGAAGTGAACCGGGTGGTGGAACTGGTCTTCGAGCACGCACGGCTGCGGCCGCGCACCTCCCTGGCCGTTGTCACCGGCAGCCTGCGGCACGCGGCCCGGATCGGCGAGGCCATCCGGCTGCAGCTGCCCAACTACCCGCTGCTGGGCAGCTTCTTCACCGCCGGCGAGGAGTCCTTCCGGGTGGTGGACCTGGAACGGGCGCAGGGCCTGGTCCGGGACCGCGTCATCTTCTCGCCCGGTTACGGCCGCACCCCGCACGGCCGCGCCCTGCACAGCCTCGGCCCGCTCTCGGCCGACGGCGGCCGCGCCCGGTTTGCCCTGGCCATGACCCGGGCACGGCGGTCCCTGCATGTGCTCAGCTGCTTCCGGCCCGAAGACCTCGACGTCACCCGCCTGAGCCACGGCGCGGTGGACTTCTACGAGCTCCTGGACCGGGAAATCGCGGGCAACTCGGATCTGGGCAGCCCGGCCTCCCGGGCTGCCGCCAGCGAACAGGCCCTCGGCGCCGACCCGCTGGTGGCCGACCTCGGCGACCGGCTCCGGGCCCGCGGGGCGCGGGTCTGGCATCAGTACGACGGCGTCCTGGACATGGTGGCGGCGGCGGACCCGATGCACACCATCGGCCAGGACGACGCCGAGATCCCCAGCCCCGTGGCCATCGAGTCCGACGGCACCGAGCGGTACCGGCGGATGAGTGTGCGTGAGCGCAGCCGCCTCCGGCCGCAGCTGCTGGAGCGCATGGGCTGGCGCTACATGCCACTATGGACCATAGAGGTATTCACCGATCCGTCGGCCTGCGCGGACCGGATCGGCGGCTACCTCGGACTGGAGAAGCCGGTGGCGTCCAGCCGGTTGCGCAGCACGCCGGGCTTCTCCGATGACATTGAGAACCTGAGCGTCGAGGACGGGAGGCATACCTATGCCCCGTCCGCCCCGGCGCCGCACGTGTGGTCCGCGGACGGTGACCGCGGGCAGGAAACAGCGAATCGCACCAAGGAGGCCGGCGTCATGAACGCAGACGGCGACAACCAGCACCACAACTCCACGCCCGGCGGCGGCCGGGATCACGGCTCCGCTCCGGATGCCCCGTCCCAGGACGTCCCGGCGCCGGCCGACCCTGCCCGGGAAGCTGGGTCCGCGGACCTGCAGCAGCCGGAGCCGGATCAGCAGGAGCCGCTGTCCCGGAGCGCGGCACGCGCAGCTGTGCCCGGGGGAGTGCTGCCCAACAAGGCCGCCGAGGATGATCCCCGGCGCTGGGGCGACCAGCCCGGCAGCTACGACCACGACGCCTGGCTGCAGGAGCAGAAGCCCCCGCACTGGGGCTGACCGCCCGGCACGCTGCGGCGGCACGCCCCGCACTTGGCTGAATGCACCCGGGTGGCCATCCGGCTAGCCGGGACCGGAACCGACCAGGACAAAAAACAACTTGCCCTGTGTCGACGCCCCGGCAAGTCTTCGGGCCTGCTCCGGATCTGCCGCCACCACCATCAGCCCGTCGGTCTCCGCCGTGTCGAGCCACTGGCCGGTTCTGCCGCCCCGGGCCGAGGTCCACAGCACCGGCACCGCCGTGGCGAGCAGCTGCGCCGGTGCCGCCTGCTCGAGGTCGCCGCCGCCGGTCATGACCACGTTGATGAGCTGGCCGGGGGCTACCAGCTGGACGGAGGCGGGGTCGGCCATGCGCAGCGGCACGGCGGCGGCCCCCGGCGGGCTGCCGGCCAGCATCCCGGGTCCCACAAGGAGGGAGTCCGCGAGGAGCTGGCCTTTCCGCAGCGCCACGGCGAGCTGTTTGCCCTCCAGCGCGGCGGGATCGAGGGCGCCGCCGGGGAGCAGTCCGGGGGGCACCTGGACAACGGCAAGGTCGGAGGCCGCCAGCACTTGGCCTGCCGGGAGATCCCGGGCGGCCGCCCACGCGGAAGAAGTCGCCGCCGGTGCCGGCGTCAGCTGCTGCACGGCCAGGCCGGCGGCGACGCACAGCAGGAGGGCCACCACGAGCCGGCGGTTGCGCCGGAGCCAGCGGCTGGCGCGCCGCTTTGGCGGGACTTTGCGGGAGGCGCCGTGCCGGAACGTGCGCGGCGGCCGGGACCGGCCCGGGAACCAGGGCGGTGCTGGTGGCTGCGGCGGGCGCGGACGGTAACTGCGGGCCATGCCACCACGCTAGGACCGGCCCGGATGCCGGGGCAGTGCTAGGTGCGGCTATGTGGACAACGCGACGCGTGAGCGCCGGCCGGGCGCCGGCTTGCATAGGGTGCCGGCCGGGCGCCGGCCCGGCGGGACAGCGCCGGGTCCGGCGTCGGCGTCCTTAGCTGGCTGCGGCGGAAGCCGAAGCGGGAGCGGCAGGAGCTGCCGCCGGGGCCACGGTGCTTCCCTTGGAGTCGCGGGAGTCGGTCCGGTAGAAGCCGGAGCCCTTGAAGACGACCCCGACGCTGTTGAACTTCTTGCGCAGGGTCCCCTCGCACTCGGGGCAGGACGTCAGCGAGCTGTCCGTGAAGGACTGCACAATCTCGAAGGCGTGGCTGCAGTCCTTGCAAGCGTATGCATACGTGGGCACTGGGTTCCTCCTCTGGGGCAAACGAGCAGGTCCCGGGCTGTTGTGCCATAAACGCTGGCATTAGCAGTCGCAGGGCCTGAGTGCCAATTCTATCACCCGGCGGGCGCGGCTACGGCTGGTCGGAGAGCCGGACGAGACCCCCCGGCGTCAACGCGGCAGCAACCTTCCGGTCGAAGGACTCCGCGGGAATGCTGCCGGCGGCCAGCACCTCGGCGTCATACACCAGGGCCACCGTCGGCAGCGGTCCGGTCGGGGACACCGGCACGCCCCACGGCAGTTCCTCGAGAGCGGCCAGGAACTTGTCGTAGTAACCGCCGCCCTGGCCGATCCTGTTGCCGGTGCGGTCCAGGGCCGTGGCGGGCAGGAAGAGGCCGGCCACCCCCAGCATCACGGAGGTGTCGAGCCGGTCGCCGACGGGCTCCTGGATGGGGGCGAAGCGGCTGCGGACAAACTCCGACGCGGGGGTCCAGTACACCCAGCTCAAGGCCAGGCCGGGCTCGCAGACCGGGAGCAGCACCTGGTGGCCGGCGTTGTGCAGCGCGGCCAGCAGGGGGAGGGTGGGAGGCTCGGAGCCGACGCCGAGGTAGGCCGCGAAGGTGCGCCGCCCGCCGTCGGCCAGAGCCGATGCCCACGCCAGGCCGTGCCGGGCGAGGGCTGCGCCGGCGGCGTCCAGCTCCGGCTGCGAGAGGGCGGCCCGGCCGCGCCGGTGATGGGAGCGGATCTCGTCCTTGCTGCTCATGTGCGGGCTTGTCCTTTCGGCCGGGCGGCGCCGTCGTGCAGGGCGGCCACGGCAGCCCTGCCGGCGGGGGAGAATTACCTGATGTTTGCCCCCTCCGCTAGATTAGTCGAGTGATTACACCCAACGCCTCCGTCCGTAAGGCCGTCATCCCCGCAGCGGGCCTCGGCACCCGTTTCCTTCCCGCCACCAAGGCGATGCCCAAGGAGATGCTGCCCGTCGTGGACAAGCCGGCCATCCAGTACGTCGTCGAGGAAGCCGTGAACGTGGGCCTCAACGACGTCCTGATGATCACCGGACGCAACAAGCGGGCCCTCGAAGACCACTTCGACCGCGTGCCCACGCTGGAGGCGACGCTGGAGGCCAAGGGTGACACGGCCAAGCTGGAGTCCATTCAGGCCGCCAGCAACCTCGGCGACATCCACTACGTCCGCCAGGGCGACCCGATGGGCCTGGGCCACGCCGTGCTGCGCGCCAAGCAGCACGTCGGCTACGAACCCTTCGCCGTGCTGCTCGGTGACGATCTGATCGACGCCCGCGACGAACTGCTCAGCACCATGATCGAGGTCCAGGCCAAGACCGGCGGCTCCGTCGTCGCCCTGATCGAGGTCGATCCCTCCCGGATCAGCGCCTACGGTTGCGCCGACGTCGAGGCCGTCGAGGGCGAGGACTACGTCCGGATCAAGCAGCTCGTGGAGAAGCCCGACGTCGACGAGGCTCCCTCCAACCTGGCCATCATCGGCCGGTACGTCCTGCACCCCGCGGTCTTCGAGGTCCTGGAGCGGACCGAACCGGGCCGCGGCGGCGAAATTCAGCTCACCGACGCCCTGCAGGAACTCTCCGCCGGCGAGGGGGAGGGCTACGGCGTGTACGGCGTGGTCTTCCGCGGCCGCCGCTACGACACCGGTGACAAGCTCAGCTACCTCAAGGCCTGCGTCCAGCTCGCCTGCGACAGCGAGGACCTGGGCCCCGGCCTGCGCGAATGGCTGCCCGGGTTCGCCTCCAGCCTGACCAAATAATCCCGTGGGGGGCAGCTTCGCCTGGCCGGTGACCCTGGAGTGCGGCGACATTGTGCTGCGCCCGATCCGGTACCGGGACCGCAGGGAATGGACTGAAGTGCGGGCCCGGAACGAGAAGTGGCTGGCCCCCTGGGAAGCCTCCAACCCGGGTCCCGGCGGCGGGCTGCCCGACTACCGGCAGATGGTGCGCTCCCTCAAGGCCCAGGCCGCCCAGGCCACGGCATTGCCGTTCGTTATCGCGGCCTGGACCCCGGGATTCAAGGAACCGGTGATCGTGGGCCAGCTGACGGTCTCCTCGATTGTCTGGGGTTCGGCCATGATGGCCACCCTCGGGTACTGGGTGGACCAGGACCGCGCCGGGCAGGGAATCGCCCCGACCGCCGTCGCGATGGCCACGGACTACTGCTTCCGTACCCTGGGCCTGCACCGGATGGAAATCAACATCCGGCCCGAAAACGGTCCCAGCCTGCGCGTGGTGGAGAAACTGGGGTTCCGGGACGAGGGATACCGGCCGCGTTTCCTGCACATCAACGGGCAATGGGCGGACCACCGCACTTTCGCCTTGACCTCGGAGGAAGTGCCCGAAGGGCTCCTGGCCCGGTGGTTGGAAAACCGCCCCGCCTAGCCGCGGGAAACCCCAGTCTGACCAGCGCTTTCGACATATTTCCAGCGATTTGGCAGTTGCCTCGCGACACACCGGCGGCAATGCCACCCGCGCCGCCGTCTTGCTCATACGGTTTTGACTGTGGACTTCCCTCTTAGCAGCTCAGTGATCCTTGTCATTGCTGTTGCGCTCTGGATCGTATGGGTGGCTCCCTACATGCTCCGGAACGGCCGCCCCCAGCTGCAGTCAGCGGGCGAGCTCCTGATGGATGTCGCGGACCTAGGAAAAGCAGACCCCCAAGCCGGGCATGTCATGAAAATGGCGGCCCCGCAGGAGAAACCGATGACGAGTACGCAGCGCCCCGAGTCCGCACCGGGTTCCCTTGACCTCGACGGCGCCCGGAAGCCTGCAGCACCCGCCCCGGCCTTCCGGATCCGCTACGGCCGGCTGCTGCTGGCCTTGGCCGGCCTGCTCTCGCTGCTGACCGGCGTGGTATCCGCCGCCCTCCGGCTCTTTGGCCTTGGCTCCGGCTGGCTTCCCGTCTCCACCCTGCTCGGCGCGGTCCTGGCCGTGGTGGTGCTCCGCCGGCTTGCCGTGCGGGACCGCCGGCGGAAGCTCAACGCTGCGTTCCGCTCCGCCATGGGCACCCCGGCGCACGGCGCCGCAGCCCCGCCCGACCGGGCCGCTTCTGCCAGTGCGACGGTCCCTGCGAAGGAAAGCGCGCTGTTCGACGCCGAGGCCGGCGCCGCGGCACCCAAGCCCGCCCCCAAACCCCTGACGGCCGACGAACTGCGCCAGGCCGCCCTGGCCGAGGCTGCCGCGTCCGGCGACCCGTCCGTGCGCCGCGTGGCAGATCCGGCCGCCGCGGACGGCTCCAGCTGGGAGCCCGTGGAAGTGCCCAAACCGACCTACGTCGAGGCACCCAAGGCCGAACGCGCCGCGCCGCAGCCGCTGGACCTTCCGGCGGCCCCGAAGGCGATCGGCAAACCCTCGCTCAAGCAGGCCACCGTCCGGCAGCCCGAGACGGCCGCCCCGGAAGCGAAGCCGCTGGGCAAGGGCCAAAGCGCACTCAGCAACCTTGACGACGTGCTCCAGCGCCGCCGCGCCTGATCCTGAACTTCCGCCCCGGACAGCCGACAATTCGGCTGTCCGGGGCTTTTTGTTGCCCGCTGCCGGTAGCCTGAGGCGCATGACAAGAATCTGCGTTGCAGGCGGAACCGGACAGGTGGGCCGCGAAGTGGTGCGCCAGGGGGTTGCCGGCGGACACCGGGTGGCCGTGCTCAGCCGCAATCCGCCCGCGCCGGGAACCGCCGGGCACATCGATGGCGCGGAGTACTTCCGCGCCGATGTCACCACCGGGGAGGGGCTGGCGGCGGCGCTGGCCGGCGCCGACGTCGTCGTCGATTGCCTTGAAGGGTTCTCAGGCAAGGCGCGGAAGAACTTCGCCGACGGCGGGGCGCGGCTGCTGGCCGCCGCGCAGGACGCGGGCGTGGGGAGGGCGGTGATGCTCTCGATCGTCAATTGCGACCGGAGCAGCGCCGGCTATTACCGGTCCAAGGCGGCCAAGGAAACGGTCTACGAGCACTCCGGTCTCGAGACCCTGGTGCTCCGCGCCACGCAGTTCCATTCCCTGCTGGCGCGCGTCTTCGCCGCCGGCGCGAGGGTGCGGCTGGTGCCTGTGGTCAAGGGCGCCCGGTTCCAGCCGATCGCCCACACCGAGGTGGCCGCCGCCCTGCTGGACGCCGCGCTGGAAGCCCCCTCCGGCGCCCGGCACCGGGTCAGGACCATCGGGGGACCGGAGATCGTGAACATGCGCGAGCTGGCACGCTCCTGGCAGCGGGCCACGGGTGCGCGCGGCCGCCTGGTGGAGTTTCCGCTGCCCGGGGCGATGGGCAAATACCTGCGGGCCGGCCTGAACCTGGTGCCCGAAGAACGACACGGCACGCAGACATTCGAGGGCTGGCTGGCAATGCACGCGGATAGTTTGTAGCCTAGGAACGTTGATGGCGCCGTTCCCCTGAGGGAACGGCGTTGTTGCGGGGCTATAGCTCAGTTGGTAGAGCGCTTCGTTCGCATCGAAGAGGTCAGGAGTTCGAATCTCCTTAGCTCCACAGTTTGCAGGGGTTTTTGAGGTACCCACTGCCCGGAATAAACACTTTCCAAACACTTTGCTGGAAAAGTCGGCGGCCGCGAGCGGTCCAATGTGCATGTACTCATGCTGGGATAGTACCTAGGTCCGTAGCGACTTAGGCCTATGTCCCAAGCGCCGACCTTTAGAATCGAATCCGCGCGCCATCGGCGCACATGGTCTTAGATGACCACGAGGAACAATCCTGCCGGGACCGAAAGGATGCTGCCGAATCGGAGATGCCTCGGGAGGATGTCGGCCACGGTCGGCCGCGCCGGCGAATCGTGGGGTCGGGTCCGGGGGCGCCCTCATCTTCGGCCGCCCTGCATTGGGAATAGGTTCGACGTTCCTGGGGCACGTGGGAACCGAGCGCGTTTCGCCAAACAACAGAATGCGAAGTACGACGCCGGTGTATTCGGCGGCCCGAATCAGCGCAGGTTCTGCCGGTCTTGGTAAATCGTAAAGAGCCGTACCGATCCTAAGCTGGTACCGCAGGATCTCCTCCCGGAAGATGGACCAGACAGCGGCGAGTGTCATCATGGCAAAGCCCACCTCCATGGTGATGCCGCTCCCGCCTCCGGAGGACGCGCCGAGGCCGTATGCGGTCGCAATATCAAGACCGCCCGCGGCCAGCACAACGCAGCCGGATGTCACCCAGCGGCGCGCCCCGGTCCGTTTGCCCGCTGGCCTGCGGCCCGGACGGTTGAAAGCAATCCAGAACCCGACGGCGGCGGCAACGGCGGATCCTCCGACTAGGAACATGAAGGGGTCACGCATCAGCGCTCAGGATGTGCCAGCGGGCGTGAACGTCACCCCGCCATCGTAAGAGAAGATGAGCCCACCGGCCGTGGCGGCCCAGACCGACAGGGTTGCCCCGGGGCCCTTCACTGCCGCCACTGCCTGAACGGTGCCTGGGATCTTTCCCTTTCGCGTCCAGGTGGCGCCGGCGTCGCCGGAGGTGTGGACTGTCCCGTCGGGTTCGATTCCGACCGCGTCGGCGGGGCTGGCGAAAGCAGCGAACTGGATTACGGGTCCGGGGTTCACCGTTGCCCAGGTCTTACCGCCGTCCGTTGAGCGGCGGATCCCTTGCGGGGTGGTGGCCAGAATGGTGTCGCTGGTGGGGTTTCCGGCGAGGGCGGCCGGAACGAAATTCGCGGTCACGGTGTTCCAGGTTTTCCCGTCCGGGCTGGTGCGCAGCGCGCCGTCAAAGCCGATGATGCCGGATTTGGTAGCGGTGAGTGCGTGGAAGTCGGATTCACCCTGGCGGGAGAGCTTTTCCCACGTTTTACCGGAATCGGTGGATCTGATCAGCCCGATGGGGTTGGCCAGGTCAGAGCCTTCGCCGGGGTGCCCGGACGCGTAGAGTACGCCGTGGTCGGGGGCGCCGGTGAAACCCATCAGGTCATTAGTGGGGCCGATTTTGGCAGCTGGATGCTTCGTCACGTCGAACAGGCCATCGTGGGTGGCCAGGAGCACCTGGCCGGTTGTACTGCTGACGCTCAGACCGTGAATATGCGCATCCGGCATGGGGCTGGTGGCATTCCCTGAAGGGGCGGGTCCGGCCGCACCGGTGGTCGGACTGCACGCCGACAGGGCAAGGATGAGGCCGGTGCCGGCTGCCAGGGCAGCTGTTGTGCGGACGCGGGCGCGGGACAGATTGGGCATGGGGAGCTCCAAGGATTGATTGGGGGATGAGCAGGAACGGGCGCCGGCCTGTGAGGACCGGCGCCCGTTGGACACCGGTTGTTTACAGGGTGGCCAGCAGGTCCTGCATTTCCTTGATTTCCGATTCTTGGGCGGTCACTATGTCTTTGCTGAGCTTGATTGCGTCGGCGTTTTTGCCCTGGGAAGTTTCGGTCTTGGCCATCATGACGGCACCTTGGTGGTGGACGATCATCTGTTTCAGGAAGAGCTTGGCCGCTTCAGTGCCCTGGGCCGTGTCGAGCTGCTTCAGATCGTCCTCGCCCATCATGCCGTCCATGCTGTGGCCTGCGCCCATGGTCGCGGATTCGTTCCAGCTTTTCAGCCAGCCGGTCATCGTTTCGATCTCCGGCGCCTGCGCGGCCTTGATCCGGGTGGCCAGGTCGGTTACGGCTGCGGGGATGTCCTTCTTGTGGAGCATCGTCTCGCTCATTTTCACGGCTTGTTCGTGGTGCGGGATCATTCCCTGGGCGAACATCGTGTCGGCGTCGTTGTGCTCGGTGGAGGCCGCAGGGGTGCTGCTGGACATCATTCCGGAGCCATTGTGGTCCATGCCCGGCATGGAGTTGCCGCCCGAAGCAGAGGTGCTGGACGTGGCTGACGATCCGGAGGTTCCGGTAGAGCATCCGGCGAGGGCAAGTGCCGCGGCGATCGCGGTGGCGGAAAGGGTCAGAAATTTGTTGGTCATCATGCGTGTTCAAGTCCTTCAAGACATCAGCGGGCGCGGAGGCGCCACGGTGGGTGTGCATCGGTGATGTGCCGGGCTCTCAGGGAGGAGTGCCGGGCAGGGGTGGGCGCCGGTCAGCTCACGGCGCGGCCCGCCGTTTACGTCCTGCTGATGCAGAGATCGCCCGGGGAAGGACTGCCGGGACGGTAGGACCACTGCGCGCTGAACGCGCTAAGGGTCCCGGTGGTCATGTTTCGGCTGACGATGACGGTCCCTGGCAACGGTGCGGCCAGGGATCCGGCTTTCGCTGACGGGGTGCAGGGGTCAGTCATCGAATGCACGCTGGTGCAACTGCCGGACTCGGTGCACTGCGCGGTTCGTGTGCTCTCATCCGCCTGCGCCGCAGGCATGGCCGCGGCAGCAGCCGGCCCGGCCGCATGTTCTCCGGTGTGGCCGGCAGGGGATGATCCGTGATGGGCGCTGACAGTGGCGGCCGGCATGGTCGGGGAGTGCGCGGCGTGCGTTGCCGTCATGACGTGCATGCCGAAAATCCCGGCAATCAGGGCCAAAACGGCGGTGAGCAGGCCCGCACGGCGGAGGAACGCGATCGCGCGGGCTGATGCCAGTACGGTCATGCGGTCCTCCTTCGCGTCAGGGGCTGTCCGGTTAAGACTATCGGCCCTGCGGCAGGGCACTATGCAGAACAACGATCCTGCGGCCGGTTTGGTTTCACCCCGCCCGCCGGGGTAGTGAGCCCGACAGGGAGTTTCGGCCCTAGCGGCCCAAACCCTGCCCGCATGACACTGAAGACAACAACGGCAGGTACCTCATGGAGGGGGTGGCGCTCATGGACGGCGAAGCAAGATTCAGGATCGTGGCCGGGGTGGACGGTTCGGCCCCTTCCCGCCTCGCGCTGGAATGGGCGGTCACGGAGGCTCGGCTGCGCCACGGCGAGGTCAGGGCCGTGACCGCGTGGGAGTTCCCGCCCGTCACGGTCGGGATGGAAGGGCTGATCCATGACCCGGATGTCTTCCCGCAGACCGCACGACGCCTCCAGAACGAGGCACTGAAGCGTGTTGACAGCGAGGGCGTGCCAGTGATCGGTGATGTCGTTCAGGGCAACGCGGCGGCCATGCTCCTGGGGGCTGCCGAGGACGCCGACCTGGTCGTCGTCGGTTCCCGCGGGCTTGGGGGATTCGCCGGGTTGCTGCTCGGTTCAGTGTCGTCACAGGTCCTTCATCACTCGCCCTGTCCTGTACTGGTGGTCCGAACCCGGTCGCGGACCGGTGACGAATGAGGCCCGAATGATCCGCGCGGGGGACCTCTGCCCCCGAAGCAGCGGCCGTGACCGCTGACCACTCTTCCCACCTGCACCGGGGGCCCGGCCCCGACGGCGGGACGGTTCCGGCCGGGCGGAACGTCAGGGGCAGGCTCCACGCGCTGTGGCACACGGTGGTCGGCGCAGTGGGCCTGATCATGGGGCTCCTGCCGCACGTGCTGCACCACGTCGGCCTGCTCGCCGGCACCGCCCTAGTGGCCGGATCCGGCGGCACAGTCGTGTTCGGGGCACTGGGTCTCCTCGCGTCCATTCCGATGCTGGTCCGCCTCTACCGTCGGTTCGGCAGCTGGATCGCACCATTCCTGGGACTGCTGGTCTTCGCCGCCATGTTCTCCCTGTCCGCGTTCGTCATCGGCCCGGCCATCAGTGGTACTGCAGAGGAACCGGCTCCCGGCCCGGCACCCACCCTGGACCATACCGGCGACCACACCGAAGGCCACTGAACCCGGCCCG
Source organism: Arthrobacter sp. UKPF54-2 (assembly GCF_007858535.1). Lineage (NCBI taxonomy): Bacteria > Bacillati > Actinomycetota > Actinomycetes > Micrococcales > Micrococcaceae > Arthrobacter > Arthrobacter sp. UKPF54-2. The sequence goes on from NZ_CP040174.1 coordinate 2,124,707, forward strand.
GCGCGGTGGCAGGGGTTGCCGTTCACCGGGGCCGGCGTTTCGTACGGAGCCTACTGCGAGGCGGTCAGGACGTAGCCGGAGGAGCGTACGGCTTCGGCCACTGCGAGCGGGTCCGCGGTGCCATCGACGTTCAGCCGCGACGTGCCGCCCGGGACCAGATCCACTGTTGCGGACTTGACCCCCCGCACGCTCGAAACGGCCTGTTCCACGGTCTGAACGCAGTGTCCGCAGGTCAGCCCTTCCAAGGCGAACTGGGATCCGGAGACGGGAGCCGCCGGGTGTTCCGCGGCCGGGGCCGCCGTCGTTTGGGCGGCAGGCGAGCAGCAGCTGCAGGCGTGCTGCGCTGTGGAGGCGAGGGGGAGTTGGGTTCGTGTTTCGGGTGTTCCGCACATGTCAGTTTTCCTCTGAAGCAGGGGTAGGAAAGGGCTGTTGCGGTTGAACGGCTGTAACGGCCTGGGCCTGGACAAACCACGTCACTGGCAACACCGAAACAATACCCCTTAGGGGTATGCGTGGCAATGGTTGGCACCCCGCCGAGCGGCTGGTCCGGCTCGTCGGTGCCTGGGGTCCTAAGGCTCTAGCCGGCGCCTGCCCCGGCGGCAACACTCGGGGTATGAGCAATCGGCCCGAGCCGCGGCAGTATGTGCCCCCGGGGTCGAGCAGGCCCTGGGTGCAGGCCCTGCTCACCGTCCTCATCGCCGGCGCTGCCGTATATCTGGTCACCAACCACTGGCTCCATATCCTGGATGCCCTGCCGTACCTGTGGGTGGTGCTCATGATGGGCATGCACCTGTTCATGCACGGCGGCCACGGGGGCCACGGCGGGCACGGCGGCAGCCGGCCCGGGGCCGGGGGAGGGGGCGGGCATGTCCACTGATTTCGGCTATGACCTGTGGTGGCTGGTGATCATCAACTCGGCGGTGTTCATAATCTTCGCGTTCAGTTTCGTCCGACCCAGAACGAAACTGGATTGGCGGGCCCTAGGCGGGTTTTCCGCGTTCATCGTCGCTCTTTTTACCGAGATGTATGGCTTTCCGCTGACGATCTATCTGCTCTCGGGATGGCTGGGGAACCGGATCCCGGGCGTGGATCTTCTGAACCACAATTCGGGGCATTTGTGGCAGGACCTGACCGGCTGGCAGGGGGATCCGCACCTGAGCCCGCTGCACCTGCTCAGCAACGTGTTGATCGCGGCAGGGTTCATCCTGCTGTACCGGTCCTGGCAGGTCCTATTCGCAGCCCAGCGGGACCGCCACCTGGCGGCCACAGGCCCTTACGCCAGGATGCGGCATCCGCAGTACGCGGGTTTCCTGATCATCATGGCCGGGTTCCTGCTGCAGTGGCCAACGCTGCTGACCCTGGTGATGTTCCCGGTTCTGGTCGTCGTGTACCTGCGTCTGGCCCGGAAGGAAGAACATCTGATGGAGGCCGAGTTCGGTGAAGCCTATGCCGCCTACCGGCGGCAGGTCCCCGGATTCATTCCCCGGTTCGGACACCGCCCCGCCGGCACCGGGCAAACGCAGGGGCCGTGACGGCAGGACAAGCAGGTGGCTCCATGCTCTTTCTGGCCATAAAGAATCTGGTTCAGGAAAAGACCCGGTTGCTGATCAGCGTCGGCGGGGTCGCGTTCAGTGTGCTGCTGATCATGAGCATCCAGGGCCTGTATCAGGGCTGGAGCAACAAAATCGGCGAATACATCCGCACCGTGCCAGCCGACTACTGGATAACCCAGTCCGGCGCGACCGACATGTTCCACACCCCATCCGTGCTGCCCCTGACCGTCCGGGATTTCCTCACCGGTGTTCCCGGCGTTGCCAGCGCCAAACCGTTCAGTGGCCGAAGGGTCGCGTTCGCGCACAACGGCAAGGACATCAACCTGTACGTCATAGCCGACGACACTGAGAATAACGTCGGGGCCCCCGCACGGGTGGTCGAGGGCAAAGGCGTCCCGGACAAGGGCGAGATCATCATCGACCGCGTGGTCGGGCGCAGCGAGAACATCCGGATCGGCGACACCATTCCGGTCGCCGGGAGGATGCTCAAAGTTTCCGGCTATTCAGAAGGCGGATACATCCTCAGCTTCTCCTTCGCGTTCGCTACCAAGGAAGACGCAGAGAGCATCCTCCAGCTTCCGGGAGCCACGAACTTCTTCCTCGTCACGGTCAATGAGAGCACCAACGCAGACGACGTTGCGTCCCGGATCGAAGCAGACCCGGCGGTGGATGCCATCACCAAGGACAGGTTCGTGGAAAACAACACGAACATCGTCCGGGACACCTTCCTGCCCATCATCCTGGTCCTGCTGCTGATCGGGATCGCCGTGGGCATGACGGTCATCGGCCTGACCATCTTCACCTCGACCATCGAAAAAGCCCGCGAATACGGTGTCCTGAAGGCCATCGGGGTGAGCAACCGCCAGCTTTACGCCGTCGTGGTCGAACAGGCCGTCACCGCAGCCGTGCTCGGGTATATTGTCGGCGCGGGACTGGCCCTGGCCGTCAGCGCCGCCGCGGGAATTTATGTCCCGGAGTTCATCACGGAAATTCGCTGGCTCGATGCCGGCTGGATCTTCGCGGTCACCTTGGCCATGGCCTTGGTGTCCTCGCTGCTGCCGGCCCGCCGGCTGGCCCGCATCGACCCGGCGGAAGTGTTCCGGGCATGAGCGTCGTCTCCGTCGAAGATGTCTCCAAGACCTTCGGGTCCGGGCACACCGCGGTGACCGCCGTGGACCATGTATCCCTCCACGTTGACGCCGGGGACATTGTGCTCGTCATGGGACCCTCCGGATCTGGAAAGACGACCCTGCTGTCCATGATCGGCACGCTCATGTCACCCACGACGGGCACGATCCTCATCTCCGGGCACGACACGTCCGCTCTTGGCCCCGCGCAGCTCTCGCGGTTGCGGCTGAAGGAGTTCGGTTTCGTGTTCCAGACCTTCAACCTGCTCTCGGCGCTCACCGCGGAGGAAAACGTCATGATGCCCCTCATCACGGCAGGGATGCCCCGCAAGGAGGCTCGGGCCAGAGCCCGGGCTGCGCTCGAACAACTCGAGCTCGGGCACCGGCTGCGGAACCTGCCCCGGGACCTCTCCGGCGGTGAAAAGCAGCGCGTGGCCATCGCCCGCTCCCTGGCCAATGATCCCCGGCTGATCCTTGCCGACGAGCCCACCGCGAACCTGGACGCGAAGACCGGACAGGACGTGACCCTGCTCCTGTGTGAGACGGCGTGCCGGGAGAACAGGGCCGTCATCATCGTCAGCCATGACCAGCGGCTCCGGACGGCCGCGAAAAGGGTCATCACCATCGAGGACGGACGCCTCACCACGGAAGAGCCCGGGGAACACGACCGGCACTGCCGCATGCACACGCCAGGATCACTGTCATGAAGATGACTGATGAGGAACTGCTCGCGGCGCTCGCTGACCCGGCCGACGATCCGGCCCGGATGGAAAGGATCAGCACGGAAATCGATGCCGGATTCCGTCTGCTCTCCGGCCGGCTGGGCAAGGCGGTCGCCGTCTTCGGATCCGCGCGCCCCGGACCGGACGATCCCCGTTACGCAAACGCCCGGACTTTGGGGTCGCGGTTCGCGGAGGCCGGCTTCGCGGTGATCACCGGGGGAGGGGCGGGCCTGATGGAAGCTGCCAACCGCGGTGCCGCGGAATCCGGGGGCACATCCGTCGGTCTCGGCATCGAACTCCCGCACGAACAGCGGCTCAATGCCTACGTGGATGTGTCTATGACCTTCCGGTACTTCTTCGCGCGGAAACTCATGTTTGTCCGGTACGCCTCGGCCTTCGTGGTCCTTCCCGGCGGATTCGGCACCCTGGATGAACTCTTTGAAGCCCTGACACTCGTGCAGACCGGAAAAATTCATGAATTCCCCGTGGTCCTGATCGGGACCGGGCACTGGGCCGGCCTCATGGCCTGGATCCGGGACCGGCTCCAGGATCAGGGATTCATCGCTCCCGCTGACATCCAGTTGTTGCGGTGCACCGACGACGTCGACGAAGCCGTGGAACTGATCCGGCAGTGCCACCTGCGCCAACTCGGCACCTGAACCCGGTGCGTCCGATGAACGGCCCGGACGCCGGACGAGGCGCCGCAGGACAGGGCAGGGGAGCGCCGCGCCCGGGAACCATGCTCTGGATTACTGCAGCCTGGGGACTCTGTTTTCTGGCTATCAGGCTGGGCCTGCAGGACGCTCCGGTCCTGTGGTTCGCGGCCCTCCGGGCACTCATCGCGGCAGCTGCGCTGCTGCTGCTCTGCCTGGTCCAAGGCCGGGGCATGCCACGGGGACCCCGGACCTGGACGCTGATCACACTGATGGGGGTCACCAACGTCACGGTTGCCTTCGCCGCCATGTTTGCCGGGACCGCAGGGATGGCCATCGGCGCCGCCGCAGTCCTGGCGAACGCCCAGCCCCTACTGATTATCCTGCCCGCCTGGTGGATCTACCGGGAGGCCCTGTCGGGCCGGACACTGCTCGGGATCACCGCCGGATTCGCCGGCCTACTAGTGGTCGGACTGAGCAGTGGCAGCGGGACTGGAGCCTGGCTGTCCCTGCTCGCCGCCGCAGCCGTCACCGCCGGAACCCTGCTCGCCCGGGGCCTGGACAGTACGGACCTGGTCGCCGCCAGCGCCTGGCACTTCCTGATCGGAGGGACCCTGCTCACCGCGATGGCAACCGTCCGGGAACCGGTTCAGGCGATCAACTGGACCCCGCAGTTCATCATCGTCCTGCTCTTCCTCTCCCTTGTCGGGACGGCCGCAGCCTTCGTGGCCTGGTTTAGGGAAGCCGCGCACTCCCGCTTGGACCTCCTTACCACTTGGACACTGCTCGTGCCCGTCATTGGCCTCGGCGTCTCGCTGTTCCTCCCCGGGGAACGGCCGCCCCCGGCGGCAGCGGCCGGCGCTGGACTGGTCCTGGCCTCACTCTGGCTTGTGCTCGGCCAGCCCCGCCACGGCACTGGAAAAGGGCGGGGGACCAAAGACTCTGACCCCGCGCACCGCACGGGGCGATAGTGAACGCAGGGACACCGGTGCATCTGTGCGCAGAGAGGACAACAGCAATGATGTATTGGGACGGGAACATGGGCGTCTGGGGCTACATCCTGATGGGAGTCAGCTTTGTCCTGTTCTGGGGCGCCGTCATCACCGCCATCATCCTCTTCGCCCGCTCGACGGGAGCCGGAGGCCGCCGATACGAGGCCGGCACACCGGGACCGGGCCTCGCGGAAAACCTGCTCGCCGAACGGTTTGCCCGCGGCGAAATCGACGAAAGCGAATACACCGCCCGCCTCACCGTCCTCCGACACGCCCGCGGAGAACGGTGAAGAACCCTTCTCCACCACCTTGACGAATACCCCTAGGGGGTATACGGTCTGGGGACCGGAAGACGTCGTCGCGGGCGGGGCCGCTACGCAGTGAAGGTCCGACAGCTGGTGAGCCGCGCCGCTGTCCTCCTCGGATACCCCTGCGAAAGGACGCACCATGACTTCCGGCCCGAAGCCCGACGGAGCAACGAGCACGCCTCTGAAGAGCACTGTCGTGGAAGTGCGCGGCCTGCACTGGGCAACCTCCAAAGCGGTTGTTGAACACGTGCTGCTGCAGCGGCCGGGAGTCGCCTCCGTCGACGCGAACCCGGTCGCCCAGACCGCGACCGTGAGCTATGACCCGAGCGTGACCTCCCTGGAGCAGATTTCCGGGTGGATCCGTGAGTGCGGATACCACTGCCGGGGCGAATCGGTCCCCGACCACATCTGCTACCCGATGGACGAAACAGCCCTCACCACCCAGACAAGGCATGACACCGACGGCCATCCGCCGTCCGGGCACGGCCACCCCGGTGCTGCACACCCGCCGGAGCATGTGCACCCGACACCTGATCACCGGGGAATGCACGCGGGCCGGGCGCCGGAAACCGCGGAACCCCAACACGGCCATGTCCATGCGCCGGCGGAAAGCCACGTCGGCCACGGTGCGGGCCCGAACGCCGGGACGACCCGGACCCCGCAGGAGTTGATGGGCCATGGCGGACACCACGGCGGGATGTCGATGGATGACATGGTCAAGGACATGCGCAACCGGTTCCTCGTAGCGGCGATCCTGTCTGTCGGCGTGACGCTGTTCTCCCCGATGGGCCGGGACATGCTCGGCTTCACCGCACCGACGCCGTTCGGCCTCCGCGACGACGTCATGGCCCTCATCCTCTCCCTGCCCGTGATCTTCTACTCCGCCTGGATCTTCTTCGACGGCGCCTACCGGGCTCTGAAGGCCCGCACCTTGGACATGATGGTCCTGGTCGCGATCGCGGTAGGCACCGGATGGCTTTACAGCGTCTGGGTTACCTTCACCGGCGGCGGCGAGGTGTTCTACGAAGCCGCCACCGTCCTGACGTCATTCGTGCTGCTGGGCCACTGGTTCGAAATGCGAGCACGCGGCGGGGCAAACGAGGCCATCCGCACGCTGCTCGAGCTCGCCCCGCCGGTCGCCGTCGTCATCCGCGACGGGGACACCGTCGAAGTCCCCACCTCCGAAGTCCAGACCGGGGACCTGCTGCTGATCCGGCCGGGATCGAAAATCCCCGTTGACGGGGAAGTCGAGGACGGCCAGTCAGAGGTCGATGAGTCCATGGTTACCGGGGAAAGCCTTCCGGTCACCAAGACCAGCGGCTCGGAAGTGATCGGCGCGTCCATCAACACCACCGGTACGATGCGGGTCCGGGCCACCAAGGTCGGAGCCGACACCGCCCTGGCCCAGATTGTGGCACTCGTCCAGGAAGCCCAGAACTCCAAGGCGCCAGGCCAGCGGTTGGCCGACCGGGCGGCGTTCTGGCTCGTCCTGGTCGCCCTGGTGGGCGGAACCCTGACCTTCGGAGCCTGGCTCGCCCTCGGCGCCGGTGTCCAGGCGGCCTTGCTGTTCGCCATCACCGTCGTGGTGATCACCTGCCCCGACGCGCTGGGGCTCGCGACACCGACGGCCATCATGGTTGGTACTGGCCTCGGCGCGAAACGGGGCGTCCTGTTCAAGAACGCGACGGCCCTGGAAACCTCCGCCCGGATCGACACCGTCGTGATGGACAAAACCGGAACCCTGACCAAGGGCGAACCGGAAGTCACCGACGTCGTCGTTGAGGGCATTGACCACAACGAACTCCTAACCCTGGCCGCCGCGGTGGAGCAGGAATCCGAACACCCGCTCGCCGCCGCCGTCGTCCGGCATGCCCGGGAACACAGCGCACCCGTCCTAGCCGCCTCGGATTTCCGCAACGTTCCCGGACACGGGGCTGGCGCCACCGTGGACGGACGCCGGGTGCTGGTCGGCAACCGCAAACTCATGGCGGACGAAGGCATCGACCTCGGACCGTTGGCCGCGGTCCGCGATGAACTGGCCGCCACCGGCCGGACCGCCGTCCTCGTCGCCGTCGACGGCAAGGCCGCGGCCGTGATCGCCCTGGCGGATGCCGCGAGGGAAACCGCGGCCGCCGCGGTAGCGGCACTGCATGAGTCGGGGATCGAGATCGTCATGCTCACTGGAGACAACGAGGCGACGGCCCGGAGGATCGCCGGGCAGCTGGGCATCGACTCCGTCATCGCCGAGGTGCTACCCGGCGACAAATCAGCGAAGATCGCCGAACTGCAACAGGCCGGGAAGAAAGTCGCCATGGTCGGCGACGGCGTCAACGACGCCCCCGCCCTGGCCCAGGCCGACCTCGGCATCGCCATCGGCGCCGGCACGGATGTGGCGATCGAAACAGCCGACCTTGTACTGATGCGCTCTGACCCGCTGGATGTGCCCATCGCGCTGCGGATCGGCAAAGGCACCCTGCGCAAGATGCGGCAGAACCTCGGCTGGGCCGTGGGGTACAACGCGATAGCCCTGCCGATCGCGGCAGGGGTCTTCGCCTTCGCCGGCCTCGTCCTGAGCCCCGAGATCGCGGCCCTGTCGATGTCCGGGTCCAGCTTCCTGGTCGCCGTTAACGCCCTTCTGCTCAAACGGCTCCGGCTGCCCCGGCCGGAAACGCCCGAGGCCACGACGGCGCGTGCTGACCGACCGCTGGCCCCTGCCGGGACCCGCTAGACGACCACCGCCATGGACCTGCGTCTCATCTCCCGGGTGTTGTTCCTGCGGGCCGCGTGGCGGCGACGGGACCACTGGGACGCGGCCCGGATCGCTGCCCAACAGGATCACGCCCTGGGGGAGCTGCGCCGGGCAACGTACGCGGGCTCTGAGTTCTATCGGCGCCATCACGCGGGCCTGCATGACGCCCCTCTGGACCGCCTGCCGCCCGTGACAAAGGCGGACCTGATGGAACACTTCGACGAAGCCGTCACCACACCGGGCCTGAGGCTTGCGGAGTTGGAGGACCACCTTCGGGCCCTGACGCAGAGCGGGGGAGACCCGGGGGTGCCGTGGAAAGGCCGGTGGTGGGCTGCGGCAACGGCCGGAACCACCGGTCGGCGCGGGACCTTCATCTGGGACCGTTCCGAATGGGCGACCGTCCTGGCCTCCCGCCGATGGAGGAGACGGTCGCGGCGCTGAACCGGTTCCAGCCCCGGCTCCTTGTGGGCTACGCTTCGGCGCTGAAGCCCCTCGCCGCTGAGCAGCGCGCCGGACGGCCGCACATCTCACCGGAAGGGGTGATGTCCGCCTCCGAAGTCCTCACCCTGCGCACCGCCGCGGAGCTGGAGGCCGCGTGGGGGAGCACGCCCTTCGATGCGTATGCCGCCACCGAAACGGCCGGAATCGTCTCCCCCTGTCCCTACCGGAACCGCCACGTTTACGAGGATCTGCTCATCGTTGAACCAATTGACCAGTGATCCGGACGTGATCCTCCGTGAGCCCACGTGAGGCCAGGTCTAAGCAGCCACAGGTCAGAGGCTGATTTCGTGAGAGCGCGTGAATCAGCGTGATTCCGAGTTCGCATCGAAGAGGTCAGGAGTTCGAATCTCCTTAGCTCCACAGTTTGTCAGGGTTTCGGGCGCCGCCGAGAGCCCGGGCGTAAGGCCTAATGTTGCTGGTGACGCGCCGCTGGCCTTTGATTGCCCAGCACGATGACGTCCAATGGCATGCGGTTGGCGCGGCGGAGGCGCCCCGCCAGCACGCTGCGCACCCCCCGTGTTATCAAGGCCACTTTGGTCAGATCCCGGAACTCCGCGGCGTGAGAGGTGACGAGGTCCAGGAGCGGCTGCGCGGCTTCGTCAGGACTCTGGCCCCAGAGTGCAACCACGATCTGCAGCCCACCAAGTCGCTGCTCGTACCCCGGCTGGGATGTGATGCGTCGCAGCAGGTCCGTCGTCACCAGGCCGGGGTTCATCCCGTGCACCCGGACGCCGGTGCCCCTGGTCTCCCGACGCAAGGTTTCGGTGAACTGGCGGACCCAACGCTTACTGGAGGCGTACGCGTTCTGCAGCGCCACCGGCCCCCGGTCGCCCTGGCCGTACAGGTTGACGAGGTCCCCGTGGCCCTGGGCGAGAAACACTGGCAGCGCGACCCTGGACCCGTGGAAGGTGCCGAGGATGTTTGTGCGCAGAACCTGCGTGAAATCCTCGACCGGCGTGGACGCCGTCGGTCCGTAGACGCCCGAAACTCCGGCGTTGTTCACCCAGATATCGAGAGTCCCGTGGCAGAGGGCTTCGTCGCGAAGTGCCTCGACGCCGGCGAAGTCACCGGTGTCGCAGCGTCGTCCGAACGCCGGGATCCCCTCCGCCCGCAACCGTTCGACGGCCGCCGCCACGTCGGCTCCGGACCGGGAGGAAACCACCACCGTCGCGCCTTGGCTGCCAAGGCGCCGCGCCATCGCGAAGCCCAGACCGCGGGTGGACCCGGTCACCACGGCAACGCGTCCGCGGAGGACGCCCCCATGTGATTCCATGCCTCTCTCTTACGCTCTGCGGCGGAGGACGGCAAGACCCGTCGCGGCCGGACACGTGCCCCGCATTGATTCCGGCCGCCTAAGGCGGCGTGGTCGTCGCGACGTGCTTTCCGCACCGCCGCCGGAGTTTTTCCCAAGGAATGCCACAGGAATTGCTTCCTGGACCGCTGCCGCACTTTGCATTAGGTAACGTTGCCGGCGGTTGGCTGTGCGGCACCGTCCGCGAGCCTCAATGTAAGCACTCTGGAAGGACCACCCATGGCAGGAATCTTCACCTGGCTCAGCGCCCTCGGCACCGCGGGCAAGGCGACCGTTGTCGCCGCCGTCGTAGTCACCGGCGGTGCGGGCGCCGCCATGGCTGCCACCGCCACCGAACTTATCTCCGACCCGGCCGCCACCGTCACTCCGGCCCCGTCGGCGACCGCCACCCCGGCCCCGGAGCCGACTGAGACCACCCCGGCACCGGAGCCGAGGGAGACCACTCCGGCCCCAGAGCCGACGGAGACTACGCCTGCCCCGGAGCCGGCCGAGACTACTCCGGCGCCTGGGCCGACCAAGACCATTCCGGCCCCGGAGCCCGCCGAGACCACTCCAGTTCCCGCTCCGGCCGAGGATGACGAGGCAGACGACGCCGGCGATGACGATTCCGACGCCAAGGGCGAATCCTCGGAGCGCGGCAACAGCGCCTGGGCCCACGAGAACGCCGCTGCGCACCGCGCCGCCGGCCTCGCCAACGCCGCCGAGGACCGCAACGAGCACGCCGCCACCCCGGCCGTGCCCTCCTACGGCGCCAAAACCGCCAAGTCGGCACCCGCGCAGGCGCCCGCCGTCGCACCCAGGGCCGCACACGAGAAGTCAGGCAAATCCGGCAAGTAGTCCGCTGCCCGGAAAGCCCCGCACTGCACCGCCCCGCGAAACGGCGCAGTGCGGGGCTTTTTGCTGCTCCCGGCAGCCCATCGCGCCAACCCGAAGCGTCCCGCGGTCCGGCCGCTGCGCCGAACCGGATAGTCTGAAGGAAGGCTCCCGCAAGCCTCCAGGCCCGCCTGCCGGGCAAGATTCCTTGAGAGGACAGCATTAGTGAGCCTGATCCGGCTGCATGACGTCAGCGTCCGCTTCGACAACAACCAGGTCCTCCGTGAGGCCTTCTTCCGGCTCGAACCCGGGGACCGGGTGGGCCTGATCGGCAAGAACGGATCCGGCAAGACCACCATCCTGAAGCTGATCCTCGACCAGGTGGCCCCGGATACCGGCACGGTCAGCATCGAACTCGGGACCAGGGTGGGCTACTTCTCCCAGTTCTCCGAACTGAACGGCGAATCGACCATCACCGAGGTCCTCGACGGGCTCTTCGCCGTGATCAAGGCCGTGGAAGCCGAACTGGCCGCCATCGACGCCGCCATCGCTGCGGACCCCGCCGCCGATGAGCTGGACCGGCTGATCGTGCGGCAGGCCGCACTCTTCGAGGACATGGACCGGCTGGACGGCTGGGATTACCCGCGCCGCATCGACACCGTGCTGACCACCCTGGGGTTCGACGACGCCCACCGCCACTGCGCGATCGATGCGCTCTCCGGTGGCTGGCGCAACCGGGCGGCGCTGGCAAAGATCTTGCTCGAGCGTCCGGACGTGTTGTTGCTCGACGAACCCACTAACTTCCTCGACGTCGCCGGCGTCGAATGGCTGGAGAACTGGTTCCGCGACTTCAAGGGAGCGGCCGTGATCGTCTCGCACGACCGGACGTTCCTGGGCGCCGTCGTCACCCGGATCATCGAGGTGGAGAACTACCACCTGCACGAATACCCCGGAAACTTCGGCGAATACGTCATCCAGAAACAGTTCCGGCTCAAGACCCTTGAGCAGCAGTTCGTGCACGAATCCGAACTGCTCGCGTTTGAAGCCGAAGGGATCGCCGACCGCCGCGAAGCCGCCAAGGCCGCCGGCCGCGGGCTGGGCAACCAGCTGGCCAAAATCAAGAAGTCCCGCACACCCCGTCCCGTGGACCAGATCGTCACTGAGATCTACGGCGGCCTGCACGTCAAGGACGTCCTCTGCCGGGTGCAGGGGCTGGGCAAGGCCTACGGCGACAAGCTCCTGTTCGAGGACCTGAGCTTCGAAATCCGCAAGGGCAACCGGATCGCGGTACTCGGCGCCAACGGCAGCGGCAAATCCACCCTGCTGAAGGTCCTGACCGGCGAGGAGCAGGCCGACACCGGCGAGGTGGCCTGGGCCAAGGGCCCCGGGTTCGTGTCCTACAACCGGATGCTGGAAGAGCTCGACGACGGCGATACCGTCTCGCACGCGGTCAACGCCCTGCCGGACAGCCTGGCGTTCAGCGCCACGAAGAAGTCCGTCAACCGCTTCCTGGCGATGTTCCAGTTCTCCGAAGCGGACCTCAAGCAGAAGATCGGCAACCTCTCCGGCGGCCAGAAGGCGCGCGTGGCCATGGCGCAGTGCCTGCTCTCCGGCGCCTCGGTGCTGCTGCTCGATGAACCCACCAACCACCTGGACCTCTCCAGCACCCAGGTGATGGAGCGGGCGCTGCTGCATTTCCCCGGCGCGGTCGTGGTGGTCAGCCATGACCGGTTCTTTACCGAGAAGATTGCCACCCGCCAGCTCATCTTCGGCGCGGCCGGCGCCGGCCCCGGAGAGGTCGGGCAGCGGGCCGCCTAGGCCCGCGGGATAACGCGGGATAATAGGACCATGGCCGAACAGTCGCGCGAACACGAGCCCGACCCGTGGGAGGAATTCGACCGGCTGACACCGGCCGCGCAGGACCGCGTGGGCGGCTACCCGGGCGGGGAACCGCTGGGCTTCGGTTTTCGTACTGGCGTGCGCAGCGCCCGTGTGGCTTTCGGCTTCGCCGTCTACGCCCTCGTCCTCGGCAGCGTGCTGGTCGCGCTCGGGGCGATCTACTTCATCGGCCACGCGCAGTGGCTCTGGCTCGGACTGATGGGCTTGATCGAGGCTGGCTTCGTGCTGGCTTTCCTCCGCCTCGTGGCGCTGGCGCGCAACCGCCGCGGGGCGCGCTGATCCCTCCGCTGCCCCGGCCGGGGGCCCGGGCTACCGCCCGCCGCCGCCGTCGAGCGCCCGGACCGCGTGCCCCCGCTTACCCCCGCCGCCGGTGCCGGGAGGTGACGGCCAGGTAGCCGCCGAGGGCGCCCACCCCGCCGAGGCCCGCAGTGACGAGGGCTTTCGGCCATCCCCGCCAGCGCTCCGGCTGGACGGACACGAGTTCCCCCACGGCGCCGATCAGGGCCGCGGTGATCAGTCCGGCCACAATCCGGTTGCCGGTCCGTTCAGCCTTGTCCAGCAGCCGGTCCAGCTCGTCCGCCCGGAAGTGGACGTCCAGGCCGCCACGTTCGAGCACCTCCAGCAGCCGGCGCGCCATCTCCGGCGCCTCCGTGCCGAATTGCAGCGCCTCCCAGCCGAGCTTCTTCAACCGAGAGGCCAACGCGTCGGGGGACAGCGAGCCGAGGAGGATCCTGCGCGTGAACGGTGCCAGCTGAGCGGTTAGCTCGAACCCCGGATCGAGCTGCTTGCCAAGCCCGTCCGCCATGATCAGCATCTTCACCAGCAGGGCGGTCTCGCGCGGCAGCCGGAGCCGGTGCGCGCGCAGCAGCGCCGCCAGTTCGGTCAGCACTGGGACGATCGGCACCTGCGCCAGCGGCCGGCCGGCGTAGCGGCCCACGAGGCGGCCCAACGACGCTTGCAGGCCGCTCGCGTCGGCGGCCTCCGTCGCCCCGCAGAGCTGCACCATGGCGGTGGTGAGGCGTCCGGCGTCCTGCTCGACGACGGCCAGCAGCACCCGGACCAGGTTCCAGCGTGCCGTGTCGCTGATCTGGCCCACCATGCCGAAGTCGATGATGCCGAGGCGTCCGTCGGCTTCCACAAAGAAGTTCCCGGGGTGGGGGTCGGCGTGGAAGAAGCCGTCCTCGAACACCATCTTGAGCAGGATGTTGCAGGCCGCGACGGCGAGGCCGCCGGGGTCGATCCCCGCCGCGCGCAGGGCCTCGACGTCGTTGATCTTGATGCCGCGGACACGCTCGAGGGTCAGCACACGGGAGGTGGTGGTGTCCCAGAAGACGCGGGGGATATGGACGCGGCTGTCGCCGGCGAAGTTTTCGGCGAACTGCTCCGCGTTCCGGGCCTCCTGCAGATAGTCCAGCTCCGCCCGCATGGTCTGGGAAAACTCGTCCACCAGCGCGGAAACGTGGAAGCCGGCGATCGTCCCCGACGCCTGTTCGGCCCGTTTGGCGAGCTCGGCCATGATCTCCAGGTCCTCGCTGACCTGTTCCACGACGCCGGGGCGCCGGACCTTGACGACGACGTCGTCGCTGCCGCCGCCGGGCGCTTCAACCGTTGACTCGTGCACCTGGCCGATGGAGCCGGTGGCGAGCGGAACGTCCTGCAGGGCCGCCAGTAGCCGGTCCGCGCGGGGCCCGAGCTCCTCGGCGAGGACCTCGCGGATTTGCCCGGCGGGCACTGGCGGGGAGGCGTCCTGGAGCTTGGCCAGTTCGGCGGCGTATTCCGGCGGGAGCACATCCGTGCGGGTGGAGACGATCTGGCCGAACTTGATGTAGACCGCGCCCAGGTCCTCCAGCGTCAGCCGCACCCGGGCCGGCAGCGGCACTCCGGCGGTACCGGCCCGCAGCCGTGCGGGGCGGCCGGGCACGTGCAGCCGGTCCAGGCCCAGCTGGCCCAGCGCGAAGCCCAGCCCGTGCCTGCTCAAGGTCTCCACGATGTGCCGGAACCGGTCCCGCCGCGCGCTCATGACGCCAGACTACACGGGGCGCCGGGACCTGCTAGAGCCAGCCCTTGCGCTTGAAAATGCCGTACATCAGGGCCGCGGTGGCCGCCATCAGGCCGATCGCCATCGGGTAGCCGTAGGTCCACTGCAGCTCCGGCATCCGCTCGAAGTTCATGCCGTACACACCGGCCACAAAGGACGGGGCGAAGAAGATCGCCGCCCAGGACGAGATCTTCTTGACCTGCTCGTTCTGTTCGGCGCTGGCCTCGTTCTGGCGGTTGGCGGTCAGGGTGCCGTCGAGGGTGAGCGCGTTCTGCAGTAGGTCCCGGAACGAATCGGCGCGCGAGATCAGCCGTTCCACGTGGTCCTCGACGTCGCGCAGGCTGTGCTGCAGCTCGGTGTCCACCTGGTACTTCTCGAACCCCCGGCGGAGCTGCTGCATCATGGCCGGCAGCGGGTGGATCGCCCGCTGGAAATGGATGACCTCGCGCGCGAGCTCGTAGATGCGCCGGGACACCAGCGGGTCGCCGCTGAACAGCTGGTCTTCAATTTCGTCGATGTCGTTCTCCAGCCCGGCCACCACCGGACCGTAGTCATCGACCACCTGGTCCATCAGCGCGTAGAGCACGGCTTCGGGGCCGTGGCAAAGAAGGTCCGGGCGGTGCTCCAGCCGGCGCCGGACCAGGCCGACGACGGCTGTCTCGGCGTGCCGGACCGTCACCACGAAGTTCCGGCCGGTAAAGACATGCAGCTCACCGAACTCGACGGTCTCCGTCTCGTCCAGGTACCGGGCCGGGCGCAGCACGGTGAACAGATTGTCGTCGTAGCGTTCCAGCTTGGGGCGCTGGTGCGCGGAGATCGCGTCTTCCACCGCCAGCCCGTGCAGGCCGAATTCCGCCGCGACGGCGGCCATTTCCTCTTCGGTCGGGCGGTACAGGCCGATCCAGGCCATGCCGCCATGTTCGGTCAGGGTCTCGACGGTCTGTTCCAGGCTGCTCGGCTCGGCGCGGCGCACACCGTCGACGTAGACGGCGTTGTCAATGATAGTCACCGGCTCATTATCCAGTCTCTAGCCGGGTTCCGCGGCACCGGCCCGGCGCGACGCGGACCGCCCGGGCGCCAGTGCACTGCCCTGGGCCAGCCGGCTGATCAGCGGCTCCGTGCGGTACGGAATATGGGTGTGCAGGGCGAGCACGGTTTCGGTCCGGATCACGCCTTTGATCCGTAGGATGGACCGCAGCGCGGACTGAAGATTGTGGGTGTCGGTGGCGACCACGCGGCACCAGACGTCGCCGCGGCCGGAGATTTCGTGGACCTCGAGGACCTGGGGGATCAGGCGCAGGGCGCCCACCACGCCGTCGAGCTCGCGGTGGTTCACCTCGATCGTGACGAAGGCGACGACGTCGTAGCCCACCGCCTCCAGGTCGATTTCCCGGCCGCCGTCGTGCAGCAGGCCCGAGCGCAACATCCGGCGCACCCGCGACTGGGCCGTGTTCCGGGCGATGCCCAGGACGTCGCTGAGTTCGCCGATCTGGATCCGCGGATCCTTGATCAGTTCGAGCAGAATCTTCAGGTCGGTGGGGTCCAGGCTGTTCATATCGTCACTCCGGTTCATGCTGGCAGGCCACGGTTGATGGTTTTGCTCAATTTTGGCACAGAACTTGGCCTGAAAGGTCACCCGTGCCGCATTCTGGAGGTATCAAACTTCACCGGGCCGGCGCTTCCCCGCAGGGAGCGTATGCGGCCCGCTTCAATGCAGCAGGGGCACCGCCATGACCGTCTTCAGCGAACTTCGCATGCGCCCGGCCACGGCAGAACGCTGGGGCTGGGACGCCTCCGTCACCGCGCGCCTGGTGATGGCCGGCGTCGTGATTTTCACACTGCTGGTCGGCGCCAACCTCGCGACCCCGCTGTATCCGCTGCTGCAGGCCAAGCTCGGCATCACGGCCCTGGACGTTACGGTCGCGTTCTCCGCCTACGTGCTGGCGCTCGTGGCCACGCTGATCCTCGCCGGGCACTGGTCGGACCACATCGGCCGGCGCGCCGCGCTGCTGGTGGCCGTCCTGGTGGGCCTCGCCGGCGGCTTCGTCTTCGCCAACGCGGACAGCCTGCTGGCGCTGTGTGCGGGCCGGGCGCTGCAGGGGGCCGCCGTGGCGCTGGCCACCGGCGCCAGTTCCGCCGCCCTGCGCGAGCTGCTGCCCAGCCGGCCCGAGTGGGCCTCAAGGTTCACGCTGCTGGCCTCCGCCGGCGGCGTGGCGGCCGGGCCGGCGATCGGCGGAATGCTCTCCGTCCTCCCCGGGCCCACGTCCACGCCGTACCTCCTGCACTCCGTTGTCCTGCTGGCGCTGCTGGTGCCGCTCTACCTGCTCAAGGCCCGGCCCGCCATCACCTCTGTCGCCGGCCCGCAGCCGCTGAAGGTCCTCGCACCCCGCCGCCCCTCCGTCTCCAGCGAGGCCCGCGGCGCGTTCTGGCTCGCCTCGGCCGTCGGGTTCCTCAGCTTCGCGGTCTTCGGCTTCTGCCTCTCACTGGCGCCGGGCTACTTCGCGCAGATCGTCCACGCGGACTCCCGACCCCTGATCGGGCTCCTCGCGGGGCTGACCCTGGCAGCCTCGGCGCTGAGCCAGCTGCTCGCCGTGCGTGGCCGCTTCGTGGTGCCCGCCGGGCTGACCCTGCTGGCCGTCTCCGTGCTGCTGATCGCTGCGGCCGCGGCAATCAGCAGCCCATGGCTGCTGATCGCGGCCAGCATTACCGCAGGCCTCGGCCAGGGCGTCTCCTTCCGCACCGTTTTCAACGATGTGGCCGGGAAAGTGGAGGCATCCCGCCACGCCCAGATCATCAGCACCGTCTACGTGATCACCTACCTCGGCAGCGCCTTCCCGGTGATCGGGCTCGGTCTGGCCGCCGGCGTCTTCGGCCTGCAGGCCGCCGTGGCAGGCTTCGTCGGGCTCTGCGCTGTGTTTGCCGTTGCCCTAGCGGCGCTCACGCTGCGGAATGCCCTGCGTGCGCAGGCCTGAGGCCCTGCCTGAGGGCGCCCGGCTCCGTCCGCGGCTAGCGGTACTGAGCTAGGCCCGACCGCCGGGGCGAAGAATGGGCATGTAACACCCGCCGGCACAGGGAATGGGCATGTTTGTCGGTCGGCTGGGGACATGTCCAACGCCGAGCGCTAGCAATGGACATAGTGCCAATATGTCCGCCCGCCAGCCCGAAGAATGGGCATGTCCGACGGGGCCGGCCCGAAGAATGGGCATGTCCCACCCGCCGGCGCCAAGAATGGGCATGTTCGTCGGTCGGCTGGGGACATGTCCGGTCCAGGACGCGAGCAATGGACATAGTGCCAATATGTCCACCCGCCGGCACGAAGAATGGGCATGTCCCACCGGGCCGGCATCGAAACCACCCGATCACCAGGGTGCATCCAACGCCCGGCCCGCCGGAGTTAGTCCGGCAGCGGTCCGTGGTTGCCCTGGATGTGGTCGAACACGAGGGTGGTCTCGGTGTGGCCCACCACCGGATCCGTTGCCAGGTTGTCCAGTACCCAGTCGCGCAGGTCCTCGGTGGTGGCGACGGCGATGTGCAGCAGGTAGTCCACCGAGCCGGAGGTGTGGAAGGTGGAGAGCACGGCGGGCAGTTTCGGCACCCGGGCGGTGAAGCGGTCGATTTGTTCGCGGTCGTGGGCGCGCAGCCGGACGGCGATCAGCGCCTGCACCGAGCGGCCCACGGCGGCGAGGCTGAGTTTGGCTTCAAAGCCCTGGATGATGCCGCGATCGGACAACGCCCGGGTGCGCATCAACGCCGTGGACGGGGCAATCCCCACCAGTTCGGCCAGGTGCTTGTTGGAGATCCGGGCGTCCGCGACCAGGGCGGCGAGGAGGCGCTCGTCAATGGCGTCCAGGGGTTCGCTGGTGCCTGCTGCGGGCCGAACATTCTTCGTGGGGGTGCTCACGGATCCTCCTTGATGTGGTGTGAGTTCATCATAAACGGCCCTTTCCGGCAGTTCCATTCACAGCCCCTACAAAAGTCCGAATTAGTGCCAGATACTTACCGCATTCAATGGTGAATATTCAAAAGGAGTACGGTGCTTTCTCAAGACTCGCTGGCGGTCCACGCCGGCCGGAACGGCCTGACGGAACTCGGCGTCCACGCTGTCCCGATCGATCTCTCCACCACGGCCCCGCTGCCCTCGGTCCACGACGGCGGACTCGCCTACGAACAGATGGCCACCGGCGGCCCGCATCTGGACGGCCAGAGCACGGTCTACCAGCGGCTGTGGAATCCCACCGTCGCCCGCTTCGAGGAAGGCGTCGCCCTGCTCGAGGCCACGGAAGAAGCCGTCGCATTTGCCACCGGCATGGCCGCCCTGAGCGCCGTGCTGCTCGCCGTCGTCGGCACCGGGAAGAAGCACGTGGTGGCGGTGCGCCCGCTCTACGGCGGCAGCGACCACCTGCTGGCCTCCGGGGTGCTCGGGACCGAGGTCACCTTCACCACCCCCGAGGGCATCCGCGCGGCGATGCGTCCCGACACCGGACTCGTCATCCTGGAAACCCCTGCCAACCCCAGCCTGGAGCTCGTCGACATTGCCGCCGCGGCGGCCGCGGCGGACGGGGTGCCGCTGCTCGTGGACAACACCTTCGCCACCCCCATCCTCCAGCAGCCCTACCGGCACGGGGCTGCGATGGTGCTGCACAGCGCCACCAAGTTCTTCGGCGGCCACGGCGACGCGATGGGCGGCGTCGTCGCCGCTTCCCCGGAGTGGGCCGTCCGGCTGCGCCAGATCCGCGCCATCACCGGCGGCATCCTGACGCCGTGGCCGGCGTACCTGCTGCACCGCGGGCTGGCCACATTGCCGGTCCGGGTGCGGGCGCAGCAGGCCGGTGCCGAGAAGGTCGCGGCCTCCCTCGCCGGGCACGAGCTGATCCGCCGGGTCTATTTCCCGGGCCTGCCGGAGTGTGATCCGCGGGGCCTGATCGGAACGCAGATGGCGGGCCCCGGTTCGCTGCTGGCGTTTGAGCTGGCCAGTGCCGAGCACGCCGAGCGTGTCCCGGCCGCCGTCAGCATGATCACGCACGCCGTCTCGCTCGGCGGCATCGATACGCTGATCCAGCACCCCGCGGGGCTGACCCACCGGCCGGTGGCCGCGGAGGCCAAGCCGCACGCCAGCCTGCTGCGGCTGTCCGTGGGGCTGGAGGATCCGGCGGACATCGTGGCGGACCTGGTCCAGGCCCTCGAGGCAACCCGCTAGCGCGCCGCCGTCCCCGCCGGGGCCGCGCCCCGTGCCCCGGCGGGATGCACGACGGCGGTGATCACCGCCGTCGTGCAGGCCAGCCCCATCACTGACAGGGCAAGGGCCGCCCAGCCCAGGGACTGGAAGAGCAGTCCGCCGGCCCAGCCGATGACGCTCGAGCCCAAGTAATACGCGAGGTTGTACAGCGAGGCGGCCTGCGCGCGGCCGGTGCTGGCGATCACGCCGGTCCAGCCGGAGCCGATGCTGTGGGCGGCGAAGAAGCCGCCGGTGAACAGCAGCAGCCCGGCCAGAATCAGGCCCAGCTGCTGGGTCAGGGTCAGGGCCAGGCCGGCGACCATCAGTACGGTGCCGGCTACCAGCACATTGCGCCGGCCGAAGCGTACCGTCAGGCCGGCGGCCCAGCGGGCGGAGACGGTGCCGGAGAGGTAGGCCAGGAAGATCAGGCTGATCAGGGTGGCCGGCAGGCTGAACGGTTCGCCGGAGAGCCGGAAGCCAAGGTAGTTGTAGACCGCCACAAAGCCGCCCATCAGCAGGAATGCCTGGACGTAGACGGCCAGCAGCCGCGGGTTCCGGGCATGCCCGGACAGCGTCGAGAGGGCGCCGCGGAAACCGCCGGCGGCAGCGGCGGTGAAGTTCCGGGCGGGCGGCACCAGGATCAGGAAAAGGACGGCCGCGGCCGTGGCCATGACGGAAACCGCCAGCGCCGCGGCCCGCCAGCCCCACAGGTCACCGACCGGGCCGGCGACGAGCCGCCCCGCCAGCCCGCCGAGCGTGGTGCCCGCAACGTAGGTGCCGGCGGCCAGTGCGGCATGGGCCTTATTGACTTCCTCGTTGAGGTAGGCGATGGCGATGGCCGGGATGCCGCCCAGCGCCATACCCTCGGCCATCCGCAGGCCCAGCAGGACCGGAAAGCTCGGTGCCAGCGGGGCCAGCAGCCCCAGCACCGTGGCCGCCGAGATGCCCCAGGCCATGGCACGGACCCGGCCAATCCGGTCGGCGAGGAAGGACCACGGGAGCACGGTCACGGCCAGGCCCACGGTGGCCAGCGAGATGGTCAGGGCCGCCTCGGCCGCCGTCACCTGCAGCTCGCGGGCGATGAGCGGCAACACGGCCTGGGTGGAGTACAGCTGGGCGAACGCGGCGACGCCGGCGAAGGCGAGGCCGGCAAGGATCCGGCGGTAGGCAGCCGAACCCTTCGGATGGCCCGCCCACCCGGGATTGCCGGCGCGGGCCGCCGCCCCGACACTGGCTGCGGAGGGGGAGGGGCTGAGCGGGAGGCGGGACATTCCACCAGATTAGGCGTCCGAAAGACATGCTTCCAATGCATGTTTTCTATAAGATCAATAGCAAATTTGGAACAATTTAGGAGCCGGGTGCCGTGGACGTGCAGCATAAGCAGCTGGTCCAGCTGCTGCCCCTGCTGCCGCTGCTCGCCGAGCTCGGCCGCACCCAGCACATCACCGCGACCGCCGAGGTGCTGGGGCTGCCCCAATCCACGGTGAGCCGGGCCGTCGCGCGGGCCGGCGCCATCATCGGCACCGAGTTGCTGATCCGCGACGGCCGCGGCGTGCGGCTGACCGCCGCGGCCAAGGCCCTCCTGCCGCACATCGAGGCGGCGCTGGGCGAGTTCCAGGCCGGGCTGGACCTGGTCCGGCACGAGTCCGAGGTGGTGCGCGGACGCATCGCGGTCTCCTTCCAGCACACCTTCGGGGAGGCGATGCTGCCGCTGCTGATCAGCGCGTTCCGGCAACGGCATCCCCAGCCGGCCTTTGACCTCAGCCAGGGCGCGCGGGACGGCTGCCTGGCCGAACTGGCCGCGGGCGACGCCGACCTGGCCCTGACCGCACCCGTCGCGGCGCCGAGCAGACTGATCTCCTCGGCCCGCCTCTACCGCGAGCCGCTGCGTCTGGTGGTGCACCATTCACACCCGCTGGCCACGCGCCGCCGGGCCCGGCTCGCGGAGATCCGGCACGACCCGTTCGTGGCGATGGGGCCGGGTTACGGCATGCGCTCGCTGACGGACGCACTGTTCCGGGAAGCGGGCTTCCGGCCCCGCATCGCTTTCGAAAGCCAGGACTCCCACACGGCCAGGGGACTCGTCTCGGCCGGACTCGGCGTCAGCATCCTGCCGCCCGGCGGGCTGGCCCCCGGACGCCACACCCCGGCGCAGCCCGGCGAGCTGGGCTGGGTGGAGCTGGCGCTGGACTCCGGGCTGGCGTTCCGCGAGATCGGCCTGGCCTGGCGGGAGCGGCGCGGGGGAGCGGACGCCGAACCGGACCCGGTGCGGCTGTTCCGGGAACTGGTGCTCAGCGAGGGCCCGGCGCTGCTGGCCGGGTTTGTCCGCGGCCGCTCCGGCAACTGACCCGGCGACTCCGCGTCGGGTCAGCCGTCGCCGCCACCGTCGTTCGCTCGCGGGTTCCGTCCGGGCTCGACGTTTCCACACGGCGAGCCCGGAGCGAAGCCGCGAGCCGGCGCACCGGCGACGCCGCCTCAGCCCAGCAGCCCCGCCATGACCTCCGCGACCGAACCCGCCCGAGCCTGCTGCCAGCCGGTGCCGGCCCAGAGATTGAGCCTCTCCGGGTCCCCGGCGGCGGCAGCGGCTGCCCGCAGCGGGGCGGTGAGGTGGTGCACGGCCGGGTAGGCCTCCGGCGCGTCGGGGTGGTCCCGGACAAACTCATTGACCAGCGCCCTCGCCCAGCGCCCGGTGAAGGCCCGGGTCAGTTCGGTCTGCGTGAAGTGCGGGCTGGCCAGCGCATCCTTGTGCAGCTGCCGCGCGCCGCTCTCGTCCGTGCGCAGGAAGGCGGTGCCCAGCTGGCCCGTCTCGGCCCCCGCGGCACGCGCCCGGTCCAGGTCCGCGGCGTCCATGATCCCGCCGGCCGCCGCGAGGGGGAGCTCGACGGCGGCGCGCACCGCCGCGACCAGCTCCGCCGTCGTTCCCCGAGCCGCGGGACCCCCGGCGGAACCCCCTGCAGCGGAACCCGGCAGGAATGCTGCGCTGTGGCCCCCGGCGCACGCATGCTGCACCACCAGGGCGTCCACGCCCTGCTCGGCCGCCTGCCGGGCCTCGGCCACCGAGGTGACCGTGGCCAGCACCGCCGACCCGGCCCGCTGCAAAGCACGGACCACCGCCGCGCCGGGAAGCCCGAACGCGAAACTGACCAGCTCCACCGGGTCGGCCAGCAGGGCATCGATCTTGCCCTGCCACTCTCGTCGTCATCGAGGCGCAATGGCGGCAGCTCCACACCGTAACGCGCGGCATCGGCACGCAGCTCCAGCTGGTACTCCTCGAGCACAGCCAGGGCGGCCGCGGACGGAGCCAGCTGGGCCGGGTCCGGGACGAATACATTCATGCCGAACCGCGCGCCGGAGACGCGGGCGGCACGGATGTCCGCCTGCATGGCGGCAACGCCCCTATAACCGGCCGCCAGGAAGCCCAGGCCCCCGGCCGCGTGCACGGCTGCCACGAACGCCGGCGTGGACGTCCCTCCCGCCATCGGGGCGGCGACAACCCGGGTGCCAAAGAGACCGTGCGACATTGCTTTCTCCTGCCAGTGATTCAGTAGGCTGTTCCGGTGACCCATTCTGACATCCCGGCCTCGCCGGCAGCCTCCGCCTCCGTCGCTTCCGGTGCCGTGATCGGACTCGATATCGGCGGGACCAAGACCCGCGGGGTCCGCTTCGAGGCCGGAACGCCGGTGGCGGACGAATCGGTCGGCAGCGCCAACGTCCAGAACGTCAGCCAGGACGAGGCCGTCCGGAACCTGGCGGAACTTTTCGGCCGGATCGGCGGGGGAGACGTCGCCCAGGTCTACGCCGGAGCGGGCGGCATCGACACCGACGACGACGCCGCGGCGCTCGCCGCGCTGATCGCCCCGCACGTGCCGGGCGCCAAGGTCACCGTGGTCCACGACTCCCGCCTGCTGCTGGCCGCCGGCGGTGCCAGCACCGGCGTCGCCGTCATTGCCGGAACCGGCTCGGCCGCGTGGGGCAAGAACAGCCGCGGCGCCGAGGCCCGGGCCGGCGGTTGGGGCTACCTGCTCGGCGACGAAGGCAGCGGCTACTGGCTGGGCCGCGAAGCCGTGCGCCACAGCCTGCGCCGGATGAACCAGGGGCTGGAACCGGATGAGCTGACCCGTGCCCTGCTGGACTCCTGCGGGGTGGACCACCCAAACAAACTGATTGCGCTGTTTCACTCGCCCCGGACCGGGCGCCGCTTCTGGGCCCAGCGCGCCCGGCTCGTCGTCGAAGCCGCCGACGCCGGCCACGCACCGAGCCGGGCGCTGATCGAGCAGGCCGGCCGCGACCTCGCGGGCCTCGCCGAACAGACCGTCCGGCAGCTGGGCATCGAGGGCCCGGTGATCCTGGGCAGCGGCCTCGGCATGAACGTGCCGCGGCTGCAGGACGCGTTCCGCGGGGCCCTGGCCGGCGCCGGGATCACCGATGTCCGGGTCCTGCAGCAGGAGCCGGTGTTCGGTGTACTCCAGCTCGTCGCCGAGCAGGGCTAGCGCACAACTACTGCCGGCGCCGGGGGCGCAACGGGACCCCGGGCAGCGGCGGAGCCGGGATCCGCCCGGCCTCGGCGCCGGCGTCGGGGCCGTGCCCGCGCACCAGCCCGAACCGCGCCCGCGCCGCGTCGTCGTCCGGGAGACCGGCCTGGGCTTCCCAGTCCAGCCGCGACTGCTCCACCTCCTCGTGGCTGCGGCCCACGAAGTTCCACCACATCAGCAGTTCCTCCTCGAACGGCTCGCCGCCCAGCAGCACAAAACGGGTGCCCGGCGCGGCGTCGAGGTCCAGGCGGCTGCGCCCGGTGCCCAAGTAGCCCAGCGGCCCCGGCGCCACCACGTCCTGGCCGTCCAGCGACAGTGTCCCGTCGAGCACCAGCACGGCGTGTTCGAAGCCCGGGTCCAGCGGCAGGCTGATCCGGCCGGCGCAGCTGATGTCGGCGCCCACAATCGGGGAGTACACCGTCGCCGGGGAGGTGGCGCCAGCGAGGGTTCCCACGATGACCGTCGCGGTGAAGCCGTCGCCGCGGACCACGGGAAGCTCGCGGTGCTGTTCAAAGGCCGGGGCACGGTGCCGTTCGGCGTCGGGCAGCGCAACCCACAGCTGCAGCCCCCGCTGCAGCGGCAGTTCGTGCTCCGCCCCGCCTGCTGGAAGTACCGCGAACTCGGAGTGCGAGACGCCGTGGCCGGCGGTCATGATGTTCAGCTCGCCCGGGCGGACCAGCACGTCGCTGCCCACGCTGTCCCGGTGGCGGATGGTGCCGGCCAGCGGCCAGGTGACGGTCTGCAGCCCGGTGTGCGGGTGCGGCAGTACCGACATCGCCACCCGGTCCGGGCCGAAGCTGTCCAGGAAACACCACGCACCCACGGTCGGCAGCCCGCGCTGCGGCAGCGTCCGGGAGACGTTCATGGCGCGGACCCCGCCGAGCGGGACCTCACGGGCCGGCCACAGTTGCAGGCACGGCCCGCTCGCGGCGCCCGCCACACTGTGGGCGGCCGGGCAGACTTCTTCGGGCGGAAGGACTTCGAGATTGGTCACCCTCAAACTCTAGGGCCCGGACGGGAGATCCGGCAGGGCCCGCGCTGCGCCGTTAGGCTGGTTCAATGACCCTCCCATTCGACACCCGCCCAGCCGCCTACGCCGTCATTGTCCGCGACGACAGCCTCCTGCTGGCGTACTGGAAGCAGGGCGGCCGCGAAGGCTGGACCCTGCCCGGCGGTGGCCTGGACCTCGCCGAGCATCCGGTGGACGGGTGCCGCCGGGAAATCCACGAGGAGACCGGGTACGACGCCCGGATCGGCGCCCTGCTCGGGATCGACGTCGGGCACTGGCCGGCCGAGACCCGGCTCGACGGCGGCCAGCGGGACTTCCAGTCGCTGCGGCTCGTCTACGAGGCGAGCGTCAGCGGCGGCGAACTGCGCCACGAGGTGGGCGGCAGCACCACCCACGCTGCGTGGATCCCGCTGGCCGAGGTGGCGGGCCTGAACCGGGTCTCGCTGGTGGATGCCGGGCTCCGCCTCTACCGCGAGCGGCCGCTGGACGGCAAACTCGTGTGACAAAAAGCTGGCCACCCGCGGTGCGGACGGCTAGCCTAGAGACACCGCGGCCGGGATGGCCGCCAGACGGCCGGGGAGGTGGAAGTGATGACTGCAACGGATCTGCGCGCACCGCGCACAACCTCAAACCACTTCATCATTCCTGCCCCGCACGTCCGCACTTCCTAGCCCACCACAGCTGACCGGTCCGGCTGACCGCAGCGGGCAGCGCGCTTTCCGGGGCCCAGCAAAGGGTTTCCATTGAATCTTCACCGCAGTCAACAAACGGCTCTCCAGGGGCCGGTCCGTTTCGGTTTCACCGACGCCGTCACGGAGCTTTTCTCCTCCCATCCCGTCCCGGGCGGGACCAGCGCCGGACGGGTGGTGCGGGTGGACCGCAACCTCGTCCTGGTGGCGGACCACAACGGCCAGTCGCACCTGCCCTACCCGCGGACCGGGAGAATCCCGGCCACCGGCGACTGGGTCTGGCTCGGCAGCAACCAGGGCGGAGAGTCCGCCATTCTCGGCGTGCTGCCGCGCCGTTCGGAGCTCAGCCGCAAGCGCGCCTTCGAGGCCTCCTCCGAGGCGCAGGTGCTCGGCGCCAACATGGACCTCGTCGGTGTGGTGGTCCCGGTGGACCGTCCGCTCACCCACAACAGGCTCGAACGCACCCTCG
Organism: Arthrobacter sp. UKPF54-2; assembly: GCF_007858535.1. Lineage (NCBI taxonomy): Bacteria > Bacillati > Actinomycetota > Actinomycetes > Micrococcales > Micrococcaceae > Arthrobacter > Arthrobacter sp. UKPF54-2. The sequence goes on from NZ_CP040174.1 coordinate 2,151,288, forward strand.
TCGCCGCCTGGGATTCCGGCGCCACCCCGCTGGTGGTGATCACTAAAGCGGACCTCGCCGAGGTGGCGGACGACGTCGTCGGGCAGGTCTCGCTGCAGGCCGCCGGCGTTGCGGTGGTCACTACCAGCGCCGAGCAGGGCGACGGCCTCGATGAGCTGCTGGGGCATCTCCCTCCCGGCGGCACCATCGTGCTGCTGGGCCCCTCGGGTGCCGGCAAATCCACCCTGATCAACGCGCTCGTGGGCTTCGAAGCCCAGGAAACCGGCGCGGTAAGGGCAGGCGACGGCAAAGGCAGGCACACCACCACCTCCCGGGAACTGGTCCCGCTGCCCGGCGGGGCGGTGCTGATGGACACGCCCGGGGTGCGCGGCTTCGGATTGTTCGATGCCGAGGACGGCCTGGACGAGGTTTTCGGCGACCTCGAGGACCTCTTCGCCCGGTGCCGGTTCGCTGACTGCGCGCACGGCCGCGAACCCGGCTGCGCTGTGCAGGACGCCCTCGCCGGGGGCGAGCTGGACAGCCGCCGCTGGGCAAGCTACCTCAAGATGCAGCGCGAAGTCGCGGCATTGGAGCGGCGCCACGACGCGGCCGCCCGGCGCGCCTACCAGCGGGAGTGGCACCAGAAGGTGGTGGTGGCCAGCAGGAGCCAGCGCGCCGCCGAGCGGCTCAGCCATGACCAGCCCCGCAGGGCCACGGAAGGGGGCAAAGGAAAGGGCAACGGCCGCCGGAAATAGCCGCCGGAAATAGCAGGCCCATCCGGAAACCCGCCGGTGCCGAATGCAGGGGGTAGCCCCCGCGCCGCCGGCGGGATCCGGGCCCGATTCGTCCTATCGGCACCCCGGCCCGCCAGCGGCGCCAGCTACGCTGGGCCATACCCGCTTTACAGCCAAAATTCAGGATGCATATGATCAGTTGGCTGGACCGTCCCATGTTGCCGCCAACAGATAGGTAAGCCCGGAATGGCAGAGGCCATGATCGAGTTCCAGAGCGTCACCAAGCAGTACCCGGGCGGCCAGGCCGCCGTCGACGATCTGAGCATGTCCATCGACAAGGGCGCCATCACCGTCTTCGTGGGACCATCCGGCTGCGGCAAGACCACCTCGCTGCGGATGATCAACCGGATGGTCGAGCCGACGTCCGGCACCATCACCGTGGACGGACGGGACGTCACCACCGTGCCCGCCGCGCAACTGCGCCGCTCGATGGGCTACGTCATGCAGTCCTCCGGTCTCATGCCCCACCGCTCCGTCCTGGACAACATCGCCACCGTCCCGCGGCTCAACGGCGTGTCCAAGGCGGCGTCCCGCAAGCGCGCGGAGGAGCTGCTCGACGTCGTCGGCCTCGCCGCCGGGCTCGGCCGGCGCTACCCCTCACAGCTGTCCGGCGGCCAGCAGCAGCGCGTCGGGGTGGCCCGTGCGCTCGCCGCCGACCCTCCCGTGCTGCTGATGGATGAACCGTTCAGCGCGGTTGACCCCGTGGTGCGCGATGAACTGCAGAAAGAGCTGCTCCGGCTGCAGCGCGACCTGGCCAAGACCATTGTGTTCGTCACCCACGACATCGACGAAGCGACCGTGCTGGGGGACAAGGTGGCCGTCTTCGCGTCCGGCGGGAAGCTGGCGCAGTACGCCACCCCGGAAGAGATCCTGCGGGCCCCGGCCAACGACTTCGTCGCGTCCTTTGTGGGCCGCGACCGGGGGTTCCGGCACCTCGCGTTCAGCCCGTCCGACGGCGTCGCGGTCCACCCGGTCCACACCGTCCGCGCGGGCGAACTCGCCCGCGGCGGCGGCCCGGACACGGACGAATGGCAGCTTGTGGTCGACGACGAGCGCCGGCCGCTCGGCTGGAGCGCGCCCGGCGCCGGCCCGGCCACCGTCCCGGGAGGATCGCTCTTCCATAAGGGGGAGACGCTCCGCCGGGCACTCGATGCGGCCCTGTCCTCGCCGTCCGGACTCGGCGTCGCCGTGGACGCGGACGGCAGGGTGGCCGGGGTGATCACGGCCGCCGAAGTGCTCGCCCTGATCGAAGCGGACCGCCGGGTCCGGCAGGGCGCGCACTGATGGAATGGTTCCTGGCCAACAGCGGGCAGGTCTTCAGCCTCGCCGGCCAGCACCTCGTCCTGGCCGTCCTGCCGATGATCTTCGGCCTGCTGATTTCCATCCCGCTGGCCCAGCTGGCCCGGCAGAACCGCACCCTGCGCACCGTGGTCCTCACCGCCTCCTCGCTGCTTTACACCATTCCCTCGCTGGCGCTCTTCATCATCCTGCCGACCGTTCTGGGAACCAGGATCCTGGACCCGGTCAACGTCGTTGTGGCCCTGACCATCTACGCCGTCGCGCTCCTGGTCCGGGCCGCCCTGGACGCCTTTGACTCGGTGGACGAGGACCTGCAGCAGGCCGCCGTCGCGATGGGCTTCAAACCCCTGGCCCGGTTCCTGCAGATCGACCTGCCGTTGTCGCTGCCCGTGCTCTTCGCCGGCCTCCGCGTGGTCTCGGTCAGCAACATCTCCCTGGTCAGCGTCGCCGCCCTGCTCGGCATCGGGAACCTCGGCATGCTCTTCACATCCGGGCTGCAGCGCGACTTCGTGACCGAGGTGCTCGTGGGGATTGTCGCCATCCTCTTGCTGGCGCTGCTGATGGACGCCGTGCTGGTGCTGCTGGAACGGCTCCTGACGCCCTGGACCCGGGCCGGCGCGGGCTCGCCGGGTCAGCCCGGTGAGCCCGCCGCGGCCCGGCGTCTTTCCGAATCTGCCGCGGGGGCATCCGCATGAGCGACGTCTTCACCGACACCTTCGCCTGGCTTGCCGACCCGAAGCACTGGGCCGGCAGCAACGGCATCCCCGTGCGCCTGGCCGAGCACCTGCAGTACACCGGGCTGGTGATGCTGATCGCGTCCGCCATTGCGGTGCCGATCGGACTCTACGTGGGCCACACCGGCCGGGGACGGGTGGCCGTGGTGGCCCTCGCCGGTGCCCTCCGCGCGCTGCCGACCCTGGGACTGCTGACGCTCTTTGTCCTGCTGGCGGGGATCGGGCTGATGCCCCCGGTCTGGGCGCTCGTGATCCTGACCGTGCCGCCGCTGCTGGCCGGGACCTACGCGGGAATCTCCAGCGTGGACCGGAACGTGGTGGACGCCGCCCGGGCCATGGGGATGACCGAACTGCAGGTGCTGTTCCGCGCCGAGTTCCCCAACGCGCTGCCGGTCATGTTCGGCGGGTTCCGCACCGGAGTCCTGCAGGTGATCGCCACGGTGTCCGTGGTCGCCTACATCAACCTGGGCGGCCTGGGCCGCTACCTCTTTGACGGCCTCGTCCTCTCCGACTTCCCGCAGATGCTCGGCGGCTCGCTGCTCATCGCCGGGCTCGCGATCGCCGTCGACCTGGTGCTTGTCCTGTTCCAGCGGCTCTTCCTCACCCGCGGGGCCGCCCGCAAACCGAACCGCAGCCAGCAGGCCGCGGTACATCTCACAGACCCCGCGACCGCGGAGGCTGTTGTTCAAGGAGGTACGTCATGAAGGAAAACCGCCCACCTGCACTCCGCAGGCGCGCATTCGGCGGCCTGGCCGCCGGCGTCGGCCTGGCCCTGGCCCTGTCCGCGTGCGGAGGCTCGTCCAACCCGCTGTCCTCGGCACCTGCCAGCGGCGGTTCCTACGGCGGGGCCGGCGGCACCCTCGTGGTCGGCTCCGCCGACTTCACCGAGAGCCAGATCATCGCCGAGCTCTACGCCGGGGCGCTCAACGCCGCCGGCGTCACCGCCAGCACCAAGCCGAACATCGGCTCCCGTGAGGTCTACTTCAAGGCCGTGCAGGACGGCTCCGTGGACGTGATCCCCGACTACAGTGGCAACCTGCTGCTGCACGTCAACAAGGACGCCACCGAGATCTCCGCCGACGACATTGCCAAGGCGCTGCCGGGCAAGCTCCCCGACGGGCTGGCCGTGCTCGATGCGGCCAAGGCCGAGGACAAGGACGCCATGGTGGTCACCAAAGCCACCGCGGAGAAGTACAAACTGAAGTCCATCGAGGACCTGGCCAAGGTTTGCAGCGAGATCGTGGTTGGCGCACCGGCCACCTTCGCCGAACGCGCTTACGGGCTGCCGGGCCTGAAGAAGAACTACAACTGCGAGCCCAAGAAGCTCGAACCCTTCAGCGACGGCGGCGGCCCGGTCACCGTCAAGGCCCTGCTCTCGGACCAGGTCCAGGTGGCCGACATCTACACCACCACCCCAGCCATCGCGGACAACGACCTGGTGGTGCTGGAGGACCCGAAGAACAACTTCATCGCGCAGCAGGTCCTGCCGCTGTACAACAAGGCCAAGATGACGGACAAGGCCAAAGAGGCCCTCAACGCCGTCTCGAAGCTGCTCACCACAGAGGACCTGATCAACCTCAACCGTGCCGTGGGCGGCAGCCAGAAGCAGAACCCCAAGGACGCCGCGGCGGCGTGGCTCAAGGACAAGGGCCTGGTCAAGTAGACCGGAGCCTGTGACAGTCCGACGGCGGCTGCCGGCCCGGTTCCGCCGGCCGGCAGCCGCCGTCGTTGTGTCCCCGTCCCGCCGGACGGGCGGCCGTATGACGCGGGCTTCTGCTGTGAGACAAGTCTCAACGGAAGTACATCCGCCATATGGCATATTTGATGAATGGCAGAATTCAAGCAGTCCACCAAGCTTCACAATGTCCTCTACGACATCCGTGGACCGATTCTTCAGGCCGCCCAGCAGATGGAGGCCGAGGGCCACCGCATCCTCAAACTGAACATCGGAAACCCGGCCCCGTTCGGGTTCGAAGCGCCGGACGCGATCCTGGTGGACATGATCCGCCACCTGCCGCATGCCCAGGGCTACAGCGACTCCCGCGGCATCTTCTCCGCCCGCACCGCCGTCTCGCAGTACTACCAGACGCGCGGGATCCAGAACATCCACGTCGATGACATCTACCTCGGCAACGGTGTCAGCGAGCTCATCACGATGTCGCTGATGGCCCTGCTGGACGACGGCGACGAGGTCCTCATTCCCACCCCGGACTACCCGCTCTGGACCGCTTCCGTGGCCCTGGCCGGCGGCAAACCCGTGCACTACCTCTGCGACGAGGAATCCGGCTGGCAGCCGGACCTCGAGGACCTCGAAGCGAAGATCACGCCGCGCACCAAGGGCATCGTGGTGATCAACCCCAACAACCCCACCGGGGCCGTCTACCCGGAGGAAACGCTCAAGAAGATCGTGGCGCTGGCCGAAAAGCACGGCCTCGTCCTGTTCGCCGACGAGATCTACGAGAAGATCCTCTACGAGGACGCCGTGCACGTGAACATGGCCGGCCTCACCGGCGACGACGTGCTCTGCCTGACCTTCAGCGGGCTGTCCAAGGCGTACCGGGTCTGCGGCTACCGGGCCGGCTGGATGGCCATCTCCGGTCCCAAGAAGGAAGCCGCCGACTACCTCGAGGGCATCAACCTGCTCGCGAACATGCGGCTGTGCGCCAACGTGCCGGCACAGCACGCCATCCAGACGGCCCTGGGCGGCTACCAGAGCATCAACGACCTGATCCTGCCGGGCGGCCGGCTGTTGGAGCAGCGGAACAAGGCCTACGACATGCTGAACGCGATCCCTGGGGTCAGCACCCAGCAGGCCCGCGGCGCGATGTACCTGTTCCCGAAGCTGGACCCCGAGGTCTACCACATCCGCGACGACGAGAAGTTCGTCCTGGACCTCTTGCGCCAGCAGAAGATCCTGGTCTCCCACGGCCGCGCCTTCAACTGGGTCCGGCCGGACCACTTCCGGATGGTGACCCTGCCGAACGTCAAGGACCTGGAAGAAGCGATCAACCGCATGGCGGACTTCCTGAGCCGGTACCAGGGCAACTAGGATTCGGGACAGCAGCGCTGCAGGACGGCCGTCCGGCGGGCAGGCTGCCCGAACCGGAAAGAGGCTTTGATGGCAGATGTCGTGAACTTCGACGAACACCCGGCTGACACCCTGAAGGCAGGGAAGAAGTTCAAGCTCGGCGACGTCGATCCCGGCTCCACGCCGGGCTACTCCGGTGACAAGGCGGAGGGTGAGAAGTTGCTCAGCGAGCTCGACGGCAAGCTCACCAACCTCCAGGAGCAGCTTTTCGCGGAGTCCCGGATCGGCGGAAAGAAGCGCGTGCTGCTGGTCCTGCAGGCCATGGACACCGCCGGCAAGGGCGGGATTGTCAACCACGTGATGGGCCAGATGAACCCGCAGGGCGTGCAGTTGAAGTCGTTCAAGGCGCCCACGCCCGAGGAGCAGTCCTACGACTTCCTCTGGCGGATCGAAAAGGAAGTTCCCGCGGCCGGCATGGTGGGGGTCTTTGACCGCTCCCACTACGAGGACGTGCTGATCCACCGGGTGCACCGCTGGGCGGACGCCGAGGAACTGGAGCGACGCTACCGGGCGATCAATGAATTCGAAGCCCGGCAAACGGCCGCCGGAACGAAGATCGTCAAGGTCATGCTGCACATCAGCCGCGACGAGCAGCAGGAACGCCTGCTGGCCCGGCTCGAGGACCCCGCGAAACGGTGGAAGTACAGCGGGAACGACCTCAAGGAACGGGCCTTCTGGGACGACTACATGGACGCGTACCAGGCCGCGTTCGAGCAGACCAGCTCGGAGCTTGCGCCCTGGCATGTGGTTCCGGCGAACAAGAAGTGGTTCGCCCGGATCGCCGTCCAGCAGCTGCTCCTGGACGCGCTCGAAGGGCTGGGCCTTGAGTGGCCCGTCCCGGAACTCGACATCGAGATGGAGCAGGAGCTGGTGCGGCGCTCCTAGCCGGCGCTCCGCTCAGTTGTCCTGGGCGGCCTGGTCCCGGGCCGCCGCGAGCCGCTTGCGGGCACCCTCGAGCCACTGCTCGCAGCGCTTGGCGAGGGCTTCCCCGCGTTCCCAGAGGGCGAGGGATTCTTCAAGGCTGGCGCCGCCGGCCTCCAGCTTGCCCACCACACCCACAAGCTGCTCGCGGGCTTCTTCGTAGCTCAGCGCGTCAAGGTCGGCGTCCGGGGTTGCTGCGTTCTCTGTTGCCATGTGGTGCTCCTTTTCTGGTTCCCGCGCGGGCCCGTGCGGGGCCGGGACGGGGGACGTCGGGTTTGTCTGGATTGGGAGGGCCCGGTCAGTCTCCGGCGGGCTGCTGGCCGCCGGTGGACTGGGCCGTGAACCTGCCGCCGGCCACCCGGACGGCCAACGCCGTGCCCGCCGGTGCCTGGTCGGGGTGCCGTACCACCTCGTGGCGGGTTCCCGGGGTGGTGGTGCCGTCGTCGAGCTGGACGACGGCGTAGCCGCGGTCCAGCGTCTTTTGCGGCGAGAGGGCGCGGATCTGGGCCTTGAGGTGGACCAGCTGGTCGGCCGCCCGTACGACGGCGGTGTTGATCGCCGCGTGCGCCCGGCCCTTGAGCCGTTCGACGTCGTCATGCCGGGCGGTGACCATGCCTTCGGGGGCCGCCAGCACCGGCCGCGAGCGAAGCGACGCGAGGCGGTCCGTTTCCCGCTCCACCAGGCGGGTGACCCCGCGGCGCAGCTGGTCGCGGGCCTGCCGGACCCGGGCCAGTTCCTCCGTCACGTCGGGGACGATCCGCTTCGCGGCGTCGGTGGGCGTCGAGGCGCGCAGGTCCGCGACGTCGTCGAGGATAGGCCGGTCCGCTTCGTGGCCGATCGCGCTAACCACCGGCGTGGCCGCGTCCGCCACGGCCCGGATGAGTTCCTCGCTGCTGAAGGGGAGCAGGTCTTCCAGGGCGCCGCCGCCGCGGGCGATGACAATGACATCGACCTCGGGGAGGGCATCCAGTTCCCGCAGGGCACCGATGACCTGGGCCACGGCGGTATTGCCCTGTACGGCCACCTCGCGGATTTCGAATTCGACGGCGGGCCAGCGGAGCGCCGCGTTGCGGAGGACGTCTTTCTTGGCATCGGAGTCGCGGCCGGTAATCAGGCCGATCCGGTGGGGGAGCAGGGGCAGGCGCTTCTTGCGGGAGTCGGCGAAGAGTCCCTCCGCCGCGAGGGCCTGTCGCAGCCGTTCAACCCGGGCCAGCAGATCGCCGAGCCCCACCGGCCGGATGTCCTTGACGGACATGTTCAGCCGGCCCGTCTTCAGCCAGAACTCGGCTTTGATCAGGGCCACCACGCGGGAGCCGCGCTCCAGGGGCGTGGCCTGGCGGTCCAGGACATTGGTCCAGACCGACGCGGGGAGGGAAATCTCCGCATCAATGTCGCGGAGCGTGAGGTAGGCGTTGGTGCCGCGCCGGTTGAGCTCGATGACCTGGCCTTCAACCCAGGCCGAGGGCGCCCGGTCGATGTACCCCTTGAGCTTCTGCGAGAGCAGTTGCAGGGGCCACGGGTTGTCCGGGCTGGTGCCTGCCGCGGTGGCCGGCAGGGTGGTCGCCGCTGCGGTTTCCTCAGACATGCCGGTGACCGCCGGCGGCGTGTGCCTGGTGCAGTTGCTGGTCCGGGTGCTCGTGCATGTGGTGCGGGGTCCTTTGATGGAGGCGGGATCTGCGTCAACTCTATCCATAGCTGTACCAGCAGGGCCGGACGTTTTGGCCGCCGCTTTCCGGTTCGCCGAAACGCCCCCGTAGGATGGCACTACTCCCAACCCTTCCAGGAGATTTTCGTGCGCACTTTTGTCTCGGCCGTCGCCGTGCTGATCGGCCTAGCCATGGCCGCCGTCGCCGTCCCGGCCATGTGGGTGGACCGCAACATCGTCCAGGAGGACGGGTTCGTGGCGCTCACCGCACCGCTCGGCAAGGACCCGGCCTTCCAAAAGAGACTCGCCACCGCTGCCGTGAACAGCATCGGCTTCGGGGACCAGCAGCTTCCGGACGCCCTCGCCAATGTGGTGAAGCCGATTCTGGAGGACGCCGCGCAGTCGATGACGTCCATGCCCGGATACTCCGACGCCTGGGCCGAGACGCTGCGCCGGAGCCACCGGCTGAGCTTCGCCGATCCGCGCACCCTGCCGGCGGACGTCGACGGCGCCACTTCCCTGACCCTGGACGTCGCACCGCTGGTGGGGCTGGTGGTCAAGCGGGTCTCGGAGTCCTCGCCCATGCCGTTGAAAGCGCCGGAGACGGTGCGGATCGGCATCGGCCAGTCCAACCAGCGCCAGCTGATCGAAAGGGTTTCCGCCTACGCGCCGATGGGCTCAGCCGTGGCCGTGGGCTCGGCAATCGCGTTCGTTCTGGCGTTTGTCGCCGCCCGGCGGAAGTGGACGGTCCTGGCCGGAACCGGCCTGGGTGCCCTCGTCCTGGCCGCGGTGTGGAAGTTCGGCGCGGATGCTGTGGGCCAGGCGGTCCTGGGGACCCGCAGCGGCAACGATGTGGCCGAGACTTTCAAAAGCGAGTTCGTGGCCGCCTCCCTGGCGGGCTTCGGACCATGGATTGTGGTGGCACTCGTGGCGGGAGCGTTCCTGCTGGTCGCCGGGATCGTGCTCCGGGTTGTCTCCTCCCGCCGGCCGGCCCCAAACACCGGGCCATAACGAACACCGGTAGCATTGGGGCATGACCTCCACCGCTGTATCCATCCCGATGCCCTCCGTTCCGCGCCGTCGGCGAACGCCGGAGGAAGTACTGGCGGCAGCCCCCGTGACCGGGGCGAAGAAGGTGCTCCTGGCGGCGCCGCGCGGCTACTGCGCCGGCGTCGACCGCGCAGTGATAGCCGTGGAAAAGGCGCTGGAGCACTACGGCCCGCCCGTCTACGTCCGCAAGCAGATCGTCCACAACGTCCACGTGGTGAGCTCCCTCGAGGAAAAGGGCGCGATCTTCGTGGACGAGACCGATGAGGTTCCCGAAGGGGCCCTGGTGATCTTTTCGGCCCACGGCGTCTCGCCCGCGGTCGTGCAGTCCGCCGAGGACCGCGGCCTGCGGACCATCGATGCCACCTGCCCGCTGGTGACCAAGGTGCACAAAGAGGCCGTCCGCTTCGCAAAGGACGACTTCGACATCCTGCTGATCGGCCACGACGGCCACGAGGAAGTCGAAGGAACCGCCGGCGAGGCGCCCGAGCACATCCAGATCATCAACGGCCCTCACGAGGTGGACAAGGTGACGGTCCGCGACCCGGAAAAGGTCATCTGGCTCTCGCAGACCACCCTGAGCGTGGACGAAACCATGGAAACCGTGCGCCTGCTCAAGGAGCGGTTCCCCACCCTGCAGGATCCGCCCAGCGATGACATCTGCTACGCGACCACCAACCGCCAGGTGGCCATCAAGAAGATCTCCCCGCAGGCCGATCTCGTGATTGTCGTTGGTTCGGCCAACTCCTCGAACTCCGTGCGCCTCGTGGAAGTTGCCCTGGAATACGGGGCCAAGGCATCGTACCGGGTGGACTTCGCCAACGAGGTGGACGAATCCTGGTTTGAGGGCGTCGCCACCGTCGGCGTGACCTCGGGCGCCTCCGTGCCGGAGGTGCTGGTGAAGGATGTGCTCCGGCTGCTGGCCGACTACGGCTACGGCACCGTCGAGGAAGTCGTCACGGCCGAGGAAGACCTGCTGTTCTCGCTGCCGAAGGAGCTCCGGGCCACCCTGAAGCAGGCCGGGGATGTCACCCGCGCCCTGGGCGGCCGCGGAGCACGCCCCGCGGAAAAGCCCTAGGCGGCCGACTCTTCCGACTCGCCGTCACCGTCATCGGCGGACTGATCGACGCCGGGACGTTCGACGCCGGTGTTCCCGGCGGTGATGCCCTGCTGCAGTTCCGGGGCGGCCACTGCGCGCGGCGTGGCCTCGACCGCGACGGGCGTCGCGAGGCCCGCCACGTCCAGGGCGTTGAGCTTGCGCGCGGTGGGGAGCACCCGGGCCTCCAGGGTGCCGACCAGGGAGTTGTAGCGGTCCACCGAGGTCTTCAGCGACGAGCCCAGCTTGGAGACATTGTCGCCCAGGGTGCCCATCCGCTCGTAGAGCTGCTGGGCCAGTTCGAAGAGCTCCCGGGCGCTGTCCGTCAGCACATCCTGCCGCCAGGTGAACGCCACCGACTTGAGGACCGCGAGCAGCGTCCCGGGGGAGGCGAGCACAACGTTCTTGGACAGGGCGTAGTCCAGCAGGGCCGGATCGGCGGTCAGAGCGGCGGCGAGGATCGACTCGGCGGGCAGGAAGCACACCACCAGTTCGGGGGCGTTGCCGGGAATGTCCCAGTACTTCTTGTTGCTCAGCGCATCAACGTGGGCCTTCAGCGCCTTCGCGTGGGTGGCAAGCAGCGCCTGCTGGCCGTTCAGGGACACCGACCCGGGGGCGCGGCCGCCGGCGGGGGAGCCCAGCTCCTGCGCCTCCAGGTACGCGGTCAGCGGCACTTTGGCGTCCACGACGAGCTGCTTGTCGCCCGGGAGCTGCACCACGAGGTCGGGCCGGACCGTGGTGTCGGACCCGGAACTGTGCAGCTGCTCGTGGAAGTCGACGTGCCGCAGCATGCCCGCGGCTTCCACCACACGGCGCAGCTGGACTTCGCCCCACTGGCCGCGCGCGCTGTTGGACCGCAGCGCCGATTCGAGCGCGTGCGTTGACCGCAGCAGCTGCTCGTCCGAGAGCCTGGCCTCCTGCAGCTGCTGGGCCAGCTGGCCGTACTGTTCCAGCCGGTCCCGTTCCAGCAGCGAGACCTGTTGCTGGACCGCGGTGAGTTTTTCGGCCACGGGAGCCAGCGCGCGCAGCACGCTGCCATCCTGGGTCCGGGCGTCGCCCAGCTCCCGGTTCTGTGCCGCAAGCAGGCGCCGTTCGGCGTCGGCGGCGGCGAACTGGGCGCTGACCTCGGCCAGGCGCGCGGAAACGCCGTCGAAGTCCTCCTCGAGGGCCGAACTCCGGCGGCGGGAGACCACAAAGGTGAAGGCGGCGCCGGCCACGGCGCCGATCAGCAGCATCAGCAGGGCAAGAATGAGTGCAAAAGCGTCCATGTCTTCACTCTGGCACGCGGCTCTGACAGTTTTGCCGGTGGCGCACCGGACGGGCGCCCCGGAACGACGCCGACGGCGGACCGTGCCCCGCCGCCGCAGGGGCCAGGGGCGTTTACCGGTAGAATCAATACTCGTGGCTCTTACTATTGGCATCGTCGGACTGCCCAACGTCGGCAAATCAACTCTTTTCAACGCACTGACCCGCAACCAGGTGCTCGCGGCGAACTACCCGTTCGCCACGATCGAGCCGAACGTCGGCGTCGTGAACCTGCCCGACCCGCGGCTCGCCAAGCTGGCCGAGATCTTCGGCTCCCAGCGGCTGCTGCCAGCTCCGGTGTCCTTTGTGGACATCGCCGGGATCGTCAAAGGCGCATCGGAGGGCGAAGGCCTGGGCAACAAGTTCCTCGCCAACATCCGTGAAGCCCAGGCCATCGCGCAGGTCATCCGCGTGTTCGATGACCCCGACGTCATCCACGTCGACGGCAAGGTGGATCCCCGCTCGGACATGGAGATCATCAACACCGAGCTGATCCTGGCTGACCTGCAGACCATCGAGAACGCCATTCCCCGGATCGAAAAAGAAGTCAAGATCAAGAAGCGGGAAGCGGCGGAGCTGGCCGCCATCAAGGCCGCGCAGGTTGTGCTGGAGCGCGGCGACACCATCTTCTCCTCGGTCAAGAGCGACAAACTGGAGATGGAGCACCTCAAGGAGCTCGGCCTCCTGACCGCCAAACCCGTGATCTACGTCTTCAATGCGGACGAGGGAATCCTGGGCAGCCCGGAAAAGCAGGAAGAACTGCGCGCCATGGTGGCCCCGGCGGACGCGATCTTCCTTGACGCGAAGCTCGAGTCGGACCTTGTTGAACTGGACGAGGACGAGGCGCGCGAAATGCTGGAGATGAACGGCCAGGAGGAATCCGGCCTCGACCAGCTGGCCCGGGTAGGGTTCCACACGCTGGGGCTGCAGACCTACCTGACCGCCGGCCCCAAGGAAACCCGGGCCTGGACCATCCACCAGGGCGACACCGCACCCCAGGCCGCCGGCGTGATCCACTCCGACTTCCAGCGTGGCTTCATTAAAGCCGAGGTGGTCTCCTTCGACGACCTGATCGAGGCCGGATCCATGGCCGAGGCGAAGGCCCGCGGCAAGGTCCGGATCGAAGGCAAGGAATACGTTATGGCCGACGGCGACGTCGTTGAATTCAGATTTAATGTGTAGTTTTTGACCTCTAATGCCTCTTGCGATGGCCGCCAGGAACACGTGTTCTTAGCGGCCATGTGCTTTCTCAGACCGGTGGCCGCCGATGCTGCCTGCATTTATGCCGCATGGTCGCTATTTCTTGCCGGCCTTGAGGTCGGTCACCGTCTTTGCGATTCGGCGGCCCCGGGTCTCTGCGGTCTTCGCATCCGAGATCGGCTCTACGCAACGCCGTTGGCTGCTGTAGTTCAGGCTCTCGTAAAAAGCCTTCGCCTCCGGCTCCGTCTCCATGGCCGCGGCGAGATCTTCGGGAACGTCTACGACGCGCGGTTGGGTGTCCAGTTCGAGGTCGACCTCTACAGTGTCACCGGCAGATGCACCGGTCAGTTCACGGTTGGCCGCACTAATGCCAACCATGTTTTGGCCCTCCATCACCGCGATGCTGCTCCGGTAGCTCTTGCCGTTGATGGTGACGACCACTGGCGGCCGCCTGCCGGCACCGAGCGCGTGGACGATGCCCTCCGGGACCTCGATGCCCGCTTTGTTGCCGCCGCCCTGGATGGTCGTGGTGAATTTCATGCTCACAGTATGCCTGCAACCCCACTCTTCCGAGCAGGACTCTCAGCGGGGCCGGGCGCCCGGGCTTCCAGCGCTGCCGGCTCCGACGAGGTTTCCCGAGGCCGGTCCCGGTACTCCGGTCCGGCCGCAATGAATTCGGCTAGAGCTTTGGATGGGCGCGGTCAACGGGACCGGTCCCACCAAAGCGCCGGTAGGACGCGGCTTGCTGAGTTGCACCGAAGTTACTAGGGGCAACCCAAAGTGTGGGCGCCGGCATAATCCGGCGCCCACACCGTGGTCGGGCGGTGTTACTCAGTGCTTCTTGAAGGCGTCCTTGACTTTCTCGCCGGCCTGTTTGAGGTCGGCTTTGACCTGATGACGTTTGCCTTCGGCCTTTAGTCGGTCGTTGCCGGTGGCGTCTCCGGCGGTTTTTTGCCCCTTGCCGTGGAGTTTCTCGGCAGCGTTGTGGATCTTTTCTCCTAAACCCATGGCGATTCTCCTTATGTGGCCGCTTCTGCGGCGTGATGCCGCCGAAACCGGGAATTAATTGTAGCGGTGAGACGGTCACCCTGGGGCCCTGCGCGAGAACGGTGTGCAGATCAACGCCGAAAATGTCCACGAGCGGCCAGAGAACAATCGCGGCCAAGTCTTTGAGGATGTTGCCCCGGATGTTCCATGCCACAGGCTAGTTGTGGGTGGCGGCGGCGACGACTCCGATGGCTAGATAGGCGAAGCCAATCAGGCCAATTCCGCGACTGCCTCTTGGACGTGGGCCAAATCCGCGTATCGTCGCTCATCTCCCACCGCAGGTATGAACACTTTATAGGAGCGCGCCACTCATTCGGGGAGACCGGCATACTTCGCGGCGGTCGGGACGATAGAGCGGCGGGCGAGACGGGTACAGGGCCCGGGCTATTCGGCCGTAGTGCTGCTCGGCGCCTTTTTGACTGTGGCCAGCAGGAGGACTCCGGCGACGGCTGTTGCGCCGGCGAGAAGGAATGCGATGAATGCTTCTGCCGGGGCTGTGTCGGCCTCACCGAGGACGGTGATGCCTAGGGTGACGGCGACGAGCGGGTCGATTACTGTCAGACCTGCGACGACGAGTTCTGGTGTCCCTCGGGTGTGGGCGTTTTGGACCAAGAATGTCCCGAACAGGGCGGCGACGATTAGCCCTGCCAGACAGGTCAGGGATAGCCATTCGAAGTCGCCCTGGAAGAGTCGGGCAATGACGGTTTTGGCCAGCGCCGCGACGAACCCGAAGAGGATCCCGGCTCCGGCGGTAAACACGACGGCGCTCCAGCGGTGGCGCCAGAGACTGAAACCCGTGCCAAGCGCGGCGAGGATGGCGCCGAGCAGTATAAGAATTGTGATGAGGTGCCGGTCGGTTATTTCAACGTCGCGCGCGGAAACTGCAGCGACTGCAACGAACACCCCGACACCGGCAATGCACAGGGCCACCGATGTGAGCGCGCGGCGGCCTGGGGACCTTCGTGTCATTCTGGCAGTTGCCAGGGTCGTGACCACAAGGGCTACCGCGCCAATGGGCTGCACAACGATCAGGGGTGAGAATCTCAGACTTGCGAGCTGCAGCAGTATTGCTGCTCCCAGCATGGCTGTGCCGGCGAGCCAGACGGGTTTTCCCAGGAGGGCCTGCAGCCGGCCCCCGCCCATGCTCCCGGCGTTGCGCCCCGGTGCTGGCGCCTGCTCGCCTACGGCTTTGTGTTGGAAGAGGGTGCCGAGGGCCAGCAGGATCGCTCCGGCGACGGCGATCGGGATGCCAAGCCAGTGATAGGACGACAAGATCGGCACTGCGGCAGTCTGGATCATGATCCGACCCTACCGGTGGCTTGCGGCGCTGACTGCACCGCCTCAGCGCCGTGCAGGACAAGGGGCCTGGTGCATAGGAGGACCAGCGGCTGCCGGCCAGGCCTTATCCGGACAACGGGTGCAGGTCAGACGCCTGCAGGATCGATGACGTCGCGGCGTTCAATGGTCGCCAGTTCCTTCAGCTCCTGCAGAATCTCCAGCTGCTGGCTGTTGATTGCCATCAGCAACTCAATCTCTTCCTTCGCCTTTACATTGGTGTCGTAGTCGTGTTGGGCCATGGCGGCGGCGATGGCATCCTGCCTTTTTGCAGCGATTAGCAGGATGGCGCCTTGGAGTCCGGCCAGCATCGAGAGCAGGAGGTTTAGAAGGATGTAGGGGTAGGGATCCCAGGAATTGGTGGCCAGGGCCCAGGTGTTTATGGCGGCCCAGATAAGCATAAAAGCGATGAAGCCGCCCACGAACGGCCAGCTTCCCATTCCGTTTCGCATGATGTCGGCTGCGCGCTGGCCTCTAGTGAGGGTGGCTTTGTGCCCCTCGTGCCAGGTCTTTTGGTGGTCGGTCATGACTCAGGGTAGTCGGGGAGGCCTACCGGCTGGCGTCTGCTTGCCTGCAGGCGGGAAGCGTCGAGATGCTAAGCTTGCTTAGTTTCTCTTTCTGTCAAGCAGAGTGCGGTGAGGGCTAACTTGAAAAGTCCCCGCCGGTCGTTCTGGCTGGCGGGGCTTCATACACTTCGCCTCCATCACTGACTGGTCTGTACAACGAATACGGGTCCACGGGAGACTGGCGCCATGCGCAAATTGGCCTTCGGGATGAACGTGAGCTTGGACGGCTACATCGCCGCGCCCGGCGGGGACATCGGCTGGAGCGTACCGAGCGACGAGCTGTTCCAATGGTGGTCAGACCGGGTTGGGGCCACCGGGCTGGCGCTGTACGGGCGCAAACTCTGGGAGACAATGAGCTCCCACTGGCCGACTGCCGACCGGCAGCCGGGCGCCACACCGGCGCAGATCGAGTTCGCCCGGCGCTGGCGGGACATGCCAAAGGTGGTGTTCTCCTCGACGATCAGCACGGTCGACGGCAACACTCGCCTGGTCACCGGGGACGCGGTCACCGAGATCACCCGGCTCAAGGCTGACGACGGCGCCGCCATGGACATCGGCGGAGCCACCCTCGCCGCGTCGGCCATGCGGGCCGGGCTGATCGACGAGTACGTGATCGTCACCCATCCGGTGCTGGTGGGCGGCGGCACACCGTTCTTCACCGACCTGGACAACTGGATAAACCTGCGACTGGTGGAGACCCGCACATTTCCCGGCAGTGTGCTCCTGACCCGGTACGAGACCCGGCGCGGAGGGCCCGAATGACGACTCTGGAAGGTGCGGTTGTTCTGGTTGTCGGCGCCACGGGCGGTCTCGGTTCGCGCATTGCCGCCCAGTTGGAGAACCACGGCGCCACCGTTGCCCGGGCGTCAAAGTCTGCCGGGCATGACCTGCGCGCACCTTCGGTGATCCAGAAGCTGCTGGCGGACACGAAAGGGCAGTACGGACGTCTGGACGGGCTGGTGGTGGCGTCCGGGGTCGTCGCGTTCGGCGCCGCATCAGAGCTGGAACCCACCACGCTGGACGAACTCTTCGCCGTGAACACAACCAGCCCCATTCAACTCATCACCCAGAGCCAGCCCTACCTGGCCGCCTCGGCCCGGGAGGGCCGGGAGCCCTTCGTGGTGACCCTGAGCGGCGTCGTGGCCGAGGCGCCCGTCGCCGGCCTTGCTGCCTACTCGGCGTCGAAAGCCGCGCTCGCGGCCTTCGTCGTCGCAGCGGGGCGCGAGTACCGGCGCGCGGGCATCCGGCTCCTGGACGCCCGCCCGGGCCACACCGGCACCGCGCTCTCCGAGCACCCGATCGCCGGGGCAGCGCCGCGATTCGGCGCGGCGCTGGATCCAGACCTCGTTGCGGCGCGGATTATCGCTGCGATCGTCGATGGCGAGAAGGATCTGCCTAGCACCGCCTTTTAGGCCGGGCCCAGGTCCTGCGCTTGATCGCCAAGGGAGCGAAGGGACCCCGACGTGGGTTCACGGCGGGGAGGGGGCGTCGCTTAGAACAGCGGCCAGGGTACCGCCGGCATCCCCCCGCTCGGAGCCGGAAACTGCCCTGCCTGGCGCACCCGGGCGCAGCGCCCTGCGAGAGAATCGATTTCTTCGGCGCTGAGCAGGTCCGCCAGCTTTTGGCCCAGCCCGCCGTGCAGTCCCTCACTGACACGACCGATGCCCTCGCGTTCCTCGTCGGTCAGAGCATCGCCCAGCCATCCCCACAGCACCGTGCGCAGCTTGTGGTCACGGTGGAAGGTAAGCCCGTGGTCCACGCCGTGCCGGTGTCCGCCGGCCATAGCAAGGATGTGGTCGCCTTTGCGGTCGGCGTTGTTGACGATGATGTCGAAGACCGCCATGCGTCTGAGCGCCGGCGTGTCTTCGTGAATGAGGGCGACCACGCGGCCGTTCTCATCCCGTCCTTCGAGGACGTGTTTCCAGCCCGTCTCCGGAACCTGGCCCGCCGCGACCAGGTCCACGGCGCTTTGGGCCGGGTCTGGCTCCTGCCAGAGTTGCACCATGCCTTCGCCCAGGGGACCATCGCGCAGCCAGGTGCGCGGCACAACGTCCCAGCCGAGGGCCTGCGAAACGAGGTAGGCGGCCACCTCCCGGTGGGCCAGCGTGCCGTGGGGGAAATCCCACAGCGGCTTTTCGCCAGCTATCGGCTTGTAGACGACCACCACGTCGCCGATGCTGCCCACGAAGGTGGCGTTCGACGCAGTCGTGATGCGGCCGGTGAGCGTCAGCTCGGCGGTCACGAGGTCCGGCGCGGGCATCAGACCTCGTGAAAAGTGCAGGTGTGCCCGTCGGCGTCTATGGGGTAACCGCAGAGCGGGCACGCCGGACGCCCTGCTCCCACAATTTCCCGGGTGCGCTTGGCGAACGCGCGGGCGGTGCCCACCGGCATCCGCACCAGCAGCATTTCGGGCACGTCCGTGCCGTCCTCATCAAGCGGTTCGTCGTTGTCATCAACATCGACGTCGGTGATGGGGTAGGCCTCTATGACGACCTGGGCGGTGGTTGGGTCCCACCCCAGGCTCAGGGCGCCGGTGCGAAACTGCTCCTCAACGGCCTCGAGCTGGTCATTGTCAACGAGTTCAATGGGGGTACTCGTGGGAACGCTGAAGGGGTTGCCCTCGACGGTGCTGAGCTGGTTGAGAATTTCGTCGATCTTCTCCGCGAGCAGAGCCGACTGCTGCTTCTCCATGGCAATACTGACGATTTGCTTCCCCGCGCGCACCTGCAGGTAGAACGTGCGCGCCCCCGGAAGGCCAATGGTGCCGACGACGACCCGATCAGGCCAGGCAAACTCGTGAACACGTGTAGGCATGTCAGTATTTTAGGCATATGAGGGTCATGGCGCCTTCTGCCCTGCGCCGCCGCCCACCGGCGCATCGCCAGCGTCGATGCCGTTCGCCAGCCACGAGAGATCTCCCGCGTCGGTATTGGTCGCATAGACGCTCGGTCGGGTGGCGCCATAGCGCACGATCGATACCGAGGCGGGCCCCACGTTAATCCGCTGGAACAGGTCAAGGTGCATGCCCAGCGCGTCGGCGAGGACGGACTTGATGATGTCACCATGGCTCACCGCCACCCACACGGCCCCCGGCCCGTACTCGGCTTCGAAAGCTGCATCGTGGCGCCGGATTGCTGCCACCGAGCGGGCCTGCATCGCGGCCATCGATTCACCGCCGGGAAAGACGACGGCGGACGGCTGAGACTGCACAACAGACCACAAATCCTCGGCAGCGAGGTCACTGAGCATGCGGCCCTGCCACTGTCCGTAATCGCACTCGGTGAGATCGGGATCGACCGGGGCGGACGGCGTACCGGCCTGGCGATCAAGGATGAGCCGGGCCGTCTGCCGGCACCGCTCAAGGGGGCTCGACACCACCCCGGCCAAGGGGACGGCCGCGAGCCGGTCTCCGGTCAGAGCCGCCTGATCGAGACCTACCTGGTCCAGCCCGACGCCGGCTGCCCGGCCAGCCAGCATCCCGGAGGCATTGGCTGTGGTGCGGCCGTGCCGCACGAGAATTACTGTCGCCATTCACCCAGCCTAACCACCCGCTACCACGGAGTTCCCTTCGGACTCAATGTCCGGCGGCTGCGGCGGTTTGGCGTTCTGTCACGAAGGGACCCAGCAACGCCCTGAGGTGGGAGTGGACCTGTTCCAGCTGCTGGCCGGATTCGAGCATCCGGGTGCCGGCGTGGACGACGGAGTTGATCATCTCTGCGACCGACTCGGGGTCGGCAACGCCGAGTTCGGCGAGGGTCTCTATAAGGGGTTCCTGGAGCTGGCGGTGCATCCGGGTGGCTTGCTCGTCGAGTTCCGCACCCGGTGCCAG
Source organism: Arthrobacter sp. UKPF54-2 (assembly GCF_007858535.1). NCBI lineage: Bacteria > Bacillati > Actinomycetota > Actinomycetes > Micrococcales > Micrococcaceae > Arthrobacter > Arthrobacter sp. UKPF54-2. Next base: position 2,171,173 of record NZ_CP040174.1, read on the forward strand.
CGAGGCCAACGCCGCCCCGACGGCGTGCGCTCCTTCAGCGACGAGGTCCACGTTGGCCATCGCGTAGGCCAAAATGCGGTCCGCTTTGGTGGGGGCATCCGCCATGGCGCCGGTAACGCGTTCGGTCCAGCGCGGGAAAATGTCGCGGACCAGGGCCTGGAGCAGGTCCTGCCGGGAATCGAAGTACTGGTAGACGCTGGGTCTTGAGAGTCCTGCCCGCGAGGCGACGTCGGCCATGGTCGGCGCTTCCGAGGTTTCCTGCAGAAGTTCGTGGGCAGCGTCCAGCAGTGCGCGCTCCTGTGCGGCGCGGTGTTCCGCGACGGTGGCGGCGCTAATTCTAGGCATTGCGGGATCCTTTGACTCTGACTGGCCTACACATCAAGAGTACGGCGCGCGACGGCGGCCCGCTGAGCAGGCCGCCGTCGTCGTGCCCGGGGGATCGCCTGCTAGCGGGCCGGAGCCGGGGCGCCCAGACGGCCGTCCACCATTTCCACAACGCGGTCGCAGTAGCCGAGCACGTCGTGGTCGTGGGTGACCATGACGGTTGCGACACCGTGGTCGTGGCTTTGCCGGGCGAGGAGTTCCACGGCCTCCCGGCTGCGGGCCCGGTCCAGGGACGCGGTCGGTTCATCCACGAGAAGGAGTTTCGCCCCGGTGACGAGCGCCCGCGCGATGCCGATGCGCTGCCGTTCGCCGCCGGAGAGCTGGCCGGGACGGTTGGCGGCACGGTGGGCCATGCCGACGGATTCCAACAGGGCGACGGGATCGAAATTCTTCGGTCCGCCCGCAAGCCGGTTGACGAGCCGGAGTTGGTCCGCCGCGGTGAGGGCCGGGATGAGGTTGCCGGACTGGAAGACGAAGCCAATGTTCGCCAGCCGGAACGCAGCGCGTTTGCCCTGGCTCAGTTGGGAGAGGTCTTGGCCGTTGACGCTGACCGTGCCGGAATCCGGGGAGGCGAGAGCGCCGGCAACCGCGAGCAGTGAGGATTTGCCGGAACCTGACGGCCCGACAATGGCCAGGAATTCCCCGGGGGCGACATCGAGGCTGACGTCATCCAGGGCTGCCACCTTGGTGTCGCCGTCGCCGAGTTCCATCACCGCGTGGCGGATGGACAGGACGGTGGTTCGGGGTGGGCCGGCGAGGCTTGCGCCGGCCGCCGTGAACGTGGGGTTGGTCATCGCTGTCCTCCAAGGGCATTAAGCGGGTCGATGCGGGAAATACGGACCACAGCCACAGCGGCACCGATCAGGCCCAGACCAATGGTGAGAGCCGTGGCAATGGCGATCGGTGCGGCCTCAAGGTCGAATGGCATGGCGTCAGGCATGGCGGCGCCCAGCCCTAGGCCGGCGGCCACGCCCAGTGCGGTGAATCCCACCAGCAGGATGGCGGCCTGGGCCAGGCCGTCCCGCAGCAGGTAGCCGGTAGAGGCCCCGATGGCCCGCAACACCGAGATTTCGTGCTTGCGTTGGATCGTCCACACGGTGAAGAACGCGCCGACTACCAGGGCGCAGATTGCGTAAAGGAAGACCTGGATCATGCTCAGGGTCATGGTCTCGGCCTCATAGCCGGGAGATGCGTTGAATGCGGCGGACAGTGATTTGCTGGACGTTCCGGCCGAAGCATCGCCGGCGGCGAGGTCCAGCTTGGCGCCGGACTTCGCCTGGATTGCAAGGACACTCGCTGTATCAAACGTGAGCGCGGACAATTGTGCGGCGCTCGGGGCTCCGGAGGCGGCCTGGCCGGAGGCGATCAGCTGCCAGGTTTTCAAGGGCAGGTAGGCGACGTCGACGTGCCCGAAGGTGGCCTGCCCTTCGGTGAAGCCAACAACCTTAAGCTTCGTGCCGATCCGGTCCAGGGTCACAACCGTGCCGAGTTCGATGCCTTCAGCCTTTGCGGTCGAAGACACAACAATGCCGTCAGCTTCTGCGAGTGCGGTGCCTGCGGAGCGGGACGGTTCCAGGAAGGAACCGGGCTCGACTCCGAAAAGCGTGAGGTCGATCTGCTTGCCGGAATCGGTGGTGGCGTTGGCCATTCCGACGCCCATTTTCTCGGCGGCGGCCACGCCAGCTACACCGCGCCAGGTGTTGAGCTGCTGGTCATCAATGACGGAGCGGGAGAAGGCGTTGTCGGTCTTGGTGCCCTGGTCGAAGGCGACAGCGGTCACGGGCATCGATTTGAGGCCGGACACGCCGTCGTTGACGAGGCCCGAGGAAAGGCCGGAGAGCATCACCATCAGTACGGCGATGAGGGCAATGACACCGCCCATCAGGCTGAAGCGGCCACGCGCGAAGATCAATTCGCGGAGTGCAAGGAACATTGGAGTCCTAAGTTGGAGTGGGGGATCGACGGTTACTGACGCGATGTCAGCATCTTGCCGACAGTTTGTCAGGAAAACGTTGACGTTTCAAATCCCGGCCGGCGCAGCAGGCCGTGCAGATCTGAAGGCGCTGACTGAGCCCCGGCGGCGGTGCAGGCGGCCCGGTAATTTCCGGTTAACTCGAAAAGCCCCGATTCGCATGAATCAGGGCTTTTGCTGCAAATCGTCCTTATCCCGGAGTTCCGCATCCGTCAATGAATTTCGACAAAATTTACTTAACGAACCCGCCGATTGTTGCAGCTCGATAACGAACTATATCTGCGGTCAACTTTCCTGCCGTTCCGCCCCGTCGTGGGTTTACGCTTCATGCCATGTGAGACGCGCCACACTGCCGCTGGGGGAGTGTGGGCGTCTGTCTGGTGCCTACGGCGCCGGTCTCATCCACCACAGAAACAAGGAGGCGGAATGCGCTTCGGTCGTATTTCCAAAGCAGTGGGGGTCGCGGCGGCAGCTGCGCTCGCGCTGAGTGCCTGCGCCGGCAACAGCGGCGGGACAACCCCGCCGTCGTCTGCCGCGGCCGGCAAAACTGGCGGCTCGGCAACGGTCGTGGAGGTTAACGCGTTCAACACGTTCAACCCCAACACCGCTGACGGCAACACTGACATCAACTCGAAGATCAGCTACGCCACCCACTCGGGGTTCTACTACATCGACAACAAGCTGAACGTTGTACGCAACGAGAAGTTCGGCAAGATGGAAAAGACCTCGGACAACCCGCTGACGGTCAAGTACACCATCAACGAGGGTGTGAAATGGTCTGACGGCACTCCTGTCACCGCCGCCGACCTCCTGCTGCAGTGGGCCGCCTTCTCCGGGTACTACGACGATGCCGATGCGGAAGCAAAGACCGGAACGTCCTACTTCTCCTACGCCGGCGACCCGACCGGCATCGCGCTGACCGACTTCCCGGAAATGGGCGCCGACGGCCGCTCCATGACCATCAAGTACTCCAAACCGTTCGCTGACTGGGAAATCGCCCTGGGCGGCCCCGGCATCGACATCCCGGCACACGTACTCGCCAAGAAGGCCGGCCTGGCCGACACCAAGGCGTTCACCGACCTGCTCAAGGGTCTGCCGCGCGGCGACGCCAAGGCTCCGAAGCCGGAAAACGCACAGCTGAAGGCAATGGCCGAGATGTGGAACACCGGCTTCGACACCAAGACGCTGCCGGCGGACCCGAGCCTGTACCTGTCCAATGGTCCGTTCATCGTCAAGAGCGTCAACCAGGACCAGTCCCTCACCATGGTCCGGAACAAGGACTACAAGTGGGGTCCGGAAGCCAAGCTGGACGAGATCACGGTCCGCTACATCGGTGAGGCTCCCGCCCAGGTCCAGGCGCTGAAGAACGGCGAAGCGGACATCATCGCTCCGCAGGCTTCCGCCGACACGGTGGAGCAGCTGAAGGCACTGCAGAGCCAGGGCGTCACGGTGGAGGTCGGCAACCAGCTCTCCTACGACCACATCGACCTGAACTACAGCGGCCCGTTCGCCGACAAGAACGTCCGCGAGGCGTTCATGAAGGCCGTTCCGCGCAAGGACATCGTCGACAAGATCGTCAAGAAGCTTGACGACAAGGCAGCGCCGCTGGACTCGCAGCTGTTCGTCCCGGACCAGGCCCCCTACGCCGACTCGGTCAAGGGCAACGGTTCCTCCGCGTACAAGGATGTCGACATCGAGGGCGCCAAGAAGCTCCTCAACGGTGCCACCCCCGAAGTCCGCATCATGTACAACAAGGACAACCCCAACCGCGTTGACGCTTTCTCGCTGATCCGCGAATCCGCCACGAAGGCCGGCTTCAAGATTGTCGACGGCGGCCTCGGCAAGTCTGACTGGGGCAAGGCCCTGGGCAAGGGTGGCTACGACGCCACCATCTTCGGCTGGATCAACTCGGGCGTGGGCGTCTCCGGCGTTCCGCAGATCTTCAAGTCCGGCAACGATTCCAACTTCAACAAGTTCACCGATCCCGAGGCCGACAAGCTGATGGATGAACTGATTGTCACCACCGACAAGAGCAAGCAGGACGGCATCATCACGCGGATCGACAAGAAGATCTGGGATTCCGCCTACGGCCTGCCGCTGTTCCAGGCAGTCGGCGTGGACGCCTACAGCGACCGCGTCACCGGCGTCAAGTACATGCCGAACCAGACCGGTGTCTGGTGGAACTTCTGGGAGTGGGCACAGAAGTAGCCGACGACCGCAAGTAACACTTGCTAGCTAAAGGCGTCGGGACCACGGCTTTACGGTCCCGGCGCCTTTCTAGCGGCACCCCGATGGCTTGGCCGGCCCGAACCCCTGCGGCAGCCGGCCGAACTCTGCGACCGGTCCTGGCAATCCCTGGGCCCGAATACCGAGGTTGTACTCCCATGGTGACTTACATAGTCCGGCGGCTCATGACAGCCGCCCTCATTCTTCTCGGCGCCTCCTTTTTGGTGTATCTCCTGACAGCGGCGTCCGGAGACCCCCTCGAGGAATTCCGCACCAACAACTCCCCGCAAAAACAGGCGCTGATGGACGCGCGCACGGAGTTGCTGCAGCTGGACGTCCCGGCCCCCGTCCGCTACTTCCGCTGGCTCGGCGGCGCGGCCCAGTGCCTCATCCCGTTCGCCAACTCCTGTGACCTCGGCAAGAACATCGCCGGCCAGCCCGTCACCGACGCGCTCGGCCACGCGCTTGTCCAGACCCTGACGCTGGTCACCGGCGCCACGGTGCTTGCCATCCTGATCGGCATCACGCTGGGCATCATTACGGCCCTGCGCCAGTACAGCACGCTGGACTACGGCGTCACGTTCATGGCCTTCCTCTTCTTCTCGCTGCCGATCTTCTGGGTCGCCGTCCTGCTCAAGGAGTTCGGCGCCATCGGCTTCAACGACTTCCTGCGGAACCCTGACGTGCCGTTGCCCACGGCCCTGGGGATCGGTCTGGGACTGGGCTTCGTGGTCGCCGTCGCGGCCGGCGGTGCCGCAAGGCGGCGCCTGATCATGGGCGGCGCCGTCTTCGCCTTCGTCAGCGCCGTCCTCCTCTACTTCTCCGCGACCGAGTGGTTCAAGACGCCAGGGCTCGGCCCTGTGGTCATCGCCATTGCCGGCGTCGGCATCGCCTTCGCCGTCACCCTGCTCTCCGCCGGACTCAAGAACCGCAAGGCGCTGCAGTCGGCACTGATCGCCGTCGGCGTCGGCGTGATCCTGTATTTCATCCTCCAGCCGCTGCTGGACGAGGCAACGTTCCTGATGGTCGTGCTGCTGGCGGTCGCCTTCGTGCTGGTGGGCCTGGGGATCGGGTACGTGATGGGGGGCTACGACCGCGGCCAGTCTATGCGGGCCGCCGCCATCACCTCGTTCCTGGTCGGATTCCTGATCGTGCTGGACCGCTATATGCAGGCCTGGCCGAGCTACTTCAACAACAGCCGCGTGCGGGGCCGGCCGATCGCGACCATTGGCGCCAACACCCCGAACATCGAGGGCGACTTCTGGGTCCTCGGCCTGGATTCCTTCACCCACCTGATCCTGCCGACCATGGCACTGATTCTCATTTCACTCGCCAGCTACACCCGGTTCACCCGTGCCTCGATGCTGGAAATCATGAACATGGACTACATCCGGACGGCGCGTGCCAAGGGCGTCTCCGAACGCACCGTCGTGATGCGCCACGCCTTCCGCAACGCGCTGATCCCCATCGCCACTATCGTCGCCTTCGACATCGGCGGCCTGATCGGCGGTGCCGTCATCACGGAATCGGTCTTCTCCGTCCGGGGCATGGGTTTCCTCTTCCTGGACGGCATCACCCACATCGACCCCAACCCGGTCATGGGCGTCTTCCTCTGTGTGGCCATCACGGCCATGGGTTTCAATCTCATTGCGGACCTCGCGTACTCCGCACTTGATCCGCGCGTAAGGGTAAAAGCATGAGCCAGCCAAGTCAGCAGGACGAAATCATGGCCGAGGAGGCCGTATTGCAGCCCGCCCCCGCGGCCGGCGTCGAGCCCATCCTCGAAGCCAAGGGCCTGAGCCAGGGCCAGATTGTCCGGAAGCGTTTCCTCGGGCACACCGGGGCGATCATCGGCCTGGTGGTCTTTGCCCTGATCTTCCTGGTCGCCTTCACCTCGGTGGGGTACCTGGGCATTCCCGGCTGGTGGAAGTACAACCACGAGGCCGTCTCCCCGCTGGTCAACGACGGCGCACCGACGTCCTCGCTCTGGCCGCTGGCCTGGGGCGAACACCCCTTCGGCCAGGACCGGATCGGCCGCGACCTGTTCGCCATGACCATGCGCGGGGCCCAGCAGTCCATCACCGTAATGGTGGTGATCGGCCTGATCGCGGGCCTGATCGGTGTCCTGGTGGGCGCGGTCTCCGGCTACTTCCGCGGCTGGGCCGAGGCGATCCTGATGCGCCTGACCGACGTCATCATCATCATCCCGGCCCTGCTCCTCGCGGCCGTGATGGCGCAGATGGCCGGCCGGCGCGACTCCGGAAGCTGGTTCGCCTCCTTCGCCAGCACCAACGGCGTGCTGGCCCTGGGCATCTTCCTAGGCCTGATCAGCTGGGTCAGCCTGGCCCGCCTGATGCGCGGCGAGTTCCTCTCGCTGCGCGAACGTGAATTCGTCGACGCGGCCCGGATTTCCGGCGCAAGCAACGCACGCATCATTTTCAAGCACATCCTGCCCAACGCCGTCGGCGTGCTGATCGTCAACGTCACGCTGACCATGTCCGCGGCGATCCTCACCGAAACGGCGCTGAGCTACCTGGGCGTCGGCGTGAAGGCTCCCGACACCTCCCTGGGCCTGCTCATCTCGCAGAACCAGCAGGCCTTTGCCACCCGGCCCTGGCTGTTCTGGTTCCCGGGCCTGTTCATCGTCCTGATCTGCCTGAGCATCAACTTCATCGGCGACGGTCTGCGCGATGCCTTCGACCCGCGGCAGAAGAAATTCAACGCCAAAAAGGCCCGCGAGGTGGCGGCGCCGGCTGCGGGGACAACGCCCCCGGAAAAGACCGCAGTCACCGCGTTCGACGGACCCAAGGACAGCTAGGTGCGCTGCAGCGTTGTCCCCGCAGGGTCCCGGCCGGCCGGCGGCCCGCGACGGGGCGGCCGGCTACTGGACGGCGATAGTCCAGTAGCTGGCAGCGAGCAGGAGCACGGCCGCGCCGATGGCGGCCCAGCGGGGCGTCACGGCGGCCGCCGTGGCGCCGGCCTCGCCTGCGGCGAGGGTCCCGCTTTCCACCAGGTCCTGCCAGCGTGTGCGCACCAGGCGGGCGGCCTGGCCGGAGTCGGTGGTCTTCAGGTCCCCGGGCCGGACCGATTTTCCGGGGCCGTAGCTGGTGTCCGGAAGCCCGTGCAGGTCTTCGGGGCGGGCGTTGCGTCCGCCCCAGATACCGGGCGCCGGCGCGGCCCAGGCCGCGTAGCTGGCCCGTGCCGTCACGAGGGTCAGCGCATAGCGGGTGTCCACGTGCACGAGGGCGGCCCAGGGCACCACGACGGTCCGGAACGGATTCTCCAGGGTCACGCCGCCGTCGTGCACCACAACGGCCGGCATCCAGAAGAACTGCCAGCCCAGGAACGCCAGCAGCAGCAGCGGGGCGGTGCCGGGCAGCCCCTCGAGTCCGGCCGAGGCGACCGTGACCGCGAGGCCGAGGGCGGCCACGGCCCAGGACAGCCAGGCGAACCATTTGTTCGTCCGGCCCTTGAAGATTTCGACGTTACCGGCATTGGGCACAGTGCTCATGCCCCCCATAATTCAGTATTCCGGGTCACAGCACTAATTGCCGGTGCGACGGCGGCCCGGGTGGAAGGAACAACCCCTCATGACTGACTTCATCACCCTTGATCCGGCCCCGGCCCCCGTCCCGGGGAAGGGCGGCACCGTCCTGGAGGTCCGGGACCTCAGCGTCGACTTCGGCGTCGACAAGAAGTGGGTTCCCGCGGCGATCGGCCTGAACTACGAGGTGCGTGCCGGTGAGGTGCTTGCGATCGTGGGGGAGTCCGGCTCCGGCAAGAGCGCCAGTTCGATGGCGCTGCTTGGCCTGCTGCCGAGCAACAGCCGGGTCAGCGGCAGTGTCAAGCTCGCCGGCAAGGAGCTGCTGGGCGCCAACGAGGCGAACATCCGCGCGGTCCGCGGCAAGGACGTCGCCGTCATCTTCCAGGAGCCTATGACGGCGCTGAACCCGGTGTACACCGTGGGCGCGCAGATCGTCGAAACCATCCGGCTGCACAACGAGGTCTCGCCGGACCAGGCCCGCGAGCGTGCGCTGCGGATGCTCGAGCTGGTGGAGCTGCCGGATCCGGAGAAGGCCTTCAAGTCCTACCCGCACCAGCTCTCCGGCGGCCAGCGGCAGCGCGCCATGATCGCCCAGTCGCTCTCCTGCGACCCCAAGCTGCTGATCGCGGATGAGCCCACCACGGCGCTGGACGTCACCGTGCAGGCGGAAATCCTGGACCTCATGCGCAACCTCCGCAACAAGCTGGACAGCGCGATTGTGCTCATCACCCACGACATGGGCGTCGTGGCGGACCTCGCTGACCGGATCGCCGTGATGCGCCGGGGACTGATCGTGGAAACCGGCACCGCTGAGGAGATCTTCCACAACCCGCAGCACGAGTACACGCAGGCGCTGCTCGCCGCCGTCCCGCACCTCGGCCAGGGCGCGGACAACGACGGCGACGTCGACGTCACCGCCGCCCTCGCTGCCGCCACGCAGGCCGAGATCCAGGCCATTCCGCGCTCTGAGCTGCTCCGGCGCGAACGCGAAAACGCGGCGGCCCTGGCCGCCGCGGAGACGGTGAAGCCGCAGGGCGATCCGGTCCTGGAACTCACCGACGTGGCCATCGAATACCCCAAGCAGGGGCGTGTGCCCGCGTTCCGCGCCGTCGAGGGCGCCAACCTCGCGATCTACCCGGGCCAGGTTGTTGGCCTGGTGGGCGAGTCGGGCTCGGGGAAGACCACCATCGGCCGGGCCGCCGTGGGCCTGCTGCCGGTCGCCGCCGGCACCATGAAGGTGGTGGGGCATGACATCTCCGCCGCCAAGAAGAACGGCCGGCAGCTGCATGAGATGCGCCGGCACGTCGGCATGGTCTTCCAGGACCCCTCGTCCTCGCTGAATCCGCGCCTGCCGATCGGCGAAAGCATCGGCGAGCCGATGTTCCTCGCCGGTGTGGCCAAGGGTGCCGCGCTCCAGTCGCGGATCGAGGCCCTGCTGGACCAGGTGGAGCTGCCCCGCGACTACCGCAACCGCTACCCGCACGAGCTCTCCGGCGGGCAGAAGCAGCGGGTGGGCATCGCCCGGGCCCTGTCGCTCAAGCCGAAGCTGATGGTGGCGGACGAACCGACCTCGGCGCTGGACGTCTCGGTCCAGGCCAAGGTGCTCGAACTCTTCCAGAACCTGCAGAAGGAACTCGGTTTCGCCTGCCTGTTCGTCACCCATGACCTGGCCGTGGTGGACGTCCTTGCCGACCGGATCTGCGTGATGCAGCGGGGCCGGATTGTCGAACAGGGCAGCCGTGACCAGATCCTGCGCAACCCGCAGGAGCCCTACACCCAGCGGCTCCTGGCTGCCGTCCCGCTGCCGGATCCGGACAAGCAGCGGGAGCGGAGGGAGCTTCGGGCGCAGTTGCTTTCCGGAGCCAGCTAGGCCGGAATCCAGAGGAATTTCGGTTAGCGGCGCATAACCGGGAGGGGTCGGGGCGAATCCTACCAGCGAGTATTGTGTGACTTGAAACGCATGGCGTTTGACGCTAGCGGTCAAGGAGTTGTCGGATCACGGTTTGGCAACGGAGTTCCAACATCCGGACATTTTGCGGTTAGGCTACTTCCATATGTAGGCCACGTCACAGGGGATACCCCTGTGCCCGGACCTGCCGGGAAGCATAAGTCTTTCCCGAACGAACTCCCACAACTCTTAGGAGGCGGAATGCGTTTTTCGCGCACTTCCAAAGCACTGGGCATGATGGCAATCGCCGCCATGGCCCTGACCGGTTGCGGCGGCGGCGGGTCCAACACCGCCGGCGGCAGCACCGGTGGCGACGCCAGCAAGGTCATCATCGCCGACGGCTCCGAGCCCCAGCGTCCGCTGATGCCGGCCGACACCAACGAAGTTGGCGGCGGCAAGGTCATGCAGATGATGTTCGCCGGCTTGGTCAGCTATGACCCCAACGGCAAGCCCGTGAACGAACTGGCCGAGTCCATCGAGGGCAAGGATGGCCAGCACTTCACCATCAAGATCAAGAAGGACCAGAAGTTCACCAACGGCGAGGTCATTACGGCCAAGACGTTCGTCGATTCCTGGAACTTCGGCGCGGCTGCCAAGAACGCGCAGCTCAGCGGCAGCTTCTTCGAGTCCATCAAGGGCTACGACGAGGCCAGCAAGGAAGGCTCCACGGTCGAGACCATGTCCGGCCTGAAGGTCGTCGACGACCAGACCTTCACCGTTGAACTCTCGCAGCCGGAATCCGACTGGCCGCTGCGCCTCGGCTACACCGCCTTCGTTCCGGTTCCCTCCGGCGCGCTGAAGGACCCGAAGGGCTTCGGCGAGAAGCCGGTCGGCAACGGCCCGTACAAGATGGCCGACGGCGGCTGGCAGCACAACGTGCAGATCCAGCTCGTTCCGAACCCGGACTACAACGGCCCGCGCAAGGCCAAGAACGCCGGCGTGACGTTCAAGATCTTCCAGAACGACGACGCCGCGTACCAGGACCTGCTGTCCAACAACCTGGACATCCTGCAGACCATCCCCACGAGCGCCTTGAAGAACTTCAAGTCCGACCTGGGCGAGCGCACCATCAACAAGCCGTACGCCGGCATCCAGACCATCGCGATTCCGGAATACCTGCCGGAGTGGAGCGGTGAAGCCGGCAAGCTTCGCCGCCAGGCCCTCTCCATGGCCATCAACCGCGACGAAATCACCAAGGTCATCTTCAGCGGCGCACGCCAGCCCGCCAAGGACTTCACCGCCCCCGTCCTGGACGGCTACAGCGACTCGATCCCGGGTTCCGAGAACCTGAAGTTCGACGCCGCCAAGGCCAAGGATGCCTGGACCAAGGCTGACGGCATCCAGAAGTGGGACGCCGAGAAGACCTTCACCATCGCCTACAACGCCGACAAGGGCGGCCACAAGGCATGGGTCGAGGCTGTAGTGAACCAGCTTAAGAACACCCTCGGCATCAAGGTTGAGGGCAAGCCGTACGCCACCTTCAAGGAAGCCCGCAACGACGGCACCGCGAAGACGCTGACCGGTGCGATCCGCGCCGGCTGGCAGGCCGACTACCCGTCGCTGTACAACTTCCTCGGACCGATCTACAAGACCGGTGCAGGCTCCAACGACGCGAAGTACGCCAACCCGGCGTTCGACAAGGCCATCACCGACGGTCTCTCCGCTTCCTCCGTCAGCGACGGCAACAAGGCCATGAACAAGGCCCAGGAAATCCTCCTGACCGACCTTCCGGCCATCCCGCTGTGGTACCAGGTTGCCCAGGGCGGCTGGAGCGACAAGGTCACCAACGTTGACTACGGCTGGGACGGCGTTCCGCTGTACTACAACGTCACCGGCAAGTAACAACTGAACGACGGCGGGGGCTGCCAGGATTGGGGCCTCCGCCGTTGTTTTGCTTCCACACCGATTTCTCCCCGACGGCCCAAGCCTCGGGCGTACTTTCGCAGCCCTGCGACCCGTGACCATACCGGCGTCGGACTGCACCAATAGTGAAAAGGTTCTTCGATGAACAACTCCGCCGCATCCCTGGACCGGATGCCTGCTGATAAGGGTGTGCTTCGCTGATGGCGACATACATCCTCAAGCGCTTTCTCCAACTGATTCCCGTCTTCCTGGGCGCAACGCTGCTGGTCTACTTCCTGGTCTTCAGCCTCCCCGGCGACCCCATCGTCGCCCTCTTCGGCGACAAGCCGGTCAACGAGGCCGTCGCCGCGAAACTGCGGGCCCAGTACCACCTGGACCAGCCGTTCTGGATCCAATACCTGCTCTACCTGAAGAGCATCTTCACCTTTGACCTCGGCCAGGACTTCTCCGGACGGCCCATCGCCGCGGTGCTTGGCGAGGTCTTCCCCGTCACCGCGCGGCTCGCCGTGATGGCCCTGATCTTCGAGGCCGTCTTCGGCATCATCTTCGGCCTGATCGCCGGTCTCCGCAAGGGCAAGTTCTTCGACGCAACCGTCCTAGTGGCGTCCCTGGTTGTCATCGGCATCCCGATCTTCGTCCTGGGTTTCCTGCTGCAGTTCACCATCGGGGTGCAGCTGGGCTGGGCCAAACCGACCGTCAGCTCGGCGGCCACCGTGCAGGACCTCATCCTGCCGGCCATCGTGCTCGGTCTGGGCTCCTTCGCCTACGTGCTGCGCCTGACCCGCACCTCCGTCATCGAAAACATGAACGCGGACTACGTGCGCACCGCCACCGCGAAGGGCCTGTCCCGCTTCCGGGTGGTCCGGGTGCACATCCTGCGCAACTCCCTGATTCCCGTCATCACCTTCCTTGGCGCGGACCTGGGCAGCCTGATGGGCGGCGCGATCGTCACTGAAGGCATCTTCAACGTGCCCGGCGTCGGCAACCGGCTCTACCGGGCCGTGCTGTCCGGCGAAGGCCCGACGGTGGTCTCGATCGTCACCGTACTGGTGCTGATCTACTGCCTCTCCAACCTGCTCGTTGACCTGCTGTACGCCTGGCTTGACCCGAGGATCCGCTATGACTCCTGATTCCAATACCGCAAGGCCGGACGCTTCGGTGCCCGCCGAGCGCCACATCGAGCACTTCGTTGCCGACTTTGCCGAGACGCCGCTGCAGGCCACGGACAAGGTCAAGGAGGACCAGGCTCCGCTGAGCCTGTGGGCCGAGGCCTGGCGCAACCTGCGCAAGCAGCCGCTGTTCCTGATCTCCGCGTTCCTGATCCTCGTGGTCGTGGCCGTCTCGCTGTTCCCGGGGCTCTTCTCGCCGATCGACCCGTCCTCCGAGGCGTGCCAGCTGGCCAACTCGGACGGGGGCCCCTCGGCCGGGCACCCGCTGGGCTTCACCCAGCAGGGCTGTGACGTGTACGCCCGTGTCATCTTCGGCACCCGCTCCTCAGTCACCGTCGGCCTCTTTACCACCATCGGTGTGCTGGTGATCGGCGGCATCATGGGCGCCTTGGCCGGCTACTACGGCGGCTGGGTCGATGCCGTGCTGGCACGCATCAACGACATCTTCTTCGCCCTGCCGCTGATCCTCGGCGCCATCGTCGTGATGCAGCTGCCGATGTTCCGGGCCAACCGCACCGCCTGGACCCTGGTCCTGATCCTGATGACCTTCGGCTGGCCGCAGATCGCCCGGATCACCCGCGGCGCCGTGATTGAGGTCCGTAACGCGGACTTCGTAACCGCCGCACGCTCCCTCGGCGTCTCCAAGTTCGGCGCCCTGATGCGGCACGTTATGCCGAACTCGCTCGCCCCGATCATCGTGGTGGCCACGATCTCGCTCGGTACCTTCATCGTCGCGGAATCCACGCTGTCCTTCCTCGGCATCGGGCTCCCGCCCAGCGTGATGTCCTGGGGCAACGACATCCAGGCCGCGCAGGCGTCCCTGCGCTCCAACCCGATGCCGCTGCTCTACCCGGCCATCGCTCTCTCCATCACCGTTCTGAGCTTCATCATGCTGGGCGACGCCCTGCGTGATGCTCTCGATCCCAAAGCGCGCAAGCGATGAAAGGGGAAGCCGTGAACGCCCCTGTTGAAATCCGTGAAGAAGGTGCGGCCGCGCAGCGCCCGCTGCTCGAGATCCGGGACCTGGCGATCAGCTTCAAGACCAGCGGCGGCGAGGTCAACGCCGTCCGCAACGCCCACTTGACCGTGATGCCCGGCGAGACCGTGGCGATCGTGGGGGAGTCAGGCTCCGGCAAGTCGACGACGGCGCTGGCCGCCATCGGCCTGCTGCCGAGCAACGGCGCGGTCTCCGGCGGGCAGATCCTGTTCGACGGCGAGGACATTTCGCACGCCAGCGAAAAGCGCATGATCGAGCTCCGCGGAAACAGCATCGGCATGGTCCCGCAGGACCCGATGTCCAACCTGAACCCGGTCTGGAAGATCGGCCAGCAGGTCCGCGAAACGCTGAAGGCCAACGGTCTCCCGGACGGTCCGGACGACGTCGCGAAGGTGCTCTCCCAGGCGGGGCTGCCCGACGCGAGGCGCCGGGCGAAGCAGTACCCGCACGAGTTCTCCGGCGGCATGCGCCAGCGGGCCCTGATCGCGATCGGCCTGTCCTGCCAGCCACGGCTGCTCATCGCCGATGAGCCGACGTCGGCCCTGGACGTCACCGTGCAGCGCCAGATCCTGGACCACCTGGACAAGATGACCACCGAACTCGGCACGGCCGTGCTGCTGATCACCCACGACCTTGGCCTCGCCGCCGAACGTGCCGACAAGGTTGTGGTGATGTACCGCGGCCAGGTCGTGGAGTCCGGGCCATCGCTGGAACTGCTGCAGAACCCGCAGCACCCATACACCCAGCGGCTGGTCGCCTCGGCGCCGTCGCTGGCATCCCGCCGCATCCAGGCCGCAAAGGAGCTGGGCGTCGAGTCCGACGATCTGCTGGCACCGGCCGAGGACGTCGTGGTCGAAGCGTCCATGCCCGAGGACGTGCTCCGGATTGAGAACCTGAAGAAGGTCTTCAAGCTGCGCTCCGGCCTCGGCCGCTCCACCGACTTCACCGCGGTGGACGACGTCTCCTTCAGCGTCAAGCGCGGCACCACGACGGCGATCGTGGGGGAGTCGGGCTCCGGCAAGTCCACCGTGGCGCAGATGGTGCTGAACCTGCTCCAGCCCACCTCGGGCAGGATCGTGTTCGACGGCGTCGACACTTCCACGCTGAACAGCAAGGAAATCTTCGCCTTCCGCCGCCGCGTGCAGCCGATCTTCCAGGACCCCTACGGTTCCCTCGACCCGATGTACAACATCTTCCGGACCATCGAGGAGCCGCTGCGGACCCACAAGATCGGGGACAAGGCCAGCCGCGAGAAGAAGGTCCGCGAACTGTTGGACCAGGTGGCGCTGCCGCAGTCCACCATGCAGCGGTACCCGAACGAGCTCTCCGGCGGCCAGCGCCAGCGTGTCGCGATTGCGCGCGCCCTGGCCCTGGATCCGGAGGTCATCATCTGCGACGAGGCCGTCTCGGCGCTCGACGTGCTGGTCCAGGCCCAGGTGCTGAACCTGCTCGCCGACCTGCAGTCCCGGCTGGGCCTGACCTACCTGTTCATCACCCATGACCTCGCGGTGGTGCGGCAGATCGCGGACCACGTGTGCGTGATGGAGAAGGGCAAGCTCGTCGAGACCGGCTCCACGGACGACGTCTTCGACTCGCCGCAGCAGGACTACACCAAGGCCCTGCTCAACGCCATCCCGGGCGCCCGGCTGATGCTTCCGCCGGAAGTTGCCTGACCGGCAGGCCGGTTAGGGCAGCGGACCGCTAAACAAAGGCCCAGCAGAGGAGCCGGTGTCCACCCCGCGGGGTGGGCACCGGCTCCTTTGTTTGCAGTGTTGCTATGGCCTTGGCGTCTTTAGCTCAGGGCGACGCGGCGGTGTCCTCCGCCCGGATTCCCATCTCCTGCAGCCGCTGGCCCAGCAGCACACCGAGGGCATTGTTGCCCTCGTCGGTCATGTGCAGGCTGTCCGCCAGCAGCCGGGTGAGGTTGTACCGGCTCAGCCAGTCGCCCACGCTGACAAAAGGGATTTCGTGCTTGGCGGCGATGGTGCCGAGCAGGGCGTCGACCTGGGTGCGGCGGCCGCCGCCGTAGTTCGCACCGCGGGCGAGGGTGCCGATCATCAGGAGCTTGCTGCCGGGGTAGCGCTGCTGGAGGCTGGAGATCAGCCGCTCCGCGTTGGCGACGATCTGCGCGTCGGTGGCGCCGCGCGTGGCGTCGTTGCCTCCGCCCTGAATGACCACCAGGGGCGGGGAGCCGTAAGGCAGCTTCCAGTCGCCGCGCTGCAGGGCATCGATGTAGTTGCCGGTCTTGCCGTTCGCGGCGACGAAGCCGGTGCCGCCCAGGCCGCAGAAGAACACGCCGTAACCGGCCTTGCCCAGGCCCTGGCGGGTCCACGCGGTGGGCGGCTCCGACTGCGAGTCGCCGATCAGCACCGCGGTGTGCCGGATATCCTCCACGATCACCTCGTCGCGGCCGTTCGCGGGATTGCGGTACAACGAACCCTCCGGCAGGGACTCCGGGTCCGGGCCGGTGACGAACTGGGACTTCGCGCCCAGACCCGACGCGACGGGTTCGCCCGGGGCGCCGGCGGGGGCGCGGACGGCCTTGCCGCGGGAGTCCTGAACGGCATTGACGCCCGAGGCGGGAGTGGCGTTGGACTGGTTCGGGGCTTGGCCGCAGCCGCCCAAGAGGACGCCGGCGGCGATCATCGGTGCGACGAAGCGGTACCGGGCCGAGGCGTTGCGCATTCAATGTCTCCGGGCTGGCGTGCTGTTATCACAGCCATCATGGGGCATGCCCGGCCGAAAACCAAGTGACCTTGCTCACGTGGCGGGCGTGTTTCTCGCCAGCTGGCACCCCTGCGCCCTCCGCGGACTGCCCCGTTTTTAGGCCAACAAATGCCCTAGCGTCTAGAATGGATGAAGGTGCCCTGTGCCAAAGGGCCGTACCTGTCGTGCGTTCCGGTTGGAAATGTCGCGATACAACAGCTGACTTCACCACTGAATCGAGCAATAACGCATGTCTGAAACCACCACCAACACTGCGGTAGCCACTGCATCGCGCAGTGACCTGCGCAACGTCGCGATCGTGGCCCACGTTGACCACGGCAAGACCACCCTGGTCGACGCCATGCTCAAGCAGACCAACTCCTTTGCCGAGCACAACCACCTCGAAGACCGCGTTATGGACTCCGGTGACCTGGAACGCGAAAAGGGCATCACCATCCTGGCCAAGAACACCACCGTGGCCTACAACGGTCCGTCCTCCAAGGGCGAGACCATCACCATCAACGTGATCGACACCCCCGGCCACGCCGACTTCGGCGGCGAGGTCGAGCGCGGCCTGTCCATGGTCGACGGCGTCGTCCTCCTCGTTGACGCCTCCGAGGGCCCGCTGCCGCAGACCCGCTTCGTGTTGCGCAAGGCCCTGGCCGCGCACCTGCCGGTGATCCTGCTGGTCAACAAGACCGACCGCCCCGACGCGCGGATCGAGGAAGTTGTGCACGAGTCCATGGACCTGCTTCTGGGCCTGGCCTCCGACCTCGCGGACGAAGTTCCGGACCTGGACCTGGACAAAATCCTCAACGTCCCCGTGGTCTACGCCGCCGCCAAGGTCGGCCGCGCCTCCCTCGAGCAGCCCGCCGACGGCACCGCCCCGGAGAACGAGGACCTCGAGCCGCTCTTCCAGGCCATCATCGAGCACATCCCGGCGCCGACTTACAACCCGGAGGGTGTCCTGCAGGCGCACGTCACCAACCTGGACGCTTCGCCGTTCCTGGGCCGCCTCGCGCTGCTGCGTATCTACAACGGCACCCTGCGCAAGGGCCAGACCGTGGCCTGGGCCCGCGCCAACGGCGAGCTCAAGAACGTCAAGATCACCGAACTCCTCGCCACCAAGGCACTGGACCGTGTCCCGGCCGAGTCCGCCGGCCCGGGCGAGATTGTCGCCGTCGCCGGCATCGAGGAAATCACCATTGGTGAGACCCTGACCGACGCCGAGAACCCGCAGCCGCTGCCGCTGATCACCGTGGACGATCCCGCGATCTCCATGACCATCGGTATCAACACCTCGCCGCTGGCCGGCAAGGTCAAGGGCGCCAAGGTCACGGCCCGCCAGGTGAAGGACCGCCTGGACAAGGAACTGATCGGTAACGTCTCCATCAAGGTGCTCCCCACCGAGCGTCCGGATGCCTGGGAAGTCCAGGGCCGCGGCGAGCTTGCGCTGGCCATCCTGGTGGAGCAGATGCGCCGCGAAGGCTTCGAGCTGACCGTCGGCAAGCCGCAGGTTGTCACCAAGACCATCGACGGCAAGATCCACGAGCCGATGGAGCACATGACCATCGACGTGCCCGAAGAGTACCTCGGCGCCGTCACCCAGCTCATGGCCGCCCGCAAGGGCCGCATGACCAACATGGCCAACCACGGCACCGGCTGGTGCCGGATGGAATTCATCGTTCCGGCCCGCGGCCTGATCGGTTTCCGCACCAAGTTCCTCACGGACACCCGCGGCGCCGGCATCGCCGCTTCGATCTCCGAAGGCTACGAGCCGTGGGCCGGCCCGATCGAGTACCGCACCAACGGTTCGATGATCGCCGACCGCGCCGGTGTGGTGACGCCGTTCGCCATGATCAACCTGCAGGAGCGTGGCTCGTTCTTCGTCAAGCCCACTTCCGAGGTCTACGAGGGCATGATCGTCGGCGAGAACTCCCGCGCCGACGACATGGACGTCAACATCACGAAGGAAAAGAAGCTCACCAACATGCGTGCCGCTTCCTCGGACACCTTCGAGAACCTGACGCCCCCGCGCGACCTGACCCTCGAAGAGTCCCTCGAATTCGCCCGCGAGGACGAATGCGTCGAGGTGACCCCGGACGCCATCCGCATCCGCAAGGTCATCCTGGACACCAACGAGCGGGCCAAGGCCAACCGCGCCCGCGCCAAGGTCTAGTCTCAGCGTTTCACGCTGAGGCAAGGGATCCCTTGTGAAGAGAAGAGCTGCCGGTACGGCAGGCGGTATTGCCGCCGCCGTGCCGGCAGCTCTTTTTGCTGCTCTCGCGGGCACCATGCTGCACCGCCAGCACGTGGTGGTTGGCGGCGTGGAGCTGCCCTGGGGTGCTGTGGCCGCACTGGTGCTCCTGGGCGCCGTCGAGTTGTGGCTCGGAGCCGCCTTCCGTTCCCCGCTGCCGGCGGCCGCGTGCGGCGTGGTGTGCTACGCGCTGGCGGGCTGGTGGTCCACGCTGGAGAACGGCCGGCGGCTGATCATCGGCGACCTCGCCGGGAACGTCTGGGTGTACGGGATCGCGGGCGTCACCCTCGTGGTGCTGGCCTGGAGCCGGCGCTTCGGGAGGCGGAGGCGTTAGCGCACTTCGAGGGACATGCCCATCCTTGGTTCATCCGGATGGACATGCCCGTCCTTCGCTGCCGCCCTGGCTGGACATGCCCATCCTTGGTTCCAGGGACTGGACATATGTGCACTATGTGCATTGCTCGGGCCGTGCAAGGGGCATGTCCGTCGTTCTCACCACCCGGGGGAGGGGCATGTCCCCGAGTGCCGTTTGGGCGGCTACATGGTTGTGCACATAGCGGAATCCGGGGCTGTCCTGGTCGGCCCGGGATCGAAACCATGGTGCGCATGGTCAAAATCAATGAGGTCATGTCCAAGTACGACGGGGTTGCCCGCGCAAAGCATCTCTCGGCCGCGGGGATTTCCGGCTTTCAGCTTCGGACCGCCCTGGCAGACGGCGCCGTCGCGCGCGTGTCCCGCGGCGTGTACGCACTTCCGGGTGCAGACCAGCTCCTGGTCGCCATCCGCTCCCTGCCCGCCGAGCCCGCGTGCGTCAGCGCGGCCCATTTCGGCGGCCTTTGGGTCCTCGAAGAGCCCCAACAGCCGCACGTCGCACTGACCCATAGCCGACGCTATTCGGGCTTTGTCTGCCACCGGTCGGCGCACCCGCCAACCCTGCTGGACACCGTGGTTCAGAGCCTCCGCTGCCTGCCGGAGTTGGAGGGTCTCGTGATTGCCGAATCCGCCGTCGCCCTCAAGGGTCTTCCCCTCACGTCCCTAAGACTGCGGCTGGCCGGCCGGAGTGACTCCCGGGAGCGCAGGATTGTCGCGGCCATCGTTCCGCAGTCGCAATCGATCATCGAGTGCCTCGCGCGGTTCCACCTTCGGCGCGCAGGCTTCCACGTTGAGTCCCAGGTCAACATCCCGGGAATGGGCCACCTGGACCTCAAGGTCGACGGCAGGCTCGGAATAGAGACTGACGGTGCCGGCTTTCACATGGACCGGGCGAGTTTTGAGGAGGACCGACGACGGTGGAACGTCACCACCAGATTGGGGATTCCCACCTTGGTCGTCACCTATCCGCTGCTCAAATACCGCCCGGAAGAATTCATTGCCATGGTCCGCCAGGCGTTGACCCGGCTTTCCGCGGCCGCGTGAGTCATGGCGCCTCGGAATCGGTACCTTCTGTGCAGCGGGCAATGGGCATGTCCGTCGGCGCGCCAGGGAATGGGCATGTCCACCGTGCAGGCCAGAGGAGGGGCGTGTCCGGCTTGGGCGCTCTGGGGGATTGGGCATGTCCACCGTGCAGGTCAGAGGAGGGGCATGTCCGGCCTGGGCGCTCTGGGGGATTGGGCATGTCCACCGTGCAGGTCAGCGGATGGACATAACTACATTATGTCCATCCCGGGCGCCAGGGGATGGGCATGCCCGTTCCCGGGGCCAGGCGCTGGCGCCAGGAGATGGGCATGCCCGATGCCGGTGCCAGGCGATGGGCATGTCCGTCGGGAGGGCTAGGAAAAGTTCCGCGGGCCCCGCCGCGGCGGGGCTGGCGGGACCTCTTTGGCGGCTACCACCAGCGCGAGGGGGACTACGACGTCGGCCCGCCGGGTGCGGACGGTGCACTCGCTGCCGGTGCGCGCCACCAGCTCTCCCAGCGCGTCGGTCAGCCCGCCCTCAATCCGGTAGCGCACCACCACGCGCGTCCCCAGCCGGGCCTGGGAGAGGAACTGCGGCGGCGGGATGGCTGAACTCACCCTTCCATCGTAGGGCGCGCGGGGTGTGTGACGCCCGGCTAGGTTCGCGGGATCAGGCTGGGAGATAATAGGCTCAGAAGTCAGCAGCCCGGCGCTCAGGCCGGGAGCAAGATCCGGCGGGACGCCGGAACCAACGTGGAGAGGCCAGGGACGTGACGTACGTAATCGCGCAGCCGTGTGTAGATGTCAAAGACAAGGCATGCATCGAAGAATGCCCGGTCGATTGCATCTACGAGGGTGAGCGTTCCCTGTACATCCACCCGGACGAGTGCGTGGACTGCGGCGCCTGCGAGCCGGTCTGCCCGGTCGAGGCCATCTATTACGAGGATGACACCCCGGAGGAGTGGGCCGATTACTACAAAGCCAACGTCGAGTTCTTCGACGTCCTCGGCTCGCCGGGCGGCGCCGCCAAGATCGGCAACACCCACACCGACCACCCCATGATCGCCGCGCTGCCGCCGCAGAACCAAGACAACTAGGACGGCCCTCCGGTGACTTCCGCGGTGCGCAGTTTCGGCCTCAGCCTGCCCGACTACCCGTGGGAGGCGATGGCGCCGTACCTCGCGCGCGCCGCGGCGCACCCCGGGGGAGCGGCCAACCTCTCGATCGGCACCCCGGTCGACGACACCCCTGACCTTATTCAGGAGGCGCTCCGGGCGGCGGCCAACGCCCCCGGCTACCCGACGGTGCACGGCACGCCGGCGCTCCGGGAAGCGATCGCGGCCTGGTTTGACCGCCGCCGCGGCGTCCCCGGACTCGACCCGCAGAACGTGATGCCCACCGTCGGGTCCAAGGAACTTGTGGCCTGGCTGCCGTTCCTGCTCGGCCTCAAGCCGGGCGACGTCGTCGTCCGGCCCACCGTCGCGTACCCCACCTACGACATCGGGGCCACCTTCGCCGGCGCCGAGCATGTGGCCGCTGACGACCTGGACGAACTCGATGCCGACACCCGGTCCCGGGTCCGGCTCGTCTGGGTTAACTCTCCGGCCAATCCCACCGGCGCCGTCCGCGACGCGGCGTCCCTGCACCGGCTCGTCGGCCAGGCCCGGGACATCGGCGCCGTCGTCGCCTCGGACGAGTGCTACGCCGAACTCGGCTGGGGCGAATGGGACGTCCAGCGCGGCGGGCAGCCGGTCCCCAGCATCCTGGACCCCCGGGTTGCCGGCGGCTCCCACGAGGGCCTGCTGGCCGTCTACTCCCTGAGCAAGCAGTCCAACCTGGCCGGCTACCGCGCGTCCTTCGTGGCAGGAGACGGCGCGATCATGACCAACCTGGTCAACAGCCGCAAGCACGCGGGCATGATTGTGCCCTACCCGGTCCAGGAGGCCATGCGGGTGGCCCTCGGCGATGACGGGCATGTGGCGGCACAGAAGGACCTGTACCGCGGGCGCCGCGAGCGGATCGTCCCGGCGCTGGAGCGTTTTGGGCTCACCATCCACGAATCCCGGGCCGGCCTCTACCTGTGGGCCACCGCGGGGGAGGCCACCTGGGACACCGTCGGCAGGCTCGCCGACCGCGGCATTGTGGTGGGACCCGGGGTCTTCTACGGTGACGCCGGCCACGGCTTCATCCGGGTGGCGCTGACCGCCACGGACGAGCGGATCGACGCCGCCGTCGAACGGCTGGCTACGGGACCGTAACAATGCTGTGATGCGGGCCACAAGATGCGCGATTTGGACGCTTTGAAGAAGCTCCGGATTAGTGCCACCCGCGAACTGGCGGTAGTTTTTAACTGACTATCAATGGTGGCTTTCCACAAGAAGGCAGCGCAGCCGTTGGAATCCGTGTCCAGATACAGGTTCCGTGGGCCGCTTCACCAGATGTTGGATCAAGCTTTCAACAGGGGCCCTGACGCCTCATGAGGAGAATCCATGACTGAGACCACCAGCGCAACCCTGCGTCATGCGGGCGGCGAGCTCGAGCTCCCCCGCATCAAGGTTGTTGAAGGGAACGAAGGCTACGACGTTTCCAAGCTGCTGAAGCAGACCGGCGCCGTCGCCTTCGACCCCGGTTTCATGAACACCGCGGCCACCACCTCGGCCATCACGTACATCGACGGCGACGCCGGCATCCTGCGCTACCGGGGCTACCCGATCGAGCAGCTCGCCCAGCACTCCAGCTTCCTGGAAGTCTCCTACCTGCTGATCTACGGCAACCTGCCGACCCCGGCCGAGCTGGAGGCTTTTGACCAGCGGATCCGCCACCACACCCTGCTGCACGAGGAGCTCAAGGGCTTCTTCAGCGGCTTCCCGCGCGATGCCCACCCGATGCCGGTGCTGTCCTCCGCCGTGTCCGCGCTGTCCACGTTCTACCAGGATTCGCTGGACCCGTTCAACGCCGAGCAGGTTGAGGTCTCCACCTACCGGCTGCTGGCCAAGATGCCGGTCATCGCCGCCTACGCGCTGAAGAAGTCCGTCGGCCAGCCGATGCTGTACCCGGACAACTCCCACAACCTCGTGGAGAACTTCCTGCGCCTGAGCTTCGGCCTCCCCGCCGAGCAGTACGAGGTGGACCCGGTGGTCGCCAAGGCCCTGGACCTGCTGCTGATCCTGCACGCGGACCACGAGCAGAACTGCTCCACCTCCACCGTGCGGCTGGTCGGCTCCTCCAACGCCAACCTCTTCGCCTCCGTCTCCGCGGGCATCAACGCCCTCTTCGGACCCGCCCACGGCGGCGCCAACGAGGCCGTCCTCAAGATGCTGCGCCAGATCCAGGCCGACGGCATCAAGCCCGAGGACTACATGGAGAAGGTTAAGAACAAGGAAGACGGCGTCCGCCTGATGGGCTTCGGGCACCGGGTCTACAAGAACTACGACCCGCGCGCCAAGATCGTCAAGGCCACGGCCCACGAGATCCTCAGCAAGCTCGGCGGCAACGACGAACTGCTGGAGATCGCGCTCCGCCTCGAAGAGAAGGCCCTGCAGGACGACTACTTCATCGAGCGCAAGCTCTACCCGAACGTGGACTTCTACACCGGCCTGATCTACAAGGCCATGGGCTTCCCGGAGAAGATGTTCACCGTGCTGTTCGCGATCGGCCGCCTGCCGGGCTGGATCGCCCAGTGGCGTGAAATGATCAGCGACCCGAACACCAAGATCGGCCGCCCGCGGCAGCTCTACACGGGTGAACCGGAACGGAACTACCCCGCCGTCTAAGGCACAGGCAAACCACGACGCCGGCCGCCCACCTCGAGCACGAGGAGCGCGGCCGGCGTCGTTCGTTGTGCCGCATGTGGTGCTGGAGTTGCGCGTGTGAACGGCGTGGGAAATCCGCCAGCGGGCACGTCCGTGCTAAAAAGGGCTAATGCCCAAATTTGTCGACGCTGCTTTGCGGCGCCAGGAAGTTGTTGAAGCCGTCTTCAGAATTGTCGCGGCAGACGGGCTCGAGCGGGCCTCCCTCCGCGAGGTCGCCGACGAAGCGGATCTGGCCGTGGGCTCCGTGCGGCACTACTTTGCCAGCAGCGATGAACTCCTGGCCCACTCCTTCGGCGTTGTGGTGGACCGTATTGCCGGCCGGCTGGACACCGCGGAGGCGCGGCTGGCGGGAACCGCCCCCGGCACCAAGGAGCACCGCAGCGGCGTGTTAACCCTGCTGGGGGAACTGCTGCCGCTGGACGAGGAACGTGCCGTCGACGCCTGCGTCTGGATGGCCTTCAAAAACGCGGCCCGCACCAGGCCGTTCCTGGCCCCGGAGGCGGACCGCAGCCACCGTACGGTGGCCGCCGTCGTCGGCCGGTTGATGATGGACCTGGCGGCGGCCCGGGACGGCGACGCGGACGGGCCGGACCGGCAACAGCTCGTCACCGAGGCCGAGCGGCTGCTGGCCACTCTGGACGGGCTCACCATGCACGCCCTGCTGCAGCCGGAGTGGATGACGGCACAAATGTGCCACGATGTACTCGAAGCCCATCTGGCCAGCCTGGGCGGCCGCGGCACCAGCCATTAACGTGCGCAGCCTTCAGGAATAGACTGGAAAAGTACGTCTTGCCAAGGGAGGCAATCGGATGCACCACACAGGCGGGCCCGGCTGGCGGATCACCATGGACACCTCCGGACCGCTGCTCATAGCACTGTACGTCCGAGACGCGGCCGGCCTCGAAGCCGTCGGCCATCCCGCACTCTGCCACGCGGCCCCGAAGATCCGTGCCTCGGACCATTCGCACCTGATCGACGAGGTGGGCGGCATCAGCGCCCTGAAGACCGAGTGGGAGGCCTGGTGGGCGCAGCTGCTGAAGGCCCATCCGGAGATGGAACCTGAGCTGGGCCCGCCCGGGTTCCGCGCCTTCGGGAACTCGCCGGCGCTGCGCCGGGTGCTGCAGGCGCACTTCGGGGCGGCCCTCAGCTGGGCCCGCGAACGCCGGGGGGAGTACCTGGCCCTGGAGGCCGAGCGCGACGCCAGCGGGGCCACCGGAGTGCTCGCCGACCTGGTGGAAGACCGGTTGCTGGAAGTCGGCCGGGCCGCACAGGATTTTGAGCTGACCATCATCGAGCTTCCGCTGGCCGAGCCGCGGGCCTGGTACTTGGAGCCGGACAAAATCATCATGAGCTCGGCGCTGCTCTCCGAGCCGGAGCTGTTCCGCAGCTACGTCCAGCCGGTGGTAGAACTGCTGGCCTGAAGCCGGCAGCGTCCGCCTACGGTGGGGGTTCCCCGGCGACCGTGATGGCCACCTGCCCCGCCGGAGCGTCCGCGGCCTGCCATCCGTTGTGGGACGCCCGGTCCCAGCTCCGCCCGTCCACCCTGACCTCGGTGATCGAGAGTGCCTTGGCGTTGGCCACCGCCCACTGCGCGACCGCCCACCCCCGGGTGTCCTGCGCCTGCACCGTGACCGTCCGCCCGGCCGCAGTCGCCGGGATGGCTCCGAAAGACGCTGCCAGGTGCTGCTGGAGCAGCCCGGCGTCCCCGGCCTCGTCCGGGCTGCGCAGCGAGCAGTCGAGGCCCTGCGACGTGTGGCCGGTCAGGGCGGAGGCGAAGGCCCGGGCCATTCCCTCGTGCTGGGCGTAGGCGCCGGGATAAGCCGAGCGCTGGACTTTCTGGGCCGCCTCGGTGATGGGGATGACCTCGTACCCCGGGACCTTCACCAGCGCATCGTAGAAGGCGTTGGTGGCGTGGTACGGGTCCATCACCTCCTCCTCCGTGCCCCAGCCCTGGGAGGGCCGCTGCTGGAACAGCCCCCGCGAGTCCGGGCCGGCCTGGTCGCCATGGCCGATGTTGCGCAGCTTCGACTCCTGCATGGAGGTGGCCAGCGCGATGCTGGCAGCGCGGGCGGGCAACCCGCGCTGGACCGCGGTGGCACCGATAAGGGCGGCGTTGGCTGCCTGGTCGGTGGCGAGATCGTCGCCGCCGGAACCTTCCGCGGTGCAGCGCTCGGTAATCAGGGTCTCGGAGCGCCGCAGGAATTCCACTGCCGTATAGACGGCGCCTGCCACCATGGCCAAGGCCAGCAACAGCACGATCCGACGGCGCCAGCCACCTCTACGTGCCACGTAAAAACTCCCTCGGGCCCTTTCCGGGCCGGTCCAGTCTGCCGCCGGTCTCTGACCGGCGGGTGCCTAGTTGGCGTGCAGAGCCTCGTTGAGCTCGACGGTCTGCCCCTTGCGCGGCAGGACTTCGACCTCGCCGCTGGAGGAGTTGCGGCGGAAGAGCAGGTTCGGGACGCCGGAGAGTTCCACGGCCTTGACGATCCGGCTGGTGTCCTCGCCGTCGGCGTCCTTCTGCCCGACCACACGCACCCGGGTGCCGGCCGTGACGTAGAGGCCGGCCTCGACGACGCAGTCGTCGCCGATGCTGATGCCCACCCCGGAGTTGGCGCCGAGCAGCACACGTTCGCCCAGGGAGATCTTTTCCTTGCCGCCGCCGGAGAGGGTCCCCATGATGGAGGCGCCGCCGCCGACGTCGGAACCGTCACCGGCCACCACACCGGCGGAGATCCGGCCCTCGACCATGGAGGTACCCAGGGTGCCGGCGTTGAAGTTCACGAAGCCCTCGTGCATCACGGTGGTGCCTTCGGCGAGGTGCGCACCGAGGCGGACCCGATCGGCGTCGGCGATCCGGACGCCGGAGGGGATGACGTAGTCGACCATCCGCGGGAACTTGTCCACGCCGTAGACGGTCACGGCACCGCGGCGGCGCAGCCGCGCGCGGGTCAGTTCGAAGTCCTCGACGGCGGCAGGGCCGAAGTTGGTCCACACGACGTTGGGCAGCTTGCCGAAAATGCCGTCCAGGTTGATGCTGTTCGGGCGCACGAGGCGGTGCGAGAGCAGGTGCAGGCGCAGGTAGGCATCCGCGGTGTCGGCCGGGGCCTCTTCGAGGTGGGCCTGGACGAAGACGACTTTCTGCTCGGTGCCGCGGTCCGCGTCGTCGCCGGCCGCGGCGATCTCCAGCAGGGACTGGTCAGCGTTGGCCACGTCCCGCAGGCTCTCCGCCGCGGTCCCGAGCGCCGGCGCCGGGAACCAGACGTCCAGCACGGTGGCCTCACCGTTGCGGGTGGCGATGGTCGCGATGCCGTAGCCGTAGGCGGAGCGGGAGTCGTCGGGCACGGCGGCAGAAACGGTTTCAGTCATGGCCCCAAGTCTATAGACGGCCCCCGCGCTCCCCGAAACCGGTGACGGCCCGGGGCGGGGGCGGGAGGGCATATACAGTGGAACGGTGACTGAGCATACTGCCCCCGCCCGCCTGGACCTGCGCCAGGACGTTGCCCTGCTGACCGCGGACATCATCGACATCTTCAGCGTCTCGGGGGAGGAGGGCCGGCTCGCCGACGCCGTCGAGCACGCGCTCCGTGCCATCCCGCAGCTGGAGCTGGTCCGCGACGGCGACGCGATGATCGCCCGCACCAGCCTGGGCCGTACCGAGCGGGTCATCCTCGCCGGGCACCTGGACACCGTCCCGCTGCCGAGCACCGAGGGCGCACTGGGCACCGTCCCGTCCTACTGGCCCTCCGGGGCTCCGGGGGAGGGCATCCTGTACGGGCGCGGGGCCACCGACATGAAGAGCGGCGTCGCGGTGCAGCTCGCCCTCGCGGCCGGCCTGTTCGACGGCGGTGCGGAGCCGGACAAGGACGTGACGTTCGTCTTCTATGACCACGAGGAAGTCGAGGGCGTCAAGAGCGGGCTCGGCCGGCTGGTCCGCAACCACGGGGCGCTGCTGGAGGGCGACTTCGCGATTCTGCTCGAACCCACAGACGGCACGGTGGAGGGCGGCTGCAACGGCACGATCCGGTTCGAGGCGACCACCCTCGGCGAGGCCGCCCACTCGGCGCGGGCCTGGATGGGCAGCAACGCCATCCACGCCGCGGCCCCGATCCTGGACCGGCTGGCCGCCTACGAACCGCGGACCGTCACCGTCGACGGCCTCGACTACCGCGAGAGCCTGAATGCGGTGAAGATCCACGGCGGCACCGCCGGAAACGTCATCCCGGACCGCTGCGTGGTGGAGATCAATTACCGGTTCGCCCCGGACAAGTCCATGGCGCAGGCGGAGGAACACGTCCGCGAA
Organism: Arthrobacter sp. UKPF54-2; assembly: GCF_007858535.1. Lineage (NCBI taxonomy): Bacteria > Bacillati > Actinomycetota > Actinomycetes > Micrococcales > Micrococcaceae > Arthrobacter > Arthrobacter sp. UKPF54-2. The sequence goes on from NZ_CP040174.1 coordinate 2,199,745, forward strand.
CTGCTGGCCGGCTTCGACCTTGTCCGCACCGACGGCGCCGCCGGGGCCCGCCCCGGCCTGAACCACCCCGCCGCAGCCTCCTTCGTGGCCGCCGTCGGGGCCGAGCCGAAGCCCAAGTACGGCTGGACCGACGTCGCCCGTTTCAGCGAACTCGGCGTCCCCGCCGTGAATTTCGGCCCGGGCGATGCACTGCTGGCCCACAAGGACGATGAACACGTCGACGCCGAGGCGATCCGGGTGTGCCTGCGGGCCCTGCGGAGCTGGCTGGGCGTGTAGCCGTCCGCCAAGGCCCCAAGGCCCCAAGGCCCCAAGGCCCCAAGGCCCCAAGGCCCCAAGGCCCCAAGGCCCCAAGGCCCCAAGGCCCCAAGGCCCCAAGGCCCCAGGGCCCCAGGGCCCCCGGGGACGCGTTAAACGGTGAAGGTCCGGAACCCCGGCGGGGTTCCGGACCTTTATCCGTTGGGGCGCTCTGCCCGTGCGGCCTACTTGGCCGGGGCGGTGCCCGCCACCGGCACGTGGGCCATGCCGCCGGCGGCCTTCTTGGAGCCGCGCTTCTCGATCCAGATCGCGATGCGGGACACCGCCAGGTTGATCGCGATGTAGATCGCCGCGGCCACGAAGAATACCGGGAACAGGAACTGGGGACCCAGGAAGTCGGCCATGACCTGGACGGCGCGGAGCAGCTCGCCGTAGGCCACGATGTAGCCGAGCGAGGTGTCCTTGAGGAGCACCACCAGCTGAGCCACGAGCGAGGGCAGCATCCGGCGGATGGCCTGCGGCAGCTCGATGGTCAGCCGCGACTGGAAGCTCGTCAGGCCGATGGCGAGGCCGGCCTCACGCTGTCCCTTGGGCAGCGACTGGATGCCGGCGCGGATGATCTCGGCGAAGATGGCCGAGTTGTACAGGACCAGGCCTGCCACCACGGCGATGAAGGAGCTAGTCGCGAAGACGAGCAGCACAAACAGCATCATCAAGACCACCGGCATGCCGCGCAGGAACTCCAGCACAATCCGGGTGGGGATGCGGATCCAGGCGAGGTCGGAGATCCGCATTAGGCACAGCAGCAGGCCCAGCGGGAAGGCGATGACAGCCGAGACCGCGGCGGCGCTGAGGGTGGCGCCGATGCCGTTGGCGATCAGCGTCCAGACGTCGGCCTGGCCGAAGATGGCCCAGCGGCGGCCCTCGAAAATGCCCTGCTGGGCGAGGGTCATGACGGCCAGCACCACGAGGGCGCCGATCACGATCACGCCGATGATCGAGCCGATGAGGGAAACGCGGCGGGCCTTGGGACCCGGGACGTCGTAGAGAACGGAGCTCATCGTGCGATCGCCACCTTTCGTTCAACCACGTTGGCGAGGTAGCCAAGCGGGACGGTAATCAGCAGGTAGAAGAACGCGACGCCGACCAGGACCCACATCACGGCGTCGCCGTGGTCGTTGGCCAGCTGCTTGCCGTAGCCGAAGAGTTCCAGCACGTAGAACGCGCCGGCGACAGAGGAGTTCTTCACCAGGGCGATCAGGATGTTGATCAGCGGCGGGATCACTGTGCGCACGGCCTGCGGAAGGATAATCAGGGAAAGCACCTGGCTGAACTTCATGCCGATGCTGCGGGCGGCCTCGGCCTGGCCGACCGGGACGCTGTTGACGCCGGAGCGTACGGCCTCGGCGATGAAGGCCGAGGTGTAGGCGCTCAGTGCGATAATGGCGGCGACTTCGAACTGCTGGAACGTAACGCCCAGGCGGGGCAGCACCACGGCGGCGAAGAAGAAGGCGATGGTCAACGGGGTGTTCCGGACCACCTCCACGTAGGCCATGCTGAAGCCGCGCAGCGCCGCGATGGGGGAGACCCGGGCGGCGGCGAGCAGGGTGCCGAAAATGAGGGCGAAGATTCCCGAGACCACTGCCAGGAAGAGGGTTCTGAGAAAGCCGTCCCAGTACTGGGGCAGGCTTTCAATGATGACGTCCATAAGTTCCTTCAGCTGCGTTGAGGGGATTCAAGCGTTAGCAGGGGTGTGGCGGCCGCCGGGGCGCGCAAGTCGCTTCGCTCCGGCGACCGCCACAGCCGGCTTAGTAGCGGTTGATGGCGGGGAGCTTCGGGGCCGTCTTGATGACGGCGCCGGCGGTAGCTTCCCAGGCCTTCTTGTAGGAACCGTCCTTGTCGAAGGCTTCGAGCTGGTCGTTGATCCAGCTGCGGAAGACCTTGTCGTCCTTCTTCAGGCCGATGCCATAAGGCTCCTTGGTGAAGGTCTCGTCGGAGGCGAGCTTGAAGGCATCCGGCTCCTTGTTGACAAACCCGGCGAGGATGACGTTGTCGGTGGTGATAGCTTCGACCTGCTTGTTGCGCAGCGGCTCAAGGCAGGCGGAGTACGTCGCGGCCGGGACCAGGACTGCTCCGTACTTCTCCACGATGGTGGAGGCGGGGGTGGAGCCGGTCACGGAGCAGACGTTCTTGCCCTTGACGTCTTCGGGCTTGGTGATGGAGTTGTTGTCCTTGTTCACCATCAGGGCCTGGCCTGCCTCGTAGTACGGGCCGGCGAAGTCGACTTCGGTCTTGCGCTTGTCGTTGATCGTGTAGGTGGCGACGATGATGTCGACCTTGCCCTGCTTGATGAACTGCTCGCGGTTGGCGGAAACCGTCTCAACCCACTCGATTTTGTCAGCGGAGATGCCGAGCTTGGCGGCGATCAGCTTGCCGATCTCGACGTCGAAGCCCACCGGCTTGCCGTCGAGGCCCTTCTGGCCGAACAGCGGCTGGTCAAACTTGGTGCCGATGGTGATTTTGCCGGCGGACGAAAGCTTTGCCATGGTGCTGTCGGCGGCGAAGCTCGGCTTCTCGGCTACGGGCGGATTGGTAGTGGAGGAGCTGCCGCCGCAGGCGCTCAGGCTCAGGGCCAGAGCTGCGGATGCGGCAACCAGAAGGGATTTCCTTCGGGTCAAAAATGCCATCATGACATTCCTTTCATTGGACGGCCGCCTCACGGCGGCCCGGGTGCGAACTCTGCGGATGTTTGGTGGTGGTCTGGCGAAGCGGAACGGTCAGTGCGTCAGCAGTTTGGACAGGAAGTCCTTGGCGCGGCTGCTCTTCGGGTTGGTGAAGAACTCCTCGGGCGTCGCGTCCTCGACGATCTGGCCGTCGGCCATAAAGACCACGCGGTCCGCGGCCTTGCGGGCGAAGCCCATTTCGTGGGTCACCACGATCATGGTCATGCCCTCCTTGGCCAGCTGGATCATGACGTCGAGGACCTCGTTGATCATTTCCGGATCCAGCGCGGAGGTGGGCTCGTCGAACAGCATCACCTTCGGCTTCATGGCCAGGGCACGGGCGATCGCCACGCGCTGCTGCTGCCCGCCGGAGAGCTGTGCCGGCAGCTTCGGCGCCTGGTGCCCGACGCCGACGCGCTCCAGCAGTGCCATGGCATCCTTGTCAGCCTCGGCCTTGGGCACACCCTTGACCTTGATCGGTCCGAGGGTGACATTTTCCAGGATCGTTTTGTGCGCGAAGAGGTTGAAGGACTGGAACACCATGCCGACGTCGGCGCGCAGCTTGGCCAGTTCCTTGCCTTCGGCGGGCAGCTCGTTGCCATCGATGGTGATGACGCCGTCGTCGATGGTTTCCAGACGGTTGATGGCGCGGCAGAGCGTTGACTTGCCGGAACCCGAGGGCCCGATGACAACAACAACCTCGCCCTTGCGGACGTTCAGGTTGATGTCCTTGAGGACGTGCAACTGGCCGTAATGCTTGTTGACGGCATTCAGGGAGACGAGGGCATCGCCGGGCACTTGAGTAGTCATAAGAAGAATCTAGCGAACATTAGCCGGATATGACCGCAATCACTCCTAGTTGGTGCACATCGTGACCCAAGAGATACCCGCAGGTCAGGGTCCCGCCACACCCTCCGGCGGGCAAGGACGCGCCGGACCGCCGGGCCCGGCGATCCGCGCTAGCCTATGGGCATGAGTACCGAGCCGCAGCCCACCCCAGACCAGACGCCAGGGAACGCCGGTTCCGGCCGCCGGGAGGTCCCGCCGGCCAACGGCATCCGGCACAAGGGGCCCCTGGAGCTGCGCCGCAAGGCGGCGAAGGTCACAATGTCGGACCAGACGCTGCTGGACACGAAAGGCCCGGGCCAGTTCGTCCACACCGACCCGTGGCGGGTGCTGAGGATCCAGAGCGAATTCGTGGAAGGTTTCGGCGCCCTCGCCGACCTGGGGCTGGCGGTCAGCGTCTTCGGTTCCGCCCGGACCGTGCCAGGCAGCCTGAACTACGAACTGGCCGTCGACGTCGGCCGGAAGCTGGCCGACGCCGGCCTGGCCGTTATCACCGGCGGCGGTCCCGGGTCCATGGAAGCGGCCAACAAGGGCGCCGTCCAGGGCAATGGGGTCTCCGTGGGGCTCGGGATCGAGCTGCCTTTCGAGCAGGGCATGAACCAGTGGGTGGACCTGGGTATCAACTTCCGCTACTTTTTCGCCCGCAAGACCATGTTCGTGAAGTACGCGCAGGGGTTCATTGTGCTGCCCGGGGGCCTCGGCACCCTGGACGAGCTCTTCGAGGCCATGGTCCTCGTGCAGACCCGGAAGGTGACGTCCTTCCCGATCGTGCTGATCGGCACCGCCTTCTGGAGCCCGATGCTGGAGTGGCTGCAGACCACCCTGGTGGCCGAGGGCATGATGGCGGAGGAGGACCTCGACCTCGTGCAGGTGGTCGACGACCCGGCGCTCGCGGTGGAACTCATCGTCGAGGGCGCCGCCCGGCACCGCAACCCGAACGGGAACAACCCCGGCACGGGGACCAACGGAATGGGGAACGGCGGAATGGCAAACGGCGGCGCGGGGAACGGCAACAGCCCGGGGGCCTGAACCGCGGGCCTGAACAGCCTGCGAGGCCGCGTCTGGCACGATGGAGCTGTGAGTTTCTTCCTGGTCTTCGTGGCGGTCGTGCTGGCCGCCGTCGCCATCCTCGTCGGCACCGACCTGGCGCCGCGGGTCTTCCGGCGCCGGGCCAGCGAGCAGCCCTTCGAGGACGGCTTCGACGAACCCGTGGCCTCGCTGCCGGCCGTGCTGCTGCCCGCCGACGCGGAACCCGCCGACGTCGACCGGATCCGGTTCGCCGTCGGGGTGCGCGGCTACCGGATGGACCAGGTGGACCAGGTCCTCGACGAGCTGCGGGACCAGATTGCCCGGAAGGACCGCGAAATTGCCGGCCTCCGCAGGGAGCTGGAACGCAGGGCGCCGGAACGCGCGGAACCGGAACGCGCCGGGCAGGAACGGCAGCCGGACCGTCCGCAGCAGGATCAGGCCCCGTGAACGCAACCGCGCAGGCCGGGCTGAACACCGCCGTGTGGAGCAGGATCGCGGCCGCCGGCGCGCGCACCGCTGGCTGGCCCTGGTGGCTGCAGATCGGCGCGCTCTACCTCGCCGCCCGCCTGGTCAGCGCCTGCATCTTTATGGCGGCCGCCCTGCAGCAAGGCGTGAACCCGTGGTTCCCGCCGAAGCCGGACTACTGGAACTTCATCAACATCTGGGACGCGCGCTGGTACGGGGAAGCGCTGCGCAACGGCTATCCGGCCGTGCTGCCCACCGATGCGGCCGGCAACGTGCAGGAAAACGCCTGGGCGTTCTACCCGCTGTTCCCGCTGCTCGGCAGGACACTCGCCGGGGTGACCGGGATGGCCCCGGCCGCCGCGCTGGGCCTGATCGCCATGCTCGCCGGGCTGGCGGCGGCCCTGGTCATCTACCGGCTGTTCCGGCTCAGGGCCACGCACCGCACGGCGCTGTGGGGCTCGGTGTTCGTGGCCACCTTCCCCGTGGCGCCGGTCCTGCAGGTGCCGTACGCCGAGTCACTGAACCTCCTGCTGCTGGCCGCGGCGCTGCTGCTGGTGGTGCGCCGGCGCTACCTGTGGGCCATGCCGGTGGCGGTGCTGATGTGCCTCTCGCGTCCCACGGGCGTGCCCTTCGCCGCCATGGCCGGCCTGCTGTTCCTGTACCGGGTGTACCCGCACCTTGAGGCACGTCTTCCCCGCCTGCCGCGGACCGCAGGGGAAGTCGGAAGTGGCGTTGGCGCCGGAGCAGTCCAGGGCACCCGCAGGCACAGCGCCGGCGAGCTGTGGTCGCTGGCCGGGCTCACCGCGGTCAGCGGCCTGGGCGCGCTGCTGTGGCCCGCCATCGCCTGGGCCGCCACCGGGGACCCGCAGGCCTACACCAAAACCGAGACCGTGTGGCGGGGCCACGACCTGGTGCCGTTCAAGCCCTGGTTCGACACCGGCGTCCAGCTCTTCGGCCCCGTCCTGGGACTGCTGGCACCGTTCGTATTTGTGGCCGCCTTCGCGCTGCTGATGATGTCCCGTCCCGTGGCGGCGCTGGGAGCGGAACTGCGGCTGTGGTGCGTTTGCTACATGGGCTACCTGCTGGTCTTCCTGCACCCGCAGACCAGCACCTTCCGGATGCTGCTCCCGCTGTTCCCGCTGGCCCTGGCCGCCGCCGGGGTGTCCCGCTCCCGCGCCTACCGCGGGACCGTGGTCATCATGTTCCTGCTGCTGCAAATGGTGTGGATCGTATGGCTGTGGGCGTGGGCCCAGCTGCCGGGCGGCGGCGACTATCCGCCGTGACGCCGGACACCTTTATGGACCGGAGCGGCGGCTTTACCCGGCGGCCGGGAATGTCCATCGATTAGCTACAAGCGCGTAATTACGGGATAATGGCCCTAAGCAAGGAAAACTGAGTGTTGAGCTACGGCGGCCGCCACCACGGCCGCCAGGCGGCTTGTTTGACCAAGCGGACGCAGCCCGGCCGGGCTGGCAAGTCACGGGACTACTAAGGGGGATATTCCTCATGGCGGCTATGAAACCACGCACCGGCGACGGCCCTATGGAAGTGACCAAAGAGGGCCGCAGCCTGATCATGCGTGTTCCGCTCGAAGGCGGGGGGCGGCTTGTGGTCGAACTCAACGCTGCCGAAGCGACCAACCTCAAGGAATGCCTGGTCGGCGTTACCGAATAGCTTCGACGTTGCAGGACGAAGGGGCCCGCTGCCGGTTGGCAGCGGGCCCCTTCTGCGTTTGCACCGCAGGGGTGGAGGGCTACTTCTTGACCGCGACCAGCAGGCCGTCGCCGGTGGGCAGCATGGCCGAGGCGAGCCGGTCGTCGTCGCGGATGGACTTACCAATCTGGCGCAGCACCACGGTGGTAGCCTCCCGGGAGGCGGGGTTGGAGACCCGGTCCTTGTCCAGCGCGTCGTTGACGATCAGCAGGCCGCCGGACTTGAGCAGCCGGATGGCCTGCTCCACGTAGCCGGGGTAGTTGGGTTTGTCCGCGTCAATGAACACCAGGTCATAGGCGCCGTCGGTCAGGCGCGGCAGCACGTCCCCGGCCCGGCCGGAGATGGTGCGGGTCCGGTTCGCCGGGCTGCCGGCCTCCTGGAAGGACTCCCGCGCGGCACGAAGGTGTTCGACGTCGACGTCGATGGTGGTCAGGACGGCCTGCGGGCCAAGGCCGCGCAGGATGCACACGCCGGAGACACCCGCGCCGGTGCCGATTTCCACTGCGGTCTGCGCCTTGGAAGCGGCCGCGAGCACCGTCAGGACGGCCCCCACCCCGGGTCCGATCGGCGTGACGCCGAGTTCGAAAGACCGTTCGCGCGCGTGCAACAGAACCTCGTCCTCGGCAGGCAGATCTTCTGCGTAGGACCAGCTCGTGGACTTATCGGCGCTCATGGGTATCGCTTTCCGGGCAGGAGGGGAGTGTTTTATACAGCGTACTGTGTCCGTCCCCGCGTCCTTGTCAGGCGTTCCGCCGTTGGCGGAAGAAACCTCCGGGTCAGGAAATTCCCAGTTTATTTTGAAATGATGGGTGTCCGCTCATCCGCGTGGTGACCGGCGCCGAATCAACGATGTAGGGCCTTGCAACCGCAAGTTCCATCGAGGCGTAAGCACCATCCGCGAGGGGAGTGGACAATGTCGGTTCTGGCAGGTGTCCCTGTAACTGATGAGTCCCAGCCCACGGCCGAGGCCGAATGGGTCATGCCGACGTGGGAAGAGGTGGTGACCAACCACTCCGCGAAGGTCTACCGGCTGGCCTACCGGCTCACCGGCAACAAGTACGACGCCGAGGACCTCACCCAGGAGGTCTTTGTCCGCGTCTTCCGCTCGCTGGAGAACTTCAAGCCCGGCACTCTTGACGGCTGGCTGCACCGGATCACCACCAACCTGTTCCTGGACCAGGCGCGGCGCAAGAGCCGGATCCGGTTCGATGCGCTGGCCGAGGACGCCGAGACGCGCATTCCCGGCCGCGAGCCCGGCCCGGAACAGAGCTTTGAGTTCAACAACCTCGACCTGGACGTGCAGGCCGCCCTTGAGGAACTGCCGCCGGACTTCCGCGCCGCCGTGGTGCTGTGCGACCTCGAAGGCCTGTCCTATGACGAAGTCGCCGTGGCGCTGGACGTCAAACTCGGCACCGTCCGGTCCCGGATCCACCGCGGACGTACTATGCTCCGCGAGAAGCTTGCCCACCGCGACCCGAGGCCGCAGCCGGTCGCCAAGCAGGCCCTGAAGCCGCGGCTGAAGATGCCCCGCATCGCCGGCCTCCTCTGAACCGGGCAATGGGTCTGCTGAAACACTTCCTCGGTGGCCTTGTGTGCAGGTACCTAGGCCGCACGCCGCGACGTCCCCGCCTCGGCGCGACGCCGTTCACCCGCGCCGCCCAGGAGCGGCGCCGAAAGCACCTTGCCCGCTGCGCCGCGTGCCGGGGCCGGCAGCAACGCGAACGCCAGTACCTCGAACGGCTGCGCGGCGCTGCCGTGCCCGCCGCCAGCGGGGACCTCACCGCCCGGCTGCTCGCCCGCACCGGGGAGTTGGCCGCCGGCCCCGAGGACCCTGGTCCGGCCGGGCCAGCGCCCGCTGAATCCGCCCAAGGGGACCCCAGTGCTGCCCCGGCGGCCGGGCCGCGGGTGGTCCCGCAGGGGCCCCAGGCTCGCCACCCGCGGCCCTGGCGGCTCGCGGTGCAGATCGCCGGCGGCGTTGCTGCCACCACGGCCCTGATGGGCGGGGCCTCCTACGTTGTGGGCAGCGACACCCCGCCGGCTACAGAGGGCGCCTTCGCCGCGGCTTTGCCCGCGCGCCTGCCCGGCCCGGCACTGGCCTCCGAGACGGTCTCCGGGGCCGCGTGGAAGCTCAGCGGAGGCCCCGACGTCGCGCCTGCCGGTGCGCTGAGCTCCGAACAGCTTTCCGCGCTGCGCGCCCGGGGCTGGGCCTGCCCCGAGCTCCGCGAGCTGGGCTACCACCTGCTCTGGGCCCGCGGCGGCGTCGCCGACGGCTCGGAGGTGCTGGAGCTGCGTCTCACCGACGGCCGGCACTTCGCGACCGTCCTGGAACAGCACGTCGGCCAGCCGGGCCCAGAGGCGTCCGCCACAGAGCAGGCGGCCGCTGCGGTGCCGGTCAACGTGCTTACCGGCCATCCGGCCACCGAGGACGGTTTTGTGCCGGCCCGCACGGACGGATCGGTTGTTCCCCAAGGCCCGGCAGCGGCCGCCGGCACGCTGTGGGTCAACCGCCAGGCGCCGTTCCGGGCCATCTACCGGACGCCGGCGGCGACCTTCACCTACGTCTCCGAACTGCCCGAGGAGCAGGCAGACGACGGCGTCGGCGCCCTCGTGCGGTCCCGCCCGGGCCACACCGCCCCGGCGCCGGGCGGGGACGGGGTCGCGGCCCGGCTGGAGCGCGGCCTGGAGCGGATTATGGAGCTGCTCGCGCGCTAAGTTCCCGCTGCCCGGCCGGGGGACGGCGGGCATGAGCGGAATCGTCGCGGGCACGGGTGAGAGGGTAATCTTCCTAGAGTGCTTGGAATCAACGGACCGGAGTTCATTCTTCTGCTGATCATCGGCCTTTTGGTGATCGGTCCCAGCAGATTGCCCGAATACACCCAGAAGCTCGCCAACATAGTGAAGGAAGTCCGCCGGATGGCCTCCGGTGCCCGCGAGCAGATCAAGGAAGAAGTCGGCATCGACATCGACGATGTGGACTGGAAGAAGTACGATCCACGGCAGTATGACCCGCGGCGGATCATCAAGGAAGCCCTCCTCGAGGACGACACCAAGCCGGTCAGCGCCGGCGCGCCGGCCGCCGTCGCGACCGCCGAAGAGCGGCCCCCCGCCCGCGTCATCGAGCGGCTGCCCGAGGGCGAAGCCGCTCCCTTCGACTCCGAGGCCACCTAAGCGGACGCCCCGGCGGCGCCCGCCCCCCGGTGCGCCAGGCGGGTGCGGCTCAGCGGGGCGTCAGGCCCAGCGACAGGCCGTTCAGGCCGCGCGGGCTGGACGCCAGCAGGCCGGCGATGCCGGTCAGAGCCGCCGCCGCCGGAGTCTCCGGCCGGCCCAGCACCAGCGGAACCCCTGAGTCCCCGCCCTCGCGCAACAGGATGTCGAGCGGGATCTGGCCCAGCAGCGGCACGTCCGCGCCCACCGTGGCGGAAAGCCGCTCGGCGAGCACGGCACCGCCGCCGCTGCCGAAGAGTTCCATCCTGGCGCCGTCGGGCAGTTCCAGGTAGGACATGTTCTCCACCACACCGGCCACGGACTGGCCGGTCTGCACCGCGATCGCCCCGGCCCGTTCGGCGACGTCGGCGGCCGCGGCCTGCGGGGTGGTGACCACCAGGATCTGTGCTCCCGGCAGCAGTTGCGCCACCGAAATGGCGATGTCCCCGGTCCCAGGCGGCAGGTCCAGGAACAGCGCATCGAGGTCGCCGAAGTAGACATCCGTGAGGAACTGCTCAAGCGCGCGGTGCAGCATCGGCCCGCGCCAGGCCACCGGCTGGTTGCCAGTGACGAACATACCGATCGAGATGACCTTGACCCCGTAGGCCACCGGCGGCAGGATCATGTCGTCCACCCGGGTGGGCGCCTGGCTGATGCCCATCAGCGCGGGCACGGAGAAGCCGTACACATCCGCGTCGATGATGCCCACCCGCAGCCCCTGCGCGGCCAGCGCGCAGGCAAGGTTCACGGTGACGGAGGATTTGCCCACGCCGCCCTTGCCGCTCGCGACGGCGTACACCTTGGTCAGCGAGCCCGGGGCGTTGAACGGGATGCCGCGTGTGCCGCCCGGGCCGCGCAGCTGCTCCTTGAGGGCGTCGCGCTGCTCCTGGGTCATAACCTTCAGCTCAACCTCGACGGCGCTGACCCCCGGCACGGCGGAGAGCGCCGCCTCGCAGTCTGCGGTGATGGTGCCGCGCAGCGGGCAGCCGGCGATGGTCAGCAGCACGGTGATCCGCACCCGGCCGGCGTCGGACACCTCCACCGAATCCACCATGCCAAGCTCGGTGATGGGCCGGCGCAGTTCGGGATCGATCACGGTGGCCAGCGCTGTGTGCACGGCCTGCGCCAGGCCGGATGCGTCGGCTTGTCCCTGCGGGGTGGTCATGCGGGGTGGCTCAGCTTTCGGGGGTGGAACGGGGGGCGGAGGAGCGCGGGCTGTCCGGCCTGCCCTCGGTCCGGACACGCGGGATCTGCTGGGTGCGCGGGCTGCGCTGCTTGTCGCGGCGTTCCTTGATTTTCTCCTTGACCTTGTCCCGCGGGGACTCATGCGCGCCCGCCGAGGGATCGTGGGTCCGCAGTTCCTCCTGCGCTTCGAGCATGTCCTCCAGCAGGCTGCGCAGTTCGGCCCGGACGTAGTCGCGGGTGGCGACCTCGCGCAGGGCGATGCGGAGCGAGGCGAGTTCCCGGGTCAGGTACTCGGTGTCCGAGAGGTTCCGTTCGGCACGCTGGCGGTCCTGTTCCAGCGAGACGCGGTCCCGGTCGTCCTGGCGGTTCTGGGCGAGCAGCAGCAGGGGTGCGGCGTAGGAGGCCTGCAGGGAGAGCATCAGGGTCAGCAGCGTGTAGCCGAGCGCCTGCGAGTCGAACTGCCATTCCTTCGGCGCGAAGGTGTTCCAGCCGAGCCAGAAAACACAGAACACCGTCATGTAGACCAGGAATGTCGGGGTGCCCATGAACCGGGCGAAGCCCTCCGTGGCGTGGCCGAAGGCGTCCGGGTTGGGGGAGAACTTGGGCAGGATCCGCGCCCGGCCGCTCAGTGGCGTGTCGAGGCTGCCGGTGGTCCGTGGTGCCGGGCGGACGTTGGAGTTCCGTGGTGCGCTGCTGTCAGCCAATGCGGCCTCCAAGTTTCCTTATCGGGGCGTCGTCCTCGTGGGCGCGCCAGTCGTCGGGCAACAGGTGATCAAGCACGTCATCAACAGTCACCGCCCCGACAAGGCGGCCGTCGTCGTTGACCACGGGGAGCGAGTTGAGGTTGTAGGTGGCCAGGGTGCGGGCCACCTCACTGATGTGGGCCTGGTCCGAGACCGGTTCGAGGTTCTTGTCCACCAGGTTGCCCAGCGGTTCCGGCGGCGGGTAGCGCAGCAGCTGCTGGATGTGCACGACGCCGAGGAATCGCCCGGTGGGCGTCTCCAGCGGCGGCCGGGCGATGAAGATCGAGGACGCCAAGGCGGGGGAGAGTTCCTCGCGGCGGACGTGGGCGAGGGCCTCGGCAACGGTCGCTTCCGGGGGCAGGATCACCGGGACGGGGGTCATCAGGCCGCCGGCGGTGTCCTCGTCGTATTCGAGCAGGCGACGGACATCCTCGGCGCCTTCGGGTTCCATCAGCTGCAGCAGTTCCTCGGCCTGGGCGCTGGGGAGCTCGGCGAGGAGGTCGGCGGCGTCGTCGGGGTCCATTTCCTCCAGCACGTCGGCGGCGCGCTCGACGTCGAGGGCGGAGAGGATCTCCACCTGGTCGCCCTCGGGCATTTCCTGGAGCACGTCGGCAAGGCGTTCGTCCTGGAGTTCGCTGGCCACCTCAAAGCGGCGCTTGTCGCTCATCTCCTGCAGGGCCTCGGCGAAGTCTGCGGGCTTCAGGTCCTCGTGCGTGGCGACGAACTGGGTGGCGGCTTGCGGTTCGGTGCGGGCGCCCTGCTGGGCGTCGGCCCAGTCGATGATCATGGTTTCGTTGCGGCGCAGCCGGCTCAGCGGCGAGAGGGAGTGGCCGCGGCGGACGAAGAGTTTGCTGACGAACCAGTCGCCGGAGCGGTGCCGGTCCATCGCGATGTCCTCGATGGTGGCATCGCCGCTGCCGTCCGCCAGGGTCACCCGGCGGTCGAACATTTCGGCGACCACCAGGGTTTCCGCGCCGCGCTGTTCGAAGCGGCGCAGGTTCACCAGCCCGGTGCAGATGATCTGGGTCTGGTCGATCGAGGTGATGCGGGTCATCGGGACAAAGACACGCTTTTTGCCCGGAACCTCGACGACGATGCCCACCACGTGCGGGGCGCCCCGGTTGCCGCGGGCGAGCACCACAACGTCGCGCAACCGGCCCAGACGGTCGCCCAGAGGGTCGAAGACGTCCAGTCCAAGGAGGCGCGCGACAAATACCCGCGAAAGAGTTGTGCTCACACCTACAGGCTACCGAGTCCGCTCTCTTTTAGCTGAATTTGCAGGCGCCGCCCAGCCGGATGGGTGAGAATGGGCGTATGTCAAACATTTTTGGTGGTCCAAAGGCCGGCGCCCCCGGCGGGGCGGACGAGTCACGCGCCGTCCCCAAGGGCGACACCGTCGGGTCCTACAACTCCTACCTGGACGCCCAGAAGGCGGTGGACTACCTGGCCGACCAGCAGTTTCCCGTGCAGCTGGTCTCCATCGTCGGCAATGACCTGAAGATGGTGGAGCGCGTCACCGGCCGGCTCACCTACCCCCGCGTGGCGCTCTCCGGTGCGCTGAGCGGCATGTGGTTCGGCCTCTTCGTCGGCGTGATGCTCTCCTTCTTCTCGACGTCCGACGGCTACTTCTCGATCGTTACCTCTGTGCTGATGGGTGCGGCGTTCTTTATGCTTTTTGGCATCGTCACGTATGCGATGCAGCGCGGCAAGCGCGACTTTACGTCGACCAACCAGGTGGTGGCGACCAACTATGACGTCGTGGTGGCCTTCGAAGCCGCCCACGAGGCCCGCCGGCTGCTGCACCAGCTGCCGATGACCCAGCACGACGCCTCCGCCCCGGGGTACCAGCAGTTCGACCACCAGCACCAGCCCTACCAGCAGGGCCCGCAGCAGCCCGGACAGCCGGGGCAGGGCCCGGCGCCGCAGCGTCCCGCGGGCTGGAGTGACCCGTACGGCCAGCGGGCATCCGACGCGGCCCCGCAGCAGAGGGCCGCCGGCGAGCCCGTGGCGCAGGAACCGGCCCGCCCCTCCGGCGTCAGCTACCCTGACCTGCCCGACGGCCGGCCGCAGTACGGCGTCCGCGTCACGGACGCCCAGCGGGGACCTGCCCCGCAGGGAATAACACAGCAGGGACCAGCGCAGCCGGAAAACCGGGGCGAACCCCGCGGGGACAGCGAACAGCGCTAAGGCGCACCGGCCCGACGGGCCGGACAGCAAAAAGGGAGGGTCAGCGGCCCTCCCTTTCGCGTTCCCGCCCTGGCGGCTACGGCTGCTGGGCGTCGATTTCCTGGTAGATACCGGCCATCCAGGACTCGACGTCGTCGGCCTTGCGCGGCAGCGCGGCGCTGAGGTTGACGGGGCCGTCGGCCGTCATCAGGATGTCGTCCTCGATCCGGACGCCGATGCCCCGGTATTCCGCCGGAATGCCAAGGTCCTCCTCCTTGAAGTAGAGCCCCGGTTCGATCGTGAAGACCATGCCCGGGGTCAGGACGCCGTCCAGGTACAGCTCGCGTCTGGCCTGGGCGCAGTCGTGCACGTCCAGTCCCAGGTGGTGGCTGGTGCCGTGCGGCATCCAGCGGCGGTGCTGCTGTCCCTCGGGGCTGATGGCCTCCTCCACGGACACCGGCAGCAGCCCCCAGTCGGCGAGCCGCTCGGCCAGCACAGTGGTGGCAGCGGTGTGGATGTCGCGGAACTTGGTCCCGGGCTGGGCGGCGGCGAAGCCGGCATCGGCGGCGTCGAGCACCGCCTCGTAGACCTTGCGCTGGATCTCTGAGAAGGTGCCGTTGGCCGGCAGCGTGCGGGTGATGTCCGCGGTGTAGAGCGAGTCCGCCTCCACGCCGGCGTCCAGCAGCAGCAGCTCGCCGGCATTGACCTTGCCAGTGTTCCGGGTCCAGTGCAGCACGGTGGCGTTGTTGCCGGCGGCGGCGATGGTGTCGTAACCGAGTTCGTTGCCCTCTTCGCGGGCCCGGGCGAAGAACGCGCCCTCGACCACACGTTCACCACGGTGGTGGGTGAGGGCCCGCGGCAGCGCCTTGACCACCTCGGTGAAGCCCTGCACCGTGGCGGCCACGGCGGTCTTCATCTGCTCGACTTCCCACTCGTCCTTGATCAGGCGCAGCTCGGAGAGCGCCTCGCTGAGCTTCTCGTCGAGCGCGTCCAGGACGCCCAGGTCCAGGTTCTCCGGGTCCTTGGCGGTGTTGTAGCGCGCGGTGTCCACGAGCGCGTCGATGTTCTCATCCACCTTGCGCACCAGCCGGATGGAGATGCCGCCGATTTCCGGGGCACCGACGTTCTTGGTGATCGCGAGTTCGAGTTCGGCCAGGTCGGCGGTCTCAAGGCCCAGCCGGGCCTTGAACTCGGCGAGGGTGGGCCGGGCGCCGATCCAGAACTCGCCCGAGCGGGAGTCGGCGTAGAACTGCTCGGTGTCGCGGCCGGCCAGCGGGCGGAAGTACAGCGTCGCATGGTGGTGGCCGCCGTCGTCGCCCGTGCCTTCATCGGCGGGTTCCAGGACGAGCACGGCGTCGGGCTCATGGTCCAGGCCCAGGCCGGTCAGGTGCGCGAACCCCGAGTGCGGGCGGAAGCGGTAGTCGCAGTCGTTGGAGCGGACTTTCAGCGGCCCGGCGGGAATGACCAGGCGTTCACCTTTGAACAGCTCGGAGATGGCCCGGCGGCGGGCGGCGGCGTGGCCTGCGACGGCGTCCAGTTCGGGCAACTCCGCCCGGGACGGTGCCCAGTTGCTGGCCATAAACGCCTTGAAGGCGTCGGAGCTGGGCCGCTGCGAGCGGTTGTTGACGCGCTCGTCGAGGGGCTGGGAAACGGAGACTTGGGTGTTATCGGCATCGTTCACCGTCCCATAGTCTCACCAGCGGCGCGGCTTAGGCCAACAAGCCGTCCCGGTGAATCTACTAGGCTGGGGAGGTGAGGATTGACCTGCATGCCCACTCGAATGTTTCCGACGGCACCCAAGCGCCCGCGGAGGTGATCGCGTCCGCTGCGGGAGCCGGTCTCGACGTCGTCGCCCTGACCGACCACGACTCCACCGACGGCTGGGCCGAAGCCGCCGCCGCCGCCCGGGAGCTCGCCGTGGCCCTGGTCCCCGGCATGGAGATCTCCTGCCGGACCCGCGAAGGCATCAGCGTCCACCTGCTCAGCTACCTGCACGACCCGGCCCACCCCGGACTGGTCGAGGAAATCACCAAATCCAAGGACGCCCGCTTCACCCGGGCCGAACGGATGGTCAGCCTGCTCGCCGAGGACTACCCGCTGAGCTGGGACGACGTGATCCACCACGTCGCCCCCGGCGCCACCCTGGGCCGGCCGCACATCGCCGACGCCCTGGTGGCCGCGGGCGTGGTCGAGGACCGCAGCGAGGCCTTCGAATCGATCCTGACCTCGCGCTCCCGCTACTGGGTGCAGCACTACGCGCCGGACCCGGCGTACGCCGTCGAACTGGTCCGCGACGCCGGCGGCGTGCCCGTGTTCGCGCACCCCGTCGCGTCTTCCCGCGGACGGATCGTGGGGGACCGCACCTACCGGGAAATGATCGACGCCGGCCTGGCCGGGCTGGAAATCGACCACCGGGACAACCCGGAGGAGGGCCGGATCTTCCTGCGCCGCCTCGCCGAACGGCACGGGCTGCTGGTCACCGGGTCCTCCGACTACCACGGGGCCGGGAAGCCGAACCTGCTGGGCGAGAACCTCACCGCGCCCGAGGTGCTGGCCCGGATCGAGGAGCTGGGCACCGGAACGTCCGTGGTGCGTTGATGGAGTGGATTGACCTTCAGCTCCTGGCCTCCGTGATCGTGACGCTGTTCGTAATCATGGACCCGCCCGGGACGGTGCCGATCTTTATGTCCCTGACGGCGCAGATGGATGCCCGGGACCGGAACATGTCGGCGCTGCAGGCCCTGCTTGTGGCCACCGGCGTGATCGTGACGTTCGCGATCTTCGGGCAGTCCATCCTGAACTACATGCACATTTCGCTCGCCGCGCTCCAGGGTGCCGGCGGCCTGCTGCTGGTGCTGATCGCGCTGCAGCTGCTGACCGGCTCCACCAGCGGCGAGGAGAACGCGGCCAAGTATAAGAACGTGGCGTTTGTGCCGCTCGGGACGCCGCTGATGGCCGGTCCCGGCGCGATCGTAGCGGTGATGGTCTTCGTCCAGCGCTCCAGCGGCATGGCGCAGTACCTTGCCGTCGGGCTCGGGATCGCCGTGACGCTCGCGTCCCTCTACCTGGCCATGCGCTTCGCCGGCGTGGTGCAGCGCGCCCTGGGGGAGAACGGCGTCGAACTGGTCACCCGGATCGCCGGCCTGCTGCTTTCGGCGATCGCGGTGCAGATGATCGCCGACGCGGTGCACGCGTTCGTCAAGAGCTGGACCTGACGAACGTGGCGTGCGGGCCGAGCCGGGCCGCCATCACGTCGACGGCGGCATGGTTCTGGTCCACGCAGACAAACTTCCGCCCGAGCTTCGCCGCGACGGCGCCGAGCGTGCCGGAACCGGCGAAGAAGTCCAGGCACCAGTCCCCGGGACGGCTGGACGCGGCGACCACCCGGCGGATCAGGCCCTCGGGCTTCTGCGTCGGGTAGCCGGTCTTCTCCTTGCCGGTGGGCGAGACGATGGTGTGCCACCACACGTCGGTGGGCAGCTTGCCGAGCTCCCGCTTGGCCGGGGTGACCAGCCCGGGCGCCATGTAGGGCTCACGGTCCACCTCGGCGCTGTCGAAGTGGTACTTCGTCGGGTTCTTCACATACACGAGGATGTTGTCGTGTTTGGTGGGCCAGCGGAACTTGGCGCGGGCGCCGTAGTCGTAGGCCCAGATAATCTCGTTGAGGAAACACTCGCGGCCGAAGATCGCATCCAGCATGACCTTGGCGTAGTGCACCTCGCGGTAGTCCAGGTGCAGGTACAGGGTGCCGTCGTCCGCGAGCAGCCGCCAGGCTTCCACGAGCCGGGGCTCCAAAAAGGACCAATAGTCGCTGAACGCGTCGTCGTACTTGTGCAGCGCGCCCTTGATGGTGTCGTAGGAGCGGCCCTTGAAGCCGACGCGGTCGCCCTCGCCCCCGGTGTTGAGCACCATTTTTGTTTCCTGGCGCTTCTGGACCCGGCCGGTGTTGAAGGGCGGATCCACGTAAATGAGTGTGAAGGCGCCGTCCGGCAGCGTCGGGAGGTATTCCGCGTTGTCCGCGTGTACCACCAGGTTGCTGCCGTCCGGCGCCCAGACGGTGTCAGCCATAAAGGGGATTAGGCCTCGGCGCTGCGTGCCGGGGCGCCGCCCTGGGCCTCACCGCTGACCACTTCACCGTTGCGGCGGCGGGTGCGGGTCCGCCGGCGTGCCCGGGTGGCCCGGTCGACCTCGGTCGGGGCGCTGGCCGTTGCGGCGGCCGGAGCCGTTGCCTCGGCGGGGCCGGTGGAGGTTTCCGCCTCGGGGGAACGACGACGGCGTCCGCCGTCGCGGCCGCCCTCGCGGGAGCCTTCACGGGAGCCCGAGCGGCCGCCTTCGCGGGAGCCCGAGCGGCCGCCGTCCCGGGAGCCGGAGCGTCCGGCGTCGCGCCCGCTGGAGCGGGTGTTCTTCTTGCCGGTCTCGCCGAGGTCCTCGAGGACTTCGGCGTCGACGCCGGCGAGGACCCGCTTGTCGCGGGGCAGACGGCCCTTGGTGCCCTCGGGGATGTCCAGTTCCTCGTACAGGTGCGGCGAGGAGGAGTAGGTTTCCACCGGCTCGGGCACGCTCAGGCCGAGGGCCTTGTTGATCAGGCCCCAGCGCGGCATGTCGTCCCAGTCGACGAAGGTCACGGCGGTGCCCTTGTTGCCGGCGCGGCCGGTGCGGCCCACGCGGTGCAGGTAGATCTTTTCGTCTTCGACGCACTGGTAGTTGATCACGTGCGTGACGTCGTCGACGTCGATGCCGCGGGCGGCGACGTCGGTGGCGACAAGGACATCGACCTTGTTGTTGCGGAAGGCCCGCAGCGCCTGCTCGCGGGCGCCCTGGCCGAGGTCGCCGTGGATGGCGGCGGCGGCGAAGCCGCGGTCCACGAGTTCCTCGGCGACCTTGGCGGCGGTGCGCTTGGTCTTGGTGAAGATGATGGTGCGGCCGCGGCCGCGGGCCTGAAGGATGCGCGAGACGACCTCGATCTTGTCCATGCTGTGGGCACGGTAGATGAGCTGGCGGATGTCGCGCTTGGTCAGGCCCTCGTCGTCGGGGTCCGCGGCCCGGATGTGGGTGGGCTGGCTCATGTAGCGGCGCGCCATCGCGATGACCGGGCCGGGCATGGTCGCGGAGAACAGCAGCGTCTGGCGGACC
This sequence comes from Arthrobacter sp. UKPF54-2, assembly GCF_007858535.1. NCBI lineage: Bacteria > Bacillati > Actinomycetota > Actinomycetes > Micrococcales > Micrococcaceae > Arthrobacter > Arthrobacter sp. UKPF54-2. The sequence continues at coordinate 2,219,207 of NZ_CP040174.1, forward strand.
GCGGGGGTGCCGGCGATCAGGGTCTCGACGTCGGGCAGGAAGCCGAGGTCCAGCATCTCGTCGGCCTCGTCCAGGATGACCATCTTGACGTTTTTCAGCACCAGGTGCTTCTGCTTGTACAGGTCGATCAGGCGCCCGGGGGTGCCGACGACGACCTCGACGCCCTGCTGCAGCGCCTCGACCTGCGGCTCGTAGGCGCGGCCGCCGTAGATGGTGGTGATCCGGGCGTTGCGCTTGCGGGCTGCGGTCTGCAGGTCGCTGGCGACCTGCACGGCCAGCTCGCGTGTGGGCACGATGACGAGGGCCTGCGGCGCGCCGGGGGCGGGCAGCTTGTCGAAGCCGGCGTCGTCGCGGCCGATGACCCGCTGCAGGGCCGGAATGCCGAAGCCGAGGGTTTTGCCGGTACCGGTCTTGGCCTGGCCGATGATGTCGTGGCCGGACAGGGCGACGGGCAGCGTCATGGCCTGGATCGGGAACGGGTGGGTGATGCCGGCGTCGGCGAGGGACTCCACAATGTCGGCGCGGACGTTGTAGTCGGCAAACGACTTTTCCGCGATTTCGTGCGGCTTTTCGTCCGAGATGATGGTCTCTTCCGGCTCGATCGATTCCGTGCCGGATTCGTCGGTCAGAAGCTGGTGCGTGTGCAATTCACTCACAGGGGAGTTTCCTTATTCATTTGGGCTGCGCTGCTTGCTCAACGGGGCCGGCGCGGGGCCGTTCCGGAGCACGCTCAGACGCGCAGGCAAGTCCAGTGGAAGCCGATCGCGGGCTATCTGATGCTGGCACTGGGACCAGCGGGTGTGTCTCAAGATCGCGTAGGGGCGGGCTTGTTGAATTCGAAAAACATGGAAATCAACGACCGGGCATCCATTACTACCCCTCCAGTCTAGCCGTTCGCCGTTGCGAACCCCGACCGGGGACCGCGGTGCGGCGCGCCCGTGTGCCCCGCAGCGGCGCTTAGCCGGGACCGAACCGTGCCGGAACCGGGACCGGAAATCAGCCGACGAGCTCCAGCCGGACTTCCCGGGTGGCGATGTCCGAGGACACCACGCGCACCCGGACCTGGGTGCCGGACTCTAGCTCGCCGGGGCAGCGGGCGGTCACCGCGGGCTCGGCGATCTGCACGATCCCGGACGGGCCGTTCCCGTTCCCGTTTCCCTTGCCATTCCCGTTGCCGCCGGCGCCGTTCTTGGCCGGCTTCGAGCCGGAGATGACGACGGCGTCGAACTCCTGCCCGATGTGGTTGATCAGCAGGGCGGCCTCCACGGTGTCCAGCGAGAGCCGCTCCAGCTTGGCGGCCAGCTGGTCCGAGGACGCCATGATGGCCGGCAGCGAGGGGAGCGCCTCGCGGGCCCAGCCCGGGACCTCGGCGCCGTTGGACAGGGCCTCGCAGATGACCAGGACGAAGCGGTCGATCAGGCGGCGCAGCGGGGCGGTGGAGTGGGCGTACGCCGCGCCGATGGCAGACTGGATCGCGTCCTCGGGGACCTCGCCGTCGAATGGGGTGTAGCCGGCGCCGCGGAAGAGCATGCCGGCCGAGTGGACAATCGCCAGCTGCCGGGGATCCGTGGGGTCCAGGGTGCGCAGGTATTCCCCGTAGCTGATCTCCCCGTCCCACGGCTTGCCCAGCGCGCCGGTCTGGCGCCGGAAATGCCGCAGCGAACGTTCGTCCGGCGCGGGCATGGTGCGCAGGATCCCCACCTTGCCCCGCAGCATCAGCTCGGCCGCGGCCATGCCGGTCATCAGCGAGATCTGGGCGTTCCAGTCCTCCACCGGCAGCGGCGGGGCCGCGACAATCCGGTAGCCGCCGTCCGGCAGCTGCTCGATTTCCTGCTCCGGCATGTTCAGGCTGGCTCCGCCGCGCAAACGTTCAAGTTCCACCCGTTTGCTGCCGACTTCCTTCAGCAGTTGCAGCAGAGGTCCCGCAGTGCCGCCGTCGAGCTCGGCCTGCACCCCGTGGTAGCTGAGCCTGGCGCGGCTGCGGACCTGCGCCCGGCGCACCAGGACCGAGGACACCTCGGCGGCGGAATCGAGCTCGAACTCCCAGACGAAGGCCGCGCAAAGCTGGCCGGCCAGCAGGCTGCCGGCCGCCTCGCTGATGACCTCCGGATGCAGCGGGATCCGGCCCTCCGGCGTGTAGAAGGTCTGGCCGCGGCGGCGGGTTTCGGCGTCGAGCGCGCTGCCGGGGGCAACGAAGGAGGGGACGTCCGCGATAGCGTAGAAGACCTTGTACCCGTCGCCGGCGCGGTCAATGAAGAGGGCCTGGTCCAGGTCCGTCGAGGAGGCCGGATCAATGGTCACAAACTCCACGTGCGTCAGGTCCAGGGCCGGCAACTCGTGGCCCGCCACCGCGGCCTCGGCCTCGCGGAGCACCTCGTCCGGGAACGGGCCCGGCAGCTCCAGCGTGGTGCGCAGTGCGTTGAGCGCCTGGGCCAGTTGGTTCTGCTGCTGGCGCACGCTTGGGGTCAGGCGATGATGAGACACGAAAATCAGGTTAGCCCGATTTTGGCCATTAGTCTTGGAGCATGAGCACTTCCCCGGCCAGCCCCGTCCGCGACCAGCGTTTTCTCCGGGAGCTGCTGGGCGTGATGGCCTACGGGGAGCTCTCGGCCTTCGAGCGGCTGTCCTCCGACGCCCGGTACTCGCCCACGCTGCGTGACCGCGCCGTGCTGGGGAGCCTTGCCGTCACCGAGTTCCAGCACTACGAACTGGTCTGCGCGAAACTGGCGGAGCTCGGCGTCGACGCGGAGGAGGCCATGCTGCCGTTCCAGCCGTCCGTGGACCACTTCCATGAGCGCACCCGTCCCTCCGACTGGTACGAGTCGCTGATGAAGGCCTACGTGATCGACACCGTGTCCGCGGATTTCTACCGCCTGATTTCCGGCTACGTCGACGCCGGCACGGCCGCCCTGATCGAGCAGGTCCAGTCAGCCGAGGGCGCGACGGCGGTGCTGGGCGAACGGCTCAAGGCGGCGCTCGCGGATGATCCCCGGCTGGCTTCCCGGCTGGCCCTGTGGGCACGGCGCCTGCTGGGCGAGGCGCTCAGCCAGGCCCAGCGCGTCAGCGTGGACCACGCCCTCCTGGGCGGCCTGGCCGGCGTGGACGAGGCCGGGGCAGGGGAGCTGGTCCGCTCCCTGACTGCCGAGCTCGCCGCCGCCCACTCCCGCCGGATGTCCCAGCTGGGGCTCGCGGGCTAACTGGACGCGGCGTCGGCATCGGCGCCGGCGTCGAGCGCGGCGAGCAGCGCGCGTGCCGCCCCGGCGGGATCGTCGGCCTCGGTGATCGCCCGGACCACCACGACCCGGCGCGCGCCCGCCTCCACCACCTGCTCCACGTTGCCCAGGTCGATGCCGCCGATCGCAAACCACGGCACCACCCCGGCGACCCGGCCGCTGTCGCCGGCCTCGGCCCGTTCAATCGCCGCCGCGGCGTAGCGCACCAGGTCCAGCCCGACGGCGGCGCGGCCCGGCTTTGTGGGTGTGGCCCAGACCGGACCCACGCAGAAGTAGTCCAGTCCGCTCCGGCCCGGGGCCGCGGCGATGGCCGCGTCAACCTGCTCCGGGGTGTGCGTGGACATGCCGATCACGGTGCCCTTTCCCAGGAAATCCCGGGCCGCGGCGAAGGGAATGTCCTTCTGGCCAATGTGGAAGACCGGCGCCCCGGCCAGCGAGGCGAGGTCGGCGCGGTCGTTCACGGCCCAGAGCCGGCCGTGCCGCTGCGCTACGGAGTGCAGGACCTCCAGGAGTTCGAGCTCCTCGGCCGCCTCCAGCGACTTGTCCCGCAACTGGATGATGTCCACCCCGCCGGTGAAGGCGGCGTCGACGAAGTCTTCGAAGTCGCCGCGGCCCTTCCGGGCATCGGTGCACAGGTACAGGCGGGCGGTGGTGTGGACATCCTGGCTCATGCCCCAAGCCTAGTTCCTCTAAACTGGGCGGATACCGCGGGAGCCCGCGCGGGCCGTCACACGGCCGCCGGGCTGAGAGGGCGTCAGAGCCGACCGCTTGACCTGATCCGGCTAGTACCGGCGTAGGGAAGGAAACCCATGGACGCACCAGTCCCGCCATCGGCCGCCCCGGCGGACCCCTCAGCACATCGGTACGACGTCGCCGTAATCGGCGGCGGGGTGGTCGGCCACGGGATCGCCTGGGAAATTCGGCGCTCGGGCCGTTCCGTGGCCCTGATCGACGACGCCCCCGGCAGCGGGGCCAGCTGGGCGGCCGCCGGCATGCTGGCCCCCGTCAGCGAACTCCACTACCAGGAGGAAGCGCTCCTGGCGCTCATGCTGGAGGCCGCCCGGTTGTGGCCCGGCTTCGCAGCCGGCCTGGACGGCGGCACGGGGGCGGGCCAGGAAGGGGCGGGCGGCACCGGGTATCTCACGACGCCGACCCTCGCCGTCGGCGCGGACGCGGCGGACCGCCGGGCGCTCGCGGACCTGCGGGCGGTGCAGCAGGCCTGCGGCCTCGCCGTGGAGCCGCTGACCGTGCGCGAGGCGCGGGCCCGCGAGCCGCTGCTCAGCCCCGGGATCTCCTGCGCCCTCGACATACCCGCCGACCACCAGGTGGACCCGCGCCGGCTGCTCGCCAGGATCGGAGCGCTGCTGCGCGCGGACGGCCGGTTCGAGGCCGTGCCCCGCCGCGCCGCCGGGCTGCTCTGGGACGGCGGCCGCGTCGCCGGCGCCGGCCTCGAAGGCGGCGGGGAGATCCGCGCGGACGAGACCGTCGTGGCCAACGGGCTCGGGGCGGCCGAGCTGCAAGGCCTGCCCGGGGGACTGGCCCTGCCGCTGCGTCCGGTCTACGGGGACATCCTCCGGCTCCGCGTGCCGCCACGGCTCCGACCGCTGCTTCGCTCCACCGTGCGGGGACTGGTCCGGGGGGTGCCGGTGTACATCGTCCCCAGGGAGGACGGCACGGTCGTGATCGGCGCGACCCAGCGCGAGGACGCGCCCACGCAGTCCGGCGCGGTGTCCGCCGGCGGCGTCTACCAGCTGCTGCGCGACGCCCAGCAGCTGCTCCCCGCCGTCGCCGAACTCGAACTGCTTGAGGCCACGGCGCGGGCACGGCCGGGAACGCCTGACAACGCCCCGCTGCTGGGGCGCGTTGGCCGCGGCGGAACCGGGCAGGACATCGAGGGGCTGATCATCGCCACCGGGTTCTTCCGGCACGGCGTCCTGCTGACCCCTGTGGCCGCCGCGGTCTGCCGGGAGCTGCTGGACGGGCCGCCGGACCCGCGCTGGGCGGCTTTCCGCCCGGACCGCTTCTCCGCCCGACGGGATTCAGCACAGGACTTTTCACCGAAAGACAGGACAACAGCATGAACATCAGGCTCAACGGGGCACCGCACACCCTCGCCGACGGTGCCACGGTCAGCGCCCTCGTCAGCGGCGTCACCGGCCGGCCGCTGGCCGCTGACGGCCAGGCCACGGACGGCCGAAAGCTCGGCGTCGCCGTCGCCCGCAACGCCGAGGTGGTGCCGCGCAGCCGTTGGCACGCAACCGCGCTCGCCGAGGGCGACGACGTCGAACTCGTCACGGCAGTCCAGGGAGGATGAATGCCATGGGAGAAACAACACTGACCGAACCACGCGCACTGCGTGACCTGCTGACGATCGACGGGGTGGAACTGGGCTCTCGGCTGATCATGGGCACCGGCGGCGCGCCGAGCCTGGAGGGCCTCGGCGCCGCCCTGGTGGCCTCCGGAACCGAACTCACCACGGTGGCGATGCGCCGCTACTCGCCGGCCGAAACCGGTTCGCTGTTCCAGTTGCTCGCGGAGCGAAACATCCGGGTGCTGCCCAACACCGCCGGCTGCTTCACCGCCCGGGACGCCGTCCTGACGGCGGAACTGGCCCGTGAGGCACTTGAGACGGACTGGGTGAAACTCGAGGTGATCGCCGACGAGCACACGCTGCTGCCCGACGCCGTGGAACTCGTGGAGGCCACCGAACAGCTGGTGGCCCGCGGGTTCAAGGTCTTCGCCTACACCAACGATGACCCGGTGCTCGCCCTTCGGCTCGAACACCTTGGCGCGACCGCCGTGATGCCCCTCGGCGCCCCGATCGGCACCGGCCTGGGCATCCTGAACCCGCACAACATCGAACTGATCGTCTCCCGGGCATCGGTGCCGGTGGTGCTCGACGCCGGCATCGGCACCGCCTCCGACGCGGCGCTCGCGATGGAACTGGGCTGCGATGCCGTGCTCCTCGCCACCGCCGTGACCCGCGCCCAGGACCCGGTGATGATGGGGGAGGCCTTCAAACATGCAGTCATCGCCGGCCGGCTGGCCCGGAACGCCGGCCGGATCCCGCGCCGCGAGCACGCCCTCGCCTCGTCCGCCATGGAAGGCCGCGCCGAGTTCCTGTAGCGGCTCGGGTGCCGGGAAACCGGCCGGAGTACGATTCCTGAAAAGAAATGTGGCGGCAGGTGTCCTTTTGGCGGCATCGTCCTCGTCGTACTGATGTATCGACCGACTAGAAGGAGTATTTGTGGACTACATGCTTTTCATTTGCACCGATCCCACCGCGCCGGAATACGTGGCCGCCGAGGACAACATCGAGGAATGGGCCGCCGAGGTGGAAGCCAGGGGCATCGCCCGCCACGGTGACCGGCTGCGTCCCGTCGAGGACGCCACCACGGTCAAGGTGCGCGCCGGCGAGCTGGTTGTCACGGACGGTCCCTTTGCCGAAACGAAGGAATGGGTGGCGGGCTACGACATCATCGCCTGCGCCGATCTCGATGAAGCGATCGAGGTCGCATCCAAGCACCCGATGGCACGATTCGGCAAGATCGAGATTCGGCCCGTGTGGCCGTTCGGCTCCTAGCCGCCGGCGGGAGTACTGTGATGCGCATGGAGATGCGTCTGGAAGTCGTACAAGTACCGGTCGCCGACGTCGATGCGGCCAAGTCGTTCTACACGGAGAAGCTCGGCTTCGAGCTGGACCACGACGTGGAATACATCCCCGGCATGCGGGTGGTGCAGCTGACGCCGCCCGGCTCCGCCGCTTCGATCGTCGTCGGCACGGGCATGACCAGCATGGCCCCCGGGAGCCTGGAAGGGCTGCAGCTGGTGGTCCCGAACATGGCAGCCACCCGCGCGGAACTGCTGCGGCGCGGGGCGGAGATCAGCGAGGTCCAGGACATGGGCGGCATCGCCTTCGCCTATTTCAGTGACCCGGACGGCAACCGCTGGGTCCTCCAGGAATCCACCGCCCCGCGGTAAAGGAAGCCCTCCAGCACTAGGGAGCCCGCCGGGTAAGGGAAGGGGGGGGGGCCGGCTAGAGCCGCAGGATTGCGGACATCCGCGCCGTATCCTGCCGGGTGCGGGACCGGCCGAGGTAGACGACGGCGGCAATGGCCGCGGCGGTGCCCAGCAGCAGGGGCAGGATCCACGGGATCCAGGTCAGGCCCGGCAGGTAGCCGAAACCGGCCGCCATAAAGATGATCCAGCTCAGCATCCCCACGCCGAGGGCAATCCCCGCGGGCACACTGATGCCGTACTTGGCGTGCCGTTTGTCGTTGGCCCACACCACGAACCCCGCGGCCACGGCCACCATGGCGACCACAATCAGGGACAGCATTCAGGCTCCTTCATAACGTGCTTTGTGAACTGCGGGGCGGGCGGGCCGGCGGATCCCGGTGCGCGGTGCCTATAGGGCGCCGAAACCGACGCGGCGGACTTCTTCGGCGCCGATTTCGACATAGCCCAGGACGTTCGCCGGGATGATGACCTGGCGGCCCTTCTCATCGGTCAGCCGAAGTTCGGTGCCCTTGGAAATGGCCTCGCCCACGAGCTTCGCCACCGCGTCCGCGTCCTGGTTCGATTCCAGGGCAATTTCGCGGCCGATGTTCTGAATGCCGATCTTTACTTCCACAGCAAGGCCTCCCAGCCAATCAAAGTGTTCAAGTCTTCTCTACAAGTTTCCTCTACGAGTTTTCTCTACGAGGTGAACTCTATTTGTACTCTAGGACTCTTTGGGGAAGCGGGAGATTCCGCGCCAAGCTAAACGGTAGATCAAATCGCTCGCCACATCGAGGTCCAGGTTCCCGTCGGTTTCCAGCCAGTACCGGGCGCTGACCTGCGCCATTCCGGCCAGGCCCCGGCCCAGGAGCTGGGCTTCCAGGAGCGGCAGCTTGGTGTCCTCGGCGATGACCTTCGCGATTGCGTCCGCGAACGTCTTATTGAAGGTTTCCAGCCGCGCACTCACATCGACGTCGTTGACCAGGTCCGATTCGAAGACCAGCCGGTGCGCCTGGTCGTCGTTCGCGATGAAGCGGTAGTAGGCGCGCATCACGGCCTGGACGCGTTCGTCGTTGTCCGTGGTGGAATTCAGGGCCCCCAGCATAAGCTCGGTGAGGGCGGACAGATGCCTGTCCAGCAGCGCCAGATAAAGGTCGCGCTTGGACGGAAAGTGCTGGTACAGCACCGGTTTGCTCACGTGCGCCGTTTCGGCGATCTCGTCCATGGCAGCGCCGTGGTAGCCGTTGGCCACAAAGACCTCCTGCGCGGCGGCGAGCAGCTGGGCACGCCGTTCATCGCGCGGGAGCCGCGCCGAACGCTGCGTCCCGCCGCGCGTCGGGCCGGCCGGCGACTTTCCGGTATGTCCCCGCTCAACCGGTGCCTGATGAACCACTATCGGCCTACTTTCCCTCGCTGTTAGCTCCACTTTACGCGGGGGTAATATGACCTGGCGGCAACTTCGGGCATAGATTGAAGTATGGCTTCCAAGTTGACCGCAAACGGCACCCCCGCAACACCGGCATTGGCGCCCGGCCCGCTGGTCGAACCGGCGGAAAGCCTCACCGCCGAGGAGGTGGAGCGCTACTCCCGCCACCTGATCATTCCCGAGATCGGCTCAGTCGGGCAGCGCCGCCTCAAGAACGCCAAGGTCCTCGTGATCGGCGCCGGCGGGCTCGGCTCGCCCGCCCTGCTCTACCTGGCCGCCGCCGGGGTGGGAACCCTGGGCATCATCGACGACGACGACGTGGACCTGAGCAACCTCCAGCGCCAGGTGATCCACGGCGTCGCCGACGTCGGCCGGGCCAAGACCGAGTCCGCCCGCGACGCCATCGCCGCGCTGAACCCGCTGGTGGAGGTCCGGCTGCACCACATCCGGCTCGACGCCATCAACGCCCTGGAGCTCTTCGCCGGCTACGACCTGATCATCGACGGGGCCGACAACTTCGCCACCCGCTACCTCGTCAACGACGCGGCGGCCATCCTCGGCAAGCCTTACGTGTGGGGCTCGATCTTCCGCTTCGACGGTCAGGTCAGTGTGTTCTGGGAGCGGCACGGGCCGACGTACCGGGACCTGTATCCGGAGGCGCCGCCCGCGGGGTCCGTCCCCTCCTGCGGGGAAGGCGGGGTGTTCGGCATGCTGTGCGCCGCCGTCGGATCCCTGATGGTGACCGAGGCGGTCAAGCTCATCACCGGCGTCGGGCGATCCCTGCTGGGACGGGTGGCGCTGTTCGACGCCCTCGGCGGCACCTGGCGCGAGATCAAGGTCTCCCGGGACCCCGAGGCTCCGCGCGTCACCGAACTCACCGACTACGAGGCGTTCTGCGGCATCACGCCCGCCGCCGACGCCGGGACCGAGCACACCGTCACCGCCACCCAGCTCGCCACCATGCTCGCCTCGCGGAAGGCCGGGCTGAAGGACTTCCGGCTCGTGGACGTCCGCGAAAGCGGTGAATTCGAGATTGTCAGCATCGAAGGCGCCACGCTGATCCCGCAGGGCAGGATCCTGGCCGGTGACGCGTGGGCCGAGCTGCCGCAGGACACCGACATTGTGTTCCACTGCAAGGGCGGCACCCGCTCCGCCGCCGTGCTGGCCGCTGCCCGAGCGGCCGGCTACGAACGGGTCAGCCACCTCGAGGGCGGCATCCTCGCCTGGGTGCGCGATGTCGAACCCGGCAAACCGGTCTACTGAGAGGCACTGCGATGAGCGAGAACACCGGCCTGACCCCGCAGCACAAGATCGGCTCGGGTTTTGGCCCGCGCTCGACGGCGGCGGAGGTGGTCGCCGGGCTGGACCTGACCGGGAAGACCGCCGTTGTCACCGGCGGCTACTCGGGGCTCGGCCTGGAGACCGTGCGGGCGCTGGCCTCGGCCGGGGCCCGCGTGATGGTGCCGGCGCGGCGGCCCGGGCACGCGCGGAAGGTCCTCGACGATGCCGGGCTGGACGGCGTCGGCGTCGCCGGGCTGGACCTCGCCGAGCTGCCCGGCGTGCGGGAGTTCGCGGAAGGCTTCCTCGCCTCCGGCTTCCTCGGCGAGGCCGGCAGCCTGGACATCCTGGTCAACAACGCCGCGATCATGGCCAGCCCGGAGCAGCGCGTCGGCCCGGGCTGGGAATCCCAGTTCGCCACCAACCATCTGGGGCACTTCGCGCTCACCAACCTGCTGTGGCCCGCGCTGGCCGCGGGGGAGGGAGCCCGGGTGGTGGCCCTGTCCTCCACCGGCCACAAGCTCTCACCGATCCGCTTCGAGGACATCAACTTCGACTCCGGCTATGACAAATGGAAGGCGTACGGGCAGGCGAAGACGGCGAATGCACTGTTTGCCGTCCAGCTGGATGCCCTCGGGAAGGGCGCCGGTGTCCGGGCTTTCGCCGTGCACCCGGGCGGCATCATGACCGAGCTGCAGCGCCACCTGCCCCGGGAGGAAATGATCGCCTCCGGCTGGATGGATGCCGACGGCAACCTCAACGAACGGTTCAAGACACCGGCCCAGGGCGCCGCCACGTCCGTCTGGGCCGCTACCTCGCCGCAGCTGGCGGGCATGGGCGGGGTCTATTGCGAGGACTGCGACATCGCCGAACCCACCGAGCCGGGAACACCGGAGGCGCGGATCAGGGGAGTGGACGCCCACGCCGTGGACCGGGCGGACGCCGAGCGGCTCTGGCAGCTTTCCGCCGACCTGACGGAGATCAACGCCTTCGCCGGGCGGTAGGCCGGCTTCCGGGTCGGCCGCGCCGTGGGCCCGGGGGCCTAGGCCGTTTCCCGGCCGCTTTCGACGGCGGGAAGCGCGCTGTGGTCGACCGGGCACTGCGCCTCGGTCCCTGCCGCCGCGCTGCGGGCTGCCGGCTGTTCGACCGTGATGCCGTAGACGGCTTCCAGGCCGGCCACGTAGTCGTCTTGCTGGCCGTTTGCGGCGAGTTCGCGGGCGCGGACGGTGGGAATGTGCAGCAGCTGCTTGACCATCCGGCGCAGCGCGAACTCGACTTCCTCGGCCGCCGCGGTGCAGCCGTGCCGGGCGCGCACCTTTTCCATCTCGGCGTCGAGCACGTCCATGGTGTGGCGGCGCAGGGCCACGATCGCCGAATCCACCGAGCGCGCCTCGCGTTCCTGCTCAAAGGCGGTGGCGGCGCCGTCGACGATGCCGCTTGCCTGGTTCAGGGACTCCGCCTGCTCCTGCGGGGCGGCCAGCCGGACGGATTCGAGCGTCAGCAGCTCGACGCCGTCGAGCTCGGCCACGGCCGGGTCGAAATCGTGGGTCAGGGCCAGGTCGATCGCGATCAGCGGCTGCGGCGACGCGGAACGGATCCGGGCCAGTTCGGCGGCCTCGACCCGGTTGTCGGAGCCGCTGCAGCCGATCATCACGTCGGCGGCCGCGACGGCGTCCGGCAGCGAGTCGCTGTCCAGGGCGGTGCCGCCGCGGGTGGCGACGAAGCCGGCGGCGCGGCCGGAGGAGGAGAAAACGGAGATGTCGGTGCAGCCGCGTTCGCGCAGCAGCGACATGGTGGCGCCGGCGTAGGCACCGGTGCCGAAGACGACGGCCTTCTTGCTGGACCAGTCGGGGTTCTCGGACAGGTCGGTCGCGAGGTCCAGGGCGACGGAGACGATGGACAGCCCGCGCGAGCCGAGCGCTGTCTGCGCGCCGACGTCCTTGGCGGTCTTCGAGGCGGCCTGGAAGAGCCGGACCAGGCCGGAGCTGGCGGTGCCCTCGTGCTGGGCGGTGATCAGGGCGCGCCGGACCTGGCCGGCGATTTCGCGTTCCCCGACGACGGCGGAGTCCAGGCCGGAGCTGACGGCGAACAGGTGCCGGGTGACGTCCGGGCCGGTGCGCGTATTAAAGGAGCGGGAGACGAGCTGCTCGTTCAGGCCGCTGGCGCCGCTGATCTGGGAGACCAGGGCGGCGCGGGCCGCCTCGACGTCGTCCGGGTGCGGGGCTTCGCCGTAGATCTCGAAGCGGTTGCAGGTGGCAAGGACAACGGCACCCGCCACGGCCGGCGATCCGGCGAGGGCGGATGTGGCAAGCCCCGAAGCGCCGGTGCTCAGTTGAGCAACGGTCTCGAGGTCGATGTCGGCGTGTGTAGCCACCAATGAGAAAAGAACCACAGCAGGACAATCATAGCTTTTTCGCGTCCGTGTAGAACAACTACCGGGCGTGGGACTGCCCACCCCGGGCTGTGATTCCCGCCACGACGGGGCCCGCAGGGCCGCAGCTGACAGGTTGTCGTTATCTTTTGGGGCTAATTTTCGGCACAATCAAAGGCATGACTCCTAGCGCTGCGGCAATGAACGGCACGGCCACTGACGGCACGGCAACCGACGGCACGGCACCGATCAGCCTCGACGCCGGCCACCCCCTGATGGACGGCCGCACCGCCGACTCGCCGCTGATCACGGCCTACCGTGGCGGCAAGCCCTCCCGGCGCCCCGTCTGGTTCATGCGACAGGCCGGCCGCTCACTCCCGGAATACCTCAAGGTCCGTGAAGGCGTGGCCATGCTGGACTCCTGCCTGCGCCCCGAACTCGCCTCGGAGATCACCCTCCAGCCCGTGCGCCGGCACGACGTGGACGCCGCCATCTTCTTCTCCGACATCGTTATCCCGCTCAAGCTGGCCGGCGTCGGCGTGGACATCGTCCCCGGCGTCGGTCCGGTGCTGGAGAAGCCGGTGCGCACCGCCGCTGACGCCGCCGCCCTGCCGCAGCTGACCTGGGAGGCCCTGGAACCGATCCGCGAAGCCGTGCGGCTGACCGTGGCCGAACTCGGCAGCACCCCGCTGATCGGTTTCGCCGGCGCGCCGTTCACCCTCGCCGCGTACATGGTCGAGGGCAAGCCCTCCCGCGACCACCTCGGCCCGCGCACCATGATGCACGCCGACCCCGAGACCTGGACCGCGCTGGCCAACTGGGCCGCCGACGCCTCCGGCCTGTTCCTGCGTGCGCAGCTCGAGGCCGGCGCCTCCGCCGGGCAGCTCTTCGACTCCTGGGCCGGCTCCCTCGGCCTGGCCGACTACACCCGCTTTGTGGCCCCCGCGTCCGCCCGCGCCCTGGACCACGTCCGGCACCTCGGCGCCCCGCTGATCCACTTCGGCACCGGCACCTCCGAACTGCTCGTCGCCATGCGCGACGTCGGCGTCGACGTCGTCGGTGTGGACTACCGGCTGCCGCTGGACGAGGCCAACCGCCGGCTCGGCGGCACCGTGCCGCTGCAGGGCAACATCGACCCGGCGCTGCTGTCCGCGCCGTGGGAGATCCTCGAAGCCCATGTCCGTGAGGTCATTGCCGCCGGCGCCTCGGCCCCCGGGCACGTCCTGAACCTCGGCCACGGTGTGCCCCCGGAAACTGACGCGGCGGTCCTGACCCGCGTGGTGGAACTGATCCACTCCATCTCCCCGGAGTAGACCCCCATGGCCACCGACCCTGACGCCGCTGGACGTTCCGCGGCCGCCGTTGCGCCGACCGCGGTGGTGGTGGGCGGGGGCATCTCCGGCCTGCTCGCCGCAAGGGAGCTGGCCCGGGCGGGCGTCCGGACCACGGTGCTGGAAGCCTCCGGGGCCTGGGGCGGCTGCGTGGGCAGCCACGTCGTAGCCGGCCTGACCCTGGACAGCGGCGCCGAATCCTTCGCCACCCGCTCCGCGGCGGTGGCCGGCCTCGCGGGGGAACTGGGCCTCGGCGCGCGGATCGTCCAGCCGAACCCCGGCGGCGCCTGGGTCCAGCTGCCCGAAGGTCCCCGCGAGCTGCCGAAGACCGGTGTGCTGGGGATCCCGGCCAACCCCTGGGACCCTGAGGTCCGGCGCTCCCTCGGCCTGATCGGATCCCTGCGCGCCTCGCTCGACGCCCTGCTGCCGGCTTCCGTGGGGACGGCAGCGGACGCCACCAGCGTCGCCGACCTGGTCCGGGCCCGGATGGGCAGGCGGGTGCTGGAGCGGCTCGTCGCGCCCGTGGTCGGCGGCGTGCACTCGGCCGACCCCGCCCTGCTGGACGTGGACATGGTGGCGCCCGGCCTGCGCACCGGCCTCCGCACCCACGGCTCCCTCGCCGCCGCCGTCGCCGCACAGCGCCGCGGCGCCACTGTCGGCCCGGCCCGCCAGGGCGCCCCGCAGCCGGGACTGCAGAAAGCCGGCTCCGCCGTCGCCGGCCTCCGCGGCGGCATGCACACCCTTGTCAGCGCTCTCCTGGCCGAACTGCGCGGCCTTGACGTGACCCTGCTCAGCGGCACGCGCGCCGACGCGGTGCAGCGCATCCCGGGCGGCTGGCGCGTCACCGCCGGGGGAGGACGGTTCGACGCCGGGCGGCTGGTGGTCGCGGTGGAGGGCCCGGCCGCCGTCGGCCTGCTCGCCGGCACCATCCCCGCCCTGGCCGCCCTCCGCCCCGACGCCGGTCCCGACGTGCGGCTGGTGACCCTGGTCCTGGACCAACCCGCCCTCGACGCGGCGCCCCGCGGCACGGGCGTGCTGGTGGCCCCGCAGAGCCCCGGCGTGCGCGCCAAAGCCCTCACCCACGCGACCGCGAAGTGGGCTTGGCTGGCCGAGCGCACGGCACCGGGACGGCATGTGCTCCGCCTGTCCTACGGCCGCGGTGAGCACCTCCCGGCAAACGGCGCCGCTGCCGCGCCCGAGCCGCGGAGTGACGAGGAACTGTTCGACGCCGCCCTTCAGGACGCCTCCGCGCTGCTGGGCGTCCCGCTCTCCCGTACAGACGTCGCCGGCTGGGACGTGGTGCGGTGGTCCGGCGCCCTGCCGTTCGCCGCACTCGGCCACAAGCGCCGCGTCGACGAGGTCCGGACGCTCTGCGCAGCGGAGGGAAACCTCGCCGTCGTCGGCGGCTGGCTGTCCGGAAACGGGCTCGCCGCGATCGTCGCCGACACACCGAAGCAAGTGGCGTCCCTGCTCCCCTAGAGCGTGTGCCCGGGCGCGGGCTGCGGGTCCCTTTCCGTGCCTGCTACCCGGAAAGTGGCCGTTTCGGCAAATTTTCCCCGCCGGCGTTCAGCAGCTAGGGTCGATGACCATGGTTATGCACAGGTCCGAAGTTCCAGAAACGCCGGCCGGTCACCATGGGGGACTTCGACGCGGCACAGCGGTGGCGGCGCTCGGAGCGGTACTGGCTCTCACTGCAGGGGTTCCTGCCACCCAGGCGGCCTCGCCGACGCCCAGCCCGGACGCGCCGACGGGCTCGATCTCCGTCGGCATCGGCGACGTGATCGGCGGCCTGCTGGGATCCCAGTCCCCGTCTCCCACGCCTTCGCCGTCCTCCGGAAGCACCGCCCCCACCCGCAGCACGCCGCCGCCGACGTCCACGTCCACCGCGCCGGCTCCGTCGCAGACGCCCGAGCAGCGGGCATCGTCAACTCCCGCCGCGCCCGGGACGCTGGCCCCGCAGCCGGTCCCGGCGTCGCCGCTGCCGGTAGGCGGCCAGGCCCCCGGCAGCCAGCAGGCGCCGGTCCAGGGACCTGCCCCGGATGCCCCTGCCGCAGAAGCCCCCGCCGCAGCCGCCCCGGACAGCGCGGCCGGCACCGCGGCCGGCACGCCGTCGGCCACCTCAAGCGGCACCCCCCAGTCCGCCACCACCATGTCCGCCGCCAAAGCCGCAGCGCCCTCGGCGACCGCATCCTCCGGTGACAAGATGCAGGCCGCCTCCGCCGTCGAACCGTCCGGGCCCTCCGCCCTGGTGGGATGGGGGATTTGCCTGGTGGCGGTGTCCCTGGGCGCCGGCGCCGTGGCCCTGCGGATGCGCCGGATCTAGGCCGGCCGCCGCCGAGGCGTCCCGCGGCTCCGGGCACGCCCGGAGCCGCCCGCTGTGAAATTGAGCACTTCTACGCCCTGTAGAAGTGCTCTGTTTCGACTTAGCTCCGGGGAGGGGGCAGACTGGTATCCATGAGCCACACTTCTGCCGAATCTGTCACTAAAACCGGAACAGCAGCCGAGGAATCCACCGAGCAGTTTTTCACGCTCTGGACGGTCTTCAAGCGCTCCGCCGACGTCCTGCGCAGCGGCGACGCCGCCGAGGACTTCGAAGCCCTCCTGGGGCGGCTGGCCGGGGACGGCGTCGTCCACCGCGGCAGCTACGACGTCTCCGCGATGCGGGCAGACGCGGACATCATGATGTGGCTGCACGGCCCGCAGCCCGAGGCGCTGCAGCGGGCCGTGCGCGACATCCGCCGCAGCAAGCTCTTCACCGGCACCGAGATCGCCTGGTCCGCCATGGGTGTGCACCGTGAGGCGGAATTCGCCAAGAACCACACCCCAGCGTTCTCCCGCGGTGTGGAACCGGCAGAGTGGCTCTGCGTCTACCCGTTTGTGCGCTCCTACGAGTGGTATCTGCTGCCGGAAGCCGAACGCGGCGCGATGCTCCGCGACCACGGCCTGCTCGGCCGCGACTTCCCGCAGGTCATCTCCAACACCGTGTCCTCCTTCGCCCTCGGCGACTGGGAATGGATCCTGGGCCTCGAAGCTCCGGAACTCGTGGATCTCGTGGACCTGATGCGCCACCTGCGCGCCACCGAGGCCCGCCACCATGTCCGGGAGGAAATCCCCTTCTACACCGGCCGCCGCGTCAGCGCCGTCGAAATCGCCGAGGTGCTCGCATGAGCCCGCTCGATCCGCAGGAAGGTGCCCTCACCGCCGTGAATCCCGTCACCGAAGCCGGCCGCATGGCCCCCAAGGAGTACGACGCCGTACTCCTCGCCTCCTTCGGCGGCCCCGAGGGCCAGGACGACGTCATCCCGTTCCTGCGCAACGTCACCCGCGGCCGGGGCATCCCGGACGAACGGCTCGAAGAGGTCTCGCACCACTACCGCGCCAACGGCGGCATCAGCCCGATCAACGCCCAGAACCGCGCGCTCAAGGCGGCCATGGAGGCCGAGCTCGCCGCCCGCGGGATCGACCTGCCGGTCTTCTGGGGCAACCGCAACTGGGACCCCTACATCCCGCAGACCCTGCAGGAGATTTACGACGCCGGGCACCGCAAGGTCCTGATGATCACCACCAGCGCCTACTCCTGCTACTCCAGCTGCCGGCAGTACCGCGAGGACATCGGCATGGCGCTGACCGAGACCGGGCTGGACGGCAAACTCGAAGTGGACAAGGTCCGCCAGTACTTCGACCACCCGGGTTTCGTGGAGCCGTTCGTTGAGGGCACCGCCGCCGGCCTCGCCGACGTCCGCGCCCAGCTGGCCGCGGCCGGAACTCCGGACGCCCCGGTCCACATCCTGTTCGCCACCCACTCCATCCCCACCCGCGACGCCAAGGCAGCCGGCCGCTCCGAGTCCGAACCGCGCCAGTTCGAGGAAGACTCCGCCTACGTGGCCCAGCACCTCGCGACCGGCACCGAGGTCATCCGCCGGGTCGAAGCCGAGTCCGGCGACACCGCCCCGTGGTCCCTCGTCTACCAGTCCCGTTCCGGCGCCCCGCATGTGCCGTGGCTGGAACCCGACATCAACGATGCCATCGAGGAACTCGCCGGCCAAGGCGTCAAGGGCGTCGTGATCGTGCCGCTGGGCTTCGTCAGCGACCACATGGAAGTGGTCTGGGACCTCGACACCGAGGCCCTCGAAACCTGCGGCAAGCTTGGGGTGGCGGCCACCCGCGTGCCCACGCCCGGGACGCACCGGAAGTTCGTCGCCGGCATCGTGGACCTGATCAGCGAGCGGACCGCCGCCAACAACATCGCCGACCGGCCGCACCTGACCAAACTCGGCCCCTGGTACGACGTCTGCCGGCCCGGCTGCTGCGCCAACTTCCGCGGCGAAAAGCCCACCATCGCCGGCGCCGACACAAGCGTCGGCACGGGCCACGACCCCTACCCGGCCGCGCTGTGACCGTCCGGATCGGCACCCGGGCCAGTAAGCTCGCCCTGACCCAGACCCAGCAGACCGCGGACCAGCTGGCCGCCGTCGGCGGATTCCCGGTGGACCTCGTGCACATCCGGACCGACGGCGACGTCCTGACAGGTTCGCTCTCACAGATGGGCGGCACCGGCGTCTTTGTGGCCGCGCTGCGTGACGCGCTGCTGCAGGACGCGTGCGACGTCGCGGTCCACTCGCTCAAGGACCTGCCCACCGGCCCGGCCCTGGGCCTGACGCTCGCGGCGACGCCTAAGCGCGTCGACGTCCGCGACGTGCTCTGCGCCCGCGACGGGCTCACCCTCGACGGACTGCCCGCCGGCGCCACCGTGGGAACGGGATCCCCGCGGCGGGCCGCGCAGCTGCGGGCCGCCCGCCCCGACCTGGACATCCGGGACATCCGCGGCAACGTGGACACCCGGCTGGGCCGGGTGCCCGGCCTGCCGGGCAACAGCACCGATGCCGTGGTGGAGGGCAAGTCCTGCGACCTCGACGCCGTGGTCCTCGCCGCCGCCGGACTGCACCGGATCGGCCGGCTCGACGCCGTTAGCGAGTACCTCGAGACGGCCGTGATGCTCCCCGCCGCCGGGCAGGGATCCCTCGCAATCGAATGCCGCACCGCCGACGCCCCCCGCAAGGCAGGGTCCACCGAGGGCTCCCAGGGTGTGCTCGCCCAGGCCCTCGCGGCCCTGGACGATCCGGACACCCGGCTGGCCGTCACGGCCGAACGGGCGCTCCTGGCCCGGCTGGAGGCGGGCTGTGCCGCCCCGGTGGGCGCCTACGCCCACCGCAAGGGCAGCCTGCTGCATCTCGAGGCCGTGGTCTGCGCCGTGGACGGCACCGCGACGGTCCGGGACACCAAAGCTACCGACGGGCTGACCGACGTCGGCGCCACCCTGCTGGGCATCGAGCTGGCCGAGGCCCTGCTGGCCGCCGGCGCCGCCGACATCGCCGACCTGGCCGCCTCCTGAGCCGGACGGATTCCGCTCTGATGGGACGCCGCAGCGCCAATGCCCGGCCGGACGGGAACGGGCCAAGGGTGCTTGAAGGTGCCCGGGTCCTGGTCACCCGGAGCCCGGACCGGGCCGGCGCGCTGGTGTCCGCGCTGCGCGGCACCGGCGCCGAGCCGCTGCTGCTGCCGCTCATCGACTTTGAAACCGCCTCTGACCAGCACTCCCTGGACGTGGCCTTCGACGCGCTCGGCGCCGGCGCCTACTCCTGGCTGGTGGTCAGCAGCGTCACCACGGTCCAGGTGCTCGAGGCGAAGGCGGCCGAACGCGGTGCCGCCCTCAGCGCCTGGCTGCCGGGGAACCTGCAGGTCGCCGCCGTCGGGCCGGCCACGCGCCGCGTCCTCGAAGCCCTCGACATCCCCGTGGATCTCGCCCCCGCCGGACAGCAGTCCGGAGCCGGGCTGCTGGACATCTGGCCGCGCAGCCAGGGCAGTGTGCTGCTGCCGCAGGCCGACATCGCCGACCCGCGGCTCCGCCGCGGACTGGAGGCGCGCGGCGCCTCGGTCCAGGTTGTCACCGCCTACCACACCGTCGACTACCCGGCGGACCCGCGCCGCGGCCTGCCCGGGACCGCCGCGCCCGCGGAGCCGGAGCACGCAGCCGCGGTCCTCACCCCGGCCGAAGCGAAAGCCGCCGTCGACGCCGGCACCCTGCACGCCGTCGTCGCCGCCTCACCGAGCGCCGCCCGCCGGGTCCATGCCGGGCTCGCGCCGCTGGGGGAGTGCCGCCTCGTGGCGATCGGGCGGTCGACCGCCGCCGAGGCCCGGACCCTGGGCCTGCCGGTTGCCGCCGTCGCCGAACAACCCACCGTCTCCGGCCTCGTCGCCGCCGTCATCGCAGCCCTGGACCCGGGCCACCCGGCCCCGGACCGCCAAGCCCACCCTCCCGTCCACCCGCAGACCGTGAAGGACCAGCCATGAGCTTCCCGACCCACCGCCCCCGCCGGCTCCGCACCACGCCCGCCATGCGCCGGCTGACGGCCGAACACCGCCTCGCCGCCGCCGAACTCATCCTCCCGGCGTTCATCCGTGAAGGCCTCACCGAGCCGAACCCGATCGCCTCGATGCCGGGCGTGCAGCAGCACACCACCGACTCACTCAAACGCGCCGCCGCCGAGGCCGTGCAGCTGGGCGTCGGCGGCATCATGCTCTTCGGTGTCCCCGCCGAACGGGACGCCCGCGGCACCGCATCGCTGGACCCCGACGGTGTGCTGAACAAGGCCATCCGGGACGTCAGGGCCGAGGTCGGCGACGAGCTGGTCATCATGAGCGACGTCTGCCTCGACGAGTTCACCGACCACGGCCACTGCGGCGTCCTGGATAAGCACGGCTACGTGGACAACGACGCGACCCTGGAGATCTACGGGCAGATGGCCGTGGCGCAGGCCGAGGCCGGCGCGCACGTGCTGGGGCCCTCCGGCATGATGGACGGCCAGGTCGCCGTGATCCGGCAGGCGCTGGAGCAGGCAGGCCACGCCAACACCGCCGTCGTGGCCTACGCCGCCAAGTACGCGTCCGCGTTCTACGGCCCGTTCCGCGAGGCTGTCGACTCGCAGCTGACCGGGGACCGGCGCACCTACCAGATGGACGCCGCCAACCGCCGCGAAGCCATCCTTGAGGTGGAACTGGACCTCGAGGAAGGCGCCGACATGGTGATGGTGAAACCCGCCATGAGCTACCTCGACATCCTCGCCGACGTCGCCGCCATGAGCCCGGTGCCGGTGGCCGCCTACCAGATTTCCGGCGAGTACTCGATGATCGAGGCGGCCGCCGCGAACGGCTGGATCGACCGCAGGGCCGCCATCACCGAATCCGTGCTCGGCATCAAACGGGCCGGCGCCAACATGGTCCTGACCTACTGGGCGAGCGAACTCGCCAGCTGGCTGAAGGAGACCCGGTGAGCGCCCCGGCCCTGCCGGACCCGGCGTCCGGCGCCAACCCCACCGCCCCCGTGGGCCCTGAGGCGATCCTGCTCGGGCTGAACACCTTCGGCGACGTCGGCCTGTTCCCCGACGGGCACCCCGTCCCGCACGCGCAGGTGCTGCGGCAGCTCCTGGAGCAGGCCGAGCTCGCCGACGAGGTGGGGCTCCACGCCTTCGGGGTGGGGGAGCACCACCGCCGCGACTTCGCGGTCTCCGCACCCGAGGTGTTCCTTGCCGCGGCGGCCGCCCGCACCAAGCGCATCCGGCTCGGCTCCGCCGTGACCGTGCTCAGCTCCGATGACCCGATCCGCGTCTTCCAGCGTTTCGCGACGGTCGATGCCATCTCCAACGGCCGGGCCGAGGTCATGCTGGGCCGCGGCTCGTTCGTGGAGTCCTTCCCGCTGTTCGGACTGGACCTGGCCGATTACGAGGTCCTGTTCGAGGAAAAGCTCGAGCTCTTCGACAAGGCCCGCGCGCAGAAACCCATCAAATGGGAGGGCCGCACGCGCCGCCCCATCAACGGGCTCAGCGTCTACCCGCCGCTGGAACACCACCTGCTCCCGGCCTGGATAGGCGTCGGCGGCACCCCCGAGTCGGTGCTGCGCTGCGCCGAATACGGCTACCCGATCATCTTCGCCATCATCGGCGGCACACCCCGCTCCTTCGGCCCGCTGGCGGACCTCTACCGCGAGGCCATGGCCAAATACGGCCACCCGATGCAGCAGGTCGCCACGCACTCGCCCGGGCACGTCGGCGCCACTGACGAGGACGCGCGGGAGGAGTTCTTCCCGCACTGGCTGGCCCAGCGCAACCAGATCGGCGCCGAGCGCGGCTGGGGCCCGGGCAACCGCGCCGAATTCGACTACCTGTGCACCCCCGAAGGAGCACTCTACGTCGGCTCACCCGAAACGGTCGCCGCCAAGATCGCCCTGCTCAAGCGGAACCTGGGCGTGGACCGCTTTGACCTCAAGTACAGCAACGGCACGCTCCCGCACGCCGCCATGATGCGCTCCATCGAGCTGTTCGGCACCGAGGTGGCACCGCGGGTGGCCGCCCTGCTGGCCGGTGCGGCGCCGGCACCGGATAAGCACTGAAAGAATAGGAACCATGACTTCCAGCCACCCTCGCAACGAGGAACTTTTCGACCGCGCCCGCCGGCTGATGCCCGGCGGCGTCAACTCGCCGGTCCGGGCCTTCGGCTCGGTGGGCGGCACCCCGCGCTTTATGGTCTCCGCCAAGGGCCCGTACCTGACCGACGCCGACGGCGCCGAGTACGTCGACCTGGTGTGCTCGTGGGGCCCGGCCCTGCTGGGGCACGCCCACCCGGCCGTCCTCGCGGCGGTCCACGCCGCCGTCGACCGCGGGCTCTCCTTCGGCGCCTCGACCCCGGATGAGGCCAACCTCGCCGCGATCGTCCAGGAACGCGTCCCGGCCGCCGAACGCGTCCGGATGGTCTCCACCGGCACCGAGGCCACCATGACCGCCATCCGGCTGGCCCGCGGCTACACCGGGCGCAACCTGGTGATCAAGTTCGCCGGCTGCTACCACGGCCACCTCGACGGCCTCCTCGCCGCCGCCGGCTCCGGCCTTGCGACCCTCGCGCTGCCCGGCTCGGCCGGCGTCACCGCCGCCACGGCCGCCGAGACCCTCGTGCTGCCGTACAACGACCTGGCCGCCGTCGAAGCCGCCTTCGCGGCGCATGGTCCCAACATTGCCGCGGTCATCACGGAGGCCGCGCCGGCCAACATGGGTGTGGTCACCCCGGGCGAGGGCTTCAACGCCGGCCTGGCCCGGATCACCCGCGAGCACGGCGCCCTGCTGATCCTCGACGAGGTCCTCACTGGCTTCCGCACCGGCTACTCGGGCTACTGGGGCCTCACCGGCGGGGCGGCCGGCGCCGCCGAACCCTGGTCCCCGGATCTGCTCACCTTCGGCAAGGTGATCGGCGGCGGCATGCCGACGGCGGCCCTTGGCGGCCGCGCCGACGTGATGGACTACCTCGCCCCGGTGGGCCCGGTCTACCAGGCCGGCACCCTCTCCGGGAACCCGGTGGCGATGGCCGCCGGCGTCGCGACCCTGACCCACGCCACGCCCGAGGTCTACTCGTTCGTCGACGCCCGGTCGCTGGAACTCTCCGGCGCCCTGTCCTCGGCCCTGGACACCGCCGGCGTGGACCACTCCATCCAGCGCGCCGGGAACCTGTTCTCCGTGGCCTTCGGCACCTCGGCCCGCGGCGTCCACAACTACGACGACGCCCAGGGCCAGGACGTCTTCCGCTACGCGCCGTTCTTCCACTCGATGCTGGACTCCGGGGTCTACCTGCCGCCGTCGGTGTTTGAGGCCTGGTTCCTCTCCGCCGCGCACGACGACGCGGCGATGAACCGGATCTTCGACGCCCTGCCGGCCGCGGCGAAGGCCGCGGCGGCCGCGACGGCCTAGGCACACCGGCGGCCACTTGCGGCCGCTTGGTCGTGGGCGCCGCCGCCGTCGTCGTCGTTAAACACTTTCGGCACCCGCCGCAGCGGGTGCCGAAAGTTGTTTAAGGCCGGGGCCTAGAAGGCCGGGGTCACGTCGCCGTTGGGCCATTCCTTCGCAATGAAGGCCTTGACCTCGGGGGAGTGCAGCAGCTCGTCGAGCTTCTTGATCCGGACGTCGTCCTTGGAATCTTCACGCCAGGCCAGGAAGTTGGCGTACGGGTTGTTGTCCACCGACTCCACGGCCAGGGCGTTCTTGGTGCTCAGGCCGGCCTTGAGGATGAAGTTGCCGTTGATCAGGGCCAGGTCCACGGACGGGTCCTTGAGGTCGTTGATCAGCAGTTCCGGCTGGTTCTCGGAGAACTTCAGCTTCTTGGGGTTCTGCGCGTCGCTGAGCGTCAGCACCGAGGTGTCGTCCTTGATGTCCTTGACCAGGCCGGCGACCTGGAGGACCTTGAGCGCGCGGACCTGGTTGGACGGGTCGTTCGTGATGGCGACCTTGGCTCCGTCCTTGATGTCCTTGATGTTCTTGACCTTCTCCGAGAACGCGGCGTACGGCTCGATGTGGACACCTCCGCCGTGGCCGAACTTGTAGCCCTTGGTCTTGACCTGGTCCTCGAACCACGGCAGGTGCTGGTAGAAGTTGGCGTCCAGGGAGCCGTCGCTCAGCGCGGTGTTCGGCGTCTGGTAATCCTCGATTTCCTTGATCTCCAGCTTCAGGCCGGCCTTGGGGGCGAGCTCCTGGTTGATGAATTCGAGGATCTTGGCGTGCGGGACCGGGCTGGCGCCGACCTTGAGTGTGGCGGGCTTGGCCGGATCCAGGGTCGTGACCTGGGCGCTGGGGGTGGACGAACCACCGCAAGCCGTCAGCGCCAGGGCAGTGACAATGCCGGTGGCCAGGAGGGTGAGTGACTTACGCATTCGATGCGTTCCTTTCGAAAGAGGCGGAGAACCCGACGGCGGGGCCGTGGTCCGCGCAGATGCAGAGGGCGGCTACCCGCTGCAAGGCTGGGAATGGTTTTAGGTCAGCGGTGGTCGAGGCTGCGGGAAATCCGCTCGCCCACGAGTTGGATGACCTGGACGAGGACGACGATCAGGACGATGGTGACGATCATGACCGTGACGTCGAAGCGCTGGAAGCCGTAGTTGTAGGCCAGCTTGCCGAGGCCGCCGCCGCCGACGAGGCCGGCCATCGCGGAGTAGCCGACGAGGGTCACCACCGTGGTGGTGGCGGCCGCAACGAGGGCGGGCAGGGATTCGCGCAGCATCACCTTGCTGATGACCTGCATGGTGGTCGACCCCATCACCTGGGCGGCGTCGATTTTGCCGTGGTGGACATCGCGCAGGCAGGATTCCACCAGCCGGGCGAAGAAGGGGATCGTGCCGATGGAGAGTGAAACCGAGGCCGCGATCGGACCGAGGCTCGTCCCGGTGAGGGCGCGCGCCAGCGGGATGAGGGCCACCATCAGGATGGCGAACGGGATGGAGCGGGTGATGTTGACGATCACGTCGCTGAGGATCCGGTTGGTGACAGGCATCGGGCGCAGGCCGCCGGGGGCCGTGACGTGCAGGAAGACGCCCAGCGGCAGGCCGATGAGGACGGTGAAGAACGCGGAGATGCCGACCATCTGGAGGGTCTCCACGATCGCGTCCGGCAGGGCCTTGGCCAGGACGGGGTTGCCGAAGATGTCGTTCATTAGTTCGCTCCTTCTTCCGCCGGAGCCGCAGCGGCGGCCACGCGCTTGGCGCTGATGCCGCGGTCGTGCAGGTAGCGCAGGACGGCGTCGACGTCGGAACCTTCGGCGAGCTGCACACGGAGGTGGCCGAACTGCTGGCCGCCGAGCGTCTCGACGCTGCCGGCGAGGACGTTGAAGTCCATGTTGAAGTGCCGTGCGACGCCGGTCAGCACGGGTTCCTTGGCGCTGTCGCCGGAGAAGAGGATCTCCAGCACCGGCCCGCGCTGCAGCGCCCCGTGCAGGGGTTCCGAGGGCGGCAGCGGCAGCAGGGCGCGGGCGAGCTTGCTGTCCAGCTCGCCGGCCACGTCCTGCAGGGCGCCGTGTTCGATGATGCGGCCGCGGGAGAGCAGCGAGACGGAGTCGCAGACGCGCTTCACGACGTTCATCTCGTGGGTGATGATCAGCACCGTGAGCTGCAGCCGCCGGGTGAGGTCCCGGATCAGGTCCAGGATCTCCTCGGTGGTGGCAGGGTCCAGGGCCGAGGTGGGCTCGTCGCAGAGCAGCACCTCGGGGTCCGAGGCGAGGGCGCGGGCAATGCCGACGCGCTGGCGCTGGCCGCCGGAAAGCTGGGACGGGTACGCGTTCTCGAAGCCCTCGAGCCCCACCAGCTTGAGCAGCTCGGACACCCGGGCCCGGATCCGGTCCTTCGGGGTCTTGACGAGTTCGAGCGGGTGCGCCACGTTCCCGGCCGCGGTCCGGGAATCCATCAGGTTCGCATGCTGGAACACCATGCCGATGCGCCGCCGGGCAGCACGGATCTCCGAGTCCCGCACGGAACTGAGCTCGGTGCCGTCGATGCTGACGGACCCGGAGGTGGGTCGGTCCAGCAGGGTCAGGCAGCGCACCAGCGTCGACTTGCCGGCGCCGGAATGGCCGATGATCCCGTGGATCGAAGCCTTCGGCACGGCGAGGGTGACGCCGTCGAGTGCCACCACTTCCTTCTTGCCCTGCCGGTAGACCTTGCGAAGGTCGGTAACTGTGATCATTTATCCCTTGGCGGTCGGGTCTGGGCGCGACATAACACACGCCCTCTTCTGAACTAAATTATGTCAGCGGCGCCAAAAGGCATCCACTCACGCATCACGTTCGTCACAAAGGGAAAACGGGTGAAGATAATTCTGTTGTGCGGTCCGGCCGTCGGGAATAGCGCCCGGTACGGTTCCGGCGGCGGAATCCCGCACGGCAGGACCGGGCCGCAGTCCCGGGCGAACCCGCTGTGATCTCCGTCCCAGTGGGTTGCCGGGGAAGCGGGCGCCGGGCTAGAAGTCGCCCCGGCTGGCATCCTCGGGCGGCAGGACCGGCCAGTCGCCCTCGATCACAGCGGCGGGCTTGGTCTTGCGCAGGTAGCTTTGGAAATCGGCGGCCTGGGCGGAGGCCCACTCGACCTGGAGCTGGTGGAGGTGGCTGGCCGGCATCCGCAGCTTGGGGAATTTTCCGGCCATCGCGTCGAGCACCCGCAGGGTCGCCAGCGCGTCCGCCGCGGAGGTGTGGGCATTGTCGAGGCCTACGCCGTACTCCTCGCAGAGCGCGGTCAGCGTCCGCTTGCCCTTGCGGTAGCGGTCCACCTGCTTGTTCATGATGTACGGGTCCAGGACCGGAAAGCGGCTCAGCTGGGGAACGCCGTAGCGGGCCGACTCGGCGGCCAGGACGGTGAAGTCGTAGCTGGCGTTGAAGGCAATGACCGGCACCCCGGCATCGAACAGCTCCTGCAGGACCGCCGCCAGTTCCCGGGTCACTTCGGCGGCAGGCCGGCCCTCGCGGCGCGCCTGCTCGGTGGTGACGCCGTGGATGTCGCTGGCCTCGGTGGGGATCTCCACCCCGGGGTCGGCCAGCCACTCGTGTTCCTTGATGACCGAGCCGTCGGCGTCCACCACGGTCACCGAGGCGGTCACGATCCTCGCGGAGCGCGAGTTCCGGCCGGTTGTTTCGAGGTCGAATGCTGCGCGGGGAAGGGTGTGCCAGGTGCTCATGCTTCAACGCTACCTGCTGCCGCCGACAGTTTTGCGCTGCCCCGCAGAGCCCCTACAGAGGGAGTTCCGCCGGTCGGCCGGCGGCGGCCGGCGGCGCCCGGACACCAGTCGGCAACGGTAACCTTGGTCCATGCGGACGGAGTATGTGGAGGCGGTGCTGGAACTCGCGGCGATGGTGCCGGCGGGTACCGCCGTCGCCTACGGGGACGTGGCCGAACTCCTCGGTGCCGGCGGCCCCCGCCAGGTCGGCTCGGTGATGAGCCACCACGGCAGCGCCGTGCCCTGGTGGCGGATCCTCAAGGCCAACGGGGACGCCCCGCCCGGCCACGAACGCGAGGCCTTGGGCCTCTACCTGGCCGAAGGCACCCCGCTGCACGGCAGCTACCTGGCGTACCAGCGCACCGGGGAAGGCCGCTGGCGGGTTGACCTGGCGGCGGCCCGCTGGGCGCCGACCGAGGAGGAGTTCGAGCAGATCGACGCCCTCGCCGTGCGACTCGAGCGGGAGCTGCGCACATTGTCTGTCCCCACTGATGAAATGTCCGTGTGAGTAGCCCCAGCCCAACCGTTCCCAGCCAGACTGTTCCCAGCCAGACCGTTCCCAGCCAGACCCGTCCCGGCAAGAGCGCACCGCACCGCGCCGGCCTGCGCCTGCTCCCGCCCCGCACGCAGCACGGTGCCGTCCCGGTCCTGTCCGCGGACCAGCGGGCCGCCGTCGACGTCGCGCACGGTTCCGGCCCGGTGCTGGTCCCGGGCGCACCGGGCACCGGAAAGTCCACCGTCCTGGTCGAGGCGGCGGTCCGCCGCGCCCAGCGCGACGGGCTGGACCCGGAGCGGATGCTGATCCTGGCCCCCGGCCGGCTCGCCGCGGACGCACTGCGCGACCGCTTCACCGCGCGCCTGGACCGCAGCCTGAGCACGACGCCGGCGCGCACCTGGGCGTCGTACGCGTTCGATCTGATCCGGCGGGCCAAGGCCGAGGGCATCCTGCCCCTGCCGCGCGCGCCGAAACTCCTCTCCGGCCCCGAACAGGACCTGATCATCAAGGAACTCCTCGAGGGCCACGCCCAGCCCGGACTGGAGCTGCCCTGGCCGGAGGACCTGGGCG
This sequence comes from Arthrobacter sp. UKPF54-2, assembly GCF_007858535.1. Lineage (NCBI taxonomy): Bacteria > Bacillati > Actinomycetota > Actinomycetes > Micrococcales > Micrococcaceae > Arthrobacter > Arthrobacter sp. UKPF54-2. The sequence goes on from NZ_CP040174.1 coordinate 2,247,482, forward strand.
CCGCGCTGCAGACCCGGGGCTTCCGGCAGGAGGTCCGCCAGCTCTTTGACCGGATCATCGAATCCGGGCGGACCGCCGAGGACCTCGCGGCCCTCGCCCGGCGCTGCGGCCGGCCCGACTGGACCGCCGCGGCGGCCCTCTACGCCGAGTACCGCGATGTCCTGGACCTGCGGATGCCCGAATCCTTCGACCCGGCCGGGATCATCACGGCCGCCCGCCAGATCTTCCAGGACGCCCCGGACTTCCTGGCCGCCGAACGGGACCGGCTCCAGCTGATCCTCGTGGATGACATCCAGGAGGCGAACCCGGCCGTGTTTGAACTCCTGGCGGACATCGCCGCGGGAAAGGACGCCATCGTTACGTCCTCCCCGGACACCGTGGTGCAGGGCTTCCGCGGCGCGCGGCCTGACCTGGTGGCCGAATTACCCCGGCTGCTCGCCCCCGCCGGCGGAGGCGCCGTGCTGGATCGGCCGCTGTGGACCGCGCACCGCCATACCCCCGCCGTCGCGCAGGCCTGGCAGTCCGTCGCGGAGCGGATCTCGCTGCGCTCCGGCGGCACCTCGGCGCGCCGGCTCGAGCAGCCGGCCCCCGGTCACGACGGCGCCGTCGACGGTGTTGTTGAGGCGCACCTGCTGCCGTCCCCGGTGCACGAACTGCGCTATGTGGCGCAGCGGATCCTCGAAGCCCAGCTCAACGACGGCCGGGACCTTGGTGAGATCGCCGTGATCGTGCGCAACGGCGGACAGCTCAGCCAGCTGCAGCGCCACCTGGCCGGCCAAGGCATCCCGGTCCGGATCCCGGTCGCCGAATCCGCGGTCCGCGACGAGGTGGCCGTCCGCCCGCTGCTGGACGCCTACGCAGTTGCGTTGGACCCGGAGACACTTTCCCCCGAAGCCGCCGTCTCGCTGCTGACCTCCCGGATCGGCGGCGCCACCTCGATCGAACTGCGCCGGCTCCGCCAGTCCCTGCGGCGGGAGGAACTGCTGGGCGGCGGCGGCCGCACCAGCGACGCGCTGCTGGTGGAGGCGCTGCTGGAGCCTGGTGCCCTGGCCACCCTGGGCATCGAGGGGCAGTCCGCCCGCCGCGTCGCCCGGATGATCCGGGCCGGCCGGGAGGCCGCCGAGGCGCCCGGCGGCAACGCCGAAACCGTGCTGTGGGCCCTGTGGCACTCCACCGGGCTGGCCGGCCGCTGGACCGAGGCCGCCCTGGCCGGCGGTGCGGCCGGGGCCCGCGCGGACCGGGACCTGGACGCCATGATGGCGCTGTTCCACACGGCCGAACGGTACGTGGACCAGCTTCCGGGTTCCGGGCCGGAGCAGTTCCTCGAGTACCTCCTCAGCCAGGAACTGCCGATGGACACCCTGGCGGCGCGGGCGCAGCTCGAGGACGCGGTGGAGCTGATGACGCCGGCCAGCGCCGCCGGACGCGAATGGCCGGTGGTGATTGTGCCCGGGCTCCAGGAGGGCGTGTGGCCCAACACCCGGCTCCGCGGCGAACTGCTGGGCAGCACGCTCTTCGCTGACGCCGTCGAACACGGCGTCGAGTACGCCCTTCAGCTCGATCCGCTGAGCCGGCTCCGCGAGATCCGCTATGACGAGCTGCGCAGCTTCTCGACCGCCGTCTCCCGGGCCCGGGAGGTGCTGATCTGCACCGCCGTGTCCTCGGAGGACGAACAGCCCTCCTCCTTCCTGGACTACGTCTCGCCCCTGCACCCGGACCAGGACCGGCGCGGCTTCACCGCGGTGGAGCGGCCGCTGACCCTGCGCGCGCTGGTCGCCGAACTACGCCAGTACGCCCAGCTCGACGGCGGCTCCGCCGAGGCGGCCGAGGCCGCCGCCGTCCTCGGGGCCCTGGCCGCGGCTGAACCCGCGGTGCCCGGGGCCCACCCCGAGAGCTGGTGGGGCCTCGCGCCGCTGTCCTCGACCGAGCCCGTGGTGCCGCCCGGCAGCACCGTCTTCGTCTCGCCCTCCAAGGTCGAAACCGTGCACAAGTCGCCGCTGGACTGGTTCGTCCAGGCCGCCGGCGGCGAGGCCGCGACGGATTTCGCCCGGAGCCTGGGCACCCTGGTCCACGCCATCGCCCAGGACCTCCCGGACGCCTCCGGCGGGGAATACGTGGCAGAACTGGTCAAACGCTGGCCCTCGCTCGGGATGAAGGACAACTGGGAGGGCAAACTGGACTTCCAGCGGGCCGAGACGATGGTCCGCAAGCTCGCCCAGTACGTGCTCGTAATGCGCAGCGAAGGGCGGAGCCTGGTGGGCGTCGAGCAGGACTTCGAGGTGAAGCTGCCCGATGTGGCCGCGCCAGATGCCCCCGCCGGGGACGAAGCCTGGCCGGCCCGTCCTGCCGTGCTCCGCGGCCAGGTTGACCGGCTGGAGATCGACGCCGACGGCCGCCTGGTGATCGTGGACCTCAAGACCGGCAAGCGCCAGCCCGGCAAGGCCGAGCTGGAACGCCATCCGCAGCTCGGCGCGTACCAGGCCGCCGTCCTCGCCGGCGGGTTTACCGGCCCCGACGACGGCCCGCCGCCATTGCCCGGCGGCGCCGTGCTGGCCCAGCTGGGCACCAGCACCAAGAGCCCCGGCGTGCAGAGCCAACCGCCGCTGGACCCGGAGGCGAACTGGGCGCTGGAGCTGGTGGGCGAGGCCGCGCGCGTCATGTCCGGCAGCACCTTCGAAGCCCGCCACGACCCCGCCAAGGGCGGTCACGGCGGCCACGGCTGCAGGCTTCCGGAGGTCTGCCCGCTGTGCGCACGCGGAAAGCAGGTCACCGAATGAGCGTCGAGTCCAAGACCCCGGCCAAGACCCCGGCAGAGGCGCCGGACGCGCTGCCGGCACCGCTGCCTCAACCCCGGTTCAGCCCCGAGGAGCTCTCGGCGATGCTGGGGGAGAAGAACACTCCCACCGCCGAGCAGTCGCTGATCATCTCCTCGCCGCTGGCACCGCGGCTGGTCATCGCCGGGGCCGGTTCCGGCAAGACCGCCACCATGGCGGACCGGGTGGTGTGGCTGGTCGCCAACGGCTGGGTCCGGCCGGAGGAGGTGCTGGGTGTGACCTTCACCCGCAAGGCGGCCGGTGAACTCGCCACCCGGATCCGGGCCAAGCTGGCCGCCTTGGCCCGGATTGCCGCGGCCGACCCGGAGCACAAGGTCTTCCCGGAAGGGCTGCTGAGCACCGACGCGCTCGAACCCAAGGTCTCGACCTACCATTCCTACGCCAGCGGCATCGTCTCGGACTACGGGCTGCGGCTCGGCGTCGAACGCGATGTGGTGCTGCTCGGCGGGGCCCAGTCCTTCCAGCTCGCGAGCGAGGTGGTGGAGGCGTTCGATGGCGACTACCAGCACTTCCGCTCCGCGAAGTCCACCCTGGTCAAAGCCGTTATCCAGCTTGCGGGGGAGTGTGCGGAACACCTGCAGGACCCCGCCCAGGTCCGCGGCTGGCTGCTGGAGAGGGTGGCCGAGTTCGAGGCGCTCCCGTACGTCGCCACGGCCAAGAAGAACCCCAGCCAGGCCGCGGGGGAGCTCAGCGCGCTGCTGCGCACCCGCGCCAGCGTCGCGGACATGGTGGGCCGCTACGCGGAGGCCAAAAGGGCCCGCGGCGCCCTGGACTTCGGCGACCTCGTGGCGCTCGCTGCCCGCGTGGCCAGCGAGATCCCGGTGGCGGCGCAGACCGAACGCCGGCGCTACAAAGTGGTACTGCTGGACGAATTCCAGGACACCTCGCACGCCCAGCTCGTGCTGTTCTCCCGGCTCTTCGGCGGCGGCCACGCCGTCACCGCGGTGGGCGACCCGAACCAGTCCATCTACGGCTTCCGCGGCGCATCCGCGGGCCAGCTCTTCCACTTTGTCCGTGAGTTCCCGGTCCGGGTGGACCAGGCCGACGGCGGCGACGCCGGCGGCCCGCCGAAGTTCGCGGTCGCGCCGACGTCGTACCTGACCACCGCCTGGCGCAACGGCCGGAACATCCTCGACGCCGCCAACGTGATCTCCGCGCCGCTCAGCAAGGCGGCAGCCCACGCCGGCGCCGCCGGCGCCCGGGACAGCGCCGGATCCGTGGCGGTCCCGCCGCTGCAGCCCAGCCCGGCCGCGGTCCAGGGCCGCGTGGTGATGGGCCGCTTCGGCACGGACGAGGACGAGGCGGCGGCGATCGCCGCGGACGTGCTGAAGTTCCGCCGGACCGACTTCGACGCCGGGAAGGCGGAGAACCCCGAACCTCCGGCGATGGCGGTGCTGTGCCGGCGCCGCGCCCAGATGGAGTGCGTCCGCCGCGAATTCGAGCTCCGCGGGATTCCCTACGAAATCGTGGGCCTCGGCGGCCTGCTGGACACCCCCGAAATCGTCGACCTCGTGGCCACCCTCCGGGTGCTGGCGGACCCGGGCCGCTCAGACTCCCTGATGCGGCTGCTCGCCGGCGCCCGCTGGCGGATCGGCCCCGCGGACCTGATGGCCTTCCGTGACTGGTCGAGCTTCCTGGCGAGGCGCCGCGGCCGCCCCGGGGGCGCGCATGACAGTGACGCCGACACCGACGTGGAGAGTGACACCGCCGGAACCGTCGTCGAAGGGGACCTCACCGACGCCGCGAGCCTCGTCGAGGCGCTGGACTGGCTGCCCCGGCCCGACTGGACGTCCGCGCACGGCCGCCGCCTGAGCCCCGAAGCCCACCACCGGCTGCAACGGCTCTCGGCCGAGCTCCGGCAGCTGCGCAGCTTTATGGGCGATGACCTCAGCACCCTCCTCGGCGAGGTGGAGCGCGCCATGCTGCTGGACATCGAGGTCGCCGCCCGGCCCGGCATCAGTATCCACCAGGCCCGGCGCAACCTGGACGCCTTCCAGGACGCCGCGGCCGGGTTCCTGCACACCTCGCAGCGGGTGGATGTGCTGGCGTTCCTGGCCTGGCTGGAGGCGGCCGCCGCTGAGGAGAACGGGCTTGACGCCGCCGCCCCCGAGGTCAACCACGAAGCCGTCCAGCTGCTGACCGTGCATGCCTCCAAGGGGCTGGAATGGGACGTGGTGTTCGTCCCGGGACTGAACGCCGGGGCTTTCCCAAGCAGCCGGGATTCCCGCTGGAGCAGCGGCTCGGCCGCGCTGCCGTGGCCGCTGCGCGGGGACCGCGCCGACCTTCCGCAGTGGGACCTGGAGCACCCGGACCAGAAAGGCTGGCTCGACGCGGAGAAGGACTTCAAGGCCGCGGTCCAGGTCCACGGCGAGGCCGAGGAACGGCGGCTGGCCTATGTGGCGTACACCCGCGCTAAGCATGTGCTCTGGGTCTCCAGCGCGGCCTGGGTCGGTTCCCGGGCGGGCCTGGCGGAGATGTCGCCGTTCCTGGCCGAACTCGAGGCAGTGACCGGGGCCGGTGCGGCGGAGATCCACCCGCTCTCCGTCACCGAGGATGCGCTCCCGGAGGAGAGCCCGCTGACGTCCGAGCTCGAGCTGGCCCTGTGGCCCTACGATCCGCTGGAGGGACCCGTCCACCCGCAGACCGGGGCGCGGCTGCGGCTGGTGCCGGGCCGCCGGGCCGCCATGGAAGCCGCCGCCGCACGGGTGCTGGAGCGGCTGGAGCGGCCCGACGCCGGCGAACTGCCTGCACCGGCAGCGGCCGGGGCGCGGCAGCTCCGCGGTCCGGCCGGCGGCTGGGCGCAGGAGGCGGCCACGCTGCTGGACCGGCGCTCCCGGCGGACCGCCGGCCAGGACGTGCACCTGCCGGGCCACATTTCCGCCTCCACCCTGGTGGACCTCGACGACGACGCGGCCTCCGTGGTGGCCAGGCTGCGGCGGCCCGTGCCGCGCGAACCAGGGATGTCGGCCCGCAAGGGCACCGCCTTCCACGCCTGGGTCGAGGAGTACTTCGGCACCTCCGGCATGCTGGACCTCGGGGAGGCGGCCGGTTCGGATGACCACATTGACGAGGCCTACGGCCTGGACGCCATGGTGGAGACCTTCCGCCGGTCCGAGTGGGCCCACCGGGCGCCCGCGCACGTCGAAGTTCCGGTGGAGACCCGGATTGGTGAGGTGGTGGTCCGCGGGCGGATCGACGCGGTTTTCCGCGACGCCGACGGCGGCTGGGACCTGGTGGACTGGAAGACCGGACGCCGGCCCTCGGCCGGCCAACTGAAGACCAAGGCCGTGCAGTTGGCCGTCTACCGGCTGGCCTGGTCCCGCCTCAAAGGCGTCCCGCTCGAGGACGTCCGGGCAGCGTTCTACTACGTGGCCGACAACCAGGTGGTGCGTCCGCACGATCTGGGGTCGGCGGAACGGCTCGAAGAAATCGTCGCCGCGGCCCTGGGACGGACCGCCACACCCTGACGGTGTGCCTTAGTCCTGCTTTGCCGGAACCACCGTGAGGGCCGTCGTCGAGGTGTCATCCACCACGGCCGGGCCCCCGGCTGGCCTCTCGCCGGCTGGGCTCGCGCCGGCTGCGCTGTCTTCGGCTGTGCCGGGGTCCTCGTCAGGGGGGATCGGTGTGACGTGGACGGCCGCCACGGCATTCCCGGCGTTCAGCGGGTCCGGCCCGGGCGCCGCGCCGTCGGCCTCCGGAACGATGGGCTGTACCGTCACGGCGGGCTGGGGCAGCGGCTCCACGCTGATCGGCTGGCCACCGTGCTCGGCGACGTCCTCGGCCAGCACCGCCAGCATGGACTCCGCCTCGTCCGTCATCTCCTGGTTTCCGGCCGCGAGCCCCTTGACCAGGTACTGCGCGAGGGCGAACTCCGCGGACAGCGCGGCGCGGCGCAGCAGGTGGGCGTCGGGCGCCTCCCGGCGGCTGGCGGAGTAGTGCGAGATGACAGTGTCCACAAAGTCCTGGTCGTTGGACGCGACCAGCCAGGCCATGTCGTCGGCCGGGTCCCCGATGCGCAGGTCCGTCCAGCCGGTCACCGCGGTGACCCGGTCGCCGTCGACCAGGAGGTTGTCCTCATGGAGGTCGCCGTGCACCACGCTCGGGTTGAAGCGCCACAGCGAGACGTCCTCCAGCGCGTGCTCCCAGCGGCGCAGCAGCAGGGGCGGGATCTTGCCCGTCGTGGCGGCCTGGTCCAGTTCATTAAGCCGGCGCTGGCGGAACTCGTTCGGCGTGTAGCTGGGCAGATCGGCGTTGCTGACCAGCGAGTGCGGCAGGTCATGGATCGCCGCGAGGGCGGCACCGACTTCCTTGGCCAGCGCCGCGGAGCCGTCGCTGAGGTCTTCGACGGAACGGGTGGCCCCGGAAAGGTGGGAGTAGACGAACGTGCTGAGCTCGCCCTGCCGGACGGTGCCGGCCACCGTGGGCATCAGGAAAGGGAGTTCGGCTCGGATGCCGGGGGTGAAGGCACGCAGCACCAGGAACTCGGTTTCCAGGCGTGCACTCGCCTCGGCGTGCCGGGGTGAACGCACCCGCCAGCGTTTGCCCTCGGTGTCCAGGAGAAGGGCGGAGTCGAAGTCTGCCGGATCGTCGGGCGCGGAGCTCACGGCAGTCGGGGTCAGGCCGGGGACTGCCGCAGTTGCTACCGCTGCCAGTTCGATTGGTTTTCTTCTCACGCTTCCACGGTAGATTGAGCCGCGCCCAAGACGGCGATGTATCACGGCGAGTCTGAAAGATCGGCCCGAATTCGCGGCGGGGGGGGGGGGGGGGGGGGGTCAGTGCCGCCGAGGGCCAAAGGCCTAGTCCGACGAGCGGTGGAGGACAAAGATGCCGCCGTAGGCGGGCTGCTCCGACCGCTGCCGGTCGCTGGCGGTGTATTCGCTCAGCACGGCGTGGATGCGCGTGAGGAGGTCTTCGGCATCGCCCTCGGAGAGGTGCAGGACGAAGCGGGAGAGGCTGGCGAGTGCGTCCGGCCCCGCTTCCGTCAGCTCTTCCCGAAACGCGTCCACCGGTGCCAGCGGACCGTCCGGACCAGCCTCACCCAGTGCGGTGTCCAGATGCCAGGACCGCCCGGTGGAACGGTACGGCTTCTCCAGCGCGCCACTTTCTCCAGTGCGGACCGCGGCGGGTTCAAGGAAACCGGTGGCGAGCAGTTGCCGCACGTGATAGAGCATGGTCCCCGGATCCTGGCCCAGCCGGTCGGCGAGCTGCTTGTTGGTCAGCTCGTGCAACCCGCACAGGCGCAGGATCCGCAAGCGCAGCGGATGGGCCAGGGCCTTGATTTCCCGGGCGCTTGCAGCCGGCCTCTCTTCCTCCGCGCTTTTGTGCTCTTTCATGGACCCATCCTACAAACCGATGTACTGGACTCCAATCCCCTTGAATTTTCTCAATCGATGCGGAATGGTTCAGCTATGACCGATCAAAGCGCGCTGTTGCTGGAACGGAAGCGTGCGCCCCTGGGCGCGTCCTACTGGAAGCTCTGGACCTCGTCCGGGTTGTCGAACCTCGCGGACGGGGTCTTCAAGATCGCCCTGCCGCTGCTGGCCATTCAGCTCACGCAGTCACCCACGCTGATTGCCGGGCTGAGCGTGGCGGCGACCCTTCCCTGGCTTGTCTTCGCTCTGACTGCCGGAGCGCTGGCCGACCGGCTGGACCGGCGCAGGCTTATGCTGTGGGCCAACCTCGGCCGGGGACTGCTGCCCGCCGCCCTGGTCGCCGCCCTCCTGCTGGATTTCGGCTCCATCTGGGCCCTGTATGTCGTCGCCTTGATGGTCGGGGTGGCCGAAACGCTCTACGACACCTCCGCGCAGTCGATCATGCCCCAGGTGGTACACCGGGATCAGCTTTCGCGTGCCAACGGCCGCCTCTACGCCGTCGAGCTCACCGCCAATCAGTTTGTTGGCCCTCCGCTCGGCGGGCTGCTGGTGGCCGTGGGGGTTGTTGCGGGTCTTGCGGTGCCGGCGGCGCTGTGGCTTGCCGCCGTCGGTTGCCTGTTCCTGGTCCCCGGGACTTTCCGCATGGAGCGGGAACAAAAGACAACGTTGCGTTTCGATATCGGTGAGGGGCTGCGGTTCCTCTGGCACCAGAAGATCCTCCGCACGCTCGCGGTCATGACGGGAGTGTTCAACTTCGCATCCAGCGCCGCGTTTGCGGTCCTGGTGCTCTTTGCCGTGGGGCCGACGTCGGAAATGAAACTGTCCGAGGCGGGGTTCGGCCTGCTGCTCACGGCGTCCGCCCTCGGCGCCTTCATTGGTTCCTTCAGCTCCGAATGGGCGGAGGCCAGGCTGGGCCGGTCGAAGTCCCTGATGCTCACGATCTTCGGGAGTGCGCTGGTCGTGGGTGCGCCCGCCCTGACCAGCAACCCTTACGTCCTTTGCCCCATTCTCTTTGTGGGCGGCATGCTGGTCATGCTGTGGAACATCATCACCGTCTCCCTGCGCCAGCGCATTGTTCCCAACCACCTGCTGGGCAGGGTCAACAGCGCGTACCGCCTGCTCGCCTGGGGCACCATGCCGCTCGGTGCGGCAGCGGGTGGCCTGCTGGCCCAGTGGCTGGGGCTTCAGGTCATGTTCGGCATTATGGGGCTGCTTACCCTCGGGCTGCTCGCGATGATGCCCGTCCTCACCGACAAGGCTATTGCCGCCGCCGACGTCGAATCCTGAGTTGGTTCAGAGATCGGGACGCCGGCCCGGCCCGGGGAAATGTCAATTGTCGGCGGGGGTCGGTACGGTGGGTACATGAGTCTTGCGGAGTCACCGGAGTCCGGTCCGGGCCAAAGAACCGGCCAAAGTACCGGCCAAACTGCCGGGCCAAATACGGAAAACATTGAGCGGGCCGCGGTGGCCCACGCCGCAATCGAGAGTCCGCCCGCCAACCGGCTGCGGGACACCGTTCTTCCGGTGCGCCCCGCGCTGATCGACCGCGGCTCCGCAGCCAGGATGAAGCCGCACATGCTGGCGGAGCTGCTGGGCTCTAGCGGGGTGCAGGCCATGCTCCTCTCGCGGCGCCAGGCGCTGGTCAGCGGCGAAGGCCTCGTCTTCCTGGACGCTGCCGGCCTCGCCGCGCGGCTGCAGGGGACCGCCTACGCGCCGGAACAGGTGGTCTACCTTGGCTCGGCCCTTCCCGGGGCCTCCGCGGCCGCCGGAACCCAGTACGTGCTGTTCATCCTGCCGGAGCAGTTCGAGGTCCGCGCCGAGCCTTTCGAGCAGCACGTCGAGGGCATCCCGGCCGGGGCGCAGTGGGCCGGCTTCCGCGAGGTCGCGGCGCAGTTGGACCCCACCGACACCGCCTTGTTCATCGAGGCCAGCGCCATCGCCAACTGGCACGCCACCCACACCCACTGCCCGCGCTGCGGCGCCGCGACCGTGCCGGAGGCCGGGGGCTGGGTCCGGCGCTGCCCCGCGGACAATTCCGAGCACTACCCCCGCACGGACCCGGCCATCATCGTCACCGTCGTCGGACCGGACGACCGGGTGCTGCTCGGCGGCGGAGGCCCGCTGGATTCGCGGACCTACTCCACCCTGGCCGGCTTCGTCGAGCCCGGCGAGTCGCTCGAACAAGCCGTCATCCGCGAAATCGGCGAAGAAGTGGGGGTACGGGTCACCGCGTCGCAGTACCTCGGCTCCCAGTCCTGGCCGTTCCCGGCGTCGCTGATGCTCGGTTTCACCGCGACGACGGCGGACACCGAGGCAACGCCCGACGGCGTCGAGGTCACCCGGGCCCGCTGGTTCAGCCGTGCCGAACTGCAGGAAGCGGTGCTCAGCGGCGAAATCGTGATCTCCAGCAGGCTCTCGATCGCCCGCGCCCTGATCGAGCACTGGTACGGGGGCGTCATCCAGGACCGCGCGGACACCGCATGAGGTCCCCGTGAAACCCCGCCTCGGCACTGCCACGCCCGCCCGCTCCACCCTGCGGCGCCTCCGCCGCGCACCCTTCAACGACTAAGCAGCAGACGTGAACACAGATATCTTCCAGTCCAGCGCCTTCCCGGCCGGACAGCCCGACGCCGGGGTACCAGCCCCTGAACCGGCGGCGCCGGACAACCGCTCCCTCGAGGAACGGATCCTGGGCGGCCTCGACGCCGAACAGCGCGAGGTCGCCAGCACCCTGAACGGGCCCATGTGCGTGCTCGCGGGCGCCGGCACCGGAAAGACCCGCGCCATCACGCACCGCATCGCCTACGGGGTGCACTCCGGCGTGTACAGCCCGCAGCGGCTGCTGGCCGTCACCTTCACCGCACGGGCCGCCGCGGAGATGCGCAGCCGGCTCCGCGACCTGGGCGTCGGCAGCGTGCAGGCGCGCACCTTCCACGCCGCGGCGCTGCGCCAGTTGCAGTTCTTCTGGCCCCAGGCCGTCGGCGGCGCGCTGCCGAACCTGCTCGACCACAAAGCCCAGATGATCGCCGAGGCCGCCCGCCGGCTGCGGCTCAGCACCGACCGCGCCTCCATCCGGGACCTCGCCTCGGAAATCGAGTGGGCCAAGGTGTCCATGCTCACCCCGGCCAACTACCTGGAAAAGGCCCAGGGCCGCGGCACCCCCGGCGGGTTCGACCTGACCGCCGTCGCCCGGGTGTTCCAGTCCTACGAGGACGTCAAAACGGACCGGAACGTCATCGACTTCGAGGACGTACTGCTGATCACCGTCGGCATCCTGCAGGAGGACCCCAAGGTCGCCGCCACCGTCCGGGAGCAGTACCGGCACTTCGTGGTGGACGAATACCAGGACGTGTCGCCGCTGCAGCAGCGGCTCCTGGAGCTGTGGCTGGGCGGCCGGGACGATCTTTGTGTGGTCGGCGACGCCAGCCAGACCATTTACTCCTTCACTGGCGCCTCGCCCAAGCACCTGCTCGGCTTCAAGGGCCAGTACCCGGACGCCACGGTGGTCAAGCTGATCCGCGATTACCGGTCCACCCCGCAGGTGGTGAAGCTGGCCAACGAGCTGCTGGCCGGACGGCGCAGCGGCGGACCCGTGGCGGACGCCGCCTGGGCCGCGCCGCTGCAGCTTGTGGCGCAGCGGCCCGCCGGCCCGGTGCCGCAGTTCACCGAATGTTCCGACGACGAGGCCGAGGCCGCCACGGTGGCCGTGAAGATCCGGGCGCTGCTCGACGCGGGGACGCCTGCGAGCCAGATCGCGGTGCTGTTCCGCACCAATGGCCAGTCGGAGGCCTATGAGCAGGCGCTCGCCTCGGCCGGTATCGGCTACCAGCTCCGCGGCGGCGAGCGGTTCTTCGCCCGGAAGGAAGTCCGGGACGCGATCCTGCAGCTGAGGGCCGCCACCCGCGCCGTTGCCGAAACCGCGGCGCCGGAGCCGCTCGGTCAGCTGGTCCGCGACATCGTGTCCTCTCTCGGCTACACGGATTCGGCCCCGCACAGCGGCGGCGCCCTCCGGGAACGCTGGGAATCCCTTGCCGCCCTAGTGGCGCTCGCCGACGAACTGGTGATCAGCAGGGGAGCGGAGTTCAGCCTCGCGGACTTCGTGAACGAACTGCAGGAACGCTCGCTGGCGCAACACGCCCCGACCGTGCAGGGCGTGACCCTGGCGTCGCTGCACGCAGCCAAAGGCCTGGAATGGGAGGCCGTGTTCCTCGTCGGCCTCAGCGAGGGCCTGATGCCGATCTCCTTCGCGGACACCCCCGAGGCGGTGGATGAGGAACGGCGACTGCTCTACGTCGGCATCACCCGCGCCAAAGAGCACCTCTACCTGTCCTGGTCCACCGCCAGGACGCCCGGCGGCCGGGCGAACCGCAAACCCTCGCGCTTCCTGGACGGGCTGCGGCCCGACTCGGTGGCCAGCTCCTCGGTCCGCGGCAAGGGGGCCGTGCCGCGGCGCAAGGCGGCCGCGCCGGCGTCGTGCCGCGTCTGCGGCAGCATGCTTTCCTCCGGCGCCGAACGGAAAGTGGGCCGGTGCAGCCAGTGCCCGCCGAGCTACGAGGAGCAGACCTTCGATGCGCTGCGTCAGTGGCGGAAGACGGTGGCCCTGGAGGCCGACGTCCCCGCGTTTGTGGTCTTCACCGACGCGACCCTGACCGCGATTGCCGAGGCGCGGCCCGAATCCCTGGAACAGCTCGCCACGCTGCCCGGGGTTGGTGCCTCGAAGCTGGAAAAATACGGCGAAACCGTGCTGGCGGTCCTGGCTGAAAGCTCTGCGCACTGATGGCCGGCGCCGGGAACCGCAGCAGCACCTCGCTGACCACCGCCGAGGGCGCACCCGTGGAGGTGCGCCGCTCGGCGCGCCGGCGCCGCACCGTGGCCGCGTTCTGGGAAAACGGCACGGCCGTCGTCGCCATCCCCGCCCACTTCAGCGGCGCCCAGGAGCGCGAATGGGTGCAGCGGATGCTGGAGAAGCTCCGGGCGCAGGGGACCCGGGGCCGCAAGGCCGCCGGCACGCGCCGCGCCGGCAGCGACGCGGAGCTGGCGGCGCACGCGTCCGTGCTCTCGGCCAAGTATCTCGGCGGCCGGGCCGTCCCGACCTCGGTCCGCTGGGTGACAAACCAGAACTCGCGCTGGGGCTCGGCGACGCCGTCGGAGGGCACCATCAGGCTCTCCCACAAGCTGCAGCCAATGCCGCAGTGGGTCATTGACTACGTGCTGCTGCACGAACTCGCGCACCTGCTGGTGGCGGCCCACAATGCGGCGTTCTGGCGGCTGCTCGCGGCCTATCCCGAAACCGAACGCGCCAAGGCCTTCCTTGAGGGTGTTTCCTTTGCCACCGCACGCGGCCTTCCGGCCGGGGTAGACGACGTCGGGAACCCAGCTAACGACGTCGACGCCGCCGGCGAGCTTGAGGACGCCGCCCGCTAAGGCGGTCAGGCCTTCGGACTGCCGCCCTCGTCGTCGGCGTCGGGCTTGCCGTCGGCGGCACCGGGTTCGCTGCCGTCTTCGTCCGCAGCCGGCGGGGCCGTGTCGAACCCGCCGCTCAGCAGCTTCTGCAGGGCGTCGTCAACTTCGGTGTCGCTCGCCTCGGCCAGCTTGCGGCGTTCGCTGAAGCCCTTCGGGTCATCCAGGTCCTCTGCGGTGGGCAGCAGGTCGGGGTGCTGCCAGATGGCGTCCCGGCCTTCCACACCGCGTTCTTCCTTGAGCTGGGCCCACAGGGTGGCGGCCTCGCGCAGCCGGCGGGGCCGCAGCTCAAGGCCGACGAGGGACGAAAACGCGTGCTCGGCCGGGCCGCCGGTGGCGCGCCGGCGCCGGACGGTTTCGCGTAGCGCCGCGGCGGAGGGCAGCAGCTTCTCGGTGGCGGCGGCCGTGAGCTCGTCGACCCACCCCTCCACGAGGGCAAGGGCCGTTTCCAGCTTCTCCAGCGCCTGGTCCTGCGCGGGGGTACGCTGCGGCATAAAGACGCCCTGCGACAAGGCCTCCTGGATGCCCTCGGGGTTGCTCGGATCCAGCTCGCGGGCCAGCTCCTCGATCTTCGAAGTGTCGATGTGGATGCCGCGGGCGTAGGCCTCGATCGCGCCGAGCAGGTGCCCGCGCAGCCACGGCACCTGGACGAAGAGCCGGGCGTGGGCGGCTTCGCGGACCGCCAGGAAGAGGCGGATGTCATTCTCCGGCAGGCTCAGGCCCTCGCCGAACTTCGCCACGTTGGCCGGCAGCAGCGCCATTTCCAGGTCGGCCAGCGGCACACCGATGTCGGTGGAGCTGACCACCTCGGCCGAGAGGGCGCCGATCGCCTGGCCCAGCTGCATACCGAAGATCGCCCCGCCCATGTTCTGCAGCATCGAGGACGCGCCGCCCATCATGGACTTCATTTCCTCGGGCATCTGCTCGGTCATCGCCGACGACAGGGCGTTGGCGATGCTGTTGGCGACCGGCTCGGTCAGCCGTTTCCAGGTGCCGAGGGTTTCCTCCACCCATTCGGCGCGGGACCAGGCCCGGCCGATCAGCCCGGTGGCGGGAAGCTCGGTGACCTGGTCCAGCCAGAGCTCGGCGAGCCGGAGGGCCTCGTCGACCTCACGGGACTGGGCGGCGGTGACGGACGGGTCGGAGCCGCTGGCGGCCACCCGGCGGGCGTTCTCGTGGGCCAGCTGCCAGTTCACGGGCCCGTCCGAGGAGGCGCTCATCATGGCCTGGACCTGGGAGAACATCTGGGCAAGCAGGTTCGGGTCGTCGGGCAGCCCTGCGGCCTTGGCGAGCTCCGCCGGATCGATGTCCCCCATGCCCTTGCCGCCCATCAGGTTCTGCAGCATTTCTGCCAGCGGATCCTTGGGTTCGTCGTCCCCGTTGGACGGATTGAGTGGGTTAGAGGTCATGATCCCGCCGATCGTCGGTGTGACTGGTGCTCAAGTTCACGCTACCCCTCCGCGTGAGCGGCTGTCTCCCGAAACCCGGCCCCGTTCGCTGTCGGCAAAGAGCCCCGGGCGCCCCCGAGCGCGTAGTGTTAGAGGCTGGAATATTTGCAGGCTGCCGAGCCGGTTTCGGCCGCAGCCGCAGCGCCAGATTCCGGCCCCGGAAGGGGCCCAGGCGCCGGCACGGAGAGGTCCTTCATTGACGTTTACCCAGGGCGGGCGGCCACCCGGCGAACCCGCGCCCCTCGACGGCGAACCCGCGCCCCGCGGCCGCGGCATTAAGGCCGGGCAAGCCGGCAAGGCCGGGGGAGGGGACCACCGCTCCTCCACCATGCTCGTCTCCGGCCTGCTGGCGCTGGGACTCGGCCTGGCAGCGATGACGCTTCCCGTGCCCTACGCGATCGAATCTCCCGGCCCGACGTTTAACACCCTCGGCACGGACAACGGCAAACCCGTCATCGCCGTCTCCGGGCACGAGACGTTCCCGGCCAAGGGCAGCCTGGACCTCACCACCGTGTACGTCGACGGCGGCCCCAACGGGCCGGTGACCGTGTTCGAGGCCCTCAATGCCTGGCTCAGTCCCTCCAAGGCGGTGTACCCGGAAGAGCTGATCTTCCCCAGCGGCGTCACCAAGGAACAGTCGCAGCAGGAAAGCGCCGTCGCCATGACGACATCGCAGGAGAACGCCGTCGCCGCGGCCCTAAAGGACCTCGGCATCGCGTTCGAGCAGAAGCTGCAGGTGGCCGGTGTTCCGGACGGCTCGGCGTCCAAGGGCAAAATCCTGGAAGGCGACGTCCTGGTCTCGATCAACGGCAAACCGATCACGGCCCTGAGCGTTGTCCAGGGCGAACTCGCCGCCGGAAACGGCAAGCCGGTCACGGTCGTCGTCGACCGCAACGGCAGCCAGCAGCCGCTGACGGTCACGCCGAGCAAGTCCCAGTCCGGGCGCTACCTGCTCGGCATCGCGCTGCAGTACAAGTTCAAGTTCCCGTTCGACGTCAAGATTTCCCTCGACAAGGTCGGCGGCCCCAGCGCCGGCATGATGTTCGCGCTCGGCATCGTGGACACCGTGACGCCCGGTGACCTGACCGGCGGCAAGCACATCGCCGGCACCGGCACCATCACCCCCGACGGCGCCGTGGGGGCCATCGGCGGGATCGGGCAGAAGATGGTCGGGGCCAGGGCCGGCGGGGCCACTATGTTCCTCGCCCCGGCGGCCAACTGCGACGACGTCGTGGGCCACATTCCGGCGGGCCTGCAGGTCGTCAAGGTGGAGAACTTGGCCGAGGCGCGGCGCGCCGTGGAACTGTCCGCGTCCGACGCCGACACATCCGGACTCCCCACCTGCACCAGCAACTAGACTGACCCCGGAACTAAGCTCCACCGCCACTCGTGGCACTAATAACTCAATCCAGCACTGACGACCAGCTATGAGGTACCGAGTTTGTCCCGTCCCAGCACCGTCCCGCCCGGCAGACCGCAGCAACGGCGAGGCGCCCTGACGCCCACCCTGATCGTTGTCGCCCTCATCGTGGTCGGCTTCATCTTCTTCGCCAATGTCTGGACGGACGTCCTCTGGTACCAGCAGCTGGGCTTCTTCGAAGTCTTTATGACCGAGAACCTCGCGCGGATCGCCATCTTCCTGGCCGGCTTCGCCGTCATGTTTGCTGCGATGTTCCTGGCGATCCGGATCGCCTACACGGCCCGCCCGGTCTACGCGCCGGACTCGGACGTCCGGGACAACCTGAACCGCTACCAGGCCCAGCTTGAGCCGATCCGCCGCGTGGTCATGATCGGCCTGCCGGTGCTGTTCGGCCTCTTCGCCGGCAGCGCGGCAGCCAGCCAGTGGCAGAAGGTGCTGCTCTTCCTGAACCAGGAGCCATTCGGCCAGAACGACCCGCAGTTCAACCTGGACATCAGCTTCTACCTCATGACGCTGCCGTTCCTGGGCTTCATCACCGGTTTCCTGATCAGCGTCGCCGTCGTCGCCGGAATCGCCGGCATCCTCACGCACTATCTCTACGGCAGCATCCGGCTGATGGAGCGCGGCGTGTTCACCAGCCGCGCCGCCCAGATCCACCTGGCGGTCACCGGCGCCTCGTTCCTGGTGCTGCTCGGCGCCAACTTCTGGCTGGACCGCTACTCGGCGGTGCTTAACAACGGCGGCCGCTGGGCCGGTGCGCTCTACACGGACGTAAACGCCGTCATCCCCACCAAGGCGATCCTCGCCGTCGCCGCCGGGCTCGTGGCGGTGCTCTTCATCGTCGCCGCCGTGATCGGCAAGTGGCGGCTGCCGGTGATCGGCACCGCCATGCTGGTCATCACCTCGATCCTGGCCGGCGGCGTCTACCCGTGGGTGATCCAGCAGTTCCAGGTCCGCCCCTCGGAGCAGACCCTGGAGAAGAAGTACATCGAGCGCAACATCGCCATGACCCGCGCCGCGTACGGCCTGGATAAAATCCAGGAGAAGCGCTACGAGGCCACCACCAACGCCACCACCGGCGCCCTGGCCCCGGATGCGCAGACCACAGCCAACATCCGCCTGCTGGACCCGAACCTGATCTCCGACGCGTTCTCCCAGCTGGAGCAGTACCGGCCGTACTACCAGTTCCCGAGCACGCTGAACGTGGACCGCTACGAGGTCAACGGCAAAATCCAGGACACCGTGATCGCGGTGCGTGAGCTGAACCCGGGCGGCCTCGCCACGAACCAGCAGTCATGGCTGAACCGGCACGTGGTCTACACACACGGCTACGGGGTGGTCGCGGCCAAGGGCAACAAGTTCACGGCGGACGGCAAGCCCGAGTTTCTGCAGTCCGGCATCCCGTCCAATGGCGTGCTGGGGACCGACACGAGCTACCAGCCGCGGATCTACTTCGGCGAAAACTCGCCGGACTACTCGATCGTCGGCGCCCCCGACGGCGCGGCGCACCGCGAGCAGGACCGCCCGGCGGCCAAGGAAGGCGACGCCGGAACGCAGTACACCTTCACCGGCAACGGCGGCCCGAACGTGGGCAGCTTCTTCAACAAGATCCTCTACGCGATCAAATTCCAGTCCTCGGACCTGCTGCTCTCCGACGGCGTCAACGCCGAATCGCAGATCCTCTACGACCGGAACCCGAAGGAGCGCGTCGAGAAGGTCGCGCCCTACCTGACCGTGGACGGCAACGCTTACCCCGCCGTCGTCGACGGCCGGGTGAAGTGGATCGTGGACGGCTACACCACGAGTCCGTACTTCCCGTATTCGCAGCAGGAACAGCTCTCCGACGCGACGCGGGATTCGCAGACCTCGGCGGGCCGCACCACCGCCCTGCCGAGCAACTCGGTCAACTACATCCGCAACTCGGTCAAGGCGACCGTGGACGCCTACGACGGGTCTGTCACGCTCTACGCCTGGGATGACCAGGATCCGGTCCTGAAGGCGTGGCAGAACGTTTTCCCGACCTCGCTGAAGCCCTACACCGAGATGTCCGGGGCCCTGATGAGCCACGTTCGTTACCCCGAGGACTTGTTCAAGGTCCAGCGTGAACTCCTCGGCCGTTACCACGTGACCAACCCGGATAACTTCTTCACCAACAACGACGCCTGGAGCGTTCCGAACGATCCGACCGTCAAGGAAGAAGGGGTCAAGCAGCCGCCGTTCTACATGTCGCTGCAGATGCCGGACCAGGAGAAGCCCGCGTTCCAGCTCACCTCCTCCTTCATCCCGCAGGTGGTCAACGGCAACGCCCGCAACGTGCTCTACGGCTTCCTGGCCGCGGACTCCGATGCCGGCAACCAGAAGGGCGTGAAGGCGGAAAGCTACGGGCAGCTGCGGCTGCTGCAAATCCCGCCGGAGGCCAACGTTCCCGGGCCCGGCCAGGCGCAGAACAAGTTCAACTCCGATCCCACCGTGTCCCAGGCCCTCAACCTGCTGCGGCAGGGTGCCTCGGCGGTGCTCAACGGCAACCTGCTGACGCTGCCGGTCGGCGGCGGCCTGCTCTACGTCCAGCCGGTCTACCTGAAGTCCACCGGTGAAACGTCCTACCCGACGCTGCAGCGTGTCCTGGTCGCCTTTGGTGACAAGATCGGCTTCGCGCCGACCCTGGATGAGGCGTTGAACCAGCTGTTCGGCGGCAGTTCCGGCGCCACGGCCGGCGACGCGGCCAACAACGGCCAGACGCCTCCCACCCCGGCGCCGGGGACCACCCCGCCTGCCACCGGCGGCACCGACGCCAAGGCGGAGCTGAAGGCGGCCCTGGACGAGGCCAACGGCGCGATCAAGGCCGGCCAGGAAGCGCTGGCCAAGGGCGACTTCGCGGCCTACGGCGAGCAGCAGAAGAAGCTCTCCGCAGCGCTGCAGCGGGCCATCGACGCGGAAGCCAAGATCGCCACGACGACGCCGGCGCCCACCCCGTCGGCCACGCCGTCACCGAGCGGCAGCGCGTCGCCGTCGGCCACGCCGTCGCCGTCACCGAGCAAGTAGGGGCGCACGGCACACAGCAGGCACCCAAGGCCGGAGTCCCCGTTCCGCTGGAGCGGGGACTCCGGGCTTCGCCTTGCCCGGCGTCGCCCGGGCCGGCGGGCTTCGAAGCGGGATGGGATGCACATCACGCCGCCCCGATTTGGCCTCCCGTTCACCGGCAGGTAAAGTTGTTCTTGCGACGCGGGGTGGAGCAGTTCGGTAGCTCGCTGGGCTCATAACCCAGAGGTCACAGGTTCAAATCCTGTCCCCGCAACTGAGAAGAAGTCCGGAACACTGCAAAGTGTTCCGGACTTCTTGTTTTAACCGCCGGCCCTGTCCTCCTCGGCTGAACCAGGGGAGTGGTCAAGGCGGCCGACAAAGTAGGGTAGTGTTGATCAAGCGACGCGGGGTGGAGCAGTTCGGTAGCTCGCTGGGCTCATAACCCAGAGGTCACAGGTTCAAATCCTGTCCCCGCAACCAAAGCGTCAACAAATGAAGGCCCGGATCTGATGATCCGGGCCTTCATTGTTGCCGGACGGCCCGCGTGCCGTTCAGGAGCGGGAAGCCGCCGACTGGATGGACTGGGCGAGGTCGCGGGGTCGGCTCCACATGGGCCAATGGCCCGTCGGAAGGTCCACGACGTCGAGGCGCTCAATCTTCGCTACCTCGGCAAACATGGGATGGCCTGCGCGCGCCAGCTCCAGCACCTGCGCACTCGGGATGGAACAGCACACCAGGGTGGTCCGGACCCTGCGGCGGGCGTCGTTCGTGAGCCTGACCGGCTGGCGAAGCACGGGCCCCGGTTCAGGGACGGCCCTGTCCCGAAAGCGCTCCAGGACCTCTGCGCTCAGGCCTTCCAGGCTCGCCTGCTGCGAGAGGGCATCAAAGGACGGTAGCGGAAGCTCCGCCAACTCCTTCGGCAGCTCTGGTGCGAAGGCGCCTCCCGCCGCCGCCGGGCCTGAGTCGACCCAGACCACTCGATGGACCAGCTCAGGGTGTTGGTCAAGGACGAGGCTGACGGGGGCGTTCGCCCCACTGTGGGCGACGAGAGTTGCGGGTTGATCCTCGGAGACCCCGAGTTCAGTGATGAGCTTCAGGATCGGTTGGATGGTGCCGACTGCGCAGCGCAATGCGATGGTTAACGGTGGCGCGCATCGAGCGGGCCACCGTCCCCAGGACGGCTTGCAGCGGCCATAGGATCGACGAGGTCGGAGAACCCCCAGCGAACGCCCGGCCGGTTCACGGCCGGCGTCTGGGAGCCCCTCGGTCAGCCTCTCCGGTCGCTGCCCCTTAGCCGTCCTTGAGCCGCTGGTAGGTCTCCAGCGCCCGGGCCCGGGACTCCGGGAGCCCCACGATCGGCTCCGGGTAGCCGCCGGCCGCGCCGTCGGCTTTCCACGGCTCATGCACCGCCTTGTCGTCCAGCTCCGCCAGTTCCGGGAGGAACGCGCGCAGGTACCGTCCGGCGGCGTCGTACTTCTTGCTCTGGGTGACCGGGTTGAAGATCCGGAAATAGGGCGACGCGTCCGCTCCAGAGCCGGCCACCCACTGCCAGTTGGCCGGGTTGCTCGCGGCGTCCGCATCCACGAGGGTGTCCCAGAACCACGCCTCGCCCAGCCGCCAGTCGGCCAGCAGGTTCTTGACCAGGAACGACGCCGCCGCCATCCGCACGCGGTTGTGCATCCAGCCGGTCTGCCACAGCTGGCGCATCCCGGCATCGACCAGCGGATAACCGGTGCGGCCCTGCTGCCAGGCCTCCAGCTCGGCGTCCGACGGCGTCTGCCAGGCGAAGTCGTCAAATTCGGGGCGGTAGTTGCGGGTGGCCAGCTGCGGGTTCTCGTAGAGCAGCTGCCAGCAGAATTCCCGCCAGCCGAGTTCGGAACGAAAGACCCCGACGTCGGCCGGGGCGCCGTGCGGGAAGTGTTCCCGGAGCGCGTGCCAGACCCGGAACGGGCTGATTTCGCCGAAGCGCAGGTGCGGGGAGAGCCGGCTCGTACCCTCGACGCCAGGCACGTCCCTGCCGGTGCCGTATTCGGATGCCGGCCCGTCCAGGAAGTCTTCCAGCCGGCGGCGGGCGCCTGCCTCGCCGGGCGTCCATTCCGCGGCCAGCCCGGCGCTCCAGTCCGGGTGCTGGGGGAGCAGGGCCCAGTCTCCCAGTGCCTCGCGGGCCGGCAGGTCACCGGAGCCGGTCCGCGCGGGTGCCGGGAGCCGGTCCGGGGCGTCAACCGGCTGCCGGGGTTCCGGGGCCTCTAGGCAGGCCCTCCAGAACGGGGTGAAGACCTTGTACGGCCCGCCGGCGCCGGTGCGGACCGTCCAGGGCTCGAACATGAGGCTGGCCTGGAAGCTCGAGGCGGCGATGTCCTGCCCGGAGGCCCACTCCTTGAGGCCGGCGTCGACGGCGCGTTCCGGGCCGCCGTAGCGGCGGTTCCAGAACACGCGGCCGGCACCGGTTTCCGCGGCCAGTGCCCGGACCACCCGGTCCGCCGGGCCGCGGCGCAGGAGCAGACGCGAACCGGCCGCTTCGAGATCGGTGGCAAGCGCCTCGAGTGAATGGTGCAGCCACCACTTCACCGCCCCGCCGAGCGGTCGAATCCCCGGGGATTCTTCGTCCAGGATATAGACCACGGTGAGGGGGTCGCCTAGCGCGGCGGCCTCGGCCAGCGCGGGATTGTCGTCAAGGC
The DNA here is from genome assembly GCF_007858535.1 of Arthrobacter sp. UKPF54-2. Classification (NCBI taxonomy): domain Bacteria; kingdom Bacillati; phylum Actinomycetota; class Actinomycetes; order Micrococcales; family Micrococcaceae; genus Arthrobacter; species Arthrobacter sp. UKPF54-2. The sequence continues at coordinate 2,269,715 of NZ_CP040174.1, forward strand.
GGAGGTCGTCGCGAAGCCAAACGAGAGTCGAGGACATGGCTCCACGCTACTGGATCGGCGGCACGGGAACGGGCCCGGGCACAGCAAGGGCCGGGCACCCCGCGGTGCCCGGCCCTGCCTGACGTGGTTAGAGCTTGTCGAAGTCGGCTTCGTCCACCGTGCTGCCCGCGGTCGAGCCGTTGCCGGCGCCGAGGGCCTGGCTGCGGCTGCCGGACTTGAGCGCGGCGAGGCGCGCTTCGATTTCGGTCTGTTCGCCGAGATCCTCCAGGGAGTTGAACTGGGCGTCCAGGCTGGAGGCGGCGAGTTCCTGCTGGCCGCGGACCTTGGCCTCTTCGCGCCGGATCTTCTCTTCGAAGCGGCCCACCTCGGAGGTCGGGTCCATGATGTCGATGCTCTTGAGTGCGTCGTGCACCTGGGTCTGCGCGGCGGCGGTCTTGGACCGGGCGACGAGTTCGTTGCGCTTGCTGGTGAGCTCGTTGAGCTTGCCCTTCATCTGGTCCAGGCCGTGCTTGAGCTTGTCCACCACCTCGGTCTGCGACGCAATGCTCGGCTCGGCCGACTTCGCCTCGTTCTCCGACGAGATCTGGCGCTGCAGGGCCACCTTGGCGAGGTTGTCGAACTTCTCGGCATCCACCGTGTCTCCCTTGGCACGGTACTCGTCGGCCTTGCGCGAGGCGGCCAGGGCCTTGTTGCCCCAGTCCTGGGCGTTCTTGACGTCCTCGTTGTAGTCATCCTGGAGCATGCGCAGGTTGCCGATGGTCTGCGCGACAGCCGATTCGGCCTCGGCAATGTTGTTCGTGTAGTCGCGGACCATCTGGTCCAGCATCTTCTGCGGGTCCTCTGCCTGATCCAGCAAGGAATTGATGTTCGCCTTCGCCAGCTGTGCCATACGGCCGAAAATGGACTGCTTAACCATGGTGATGCCTTTCGTCCTATCCAGTGATGGCCACTGGATTCGGTGAACAGTGAATGTACCGCTTCTACCCGCCGGCCGGAACGAGTCCGCCGGCGCCTAGTCTGTAACCCGTCGGCTAGAAGTCGCCCCCGCCGCCGAAATCGCCGCCCCAGCCTCCGCCGGAGTCGCCCCCGCCGCCGAAACCGCCGCCGGAGTCGCCGCCGCCCCAGCCGCCTCCGCCGCCCCAGCCGCCGCCACCGCCGCCATGGAGGATGGAGTTGATCAGGATGCCGCCGAGGATGGCGCCGCCGAGGCCGCCGCCTCCGCCGCCGCCGAACATTCCGCCGCGGCCGTAGCCCTGGTTGGCGAAGCCGCCGAACTGGTCCACGTCGGCCTGCGCCTGCTGCGCCGCCTGGGCGGCGAGGGCGTGGGCCTGCTGGGCGTACTGCAGGGCCGTCACCGGGTCGGTGCGCGAGATGGACAGGGCGTAGTCGAGGTTGCGCTGCGCCTCCGCGAGCCGGGTGCGCGCCTCGGTGCCCACGCCGCCGCGGCGGGCGGTGATGTAATCCGAGGTGGCGCTGATCTGCGCCTGGGCGGACATGATGCTCTGCTGCAGCGAGGCCTGCGCCCGGCGGGCTTGTTCCTGCTGGTCGCGGATGCCGGTGAGGGCGGCATCCAGGGACTGGTGGGCCTTCTCCACCCGCTCCAGCGTGGCGATCGGGTCGATCTTGCCGCCCTGGATCTCTGCCTTGACCTCGGCCAGTGCGGCCTCAACGCCGGCCACCGGTCCGGCCAGTTCCGGGTGGGCGCCGGACTGGATCATGGCCCGCGCCTGGGCCAGGTCCTGGGAGGTGTCAACGACGGCGGTCTCCAGGCCGCCGCGGGCCTCGTCCAGATTCGCCGCCACCTTGGTGATGGCGCCGAGCAGCACGTTGGTCTGGTGCAGGCTCTCCTCCGCGGCCCGGACGGCGACGGCGGCGAGGCTGCCCTCACCGGCGCTGAGTTTCTCCTGGGCCGTGGCCGAGGCGTTCTGCACAAAGGCCAGCCGCTCCTTGGCCTGGCTGATGTTGTCCGCGACCTGCGTCAGCGCGCTGTCCGCGTATTTCGCCCGGAGCCCGGTCAGGGACTCCTCGGCTGCGGCGATTTTGGCCTCGGCTTCGGCGGCGCCGGCCCCGACGGCGGCGAGTGCCTGCGGGGCGTTCTTCTCCAGCTCGCGGAGCGAGTCGAAGTCCGCCTTCTGCTCCTGGAGGGAGGCCAGCGCCGCCTCGGAGCGGCGGATGATCTCGCCCAGCCAGGTCCGCTGCTGCTCCTCGGTGTCCGGGATGTGGTCGTCGAGCTGCTGCTGCAGCTTGAACGACTCGGACATGTGGGCCTTGGCGTCCTGCAGTGCCTTGGTGAAGTTCCCGACGGCGGCGTCGCCGTACTGCGCCTGGGCGAAGCCGAGCTCCTGCTCGCTGGACTTGATGGCGTCGTCCGCTTCGATCAGCAGGGTGCCGCTCTTGCGCCGCAGTTCTTCTACGCTCAGCCCGGCCAGCGGGTCCAGGTCGGCGCCTTGGGGTCCGTAGGCTGTGCCGCCGGCGGCTGCCTTCTTCCGGCGGTTGCGGAGGTAAAGGTAGGTTCCCACGCCGCCGGCGGCCACAACCCCGACCCCAACGAGGACGCCGTTTCCGGCGCCCGACGGGACCGTGCCGCTGCCGCCGCCTGCGGCGTCGCCGATGGCTGCGGCCGTGTCGATGGCAGCCTTGGCGTAGTCGCCGTTCCGCAGTTGCGGGTCCACCGCGTTCTTGATGATGTTGTCGCGCTGGGCGTTGGTGATCTTGCTGTTGACCGGTTTGCTCAGCTGGTATTTGCGGGCGTCCGTCGCCACGGCGAGAACCAGGGAGTTTGAGCCCAGATTGGCTTTCTGCGCCACGGCCTGCGCCCACTGACCGCTGTCCGTCGGGTTCTGGAAGGTCTTGACGTAAACCACGTAGAGATTCATCTGGTGGTCGGTGCCGAGTTTCTTGATGGCGGCATCAACATCCGACTTTTTCCCGCCAAGGACTCCGGCCGTGTCGACAATCTTGTTGGCCGGATCCAGAGTCACCGGGTCTTCGGCGAGCGCGGGAGCGGCGGGGAGGGCCAGCAGTCCGGCGACGCCGAGAACGGCGAGGAATCGTTTCATCATTGACCGCATCGGTAACCCTTCAGCACTTCTGTGACCGGATCAAGCCGAACCGGTCGTCTCAGAACGCAGCAGCGCCCCCACGCAGGTGTAAAGCCGCAGGTCGCTGTGGCAATTCCATTTGATTCTATGGTGCACCCCGGAGGCCGTCCACCGCCGGGAATATGCCACCAGCGAAACGCGCTGAACCCAGCGGGACGGCCGTCAACTGTGCCTGTCACAGAGGCGCTGGCGTTCAGGAACCTCCCAGCAAATGTTCGCTTTTGCACCAGCCTGGGCGAGCATACTTATCTGCAGACGAGGATGAAAGGAAGTCCCATGACTGAGAACCCAATGCAGGGCGCGTCACCGGATCCATCAATGAAGAACCGGGACCCGCTTGGGCCGGGTGAGAGTGGTGCCGCGGCTCCGCACGCCGCGCCCGCTGAGGACTCAGCTCAGGAGAACCCGACCATGAGGCTGGACCGGCCGGCGGGCGAGGCGCCGCGGCCGGTGTACCCCCAGCGCCCCCCGGCCTACGGCCAGTCTTCGGACACCGACACCCAGCAGTTCGGTGCGCCGTACTCCCAGACCCCCGGCGCCTACGGCAACCAGCCGCCAGCGGGACCGCCGCCTTACAACTCGTTCAACCACCCCGGCAACGCGCCGAAGCGCAAGGCCGCCTTCGGCGTTCCCACCCTTGTCGCCAGCATCCTCGCCGCTGGCCTCGTGGGCGGCGGCGTTGTGGCCGGCAGCAGCGCCCTGATGGGCAACCGCCCGGTGGCCGCCACCGGCAGCACCAGCCAGTCCGGCACCGTGATCGTCAACAACAAGGACGACGTCAACGCCATCACCGCCGCCGCCCAGAAGGCCTCACCCAGCGTTGTGACCATCAAGGCCACGAGCGGCAGCGACGGCGGAACCGGCTCCGGCATCATCCTCGACGGCGACGGGCATGTCCTCACCAACACCCACGTCGTCACCCTGGACGGCAAGACGGCCAAGGCCGCCGTCGAAGTCCGCACCAGCGACGGCAAGGTCTTCAGCGCGAAGATCGTCGGCACCGACCCGCTCTCCGACCTCGCCGTGATCAAGATCGACAACCCGAGCGGGCTTGTCCCGGCCACCCTCGGCGACTCCAGCAAGCTCAACGTCGGCGACACCGCCGTCGCGATCGGCTCCCCGCTGGGCCTGACCGGCACCGTGACCGACGGCATCGTCTCGACGCTCAACCGCACCATCAGCGTGGCGTCTTCGGCGGCACCCAAGGACGGCGCGGACAACTCCCAGGGCGGCGACCAGGGCTTCCAGTTCGCGCCTCCCGGCGGCGGGCAGGCGCCGAGCACCGCCAACCAGGGCAGTATCTCGATCAACGTCATCCAGACCGACGCGGCGATCAACCCGGGCAACTCCGGTGGTGCGCTGGTCAACAGCAAGGGTGAAATCATTGGCGTCAACGTCGCGATCGCCTCCGCCGGCGGGGACGCCAGCGGCAGCAGCAGCGGCAACATCGGCGTCGGCTTCAGCATCCCGATCAACCACGCCAAGCGGGTGGCCCAGGAAATCATTACTAACGGCAAGGCCAGCCACGGCCAGCTCGGGGTCAGCGTCAAGTCCAAGGCGGCAGGCAGCTCGTCCTCCGGCTTCTCGGTCGGCGCCGATGTGGCCACGGTCGAGCCGGGCTCGGCGGCGGACAAGGCCGGGATCAAGGTCGGCGACGTCGTCACGAAGTTCCAGGACCGCTCCATCAGCGATCCGAACCAGCTCACGGCGGCCGTGCGGGAGCAGGCCGCGGGCGCCACGGTCAAGGTGACCGTCCTGCGGGGCGGCCAGGAGAAGGAACTCGACGTGACCCTCGGGGCCGCAGCCGAACAGTAACCACCGGTGCAGCAGTGCACCATCGAAGGAAAGGCCGGCCGGCACCTTGGGGGTGCCGGCCGGCACTGTTTTTCGCGGACCCTTTTCCGCCGGGCAGCAGGGACGGGCAGCCACCCCGCCGCACGCCGTCCGTCCGGTCCTGACACAGGCGTTAACCCGGCCCGCGCCGGGGGCGCGCTATATGGTTAGCTAGGAGAAACCGCGGCGCCCCCGGGCGCCCCCTGGCCACGACCCACCCGGCTGGCCGCCCACCCGCATGGAAGGCTGCTGTAGACACAGTGGAAGAGACCCTGAAGATCATCGTGCTGGTCAAGCACGTACCGGACGCGCAGTTCGACCGCCACCTCACCGGCGGGGACAACACCACGGACCGCTCCGAAAGCATCCTGTCGGAGCTGGACGAATACGCCCTCGAAGCCGCGCTGCAGCTGATCGAGGCCCGCGGCGGCGAGGCCGCCGGCAACAAGGTCATCGCCCTGAGCATGGGCCCGGCCGGCGCCGTCAACGCGGTCAAGAAGTCGCTCCAGATCGGCGCGACCGAAGGCGTGCACCTCAGCGACGATGCGCTCGCCGGTTCGGACGCGGCAGCCACCTCGCTCGCCCTGGCGGCCGCGATCCGGCACCTTGGGGCCGACGCCCCCGCCGACCTGGTGTTGACCGGCATGGCCTCCACCGACGGCGAGACCTCCCTGGTTCCGGCCCAGCTGGCAGAGCGCCTGGGCCTGCCGCAGGTGACCTTTGCCGCCTCGCTCGACGTCGACGGCGGCAAGCTCACCGCCCGCCGCGACGGGGACTCGCACGCGGACACGATCGAGGCCACCCTGCCTGCGCTGGTCTCCGTGACGGACCAGATCAACGACCCCCGCTACCCGAATTTCAAGGGCATCATGGCGGCCAAGAAGAAGACCATCACCACTCTGACGCTGGCCGACATCGGCGTCGACCCCGCCTCGGTGGGGCTGGCAGGGTCCTGGACCGCCGTCGAGACCGCCGAGGTCCGCCCGCCACGGACGGCCGGCACCATCATCACCGACGAGGGCGACGCCGGCATCAAGCTGGTCGAGTTCCTGGCCGCGCAGAAGCTGCTCTAAGGGGAGAACCGGACATGGCAAAAGTACTTGTATTCATTGACACCCCCGGGGCCGCGCTGAAGAAGTCCAGCCTGGAGCTCCTCACCATCGCCCGCTCTTTGGGCGAGCCGGCCGTGGCCTTCAACGGCGAACTGCAGGACGACGTCGCCGCTGACCTCGCCGCGTACGGCGCGGAGGAGCTCTACGTCCCCGCCGCGGCGGACCTCAACGACTACCTCGTCGGGCCGAAGGCCGCGTTCCTCGCCGCCGCCGCGCAGGCCTCCGGGGCTACCGTGGTGCTGGCCGAGAACTCGGCCGAGGGCAAGGAGATCGCGGCGCGGCTGGGCATCAAGCTCGGCGCCGGCGTGATCACCGACGTCGTCGCGGTGGACCCGGACGGCACGGCGCACAAGTCGGTGCTTGCCGGCTCGTACACCACCACGGCGAAGGCCACCACCCCCGTGGCCGTCTTGACCGTCAAGTCCAACAGCGTTGAGCCGGAGCCGGCCGCCGCGGCGACCGCCCCGCAGCCCGTCACCGTGGAACTGCCGGCCGATGCCACGGCCGGGGCCGCGCGCGTGACCGCCCGGAGCGACAAGGCCGCCAGCGGCCGCCCCGACCTGTCCGAGGCCCGGATCGTGGTGGCCGGCGGCCGCGGCGTGGACGGCAACTTCGGGCCCCTCGAGGAGCTGGCAGACGCCCTGGGCGCGGCCATCGGCGCCTCGCGCGCGGCCACGGACGCCGGCTGGATCGGCCACGACGCCCAGATCGGCCAGACCGGCAAGACCGTCTCGCCGCAGCTCTACATCTCCGCCGGCATTTCCGGAGCCATCCAGCAGAAGGCCGGCATGCAGACCGCCAAGGTGATTGTGGCCGTCAACAAGGACGCCGAGTCGCCGGTGTTCGAGATCGCCGACTTCGGCATCGTCGGCGACCTCTTCCAGGTGCTGCCCCAGGCCACCGAGGAAATCAAGAAGCGCAAGGCCGGCCAGTGAGCAGCCACGCCCCCGCGGCACAGAGCCCGTTCGATCCGGAGCACCACCGGATCGAGCGGGTGCTTTGTTTCACCGCCCACCCGGACGACGTCGATTTCGGCGCCGCGGGCACCATCGCCGCCTGGACCGCCGCCGGGGTCCAGGTCAGCTACTGCATCATGACCGACGGCGACGCCGGCGGCTTCGACCCGGCGCAGCGCGACGAAATCGTGCGGCTGCGGACCGAGGAGCAGCAGCGCGCCGCCGCCCTTGTGGGCGTCACCGACATCCACTACCTCCACCAGCGCGACGGCTACCTCGAGGCCTCCCACGAGGTCATGCGCGAGGTGGTGCGCCTGATCCGCCAACTCCGCCCCGACGTCGTGCTGGCCATGCATCCCGAGCGCAACTGGAACCGCATCCAGAAGAGCCACCCGGACCACCTGGCCGTGGGCGAGGCGGTGACGCGGGCGGTGTACCCGGCGCTGGAGAACCCATTCGCCTACCCGGAGCTGGCCGAGGCCGGGCTGGACGCCTACAAACTGCCCTGGCTCTGGCTGTTCGCCGGACCGGAGGAACGCGAAAACCACTTCGTCGATGTCAGCGCGCACGTCGAGTCCAAACTCGCCGCCATCCACATCCACGTCAGCCAGCACCCGGATGTCGAGGCCATGGAACGCACCGTCCGGGCCCTGATGCTGGGCACCGCGGAACGCGGCGGGCTGGCCGAGGGCCGCAGCGCCGAGGCGTTCCACGTGGTGGCCGTCAACGGTCCCGGCACCATCGCCGGTTTCTAGTGTTGCCCGCGGGGGAGCGCTGCCATATGCTTGCCATTGTTTAAATCATATTTATTGATGGAAGGCAGACTTTAATGGCGAAGACTGCGCAGCACCCCGTTCTGGTCATCATGGGCGTCTCCGGCTCGGGCAAATCCACCGTGGCCGGCCTGCTGGCCGGCCGGCTCGGCTGGGAACTCGCCGAAGGCGACGACCTGCACCCCGCCTCCAACGTGGCCAAAATGCACGCCGGCCAGCCGCTGACGGACGAAGACCGCTGGCCGTGGCTGGACAGCATCGCCGCCTGGATCCGGGCGCACACGGCGTCCGGGACCCCCGGCGTCGTGACCTGCTCAGCCCTGAAGAAGCGGTACCGGGACGTGCTGCGCGGAGAGGGTGTTGTCTTCGTGTTCCTCGAAGGCAGCAAGGACCGGATCTCGGACCGGCTCGCCTCCCGGCACGGCCACTTTATGCCGCCGGCCCTGCTGGAGTCCCAGTTCGAGGCCCTTGAGGCCCCCACCGGGGACGAAAACTCCATCACCCTCTCCGTCGGTGCAACCCCGGCCGAAGAGGCGCAGGAAATCATTGACCGGCTCCACCTCGAGGCCGCCGGCGCCGGCACGCACTGACCGCTCGCCGGCCCCCCTTCATTCCCAGCTAGGAACACCTTTGAATCCTCTTGCAGCACTGCAGCTTCCGGCTGCCGTCGAGGCCTGGACCGGCCACGACACCCGACTCCTGGTAGTCGCCGCCGTCGGCATCGCACTGATCGTGGTGCTGATCGCCAAGTTTAAGCTCCACCCCTTCCTCGCCCTGGTGCTCGGCTCGGCCTTCGTCGGCCTGGCCTCGGGGGTGGAGCTGGCGAAGATCATCACCAACTTCGAGGACGGGGTCGGCGGCGTCCTGAAGGAGGTCGGCCTGCTGATCGCCCTCGGCGCCATGCTGGGCAAGCTCCTGGCGGACTCCGGCGGCGCCAACCGGGTGGTGGACACCCTCCTGGCCAAGGCCAGCGGCAACCGCATGGTCTGGTCCATCACCCTCGTCGCCGTGATCATCGGCCTGCCGATGTTCTTCGAAATCGGCCTGGTGCTGCTGCTGCCGGTGATCGTCCTGGTCACCCAGCGCTCCAGGATGCCGCTGATGCGCATCGCCATCCCCGCCCTGGCCGGGCTGTCGGTGCTGCACGGCCTGGTGCCGCCGCACCCGGGGCCGCTGATCGCGATTAGCGCCGTCAAGGCCGAACTCGGCACCACGCTCGCGCTCGGGCTCTTGGTCGCCATCCCCACGGTCATCATCTGCGGACCGTTGTTTTCCCGGCTCGCCGCCCGCTGGGTTCCCGTGGGGGCGCCCGCCGTCGCGGGCGGCATCGACACCGAGCACGGGGCGGACCTGGAGGGCGTCAAACGCCAGCCGAGCTTCCTGGTGACACTCCTGACCATCATCTTCCCGGTGGTGCTGATGCTGCTCAAAGCCGTCGTGGACATCATCTGGCCGGACGCCAAGACGGCGCCGTGGATCCGGGTCTTCTTCGACTTCGTGGGCCAGCCGCTGGTGGCCATGACCCTGGCCGTGCTCCTGGCGATCGGCACCTTCGGCTACGCCGTGGGCTTCACCGGCAACAAGATCACCACCAAGATCGGCGCGAGCCTCGGCCCGATTGCCGCGATCCTGCTGATCGTCGGTGCGGGCGGCGGCTTCAAGCAGACCCTGATCGGCGCCGGCGTCGGCGACGCGGTCAAGAAGTGGGCCGAGGGCGCCAACATGTCCGTGCTGGTGCTCGGTTTCCTCGTGGCGGTCGCGCTGCGCCTGGCCACTGGTTCCGCCACCGTGGCCACGGTGACGGCGGCCGGCATCGTCGCCCCGCTGGCCAGCTCGCTCTCGCCGACCCACGCCGCCCTGCTGGCCCTCGCGATCGGCGCCGGCTCGCTGTTCCTCTCGCACGTCAACGACGCCGGCTTCTGGCTGGTGAAGGAACTGTTCGGCCTCAGCGTCGGCCAGACCTTCAAGACCTGGTCCGTGATGGAAACGCTGATCTCGGTGGTGGGCTTCGGCTTCGTGATGCTGCTCTCGCTGGTCATTTAGCGCCGCAGGACAACACCAACCGGAACAACAAAGCCGCGCAGTCCCCGGTGACCGGGTGCTGCGCGGCTTTGGTGTATTCGGGGACTAGGCGCCCAGCGGGGCCGAGGCCACGGTCGGCAAGGTGGGTGACTTCGAGCCGCCCGCAGGCTCCACCGTGATGCCCAGGGCGGCGGCGGAACCGATGCCCGTGACGACGGCAGGCTTGGACAGTGCTTCCGCGTCCATCAGGCCCTTGGAGACCGGGGCCGAGCCGTCCTTGGGAATCAGCCACATCTGGTAGACCTTGCCCGACGGCGGGGCCGGAACGCCGTTCATCTTGACCACGGCGGCATCCTTCGAGGAGGACAGGGTCAGCGAGGCCGTACCGCCGCCGATCACCTCGACCGTGGCTTGGCGCACGTCGCCGGCCTGGAGCACCTGGTTGAGCGGGTCGTTCTGGTTCGCGACATACGCGCCCACCCCGACGCCGCCCACGGCGATCGCTGCGGCCGCGGCGACGCCGACCAGCCAGGCGCGGGTGCCCTGCGGCCGCCGACGCTCCTCGCGGCGCTGGCGGGCGGCTCCGAGCTCGTCCGTGACCGGACGCTCGGGATTCTCCCGGACCGGCCGGGCGATGACCGGGGCAGCGCCGGCGGACTGCGCGCCGGAGGCCGGTGCGGCATTTTGTGCCGGAAGGGCGGCGACGATGCGGTCGAAGAGTCCGGCCGGTGGTTCCTCCTCGGCGCTGAAGCTCCGGGCCAGGGTCTCGCGGGCCTGCCGGAGGCGCTGTTCGAATTCGGCGCGCTCGGCCGGCGGTGCGTCGGCGAGGTAGCGGTCGACGGCGTCGCGTTCGGCGTCGTCGAGGGCGTGCAGCGCGTAGACCTCGGCGAGGTCAACAGCGTGGCCGGAGCTGAGGTCGCCGGCGATATCGGGGGAGAAGCTGCCGGGCGTGCGGGCGCTGTCCTGTGGATTCATGTCGTTCATCTCAACTCACCCCCAAACAGGTCTTCAGGCGGATTAGTCCATCGCGGATGCGGGACTTGATGGTGGGAACGGCCGCGTTGAGTTTCTCGGCGACTTCCCGGTAGGTCAGCCCGCCGTAGTAGGCGAGCCGGACGGATTCCTGCTGTGTGTCGGTCAGCGTGTCCAGGCAGCGGACCACGGCCTCGGCTTCAAGCCGGCTGCCGACCTCGTCGGAGACGGAGTCGTGGTCGATCTCCTGGCTGCTGGCGCCGTAGCGTGATTCCCGGTCGGTGGAGGACTGGGAGGAACGGACCTTGTCCACGGCCCGGCGGTGCGAAATCGTCATCAGCCAAGCGAGCGGGCTGCCGGCGTCGGCGTTGAACTTCGCCGCGTTCTGCCAGACCTGCAGGAAAACCTCCTGGGTGGTGTCCTCGCTCAGCTCCGGGTCGATCAGGACCCGCCGCGCCATGCCGAAAACGCGGCGCGAGGTGAGCTGGTAGAACTCGGCGAAAGCAGCCTGGTCCCCGCCGGCGATCTGCCCCAGCAGTCCTGCCAGCCGGCGGTTCAGGTCGGCTGGGGCGCTGGGGGGAGCGGCGGCCTCGGGGTTCGGGGCATTCGGAGTGTCCATCGCCTTCAAGCATAAGGCGCCGGCCGCGGATCGCGGGCCAGGACGGGCGTCGACCGCACCGTGGTTGCCCGCAGCCTGGGGGGCCGGGCGTCTATCCACCTGCATTGTGCTCACCTGCCGCTCCTCGCTCCCTTCGACGTTTACCGCGGACGGTCTCTCAAAAAGCATTCGGAGCGGCGGGCGGCCCGGATGGGGCTGTCTTCAGGGAGGCGGGACGGGTGGCGGGGCGCTGCTAGAGCTTCGCTCCGGCGAAGCCGTGCTGGCGCCAGGCCTCGTAGACGGCGATCGAGGCCGCGTTGGCCAGGTTCAGCGAGCGCAGGGCCGGCAGCATCGGCAGCCGCACGCGGGACGTCACATGCGGGTCGTTTTTCAGTTCCTCGGACAGCCCCACGGATTCGGGGCCGAACATCAGGACGTCGCCGGGGAGGTAGCCGATGTCCGTGTAGGAAGTTTCGCCGTCGGACGTGAACGCAAACACCCGCGCCGGCGCGAGTGCCTCCCACGCGGCGTCGATGTCCCGGTGCACGGTGACGACGGCGAGGTCATGGTAGTCCAGGCCGGCGCGGCGGAGTTTGGCATCGGAAAAATCAAAGCCCAGCGGCTCAACGAGGTGAAGCTCGGCCCCTGTGATGGCGGCGAGCCGGATGGCGTTGCCGGTATTGCCGGGAATTTCGGGGCTGTGGAAGAGGATGCGGAACACGCTTCCATCCTAGCGACCGGCCCGGGGCATCCGGGACGCTAGTGCATTCCGCGCAGCAGCCGGGCGAGCACCGGAACGTTGACCGTGTTCGGGGCCGGCCCGGAGCTGAGGAACTGCTTGAGGCCGCGGGCCAGGCCGGCGGCGTTGACCACCTGCACGGTTTCGTGGCTGTCGCCCCGGCCCCGGGAGCGTCCGTGCCGGTCGATCACGGGTTCGTGCAGGTTGCCGTCGGTGCTGTGCACCACCGTCCAACCGGTGACGTTCAGTTCCGGGAAGATGTCCTGCATCCGGCGCACCACGTGGGCCAGCTGCGGCGGGGCGATGGAGCGGCCGCCGTGGTTCAGGGTGCTGCCGTTCCAGGCATAGGCGCCCGGCGGCAGGAGCATGGAACCGATGATGGCCAGCCGGTAGCCGGAGAGCAGCGCATGGTCGATGTGGCTGTTGTCCGCGGGGGACTGCAGGCCGTTGACCAGGCGGGCAGCTGGAATCGCGGGCAGGATCTGCCGGGTGATCAGCTGCACCGTGCGCATCTCGCGCTGGATGCGGGCCTCCGCGCCGAAGAGCCCGCGCTTGCGGGGCATACCGTGGACCTGCTGGCGGGCCACCGGCTCCGGGATCAGCGGCACCTCGCCGCCCGCGGCCACCTCCTCGAAGGAGGGCACGTACACCGGGGCGTCCGCGGCCGTGTTCCGCGGTGTGTTGGGCCTGCGGACATGCGCGGAAGCCCGGCTGCCGGCGGCGGGCGCGTCGAAGTGCGCCCCTTCCTCGGCCGGGGCCGTCCGGCTCGAGAATGCGGTGCCGCTGCCGTACGAGCGGTCGTAGTCGGCGCGGCGCTTGGCATCGATGAGCGTCTCGTAGGCGAGGGTGACCCGGCGGAACGTGGCGGCATCGCCACCGTGGTCGGGGTGCGCCGTGCGGGCAGCCTTCCGGTAGGCCACCTTGATGTCCTTGTCCGTTGCCGTGACAGGAATCCGGAGGACCTGGTAGTGCGAGCTGCTGCCCTGCGTCAAGCAAAAATCCTTTGCGTCGGTGGAGCGGGTCCGGCCGGGACCTCCGGCGTGGCCAGTTTAACCGGCTGGGGGAATAACGAGCGCGCGGCCGCGGATGGTTCCCGGCGGCTGGCATAATTCAGCCCATGAAGATCGCCCTCGCCGTCAACCCGCGCGCCTCCTTCGGCCGCGGACGGCATGCCGGCCAGGAAGCGGCGGACTGCTTCCGCGCGGCCGGGGTGCAGGTGCAGTTGCTGTGCGAGGACAGCTACGAGCTGCTGTCCCGGGCGGTGGACAAGGCGCTGGCCGACGGGGTGGATGCGCTGGTGGTGGCCGGCGGTGACGGGATGGTGCACCTCGGCGTCAACGCGCTCGCCGGGTCGGGCGCGGCCTACGGCTCGACGCCGCTGGGCATCATTCCGAGCGGCACGGGCAATGACATGGCCCGTGCGCTCGGACTGCCGCGGCACAATATTCCCGCCGCCGCCGCCCGCGTCCTCGCGGCCCTGCCCGCGGGCGGGCGGGTAATCGACGCCGGCCGGGTGCGCTCCGGGGACCGGACGTCCTGGTTTGCCGGCGTCCTCTCGGCCGGCTTCGACGCGGCGGTCAACGAACGCGCCAATGCCTGGCGCTGGCCCCGGGGCCGGTCCCGGTACAACCTGGCCATGCTGCGCGAACTGGCCACCTTCGGCGCCATCGAGTACACCGTGACGGCCGACGGCGAGCGCTGGCAGCAGGGGGCCATGCTGATCTCGGTGGCCAACGGGCAGTCAATCGGCGGCGGCATGAACGTGGTGCCTGACGCCGTGCTCGACGACGGGTACCTTGACCTGTTCATCGTCCGGCCGCTGTCCCGCGCGGGTTTCCTCGCGGTCTTCCCCAAGGTGTTTTCGGGCCGGCACGTAGGCCACCCGGCGGTCGAAATCCGCCGCGTCCGGGAGGTCGAACTGGAAGCCGCCGGCGTCGTCGCCTACGCGGACGGCGAACGGATCGGGCCGCTGCCGCTGGCCATCGACGTCGTGCCCCGCGCCCTTCGGGTGCTGGCCTAGTGGTGGCCGGGCTTAACGCCGCCGCCCGGCCGGCCCGGCTGCGGCGCGCCCGGCTGCGGCGCGCCAGCGCGTTGCTGGCGCTGGCATCCCTGCTGGCCGGCTGCAGCGTGGGCGTCCCGGACCCTGCGGCGCCGAAACCGGCCAACAGCGCGGCCGGCCCCGCCGCCCCGACCGTGACGCCCGGCCACGACGCCGAGGCCGTGGCCGCACGGGATCTGCCGTTCGCGGCCGGGGACAGCCTCGCCGCCGGGGTGCCCGTCCGGCTTTCCGACGGGCTGCGCGGCGCTCCCGGCTGGACGCCCGGAAGCCAGGACGTGGCCGGCGCCAGCGAGTACCGCAAGGCGGACGGCTGCCAGGCCACTGCCAGGGTCCGGGTCAACCAGTGGCCGCTCGTGGTCCCGGGCGATGACAAGGTGTCCACGGAGGCGCTGTTCCGCTACCTCGACCCCAGCATCCTGCCGTCCTACCTCACGCCCGAGACCCTGCGCTGGGGCGGCGAGCCGGACAAGCCTGGACCGAGGGTGGAGGTGCTGGTGCTCGACGGCGCCGACAAGGCCGGAACCCGGGCGAGCGCCAGCTACGCCCGGCTGTTCGCCAACGCCGGCTCCTCCGTGTACATCTCCGTGTCCTGCCCCGACCGGGCAGCGCTCGCCGCGGCCCGCGCTGACGTTGCCGCCCGGCTGGCCGTGCTGCCGCCGTCGTCCTGACGCCCCAAGACCCAGCCCGGAGCCTACCGCCCGGCGGCGGCAGCGGACGCTAGCTTGCCCGGGCCGGCGAGAGCCGGTTCAGGGCGAGCGCGCCGACCAGCAGGCCGAAATCGCGCAGCGCCACGTCGAAGAAGCTGCCCAGGACCAGCAGGTTGATGATGATGCCAAGCAGCCAGACGGCGACCAGCGCTGAGCCGAAGCGGGGCCGCAGCGCAACCGCGAGGCCGGCCACGACTTCCACGACCCCGACGATGTACATCAAGGTCTGCGCCGGCAGGTGGACAACCGACGTGGCCACAGGGGCCAGGTACATCGTCCAGTCGGTGAGCAGGTTGGTGAACTTATCCAGGCCGAACACGATCGGCGCCACGGTGAAGACCGTGCGCAGGAGCAGGAAGGCCTGCCGCTGGGCGCCGGCCGCGACCGCCGGGGTGGGTGCTGCCAGGGCTGTTGAAGATTTCATTGTGCACTCCTTCTAAAAATAGATATTTCGATTTTAGAATGGGAGTGCAGGTTAAGCAATGGATCTTGTCTTTAGAGCTAGGCTGGTGTGATGAACCCGTTTCCGCGGAACCGCAGGCTCGCCGCCGTCGCCTCGCTGGGCGATGAGAACCGACGGCGGCTCTTCCGCTTTGTCGCCGGCGCGCACGGCGCGGTCAGCCGCGACGATGCGGCCGGGGCGCTGGGGCTGGCGCGCAGCACGGCGTCGTTCCAGCTGGACCGCCTGGTCCATGACGGCCTGCTGGCGGTGGAATTCCGCAAGGTCGGCGGCAAGGAGGGCCCGGGCTCGGGCCGCCCGGCCAAGCTCTACCGGGCCGCCGTGCAGGAAATTTCCGCATCGGTCCCCGAGCGCAGCTACGACCTGGCCGCCGAACTGCTGGTGACGGCCATTGAAGAGTCTGCGGCCAGCGGGGGATCCGCCCGGGCGGCGCTGCTGCGGGCGGCCCGGGCGCGCGGCGGGCAAGCGGCGGAGTCCTCCGGCGGCGACTTTGCCGCCGTGCTCGCCGGCGAGGGGTACCTTCCCGCGGACGACGGCGCCGGCGGCTTGGTGTTGCTCAACTGCCCCTTCCACCGGGTGGCCCAGGGCCATTCCGGCGTGGTCTGCGCCATGAACGGCGCGTTCCTGGCCGGCGCCGCCGAGGGCTGCGGCCTGGCCCCGGACCGGGTGGAAGCGCTCGACATCGAGGAGGTCAGGGCACAGGATGCCGCCGCGGCAACCCAGTGCTGCGCCCGGATAAGGCCGGGCTGAGCCTGGCCTGCCCCTTCAGGCCGGTCAGCAGGACACCGGCGACCACCATGAGCCCGCCGACTACCTGGACGAGGGACAACGGCGTGCCCAGGGCCACCGTGATGATGGCCGTGAACACCACCATCAGGTTCAGGTAGTTTCCCGCGGTGCCCGGCGGGGTGGTCTTCAGCGCCAGGTTCCACAAGAGGTAAGCGCCCAGCGACGGGAAGACGGCGATGTAGGCCAGCGACCAGCCTTCGGCCGGGGTCTCCGGGAAGCGCACGTTCAGGGCGAGGGCGCACGGGGCCAAGGTCACGGTAGCGATCGCCACCTGCGCGGCGGTGGCGGCAATGGCGGGAATGTCCAGCCGGCGGGCGATGATCGTATAGCTGGCCCAGACCACGACGGCGCCGGTCATCATCAGTTCGCCGGTATTGATCGAGAGGCTGAACACCCGCTGCAGTTCCCCGCGGGTCAGGACCAGCAGCACCCCCAGCAGCCCCAGGCCAATACCGAGCCAGCCGAGCCGCGTGGTCTTCTCGCCGAGCAGGAAGATCGCCATCACCACAATCAGGGCCGGGTTGGCGGCCGTGATCAGGGAGGCGTTCATGGCGGAGGTGTAGCCCAGCGCGCCGTAGAGCAGCAGGGTGTAGCCGCTCATCCCGAGCACGCTCAGCAGCAGCAGCACCGGCCAGCGGCGCAGCACCGCGCGCCAGTCCGGCTTTTCGACGAAGTGGGCCAGGGCCAGCAGCGGCAGCGCAGCCAGGGTCCAGCGCCAGAAGGTCAGGTCCAGCGGGGTCATCGAGGCGACCGCGGCCTGGCCGACGACGAAGTTTCCGGACCAGAACAGGGTGGCCAGGACGAGGTACAGGGACGCCTTCACCGCTCGAATCTACACCAGCACGCGACGGTAGAATTGGCCTGTGCCCGTTTACCTAGACCACGCCGCCACCACGCCGCTCGCCGCCGAGGCGCTCGCCGCGCTGACGCGTGAGCTGTCCCGCACCGGCAACCCCTCCTCGCTCCACGGTTCCGGCCGCCGCGCGCGCCGTGCCGTCGAGGATGCCCGCGAGGCGCTGGCCGCCGCGGCCGGGGCGCACCCTTCGGAGGTCATCTTCACCTCCGGCGGCACGGAAGCCGACAACCTCGCCGTCAAGGGCCTCTACTGGGCCCGCCGCGCCGAGGACCCCCGCCGGACCCGTATCCTGTGCTCCACCATCGAACACCACGCGGTGCTGGATACGGTTGAATGGCTGGAACGGCATGAGGGCGCCGACGTGTGCTGGCTGCCGGTCGACGCCGAGGGCGTGCTGGATCTGGCCGCGCTCGAGGCCGAACTGGCAGACGACCCGGCCTCGATCGCCCTGGTCACCGTGATGTGGGCCAACAACGAGGTGGGCAGCATCCAGCCCGTCGCCGACGTTGTGCGCCTGGCGCACGCCGCCGGCGTGCCGGTGCACTCCGACGCCGTTCAGGCCTTCGGCTCGGTGCCGGTGGATTTCCGCGGGACCGCCCTGGACGCCATGTCCGTCTCCGGGCACAAGATCGGCGGCCCGGTGGGCGTCGGCGCCCTGCTCCTGGGCCGCGCCGTCAAGCTGACGCCGGTCCAGCACGGCGGGGGACAGGAGCGAGACGTGCGCTCCGGAACGCTGGACACCGCCTCAATCGCGGCCTTCGCGGCGGCGGCGAAGGCCGTCACCGGCAACCTGGAGGGGGAGTCCGCGCGGATCGCCGGGCTGCGGGACCGCCTGATCGGGGGCGTCCGCTCCGCCGTGCCGGAAGCCGTGCTGCGCGGCGCACCCGGGCCCGGCCGGCTGCCGGGCAACGCGCACTTCACCTTCCCCGGCTGCGAGGGCGACTCACTGCTGTTCCTGCTCGACCTTGCCGGCGTGGAGTCCTCCACCGGTTCCGCCTGCACCGCCGGCGTGCCCCGGCCCTCGCATGTGCTCCTCGCGATGGGACTGGACGAGGACACCGCCCGCGGCGCCCAGCGCTTCACCCTGGGCCACACGTCCACGGACGCCGACGTCGACGCCCTGCTGGCCGCCCTGCCGGGGGCGTATGCCCGCGCCCGCCAGGCCGGCATGGCCGGGCACGAATCCAGCATCCAGACCGCCGGAACGCTCGCCCGCCACGCCGCCGGCTAGGGCTCCGGCAGCAGCTGCTCCAGCGTAACGTCCGGATCCGCCAGGGCCGCCGGGTTCACCGGGGACTGAGCGGCGATCAGCGCCTTGATGGCCTTCTGCGGCTTGGCGGAGCGGGGCCAGTTGACGTTCATCCCGGCCACCACGCGGCCGCCGCGCTGCCAGAACGCCAGGAACTCCCCGGCCTCCAGCGAGCCCCGGATCACGGGCGGCCCCTCGATGAGCGTCGGGAAACCGGAATACTCCATGCTGACGTCGTACTGGTCCGTGTAGAAGTACGGGATGGTGTCCAGCACGGCGTCCCGGCCGAGCATCGCCCGTCCGGCGACCTTGCCGCCGTTAAGCGCGTTGGACCAGTGCTCGCTGCGGTGGTGCCGGCCGGTGAAGGGGTGCAGGGCGTTGGCGACGTCGCCGGCGGCAAAGACCCCTGGGGCGGAGGTCCGCAGCGACGCGTCGGTGAGGATCCCGTTGTCCAGCTCGATGCCGGCCGCCGCGGCGAGCGAGGTTTCGGGCACGACGCCGACGGCCACGACGACGAGGTCGGCGGCCAGGACGTCGCCGTCGTCGGTGCGGACGCCGGTGACCCGCCCGGCGTCGCCCGCGATCCCTGCGGCCGACGACGGCAGCCGGAACCGCACGCCGCGGGACTCATGGAGCGAGCGGAAAAAGCTTCCCAGTTCGGGGCCGATCGCCGCCGCGAGCGGCACCTGCTCCAGCCCCAGCAGTGTGACGGTGTTGCCGTAGGACGTGGCGGCCGCGGCCAGTTCCATCCCGATCCAGCCCGAGCCGACCAGGACCACGTTCCGGCCGCCGCCGGCCAGGGCATCCCGGAGCCGGCGGCTGTCCTCGACCGTCCGGAACGTCATCACCCCGTCGAGGTCGCTGCCGGGCAGCGGAATGGGGCGGGGACGTGCGCCCGTGGCCAGCAGGAGCGCGGAATAGCGCAGCCGGGTGCCGTCGGCGAGATCCACCATGCGGGCACCCGGATCCAGCGCGGCGGCAGGCACGCCGAGGCGCAGCTCGACGTCGTTCTCCGTGTACCAGCCGGCCGGCACCACCGGGAGGGCGTCCTCGCCCTCCTTGCCGAGGAGGTATTCCTTGGACAGCGGGGGCCGCAGGTAGGGGGCCTGCGGCTCCTCGGCGAGCAGGGTCAGCGGACCCTTGTAGCCTTCCGCCCGCAGCGTCTTGGCGGCGGTGGCCCCGGCCAGCCCGCCGCCCACGATCACGATGTTGTCCTCAGTCATCTCAGTGGGTCCCGTCTGCGCTGGTATTGGGATCTGCAAGAGCAGGCCGCTCTAAAACCGCATATCTTGACGCTAGAAGCAGGACGCGGGGACGTCAAGGCTTTTTGGGGCAGGAATCGGCGTGGCGATAGAATGGGCAGGCGGACCATGTGTTAGCTCCAGCGCCTTGGGGCCACCGCCCGCAAACCCCCGATCCCCACAGAAAGCCAGCATGCGAGTTCTTGCAGCCATGAGCGGCGGCGTCGATTCCGCCGTCGCCGCAGCCCGTGCCGTCGAGGCCGGCCACGACGTCGTCGGGGTCCACCTCGCCCTCTCCCGCATGCCCGGGACGCTGCGCACCGGCAGCCGTGGCTGCTGCACCATCGAGGACTCCCGCGACGCCTGGCGGGCCTGCGACGTGCTCGGCATCCCGTACTACGTCTGGGACTTCTCCGAGCGGTTCAAGGAGGATGTCGTCCAGGACTTCATCGACGAGTACGCCGCCGGCCGCACCCCCAACCCGTGCATGCGCTGCAACGAGCGGATCAAGTTCGCTGCCCTGCTGGAGAAGGCGATCGCGCTGGGGTTTGACGCGGTCTGCACGGGCCACTACGCCAAGGTGATCACCGACGCCGACGGCAACCCGGAACTGCACCGCGCCGCGGACTGGGCGAAGGACCAAAGCTACGTGCTGGGCGTGCTGACCCACGAGCAGCTCCGGCACTCGATGTTCCCGCTCGCCGACACCCCGTCCAAGGCGGAGGTCCGTGCCGAGGCGGAGCGGCGCGGCCTGTCGGTCGCGAACAAGCCCGACAGCCACGACATCTGCTTCATCCCCGACGGCGACACCGCCGGCTGGCTGGCCGAGAAGATCGAGATGACCACCGGCGACATCGTGGACGAATCCGGCGCCAAGATCGGTGAGCACCCCGGCGCCAACGCCTTCACCGTCGGCCAGCGCCGCGGCCTGAAGCTGGGCACCCCGGCCGCCGACGGCAAGCCGCGCTTTGTGCTGGAGATCCGGCCCAAGGAAAACAAGGTGGTGGTGGGTCCCGAGGCCCTGCTGGCCATCGACGAAATCCGGGGCATCAAGGTCTCCTGGGCCGGGCTGCCGATCGCCGAGATCGCCACCGGCGCGGAGTTCGACTGCCACGCCCAGGTCCGCGCCCACGGCGACCCCGTCCCGGCAACCGCCCGGATGGAGCACGCCGCGGGTTCGGGCGACCTGGTGGTCACGCTGGCGGAGCCGCTGCGCGGCGTCGCCCCGGGCCAGACCGTGGTGCTGTACCAGGGCAGCCGGGTCCTGGGCCAGGCGACCATCGACGCCGCCCGGTCGAGGCAGCGCGCGGCCCTGTAGCGCCCTTCCCGGTTTTCGACGCCCCGCGCCGGAGGGACATGCCCGTTTTTCGGCCCGGGCGAAGGGCATGTCCGCCGGCGGGTGCCTGGCGGAGGGACATGCCCATTCTTCGCGGCCACGAGTGGGCATATGGGGATTATGTCCATTCCTAGGTCCGCGCGAAGAGTATGTCCGCTTGCCGGAATCTCCTCGGAGGGACATGTCCATTCTTCGGCCGGGGTAAAGGGCATGTCCGCTGCGGGTGCGTGGGGCGGAAGGGCATGTCCATTCTTCGCGGCAACGAGTGGGCATATGGGGATTATGTCCATTCTTCGGCCCGGGCAAAGGGCATGTCCGCCTGCCGGAATCTCCTCGGAGGGACATGCCCATTTTTCGGCCCGGGCGAAGGGCATGTCCGCCCGCGGTGCCAGGGCCCAAGGGCATGTCCATTCTTCGCGGCCAGGAGTGGGCATATGGGGATTATGTCCATTCTTCGGCCCGGGCAAAGGGCATGTCCGTCGAAGATCCCCGCCGCAGAGAGTGCCGAAGATCCGGCCCATATCCTGCAGAAAACGCTGAGTTCCTTCGGATCGTGTAAATTTTGTGTCTCAACTCACAAGATTTGACGATGCACCCCACGGTCTTCTGGTTGAATCTAGGAATCAGGACAGTGAGCTGCCCCACGAGTCAAGCTACCTCGGGCAGCGGACTAGTACTCATCGAACAGAAAGTTCACAGATGGCAATGAACAAAAAAGCCCTGCAGAGCGCCATCGCGCTCGCCGGGGTTTCCGCCTTTGCATTGACGGCCTGCACCGGCCCTTCCGGGGGCGGAACGTCCTCCGGCAGCGCCGCAGGCGGAGGCACCATTACGTACGGCACCACTGACAAGGTGGTCACCCTTGATCCAGCCGGCTCCTACGACGCCGGCTCCTTTATGGTGATGAACCAGATCTACCCGTTCCTGATGAACTCGAAGCCCGGAACGGCCGATTCCAGCCCGGACATCGCCGAGTCCGCTTCCTTCACGAGCCCGACCGAGTACACCGTCAAGCTCAAGTCCGGCCTGAAGTTCGCCAATGGCCACGCCCTGACGTCCTCCGACGTGAAGTTCTCGATCGACCGCGTCGTGAAGATCAACGACGACAACGGCCCCGCCTCCCTGCTGGGCAACCTCGCCTCGGTGGAAGTCAAAGACGACTCCACCGTGGTGTTCAAGCTCAAGGAAGGCAACGACCAGGTCTTCCCGGGCGTCCTCGCCGCCAACGCCGGCCCGATCGTCGACGAAGAGGTCTTCCCGGCCGACAAGCTGATGAGCGACGACGAGATCGTCAAGGGCAAGCCCTTCGCCGGCCAGTACACGATCGAGAGCTACAAGAAGAACGAGCTCATCAGCCTCAAGGCCAACCCGGACTACAAGGGCATGCTCGGCAAGCCCGCGAACGACAGCGCCACGATCAAGTACTACGCGGACTCCAACAACCTCAAGCTCGATGTCCAGCAGGGCAACATCGACGTCGCCGGCCGCAGCCTGACCGCGACCGACGCCGCCGACCTCGAGAAGGACTCCAAGGTCAAGGTCCACAAGGGCCCCGGTGGCGAACTGCGCTACATCGTCTTCAACTTCGACACCATGCCGTTCGGTGCCAAGACCCCCGAGGCCGACCCGGCCAAGGCCCTGGCCGTCCGCCAGGCGATGGCCAGCGTCGTCGACCGCGATGCGATCGCCAGCCAGGTCTACAAGGGCACCTACCTGCCGGCGTACTCCGTGGTCCCCGACGGCTTCGTCGGCGCCATCAAGCCGCTCAAGGACATGTACGGCGACGGCAACGGCAAGCCCAGCCTCGACAAGGCCAAGAAGGCCTTCAGCGACGCCGGCGTCACCGCCCCGGTCACCCTGAAGCTGCAGTACAACCCGGACCACTACGGCAAGTCCTCCGGCGACGAGTACGCCATGATCAAGGAGCAGCTGGAGAAGTCGGGCCTGTTCAAGGTCGACCTGCAGTCCACCGAGTGGGTCACCTACAACAAGGACCGCACCAAGGACGTCTACCCGGTCTACCAGCTCGGCTGGTTCCCGGACTACTCCGACGCCGACAACTACCTGACCCCGTTCTTCATCCCGGGCAACTTCCTCAAGAACCACTACGAGAACGCCTCCGTGACGGACCTGATTAAGAAGCAGCTCACCACCGTTGACAAGAGCGCACGCGAAAAGGTGCTCGGTGACGCCCAGACGGCCGTCGCCAAGGACCTCTCCACGCTGCCGCTGCTGCAGGGCGCCCAGCTGATGGTCGCCGGCAAGGATGTCCAGGGGGTCGACAAGACCCTCGACGCTTCCTTCAAGACCCGTCTTGGAGTAATTTCCAAGTAGGTCCATTCCCCATCCGGTCCTGACCAGTCAAGAGGCGGGGCGCCTGCGCGGCGTCCCGCCTCTTGTGCTGAGGGCAGGACAACCGATTCCGGAAGCCCACGAGGCCGACGGAAACACAAATTTAGGTACCAATGACAACACTTATTGAGGCGCCGCCTTCCGACGCCGACGGCCTATTGCCGACAAAGAAAAAGTCGTCCGGTGGGGGACTGGGCCAGTACATCCTGATCAGGTTCCTACTGATCTTCCCGACCATTTTTATCCTGGTCACACTCGTGTTCTTCCTGATGCGGATCACGGGCGACCCGATCACGGCCGCCCTCGGCGGCCGGCTCCCGCCCGAGCAGCTGGCTGACCGTATCCACGCTGCCGGCTACGACAGGCCCATCTTCGTGCAGTACTTCGAATACCTCGGCCAGCTCATCACCGGAAACTTCGGGACCACGCTCTCGGACAACCGGCAGGTGTCCGAGATGCTGACCACCTACGGGTCGGCGACCCTCGAGCTGTCCATCAACGCCCTGCTTGTGGCCCTTCTCGTGGGCATCCCGCTGGGCATGATTGCCGCGCACCGCCGCGACAAGGCGCCCGACGCCGTGCTGCGCATCTTCGCCATCCTCTGCTACGCCACGCCGGTGTTCTTCGCCGGCATGCTGCTCAAGCTGACCTTCTCGGTCTGGCTCGGCTGGCTTCCGGTGGCCGGGCGGGCCAAGACCTCGACGGAACTGGCCCTCACCGCGCTGCAGGCACCCACCGGCGTCTACTGGCTCGACGCGCTCCGCAGCGGCAACATGGCCGCGCTGGGCGATGTCACGGCGCACGCCGTGTTGCCCGCCCTCGCCCTGGGCCTGCTGACCGCCGGCATCTTCCTGCGCCTGGTCCGCACCAACGTGATCGGCACCCTCGGCAAGGACTACGTGGAGGCCGGACGCTCACGCGGCGTCAGCGAATTCCGCCTGGTCACCAAGCACGCCTACAAGCCGGCCCTGATCCCCATCATCACCGTGATGGGCCTGCAGATTGCGGTGATGCTCGGCGGTGCCGTCCTGACCGAGACCACCTTTGAATGGAAAGGCCTGGGCTTCCAGCTCGCCACCTACCTGACGGCCCGCGACTTCGTGGCCGTGCAGGGCATCGTGGTGCTGCTCGCCGTGATCGTGGCCGTGACCAACTTCATCGTGGACATCGTCGCCGCGCTGATCGACCCCCGCGTGAGGTACTGACATGAGCATCGAACCCACCATTGCCGCAGAAAACCGCCGGGACCCCTGGTTCCGGCGGCTGCCGGTCGTTTCCCACTTCAACAAGAGCGTCGGCCTGCAACGGGGGATGCTCGTCGCCGGGCTCATCCTGACCGCGCTGTTCCTGCTGACCGCGATCTTCGCTCCGCTGATCGCGCCATACGGCTTCTCGCAGATCTCCGACGCCGAGGGCAGCTTCCCCGCGCAGCAGGCCCCCGGCGGCCGGCACCTGCTCGGCACCACCGTCGGCGGCTACGACGTGTTCTCCAGGGTCGTCTGGGGCGCCCAAACCGCCGTGATGGTGATCGTGGTCGCCGTGATCATGTCCATCTTCATCGGCGTGATCCTCGGCCTGGTCAGCGGCTACATCGGCGGCTGGCTGGACCGGATCCTCGTCGTGATCGCCGACGCCGTCTACGCCTTCCCGTCCCTGCTGGTGGCCATCGTCATGGCGATCGTGATCAGCGGCGGGCGTTCCAACCTCTGGGGCGGCATCCTGGCTGCGGCGATCTCCATCACCGTGGTCTTCATCCCGCAGTACTTCCGCGTCATCCGCGCCGAAACCATCCGGCTCAAGGCCGAGCCCTTCGTCGAATCCGCCAAGGTGGTGGGCGCCTCCAACATCCGGATCATGACCCGCCACATCTACAAGAACGCCACCCGCACGCTGCCGTTGATCTTCACGCTGAACGCCTCCGAAGCCATCCTCACCCTCGCGGGCCTGGGCTTCCTCGGGTTCGGCATCGAACCGACGTCGGCCGCCGAATGGGGCTTCGACCTCAACAAGGCACTGGCGGACACCACCTCCGGCATCTGGTGGACCGGTGTCTTCCCGGGCCTGGCCATTGTCCTCACCGTGGTGGGGCTGACCCTGGTCGGCGAAAGCATCAACGACCTCAACGACCCGCGCCTGCGCGGACGCAAGAAGGCTGCCTCTGGCAAAGCCGGACCCGACGCCGCTGGCTCCGCCGGCGCGCAGGCAGCGCTCTCAGACGAAGTGAGAAGTTCATGAGCACCAATATCGGCTCCGTTTCAGACCAGCACGCCCGCGGTACCGGGCCCGTGCTGGACATCAACAACCTCAAGGTCACCTTCGCCACGGACGCCGGGGACGTCTATGCCGTGAAGGATGTCAGCCTCGAGGTCAACCCCGGCGAGGTTGTCGCCATCGTGGGCGAATCCGGCTCCGGCAAGACCGTCACCGCCAAGACCATCCTGGGGCTGCTGCCGGAGACCGCCATCAGCTCCGGCGCCGTGCTGATCAACGGCAACAACGTGATCAGTGTCAGCGCGTCCAAGCTGCGGGAAATCCGCGGCCGCGACGTGGCCATGGTGTTCCAGGAGCCCTCCACCGCGCTAAACCCCGTCTTCACCGTGGGTTGGCAGATCGCCGAGGGCATCCGTGCCCACGCCGGCCACGGCCGGGTCAGCGCCAAGGACGCCAAGGCGCGGGCCATCGATGCCCTGCGCAAGGTCGGCATCCCGGACCCGGAAACCCGGGTCAACTACTACCCGCACCAGTTCTCCGGCGGGCAGAAGCAGCGCGTTGTCATTGCCGCGGCACTGGCGCTCAACCCGGGGCTGATCGTCGCCGACGAACCGACCACCGCGCTGGATGTCACGGTGCAGGCGGAGATCCTGGAACTCCTGCGCGAGCTCAGGGACCAGTACGGCACCTCGATTGTGCTCATCACTCACAACATGGGCGTCGTGGCCGACCTCGCCGACCGCGTCGTCGTGATGTACCAGGGCGACGTCGTCGAAGAGGCCAGCTCGCGGGTGCTCTTCGCGGAACCGAAGCAGGACTACACGAAGAAGCTCCTGGCGGCCGTCCCGCACCTGGGCCGGAACTCCGCCTCGGCGGGCATGACCGAACGCGCGCACCAGGGCGGCAAGGTCCTGGTCGAGGCAAAGAATCTGACCATCGAGTACCCCGGCCGGTTAGGCAGCCCCGCGTTCAAGGCCGTGGACGGCGTGAACTTCACGCTCTCCGAGGGCGAGGTCTTTGGCCTCGTCGGCGAGTCCGGCTCCGGTAAGACGACGATCGGCCGCGCCATCGCTGGCCTGAACAAGACCACGGGCGGCAGCCTGAAGGTGCTCGACTACGAGATGCTCAATCTCAAGGAGCGCACCTTCAAGCCGCTGCGCAAGCAGATCGGGTTCGTGTTCCAGGACCCGGCGGCCTCGTTCAACCCGCAGCTCACCATCGGTGACTGCATCGCCGAGCCGCTGATCATCCACAGCAAGCCGACGCCGGCCCAGGCCCGCCAGCGGACCCGCGAGCTGCTCGAATCGGTGCAGCTGCCGGCGTCGTACGCCGAGCGCTACCCGCACGAGCTCTCCGGCGGCCAGCGCCAGCGCGCGTCATTGGCGCGGGCGTTGATCCTGAACCCGAAGCTGCTGATCGCCGACGAGCCGACGTCGGCGTTGGATGTTTCGGTGCAGGCGAAGGTGCTGGAGCTGTTCAAGGAGATCCAGGCCGAATTCGGTTTCGCCTGCCTGTTCATCAGCCACGACCTAGCCGTGGTGGACATCCTCTCGCACTGGGTCGGTGTCTTGTACAAGGGCAAGATGGTGGAACAGGGCCTCGGAAACCAGGTCATGGGCCACCCGCAGCACGAGTACACGAAGAAGCTCATCGCGTCCCTGCCGGTTCCGGATCCGGATGAGCAGGCCCGGCGCCGCGAGGAGTTCCGCGCGGTGCTCGGCGCCTGAGCCGGGCCGCTCCGGCAGCACCCAAGGGGCATGCCCGCCGTTCACTGCGAACGGCGGGCATGCCCGTTTTTTTGGCCCGGCTGGCCGGCTTAACACCGGAGGGGATTTCAGCCGGCCCCCTAGACTGGGTCAATGACCGAGCAGAACCAGAACCTCCACCACGACGCCGACGCCGATCCCTACGACCCCGCCGCCAGTTCCCTGGCCGGGCACGTGGATCCCGCGGTGATGGCGGAGCTGCTCTCGATCCGCTCCAGCATCGACAACATCGACGCCACCCTGGTGTTCCTGCTGGCCGAGCGGTTCAAGGCCACGCAGAAAGTCGGCTTCCTTAAGGCCGCGCACCAGCTTCCCGCCGGCGACCCTGGCCGCGAGACGGCACAGATCGCCCGGCTGCGCCGGCTCGCCGCCGAAGCCCACCTGGACCCGGCGTTCGCGGAGAAGTTCCTGAACTTCATCATCGGCGAGGTGATCCGCCACCACGAGGCCATCGCCGAGGACCACCAGGCCGCCGCGCACCAGGCCGCCGCCGCGGACCCCGCCGTCTCCGCGGAGGCCTAGCCGTGCCCGGACCTGTTCCGCCTGTGTCTGCCCCCGCTCAGGTCACGGCCACCGCCCTGGGCCCGTGGCCGGGGGAGGACCCGGTCGAGGCCGCCCGGATCATCCGCGGCGAGCTGGGCAGCCCGCACCTTCCCTTCCTCGCCGAGCTCCCGGACCGCGGCGTCGGCTCGGACGCGCTGGGCCGCACCGCGTCGCTGCTGGAGGGCCTCGCCGTCGACGTCCAGCCGTTCGGCTGGCGGTTCGTCGACCGGCCCGGCAAGGACCTGATGCGGGCCCGCTCGGCGCTGTCCACCGACATTAACGTCCTCGCCGACGTCGTCGGGGCCGAAGAGGTACCCGCGGCCGAGCTGAAGATCCAGTTGCGCGGCCCGCTGAGCCTGGCCGCCGGCCTGCACCTGCACAACGGCGAACGGGCCCTCATCGACCACGGCGCCCGGCGCGACCTGGCGGCCTCACTCGCGGCCGGCGTGGACGCCTACCTGCGGCGGGTCGCCGCCGCCGTCCCCGGCGCCGGGCTGGTGGTGCAGCTCGACGAACCGGATATCGCCGCCGTGATGGCCGGAACCATCCCCACCTCCAGCGGCTACCGCACCCTGCGCGCCGTGCCGGGGTCCGAGGTGACCGAATCCTGGCGGGTAGTCGTCGACGCCCTGCGCGCGGCCGGGGCGGCCGAAATCGTGGTCTCCGTGCCCGAAGTCGAGGCACCCTTCGACCGGATCCTCGCCGCCGGCGCGGACGGGATCGCGGTGCCGCTGCGGGCGCTGACCTCCCGCCAGTGGGAGCAGCTCGCCGGCGCGGTCGAGGCCGGCAAACGCCTGTGGGCCGGCGCGCTGCCGGTCGAGGACCCCGCGGCGGCGCTGCCCCGCGTGCCGCAGGCGGTCGAAACGCTGTGGCGGCCGTGGCGCCAGCTCGGACTCCCGGCCGGCGCGCTGGGCTCGGTGCGGGTCACTCCGTCCGGCGGCCTCGCCGGACACACCCCCGCGTCCGCGACGGCGGTGCTGGCCCGGCTGACGCAACTCGCCGACGGGCTGAACCAGCTCGCCCTCGGCTAGGAGCTAGATGCGGTGTTCCCAGCGGTCGGGCCGGACCCGCGCGGGGAGCTGGCCGGGGCCCGACGCGCCGGCGGGGTAGGGCTCAAGCCGGTAGTCGAAGTGGCCGGCATAGACCAGCACCAGCCCGATCTGCGGCTGGATCACCTTGACCTGAATCCGGTGCCGTCCCTCGTCCGCGTCCCACCACTGCTCGGCATAGGCCTTGGCGTCCAGGGCCGCCGGCAGCGGGATCCGCAGCGGGCCCAGGAACAGCCGGGAAGCCTCGGAGACGCCGCGCAGCCGTCCCTCCGGGGTGACGCTGAGGTTGAGGTCCGTGACGAGCCGGCGGTAGCGGCCCACGTAGTCCACCAGCCGCGGGGTGCCGGCGGAGGTGTCCAGGCTGGTGGTGTCGTGGAAGATCCTCGTGGTCCGCGGGAAGAAGATGTCCCGCCGGGCGGTCAGGCTGGGGCGGCCGAAAGGGTCCAGATGGGCGTGGTTCTCAATCCGGAACCTGATGCCCTCGCCGTACTCCGGGAAAAACGCCTGCTCACCGGTGGCGAGCCGCAGCAGCGGCCGCAGCCACGCCTGCCGGCAGCCGACGACGTCGAAGACGCCCTCGCCGACCCCGTAGCGGCCGGAGCCGGGCACCAGGGAGAAGTACTCCTGCAGTTCGGGCTGCAGCTTGGCAAAGTCCGGTCCTAGACCGAGCCGGTAGATCGGTTCATAGCCGTTCACGGCATCCTCCTCAGGGTCACAGCCGTCCCGCGGCCTTTAAACGAATGTACGCGTCCGCGAGGGCCGGCGGCAGCTGCGCGGGTTCGGCGTCGACGACTTCGACGCCGGCCTGGCGCAGCTGGGAGCTGACCGCGTCGCGTTCGAGCAGGGCGCGTTCGGCCGCCGCGGCGCGGAACACGCCGGTGGCACTCGAGCGCTCCCGCTGCATCTCACCGAGCATGGGGTCCCGTACCGAGGCGACCACCACCACATGCTGCTGCGCCAGCTGGGCGGCCACGGGCAGGAGCCCCTCTTCGGGCGCGCCGCCGTCGAGTGCAGTCAGCAGCACCACCAGGGAGCGGTGTGCGGACACGGAGCGGACCTGGGCGGTGATCTGGGTCCAGTCGAGTTCGATGAGTTCGGCCGCCAGCGGGGCCATCGCCTGGACCAGCTGGCCGAGCAGGTTGCCCCGGGCCGCGGACCCGGCCCGGGCCCGGAGCATACGGTCGAAGGCGAGGAAGTCCACCCGGTCCCCGCCGCGTTCGGCGAGGACGGCCAGCAGCAGCGCCGCCTCGATGCCGGTGTCCAGCCGGGGCTCGTCGGCGATCCGGGCGGCGGCAGTGCGGGAGGTGTCGAGCAGGATGACCACGCGGCGGTCCCGTTCCGGCCGCCACGTCCGGACCACCACGGCGGAACGGCGGGCCGTGGCGCGCCAGTCGATGGAGCGCACGTCGTCGCCGCGCACATAGTCGCGGAGGGAGTCGAATTCGGTGCCGGCGCCGCGGATCTGGACCGCAGCCTTCCCGTCGAGCTCGCGCAGCTGGCGCAGTTTGGAGGGCAGGTGCCGCCGCGCGTTGAACGGCGGCAGCACCTTCAGCGCTCCGGGGCAGGGCAGGGTGCGCTGCCGGGCGGCGAGCCCCAGCGGGCCAAAGGCGCGGACGGTGACGTGCCCGGCCGCCAGCTGCCCGCGCCGGGTGGGCCTTAGCGTCACGGTCATCCGGCGGCGCTCGCCGGCCGGGACCAGCAGACGCTGGCGCGGGTTCTGCGCCCCGGCCGAGGGCTGCCACGCGTCGCGGAACAGGCCGCGCAGGGCGCGGCGGCCGGCGTTCGCGACCGTGAGGACGGACTCCGCCGACCCGCCCAGGGCGACGCTGCCGGGCTCGCTGCGCTGCACCGAGACGTGCCGCAGCGGCACGGCCAGGCCCAGGTCCAGCAGCGCCGCGGCCGCCAGCAGCAGAAGCACCACCGTCGCCGACTGCCAGCCGGGCGCGAGCGCGGCCGGGACCAGGCCCAGCAGCGCCAGTAGCACAAAGCGTCCGGAAATCGCCATGGCTTAGCGCGGGACGGGGACGGAGGCGAGGATGCTGCCGAGCACACCGTCGACCTGCACACCGTCCATCTGCGCCTCGGGCCGCAGTGCCACCCGGTGCCGCAGGCAGGGCAGTGCGAGGGCCTTGACGTCGTCGGGGGTGACGAAGCTCCGGCCGGAGAGCCAGGCCCAGGCGCGGGAGCCGTTGAGCAGGGCGGCGGCGCCGCGCGGGGAGACCCCGAGCTGGAATGACGGCGCCGCCCGGGTGGCACGGACGATGTCGACGATGTAGCCGAGGACCTCGGGGCCGATTTCGACGGCGGCCACCGCCTGCCGTGCCCGCTCCAGTTCGGCCGGGCCGGCGACGGGGCGGATGCCGGCCGCGGCCAGCTGGCGGGGGTCGAAGCCGGCGGCGTGCCGGCGGATTACCTCGATCTCGTCCTGCCGTCCGGGCAGCGGCATGGTGAGCTTGAGCAGGAAGCGGTCCAGCTGGGCCTCCGGCAGGGGATAGGTGCCCTCGTACTCCACCGGGTTCTGCGTGGCCGCCACGATGAAGGGCGCGGGCAGCTCGCGGGAGACGCCGTCCACCGAGACCTGCCGCTCCTCCATGGCCTCCAGGAGCGAGGCCTGGGTCTTGGGCGGGGTCCGGTTGATCTCGTCCGCGAGCAGGATGTTGGTGAAGACCGGGCCTTCCCGGAAGCTGAACTCGGAGGTGTGGGAATCGTAGATCAGCGAACCTGTGACGTCGCCGGGCATCAGGTCCGGGGTGAACTGGATCCGCTTGGTGTCCAGGCTGAGGGCTGCGGACAGGCTGCGCACCAGCAGGGTTTTGGCCACTCCGGGGACGCCTTCGATCAGCACATGGCCGCGGGACAGCAGGGCGATCAGCATCCCGGTGACGGTGGCGTCCTGCCCGACGACGGCCTTGGCGACCTCGCGGCGGACGTCCAGCAGGGCCTGGCGCACCGGATCGGCGCCGGCGGCCTCCCCGGGGACGTCGACGTCGTCCGCCGGCCCCGGAGCGGGGCGGGGCGCTGGCCAGGCTGCGGTGGTCTTCTCGTTCATCGGGTGTGTACCTCTTTCTCTAGTCTGTCCAGTTGCTGGGCCCAGCGCACCAGCTCCGCTTCGGCGCGGGGTGTGGCGTTGAGGACGCTGCCGACTTCCTCGGGCGCCCGGCCCAGGCGCCGGCCGGCGGCGTCGATGATGGCGGCCGCCCCGGCGTCGGGCCCCAGGCGGAGGGTCCGGGCCAGCCGGACGAGGGTGCCGGCGCGGAGCACCTCGGTGGCCCGGTCGACGGCGCGCGCGTCGTGGTAGAGGCGGGCCCGTCCCTCGGCCGTCTCCACCGCCTTGACCACCACCGGAAGCGGCTCGAACACCAGCGGGCCGAGCCTGCGGCCGCGCCAGAACATGGCCAACAGCGCCACGAACGCCAGCCAGGGGCCGAGGACGCGGGTCCACGGGGCGGCGAGTTCATCGAGGGTCGCGGGCTGCTTCACGGCGGGGACGTCGGAGAGACCGGGCAGGTACCAGATCAGGTGTCGTTCCGCGCCGAGGCTCCGCAGCACCAGGGCCGCGTTCCCTTCCTTGGCCAGGGCGCCGTTGCTGAGGATCTCGGTGGTGCCCAGCACCACTGTCCGGCCGTCCTCGCTGCCGGCGTAGAGGCCGCCCTGGCCGCCGGGTGGTGCGTAGCACACCACCTCCCCGTCATACAGGTAGCCGTTCCTGGCCGTGACGGTGCCGGCAGCGGCGGGATCCGGGAGGACACAGTCCGGGGCGAGGACCTCCGTGCGCTCCTGCACCACCCCGGCCTGCACGATTTCGCCGGTGAGGCCCTGCAGCGTGTTCAGCCGCGGGGTGAGAACCACCAGCCGGTCCGTGGCGCCGCCCAAGTACTGCAGCTGGTCCCGGCCGAGGTAGCCGTTGCGGTCATAGAGCAGGACGGTGGTGCCTTCGCCGGCGCGCCGGGCGGCGTCGAGCGCCCGGACGGTGGCGTCCAGGGACTCCTGCTGTTCAACGGCGACGCCGTGGCGGCCGAGGATTTCCGCGGCGGCGCGTGCCCCGTCCGGGGCGGGATTCCGGGTGGACAGCGGGGTGCGGTCGCCGCCGGGCTGCAGCTGGATCACGGCCGTCAGGACCAGGGCGGCGATGAACACGGCGCCGAGGATGGCCCAGGTGCGGTGCCGGCGGAGCAGCGCCGTCGTCCGGCTCACAGCGGCCTGACCAGGGTGTCCGTGCCGGCGTCGCAGTAGTCCGGGGCGGTGCCGGCCAGGGCCGCGTCGAGCCGGGCCAGCGCCTCGTGCTCGCGGGGCCCGCCGTCCGCCCCGCCGTAGCGGACGGCGTCGAAGGTCAGCGCCGCCTCGTCCAGTTCCCGGGCGTGGGCGGGGAAGGCGCGGCCCAGCCGCGCCGCGACCTCGCCGGCGGTCCGGCCCGGTTGCGGGTCCAGCACGGCGCGGTCTTCCGCCGCCCGGGCGAGGGCACGGAACTGCTCAACAATGGCCGTGGCCCAATCCCCGCGGGCAGCCGCTGCTGCGGCCCTTCCGCGGTGCGCGTCCGGGCTCAGGGGAGTGCCGGCGTCGAAAACCTTCCCGTCGGCGGACCGCCTGGCATTGAGGCGGGGCCGGACCACCAGGACAGCAACCACAACGACGACGGCGGCGATGACCAGCAGCAGCGGGACGGCATACCCGCCGTCGCCGGCGGGGGCGCCGTCGCCGGAGAATGAGCGCAGCCAGCGGCTGAACTCCGCCAGCGCGTCGTCCAGCCAGCTTGGCGCGGCGTCGCGGTACGGGGCCTTCGCGAGTTCCTCCGCCGCCCAGCGGGCGGCCTCCCCGCGGTCCGGGAGCACGGGAGGTTCCGCCTGCAGGCCCGCGGACAGGACGGACACGGCCGGGCCTGCGGCGACGGCGGAGGCCGCCATCACCGGACCGGGGGAGGGCCGTAGGGCGGGCGCTGCCACACCGAGGGGTCCCCGAGGATGGCGGCCGGAGCCCGTCCCGGGATACCGTCCGGGTCGCTTCCGGTCTCGAGTTGCCGCATCAGCGACAGGTCCAGTCCGTCCTTGCGCATCCGCAGGTCCAGGTAGACGAGTGCCATGGTCGAGGTCTGGAAGGCGAAGCCCACGGCAGCGACCAGTGCCGTGACGACGGTGCTGGCCACGGCGACGGCGATGCCGACCGTGTGGTCAGCGCCGTCGCCGCCCTGGCTGAAGACGGTGAATCCGACGGCGTTGCCGAGCAGCTTCACCGGGAGCAGGACGATCTGGCTGAGAACCCCGACCATCAGCCCGACCACCAGCGAGATGCCCAGCAGGCGCCACCAGTTGCCGCGGGTCAGCCGCCAGGAGCGGCGCAGCCCGGCGAACGGGCCCAACTCCTCGACCACGACCGCCGCCGGTGCGACGAGGAACCGGACGGCGAGCCAGACCAGCACCACCATCAGGCCGAGAAACAGGAACACCAGGGCCCCCGGCGCGGACCGGCCCAGGGCGGCCACCAGGGCCATTGTTCCGAGCACCGAGAGGGCCACGACGGCGGCGACGCCGAGGATCAGCAGGCCGGCGAGCCCCAGCAGAGCCCCTATCCGGGAGCGGGACAACGACCACATCTGGCGGAAGCTCGTCCTCCGGTTCAGCAGCGAGCGGGCCACGGGCACCGCCATGGCGCCCTGCACGAGCACCGAAATGAAGACCGAGAAGAGCATCAGCAGGAGGCCGACGCCGGCGAGGCCGAGGCCGAGGGCCACCGCCTGGGCCGGGCCGATGCCCTCCAGCCACCCCGAGGGCGACCACCCGGAGACGGCCCCGGTCTGCGCCAGGGCGGGGATGACGGAGCCCAGTGCCTGCGCGATCACGCCGGCGCCGAGCATGGCCGCCGGGTTGCGCCGGACGGTCTGGAAGGCGCCGTCCAAAATCTCGCCCAGCATCAGGGGCCGCAGCGGGACGATGCCTGGCTTCGGCGGGGCGACGTAGCGCGGCTGGCCGGAGGGGGCCTGCGGGTATCCGGGCTGGCCGGGGTTACCGGGACCCCACTGCGGCTGCTGGTCCCACCGTGGCTGCTCCCACCGTGGTGCTTCCGGCTGCGGGGGCACCCCCCACTGGGGCGGCGGGGCCGGCCGCTGCTGGTTTCCCCACTGCGGCTGTTCGCCCCAGCGCGGCGGCGCGGCCGGCTGCTCCGGGTTTCCCCAGGGTTGCTGCTGGCCCCACGGGGGGTGTCCGCCCCAGGGCTGCGGCCCGGTAGGTTCCTGCTCAGACAAGCTTTTCCTCCCCAAGAAAATTGCCCACCGGATGCCCGCGGCCCGGGCCCGTCGCCCTGCAGCCCGCGGTCCCGGCGTCAGTCCGGGCCAGGCTTGCCCCCAGCCTATAGTTTCGTGCGCCGGCCCGTCCGCGCCATGCCGGGGACGGCCGGAATACGACAAAGCCATGTCAATAGGGGAATATGTAAGGTATGAAGGCACGGATTTTGGTAGTGGACGATGACGAGGCGCTCGCCGAGATGATCGGCATTGTGCTGCGCAACGACGGTTTCGACCCCGTTTTCTGCGCGGACGGCGGGCAGGCCCTGGAGGTCTTCCGTTCCTCCAAGCCGGACCTCGTGCTGCTGGACCTGATGCTGCCGGGCATGGACGGCATCGAGGTGTGCCGCCAGATCCGTTCCGAATCCGACGTCCCGATCGTCATGCTGACCGCCAAGTCGGACACCTCCGACGTCGTGCGCGGCCTCGAATCCGGCGCCGACGATTACGTTCCCAAGCCGTTCAAGCCCGCCGAGCTCGTGGCCCGGGTCCGGGCGCGCCTGCGTCCGGGCGACCAGAAGGCCCCCGAGACGCTGCGCATCGCGGACGTCACGATCGACGTCGCCGGCCATGTTGTGAGCCGCAACAGCGAGCGGATTTCACTGACCCCGCTGGAATTCGACCTGCTCGTCGCCCTGGCCCGCAAACCGTGGCAGGTCTTCACCCGTGAGCTGCTGCTGGAACAGGTCTGGGGCTACCGGCACGCGGCGGACACCCGCCTGGTCAACGTCCACGTCCAGCGGCTGCGCTCGAAGATCGAACGCGATCCCGAAGCCCCCGAAGTTGTATTGACGGTCCGTGGTGTCGGCTACAAAGCAGGTTCCTGAGCCGGAAGAAAGCCCGGACCAGCCGGCGCCGCCCCATGGCCAGTCGGCGCTGTTCCGTGCCGGCATCTGGGCCCGCCGCGCCCGGATCGTCACCGCCAGGGTGGCGCGGCTGGTGCGCACCGGGGCGGCCAAGGTGCTCCCCGGGACCCGGTACCTGCTGCGCGCCCTGCACCGGCGCTGGCGGCGGTCCCTGCAGTTCCGGACCGTGCTGACCACCCTCCTGCTGGCGGTCGGCTCGTTCGCCGTCGTGGGCGCCTACCTCTCGAACCAGATCGCCAACAACCTCTTCCAGGAACGGCTGGCGCAGGCGGAGTCCGAGACCCGCTACAACGTCAAACAGGTCCAGGACACGTTCGACGGCGCGCAGGTCACCGATCAGTCGAGCGTCATCACCCTGGTCTACGACACGCTGAACGCCGTGGAGGGCCGCGGCTCCGTGATCCAGCGCCGCTACGTCTTCGAAGCGATGCCCGAACAGACCAAGCCGCGCAACCGCTGGGTGGAATCGCGGGCCTCCGACCAGCTCACCATCAGCGTGATTCCCCCCGAGCTGCGCAAAGCGGTGCAGGACTCGGGCAAGGACCAATTCTGGGCCTCCACGGAATTCCCGGTGGGCACCGAGGACCGCCCGGGGATCGCCGTCGGGAACAAGGTCACGTTCAACGGCACGGTCTACGAGCTCTACCTCATCTATGACCTCAACACCGCGCAGAAGACCCTCGACGAGATCCAGAATGTGCTCCTCGCCGGCGCGGCCGCGCTGGCGTTGATGGTCGGCGCCGTCGCCTGGTATGTCACCCGCAACGTGGTCAGCCCCGTCAGCCACGCCGCCCTCGTCTCCGAGAAGCTCGCCGCGGGCCAGCTGCAGGAACGCATGGTGGTCAAAGGCGAGGACGAGGTGGCCCGCCTGGGCGCCTCCTTCAACCACATGGCCGCCAGCCTGCAGGAGCAGATCACGCAGCTGGCCACCCTGTCCCAGATGCAGCAGCGCTTTGTCTCGGACGTATCGCACGAGCTCCGGACCCCGCTCACCACGGTGCGGATGGCCGCCGAGGTGCTCTACGACGCCCGCGACGAGTTCGACCCGGTCAACAAGCGCTCCGCCGAGCTGCTCTACCACCAGGTGGAGCGCTTCCAGTCCCTGCTGGCCGACCTGCTGGAAATTTCCCGGTTCGACGCCGGCGTCGCGATGCTCGACGCCGAACCGAGCGACATCGTCCAGCTCATCTCGCATGTGATGGAGGGGGTGGCGCCGGTGGCCGCCGAATACGGTTCCGAGGTGACCTTGAATGCCCCCGAGGGCAGCATTGTGGTGGAAATGGATGACCGGCGGATCGACCGCATCCTGCGCAACCTGGTCCTGAACGCGCTCGAGCACGGCGAGGGCAAGCCGGTGAACATCTCGGTGGCTGCCAACGACACCGCGGTGGCCGTGGCGGTCCGGGACCACGGGATCGGGATGACCTCCGCGGAAGCCGCCCGCGTGTTCGACCGCTTCTGGCGCGCCGACCCTGCCCGCGCCCGCACCACCGGCGGCAGCGGCCTGGGCCTGTCGATCGCGGCCGAGGACACCAAGCTGCACAACGGCTGGCTGCAGGCCTGGGGAAAAAAGGGGAGCGGATCCAACTTCCGGCTCACCCTGCCGCTGCGCCAGGGCGAATCGATCGCCAAGTCCCCGCTCCAGCTGGAACCCGCCGACGTCGGGTTCACCGGCGGTCCCGGCAAACAGATGATGCTGCTGCTGGAGACGGCGGCCACCGTTCCCCGCCCGGCCGCCGGGGCCCCCCACGGACCAGCTGGCTTCAACGGGACAGGCTTCAGCGGAACAGGGGACCAGCCATGAGAGGCGCCAGCAAGCTCACCAGCCTCGCCGCGGCCCTCCTGGCCCTGGTCCTCGTGGTGCTCACCTCCTGCGCGCAGATCCCCCGCTCCGGGCCGGTGGGCAAGAGCACCGATGAGAGCGCCGGCAAACCGAACAACGCCCCGGTCTTCTTCCCGGTGGCCCCGCGGTCCGGTGCCGGGCCGGAATCGGTGATCGAGGACTTCTACCTCGCGGGCAGCGGCTACGAGGACGACTACGCGGTGGCGCGGCAGTACCTGACCCAGGCCTCCTCGGTGAAGTGGAAGCCGGACCAGCGGGTGCTGGTCTTCCGCTCCGCCCGGGTGGTGGGCACCGCCGTCGAAAACGTCTTCAACTACGAACTGGACCTGGCCTACTCGGTCGACGCCGACGGCATCGCCACGCAGCTGCCGGAAGGCACCAAAGAGAACATTCCCGCGACCCTGACCAAGGTCGACGGCGAGTGGAGGATCGCCGAAATCCCGGACGGCACGGCCATCCCCGAGGAGACGTTCAAGGTGATCTACGGCGCCTACCCGATCTACTTCTACGACCCCACCTACACCTACGCCGTGCCGGATGTGCGCTGGTTCATCAAGAAGAAGACCGTCAAGGCCATGACCAGCGCCCTGCTCGGAGGCCCCGCCCCCTACCTGAAGGGCGCCGTCGTGAGTGCCTTCCCCTCGGGCATGAAGCTGGCGCGCGAATCCGTGCCCGTGGTCTCCGGAGCGGCGCAGGTGGACCTGTCCGCCAAAGACCTTGTGGAGGCCTCCAACGAGGACCGGCTGCGGATGCAGACCCAGCTGGCCCTGACCTTCCGGAGCCAGCCGGACGTGATCAACGTCGAACTGCGGGCGAACCAGGACCTCGTGCGGGTCGAGGACAACGGGTCCGTGCTGCCGCCGGTGCGGGACAAGGACGTGCCCGCACGCCAGATCGCCGTCAGCAACAACGACCTGGTCCGGCTTGAGAACAACAAGCTCGGCCCGCTCCCGGACATCAAGTCCGTGAGCGCCCTGTCCCCGCGGCTGCCGGCCGAGTCCCCGGTCTCGCAGACCGCGGCCTTCCTCAACGCCGGCCGGACCACGCTGTACTCGATCGTTCCCGGCCAGCCCGCCCGCGCCCTCACCACCCGGTCCGGGCTGTCCCGGCCGTCGTTCGGACGCTACGACTGGGTCTGGACCGCCGGGCCGGGCGCCAACGGGGCTACCGAGGTCCTGGCCTACCGGCCGGCCGGGATCGCCGAGGGCGCCAACGTGCCCGGTGTGACCCTCACCCCGTCCTGGCTGGCCGGACGGAAGGTCAAGGAGTTCCGGATTTCCCGCGAAGGGACCCGGGCCCTGGTCATCTCGGAGCTGAACGGCAAGACCAGCGTGCAGGTCACCGGGATCATCCGCACCGGCGACGGCACCCCGCGGGACCTCACCGTGCCGATCACCCTCCAGACGGCCCACGAGCCGGACCAGGGCGTCTGGGTCAACGACACCACTGTGGCCGTGATGAAGGGCTCCGCGAGCGAGAGCGTCACGCCGGAGCTGGTCTCGCTGACTTCCGCGGCGCCCCAGCCGCTGGCGCCCTGGCCGGGCCTCACTGCGCTCAGCGCCGGAAACGGACCGGCGGAGATTTTTGGCCAGTCCGCCGAAGGTATCTTCCAGCGGCTGGGCAACGGCTGGTCGCCCCAGCTTAAGGGCGCCGTCGATCCCTCCTTCGCGGGCTGACCCGGGCCGACGGCCGCCCACACCGCGGCTGTCCACACAGCCGCTGTCCACATAGCCGCGCGGAGGGCTTCCGAACCGGCGACGCGGCAGCCAGCCTTGAGCGGTGACCACACCACCGCGCCGGGCCCGCGCCCGTGACCCCGATTCCGAGCTTGACCCCGGCACCGCTGCGCCGACGACGGCGGCGGCCCACCGCGGCGGCTACCGCCGCTGGCCGGCGCGGATCGCGGATCGGGCAGCCGCGGCCGGGGCGGAACTGCTGGCCCTCGCGGCGCCGGTGGAGTGCGTCTGCTGCGGCGCGGAGGACCGGGCCCTGTGCCCCGGCTGCGTCCGCCGGCTTCGGCTGCTCACCCGCCGGCCGTTCCGGGCCGAGGGGAGGGCTCCGGCGCTGGTGGACATGGACGGCTCGGTCCTGCTCCCGGTCGTCGCTGCCGGCGTGTACCGGAGCGAGCTGGCCCAGACCGTGCTGTCCTTCAAGCGGCACGGACAGGGACAGCTCGCCGAGGAACTAGGCAGGGCACTGACCCGTGCCGTCGGCGCGGCCCTCACCCCGGCGGACCCGGTCCTGCTGGTCCCGGTCCCCACCAGCGGCGCCGCCTTTCGACGCCGGGGGTTCAGTCCCGTCCACCTGCTGCTCGCCCGGGCACGGCGGAGCCCGGCCCTGGCAGGCGCCGGCGTCGCCGACGTGCTCCGTAAGACCCGGCCGGCACCGTCCGGCGTCCGCTCTTCCGTCCGGACGGCGACGGCGCCGCCGGGGCTTGCAGGCCTGCCGGGCCTGCCGGGCGGGCAGAAGGGCCTGGGCCGTGCGGACCGGGCGGGGCGGGTGCGCGGATCCATGCGGGTCAGGGCCGGATTCGGTCCGCCGGAGTTCGCCGGGCGGCCCGTTGTGGTGGTGGACGACGTGCTCACCACGGGGGCCACGCTGGCCGAAGCTGCCCGCGCCCTGCGCGCCGCGGGGGCCGTGGTCCGGGGCGCCGTGGTGCTCGCGGCGACACGCCCGCCGAGGCAGGAGGACTTTGCCGCGGCAATTCCCGCACTGGCGCGGGACAGTGGCGCAATGGAAAAAAATAAACCAAAAAAGGATGAATAACAGGGGCCCATGAACTAACGTCGAAGATGGGTACCAAGAACAGATGTACCTGTCGATAGCGGCTCGGAAAGGGGCTCGACTGTCAGTCAGATCAGCCCCCGGAAGTGCCGCCGTCGTGTCACCGAAGTCATTTGGAGGGCACCATGGAGTTCATGATCAGCGGTCGTAATTTGACGGTCTCGGACCGGTTCCGCGAATACGCCGACGAAAAGATCTCAAAGATCGCGTCACTGGGGGACAAGGTCCAGAGGGTGGACGCAAAGGTTTCCAAGGAGACCAAGGCCCGGCAGACCGCAGAACTGCTCACTGTTGAGCTCACCGTCCTGGGCCGCGGCCCGGTGATCCGTGCCGAAGCCAGCGCCGCAGACAAATTCGCCGCCTTCGATCTGGCCTACAACAAGCTTCTCGAACGGCTGCGCCGGGCCAAGGACCGCAAGAAGGTCCACCACGGCCGGCACACCCCGAAGTCCGTCACCGAGGCGACGGCAACCCTTGAACCCGCGAGCACCCGGGAGCCCATCTACGAGGAAGCGAGCCATCCGCCGCAGCCCAGTCCCGAGGAGAAATCGCCCTACGAGGTCGAGAACGACATCCCGGCCGGGGACTCGCCGGTGTTGATCCGGCGCAAGGTCTTTCCCGCCTCCTCGCTCTCGCTCGACGACGCCGTCGACAACATGGAACTCGTGGGCCACGACTTCTACCTTTTCGTTGACAAGGACACGAAGGCGCCTTCGGTCGTCTACCGCCGTGAAGGCTGGACCTACGGGGTGATCAGCCTGGACCAGACCTGCGAGCCGGGCGAGGCTCCGCTGGAGGAGAAGATCATCGCTTATCGTTCAGAGGATGAGCCCGCCAGCGTCTAAAGCTGGCGACCATCCGACGAAGGGAATGATGTGCACCCATCGCTGAGCCTCAAGCAGGCGCGGCGGATCGCACTGGCAGCCCAGGGATTGGACAAGGTCCGGCCCGCCGCACCCGTGAGCGCACGGGCGGTGGGCCGGACCTTTGCCCGCCTCCACTTGGTCCAGATCGATTCCGTCAACGTGCTCTCGCGGAGCCACTACCTGCCGTTCTTCTCCAGGCTCGGGAACTACGACCGGTCCATCCTGCAGCGAATGGCCGGGACGCACCCGCGCCGGATGATGGAGTACTGGGCCCACGAGGCCAGTTTCATCCGGCCCGAGCACTTCCCCGACCTCCTCCAGTGGCAAAGCCGCAAATGGGTCGGCGCGCACGACATGGATCCGGAACTCCGCGGCGAAGTGGCGCAGCGGGTGCTGGCGGCCCTCGGCACGGGCCGGCCGCTGACCGCCGCCGAACTCACGGCCAGGCTAGGCCACATCGAGGACCGGTCCACGGACAACTGGGGGTGGAACTGGAACGCGGTCAAACGGGTCCTGGAGCACCTGTTCGAGGAGGGCCTCGTCTCCGCCGCCTCCCGGACGGACTCCTTTGAACGCCGCTACACGCTGACCGCCAGGGTCCTCGCCGCAGCGCCGTCGCACTCTGACGCGCAGCAGGAGCCGGACGCCGCGGCCGCCATGGTCCGGCTGATCGACGCGGCGGCCCAAGCCCACGGGATCGGCACCCTGCGGTGCTTCGCGGATTACTTCCGGTCCCCGCAGCGGGCGGCCGCCCTCGCCGTGGAGCAGCTCGTCGAGGCCGGACGGCTGGAACCGGTCACCGTGGCCGGCTGGAACAGGCCGCTCTACCGCCACGCCGACGCCGTGCTGCCGCGCGCCGCCACCGGCCGCGCCCTGCTGAGCCCCTTCGATTCCCTGGTCTTCGAACGCCGCCGGCTCGAGGAACTGTTCGGCTTCCACTACCGGCTC
Organism: Arthrobacter sp. UKPF54-2; assembly: GCF_007858535.1. Lineage (NCBI taxonomy): Bacteria > Bacillati > Actinomycetota > Actinomycetes > Micrococcales > Micrococcaceae > Arthrobacter > Arthrobacter sp. UKPF54-2. The sequence continues at coordinate 2,312,020 of NZ_CP040174.1, forward strand.
GAGATCTACACCCCCGAAGCCAAACGCCGCTACGGCTACTACGTGCTGCCCTTCCTGCTGCGCGACGGGATTGTGGCGCGCGTGGACATGAAGGCGGACCGCGCCACCGGAAGGCTGCTCGCCCGGGCCAGCCACGCCGAGCCCGGCGCGCCGGCCGACACCGCCGTCGAACTCGCCGAAGAACTCCAGCTCATGGCAGAGTGGTTGGAGCTGGACCGGATCGTTGTCGCCCCCGTGGGGGACCTGGCGCCCGCCCTCGGGCAGGCCGTGGCCGGCCTGCATCCGCTCTGAGGGAACAGGCGCGTTCCGCCCTGCGTCTCTCCCGTAGACTAAACACGCCGGAATTCGGCAGCTTGAGACTGGGAGCAATTTCACGTGGCATCACTTATCGAAAAACTTCTCCGTACGGGTGACAAAAAGACCCTGCGGCAACTGCGGAACTATGCCGATTCCATCAATGCCCTGGAAAGCTCCTTCCAGACCTTCACCGACGCCGAGCTGCGTGAGGAAACGGACCGGCTGCGGGCCCGCCACGTCGACGGCGAAAAGCTGGACGACCTGCTGCCCGAGGCCTTCGCCGCGGTCCGCGAAGCCTCCTCGCGCACCCTCGGGATGCGCCACTTCGACGTCCAGCTGATGGGCGGCGCCGCCCTGCACCTGGGCAACATCGCCGAAATGAAGACCGGTGAAGGCAAGACCCTCGTGGCCACCGCTCCGGCCTACCTCAATGCGCTCGCCGGCAAGGGCGTCCACGTCATCACCGTCAACGACTACCTCGCCGAATACCAGTCGGACCTGATGGGCCGCGTCTACCGGTTCCTGGGCCTGAGCAGCGGCTGCATCCTGTCCAACCAGGACCCGGCCGTGCGCCGCGAACAGTACGCCTCGGACATCACCTACGGCACCAACAACGAATTCGGCTTCGACTACCTGCGCGACAACATGGCGTGGGACAAGTCGGAGCTGGTCCAGCGCGGCCACCACTTCGCCATCGTCGACGAAGTCGACTCCATCCTCATCGATGAGGCCCGCACCCCGCTGATCATCTCCGGCCCGGCCCAGGGCGACACCAACCGCTGGTACAGCGAATTCGCCAAGGTGGTGCTGCGCCTGCAGCCCGAAACCGACTACGAAGTCGACGAGAAGAAGCGCACCGTCGGCGTCCTCGAGGCCGGCATCGAAAAGGTCGAGGACTACCTCGGCATCCACAACCTCTACGAGTCCGCGAACACCCCGCTGATCGGCTTCCTGAACAACGCCATCAAGGCCAAGGAACTCTTCAAGCGCGACAAGGACTACGTCATCCTCGACGGCGAAGTGCTGATCGTGGACGAGCACACCGGCCGCATCCTCGCCGGCCGGCGCTACAACGAAGGCATGCACCAGGCGATCGAAGCCAAAGAAGGCGTCGAGATCAAGGCCGAAAACCAGACCCTCGCCACCGTCACCCTGCAGAACTACTTCCGCATGTACGACAAGCTCGCGGGCATGACCGGCACCGCCGAAACCGAAGCCGCCGAGTTCATGAGCACCTACAAGCTCGGCGTCGTCGCGATCCCCACCAACCGCGACATGCAGCGCATCGACCAGCCGGACCTCGTCTACAAGAACGAGACCGTGAAGTTCGACGCCGTGGTCAAGGACATCGCCGAGCGGCACGAAAAGGGCCAGCCGGTCCTGGTCGGCACCACCAGTGTGGAGAAGAGCGAATACCTCTCCCGGCTGCTGGCCAAGGAAGGCATCCGCCACGAGGTCCTGAACGCCAAGAACCACGCCCGTGAAGCCTCCATCGTGGCGCAGGCCGGCCGCAAGGGTGCCGTGACGGTCGCGACCAACATGGCCGGCCGCGGCACGGACATCATGCTCGGCGGCAACGCCGAGTTCACCGCCGTCGCCGAACTGGCCAAGCGGGGCCTGGACCCGGAGGAAAACTCCGAGGAATACGAGGCCGCCTGGCCCGCCGCGTTCGAGGCAGCCAAGCAGTCCGTCAAGGACGAGCACGAGGAAGTCCTGAACCTCGGCGGCCTGTACGTGCTCGGCACCGAACGGCACGAGTCCCGCCGCATCGACAACCAGCTCCGCGGCCGCTCCGGCCGCCAGGGCGACCCGGGCGAGTCCCGCTTCTACCTCTCGCTGACCGATGACCTGATGCGCCTCTTCAACTCCGGCGCGGCCGAGCGGCTCATGAACAGCTCCGTGCCGGACGACGTCGCACTCGAATCGAAGCTCGTCTCGCGGGCCATCGCCTCAGCCCAGGGCCAGGTGGAAGGACGCAACGCCGAACAGCGCAAGAACGTCCTGAAGTACGACGACGTCCTGAACCGCCAGCGCGAGGCCATCTACGGCGACCGGCGCCGCATCCTCGAAGGCGACGACCTGCACGAAAAGGTGCAGTACTTCCTCGAGGACACCATCACCGCGTTCATCGACGAGGCCACCGCCGAAGGCACCGGCGACGACTGGGACTTCAACCTGCTGTGGTCCAACCTGAAGACCCTTTACCCGGTCAGCTTCACCCCCCGCGACGTGATCGACGAAGCCGGCGGCAAATCACGGATCACCGTCGAGTTCCTCAAGGAAGAAATCCTCTCCGACGCCCGCCTGGTGTACCAGGCCCGCGAGGAACTGATCGGCTCCGAGAGCATGCGCGAACTCGAACGGCGCGTGGTCCTCTCCGTGATCGGCCGCAAGTGGCAGGAACACCTCTACGAGATGGACTACCTCAAGGAGGGCATCGGCCTGCGGGCGATGGCCCAGCGCGATCCCCTGGTGGAGTACCAGCGCGAAGGCTTCATCATGTTCCAGGCCATGATGGAGGCGATCCGCGAGGAAAGCGTCGGCTTCCTGTTCAACCTCGACGTCGAGGTGACCCCGGCGCAGGACGTTGTGGTGGCCGACGCCGAGGGCCAGCACACCGAACACCGCGAACTGGAGATCCACGCGGCCGGACTGGAAGCGCCGGAGAAGCCGGCCCAGCTGCAGTACACGGCCCCCGGCGAGGACGGCGCGGCCCAGACCCGGGTCGAGGCGAAGTCCTCCGGACGCTCCGGAAACCCGGCGAAGGCTGCCCAGGAATCCCCGCGCCGCGCGAACAAGAAGAAGCGCCGCTAGGACCTGGCGGGACGGACCGCACCAGACAGGCAGGGCCGGAACGGACGTTCCGGCCCTGCCTGTCTCTGCGCCCTCCTCCTTTCCCGGTTTTCTCCCGATTCACCGCCGGGATGCTCAGCCGATCTCGAGTACGGTGACCCGCCACACCAGCCTGCTGCGCTCCAGCCGCAGTGCGACGGCACGGACGCGCAGCTCATCCGAGACCACGGCGCTGGCCTCGTAGACGTCCTCGGACACCCGGCAGGCACGGACCGAGCGAACGGCCGGATTCCGGTGCAGCCGGCCCGCCGTCGGGGACGTGCCCGAGGCCACCCTGCGGGTCAGTGCCGCCCGGTGCTGCAGCGCGGCCAGGCAGCGCTCGTCAAGCCGGCGGGCCAGCTGGTGGGCCGGCCGGGTGCCGGCGAGGACTTCGATGGCCGCCTGCACGGTGGAGCGGGAAATGGCACACACCTCGCGGTGTTGGTCCACCGGCCGCAGCACCGGCGCCGGGCCGTGCGGCGCGGGACGGAGGGGAACGGTGCGGTGGTCGGGCGCCGGAGGGCGGGCGACGGCGGTGCTTGCGCGGAGGCCGGTCATGGGACTCATGTCTGTTCCTTTGCTGTCGTGGGGTTGGCGTGCTGATGGTGCTGGTTCATAGATCGAGGGGCATCCTGAGGACCTTCCCCGGAAGCAACAGGGCGGGGTCGCCGCCGATCACGCCGCGGTTGGCCTGGTAGAGCCGCGGCCATGCCAGGGCGATGTCGACGTCGGAGGCCAGCGGTCCCAGCTCCGCAGCGCAGATGCTCCACAGTGAGTCCCCGGCCAGGACCGTCACCTCCGCCGCGCCCGCCGCGGGCGCCGGTGCCTGCTCCTGCACCGGTCCCGGGGCAGGTTCCGCGGCCCGCAGGTGCCGGGCCGCGAGCGTGCGCGGATCCACCGGCGCGGGGGACGGCGTCCAGTGCGGATCTGGCCCCGGCGTCCGGTGGCCGGGGGAGGGTGCGCCGGGATCCGGTGCCGTTGCACCGGTGGGGACCCAGGCGGCGGCCGCGGCGGGAGGGAAATCCGCGCCCGGGTTGGTTTCAGCGGCGTGGACGAGCGGTGCTGCTACGAGCTGCAGCCCAAGAACGGCCAGCGCCAGCCGGCGCATAAAGGCGGGGCTGAACTTCCCCGCCGCTGCGGCTGCCCGGCGGCTGCCGCAGCGGTCCAGCAGCGCCGCCGCGACGGCGATGAGGAAGGACAGCAGCCACCACATCACTACGATCAATCCGATGGTGTTGGCGGCGGCGCCGATGTGGTCCTCGAAGGAGAGGGACTGGCGCCTGGCCGCCGAGACGCTCAGGCGCTGCGCGAGCCCGGCACCCGTGCCGGCCAGAAAAACTCCCAGCAGCAGGATTACGGCTGCCATCGCCGCGTCGGCGCCCAGCCCGCGCCGGCCGCGGAGGCCGGAAAACTCCCTGTTTGCCACAATCGCCTCCTTTGCGGGCCGTGCCCGCCGGATCGGAAAATAACGCCTCAATAGCATTTTGATGCCGTTTGATATTCTTTGTACCGCTTAGACACATTTTGATCTCTTGGAATGCGGTTTGTCTAGGGGTGCCGGTGAAGCTGTGGATTGACCGGTACAGAGGGTCCGCCTACGCTGACGCCATGCGTTGGGACGCCCTGTTTTCAGACCTGGAGGCGCAGCTTGCCGCGGGCGAGCGTGTGGACCTGGACGTGGAGATTGACGAGCGGGCGCGGGTGGACGCGGCCGCCGTCGAGCTGGCGGACCGGTTGCGCGGTTCGGTGGGGCTCCGGATCGGCGTCCACCTGGGTTCCGGAACGGTGTACGAAGGGATCCTGAGCCACGCCGGCGGCCAATGGCTGGTCCTCGACGAGGAACGGCACCAGGTCCTGATTCCGCACTCCGCCGCCGTGCGGTATGCGGGGCTCGCCAGGCTGGCCGTCGGCGCGGGGCCGGCGGTCCGGCAGCGGCTGGGGCTGGCCAGTGCCCTCCGCGGACTGGCCCGCGACCGCGCCAGCCTCACGGTGCTGGTGTCGCGGGGGACGGCAGGGGAGTCCGCGCTGCACGGAGTGATCGACAGGGTGGGACGCGATTTTCTAGACCTGGCCATCACCGGCCCCGGCGAGGAACGCCGACCGGCCAACGTCAGCGGCGTGGCCACCATCCCCTTTGCCGCCCTGGCCGGGCTGCGATCCGCCCGCGTCGCGGGCCAGCCGGGCTAGCGCACACGGCCGGGAGGCGCCTCAGCTGCCCTTGGTCTTGGCTTCCTCGATCATCCGGCTCGCCTCGGCGTAGCGCTCCTGGATGTACTGCTCGAGCATGGTCTCCTCCACGCGCCACTGGCCGCGGCCGCCCACCTGAATGGCCTTCAGCTGGCCGCTGCGGACCAGGGCATAGGCCGCCGGTGAGTTGATCTGGAGCTGCTCGGCAACATCCGCGAGGGTCAAAAATCGGGGCATGGCACCATTTTGCCACCCGTGGGGCTGTTTGGGCCCGTTATCCACAGTTTGTTGCCGTTTACCTCGGAATCTTCCCGACGGGGCCCCAATTCGTGAGAATAAGGGTGTCCGGCGCCCGCAGCCCGGGCTGCGACTACGGGGGAAGCAGGACGCGCATGAGTGGGACCACGGTGGCCGGCGGTGCCCGGCTGAAAAAGCCTTCCTGGAAGGATCCCCGCCTTCTGGTCGGCATCCTGCTGGTGCTGGCTTCCGTCGCTGGCGTCGTCTCGCTGGTCGCCGCGGCGGACCAGACTACGGAGGCCTATGCGGCCAGCGCCCCGATTGCGGTCGGAGAGAAACTCACCGCCGACAAGCTGCACCTGGTCAAGGTCCGCCTAGGCGACGTCGAGCAGCATTACCTCACCCCGGAGTCCGGCGTGGGCGACGGTCTGGTCGCCGTCCAGCGCATCGGCAAGGACCAACTCCTCCCGCGCGAAAGCCTGGGCCGGCTGGACGGCCTGGACCGCAAGCCGGTCGCCGTCACGATCGAGGATGCCCTGCCCCCGCAGGCGGTGGCAGGCTCGCGGGTGGATGTCTGGGTGGCGCTGCCGGACGCGCGCAACGGATTCACTGAGCCCACCCTCCTGCTCCCGGGCGCCGAGATTGCCCAGCTCACCCCCGGCAGCACGGCGCTGGGGGCACAGCGCTCCACCGTGGTGATGGTCCTCGTCCCGGACGCCCTGATGCCGAAACTGCTGGGGGCCCAGGCCAACAAGGCGAAGATCTCCGTGGTTTGGAACCCGGGCGGGGCACCCTGATGGGCATTCCGGTGGTCACCGTCGGCCGGACCCGCGAGGACCTGGTCGGCGGGCTGGAGAGATTGCACGGGCCGGTGTCGGTCGTCCGGCGCTGCGCTGAACTCGCCGAGCTGCTGGCAGCGTGCCAGACGGGGCTGGCGCGGGCCGCCGTCGTCGCGGACGGCAGCGCGGAGCTGACCGCCTCCCTGGTGGACCGCCTCTCCGCCGTGGGGGTCGCCGTGGTGGCCCTGACCGACAGCCCGGACGAGGCGGCGAGGCTGCGGGGGATCGGGGTCACGGTGGCGGCCCCCGCGGTGGAGGCGGACGCACTCGCCGCCCTGATCGCCGGGGCCGTCGAGGGGCTGTCGACGCCGGGGCCCGGCGCGGCCGGGAGTGCCTACGCGGACCACACTGCGGCGCTCCGCCGGTCCGACGGCGGCCGGAGCGGCAGGCAGGACCGCCCGCACGACGGCGAGCAGGATCGCCCGCGGGATCCGGCCCGCGACGGAACGCCGGGCGCAGGCCGGATCATCGCCGTCTGGGGCCCTGCCGGCGCGCCCGGCCGGACCCTGGTGGCCGCCAATATCGCCGGGGAACTGGCCGCGGAGGGCAAGTCGGTGCTGCTGGTCGACGCCGACAGCTACGGCGCCAGCGTGGCCGCGGTGCTGGGGTTGCTGGACGAGGCGGCCGGACTCGCGCAGGCCTGCCGGCTGGCGGACCAGGGGTTGCTGGACGAAGCAGCGCTGCTGCGGATCGCCGCCCCGGTGGCCACCCGCGCCGGTTCGTTCTGGGTCCTCACCGGCATCACCCGCGCCGACCGCTGGACCGAGCTCCGCCCCGCGGCCCTCTCGCTGGTCTACCAGCGCGCCCGGGAGGTGGCCGAGGTGACGGTCATCGACACCGGCTTTTGCCTCGAGGCGGACGAGGAGCTCAGCTTCGACTCGATGGCACCGCGCCGGAACGCCGCCACCCTGCGGAGCCTGGAACTGGCCGACACCGTTTATGCGATCGGCGCCGCAGACCCGGTCGGGGTGCCGCGGCTGGTCAGGGCCCTGGCCGAGCTCGAGTCCGCGGTCCCGCAGGCATTGCCCCGCGTCGTGCTGAACAAGGTGCGGGCCTCCGCCGTCGGACGCCTGCCGGAGCGCCAGCTCCGCGATGCCTGGTCACGCTACGGCCCGTCCACGCCGCTGGAAGCGTTCCTGCCAGCGGATCCGGCGGCCTGCGACGCCGCCCTCCTGGCCGGTTCGCTGCTGCTCGAGTGTGCCCCCGACTCGGCCCTCCGCAGGGCCATCGCCTCGCTCGTTTGTGCACCCGTCCAGCGAAATCGCAAATCCTCTGTTCTTTCTTCCACAGCAAAGCGGCGGGCAACAGACTAGGCTCGCCATGAGGGCCGCAAGGGTGCGGCCAAGAACTTTTTGATGGAGGCGTTTGTCGATGTCGTCTGGGTCCAGCGTGGAGGATCAGCCCGTTTCGATCGGTGCAGGTGTTGGGTACTTCGCGGACTACTACGAACATCTCGCCGAGGAGGACGCCCGCGCCTACGGGGAGGACGTCCTGACCGCGCGGTCGCAGGCGCACCTGGCGACGGCCGCCACCCGGCAGCCCGGCGTGGCGAACATTGCGATCGCCGACGAGGCAGAGTCCAGCGTCGTCTACATCGTCACCGACGACATGCCGTTCCTGGTGGACTCCGTCAACGCCGAACTCGTCCGGCAGAAGTCCCCGATCCACCTCGTGATCCACCCCTTGTTTGTCGTCACCCGCAACCGCGCCAGCGGCGCCCTGGTCAAGGTCGCACGAGTCCCCTCGCACCTGGGCATCTCCAGCGGCGACACGGCCGCGATGCCGAACCTCTCGCACCTGATCGCCGAGGGCGACAACGCCTCGCACATGGAATCGTGGATCGCGGTCGAAATCGACCGGGTGGACGACGCCAAGCGCCAGCAGCTCATCGAGGGCCTCACCCGGGTGCTCGGCGACGTCCGCGCCGCCGTCGAGGACTGGCCGAAGATGCGCCACAAGGCCCACGAGATTTCCGATGATCTCGACCACGTGGCCAACGCCGCCCCGATCGCGGAAATCCGCCAGGCGCAGGAACTGCTCCGCTGGCTGGACGACGGAAACTTCACGTTCCTCGGCTACCGCGAATACGACCTGAAGAACGAATCCGGCGAGGACGTGCTGGAACTCCGGGAAGACAGCGGCCTCGGCCTGCTGCGCGACAGCGGCGACGCCCGCCACCAGATCCAGCACCTGACCGAGACGGGCCGCAAGAAGGCGCGCGAGAAGAGCGCCCTGGTGATCACCAAGGCCAACTCCCGCTCCACCGTGCACCGCTCGGCCTACCTGGATTACATCGGCGTCAAGAGCTTCGATGCCGCCGGCAACGTCAACGGCGAACGGCGGTTCATCGGACTGTTCGCCACGACGGCCTACGCGGCCTCGGTCCGGGAGATCCCGGTGGTGCGCGAGAAGGTCGACGCCGTGCTGCGCGACGCCGGTTTCCCGCCGGACTCGCACTCGGGCAAGGACCTGCTGGGTATCCTCGAAACCTACCCGCGCGACGAGCTGTTCCAGATCGAGATCCCCGATCTGGCCGCCATTGCCACCGGCATCCAGCGGCTGCAGGAACGCCGCCGGACCCGGCTGTTCCTTCGCCCGGACATTTACGGCCGCTTTATGTCCGCCCTCGTCTACCTGCCCCGTGACCGCTACACCACCAACGTACGGCTGCGGATCGAGCAGGAACTGCGGGAGACCTTTGACGCCGTCTCGATCGACTACGAGGCGCGGATGACGGAATCCGCCCTCGCCCGGCTCTTCTTCCGGATCAGGCTGCCCAAGGACGCCGACGTCAGCAACGTCAACAGCGAGGAACTGGAGAAGCGCCTGGTCCGGGCCGCCCGCTCCTGGAGCGAAGGCATCGCCGAGGTGCTCCGCGCGCGTGCCGGCGCTGACGGCGAGAACGGCGCCAAGGAACTCGCGGCCGAGTGGGCCGAGGCCTTCCCGGCCAGCTACCGGGTGGACTACGAAGTCGAGGACGCCCTTGAGGACATCGCCCGCTTTGAGAAGTACGGTGCCGCCGCCGAGCGCGCCGGCGGGACCAGCGAGGAACGGCCCGGTGTGCACGTCTACCTGCCCGACGGCGCCGGCGCCACCCTCGAGGAGGACGCCCGCGTCAAGCTGTACATGCTCGAGCCCAAGAGCCTGAGCCAGATCCTGCCGTACTTCCACAACCTGGGCCTCGAGGTCCTGGACGAACGCCCGTTCGAGATCGAGACGGCCGGCCACCGCGACTTCTTCCTCTACGACCTTGGCCTGAAGTACCCCGCCGGCGTGGACCCGCTGGGCACCGGCGCCCTGCTCGGCGAATCCTTCGGCGCAGCCGTCTCCGGCGCGGTGGAATCGGACAGCTTCGACCGGCTGGTGCTGCGTGAAGGCATGGCCTGGCGCCAGGTGGTGGTGCTGCGCGCCTACGCCAAGTACATGCGCCAGATGGGCAACACCAACTCCTTCGAATTCATGGCGGACACCCTGCTGGCCAATCCGGATGTGACCCGCGGGCTGACCGCCCTCTTCGCTGCCCGCTTCGACCCCGCACTGCCGGCCGGCGAACGCGAGGACCGCCAGAACAGCGTCCGCGCCAGCCTGGACACCGCCATCGAGCAGGTCGCCACGCTTGACGCCGACCGGGTGCTGCGCACCTTCAAGAACCTCATCCAGGCCACGCTCCGGACCAACTTTTACCAGAACAAGACGCACGTCAGCTTCAAGCTGGACCCCTCCGGCATTGACGGCCTGCCCTTCCCGCGGCCGATGTTCGAGATCTGGGTCTACTCGCCCCGGGTCGAGGGCGTGCACCTGCGCTTCGGTAAGGTGGCCCGCGGCGGCCTGCGCTGGTCCGACCGGCGCGAGGACTTCCGCACCGAAATCCTCGGCCTGGTCAAGGCGCAGACGGTCAAGAACGCCGTGATCGTGCCCACCGGCGCCAAGGGCGGCTTCTACGCCAAACAGCTCCCGGACCCCGCGGCGGACCGCGGCGCCTGGATGGCCGAGGGCGTGGAGAGCTACAAGACGTTCATCCGCGGCCTGCTGGACATCACCGACAACCTCGTCACCACCCCGGAGGGCGAGACCCTGGTGCCGCCCGCCGACGTCGTCCGGCACGACGACGACGATTCCTACCTCGTCGTCGCGGCAGACAAGGGGACGGCCTCGTTCTCCGACATCGCCAACGGCCTCGCCGCCGAATACGGCTTCTGGCTCGGGGATGCGTTCGCCTCCGGCGGCTCCGTGGGCTATGACCACAAGGCCATGGGCATCACCGCCCGCGGCGCGTGGGAATCGGTCAAACGCCACTTCAGCGAGCTGGACCTGGACACGCAGGCGGAGCCGTTCACCGTCGTCGGCGTCGGCGACATGTCCGGGGACGTCTTCGGCAACGGCATGCTGCTCTCCAAGCACATCCGGCTGCTCGCGGCCTTCGACCACCGCCACATCTTCCTCGATCCGAACCCGGACGAGGCCGCGTCCTTCACGGAGCGGCAGCGGCTCTTCGACCTGCCCCGCTCCTCCTGGGACGACTACGACAAGTCGCTGATCAGCGAGGGCGGCGGCGTGTTCGCCCGCCAGGCCAAGTCCATCCCGGTGTCCACGCAAGTCCGGGCCGCGCTCGGGCTGCCGGACGGCACCACCCAGCTCAGCCCGCCGGAGCTGCTCCGCGCGATCCTGCTCGCCCCGGCCGACCTGCTCTACAACGGCGGCATCGGCACCTACGTCAAGGCCTCCACCGAGACCAACGCCGAGGTGGGCGACAAGGCCAACGACGCCATCCGCGTCGACGGCCGCGAACTGCGGGTGAAGGTGGTCGGCGAGGGCGGAAACCTCGGCATGACCCAGCGCGGGCGCATCGAGGCCGCGCTGCAGGGCGTCATCCTCAACACCGACGCCATCGACAACTCCGCCGGCGTGGACTGCTCCGACCACGAGGTCAACATCAAGATCTTCGTGGACCGCATGGTGGCCGCCGGCAAACTCGATCCGGCCGAACGGGCGGGCTTCCTCTCCTCGATGACCGAGGAAGTCGGACGCCTGGTGCTCGAGGACAACATCGACCAGAACATCCTGCTGCTCAACGACCGGATGCGGGTTTCCGAATGGAGCCCCAGCTACGAGCGGCTGATGGACTGGCTGGAGAAATCCGCCGACCTCAAGCGCGAACTCGAGGCCCTGCCCACCACCGAGACGCTGCGTGAGCGGCTCGAACAGGGCCAGGGGCTGACCTCCCCGGAGCTTTCCGTGCTGGCCGCCTACGCCAAGATCGAACTGGCTTCGGCGCTGCGCGACAGCAATCTCGCGGAGGACCCGTGGTTCCGCGAGACCCTCCGCGCCTACTTCCCGAAGCAGCTGCGGGAGCGCTTCGACGCCGAACTGGACAGCCACCCGCTGCGCCGGGAGATTATCGCGACCGTCGTTGCGAACGACATGATCAACATGGGCGGGATCACGTTCGCGTTCCGGGCCATGGAGGAGACCTCGGCCACCGAGGCCGCCGTTGCCAAGGCGTTTGTGGCTCTCCGCGAGGTGTACGAACTCGACATCATGGTCGCCGAGCTCAACGAGCTGCCGGCGTCGTTCCCGACCGAGCACTGGAGCACGGTCCACCTGGACATCCGCCGGCTCCTGGACCGTGCCGTGCGGTGGATCCTCAGCCAGGGCAACGCCGCGCGCCCGATCGCCGAGATCGTGGCCGAATTCAAGCCGCTGATGGACCCGATGCGGGCGCGGCTGCTGGACTACCTGCGCGGCGATGACCGCGAGCGGGTGGCGCAGTGGCTGGAAAAGGCCCGGAGCTGGGAACTGCCCGAGGACCTGGCACACCGCTGGGCGGAGCTGTTCGAGAGCTTCGTGCTCCTGGACATCGCCAAGATCGTGCACGTCAGCCCCGAGCCGGTGGAAAACATAGCGCACGTCTACTACACGGTCTTCAACCGCTTCCACGCCGATTCGCTGCTCGAGCGCATCACCAAGCTGCCGAGGAAGGACCGCTGGCAGGCCCTCGCCCGCGCGGCCCTGCGCGATGACCTGTACTCCACCGTCTCGGACATGACGACGGCGGTGCTGGAGGCAACGCCGTCGGACCTGCCGGCGGAGGACCGCCTGGTGGTCTGGGAGAGCCAGAATGTGGAGCAGCTGGGGCGTGCCAAGAGCATGTTCGACGAGGTGAACGCGCTCGAGGCCGATGACATGGCCTCACTCTCGGTAGCATTGAGGCTCTTGAGGTCAATCGTCCGACGCTAGGGCCTGCCGGCCCCCGCGTCGCAAATGGAGGTGCTGTGGCAATCTTTACGGACCCTATCAGGGAGCATGCTGATTTCGGGCCGGGGGATGCCGAGTGGCTGCATCTGCTCGTGGGGGACTGGCAGATGGTCGCCGACCTCGCGTTTGCCGACCTCGCCCTGTGGTTCCCGCACCCGGAACTCGGCTATGTGGCACTGGCGCACGTCCGCCCCTCCACCACGCACACGGTGTTCCACGCCGACTTCGTGGGCGAGGGGATCCGCTCGGACCTGAAGCGCCTCGTCGACAAGGCGTGGGAGAGCCGCACGATCGAACGCTCCAACGAAACCAACTGGAGCAGCGACACGGCCATGCGGGTCGAGGCCGTGCCGATGGTGCGCAACGGCCGGACCCTGGCGATCGTGACCTCGCACATGGACCTCTCCAGCTCCCGGATGCCGTCCCGGCTGGAACTGACCTACCGGCAGTGCGCCTACGACCTGCTGCGGATGGGCACGCTCGGCCTCTGGCCGGACTTCGCCTCGCCCACCGGATCGCGCCGCGGCGCGCCGCGCGTCGGGGACGGCCTGATCCGGCTCGACGCCGAAGGCATCGTGCAATACGCGAGCCCCAACGGTGTATCCGCGTTCCGCCGGCTCGGCGACGGCGAGTCCCTTGAGGGCCGGTCACTGGCCGAGGTCACCGCCGGACTGCTGCGGGACCGGCGGATGGTGGACGAGACCCTGCCGCTCGTAGTCACCGGCCGGATGCCCTGGCGCAGCGAGATCGAGTCCCGCGGGGTGAGCCTGTCCCTGCGGGCGATCCCGCTGCGCGACGAACAACAGCGCTTCGGGGCGCTTGTGCTGTGCCGCGACGTCTCGGAACTTCGCCGCCGCGAGATGGAACTTGTCACCAAGGACGCCACCATCCGCGAGATCCACCACCGGGTCAAGAACAACCTGCAGACCGTCGCCGCGCTGTTGCGCATGCAGTCCCGCCGGATGGTCAGCGACGAGGCCAAGCAGGGGCTCGAACAGGCCATGCGCAGGGTCGCCACCATTGCCCTGGTCCACGAAACCCTTTCGCAGGGCCTGACCCAGAGCGTCGACTTCGACGAACTCATCGGACGCCAGTTCCGCCTGTCCGCCGAGGTCGCCTCGCCCTCGCAGCAGGTGAAGACCCAGCGGTCCGGGCTGTTCGGGGAACTCCCGAGCGACTTCGCCACACCGCTGGCCCTGGTGATCAACGAACTCGTGACGAACGCCGTCGAACACGGGCTCGAAGGCAGGGCCGGAACCGTCTGGCTGCTCGCCGACCGTTCCGAAAGCGAGGACGGGGACGAACTGCTGACCGTCACCGTCGCGGACGACGGCGTCGGACTCCCGGCCGGGTCCTACACGGAAGGCCTGGGACTGCAGATCGTGCGGACCCTCGTCACCAGCGAACTCGGCGGAAGCATCCAGTGGAAACCCCGGGACGGCGGCGGCACCGCAGTGCAGGTGGTCCTGAGCCTCGCCCCGCGCTAGGGCCGGACGGAGCAACCGCGCCCACGGCCGCGCTTAACGCACGATGGCCCCGGACCGCTGGGTCCGGGGCCATCGCGCGCCGGTCGACCGGCGAAAAATCAGGAGGCGCGGCGGGCGCGGGCCGCGCGCCGCTTCAGGGCACGGCGTTCGTCCTCGCTCATGCCGCCCCAGACGCCGGCGTCCTGGCCGGACTCGAGGGCCCACTGGAGACAGGTGTCCACCACGGGGCAGCGCCGGCAGACGCTCTTGGCTTCCTCGATCTGCAGGAGGGCAGGGCCGGTGTTTCCGACGGGGAAGAACAGCTCCGGGTCCTTGTCAAGGCACGCTGCGCGGTTACGCCAATCCATGCTGATCAGTAACTCCATTCCTGGGAATTCGTTAAATGCCCCTTGTGAAATTATTCACTTGAGGCCTCATAAGAAAAGGGCCCTGTGGGCCCCCTCGGTCATCTGGATTAAGCGTGTCATGTTAACGCTGTGTAAACAAGGGGTATTTGCGGTACAAATGCCGCCAAATCGTGAGCGATGCATCACATTGACTGGCGGAGCCCCCACTTCTGTTCGACTATGTCCGGTAGTGTGCCAGTGTGTCAAGACCCCCTGAGAACCCCGCCGATCCCGCCGAGAACCAGGCCGAGAACCAGGCCGGCGGACCCGTGCCCGGCCCGGTGGCCAGGCCCGCCGGAATCACCGTCATCGCGGTCGTCGCCGCCCTGGAGGCCACAGCGCTGCTGGTGGCCGCCGGCTGGTACGGATTCCAGCTGCTGACCGGGGCGCCCGTGCTGTCCTTTTGGGGTGCGGTCTTTACCCTGGGCCTGCTCCTTGCTTTTTCGGCCTGGCTGTTCGCCGTGGGCCATTTCCTGTTCCGCGGGTACCGCTGGCCGCGCGCCGGAGCCCTCGTGGCCCAGCTGTTTATGCTCACCATCGGCTTTCCCACCCTGACCGGAGGCTACCCCCTCGCAGGTCTGGCGATGCTGCTGCCGGCCGCCGTCGCGATCGTGCTTCTGTTCGACAAGCGCGTCATCGCTTTCGCGTCCAGGGCAGGCGGGGCGCCACCGGCCCTGTAGGCAGGCCAGCGCCCGGACGCCTGCACGGGGACTGCATGGCGGCGGTTCCAGGCGGCTGGTCACGGCGGCTGCCGCGGATTTACCGCCAATTGCACGGCAGCGGCCCGTCCTCCCGTGATCACCACACCGCGCCCGGCTGGCGGGTGGAGCTCCGGTTCGAAGCGGACTCCGAAGAGGTCCCCGTCCATCGGGCTCCGGGGGCAGAGCAGGATCCCGCTGCCGTGGCTCCGGGCCTGGAACGCCAGCGGTACACGCTGCTGCGGAGCCGGGCCGAATCCGGCCGTGAAGACCACCGTCCAGCCCCGGCCGTTGAGCTCGAGCAGCACGGCATTCATCTCCGGGCCGCCCAGGTCCGCGTCATCGGCGAGGATGATGGCGGCCCGGTCGAGCCCGCCGGCGTCGGCCAGGGCCTGGACGCCGGGCCAGTAGCCCTCCCGCCCGGCTTCGGCCGCGGGCTGCAGCCAGATCCGGGACGGGTTCAGCTGTGGCAGGGCGTGCAGCAGGGAGCTCTTGCCCGACCCGGGGCCGCCGAGGACGGCGACCACGCTGCCGGGCGGGACCGGCACGCCTGCGGGCTGCAGCTCGTCGCCGCCCACCCCGATCCAGAGCCGCGCCCCCGCGTTCGGGGCCGGGGCTGGACCCAGCCGGGACAGGACTTCGTCCACGGTCACCACGGCCGGAAGCGCCTCCACGCGGAACGGCCTGCTCCGCACGTTGCGCTCCTGCCTGCCGCTGAGGGGCTGCGCAGCGCCCGGCTTGTCCGCGGGCTGCCGGTACAGCTGGGCCGCCCGGGGCACCTCCCCGGCGGGGCTGCCGGGCCGTCCGCCGTCGTCGACGAATTCCCCGGAGACGACCACGCGGCCGGGGGCGGCGGGCAGCCGCGGAAGCCGCGGCCAGGCCAGCCTGCCCTCCTCCGTCGAACCGGACGGAAAGTAGATCCGGTTGGGGATCGCCGCGAAGAACCGTGCGGTCACCAGCTCGCGCTCGCCGGAAAGGATCACGGTGATGTCTGCCTTGGGACCGTCCCGGACGAGGTCCGCCGCCACGTCCTCGGCCCACGCCAGCGGACCGGAGCGGAACGTTGAAACCCACGACCCCCAGTTGTGCAGCACCAGCACCAGCGGGGGAGACTTCCGGTCGCGCGCAGTAAGCCGCGCGGTCATGTCCTGCGCGACGCGTGACAGCACCCGGGCCGCCCGTCGGGGCTCCTGCGGGCCGGCCCAGGCGCCCACCCGGGGGGAGCCGGCCGCGCCGGCGAGGGCACCGTCGCCGTCGAGCAGGTAGAGATGCGATTCGGCCTCGGAAAACAGCAACTGCTCCAGGGCCATCAGCAGAACTTCGGCGCTCCCGCCGTGCACCCCGCCCTGCGTGCCCCCTACCAGGGCAAGGTGGCCGTGGAGGTCCGGGCTCCAGCTGAATCGGCGGACCTCTTGCTGTTCCGGCAGGTCCACCAGGCCCAGCAGCACCGCGCGGCCGGTACTCTTTCCGGCGCCGGTGTCCGGGCCTGCATGGGAGCGTGCAGCGGGGCGGGGGAGCGCCGGGGCCGGTGGAAGCGGCTCCGCAACGGGCCTGTGCGCCGGGGTGCCGCCCTGGACCCGCCACAACGTCGCCAACTGTGCAGCGAAATTCTTCGCCCCGTCCGACGGCGCCGCCCCTGGGCCGGGCGGCTCCGAAGGACCGGCCGGCGGCTGCCCGGGCAATGTCAACGCCTCCGGCATCACGTCGAGCAGCGCCTCAGCCGGGTGCGCGGCCACGGTGCCGCCCGACGGCGAGGACGATGGCGGGCCGAGCGTGGCTGTCTGGAACTCCTCAGCCGGGCCGCCGCCGCGGACCAGGTAGGCGCGGCCCGGACGCCCGATCGGGATGGCGGCGGCAAGCCCGGACTTGATGATGTCCGCTGATTCGAGTTCGGACTGGACCCGCAACACAACGCAACTGGTGACATTGGCCCGGATATCCGCGGTCAGCGCCCCCTGCGGCCGCTGGGTCGCCATGACCAGGTGGATGCCGAGGGAGCGGCCGATCACCGCGATGCGCATCAGTTCCGCCAGCGCCGCCGGGGCGTCCTCCACCAGCATCCGGAATTCGTCGATGACCAGGACCAGGCGGGGGAGCGCCGGGAACCCAGGGGCGGGCGCGGGGTAGGACGAAAGGTCGGGGACGCCGGCTGCTGCCAGCAGTTCCTCGCGGCGGCGGACCTCGGCCCGAAGCGAGGCCAGTGTCCGGTCCACCTCGTAGCCGTCCAGGTCGGTGAGGAGCCCGACACAGTGCGGCAGCCCGGTCAAGGGCTGCAGGCCGGAGCCGCCCTTGAAGTCCACAAACAGCAGGTTGATCCGGTCCGGCGGGTAGCACGCGGCGAGCGATGCCACGAGGGTGCGCAGGAACTCCGACTTGCCTGCCCCGGTTGTTCCCGCCACCAGCAGATGCGGCCCGTCTGCCAGCAGGTCGATCTGCAGGGTCCCCGGCGCTCCGCGGCCGACCGGGACGGGCAACCCAGGAGACCGGCCTGGAGGATTGCGGTCCGCAGCCCAGCGGCGCGCCACCTGGGCCTCGGACAGCCCCAGGATCTCCTCCAGCGAACAGGACAACGGCACGGAGGACGGCTCCGGCGCCGTGCTGGGCACACCCCCGAGGTGCCGGCAGAAACGGTCAAAGACCCGCTCCGGCACCAGGTCGGGCACAAACTCGGTCTGGTTACTCCCACGCGTGAGGCGGCCGCTGCCCCCGCCAAGGGCGACAGCCTGGCCCGGGCGGGGATCGTCGGCGGCCTCGGAACAAACAATCACCTGCCAGCCCAGCCGCTGCGCCTCGGCCGCCACCGCGTCCGCGTCCGGAGCCCCGGGTGCGGCCCTGGGCAGCAGGATCAGCACGCCCCGCTCGCAGCCCGGCCCGGGACCGGCCGCGACCCGCGCGGCGGTGACCTCCGCACTGGAGGAGAGTGAAACCCGCGGCAGGAAGCGGGCGGCGAGCGGGAGCGACGGGGCCGGGCCATGAACGTGGACCCGGGTGCGGAAGGCGCGGGGATAGCCGCCGAGCTGCATAAGGATGTAACGGACCAGCCCGGCGACAGCCGGAGCCGGCCCGGACAGGCGGGCGGGCGCCGAGGGGTCCAGGACCAGCGGCAGGGAAGCGGCCGGCGGGGCGCGGAAACCGGGCCGGGCCGGTTCAAGCCGGATGTTCGCGCTCAGCCCGGCCAGCCCGAGCCGGAGCCACACCGGACCGGTCTCGGCGCCAGCGGATCCGCCCGCTCCGGCTTCGGCCCCCGCCAGACCCACGCCGGCCGCGCCGAGCACCAGTTCGGCTGCCGACGGCGCGGCCCGCCGTCGTCGATCACTGTCCCGGACGACTGCGGCAGCCACGTCGGCCTCCAGCTCGCGGCGTTGCCGTCGGCCGGCCACAACCGGCAGCAGGACCGGAACGGCCGAGACGGCGGTGAACGCCAGGAACATCCACATCCCGGTGGCAATGGCAAGGGCGACTCCCGCCGCGAGGGGCACGAGGGCCGCCAGCAGCAGGAGCGCCCGCGGTCCGACGAAGCCGGGGGCCGGAACGCTCAGCGGCTCCGTGGTGTCCTCGCCGGCGCCCGCGAGTCCTGGCGCGCCCGGACCCCCGCCCGCCAACCCCGGCCCGGAGGGCCCCGGCAACCCGGGCCCGGCGCCGCGGAAGAGGACGGCCAGCGTCGAGTTCCCGCAGCCGATGACACTGTCGGTGGACACCGGTGCGGAGTGCACCTTCCGGCCGCCGATCCGGGTCCCGTTGGCGCTGCCCAGGTCAGTCACGGTGATCCCCGCGTCCGTGACGTCCAGCCGCGCGTGATCCCGGGACAGGTCGGCGTCCGGGATCGCCACTTCCGTTCCGCTCCGGCCGATCCGGTAGCGGCCGCGGCGCAGCGGCAGTACGGTCCCGGCGCCTGGCCCGCTCAGGACGGCGAGCAGCAGCGGCGCACCCGGCTGGCCCCGGGACCGGCTGCGGGGCGGTCCGGCCAGGCAGCCGTCAACGAGCACGGCCCCGTTCACCAGCGGGGCGGTGCCGGCCGTGAGGGAAGCCAGTGGGCGTCCCGCCACGCTCAGCCGGTCCGTGCCGAACCTTTCGGACATCGCGTCCTGGAGGACGGCACCGGGACAGCCGGAGGGAGCCGCGACGGACAGCTCCACCGGCTCCGCCACGGCCGAGCCCGGCTGCCCGACCAGGGTGCAGTGCAGCAGCATCGCCGGATCCTTTCTCGCGGGCGATGCAGTCAACCGTAGGCCGCGCAAGCCGGCCCCGGCCTGCGGGAATCCCTCCATGTGGACAACTTCGGCGGCCCTGCCCAGCGTGCTGAGACGGCCCCCGATTCGCCGGATCACACCCTCTCTCGGGTAGGCTGGATCAGCAGACAATGCACGACGTTGGGCTGCCCACATTCGAACCAGGAGATTTTGTGACCGCTGACCTTGTCATCGTAGGGTCGGGCTTTTTCGGCCTGACAATCGCAGAGCAGGCCGCCACAGAGCTGGGCTTGAAGGTCGTCGTCATCGACCGCCGCCACCACATCGGCGGGAATGCCTACAGCGAAAAGGACGAACAGACCGGCATTGAAGTGCACCGTTACGGCGCGCACCTTTTCCACACCTCGAACGACCGCGTGTGGGAGTACGTCAACCGCTTCACGACGTTCACCAACTACGTGCACAAGGTTTACGGCGTCCACAAGGGCGAGGTCTACTCCCTGCCCATCAACCTGGCCACCATCAACCAGTTCTTCCGCGCAAACCTGACCCCCGGCCAGGCCCAGGACCTCATCAAGGAACAGGCCGGCGAACTGGCGGGCACCGACCCGCAGAACCTCAACGACAAGGGCATCCAGCTCATCGGCCGGCCGCTCTACGAGGCGTTCATCAAGCACTACACCGGCAAGCAGTGGCAGACGGATCCTAAGGACCTGCCCGCCGGCATCATCTCCCGGCTCCCGGTGCGCTACAACTACGACAACCGCTACTTCAACGACAAGTACGAGGGTCTGCCGACCAACGGCTACACCGCGTGGATCGAGAAGATGGCCGAGCACCCGAACATCGAGGTCCGGCTGAACACCGACTTCTTCGACGAGTCGCACGAGTACAGCAAGAACAAGGTCGTCGGCACCATCCCCGTTGTCTACACCGGACCGGTGGACCGCTACTTCGACTACGCCGAAGGTGACCTCTCCTGGCGCACCATCGACTTCGAGGAAGAAGTGCTCGACGTCGGAGATTTCCAGGGCACCTCCGTGGTCAACTACAACGACGACGACGTCGCCTACACGCGCATCATCGAGCCGCGCCACTTCCACCCCGAGCGCGACTACCAGACCGAGAAGACCGTCATCATGCGCGAGTTCTCCCGCGCAGCCGAGAAGGGCGACGAGCCCTACTACCCGATCAACACCCCCGCGGACCGCGAACGCCTGCTCAAGTACCGTGACCTGGCGGCGGCCGAAAAGGACGTCCTGTTCGGCGGACGCCTGGGCACGTACAAGTACCTGGACATGCACATGGCCATCGGGTCGGCACTGACCATGTTCGACAACCAGATCCGGCCACATTTCGAAGGCGGGGCCGAAATTGAAAGCGGAGGAGTCGACGCGTGAGCGGAGAATTGCTGGCTGCGCCGGATAAGGGCGGCGGGCTGTTTGATGTATTCCGGCACCGTGACCTGCTGCGACTGATCGTCCGCAAAGAGCTCAAGGTTCGGTACCGCAGTTCAGTGCTTGGCCTGCTGTGGTCCTACGTCAAACCGGGGGTACAATTCGTTGTTTTCTATTTCGCCCTAGGGGTTTTCCTGGGGCTGAACAAACAACCGAATTTTGTTGTCTACATGTTTTCTGGAATCATCCTCATTAACTTCTTTTCTGAGGCGTTCGGCCAGGCAACGCGATCCGTCGTCGCTAACGGTGCGCTGGTTAAGAAGATCTATTTGCCGCGAGAACTTTTTCCCGTGTCGTCGATATGGGTTGCAATAGTTCATTTCCTACCGCAGTTGTTGATCTTGCTGGTGGCCTGCTTCTTCTTCGGCTGGAGTCCTTCTTTTGTTCAACTGGCGGGTGCGGTGGCCGCTTTCGTCATGGTGATCATGCTGTCGCTCGGCTTGGGACTTCTCTTCGCCGCAGCCAATGTCATGTTCCGAGACTCGGAGAACATCGTGGATCTCATGCTCATGATGGCAACATGGCTGTCCCCGGTGCTTTACCCGTGGTACTTGGTGAAGGAGACGCTGGGCGAAACGTTTTACTTCTTCTATCAGCTGAATCCCATGACGATCGCGGTCGAGATTTTCCATGCCGCTTTCTGGGCGCCCACGGCGGCGGTTCAAGCTGCGCCGGAAGGGGCGAGGCTTCCAGAGCATCTGCTTTCGCTGTGGCTTCCAATTGGTTTGTTGATTTCTCTGGTCATCTTGATTTTGGGACAAACCGTATTTCGACGCCTTGAGGGCAGATTTGCGCAGGAGTTGTGATGGGTAAAGAGGCAATAATTGTTGAAAACGTCTCAAAGCGATTCAACCTCCGCCATACACGCTCCCTGAAAGAGACCGTCGTCTGGCTGTTCAAGGGGCGCCGTGGAGATCTCTCGTCCACGTTCATGGCTTTGAACGGCGTCGACCTGAGCGTCAACGCCGGCGAGTCGGTGGCGTTGCTCGGCTTCAACGGCTCGGGAAAGTCCACCCTGCTGAAACTGATCTCGGGCGTCATGAGTTCGGACACCGGCAGCATTCGCACCCGCGGCAAGGTTGCCGGGCTGATCGAGGTCGGTGCAGGATTCCATCCGGATCTGACGGGGCGAGAAAACGTCTACCTCAACGGCGTGATCCTGGGGATGACGGAGCAGGAAACAACTGAACGCTTTGACGAGATCGTTGAGTTCTCGGAAATCGGCAAATTTATCGACACTGAGGTGAAGTTCTACTCCTCCGGCATGTTCCTGCGTCTAGCATTTTCAGTCGCAGTGCATACCAAGCCTGATGTCTTCCTGATCGACGAAATTCTATCGGTCGGAGACGAACCATTTCAGAAGAAGTGCCTTGCGCGCATCCAGGAACTTCGCGAGTCAGGGTGCACGCTCGTTGTCGTCAGCCACGACCTCGACATGGTGAGCAAGGTCTGCGACCGGGGAATAGTACTTCGCCAGGGTTCCAAGATCGCTGACGGTCCAATCATCGAAGCTGTCCGTCTACTGCGGGAAAACTAAGGGAGCCACTAAACAGATGGATACGATAACACCGAAAGAACCCATGAATAGGGCCCGTATGTTGTTCGAGATCGTCGACGGCGGGGGCAGCGGCCTGGCTGACGGCGAGGGCGTTCTGTCCCAGCGTGAAGTCGGGTTGCTTATCGGAGCCTTAAATTACCACTCGCTGGTCCAACCGGGGCGTGAGTTCAAGGCAGTTGTCCTGCGCGCGCCCGAGGGCGAGTTCCCAAGCCTGACCGGTGAGGCCTGCCACTTCCTGGAGTGGAAGGCCGACAGGACGGCAGTCTGCTCCGTTGCTGTTCGCAGTACCGTGGCAGCCGACGTTCCTGGAAAGGCTACCGTTGTTCCACTCGTTATCGACTTGGGCGGAGAACGATCTGAGGGGGGTACGAGCTTCTATGATCGTGCGGGGCTGAAGGGCAAGGTCTTCAAGCATGCAAGGTTCGGGGCTCCGGTTGTCTTCGACGCCTTGCGGCAGCAACTCACGGATGTCTACGAAAAGCGGGTGGTCCCTAAACGCCTGGCGCAGCCAATAGCCGCGCCCCGCGTGATGGCGGCCGCCACCGAGGCACCGGACCCGGCGCGGCCGCAGGCCATCATTTTCGGGCTGCACTGGCTCGAAATGGGCGGCGCGGAGCGGTGGGCGCTGGAGTCTATTGCCTTGGCCAAAGAGGCGGGATTCCTGCCTATCGTGCTGACCGACAAGGACTCCTCCCATCCGTGGATTGGGCGGCCGGAACTCGCTGGGGCCCTGGTGCTGCCGCTGACCTTCCCGCTCCCGCCGGGCGAGGAAGCGGATCTGCTACTGGCTCTGCTATCGGAGTTTTCCATCCGCGGAATTCACGTACATCATAACGGGTGGCTCTACCACCGCCTCGCTTGGTTCAAAGCCATGGACCCGTCCATCCGGGTTGTTGATACCCTGCACATTCTCGAATGGCGTACCGGAGGTTTCGTCGAAGTCTCGGTCAAGCTCTCCAACGTGATCGACGTCCACCACGTCATCTCCCCGCAGCTCCGCGATTACCTGACACTCCGGCGGGATGTGCCGAAGAGCCGTGTTGCTCTGGCGCCCCTGTACGGGCTGTCGGACGAATCCTTGACGCCTGCCGGCGATGCTGGACCTGGCCGGCCGTTTACCATCTCGTTCATCGGGCGACTGAGCCAGCAGAAGCGCCCCTACCTCTTCCTGCGGTACGCAGCCGCCCTTAAGAAGGCCGCGGGGAACAACGTCAAGTTCATCGTGCACGGAGACGGTGCCCTTTCGGATGAGACGGCCAGCCTCGTCGGACGTTACGGGCTCGATGGCAGCGTTGAACTCCGCCGCCCGCCGCGGCCAGTGGACGACACGTTGGCTGACTCGGACCTCCTGGTGATCTCCTCGGACAACGAGGGGCTGACCCTGACGACTTTCGAGGCGACGGCCATGAACGTCGCGGTGCTGTCCACCGATGTCGGCTCCCAGGCATCGCTCGTCTCGGGTAAAGCGCTGCTGCCCCGCCAGCCGTTCGCGTTTGTCGCCGAAGCCGTAAGGCTGACACAGTCTGTGATGTCGTCGGAAGTGCTCCGCAAGGAAATCATCGCCGAGCAGCAGGAAAAGATCACGGCCTTGAAGGAACTCCCCGATGCTCGCGGGTGGACCAAGGCTCTCTATGAAGGATGGAAAGCATGACCGACAAAGTCGCGGCAGTCGTCGTCACTTACAACAGGGTGGACAAGCTCGGACGGGTGCTGGACTCGATCCTGGCGCAGTCTCGTGGCGTCGACCAGCTGATCGTGATCGACAACGCCAGCACCGATTCAACGCAGCAGCTGCTGGCCGTCTACCAAGACGACCCCCGAGTAGAGGTCGTCCGTCTGGAGAACAACACCGGCGGCGCCGGAGGCTTTGCGGCCGGTATGGAGCGTGCCTACGAGCGCGGTGCGGACTGGGTCTGGATCATGGACGACGACTGCTACACGGGGGAAACGGCCCTCGAGAACCTCTTGGCCGGCCACGCCTCGGCCGAGAACGAGCTGGGCCGGCCGGTCCCTTACAGCTGCTCCCTGGTGCGCTACACCGACGGCTCGATTTGCGAGATGAACAATCCTGGTACGGCGTGGGACTGGGGCCGGCTCATCGCCAAGGGGCAGAATACGGTGGTCATCACCAACTGCTCGTTCGTATCCGTTCTGATCCCGCGCCGGTCGATCGCCAAGTACGGCCTGCCGTTGGTGGAATACTTCATTTGGTTTGACGACATGGAATATACCCTCCGCATCAGTGCCGAAGGTCCTGGGGTCCAGGTCTTGGACAGCATCGTCACCCACGATATGCCGGACAACCGCGGCGTGAACTTCGGTGACCTGAACCGCAGTAATGCGTGGAAGTTCTATTACGGCGCCCGCAACGAGTCCTCCTACCGCTGGCATCACGACAACAAGCTCGACTGGCTCAGGTTTGTAGTGAGCACCTATGTCTGGATGCGCCGCGGCCGTGTGGGGCGCCGGCTCCAGCTCGGGGTGTCCAAGCGAATCCTCGAAGGCATCAAGTTCAACCCTGCGCCGAAGCATGTCCGCAGCGTCCTCTGAACTTTTTGACTGAAATAGCGGCCGTACCAGCTCCGAACATCGGAGGCAGGTACGGCCGCTATGTGGTTGACTTTGACGTGGGATCAGCGCGGGGGATACAGGGACAGCGCTTCCGTGCGTTTCCGGGTGGCCAGGTTGAGGGCCATGGCTGCAAAGCCTGCGTCACCGGTCGGTTCCGGGAGCGCGCCGTCGGCCCTTGCCGACGCATACGTCCAACCGGTCCCCAGATCCAGGAGAGACTGGTGCTTGACGTCATAGTAGTCATCCATAATTCCGATGGCCACGCCGGTTGCCCCGGATGCTGCGGCCACCATGTGCGGGTGGAACCGTGACGTGTACCAGGACTGGCCGGGGCGCACCGGCAAACCGTCGTTCCATACATGGACGAACGGCACGAAGTTCTCTTCGGGGATCAGGCCGCCCAAGGCATCAAACATCCGGCGGTCGGATCCGGGGATTGCCTCGACGTAGCCCACCGACATCCCCATGCCGACTGCTGCCTCAACGACTACCCGAAGCTTCTGGCTCAGCTTCTTGAACGTTTCTTCGTCGGTCATGTCGCTTTGGATGCAGAGCATGACGTCCTTGGCTCGGGCCTGGACGATTGGGGAGCGGCTGCGCGCCAGCTCACTAGGCAGACCAAGGAAGACATCGTCCAGACCGGGCTCGACGCCAATCGCCGCAGCACTGCCGGCGTCCCGTACGCTCAGACTGTCAAAAGTGGAGAAAGCGTCTTTCAGCTGGGTGGCGTTGTCCGGAAGGGGCAGGAGGCCGAGCCCTGTGCCGAGCAGTCTGCAGCCGTTGAGCCGCGCGGCCGCGAGCATTCCGGAGACCAGCCCGACGTGGTCCGGCCAGACGCCGTTGACGTAGCCGCCGCCAAGGAGGTGAATGGTCTCGGATTCACCCAAAACCATAAGGGCCGCATCGTACATCGGCGTCCCCCCGAGCGATACGACGCGGTCTACGTGCTCCCAGACACCCTGGGCCGACTGCTCCGGGGCTTCGGCGCAGGAGCGCCAGAGGGCGTTCGTGAGGTGGAGCTTGGGATGAATTCCAGCAAAAAGTGCGCCTGCCGTCCCGGGTTGGGGGCAATCTAGCCATACAGACACGTCGGGGCGCACTCGGGCTAGAAACCGCAGCCAGGACGCTACGATCAGCTCGTCGCCATAGTTTGGATTTCCGCCCGAAGCCACCAGATAGATGATTTCGGTCATCGGCCAAGGTTAACACTTTCTGAGCCCGGGCCGACGCGCTCCACGCCTCCCATGGGATCACCGTGCTCCGCGTTATGACCCATAACGGCTCCTGCTATCGGTCACGCTGCTTCAATGACGCACTAGGGCGGGCCACCCACGAATACACCCGCCTACCGGCCACAGACGGACGGCAAGATTGAGCGGTTCCACCGCACCCTGGCAGCCGATCGGGCCTACACCCGCCCACCTCTGACCAGGCCAGGGAAGGCACCTACCAGGCATGGATTTACAACTGCTATCACCACAAACGCCATACCGGCATAGGCGGCAATTCACCCATCAATCGCATTCACAACGTCAGTGGGGTGAACACCTAGGCAACTCCGCGTCGGCCTGTTGTCCGCGAGGAGGAGACGCCCGCAAATCCCACGATGGGGTAGAATCGTCAAATCTATGACTACGACCATTCACTCTTCGACGACCCACGAGCAATCCGACCGCTCTGCACAGCGCGCCACCAGACGCATCGGATTCCGAACCGACGTCCAGGCGCTCAGGGCCCTCGCTGTGGCATTGGTCGTCACCAACCACTTGTGGCCGAACCGGTTGGCTGGAGGCTATGTTGGCGTCGACGTTTTCTTTGTCATCTCTGGCTTTCTGATCACGTCCCACTTGACCAAGGAGCTCATCCAAACGGGGGGAATCAAATTAGGGGCCTTCTACGCCCGTCGAGTGCGGCGCTTACTTCCTGCGGCCCTCACCGTGTTGGCTGTCTCGCTCACCGGTGTCTGGCTTTTCCTTCCTTACACGCGCTGGGCGGCGTCCGTCCAGGAGGTCCTAGGAAGCGTCTTCTACGTCGAAAATTGGGTTCTGGCGGCCAGATCGGTTGACTATTCGGCGATGAACCAAGCGGCGACTGTCGCCCAGCACTACTGGTCGTTGTCTGTTGAGGAACAGTTCTATGCAGTATGGCCCTTGGGGCTCATTTTGCTGGCCATGCTCTCTAAGCGGCGCGAGTGGGGAACGAAGTCAGTGTTGATTGCCGGAGTGCTGACTGCAACTGGGCTCAGCCTAGCCTTCAGTATTTATTTTACGAGCGTTGCACACAACCAGGCATACTTCGTCACTCCTGGCCGGGTCTGGGAGTTCGGTTTCGGGGCCCTGGTGGCATTGTTATGTGTTCCGAAATCACTAACACCCGTCGGGCGGAACATACTTTCACTAACAGGTTTCGCAATGATTATAGGATCGGCCCTGATCTACAATCATTCGACCCCATTTCCCGGTTGGACGGCCCTCGTACCCGCAGTCGGCACCGCATTGGTCATTCTTGCAGGGACCCAGGGGGCACCAGGGGCTGGGTTGTGGCACGACAAGGTTTCGGGCCTTGCTCCTATACAGTTCTTGGGGAACGTCTCCTATTCGGTCTACCTTTGGCACTGGCCGCTCATTGTCTTGGCGCCCTTCATGTTTGGGTCGGAACTTTCGTCGCCGATGAAACTCGGCATTTTGGCGCTTGCCATCGCCCTGGCGTGGATTACGAAGGTGGCGGTAGAAGACCGGTGGCTCCAAAAACCGGGCAGCGCCCCGAAAGGCGGTCGGGTTTTCACAGCTACCCTCGCTGCCATGCTCGTCGTCAGCCTGGCCGGGGTCGGGCTGATCGCCCTCGCTGACGACAAAGCTGACGAAGCCAAGGCAACGGCGGCCGAACAGGCATCGGGCCCCTGCCACGGCCCATCCGCCGTTGATACTGAAGGTTGCAGTTCGCCCTTTGAGGAGGCCGTTGCGCTGCCGAATATGGGTTCCTCCAACGAGTACTTTACGAGGCCCGCCGATTGTCCCCAGGATGGCAACACCCTCCATGACGATCCGAGCGGCAGTCCCACAGTGTGTGATTTCTCCGCAGGCGCTGCCGACGCCGAAACAGTGTGGCTGGTAGGGGACTCACATGCGCAACAGTGGCAAGCCGCAATCTTTGAACTTGGACGACGGAATCACTGGATAGTCAAATGGAGTTACTTCGGCGCCTGCCCGATCGTCGACGCTAAGTACGTCGGATACCGGGGCCAGCCGGCGGACTCCGGGACCGCGGAAGCATGCATGCGGTGGAGTCGGGCGACGATGAATGCCATTGAAAGGGACCGACCGGCAAGAATCTTCATCTCCATGTTTGGTGCGGGAGAACAGATCGACGACGGCACAGGCCGTGGCCAGCTTGAACAGTTTCGGGACGGTCTGATGCGAGACTGGACTCGACTTTCGGCTTTAGGTATCCGGGTTTTTCCCATCTACGATCCGCCGCTAAATGAGGCCGTACGCAGTGTCGACTGTTTGGCGGTCCACTCTGACTATCCAGTTCAGTGTGCTGCGGACGTCTCGTTAGCCCTGCCCGCCGACCCAATGAAGGCCGCAGTTCAGGCC
The DNA here is from genome assembly GCF_007858535.1 of Arthrobacter sp. UKPF54-2. NCBI lineage: Bacteria > Bacillati > Actinomycetota > Actinomycetes > Micrococcales > Micrococcaceae > Arthrobacter > Arthrobacter sp. UKPF54-2. The sequence continues at coordinate 2,340,610 of NZ_CP040174.1, forward strand.
CTAAAACTCCCCTCGGTGAGCGGACTAGACATGAGCAGATACTTCTGCGACGGCGAGCGGTGTCACGCTGCCGTGGGAGGCATTTCGATCTACTTCGACAAGGACCACCTCAATAGAGAAGTCGTAGAACTGCTGGTGCCGAAGTTCGAAGCCCAACTTAGGGACGCATCCTAGAAATATCCAGGATCACCTCTTGTGTCCATGCCGATTTTCATGCCTCCTCAATAATTCGAAAGGTATTACGTGTCCTGGTGGTCAATTCTCCCGACCGTGCTCATTGCTTTGGCGATCTTGATCGTGCCTGGGGCCATCGTGGCCTTTTTTGCTCGGGCTCGCGGCTTTGTCCTAATTGCGGTTTCCCCCGTTATATCGATATCTCTGATATCCATAGCCGCTGTAGTGGCCCCGTGGGCCGGAGTCGATTGGTCAGTGGCAGTCGTCATTGTCGTCACGGTCCTTGGGGCTGGGCTCGTTCATTTCCTGACGCGTCTAATTCCTCGCCGGGAGCCGACTCGACTGTCAAACGGAAGTCATCGGTGGCAGATCGCAGCTGAAGGAGGAGCGGTGGTGCTAGCCGCCGTACTCATTGGTCGACGGCTCGTAAGCGTATTTGGTCGACCAGACGCTATATCCCAAACGTTTGACAATGTGTTCCACCTAAACGCAGTTCGTTACATTCTCGATACCGGCAATGCATCGTCATTGACCGTGGGGGCAATGACCGGCGGAGCCTTCTATCCGGCGGCATGGCATGACGCAGTTTCGCTTCTTCTGCAACTCACTGGAGCGCACATTCCCTCGGCTGTGGTAGCAATAAATGTATGTATAGGGGCTGTAGTTTGGCCGCTTGGGTGCATACTACTCGTACAGCGCACAGTGGGCAGGCAGGTGTTGCCCACCTTGATTGCCGGAGTCCTTGCTGCCGGTTTCGGTGCTTTCCCAATTCTCATGATGGACTACGGAGTCCTTTACCCGTATGCATTGGGAATCAGCTTGCTTCCGGCGACTATAGCGACCGCCGTGGGTGCACTCGCGGCCGGAGTCGAGGATGGGTCGCCACGGTCCACTAGTTGGATTCTCCTAGCGGCATCGCTCCCAGGCTTGACGCTGTCCCACCCCAGTATCTTGATGACGTTGCTGGCAGTGTTAGTGCCGGTGGTCCTCGGCCTAAGCTGGCGCACTGCTGTGAAGTCCAAGGCTCGGGGGGTGCCAACAACTGCGGTGATAGCTGGCCACGTGCTCGTCGTCGGGGCCGCTGCCGCTATCGCTTATGTCCTATGGACAACAGTTCGACCTGCAGCCGAAGCTTCAGGTTGGCCGCCCGTTGAAACGACAGGCCGGGCAATCGGAGAACTAATATCGGGATCGCAAATCGGACAGCCCCTCTCGCTGGTGATGTCTGTCCTCGCAATAACGGGGCTGGTAGTCTCCATTGCCCGCCGCCAGCGACTATGGCTGGTCGGCATGTACGCGGTCCTGGGTCTATTTTTCGTTGTCGCGGCGTCCTTCCCCGTAGGTGAGGTGAGGTCATTTTTCACGGGCGTTTGGTACAACGACTCTCCCCGACTTGCGGCACTCCTTCCCACGGCCACACTCCCGCTCGCCGTCGTCGGCTGCATGTTTTTAGTCAGCGCCGCCAGGAAAAGGTTGAAGACCGTAGCTCCGAATTTATTGGACGGCGAAAACGCTAATTTGAAAGGGCAGTTCTGGATACGTGGTGCCAGCGTGGGCGTCCTTATCGTGCTGCTCGTGCTCGCAACGCAACAAGCCAATGTCAAGGCAGCAGCCCGCAATGCGGCTGGGGGATACAGAATCTCGTCGAGTTCGACGTTATTGTCCTTAGACGAGTTGACGCTAATTCATCGGCTTCGCGACCACGTGCCGGCCAATGTGGCGATTGCTGCAAATCCTTGGAATGGAAGCTCGCTTGCTTTTGCCCTGGCTGATCGAAAGACGCTTCAACTCCACCTCTTCAGTGACATCTCCTTAGACGCTAGGAAGATTAACCAGCATCTAAGAGATGCCAACAGCGATCCGGATGTTTGCTCGTCGGTGCATGCTCTTGGTGTGGGCTATGTTCTGGACTTTGGGCACAAAGAGGTCCACGGCGCCGATCACGGGTACTACGGACTCGACAATCTTGAAGCCACCGGCGTGGGGAAGCTGATAGACGCCCAGGGCGACGCTAAGTTGTATAAAATTGAGGCTTGCAACTTATTAAGCAATCGCTGATTCGTACAAACCATTGAAGCAAGTCCCCGTGAATAACTTTTAGACGTCCCATACGGTGGTTAGTTATGTCACTTGCAGCAATCGGAATTTCCTGGGACACGTCTTCTACGTAGCGAATTTGTTGATTGTCGACGACGGAATCGAGTACCCAACTGGGCTGATTCTTGGGACAATGGGGACGGTCGTGACTTCAAAGTCATTCTTGAGGGAATAAGCATACTTGTATTCGCCCACCTGTAATTCCCACATACGTTTGCTAGTGGTGGTCTCCTCGAAGTCGCGGTTCATCGTGGACCGGATGATCCCCTCCCGGATGATCGTGGATCTGTTAGCCGGGATGTGGGAGCGCTCGGGTTCCTGCGCCCGGTTCCGCGGCGGCTGATCCGGGTCAACGAGACCGTCATCGGGCGGTGGGATAGCGACGCCGCCGGAGCGGAGGCCTTCGCGGGGGGCCTTGTCACCCGGATCGTACAGGTCAGGGCCCTACGACCCGGAGAGCAAGGGAGTCGTGGAGCGGGCCAAACAGTTCCTTGAGAGCTCCTTCCTGCCGGACGGACCTTCGCGCCGCCGAAGGATTTCGACGCCCAGCTCATGGACTGGCTGCCCGTGGCGAATGCCCGGCTGGTCCGGCGCACAGTAGCGCCCTGCCCGCTCAGGACAATGACCTCCATGCTGCCGTTGCCGCCTGTTCCGCCCGTCAGGGGATTCGCCGCGAAGGTCCAGCTTCCGCGGGACCACTGCGCCCGGAGGGGATCCAACCACTACTCCGTCCACCCGCAGTCGACGTCACCGCGGATCTGGAAACAGTCACGATCAGCCTCGACGGCCGGTGGGTCGGAAGCCACCGAAGGCATGACGGGTCCGGGAAGCAGCAGCCAGCTTCGCCGACCAGGCCCGCGAGGCTGGCTGGACCAGGGGTGCCTGGTAGCGGTACTCTCGCGGGAGGTGCCCCCAGGAAGCCCCCGGAAACGAATTCCGTGCCAGGGCCGCGGGCGTCCCCGCCCACAAGTCGCTGGATGACTTCAACTTTGACCACGAGCCCCGCCTCAATACGCGACTCGCCAGCGCGTTCATTAGCGAAGTGTCCAACATCGTCCTGCTCGGGCCGTCCGGAACTGGCAAACACATCTCGAGACCGGTCTGGGGCTGCGCGTCACCCAGCTGGGCCACCTCGTCCTATTCGCGACCGCCATCGACTGGGCCGCCCACCAGAGCGGTCGTCTGCCCCAAGAGCTGGTCCGGCTCCACCACTACGATCTGATCATCGTCGATGCAGTCGGCTAACACCCGGTCGAACAGGACGCTACGAATATGTTCTTCCAACTCGTCTCATCACGCTGCCAGCACGTATCGTTGATTTTGACCTCGAACCTGCCGTTCGCCCGATGGCGAGATGTGTTCGGAGACCAGATCGTCGCCTCGGCTATGATCGCCGTATCGTCCACCACAGCGAAGTCGTCACACTCGAGGGTTCGCGCCACCGTCGCAAACTCACGCTGACGGACTTCCTGCCTCGACACGACCGGAATTTAGGGCAGAATCACCAAGTCAACGCGGCTCACTTTTCAACCCACGAAACGGCTTAGTTTTCAAGCATCTCTGACACAACCAGTGGACAGAACTGGATCAGTCTCCACGGGACCGCATCTTGGGATCCGAGCATCACACACATCCGGGCCAGCTGGTCCCCCGTCCTCCGGGGACGGGATGATTCGGGCTCTTATGAATCGCAAACGCGAGCACACCATCACCAGCGCCTACAGCATTCTGGGCTTCCCGTTCCCGATGCGTATCCGCACCTCCGGGAACAGGTCGCAGTCCGCCCGGTTCGTAACTGATTCCGTCGGCGGGATCGGCAGGGCCATACTCCGCCCGGATCCTGCTTACTCTTCTCGGAACCAAGGGAAGACCCGTGCCAGCCCACACGTTCGGCGAGCACTGTCGCCGGCATCCGCAGATTCTCCTCGAGCAGGGCCCTGACCGCCGGCTCCACCGCCTCGATCCCGGAATCCAGAGGGGCCCTCGCATACGTCGCCGAAATATCCGCCCCGACCAACTTCGAAACCGAGTTCCGGGAAATGCCCAGCCGTGCCGCTATCGACCTCATCTATTCTCCCTCGGTAAGATGCAACCGCCGGATTAGCTCAATCCTCCACTTTGATCACCCGTCCGATCGTTTGGAACAGGTGGTTCAGCCGTCAACCGGACGGATTTCAGCGGTCGTTGCAACGGTATGTGGTTCCTCCGCGGGTAAAGCTAGTCTACCCAGGTGCTCCATGGGACTCTGCCGACCCAGAACCTCGCGTGGTCGCTGGCCCTGTTCCCATATCAGGGAACGGCGCTGGCGGGGCGGGAGAGGGCGCTTCGATTCAGCCAGCCGATCGCGTAGACTCTCAGCGCCGTGGTTCCCCGCCAGATGCACGAGGACGATGAAGCGCGTGGACCGTTTGTTGGGAAGGGAGCGGTGCCCTCATCGACGCTGCATTATCGAGCCCCGGCCAACGCCCTAGCATCTGGGATTTCCCGCCGACCGTCAACACGACCCCCAAGGGAGCGAGACTAGGGATAAGCAACCATAGTCCAACAGTCGGGGCTCAATGCGCCGGGTTAGATTAGCAGGGTCCTAGACGGGTGCCAAAAGCACGCCGGCCGTGTCTTAAGTGTTAGGGAGGGCATCTATGACCCTCAAATATTCGGCGGCACGCCGCTTCCAATCGAACGAAGCCAAGAGAGCTGGGCTTGGCGGAACAGCGGGGGAGTCTAAAGCCTGCCGGACTTCGTCGATCCAGGCATCAGTATCGTCGGCTTGAGCGAGCCTGACGTCTGCCCCGGCTTCCAGGAGATGGAGTGCCGCGCCCACCGGTGTGCTGACGACGGCGGCTCCGGCCGCCACCGCCTCAAGTAGGGTGGTCTGGAAACCCTCAGACAGCGTCGTTGGGTTCAGGAAGACGCTGCCGCGCAGGAGCTCCGCAATCCGTGCTGGCGGCTGCTGGCCGTGGATCACGAGACGGTCCGCCAGCGGCGAGGCTGCGGCCCTCGCCGCCAGCGTCCCCCTATCCGGTCCGTCACCAACGAAATGCAACTTGATCGCCGGGTGATCGGCGGCGAGCCGCTCCGCTGTTGCCAAGGCAACGTCCCAGCCCTTGCCCTGCACTAGGCGCCCTACGTAGACCAGCTTCTTGCGTCCGGCAGGTGCGTCCTGCGCCTCTGTGCTTTGGTCTGAACAGTGCGAGAACGACTCGGTGTCGATGGCGTTATGGAAAACTTGGCCGTTCACTCCGGCGAGTTCGCGGACGAAGTCTCGCGCTCCCTCTGAGATGCAAAGGACTTTTGTGGCTCTACGGAGCACGAGTCTGCCCATGGTCTTGTCGATTAGGTTGCTGGCGAGGGCCACTAGCGGCGAGACGCCCTTCACTGACGCGGAGCCGTGTTCCGTATGGACGCTCGGAATGCCGAGACGGTGTGCAAGCCTGACGCCGATCAGAGACATTGGGAAGAATCGGGTGTGTGTGGAAATTGCCGTGACGGATTCTCCAACGAGCATTCGACGGATTTTGCGGGTCGTGCCGGGCCAGGGCCAGGCAAGGACGCCGCCGACGGCTGGCGAGCACTGGAATCTGACAATTCTTGGGTTGGAGGACAGATCCGATGGCGTTCCGTTGTTCAGCGCGAAGATGCTGACCCGCACGCCAAGGCTGGCGAGCTGACTAGCGAGTGCGGCCACGTGGAATTCGACGCCGCCGACGTTGGGCAGGTAGTTGTTCACGATGAACGCAATATGGCGGGCGGAGTCCGGAGCCGGACGAACGGGGGCGGTCAAAGTTACAGGCAACTTTCTATCGGGGATGCACATCGCTGTCGTCTGAACTTAGCGACGGCCCGATGCGCCGGGTCTAAGTGCAAACAAGCATACCCTTTGGGCTTGACAGGGGAAGTGGACCGCTTTCGTATGGAATACTAGACTCTTGTGAGTCGCACTTGGTTCGTTATTCCTATGTACAACGAGGCTTCCGTCGTAGGCGGGGTCGTGGAGGATCTTCGGAAGGAGTTTCCCAACGTTGTCTGCGTTGACGACGGTAGCTCAGACGGGTCTCAGGATGTAGCCAAGGCGGCGGGGGCGGTGGTTGTCCAGCACCCAGTCAACCTCGGTCAGGGGGCTGCCTTGCAAACCGGATTCGACTACGCCCTCCAAGACCCCGAACTTGATTGCATAGTGACGTTTGACGCCGATGGCCAACACCGCGTTGAGGATGCCAAGGCAATGGTGGAACGGATCCGCAGCGGTGAGGCCGACATCGTTCTGGGTTCACGTTTCCTGGACAAACGGACGAGACTTTCCCGCGCCAAACGCGTGGTGCTAAAGACCGCCGCCATCCAGTCACGGCTTGCCACTGGCATGGACCTGACCGACGCGCACAACGGACTTCGCGCGGTAAGCCCTTCCGTGGCCAGCCGCATTCATCTAACCCAGAACCGCATGGCCCATGCCTCCGAACTGGTTCACCAATTGGCGAAGATCAAGCCTCGCTATGTGGAGCATCCCGTGGAGATCATCTATACGGATTACTCCAAAGCAAAGGGGCAGTCGCTGCTGAACGCCGTCAATATTGTCTTCGAACTTTTCTTCAAGTAGCAAAGGCCCACTGACATGTTGATCTTCGTGCAGATAGCGCTAGTCCTAGCTGTCATCATCGTCTCCGTGGCGCTGATGCGCGGGGGATCGAACGCCCGACACCTTGCCATCCGCCGGATGATGCTAGTTCTGTTCGCCCTCGTGGCCGTTCTCTCGATCTTCTTTCCGAGCCTGCTCTCGAGCGTCGCGAGCTTCTTCGGCGTAGGCCGTGGAACGGACTTGGTGCTCTACGGCACCATCGTTTCAGTGTTGGTGTTCATGTCCACCACCTACCAGCGGTTTCGCCAAATGGAGATTTCCATGACGAAGCTCGCCCGCCGGATTGCCATCGACGAAGTGCCGAAGCCTGGCATGCACGTCGCCAGCGAATCGCCCACTTGTCCGAGCAACGCCTGAGCATTTCTGGGCCCCAAGTGTACTCAGTCATACTGGGGTGACACTCGGGTCATGAGTATAGTCGCGATTCCCGTGTGGACTAGTTCATTGTTGTAGTGCCGGAGCCTGGAGTTGCGGTTGGCGAAAGAATTGCCGGAGATAACGGGTCCGACCGATTGATGAAGTGCTCCGCGAATTAGCCCGCGGCGTTGGTGAGGAATTCGGGAGCGGTGGAGTCTCCTTCGTCCGGGAGGATTCAGGCTTAGTAGATGCGGATGTGGTCATCGATGGCAACAAGGACATGGTTTAACTGATCCCGGGCCCTTTCGCCGGCTCCGAACGGCCATGGGCATGCCAGCCCCAAGCTTCCGGGATATGTCCAAGCTTGTTCACGTCCAGCTGGACCAGTTCCCCGGGGATTGCACGCTCGTACAGGTTCGCCCTAGTCTGGCCGCTTGTTGCGGATCCCGGTCGGAGGTTCACACTCCGAGAGTCGTGGACCCGTTACATTTATTGGGTGCCCGATCGCCGGGGACATGGTCGCCGGACCAGGTGTGACTTTCCTGCGCTGTCATTGATGATCCGGCGGGTGTTGTCGCCGGGTTCGGAGGCACTTGTTGACCGCTGATAGGGACAAGGCCGGACCAACGGGTTCAGGTCTCTTCGTAATGTGGGTGCCGGCAGCGGGCGTCGTGACTGCGGCCAAATAGTGGTGCAAAGGAGCGCCAGTATGGATCAGGGATTCGATGTTTACTGCGGACGTGATGTCGGCAAGAGCGAACACCACGCCACTGCGCTGGGCCGCGCCGGCGAACGCCTTTTTGATAAGCCGCTGCCACAGGACGAGGCCCGGCTTCGGGAGCTTTTCACGACTTTGCAGCAGCATGGGAACGTGCTGATGGTCGTGGACCAGCCCAACACCATCGGGGCGTTGCCCGTGGCGGTGGCCGGGGATTGCGGCTGCGAGGGCGCTTATCTGCCGGGTCTGGTGATGCGCAAAGCGGCGGATTTGTATCCCGGCAACTCGAAAACCGATGCCCGGGATGCGTTCATCATCGCCGAGACGGCCAGGGCGATGCCTCACACGCTGCGGACCGTTGACCGGGGCAGCGAGGTCCTCTCGGCGCTGAAGGTTGTCTCCGGGTTTGACGCCGATCTGACCCGCGAATGCACCCGGGCGATCAACCGGCTGCGGTCCCTGCTGCTGTAGATCTTCCCGGCTCTGGAACGCGCCTTTCCCGGCACGGTCCTGACCCGGCCGCTGGTCCTGGACTTGCTGATGAAATACGCCGGTCCCACGGGCCTGCGCGCCGCCAGCCGGCCGAACGTGCTGCGCTGGACCCGCAACCACAGCCGGAAGGACCCGGCCAAACTCATCGACGCCATCTCTACCGCGCTCGGAGAACAGACCGTGACCGTCGCGTGAACCGAAGCCGTCGAGCTCGTCATCCCGCGCGTTGCCACCCAGATTCAGGAGCTCAAACACCAGCGCACTATCGTCGCCGCCGAAGTCGAAAAACTTCTCGATGACTTCCCTCTTTCCCGGGTCTTGATGTTCATGCCGGGAGTCGGCATCAAGACCGCAGCGACGATACTCCTTACCATCGGCGACGCGAGCAGTTTCAAAACCGCCGGGCACCTCGCGGCCTACGCCGGCATCGCGCCGGTCACCCGCCGGTCCGGCACCTCCATCCGCGGCGAATTCACTGCCGCTCCGGCAACAAACAACTCAAGAACGCCCTGTTCAGATCAGCCTGGATAGCGTCCTGCCACGACCCGCTCTCCAAGGCCTACTACGACCGGAAACGCGCCCAAGGAAAGAAACACAACGCGGCCGTCATCTGCCTGACCCGGCGCCGCTGCGACGTCATCTTCGCCAGCTCAAGAACGGAACTCTCTACGAGGCAGAGACTCCCCAGGCCGCTTGACCAAAAGTATAGGGACACCCCCGATGCAGGATCCGGGGCGCCGTCCTTAACGTGACGCCGGTGTCGGCTTCGAGCAGCAGCGGACTGAACCGGGAGGACCTCCTGGCCTCGAGGACGGCTTTTTCGGCGTTCCTGCGCCTCGGCTAAGACCCTGGGCGGCATCAGCTGCCCTACAGCCCGGTGGCCCCTCAGCCCGGAAGCTCTTGACGCGCCGATGGGCGATCCTTCGGGATACTCCCAGCTCCGAAGCGACGTGAGTCCGACCCGCCGCCACAAGTTTAACGTTCAGGTGTCCCCGTGGAGCGTCAAACGGGCCTTGACGTGGCACACCATAACTCTCCTAGTGCCAGCCTCACGTATCAAAAAACGTCATGACTCAGTTCCCTAAGGCACCAGTTGTGGGACTCGCTTCCTGTGGCCCACCGCCAAAGCTGCCAAGGAGAGGACGCCTCGGCTCGCCAAAGCCGCGAAGCTGACCCAGAGCGCACCTGGTACCCCGCCTCCCGGGATGAGCAGAAACGCTACTGCGCTGGCCAACGCAACCGCCACGATGCTTGTAGTTAGAGCCTTTACGTAGCTGTTGGCAACGTTGAGCGCCATTGCGGAGAAGAATACGAGCGGAAGCACCACTAGCGATCCGAACAGCGGGATGATCTCGTCCCAGTCGATTCGGTAGGTGGAGCCGAAGATTATCGGCAGCATAACGTATGCGGCGGCACAAACCGCGGCCGACAATGGAACGAACGCGGCGGTCCAAACGATGGCTGTTTTGACTACGGCGACGAAGAATGAGGGAGCATCGGCAAGCAACTTCTTTGCCCTGGGGATCCATGACTGGCTGACGGCGTTCAAGAATATCTCGACGACGACGACGACATAGAGAATGATGGCGAAATAGCCGACTTCAACCTGGGAATAATAGGCGGCTAGGAAGTACTGCGGAATCGAGGACAGCAGCGACAAGAGCCCCCACGAGATACCAGTGGGCAGGCCGGCTTTGACAACGGATACATGGTCTTCCCACCGTGGCCTGGCGCCAGCGTTTGCCGACTTCATTTTGGGGAGCAGGTCATCGGTGGGTCGTTTCATGAGCAGTAAAGTCGTGGCGCCTGAAACTGCGATTAGCGCGGCGATGACATAATAGAGGTTATGGAAAGCGGCCAGTACGGCGATTCCGACCCCTATGGTGAGGGCGGCGTTAGTGCTAAAAGCCCGCAGTATGGTCGGCAATTCGCCGTGACGCTGGAGGGGCGCAGAGTATAGCTCGCCCATCGAATCCGCTGCCCGGAGCAGGCTGACGAGCAGAAGGATCCCGCTCATTTCAGGCAAGAATATTGAACCGATAGCCGCCGTCAAAATCATTGCCAGGCTGAGGGTTGCCAGCCGGACGTGGAGGTACGCACTGAAGGGCTGGTTACCGCGATGTGTCAGGTAGACCGTGCGGAGGCCGAACTCACAGAAAACAAAAATGGGAGCGGTTACAGCCAGCGCCAGCGAATAGTTGCCCAGGGTCTCGGGTGACCCGAACCTGGCGAAAACGATCAGCAGCCCTGCCTGTCCGAGACTTCTCGTTGCCAACGCCATGGTGAGCCAGACTGTGCTCCGAATCATTTGCCTCGCACCTTCGTCGTGAGGCTTCGAAGGGGAGTACGGACATAAAATCGGACGTATTGGACGCTAATCCAAGTGACGTCCTTCGCGAAAGCCACTACAGCGGACGTGCCCAGAATTTTTCTCAAATTTCGACGAGCGATGAGCACTTTAGAGATGTGGCTGCCGTAGGGCTTGGCCCCGCGGCTTAGCTGAGCCCCATGGACTCGATACTGGGCGAGGATCTGCGGAAGAATTGCGATCTTTCCACGCTGAGCGAGCCGAAGCCAAAGCAGATAGTCTTCCATTTGCCTCAACGGCTCGTAGCCGCCAACTAGTCGATAGTCACTGAGCCGGAACATCACCGCGGATTGGACGACCACGTTTTGAAGGAGTAGTCGGGTGCGGACGTCCGCACCCGCTTTAAAGGGCATCCTGCCGGTGACCGCACCGGTGTCGTCGATCAGCTCCGTCTGCGACGTTACGGCCACAGTGTCGGGGTGGTCACGAAGATACATGGCCTGCTGGATCAGCCGTCCCGGCTTGGCGATGTCATCCGCGTCAAGCCTGGCAATGAACTCGCCGCGCGCCTGGGCCATTGCCCGGCGGAGTGTCGCCCCGACTCCAAGCCGCGTCGGGTTTCGTAGGATCGTCACTCTGGACTCATCCATCCAACGGCGGTGTCCATCCTCCTCGACGCCGTCAAGAATGACGATGAGTTGCAGGTCTACCTCTTCTTGGCGAAGTACCGAATCTAAAGCTTGATCGAGCCAAGAATCAAGCCTGATCGCGGGAACCACGACCGACACGTATGGATTCTGTTCCGTAGTCATTTGCGACGTTCCTTGTCATGGTCGACGAGAGTCGCCCCCGGAGTGATGAGTTTCGCGTAGACGACAGCGGACGCCAAACCGTGCAGGCGTCGTCCGCTACAACGTTACTGGAAGTCAATCAACCGAGAGAAACCGCGCCTGTGTCGCTGACGTTGCCGTGCTGAAACCTTTGAACGCAAGCTGCGCTGACGGCGTCGCAGCGGGGATTTTCAACGGGGTAGCCGAGTTTGCCGTTTTCGTAGCCGAGGGTGCCCCAGGTGGTGCGGATTCTGCCCCATGTGGCGTAGGCGCCGATGCCGGGGACGTAGTGGATGGTGCCGTTCTGGTAGCCCTGGTAGCAGCCGCCGTTGACGAGTCCGCAGATTTCGTTGGTGACGGGGTAGCCGAGTTTGCCGTTTTCGTAGCCGAGGGTGCCCCAGGTGGCCCGGATGGGTCCTGAGGTGGCGTAGGCGCCGATGCCGGGGGCGTAGTGGATGGTGCCGTTCTGGTAGCCCTGGTAGCAGCCGCCGTTGACGAGTCCGCAGATTTCGTTGGTGACGGGGTAGCCGAGTTTGCCGTTTTCGTAGCCGAGAGTGCCCCAGGTGGTGCGGATGCCGCCCCAAGTGGCGTGGGCGCCGATGCCGGGGGCGTAATGGATAGCGCCGCCCTGGAAGTCTTGTGAACAGCCGCCGTTGACGAGCCCGCAGACTTCGACGCCCGTCGGGTAGCCGAGTTTACCTTTTTCGTATCCGAGGGTGCCCCAGGTGGCCCGGATGGGTCCTGAGGTGGCGTAGGCGCCGATGCCGGGGGCGTAGTGGATGGTTCCGTTCTGGAAGCCCTGGTAGCAGCCGCCGTTGACGAGCCCGCAGATTTCGTTGGTGACGGGGTAGCCGAGTTTGCCCTTTTCGTAGCCGAGGGTGCCCCAGGTGGCCCGGATGGGTCCTGAGGTGGCGTAGGCGCCGATGCCGGGGGCGTAGTGGATGGTGCCGTTCTGGAAGCCCTGGTAGCAGCCGCCGTTGACGAGCCCGCAGATTTCGTTGGTGACGGGGTAGCCGAGCTTGCCGTTCTCGTAGCCGAGAGCGCCCCAGGTGGCCCGGATCCCGCCCCAGGTGGCGTAGGCGCCGATGCCGGGGGCGTAGTGGATCGTTCCGTTCTGGAAGCCCTGGTAGCAGCCGCCGTTGACGAGCCCGCAGATTTCGTTGGTGACGGGGTAGCCGAGCTTGCCGTTCTCGTAGCCGAGAGCGCCCCAGGTGGCCCGGATCCCGCCCCAGGTGGCGTAGGCGCCGATGCCGGGGGCGTAGTGGATGGTGCCGCCCTGGAAGCCCTGGTAGCAGCCGCCGTTGGCGAGCCCGCAGATTTCGTTGGTGACGGGATAGCCGAGCTTGCCATTCTCGTAGCCGAGAGCGCCCCAGCTGGTGCGGATTCCGCCCCAGGTGGCGTAGGCGCCGATGCCGGGGGCGTAGTGGATGGTGCCGCCCTGGAAGCCCTGGTAGCAGCCGCCGTTGGCGAGCCCGCAGATTTCGTTGGTGACGGGGTAGCCGAGCTTGCCGTTCTCGTAGCCGAGAGCGCCCCAGGTGGCGCGGATCCCGCCCCAGGTGGCGTAAGCGCCGACGCCGGGTACCCAGTGGACCGTACCGCCCTCAAACGCCTGGTAGCAGCCGCCGTCGCGCAGGCCGCAAAGAACACCGGAGGTGGCATTTCCTAGGGATGCGGTGGCGGACGCGACAGGTGCGATGGCCCTCGCAGCTACTCCGGCAACTGACTCGATTGTCACGCCGGCAGCGGTGGACGAGAGCCAGTCGATGGACACCCGTGTTCCCGCGTGGGTGGTAAACGTTTGCCCCGGCTGCCAGGCCTGATTCTTCCCGTAATAGCCCGGAAATCCGAGCGTGCTGGGCTGCAGGGCAATGGAGCCGGCGCCGAGCGCCTGGACGACCTTAACGCCTCGGTTGCCGTTCACGGCGACAGCCGAGTCGTAGCCGACTGGCAGACGGAGCTCAATGTAGTAGACCTCGCCGCTCACCGGGTCTGTGAACTTGAGAGCACGGTTGGCTTCCGTACCGGCCCAAGGCTTGAGAGTGAAACTCATTCGAGTGCCGGCCGAACCGGCATCAAGGATTTCGTCGCCGCGTCCGAAGCCACCGAACTCCCACATCGGTGAGCTGATTACGGGCTGGCTCGGCTGGGACGCACCCATCAGGTCCAGAGTGTCCTTGTAGTCTTGGATGCTGCAGCTAGCATTGGCAAAAGTGCCGTCCGGATTGGTGCGAACGTCTTGGGCTCCGTCCGAGCACTGGAGGGCATTGGCGTGCATCAGTCCTAGCACGTGGCCGAATTCGTGTGTCAATACGCTGCTTGTCATCTGGTTCGGACCGGGAAGAGGCATGATCACCCGGCCGCTCGTGCCGTTGTAACTCCAGCCGGCCCCGTAGGCTCCGTCGGACAGCGTCGGGGTCGACACGAAAACAACAAGGGCAGTCCAAGGGCTTGGGCTGGCCGGCCAACCGAGCTCGGCCGAAATCGTGTTCATCATGGCCGAGTAGCTCTGGGTTGACGTTGCCTTGCTCGTCCAATTTTCCGGGGTCCCCAGATTCATCCGGATCCTCGGGCCGTTCGGACCTGTGGTCATGGCCTGCCAATAGTTGTTGGCGGTGGATACGGCACCGATGACATCCGTGTCGTAAATGTCGGCCTTCCGGTCGGCCAATTGGACCTTGACGATTCGCACGTTGATGGAGCCGGACCTATCCAGTGAATAGGCTTCAGTAGTCAGTTTCCTTGGAGCGGCGCCCTTTAGCCCGTCTGCAGGCGGAGTTTGGAAAGTGTGCTCGGCGGGTAACGTCCCCTGTGTGGGGGCAAGAGCGGAGGAGCTTGGAGCCGGGTTTTCAACTGCGGTGGGTTCCGGAACGGTTGGTTCGCCCACGATCGCCGTCTGCGAAGAGGCCGATGTCGCCTTAGATTCACTGGTGGCTGTGGGCGTAGCCGATGCCGTCGGAGCAGGCTCGGCCCAGGCGGGTGCGGTTGTGACGACGGGTATGGACGACAGAGAAAGTACCAGCGTGGCAACGAGCACGGCCGACTTCCGAATTGAATTCACTTATTGACCTTCGTGAGACCGCCGCCCCGCCAATGCTCAGCGGTGCGGCCGCGGGAGACCGGGAAACGTGGCAAGTCTACGGATGCCAAGGCAAAAGGCGAGGCGACTTGCGCAAAACCTGCCGTACCAATGACCAATCGTTGTAATTACTGCGCAAATCCTCAGCGATAGGCGCTATTGCCGCCGCGTCAGTTCCAGGCACTTCTTCCTCAATTTGGGGCCACAGATTTGCTGCTGGTTGGCGCAGGACAGGGACTTGGACTGTGTAGATACATTTCAACCACTCTATTCGGCAAGGGTCGAGCACCTAGGGGAGGACGACGCTTCCGTCTGTGGGTGACCACGTGATGCCGCCGTGTTGGAACCTCTGGCTGATGCCCCCGTTGGGTAGTCCGCTGATCTCGTTGGTGACGGGGTAGCCGAGTTTGCCGTTTTCGTAGCCGAGGGTGCCCCAGGTGGCCCGGATGGGTCCTGAGGTGGCGTAGGCGCCGATGCCGGGGGCGTAGTGGATGGTGCCGTTCTGGTAGCCCTGGTAGCAGCCGCCGTTGACGAGTCCGCAGATTTCGTTGGTGACGGGGTAGCCGAGTTTGCCGTTTTCGTAGCCGAGAGTGCCCCAGGTGGTGCGGATGCCGCCCCAAGTGGCGTGGGCGCCGATGCCGGGGGCGTAATGGATAGCGCCGCCCTGGAAGTCTTGTGAACAGCCGCCGTTGACGAGCCCGCAGACTTCGACGCCCGTCGGGTAGCCGAGTTTACCTTTTTCGTATCCGAGGGTGCCCCAGGTGGCCCGGATGGGTCCTGAGGTGGCGTAGGCGCCGATGCCGGGGGCGTAGTGGATGGTTCCGTTCTGGAAGCCCTGGTAGCAGCCGCCGTTGACGAGCCCGCAGATTTCGTTGGTGACGGGGTAGCCGAGTTTGCCCTTTTCGTAGCCGAGGGTGCCCCAGGTGGCCCGGATGGGTCCTGAGGTGGCGTAGGCGCCGATGCCGGGGGCGTAGTGGATGGTGCCGTTCTGGAAGCCCTGGTAGCAGCCGCCGTTGACGAGCCCGCAGATTTCGTTGGTGACGGGGTAGCCGAGCTTGCCGTTCTCGTAGCCGAGAGCGCCCCAGGTGGCCCGGATCCCGCCCCAGGTGGCGTAGGCGCCGATGCCGGGGGCGTAGTGGATGGTGCCGCCCTGGAAGCCCTGGTAGCAGCCGCCGTTGGCGAGCCCGCAGATTTCGTTGGTGACGGGGTAGCCGAGCTTGCCGTTCTCGTAGCCGAGAGCGCCCCAGGTGGCCCGGATCCCGCCCCAGGTGGCGTAGGCGCCGATGCCGGGGGCGTAGTGGATGGTGCCGCCCTGGAAGCCCTGGTAGCAGCCGCCGTTGGCGAGCCCGCAGATTTCGTTGGTGACGGGGTAGCCGAGCTTGCCGTTCTCGTAGCCGAGAGCGCCCCAGCTGGTGCGGATTCCGCCCCAGGTGGCGTGGGCGCCGACGCCGGGGGCGTAGTGGATGGTGCCGCCCTGGAAGCCCTGGTAGCAGCCGCCGTTGGCGAGCCCGCAGATTTCGTTGGTGACGGGGTAGCCGAGCTTGCCGTTCTCGTAGCCGAGAGCGCCCCAGGTGGCGCGGATCCCGCCCCAGGTGGCGTAGGCGCCGACGCCGGGGGCGTAGTGGATGGTGCCGTTCTGGAAGCCCTGGTAGCAGCCGCCGTTGACGAGCCCGCAGATTTCGCTGGTGACGGGGTAGCCGAGCTTGCCGTTCCCTCCTCCCAGTGCTGTCCAAGTCATCCCGATGGACCCCAGGGGGTTCACCGTGAACCCGGACGCAAAACGCTGCAGCGAGGCGTAGTCCCCGTTCCAGACATTAGAATCTCCAGCGAAAGGTCCGGTGCTGCTGTACTGCCAGAGGCTGAAGCCACTCCAGCCCGCCGGGATCGGGCCGGCGTTGTTGGTTGGGCCGTCCGGGTAGTTCGCAACCCAGAGCGGGTAGTTGCCAAGTCCGGACACATTTCCCAAGCACTGGTTCCACCATGACGTGTTGGTGTAGATCACAGGCAACCGACCTGTCAGCGAAAGCATGGTGTTGCCAAATTCGCGGACCCAGGATGCGAGGTTGACCGCGGACATTCCATAGCACGTATCGCCGAAGTAGAAGCCGCTGATGGTGCGGCCGGCGTAGGGGTTGAATTCGAAATCGAGAACAGGGGGCAGCGTGTAGCCATCTGCGCTCCAGCCGCCTCCGTTCTGGACGAAGTAGCGTGCCTGGTCCGCCCCTGAGGACCAGTTAGGGATCGCGAAATGGTAGGCGCCGCGGATCATTCCGACGTTCCGCGCCCCTGCGTACTGGGCGTCGAAAGTTTGCTTGTAAACCGGATTGTCCATCTCCGTGGGGTAGTAGTTGCCCTCCGTTGCCTTTACATAGGCAAACCGGGCCCCCATGTTCCACTGTTGCTGCCAATCCACCGTCGGCTGATGGCTGCTGACATCGAGCCCTGCCACACCGAATGTCGGACTCCACGTTCCCTCAGTTGTTAGGGACTCGGGTGTCAACGTTTTTATGCCGGAACCCTGCGATCCCGTGCTGGAGCGCATGACGCGTGCTGAACGTTGGCCCATCTCGGCCCCGGCACCAATCGCGGCGGCCAGGCCCGTGCGATCCGGCCTCGCAAGTGGAACCGGAGCGGACGCCGGCAGGCTTTTCACAGCACGGCCGTCGGGAGTCGGCGTCGGAGCAGGGCCGGGTGCCGGAAGCGCAGTGGGATTGCCACTCGGCGCCGGGGTGGGGGACGCGAGGGCGGGCAATGGCATGGCGAGGCCCACGCTTGTCATCAGCAGTACCACGGCCAAGATAAAGTTGACTTGGGGGCTGATGTTGTTGGTGCGGGAAATTGGGATCCGCTTCATGGTGTGCTCCGGAACGCTGGAGCGCTTCTTTAGCGCTGCATGGCAAGGTGTCGCGTCACTCCGAAGGACTTTAGATGACAAGCGACACTGGGATTCGCTGACTTATCGCGCCTACCCTAACACCCCGGAACAGGTGTCACCAGTGTGATTGATGTGAATCATGTGACTGGAGTTGTGCTGCGGGGTAAGGCGGCCTGTTAGCTGTGACCCTAGGTCCCTCCTACACTGGAGCGCATGAAGGTATTGGTTACCGGCGGGGCCGGCTACATCGGATCGCACACGACGCTTTGTCTGCTTGAGGAGGGGCACGAGGTTGTAGTTCTCGACAACCTGATGAACTCCAACCCCGAATCCCTGCGCCGGGTGGAGCGGCTCACCGGCAAGAGCGCGGACTTCCGCGAGGTCGACCTGCTTGACGCGGCCGCCGTCGACGCTGTCTTCGCCGAGGGCGGCTTCGAGGCCGTCATCCATTTCGCCGGCCTGAAGGCCGTGGGGGAGTCGGTGGATAAGCCGCTTTGGTACTACCAGAACAACGTGGTGGGCACCCTAAACCTGCTGCACAGCATGGACGCCGCCGGCGTGCGCCGCCTGGTCTTCAGCTCCTCCGCGACGGTGTACGGCGCCTCCGAGGAGGTTCCGCTCATCGAGAAGGCGCCGCTGGACGCCACCAACCCCTACGGCCGCACCAAGGAACAGATCGAGGACATCCTCTCCGACCTCGGTGCCGCCGACCCGCGCTGGAGCATCGCGCTGCTGCGTTACTTCAACCCGGTGGGCGCCCACGAATCCGGCCTGATCGGCGAGGACCCGAGCGGTATCCCCAACAACCTGTTGCCCTTCGTGGCCCAGGTGGCTGTGGGCCGCCGCGAGAAGGTTATGGTGTTCGGCAACGACTACCCGACGCCGGACGGCACCGGGGTGCGTGACTACATCCACGTGATGGACCTCGCGGCCGGGCACCTGGCCGCGCTGGGCTACCTCGGCGACAGGGAGGGCGTGTTCCGCTGGAACCTCGGCACCGGCCGCGGCTCCTCCGTGCTGGAGGTCATCGAGGCGTTCGGCAAGGCCGCGGGACACCCGGTACCCTACGAATTCGCGCCGCGCCGCCCCGGCGACGCCGCGGTCAGCTACGCAGACCCCTCGGCCGCACTCGCCGACCTGGGCTGGGCCGCGCGCCGGGACCTCGCGCAGATGTGCGAGGACCACTGGCGCTGGCAGAGCAACAACCCGCACGGCTACGCCGCGGTGGCCGAGGCCACCGGCGCCAAAACCGAGTAGGGAGCCCGCCGGCCACTTATCCACAAAGGGTGGCCGGCACCCTTGCCCGAACTCCACTGCTCCTTTAGCTTTAACCCCAGTTGCACTGCCCCAGGGGGAGGGGTAGCGGTCAGGTTGGGGGCACCGTGGAAGCTGTGCGCATCGTCGAGGACGAGGTCCGTGAACTGATCCGCCGCCGCGGGCTGGATCCGCTGCGGCAGGCCGGCGAAGTCCGGCGCCTGGTGGAGGAAGCCATCACCGACTACGACGAACGGGCGCTGCTGGCGCCGCTGCCTCCTATCGGATCCCTCGAAACGGCCCGCCGGTTTGTGTTCGACGCCGTCGCCGGTTTCGGACCGCTGCAGCCGCTGCTGGACGACCCCGCGATCGAGGAGATTTGGCTCAACGCCCCCGATGAGATTTTCGTGGCCCGCAACGGTGAGTCGGAGCTGACGTCCATCGCCCTGACCGAGCAGCACGTCCGCGACCTCGTGGAGCGGATGCTCAAAAGCTCGGGCCGCCGGCTGGACATGTCCTCGCCGTTCGTCGACGCCGCGCTGCCCGACGGCTCCCGCCTGCACGTGGTGATCCCCGACGTCACCCGGCGGCACTGGGCCATCAACATCCGCAAGTTCGTGGTCAAGGCCAGCCGGCTCGAGCACCTCGTTGAGCTGGGAACGCTCACCCCGCAGTCGGCCCGGTTCCTCGGCGCGGCGGTGGCCAGCGGGCTGAACATTCTCGTTTCGGGCGCCACCCAGGCAGGCAAAACAACCATGCTGAACTGCCTCGCCGCCAGCATCGGCACCCGCGAGCGGGTGGTCACCGTGGAGGAGATCTTTGAACTGCAGTTCCCGCTCCGTGACGTCGTCGGCTTGCAGTGCCGGCAGCCGAACCTCGAGGGGGAGGGCGAAATTCCGCTCCGACGCCTCGTGAAGGAGGCCCTGCGGATGCGGCCGGACCGTCTGGTGGTCGGCGAAGTCCGGGAAGCCGAGAGCCTGGACATGCTCATCGCCCTGAATTCCGGTCTGCCGGGCATGTGCACGGTCCATGCGAACTCGGCCCACGACGCCGTCACCAAGATCTGCACGCTGCCGCTGCTCGCGGGAGAGAACATTTCCAGTGCCTTCGTTGTCCCCACGGTGGCCTCCTGCATCGACCTGGTGGTCCACTGCAGCCGCCTGCCGAACGGGCGGCGGCAGGTCACCGAGATCCTCTCGCTGGGCCGCAGGGTGGAAAACGGCATCATCGAATCGTCCATGATTTTCGACCTCTCCGACGGCCGGCTGCGGCCCAGGGCCAACTCGATGCCTGCGGCCGAGAAATTTGCCCGCGCCGGGTACGACGTCGCGGCGTTGCTGGAGCCGCGCTGATGGCGCCGCTGCTGGGGGTGCTCGGGGGTGCCGGACTGCTGCTGATCTGGTGGTCCGCCTGGGAACAGCCGCGGCCGGCCCGCCGCCGGGAAAGAACCAGCCGGCTGGAGGACCTGCTGCAGGCGGCCGGCATTGAAAAGGTCAGCCGGCTCGGCCTGCTGGCGACGTGCTTCGGCGTGGGCGCTTTCGTCACCTTGGTGTTCTTCGCAGGCACCCGGTCCTGGCCGATCTCCGGCTGCTTCGGCCTGTTCGGGGGCTGGCTGCCGCTGGGGCTGGTGAAATGGCGGGCCCGGAAGCGTTCGGCCGTGCTCCGTGAGCTGTGGCCCGACGTCGTCGACCACCTCCGCTCCGCGATCAGGGCAGGACTGTCGCTGCCGGAAGCGCTGATCCAGCTGGGCGAAAAGGGCCCCTCCGAGCTGCGTCCGTTGTTCCGCGACTTCGGCGCCGACTACCGCTCCGGCGGGCAGTTCGACCCGGCCCTTAGCCGGCTGAAGGAACGGCTCGCGGACCCGGTGGCCGACCGCATCGTCGAGGCGCTCCGGCTGACCCGGGAGGTGGGCGGCTCAGACCTCGGCCGGTTGCTGGGGACCCTCGCGGAGTTCCTGCGCGAGAACGCGCGGACCCGCAGCGAACTGGAGGCCCGGCAGTCGTGGACGGTCAACGCCGCGCGGCTCGCCGTCGCTGCCCCGTGGATCGTCCTGGTGCTCCTGGCGAGCCGGCCCGAAGCGGTGGCAGCCTACAACTCGCCCGTCGGGACCGCCGTGTTGATCGGCGGACTCCTGGTGTCCGGTTTTTCCTACGCCGTGATGCTCCGGATCGGCGCCCTGCCGCAGGACGAACGGGTCCTCCGGTGAGCGGCCTGATGGCGGGGGCGGTGGCCTGCGGCGTCGTTCTGGGCGGCGGGCTCTGGCTGTTCCTGGTACGGCTGCCGTTCCTGCGGCCAGTCAGCTTCACCGAGCGCATCGGCCCGCAGCTGAGGTCCCAGAACGTGGAATCCCGGCTGCTGCGCGCCACGCACGGCAACGTCACTCCGTTCGGCCCGCTGGCACGGATCCTCCGGCCGGTCATCCGCGACTGGATCCGTGCCCTGGGCCGGCTGAACCCGGGTTCGTCGGCACTGAACCGCAGGCTTGCCCGGGCCGGAAGCAGCAAGTCCTCAGTGGACTTCCGCGCGGAGCAGCTGCTCTGGGCGGCTGGAGGATTTGTGGCTGCCGCGGGGATCGTGCTGCTGGGCGGAGTGGCCGGCCGCTTCAACCCGCTGTTCGCGGTGCTGATCGTCGCCGGCACCGGCCTCGCCGGATTCCTGCTCCGCGACTATGTGCTGGGCGCCCAGGTCAAGAAGCGCGAAACCCGCATGATGGCGGAGTTCCCCAGCGTGGCCGAACTGATGGCCCTGGCCGTCAGCGCCGGCGAAAGCGCCACCGGCGCCCTGGACCGGGTGTGCCGCAGAACCCAAGGGGAGCTGTCGAAGGAGTTCACCCGCGTGCTTGCCGATACCCGGGCCGGCAAGCCACTGGCGGAGGCCCTGCAGGAGTTCTCCACCCGCACCGAGCTGGGGCCGCTGGTCCGCTTCGTTGACGGGCTGATCGTGGCGGTCGAACGCGGGACACCGCTGGCGGATGTCCTCCGCGCCCAGGCCCAGGACGTGCGGGACACCGCCAAGCGCGAGCTGATGGAGTCCGCCGGGCGGAAGGAAATCGGCATGATGGTGCCGCTCGTCTTCGGCGTGCTGCCGCTGACGGTGGTGTTCGCCGTCTTCCCGGGTCTGGCGGCCATCAGCCTGGGGCTTTGAGCGGGGCGCAGTGACCAACCAAGAGACAAAGGAGTAGCAATGAAGACGACTGGTATTCGCACGATGTTGTTGGTCCGCCTTGCGGGCCTGCTGTTGTGGAGCCCCGGCTCCGCCGGGACGCCTGGCCGGACGCACGCTGCCAGAGCGGGGAGCGTGGACCCGCGCGAACGCGGGGACGTGCCCGGTTGGGTGATGATCACCCTGATGTCGGCCGTGCTCGTCGCCGCCCTGCTGGCGCTCGCGGGGCCGGCGCTGGAGGGGCTCTTCAACCAGGCGATGCAAAAAGTCGGGCAGTAGGCGGTGGAGGCAGCCGCCGAACGCGGTGCCGCTGGGACCACCGGCGGCGAACGCGGCTCCGCTGTGGTCGACTTCGTCCTGGTCGGCAGCCTGCTCACGCTGTTCTTCCTCGCCATCATCCAGTTGGCCCTTGTCCTGCACGTCCGGAACACGCTGATCGACGCCGCCGCCTCGGGGGCCCGGTACGGCACCCTGGCCGACCGCACCGCCGCCGACGCGCGGGACCGCGCCACCCAGCTGATCGGCGTCGCCCTCACCCCGGAGTTTGCCCAGGACGTCAGCACCGCGGAGACCAGCTACGCCGGCGTCCGCACCCTGGAGGTGACTATCCGGGCGCCGCTGCCCGTGATCGGCCTGATCGGCCCCCGCGAACTGCTGGAGGTGAAGGGCCATGCCGCCATCCAGCCCTGACAACGTCGACGCCGAGCGGGGGAGCGCGGTGGTCGAGTTCACTTTCCTCTGCCTCCTGCTGATGGTGCCGGTGGTCTACTTCATCATCACGGTGGGCCAGCTTCAGGGCGGTTCCTTCGCCGTGGTGGGCGCCGCGGACCAGGCGGCGAAGGTCTTTGTGGCCCAGCCCGACGCGGCGAGTGGACGGGCCGCCGCCGAGCAGGCCGTGCAGCTGGCGCTCGCCGACTACGGCCACCCGGCCGACAATGCCAGCGTGGAAACCAGCTGCGACCCGGCTGGCTGCACGGCACCCGGCTCCGCGGTCACCGTCACCGTCCGACTCACCGTGCCGCTGCCCTTCGTGCCGTTCAGCGATGTGCTCAAGCTCGACGCCGGGCAGGTGAGCGCCTCCGCCACCCAGCTCGTCGGGCGGTTCCGATGACCGCCGGATCCGCCGCCCGGGCCCGCAGGGAAAACCGCCGCGGCGAGGACGGCCAGCTGATGGTGCTGATCATCGGCTACGTGCTGCTGGCCCTGCTCGTCACCGCCGCGGTCGCGGGCGCCTCCAGCGTCTACATCGAACACAAGAAGCTGCTCTCCCTGGCGGACGGGGCCTCCGTGGCCGCCGCGGACAGCTTCACCCTGGGCCAGTTGGAGGACTCCACCGGCGGTCCCACCGCTGTTCTCAGCGCGGGCCGGGTCCGCAGCGCCGCCGCCGATTACCTGAACCGCACCGGGGCCTTTGGCCGGTTCAGCGGCCTCGAAGTCGCCCCGGCCACGGGCAGTCCGGACGGGTCCACCGCCGTCGTGGTCCTCAGCGCCGCCGTGCACCCGCCGATCGTCAACTTCCTGGTTCCGGACGGGCTCCGGATCGAGGCGGCGTCGACGGCGCGGTCCCGGCTGACGCGCTGACGTGCAACCGGGGTAGGCTTGAAAAACCATGGCAAACATTGATTTTCCCGCAGAAATCCGCGCGCTGCGCGCCACCTACGCCTCCATCGAGAACGTTTCGAATGTCGAGGCGCTGAAGGAAGACATCGCCGAACTGAGCGAGCGCGCCGGCGAACCGAACCTCTGGGACGACCCCGCAGCCGCGCAGGTCATCACCTCCAAGCTCTCGCACAAACAGTCGGAACTGGAACGGCTGAACAAGCTGGCCGCCCGGATCGATGACCTGGAAGTCCTCGTGGAACTCGGCCAGGACGAGGACGACGCCGACTCCATGGCGGACGCCGCCGCGGAACTCGAATCCATCCGCAAGGCGCTGACGGACCTCGAGGTTGTCACGCTGCTCTCCGGAGAGTTCGACGAGCGCGAAGCCGTGGTCACCATTCGCGCCGGCGCCGGCGGCGTGGACGCGGCGGACTTCGCCGAGATGCTGCTGCGGATGTACCTGCGCTGGGCCGAACGCCACGGCTACCCGACCACCATCATGGACACCTCCTACGCCGAAGAGGCCGGCCTGAAGTCCGCGACCTTTGAGGTCAAGGCCCCCTACGCCTTCGGCACGCTCAGCGTCGAGGCCGGCACCCACCGGCTGGTCCGGATCAGCCCGTTCGACAACCAGGGCCGGCGCCAGACCTCCTTCGCCGCCGTCGAGGTTATCCCGCTGATCGAGCAGACCGACTCCATTGAGATCCCGGACAACGAGATCCGCGTCGACGTCTTCCGCTCCTCCGGCCCGGGCGGCCAGTCGGTCAACACCACAGACTCCGCCGTACGCCTGACCCACCTCCCCACCGGCACCGTGGTCTCGATGCAGAACGAAAAGTCCCAGCTGCAGAACCGGGCCGCCGCCATGCGCGTGCTGCAGTCCCGCCTGCTGCTGCTACAGAAGGAGCAGGAGGACGCGGAGAAGAAGGCGTTCGCCGGCGACGTCAAAGCGTCCTGGGGCGACCAGATGCGCTCCTACGTGCTCAATCCGTACCAGATGGTCAAGGACCTCCGCACCGAACACGAGGTGGGCAACACCTCCGCCGTGTTCGACGGCGAGATCGACGATTTCATCGACGCGGGCATCCGCTGGCGGACCGACAACCGCAACGCCGAGAAGTAGCCCCGGACAGCGCAGCCAAAATCCCGCGACACACCCCGGCCTTCCGGCCCCGGCGCCGTTACCCGTGCGTATAGTCGAGGGGCCGGTGCCCTACTTCCCCCAAAAGAAAGCCCGCGCCCCGGCAGCAGAACTGGTCTGAAAAATGCCCGGCTCCTGCAGGGCATTTAGGGCCATGATCCGTTTCGAAAATGTCACCAAGGTCTACGACCAGAAGGCGCGCCCGGCGCTGGATTCGATCAACCTTGAGATTGACCGCGGCGAATTCGCCTTCCTCGTGGGAGCCTCCGGCTCGGGCAAGTCGACCTTCCTGCGCCTCGTGCTCAAGGAGGACCGCGCCTCCTCCGGCGCCGTGTACGTCGCCGGCCAGAACGTGGCCAAGATTTCCAGCTGGCGGGTGCCGCGGCTGCGCCGGGGAATCGGCGTCGTCTTCCAGGACTTCCGCCTGCTGCCGCAGAAAACCGTGTTCGCCAACGTCGCCTTCGCCATGCAGGTCATCGGCCGCAGCCGCAGCGTCATCCGCGAGACCGTCCCCGAAGTCCTCAAGACCGTGGGCCTGGAAGGCAAGGAGAACCGGCTGCCGCACGAACTCTCCGGCGGCGAGCAGCAGCGCGTGGCGATCGCCCGCGCCGTCGTCAACCGTCCCGGCATCCTGCTGGCCGACGAACCCACCGGCAACCTGGACCCCACCACCTCGATGGGCATCATGGGTGTCCTCGACAAGATCAACCAGAACGGCACCACCGTGGTGATGGCTACGCACGACGACGACATCGTCAACGAGATGCGCAAGCGCGTGGTGGAACTGCGCAACGGCGTGGTGATCCGTGACGAGGCCCGCGCCCTGTACACCTCGATGGTGCCGGTGGTCGGCGCGTCCCGCCGGCTGCGGGACGCGAGCGGGGAGGACCGGCTGTGAGGCTCGCGTTCGTCCTGGCCGAGATCGGCAGCGGCCTGCGCCGCAACCTGTCCATGGTGGTCTCCGTCATTCTGGTCACCTTCGTCTCCCTGACCTTCGTTGGCGCGGCCGGCATGCTGCAGCTGCAGATCAACCAGATGAAGGGCTACTGGTACGACAAGGTCCAGGTCGCCGTTTTCCTCTGCAGTGACGGTTCGACGGCGCCCGGCTGCGCCACCGGCCCGGCGACCCCGGAGCAGCAGGACACCCTGCGCAAGCTGCTGCAGTCCCCGTCCGTGGCCCAGTACGTCAACGACTTCCAGTACGAGTCCAAAGACGACGCCTACCGGCACTTCAAGGAGCAGTTCTCCAACTCGCCGATCGTGGACTCGGTCACCCCGGACCAGCTCCCGGCCTCCTTCCGGATCAACCTGAAGGACCCGGAGAAGTACCAGGTGATCAGCGAAAACTTCTCCTCCCAGCCCGGCGTGGAGTCCGTCATCGACCAGCGCCAGCTGCTGGAACGGCTCTTCTCCGCGATGAACGCCGCCTCCCTCGTGGCGGTCAGCGTCGCCGGCGTAATGATCGTCTGCGCCATCCTGCTGATCGCGACCACCATCCGGCTCTCCGCGTTCAGCCGCCGCCGGGAAACCGGGATCATGCGCCTGGTGGGCGCGTCCAAGACCGTGATCCAGCTGCCCTTCATCCTGGAAGGCGTGATCGCGGCCGTGATCGGCGCCGCCCTCGCGTCCGGCACACTCTGGGCTGTGGCGCACTTCTTCCTGGGCGAATACCTGTCCAAGCAATACCCGGACACGGCGTTCATCTCCCCGGCTCAGACGCTGATCCTGGCTCCGGCCCTGATCGGCCTGGGCGTCCTGCTTGCCGGGATATCATCACTCCTGACCCTCCGCCGCTACTTGAGGGTTTAGCTTTGCGCAACGAAGAGGGAATGCCCATGACACCGAAGGCCCGACGCACCGCCCCGGCCGGCCGCGCCGTCCGCCGCAGCCGCCTGATCAGTGCCGCGGTGGTGCTGGTCCTCGCCGCCAACCTGGGTGCCTCGACCCCGGTGGCCTTCGCCGACACCCTGGAGGACCAGCAGTCGGCCCTCAACGCCGAGGCCGCGCGGGTCCAGCAGTCCCTCGAATTCGTCGACGCGAAAATCGCCAAGGCCGCCGGCGACCTGGTGATCTACCAGGGCCAGCTGCCGGGCGCCCAGCAGTTGCTGCTCGAGGCCCAGGGCCGGGTTGCCGGGGCCGTCAAGGAGGTGGAGGCCCTGGCTGCGCGGGTGGACCTCGCCCAGCAGAACAAAGCCAAGATCACCCAGCAGCTGGAGAACGACAAGCAGAAGATCGCCGATACCAGGAAGCTGATCGGACAGATCGCCACGCAGGCCTACAAGTCAGGCGGCGTGCCGTCCAACCTCTCGCTCTTCTTCGGCTCGAACAAGAGCGGAAGCCTCACCGACACCATCGACCTGGCTGACCAGGCGCTGCGCAGCCAGAACTCCGCGATGGACAAACTCACCCAGCAGAACGCCACCAACGTGAACTCGCAGGCCCGCCTGCAGGCGGTCGAGGCCGAGATCAAGGACCTCAAGGCCAAGGCCGACGCCGCGCTGGCCCGCGAGAAGGCCGCCCGCGACGAAGCCGAAGCCAAAAAGGCCGAGGTGGACAAGCTGATTGCCGACACCACGCGCCTCAACAGCGAACTGCAGGCGGCCAAGCCGGGTATCCAGAGCCAGCTTGCCCAGGTCAAGGCGCAGCAGGACGCCGTCGCCGCGGAAATCGTCGAACGCGACCGTAAGCTGCGCGAGGCCTGGGAAGCCGAGCAGCGGCGCATCGCCGAGGCAGCCGCGGCCGCCGCCCGCGCGGCGGGCCAGGCCACCCGGCCCTACGTTCCCGCGCCCCCGGGCCCGCTGTCGTCCTTCGGCCTGCGCAGCCCGTTCAACGGCGTCCCGATCACCTCGGGCTTCGGCTGGCGCGCGACGCCCCCGGGCACCATCGACTTCTACGGCCAGGGCGGCTACATGCACACCGGCATCGACTTCGGCGCCGCCTGCGGCACCCCGGTCTTCGCGCCGGCGGCCGGCACGGTTTACTCGGCGGGGTGGGGGAACGACGGCGGCGGTAACCACGTGAAGATCTCCCACGGCGTGGTGCAGGGCAACTCGCTGACCACGATTTTCTACCACAACACCTCCGTGGTGGTCTCCTCGGGCCAGCAGGTCAGCCAGGGCCAGCTGATCGCCTACTCCGGTACGACCGGCAACTCCACCGGCTGCCATTCGCACTTCGAGACCTGGGTCAACGGCCGGGCGGTCGACCCGATGGGCCTGCTCTAAACTGGAAGTGACCCGTCCCAACGACTGAGGAGTTTTACCGTGCCTAAAGAAAGTGGCCGGAAGGTAGTGGCCACCAACCGCAAGGCCCGGCACGACTACCACATCATGGATACCTATGAGGCTGGCATCGCGCTCATGGGCACCGAAGTGAAGTCCCTGCGCGAGGGCCACGCCTCCATGGTGGACGGCTTCTGCACCTTCTACAACGACGAGCTGTGGATGGAGGGCATCCATATCCCCGAGTACCACCAGGGGAGCTGGACCAACCATGCCGCCCGCCGGCGTCGGAAGCTGCTCCTGCACCGCGACGAGCTGACCAAAATCTCGCACAAGATCCGCGAATCGGGCTTCACCATCGTGCCGCTGCAGCTGTACTTTGTGGACGGCCGGGCGAAGGTGGAGATCGGCGTCGCCCGCGGCAAGAAGGAATACGACAAGCGCCAGACGCTGCGCGAGCAGCAGGACAAGCGCGAGGCCCTGCGCGTGATGCGGGAGCGGAACCGGGCCTGACGCCCGGTCCGGCCAGCAGCGGTGCCGGGAATGAATCCGGCGGACGGTGCGTTATGATGGGTAGTCCGGGAAGGATCCGTTGGATCCCGACGGGATTGAAGAAGATTGTTTGATAACAAAATACGGGGATGATCGGTTTCGACGATGTTAGTCGCGACAGGTGAAGCGGGCCGAGGATGCAGAATTATCTCGTAAACGCTGTCTGCAAACCAATAAGTGCCGAATCAAAACGCACTGACTTCGCTCTCGCTGCCTAAGCAGTAAGACAGTCCGTCAGCCCGAGGTTGCTATTGCCCCGGATCCTGGCGTCATTTAGATAGCCACTGCTGTTTACCCTCGTCATCGGGGTGAACGGGACTCTTTGATGACTGGGCCCGGATCAGCCAGCTGTTTGCAGCATGGCTGGGGCCGAGAAAATCCGACGCAAACTGCGCCCGGAGAAGCCCTGACAACACGACATCGGACGGGGGTTCAATTCCCCCCATCTCCACAGCAGGAGCCCCGGCAACGGAGCTCCACCCCGTAGCAAAAGGCCGGAAGCATCAGCTTCCGGCCTTTTTGTTGTGCTGGGACGGTGTTGTCCGTCGCGCGGGACGTCCGCGGTCAGCGCTTCTTAATGTGCGCCACCGGATCGGTGTGCTCGTCCACGATGTGCTTGGCCTTCTTCTCGGCCCGTTTTTCCTTGATGGTTTTGACCGGCTTCTTGGTGAGGTGCCGGTGCGGCGACTTGTCAGGCATTTTGCGCGCTCCCTAAAAGGTGGGGGCCCGGGATGAGCCCGTGCTTTTAAGGCTACGCCTCGGGTACTGAGACGTCCACGATGCCGACGAACCGGCTCCCGACGCCCTCGTACTCGCTGCGGACCAGGCCGGACTCGAGCGGGGGCAGCTCGTACGGCGCGTGATCGGCGCAGCAGACGTAGCTGAACTCCGGCCACCACTTCTTTGGCCGGGCCGTTTCGGCGAACCCGCAGACGGCGCAGGTCAGGTGGACCCAGACGGGCCGCTTGCCGGTCCGGTTGGCCCGGGACTGGAGCAGCCAGGCCGGCGGGCTGTCCAGCAGTTCGCCGAGTTCGGCCTCGGACAGGCGGGACGGAATGCCGTGACGGTGGGCCATTTCCAGCGGAATATCAAGGACCTGGGCAGCTTCACGTCTCGTAACCATCCTGCAATTTTACCGGACCCCGGGACACCGGCCGGCGCCGGGCGGCCGGTGCTAGGCTCAGTCCAAAGCCGGTGCCCGCTCCCAGGCGGGCAGTGAGGAAGGCAGCAGCCATGTCCGGCACCCCCGCCGCAGCCATGTCCAGTGTCGAGAAGCGCGTGCTGTACGTGGCGATTGTCGCGTCCTTCATCGCCTTTCTGGACGGCTCTGTGGTGAACCTTGCCCTGCCGGCCATCGGGCGCGAGCTCGGCGGCGGGCTGGTGGTGCAGCAGTGGGTGGTGGACGCCTACCTGCTCACTCTGGGCGCGCTCATCCTGGTCGCCGGGTCCCTCTCGGACCAGTTCGGCCGGGTACGGGTCCTGCAATGGGGCCTCGCGGGTTTCACCGCCACCTCTGTGCTGTGCGGCCTGGCCTGGAGCGGGGAGTCACTGATCGTGGCCCGCGGCCTGCAGGGTGTGGCCGGGGCCCTGCTGGTGCCCAGCTCGCTGGCCCTGATTGTGACCGTGTTCAGCGGTCCGGCGCAGTCCGCGGCGATCGGCAAGTGGTCGGCCTGGACGTCCGGGGCCATCGTGGCCGCCCCGCTGCTCGGGGGCATCTCCGTGGACGTGTTCACCTGGCGGCTGATCTTCTTCCTCAACATCGTCCCCGCGGTGGCGGTCTGGCCGGCGTTGAGCCGGCTGCGCGAACTGGACCTGGGCCGTCTGCCCGGCAGCACCATCGACGTCAGGGGGACCGTGCTTGCGGTGATCGGCCTCGGCGGCATCGTGTACGCCTTCATTGAGCGCGGCAGCCTCGGCTGGGGCGCCCCGCAGGTCTGGCTCCCGCTGGTGATCGGCCTCGCCGGCCTGGCCGGGTTCCTGCTGCACGAACGGAGCACCCCGGCGCCGATGATGCCGCTGCGGCTCTTCGCCATCCGCAACTTCGGCTGGGGCAACATCGCCACCACGGTGATCTACGGCGCGCTGAACCTGGGCTTCTTTGTCCTGGGGCTCTTCCTGCAGCAGGTCGCCGGGCTCGGTGCCACCGCCGCCGGGTTCGCCCTGCTGCCCTCCACGCTGATTCTGCTCCTGCTCTCCGCACGGGTCGGGGCGCTCTCGGGGCGTTTCGGCCCGCGCTGGTTCATGACGGCGGGGCCGCTGCTGTGCGCTGCGGGGTTTGTGATGCTGTTGGGCGTCGGCCTGCCGCTGGACTACTTTGGCCAGGTCTTCCCCGGGATGGTGGTCTTTGGGATTGGACTGGCCGTGACCGTGGCGCCGCTGACCGCGGCGATCCTGGGCGCGGTGGATCCGGAGGAGGCCGGGATCGGCTCGGCCGTGAACAACGCTGTGGCCCGTATCGCGGGCCTGGTGACCATTGCGTTCGCCGGGCTGATCACCGGGCCGGTGATTACGACGGCGGGCCTGCACGGCACGGCGATGGTCACCGCCGGGCTCTTCATCGCCGGCGCCGTGGCGTCCGCCGTCGGGATCCGGAACCCGCCACGGGAAGCCGTGGACAGTACGGGCGCCGGCGCGGCCTAGGCGGCCAGGACGACGCCGAGGGCGGCAGCGGCGAGCCCGGCGGCCAGGTTGGCGGCGATGTTGAGCAAGGCCGCCCGGTACCGAGCCTCGCTGACCAGCCGGATGGTGGCCGTGGTCCAGGAGCTGAAGGTGGTCAGGCCGCCGGCCAGGCCGCTGGCGAGGGCTGCCTGCCACTCGGGGCCAAGGCCCAGCCGCGGCGTGACCCCGAGGGAGAGCCCGATGATGAAGGATCCGGCGACGTTCACCGCCAGGGTCGCCCACGGCCAGTGCGGATGCGGGCCGGTCCGGTGGGCGAACCAGGAGTCGACGGCGAATCTCAACAGGGCCCCGGCCACCCCGAAGGCCCCCACGAGCAGCGCCGCGGTCATTGCGCCCCGCCGCTCAGGTCCGCCAGCGCCTTGCCGGCTTTCCACCCGGCGGCGGCCGCGCCCAGTCCGAGGACCAGCGACAGCGCGAGGTAGGCCAGCCACACGGCGTGGAAACCGCCGCGGATCAGCTGGTCAACGGCGAGGGCCAGCGCCGAGAACGTGGTGAAGGACCCCAGCAGGCCCGGGCCGAGGCCCGCCCTGAGCCAGAACGCCGTCCGGGGCCGGGCGATCCACAGCGTGGTCAGTGCAGCGAGGACGAAGCTCCCGGCGACGTTGATCGCCAGGGTGGTCCAGGGCACGGCGCCCGCCGCCTCGGGGAAGGCCAGGCCCGCGCCGTAGCGCAGCTCGGTTCCGATCAGGCCGCCGACAGCGACCGCCGCCCACGCCCGCCAGCCGGGGACCGCGGCGACGGTGGCCGGCCGTTCCCCGGGCAGCGCCTTCACGCAGCACCCATTCAGCGTCCCGCCATGCTGCAACCGGCGTGGGCCGCGTCGCTGTGCACCCAGAGCGCCGCGGCCACCTCGTCGGCGAGGTCGACCTCGCGGGCCCCGCCGCGCCCGCCGATCCTGACCACCAGCGGGCCGCCGAAAGGCTTCCGGCCGCGGACCTCCACCTCGGCGTCAAGGTCGATTTGTTCGGCGGCGAGGTAGCGCAGCAGCTCGGGGTTCTCGTCGCTGATCCGGGTGATCCGGCCGGTGTGGCCGTCGTCGAGCTCGCTCATCCGGTGCGCCGGCGGCATCAGGACCGAGCCGTCGGCGGCCGGGATCGGGTCACCGTGCGGGTCCCGGACCGGATTCCCCAGCTTGGCCGCCATCCGCTCGATGAAGGTGTCGGAGACGGCATGTTCCAGGAGTTCTGCCTCGTCGTGCACCTCGTCCCAACGGTAGCCGAGCTCCTGGACGAGGAAAGTCTCAATCAGCCGGTGCCTGCGGACCATCGAGAGGGCCAGTCGGACGCCGTCCCCGGTCAGGGTGACGGCGCTGTAGGGCTTGTGGTCCACCAGGCCCTGGTCCTTGAGCTTGCGGACCATTTCGGAAACCGAGGAATTGGCGACGCCGAGGCGCTGGGCCAGCTGCGTGGAGGTGATGGGCTTGTCCTGCCACTCCGTGAAGGAGTAGATGACCTTGACGTAGTCCTCGATCGAGGAGGAGGGCGGACTGGTCTTCACAGCCCCAAGCCTACCGTCCGGCGGCGCCGGTGAAGGTGAGCCACAGCAGCACCAGGTTCAGCGCCACCACAAGGACCACGCTGACGATGGCGGCCACACGCAGCGCCATCCCGTCGGCGAATTGTCCCATCAGGGTTTTGCTGCTGGTCAGGACAACGAGCGGGACCAGGACGAACGGGATCCCGAAGCTGAGCACCACCTGGCTGAGCACCAGGCCCCAGGTGGGGTCAAAGCTGACACTCAGCAGCACAACCGCCGGGATCAGGGTGAGCACGCGGCGGGTCATCAGCGGAATCCGGATCTTGAGCAGACCCTGCATGATGGACCCGCCGGCGTAGCAGCCCACCGAGGTGGAGGCCAAACCGGAGGCGAGCAGGCCGACGGCGAAGACCACACCGACCACCGGGCCGAGGTTGGCGGTGATGGCGGCGTGGGCGCCCTCGATCGTGTCCGTCCCGTCCTCGCCGCCGAGGGTCGACGCGGCCAGCAGCAGCATGCCGATGTTGACGATGCCGGCGACGGCCAGCGCCGCGACGACGTCCCAGCGGGTGGCCTTGACCAGCCGCGCGACGGCGTGGGGTGGGACATGGAGGTGCGGGTTGGGGCGGTGCCGGTCGCGGGAGAGCGCCGAGTGCACGTAGATGGCGTGCGGCATGACGGTGGCGCCGAGCATGCTGGCGGCCAGCAGCACGGTGTCGGGACCCTGGAAGCCGGGCACCAGCCCGGCCACCACGCCGCCGGGGTCGGGCGGGCTGACGACGAGGCCGGCCAGGAATCCCACGGTAATGATGCCGAGGAGGAAGATGATCACGAATTCAAAAGGCCGCTGCTGGTTGCGGCTTTGCACGGCGAGCAGGGCCATCGACATGCCGCCCACAATCACCGCGCCGAGGGGGAGCGGGAGGCCAAAGAGCAGGTACAGCGCGATCGCGCCGCCCACCACTTCGGCGAGATCGGTGGCCGCCGCCACGATTTCGGCCTGGACCCAAAAGGCGCGGCGCCAGAGCGGCCGGAGCCGTTCGCCCAGGACTTCCGGCAGGCTTTTGCCCGTGACGATGCCGAGTTTGGCGGACTGGTACTGGACCAGCACGGCCATAACGTTGGCGGCGACGAGGACCCAGACCAGGAGGTAGCCGTACTGCGCGCCGGCGGTGAGGTTGGCGGCCACGTTGCCGGGATCGACGTAGGCGATGGCCGCCACGAAGGCCGGGCCCAGCAGGCCGAGCAGAGCGCGGCGCCCGCCTCTGACCTTGCGGGCAGGCGGCGGAGCCCCGGGGCGGGGGTTGGCTCCGGTGACGTCCAGCACTGCGCGCTCCCTTGAAGTTCTGCTCGACGAAGTTATTGGTACCTGCACTTAAAAGTTAGGCTCACCGAAATCATAGGCGGGGGTGGGCGTGCGGTGCAATGCGGCGTCAGGCTTTGGTGGCGCGCCAGCTTTGGGTCAGATACGGGAGCCGCAGGACCTCGCCGTCGGTGTGCCCGAGGTGTTCGTGGAGGTACCAGTCGAGGTTGCCGAGCACTTTGGCCCGGGTGGCCCCGCCGGCCCGCAGGTAGTAGCTGCGGGACTTGGCCAGTTCCATGATGTCCTGCGTACCCACCGGATCCTCCCAGCGGGTGAGGTGGCTCTCCAGCCCGGTGAATTCGGGCCCCAGGGGCGGCGTGAAGTCGGGTTTGTGGACGTCCCCGGCGTGCATGATCCGGGAGAGCCGGTGCACCCAGGGCACGGAGGTGTCGAGCTGGTTCCAGATCAGGCCCAGCACCCCGTGCGGGCGCAGGATCCGCGCCGCCTCGGTGCTGGCCAGCAGTGGATCGCACCAGTGCCAGGCCTGGGCGACCGTGACCAGGTCAAAGGCCTCCGGTGCCAGGGACGTGTGTTCTGCCGCCCCCTCGACGGCGGTGACGTCCGGCAAGGCCCGGCGCAGCTGTTCGAGCATGTCCGGGGACGGATCCACGGCCACGGTCTGGAGCCCCCGTTCGACCAGCAGCGCGGTGAATTTGCCGGTCCCTGCGCCCAGGTCCGCCGCGTCGCGGGCGCCGGCGGGGATCAGCCAGTCGGCGGAATCCGCCGGGTAGCCGGGCCGGACCCGGTCGTAGTGCTCGCCGCCGTCCTGGAAGCTCTGGCCGAGCTCCTGCCGCCGGTGGTGCTGCAGTTTGGGGCCCCCGCGTGCCACGTACGATCTCCTTCGGCAGCTGTGGTGTGTACCTACCGAATTTACCGCACGGGGCCGCGGCGGGCCTCCCGGCTGGCCCTCGATGACGAACCGGACGCTAGTCCAGGGTGCAGGGGGCGGCGCCGGCGGTGCCCGGCGTGTTGGGCGCCCAGTGCGGGTAGCTGCGGGTGTCGTTGGCCGGGACCCAGCGGCCGGCGTCCACAACGTAGTCCCAGCCCAGGCCGCTGCGCCGCAGTTTCTGGAGTCCGGCGAGCAGCCGCTGCGCGTCGTCGAGCCGGGAGCCGAGGCCGAAGCTGGCGCGGAGCGAGCCGGCGGGCAGGCCGAGGCGCTTCAGCAGCGGGTGCGCGCAGAAGCGGCCGTCGCGCAGGCCGATGCCGTGCTCGGCGGACAGGTACGCGGCGACCAGGCCGGCGTCGTAGCCCGCAACCGAGAAGTTCACGACGCCGATCGTGCCCGGACCCTCGCCGCGGGCCGTGTCCTCGAAGATGTGGTGGACGCTCACGCCGTCGATCCGCTCAAGTCCTTCGACGAGGAAGGACCGGATGGCGTCCTCGTGGGCATGCCACTGCTGCTCGTCGAGGGCGGCGATGACTTCGGTGGCGCGGGCCAGCGCGGCGGCGCCCAAGACGTTGGGGGAACCGCCCTCGTGGCGGGCCGGGCCGGTGGTCCAGCTGACCGCGTCGAGCCGGGCGTCCCGCACGGCGCCGCCCCCGGCGAGGTGCGGTGTGCCGGCGTCGAGCCAGTCAGGGCGGCCGACCAGCACGCCGGCACCGAAGGGGGCGTAGAGCTTGTGCCCGGAGAAGGCGAGGTAGTCGACGTCGTCCGCGGTGATGTCGATGCGGCGGTGCGGGGCCAGCTGGGCGGCGTCGACGGCGATCCGGGCGCCGTATTCGTGCGCTAGTGCGGTGAGTTCACGGATCGGCAGGATTTCGCCGGTGACGTTGGAGGCGCCGGTGACGGCGAGCAGGCTCACGCCGCCGTGGGCGAGTTCCTCCCGCAGCCGCGCCAGCGTGCCGGCCAGGGTGCGGGCGGCGACGACGCTGCGGTGCGGGACGTTTTGCCAGGGCAGCAGGTTGGCGTGGTGCTCGATGTCGAGGTACAGCACCTCGCCGGTGTGCCGGCCCCTGGCGACGGGTAGGCAGCCGGCGAGCAGGTTCAGCGAGTCGGTGGTGTTCCGGGTGAAGATCACCGAGTCGTCCGGGCGGCCGCCGACGAAGCCGCGGACGATGTTCCGGGCGTTTTCGTAGACCGAGGTGCTGAGCTGGGAGGCGTAGCCGGCGCCGCGGTGGACGCTGGCGTAGTAGGGCAGGATCTCGTTCAGGTAGGCGGAGACCACGGACAGCGCCGGGGCGGAGGCGCCGTAGTCCAGGTTGGCGTAGCGGACGTGGCCGCCCTGGATCAGCGGGGCAAGGATTTCGGCGCCGGAGACCGCGGACAGCGGCCGGCGGGCAGCAACGGCGGGACGGGCAGGGGTGGTGGCAGTCGTCATGGGACCTCGCTCGGAAAGGACCCCGCTCACAGGGGATCCGCGCTTGCCGGGTCCGCTCCGGACCGGCCAGGTCGTCACCCGGGGCACCCCGCCGCGAATGGAGGGTTGCCGGCCAGCAAACCGGGGTTTCGCGCTGGCACTCGTGACCTGCTTCGAGCCTAGGACATGGCCCTCCGCACCGAAAAGGGAGGCCGGAATATGAAGCGCAGTGTTACGGCCGGCCTGGAGCGGGAGCGCCTAGAGCAGGTCGTCGAGGTCCGGGTTGAGGCGCTTGAGGACTTCCGAGTGCAGGATCGAGTTGGTGGCCAGGGCGTTGCCGCCGAAGGGGCCGTCCTCGCCCTCCAGCGAGGTGAAGCGGCCGCCGGCTTCGGTGACGATCGGCACCAGCGCTGCCATGTCGTAGAGGTTGAGTTCCGGCTCGCAGGCGATGTCGACGGCGCCTTCGGCCACCAGGCAGTAGGACCAGAAGTCGCCGTAGGCGCGCGTGCGCCAGACTTCCTCGGTGAGGCCGAGGAACTCGTCCAGGTTGCCACGCTGCTTCCAGCCGCCCAGGGAAGAGTAGGACAGGGACGCGTCCGAGAGCTGGGAGACGTTGGAGACTTTCAGCCGGGTGGCCGCGGCCAGGGAACGGCCCGTGTAGGCCCCGGCGCCCTTGGCCGCCCACCAGCGCTTGCCCAGGGCGGGGGCGCTGACGACGCCGACCACGGGCTCGCCCTCGTCGACGAGGGCGATCAGGGTGGCCCAGACGGGGACGCCGCGGACGAAGTTCTTGGTGCCGTCGATCGGATCGATGATCCAGCGGCGGGAGCCGTGGCCGGTGCTGCCGAATTCCTCGCCGAGGACGGCATCGCGCGGGCGGGAACGGGACAGCTGGCCGCGGATGGATTCCTCGGCGGCCTTGTCGGCGTCGGTGACGGGGGTCAGGTCCGGCTTCGTCTCGATCCGAAGGTCGAGCGCCTTGAAGCGGCTCATGGTCTGGGAATCTACGGAATCTGCCAGTACATGGGCAAGGCGCAGGTCATCGTTGTAGCTCGAAGCGGGTTGGCTCATGGTTCCAAGCTACCGGCAAAACCCGCCGGAGACCGGGAGGCCACGTCGCCGCCCGCCGAGGAGGCCCTGTCAGGAGGCCCGCTAGGAGACGCTGCCGAGTTCCTTGGTTTCCTGCGCCTCAAGCCGGGGGTCGGTGCCGAGCAGCCGGCGCAGCGACGCGAGCCGGGCCGGGCCGGACGGGCCGGCGTGGCCGCCCTGCACCCAGGCGTCCACCCCGCAGTTGACGGCGGCGGAGTCATGTTTGCAGCCGCGGTCGCAGTCTTCGGTGCCGGGCGCCAGGTCGGGGAAGGACCGCAGGATCCGGTCCGGGTCCACGTGGGCCAGGCCGAACGACCGGATTCCGGGGGTGTCGATGATCCAGCTGCCGGCGGGCGCGCCGTTGACTTTCAGCGCCAGCGCGGAGGAGGAGGTGTGGCGGCCGCGGCCGGTGACGGCGTTGACCCCGCCGGTGGCGCGTTCGGCCCCGGTCAGGGCGTTGACCATGGTGGATTTTCCGACGCCGGAGTGGCCGAGCATCACGGTGACTTTGCCGTCGAGGTGGGCGCGGAGCTCGGAGACAGCGGCCTTGTCCAGCCGGGCGGAGAGCCCGTCATCGGACCGGGCGTCGATGCCGGAGGCCGCCGAATCCGCGGTCTTGGAGATGATCACCGGGAAGTCAAGGTGCTGGTAGTTGGCGAGGAGCTCGGCGGGATCCTTGACGTCGGCCTTGGTGACGAGCAGCAGCGGCTCGATGCCGGCGTCGTACGCGGCCACGAGCGCGCGGTCGATGAACCCGGTGCGCGGTTCAGGGTTGGCGGCGGCCACGACGACGACGAGCTGGTCGGCGTTGGCGACGACGGCGCGTTCGATCGGGTCGGTGTCGTCGGCGCTGCGGCGCAGCAGCGTCCGGCGGTCCTGGATCTTGACCAGTCGCGCGAGGGTGTCGGGTTCGCCGCTGACGTTGCCGACCAGGGAGACGAAGTCGCCGGCCACCACGGGGTTGCGGCGCAGTTCCCGGGCCCGCGCCGCGATGATCTTGCGTTCGTCCACGGTGCCTTCGCCGACGACGGCGGTGTACCGCCCGCGGTCAACGGTGATGATCCGGCCGGTGACGGCGTCGTCGTGGCTGGGCCGGTCCTTGGTGCGGGGCCGGGTGCCCTTTTTGTTGGGGCGGATCCGGACGTCGGACTCGTCCCAGGAGTCAGTGCTGCGTGCCACCGTCGGCGTCCTTTTCTGCAGTGGTTCCCTGCGCCAGCATGGCTTCCCAGAGCTGCGGGAAGTCGGGCATGGTTTTGGCCGTGGTGCCGATGTCCTCGACCTCGACGCCGGGCACGGCCAGGCCAAGGATGGCGCCCGCGGTGGCCATGCGGTGGTCGGCGTAGCTGTGCACGACGCCGCCGTGCAGGGCGGCGGGGCGGATGATGAGGCCGTCGGCGGTCTCTTCGGCGTCGCCGCCGAGCCGGGTGATTTCCGCGACGAGGGCGGCGAGCCGGTCCGTTTCGTGGCCGCGGAGGTGGGCGATGCCGCTCAGCCGCGACGGGCCGGCGGCCAGGGCGCAGAGGGCCGCGACGGTGGGGGCAAGCTCGCTGGTCTGGTCGAAGTCACCGCCCTTGATCTCGGGCCCTCCGGCGACGGTCAGGGTGCCGCCCTCCAGCGTCACCGTCGCGCCCATCGCCGCCAGGATCCCGCGCCAGAGGTCACCGACCTGCGTGGTTTCTGCCGGCCAGTTGGGGATCCGCACGGTGCCGCCGGTGGCGAGGGCGGCCGCGAGGAACGGCCCGGCGTTGGAGAGGTCCTGTTCGATCCGCTGGTCAAAGGCCCGGATCGGGCCGGGGGAGACCATCCAGTGGTTCGGGACGGAGTCATCCACCGCGACGCCGACGCCGCGGAGCGCTGCCACCGTCATGTCGATGTGGTCAAGGCTCGGCACGGGCTCGCCCGGGTTCTCGGTGCTGCGGTGCTCCAGGTGCAGGCCCTCGGTGAAGCGGGCGCCCGCCAGCAGCAGGGCGGAAACAAACTGGGACGAGGCGCTGGCGTCGATGACGAGGTGGCCGCCGCGGACCTCCCCGGTGCCGCGGACGGTGAACGGCAGGGACGACGCCGGGCCGCCGTCGGGGGCGGTGACCGCGACGCCAAGTCCGGCCAGGGCCTCGATGATGGTGCCCATCGGACGTTTGCGGGCGTGCGGGTCGCCGTCGAAACGCGATTCGCCGCGCCGCAGGGCGGCCAGCGGCGGCACAAAGCGCATGACCGTTCCGGCGAGGCCGCAGTCAATCACGGCGTCCGTGGCCACCGCGCCGCCGGCGATCGGGCTGATCTCAAGGTCCGGGCCGAAGGCACCGTCCCCGGGCACCTCCGTGATGGTGGCCCCCAGGTGCCGCAGGGCCTGGACCATCAGGGCGGAGTCCCGCGAGTGCAACGGGGCGCGCAGCCGGGAAGGTCCGTCCGCGAGGGCGGCGAGCACCAGGTACCGGTTGGTCAGGGACTTGGAGCCCGGAACGGTGACGGTGGCGTCAACGGGGCGCTCCGCGAAGGGCGCACGCCAGTGCGGACCGCCGCCGGCCGGAAGGGATGAGGCTGCCGCGGTGGGGGTGGTGCCAGTCATTGACGCTCTAGGCTCCGACCGCGTGGTCGACGGCCTTGCGGACCGCCTTGTCGGCCTTCTTCAGCTTCTTGCCGGTGGTCTTGCGCGCGTCGGCGGCGAGATGGGCGGTGGTCTTCCGTGCATCGGCGGCGAGGTGCTCGGCGCGCCAGGCCAGGCTCGGCTTGCCATCGGTGTCCACGGAAGCCAGCAGCACGCCGCCGGTCAGGGTGACGTTCTTCAGCAGCTGCTTGCGGCGGGCGTCGCGGGCCTCCTTGGAGGAGATGTCCGCGCTGCGCCATTCCACGTACGCGTTGAGCGCCGAGATGGCGGCCAGCACGGTGGCGGCGAGGCGGGCGGACTTGCCGAGGGCGAAGAGGACGCCGGCGCCCACCTGGGTGCCGCCGATCACGCGGGCCAGGACCTTCTCATTGGTCTGGAACGGGAGCGACTCGGCGGCGCGGCGCAGCAGGGGAGAGAGCTGCGTCGCAGTGTCATCCGCATTCCGTAGCTTGTCCATGCCTGCGAGCACGAAACTGGAGGCGAGCATGGGGCGGGCAAGAAAGCGGACAAAGGACATGAATTTCCTCCTGGATGGACGAACCGCGGACGCTGTGCGGGAGAACCGGTTCTAGTCTTGCACTTTTGCGGAATATTTGCCCGTTGCGCAGGGTTGTGCAAAGAGTCGAGATACGAGTCGAGGAAGGCGGAAATTTGGTCCTGGTGAAGGAATCCGGGCTGCTGGAAGCAGCCGACGCGGACCCGTGGGCGCTGGCCCTGGCGGGGAACCTCAGCACGCCCCGGAAGGTGACAGTAGACTTGAACGCAATGAGCACCATGGATCCGGCCGTTGCGGCCATGCACGAGGTTGCCGGAAACGACGACGCCCAACCCGCCAAAAACTCTGCCGCCAAAAATTCTCCCGCCGGGACAACCCCCGCCCGTGCGGCAGCGGAGTCCGCGGCTGCGGAAGCCGCCGCCGTCGAAACCGTCGCGGCGGACGGCAGCGGCGAGCCGCTGGACACCGCTGCAGAGACCGACGACGAGCGGCGCCTCCGCTTCGAGCGCGATGCGATGCAGTACGTGGACCAGCTGTATTCCGCGGCCATGCGGATGGCGCGGAATCCGGCGGACGCCGAAGACCTCGTCCAGGAGGCGTACACGAAGGCGTTCTCGGCCTTCCACCAGTACAAGCCGGGGACAAACCTCAAGGCCTGGCTGTACCGGATCCTCACCAACACCTACATCAACCTGTACCGCAAGCGCCAGCGCGAACCACTGCAATCCAACTCGGACACCATCGAGGACTGGCAGCTGGCACGGGCCGAATCGCACACCTCCACCGGGCTGCGTTCGGCCGAGGCGGAGGCACTGGACCATCTGCCGGATTCCGACGTCAAGCGGGCCCTGCAGGCGATCCCGGAAGAGTTCCGGCTGGCCGTATACTTCGCCGACGTCGAGGGCTTCGCGTACAAGGAAATTTCAGACATTATGAACACCCCGATCGGGACCGTGATGTCCCGGCTGCACCGCGGCCGGCGCATGCTGCGGGACATGCTGGCCGACTACGCGGCCGAGCGGGGATTCAGGGCCGCGGGCGATCCCGCCGCGGCGGCCGGGAGCAACAAACAGGAGAACAGGAAATGAGCGACTGCCAGGGACTGGGCGACTGCGACGACACCAGGATGCAGCGCATCTACGAGTACCTCGACGGCGCCCTGACGCACGAGGACATCGCCGAGATCAAGGAGCACCTCGACGAGTGCCCGGAATGCCACGAGCAGTATGACCTTGAATGTGTCATCCGGGTCATGGTGAAGCGTTCCTGCACCGAGGCCGCGCCGGAGAACCTCAAGAACTCCATCCTGGACCGGATCCACTCGATCCGCCCGGTTGAGGCCGACGCCGGGGCCTGAGCGCCGCCGCCGCGCCGAAACGGCGACCACCCAGCACAGCGAAAGACCCCGGGAACCGTGAGGTTTCCGGGGTCTTTCGCTTAAAGCTTCAAATCCAAGCCGTGGCTTAGGTGTTGGGGCGCTTACCGTGGTTCGCGCCGCCACGCTTACGGTCACGACGTTTACGTGCACGCTTGCTCATAGCTGGCCTCCTTAATCTTGGTACTCAAAAGAGCTGCCCTCAAGTCTCCCACATCAGCGGACCCGCCGCGAACCGGAGCCGAGCCGGCAGGGCCTCAGTCGTCCAAGGAGTTCCGAATCGAGATCCGGGCCTGGTCCAGGACCGTCTTGACCGTTTCGAGCGTGACAGGAGTGACGGGC
The DNA here is from genome assembly GCF_007858535.1 of Arthrobacter sp. UKPF54-2. Classification (NCBI taxonomy): domain Bacteria; kingdom Bacillati; phylum Actinomycetota; class Actinomycetes; order Micrococcales; family Micrococcaceae; genus Arthrobacter; species Arthrobacter sp. UKPF54-2. Next base: position 2,382,824 of record NZ_CP040174.1, read on the forward strand.
CTGGCGCCGGCATGCCGGCGCAGCTCCACCCGGATGTCGTCCCGGAAGGACTGCACCAGCATCTCGGCTTCGCGGAGCCTGCGGTCGCCTTCCTTGGAGTAGCGGGCCCCTGCCGGGGAGGCGGCGCTGCGGGCCGTGGAGCGGGCCGCCTCGGCCGTGGCGGCCAGGTCGGCGCGGAGCCCCTGCATGTTCACGCGGATGTCCTGGCGCAGCTGGTCCGCCAGCCGCCGGACCGAGGCGGAAATGTCGTTTTCGACAGTGGCCAGTTCCTCGCGGCGCCGGTTGAGCTCGACCAGTCCTGCCGGGGTGATGCTGTAGTTGGTCCGCCGGCCCTCCGTGTGGGTGGCCACCAGCCCTTCCTCCTCCAGCTTCGCCAGCCGCGGGTAGATGGTCCCGGCGCTGGGGGAGTAGGTCCCGCCGAAGCGCTCGCTCAGGGCCTTGATCAGCTCGTAACCGTGCTTGGGGCCCGGCTCCAGCAGGGCCAGCAGGTACAGCCGGAGGGCGCCATGGGCAAAGACAGGCGGCATTACAGCCCCGCTTCGGTGTCCGTGCCGGGGCCGCGGTGGAAGATCGAGGTCTTCCCCGATACCGAGTTGGTCCGCACCAGCATGAGCTTGGCGTCCGGGCCGGCGATGGTCTGGACGGACCCGCCGGGCTGGGCGTACTTCAGCTCGTCGATCACCACGGCGCCGCTGGCGGACTTGGCGATGATGTCCACGCCGACGTCGTGCGGCAGCCGGATAGTGACGTCGCCGGAGACCGAGTTGGCGCCGAAGTCCTGGGTGAAGCCGTGCAGGTCGAAGCTCAGGTCGCCGCTGACGGTGTTGGCGCGGATGTTGCTGAATTCGCCCGAGGCGGTGACCTCCCCGGAGACGCTCTTGGCGGTCAGGACGCCGTGGTGGTTGCGGGCAATCACCTCGCCGCTGACGGTGCTGACCGCCAGCTCCCCGGCGGTGCCGTCGGCCAGGACCGAGCCGGAGACCGTGTTCAGCCGGGTGTGGCCGGTAAGGCCGGAGACCATGCCGTCGCCGCTGACCGTGCCGGCCTCCACGTCCACGCCGGCGGGCAACGCGATGCTGATGACCACACTGTTGCTGGAATTGTTGTTGACCGTGCCCATCAGGTTCTTAAACCAGCCCTGCGGGCCGTGCAGCTGGTGCCGCACCTCGAGCCGGCCCTCGGTCAGGCTGACCGCCAGCGGATCGCCGTCGACCTCGGAGACCTCGATCCGGGCCACGGACTCATCGTGCGTGACGATGTCGAAGCGGCCGCGGACAATGCCGAGCTTGAGCGAGCGGACGCCGTCGACGTCGATCGTCTGGGGACCGGTAACGGTCCACGAGTTCTGTTCCATGCTTCCTCCGGATGCGGACGGGTGCGATCAGGCGAGCCTCTTTGCTTGCGATATATCGCGACTATGGAAACACGATATATCGCACCTCAGGAGCGGTCAAGATATATCGCGACAGAAATTCTGCCGCGGGCGGCGGGAGACGGGCGGGCTACTCCGGGGCGTCCATGCCCAGCCACTGGAACCAGCCGCGGTGCAGGACCAGCCAGGCCATCAGACCGTAGCCGGCCTGGCCCGGCGTCCCGCCGTTGGCCGCGAGGTCCTGGCGCCACTGCTCGTGGTTCAGCAGCGGGGAGAAGGTGTCCACGTAGAGGTGCTTGCGGCGGGTGGTGACGTCGGCGAAGGCGGTGTTGAGCTCGCCGAGGCGGCGGTTCTGCGCCGGATCCAGTGTTGGCGGCGGCCCAACGACGAACACCTCGATCTTGTTCTGCGAGGCGGAATCGAGGATGTTGGCGAGGTTGAGCCGGCTACGGGCCGTGGAGAGGCCGAACTCGATGTCGCGGCCGGACAGGCCGATCACGAGGCGGTTCTCGTGCTGCGGACCGAAGCGCCGGCCGGCCTCCTCGAGCCAGCGCTCGGCGAGGCCCTCGGTGCCTTCCTGCGGGCACGGCAGGGAGTAGCTTTCGAGGCTCAGGCCGTCCTGCGGCGTCCGGGCCAGCACCCGCCCCAGCCAGCCGAGGGCCCGGGGGTCGCCCAGGCCGGCCAGCAGCTCATCTCCAACCGCTGCGATCCGCAGCTTCCGATCTTCCACGACTACCTCTTCATTCCCAATACCGGTTCCGGTCCGTGCGCCGGTGGTGCCCGGTGCGCCCGATGGCTGCGTTAAACGAAGCTGCCCGGCCGGAGTCGTGGTGGTCCACTTCCGGCCGGGCAGCCTTGCCCTACTTACGTGAGAAAGCCTGCTTGAGCAGGCTATCCTGCTCGGCTGCGTGGCGCTTCATCGACCCGGCCGCGGTGGAGGCCGAGGCGGGGCGGGAAACGAGACGCACGCGGCGGTCCAGCGCATCGGGCAGGTTCAGGCCGATGAACGGCCACGGTCCCTGGTTGGCAGGTTCGTCCTGCGCCCAGACCACGTCGGCGTTCGGGTACTTGGCCAGCTCGGCGGCAATTTCCTCGGCGGGCAGCGGGTAAAGCTGCTCGACGCGGACGATCGCCGTCGTGGTGTCGCCGGTCTTCTGCCGGGTGGACAGCAGGTCGTAGTACAGCCGGCCGGAGACCAGCAGCACGCGTTCGACGGCGTCGGCCTGCAGCTGCTCGTGCTCGGGGATGACCGGGCGGAACGTGCCGGTAGTGAAGTCCTCCACCGAGGACGCAGCGGCCTTGAGGCGCAGCAGCTGCTTCGGGGTGAAGACGATCAGCGGCTTGCGCGGCCTGCTGTAAGCCTGGCGGCGGAGCAGGTGGAAGTGCGAGGCCGGCGTCGTGGGGTTGGCCACGATCATGTTTTCCTCGGCGCACAGCTGCAGGAAGCGTTCGATGCGTGCGGAGGAGTGGTCCGGGCCCTGGCCTTCGTAGCCGTGCGGCAGCATGAGCACCAGTGAGGAGCGCTGGCCCCACTTCTGCTCGGCCGAGGAGATGAACTCGTCGATGATGGTCTGCGCGCCGTTGACGAAGTCACCGAACTGCGCCTCCCAGAGCACCAGGGCATCCGGGCGCTCCACCGAGTAGCCGTATTCGAAGCCCATGGCCGCGTATTCGGAGAGCAGGGAGTCGTAGATCCACAGCTTGGCCTGGTCCTCGGAGAGGTTGGCCAGCGGCATCCATTCGTCGCCGTTGGCGCGGTCGTGGAACACGGCGTGGCGCTGCACGAAGGTGCCGCGGCGCGAGTCCTGGCCGGCGAGCCGGACCGGGACACCCTCCATGGTGAGCGAGCCGAAGGCGGCGAGTTCGCCGAAGCCCCAGTCGATGCCGCCCTCGCGGGACATCAGCTCACGCTTCTCAAGCAGCTGCTTGAGCTTGGCGTGGACGGTGAAGCCCTCGGGGAACTCGACGTGCGCCTTGCCGATCCGGGCCAGCGTCTCGGCGGAAATCGCGGTGGATTCCGGGGCACTGACACCCGAGTCGGACTGCTGGGCGGAGGGCCGTTCGAGATCGGACACGGCGGCCGAGTCGGCGGTGACGATCGGGATCGGCGAGGTCTGCGCGGCGTGGGTCTCGGCGAAGACGCGCTCGAGGCGTTCCTGGTAGTCGCGGAGCAGCTGCTCGGCTTCTTCCTCGGTGATGTCCCCGCGGCCGATCAGCGACTCGGTGTAGAGCTTGCGGACCGAACGCTTGGCCTCGATCAGGTTGTACATCAGCGGCTGCGTCATCGAGGGGTCGTCGCCCTCGTTGTGGCCGCGGCGGCGGTAGCAGACCATGTCGATGACAACGTCCTTGTGGAAACGCTGGCGGAACTCGTAGGCGAGCTGGCCGATGCGGACCACGGCCTCCGGGTCGTCGCCATTCACGTGGAACACCGGCGCCTGGATCATCTTGGCGACGTCTGTGGAGTAGGTGGAGGAACGCGAAGACGACGGCGCCGTGGTGAAGCCAACCTGGTTGTTGACCACAACGTGGATGGTGCCGCCGGTGCGGTAGCCGCGCAGCTGCGAGAGGTTCAGGGTTTCCGCGACCACGCCCTGGCCAGCGAAGGCCGCGTCGCCGTGGACCATGATCGGAAGCACGGGGAAGGACTCGCCTTGGTCCAGCCGGTCCTGCTTGGCGCGGACGATGCCCTCGAGCACGGAGTCCACGGCCTCGAGGTGCGAGGGGTTGGCGGCGAGGTAGACCTTGGTCTCCTTGCCGTTGTCCGAGGTGAATGTGCCCTCGGTGCCGAGGTGGTACTTCACGTCGCCGGAGCCCTGGACGGAGCGCGGGTCCTGGGTGCCCTCGAATTCGCGGAAGACCTGGGCGTAGGTCTTGCCGGCGATGTTGGTGAGCACGTTCAGCCGGCCGCGGTGGGCCATGCCGATCGCCACTTCGTCGAGTTCGTCGTCGGCAGCGTCGGAGATGATGGCATCCAGCAGCGGAATCAGGGACTCGCCGCCTTCCAGCGAGAAACGCTTCTGGCCGACGAACTTGGTCTGCAGGAACGTCTCGAAGGCCTCGGCGGCGTTGAGCTTGGAAACGATGCGCAGCTGCTCGTCCCGGCTGGGTTTGGAGTACGGGTGCTCGATCTGGTCCTGGAACCACTTGCGTTCGGCAGGGTCCTGGATGTGCATGTACTCGATGCCGGAGGTGCGGCAGTAGGCGTCGCGGAGGACGCCGAGGATATCGCGGAACTTGAGCATCGGCTTGCCGCCGAAGCCGCCGGTGGGCCATTCGCGGTCCAGGTCCCACAGCGTCAGGCCGTAGGTCAGCACGTCCAGGTCCGGGTGCTTGCGCTGGACGTACTCGAGCGGGTCGGTGTCCGCCATGAGGTGGCCGCGGACGCGGTAGGCGTGGATCAGCTGCTGGATCCGGGCGACCTTGTTGATTTCGTCGGCCGGATCCACCTGCAGGTCCGGGCTCCAGCGCACGGGCTCGTACGGGATGCGCAGGGATTCGAAGATCTCGTCGTAGAAGTTCTGCGCACCGAGCAGGAGCTGGTGGACCAGCTTGAGGAACTCGCCGCTGCCGGCACCCTGGATGACGCGGTGGTCATAGGTGGAGGTCAGGGTCAGGACCTTGCTGATCGCGTTGTGCGCGATGATCTTCTCGCTGGCACCCTGGAACTCCGCGGGGTAGTCCAGTGCGCCGACGCCGATGATGGCCGCCTGGCCCTTGGACAGGCGCGGGACGGAGTGCACGGTGCCGATGCCGCCGGGGTTGGTCAGCGAAACTGTGGTGCCCGAGTGGTCATCCGCCGTCAGCTTTCCGGCGCGGGCGCGCTTGATCAGGTCCTCATAGGTGTGCCAGAACTCGGAGAAGTTAAGGGTCTCCGCCTTCTTGATGTTCGGCACCATAAGCAGCCGCGTGCCGTCCGGCTTGGGCATGTCGATGGCGATACCGAAGTTCACGTGCGCCGGCTGGACGGCGACGGGCTTACCGTCCACCTCGTCGTAGTAGACGTTCATGGAGGGGAACTGGGCCAGGGCACGGATGACGGCATAGCCGATCAGGTGCGTGAAGGAGACTTTGCCGCCGCGGGCCCGGGCGAGGTTGGAGTTGATGACCACGCGGTTGTCGATCAGCAGCTTGGCCGGGATCGCCCGCACACTCGTGGCGGTGGGCACCTCGAGGCTGGTGATCATGTTCGTGGCAATGGCCTTGGCCGGACCGCGCAGGACGGAGACGACGTCTTCTTCCGGGGCGGTGGGGGCCTTGACGTTCTTGGGCAGCTGGGCCGGGATGGGCGCGGTGCCGGGTCCGGCGTCCGAGGTCTTCGAGCCGTCGCGGGCAACCGTGGCCGGGGCCTTCTGGGCAGCGGCCGGGGCGGAAGCGGGGGCCGGGGCTGACGGCGCAGAAGCAGCAGGCGCGGCGGGCGTCGGAGCGGCAGCTGCAGGCGCGGCTGCCTTTGCGGCGGCCGGGGCTACCACCGGAAGTTCACGGGTGGACGGGTTCGCGACGGCCGTTGCCGAAGCGCCGTTAGTTGAAGAACCGTCACTGGCATCGAAGGATTCGAAGAGCGGCCACCACTTGGCATCCACCGTGTTCTTGTCCTGCTGGTACCGCTCGTACAGTTCGTCAACGAGCCACTCGTTTCCGCCAAATTCCTCGGGTAGACGGTGGCTTGGCTGCTCTGGCACTTGAAATACGCCTCTTCCATGAGTTTGATTCCCGCTGGTTTCCACGGTGCCGCAGCACGTCAATCGAACCAGTTCTCCGCGTCCAGTGAACCCAGACCCATGCCAGTCTAGTGACGATTCCGGCCAAACCGCCAATAAGGGTGACTCAAATCATCCGGTGGCCGCAACGGCGTCCGGCCGGCCCCGCCGGAGCCGCAGCCGGGCCGCCGCCGGGCTCGCCTAGAATCACAACAGAGAACCCCTTTTCAGCGAGGAGCAAACGTGCGTTTCCTGAGTGAGCCGACCACCGACCTGACCTATTCCGACCTCTTCCTGGTGCCGTCCCGCTCGGACGTGACCTCGCGGCTGGACGTGGACCTGGCGGCGGATGACGGGACCGGCTCCACCATCCCGCTGGTCGTCGCGAACATGACCGCGGTCACCGGCAAACGGATGGCTGAGACCATGGCCCGCCGCGGCGGCCTGGCCGTGCTGCCCCAGGACGTGCCGCTGGACGTGCTCCGCAGCGTGACTGCCTGGGTCAAGGCACGCCACGCCGTGTTCGAGACGCCGGTCAGCCTGCGTGCCTCGAACACCGTCATCGATGCCCTCCACCTGATGGGCAAGCGCCCGCACGGCGCGGTGGTGGTGGTCGACGACGCCGGCGCCGTCGCCGGTGTGGTCCGCGCCGCCGACTTCGAGGGCCAGGACCGCTTCGCGTCGCTCGCCTCCGTGATGCGGCACCAGCCGCTCGTGCTGGATGCCGCGGAGTTCGGCGCCGCCGGCCACGGCGCGGCCGCGGCGGCCCTGCGCCGGGCGTTCGACGCCATGGATGCCGCCGGCACCGACTTCGTTCCGGTGCAGCAGGACGGCGTCCTCGCCGGCGTCCTGACGCGCAAGGGCGCCCTGCGGTCCACCTTGTACCGGCCCTCCCTGGACGACGACGGCGCGCTCAAGGTGGCCGCCGCCGTCGGGATCAACGGCGACGTCGCCGGCCGCGCCGCCGAACTGCTCGCCGCAGGCGTCAACGTGCTGGTGCTGGACACCGCCCACGGCCACCAGCAGAAAATGTTCGATGCCCTGGCCGCCGTCCGGAGCCTGGACCCGGGCGTCCCGGTGGTGGCCGGCAACGTCGTCACCGCCGAGGCCACCCGGGAGCTGATCCAGGCCGGGGCGGACATTGTTAAGGTCGGCGTCGGCCCCGGCGCCATGTGCACCACCCGGATGATGACGGCCGTGGGCCGGCCCCAGTTCTCCGCGGTGCTGGAATGCTCGGCGGCGGCGCGCGCCGCCGGCGGCCGCGTCTGGGCCGACGGCGGGGTCCGGTACCCCCGCGACGTGGCGCTGGCCCTCGCCGCCGGCGCGAGCCAGGTCATGATCGGCTCCTGGTTCGCCGGGACGCACGAGAGCCCGGGGGACCTGCAGCTGGACGCCGGGGGCCGCCAGTACAAGGAGAGCTTCGGGATGGCCTCGGCGCGTGCCGTGCAGAACCGCAACCAGCGCGAGGGGGCCTTTGAAAAGGACCGCAAGGCCCTCTTCGAGGAGGGCATCTCCACCTCCCGGATGTATCTCGACGCTGCCCGCCCGGGCGTGGAGGACCTGCTGGACATGATCACCGCCGGACTGCGCAGCTCCATGAGCTACGCCGGCGCGGCCGACCTGGCCGCGTTCCGGGAGCGCGCCGTGGCCGGTATCCAGTCCGCCGCCGGCTACGAGGAGGGCCGCCCGGTCCCGCAGAGCTGGTGACCCGCAACCTGTAGACTGAAATTCTTATGGACAGTAAATCTAGGTGCCGGCCTGGGGGCTGTCAGCGCGGAACCGAATCCGTTCCCGCCCAGTCCACCCGCAGAGCCGGCAAACCCCGTTCACGCGCCCATCACTCCTCCGCTGCGCGGCAGCGGACTTTATCCGGACCCAGTACCGTCCGGGAAGCAGGGTCGGCTGCGGCTGACCATCCTCCGCCGGGGCGTTTACCCCGGCCCTCCCTCCGGCGCCCCGAAGCGGGCCGCTAAATGGAGTGGTTACTGCTCGGAGCAGGTCTGCTCCTCATCCTCGGCACCGGCTTCTTCGTCGCCGTCGAATTCTCCCTGGTCGCGCTCGACCAGGCCACCGTGCAGCGTGCGGTGGACAACGGCGATGCCGCCGCCGCGCCGCTGCTGAAATGCCTCAAATCCCTCTCCACCCAGCTCTCCAGCTGCCAGCTCGGGATCACCCTGACCACGCTGCTCACCGGTTACGTGATGGAACCGTCAGTGGGGAAGCTGCTCGAAGGCCCGCTGACCGTCCTCGGCCTGCCGGAGGCGGGCGCCACCTCGGTCTCGCTGGTGCTCGCGATGGTGCTGGCCACGCTGCTGTCCATGCTGATCGGCGAACTGGTCCCGAAGAACATGGCCATCGCCCTCTCGTTCCCGGTCGGCAAGGCCCTGGCCCGGCCGCAGCTGGTGTTCACCGCCATCTTCAAGCCCGCCATCGTGGTGCTCAACGGCTTCTCCAACAAGGTCCTGAACGTCTTTGGCCTCGAGGCCAAGGAGGAGATCTCCGGTGCCCGCACCCCGGCCGAGCTTGCCTCGCTGGTGCGCCGCTCGGCGGCGATGGGAACCCTGGATGAACGGACCGCCAACTTCATCTCCCGCACCCTGAAGTTCTCCGAACGGACGGCGGCGGACGTCATGACCCCGCGGATCCGGGTGGAGACCATCGACGGGCACCAGCCGGTTTCCGACATTGTGGAGGCCGCCAAACGTACCGGCTACTCGCGCTTCCCCGTGATCGGCGAGTCCTCGGACGACATCCGCGGCGTGGTCCACATCAAGAAGGCCATCGCTGTTCCGGTGGAACGGAGGGCCAACCTGGAAGCGGGCGCCATCATGACCGAGGTGCTCCGCGTCCCCGAGACCATCCACCTGGACGGACTGCTCGCCGAACTGCGCGAAGGGAACCTGCAGCTCGCGGTGGTCCTGGACGAATACGGCGGAACCGCCGGCATCGCGACGCTGGAGGACCTCGTGGAGGAAATCGTTGGGGAAGTGGCCGACGAACACGACAAGGTCCGCCCCGGCCTGCTGCAAAGCGCCTCGGGGGACTGGTACTTCCCGGGCCTGCTGCGCCCGGACGAACTCTCCGAGCAGATTCCCGGCCTGACCGTCCCGGACGAGGCGACGTACGAAACCGTCGGCGGCTACGTGATGAGCCAGCTGGGCCGGATCGCGGCCGTGGGTGACACGGTCGACGTCGGCGGCGGAAAACTGAGCGTGACCCGGATGGACGGACGCCGGATCGACCGCATCTGTTTCAAACCGTCTCCGCCGGAGCCCGAGCGGCACACCGGGCGCAACGGGCGCATCGACGCCGCCGGAAAGGCCGGTGCCGCATGAGCGACTGGCTGGGAATCCTGTGGCTCGCGGTGCTGCTGCTGGGCAATGCCTTCTTTGTGGCGGCCGAATTCGCCGTGATGTCCGCCCGCCGCAGCCAGATTGAGCCCCTGGCCGAGTCCGGGTCCAAGCGGGCCCAGACCACGCTCCGGGCCATGGAGAACGTCTCGCTGATGCTGGCCTGCGCCCAGCTGGGCATCACGGTCTGCTCGCTGCTGATCCTGCAGGTGGCCGAGCCGGCCATCCACCACCTGATGGCCGTCCCGTTGGAGGCGCTCGGTGTGCCGACGGAACTGGCCGACGTCGTGGCGTTCGCCATTGCCCTGCTGGCGGTCACGTTCCTGCATGTGACCTTCGGGGAGATGGTGCCGAAGAACATCTCGGTCTCGGTCGCGGACAAGGCGGCCCTGCTGCTCGCGCCGCCGCTGATCTTCATCGCCCGCGCGGTCAGGCCCGTCATTGTGGCCCTGAACTGGTCCGCCAACCACATCCTGAAACTGATGCGGATCGAACCGAAGGATGAGGTCACCTCCTCCTTCACGCTCGAGGAAGTCCAGTCGATCGTGCAGGAATCCACCCGCCACGGCCTGGTGGACGACGACGCCGGGCTAATCACCGGTGCGCTGGAGTTCTCCGAACACACCGCATCCCAGGTGATGGTGCCGTTGGAGAAGCTCGTGATGCTCAAGGCCGCCACCACGCCGGAGGAATTCGAGAAGTCCGTGAGCCGGACCGGGTTCTCCCGGTTCCCGATGCTCGACGACGAAGGCATGCTCTCCGGCTACCTGCACATCAAGGACGTGCTTTCGATCCCGGAGGCGGGCTACCAGCACCCGATTGCCGAAAGCCGCATCCGTTCGCTGGCCAACCTGGCCATGGATGATGAGATCGAAAAGGCGATGTCGGTCATGCAGCGCACCGGCTCGCACCTTGCCCGGGTGATCGGCCCGGACGGGCATACCCAGGGCGTGCTGTTCCTTGAGGACGTGATCGAGCAGCTGGTCGGCGAGATCCGGGACGCCACGCAGGCCACCGGCTACCGCAGGCTGGGGCAGGAATAGGGGAGCCGGCACCACGGGTCTAACCCTAAATAGGAATGATTCCCATTTAGGGTTAGACTCGTTGTATTGCTAACGCTTCTCAATAACAGATCCGAGGTATCCCCGTGCGCCGTTCCGCCGCCGCTGTTGTCCTAGCCGGCCTCAGCAGCCTGCTGCTGACCGCCTGCGGCCCGACGTCGGGCGGTGACCGGCCTGGCGCCGGCGACGGTGTGGTGGAGGTGGTCGCCTCGACCAGTGTGTACGGCGACATTGTCCGCAGCGTCGGCGGCGGCAAGGTCCGGGTCACCTCGATCATCAGCCGGACCAGCCAGGACCCGCACTCCTACGAGGCCACGACGCAGGACAAGCTCGCCGTCTCCAAGGCCGAACTGGTGGTGGAGAACGGCGGTGGCTACGACGACTTCCTGCACAAGCTGGCCGAGGACACCGGGCTGCAGGACAAGAACCTGCTCAACGCCGTGGACGCCTCCGGGCTGGCCCCCGCCGCCGGCGCCTCCTCCAGCGCGGCCTCGCCAGACGCCGACCGCCACAGCCACGCCCCCGCCGGATTCAACGAACACATCTGGTACAGCCCGGCCGCAATGGGCCGGCTCGCCGACGCGCTGGCGGACAAGCTGGGTGCCCTGGAGCCGTCCTCGGCCGGGGACTTCCGGAACAACGCCGCCTCCCTGAAGCAGGAACTCGCCGGCCTGGACGCCCGGCTCTCGGACCTCAAGGCCGCTTCGGCCCACGGCGGGGTCGCCGTGACAGAGCCCGTCCCGCTCTACCTGCTGGAAGCTGCGGGTCTGGAGAACCGGACGCCCCCTGAATACAGCGCCGCCATCGAATCCGGCTCTGATGTTCCGCCCGCCGTGCTGCGTTCCGCCGTCGACGTCGTGAAGTCCGGCGGCATCCGACTGCTGGCCTACAACCCGCAGACGGAAGGCCCGCAGACCCTCGCCCTCAAGGACGCAGCCGTCGCCGCGGGCGTTCCGGTGGTGGAGTTCAGCGAGACGCTGCCGGACGGCAAGGGCTATATGCAGTGGATGTCCGCCAATGTGGACGCGCTGGCCAAGGCCCTCGGCCGGGCCTAGCCGGGCCTAAGATAGTCGCAACGGCGTGGCCCTCCGGCCTGCGCAGAAATCGAGGAAAACCCAGTTGACACCCGTCGTGAGCCTGCGCGGAGCCTCCCTGAAGTTCGGCACGAGGACCCTGTGGGAGAACCTGGACCTGGACATCAATCCGGGTGAATTTTTTGCGGTCCTCGGCCCAAACGGCAGCGGGAAGACCACCTTCCTCAAGGTCCTGCTCGGGCTGCAGGAACTGACGTCCGGCACCGCCGTCCTGGCCGGAGCGCCGATCGCCCGGGGCAACCCCCGGATCGGCTACATCCCGCAGCAGGAATCCCTCGACCCGGACACACCCTTGCGCGCCCGCGACCTCGTGGGCCTCGGGGTGGACGGCCACCGCTGGGGGATCCGCCTCGGCGGGGCCAAGGTGAACCGCAAGATCGACCGGCTCCTCGAACGGGTGGGCGCCCTGGACTACGCCAAGGTCCCGGTGGGCCAGCTCTCCGGCGGCGAACAGCAGCGGCTGAGGGTGGCGCAGGCCCTCGCGACGGACCCCAGCGTGCTGCTCTGCGACGAGCCGCTGCTCTCGCTCGACCTGCAGCACCAGCAGGCCGTCAGCGCCCTGATCAACGAGCAGTGCCACGCGCAGAAGAGCGCCGTGGTGTTCGTGACGCACGAGATCAACCCGATCATGGATTACGTGGACCGGGTCCTCTATCTCGCCGGCGGCCGTTTCAAGGTGGGCACCCCCGCGGAAGTCATGACCACCGAGGTGCTCTCCAACCTTTACGGCAGCCGCGTGGAAGTGATCCACGCCAACGGCCGGATGATCGTGGCAGGCATTCCGGACGGCGCCACCCACCACCACGAGGACGCGCACGCGATCGCCGGGGAGGTCGGATAAATGGACCTCGACAGCGTGCTGCAATCAATTTTCAACTTCGAGAACTACGGCGAACTGCTTGTGCTGGTGCAGAACTCCATCTGGGCCGGGGCGGTGCTGGGCCTGCTCGGCGGCCTGGTGGGCACCTTTGTGATGAAGCGCGACCTGGCGTTCGCTGTGCACGGCATCTCCGAGCTCTCCTTCGCCGGCGCGGCCTTTGCCCTGCTGGTCGGCGCCGACGTGGTGCTCGGTTCACTCGCCGGGTCCGTGGTGGCGGCGCTGCTGCTGGGCCTGATGGGCGTCCGGGCCCGGGACAAGAACTCGACCATCGGCGTGCTGATGCCGTTCGGCCTGGGCCTGGGCATCCTGTTCCTCTCGCTCTATGAAGGCCGCGCGGCAAACAAGTTCGGCCTGCTCACCGGCCAGATCGTCTCCGTCGGCACGGTGCAGCTGCAGGTGCTCGCCGGCGCCGCCGTCGTCGTGATGCTGGCGCTGGTGGCCATCTGGCGGCCACTGACGTTCGCGAGCGTGGACCCCGCCGTCGCCGCCGCCCGCGGCGTCCCGGTCCGGGCCCTTGCCCTGGGCTTTATGCTGCTGCTGGGCGTGAGTGTGGCCCTGTCCATCCAGATTGTCGGTGCCCTGCTGGTGCTGGCGCTGCTGATCACCCCGGCCGCCGCGGCCCTGCGGGTGACCTCTTCGCCGCGGCTGGTGGTGCTGCTGAGCATCGTCTTTGCGGTGACGGCGACGGTGGGCGGCATCCTGCTGGCCCTCGGGGGAAGGCTTCCCATCAGCCCGTACGTGACAACGCTGTCCTTTGTGATCTACGTGGTGTGCCGCGTGGTCGGCGGCCTCCGGGCCAAGCGCGGCCTCAACGGCCGGGTGATTCGGCCCGTGTCGGTGAGCGCGTAGATTCAGCCGCCAGGTGCGGAGCCTGGTGACCGGCTGTGGCCGCGCCGTGCGTTAGCTGCCGGCCCGCAGGGCGGTGCACTCGGGGCACAGCCCGAAGATCTCTACCGTGTGCTCCACCGCGGTGAAGCCGTGCTCGCTTGCGATCCGCGCGGCCCAGGCTTCGACGGCGGGCGCCTCCACCTCAACGGCCTTGCCGCAGTTGCGGCAGAGCAGGTGGTGGTGGTGTCCGGTGACGGCGCACCGCCGGTAGACCACTTCGCCGTCCGCGTTCCGCAGCACGTCCACCAGGCCGTCGTCGGCGAGGGACTGCAGGATCCGGTAGGAGGTGGCGAGGGAAACCGAGGTGCCGCGCTCCTGCAGGATGCGGTGCAGTTCCTGGGTGCTGACGAAGTCGTCCAGTTCGTCCAGGGCGGCGCTGACCGCCAACCGCTGCTTGGTGACGCGCTGTTCCTTGCCCGGTTCCTTGCCGGCGGGCTGTTCCTTGGCGCCGGCCACGGCCAAGGCCTCGGCCGGTGCCTGGCTGCCGCCGGTGGTGGCGCCCTGGGACATGGGGAAACTCGCTTCGCTGGGGTCATGCTGCGGGTAGAGCAGGCTCCCAGATTACCAGCCGGGCACCGTGGACACCGCTTCGGAGGGCGCCATAGGCTGGCCGGATGAAGCTGACGAAATTCACCCACGCTTGTGTCCGGATCGAAAAGGAAGGGCGGGTGCTGGTGCTGGACCCGGGAACATTCTCCGAAACGGACCAGGCTCTCGACGGCGCGGCCGCCGTGCTGATCACGCATGAACACGCGGACCACATCGACGTCGACGCCGTCTCCGGCGCGCTGCTGGCCAGCCCCGAGCTACAGCTGTTCGCGCCCGCCGGCGTGGCCGCGGAGCTCAAGGGCAAGGCGCCTGAGGCGGCCGCGCGGATCCACACTGTGGGAGCCGGCGAGTCCTTTGAGGCGGCCGGCTTTGCCGTCCGGAGTTTTGGCGGCCAGCACGCGCTCATCCATCCGCAGATTCCGGTGGTCGCGAACGTCGGCTATCTGGTGGACTCCAACGTCTACCATCCGGGGGATTCCTTCGTGATCCCGGACGGCATCGAGGTGCAGACCCTGCTGGTGCCGATCCACGCGCCCTGGAACAAAGTGGGTGAGGTTGTGGACTTCGTCATTGGCGTCCGCGCGCCGCGGGCCTTCCCGATCCACGATGCCCTGCTGAATGACACGGGACGCGGCCTGATCGAGGGGCACGTGACGCGGATCGGGGCCAGGTACGGCACCGAATACCGCCACCTCGCCAGCGGCGAATCCGTGGAGGTTTAGCCCGCCGCCCAGGTCCCGCTGGCGAAAAATTCCCGGATGGTGGCCTCGTGGGGTGCCGGGTCCAGGCCTTGGGTCTGCAGCCACTCGGTGCTGTAATAGTTGCCGGTGTAGCGGTCGCCGGCGTCGCACATCAGCGAGACGACGCTGCCGCGGCGGCCTTCGGCGATCATCTGGGCGATGAGCTGCCACACGCCCCAGAGGTTGGTGCCGGTGGACGGGCCCGCGTGCAGGCCCGCGTGTTCGCGCAGGTGGCGCATGGCAGCCACCGAGGCGGCATCCGGCACTTGGATCATGTGGTCGATCACGGCGGGCACGAAGCTCGGCTCCAGCCGTGGCCGCCCGATGCCTTCGATCCGGGAGGGCAGGCCGGTGGCCTCCGACGCCGACCCGCCGTCCCGGCTGGCCAGCCAGCCCGGAAAGAACGTGGAATTCTCCGGATCGACGACGGCGAGGCCGGTGTCGTGCTGCTGGTAGCGCAGGTACCGGCCGATCGTGGCGCTGGTTCCGCCGGTGCCCGCCCCCACCACGATCCAGCGGGGGACCGGGTGCTCCTCGAGTGCCAACTGGCCGAAGATCGACTCGGCGATGTTGTTGT
This sequence comes from Arthrobacter sp. UKPF54-2, assembly GCF_007858535.1. Taxonomy (NCBI): domain Bacteria; kingdom Bacillati; phylum Actinomycetota; class Actinomycetes; order Micrococcales; family Micrococcaceae; genus Arthrobacter; species Arthrobacter sp. UKPF54-2. Next base: position 2,398,035 of record NZ_CP040174.1, read on the forward strand.
TCCCCCGCCAGTCGGTGGCGCGCTCGGCGTAGGTGAACTGGTCCATGTAGTGGCCGCCGGTGCGGCGGGCCAGGTCCTCGGCGGCCGCGTACACCTCGGAGGCGTGGTCCACCAGGTGGCAGGATCCGCCGAACTGTTCAATTAGCGCGATCTTTTCGCGGCTCGTGGTCCGGGTCATTACGGCGATGAACGGCAGCCCCAGCAGTTGGGCGAAGTACGCCTCGGAGACGGCGGTGCTTCCGCTGGAGGCCTCGACGATGGTGGTGCCTTCGCGGATCCAGCCGTTGACCAGCCCGAACAGGAACAGCGAGCGGGCCAGGCGGTGCTTCAGGCTGCCCGTGCGGTGGGTTGATTCGTCCTTGAGATACAGCCGGACACCCCAGTGTTCGGGCAGCGGCACCGAGTAAAGGTGCGTGTCGGCGGATCTGTTGTTCTCGGCATTGATCCGGCGGATGGCTTCGTCGGCCCAAACCCGGTCCTGCTGGCGCACTCTTGTCACCGCATCAGCCTACCCGCGGCGCCGGCTGCCCACGGGCAGTGCGGGCCACGGTTAGAGTGGGCGGATGGACACCCTGATGACTGTGGCCGAGCTCAAAGACCGGCTGGACTCCGGCACACGGACCGTGCTGCTGGACGTCCGCTGGGCGCTCGGCGACCCGCACGGCCGCGAGCATTATCTTCAGGCGCACATCCCTGGCGCGGTCTTCGTTGACCTCGCTACCGAGCTGGCGGGCCCCGCCGATCCAAGCCGGGGACGCCACCCGCTGCCGCCGCTGGAGCAGTTCCAGCAGTCCGCGCGCTCCTGGGGCATCCGGGACGGCGACGTGGTGGTGGCTTACGACGGCACCGGCAACCTTGCCGCCGCTCGAGTCTGGTGGATGCTGCGCAACGCCGGCTTCCCTGGGGTCTGCCTGCTCGACGGTGGCCTGGCCGCCTGGTGCGCGGCCGGTTTCGACGTCGAGAGCGGCGAACAGGACGTCGAGGCCGGCGACGTTGTCCTGTCCGACGGTGCCATGCCGGTGATCGGCGCTGCGGAGGCGGGCGGCTGGTCCCGAGAGGGTCTGTTGCTCGATGCCCGTGCCGGGGAGCGGTACCGCGGCGAGATCGAACCCGTGGACCCCCGTGCCGGACACATACCCGGTGCCGTCAGTGCGCCCACCACCGCGAACCTGGCGGCGGACGGCCGGTTCCTCCCATCCGCTGAGCTGCGCGAACGCCTTACCGCACTGGGCGTGCACGCCGGAGTGCCCACCGCAGTGTACTGCGGCTCCGGAGTGACCGCAGCCCACGAAATCGCAGCGCTGGAAATCGCCGGCTTTTCGGCGGCCCTGTACCCGGGATCATTCTCGGAATGGTCCAACAACCCGTCGAACAGCGTCGCCACCGGCGCTGCTCCCGACGGCGACTAGCTCCGGCTGGGCTGCCCCGGCTGTGCGGCAGGCTAGCGCAGGCTACGCCGCCGGCTGAACTACCGGGTGGGCGCGGTTTGCCTTGTGCCTGCGTTTTCTTGTCCTGAACGGCCTTGGAGGTTCCGCAGTATCGCCGTCGTCCGCGGTTCGGCATGGCCGCCGGATGACGGGCGTTCCCGGAAGCGGCGGGGCGCTGGAGTAGTAGGAGTGGCCGGTCGGTGTCGTGACTTCCAGGGTGTGCCGGCTTCCCGGGCGGGTCTGGGCGTTCCAGCCGGGTGCTTCTTTGGTGTGGTTGCAGGCTTCGCAGAGTCCGGCGCCGTTGGCGAGGCTCGTGGTGCCGCCGTTGTGCCAGGGGACGATGTGGTCCAGGTGGCGGATGGGGGCGTCGCAATAGGGAGTGCGGCAGGTGTCGTCGCGAGCCTGGATGAAGCGGCGCAGTGCGGGCGGGAAGAGTCTGGCGCGGGAGTCCATGGCGACGAGGTCGCCGGTGGCCGGGGCGGTGTATAGCCGGCGGAGCCAGGTCGCCATGGCTCCGCCGTCGCCCGCGCCGCCCGAGT